>CBDCFD010000007.1:780000-2073209 GCA_965216155.1 Dehalococcoidia bacterium | reverse complement strand
CCCGGAACCCGCGCCCGGGAATCGCAACGACGGAGCCCTACGACCGCTACACCCAGGAGGCTGGCGGCACGGGGGCGGCGGCAGCGGCCGTGGCCGGGGTGGCGGCGCTGGTCCGCAAGGCCAACCCCGCCCTGACGTGGCGGGACGTCAAGCTCATCCTGGCGGCCTCGGCACGGAAGAACGCCCCAACGGCTCCGGGCTGGTCCATGGGTGCCCTGAAGCACGGCTCCACCACGGAGCGCTACAACTTCAACCGGAGCTACGGCTTCGGGGTGGTTGACGCCAAGGCCGCGGTGGACCTGGCGGTGGGCTGGACCGCGCCGCCGCCGCTGCGAACGGTGGAAGCCGCCTCCGACGGGAACCTGGACCTGGCCATTCCCCGGAGCGCCGCATATGCCGAAAGCACTGTCTCGGTCGAGCCCGGAGTGGAGTTCGTGGAGTTCGTGGAGGTGGAGGCGGTGATGCGGCACCCCGCCTTCCGGGATGTGGACATCGAGCTGGTATCCCCCTCCGGCGCCGTCTCGCGCCTGGCGGAATACGGGGCCTCGGCGCCGCCGGAGGCCATTCGGGGCGGGGTCCGGCTCGGGACGGCGCGGCATCTGGGCGAGGACCCGTCGGGCACGTGGACGCTGCGGATCCGGGACCGCGCGGCGGGCAACGACGGCGTCCTCCTCTCCTGGTCGCTGACCATCCACGGCCACGGCCGACCCACCGATCTCCCCGTCATCACCGCCGCCAACCCCGCCAGCACCGTCTTGAGGGTGACCTGGACCATTGACGACGCCGCGGGCGTGACCGCCTACGACGTGCGCCACATCGCGAGCAGCGCAACGAACAAGGGGGACAGCAACTGGACGGTGAAGGACGACGCCTGGACCGCCGCCAGCGGCGCCCCGTCCTATACCATCTCCGGGCTCACAGACGGCACGTCCTACGACGTGCAGGTGCGGGCCGTCCGGAACACCACGGACGGGAGCTGGTCGGAGACGGCCGTGGGGACGCCGGCCACGGCGGCCACGGCGGCGCCGTCCATCACTACGGTGCGGGCGGAGGAGAGGGCGCTCAGGGTGTCGTGGAGAGCGCCCACCACGCCGCCGGCCATGGTCACCGGGTACGGCGTGCGCCACATCCGCAGCGACGCCGCCGACAAGGCCGCCGACGCCAACTGGACGGTGGTGAGCGCCGCCACCACCTCCGCCTCGGCGCGCACCCACACCGTAACCGGGCTCACCAACGACGTGGGCTACGACGTGCAGGTGCGGGCGGTCACGGCCAATGGCAACGGCGCCTGGTCCGCCACCGCCACGGGGCTTCCCGCCGACTTCCCCAATGACCTGGCGCAGGCCCCCACCATCCCCCTCAACTGGCCCATCCACGGGCACCTCACCGGCAACGGCGACAGGGACTGGTTCCGCCTGAACATCGGCACCGCGGCGGAGCTGGTCGTCCACACCACGGGCGACGCGGACACCCGTGGCTATCTGCGCAATAGCACCAATGGCACCCGTTTCAGCAACGACGACAGCGACCACGACGACGCGACGCTGAACTTCAAGATCATTCGCGCTGTTGGCACGGGGACGTGGTATCTGGAAATACGGGACTTCTCCCGCATCGGCGGGGACTACGTCCTGCGGGTGGAGTCGCGGACGGAGTCCACGGGCACGTCCAGCGCCCCGACCCTGTCGCTGGGCGGCGCCTACGAGGCGGCCCTGGACTCATCCTCCGACGTCGACTACTACAAGCTGGTCATCGGCTCCTCCACGGACGTCATCTTGCGCAGCAGCGGGCCCACCAATACCAAGGGCACCCTCCTGCAGAGCAACGGCACCACCGCCATCACCAGCAACGGGACCGGGCGGCTGGTGGAGGGCAACTTTGATCTGAAGGGGAACACCAACTTCCTGATACGCCGGACGCTGAGCGCGGCCACCTACTACCTGAAGGTGGAGCACGAGCGAGGCTCGGCCGGGCACTACACGGTGCACGCCTCGGCGGCGTCATCGCCGGGAACGTCCAGGTCGGCGGCGGCGGCGCTGACGCTGGATGTCGCCGGGGCAGGGAGTATCGGCTCGGCCACGGACGCCGACTTTTTCAGCTTCACCCTGACGGAGCCGCGGACCGTCGGCGTCACCGCAGCGGGCAGCCCCGCAGCCTCCACCGGCGACCTGCTCATCCAGGGAGAGCTGCAGGACGCCGGAGGCGCGAAGCTGCGGGACTACGCCCGGTACCGGGCGGACCGGGAGGTGGGCTTCCGGGACATCCACCGGCTGGATGCGGGGACCTACCACATCAGGGTCACCGGCAGCACCAGCGCCTCCCGGGAGAAATACGTCGTCCTGGTCTACACCTTCGACGAGCATGACCGGCGTGGGGCCAAATGCGCAGGCGGCGAGCCCAGGTTCACGGACCCGCTGGCCAACTGCCAGTGGCACCTGCACCATCCCGGGCTGCCGGACATCGACGTCGTCGACCTGAACATGCAGGACGTATGGGACAGCTACAAGGGGAATGGCATCAATGTCGCCGTTGTAGACAACTCCATGGAGTACACGCACCCGGACCTATCCCCCAATGTCAATGCGAGCTTGAACCACTCCTATGTCGCGGGAGAAACCATTGAAGACCTGACCGGATTCTTTGGCGATATCCCTCCGCACGGCACGAGCGTCGCAGGCATCATCGCCGCCGCGGAAAACGGCATTGGCGTGTCTGGCGTGGCTCCCATGGCAACCATTTACGCCTACAACGTGGTCAAGCAGGCCTCTGACACGAACGAAGCAGACGCCATGACCCGAAACATGAACATCACCGCTATCTCCAACAACAGTTGGGGTCCGCGTGACAACGGCTTCACCCAGGCAGCCGGCGCCATCTGGAAGCGGGCAATAGACCGGGGTGTGACTGCGGGCAACGGGGGCAAGGGGATCTCCTACATCTGGGCTGCGGGGAATGGGGGCAGACCAAGGCAAAACGACACGGTTATTGATTACGCCAATCTGGATGAGTACGCCAACTACTGGGGCGTCACCGCTGTGGGTGAGCACGACATCTTCGGGAACAAGACGGAGTCGTCTGAAGCGGGGGCCGTCATCTGGGTGACGGCGCCGGGGGTGTGGGAAACAGCCCCGGAATGGTGGGCGGCTCGAGTACCGAATCTCGTCCCGGGCTACCCCAGGGCAGCGGTGACCACCACCGACGGCGGATACGCGTACCGGTCCAACTTCTCGGGGACCAGCGCGGCCGCGCCCATGGCGGCGGGGGTGATCGCCCTCATGCGAGAGGCGAACCCCGCCCTGACCTGGCGGGACGTCAAGCTGATCCTGGCCGAGACATCTCGCAAGGTGCAGCCCGACCACCCCCGATGGGTGACCGGAGCGCCGGTCTACCTGACTCCCGGCACACGCTACTCCCACAGCCAGGAAAACGGGTTTGGGGCCCTGGACGCGAAGGCGGCTGTGGAGCGGGCACTGGCGTGGACCAACGTCCCGGCCCTGCACAAGCTGGACACCGGCTGGCAGACCCACGAGGCGGCGCCCATCCCCAACGACGACGGCGCCACCTCCCTGGAATTGACCTTCACCATTGAGGAGGAGATCCCCTTTATCGAGTTCATCCAGATCCCCATGGCGATGAACCACGACTACTTCCGTGAGCTGCAGATCGAGCTTGTGTCACCCTCAGGCGTTGTGGCTGTCGTGCAGCGCAGCGTCGTGATCAATCGAGATTACCGGAACTACGTATGGCCGGGTCACGTCCACAACTTTGGCGACGCGGTGCACCTGGGCGAGAGCACCAAAGGCGTCTGGACCTGCGGATTACGGACCCCGTCGTCCCAGACGACTTCGTCTCTGGCAGCGACCCCCTCAAGACCACTTCCGGGACGTTCAGCAAGTGGAAGCTGCAGTTCTACGGGCACGGCCAGATGCCGGGCCGCCCGGAGTTCCCGGACACCGGCGCCGTCACCGCGGGTACGCGCAGCCTGACGGTGAACTGGACCGCGCCGGCGGTGACGGGCGCGACGGCAATCACGCGCTACGACTCCGCCACTCCATCGACGGCGCGCGAGCTGGGCAGTGCTGGAGGACATCTGGCAGTCCGGGGACCCTGACCCACACTCTGACCGGGCTGGCCTCGGCGGTGGAGCACATGGTGCAGGTGCGCGCGGTCAACAGCTACGGCACCGGGCTGTGGTCCCAGAGCGCGGAGGGGACGCCCATGGTGCCGGCCCTGGCCGCCCCGGCCATCGCCTTGGTGACTCCCTCCGACGCCTCCCTGGGCGTGGTCTGGGACCGCGCCGGCGGGGGCCTTGCCGGGGGAGATCACCTCCTACGACCTCCGCCACATCCTGACCTCAGCCGACGAGAACGCCGACAGCAACTGGACGGAGGCCACCGGGGCCTGGTCCTCGGGCCCCCTGCACTACCTCCAGGCCGGCCTGGTCAACGCCTCCCAGTACGACGTGCAGGTACGTGCGGTCAACGGCAGCGCCGACCCTCCAGTCAACGGCGCGTGGTCCGCGACGACGACGGGCACACCGGCGGCGACCATCGACGTGGAGGTGGCCTGGGTGACGGCGGCCACCAGCGTGGCCGAATCCGCGGGGACCGTTACGCTTCAGGCGTCCATGGTGACCCAAGGAGGCGGGGACGCTGCCCTCGGCCTTTTCGATGCCGGTGAAGGTTGTCGTCTCCGGCCCGACCATCACGTCTGCGGACTTCTCCTTGGCTTCGGACACTTTGACCTTCGTTTTCGCGGACTTCTCGCCGTCGACTATCGGCGGGCAGTCCCGCTACCGGGCCGTCAAGGACATCGTCATCACCATCGCCAACGACGACGTGGACGAGCTGGACGAGGTGATGACGGTGGCCCTTGACTATCCCGGCCTCGTCCTGCCTCACCAGCAGGGCGGCGGCGCGACAGTCCCGGTCACCATAACCAGCGACGACGAGGGGCCCGTGCGCATCGGATGGGAGGACGCGGAGGTGCGGGTGGACGAGTCGGCTGGTACGGTTACGCTACGGGCCTTCGCAGTCACAACGCAGGATGCGGCGCCCTCCGCCGGCTACGCCCTGCACACCACCATAACCACCATCGCGGGAGCGGCGGTGCGGAGCTCCTCCTTTACCCCGGTGACCCGGCGCATCACCCTCGGCGCGTCAGACTTCGCGCAGGCGACGGTGGATGGCCAGTCGCGCTATCGGGCCACTGTGGACATCACGCTCATCGTTACCGACGACGCCCTTGACGAGCCCGACGAGGAGATCACGGTGGCACTGGCCGTTCTTGGCCCTTCCCCGCCGGGCCTGGCCGGTTCGCCCGCCGTGGCGCGGGTGACCATCACGGACAACGACCACGTTCCCGTGGCGCTGAGCTGGTCCACCGCTTCGCCCACCGTGGCCGAGGCTGACGGCACGCTGGTGCTCATGGCCCAGGTCACCACCACCGTGGACAAGGCCCCCGAGA
This sequence comes from Dehalococcoidia bacterium, assembly GCA_965216155.1. Taxonomy (GTDB): domain Bacteria; phylum Chloroflexota; class Dehalococcoidia; order Lucifugimonadales; family UBA3495; genus CATOSP01. The sequence continues at coordinate 2,067,743 of CBDCFD010000007.1, read as the reverse complement.
GCGGGTTCACCGTCCCCCTGACGGTCGCCACCGCCGACGGCACGGCGACCCAGCCCTCGGACTACACCCCCGTGTCCGAGAACTTCAGCTTCAGCACGGGCGACTTCACCCAGGTGACCGTTGGGGGTGAGCAACGCTACAGCGCCGCCAGGGATATCTCGGTGTCCGTGCTTGGGGACACGACCGACGAGCCCGGCGAGACCTTCACCGTGGCCCTGGCCTACGGAGCCACGGCCTCGCACCTGACGGGGTCCAGCGCCATCGCCAATGTCATCCTGACGGACAGCAACCAGCCGGAGGTGACCCTCGAGTGGAATGAGACGGCCGAGACGGCCGCGGAGCCTGACACCGCCGGTGGCACCACGACGGTGACTCTGACGGCCGTCGCCACCACCATGGGCCCGTTCGCGCCCGATCCCGGTTTCGACCTGGACTTCACCCTGGCCACGGCCGACGGCACGGCCACGCAGCCCGCGGACTACACCGGCCCCTCGACCAGCGGCTCCTTCGATGAGACCGACTTCTCCAGCGTCATGGTGGCGGGCAACCCCCGCTACCGCGCCACCATGGACTTCACCGTCTCCGTCGCCGACGACACCATCGACGAACCGGACGAGACCTTGAGCGTAACCCTTGCCCTGTCGGACGCCTCCCTCACCTACCTTCTGCTGGGCGACGCCGTGGCCACCGTCACCATCACCGATAACGACCACGTCCCGGTGACCCTGAGCTGGGACGACGACAGCATCACCGTTGACGAGGCAGCCACCACCGTCACCCTGACGGCTCGGGTCACCACCGAGACCGATAAGGCGCCGGAGCCGGGCTTCGCCGTCAACCTGTCCGTGGCCTCCGCCAACGGAACGGCAACGGTGGGAACGGACTACACCGCCGTTGCGGAAAGTTACAGCTACACCCCCTCCGACTTCAGCCGGGTGATGGTGGGCACGGTCTACCGCTACCGGGCAGAGAGGGAATTCCAGGTCGCGGTCCTGCACGACACGATGGACGAGCCCGACGAGACCCTCACACTGGCCCTCGCCTACCAGGGCATGGACCTGCCGTCCCACCTCCTGGGGGGCAGCAAGGTCGCTACCCTGACAATCACCGACAACGACCACGTTCCCGTCGAGCTCAGTTGGAGCACGGCAGCCCCCAGCGTTGACGAAAACATGGGCACGTTCACTCTGACGGCGCAGGTGACCACCTCCAAGGACAAGGCGCCGGAGACGGGCTTCACCGTCGGCCTCTCGGCGGCCTCGGTCAACGGGACGGCGACGGCCCCCGGGGACTTCACGGCGGTCTCTGAGACCTTCAGTTTCTCCCCCTCCGATTTCTCCGCCGTCACCGTAGGCGGCGTCCAGCGGTACCGGGCCACCAAGGACTTCGCCGTCGCTGTCGTCGACGACGTCTTGGACGAGCCCAACGAGACCTTCACTGTTGCCCTGGCCTACACCGGGGCCGCAATGCCCCACCTGACCGGCGGGAGCAAGACGGCCAGCGTCACCCTCGTGGACACCACACAGGCCACGGTGACTCTGGCCTGGCAAAGCGTCGGGGCCGCCGTCGACGAGCCCCCCCTCTCCGGCAGCACGGCCACCGTCACCCTGACGGCCATCGCCACCACGGCCGCGGATCAGCCCCCCGACGCCGGCTTCGCTCTCGGCTTCACCGTCACGTCGGCGGACGTGACCGCGTCGGCTCCCGCCGACTACACGGCTGTCTCTCGCACGGAGTCCTTCGCCGTGCGGGACTTCGTCCGCGTCTCCGTCGGAGGCGCCACGCGCTACCGGGCCACTGGGGATTTCACGGTCACCATCGTTCACGACGCCGTCTATGAGGATAACGAGGCCCTGACGATGACCCTTGCCCTGTCGGACGCCTCCATCCCCTACCTTCTGCTGGGCGAGGCCGTGGCCACCGTCACCATCGTCGACAACTGCGCGGACGTCGACATCTGGTGCGCCACCGGGACCTTGGGCTCCGAGGTGCATGGCGAGGGCAGGTACGATCTGTACACCGGTGAAGTCGACAACATGGAGTTTCGCCACAACGGCGCGGACTACCGGTTGTTGTCCATCGCAATGCACCAGAACGGTCCCAATGCCGGCAATGTCGTACTGCCGTTCGGCATACCGGAACGGACGGAATTTCTGATTGATTTTCTCAACCTGAGCGGCCCGAGTGACCAGGCGTTCGATCCGCCGAACAATGACTGGCTGGACTGGACGCTGCACGTCTACACCATCAGCGACGGCAAGACGCTGACCGCGGCGCTTCCCTTCAGCGAAGCTAGGAAATTGGCCGGAGCCTGGTGGCGGTGGTCGGGCGGGGACATCGACGATCTGCGCCGCGCCTGGAAGGCGGACCAACCCTACAGGCTCAGGCTGGTGGGGGACCCAAGGTCGGGGCGGACGCCGCAGCCGCTGAATCCGCCCCTGTACCTGCGTGTCCAGGGGGAGGTCAACACGACCCAGACGTGGCTGCGATGGCTCACACCCCAGACCAGGCATGACAGAGTGCCGCCGGTGGACAGCTACAGGATCCAGTGGAAGCAGTCCTCCGGCAGCTGGGACATGGCCTCCGACGTTTCGGAGACCACCCGGGGCCCCAGCCGCCAACGCCCTGTCTCCCACTTTCTGGAGGGGCTGACCCCGGGGGTCGAGTACAACATCCGGGTCATAGCGACCGACAGCGCCGGCGACAGTGAGCCATCCAATGAAGTCACCTATACCAAGCCTGCCGAAGCTCAGCTCGCCCTCTCGAACAGCCCAGCTGAAGGCGAGCCGCGCATCGATGGAATCCCGGAGGCGGGTCAGACGCTGTCGGCCGACACCACGGGCATCTCAGACGTCGACGGCCTCGAAGAGGCTACCTTCCAATACCAATGGATCACCGATGACGCGGATATTGCCGGGGCCACCGGATCAACCTACACCCTCACTTCCGAACACCTGGGCCAGGCCATCAGGGTCAGGGTCGCCTTCACCGATGACGGGGGCAATGAAGAGACGCTGACCAGCGAACCCACCGTCGTGCCAGCCGGCCTGCAACTCCAGGCGGCCACGGTGGACGACACCACCCTGACGCTGACCTATAACGAGGAACTGGACACGAGTGTCTCCCCGCCCAAGGCCGCCTTTGCCGTGAACGTCAACGGGTCATCCCGGTCGCTCAGCGGAGTCGCGGTGGGCCAATCCAGTGTCCTGCTGCTCCTGTCCCAGGCGGTGGAGGCCGGGGACACGGTGACGGTGGACTACACCGTTCCCGGCGGCCCCGGTTTCATCCGGGACATCCGGGGCAGGAGGGCGGCCTCCTTCAGCGAGCAGGCGGTCACGAACGGTACTGCTTCGGCCAGAGCACCGAGACAGGTTGAACCTCAGGACAAATCCAACCGCCTGACGGCCAGCGTCAGCGGTGAGCCGTCCTTTCACGACGGGCAAACAGCGTTCACCTTCGAGCTGAGGTTCGGCGAGGACCCCAAGCCGGACTTCAGCTACACGACGGTGCGGGACCATGCGTTCACCGTGGCCCGAGGATCGGTGACCTATGTGCGCCGGCTGGTCCCGCCCAGCAATATCGGGTGGGAGGTTCACGTCACGCCCGACGGCAACGGGGACGTCAACCTGTCGCTCCGAAGCACCACCGACTGCTCCGCCCAGGGAGCCATCTGCACCGGGGAAGGCAGGAAACTGTCCGGCGGGCTTCAGCTGGCCGTTGCGGGGCCGAACACCCCGGCCACGGGAGCGCCCACGATCAGCGGCACCGCCCAGGTCGGGGAGACCCTGACGGCGAACACCTCCAGCATTTCCGACGCCGACGGCATGACCAACGCAGCATTCACCTACCAGTGGGTTGCCGACGCCGATGAGATCAACGGGGCAATCGCCAGCAGCTACACCCTTGCTGCCGACGACGAGGGCAAGGCCATCACGGTCCGGGTGTCCTTCACCGACGACCGGGGCAACGGGGAGACACTGACCAGCACGGCTACGGTGGCGGTGGCGGCGGCTCCTCCTCCCAACACCCCGGCCACCGGCGCTCCCACCATCAGCGGCGCCGCCCAGGTAGGTGAGTCGCTGACGGCGGACACCACGAGCATTGCCGACGCCGACGGGCTCGACAACGCGACCTTCACTTACCAGTGGATGGCCGACGACGTTAACATTCAGGGCGCGACCGGCTCCACCTACACCCTGGGCGATAGCGACGCCGGCAAGGCCATCAAGGTGAAGGTCTCTTTCACCGACGACAGGAACAACGCGGAGACGCTGACCAGCGAGATCACGGAGGCTGTTGCGGAACGTCCCAACACGCCCGGCGCCGGCGGCCCGTCGATACAGGGCGTCCTGAAGGACGGAGAGGAGTTGGCGGCGGACACCGTGGGCATCGCCGACGCCGACGGGCTGACCAACGCCACCATCTCCTACCAGTGGATGCGGGTGGACGGCGGCACCCCCTCCGACATCCCCGGCCAGACCGCCTCCACCTACACGCTCACGGCGGCCGACGTGGGCAAGGGCATCCAGCTCCGGGTCAGCTTCACCGATGACCGGAACAACGCGGAATCCCTGACCAGCGCCGTGACCGACGCGGTGATTGCCTCGGGCGCCACCCGCAGACTCCTCTGGCTGTCTACTTTGACCGTGGCGGACGCCCACGGTGAGGGCGCGCTGTTTGGGTTTGTTGACTCCCTTGACGTTGGACGTCTGAGCCCTGATGCCTTCACAGAGAGCGGGACCACCTACTCGGTCGCCGCCTTGACCAAATCTTTTGTCGAAAATGCCCCTCTTGCATTTGTATTGTCCCCCACGCCGACGACGGAACAGACCGCGGCCTGGAGGCTCGTGGTCCACAACACGGAGTTGGCGTTGGCGGACGCAGTCAGCTTCGAGATTTCCGTTGATCCGCCGGTCACATCTTACGATTGGGACGTTACCGCCCTCACCGTCAACAATCGCAATCTGTGGGGTGACGGCGATGAAGTCACCGTGTCCCTCCAAGTGGCGGTCAACGTCTCGGCAACAGGCGCGCCCACCATCAGCGGGACCCCTCAGGTGGGCGAGACCCTGACGTCCTCAACGACCGATATTGGGGACGACGACGGCCTGAGCGGTGCGACCTTCAACTACCAGTGGCTGGCCGACGACGCTGAGATTGACAACGCCACCGCCGGCAGCTACACCTTGGTGGATGCCGACGCTGGCAAGGCGGTCAAGGTGAAGGTGACCTTCACCGACGACCGGAGCAACGCGGAGTCTTTGACCAGCGAGGCGACGGAGGCGGTGGCGGCAAGGCCCAACACTCCGGCTGCCGGCGCTCCCACCATCAGTGGGACCCCCCAGGTGGGGGAGACTCTAACCGCCGGCACCACCGGCATATCCGACACCGACGGCCTGACCAACGCGGCGTTCACCTACCAATGGGTTGCCGACGACACGGACATCGACGGGGCCACCGGCCCGACATACACCCTGGCCGACGACGCCGAAGGTAAGACCATCAAGGTGAAGGTGACCTTCACCGACGACCGGAGCAACGCGGAGTCTTTGACCAGCGAGGCGACGGAGGCGGTGGCGGCTGCTCCACCTCCGCTGACCACCTGGAGAACAATCGCTGACCATCAGCCTGGAGAACAATCCAGCGACTCACAACGGCACGGACGTCTTCACGTTCGAGATACGGTTCAGCGAGGAGTTCCCGCTGAGCTATGTGACCCTGCGGGACCACGCCTTCACGGTGACGAGAGGAACGGTGGTCGGGGCACGGCGGCTGGATCGGTCCAGCAACATCCGGTGGGAGATCAGCGTCAGCCCGGACTCCAACGGGGATGTCACCGTCGTGCTCCCCGCCACCACGGATTGTGAGGCCGACAGCGCCATCTGCACCGAGGACGGCAGGATGCTCTCCAACTCCCTGAGCTACACTGTCTCAGGGCCGGACCAATAAATCGCCAGCAACTCGGTCTGGGACGGCGCGCCCCCCTCCGGTGCCTGACACCTCAGGGGGGTCGCGGCGCCGGTCAGTTTTGTCCTTATCTAACTGACACTTGGCAGTAGCCACGCACATGCGGGCAAATTACAATCTTTACCCGGGTGCGGAAGAGAGACAGGAGAGCATAATGCGTTACTGCATACTTTGTGGTATTCAAGTGGCCGATAGTGTTCGGGGTGCAAATCGCCTATCGGCTTCACTTCATAAGGCTTTTGGGGACCGCGGTCTGCGTATGGCCGTCCCTGTGGTGGAATCTGCCATGCCTGACGAAAAAGAACACATGGCGTTTGCGCACGGGTTCACTCCCACCTCTACGCACATCGTCGATGATAAGATTGTCCAACAAGGACCGTGGGTCTGCGTATCCGAAGCCGATGGATACACTTTCGGTGAACAGTGGGAAAGAGCCACCTCACGCATAGGACGACGGATTGCCTAGTACCGTTTCCACTTGAATATGCCTTATACCGGATATTTGTTACACCTGTTAGTCATTGCCGCGCAAGCAGGAATCCAGAGTTAGAGGCAGCTTTCCAGTATCAACAAATCTAGCTGGAAACGGTACTAGTAGTCAGTCAACTTTGGAATCAAAAAGGTAAAGGCGGTGAAGTTTGGAGCGGGCGTCTTGGGTTTTGAACCGCCAGTTGATACCAGTTCGGGCGGCGTTGCGTTCCCGGACCAGGGCTTGGACTTCCCTAACAAGAGCCTCCTCGTCGGGGAGCCGTTGCTTCAGGCAGGAGCGGGACAGTACGCTGAACTCGATTTCAGTCATATTGAGCCAACTGCCGTGCTTGGGGGTGTAGTGGAACTCCAGCCGCTTCGCAATCCGTCGGGCCTCCATCGCCGGGAAAGTCTCGTACAGCGACGCCGCGCTATGGGTGTTCAGAGCCTGCCCCTGCGCAGGCGGGGGTTGCCCAGGACCAGCCGCACCACCGGGACCTCCGGATAGGCTTCATCCACCAGCCAGCGCATCTGATGGGCGAAGTCCTGCATCGTGCGCCGCTGGGTCACCGCCACCTGCCGCCATCCTGCCAGGGGCTCGCAGGCCAGGAACAGGTTTCGAGTGCCCTCCCGGCGGTACTCGTAGTCCTGCCGCTTCGGGCGTCCCGGCTCGGGCGGCAGTGGGGGCCGAGTCTCCGCCAACAACTGGGTGGAGGTCTCGTCAAAGCAGACCACCGGCCGCTGGGGATCATACGGCTCGGCGTACAGGTCCAGCACGTCCTCCATGTGGGCCACGAACTCGGCGCTCACCTTGGGAATGCACCACTGTTTCTTCTGCCACGGTTTGAGGGCGTTTTTTTAGGTGCAGCCGCACCGTCTCGTATGACAAGGACTCTACCACTCCCAACTCCACCATCCGGTCCGCCAGCAGGCGCAGATTCCAGTGGTCGTGGCCTTCCGGCGCTGGACTGCAGGCCAGGGCGATCAGGTGGGCTTCGCCCCGATCATCCAGCTTGCGGTACCGGTGGGGTTGGGTCCGATCCCTGAGCGCCCCGTCCAACCCATCCTCGGCGAAGCGCCGCTTGAAGCGGAACACCGTGCCCTCGGCCACATCCAGAGCTTGCGCCACCCTGGACGCGGACCAGCCCTCACCGGTCTTGAGCAGGATGCGCGCCCGGGTCATTACCCTGGCCGGACTCCTCCCTGCCCGCACCATATGCTCCAGTTGGTCGCGCTCCTCCGGCGTCAACCGAACCGTAAATTTCTCTCTGACCACACCGCCACCTCACAACAACATCTTCCTTAAGTCAGAGTACCATCGACAATCAGGTCCCTGAGTCTATCTATCAGACCAAGTTTGACCGAGTACTAGTACCGTTTCCAGCTAGATTTGTTGATACTGGAAAGCTGCCTCTAACTCTGGATTCCTGCTTGCGCGGGAATGACTAACAGGTGAAACAAATATCCGGTATAAGGCATATTCAAGTGGAAACGGTACTAGTCGGACAAAAATGAAGATCAATCATAGACAAAGATAGCGGCAAAGTTTCTCAGAGTGTGGCTCCCATCAAACGTTAGGCGTCCTGGGACATTGTTTATCTAGGTCAGGCTGAGGACTAACGAACTGGCTCGGGTCCCAAACGAGTCCATATATGAGTTAGGTGGTATGGGGAACCAGGGATCGGCCGGTCAACATCGTGGCCAAATTCCGCGCCTTTCTCACCATCGCGGGTTCTAACAGTCAGAATCGCAATGGCGTCTTCAGCGGCAGTGCCATTCACTCTTGGGGTCGATTCTGGTAGGGGGCAGGATCGTACGCTAAGGGGGATGGCTCCGGTTGAGCGTGCGATAGACGGTTGGTCTTGAGACGGAGAAGAGCTCGGCGAGATCGCTGATGGAATACTCACCGGTGGCATGCATACGGCAGAGTTCCCGCTGCTGTCGGTCGGACAGTTTGGGCTGCTTGCCGCGCAATTTTCCCCTGGCTCGGGCGATGGCCATGCCCTCGCGGGTGCGCAAGCGGATGAGATCGGGTTCGAACTCGGCGAAGGTGGCGAGGATATTGAAGAACATCTTTCCCATGGGATCGCCCGGGGCGTAGAGCGCCCGGCCGAGGGCCAGTTTCACGCCTCGTTCCCGAAGCCGGTCGGCGATGGCGCGGGCATCCGGGACGGACCTCGCCAGGCGGTCGAGTTTCGGCACGACCAGCGTGTCGCCTTCGCGCACGGCGGCGAGGGCCTGGTCGAGGCCGGGGCGGGCGTTGGTCGTGCCAGTGAAGCCGTGATCGGTGTAGATGCGAGCCTCGGCGACGCCCAGTTCCAGGAGCTCCTGGCGCTGGGCGGCCAGATCCTGGCGATCGGTGGAACAGCGTGCGTATCCGATGAGCGTTGCCGTCATGGGGGAAGTGTACGGATAGGGTCCCGCTTCCGCAATTGTTTCCGTACCATTCATATGAGACGCTCCTGGCACCGGTTTGGCGGGGGTCGGGGCGACTGGCTGCGCCGTCCGCTGGACGATCCCCTTACGGACAGCGCCGCGCCTGCCAGGATGAACGGATAACGGAGAGATGGAACATGCCGAGACGAAGCATCTGGAGCGCGCGCCAGCGCGCGGTGCTGTTCGACTTGCCCACGGACGAAGCCGCCCTGCTGCGCCATTACACGCTGTCCGACGACGACATCGAGCAGATCCGGGTGCGGCGCGGTGGACACAACCGGCTGGGCTTCGCGGTCCAGCTTTGCGCCTTTCGATATCCCGGACGGCTTCTGGCGGTGGGGGAAAGCATTCCCCTGAACGTCCTTCACTTCATTGCCGCACAGCTGGGGATTCCGTGATTGCGCTGGAGTGGCAGGCCGAACTTGAGGGTTCAACCCCGCGTCTGCGGTGGGCTTTGGTGCAGTTTGCGGAGCGGTGATGGCGGACGGTGGCCCTGTTAGGGGGCCGATAAAAACTCACGAAATTGGCTGGTCGGATTTGGTGGCCACCAGTCGGTCGTAGACCCGGGCGGCCTCGAGGACGCCCTTGTAGCGGAGCTTTTAGGTCATCCTGACGTAAAGGGGATGGGGCCTGGCTGTTTTCAGCCAAGCCCCAGGTTGTATTTGTTCCGGTTCTCTGCTTATGGGTTGATGGTGCCCAGCACAGCGATCCGAAATCCTCTTCTGTAGCTGATTTCCTGCCAGCCGGTCCCGGTCTTATAGTGGATCCTGTTCCGGATTGAGAATCCGACAAGGCTGTTGGAGTCATAGCCGTCGCTGTAGTGGGTGTCCAGTCTCACGTTGTCATCACCGGGGCTGTCGAACACCACCATGTAGTTGGTCCTGCCGCCCGCGAGCATGGTTCCGGGCGGAGCCGTGAAGACCAGCGGTCCGGCTGGGTACGTCCCGGGTGCGGTGAGGTCCGTGCAGACCGCGGTCGGGTGGAGGCTTTCGTCAACCCCGCATATCTTGAGGGCGACGTCGTCACTTGCACTGTCTTCGGAGATGATCACGACGCTGGTGACGGTATAGCCGTTCGGGTTGCCTCCGGTGGTGAAGACCTGTCCCTGTTCCTGGGTGGTGAATGAACGATAGCTATCGCCAACCATGCCGATGGTGCTGATGAAGGTGGCCTCTCCCACCGTCTGGGTGGCGATGTACGGGAAGGCGGGGCTTGTCAGTGGCCCTTCGTCGGTACCATCGTTGTCCGTGAATCTGACTTCGAGCCTGATCTTCTTGCCCACATCATTGTCGGTGACCCTGTAGGTGCTGGAGTTGGCGCCGATGTTCGTCTCGAAGGTGGTCCCGTCGGCGGCGTACCGTTTCCACTGGTAGTTCAACTGGTCTCGGGGTATGCCGTCCCGGTCTCCGATGGCGGACGTGAAGGCGGTCAGTTCATACCCCGCCTGTGTGGGGCCGGTGATGAACACCCTGCCGTAGGCTGGGTCGTTGACCGGCGTGATGTTGATCGTCATCGTGTATTCAGCGGTGCTGTCCACCGTGCCGTCGTTGACCTTGAACTTGAAGGTTGCGTAGGGCGTTCCGTGCCCGTTCGGGGCCGGCTTATACCGCAGGGAGCGTCCCTGGTTTTCTACACTTTTGCTGTGTATCCTGAACGGCACATTGTTGATCGGCCAGCCACTCATCGTGAGCGCCCCTCTGTCGGGTATTTCGGTGATCGTAAAACTGGCCATGCTATTGCCGTCGGTATCGGAGTATCCGAGGATGCTGGGCCTGAACCAGAAGTAGAAGATTTTGTCCTCGTCCACCGTAACGTCACCGTTCGTGGCCGTGGGTGGGGCGTTTGTACCCATGGTTCCCATTTCATCGTTGTCTTCGATCTCGACTCTGACGGTGAACCGGGAGCCCCTGGTAACCTTGCTTGGCAGCGTCGCGCTGATGGCGAGTGTCACGCTCTCGTTGGCGTTGTCCACGTGGTCGTCGTCGACGGCCATGAACGGGATGTCCTTCGACGTCTCTCCCGCGTTGAATGTCACCGTTGCCGGCACGCCGGAGTAGTCGGAGTCGCTGGAGTTGAGGTTTACCTTCGTGATGGGAATGATTACCGTGCGTTCAGGGTCAACGTCCAGTCGGACGTTGACGTTGACCGTGCGGCCCTCGGTTACCCGGTAGAGATTGGCCCCAAATTGTACTTTCACGTCGCGATAGACGGTGGTGGCGTTGTCGACGTTGGACGCGCTGCTGGTTCCGATGCTGTTGATGGCCGAGACGCGGTAGTGGCGGGTGGTGCTGATGGCCAGCCCGGTGTGCGCGTAGGTCGTGTTGTTGTCGCCGGTGGTGGCGACGTGGTCGGTCCAGTTGTTGCCGCTATCGGAGGAGACCTCGATCTTGTAGCCGGTGATGACGCGGCCGCCGTTGTCGGTCGGGGCGGTCCATGAGAGGTCGATCTGGGTGCTCGCTCTGGCCGTGGCCGTGAGGCTGGTGGGGGCTCCTGGTGCGACTGGAGCCAGGGCGGAGTTGTTGATGACGGGTACAACTCGGTTCTGGCCGGTGGTGAATGTAGCGACATCGTTGCCGGCTAGGTCCTGAAAGGCGTTGGCGTCGTTACCGCCTGTTGGGTCGGTGTAGGTCACGACGACGTCCTGGCCTTGGCGGATATGGGGCCGAGGTGTGACGTCGGCATAATGATCCCGACGTAGGACAGGGGAGATGCCGGTGGCCGTAACGGGAATGCCGTCTGCGGTGATCGTAACGGCGGCGGCAGGGGGCCATTTGAATTTGTCCACGTCCTCTGAGAACACTAAGTAGATGGCACTACCGGCGCCATCAGACGGAACCTCGGCACTGACTAATGTGGGCGACTCGGTGTCGGCCACCACCCGGAATATTCCCGAGATTCCGTACATGGGACGGTCGGCGGTGTACGCTACGGTGGCATCGCTACTGAGGGGGCCATGATTGCTATTGGATGAGTTTGGTCGGCCAACCCTTACGCCTTGGGGCCTACCCAATCCCTGTGAAATATTGACACTACTGGTTGCTTCGGTGCCATCGTTGATGCAGCCGGTCCAAGGATAGTTGGCTTCCTGGGAGGTGTCGTGCGCGTCGGCGCCGGACTCGTCCTTGTCGTTGACCTCATCGTCCCAGGAACCGTCGTAGAAGTCGGCGTAATCGTCGGCGACCTTGGCGCCGTTCAGCCAATAGATCGGGACGCTCGTGCCGGTGGTGAACGTGTTGTCTCGGGCATCGATTGTTTCGGTGCAGCCGACGGCCCTGAATCCTATGGTGTGGGTCTGAATGTCGGCGTGTCCAGCAACAACACGGGTTTGAATGAAGCTGTTGTAGTCTGAAATGGTAGCAGATTGGGCGTCTCTCTGAGTGGATGAGAGGAACAACAGTCGGAATTGGTCGCCCACATTCATGGCGGCAGGCCTGAGGCTCCACGTACTGAGAACATCGGTCATTGTGACGGACGTTGGTGCCGCGACCACCCTGATGATAAATGTATCGCTGACCGAGGCGGTACCATCAGTGGCCGTCACCTTTATAAAGAGTGATTTTATATCCGCAACAGCCGGCGTGCCCGAGAAGGTCTGGGTGCTGGCGTCGAACGTTATCCAGGTAGGGAGAATCCTGTCGCTGTCATCCTGTATTGCTGTGTAGGTTAAGGTATCGCCGTCGGCGTCGTGGAATGTGTTCGTGGGGAAAGTGTATGTGAACGGCGTTCCTGCCGCTGCCGTCTGATCTGGTATCTCGTTCTCTGCCGTTGGGGCGTTGTTGGCGACGGCGGCGGCCAGCGGGCCTATCATCTCAATCACCAGCGACCTACCGGCCGTGTTGTCGACCCAGCCGCTCCCGCTGTCGTAGACGAGGGTGTCGGCGAGGCTCCAGCCGTCCGCCGGCGTATCCTCGCCATCGGCGGGGGTGGTGTATAGGTCGGGGTAGGTGCCCGCATCCCCCTTGAACACCAGGGCGTAGGTCGTGCTGGGCTTGAGGACCGTCCCCGCGGGGGCTGCAAGCGTCCAGCTTGAACTCCCGGTGTTCTCCAGGCTGAGCGTGGCGTGGAGCCCGTCCGCCAGGTCAGGGTCGCCGTCCCCGTCCGTGGTATGAATGGCGACGGTGCCCAGGAAGGTCTCGGTCTCGGAACCCTTTTCAACCTCGATACTGGAGATGCCGTAGCCGCTCGAGTGGGGTCCGGTGGTGAAGAGCTGGGCCCTCACGGCAGCGCGGATGTTGCCCACGTTGCCGACTTCCGGTTGATAGAAGTTGGTGACCAGGCGCAGGTTCTCGTCCACGACCATGACATGCCACAACCCGTACAGGGGGCGCTCTTGGGTGCTGGCGAACGCGGCGTCGCCGTTGAGCGGCCCGGCGCCGCTGGCGGTCGAACCGGGGGCCCCGACCCCGACGGTGGACTGGCCGACGGCCCGGGACGCGGTCCCGTCGATGAGCTCCGTGCCGTCGTGGTCGGTGCCGGTCCAGGGGACGGGGTCTGCGAGCGAGTGGGGCTGGCCGAGACCGCTCGTGGGATTCGCCTCGTCAGCCCAGGTGCCGTCGTAGAAGTCCGCGTAGTCGTCGGCGACCCGGGCACCGTTGACCCAGTAGATCGGCACGCCCGGGTCGGTTTCGTCCCAGGTGGTGTCGGTAATCAGCCGGGCGTCAGCGCCCGGCGTGCTCAACAGCGCAATTTGCGCAAAGATAACCTTGTCCCAATCTTGCATGAGATTGCCGGGATCTCTGATGCTCACAACGCCGTCAAAAGCGATGGTGTGGTAGGCATGGATGCCCGTGCCGGTGGCGGCCGTCGTGTCTTCAGTGATGTACAGAAGGCGGAAGGAGTCGCCGGGGCCGAGGTCGTCGGGGACCAGCGGGTGGTTGGCAAGAACCGTTTCGGGAGGAGAAATCGTGGCGCCCTCGGCGTTCGAGGACCAGGGGCCGGAATACTCGGCGCTGAGGGCACGCACCTGGACATCGTAATAGTTGTTTGGGCGGAGGCCGGTGATGACGAGGGTGGTGCTGGCGGCGTCGTTCTGGCGCACGGTCGTCCAATTGTCCTCATCTTGCCCGTAGCGGACGTCGTAACCGGTGAGGGCGGGCTTGCCGGTGTTGTCGGGAGCGGTCCAGGAGACCGTCAGCGAGTCGGTGGTGCGGGGTTCCGGCACCACGGCCACATCGCTGACGGCGGCAGGGGCATTGGGATTGGTGCTGGGGGAGCTTGAGACCTCGAAGACCGCCGAGAGCCCGTACATGGGGCGGGTGGCGTCGGTGTCCGCGACATCGTTGCCGTCGATGGGGTCTTGGAGGGTGCCGGAGGAGTTGAGCCGGCCGATGCGTACAAACCCGTTGGTCGCGCCGAGCCCGCGCGGCCTTGTGGCGCCCGCGAACTCCTCGGTGCCGTCGTTCTGCAGCCGGTGAAGGGGTAGTTGTCGCTCTGGGAGGTGTCGTGCGCGTCGGCGCCGGACTCGTTTTTGTCGGCGATCTCATCGTCCCAGGACCCGTCGTAGAAATCCCCGTAGTCGTCGGCGACCTTGGCGCCGTCGAGCCAGTAGATGGGTACGCCCGTGCCGGTGGTGGCGGTGTTGTCGCGGGCGTCGACGGCGGCGGTGCAGCCGATCACCCCGAAGCCCCCGCTGTAGGCCCGGATGTCGGCGTGGCCGGCCGCGGCGCGGTCCTGGACGAAGGTGTTGTAGTCCCCGATGTCGGTGGACAAGGCGTTGCGCTTGGTGGATGAGAGGAATATCAACCGGAACTGGTCGCCGACGGCCAGGCCGGCGGGCGTGAGGCTCCAGCTTGCGAGGACCTCGTTGGTGAGGGCGGAGTTGTTGGTGACGGCCGGGACGCTGCCGGAGCCGGTGGTGAAGTCGGGAGTGTCGTTGCCGGCGGCGTCCTGGATGGCGTTGGCGTCGTCGACGGCCGTGGGGTCTTCGTAGGCGACAACGACGGTCTGGCCCTGGCCGATGAGAGGCGAAACCGTGATCTGGAGCACATCCGCTGTGCTCTCCGCAGCGACGCCGGTGACCGTAACGGCACTGCCGCCGGCAGTGACGGTGAAGGCGGCGGCAGGGGGCAGGTTGGCCGACTGCAGGTCCTCGGAGAACGCGAGCTGGATGGTGTTTCCGTCCGCTAGAACGACGGCGCTGGTCAGCGAGGGCGGAGCGAGGTCGGTGATCCTGATGCTGACGTCGGTGCCGGCAGTCCAGGAGAAGCCCGGGTTGAACCAGGTCTTGGTGCGGGCGGTTTGGGTGGTGGCTTCCGCGAAGGCGAGGGAGGTGCTGCCGACAACGATGGTGAGGTCGTTGGTGGTGGCGGCGGTGATGTCTGCGTCGACAGTGAGCGAGAAGGAGGTGGCGTTTAAGTTCAAGGTCGTGAAGGAGTAGTTAGTGGAATCGTAGGTGAAGTCGTCGTCCGACAGGACGGTGGCGGTGCTGCACTTTTGCGTGGCGATTGCGCTTGCGTTGTTGCAGCCGAGGTTGCCGCTGCCGAAGTCGGCAGGGGTGAGGGTTGCGGTCCAGACGTCGGTGGTGACGGCCTGCCTGGGACCCACGCGCTGCGGCGGGTCTTTCTTCTTGGGCGCCTCCCGGGGTTCGTTCTGTTCCCCGGATGAGGGCGCTGCCGGCGTGGTGGCGCTGATGGCACTGGACGCTGGACGCTGTGATAGGTCGTCCGGCCTCTACTGGCTCAGTGCCGCTTTCCGTGTAGTGGTAGGTCGTCTCCGGCGACACGGTTTCGTCTTCGTAGGCTGGTTCCTTCGGTGTCGTCTTCGATGGTGGACAGGTTGTCCGCGTCAGGTCCTCGCAGGACCCGGTACCCGGTGATGCTGTCGTCCTCTGGATCGTCCCAGGTGAGGGTCAGGGTGTCGTGTTCAATGTCGGACGCCGTTAGACCTGTGGGTGCTGCTGGCGGGTCGGGCTGGGGTTCCGCTGGGGTCGTGACGCTGATGGTGGATTGTGCCCCGTCTCCATCCTGGCTCAGTGCCAGGACCCCGTAGTGGTAGGTCGTCTCCGGCTCCACGGTGGAGTCCGTAAAGCTGGTGCTATCGCTCTGCGTGTCGGCCAGGGTGGAAAGGCTGCCTGCGTCGGGTCCCCTCATGACCCGGTACCCGGTTATGTTCGCGTCCTGGGGGTCGTCCCAGGTGAGGGTCAGGCTGTCGTGGCTGACCTGGGAGGCGGCAAGGCCGGTGGGCGCCGCCGGCGGGTAATCCTTGACTCGCTGGGTGGCGGTGGACGTCCAGGGCCCGCTCGACTCGCGGACCGTGCGGTCTGCGTTGTAGTAACGCGACCGGATTTTGACCTTGTAGCTGTCGCCCGGCGTCAGGTTACTCAGCGTGAGCGCGGTCACGTCCCCGAGCGGGTATTCGTTGGCCCTTTCTGCTTCGTTGGGATTCTTGTATGAGGGGAAGCCCAGGTTCGTGTTGGCCCACATGAGCCGGTAGTCGGTGGGTGCCGGGTCAGGGGTTTCCCAGGTGATGACGAGTTGCCCCGGCTCGTTGCTGTCAAGGGTGATGGATGGAATTTCCCCGTGCCCCCCTGGGCGTGGGCGGGTCCGGTCAGTGCGGAGCCGATGAAAGCCATGCTGATTACAAGCATCAATGCCGCAATCAGGATGGGTAATCTTGCTCGACCGGCTGACGGGCGGCGCTGAGTGGTGGTGTTTATAGTCATTGTTTCCTTTCTGCGTTTACCTGAAAATCCACCGGTGTCGGGTGGGGCTCCCTATAGTCCATGTCCTGCAGTGTGTTTCACCGGCCATTCCTGACGCGGTGGCCACCTTCATGCCGCCCGGTTCCCGTTTCGAGACCTTCCCGGGCCTTATTCACCGGGAGAACCATGGCGTCGGCTGTCTGACAAAGAAGTAGGCCGTCCTTTTTGGGTGCGGCCCTAAATGGTCGCATGCCCCGCCGGCGTTTCGATAGGTGAAAAGAGAAAGATTCGGCTTTCTCTTTTGCTCACTGTTGAGCGAGCACTTTTCCCGGTCCGATTGATGCAGTGTGTTCTGGCAGCCCCTGAGCGTGGTAGACGCAGCGGGATTGCGCGGCTGGAGGCGGAGGCATTCGGTCTGTAATGTCGGAGCGCATCCGGGCAGGCGGCTCGGGACCGGGAGCCCCGGCTTGCTGAGGGCCGGCGTGGATGCCATACGGCACTGGGTTGCGCCGGGCGTCCTGTCCGACCCGGACGTGGTCCGGTACGCGGCCAGTGTCTCTGTCTGGGGCCGCTGGTTCATCTGGCTGGTCGGTGTCTTCCTGCTGGCCTACCGGCCCGGCTTCTGGTATCCCCAGGACATCGAATTCCTGGCCATACCCGTGCTGCTGGGGGTGGTCAACGCCCTGGTGCACCATCGGCTCCTGACAAACAGGACTGCGACCTGGCGCTGGATGCTCCTCCTCTGCGCCACGGACATTGCATTGGTCACTTTTGGCGTCGTCATCGGCGGCGGGTTCAGGAGCTTCATATTCCTGGCCCACTATCCGACCCTCGCCGTTTTTGCCGTGGTCTTCTCGTCCTATTGGCTCAGCCTGGCCTGGACCACGGCGGTCGCCCAGGGTGCGGGATCGCCGGGGCATGGAGGGCCCGGAGCGGGCTGCCCGGCGGAGCGTGGTGGACAGGTTTTAGTCAAAAACACCCGTCAGGGGACAGGGCCTAGGCCACAGTCCAGCGAACGGGGGGTGATTGCCATTCAAAGGAATCGTTGTTGCCCGCGGTCGTCAACGGCTGGCAGACGGAGTCCGTTCCGTCCCCGGGTTACGTCGGGCAGTCAGAAGACCGGTTGTCCGAACCGGCGTTGTGCGTGGAATTTCTGACAGTCAGGCCTCGTGGGGAGAAGGACGGAAAAGGTATCGTACAATTCTCACTCATCCCACGAGGGCTTCGGTCATGGCGAACGCAAAATGCAGGTCCTGCGATCATGCCGCCGCCGGCGCTTACTGCAATTCGTACACCGCGGACATCATGGCCAAGGCCCTCAACCCCTTCTACGGCGGACGGCGAAAGAGGCTCCCCCGACCGGAGCAGCCCAGGCCCTCCGCTCCCTCCACTCAACACAGGCTCTTCCCATAACCCTGTGCGTACAATTGTACGCTGACCCCTTCCAGCAGATCCCTGGCCGACAATCTGGTCTGGCCTTCGCCCTGAGAGATCCAAGGAGGCCCGGAAACTGCCCACAGGCCTTGCCTTCACCATGCGCGATAATCGTAATGATCAACGACAATAGGTCTTGCCGGTCCTGTTGCCTCACCAGAGAAGGTTACCGAAAGTCCAGCTCTTATTGCCCACTCCAACCAAGGCCAATTCCACCTTCTTGCTCCGTTCCGATGCAGGTTCAGCAGATGCGGAGTGGACCAGCCTCTTGAACATGACGCCACGCCAGTCCCTCACCCTGCGCGCATGCCAGAAACCCCCTTCGCTGAGCTGTCGTTGTAAAATTGGGGGAATGCCCAGAAAAGTCCCGGTCAAATGCGCCATCGCTGGCTGGCACTAACAGCGGAAGATGACCCTTGCCGAGCGCGAGGAACTGAGGCGAGTGGGACGGGAGAACCACGCCACGGCGGGCGTCGTATGCCCGGCCCACGTGAGGGCTGCTTTCAACTTCGAATTCGACGATATCGACATCGATGTTCCGCTCGAGGAACTCCTGGTCGAGGCGTCCAAGGAAACTCCCCGTTGGCGCGTGATGCTGACCCCGCTGCCAGGGGCCGCGGGTGAACCGGACAGCCAGTCCATGCCAGGGCGGGGAGACAGGGTTATTTAGTTCATCCACGCCGGCCCGTAGCTCCCGGGAGAATTCAGGCAATTTCAGGGTGCATTGACCGGCCGGTCAGACCGGTCCTGTAGCCATATCCGGCGGGAGGGTTTCTTTTGGTTATAATCCTGCCAACCTCCGGAACAGGAGCCTTCGATTATGGCAACGCCCCCCGAATCTGTTGAAATCTACTGCTCGAAGTGCCGGGCCAAGACCGGCTCACGGGATGTTGAACAGGTAACAATGAAGAACGGACGTCCCGCCCTTCGTGCCGTCTGCACAGTGTGCGGCACAGGCAAGTACCGCATTGGCTCCGCCGGCTGAACCTGGGCCGGCTGACGGGCCTCCGGCTACACCCGTCTCGTGTGGTGCGTCAGGGAGCGGAACTTCTGCTCGGGAAATGTCGAGTGTGGCATCGCCGGCCCAGGGCCTTCAGCGGCCTACAGGAGGCCGAGTCGATCGAAGCCACCTTCAGGAAGCGCCGTCCCGCTTCCTGTCTCCGTTCCCGAGCCGGCAGCGTAACCCCCGGCGTAGCGGCCGCAGGGTTCGGGACGGTCGCACAGGGACCGGTCGGTGTCGGTCATTGCATTCCTGCTCGCGCTGGACTTTCGTCGAAGATTGCCTTGTTGGCCGTGCTCCACGAGATCTTCATGATCCTGGCCACACGGCTCACCGACGGGTTCTCCGCGAACATACGCTTGCACTCGTTCACCTGGTCGGGTGAAAGCGCAGGCGGCCGCCCGGGCGGTCTCCCCTCTGCCTTGGCACGCTCTTGGCCCACCTTTATGCGCTCGCTGGTGGAATCAGCTTGGTAGGCACCGTTGGCCATCATCATCCGGCGGAAGTACTTGGCCGCGGCGCTGTCGTCGGTGGTGTCGATCCCCTCCTTGATGGCCACTATGCCGATGTTCCGGCTGGTGAGGTCCGCCTGGATCCTCACGCCCTCGTCGAAGTTGCGGCTGAAACGGTCCAGCCAGACCACCACGATGGTGTCGTTCGGCTGAACCCGGGCCACGAGCTCGTTCCATCCGGGCCGCGACATCAGACGGCCGGTCATCACGTCGGAAAAGATGAGCTCCTCGCGGATGCCGTGGTTGGCCAGCTCGCGGAACTGGGTCTCGAGATTCCGGTCGTCCCGGTCGCTCTTGCTGACCCGCGCGTAGCCATAGGTGACGGGAATCATCATCGCTTCACCACCCCGGTTTGCCGCAGTGCGGGCAGGGATTCCGGACCGCACGGCGCCAGGCGACTCCGCCCTTGGCATGGATTTCCTGATTGCAGTGGAGGCAGCGGCCCATGTATGTGTTCTGGTCGGCCAGGTCCTCGGCCACCAGTTCAAGACAGTCTCCGCATCCCCGCACCAGCTCCAGCTCGGAGGTCATCGGTTCGGGACTCTCCTCGAGGCCACACAGCGGGGAGTCTCCCGGGGCGTAGTGGACCACGGCGGCTGCGGCGACAACTCTGCTCTCCTCGCTTCGGCGGTCACCCTCTGCCATGGTGACGGAATCGACCCCTTCCGAAGCGAAGTCCCACAGCTTGTTGCCCCAAACCTCCGGGTCTATCGAGCCGTGCCACTGCAGTCCCCTCCCGGTGAGTCCTGCCGCGATCACCCGGCGGCCGCAGACACCGCAGTTGATGGCGTGGCCCTTTCCCCAAGCGTCGTCCTGGTTGGTTACCACCATCGTCGTGCTGCGGCACTGGGGGCAGGCGCCTGCCAGGTAGACGTGCATGGTGTTCTTCTCCGCTCAACAAACGGGTGGTTTTTTGCCGCGCTCTACAATCGAGTGTATCCGTAGCTGGCTGAGGTGGCAAACAACCCTGGAGACAATGTCTGGATGGAGAAAATGGTGCCGAGGGGTTTGATTACCAGTGGCCCCCTTTGACTTGGGAGGGTCTTCTGTCGATGTCTGGCTGGGCAACATGGTGGCCGGGTCACGATGGTTCACAACCACCGATCAGGAGGCCTGGGATGGCGCGGCGTCGGAGGAGTGGCCTGGGGGTCCTAGCCCGCCACGCCCTGGCCGGATGGGCCGTCGCACTTGAGGACCATCACTTGGCCGGCCGCGCGCGCCGACCCGGCGGGCGGCCCTGCAGTCCACAAACACCGTCGGGCACTTCACGTTGTATCCGGAAGATGCCGGTCTTGTCCGGTGGGCCCGGAGAGTGCAACGGCTCTACGCCAAGGCCGTGGGTTGGGCGGCGGCCGGGGGCTGTTCCTCACGGGAGCAGTTGACGCTGGAAAGGCGGCTGCTTGGACTGTGCCGCCCTTTCCTGGAGGACCCGCTGGCCGTCCAGGGAAACCTGTGCCGGCGGATTGAGCGGCACATCAAGGAGTTGTTCGTCTTCGTTTCCCACCCGGAGACTCCCCCGGATAACAACGCTGCTGAACGGAGCCTGCGCCACCTGGTGATCAGCCGTAAAATCAGCGGCGGCACCCGTTCGAGAGCGGGCAGCGGCAGCAAGATGACCCTGGCATCCCTCTTCGGGTCCTGGAGGGCCAGGGGTCTCAATCCCCTCCTGGAATGCCGCAGACTGCTGGTTTCCCCTCAACTCTGAACAGTTACGTGCTCAGGTCTCCCCTTAGTGGCAGGTGGTCTAGCAGACGTCGGCGGTGCGGTGGATTCCCTCGATCGCAGGAATGACGGTTGGAGCAGGGAATGGGACCGTCTAATTTGCAACGCTACCGGAGGACGAGTTTGCCTTCGCATCAAAGTAGGGCACGACGTGCTTGCCGAATAGCCGCAGAGTCTCCATGACTTCGTCATGGGAGATGCCGCCCACCTGAAAGAGGGGCATCACTTCGTCTACCCCTGCATCTTGATAGGCTTCAAGGTAGCGGATGCAGTCTTCGGGGTCACCGATGCAGTAGCGGCCGCTCTTGATCTGGTCGAGGGACGATGTTTCCTCGCGCTTCGGGGAGTCGGAAGCGGTGGAACGGCTGTAGTGCCACTGGTAGTCGCCGGGGACGCGGGACGGGTCCTGCCCGCTCCACACGCGGACGTCCCGGAGGGCCTGTTGTTGGCGGTACCAGTCGATCAATTCGGAGGAGCGTTCCTGCACCTTCCTGCGCGATTCGCCGCAGATGGCCACAGTGCTTACCGAGACACGGTTGTGGACGACCCCGGTCGTCGGACTGGCGTCCCTGATGCCGTCCCGGTAGGCTTGCACGAGGGGAGCCAGTCCTGCGGCCCCGCCGCCGGCCATTGCGAGACACCCCAGACCCATGAGGCCCGCTTTCCTGAAGGTGTCTTCCTGGCTGCAACCGAGCCAGATGGGAGGGTGCGGCTGCTGTACCGGCTTGGGGTGGACCTCACGCAAGGGAATCTGATAGTGCTTGCCGTCGTAGGTGAATTCGCTCTGAGTCCACGCCTTGGGGATAATCTCGAGGGCTTCGTCCACCATTCCCGTCGCATCCTTCAGGTCTGTGCCGAAGGCGGCCATCTGGTAGGGATAGCCGGACCGGCCCACGCCCAGATCAACTCTTCCATTGCTGAGGATGTCCAGGGTTGCGGTGCGGGCAGCGATGTGAAGAGGGTGCTGCACCGGGGGCACCACCACGGCGATTCCCAGGCGCATCCGGGTGGTGCGCTGGCTCAATGCGCCCAGAGTTACGTCTGGGGCGCTGGAGTGGGACCACTCGGTACGGAACTGGTGGTCCGCCATCCAGACGCTGCTCAGGCCCATCTCTTCAGCGAAAGCGACCTGGTCAAGCATCTCCAAGAACCGGTCAGCCTCGTAGGTACGGGATGACGGCCTGGGCACCTGCATCTGATAGAACATGCCGATTTGCATGGGCCTGTATTCCTGCTCCTGGGTCTCGGTTCCTGGGACTTGTGGTCGCGTGTTCAGCTCTGCCGGATGTACTTGTCTACGCTCTGCTCGGCGGTGAGGGCCAGGTAGATGTCACCGTGAGCGTCTACCCATGACCCGTGGGCGGACCTGGATGGCCAGCGGGCCAGGACGCTGCCCTCTCCGTCCAGCACGCTGATCTGCGGCGGAGTGCCGTTCTCAGCCCTCTCGCTGATGTAGAAGATGCCCTCGCTGTCCTGGGAAATGTCCAGCGGGCGGTTCATGTCGGTCCACATGGTGATGTACTCGCCTTCCTGCGAGAACACCTGGATGCGGCTGTTCTCACGGTCGCAGAGGTATATCAGACCATCCTGACCTACCAGCAGGCTGTGGGGAAGGTGGAACTCGTTGGGTCCTCCCTTGCCCGGCTGGCCCCAGGAGGATATAAGCTCGCCGGCGGCGGAGAAGCGGTGGACCCGGGCGTTGCGGTAACCATCGGAGATGTACAGGTCGCCCGAGGGAGCCGGGACCATCTCGGTGAGGTAGTTGAACGGACCGGCGGAGCGGGGCACCACCGTGCCGGTTTCCTCAGTGCCGGTGTCGGAGTAGACGCCGTGGGAGCCAATGATCTGGAGGGGCTTTCCCTCGAGGGTGTACTTCATGGCCACTGACCCTTCCCGGTCGGTCAGGTAGATGATGTCGTCGGTGATGAAGAGGCCGTGAGGACTGACGAAATTGCCGTTGCCCCACGAACTGAGGAAGTTACCGTCCCGGTCGAAGACCACAACCGGAGGCTCGGCCCGCTGGAAAACGTAGACCCGGTCCTGGGAATCGGTGGCCACGGCGCTGACCGTCCCGAAAGACTGGCCTGCGGGAAGTTTGGCCCAGTCTTGGACCAAGATGTAGGTGTATTTCCCGCCGCCTACTGTAGTCATTTTTCGTACCTTCGTAGACTGTCGTCCCGCCACGAGTCCTGGTGGCCTGGATGCAAAAGTCCAAAGGTCCAGATGAAATTACGCCGCAATCAATCTTACTACATATAGCTGGTCTACCGGGTGGTTCCCTGCGTAACTGTTCAGAGTTAGTGAGGCGAATTTGGCGAAGCCCGCCGCCAGGCTGAAAAATGCTGGCGGCCGAGGCGGAGTTGTGGCATAAAAGAACAGTGGAGCCAGAGTTGGACTTGGACCAGGCGAGCCGGGGAACCCTGCTAGTGATCATCGCGGAACAGCAGGGGGTCATCTCCGAACTGCGCCAGCGGGTTGAGAGCCTGGAAGCCCGGCTGTCCGGTGACGGACCAGGAGCCAGGATGCCGGGCCACAAACCGGCCGCCAGGGGCAAGTGTAATCGGCGGCGGGAAGTTGGACCACGTGGACGAATTGACCGACTGACATTCGGCACCCCACTGGCCCAATGTCCCGCCGCCCTTGTATCTTGGCTTGGAGGTGGATAATTTTCTCTCTTGAAGGTGTGCGGGGTGCGGCAGACCGGCCCGCCCTGGGTCATGGAAGACCGTTGTCAAGCTTGGGTCGCCGCACCCTTATCAGAACAGAGCCCGCACAGTTGCCTGGGCCAACCAAGCCCGCATCTCGCAAGGACGGGCCGACGGTTCGCAGGGAGGTTCTCATGGAGCAACACGGTATCTACGTAGGGATCGATGTGGCCAAGGCCCAGGTGGATGTGGCCATCCGTCCTGGGGGAGACAGGCGCGAGGTCTCCAACGACCCGGCCGGGATCGCGGCGCTGGTGGCCCAGATGCAGCAACTCAATCCCGCAGCCCTGGTGCTGGAGGCTACGGGTGGGCTGGAACTGCCCTTGGTGGCAGCCCTGGCAGCTGCCTCCCTGCCGGTGGTGGTAGTCAACCCTCGCCAGGTACGGGACTTTGCCAAGGCCACTGGGCGGCTGGCCAAAACCGATTCCCTGGATGCGGCGGTCCTGGCTCACTTCGCCGAGGCCGTCCGTCCTCCCCGGCGTCCCCTCCGGGACGCCGAGACCCAAGTCCTCAGCTCGCTGGTGGCCCGCAGACACCAGGTGATGACCATGCTGGTAGCGGAGAGGAACCGCCTCTCCAGTGCTGCCATGGCCGTCCGGCCCAGCATCGAGGCCCACATCGCCTGGCTCAAGCAGCAGCTGGACGACCTGGACCAGGGCTTGCGCCAGACCCTCCGCCAGAGTCCTGTATGGCGGGAGAAGGACGACCTGCTGCGCAGCGTACCTGGCATCGGAAACCAGATCTCCCTTACCCTTCTGGCATACCTGCCCGAACTGGGCACTCTCAACCGCCGGCAGATCGCTGCCCTGGTGGGCGTGGCTCCCTTCAACCGGGACAGTGGCGCCCTGCGGGGCAAACGCACCGTCTGGGGTGGACGGGCCAGGGTCCGCACAGCCCTCTACATGGGAGCGTTGGTAGCCAGCCGCTTCAACCCGGTCATCAGGGACTTCTACCAGCGCCTGTTGTCGGCCGGCAAGCCGAAAAAGCTGGCTCTGACCGCCTGTATGCGCAAGCTGCTGATAATCCTCAACTCCATGCTCAAGTACGGCTCGTCTTGGAACCACCCGGACACCAAGTCCCTCACCCATTCCTATTGACTTTCAAGACAGTTGCTTGACACCGGAGACTAATCGATGACAAGGTCTTAAGTTGGGACTGAATCTTTGCCGTTGATGTTCTAACGTAAACCGCAACCAAAGATGATTAGAGGCTACTATGTTGGATGATATGGCGCCAGATGTGTGCTTGGTTGCGGTATGCGTTTGACAGCCAGCGCGGAGCTTGGCGAGACACACTAAGTAGCGTGCGTTCACCCCTAATAAACCAAACCAGCTCACGCCCCCTTGCATAATCCCGTATCAGGTCCTCTCTCAGGTACAGGAGGTGCCCGGAGAACCCTCCAGGCGGGTGGAGGGTTTTTGAGGCCACTGTGCCATCAGGGAATTTCTGGTCGAATGTTTGTGGTGCCCCTCGCAGGCCAAACGCCGCTGAAAACGACTTGGACGGTACGGGTGCTTCCAAAAAGCCGACTGGTCCCGGGCCTTCCCATGTATAGTAGTGAGATAGTATTTCGATTTCTAACGTAGACTTGGGGTCAATTGTCAACTCTTGAACGTATAAGGAAGCTTCATCCTCATCCGTCACAAATTGAGTTCTCCATGGTATTTCCCCTGCGAACGTCCGAGTATAGGTACGCGGCGGGTTTGGCGCCCGGAACCCGCTGAAGTGATTCCACTCCTTCAACGCATGTATCAGTTCATCTGCCTGTTCGGGTTCTACAAGCAACGCCGTAACAAATCCGAACACTTCCCTCCCTAATTCTGGTTTCTTGTCGGCTAAGTAGCCGTATGTCGCGACCCAGGGACCGGGGTCTGCGCCGATCTCGCCGGGAGTGAGAAATAGGTTAGGCACATCAACTCTTCCTTTTCTTATCCAACTCCGATGGTCTCTAGGTGTCACCTTGGTCCATTCAGAGAGATGGATTGGGGCTTCTAACAAATCTCCTGGGAAGGAAAGGTCTATCTGTCGGTCTTGGAGAAGCTCACGCCCGATTTGGGCCCTTCCTCCATCTACCATCCCTGCGTATGCGCGGAAGCCTATCCACCCGTACTTTTTGCCATACCGTTCGGCAGGCTCACTCCGGGGCATTGGGTATTGTGGGGCTTCATCAATGGTGCCCAAGTGGTCTTTACGCCACCCGAGTTCCCAGACGGTGCCGAGGACATACGCCACAACGGCCTTATGGCCAGAATGGTCCATATCATAGTTTCTGCGATCATCAAACAAGCTTCCGAGCGTATAGTTCTCAAAATCCATATGGAGCGTCTGGTGAACATCCTTTCGCTTCGCATCGCCATCTTCAAGTGGACTCACTGTCGGAGCAGGCAAGAAGGGCATTTGAGCGCCGTCTTGAATGTCCTTAAGAGATTCTGGAACTTCATCTGGGAAAAAATATAGGGCAAACGCGACCGTGTCTTGTACGTAAAGCCTTGCCAACTGGTCATTAGTAGGGTGGGTTGCTGACGGACCTACCAATCTATTGTTGAGACCTTGTAAGTAGCTACCGACAGTTTTCGCAAAACCAAGGCAAGGAGACTGATTCGAGATAACGACACCATAGCTTGCTGCGAGGAGCCGCTCATATACATAAGGGTCGTTAATTGATAGAGCGTCTACAGTGATCTCGAACAAATCCTCCGGTGAACCGCGTCCGTACCAGTAAAGCGTCTCGGTCGCTTGGTCTCGAAGTCCTCGTACTGTGCTGGTCAACATCCACTTTGCCAATTGAGCACGTAGCCGGTCCGATGGGTCGCGTTGTGAATTGCTTCTCCATCTCTCCTCGCATCCCTGGAGATACCCCAGAAGTCGAGAGTCGTTACTTCGAATCCATTCGGTCCATCGAATGTCCCGTTCCGCAACACTCAAAGGCCGGAGTGTCATGTCCAGGAAGTCGGAGTTCAACGGGTGGGCCGTTGAGCCCTGAGTATGTAATAGCCTGTCGAACAGGCTTCGAGACATCTTCGGAGGGCCTGCAACAAGCTTTGCTAGCTCGTCCACGGTTTGGGAGTCGATGTAAGCACCCTCGAGTTCAGCTGCCATCCGCAATGCGACAGTTCGCAGAGGTTCATCTAAGAACGTCCAAAACTGTTGCCGATAGAACTTACGAGGCACGAGACCTGCGAATGACCTCAGCATGTCAGCGGCCAAGGGATGCTGTTCAGACCGAGGCCCCGTTAGGGCTTTCAGTGTGCAAGGGTCTTGTAGCCATGTCTCCAGCCCAGCACTCCCGTGCTTAGCCAAAACAGTGTGGGCGATAAGGTGACCAGCCAAGGCGTCGAAAACTACTGCCACTCGGGCTTGGTCTGGGCTATCTCCGATGACTCTGAGCAGGACCCCGTCTTGCTCCAAAGCTCGGGCCAAACTGACGTTCCACGGGCAGTTGTCGTCGTGCAAACGTTTTCGCAACACTGACAACGACAAATCACGGGATTTTCCTTCCCACAGAGCTGCCCCAATCTCAGAGAGCGCTGAACGCACGTCCTGCTCAAAATACCGATGGGCCCTAGAGGACAGTTCAGCTATTCGCTTGGCAGAGTCTTCAAGGTATCGGTCGAAAAGACCAGTAAGCGACAGCGGCATTGCCTCGACACCAACCACATTTAGTCTCTTGGGGTTGGCAACCTCGCAGAACATGCGCAGGATCAACGGGTGAGTCAAAAAATCGAGGGGCAATTCTGCATCGGTGGCGTCAATAAGATAATGTCCAAAGTAGATATCTATGGCATCAGTCGTATCCTCACCGAAATCCGATATCTCCAATCGGCCGATGCCATCCGGTAGAACTTCGTCTGCAAATTCTGGTCGGACAGTGGTAACTACCAAGGCATATGTGTACCGTCTTAGTGTCTCGTCCAGCGAGGCCAACAGACCCTTCCAATCTCGGGGATCCTCGGCTTCATTGAGACCATCAATCACGATAGGGAGGCGCCGATGAGCCCGACGTCCGGCTGCATCGACGGCAGCAACTAGAGCTTCCATGGTAGAAACTTGAGAGCCTTGGACCACCACCGTGCCCGCGAGGAGGTTAAGACTACCACCGGCATTTAGACTACGCCCGTGCAATAGGACTCCCGCCGGTCGATTGACTTTCGGTGCTGTGGTCTGTGCAGCCAGATGAGTCTTGCCGCATCCGTACTCGGCGACTACTGCCATTTGGCGTGTTCCGAGGTCGTCAGCAACTGATTTCAAAGCTGCTCTAGCTGACCGAATATCTGCCAGCAGGTTGGTTGCAGCTAGAGCAGCGGGATGGCGCCTAGACCGCAACTGTCGTGGAAGGGACAATAACCTCCCTTTCGGTGATGGAGGCATCTCAAGCGGCAACTCGTTCAGGGAATCTAGGCTACCCTGACTTAGTGCGCTAAGCACGACTTTCAGTTTCAACTTAAAGGACTGAGCGAGTCCGACTACCTCCGCTGTGGCATCCTCGAGCGATACAGGAACCCTCTCAGGCCCTGAATTGACCGCTTTGGCGCCAGTGTCGAGACTCCCGATCAAGTCCCTAAGGTTGTTCGAGGAGTCAGCTTGCCCCAGGATTCTTTGGATTTCTCGTTCCGCGTCGATGACTTGATGAAGGTTAGGCTGCCAGCGTGCCGTTATTTTGGCGGTGGATTCTTCATGCAGACGGGACAGGTCGTCCGGGGTCAAGACTAAGTCGCCAAAATAGGTCCGCCGGAAAATCTCGGCGCTGCCACTAAGATGCTCTTCGACCTCAGAGTCGGCCCACAGATGCAGTTGCATCTGAGTATCGAGCTTGTAGAACCATTCTTGGTCCCCTTCGGTAAGGGGGTATCTGGTCCAAAGAACCCAGTCAGATAGGTCCGGCAGGACTTCAGCGGTCTTAGCGATCGCTTCTCTGATTTTGCTGCGCCGGGTTCTCCCAATAGCACGGCCTCCTGGGAGACCATACCAACGGCATTGCCAACCATACCACCGGTCCGGCTTTCCTAACGAGCATGGGGCGTAAAGTTTAAGGTGGAACTCTACCCCAGGCTGCTGAGCTAAGGCACGGAACGTACCGTATTGGCCATAATGCCGTCGAATCAGTGACCGACAGAGCATTTCGAAGTTGTCGGTGGCGCTCCCGGGTAGGCCTTGAAATACATCCCAGTTAACAGAAGTCATATCGTCTTTGCCTAGGTTAGACTATTAGCCACGACCACGTTCTGATTCAGGATAATCATGGGCGGAGTAAACTTGGACTCGTGCTCCCTTCTGAATCATTAGCTTCAGGAACGCTGACACATCACCTTCGTCGGTTCTAACAATTATTTCATCGTTATCGACATTTACTCTGACATCGTAGGCGAACTGTTCAAGCTCGTTGGGAGAGATAACGTAAATGTTCAGCCTTCTCATCAAGTCCAGCATCGTTTCGGTGTAGTGTTCTGTGAGTTCGCCAACTTCAATTTGGCCGACATCCACATCAGCGTTTACCTGTTCCGTTATTTCATCGATCATCCGCATCGCATCTGACGCATCTTGACTGTCTTTGAATTTACCGATCATTACCAGATTCGCTGAATGCTCGGAGCCAAAGCCGTACCAAACTTTCATTCTGTCTTGTCTCCCTGATATAATTCTAATGCTGTCATGACCCCGTCAACTCCAATTGCTTGGCCATGACAATCGTAGGATGACCGCTTGAGGGTTCCCCAAGCATTGATGTGAGCATACCCGTGTAACCCGGATTCTTGGAAGAATGGGTTAGCGACATCTATTCCTTCCGTCCAAGCTTCACTTATCGCTAGAGGAACCTTGCCCTGATATTCGGCGACCCACAGACGTAAGTTACTCATCGTAACGCGGTCGACGCCGCCCGTGCCATGTGTTGGTCGTTCGGGCAGAAGGAGGAATTCGGATGCTCCCAAGTCGGCCGCGAGCCTAGTAGCACAGTCCAAGTCGGGCAAGGTCTCGCTGTTTACTACGTAGTTGATCCCGAAAGGAGCTAGTTCACGTGCTATTTTGAGGTGCTGTAGGATAGACTGGAATGACCGCCTTCTCAGTCTTTCGTACGTAGCCCCGACCCCGTCCATGCTCACCCTCACGAAGTGGACGTTTCCATTGAGTTCAGCCAGTAGGCGTTCATCAAGGTTGTGTCCGTGAGTGGTAAACGAAACCGCGAGGGACGTTTCTTGAGACGCAAAGCGGCATAGCTCGACAAATCCCCGATACAAGGTAGGTTCCCCACCCCCAAACCCAATCCCGAGGCAACCATTGGCGTCCAGTTCTGACAGCCACGCAGTGATCTGTTCGAAGTCCAGCGTGGCAGGCTTTTTCGGAGCGTAGCAGTATGAACAAGAGAGTTCACATGCGTTCGTGAGTGCTACCGAGACATAACGGGGTGCTAACGACCAGGATTGTGACGGAGTCCGCGCCTCCTCAAGAAGGATGTTTACTCCAGAAACCCGGTCAAAAAGATGGACACCTGACGGGCCGGCGCGGACTTTGAACCCCCGCAGTTTGTAATTCTGAAGCTTCACTCATTCCTCCAATGACCCTTTTCTCTGATAGGGTGCCCTGGTTTCTACAGTTTAGCCATATTTGTTAGTCAAATGGGGGTTGCGTGCTTCGTGACGGTAAGTGTGTTTTCTTTGGCTCGACCATACCAGGGCACCCGGCTTGCGCTCCAGCAGGGGCAGGTAGTGGATGGGGTCGAACACGAAGTCGTCCCGTTCATAGGAGCGTTTGTGCCGGGCGATGACCTCGGCGCCGCAGCTGATTACCACTTGGTCCACGTAGCCGCTCACCAGCACGTCCCGATGGCCGTAGGCCACCGGCACCGAGTAGTCGTTGGTCCTGTACCGCACTAGGGACAGGGAACTGACCCGGCCTGCCTGCTTGTCGCAGGCGTCATAGGGTGCGGCCGGCAGGGGCAGCAGTGCTTCCAGGTCCCGTTCCATCCGCTGGCCGATGGTCTCTGAGTGGCCCCTCAGCCTGACATCCATCCGCGCCAGGCAACGCTGCTCCAGGTGGGCGTTCAGCGCATCAAAGCTCTCGAAGGACGGCGCCGGCACCAGGAAGTTGCGCCGCATATAGCCGACCATGCCTTCGACCTTCCCCTTGTCGTTGCCCTTGCCAGGACGGCCGAACCGGTCATCGAAGAGGTAGTGGGACTGGAGCTCGGTGAAGGCGCGGGTGCGCTTCCTCCGCCCGTCTCCCAGGATCCTGGCCACCGCCAGTTTCGTGTTGTCGTACAGGATGCTCTGGGGCACTCCGCCCAGGAAGGCAGAGGCCGACACGTGGCCGTCGAGGAAGGCCTCCGTGGTCTCCGCAGGATAGGCCTTGATGAAGCAGCCGTCGCTGTGGGGCAGTTCCAGGACGAAGCAGTGGGCCTTCCGTTCCACTCCGCCGATGATCACCAGGGCCTCGCCAAAGTCGCACTGGGCGTGGCCCGGGGAGTGGGACAGGGGAACGAACATCTCCCTGGCCTGACGGCGGTGCTCCCTTACGTAGTCCTTGACGATGGTGTACTGGCCGCCGAACCCATACTCGTCCCGCAGCCGCTGGAAGATCCGCTTGGCCGTGTGGCGCTGCTTCTTGGAAACTTGGAGGTCCTCTTCCAGTATCCGCTCGATGACGCCGGTGAAGGGCTCCAGCTTGCGGCGGTGGGGCGGATTCTGCCGCCGGTAGCCCGGAGGGACCGAGTAGGCGGTCATCTTGCGCACCGTGTCCCGGTGCAGGCCGAATACCCGGGAGGCCTCCTGGATGCTCATCCCTTCCACCATGACTGCCTTGCGGACCCGCAGGTACACGTCCACCTGGTACATCCGTCCCACCATCCATAGGCTCAACTTCCAACCTATGGATGGCCGCGGCCGGTCCAGTTTGCAACCGCCGAATTGTCGATGACCAGTCACAGCCGAATGTCAGCGACTACCCGCCCGCATGGTCCACTTTAACTCCGCCTTTTACAGGTGAAACCCGCATATGGAGGAAGTCAACCGGCGGTGCCGGACCGTCCTCCAGGTACAGGTGGAAGAGCTTCACAGTGGTGCCTGAGCCAATCTTCATCGCCCCGCAAATGTAGATTCCACCTTGGCTTTAGTTTAGTCCTCCCGGCTGGCGGCTTAGGCAAATCCACCGCCCATGAGTACCGCAGCTTTTTGTGTTGATTGAGTCCATGGTAGCGTGATGCCGTGGACTCAATCAACACTAACCCATTGGTCTGGATACCCGAGATGCTCGGACCAGGTGGCTGACCGACCATCACATACACGTTCCTGAGATGGACGGCGAGAGCTACCAACTCAAGAGGTTCAGTGAGAACGCCAGCTCATGGTACCGGGATAGCCATGAGACGCTGAGCTCACGCGAACACCCATTCATTCTGAATTCGAAACGCCGTCGTATTATCCCACGGAGCGGTCTTCTGACATCAAATCAGTGGGATACTGTTCCCCTTTTCACGCCGGGGTAGACCTTCAAACTAAGGCGGTACATCATTTCAGATGATGGTACCACTGCCCTTCCGCGGTCGCATCCTCAATAAACCCGGCCGAGATTTCAACGGTATGGAGACTACCTCACGCCCGACAGTCCATGTACTCCTGTCAACCCTTCTTGGTATCATGTGAGGGGTCGGCAGGACCCCGACAAACTTCCCATCCATCCCTGCCGACCGACGGGGTCTGACTATGGTCCTGTAACCGCCGGGTTCGGCTACATGCCTGGGGGTCAAGGGAATATAGTCGGACAAGCAAACGGCGGAGGTCGTC
Organism: Dehalococcoidia bacterium; assembly: GCA_965216155.1. Classification (GTDB taxonomy): domain Bacteria; phylum Chloroflexota; class Dehalococcoidia; order Lucifugimonadales; family UBA3495; genus CATOSP01. Next base: position 2,035,086 of record CBDCFD010000007.1, on the reverse strand, counting down.
TGGAACCGAATCACTGCCTGGTAGCGAATGTCGGCGGTTTTCCATCAATAGCCGTAGCTGGAATGCCTCTCAGGCACGCAGAACTTGTACCCTGCCTTCTAAGCAGCGGGTCGCGGGTTCGAATCCTGCCTGGGACGCCAATCCAGCTACGAAAATACCCGGGTTAACCCGCATTCCGGGTTGACCCGGTGGCAGAGAGCCGCCGGACCCGGCGGCTTTTTCTCTGCCATGAGCGGCATCCGAGGGCTGCCTCCCGGCGTGAGTTCCGGTCCTCGCCCCCCTGCTTGCCTGACAGACAATTCTCAGGATTGAGGCAAGTACGTAATATGGTTGGTAGAAGGACCTCGCGGAGCCGGAACGTGAACAAGGGCAAGCTGGAGCTCGCCGAGTTGGCGAAGCAGTTCGAACTCCACAACAGGTCGGACGGGAGGTCCGAAAAGACCGTGCGCTGGTACAACCAGTCCCTGGGTCTCTTCCAGGGTTGGTTGAGCAGCGAGGGTATGTCCACCCGCCTGCGGGACCTTGGAGAGGAGGAGGTCAGGCATTTCATACTCCACCTTCAGGGGAGAAAGGGAGTGCGGGGAGAGAGAGCGTCCAGCCACACGGTGAACAACCGTGTCCGGGCGCTCCGCTCCTTCTTCGCCTGGCTGCACCGCCGGGAGTATGCAGAATGCAACCGGTTGGAGAAATTGAGACCGCCAAAGGTTCGGCAGAAGGAGATCGAGACCCTGACGGACGAGGAAATCGAGAGAATCTTCGCCTGCATGAACCCGAACACCGAGTTGGGATCACGGAATACGGCCATATTCTCCCTGATGTTGGATGCCGGACTGCGGCTCTCGGAGGTCGTAACCCTGAAATCCTATGACGTTCACCTGGAAGACCGGTACGTCAAGGTGCTTGGCAAAGGGGACAAAGAACGCATTGTGGCCTTTGGCGCCAACTGCCAGCGTTCGCTGGCCAACTACGACCGCCTCTACCGCACTAAAACCACTGGACGGGGAGTTGACGTCTTCTTCCTCTGCATGGACGGGTGTCCCATGACTCCCGACGCCCTGCGGTCTCTCACCACAAGGCTCTCCAGTCCCGCCGGGGTTTCCAGGCTTCATCCTCACCTGCTGAGGCATACGTATGCGACCAGGTTCTTGCTAAACGGCGGCGACGTCTTCCTGTTGAAACAGAACCTCGGGCACACCACCTTGGCCATGGTTGAAAAGTACGTTCACATTGTCAACCGGATGGCCGCCCAGGTAAGTCAGGAATTCTCGCCCATGGACCGGTTTGAAATGCGAGGCGCCAGGCGCTTCCGGCACAGCTTGAACGGTGACAGTTGGAAGGGCCAGGGATACCCCAATGCCGCGCGGTTCACCCGGGGGAGCTCCGGGGCTAGGAATCCATACAGGAAAAAAAGATGATTAGTGGGCGTCCGCCGTCAGTTGTATGCAAATGACTCGCCCCGGCCCAACAGCGGCGCGTAGCCTGCGGCCAGGAGGAGCTCGTTTACGTCGTCGAGGGTTACCGAAGACGATTCAGCAACGAGGGCCAGACCCAGTTTCACCACGGTGTCCCTCGTGGGGTTCCGCCGTTCGCCCGATTCCAGCCGCAGGAGGTAAGCTTCGTTGACGCCGCAGAATTGCGCCAGCCTGTATCTGCTCTTGCCGGACCGCTCCCTGAGGCTCCTGAGAAGGACGGAGAATCCCGATGGGTTGTAAGTTGCCATCTTGACCCGACTCCTATTGACCACTGCTTGGCCACTGCGAGGTTTCGCCGCTGGTATTGTCCCGTCGCTGGTTACCCGCCCTGATTTCGGATGCGACCTTAGGTATGCGTTGGGACCCTTCTGTGCTCCAACTGGCCCATCACCGGTTCTAGGAAGCGTGTGGCGGAGGCCAGGCCGCTTTCACGGCAGTAGAGAAAGCGGAGCCTTTCGGCGGCCCTGGTGGCGGCTACGAAAAAAAGCCGTTGCTCCTCGTTGGTGGTGAGAACACCATTTTCGCCGGCTCCGAGACAGCCTGGCATGAGGTGGTCTCCCACGTCGAGGACCCACACGTCCTGCCACTGCATCCCCTGGGAAGCGTAAATGGTCTCAAGGGAGACCCCGGACTGTACGGCGCCAATTCCCTGCCAACGGTCATCGCCCATCACGGTGAAGGGAATGCCCCGACTCCTGAAGACGGGCGCCAACTCATCGACGGACGCGTGTCTCCGGCAGATGAGACAGATGCCATGGTGTGCCACCGTATGAACGGGTGACATCTGTCCCTGGTCAGGTTGGGCCGTCTCCCCGTTCATCAGTGACCCGTGATCCCAGAAAAATGTTTTGGGGACCGGCATGATATTGTCAAGGTGGGGCCACCTTGATGCAACCATCAAGGCTGCCCCTCTTCGCTATTTTCTGTGGAGGACTCACGTCCCGGGGCAGCCTGGGCGTTCCTGGCGGTGTGCCGGACCAGGAGGGTGAAGAGCCTTCGGAGCCGTGCCTGGGCGTCGAGGCCCGGGTTGAAGCGGACCTCCACTACCCTGGGTTCGGGTCCGGTCCGCCTTCGCGTCCTCGGTTGTTCCGATTGGTCCGCCATGTCAGGCCTCCCGGTTCCACCCAGACTGTAACTTCTCGTGTCCCACCAGTTCGGGAAATTGTCGCGCAGCACTACCGGCGCTCCTGTGCGTTGTGCCTCAGGGCAATTGGTCAAGACGTCGGTGTCGGTCTGTTGGGAGCATATTGGCTAGTAGGGAGTCTCGGCCATGAGGCATGTCCAAATGCGGGGTGTCAGGAATGCCGTGGGCGGGCTAGTCGATGGGCGCGGGCGTGCCGTACATGGACCAGATGGCCGCACTGCCCACGGCCTCGTGGGTAGCCACGCGCTTTCTCGTGGTGGTGATCATGTGGATCCGCCTCTCCCGCCCAAGCTGGTGCAGGATGCGCTCGGCCTCGTCGTCCCACGCCACTACCAGAAGGGGCCAGTCGTCGTGGCGCCGGTCGGACGAGTAGCCCCGCAACTTTGCGGTCAGTTTGTACGTCCTCCGGGCTGACTGCTCATATTCCAGGTAACACCAACCAGGGCCGTAGAGGCTGTGGGTCAGTAGGACCATCGCGTCCGGCTTGATCGCGCCATGCGCGCCCATGTGCTCCCACGACCTCCAGCCGGCAGACACGACCAGACCTGCTGCCATGAACCGGGCCGCGAGGTCCATCACGCAGTCCTCGTGCGACCGGGATAGCCCCGGCCGCTCCCAAGCCGGGAGATGCCGCGTCATGGCAGGCTTGCCGTTGGCGGTCCTGTCCAGGCGGGCGAGGATATTTTGACTCTTGGACGTGATCGAATAGCGGCCGATACCCCTTACGTCATCACGTCTCAGCCACTGCCTGCCCAAGAGCTCTCGGAGGCACTGCTCAGCCCGCTTCCTGTCCGCCTCGCGGGTGGCTGCCTGCACTAAAGCCCGCTTGCACCCGGGCCATTCAGCGACCACTCGGATGGCGGCCTCCAGTCGCCGGCCGTTAGCAGGGTGCCACAGGGACGCCTCCACACGTCTCTCCCAGGACCATGTACCCAGGGAACGGGGCTCGAAGTCCTGATACAGGCCTCCGCGGCTGACCTGCGGGCTACGCGGCGGGGCGACGGTGTTGTCGGCCACACACCAGATGGCAACCTGGTCCTGCAGCCCGAAGCGGCGACAGGCCCGAAGCACCAACTCGCGCTGCCACTGGTCGTCCACCACCCAGTACAGCATGGCAGGCCAGGCCGGCTCTTCGGTCAGGCTGTAGTCCACCATATGCTGACCCAGGCGCGTCAGGCGCCGGGTCAGCCCCCGCCCGGTCTCCAGACGGCCGGACCAGAAGAGGGCCACCCACCCCCGCTCGTACGTGGCGGCGGCGTCCAAGCTGAGTCCGGAGAACCATGAGAATTGCTTGAGCTGCCCCATGTCTCTACGGGAGTTGGCCGCCCGGTAAAACCGGTCGGTAAGGGGAAAATGCTCCAGCAGACGCGCTCGCTCTCCGGGCAGGTGCCAGCTGTCATGGCGCAGGCCCATGATCTCCAACGCCGACTGGGTGAAAAACCAGGCTTCCAACTTCCCCCGTGCCGCCCCCATGGCCGTTGAGGTCGCCAGGCCGGCCCTCTTCACCTCCCGTAATGCGGGGTACATGGTGGAAGGCGACAAACCCCGCGCTTGCGCAAGGTGGTCGACAGTTCCGAGGGGCATGTGGGTGAGCGTGTGGGCAGCTCTCTGGGCCGCCGGCGATACCGGGAGCCGTGCCGTGGGATTATTTAGCATCATGTCTGCAACCTCCCTGTCTTCTATGATGTCCGGCGATCTACTGTCCTAAGATGATAAATGACGGAAAATTAAGAGATTATCATTAGCGAGCACCCTAAAACACCGCATTGTGGGGCATTTCGTATTTGAACCTGTGCAAGAAAAAGTTGCGTGAAACTCGCCTGGAATAGATCCGACAAGAAATCCGAAGACCAGCGTCTTGGATGGGACCAAGGGCGGTTGCTGGAGGTCTCGGCAGGGGTCACAAAGGAGTGGAATCTCAAGGTCAGTCTGGGGGCAATTGGTTGCTATATGCTCCCCAAGCTCGACATATAAATACTCGCGCTTGTCTTGGATATAATCTCTTGTGACGTGGCGGCTGGCGTTTGGATATGACGTTTATCACGGCTAGGTGCGTATCTGATATGGGGGCATACCATTGTTAACCGGCGCTTCTGCGGGGTGTCGGGGGCCTCCCTACCCAGGAATACAGGCACGAAACAGGCACATCTCGGGGGCATTCCGTTGCTGGCCATCCGCGGCCTGGGCTACACGGTGAAAACGGCTGGATCCGAGCGGGTCCGGGCGCCGGTGGCGGCTATGGAAGCCTATCGGGGGTTGACACGCGCTCCCGTCTCATGTCCCGGCAGCAGACGGACATCGGGGTAACTCGGCCTGATGGCGTAGCGCCTGATGGGACCCCTCTGCATGACCAGTTGGCGGACGGCGACACAGCGTTGGTGAGCGCGGGTGCCCGCCGGGCGCTCCGGGGCCGATTTATCAGACTTCCGGGAGAGTTCGGGCCCATCGTGGGACCGAATCCGGCGCATTGCCCATGTCTTGCTCCATGTCTGTCGTCATATCCCGGACTGAGGTGGGCTGCGCGGGGCGCTTGGAGAGTCGGAGGTCACTCCATATTGTGGAGTGAGTCCCATCGGTCTTTTGACCTCGGGAGTCGGGGCCGGTGTCGGGTACGCGGTGGGTATTGGCCCATCGGTCCTTCAGGGTGCGGAACTCCGTGGATCCCAAGTCTGTTGGGTTACACTGCCCTGGGCTGCACGTCGGCCTTCTTGTGCCGCTTTTGGCGGACACCCTATTGCTGCTGGGTGAGCGACCGACTGACCCTCGCATTCGCCGGTGTCCGCGGCAACCGTTGAGGAATTCCCGGTCGCTTCCGCCAGGCGATGGGCAGGGGTCAGACCATGGTTCCTTGCAACCGTCCCTGCGCCGGACCGGTCTTGGCTCCGGGTGAAACCGAAGGGCTTGGCTGGGGATGACAGAGATTACGCATGGGTGGGCAGGGAGGTGAAATTCATGATCCTGGAACCTTGCGTCCCGTCCCAATTCGGCAGTGCCCCGGCGGACCCCAGCGACACGATGAGGGCTGTACTCCAGCCAAGATACCGGGGCGTTGGCGGCTTACGCCTCCAATCCTCTTCCTAGACTAGCCGGACCCACGGTCGTCAGGGTCAGAGAAACGGCGACCGGGCATCGTGCTCCGCGTTACCACGGCCAAATGCAGTATCGCCTGGGCGGTCCGCATCACGGCTTCCCCTAGTATTCAGCCAATCTGGCATTGTCAGTTAGTACATTAGCCCAGACAGGATGCTACCTTGGGGATAGACGAAGGGTTGTGGGATGTGAGGTGGTCATGGTGCAGGAGAAGTACGGAGTCCGGCTGGCAACACAGGAAAAGGGCCGGCTCAGGAAGATGATCAGGGCTGGGAGGAGTTCCGCCCAGGCGATTACCCGGGCCCCCGCATCCTGATCAAGATAGATGAGGGCTGGACCGCCCCCCAGGTGGCCACCGCACTGGACGTGTCGGGACGCACCCGGGGATTTTCCGGAAGGAGCGCCAAGAGGCGATCAGGGACTACGACAGGATCGTTGAGCTAGTCACGGATGAGAGCGAAGCATATTACCGGCGAGGCCACGCCTACGCCAGGCTGGGTGAACCCCACCGGGCGGTGGAGGACTTTGGCAGGTCAATCGCCCTTGACCCGACCAACGTCCACTCCGTCCGCAGCAGGGCGGATACGTACCTCAAGATGGGCGAGTACGACAAAGCGGTCCACGACTATAACCGGCTCATCAGCCTTCGACCCAAGTTTGCCATCGCTCACCACTACAAGGGCGTCGCGTTGGCGTGTCTGGATCAGCACGACGCTGCCGTACGGGCCTTCGACCGGGCCATCGAACTTGACCCTTCGTATGCAGAATCGTATTACCTGAGGGGTATCTCCCTCATGAAACTCGGTGAGAATCGCAGGGCTGTCGAAGACTTTGACCGGTATATTGGCCTGACTCCCGACCACGAATATGTCCGTTACGACCGGCAAGCCGCTGTCGAGCGAGCGGATGCGGAGGACGGGTGAACCCCGAGGCGGCCGGGCCGGTCCCTACCGGCACATTCGGTAAGGGGAAGAAAAGCGCCGGAGTTCTGCCCTCACCGCATCTCCGGCCCGGCCCTTCAACCATCCGGTGGCCTCTTTAGCTCCTCTGGTTATCACTACCCCGCCGACTACCCACACTTCCCACTTCCACAGGATACAGCCTTCCTCCGCTAGGGAGTCCATTTCATCTCCGCATCTACCACCAACCGCCTGCCGCAGTTGCGGGGCCTAAACAGACCGTATTGCGAACTATTGAGTGTGTGATGGTATTGTAGTCCCCAAGACGGAGAAGAGACAGGCTCGATGCCATTCACGCTCCAGGTGGGCTTTGGCGTTCAGCAATAATTATCATGTTACATGAAGAAGCGGAACTGATAGGGCGTGCGTGTCAAGTTAGGGATTCGCTTCATGACTCTGGCGAGCACCTTCGCATAAGCCAGGGTAACTGGAAGCGAGTCATACAAGGAATCGTTGTTCCAGTTCATCTTCGTCAGTCCCAGAATTGCCCGAACACTTTCATCCCACGGGCCGTGCCCAGCGTGTCGTACCAGCTTAAGGGGTCTGGGTGTACCGCGCGAGCCCTTGAAATAAGAACCCTGGCTGCCAATGTTCTTAACGCCCCCATGGGTCCACACTAGCGCTTCACGGGGTGAAATCCCGATTGCAGTACCTCTCGAAACGGGGAACCTGGCGGCTCTTCCTTTCCTTGCACCGCCTGAACCCGGATCAATACGAACGCCACGCCAGTTAACATCCTCGACGACCTGCACCAAGTCAACCGACTCGCATAAGTGCAGAGCTTCCATGCAGCCGGCAACCTCTTCCGGTTTGAACTCGGTGGTCTTGTGCACCACTACCTTCCGTGGAGGCTTGCCGGCGTGGCGTCGACGATAAAGGTCCATTGACCGGGTCATTACTCGGAACATCTCGAAACGGGAGAGAAATGGGTTTTGGCGGTGAACTTCGAAATCGTGCGCCTCATAGGCGATAAACTCTAATCCAGCACCATCCGGGTCGAACACTTGACTGCAACAGGTGATGAATCGAGGCGAGTCCGATTCGAGCAATCTTAGGGAGTACGAAATGCCGATATGGGGTGTTTCGGGGTCAGCCTCAGACAATTTCCAAGGGGCTCCACCCGCCTTGGCGTAGAGGGCCACACCGATCCGCCACATGACACTGGCCTGGCAGTGTTAAGTGATCGCGCTGTCCTCCCGCACCAACTGGATTGGCAATCCGAGATCTGCTGTCGTAGCCTTGAGATGGTCGTGGAGATCGAAGTCCTCATTGGAGCCGCCTACGAATCCAGAATTCCAGCGGCGAGGAAGGTAAATGAAGAGAACCTCAAATTCGTGCCGAAGCAATTGTAGATGTTGAATGGACCTCACCAAATGGTCCGCTAGTACAATATGAGGCTGCGAAGAGTCTTTGAATTCGGCTTCAAGTTCTCGGTCAAGTTCGATACGGCACTCCTTTCTCGCGGCTTCCATTCTGACTCCGAAGACTTCTTGAAAACCAGGCCATTCGGGGAGATAGTGCCTACGTTCCCTGGGCCTGTATGCCTTGTGAAGACGCCTCATAAAGTCGAAGAGATGGTTACTCTCTCCATGCGGGCCAGGGTAGCCACCCTTATCGGACTCGGTATTAAGCCGTCTGAAAAGGGACCATACTTTAGGAGACCTCGAAGGGGATGAATTCCCCAACTTGAAGAATCAGTCGGACTAAAGGCCAACTGAGGCTCCGACAACAAAATATGGGGAGAAATCTCGGCGGTCATACTGCCGACCTCCTTGAATATCCGGTGTTGGAGGAAATCCTGAAGGTTGCGTCGATGCCGTCTTCAATCCCCAACGCCCGGATTTTTCTTTCGCCTTGTGCCAGGCAACCAGCCCAGAAATCCAAGAGTTCGTTATAGCCACGTCTGTTGTTGACTTTCAACACAAGTTTTGGGAAACTAACTGCGGAGGTTCCAATGCCATTTCCTGACCGGTTGCGTGAATTGCGGAGGGCCGCCCGGCTGAGTCAGCGGGCGCTGGCAGAGCAGGTCGGGGTAGATTTCACCTATTTGAGCAAGATCGAAAACGGTCGCGTCGAACCTCCCAGCGAAGGCGTCCTTCTACGGATTGCCAAAGAACTGGCAGGCCAATTGGGGAAGGATGAGACCGAGTTGGCGGATGAATTGATCACCCTGGCAGGCAAAATTCCTTCAGACTTGGCGGAAACCCTGTCCCGTAACCCTGAGGTTATCCGGCTTTTACGGTCCGTCGGGAGTGATGTACATTCAGCAGCCGATTGGCGAAAGCTCCTTTCGGGTCAGTCGCCGGAAGAACAACCGGAGGAAGGATGACTACAAGGTACTTGCCGGATGTCCATATAGAGAGGCAGGCAACCCGGTTGTTGAATCGGTATGAGCGTGAGGTTGAGACTGTAACAGAGCCACCAGTGCCGGTTGAAGACATCGCCGACGGCCTGCTGGACTTGCGCATCTTGTGGGACGCTCTCCCCGAGGCGGCCGGCACATCCACGCTGGCCGGCTTGGAACCTCACGAACGTATGATCAAGTTCAACGAGGCCCGTCGGCAAGTCTTTGAGGAAACTCCAGGTTTATACAACACCGTGTTGGGTCACGAAGTCGGCCACTGGGAGATGCACGTTGAGTATAACCTGGCAGCCCAACAGCAACTACCTAACCTCGACCAAGTTTACGAGTACCTCTACCAGGAAGCCACCTCCACTCAAGGGAGCAAGGAAACGCAGGCCCATAGGTTCATGGGCTTTCTTCTGATGCCTTCCGGCCTGTTATGGGAAGCCATCCGAGATGCTGACCTTACCAGTTGGACGAACCTGTACAGGTTGCGAGAACTCTTTCAGGTTACTATTTCGGCTCTAACAATAAGACTCGAACGGCTAGGTGTCCTTTATGTAGCTAAGGACGGGCAGCTTTACCCTTCGTTGCAGGAATACCACGGCCAGACGCGACTGGCGCTTTAGGGAATCCGGCCCTTCAAATGGTGGTCTTATGACTGCCCCAAAAGAGGCGAATCATGGAAAACCCGTTCTTTGACCGGCCCATAATCAACTCGCCATACGAATATCCCTCTCAACATTGGGAGTTGGATGAAGAAGGCCAACCGACTCAACGAATCATAGAAAGCCGGAGGGGGGCCGAATTCGTTACGCCAATCCCCAAGCCCAGGCAGAGGGGAAGGGCCAGGGGCGGACAGCAGCAGTTTGTTATTGACGAAGGATTGGGCCTGTCCACCCAGGAACAGCAGTACGACGTTACGGCGGCGGTGAACGAGATTCGGCGGCATGTTGACCAGTGGAGGACTATTCCCGGTCCCAACAACTGGGGCGTTACGCCGGAGACGGCCCGGCTGCTCCTGCATTGGCGACAGCACAACTTCAGCAATTACCGCCCGTTTTTCTGCCAAGTCGAGGCTGTGGAAACTCTCATCTGGCTTACGGAGGTTGCTCCCAGGATGGGCGCGGCCGGTAGGAGATTTTTGGAGCGATTGGCCGACGTCAATAACGAGGCCAACCCGGAATTGCTTCGGATTGCCTTGAAACTGGCTACCGGCGCCGGAAAGACCACCGTCATGGCCATGATTATAGCTTGGCAGACCATCAACGCCGTCCGCCATCCCAACAGTCGGAGATTTACTCGCGGGTTCCTGGTGGTGACCCCCGGCTTGACCATCAAGGACCGCCTTCGCGTGCTCCAGCCCAATGACCCCGACAGCTACTACGCCAGCAGGGAACTGGTCCCCGGCGATATGCTGGAAGACCTCCAACAAAAGGCCAAGATCGTCATCACCAACTACCACGCTTTGCGACAGCGCGAACGCCTCGAAGTTTCCAGCGGAGGGAGGGCGCTGTTGCAGGGACCGGGAACCCCGCTGGAAACTCTGGAATCCGAGGGTCAAATGGTCCAGTGGGTAATGCCGGAACTGATGGGCATAAAGAACGTAATGGCGCTGAACGACGAGGGACACCATTGCTACCGTCTCAAGCCGGGCGATGACGATGAACGGCCCTTGACGGCGGAAGAAAGGCAGGAGGCGACCAAGAATAGCGAAGAAGCCCGGGTCTGGATTTCCGGCCTGGAAATGGTCAAGCGAAAGCTGGGCATCCGGCAGGTGGTGGACTTGTCAGCCACTCCTTTCTTCCTGCGCGGCTCCGGTTACGCTGAAGGGACCCTTTTCCCGTGGACGGTGAGCGACTTCTCCCTGATGGACGCCATCGAATGCGGCATCGTCAAACTGCCACGGCTCCCGGTGGCCGACAACATCCCCGGCGACGAGGTCCCGGTCTTCCGCAACCTTTGGGAGCATATCAGGGAATATATGCCCCGAGCCGGCCGGGGCCGGGCCGGGAACCTGGACCCGCTCAATCTGCCCACCACGTTGCAAACGGCCCTGGAAGCCCTCTACGGGCACTACAAGACGACCTACGAGCAGTGGCAAGCGGACGGAGCCACTGCGCCGCCCTGTTTCATCGTGGTCTGCAACAACACTTCGACTTCCAAGCTGGTCTATGACTTTATTTCCGGCTTCGAGCGCGAAAACGAAGACGACTCTACCTCGCTGCAATACGGGCGGCTGGAACTGTTTCGCAACTTCGACGAGCACGGCAACCGATACTCGATACCCCGTACCTTGCTGATCGACAGCCAACAACTGGAGTCCGGCGAAAAGCTCAGCGATGATTTCCGCCGGGCGGCGGCGGAGCAGATCGAGCGGTTCCGCCGGGAGCGGCAGGAACGTTCCGGCAACCGGGAGGAGGCGGACAACATCACGGAGCAGGAACTGCTGCGGGAAGTGATGAACACCGTCGGCAAAGAGGGGCGGCTGGGCGGCGCCATCCGCTGCGTCGTGTCGGTGTCCATGCTGACCGAGGGCTGGGACGCCAACACCGTGACTCACGTCCTGGGCGTGCGGGCGTTCGGCACCCAACTCCTGTGCGAGCAGGTGGTCGGGCGGGCGCTGCGGCGCCAGTCCTACGATTTGAACGAAGAGAACCGGTTCAACGTGGAATACGCCGACGTGCTGGGCATACCCTTTGATTTCACAGCCCGGCCAGTGGTGGTAGGCCCGGGCAAGCCGCGCCAGACGGTTCACGTCAGGGCTATGCGCCCGGAGCGCGACCACCTGGAGATAACCTTCCCCCGGGTTTCCGGATACCGGGAAGACCCTCCCAAGGAAGACCTGGTTGCCAACTTCACCGAAGATTCCAGGCTGGACTTGACGCCGGACCTTGTCGGACCGACGCAGACCAGGAACGAGGGAATCATTGGCGAAGGCGTTGACCTGAATCTAGTCCACACCGGAGACCTCCGCACTTCCAGCCTCGTGCTGCACTTGACCAAGCAGTTGCTGGAAACCAAGTAGCGGGACCCCAACCAGGACATCAAGATGCACCTGTTCGGCAAGCTGAAGAACGTGGTCAAACAGTGGCTGGACACCTGCCTGGTCTGCTGGGGCGGGACTTTTCCGGCCCAGTTGATGTACCAGTCATTGGCGGACATGGCCTGCAACCGGATCACCGCCGCCATCACCAGCAGCCACGGCGAGCGGTCCATCAAGGCGCTGCTGGACTCCTACAATCCCACCGGCTCGACGCGGCACGTAAACTTCACCACTTCCAGGACCGGCCTCTGGACGACCGACTCCCGGAAGTGCCACGTCAACCTGGCCGTGCTGGACAGCGATTGGGAAGCCGAGTTCTGCCGGGCGGTGGAGTCTCATCCCAACGTGAAAGCCTACGTCAAGAACCACGACCTGGGACTGGAGGTCCCTTACCTGTACGGGTCAACTCCGCGCACTTATATCCCCGACTTCATCGTGCAGGTGGACGACGGGCAGGACGAACCGCTGAACCTCATCGTGGAAATCAAGGGCTACCGGGGCGAGGATGCCAGGGAAAAGAAGAACGCGATGGAGGCCTACTGGCTGCCCGGCGTCAACGCCCTGGGCCAGTACGGCCGCTGGACCTTCGCCGAATTTACGGACGTTTTTGATATTGAACAAGGCTTCCGCCAGGTCGTTGAAGCCCGACTCGCCAGAGTTTAGAATTGCTCCGCGGATACCCAACGGAGAGGTGTTCATCATGTCCACAACCGGCGATTCAGCAACCGACGAAACCGGGAAGTTTTCGGAAGCCCGTGACAACTACGGCCTCGAGGACGACCCTGTCGATTACGTTCACCTGGAGCAGCACCTGGATGAATTGGACCTCAGCCCGACATACTACGAAACCATGGAAGAGAAGCACCTGCGCCAGGGAGCCGAGATGCTGCGTTTTCGCAAATTCGAGCGCAACCTGGATGAGAGCCAGTTGGGGTTGAGCGATAGAGAACGCCACTTGTTGTTCCTGAAGGAAGAAGGCCGGCACGACAAAGAACAACGAAGGCTCTACCTCTTGTTCCTCAGGTACGAGCGACAGCATTTGGAAGGGAAACATGAGGCATGACGCTGCTCGTTGATACCGGTCCCTTGGTAGCCAATATAAACCCTTCAGACCCTTACCATGCTACATGTGCAGCAAGGATGCAGGCCTTACAAGGGGAACCGATGGTTACGACCTGGCAGTGCTTTACCGAGGCGATGCATTTCTTGGGACGCACCAGGGTTTTTGCTCTCCAGGCACACCTCTGGGATATGCGCCGCGCCGGACTGTTGGCAATTCACTTGACTGATGACCAGGAAACAGACCGGATGGAGGCCCTGATGCGCCAATATCAGGACAGCCGGATGGACTTGGCCGACGCTTCCTTAGTTGCGGCAGCAGAGAGTCTGTCGCTGCGCCGCGTGTTCACGGTTGACCGGGGTTTCTTTTACTTCCAACTTTCCGACGGCTCATCCCTGCTGGTCATCCGTTGACGGGCCAACAAATCCTTCGTGAACCTTCGCACCCCTTCGTGGATGAAATTGTAGGAGGAACCCCAAATGCCCAGGCCCAGACGCACCCGCAGCGCCGCCGGCAAGTCCCCGGGTAAATCTGTTGAAGCCCTGCGCCACGAGGAGGACACGCGCACCAACATTCCCACGGCGGAGTACCAGTCCCTGGTGCGCGAGGAACAGGAGTCGCCCCTGCGCGCGGCCTACCAGCGGCGCAACCGCGACCTGAACCCCCAACTGGTCTGGCGGGGCAAGGACGAGCAGTACCTGGCCGACCTGGTGGTGAACGTGCCGCCCCTGTACATCCAGAGAAGGTACACCCCAAGGCCCTGGTGGACGACTTGCGTCGCAGTGGACAGTGGATAGTGAATAGCGGCGAGAAACTATCCACTGTCCACTCTTCACTATCCACTCAAATCGGCGAAGCCGATTTGTTCGCCGACTTCAATGGCCTGCCCGAGGGCGCCGACCGCACCGAGTTCTACCAGCACGAGGGCTACTGGCAGAACCGCATGATTCTCGGCGACAGCCTCCAGGTGATGGCATCGCTGTCGGAGCGGGAGGGCTTGCAGGGCAAGGTGCAGTGCATCTACATCGACCCGCCCTACGGCATCAAGTTCAACTCCAACTTCCAGTGGTCCACCACCAGCCGCGACGTGCGCGACGGCAACCGGGAGCACATCACCCGCCAGCCGGAGCAGGTCAAGGCTTTCCGCGACACCTGGCGCGACGGCATCCACTCCTACCTGACCTACCTGCGCGACCGCTTCACCATCGCCCGCGACCTGCTGGCGGACTCCGGCTCCGTGTTTGTTCAGATCGGAGACGAGAACGTCCACCGTGTGCGGTCCCTTATGGATGAAGTATTCGGCGAGAATAATTTCATCAGTCAGATATCATTTGCTAAGACAAGCGGATATGCGACCAACTATCTAACTGGAATCTGCGACTACATATTGTGGTATGCGAAAGATCGGCAAGTAACGAAATTCCGGCAGCCGTTGAACAAGAAAGAGGCGGGTGAAAGCGGAGCTACTAAGTACAATAGGATTCAGCTCGCCGACTATAGGATCAGGCCAATGACCGCTGGTGAACGTTCCGACCCATCTACTATTCCAGCCGGTGCCAAGATATGGGTCGACGACAACTTGACCAGTCAGGGCAACCCGTTGTTTGCGTTTTCGTGCAACGGTCGTGAATTTAGTGGGACCTACAAGACAACACCAACTGGCTTGACGCGACTGCGGAAGGCCTCACGTATTTATATGGCGCAAGGATCTCTCAGGTTCATTCGTTTTATTGATGACTTCTCGACTTATCCAGCTAATGCGGCATGGATGGATATTGGAGGGGTTCAGAGCAGGACAGATCCCAAAGTCTATGTAGTTCAAACTTCCACGGAAGCGATTAAACGCTGCATCCTCATGACCACCGACCCCGGGGATCTGGTGCTTGACCCCACCTGCGGCTCCGGCACCACCGCCTACGTGGCCGAGCAGTGGGGGCGGCGGTGGGTTACCATCGACACCTCCCGCGTCGCCCTGGCCCGCGCCCGCATCATGGGCGCCCGCTATCCCTACTACCTGCTGGCCGACAGCAAGGAAGGGCAACTCAAGGAAGCCGAAATCTCCCGCCGCGCCCCGTCGGAGATGCCCACCTACGGCAACATCCGGCAGGGGTTCGTCTATGAGCGCGTCCCCCACATCACCCTGCGGGCCATCGCCAACAACGCCGAGATAGACGTGATCTGGGAGAAGTACGAGGAGAAGCTGGCGCCCCTGCGGGAACAGTTGTCAGTGGCTAGTGGACAGTGAATAGTGACGATGGGGCTGGGAACTCTTCACTAACCACTAATCACTCCCCACTGGAAGAATGGGAAATCCCACGCGAGCGTCCGGACCACTGGCCACTATCCACTCAACCACTAATCACTAAATTCTGGGAACAGCGCATCGCCCGGCAGAAAGAGATTGACGCCTCCATCGCCGCCCGCGCCGACTACGAGTATTTGTATGACAAGCCCTATGCCGACAACAGCAAGGTGCGCGTCGCCGGCCCCTTCACCGTGGAGAGCATCTCGCCCCACCGGGTCTTGGGAGTGGACGAAAACGGGGACATCATCGACGGCGTAGCCGAACCCAGGAACGGCTACGAAACCGGCTACGACTTCGGCCAAATCATCCTGGAAAACCTGAAACGCTCCGGCGTCCAGCAGGCCCACAAAGAGGACCGGATAAACTTCACGTCCCTGACGCCTTGGCCGGGGCGGTTCGTCTGCGCCGAGGGGGTAATAGTGGATAGTGATGGCGCCCATGAAGAACTATCCACTAACCACTCGCCACTATCCACTGAACGCCGCGCAGCGGTGTTCATCGGCCCGGAGTTCGGCACCGTCTCCCGCCCCGACCTGGTGGAGGCAGCAAGGGAAGCGGCGGAATGCGGGTTTGAAGTGCTGATCGCCTGCGCCTTCAACTACGACGCCCACACCACCGAGTTCGAAAGCCTGGGCCGCATCCCGGTGCTCAAGGCCCGCATGAACGCCGATCTGCACATGGCCGGGGAGCTGAAAAACACCGGCAACGGCAACCTGTTCGTAATCTTCGGCGAGCCGGACGTGGAAGTGGCTAGTGAAGAGTGGTTAGTGGATAGTTTTGGGAAGAGGGTTGCGCCGTATGACATCTTTAAGTTCGTATCGGGAATTGATAGTCTGGCAGAAGTCAATGGACTTGACCGTGAAGATTTACGAGCTTACGCGGCGCTTTCCTGCCGAAGAGAGATTTGGGATTACCTCGCAGATGCGGCGGGCAGCATCCTCGATTCCCGCGAACATCGCGGAAGGGCAGGCAAGGCGAACTACGGGGGAGTTTCTCCAGTCGCTTGGCATCGCTCGGGGCTCCCTGGCGGAACTCGAAACCTTCCTGACCTTATCCGCAAGGCTGGAGCTGCTGGACAGGAAGAATTCCGTCAACTTGTTGAACGACTGCGCCGAGATAAACAAAATGCTGCACGCCCTGATGCGTTCACTATCCACTCGCCACTATCCACTTCACCCAGGTGCGGGTGAACGGCGTGGACGTGTTCCACCCCAACACCGGCGAGGTGCGCAGCGACGGACCGGAGGGTATCGCCTGCTGGTTCATCGACACCGACTACAACCAGGAGAGTTTCTTCGTCCGCCACGCCTACTTCCTCGGCGCCGGCGACCCGTACAAGTCCCTGAAAACAACCCTCAAGGCCGAAATAGACGAGGACGCCTGGGCCACCCTGCACAGCGCCACGTCGCGGCCGTTCCCACGGCCGGAGTCGGGGCGCATAGCTGTGAAGGTAATCAACCATTTGGGGGATGAGGTAATGAAGGTTTTCCGGGTGGGGTGATGGCGCATTATCAAACCCACTTATAGCAAAATTAGCCATATTATGGTTTTCTTGTAATTTAGCTAACTTTGCTATAGACTAGCGCTATGGATCCGATACGCAACCCTTATGCACCAGGGGCGGGAACACCACCACCCGAACTTGCCGGTCGCGATGAGATACGTTCCACCGCGCGCATCGCGTTGGAACGTATCAGAATTGGACGCACAAGCAAGAGCTTTTTGATGGTCGGCCTGCGCGGTGTTGGCAAGACCGTGCTTCTGGACCGCATCCGGGAAGACGCCGAAGAAAGGGGCATTTTCGCCCTGTGTATAGAGGCACCCGAGGGTCGTTCCCTTCCTTCCGTTCTGGCGCCTCAACTGCGCATTGCGTTGCTGAAACTCTCAAATCGAGCGGCCGCCAAACAGTTGGCGCAACGCGCCCTCAGAGGGCTTGCGGGATTTGTTGGAGCCTTGAAGGTGAAATACCAGGACATCGAGGTCGGTTTAGACTTCGACCCCGAGCCTGGTTTAGCAGATAACGGGGATTTGGAAATCGACTTGCAGGAGTTGTTGGAAGTAGTCGGCGAGGCAGCCAAGGCAGATGGGACTTGCGTAGGAATCTTCATAGACGAAATTCAATACGTGAAAGAAGATGAACTGGCCGCATTGATCACTGCGTTGCACCGGACAGCCCAGCGGCAACTTCCGGTAGTAATGCTTGGCGCCGGCCTGCCCCAGGTGCGGGGGCGTATGGGGAAGGCCAAGTCCTACGCAGAGAGGCTCTTTGAGTTCCCTGAAATCGGACCATTATCTGATGCGGACGCAAGGCTGGCCATTGCCAAACCCGCGGCGGACGAGGAAGTGGAGATAGAGACCGCCGCTCTGGATGCCATCGTACATCAAACGCGATGCTATCCCTACTTTTTGCAGGAATGGGGTAAGCATGTCTGGGATGTGGCAGAGATGTCTCCGATCACGGCCGCTGATGTGGAAATCGCGTCCAGACAAGTCATGGCTACTCTGGATGGGAGCTTTTTCCTGGTCAGGTTTGACCGGCTGACTCCGTCGGAAAAAAAGTACGTGCGAGCGATGGCAGCGCTTGGGGCGGGGCATCATCGTTCCGGTGATATTGCAAATGAACTGAACCGCCAAGTGAGTTCTTTGGCCCCGACCCGAAATCAATTGATTGCAAAAGGCATGATCTGGAGTCCAAGACACGGTGACACCGCCTTTACAGTTCCAATGTTTGATGAGTTCATGTTGCGCATCATGCCAGGCGATGACTGGCGATAATCCGCGCGGCTAGTGATGAACTTCCGCATAGCCGACACTTTCACCGCCAGCTTGGCCCGACTCCCCAACGAGCAGCAGAAGGCGGCCAAAACTACCGCCTTTGACTTGCAGCTCAATCCCGCCCGGCCGGGCCATAGCTTGCACCGGGTCACCGGCGCGAAAGACCCCAATTTCTGGTCGGTTCGCGTTAATCTGGACTTCCGCATTATCGTCCACCGGGCAGGCGACGGCATGACGTTGTGCTACGTCGGCCACCACGATGAAGCCTATAAGTGGGCCGAGCGCAGGAAGCTGGAGGCCCATCCAACCACCGGCGCGGCCCAACTGGTGGAGCTTCGGGAGATTGTCCAGGAGATTGCGGTCCCCGTGTACGCGGAGGCGGAGACCCAAGCGCCGCCAAAGCCTCAGCTTTCCCCCCACGTCCCGGACGACCAACTGCTGGGTTACGGGGTGCCGGTAGAGTGGCTGGAGGATGTCAGGGCCGCCAATGAGGACAACGTGTTGGATCTGGCGGAACACTTGCCCGCTGAGGCGGCGGAGGCGCTGCTGGAACTGGCCGTTGGCAAGACACCCCAGCCGTCCCTCCCCGCGACTTCCGGGGCAGACCCCTTCGCCCACCCCGACGCGCTGCGCCGCTTCCGCGTCATGCGCAACGTCGAGGAATTGGAAGAGGCGCTGGAATACCCCTGGGAGAAATGGACCATCTTTCTCCATCCGGCCCAGCTAGGGCTGGTGGAGCGAAACTACAACGGACCGGCCAGGGTTTCCGGTTCCGCCGGCACCGGGAAGACGGTCGTAGCCCTCCACCGGGCAGCATTTCTCGCCAAGTCCAACCCGGACGCCCGGGTTCTGCTTACCACCTTCTCCGACGCACTGGCGAATCTGTTGAGAACCAAGCTGGAACTCCTGATCCATCAAGAAGTGCAGCCAGACGGAAGAATCGTCGTGGACTCGCTGGATGCCGTCGGCCTCAGCCTCTACGAGGCTGCGTTTGGCCCGCCGAAATTGGTTGCACGGGCATCTATTATAGCCATTGTCGAAGACGCCGCCGGTAAGGAGGGAACCAATTTCTCCCAAGCTTTTCTCCTCACGGAGTGGGGCCGAGTTGTGGACTCTTGGCAGTTGGACACTTGGGAAAGCTACCGGGACGTAGCCCGCATCGGCCGCTACCGCAGGCTGTCAGAAACGCAACGAAAGGCATTGTGGCCGGTGTTCCAACGGGTCAGGTCGGGCTTGCGAGAACAGGGACTGGTGACCAGGGCCGAAATGTTCGGGCGGTTGACCCGAGAAGTTGAACGACTGGAACATCCGCCTTTTGACCACGTTGTGGTCGATGAGGCCCAGGACGTGAGCGTCGCCCAGTTGCGATTCCTGGCCGCCCTGGCCAGAGGCGGAGCAAACGGACTTTTCTTCGCCGGTGACCTGGGTCAGCGAATCTTCCAACAGCCTTTTTCCTGGAAAGAGCTCGGTGTTGACGTGCGGGGCCGTTCCCAAACCCTGCGGATAAACTACCGCACTTCGCACCAGATCAGGACGCAGGCAGACCGCCTTCTGGACCCGGCAATTTCCGACGTTGACGGCAACCTGGAAGAACGGAAAGGCACGGTGTCGGTGTTCAACGGGCCACGGCCTACTGTTCAAGTCCTCGAAGACGAAGAGGCCGAATCCTCCGCAGTGAGCGAGTGGTTGACCGACAGAATCTCCGAGGGCCTCCAACCCGGCGAAATTGGCGTATTCGTGCGTTCGATAGACCAGACCAAGCGGGCTGTTGCTGCGGTTAAACGAAGCCGCCTACCTTACTCCATACTTGACGAAGACATGGACGCAGAAGAGGGCTGCGTGACGGTCGGCACCATGCACTTGGCCAAGGGCCTGGAATTTCGCGCCGTGGCGGTGATGGCTTGCGACTCGGAGGTTATCCCTCTCCAGTCCAGAGTGGAGTCTATCGCCGACGAGGCAGACCTGGAAGAGGTTTACAACACCGAGCGAAACCTGCTCTATGTGGCCTGCACCCGTGCGCGGGACTACCTGATGGTAACCGGGGTCAAACCGGCGTCGGAGTTTCTGGACGACCTGCAATGATAATCGCTACTAAACTTCGTCGTTTCAACGCCCCCGCACCTTGGATTGTATAGCCTGCCACCAGCCTAACCGAAAAGTGGAGGTCTAAGTACGTCCGCTTGGAGGTCTTAGAGGCCAAGCGGCTAAGAGCATTAGAGGAAAATAACCGGTGTCTGGTGTCCACCGGGCGTAAGGACTACGCAGCCACCGGGAAATGGGACCAGGACACTCCTTACCTGTTTCTCGCACGGCGCTTGGCCCGCAGCCAGCGCTCCATCGTAGACTCGGTCCCTTCCCGGTCTTGCTCCAAGCTATTGGGTGCGCTCTTCCTCGGTCCAGCACCCTGCTCCTCGGGCTTAATAATCTGCCCATCGGATGGTACAGCGGGATTGGTCGCGGTGGATTCCCGCTGGCTTGTACCGCTAATAGTTAGCCTGGGCCGTCCGGCCCTGCGCTGACGCACGTTTGCGAGCACCGGCGAGACTGGCTCGGGTGGCCGTGGCACGCCGCGCCGGAGCACCCATGCCTTGGCTGTCGAGAGCCTGGACACGGCTTCGATGAGGGACAGGTTCAGGCGGCGGAAGGCGATATCCAGCGGCAAGAGGAGGGCTGCTGCCATCAACAGCCACCAGGCCAGGGGTACATCCCCGTAGGCTGGCGGCAGTCCCGGGCCAAAAGACTCGGACGGGCTACCGACAACTTCCCCGTTGGTAATGGCTGCGAGACGTTCCAGTAAGCCGGGGCCTCCTTCCAACGCCTGGTACTCAGGCGAGTAGGGCGCCACTAGACCGGTGGTAGTGGAGCGTCGTCCACCCTGCGGCGTCTCCTCTAGGATCTGTATCAGGTACGGACCTTGTTCGTTGGCTAGAAATTCCGCTTCGAAACGCTCCGGCGCCATGGCCGGCAGCGGGATATTCACCGCATCCAGCCGTGGCCCTACGATGTTTGCTGATAGCCGCGCTTCCTCTCGTACTTTTCCTTCCACGACCAACGAAGCCACACCTGCCTTTACCGCGCCCCGGGCCTGGAACGGCGCTTCCTGCGGCGGTAGGGTCCAGTCCACCAACGCTGACCAGAAGACGGGCGCCCCCTTCCAAGCATTGAGGGTTGACGTCCATCGGCCTTCACTGTCGCTGGTCCAGGCGATGGTCCGCCCGAGACCGTACTGCCACTGGGCGAGTAGTGGGTCTCCTCTGGGAGACACCAACACAACGTGGGCCGCGTTCTTTGGCAGGGTGGTCACGTATCCTCCCAGGGTGGGGAACTCGCCTCCCGTGGAGCGCAGTACCGGGCTATTCCCCGCCACCAGGGCCGTCGTCGGCTCTTCCACGATGGCGTGGCGGGCGGCAAGACGAGTCTCTTTAGTCAATATCCGCGGGATATCCCGCGCCCGGCCGGTAAAGTAGAAGCGTCCGCCTCCTTTGTCTGCCAGCCATTGGAGGAGACTGGCGTCGACGTCCTGCCCAACAGCGATGGTAGACAGGGTTATATCCCCTTCCTTCATGGAAGACAGGAGCCCCGGGTAGTCGCCCGGCGGCGAAATACCGTCCGTGAGCAGGACCATGTGTCTGCGCGGCGCAGGGGCATCGGCCAGACCCAGGTAAGCAGAGACCAGCGCGGGGTAGATATCGGTGCCGCCGCTGGATATCAACGTACCGATGGAATCCTGCATCTCTTTCAGGTGCGCGTCGCTTCCGATTACTCCTATGGGCACCTGCCACCAGTTACCCGCGTCAAAGGCGACCACCCCGGCGAGGTCATAAGGCTCCAACTCTTCCAGGCTGAGGCGGGCCGCTTCTTTGGCCATCTCAACTTTGGCCACGCCGTCCGAGCCTGGACCGGACATACTGCCGGACTTGTCTATGACCAGCCCCAGCGCCACCTTGCCCTTCTCCTCGCGTTCCGGGATCTCCGAGGTGACTGGCAATACTTCCTCCAAGGGCGTGTCCCTGTACTCGCCCATGGTGAAGCTATGGGCGGCCCCCACCACGAGGAGACCTTTGCCCAAGTCGCGGACGGCCCCCCGAATCACTTCCATCTTGCCCTGGCCCAAGGACTCCGCGGGCACGTCGACCAGGACAATCCCGGAGTACCTTCCCAACTCCTCGAGGGACTCGGGGAAAAGGGCCGCTGGCGTCACGTCAACTTGCAGCATAGTGGCTTGCAGGGCCTCTGAGACGTTCTTAGCCGCACCCTCCCGGTCCTCCACCACCAGGACCGCCGGAGGTCCGTGGACGTTGACGAAAGCATCGGCCCGGTTGTTTTGCAAGCGGGTGTCGGTCCCACTGTTTATTGTCACGCGGATGGTGTGAAACCCCGGACGGTCGACGCCCACGTCGAATGAGAACCGCGTTTTTCCGGCCTCAAGGGAAACCTGCCTGGAAGAGACTAACGCGCCGTCCACCGACACTTGCAGAGTGGCGTCCGCCTCCAGCGTGCTGCCAACGGTGACCTCCACCGGGACCCGCTGTCCGGCATTGGCTGAAGAGGGCGCAACCACCGAATCCACCAGCACCTCGGGGCCGGAAGGCCCTTTTAGCGGCGCAACATCCACTTGAACTCCCTGCGCTCGTATGAACCGTGCTTGCTCCACCGCATCGCCCAGATTCTCTTGTCCGTCGGAGATGACCACGATCCGGCGGCGGGCATCGGGAGGCAGCAGAGCAGCGGCCAGGCGAAGCCCGTCAGCAAGGCCGGTGTTGTTGGCGCGGACCTCGGACTGGAATTCCCGGAATCCTACTTCTTCAGTAACGGGCCATTCGACCAGAGCGTCGCGCCCGAAAGCGACGATGCCGGCCTCGTCATCCGGTCCCCGCGCCTTCAGGGCTTGCCTGACGAACTCTTCGATCTGAGAGCGCTCCTGCCGGACGCTGTCTGAGAGATCGGCAACGAACACCACGGCCTGCCGGTTGACCGTATAGCGAACGGCGGGAACGGCCAGCGCCAGGATAACGAGCGTAACGAGCAGCATTCTGAGGACTGGAATGAGCCGGCCGCGCAAGCCCCCCTTTCCACGTCTTGATTGACGCCACAGGTAGACGACGCCGCCCAACGCGGGTGCCAATAGCAAGAGCGCCAACGGTTGCTCGAAGCTAATACCCACGGCTGTACACGTACCACTCCGCTCCCAGGATGACCAAAACAGCTAGGGTCAACCAGGCGGCTAGCTCCCAGGGAACAAGGTCCGACACTGCTTCCTGCTTCTGCTGGGTTTCCAAGGGAGGCAGCTCGGAAAGGCCGATAGCTGACTCCACAGGGTCGAATAGATTGGCTATGAAGTGGCCAATCCCCTCTCCTTCCGGAGTCTCATAGATTACGCGGTATGGACCCACTTCTTCCACAACGAAAGGCTGGGCGGGAAACGGCGGAGCCACCTGTTTTCTTTGTCCGCTGGGCGTTTCCACCCAAGCGGCATTTGAGCCGGGGGGTATAGGCGCTTCTATGGTCCCACCGGGCCGGGCAATCAGACCCTCGCTCATTCCGGGCAACAACCATCTGATCAATTCTTGTGTGAGGATAGGGAAGGCGGGCTGAAGAGACAGGTCTGAGTCGTGTAGGTCGAAGGCGAAGGCGGCAATCCTGCGGTTGGGCTCTTCCCATAACGCAAGCAAGGGTCCCTGGTCAGAGTCCAGGAGGACCCGCGCTTCCGGCGGGGGCTGAAGCGGGACCGCCTCCCGAACGTGTACGTCCGACAAGTCAACGTAACGCAGCATATCGCCGCCGCTGGGCCTAGTTGTCCGGACAGGTACGGCCGCCGAGGACACCCACGCGGCGCTGCCCACCGGCGGGTCGAATACCAATACCGCACCATTGGGGGGAGTGGTGGGGAAGAAGCCGTCAAAGACCCAAAGGTCAAACTCTCCTTGCGGGGAATATGTCTCCGGAGTAGCCTTGGTTACCTCTAGTCCGGGATGCAAGGACAAAGACCTATCCAGGAAGCGGTTGCCCCTGGTGACCAAGAGAGCTCGCGCCTCGCTACCGGAACCTCCTGTGGCCCACGCCCGGTCGTCCAAGGCGAAGGTGTCTCCGGGGACTAGCCGCGCCTCCAGAACTGCTGCCTCGGGTAGTGAGGACCAACGCACGGCCTGGTCGCCATTCCCGCCCACTTCCAACTCCCTGACGTCGTAGAGGGAGCCATCGGCGTATAGATGAAGCGAAGTTGCCCGGGTCTCCTGGCCGTAGTTCGCGACCCGCGCTAGCCCCTGCGCCCCTGCCTCTGTGTGCTGAATGGAGAAGGCGGCAAGAGCCAGATTGCTATGCGAGACCCCGACAGGCTCGTACCGAAGGTCGAAGGGCAGCGGTCCCAGGGGCTGGAGGCCGGTGACGTTTCCGTCGCTCAGCACAACCACCTGTGCCGGTCGTCCCTCCCGGACGACCGATGCCGCCAGTGAAAGGGCGGAGGCCAGGTTAGCTCCACCGGCGGCTGGCCGGGACTCGGCAATTGCGCCGCGCACCCTTCCGAGGTCCTGGCTTTGGGCTACCAGGAACTCCGGCACGCTGCCCATCCGGACCACCGTGACAAGGTTGCCCGGGGGAAGCTGGTCTATTAGCCGGACCGCCCGTTGCTGCGCTTCCCCGAAGCGAGAGGGAGAAACGTCGGAGGCCATCATGCTGGCCGATGCGTCTAGCACCAGAATTAGGTCGCCTTCGACGCCGCTGGCCCGCAGGAAGTAGGGGCGGGCCAGCGCGAAGACCAGGGCAGCCAGGGCCAGAAGCTGGAGCAGGAGCAATAGGTTGGGCCGAAGACGCTGCCATGGGGTGTTGGCCTCGATGTCTTGGATTACCTGCCGCCAGAGGAAGGTGCTGGAGACACGCCGCTCGCGTCCCCTCAGACGCAGCAGGTACAAGGCAATGATGGGTACGGCCAGCAGGCCGAAGAGCAGCGCGGAGGGAGCCAAGAAGCCCAACGTTGAGCCCTAGGCCACGATCTGCGCCCGCCGTAGCAGGCGCAGAACGGCGTCCTCGATAGCGAGGTCACTGCGTAGCTGGACGAAAGAGACACCGTGACCGTGGCAGAAAGAAGCCACCTCCCGCGTGTAGGCGCTGAGACGGTCCCGGTATGCTTGGAGGGTCCTGGGGGTCAGGGTAACTTCCAGGGATTCCCCGTTCTCATCGTCGAGCATCTGCCAGTGCCCTGTAAGTTCCGGGTCTATTTCTTCCGGCGCCAAAACCTGGAGCATCATCACCTCCTGGCGGGCCGCCAGCAATGCCCGCAGCCCGGTCCGCCAATCGCTGTCGGTTAGCAGGTCGGTAAGAAGGACAGCGAGGCCGGGACGCCGGCAGTAGCGCACGGCAAAGGAAGAGAGAGATTCCCCAAGGTCGGCCGCACCGGGACTCTGAAGTTGTTCCAGGAAATCCCATATTCTCCATACCTGCCCCCGCCCACCCACCGCGGGTAGATGGGTTGGGGCGTCCTCACCCAGAGTAGCGACACTTACCCGGTCGTCCCTCGCCAGGGCCAGGTAAGCCAGGGCGCCGGCCACCTGGCGGGACAGGTCGAATTTGGTGGGTTCGCCCCAGGCCATGGAGCGGGAGGTGTCCAGCAACAAGGAAACGGTCAGGTTCTCCTCGGCACGGTAAAGGCGCAGGAATAGGCGCTCCAGGCGGGCGTAGGCGTTCCAGTCAATGCGGCGGTAGTCATCTCCCGGCGTGTAGTTGCGGAAGTCTGAGAACTCGACTGACATGCCGAGCTTTGGCGAGCGGCGTGGACCAACGGCCGGCCCAGCGAGACTCTGCCGAGTGGCCAGCCCCAGGGCCTCCAGCCTGCGCAAGAAATCGGGAGTGAACAAACTCGTTCTACGAGCCATAATTGCACCCTATTTTGCAGGAGGCCGGTTATGCTGACTCATGGAGAGGATGGTCTTTCGCGGATACGACCCCGCCCTAGCCCCCTTGGAGTCTCACATTCCTCGGGCCTCACGCCTGTTTCGGCTCCACCGCTTCCAGAATCTGCTCGATAATCCGGTCCGCCGCTACACCCTCTGCTTGAGCCTCGAAATTCAGGATGAGCCGGTGGCGCAAAGCGGGATAGGCCACTGCTTGCAGGTCGTCCGCCGCCAGGTTGTATCGTCCCTCCAGTAAGGCCCGCACCTGCCCCCCGATGACCAGAGCTTGGAGTCCCCTGGGGCTGGCCCCGTAACGAATGTATTGCCTCACCGAAGCGGGCGCTTCTTCCCTCTCCGGATGGCTGGCCAAGGTCAGGGCAACGGCGTAGTCGTGCAAATAGGAGGCTATGGGTACTTCCCTCGCCGTCTGAATCATGCCATTCAGCGATGGACCGTCGGCCACCGGGTTGGCGTGGCCAGGTTCGTAGCGTATGGTGCGCCGCAAGATCTCGCTTAGGTCCTCACGGTCTGGAAAGGGCACCAGCACCTTGAAGAAGAACCGGTCAAGCTGCGCTTCGGGCAGGGTGTAGGTTCCCTCCATCTCTATGGGGTTCTGGGTTGCCATTACGAAGAAAGGTGAGGGCAGTTCGCGAGTAATGTCGCCGACGGTCACGGTGCGTTCCTGCATGGCTTCCAGTAAGGCCGACTGAGTTTTGGGAGTAGCCCGGTTAATCTCGTCCGCCAGCACAAGGTTGGCGAGAATAGGGCCTTGCTGGAATTGAAAGGAGCGCCTTCCCTGCTCATCTTCAGTAATGACGTTCGTACCCACGATGTCCGCGGGCATCAGGTCAGGGGTGAACTGAATGCGGGAGAAAGAGAGCGTGAGCGCCTCGCCTAGTGTGCGGACCAGAAGGGTCTTGCCCAGTCCGGGTACACCCTCGAGCAGGACGTGCCCGCCCGACAAAAGGGCGATGACCACATCCCGCACAACCTGCCGCTGGCCCACGATGACACGGGCGATCTCTTCCTCCAAGCGGCGCGCTGTCTCGATGAATTCGACAACTTCTTGTTGACCGGGCATCGCTTTCCCTTCCGGTTGGACCATGCGGGCGCTCCTGGGAGTGTGACTTCAGTGACTAATTCAGAGGTCCGAGTGAAGCTGCCGTATTATTGAGTTCCGCCGCCGCTCCATCTCGCCATTGATCAGGATATCGCCGAAAACGGGGGTTCCCTCACGGGTTAACAGAGCGCTTCTCGGCTACTGCTCCAGCTCCGCGAAGTAGCGGCGTACCAGGTCCTTATAGCCTTGGGGCACGGGGCTGCGTTCCATATGCTCCCGGGCCTGCTCCGCGTATTCTCCCAGGACTTCGTTATACGGGCGGAGCCTTCCAGGGACGATTCCTTGGCCACGGCCCGCTCGCACCTCCGTGGGAACTCCCGGGCCGTGGCCGGGGATGAATACAGTTTCACCTTCGGTGAGAAGTCTACCGGTCTCGTCTCCCTGGCGGGCCCCTGGTTGGTTGCCCGCACCGCTTCCGCCCGTGCCGCCGCCGGGACCAAGGCCGCTGCCGCCTGTGCCTTGTCCACCTTCTCCCGTGCCCTCACCATTGCCGCCGTTGCCAGCCTGGCCGGGTCCCGATCCGGAGCCCCCGCCATTTTGTCTATCGCCGCCGTTGGGTGTGTCGACTCCCGCCTCGGCTAAAGCAACGCCGCTGATGGACGAGCGAGCGCCCCGCAGATCGGCCTGCATCCGCTCAAGGGCATCCAAGCCTTGCACACCCTGCTGAAGCGCGGTCAGCCTGTTTGCCAGGTCTCCCATGGCTTCGCTGGCTGTTCCCGGGTCACCGGAGGCGATGGCCCGTGCTGATTGCCTGAGAGAGCCGGCCAGGGCCTCATTGCCGGCGGTGGCATTGGCTGCCCGATGGAGGGCAGCCGCCAGGTCTTGAAGCTCACTCGCACTCATAGAATCTATCTGTTTTGCTAGAGCCTCTATGGCGCCGCGCAGAGCCGCTTCGTCCATCGACTGGAGCGCCTGCCCCAACGCCTGGGTCGTAGGTAAAGAGGCCAGGGTTGCTCCGACATCCTGGAGCTGTTTGTCTTGGCCGATTTTAGGCTCCTGCAGCAAGTTGATCTTCTGTTCCGCCTCGGAGAGTGCAGCCAGGGCCTCGGGTGTTGTTTCAGCCTCGCTGAGAGCTTCCTCCAACTTGTCCAGAGCCCCTTCCACGGTGGCCCTCTCTTCAGCACTCAGGGACGAGCCGGGCGCGGTTGCCTCTTCCCGGGTTTTCTGAAGCTCCTCCCTGGCGTCAGCCAGTTGCTGCTGGAGCTGTTCTCGCTGCTGGACCACGCGGTCCATGGGGTTGGGAAGGGCCACAAGAAGTCCAATCAGAGTGAGGCCGGCTAGAATGGGCAGAAAGTGTCTCCGCCCGGGCCGGATGTGTACCGCCTCAGCGGGGTCCCGGCCCCTGGTGAGGTCGAGGGCGTCTTGCCGCTGTAGCGTAGCGAAGGGCGAATCTGAGTTGCGTAATTCCCAAGCGGTCCCCAGCCGGTCGGAGAGGCCCAAAAAGCGGTCTGCTTGTCTTGCCGCCGCTTCGAGGGAGGGCGTGCGGAGCAGACTGCATACCGGCCCGGCCGCCGTTCCTGCCGCGGTTGCGGCAGCACACCATAGGAACACGTCCGGCCAGGGTACAAAACGGGCCGCAACCAGCAGGGCGGCGGCAGTCCCCAGGCCCGCGCTGAGTCCCCAGGCTGCCCATCTCACCGTGGTTTTTAGCACGAGCCGCTTGCGCCACGGGCTGATAGCTCCTCGCAGGTCTGCGGCCTCGTAATCCGGAGACTTCACTGCTCCCCCTCGGCGCGGCGAGGCCGGCGGAGCATCGAGAATCGGGGCGTTCCCGGCCGCAACATCGTTGCGGCCAGGGGCAGAAACACAAGAATTAGGACGGCGTCCACGATCAGGCTGATATGCCACAGGACCAGCCCGCCACTTGTGCCCGAGCGAGACGTCCCCATGAGGGGCATATCCGGTATGAAAGACCCCAGTATGGCCGACGCCAACGCCGCCAGGGGGTTGAGCACCAGGGGAAGGCTGACCTGAACCGGAATACCCGAGGAGGAGTCTGAGGCCATGCCAATGAAGATGCTCAGCAGTGGGGTCCCGATGAGCAGAATGAAGGTCACGGCGTAGGCCAATACCGTGGCCGCGGGTCCACGCCGTATTAGGACGGAGAGGAATACCCCGATGGTGCCCAGAGTAAGGGCCGAGACCAGGGAGATAACGAAGGCCAGAGCCACCTGACCTGGCGACACTCCACCGAACAGGAAGACTAGGCTAAACAAGGGCAGCGCCGCCACCATCAGCAGGAAGACGTAGGAGAGGGACGCCAATATCTTGCCCAGGACGATCCACAGAGCGGACACCTGAGTGCTCAATAGCAAGTCCAGGGTCTGCCTGTCCCGCTCTCCGGCGATGGCCGCCCCCGTGAGGCCCGGGACAATAAAAATTACCAGGAACAGTTGAAATAGCGACAGAGTGGCGAAAAGTTGGAAGCCCACGTCTGGCGCCGCCCCCGGGTTGAAGCCGGACCGAAACTGTTCCAGTTGGATGTAAAGCATTAGGCCGCCGAGACCGGAAAGAAGCAGCAGATATACGGTGACAACGACGGCGGCGCGACGCCCTCTCATCCGGGTCCGCAACTCCTTGGTAAGTACGGCCAGGTTGAGGAGCATTGCCTGCGTCATGACTCGTCCTCTTCCTCAGTCAGGACCATGAACAAATCTTCCAAGTCCTGGACGGCGTTGAAGCTAACCACCGGAACCCCTGCCTCCACCAGCGTTCTCAGGATATCGGCCTGTCCGGCGGAGTCGGCCGAACAGGCCGCCCGTACAAGGCCTTCCTCACGCAAGACATTCACGTCACGCACGCCTGGCAAAGCTTCCAGGATTAAACCGGCCTGCTCCGCCTTGCCCAAAATCCGCGCCTCCAATACCCGTCTGCCCCCCACCTGGGCGAGAATGTTTTCCACAGGCCCTGATGCCACCATGCGGCCCCGATGGATGATCCCCACCTCCGTGGATAGGTCTTCAAGCTCCGGCAGGATGTGGGAACTGATAAGCACCGCCTTTCCCATGCGGGCTAGCTCCTTCAGCACTTCCCGCATCTCCACCCGGGCGCGTGGGTCCAAGCCCGACGCAGGCTCGTCCAGGAGCAGCACCTCGGGGTCGTGAACTAAACAGCGAGTCAATCCCAGCCGCTGCTTCATACCCCGAGACAGAGTCTCGACGAACTCGTCCCGTTTGTCTCCCAGGTCCACCAATTCCAACAGGTCGTCTATGGTCTTCTGCCACCTGGTTCTGGGTACTCCGTGGGCCTGGGCGTAAAATTCCAGGTACTCCCGCACCGTCAGGTCGTCGTACACTCCGAAGAAATCGGGCATGTACCCAATGTGTCTTCGGGCCCTGGCGGGATGGCGCGTTACATCCTCCCCCGCAACCCACGCGTGACCTCCGGTAGATTGGAGCAGAGTCGCCAGGATGCGCAGGGTGGTCGTTTTTCCTGCTCCGTTGGGACCTAGAAAGCCGAAGATACTACCCCTCGGCACGGAGAAGCTCACCCCGTCCAGGGCCGTCAACCGCCCGTACCGCTTCACCAGTCCCTCGACGGCGATGGCGCTTTCGCTACTCACGGGCCACGCCTTGCAATGCCAAGGACGGTACCCCGGCATGTACGTCTCTCATAGTCAATTTGATGCGAACTATGCCTGAGGTCGAGACGTAGCTGGAGAGTCCTCGTGCGTCGCCGAATTCTCCTTCTAACTCCTGGTTGAACGTCATCCCGTAAGGTATCGGATAGAAGACGGCCGCGCCTGGTCCCGGCGTCGGATACGGAGACGAGTACTGGGACGATGTGCGCTGTGGAGAGGAGGACGGTATCTTGATAGAAACGGGCCTCAGGTCCAGCGGCTCCCAGGTGTCTTCCTCCCAGTGGTACGCTAGCGCCTCTACGCCTTGTCCCGTCGATGGGCCGCCGATGAACGGCACGCGAAGCGCCATGTGCATAGTATCCTGGATGTTGTTGGGCACTTCAAACTGGAAAGTAATAGTACTCCCCTCACTCAGGACGACCTCCTCCGGAGCCGTCTCCGCTACCTGACCTTCGAAGTTCACTACCCGGCCCATGAGCAGGCCGCTTGGTAGGGAGAAACTACCGTGGACCCTTGGTGTCACCGGCTTTACGAAAAATGTGAGGGATGGACCGGCAGGCTTCTCCTCGTTCACCGTGATCCCCATCGGGATTTCGTCGGTCCAAGCCACAATAGGGAGAGACAGGCCCAACGATGGACCGTTGTAATAGGACTCCAGGGCTGCAGTACCCACCTCAACCAGTAGCTGCCGCAGTCTCTGTTTCTTGGGATCGCTGGGCGGTACGCCGGCAGGGTAATCAGGTTGCTGCCGCCAATTCGACCGGCCAAGTGGGGAGGCCGCCAGTGAGATGTCTACGATTGCGGTATCTCTCGGCCCCAGGGCGCCCAAATCGTGCCCCCAACCTCCGGCGATCACCCACACCTGCTTCAGCGGCACGGGGCTCTTGTTCGTCACAGTGCCCTTCAAACGGTCTCCCTCTATGTACAGATCATGCGACAGCGCTTCCTCAACTCTCTGCACGCCGTCCGTCCAAAGGCTGCGCATGGTCCACATTCCCATGTTCAGCAGCTCAAGCTCGCTTCCGTCTTCTCCGTTGCGGATCTTGACCGGTGTGTCGCCAGCGCCTCCGCGGCTTGACGTCGACATCCTCCGGCCTATGTCCCACGATGCGGCCAGGGCGTTGCCAGACACCTCAACCCGGTAATCCGCTTGTCTGGGCGCCACAACCCCCACCATACGCCGGACTCGTGCCCAGTCCGTATCTTGTGCTCCTTGGATGATGCTGACGGCGCTCCCCTGAACGTCGCTTCCCTTGCCCTCCACAGCCAGGAAGTAAGCGCTGCCGGAGAACAGGAGCACCAGCGCGGGGATGGTTACCCAAGTCAGCCCCGGCCGCCTAAGCCGGCGCAGCACCACATAGTTCACCGGCCCCACTAGCAGAATGTACCCGCCGATCAGTCCTAATAGCAGGTTGATGGACGGGAACTCCAGAGAGGACAGGTTGGACAAGGCCTGCTGCGAGCGTAGACCCCAACTGGAGAACGGACCCCAGGTGTCACGCCGATACGCTTGGTCCGACAGTACGACGGAAGGCGGCAACGACGGGTACAACAACTCCTTCCACACCTGTGGCATTCCCACCCACCCGGCCAGGGGCTGCGCCGCGGGGTCGAAGGCCAAGAATAGCACGCCGCCCCGTCCGTAGCGACTCAACACGGCCAGGGGCACGTCCCCTTCTTGGGCTAGAACGCGCCCCGACACGAGCTTCGAACGGCTCACCGTGAAGGGGAACGCCGCGGGGAAAGGTCTTTTGCCCAAGCGCTCCAGGGCCGGAGTGCGTCTTAGCTCCACAGCATCGCCGATCTGGACCGGCATGAGTTGGTCAGGCAGACCCTGGAGATTGGCCCTTGCGTTAGGCCCCCCGGGTAGAATAAGGGTGCCTCCGCCAGCCACCCAACCCTCCAGGGCCTCCAACATTCCAGGCGACAGCGTTTGGACCTGGACGTCTCCCAGAGCGATGACGTCAAAGGCGTCAAGCGCCTCCGGGCGCCGGGGGAATCGGTCGGACGATATGGGCGTCACGACGACTTCTCCCGGCTGGCCGGGCATCTCCAGGGTGGTTAGCAGGTTCCAAGCGCCGGCTCGCTGTCCAACGACGCCCACGAAAAGATCAGTGTCGCGGACGAGGCTGACCCGTGGCTCCCGGCTGGCCGTCACCTGTCCCTCGGAGACTAACTCGACATCCAGCCTGTGGATATTGGCCAGATAGGGCACATGGAGGGTTAGACGCTTCCGGCTGTTCGTAGGAAGAACAATGTCGGCAACGTACCGGGCCGACTGGCCGGGCGTCCCGAATATCTGGACCTCGCCAGCGAAGTCGGGACCCTGGTTCTCCATCTGTACGACTACGGGAGTCCAGTGACCCAAACGTGCCTTGCCGTCAAACCCGACTTCTACTCGGACATTTATGGGGGAGGGTTCCTGAGCCAGGACCGGGGAAAGACCGGAGAAGGGAAGTGTCCCGGCCAGGACGATGAACAGGAACACTACAGGCAGCACCCTGAGTGGCAAACGGGTACTAATTGGGCGGCTAAATGCGCTCGTACCGACTTGAACTCGGGTCACTGCCCCTCCGCATCACGCGCCGGACTAAGTAGGTTTTTGGACTATCCGCGCTGAACACTGAGTCCAGCTAATCGGTCAGCCGTGGCCGGTATCCTGCCGGCGTTAATCCAAAATCGACTCCACCAAACGATGGGGCACGCAAATCTACAGTTAGAGCGTTCGATTTCCGATCATCCCAATTCTACATCAGTCGGATACCCTCTAGTTCGAAGGTTCGACTCGCCCATGCCTCGATCATCCTCGGCCGATTCCCCAGTGTAAAACGCGGTCGTGCGCCTTACCGCCGCACCCTCGGGGTCCGTTCCGGCCGCCCAAATCCGGTGACATAAGTTCTATAGAATGACAAATTTTCCAACGTTGTGAAATCCAGAACAAGAGAAGCGTCGAGCCAAACAGTATCCAAGACCGGTGAAGTGAGGAGTTGCATGTTCAACAGGCTACCTAACGCAGTAATAACCCAGGTTGTTTCGACCGTCGGCACCCTGCTGTCGGCTATGACTATGAATGCTTTACCCCCCCCCCCCCCGAGTTTTAGGCTCAGAGAAAACACATCGGCCATCGTCTAGGCCCCGTCTCCGGGATCTGACGAGCGGTCCTGGCCACAAGTTTCCCAAGTTTCACTCCCCTCTTGGCAGCGCCGCTTCCCCTCCCCTCCTCTTAAACAAACGCCTGGCCTTCCCTGTTCTTGCGCTTCTAACCGTCGGCCTGCTGGTGCTGCTGCCCGGCGGACACCTCCAGGCGCAGGAATCCTCCCCCATTAACTACCTAGTGTCCTGTATTCAAAGTTCGCTGGCAAAAGCGGGCGACGTTGGCCAGGATTTGGTCGGCGGTCTTGGTCCAGACAAAAGGTTTGGGGTCTTCGTTGGTGACGTCCAGGTAGCGGTAGATGGCAGTCTCCAGTTCGGCGCTGCTCTGATGCACGCCGCGGCGCAACTGCTTTTCGGTGAGCAGACCGAACCAGCGCTCCACCAGGTTCAGCCAGGAGGCGCTGGTGGGTGTGAAGTGCATACGGGATTACCAACTCCGGCCAAGTTCAGTACCCTAAGTCTGAACAGTTACGGAGCGCTACGTGGATATGGCCGGCAGCCACCACTCCTGGGTGGAGAGGGGGATGGTCGGGGCAACGTCAGTGTGTCTGAGCGGGTATCACCGTCAACCCTTCCTGGGCGAAATCCGAGTCGAACGCGAATATAGTTGACCGGGTCTCTTCTGCGCTAACCACCACCGACCAATCGACCAAGCTCAACCGGCTGCCT
This sequence comes from Dehalococcoidia bacterium, assembly GCA_965216155.1. Lineage (GTDB taxonomy): Bacteria > Chloroflexota > Dehalococcoidia > Lucifugimonadales > UBA3495 > CATOSP01. Next base: position 2,000,483 of record CBDCFD010000007.1, on the reverse strand, counting down.
CCCCTGGACTTCATGCGGTCCCAGATTTGCTCATGGGTACTTTGGTAAATCCACAATATCTCCCAAACTCCCTGGATCGACTCGATAAACGCCCTAAGGGGTTCAAAGCCCAATCGCCGGTGAATTAACGCTGAGGATTCGACCAAGACATAAGAAGTAGTATAAAGCAAGTCGCCGCGTTCCAGAAGTTCCGAGTAAATCTCCCTTGACTGGGTATGGAACCGGTCGCCGGATGAAACGAATGCGTAGATTGCCGAGGTGTCTACCAGGACGTTCCTAGCCATTCTGGAATGCGTCCACCAGGTAATCATCGTGGTTCTCGGCTACGTCAAGAGCAGTGTCCTTGCCTATTCCTATGATGCCCAGCGCCTGGCTGCGCAAACGCCACTGGCGGGGGTCCATGGTAACTTTTGCCAGTTTGAATTCCCAGGTCAGGTGAAGGTCCACTCCCCTGACCACCGGCACGGTACGACTCGATTCCCATTCTCTTAAGATTTCCTCAATGGGCTTTCCCGTTTTCCGCGGCTGAATCCCGGTGGCTTTACGCACCAGCTTCAGGAGTTCTTGCCGAGACGGATACCCTGGAGTGAAATCATCAACCAACAGATTGGCGCCGTGTTCCAGCCCCTTTATCGCCTCTGCTTGGGTCAGCGACTTGAACCGCCGAAGGATATTTTCCAGAGCCGCCTTATGGAAATTGCGCTCACGCTCAGTCAGACCGAAAGGACTCTGGTTGACTTGTCGGATTTGGCGCGGGGCCTGCAACCCGTCAAGCAAAACGGCTACTTCGGGCAGAATCTTTCTCAGACGCTCCGGGTCCCTTTGGTGGACCTCTAGAACCCTTTGGGCCAACCTCTCTTTGTCTTCATCGGTCAATTTCTTGACAAAAGCCATATAGAGTCCTTTCGGCGCTACAGCGGCAGGTCAATGCGCTGGGCAAACTCTTGAACGACTCTCTCCAGTCTGCCAGATAAGATATACCTGGTCCCTTCCTCCTCATCACGACTCAGATAATGACCAGGATTGTTACGAAGAGGCGCACTCTTATACTTATCATAAATTGAATTGAACTTGCCTACGCCCAAGTCTTCGTTTTCGTAGTCGCCCAGCTTGCGCATCGATTCTGCATCCGGTATCCAGTAATGGAAGGGGTTATAGCGTTCTCTGGGTATTGAGGCCGCATGGCCCACCTGCGCCCCGTATAATTTGGGGGCTTCAATGCTGTGGCTATTCCTATAATACATCACCTTGTTCAGTATGGAGCCGACAAACTGGATGTCCAGCCCGAATCGGTCATTAAGCCCTTGAACTCTTCTGCGCACCACATCGATTCCCAATCTGGAAAGAGGTTCCGGAATCAACGGAGATACGTAATAGTCGCTGGCAACTAACGCGTTGGAAGTCAACACTGATAACCCGGGGGGACAATCAATAATTATGACGTCGTACTGGGGCTTTGCAGGTTCCAAGGCTTCCTTAAGGACGTAGCGGAATCTCTCAGGAGCACGATGTCCATTCTCCCACATCGCCAGCATCTCTTCATCAAGCTGAGCCAGGTCGGGCACTGAAATAACCATATCGAGGGCTGCATTTCTGGCAATTAATCCGCGGGATATATTGGATACAACCAATTGGGGACGGGCTACTACATCCTGTAGCGCTGCTCTACCGGTGAGGGCGGCCAAGAACAAGTGATAGATCGTTCTACTTTCTCCATTTAGCGCAGAGACGCGGTCACTGGGCAGCATGGCTGTGGTCAAGTTGGCTTGGGAGTCTATATCTATTGCCAATACTCTCTTGCCGAACTGGAAATACAGGTATTCAGAGACCAGCATAGATAGGGTACTCTTCCCCACCCCGCCTTTTAGGTTTATGAATGAGACTATCTTGGCGACCATCTGATATTCCCTTTTGGCGCTTATATTTATAGCCTATCCCGCGACCCATCCGTAGACCGCCTGCTCCAAAACTGAGGTGGACCCCATTAGTTGGACAGGACCGGGGTGGAATTAAGCCCGAATCCACCGAAGGAGGGGGCGTCGGGTCAGCGACGTAAAGCGTCAAGAAGGTGCTCCTGTGCATCTGGGATAATGGTTTTGCAACAAAAAACCGATCCCAGAACAGGAGCACCCAATAGCAACTGTCTTGAAAGTCAATAGGAATGAGCGGCGACTGGCTGAGTCATATCGCACCAAGGGGAGCCATGTTTGAGCATGCCGTTGAGTATAACCAGCAGTTTGCGCATGGACGCGACCAGCGCCGCCTTTTTCGGCTTGCCAGCTGCCAGCAGCCTCTGGTAGAAGTCCCGGATAGCAGGGTTGTGGCGGCTGGCTACCAACGCTCCCATGTAGAGGACGGCCCGCACCCGGGAGCGTCCGCCCCAGACGGCGCGTTTGCCCCGCAGGGCGCCACTGTCTCGGTTGTAGGGGGCCACGCCCACAAGGGCGGCGATCTGCCGGCGATTCAGCGTGCCCAGCTCTGGCAGATTGGCCAGCAGAGTGAGGGAGATCTGCTCTCCGGCACCGGGAACGGTGCGGAGCAGGTCGTCCTTCTCACGCCACACCGGACTCCGGCGCAAAGTCTGACGCAGCCCCTTGTCCAAGTCGCTCAACTCTTGTTCCAACCACGCGATGTGGGCTTCAATGCGGGGACTAACGGCGCCGATGGCGGTGCCCAGCCGGTTCTTCCCGGAGACCAGCATGGTCATCACCTGGTGCCTGCGGGCAGTCAGCGAGTTGAGGACCTGGGTCTCGGCGTCCTTGAGGGGGCGCACCTCAGGACGGACGGCGTCGGCGAAATGGGCCAGGACCCCCGCGTCCAGAGTGCCGGTCTTGGCCAGCGTTCCAGTGGCCTTGGCGAAGTCCCTGACCTGGCGTGAGTTGACCACCACCACCGGCAGCGCCGCCGCGGCCAGGGCGGCCACCAAGGGCAGTTCCAAGCCGCCCGTAGCCTCCAACAACACCAAGGCAGGCTCCAGGTCCACTATCTGGGGGATCAGTCCCTCAATTCCGGTCTGGTCGTAGGGCAGGGTCCATCTCTTCCCCGTAGGCCGGACAGCAACGTCCAACTGCGCCTTTGAGACATCAATGCCTACGAACCTCGCTTCTCCTTCCATCTGTACCTCCTCTTTCAGTGTTGACCCTTCCTTGCACGATGCGGGCTCGATTGGCCCAGGCAACTGTCCGGGTTCTACCGTTGAGGAACGCGGCGACCCCTGCTATTGGACGGTCTACCATGACCCAGATGCTACCGGTCTGCCGCGCTCTGGACCGCCACATATGAGCTATTGTCGCGGGCCAAAGTCAGGATACAAGATGCTGCCACGCCACCACCCCGACCGTATTCGCATCGTCTTTGACGATCACCGCCTGGTGGCCAATGCCGGGCTGATCCTTCCGGCCACCCTGGCCCGGCGCCTGGGCCTGCCCGAACTGGTCCACAACCATCTCGACCTTGGCCGCGCCCCGGGCCGGGCGAACACGGGCGACAAGATGATGACCCTGGTTGCTGCCCCCCGCTCTGCGCTGGCTGGCGGCGACTGCATCGACGACGCCGACGTGTTGCGCACCGGCGGGACCGCCCGCGCCCTGGGCGGCACGGTCAAAGCGCCATCCACCCCCCGCTTTCGCGAGGGCAGGCTCTGGGCGCCTTCCTGCGCAGCTTCACCTAGGGCCACGTCCGCCAGCTGGACGGGGTGAGCCGCCAGTTGCTGGCACGGGCATGGCAGGCCGGAGCAGGACCGGGCGACGCGCCATTCACCATCGACCTTGATTCGACGATCTGCGAGACCTCCTCACTAACCACAGTCGTTACGCGGCAACCGGCGCGCGAGGAGGTGCGTAGGTGGTGTGTTCCGGAGCATCGGGCATGGGCACCAGCCGGTAGCCCAGTTGAGCCGCCCGACGTTGTGCCGCACGCAAGGCTCGTTGTTGATATTGTCTCTCGTAGTATTCAGCGCCGGCATCCAAGTATTCCTGGCCGTAGCGCAGCATAGAATAGATGAGCCTGGCCAGCTTGTGGGCCGTGGCGGTGATGGCCTTGGGCGCTCCCAGTTGCGCTTTCTTCCGGCGCAGGAAGGCGCCCAGGGCACTGTCGGAGCGATGCAGCGCGTTGGCCGCCAGACGCAAGGCCGCCGCCGCACGGTTGGCGCTGGGCTTGGTCTTGGAGCTGATCACCCTCCCACCGGTGATGCGGTTGTTTGGGCTCAGCCCCAACCAGGACGCAAAGTGCTTCGCACTCGTCCATTTCGTCATGTCGATGCCAATCTCACTCACCACCTTGAGCGCGGTGTAGGCATCCACACCGTCGATCCGGGTCAGGTCAACCCCCGTCATCCGGTACAGGTGCGTCCAAACGTCGAAGCGTGGGGCGTTTCCTTTGCTGCGTCTCCGGCCAGACTTCGCCGCTGGAGGATCACCGTTGCTGTGATCCTCGAAACGCTCCAACTGGGCTTCAATCTCCCGGTCGCACTCGGCAATCTTATCCTGATACACTCGGTACAGTTCCAGGGCCTGGGTCAGTTCGAAGATGTGCTCCTCCCTCCAATGGCCCTGCAACGACTTGGCGATGGTCGCCTCGTCGGCCTTGATCCTGGGGTCGCGCAATTGCGTCAGCTGCTGCGGGTCCCGTTGGCCACCCACGATGGCCTCCATGATGTCCATGCCGGTCTTGCCGGTGATGTCGCTAATGACGTGGTGGAGTTTTACGTTCATCTGGGTCAAGGCTTTCTGCATGTGCTGGATATGTTGGGCCGCGTACTCCACCAGCATGGCCCGCTGCCGCAGGTAACTGCGTAGGCGTCGGATCTCCCCATCGGGACGGAAGGCCCCCGACAGCAGGCCGTAGGTGTGCAGCTGCTGCAGCCACTGGCAGTCCAGCACGCCGGTCTTGCGACCAGGCACGTTCTTGATGCGTCTGGGGTCCACCAGCATCACCTGGAAGTCCCGCTCTTCCAGCACCCCGAACAGGGGGGTATCCAGTACACGCCGGTGGACTCCATGACCACGGTCTCCACACTGCACTGGGCCAACCAGTCCGCCAGACGGTACAGGTCCGCCGTGAAGGCCTCGAACTCTCGAACCGGCGGTTCCGCCCGGTCGGCGGGCACCGCCACGAAATGGCTGGCAGCGCCCACGTCAATGCCCGCCGCGTTCAGGTTCAGCTGGGACAGCCCTGCCGGTTTTGCGCTGCTCCGGCGTCTGCGGCTCATCATTCCCTCCACGCCTACAAGGTAGACGTGTCGCCGGAGGGAGCCACGGAACGTAGCCACTCTCCTCAACGGGATCGCCCCGGTCGGGGCGTCACCAATGATGCCGTCGTAAGACCCCCGGGCCATGCTACGGATCGGGCAATAGGCGCCAGTGTCCACTCGGCCTTGGTCCCGACGACGCGCCTTACCATGAGCATACATCCTTGGGCGGACTCACCAGTTAGTCGCCTCTGCACGGCCCGGATAGGGGCATAACTCTGCTACGGACTGACCAAGGAGGGCGCCCGCCACCACAGCCTGCCCCGTACGGCTACACCGGTGCACGGGGCTATCACCCGCTGCTGGCCCTCGCCGCCGGAACCGGCGACGTGCTGATGGCCCGGCTGCGGGAGGGCCGGGCCCACACCACCCGCGGCGCCGCCCACTTCCTGCGTGAGACGGTGGGGCGGGTGCGCTACGCCGGGGCCAGTGGACAACTCACGGTGCGGGCCGGCAGCGGCTTCTATACCCACGCCGTGGCCGCCGTCTGCCGCCGGATGGATGTCCGCTTCTCCATCACCATCCGCCAGCACAAAAGCCTGCACAATCTCATCGAGGCGATTCCCGAGGAGGACTGGGCGCTGATTCCCTACTGGATGGACGGCGCCGCCGATGTGGCCGAGACCACCTACAACCCCCTTCCGGACTGAGCCCGGCACCGCACCGGTGCGGCTCATCGTCCGGCGGGTGAAGCCGACGCCCGGTTCTCAACTGGCTCTCTTCGCCACCTACAGCTATCATGGCTTCATCACCGACCGGGACGGAGAGACCCTCGAACTGGAGGCTGGCCACCGCCGCCACGCCGAGATCGAGAATGCCATCCGAGACCTCAAGTACGGCGTAGGGCTGAACCATCTCCCCTCGGGGAGCTTCGCCGCCAACGCTGCCTGGCTGGCCGCTCAGGTGATGGCGCACAACCTGGCCCACTGGACGGCGCGGATCGGCCTGGGTGAGCAGGTAGTGACCACCAAGACGCTCAGACGACGAGTCTTCGCTCTGGTCGGACGGCTCACCCGCTCGGCGGGCCGGTTGACCCTGCATCTTCCCCGGCTCTGGCCTTGGGAGGAGAAGTTCAGACGCGCCCTCGCCCGGCTGCAAGCGATTCCACTCCCGTCCTGACGTCGTCGCCGGCAATCGGCGTGCCGACCTCACCCTTACCCACCAGCCAACCGAAGATCCCCCAACACCTCGCGCCAGACCGGCCAGCGAGCTTCTCCTGCTGCGTCCTGTCCCTCAGTGAGTGGCTCGGCACGACCACCGCAGGCCATTTACCGACGCCAAAGATCCAAAATCTGCCGGGACAGTCGCTCCTCCAGGCCCCTTATCCCCTGCTCCGCCATCTCTACCACCCCGTTCGGTGGATTCGGGCTTAGTCTACTCTCCGGATGGCGCTTGGAGCATCGGCCAGATCGTGCGGGCGGTTTCGCCCATAATCCAACTGAGGTCGTCGTCGGAGAGCCACGGCAAGGCCGTCTGCCCGAGTTGCATCTGGCCGATGTAACCGCCATCACGCGACGATGGGAAGTTGGAGCCCCACATGACACGCCGAGGCGTGAAGGCCTCAATTATGCGCCTAAACAGTTCCTGCTCGACCGGGGTCAGGTCGGCGTACGGGCCGAGGCTGGTGCTGGAAATACGCAGGTAGGCGTTGGGCAGCCTGGCCAGGTCTTCCAGGGCAGTCGTCATCGCGGCCTTGTCACCGGCACCGCTCCAGCCGGCGAAGTGGTCCGGAGCAAAGATGACGTTAGGGTGCCGGGCGCCCACGTTCCGCATCCGGTCCACCTTGTCCGGCTGGCCACCGCCGCCGATGGAGACCGGGATGCTAAGGGTTTCGGCGCGCAGCCAGAGAGCGTCGCAGCGGGGGTCATCGGGCTCGGTCTGACTCTGCAGGCGCACGCCCTTCATGCCGTGCTCGTTCACCCAGTAAGAGAGCTTGTCGGGGGCATCGGACGCAGCCGGGTCCAGTATCCCCACGGCCACGGTACGCGGGGTGTACTGCTGCGCGCTATCGCACTGGTAGGAGTTGTCGAGGCCATAGGTGCCGTTGGGCTGCACCAGAGTGGCGCATTCTACGCCGGCCCGGTCCATCTCCGCGATCAGGTCCTCGACATCGTTGCTGACCTCGGTGGACCATCCCCGTGCGCCGGGGTCGAGTGGATGCTTGACCTTGTCGCTGCTGACCACGTGAGTATGCGTGTCGATGATCATGGGCGTAACTCCTGGATGGATTTTGGATGGAACCGGCGACGGTAGTCTAGCACACAGCCTCGGATGCTTAAACCAAGGACGGGGCGAGCCGGGACAGCATGGTGCGGGCGTATTGCCGGGCAATGCTCCGGTCGGCCAGGGGCGTTCTGGCTCGTTCGACAGCGCAGCGTGTGCGTCCCGATGGAAGAAGCCGCGGGCGATACTATGGCGCTGGCGATGCTGTGAATGCCGTGGCCAATTTCCGCGGTATCCGGCTTGGACAGCTACGGTTTCTGGCTTTTCTCGCGTCGGCCGTGCTTCCGCAATCCCACTTGCCAAGCCGGGCCTTCCGACTAAATCGCTAGCGCAATGAGGCTAGCCATTCGGCAATGGCCTGCCCTATCTCGGCGGGGGAGTCCTCCTGGATGAAATGGGACCCTTTACAGTTACTTCCCGCTGGTTGGGCCAGCCCCGGCAGAACTCTCTCTGCGCGCCCGTCAGAATAGTCCCCGGGCCGACGTTGATGAACAGCTTGGGGATGTCGCTGACGGACACCATCTGGAGTAGTCGCCGGCAATTTCCACGCGGTATTCAAGGTCAGCGACCTGCAGCAGGCGGCCCGGACCAACGCCATATTCACCAGGGACGGCGCCAGCGTGATACGGCTGGAGATACCGGAGGACGAGGGAGACGGGGACCGGAAGGCGACCATCTGGGCCCGCTCCGAGGAGACGGGCAGCAACAGGGTCGAAGTGGAGATGGCGGAGTGCAGCGGCGCGGGAATCCGGATAGCGTTCAGCAGCCGCTACCTCATGGAATTAGTCTCCGCAGTAGGGACAGAACACGTGGTGCTGGAGACCACTGGACCGTCCAGCCCAGGGGTCTTCAAGACCCTGGGTGCGGAGGAGTGCGTTCACCTCTCAACAGGGGAAGGCAGCAAGCGCAAACGGGCCGAGGGCGGGACGCGGAGCGCAGGGCTGGGAGCCAACCGGGCCTCTCCCATTCCCCCAGTCCCGGTCCCCGGAGCATTCCCAAACCCCGAGGGGCGACGAACGTAATACCTCTCCAAAATAACGGCAGTCCGCGTTGGAGAAAATTGCGAAACCCCGGCCCCCGCAAGCAGGCCGTCAACCCAGCACCCGGCAACAGCCTTGTCAAACCAGGCCAGGGCAATCGCATTTGGAAGGTTGGGCCATTTATGCCCGGCGAGTCACTCCTGCCCTAGCGCGGTCGGCTTGATACAAGGGTCCCCGTAGGACCTGGCCGGGCAGCGCCCCGGTATGCTCTCCACCTTCCAGCAACACCTCGCCGTTGACAATCACATAATCTATCCCGATGGCGCCCCGCTTCACGTGCTTAGCATTAGCGCCGGCCGGAGGATAATCCACTGGCTCCCGGGGTTTGGAGGAAATGGTGTCAGAATCGAAGATGGTTATGTCGGCAGCCTTTCCTGGGGCGATGAAGCCGCGGTCATGGAGTTCGTGCATCAGAGCGGTCTTCCCCGTCAACCGGTAGACGGCATCTTCCAGGGACATAATCTGCTTTTCCCGCACCCAGTAGCCCAGCAGATTGGTGCTGTACTCGTAGCGGTCCATCGTGTCCGGCCGCGCGCCGCCGTCGATGGTGCCGATAACGGTGTAGGGCGAGCCGAGTATCTGCCTCTGGGAGTCAACGTCTACGTTGCGGTCGACGCATAGGAAATGGGTCTCCAGGTCCTCGTCCAAGGATAGGTCCAGGAAGGCCTCCATAATCCCCTTGCCCTGCTCTTGGGCCAATTGCTCGACGCTCTTGCCCTCAAACTGCCGGTTCCTCTCCTGGTGGGCCATGAAGACCTCGACGAGGTCCCAGCGCCGGTTGAAGAACCCCCGTGGATTACCCCGGCGGTCCAACCCCGGCGACGCCTGGACAACAGTGCCCTCCACCGCCTCTGCGCTCAGCGCCCGGCGGATCTCAGTGTCCCGGAAAGCCCGCATCCGCTCCTGAGACGGCTGGGCCATGACCGAGTCCCAGGTGGGCATACCCGCGAACATGATATGCGGGCTGATCAGGTCTTCGTCCTGGGGAACGTCCAATCCCAGCCTCAAGTTGAAGATCGGGCCGGCGGTGATGGATATGCAGGAGCCATAGGCCCTGATCCCCGACTTGAAGGAGTCTTCCAGCCACTGCAGGTGCTCTTTCCATCCGTCGGGGTTGTTTAGCTCCTGGGACACCAGGTTGTAAATGGAGGGACGGCCGTTCCTCCGGGATAGCTCCTTGGCAGTACGATGCGACGCGTAGACTCCCTCAGGGGAGCCGCCGCTAACCTGGAAGAGGCCGCTGCCCAGCTCGCCGAGGACTCCGCCCAGAATATATCGCTCTTCCTCGGCGGCGACGCCGGCCGGATCATCCCGGTCCTTGGGGGTAGTGCTGAACCCCAGCGCGCCGGCCAGCATACCCTCCCGGACCAGACTCTTCATGGTCTCGATTTCCTCAGCAGTGGCCTCGGCCCGCTCCGAGGCTGCTTCACCCATAACGTAGCGTCTTACCCCGGAGTGGCCGACCAGGGCGCCCACGTTGACGCCGCGCCTTTGACCCAAGGCATCGAGGTACTCCGCGATGGACCCCCAGGTGAAGTTTACCCCGTTCTGTAGCGAGCTCAGAGGGATGGCCTCGGCATCCGCGAAAAACTTCAGGTACCACTCATGGTCCCCCGGCCGCGCTGGGGCGATAGTCTGCCCGCACTGTCCCACCACCACGGTGGTGTTGCCGTTCTGGACCGTATAATTGCAGAGGGGGTCCCATAGCGCCTGGGGGTCATAGTGAGTGTGATGGTCAATGAACCCGGGGGCCACTACCCGGCCATCAGCGTTGATAGTGCGAGTGGCCGGTTCAGTGAACTTGCCGACCCCCACGATCTTACCATTTTGCACCGCCACATCTGCGTAGAAGGAAGGCCCGCCGGAGCCGTCAACCACGCGCCCGTTCTTGATGAGCAGGTCATAGGCCATTGTACTTCCTCCTCTTTGCCCCGATTAGCCGGAGGCAATATCAAACCTTGGTGGATATCTCCCCATATCCGCCGGGTGACCCGTCAGACACAGGTCCTGGCGGAGACATGATGTAATTTACGACTTGCAGAAAGATACGTCAATATGTTATTTCTATAATGAATGTAAATCCAAGCTTTATTGGTATATCATTGATATTTATGAGTATTTTTACGATAACCGTTACTGTGTATGCCCAGAGACAGGACGCTTGATGGTGGAGAGAATGGGCTGGACAGCCGCAAGAATTGGAAGCCCAAGCTTGAGCGACCACGGATCCGCGATCAACAGCATGTTGTCCCGCTCCAGGCAGATGGCTGGCGCGTGTTGGCAGCTTGGGAGTGCGAACTACGAAATCCAGAGGTTATTCTTGCTCAATCGTGTGAGTCCTTAACCGGAAACCCGGGGAAACTCTTGACCATTGTCAAGGGCGGCGACAAGGTGTCCCACTGCGGCGGAGGAATCGTGTACCACCGGCACGATGAGAAAGAACTGAATTGGGAGCCGGGCGGAGTGAGGTCAGGAGCAGGGGTCCGCAGGTCCGGATTGAGTCAGGAGTCTTCCGGCTCGTCCGAGACCTGGTAGGCGGCGCTCTGCCGGCTGTGGCGGAGGCGGTAGCTGTCGCCGTTCATCTCCAGAATATGGACGTGGTGGGTGAGCCGGTCCAGCAGCGCGCCGGTGAGGCGTTCCGATCCGAACACCTCGGTCCACTCGTCGAAAGGCAGGTTGGTGGTGACCAGGATGGAGCCCCGCTCGTAGCGCTGGCTGAAGACCTCGAAGAGGAGTTCCGCCCCGGTGGGGGACAGGGGGACGAAGCCTAGTTCGTCGATGATCAGCAGGCCGAGGCGGGAAAGCTGCCGCTGCAGGTTGAGCAGCCGTCTCTCGTCCCGGGCCTCCATCAGCTCGTGGACCAGGGCGGCGGCGGCGGTGAAGCCCACCGGCATCCCGCGCTGGCAGGCGGCCAGTCCCAGACCCAGGGCGATGTGGGTCTTGCCGGCGCCGCTGTTGCCGACGGCGATGACGTTTTCACGGCGCTGGATGTATTCGCACCGGGCCAGCTCCATCACCAGTTGTTTGTTCACCGAGGGGATTGCCGGGAAGTCGAAGATGTCCAGGATCTTCACGGCCGGGAAACGGGCGGCCCGGATCCGCCGCTCCACCATGCGCTGGCGGCGGTCTATGAGCTCCAGTTCGGCGAGCCTGAGCAGGTACTCCGTGTGGTCCACTCCCTCGGCGGCGCACCGGGCAGCCATCTTCCCGTACTCTCTCAGGAAGCTGGGCAGCTTCAGCTCCTTCAGGTGGTGTTCCAAAAGCAGCGTGGACTTACTGCTCATGCCGCCCTCCCCGCGGAGGTGGCGCTCACCCGCACCCGCGGCACGTAGGGATACAGCTCCAGGTCCAGCCGGGGCGGCCTGCCTTCCAGCCGGCACAGCACCAGGTGCTTCACCGCGTCGAAGCTGATCGCCCCCAGCCGGCTGGCGTCCTGGACGGCGGATAGCACCTCCTAAACCCGAATCCACCGAGGGAGGGCGTTAGGTTAGCGTCCTGAAGTGGCAGGAAGGTGCTCCTCTGAATCCGGGATAATGGTTTTGCAACAGAAAACCGACCCCGGAAAAGGAGCACTCAATAGATGCTGCCACGCAACCACCCCGACCGGATCCAAATCACCTTCGACGACCATCGCTTGGTGGCCAATGCCGGTCTGCTCCTGCCGGCCACCCTCGCCCGGCACCTGGGCCTGTGGGAACTCGTCGACCATCACCTCGATCTCGGCAGCGCCCCGGGGCGGGCCAACACCGGCGACAAGATGATGACGCTGGTGGCCTCCGCACTGGCTGGCGGCGACTGCATCGACGACGCCGATGCGTTGCGCACCGGGGGGACGGCCTGCACGCTGGGCGGCACGGTCAAGGCGCCATCCACCCCCCGCTTTCGCGAGGGCAGGCTCTGGGCGCCTTCCTGCGCAGCTTTCGCTGGGGCCACGTCCGCCAACTGGACCGGGTGAGCCGGGAGTTGCTGGCCCGGGCATGGGCGGCTGGGGCCGGACCCGGCGACGCACCATTCACCATCGACCTTGATTCGACCATCTGCGAGACCTACGGTCTGGCCAAGGAGGGAGCGCGACACCACGGCTATACCGGCAAGCGGGGCTATCACCCGCTGTTGGCCATCGCCGCCGGCACCGGGGACGTGCTGATGTCCCGACTGCGAGAGGTCCGCGCCAATACCGCTCGGGGCACCGCCCACTTCCTGCGGGAGACGGTGAGCCGGGTTCGCCATGCCGGAGCCCGGGGGCAACTCACGGTGCGGGCCGACAGCGGCTTCTACACTCATAGCGTGGTATCCGTCTGCCGCAAGATGAACGTGCGCTTCTCCATCACCATCCGCCAGCGCCAAAGTCTGCGCAATCTCATCGAGGCGATACCGGAGCAGGACTGGACGCCCATCCCCTACTGGATGGACGGCGCCGCCGATGTGGCGGAGACCACCTACACCCCCTTCCGGACTGAGCCCGGCGCCGCACCGGTGCGGCTCATAGTCCGGCGGGTGAAGCCCACGCCCGGTTCTCAACTGGCCCTCTTCGCCACCTACAGCTATCACGGCTTCATCACCGACCGGGGCGGGGAGATGCTCGAACTGGAGGCTGACCATCGCCGCCACGCCGAGATCGAGAATGCCATCCGAGACCTCAAGTACGACGTCGGGCTGAACCACATGCCGTCCGGCCGCTTCGCCGCCAATGCCGCCTGGCTGGCGCTACAGGTGATGGCCCACAACCTGACCCGCTGGACGGCGCGAATCGGTCTGGGCGAGCAGATCGTGACCACCAAGACCCTCCGGCGGCGGTTCTTCGCCCTGCCGGGACGGCTCACCCGCTCGGCACGCCGCCTCACTTTGCATCTTCCCAAGCATTGGCCTTGGGAAATCCAGTTCAGCCGCGCCCTGGCACGGCTGCGAGCGATTCCACTTCCAGCCTGACAGCAACATCGGTACCTGGGCCACCCCACGGCTAACCGAACGTCCCCGCCAACTCGCACCAGCCCGGTCCGCGAGGGTCTCCTGCTGCGTCCTCTCACCGCCATCTCACCCTACCCAACGTCCCCAGACGGTCACAAGGTCTCCCTGCGGCGACTGAAGACAGACACCGGCCCCCTCTACCCGCAATTGTGCCCGGACCATCTCCTCCCCTTGCCCCTCATCACCCATTCCGCCGCTGTAACGTCATCCCTTCGGTGGATTCGGGCTTAGGATCATATTATTTCAGATTGTCAGGAACAGTTACACGCCCCCTTGTCGCCCCGCGGCTTCCGGTGGCTGCAGCTCTCCCGGCCCGACAGTTCCTACGGCGACGCTTGTGCTCCTTGCCTCTGACCATCCCTCCAGACCGCAGTTGCGAAACTCCAAGAACGAGAGAGCCTGCTGAAAGCCTGCCCTTTGAACGAAAAGTTCCAAAAGAGGACAATGGAAGAGACTTCACCATTGATCACACCCGATCCAGAGGAGAAGAGATGGACATCTACCAGCTGGACTACATTCTTCACGACCCTGAGGAGAGCGAAGGCTGGATGTACTTGGCAGAGATCCCCACCCTGCAGGGCTGCATGGCATGGGGGGAAACCCCCGAAGAGACCTTGAAGAGCCTCTTGGCAGTCGCCCAGGGCATCATCCAGCTCCGGAAGGAAAACGGGGAACCGCTGCCCCCGGAGATAACCCCCCTGCGCAGCCGGGAAGGCAGCCTGACCGTAACCGCATGACCTACCGGGAAATGCGCAGAAAGCTGGAGATCCTGGGCTGCAGATTCCAGCGGCAAGCAGATGGATCCCACGAGCTGTGGGTGAACCCGGCAAACGGTCGGCGGACCCCCATTCCCAGGCACGGGAATCGTGATCTGGCCACGGGCACCCTCCACCGAATTCGCAGAAACTTGGGAATCTCCAGGTCAGACTTCGACCGGGCATAGGCCGAAGCACCCGCGCTCCTCCCCTCCCAAGAGAGTTTGGCAATTTTCTCATCCCCCGTCGGCCGCGGCGGCGAAAACCCCCGTTTGTTCCGCACCCCTAGTGGGTGTCATCTCCGTGTTGCGGCTAGTAGACCAACATCCTTGAAATGACGGGTGGAATGCCAGATTGCTCGGCGATTGTCTCCATAAGCCCAGTATGGCCAGAGAAGGCCCTTGTATCAATCAACCCATCATTACAAAAATTTCGGACCACTAGATCGCCTCTCCAAATTGGAAGAAGAGGCCTCTACGTCGAGGGAGGCCATCACAGATGCGGAGGAACAATTTGCCAATTTCGATGAGCGGTACGCAGAAATGGGGAAGAAGATAGAGGAAGCTCTCCTGCTTGGCAACCGGGAGGACTTGCAACAACAGTATTCGCAAGTAGAGAACAATATCCGAACTGTCAATGCTCAGCAGGAAAGTGTTAGAAAGGGACACTCGGAACTCTTTAGTAGGATTGTTCAAGTAGGCGAATATGGAGACCGTCCATGACGGAATGCGTAATCCCAAACGAGAGCAGTCCTATCAGCCTCAGCGGCTACACGCGGCTACGTCGCCAGCAGGTTAGCAACGCACTCCGGGATGTTCATCCAGTCCCGGACTCCCGAAGCCTAGGGATGAGAACTGCAAGGCCCAAGGACGAGCAATGCCAAAGCAACGCGCCGAAAGCCCGGGGTTGGCCATGCCAGCCCCAACGCCTGCTGCAGACCTTGGCGAGGATGCGCCGCACCCTTCAGGAGACACCGTAAGGTGATGAACTATACCGACTACCAACCCACTCCCGTCTTCAGCTCAGACCGTCACCCATTGATGCCCTGCCACCCAGCACGCGCCCGCAAGCTGCTGACCAAAGGCCGCGCCGTACCCCACCACATACGCGGCATCTTCGGCATCCGCCTGCTGGACCGCACCCGCGCCGACAGCGACGTACAGGAAGTCGCCCTCAACATCGACCCAGGCAGCAGAACCACCGGCATGGACATAGTCACCGACGACGAGAGCGGACAACGACGCGTCCTCGGAGCCTACGAACTCAAGCACCGCGCCACCAACATCAAGGCCACGCTCACCAAGCGCCGCCAGTACCGCAGGAGCCGCCGCTGCCGCCTCCGATTCCGCGCTCCACGTTTCAACAACCGCCGGCGCAAGCCCGGCACTCTCCCGCCGTCCGTCGACAGCCTGCGCCACGACACCATGCGGCTCGTCGACACCACCCTACGCCGGATGTACCCCATCACGAGGACTCGCATTGAGCGCAACAAGTTTGACCAACAGCTGATGGTGAACCCGGATATCAAAGGCATCGAGTACCAACGCGGCACCCTCTTCGGATGGCAGGTCAGAGCCTACATCCTCGAACGAGACGGCGGCCGTTGCGTCTGTTGCCAACGCTCCAAAGTACGCCTCGAAATCGACCACGTGCGACCACGCGCCACCGGCTCCGACCGCGTCGATAACCTCGTAGCCTGTTGCCGAGACTGCAACCTCGCCAAGGGGAACCAGCCTATCGAGCAATTCCTAGCCGACCAGCCAGGGCTGCTCACACGCATCACGGAACGCTTGAACCGCTCGAACCTGGCATCAGCCGCTCACGTCAACGCTGCCCTCCCTGCCATCAGCCGCGACCTGCGCAACACCGGCTTACCTCTCCAGCTCACCGACGCCGCTTCGGTATCCTGGGCACGCCAGCAACTGAACGTACGCAAGACCCACTGCTACGACGCCGCCCTCCAGGGCCAAGACTTCACCACCATCGCCAGCCTGCCCAAGCGCGTACTGGAGATCCGACCAGTGAACGGCCGCACCAAACAGAAAGCCAACGTCGACCGCCACGGCCCGCCCGCCGGCCGGCCATTCCGCCAGCAACAGCATCTGCCCAAACGCCAGAGAGTCCACAATCCTGCCGCCGGCCATTCCGACCGGCGCCAACGCTACGGCAGAGCCCTCATCGGCACCGGCGACACCATCGCTATCGACCAAAAGGGCCGCCAATCGACCGGCCGCGCCGTCATCGAAGCGAGAGGCGCACGAGTCGCGGTGGGACAACGGAACGTAGCCATCGCCAACGCGAGGCTCATCGCCCGAAATCCACGGCACCGCATCCGCTGGATCTCACCATCACAGCAACAATACAGTAACCCGGAACCCGCTACGCAATTAGCAGCCCAAACTTGGCCACCAAGCACGAAAGCGTAACACCAGCCCAGCCCGAACTACCCTAATTCCCCTACTTGAACAATCCTACTCTTCAGGAGGAAGGACCGGGATCACTAAGACGAAGATCCCATATCCAACATCTCATCGAGGAGAGTCGCAAGGCAGACGCACTCCAGGGGATAATCACAGACCTCTACTTCGGTTCAGTGTCGCTGTTGCCCAGCCAAACGATGCAACAGCCGACTTGGTGTGCCTTGAGTGCCGAGGTTACTACCCAACGCGACCGATTGGACCATTTGCGTGAAGACCTTGGCAAACAGTCTAGTATTCAATAGTATTCAATCACCGTTGTATTGATGGGTAAAGAGACTTGAGCTTGATGCGGGCGTCCTCGGTAGTGAAACGCCAGTCCACCCGAATCGCCTCCCGGTTCCGTTTCTCCTGCCATGCGCTTGTTTCCTGATCGAGGATTCCCTGACTGGGAATCCGGCGGTCCAGACACTGCCGTGCCAGCACCCCCAACTCTATCTCGGCTATATTGAGCCAACTCCCGTGCTTCGGCGTGTAGTGAATCTCCAGCCGCCGGGCAATGCGCAGGGCCTCCGCCGACTCGAATGCCTCGTACAAAGATGCGGGATGATGGGTATTCAAGTTGTCCATCACCAGCACTATCCGCTCCCGGTCGGCGTAGTCCTCGTCCACCAGTTTCCGCACCACCCGCGCCCAGTCAACCTTGGTGCGCCGCTCCGTGACTTCCACCCGGCGCCATCCCTCCAAGGGCGCAAACAGCATGAACAGGTTGCTCACCCAGTTGCGCTGGTATTCGTAATCATATGCCATGACCGCCCCAGGGCGCGCCGGGCGGGGCTGGCGGGTCTCCTGCACCAGTTGCTTGCTGGTCTCGTCCAGGCACACCAGCACTTCCTTCTCTCGGTAAGGGCGATGATAGACCTCCAGCACGTCCTCCATAGCGCACACGAAATCGGCGCTGCTCTGAGGCGGCAGGCACCAGCACTCTTTCAGCCAGGGCTTCAGTTCGTTTTTTTCAAAGTCCGGCGCACTGTCTCCGTGCTGATGCTGTCCACTATCTCCCTCTCCATCAATCCATCTGCCAGCATTTGCAGGGTCCAACTGACCCGTCCCTGCGGTGGCTGGGAGCAGGCCAAGGCAATCAGGTGGGCTTCACCCTGACCGTCCAGCTTTTTCCGGCGGCGGTTGAGTTGCTCCTTGCGGCCCAGTGCAGCCTCCACACCCTCATCCACGCAACGGCGGCGCACCCGTTCCACCGTGGCCGTGGCCACCTTCAGGGCCCGGGCTATCTCCTGGTCCATCATTGGCCCGCCGGCCTGATTCTCGTCGCAAAGCAACAGGATGCGGGCGTGAGTCTGCTTATAGGCTGCCGCCCGCCCCTTGGACACCAGCACCTTCAGCTCTTCCTGTTCCTCCGGCGTCAACTGCACACGGTATTTCTTCGCCATCACATCCACCCCCACTTCCTGATCTTCTTCCTTTGGCTGCTTACCTTTTACACCTTACCAGCCATCATTACAAAGATTTCGTACTACTAAACTAAAGCCAAGGTGAAACCCACATATGGAGGAAGTCAATCGGCGGCACCGGACTGTTCCTCCAAGTACAGGTGGAAGAGCTTCACCGTGGCGCCTGAGCCAATCTTCATCGCTCCGCAAATGCACATCCCACCTTGGCTTTAGTTTAGTTGGCCTTCCGCATCCTCGTGGCGGCTCGGTACGCGATGTTTCAGATCGGGCAACTCTTTGGTTGTTGCTTGAGGAACCCGGTTCAAATGGTATTGCTGGACTTGTTCTGTGATATCCCAAGACAGCCAAACCCTGCAATCCTCCAAGGCTAACCAGTAAAACCGGGCTTTCTTCGGTACCTTCGAAGGAATGTTCCATCGCTACCGGGAACCAGGATGCTTCCCCTGCATCCGACACTTTGATATAGGCGTAGAGATTCACATCATCGAGCGAAACCCCAGCGGGAAGTTGACCTATTGGAAAGCGGATCTCAACAGGGTCTTCAAGCGAACTCTTGACCACTAACACGTCGGATATGGGCGTTATCCAAGGAGGTATGTCCGGCACACTCTCCGGCAACGTTTTTTCCAACGTTGGCGGTGCTGAAGCGTCTGGAGGCAATGTAACGCTCAACCCATCAAGGGTTTGGCAACTGTTCAGTTAATGGTATATAATAGTGTTGTATGGACGTTAGCAGAAAGCACATCAACCTGACTGCCTGGGGCCGTCTCTACGGCTTCAACAAGGCCACCACCTCCCGTCTGCACCGGCAGGGCAAATTGCCCCCCGGCCTTCAGATCGAGCAACTCCCCAACGGCCGGTATTACGTCGTCGTTCCTCCCGAGGGCGGTGCGCGGTGCGTTCTGTACGCCAGCGTTTCCTCCGCAGACCGGCGCGGCGGTCTCGACCGCCAGGCCGGCAGGCTGGCCGAGTGGGCCACTCAGCATGATTGCCGCCCCGATGAGGTCGTCAAGGAAATCGGGTCCGGTCTGAACGGCAACCGGCGGCAGTTGCGCCGGATCATCGGCGACCCCTCGGTGGGCACGATCATAGTCGAACACCGGGAGCGGCTCTGCCGTTTCGGGTTCGAGTACATCGAAGCCGCCCTGCCGGCCCGGGGTTGCCGCATCCTGGTGGTGGACGATGGGGAGGTCGAGGACGACCTGCTCCGGGACGCGACCGAGGCGATGACTTCCCTCTGCGCCCGTCTGTACGGGAAGCGTTCCGCCCGGAGAAGGGCCGAGCGGGCTGTCGCCGCGGCCGGGGAGATCTGATGCAGGCCACGTACCAGACGCGAATAGAGGGCAATGATGAGGCTTTGTACGCCTATGCGGCCCTGTACGGCAGGGTCCAACGGGACCTGTTTGCGGAGGTCTCTTCCGGCAGGTCCGCCGCATCCAGGTCCGCCGCATCGATGAAGCGGGGCTGCGTCAGGGAATACGGCATACCGGCCCGGATGTTCAACGCGGTGCGGGTATCCCTGGAGGGGAAGGTATCGGGGGCGCGGGAGTCCCAACTGCTGCACGTCGAGACCCTGAAGGGCCTGGTCCGCAGGGCTGGCAGGGAGTTGGCAAACGCGGGGAAGAAGGGTGACCGGCACAGGGTCCATCAGAAGATGCGCCGGCTGGATAACCTGCGGTCCAGGTTGGCGCGGGTCGAGGCCGACGCGGCGGCGGGCCTGGTCCGGCTGTGCTTCGGCGGCAGGAAGCTCTGGCGCGGCCAGTACAACCTGGAGGCCAACGGCTACGGCAGCCATGAGGAGTGGCTGGCCGGTTGGCGGGATGCCCGCAGCGGCGAGTTCTTCGTGCTGGGCAGCCGGGACGAGACCGGCGGCTGCCAGCTGTGCGTGGCGGGGGTTGCCGGCGACGGCTCCCTGACCCTGCGGCTGCGGATGCCGGATTGCCTCGCCGGGGAACATGGCAAATACGTGGTCATCGAAGGGGTGCGGTTCGCCTACGGCCACGGCCAGGCGCTGGCGGCCCTGCAGGCCAACCTGGAGTTTGCAGAGTGCAGGCGCCGGGACGGCGAAAGGGCGGCCCGGGCAACGTCTCTGGGACAGGCAATATCGTACCGCTTCAAGCGGGATGAGAAGGGATGGCGGGTGTTCGTCACCACGAAGATGGCCCCCGTGCCCGCGGTGACGGACCGGGGGCGCGGCGCCATTGGAGTGGACCTGAATGCCGGCCACCTGGCCGTGGCCGAGACCGACGCCAGCGGCAAGTACCTTCGAGCTTGGCGGGTCCCGCTGGCGACCTACGGCCGGTCCAGCCATCAGGCTGAGGCGCTGATCGGGGACTCGGTGGCCGGGGTGGTGGAGCATGCCCGGCAGGCGGGCAAACCCGTCGTGATTGAGCGGCTGGACTTCAAGCAGAAGAAGGCCGCGTTGGAAGGCGAGTCCCGCAGGTACAGCCGGATGCTGTCTTCCTTCAGCTACGGCAAGATCAAGGCCTATTTCATCTCCCGCGGCCACCGGAATGGAGTAGAGGTGTTTCAGGTCAACCCGGCCTTCAGTTCCGTCATCGGCCGGGTGAAGTTCATGGAGAGGTACGGGCTGACGGTGCACCAGGCTGCGGCCTTGGTGCTGGCCCGGCGTTTACTCGGCTGTTCCGAGCGCGTTCCGCGCCGCCGGATTTGTCCTGACGGCAGGGGCGGACATGTCGCCTTCAGCGTACCCGCGAGGAAGCGCGTGAAGCACGTATGGACGCACTGGGGCGCGGTCCTGGGGCAGTTGAGACCGGCGCTTGCAGCGCAGCGCCGGCGGGGAGGTCCCCATCCGGTCCGGGCTGTCCCGGAGGGCTGTTCCCCCGGGGGTGGCTTGAACGCGGACCCGTTCGGTGTTCCCGGGCGAGATTCCCGGGCGGAGCCGCCTTGCACTGTTGGGGCGGCGGCGCTTCCCCCTTCGGGCAGCGTCTCAGGAAAGGCCGGCATTGGTCTTGTTACCAAAGTCAACCTTTTTTACAACGGTCACCTGGGAGCGCCTAAGGCGATCACGGCGACGGCGCACAAGTTGGCGCGAATCATCTACTCCATGCTGCGGTATGGACAGCAGTACGTGGACGCCGGTGCGGAGTACTACGAGAGTCAGTATCGTCAACGAGCATTGTGCGCCGCGAAGCGGCGGGCGGCGCAGCTGGGCTACCAGCTGGTACCGGCATCCGATGATCGGGGCCAAGCTCCGGGTCTGTCCCTGGCAACCGCAGCAACCGGCGCATGACAACCTCAGTTAGTCGATAGCACCGTCAATCCTCAATCTGTCCGGCGTTGACCCTGCCCAGAAAAACTTCGGTGAGGATGCCGGTCTCCCGGACAGACTCGGGCGTTCCGTCGTGGACTACCCGGCCCTTGTCCAACACGTAGGCCCGGTCCGCGATGTCCAGTACGCCCTTGATGTTATGCTCGACCATGAAGATGGTCGTCTTGAGACGCTCGTTGATCTCCGAGACCTTCCGGAAGACCTCTTCCACCACAATGGGCGCAAGGCCCAGGGTGGGTTCGTCGAGCAGCAACACCTCCGGCCCGGCCATCAGTCCCCGGCCCAAAGCCAGCATCTGCTGCTGCCCCCCGGACATTTGGCTGGCCAGGTCGCGCCGTTTCTGGTGCAGGACCGGGAAGAGCTCCATGACCGAGTCCATCCGGCGGTCCTGTTCCGCCCTGTCGTTCAGGTACAGGCAGCCCATCTCCAGGTTCTCCTCGATGGTAAGGTGGGTGAACACGCGCCTGCCCTGGGGAACGAATGATATTCCCTCCTTCACGATCTCGTGGGTGGCCGCGGCCAGCGGTTCCCGACGCAGGTAGACAGTTCCCCCGACCACCGGCGCAAGCCCCATGATGGCCTTGAGCACGGTGGACTTCCCAGCACCGTTGGGACCCATCACGGCCACCAACTCGCCAGTGCGGACTCCCAGGGACACCTCGTCCAGGGCTGTCACGGCCCCGTAACGGACGGATATATCGACCAAGTCCAGGAGCATCATGTCGCCGCCGGACATTGCGTTTCCGTTAGCAACGCTAGACCTGGAACCGGAGCTAATTTGTCTGGAGGTCTCGTTTGCCGCGTCCATTCGTATATCACCAGTGCGATGGCTCATGGCGTCGATGTCTGGTGGAGGCCTACGCACCCAGGTATGCCTCGATCACCTCTTCACGGTTCAGGGCGTCCTCCACCTCTCCCTCGGTGAGAAGCCTGCCGCCCTCAAGCACAATTATGTAGTCCGACATCTCCCTTACTATGTCCATGTTGTGAGAGATGAATATGATGGTGCGGCCTTCGTCCCGCATCCGTTTCATGATGTCCTTGACCCTTTCCAGCATTTGAGGAAAGAGGCCGGCGAAGGGCTCGTCGAACAGGTAGGTGTTCACGTCCATTGCCAGGGCCCGGCCGATCTCCAGCAGCTTCCGTTGGCCGTAGGAGAGGTCCATTGCCAGGGAATCCCGCTTCTCCCACATCCCAACGTTTTCCAGAACAGTTCTTGCCTTCTCCCGGTGGTTGGTCTTGGTCCGCTCGACCATCGCGGGAAAGACGCTGCGGCTGGTCAGGACGACCATGATGTTGTCCCAAACCGTGATCTGGTCGAAAAGCCTGACCTCCTGAAAGGTCCTGGTGAGGCCGTGGGCCGGAGTCTCATGGGCCTTCACCACCTTGAGGCCGACCCCGTCGATGATCACCGTCCCGCCGTCCAGGGGCAGGACCCCGCTCAAGGTTGACCAGGGTGGACTTCCCCGAGCCGTTGGGCCCGACGATGCTGGTCATCCCCTTCCTGGGAATGGAGATGGTCAGCTCGTCGACCGCCTTCACGCCGCCGAAGAGCTTGGAGATTTCAACCGTCTCCAGGGCGTAGGAACCGCCGGCGCCGGCCGCGGTCATAGCCTGTACCTCCCCGCCAGGCCCTGGGGCCTGAACAGCATGAGGGCCACCAGCAGGATGCCGAGGACGGCCTGCCGGGCCTGTCCGATAAACTCGGTGGGCAGGAACGGCAGAAAGCGCATCCCCTCTTCGAGGAGGACAAAGGCCATTGCGCCAAGCAGGGAGCCCCAGATGGTCGCCAGGCCGCCCAGGATCACGATCGACACCAGCAGAATCGACACCAGCAGGATGAACGAGTTGGGGTCGATGAAGGTGGTCCAACTGGCGAAAATGCCCCCGGCCAGCCCCGCCATCATGGCCGAGATGACCCATACGGCCAGCTTGTAATGGGTCACCTGGTAGCCGAAGACACCGATGGCCTGCTCGTCCTCCCGGATGGCGGTGAGGACCCGGCCGAAGGATGATGTCACGAGAAACCAGGAGACCAGGACCACCAGCGCCAGGAACACGAGGACCAGCGCCAGGAACTCCAACTCGCCGTCGAACACCCACCCGCCGATCTCCGGTCTGGCTATCTCGTGGATGCCGAAGGCCCCGCGGGTAAGGCCCCGCCAGTTCAGGAAGACGTTGAAAGCGATGATGGCGAACCCGAAGGAGACCAGAACGTAAATATCGTCCCGGAACCTGTTGAAGACCACGCCCACCACCACGGCCACCAGTCCGGCCAGGGCCACGCTGACCGGCAGCGCGGCGAAGAAGGGCCAGCCCAGCGTCGGGATTGCCTCCGTTCTCAACTGCTCGTAGGGGGCGTCGGAGGTGAGGATGGCCATCGCGTATGCCCCGATGCCGAAGAATCCGATGTGCCCGACGGACAGCAGCCCGGTAAACCCGACCACCAGGTTCAGGCTGACCGACAGAATCGCCCAGATGGCGAAGACGGTGCCTACGGTGGCCGCGAATCCGACGCCCTGCCACAGGGTAAACGCCACCGCCCAGGAGATGACGAACAGGTTTGCCCACAACTCTATGTTGCCCCTGCTTAGCCGCAGAATCTCCCGGGGACTGCGCAACAGCCTCGCCAGGTGTCCCAAACTCGGCGGTCTCATTTGCGAATACCTACTTCCTCGGCAGCAGGCCCAGGGGCCAGAAGGACAGGAACAGTATCAGCACCACGAAGGATATGACGTCCTTCCATTCCCCGGCCAGGTCCCAGATTCCGAACTGCTCCAGCATACCAAGGATAAAGCCGCCGGCAATCGCGCCGTACAGGTTCCCGATGCCGCCCACCACCGAGGCGATCCATCCCTTTAACAGGAGCAGCAGCCCCATCCTGGGCTGGATGGCCGTATCGTGCCCGCTCAGCAGCCCGGCCATCGCGGCGAAGACCGCGCCTATGAAGAACACGATGGCGATGATGAAGGTGGTGTTTATTCCCACCACCTTCGACACTTCTTCGTCGTCGCCGATGGCCCGCACCGCCCTGCCGAAGGGGGTCTTCTTGAGGAGCAGCAACAGGCCCATGAATCCGGTGAGAGCGACGCCGATGGTGAAAACGTTGAACCCCTTGATGTTGGCGCCCCAAATGGTCCAGGGATCGTTTCCGAAGGGCTCCGGCAGCGGCCGCGGCGCGCTCTGGAACACGATGGTAATGAACGCGGTGATCGCCAGCAGGATGCCCAGGGAGGCAACGAGCATAATCAACGGCGACCTGGCCCGCTGCCGCATGTAGACGTACAGCCCCCGATACAACGCCAGCCCCACGGCCCCGGCCAGCAGGCACGACACGGCCCAACTCAGGTAGAGCTTGGCGCCGGGCGCGCCGGCCGCCAGGAACCCACAATACGCCCCTAGGAGCGCCGCCGCGACACCGGCAAAGACCGAAAAAGGCCGCAGCCCGGCGCTCCCGAATATGCTGCGGTAGACCCTGCGGAGCGCCCACCATCCCGCCAACGACGCCGCTGCGCCGATGGCGGGACTCAGCATCAGGTGGAGTTGTGCTGGGTAGGTGAGCACCAGCCCGGTGTAGACCCCCGCGCCAATGGAGAGAGCCCCCTCGGCGGTGCGCAGGGCAGTTGGGTTGAAGCGGGAGCGGGACCGGCTGTAGAAAGCCGTGTGCAGCGCCCATGCGACGACCCCGGCGGTCACGGCGGCGAATACGACGTTGACGTAAGGAGTGTTGACCTCGTACTGTCCGCCCAGGACTTCTTGAGACCTGAGATAGAAGACGCCGTAGGCTCCAAGGGCCGCCGCCGCCCCGAAGTACAGGTCGAAGAACCAGACAGTGCTGTAGACGATGGTGAACCCCAAGGCCAACAGAGCGTACACCGCGCCCACGGACAACCCGTTGAAGGCGAACTGCAATGCCTGGTTGGGTGACTGGCTGATCTTCCACCCTATGTAGCTGACCACAAGGGCAGTCAGAACGACGGCGAGAAGCCTGGTATGTCCTACAGCAAGCATTCAGTGGCCGGTCGTCAGTGGCCAACGGCTGGCAATCAGGTCGTATTGACCATTACCGTCGTTCCCGCCTTTCCAAGAACAAAAGGCGAGCAATTTCTTGGAAAGGGCAGAGATTGTCAACACGGCTTAGTAACCGTCTCCCCTCGGGCCGATGGTTATCACTCTGACTAGGCGCTCACGCCTTTCCACGATGAAGATTACTCTCAGACCTCCAACCCGGTAGCGATACATGCCTCGTCTTCCGCGAATGGGTCTGACATTGCCTGAGCCTAAGGGGTTCTGATGCAGGTCCCGGAAGCATTGGTTAAGCAGTCTGGCGGTGTCGGAATCAACCTGTTGATAGTACCGTACCTGTCCGCCCGGCGGCTCAGGCGGACTTCATACATCCGTGCGAATTACGTCTTCCCATCTTACCCACTCGCCTTTTCGGAACTCTTCCTCTCCGTCGGATACCTCTTGCCATTCCTCGTCCGTCAGCTCCAGAGGCTCCCTCATAAGAACGTTCAGAAAGTCCCGGACCTCGGCCATCTCTTCATCGCTCAGAGCCTCTACGAGTCGATGGACTTCTTCTCTTATGGCATACATAGTACTCCTATGACGTACACGGTCCGGCGCGGATTATACACCAGACGAGCCGACGGCTACTCCGTCGGTGCGCTGCCCAGCACCCTGTAACCCTGGTTGTCCTCCGTCCTCTCGGCCAGGGGCAGGACCTGGACCACGGCGTTGGAAAGGCCGACCACCTCGCCGTTCCGGTCGAAGCTGTAGTTGTCGCCGATGGCGCCGCTCCAGGTGATCCCGTAGAGACAGTCCCGGAACCCGTCGGCGTCCTGGTCGTCGTTGGTCTGCTTGAGACACTCGGCGGCAATGTACACGTCATCGTAGGCCGAACCCAGGTACCAGGGCAGAGTCACGTAGTCGTAGCGGGTCCTGAAATTGGCCAACACTTCCCGGGCCTTGTTGTTGTTGGGGTCCAGGTCCGCCGCGATGGCCTTCATCCCGGTGGCGGCGTCGCCGGCGATTTCCAGGGCTGTCGTGCCTATAGGCACGATGTCGGAGTATATGGGGCCATCATAACCCAATTCCCGGACCTGCTTGACCACGGCGCCGCCGGTGAATTCCGACTGGGCGGCTACGTGGAGACCGTCGGGGTTTTCGGCGAGCAGCTTAGTCAACTGGGTCCTGAAGTCGGTCACGTCGGAGGCGTACCGCTCTACGCCCACAACCTTGCCGCCCCGTTTTTCGAACTGGGCAACGGAAGTCCTCCGCACACCCTCCGCATAGTCGGTGGACTCGGTGATGGTAGCCAGGTTGCGGACACCGTCGGCCCAGAGAACGTTGCCGGTGTCGATGCCCACCTGGGCGTCGCTCATCGCAGTCCGGAATATATAGTCCCCGGCGTTGGCGATGTCCGGGTTGGTTGCCAACCCGGAGAAGAGGATGACGCCGTCCTCCTCGGCCAGGGGAGCCGCGCCCAGCATCGCGCCGCTGCAGGAGGTGCCGAGGATGATCTTCACCCCGTCCACGTCGGACAGCTTTTTATAGGCGGTAATCGAGTCCTGCGCGTTGCACTTCGAGTCTTCGACGACGAGCTCGAGCATCTTCCCATTGACTCCGCCTGCGGCGTTGATCTCATCCACCGCCATCTGCTTGGCCTGATTGGACACCGTGCCGTAGGTCTCGCCCGCGCCCGTGAGCGATTCCATTACTCCTATCTTGAAAGTACCGGCTTCCCCTGTCCCGCCGCTGCAAGCCGCGGCCAGCAGCGCGAGGACCGGCGCCAACCCTAACGATATTATCCACATCCTGGACAATGCCCGCATGACATCCTCCTGTCAGACGATACTATCTACCTACGACCCGCGCCAGATGTTTGTATCACCAACCGAGTTACTCTTGCAAGTACATCAATCTGGTATTTCCCATTTTGAATGGCCTGAGGTTCTGAGGGCAGGCTGGAAGAGGCCGCAACATCGCAGGGCTGCCCTGCAATGACGGGTCAAACCACGGCGTTTCCGATGACCGGCCCGGTTCCGGTCGTAAAATATCCTTCCCTGCCATCATGGTCGTCGCTGCGGTCCGCCACTGACCTGGTGAAAGCACGCCAAAGGCCATGAGGACCCTTGGAATCGCCGCTTCACTCGCCGCAAGATTCAATCTCCATTCCCTCAACCCGCTGTCGGAGCCAATCGTCCGATACATTCCAGGACTCCCCAAACAGTAATCGGGTCGCCGCCGGCTGAAATACCGGCCGCCGCACATGGTGCACCAAAGGGCCTCCCGTCCTGATGAGCCTGACCTGTATGCTCCGCAGCGGCCAGTGCTGGACCGCGCCGGACAAACACAGCCGGCGCAGGAAGTTCCCCAGGTTGTAGGCCAGGATGAACAATGCCGGCCGCATCTGGTTGGCCACGAACCGGTGAGAGGACAGCCGCCGGGTCCAGTTCAAAGCGTACTTGCCCTCCTTGGTCCACTGCCCGGCGGTCCCTCGACCATTGTAGAAATGCACCACCCCTTCGGGACCGGCCGGCAGGTTGGTGACAATGAAGCCCACTCTGGGGAACATCTCTCCCGTGCGCCACTCCACTTTAACGAGACATGCCGGGCAGACCGGGAAGTCTGCCCGGGCGCTTCACACGGAGCCTCAGCCCCCGCAACAGCCCGATGCCGTATAATGGCCCCACAGTCCAACCCGCAAGGCCGGCCACTCTGCCCCGCACAAACATCCGGCCCAAGAGGACCGACATGACCACCAGACCCGGAACGGCAACAGACCACGCTCCCGGCTTCGTCCGGCTCCCGGACCCGCCCGAGCGCAGGCCAGAGGACATGACCGGTTTCGACCATCTGAACGCAACCGGCAGCATCCACCACCTCATCCGCCACTTCGGCAACATCGAGACCACCATCATCGCCGGCGAAAGATACATCAGCCCGGAACCAACCCCGGACCGGCGCGGGCTGATGGCCCCGGACCTGCTCATCGCCTTCAACGCCGACCCGGAGGCTTACCGGGAGAGCAACGGCTACGTCATCTCCGAATAGGGCAAGCCCCGGACTTCGTCCTAGAAATCGCCTCACCCAGCACCGGCAACCGCGATGTCACCGAAAAGAGAGACGGCTACGCTGCCCTGGGAATCCCCGAGTACTGGAGATTCGACCCCACGGGGGCCAGCACCACGGCGCGCCCCTGGCAGGAGACCGGCTCGTCGAAGGAGTCTACCAGCCCATCATGATTGAACAGGCCGGCGATCAAACCCACCAGGGCTACAGCGCCGTCCTCGACCTGCACCTGCAATGGGAACAGGGCGAGCTGGGCTGGTACGACCCCGCCACCGGACGTCACATCGTCAGGTTCGACGACGAACGGGATGCCCGCCTCGCAGCCGAAGCCCGCGCCGACACCGCCGAGGCCCGCCTCCGTGAACTCGAAGCGGAACTGGAACGCCGCAGACAACTCTGACTACCTCGCGCTCCGCATCAGCGCGGTCCTGCCGCCCGCCGCAGCGACCAAACTGCTCCGCAACGCCGCCTTGAATACCCCTCATCCGCAGGCCAGCCCGGCGTATAACGAGCAACGCTTCACCCGACCATACGAGGCCGACCATGACCAGCAAGCCCATTCCACGAACTCAGTCCACCGGAACGTCCGGCAAGTTCCCGGAATCCCCTCCAGGGATGACATGCAGAATTACCTCTACCTCTCCCGGCCGGGACACCCCGGCGCCCCGGACCGCCACTTCGGCATATCCAATACCACCGCCGTCCTGAGCGAGACCCCCGTGAGATGGAACCCTGGTCAGCAGCAGGGCCACCGCATTCCGGACCTGCTCATCGCCTTCGACGTTGACGTGCCGGCGCGGTCGAACAGAGGGTTATTCCATCAGGGAACAGGGCAAGCCGCCGGACTTCGTTCTGGAGATAGCCTCAGAGAGCACCGGCCAGGACGACTACACTGAGAAGCGGAACGACTACGCGGCCTTCGGCATACCGGAATACTGGCGGTTCGACCTCTCCGGGGGTGAATACGATGACGCGCCCCTGGCCGGAGACCGGCTGGTGGACTGCGTGTACCAGCCCAATCATCATCCAAGCGGACGAGACCCTCTACTGGGGCCACAGCGCGGCACTGGGGCTGGACCTCTGCTGGGAGGAAGGCCAACTGCGCTGGTGGGACCCGGTGGCGGGACGCTACCTGGAGACCCAGGACGAGATTGCCGATGCCCGCATCGCCGCCGAAGCCTGCGCCGACACCGCCGAAGCCCGCCTCCATGAACTCGAAGCGGAACTGGAACGCCGCAGACAATCCTGACTACCTCACCACCTCGGCGCTGCCGCTGTTTGACGATTCACGGCGCCCGAGTCCGGCAACATCGGCAACCGTTCTCACTTGGACGATTCCAAGTTTCCGCGGCCGGCAATTGGCAGTCTGACAATCAGTCACCTTTGAAATCGAAGGCGCTGCTGCGAAGGACCCAACTTTCGGAACTATCGACACATCCTGCCCCGCGGTAACTGCCATTTCAAACATCCCTGGGTACTGGTTCCCGCTCTGGCGCTCAGGCCGCCGGTTCGCAAACGGCCCCTGGCAGTTCGCCTCACCAACTTTGAACTGATAAGTCTGTCCAGTTTGCGTTGACAAGGTTGGGGTGGCCGGGCAGAATTCGGCTATTCTTGACCACCGGGAACGCCCCCACTTTTGAGGCGACCGGGGAAAGGCGTTTGCCATGCCCGATTTGACGGATTCGGATATTCTGGCCCTGGCGAGGGCGGCGCGCATTGAGATTCCCACTGAGCTGCTGGCGGAGGTCGGCTACAGCCTCAACGGGCTGCTGGATGCCCTGGAGCAAGCGGCAGGGTCAGGTCCGGCCCAGGGGCTGAACGCAGTGGAGCCTCTGCCCATCGTTATTCCCCCCAACCAGACGGCCGCGGGAGGGTAGTCATGGAAAAGTCGCAGATTCCGTTCCTGTCCGCCACGGAGCTTTCCGGGTTAATCCGCGCCGGAGAAGTTTCCCCGGTGGAGGCGGCCCAAGCGTACCTGGACCGCATCGAGGCGGTGGACGGTCGGCTCAACTCGTACATTACCGTCAGCGGCGAAGAGGCGCTGGCCCAGGCCCGGCAGGCGGAGGAGGACATCGCCGCCGGACGGTACGCCGGTCCGATGCACGGCATTCCGGTGGCGGTGAAAGACCAGTTCAACACCCGGGGAATCCTGACGACCAACGGCTCGACCATTCACGGAAACTTCATTCCGGACGAGGACGCGACGGTCATCGCCAACCTCAAGCAGGCGGGAGCGGTGCTTCTGGGCAAGCTGAACATGAGCGAGTACGCCAGCGGCGACGCGTTCCACCATCCCTATGGCCGCCCGCGGAACCCGTGGGACCTGTCGCGCAACCCGGGAACGTCCAGCAGCGGCAGCGGGGCGGCGACGGCGGCGTTCTTGTGCTCGACGTCGCTGGGGGAGGACACCGGAGGGTCGATTCGCGGGCCGGCGTCCTTCTGCGGGCTGGTGGGCATACGTCCCAGCTGGGGGCGGGTGAGCCGCTACGGGGTGTTCGGGGCGTCGTGGTCCATGGACACGGTGGGGCCCATCTCGCGGACGACGCAGGACTGCGCCATGACGCTGGCGGCGATTGCCGGGCACGATCCCAAAGACCCGTACACCTGGGATGTTCCGGTGCCGGACTACGTTGGAGCCCTGACCGGGGACATCGGCGGGTTGAAAGTGGGGGTGGTGCAGGAACGGGTCCACGCCGGCGTGGTGGAGCCGGACGTGCGGGACGCGGTGGTCAACGCCATCGCCGTGCTGGGCGAACTGGGGGCGGCGGTACAGGACGTGGAGATTCCACTGATGCCACACTCGGCGGCGATATCGTCGTGCATCATCAGCGCCGACGCCGCGTCGCTGAACCGGCGGGACCTGGAGGAACATCTGGACCAGTTCGACCACAACAACCAGGTGCGGCTGCTGATGGGGGCGATCCTGCCGGCGCAGGCCCACCAGACGGCGTTGAAGCTGCGGCAACTGCTGCGGCAGCAGGTCCTGGAGGCGCTGGAGAGCGTGGACGTGCTGGTGATGCCGACGTCTTCGATACCGGCGCCGCTTATACCGGAGCGGGCGGTGATCGGCAGTAAGCAGGAGGTGCTGGACGGGTACAAGGGAAGGCGGAGCTATACGTCGCCCTTCAACCTGGCCAACACTCCGGCGCTGTCTATCAACTGCGGGTTCACGTCGGAGGGGCTGCCGGTGGGTCTGCAGATCGCGGGGCGTCCCTTTGACGAGACACGGCTGTTCCAGGTGGCCTACGCCTACGAGCAGGCGACGGAGTGGCATTCGCGGAGGCCGGGGATTTAGAGCCTATCCTAATAACCCGGCAGCCCTGAGAGCGATAAGGGCACAGGCGAAATGAAGAAAGGCTATGTAGTTGGTGGGAGACTTGTCCCAGCGCACCAGAATGCGCCGGAAGCGGTTCATCCAGCTGTGGGTGCGTTCCACCACCCAGCGCCGGGCTTTGAAGCCGGCCTCTTTCTTGATGGCCTGAGCCTCTTCCCCACGGCTGCGGATGTGGGCCGTGAAGCCAAACTCGTTCACGGTCCGGCGCACCTCATCAAAGTCGTAGCCCTTGTCCAGGCACAGACCCTGGGGATGCTCCGGGCTGGGCGCCGGGCGCGGCACGGGGAGGCTGTCCACCGTGGCCCGCACCAGCTTCATATCGTGGCGGTTGGCCCCGTCCACTGCCAGCCCCACCGGAATGCCCCCGGCTTCGGTCAACAGACTGCGTTTGACCCCGCTCTTGCCCCGGTCCGTGGGATTGGGCCCGGTCCCCCCCCCGCCCAGGGGGGATTTGGTCAAGGCCCCGTCCATGCTCAGCCAACTCCAGTCCAGACCCTTCAATTCATCGTACTCTTGCAGGCCCGCCCGCCACAGCTCCAGGAACACCCCGGCGGCGGCCCACTCCTGGAAGCGCAGGTGGGCGGTGGAGCCGGAGCAAATGCCGGTGGCATCCAGGGACTTCCACTGGCAACCGGTGCGAAGCACGTAGAAGATACCGTTGGCGCAGGTCCGGTCCGGGACCCGGGGGCGGCCTCCGCCCAAGGGATGGGTATTCACCCGCCGGGGAAGGAGTGGAGCCAGCACTTCCCACAATTCATCGGATACCTGGAAGGAGCCGGTGGTGGGGTTGACCGGCACCGCTGGGCCGGCGCGGGGCGGTCGAGGCGGCTTGGGTTCCTTCGCTTTCGTCATACCACCAGTTTAGCTCGAATTTTGTTTTTAGGATAGGTTCTAAGCCACCAGCCGGGAGGACTAAACCAAAGCCAAGGTGGAATCTACATTTGCGGGGCGATGAAGATTGGCTCAGGCGCCACAGATGAAGCTCTTCCACCTGTACCCGGAGGGTGGTCCGGCGCCGCCGATGACTTCCTCCATATGCGTGTTTCACCTTGGTATTAGTTTAGAGTCGACAAAAAGACACTGAGCAGTTAGGGGTTCGAGTCCAGCTAGGTGGGGCCGGACTGGACAAAATCGAGAACCGAGGCCGATTCCGACGGCACCCCGTCCGACGGCATGGGGATAGTGTACGTCAGCACGGCCTCGTCCTCCACGATTTCAATGCCCTGCACGAAGTTGCGAATGAGGGCCTTCCGCTCCGGGAAGGTGCCTTCTTGGAGAAACTCCCGGAAGTCCGCCACGTATCCCTTGATTTCCCTGCTGGTGGGCGACTCCGCCCGTCGCTGCTCCAACTGGGCCTCGGCCTCCTCCCGCGCCGCCGTCAACTGGTCCTAGCGGCTCTTCAGGGACAGGATGCGGAGTGAAAGCACTTCGATGGGCAACTGCTTGGTCTCCAACGCTTGGTAGAGGTTCTCCAACCGGGCGCCCACGTCGGCAAGCTCGGCGCTGATGGCCGTCAGCCTGCCGTTGACCTCCCCGGCCAGGTTGTCGATCTCCTCGGCCACCAGGGTCACCAGTTCGGTGATGGTCTCCTCGGTGAGAATCCGCTCTCGCACCTTCTCGATTACCAGGTCCTCCACCTTGGCGGCGTTCAGGTAGCGGGCGGTGCAGGCCCCGGCTCCCTCACGGAACGGGCTGCCGCAGACATAGTAGGCGAACTGGCCGCTCTTGGCCCCCTGGCCGGAGTAGGGCTTGCCGCACACCCCGCAGCGGAGCAAGCCGCTCAGGAGGTACTGGCTCCCCACCCGACCGGGACGCTGCCTCGCCGATGCCCGCTCGTGGAGCCCCTGCTGCACCGCGTCGAACAGCTCTCGGGAAACCAGCGCGGGCCAGGCATTCTCCACCCTTACCGGCTCTTGCGCTTTTTCGTCCTTGCTCTTGACGCTCCAGACAGCGGTTCCGGTGTAGGCCTCGTTGGTCAGCAGGTAGTGGACCACATTCTTCTGCTAGCGCCTTCCCCTGTGGGTGATGCCCCGGCCGTTCAGCTCCTTGCAGATTTCCTTCAGCCCGTTGCCCCGGCGGGAACTCTCGAAGATTTCCTTGACGATGGGAGCGGCCACCGGGTCAACCTCCAGGGTGGGGCGGTCCTTCACCCCGTCGCTGACCGTGACGCGGTTGTAGCCGAAGGGGGCCTCGGAACCCAGGAAGTAGCCCCTGGACGCCGACTCCCGCATCCCCCGGACAACCTCCTGGGCAAGCTTATCAGTTATCCAATCAACACCAAAAACTTCGCTACTCTTGGGCGGCTGACTTGAAGAATCCTGAAACTGACAGCCAGCAGGCTCCATGAATGTGGTTAAGACGGGGGGCAGCCCCTCATTGGGCCTGTACCCCGTCTAATTCCCGGGTCCTGCCTGAGCGCCTGCTGGAAGAGTTGGACCCCGACGACGCCAGGTCGTACTTTAACCGGGGGTGCGCCCACTCCGACCTGGGCGACAAGCGCCGCGCAGTGGAGGACCTCGGCAGGGCAGTTGCGCTTGATCCCGGCGTGGCTCTCGCCTACCACGCAAGGGGCGGCGCCCGCCTGGACCTTGAGGGGCTTGACCAGGCTGTCGAAGACTTCGACGCCGCTGTCAGGCTTGAGCCGCTCAACAACCTCTCACGATGCTCCAGGGGAGTCGCCAAGTTGCAACAGGAGGAATACGACAGCGCCTTCCACGATTTCGACGCCGTACTCTCCCTCGACCCGGACAACGCCCGAGCCCTCCTCGGCCGGGGAGCCGCGCTGCTTAACCTGGGGAAGCACGACGACGCCCTGGAGGACTTTCAACGGTCCCTCAGCCTCGACTCCGCCAACTCCGAGGGCTACGCCGTCAGGGGGTTTGCCTATGCCAGTCTCCGGCGGTACGCCATGGCAATCGCGGACTACACCAAGGACCATCGACCTTGACACAGGCAACGTCGATGTCCTCTATGAACCGGGAATGGCCTACATGGGCCGCGCCAGGTACGACGAGGCCATCACCGACTTCAACACCGTCCTGGAAATCGACCCCGGCGACCGCGACGCGCTTTACGAACGGGGACGCGCCTGGAATTTCCAGGGGAAGCGTCAAGAGGCTTTCAGGGATTTCGACCGGCTAATTGAGCTGGCCCCGCAGGACAGCGAATCGTACTACAGGAGAGGCCGAGCCTATTACTGGCTGGGCGAATACCAGCGGGCGGTGGAGGACTTCGGGAGGTCCATCGCCCTTGACCCGGAGCACGCGGACTCCGTCCGCAGCAGGGCGGATGCGTACTTCAAGCTGGGCGAGTACGATAAAGCAGTCCAAGACTACGACCGGCTCACCAGCCTCCGGCCCGGCCTGGAAACCGCTCACTACCGTAAAGGGCTGGCATTGGCTTGCCTGGACCAGCACGACGCTGCGATACGAGCCTACGACCGGGCCATTGAGCTGGCCCCGGATTATACCTGTGCCTACAACAAGAGGGGGATGTCCCTACTCGCGCTCGGCGATTCTCGCCGAGCCATGTGCGATTTCTCCCGAAACCCGTTCTTCGAATACCACATGGAAGCCGCCTATGAACTGTTGGACGACAACGGGGCCGAGCGGGATGCTGCGCAGGGCTGACCTAGACGGGATGCAGCGGCGTTACTGGCCGGATTACCGTGCGAATCAAGCTTGGGGTCAGACACCACGGGGCTGGTTCGATACTTACCCTGTGGGCCTAATAAGACTGAATTGCGAACTTTTCGGTGGGTGGTGTCACTGTAACCAGTAGGTCGAGTGTGCAGCCGGCCGTTAGGTCCCGCTAGAAACCGGTCTTTGGACACCCAGGGTGAGGAACTGGATTGTGTCGCGTCTAGGTGCGCGCGCCTCAACAAGTAGGGACAATCTCTTGTGGTTTGCCCCGGGAGCAGTTGTCGTCGCCAGAGCTTCGACAGCGATGAGGCGAAATGGGCCCGGGGTCTCGTTGCCAAGCCTCTGGACGAAGCCGCAGTCAACTTCCTTCACCTTTGGGGATACGTACACCGAGGACGACGTATCACAGCCCTACGGGAGCAGCTAAGGGCAGCCCTCGCGACGCACCTCGCCCACCAGGCGCGCTAACTCTGCTACTTGGGATCTGTTCATCCGTGAATTCGACAAGAAAGCGCTCCAGCCGATGAATCGCTTGCCCAGCAAGTCCCCACAGTAGATGTGAGCGCCGAGATCATCGACCTTCCTCTTGTCGAATCGCACCTTGAACGTACGCTCGAACTGCTCTACGACGGTCTTGCCGTTGCCAAGCAGCAATTCGATGTTCTCGTTTTCTTGCAGAATTTTCTCAAAGAACGCCGCGCCGTCACTGAGCAGCTTGCTTTGAGCATCGGCTGAGCATTCCCTTGGCAGCTTGCTCCACAGAGGATCCGTGGGCCATTGGACTAGGTCCAGAGAACAGGCCAAGTCGGGTCGATCAGCGCCATATTTGCCGCCGTAAGTGACTCCGCACGCGTTGAGGATCGGCTTCAACATGGTGAAGTACCGATGAGTATTGCGCTCGAAGTATCGCGTTTTCTCCTCCCACACCCGGTTGAGGAATTGTTCGTCTAAGTCGTCTCTGTCTAGGGTCAGGCATTCTTTGGGCAAATAGTCTTTACGGTTCCACGATCCGTGCGGATTGATGCCGACGGTGGCGGCGCGAGCGAAGGTGAAGTGGCCTTCCGCTACAGCGGGAACCGAACCCCCAGGGACACAGCAGCCATCGGGCGGCTTTGCGTTCAGTACTTGTTCTCGTATGTAGTCAGGAATCATCTCCCACCCTCTTCCCGCATCTCAGGGCGGCCCCGGTGTTGTCTTCAGTCGGGGTGGTGGGCCTAACCGTACCGTACTGCGAACTCGTACCAAGGGTCGCAACGGACTTTGCCAGAAACCTTGCGCGGCGTTCCTTGGTCAGCTGCTGTGTCTGAACATGCGGCAGCCCGTTACGCCCATCACGATGGGCATGAGGGTGTCGATGACGGCCCAAAATTGTCCGTCGGCCTCGTTGTTGGGAGACAGAGAGCTAAACCAGTTCCAGAAGAACAGGATGAACACAGCAACTGCCCCGTAGAAAACCGCGTTCGCTTCCAGGTATCGCTTCAGGTCCGCCGAACCGTCGCCATCGACACGGCGCTTTTCCACGTAGCTGCCGGCCAAGGCAATCACCATACCCACCGCCATGAACCAGTTGAGTATCTCCCACACCGTGAATGGCTCCTCTCCGCCCGGGTGGTACAGGGGAGTAACGATAAAGTTTACGGCAACCACAGCCGCAAGCAACACAAGGTAAGCCGCTGCCGCACGAATCAGGATGGACATGCTTTCCCCCTCGAATCAAACTGAGGTTCTCCTCATTAGCCTTAGCGCCGCCATTCGGCGATATTCCACATCTCGCTATCCCAGCCGTTGATCCGAACGCCCTTCAGGGTGTTCAGGTGTGCGGAAACGAAGCCCCGGCTCACCAATGGAATCTCGTAATAGCCCTGCGCGTCCATGTCGTGCAGCTGCTTTACCAGCGCCTCCCGCTCCGAGCCGATTTGGGTTTGCTCCAGCTGGGCGTAGAGTCTGTCGTACTCCGGATTGCACGAGCGGGCAATGTTCCCCAAGGCCCAGTTATTGCCCTTGGTCGGGATATGTTTGCAGAGGGGGCCGGATAGGGACTGCTGCGGGTCTATGCCGGAACCGGAAGCGTACATCTGTACATCGGCGAAGAACCTGCGATACGACGCTTCCTTGTCAGCCACGGGGTCGCCGCCGAAAAAGACGCTGGCACCGTGCTGTACCAGCTCCGTCTCGATGCCTATCTGACGCCACCAACCGCGAACGAGGACCTGCGTGTCCTGTCGAATAGCATTGACCGAGGTCTGGTAAGTGATCCGCAGGGGCGCTCCGTTGTATTCACGGACGCCGTCGCCGTCGGTATCGAGGACACCGTTATCGTCCAGCAGCCGGTTGGCGCCCTCGATGTCCTGGGTCAGGCACCCGTCGTTGGCGGTCGAAACATAAATGGGCGGGCCGGTCAACAGATTGCAGGTGGGCTCCGCAGCGAAGCCGTAGAGGTCCTCCAATATGCGGCTGCGGTCTATGGCCAGCGACATGGCCTGGCGAATGGGCTTGAAGGTCAGGAAGGGGTGGGGGTTTTGTCCATCCAGATACTCGGAGCGATTGTCGCCCAAAGCAGGGTCGGGATTCGTCTGATTGACTACGATACGCTCCACCAGGCTGGTGAAGGCGACGACCACTGTGCCCAGTCCGGCTCCTTCCATACGAGTAAGAATCTCCGGCTCCACTTGTGTGTTCCAGGCGTAGTCGGCTTCGCCCCTTTCCATCACGGCGCGGGCCGCCGAAATCGCATCGCCGCCGCCCTTGAGGACCACCCTGTCGAAATAGGGCGCCGGGCCCCGGTAGAAGGGGTTGCGCTCGTAGACGGCCCCTTCGTTGGTCTTGAAACCGGTGATGCGGTAGGGGCCGGTGCCCATCGGGGCGGTGTTCTGCGCCTCGCAGGTCGTGGCGGCCGCGCCGATGCAGTCGGCAAACTGCGCGCGGCTGATGATGGGCGTTCCGGCGCCAACGAAGGCCCGGTACGGGTAGGGTGTGGGCGCGTCGAAGGCGATTTGGACGGTGAGATTGTCGAGGGCCAGCACGGAGGCGATGCCGTCAAATGAGCTCCCAGCCGTGCATCCCGTATCTTCATCCACGCAATAGAGCCACGTGAAGACAACATCCTCGGCCGTCATGTCACTGCCATCCGACCACTTCAGGCCATCCTTCAGCTTCCAGGTAATCGACATCAGGTCCTGGGAAAAGCCTCCGTTCTCGATTGTCGGGATTTGGGCGGCCAGCGCTGGCACGAGGTTGCCGTCCGGGTCGTATTTAGCCAGAGGCTCCAACGTGATTGCTCCGGCATCCAAGTCTTTGGTGCCACCCGACAGGTAGGGTCCAGGCAGAGTTGGAGCCTGCCAATAGAGGATTGTCAGAACTTTCCCCTCTGTTGTGGTTCCTAATGGAGCGATGAAGGCGTAGACGCCGCCGTCCAGGGAGCCCACGTACAAGACGCCGCCGATAACGGTGTAGGAGGGGATGCCATCGAAATAGCCCTTCTGAAACCTCCAGAGCTCTTCCCCGGTTGCCGCATCCAGCGCCCGTAGGTGTCCATCGCTGGACTCTGCATACAGAACGCCGTCGGCCACCATGGGTGACTGCAAGGCCCAGGCCATCGACTCCCGGCTCCAGACGAGCCCGCCGGTGGCGGCGTCAAGGGCGTAGAACCGGCCGGATTCGGAACCCACGTACACGATGCCCCTGGCAGTCACGGGCGCGGTGTTGATCATCATGCCCGCTTCGTATGACCAGAGGATCTCTCCCGTCGCTGTGTCCAGGGCGTAGATGTGTTCGTCCGGCGAGAAGTAGTAGACGTTGTCTGCGACTGCGGCCGGGAAGTCCCTCGCGGGCAACCTCTCCGTCCCGTAG
Organism: Dehalococcoidia bacterium; assembly: GCA_965216155.1. Taxonomy (GTDB): domain Bacteria; phylum Chloroflexota; class Dehalococcoidia; order Lucifugimonadales; family UBA3495; genus CATOSP01. The sequence continues at coordinate 1,961,173 of CBDCFD010000007.1, read as the reverse complement.
CTCCAGATGAGCGCCCCGGTCGCCTCGTCCAGGGCTTGGGCGGTATTGAAGGCCGTCAGGTATACGATTCCTCCGATGACTGTGGGTGGGGATTCCACGGGGATCCCGGTATTGAAGCTCCAGACCACCTTTCCGGTTGATGCGTCCAGGGCATGGAACTCGCCGAATCCGCCCGGCACGTAGACCTTGTCGCCCGCAACCGTAGGAGTGAACTCAGGGGTGAACGGATACGGCCTTTCGGCAAACCACAGGACTTCTCCGGTCATTGCGTCGAGAGCGTGGACCCTGTGGTCCCCCTCCGCCAGTGCGCCGAGGTAGACCATCCCGCCACTTACGGTAGGGGAGTACTGCGCCCAGTCGCCGGTGTCGTAACTCCACAGCAACCCCCCGGTCTCGGCATCCAGGGCATACACGTGGTTGTCGTTAGACCCTACGTACACCGCCCCGCCGGCCACGGTTGGGGACGACCTTATGACGTCGTCCGTCTCAAAGCGCCACAGCAACTCTCCGGTCTCCGCGTCCAAGGCATACACGTGGTTGTCGTCAGACCCTGCGTAGACCGCGCCGTCGACCACGGTCGGCGCATTGACAACCCAGCCTCCGGTGGGATTGCGCCAGAGCAGGGACACATCCGCCTGCGGTGGGTCGGGGGGACCGGCATCGCCAGACAATATCTGTTCAGGAACACAGCTCAGGAGGCCGACCGTAAACTTCAAGGCTGCAGTGGCGGCGGCAGGGCTGGCGTCCGGCAGGGTACCCGCAACGATATCAGCCGCATCGGCGTCCGCCAGCAACTCTCTCAGGCACCCTTCAGCCTCCTCGGTCAGCCCCTCCATCCGCGCAACAAGTGCGGAGAGGAATAATCCGGAGGCCGTTTCCGGAGCGAGGCAGCCGAATATAGACGCCTCCCACTGCTGCATGTCGCCTTCGGGCATAGCACGCCGTTCCAGCACGGACTCCAGCAGCTCATCACCCAATTCGGTGCGGATGCAGGATTGCTCGGAGGTGGTGAACCTGTCGAACAGCTGCCCCCAGAGGGTGTCAGTGTCGATGCCGAAATCGCGTATCGCGGGAGCGCCAACCCGCTCCGGCGTCGGCGTTGGGGTCGGAGGTGGCGTCGGCGCTGTGGTCGGCGTTGGCGTCGGAGGTGGCGTCGGCGCTGGGGTCGGCGTTGGCGTCGGGGTCGGCGTCGGGGCCGGGGTCGGCGTTGGCGGGACCGATGTCGGCGTAGGGGTACTGGTGGCCGGTGTAGGCTCGGGCGTTGGCGTCGCTGTCGGCCCGTCGTCACATGCCGACAGCAACGCGACGGCCAACAAACACAGCAGCCCAACCCATACTATCCGGCATGAGGACCTTCCCAACACACTCTTTACGCGCAAAGTGAACGCCAAATGCTTGCCTCCTTCTTAGTACTACAGCCGCAGATGGCCGCTTGGAGTGTTGGCCACCCTTGAAAATCGCAACGTCTAGCTACGGCAACGCCCTAAATCTTATTGAGACCAAGCTAAATTTGAGGCCGAAAGCGCCGAGTCAGTGTTAGTGCGACTGTAGTATTAGGTAGGTCCGCGGCCTCCGAGCTCGTCATATGCCACGTGGGGACGGTAGGGCACGCCCCCGCGGAGTAATCCTGCCACGACGCAGGTTGGCAAATCAGGGCGCGTAGCTGTAGACAACGGGTAGCCCCGCAATGTCGGTGACGCTGGAATCGGTGTGGTGCGTTATTTGTACGCGGCCGGTGCCGCAGTCGCCGAACTCGTCGCAGGAGATGACCCCGATGATACCTCTGAAACCGGCAACTCCGGCCAGCGCCTCCCGGAGCTTGGCCCGGTCGATGTACAGCGTATCTCCGTCGCCAACAGCGACCTCGTCGATCGCGCGGAGGAGCATCGTGGCCGCGTCGTAGGCGTGGGCCAGATAGGCGGATGTGGGTGCCTCGCCGTACCGCTCTCGATAGTCGGCGATGAGTGCCTCGCCGCCCTTGCCGGTTGCCTCGTTGGTGTTGCCGCCTAAGCTCAACTCCGGACCCGGGAAGTAGACGCCCTCCGACTCGGGGATGGCCAGGAACTCGGAGACCAGCAGGGCCGCGCCGCCAATCAGCGTGACGTCCTCAAGCCCAGGGATCTGGCCGACCTGCCGGACGATGTGGGCGCCTTCTTCCTGGAAGAGGGGGGAAAAGAGGCCATCCGGACTGCCCGCCGCAATCCGGGTGAGGACGGGGGCCATGTCCGTATCGCCCCTGCTGACAGAGGTGACGGCGACCGAGCCGCCTAGCTCCTCGAATGCGGTGGCGAAGGCGCCGGTGAGGCCGGTAGTGTAGGGGTCGCCGTCGTGGATGGCCGCCATCCTGCGCAGGCCGAGATCGTTGTAGGCGAACTGCGCCACCGCGCGCGCCTCATGCAGATCGTTGCTGGAGGTCCGGTAGTAGCCGGGATGATGGTTGGAATCGGCGTTGCCGCGAAGGTCGGAGGTCAGCGAAGGGGCCGTATTGGAGGAAGAGATCATCACCAGGCCGGCCTCGCTGAGGATTGGCGAAGCGGCGGTGGCGGCGACGGAGCAGGACGTGCCGATGACGCCGACGACCCGGGGGTCGCCGGTCACCGTATCCGCGGCGGCACGTCCGCCTTCCTCGGTGCAGAGCGAGTCGAGGCCGGCGCCCATCTCGACATCGTGCCCTTTGATAGGGCCATAGTCAGCCAACGCCAGCGCCACGCCGCGTTGGCTCGGGGCGCCCAGGTCACCAAGCCCTGTAAGGACGTGCATCGAACGTATCTGGATGGCCTCTCCGGGTGCCACCTGCACGGCTCCGAGGGGACCGGCTTCGAAGCCCTGGCCTCCGCATGAGACGGCGCCCGCCCACAGCAAAGCGACGGCCAGCAAACATAAGCGCGCAACCCATACTGTCCGTCGAGTGGACTCTCCCAAAATACACCCCCCTACACGCGACGAAAAGGCTAACCGCCTGCTCCTTGGCTTCGCCGCAAAGCCCGTCAGTCCCTCCCAGCCATTATGCGCTCGAAGAGCCTGCTGGAACAAGCTAAGCTAAACCTCAGCATAAGCCCGAATCCACCGATGGACACGGATGGACGGCGTGAGGACAGCGGAAGGGGGGTGAGGGAGTTACAGGCGCGATGATCCGGGCTCGAATTCGGGTAGACGGGAGGTTGGCGGGCGGTCTGCAGGCGCTTTTGGGGGCACCGGTGGCGGTCTACAGTGGCTGTGGCGAGCGATATGGCGGGATAGGACACGGCAGGAGGCGCTCGCGGCGGCTGAAGACAGACACCGGCCCCCTATACGCGAAATCGTACCCGGACCACCGCCTCCCCTTGCCCCTCATCGCCCATTCCGCTGCTGTAACCTCATCCCTTCGGTGGATTCGGGCTAAAGGCTACGCCCCCGGCGACGCCGTTGCCGGTGCAGCCCACGACGATTCCGGAACTGATGCCCTCGTTAGCGGTTATGGAAACGCCACCGACAACACCTCCAGTTGCGGAGCGGGCCGACTTGGAGCAGGAAGGCGGTATGCCGTCGTGGCTGCTGGTGATAATCCTGATGGGCGCCGCCACCGGCGTGATTGGCTCAGGCCTGATCATCTCCAAGTGGAGAAGATTGCCCAAGCTGTCTTACTAACTGTGCAAACGCATTGTGGAAGAGGGGACCTTGCAGGTCCCCTCTTCCACCCGTGTTAGGCTATGGGCGCACGGTGTAGGCTTCTTCGCCGTGTTGGGAGATATCCAGTCCCTCTTCTTCCTGCTGCTCGTCCACCCTTAGCCCTATGGTGTATTTCAGGACGAAGAGTATTCCTAAGGTTGTGATGAAGGCCCAGCCAAAGGATGCGCCTATCGCCAGTAGCTGCCTTAGGACCTGCTCACCCCTGCTCAAGTCGGTGAGTTCCCTGATAGTCATGAAGCCCACGCCGATGAAGAGACCGGCCGCCAACATGCCCCAAATGCCTCCCACACCATGGATAGCCCAAACGTCGAGAGAGTCGTCAAGCCTCACGCGGGTCTTCAGCCAAACGGCGGTGTAGCACAGGGCGCCGGCGCCCAACCCGATGATCACAGCGGGCATGGGGCCTACGAAGCCGGATGCCGGGGTGATGGTTGCCAAACCTGCTACCGCTCCGGTCGCCGCTCCCACAACGCTGGGCCTCCGGTTCAATATCCAGTCCAGCGCAACCCATACCACAGCAGCAGTCGCCGCCGAGATATGAGTCACTACGAAAGCCGAGGTCGCCGCTGCCATCGACGTAAGGGAGCTGCCGGCGTTGAATCCAAACCAGCCAAACCAGAGCAGGGAGGCGCCCAACACCACAAACGGCACATTGTGAGGGTTCATGTCCGCCTGACCGAACCCCAAGCGTCGCCCAAAGATAATCGCCGCAGCCAGGGCTGCGGCCCCGGAACTGATGTGGACCACCGCACCGCCGGCAAAGTCCAAAGCGCCCATTTCCCCGAGCCAACCGCCGTTCCCCCACATCCAATGCGCCAGCGGAGGGTATACGATGGTCGACCAAGCGATTATGAAGATTACGAAAGTGCTGAACTTGATCCGTTCGGCAAAAGCGCCGGCAATCAGCGCTGGCGTAATGATGGCGAACTTTGCTTGGAAGACCATGAAGGCTTGGTGCGGAATCGTGTCCGCATACGGCCCGGCCTCGGTAGCGGACACCCCGTGGAGTCCGGCCCACTGAAGATTTCCGATAAAGCCGCCAATATCGGGGCCGAAAGCCAGGCTGTATCCCCACAGAATCCAGGACAGACCCACGATAGCAAGTGCGATGAAGGACTGCATGAGGGTGCTCAGCGCGTTCTTGCCGCGAACAAGCCCTGCGTAAAAGAACGCCAGACCCGGCACCATAATGAAAACCAGCGCGGACGAGGTCAGAACCCAAGCCGTATCGCCGCTATCGATCATCATCTCCCCTGACCGGGTTGATTAGCTTCCCGCAACTGCGGGCATAGTATAGTAACGCAGTGCCCGGTTTTCAATCTTGCGGATGGACTGGGACAGGCCGGCATGGCGGATGGATTGACGGATTTGATGAGATTCAAGGACTTGCCCTTGCGCCAGCGCAGCATAATTCGCGCTTGGTGCATGTACGACTGGGCGAACTCCGCCTTCGCTACTTCCGGCGTCGCCGCCATCTTCCCCGTCTACTTCGTGCTCTTGTTCAAAGAGGCTCTGGGCGAGAGCGCCACCTTCCTGGGAGTTACTTTTACGGCCAGCTCAATGTGGAGCCTGGGAGTCGCCATCTCTACGGCCACCGTCGCCGTCTCCAGCCCGCTGCTGGGGATAATATCAGACCGGATACCTATCAAGAAGGCGCTTCTCTGGACCTATACAGCCGCGGGTGCGTTCTTTACGGTATTGGCCTTCTTCTCCGCTTATACGGGGCAACCCTGGGCATGGCTGTTTGGCATGTTCACCCTGGCGAATGTCGGTTTCGCCGGGTCCCTGGTCTTCTACAATGCCTTCCTGCCGCACATCGGGCCAAGGCATCTGCTGGACGACATCAGCAGCCGCGGCTTCGCCTACGGCTACGCGGGAGGCGGACTGCTCCTGCTGGTCCATCTGGCGTTGATTCTGGCGACGAAAGACTCCGGCATCGCCGACCTGGTTACCAGGGCCTCTATCGCCTCCATTGGGGTCTGGTGGTTCGGGTGGGCGGTCTGGACGCTGCGGGTATTGCCTGAGCCGCCGGTCAATGGCGCCGCCGGCCGTCAGACGGCGGTATCGGCGATTTCCATGGGGTTCCGCGAACTGGGTAAGACGTTCCGCGAGCTTGCGCGGTTCCGGGTAGTCCTGGTGTTCCTGGCCGCCTACGTCCTGTTCAACGACGGCATTCAGACGGCCTTGGCCATTGCCGGGGCCTTCGCCGCCGACACGATAGGCATATCCCTCGCTTTCAACATGGCGACGATTGTGATCATCCAGTTCGTTGCATTACCCGGCGCCAAGGCCTTCGGATGGCTTGCGGAGAAGATTTCCACCGAGCGGGCTTTGATGGCGGCCTTGGCCGGCTGGAGCGTTGTTCTCCTTTTCGGCGTCGGCATAGCCCCGTTATGGCCCAAAGAACATGACGACTTCGACTTTCAACTGAGCTATCGCCAAGCCTCAAACGACTACATCATCGATGCTGCTCCGGAGTTGCCGGACTACGGGTTCGAGATGCGCTGGGAAGGCGAGCGCTGGGTCCTCAGCAAGGGCGCCGTCCTGAAGCCCCAAGCGGTCCGGAGCCTGCCGGAGGCTGTACAAGGTTCCGGCGGCGTGGCCTACAGCATGTCGTTCCGGGGCGGCGGCATGGACGGCAAGTCCGCCGTAGGTCCCGCCCACCCCGCCGTGTTGGGCGACGGCCCGCTGGACTGGTGGCCTTTGGTGGTCCGTGCCGCGCTATGGGAGCCGCTTGGACTGGACGCCGGATACCAGTGGCTGCTTCTTGGGACCTCCGTCGGGGTGGTAATCGGCGGCAGCCAGGCTCTTGCCAGAAGCCTTTTCGCCCAGATTACACCCCAATCGCGCAGCGGCGAATTCTTCTCGTTCTTTGGCTTTATGAGCAGGGCTTCTTCCGTGTTCGGCCCGATGTTGTACATCTTGGCTACAGCGGTATTCGATACTCGCGTCGCAGTAACGTCGATCCTGTTGATAATCGTCGCAGGCACGATTGTACTGGCCCGGGTAGACGTGGCTGAAGGGGCGCGCGTCGCCGAGGCGGAAAACCGTCCGGCCCTGGAAGGCCGGTCCTCCTAGCCCGCGTTGGCCTTGAACGTCCTGCGATTCCTGAAAAGCGCCGGTTCAACGTAGGCGCTGGTGGAGGACAGGGCTTCTTCTATAATCTGCAACACCGCCGTTACGACCGGGTCTTTCATCAGATTGTCCCGCTTCTCTTAGGTATCGGTCATGGCTATGTGCGCGGGATTGTTCGCGTTCTGCTCGTCCACGATGCCAGCCGTCTCCCTGACGGCGTCCTCAATATCTTCCTGGGTGATGACATTGTGAAGCTTCCAGTTGGCAATCAGGGCGCTGTCGATTCTCTCGGTGGCCCGGTCTTTCATCTCTTCTATTTGATCGAAGTTGAGGACGCCGGTGCACCCGATTCCTTGGTGGACCCAAGGGATTGGCAACTGTTCGGAATACGGTATATAACAGTATTGTATAGACGTTAGCAGAAAGCGCATCAACCTGACTGCCTGGGGCCGTCTCTACGGCTTCAACAAGGCCACCACCTCCCGTCTGCACCGGCAGGGCAAATTGCCCCCCCGGCCTTCAGATCGAGCAACTCCCCAATGGCCGGTATTACGTCATCGTTCCTCCCGAGGGCGGTGCGCGGTGCGTGCTGTACGCCAGCGTTTCCTCCGCGGACCAGCGCGGCGGTCTCGACCGCCAGGCCGGCAGGCTGGCCGAGTGGGCCACTCAGCATGATTGCCGCCCCGATGAGGTCGTCAAGGAAATCGGGTCCGGTCTGAACGGCAACCGGCGGCAGTTGCGCCGGATCATCGGCGACCCCTCGGTGGGCACGATCATAGTCGAACACCGGGAGCGGCTCTGCCGTTTCGGGTTCGAGTACATCGAAGCCGCCCTGCCGGCCCGGGGTTGCCGCATCCTGGTGGTGGACGATGGGGAGGTCGAGGACGACCTGCTCCGGGACGCGACCGAGGCGATGACTTCCCTCTGCGCCCGTCTGTACGGGAAGCGTTCCGCCCGGAGAAGGGCCGAGCGGGCTGTCGCCGCGGCCGGGGAGATCTGATGCAGGCCACGTACCAGACGCGAATAGAGGGCAATGATGAGGCTTTGTACGCCTATGCGGCCCTGTACGGCAGGGTCCAACGGGACCTGTTTGCGGAGGTCTCTTCCGGCAGGTCCGCCGCATCGAGGTCCGCCGCATCGATGAAGGGGGCTGCGTCAGGGAATACGGCATACCGGCCCGGATGTTCAACGCGGTGCGGGTATCCCTGGAGGGGAAGGTATCGGGGGCGCGGGAGTCCCAACTGCTGCACGTCGAGACCCTGAAGGGCCTGGTCCGCAGGGCTGGCAGGGAGTTGGCAAACGCGGGGAAGAAGGGTGACCGGCACAGGGTCCATCAGAAGATGCGCCGGCTGGATAACCTGCGGTCCAGGTTGGCGCGGGTCGAGGCCGACGCGGCGGCGGGCCTGGTCCGGCTGTGCTTCGGCGGCAGGAAGCTCTGGCGCGGCCAGTACAACCTGGAGGCCAACGGCTACGGCAGCCATGAGGAGTGGCTGGCCGGTTGGCGGGATGCCCGCAGCGGCGAGTTCTTCGTGCTGGGCAGCCGGGACGAGACCGGCGGCTGCCAGCTGTGCGTGGCGGGGGTTGCCGGCGACGGCTCCCTGACCCTGCGGATGCGGATGCCGGATTGCCTCGCCGGGGAACATGGCAAATACCTGGTCATCGAAGGGGTGCGGTTCGCCTACGGCCACGGCCAGGCGCTGGCGGCCCTGCAGGCCAACCTGGAGTTTGCAGAGTGCAGGCGCCGGGACGGCGAAAGGGCGGCCCGGGCAACGTCTCTGGGACAGGCAATATCGTACCGCTTCAAGCGGGATGAGAAGGGATGGCGGGTGTTCGTCACCACGAAGATGGCCCCCGTGCCCGCGGTGACGGACCGGGGGCGCGGCGCCATTGGAGTGGACCTGAATGCCGGCCACCTGGCCGTGGCCGAGACCGACGCCAGCGGCAACTACCTTCGAGCTTGGCGTGCCCCGCTGGCGACCTACGGCCGGTCCAGCCATCAGGCTGAGGCGCTGATCGGGGACTCGGTGGCCGGGGTGGTGGAGCATGTGCCCGGCAGGCGGGCAAACCCGTCGTGATTGAGCGGCTGGACTTCCGGCGGAAGAAGGCCCAACTGGAGGGCGAGTCCCCGAAGTACGCCAGGATGCTGTCTTCCTTCAGCTACGGCAAGATCAAGGCCTATTTCATCTCCCGCGGCCACCGGAATGGAGTAGAGGTGTTTCAGGTCAACCCGGCCTTCAGTTCCGTCATCGGCGCCGGGTGAAGTTCATGGAGCGCTACGGGCTGACGGTGCACCAGGCTGCGGCCTTGGTGCTGGCCCGGCGTTTACTCGGCTGTTCCGAGCGCGTTCCGCGCCGCCGGGAGTGTCCTGACGGCAGGGGGCGGACATGTCGCCTTCACCGTACCCGCGAGGAAGCGCGTGAAGCACGTATGGACGCACTGGGGCGCGGTCCTGGGGCAGTTGAGACCGGCGCTTGCAGCGCAGCGCCGGCGGGGGAGGTCGCGAGACCGCCCCAATCCGGTTCAGGCTGTCAAACAGGCTTCGGCCCGGGTGGTGGCTTGAGCTGAGATCAGATCGGTGTTCCCGGGTGAGATTCCCGGGCGGAGCCGTCCTGAACTGTTGGGGCGGCGGCGCTTCCCCCTTCGGGTAGCGTCTCAGGAAAGGCCGGCATTGGTCTTGTTACCAAAGTCAACCTTTTTTACAACGGCGTCGCGGGCTCCTCTTTCACCCGGTCACGGTGAACCTTTCGAACCATCGGTCTATGGTGAGGGCGCCCTGCGGCTAGCTGAGGATGAGCAGAACACAATAGAGGCTGCTTCCTTTCTATCGCCCTGATGGGCGGAACTCAACGTTGACTCTGCCAGCCCGCGGGAATACCATCGGGAGTAACATGGAATCGTATGCCCATACTTTTACAGGAGGGGCGAGCATGGACTTTGGATTGTTTACCACTTGGAACGCCGTTTACGAGGGCGGCAAGGTCCCCTGGGACCCCGACTATCAGGGCGGCAAGCTCCTCGAAGCCGAGGCCTACAAGCAGAACTTCCGGGAGATCGAGCACATCGAGGACGCGGGCTGGGACTACGTCTGGTTCGGCGGTGGTCACTTCTCCACCCAGGGCAGCATGGACCCCCAGTCCCTCATGCTGTCCGCCGTCATCGCCAACCACACCAAGAACATAGGGATTGGCACCTCCATCCACCGCCCGACCCTACGGTTGCCCAGTGAGACCGTATCCCCGCGGGCGTTGCCCCACGAAAGGTACGCCTTCGACAACCTCCAGCCCGAGGACCCCTTCCAAGTCGCGGAACAGGTTGCCATCGTTGACCAGATCAGCGAGGGACGCTTCATCTACGGTGCAGGGGCCCGCACTCGCGGCTCTGCCGAGCGCCGGGAGTACTTCTTCGAGTACCTTGAGCTTCTCAAGCAGATCTGGAACGAGGACAGATTCTCCGGTTTCGAGGGCAAGTACTTCAACTACCCCGCCTTCTACGAGAGCTACATGAGCATCCCCAAGCCCGTGCAGAAGCCCATGCCCATGCTGCTTCCCGTGGACAGCCAGGAGAGCTTCGTGCCCATGGGCGAGCAGGGATACCGCATTGCCATCGGCGCCGGCAGTTCCCCTCACAACCTGCGGGGCTCCGCCGTCCTCCGCGAGGACGTCAATGCCTACCGCAAGGCGTGGATAGAGGCGGGGCATGAAGGAGATCCTACCACCGTCGTCCGGGTGCCCACTCTCGTCGCCGACACCCAGGAAAAGGCCGACCGCCGCGTCGAAAACCTCATGGACCTCGCCCGCATCTATTACGCGGGCCGTGTCGCCATCGGCAGCACTGACGCCGGCAGCGCCGGCCCCGATGCCACCGAGGAAGTCAACCTCTTCGGCACGCCGGAAGAGGTGGTCGAGAAGATCCACATGTTCAGGGAGGCCTTCACTACCGACGAGATTATGTTCGAGTGCAACTGGACATCATCCGTCCCCCGCGAGGTAGTCATGGACACCTTGAAGTGCCTCTCCGAAGACGTCATCCCCCACTTCAAATAGGCGGGGAGTTTGATTGGAGGGAATTAGGGCGGGCCGCCGGTTGGCGGCCCGTTTCCTAAACTGAAGCCAAGGTGGGATATACATTTGCGGTGCGGTGAAAATCGGTTTGGCCGCTTCTAAACTGAAGCCAAGGTGAGATGTACATATTGCTAGACCGCACTGTAGCGGGCGACCCCAGTTGGGGTCTGAAGGTGATAAGAGGAGCCGTGGAGCCCTTTCGGTCATCTTCAAGATTCCGAAATGCACATCCCACCTTGGTATTGGTTCAATTAGTTCTTCCGCCCGTGCTTGGAGCACGGTCCGGCATCGCCGCTTGACTTCTTCCCGACGATCGGCCAGGCGGGCGAAAAAGTCGCCCACTTTGTCCTGCACCGCAGCCTTGGTGCCCAGGCACAAGTTGGCGGTCACCTCCTGGCGCACCCAGCCCCAAATGGCTTCATCAGCGTTGAAGTCTGGGCTATAGCTGGGCAGGTTCACCGGGCGCAGGCGCAACTCAGGCGTGACCAGGTGGGCCCGTAGCGCGTCGCCGCGATGGGCTGGAGAATTGTCCCAGATCACGGTCAGCGGTTCGTCAAACCGCGCTCGCAGTTGCCCCAGGAAAGCGGCAGAGGTGGCGGCATTGCTGTTGTCCTCCAGTCCCATCAGTTCCACGTCGCCGGTCTCCAGACACACCGCCGAATAGTAGCTGGCTTTCTCGCCCCGCCGCGGACTGGTGGAGTCCACCAGCGCCGGTTCTCCCTGCAATACCCACTTGCCCCGCAGGTCCCCATCCGCTTGGAAGTGCGCCTCGTCGGCGAAGAATATCTTGGCCCCAGTTCGGTGCGCTTCCGCCGTCGGGACGGCATACTCCGCCACAAAGGCAGCCCGCCGGGCCGGATCGGCCTTGAGCAAACGCTTCTTGGGACATTTCAGCACGAACCCCAAACGGTAATCGGCGGAGGTAAATTGGGCCATGTGGGCGGATTGACCGACTGACATTCGGCTGTCGCTGTTCAGGATAAATGTCCGTCTAAGTGTTCGGCAGAAATGTCACTCGGTTGGTCTGCGATGGTATCAGATGGCGAGGTTGTGGATGCGGTCGGGGGTCGCCGCGTCGGCGGGCTTTCCGCATCAATGTATCTTCTCACCGTGTCTCTGTGAATTCCCAACTCCCTCGCCATCCTTCGAATGGACAATCCCTGGAGCTTGGCCTGCTGCACCGCCTTCCTCTCTCCCTCTGCAGGAATGTCGGCTTCCTCGGTGATGTGGTTACCTGCAACTCTGTGATGGCAGCATCGCCAACTGCAGCGCTGTGGTCATCTTCTGGACCGGCCTGGGAGTTCAGCAGTTCGAGAGCGCTCGCCGAAGCTGTTGACGAGAGCCCGGGATCGGGAATCAGGATAGGTGCGGTTGGGAGAGTCCCTTCGGCCTTGCGGAGAGTTCCCGGACTGGGCGGCGCCTCCTGGGCAGCAATGATGCGTCCCTCATGCTGCACTGACAGCCGGCCGTCCAGTCCTTCCAGCACCACCACAACCGCCCCGGCATAGCTGCGGCATAGCTGCGGCATAGCTGCGGCGCTTTGGATCGGGAAGCAGCTGCAGGGTGTGCCTCTGGTACTTCACGGTGTTGTCCCTGGCCACTCTCCTGCGGTGCTTGAAGCACAGGACTTGTTCCAAGGGCAGGTCCACCTGCAAGGGCCGGAATGCGGGCTCGGGACACTGGCTCGGGACACTGGGCCGGAACTCCAAAACGCCGGTTGAACCTGGGGAGGAACTGCTTCAACACGGCCCTGGCCTGCTCAAAGGTGGTTGCTCCCGAGAGCCGCAGTTCCGTGATCAGCCGGTCCTGGAAGGTTCCGGCCGCCCGCTCGACTCGGCCCTTGGCCTGGGGCGACAGGGCGAATATCACTTGAACCCCCAGTTCCTCCATTGCCCGTCCGAACTGGGTGGGCGTGCCGGCAGGCTGATATTCCGACTTGTGCTTGAAGACCGGGTGCCGGTCGGTGTACAGGGCCTGTGGACATTCGGCTGCCGCTGCCCATGTCGTCGAGCGTCCTGCGGCTCTCGGGTCTAGTACTACAGCCGCAGATGGCCGCTTGGAGTGTTGGCCACCCTTGAAAATCGCAACGTCTAGCTACGGCAACGCCCTAAATCTTATTGAGAACAAGCTAAATTTGAGGCCGAAAGCGCCGAGTCAGTGTTAGTGCGACTGTAGTCTAGCCCGGTGGTCCTCCCATCATCGTCAGCCCGCACTCGGCTGCCGCCTTGAATAGGGCGAGGGGCGACTCTCCCTCTTTGGATTCCAGCGACGTTTCGACTCCTTCGGGTCCGCCCAGCTTGTTCATGACACACTGCAGGGCTTCCCTGCCTTCGGGCTGCAGGTCCAGTGCCGGGCTGGCAGCCCGCCATTCCTCTTCGTTCAGGCAGGAGAGCGTGATCAGGATTCCCGCCATACCCTTTACCATGGCGGCCTGCCCGCCGGGTCCTTCCGGGTTGGTGAGCATCATGGCGCGCAGGTCGAAGTCCCGGAGCCCGGCGCTGACACAGGCTGAGGTGTCGCCGCTCAGCGGTCCGGTCTGGTTCGTGAATCCCTTCAGGAATATCTTCAGGAGGGTCTCGTGCTCCAGGCATCCGGTCAATGCGTCCCTTTCCTGCGGCGGCGCGAGCTCCGGGTTGTTCATCATCGTCAGCAGCTGCTGCGGGTCTCCGATTTCCGACAGGCAGGACATCTCGGCGCCGGACAGATCGGACGTGAGCAGCTCTGTGCCGTTCGCGCCGGCGGGGCTGGGAGTTCTGGGTCCTGGGGGTCCGGGCATTCCGGGTCCCGGACCCCCGGCTGTCTGCAGCCCGCATGCTGTTGCCGCGTTGATGTAGGCGGTGGGGGGTTCCCCGTCCCTTGGCTGCATCGCTGCGGCCAATCCCTCGGGCCCGCCCAACTGGCTCGTCACGCATTGCAGGCTCTCCCGGTCGTCTGGTCCCAGGCCCAGGCGGGGGCTGGCAATTTGCCATTCTTCCTCGTTCAGGCAGGAGAGCGTCAGGACGAATCCTGCCATGCCGCCCATCATGGCGGCCCCTTCACCGCCGGGTCCCATACTCGAGGAGAGCAGCACGGCGGCGATGTCAAAGTCCTGGAATCCGCGGCGGACGCAGGAGGACGTATCTGCGCTCAGCGGCCCGGTCTGGCCGATGAGTCCGGTCAGAAACAGCCGGAGCAGCGTTTCTTCCCCCAGGCACCGGACCGACTCTTGGGCGTCCTGGACATCCTGTGGTGAGCCGGGGCCCGGGCCGCTCATCAACATCAGCAGATGCCGGGGGTCTCCGGTTTCCGAGATGCAGGACTGCTCATCTTTGGACAGCTGGGACATGAAGGCTTCCGGACTGTTCATGTCGAGGGGGACGAGCATTCCGGACTCCGGAGTTGTTTCCGGGGGCGCGGTCGTTGGCGCCGGGGCTTCTGCCGGAGCGGTGGTCGGTGCCGGAATGGATGCGGCCGTCGGGGCCTGGGCCGCGGCCGCGGCGGTTGGGGATGGACTCGTCTCCGGGCCGGAACAGGCCAAGAGGGCCGTCAGGGCGATGAAGAGCGCGCAATACAGTAGTTTCGACATGGCAGTGGTTCTGCTCCTCAGATTGGGTAGTTTCCTGTCAGTTGTATAATCCCGATGCTCGATCGGTTACCCTGGGGGTTGCCCGGTTATTTTCCGGGTTGGGGTGGACCGTCCGGCCCTTGTTGAGGGCCTGTCCCGTGCGGGGCGTGGGCATGAGCCGGTTCTCGATCGCTTCCAAGCAGTTGATCATAGCCTGTTTGAGTGAATTGATGGTGAAAATATGGTTTCAAGCAGCGGCGGTTTCCGGTGAAGATTTGATGTGGAGGCAATTGGCGGTCCTCCCACGTTGCGCCTGGCATCTGCGCGCTGAGGCGCTCCGGCTTGGTGGGGCGCCGCACATCCGGCCCCTTCCGCCGGTGCGTCGTGAATATCTGGTTGCTTGAGCAGTTGAAGAGCCAGTGGTTTTGTTGGGGCCCGGATTCGGGTCGAGACCGGCTACATCTGGGCCAGGTTCACGGCCAGGTTGTAGGCGAACCAGCCGTCGCTGGTCCGGAAGGTCTGGGGCTTGGCGGTCTGGGCGTCCCGCATGATGCCGAACCCATCGCTGAAGGGCTCGAAGGCGACTATTTTGTCGTACCGGACCCGGAACTGCTTCCGCCTTCCGGCGAAGTAGTAGTCCGTTCCGCACGATGTCCTTCTTGAACTCGACGCAGGTGTTGTGGACGTAGAGGTCCATCCGGCCGGGGTTGCCGATCCCCGGCGGCCCTCCGGTGATTGTCTCCGCCGGGGCGGCTATGCTGGCCGTTTCCATGAAACGCTGGAACGCGGCTCGGATGTCGTTCTCAGACGCGCTGCTCTTGTGGCGCTCCAGGACGAGGCCGAACGCTTCCTGCTCTTTGTCAGTAGTTATCGTCATTCCTTGCGATTTGGCTTGCAGATGCGACTGCGTTCCACGCGATTGGTTGCTTGGCGTCGTCATTACGCCAAGACAAGTTACCTCGGGCCGGCGTCATGCGCGGCTTGCTCCAAGAAGTAACCCGGCGTGCTTCCGCGGTATGCACCTCAGGAGTACGTGGGGCCCCGCTAAAACGGCCAAAAGTCCGGAACGAATGTCGTCTCAACATTGATCACATTCTGCCGCCGCTCAAGCGCACGGCGAGTTTCGCAATTTTCTCGATGTTGGCCTTCTGTTGACAGTGCCGGCAGGTGCCGGCGGGGGACTTCAGCCGTGCTGTTGTTGGCTGAAGGGGTTGATGACTCTCAGTCCCCCGTAGTCCTGCTGGTCGTTCATGTCCTCGGAGTAGACCGCCTCGCACCTGATGACGTCTGCTGCCGCGAGTATCGCGGCGTCCCAGTAGGATATGCCGAAGCGGTCGCTGAGTTCCGTCGCCCTTCGGAAGACCTCGGTTGTGACCGGTTGCACGGGCACTTCCGCCAGCCCTTCTATGAACCTCATGGCCTCATCGTGGCTCAGCCTGTTGGGCCGGGACCGCCGGGTGGCCTGGTAGTAGAACTCCTGCAGGACCTGGACCGAGAAGGCCAGCGAGTCCTCTCCCAGGACCTCGATGGCCCTGGCGCGCTTGCCGGCCTCCGCCGGGTCGGCGCTGACGGCGTAGAGGAGGATGTTGGAGTCAGCGAGGCGCACTCTGCTGGTACATCTCCTCTCTGGTCAGGTTGTCGGTCATGGAGATCCCGACCCCCTTGTGGTGGAATTCTTCCGTTATCTCGGCCAGCCTGCGGCGGCGTCTTTCGGGCTCCGTTTCCCCCGTGTTCCCTTGAGCCCCGCCGTTTATGACGCCCAGCATGTGGTCCCTGATCATTGCCGAGACGGAGGTCCCCTGCTCGGCCGCCATGATCCGCAGTCGCCGGTGGGTCTCGTCGTCCATGCTGACGCTGACGTTCTTCATCTCTTCCGCTGCCACTATTTTAGTGAATCACTGATATCCTTGCAGGAGTTTACCTGCTTTCCCTTCCCGCTGGCAACTTGGCTTCTGTGGTTCCTGGCCCTTCTCAGCATTTCTGCAGCTGCAGTACTGCCTCCATCTGAGATGACCTGCCAGACGAACCTTGTCGTCTGGGACTGAAGGGCAGCTCCGTAATCGCCCCGTAAGGTTTCGGTTGCGGCCTATTTTTGTGCGGGAAACATTCTTTCAGGTGCTGATTCCCATTTATTGTGCAAAGCCGGTTCGCCTTGTCTCTTTATCCGCGGCCCTCCGCCTGGCGTCGCTGCGCCTGCGGGACTGCCGGTGGTGGTCAGCGCAGGTGGGGCATCGGAGCTGACCCGAGATGGCTAGCTTGGGGGATTTCCTCCATCCGCCGACCTCATTGGCTCTTTGTCGTCGTTCCCGAGTACGGTGTCGGTGGTACTCCTTGCGCTCGGGCCTGTTCTAGTCTCTTCGTTCTTCCGGTAGTCCAGGAGATTGTCACTTGTCTTGGTCGAGGGTGTTTTTCGATGGGTCATATTGCTGTTAGGCTTTTGAGTGTGGCCGGCTGTCCTCGTCTTCGGGGAGTCATCATATTCCCGATATGTGCTGGCAATGGTAGAATCACGGGCCACCGAAGTAGAGGGACGTTGGGATGTGTGACCATGGCCAGACGACGGTTTTACCGTAAGACTATGTAATGTCCCCGTTTCGGTTCCGACTGGCTGCCCAAATGCGGTCGCTCTGGAGGCAGTCGGACTTATCGCTGGGGCCAGTGCTGCTACGAGTTCATACCAGACACGAAACGTCTCCACTGGCCGGAGAATCTCAAGTCCTTGGCGGGGTCCATGTACAGCGACGGAAGCAGCCTGGAAGTGGTGGTCCGGGTGTTCGGGAAGCGGGCGGGTACCTTATGTCTCTGGGTAAAAGCAGCCCGCTTGGCCTAGCGTTTACTGTGGGTACTGGCTCGGTAGCGAAGCACACGCCAAGTTGGGCAGGGATCTGCCCGGGTCATCTACTTCGATAAGCCGTAGGCACACCGCTGGGGTCTACTGGAGGTTCGCACGTGGAGCGACAGTCCCGCCGTTTTCCTCGCTCTCCCTTCGCCGTTTTGGGAATTCTGGCCTCTCTTTGCGCATTGGCCATCCTGGTCTATGCTGCAGTAACGGCGGGCCCGGATCTGGTTCTCCGGCTATCCACGGGCGGACCTGAGCATTCGGCCGGTTATTACCCGCCTCACACCATGGTCTATGGTTGGCTCACTTTGGCAC
This sequence comes from Dehalococcoidia bacterium, assembly GCA_965216155.1. GTDB lineage: Bacteria > Chloroflexota > Dehalococcoidia > Lucifugimonadales > UBA3495 > CATOSP01. The sequence continues at coordinate 1,943,670 of CBDCFD010000007.1, read as the reverse complement.
CGACGGAAGGTCAAAGGGGTGAGCTCGCGGAGATCTATGAGGAACTGAACGGCTTCCGGGCGTTCCGCAACTTGGTAGACGACCTGGAGGATCTGTTGGAACGGGAACGTGGAGCGGACTTTGAGCGGGACGTGGTCCCGTGGGCGGGGCCGGAGTTCTCATTCGGAGTCCTCGATTTCACCTCCAACCCGAGGGAACTGGTCTTGGCCGCCACTATCGGCGTCCGGGACCACAATGTGGCCCGGGACTTCGTGGATATCTGGCTGGACCATGCTGAGGACACCCGCGGCGCTGATTTCGAGTCCGGTTCCCACCGAGATTTCGACACTTGGGGTGACAGAAGGTCAGGCGAGTTCTACGGGCTCAGCGAAGAGCTCTTGGTGTTTGCCAACAGCGAGGAGGCCCTTGAGGACGTGATAGATGTCATCTCCGGCCGCACGTCTCTGGCGGACGCTGCCGATTTCCAGGAAGCGGTGGGTTCTCTGCCCGCTCGCCGGTTCGCATCCATGTTCGTCAGGCCGCATAGCTTACTCGATGTGGTGATGGATATGGAGGGCAACGAGGATATGCTGGACGGGTGGTTCCTGTCCGATGTTGAGCCGGAGGACACGTTGCCTCGTTGGGCCGCGGTATCCTTCGCTGTGCATGACCGAGCCCTATCCGCCCGGGTGAGCCTGCCAATGGCCATAGATTCTCCGTTGGAGGTCCCGGACCTGTTGGTGCCTGCGAATATGGTTCCCGTCGACGCGCCCTTCTTCCTGGCTGGGACGTTCGACCCCGACCTGGACCGGTGGCGAGAGGCATTGCGCGCCTACGGGGAATTATCTGCGGGACAGCTGGACGAGTTGAATAGTGGACTGGAGAGTATCTACCGTCAGTACGGCATGGCGAATCCTCCCCGTTTGGAAGAAGGTTCTGGTGTCGCCGATGTGGTCGACTTGGTCTTAGAACTGGTCTGGGATTCGACCGGCGTGGATCCTGAGGCTGATCTGGCAGAGCATCTGGGTGGCGACTATGCCTTGGTCGTCCACGACTTGGACTTGGAGGAGGTCGGGGCAGATCCCCTGACCAACCCCGTGGATGCTGTTTTTTCCCTCAGTTACCAGTTGGAGCGAGGCCGAGATTTCGAGGAGTCTGTGCATGAGATCTCGGGGTTTGTTGAGCGTGTATGGGATGTATCCGTTCGTGAGGCTAGCGTTGGGGCTGCAGGCAAGGCTGTCTTGCATCGTACTGGGACTGGCTATGAGCCGGGTTACGTTTTCCACGGAGGCCGCTTGGTGCTGGGGACTAACCGGGACGTTCTAAAGCGTACTGTCAGGCTGGCGGACGGCGAGTCCGACTCGCTGGAGTCTGATCCGGAGTACCGTAGGGTCAGGGAGCATCTGCCTGAGCAGAGCCAGTTTGTCCTGTACGCGGATCCCGATGCCGTGACTGGGCAGTTAAGGCCGGGCCTTGTGGGTCTGACTGGCAGTCAACTGAGGGCGCTGAGGGACATTCTGGGGAGGTTCATGTTCAGCGGCTACGCCCATCACTGCAGAGGCGAGTTGCTGGAGGGGACTTTTGACTGCGAGACGGCGGACTTCACCGAGTTCGCACTGGTGCTGACGTTGTTCGAGTGAGGACAGCTAGTGTACATCCCTTGAGGCGGTATCTGGCATACCGCCCCTTTTTGGGTCTTGTGGGGCGGTTCCCCGGCACCGGTCGTTGCTCGTTCCATTCGTCAGCGTTCCTCGCCCACTGGTCTGCTTTGTCCGTCGTTGCCGCTTGTCTGGCCGCGTCCCTCCGCCTGGCGTCGCTGCGCCTGCGGGACTGCCGGTTGGCCTCGGCGCAGGTGGGGCATCGCGTTTCGCCTGGAATCGCCGTCTTGCTACATTTCTGGCACTTGCCAAGCAGCTTGGCCCTCTGTCTCTGTTCCTCAGCGTGGCGCAGCCGGTACGCCCTGCGCTCCGGGGTCCTGTTCCTGGCTTGTTCGTACTCCTGGCGAGTTTCCCTCGCGGTTTCGGGGTCTTTGGCTTTGGTGGCAGGAGATCTCTTCCCGTCACCTTCGGGCTTCGGCTTGGGAAGTTTCTTCCTGGCGCGTTTGGTCTGCTTGGTTCCTGCGCGTGGCCTGCCGGGTATCGGGAAGGTGTGCTGAGAATAAAATTCTTTTAGGATACAGTGCGGGGGAACCGCATCGGCCCAAACCCTGGAGGCCCGCGACGAGGGTCTATCCCCGCGCCTGCGGGGGAACCAGGGCCACCGCAGGGCGGGCATCACGTCCACACGGTCTATCCCGACGGGTCCGCGGCTTGGGTCTGGGGTGTTGTCAGAGGGACGTGGTCTGCCCGTAGGCATGGTCCCTTTGCTGGGCGGCTCTTTCCTTAGCTCTTCTTGTTCTTGCTTCTCCGCTGGGCCTGCCACCTCCTTCGGGATGCCCTGTGCTTTTCGGCGCACGTCGAGCAGCGGCTCTGGTCCGGTATGGCCGGTAAGCGGCAGACCACACAGAGTCCCGATTCTTTCGCCTTCCGGCGTCGTTCCTGCTCGTGGAGGCGGTGCTGCTCCCTGCGCTCCGGGGAAGTGTTCCCCTTCCGGTCGTGCTCGAACGGCTCTCGCAGCTTGGCTTCCACTTCGGTCGTGGCCGGTTCAGGGCGGGGCTTCGTCTGTTGGGCCTTCGGGTTCGCCTTTCGTGGGGGTGTACTGGTGGAGCTTTTCCGTGGCGGCTTTCCTGCCGGTTTCGTCCTGGTGGGAGGGCGGCCGCCCGCATTGCTCGGTCCCGGCAACGGGAACGTGAACTCGAAAGTTCGGCCTACTGCACGTAGAGGCGGGGATCTCTAAAGAGCGCATCTTCGAAAGCACCTTCGTCATCCCCACACGAAAAAGACCCAAGTCCAACAAGAAATCAGCCAGCGCCAGCCAAAAAGTGAAGAAGCCCACCGGACGCCCGGAGAAAACCCTCCGACGCCGCGGAGCAGCAGCACGGAATTCTCCGGGAAGCACCGTCCCGAACCAGGCCGAGGAGAATGCCGCCAGCAGGACGGTAAGGGGTACGAACAGCTCAGACGCAAGAACCCAGACAGGGCGGCCTATCACCGTCGCTACGAGCAGGAGAGGAGGCAAAAGGCCAAGGAACACGGACAGTGCAGGGACTGCAAAAAACCTGCCATTCAGGATCAGGCCAGGTGCGAGACCTGTGCCGAGCAGCACCGGCAATACCGCGAGCAAGCCCGGGAGAGAGCCAAGCAGCGGAGGGAGAAGGATTCCGGACAGATCTGGATCTTCTGACGACAACCCCGGTTACGGGCCGGGACGAGGGTTCGCAGCCCGTAACCGGGGTAAATCGGGGAACTTTTGTCACCCCCTTCCAACGCCGGGTTGTGTAGGATGTTAATTGGTAGTACCCGGTCGCAAACCGGGACATATTCGTTTGGCATCCGACAAGCCGCCCTGCACCCGGCGGTAACAGGGAGTCTCAAGCCCATGACCCGTAGATGGGACGGACACCCCATACATGGCGATGGGAATCTCCTGCACGGCAGACCAGAGGGACTGCGAACGGGCTATCTGGAATGCCGGGCTCATCACCCGGTTCACCGGGAAGCTGGCACAGGCAGCCACGGCCAGCGTGAGGAACGACAGGGGAGCGGTGGAGTCCGGGGCGCTGTGCCAGCCCCGCTGGGAGGACCAGACGCCCAACCCAGAGTGAGCCGAGAAGAATCCATCGCACTCGGCTACGCACCGGCAATCCCGGATGACTGACACCTCGTTGGAACAGAACCCCGAGCAGTCCAGAACTCTTTCGGTGAACGACTACCACCAGACTCATGATGAAACCCGCCCCCAGGCAGCGAAGACTGTCCCGTTGTTCCCTATGATCAACCGCAACTGGGCAGAACGCCGACAACAAATCAACATAGGCCGTGCGAGGATGCCAAATGAGCCAAGCACAAACGCTCACGCCGGCAGCACTATATGCCCGGTCCTCCTCCGTCAACCAAGAAGAGCACGCCGCCCGATCCGTACAGGCCCAGCTGGACGCTATGAGGGACTACGCAGAAGGGAATCACATGAGCCCCGTGTCCCATTTCGTCGACAAATCCGGTAGCCGGGAAGAGTTCGACTGGATGATGGCCCAAGCCACCAGCGACAACCCGCCCTTCCGAACGATCCTGGTCCGCTCCTTCAACCGGCTTACCCGGTCAGCCACCGAAATGAGGGCTCTCCTGGAAGAACTGACGGCCAACGGGGCTGGAAGTCATCTCCATCACGGAACCCCTTAACCCAAGCACTCTGGCCTAGCATTCATCCGCGCCAGAACTCGACAGGTGCCGGAGCTGCAGCAAGCCGGCCATCCCGGACCAGACACGCTGCCCCCACCTGCGCCGAGGCCCACCGGCAGTCCCGCAGGCGCAGCGACGCCAAGCGGAGGGCAGCGGCCAAGGCGATGCCGGCCGCGGAAGAATAGGCCACATCGCCGCTTGTCCAAGGGTCACGGGAAACGAACGAATGGGAATAGCCCACGGTACATCGGCAACGTGATCTCAGGGAAACAGCCGACGTCCTGCAGCCAAGCACCAGACCAAACCTACACGAGCGAGGACAGAGTGCCGTCCCCATCGGTCCCCGCTACCGTTATGGCTTCAACCAAAAAGGCGGCCCCACCATCTGGAAAGTATCCAGAGGCACCGCTGACCGGGCGAGCCAACCAGATGGGAACGGGGTATAATCCCCGGTATAAAGACCATCAAACCCCTTGAAGACTTCATCATATTGGCGGCGATTCTTCTACTGACGGTTGCCTGTGGGCAAGACCCTGCGCCGAGCCCCATCATCATCGTGGCAACCCCGACACCCTCTGTCTCCAGCAGTTCTCCACAGACTGAAGACCAGACCGCGGGAGCGCAACCGGCTACGAAGCAGTCCAGTGCTCAACCTCATGACCCCAAATTGAATAACTGGACTTCCCAGCAACACGCCGCAGTGGACAAGGCCATCGAAGAAGCCTATGGCGTATTCGCCAAGGACCTGGACGAGTGCATCAGCGAGTTAGGAGAACCGGACGGCGGTCCTTTCAAGAACGATCTGGCCCGCTACGAAGCGGCGGTAACTCAGTCCATATATCTGGAGTGTATACAGCGGAAACTCAGTCAGGGCTAACCGACTACAAGATGATGCAGTGAAGACCAAGAGAATGTTCCAATTCGGTATCGTGACCTTGGCGGTGTTTTTGTCCGCAGTAGCCGCCATCAACCATATACCGCCTGTATCAGCAGGGAGACCGCCCGTGAACGAGTGTCCCCCCGGAAACCCGGTAGCGGGAAAAGGTTGCAAGTGGGACCTCGGGTTCCACGAGATAACATCGGTAGAGTTTAGGGCGTACCGGATTACTGGCGCGGATTCTTGCTACGCGGGCTTTGAGTTCAGTCCATACGACTATCAACATGACATCGTAGGAGCACCCCATTTTGACGGCGCTGCGTATTTCGGGAAGATCAATGCACTCGATGAAGAATTCTGGAACAAAGATCAAGTCTCACTGCGTGGCCTAGCCTTTAGAAGGCGCGTCCAAGAGGGAGATGGATCATTGATACTCCGAATAAGCCCCGCATACAGCCTCGGGTCTACACTGCCATCGGCTCTTATCATAGACAGGCCATACTACAGCAATTTTGCGCTTGCCGCCGAACTGAGGGCCAATGGCCACATGCTGATCATAGGATCCAACTTTTCTGAAAACATAATACAGGAGAGGGCTATAAGTCCCTGGCTCCCGATACCAGCGGAAGTCAACGACTTCTCTGAGCTGGTGTTTGAGTGTTTAGAGAACATTCGCCGCGAGTACGAAAATCAAGCCATGCAGGAAGAACTGCGAGCCAAGAAAGCCGCTGAGCAGCGTGCTGCCGATAAAGCTCGCGAGGATGCCGAGGCGAAGGCTGAGCTTCAGCAGATAGAACTCGAGGCTGCCAAGCAAATCCAGCAGAAAGCCCTGGAAACCGAACTTTTTACGACTCAGGCGCTCCGATCGCAATTGGAACAGGAAAAGCTCATCATCGCTGCTTGGAACAAGGTGGTGGAAATCCGACTTGCCGGTGCACAGGAGCGGGCGAAGATTACCAACGCCTTCATGTCCGAAGTCGAAACCGACAAAGCCGCCTTTGTTGCGTCAGTCCAAACCAAGGTGGAGGAACTAAAGCGGCTCCAAGAACTCAACGAAACCCTTCGCACCGCTATCCAGGCACATAACCAAACGATCCTGGACGAATTGGCCATACAGCAGGCACTGGAAGAAAAGCAGAAGCAGGCCATCCAAGACCTAGAGGTAAAGCCGTCCGGCACTACCACTCCGTCCACGCCATCGAACTAGTAGTCCGAAATTGTTGTAATGATGAGTTGCTTGGTACAGGACCATTGCCATGACATATTGGGCCCATGCAGACAATTGCCGCGCAACCCGGCATTCCACCAGTCATAACAAGGATGTTGGTCTACTAGTACCGTTTCCAGATAGATTTGTTGTTGCTGGAAAGCTGCCTCGAACTCTGGATTCCTGCTTGCGCGGGAATGACTAACAGGTGAAACAGATATCCGGTATAAGGCATATTCAAGTGGAAACGGTACTAGGCTCTACACGACAAATCGACTTTTGAACATTTCCGACCAAACCTGACCAAGAGCTGGAGCCGACAATAAGCTCATCAGCCCATCCAAACCCGACACGCAGAACGGAACGAGAGGATATGATGGGGAACCGTAACGCCAACCCCACCGTCACCGAAGACCCCACCGGGATGATAGGAACCATGATCAGGGAGATGCTCGAAGAGCAGTTCAAGGACCTGTTCCTGTTCGACCCCATCGTCGTCGAGGTCAAGACCGACCACGAAGGCGACGACTACCTCCACACCTACATCGTCTTCGACGGCGACTTCGACAAGCTGGACCCCGGATGGACCGTGGACCTCTCGGAAAAGCTGTGGCCCCACACGAAAGCACTGGGATACCCGGCCATCCGATCCAGTCCTTTGCGGCCAAATCCGAGTGGAAACAACTCCAGAGGATGCTGAGGTAGACGGAAGTTGGAACCCGAAGAGATGCTCATGATCGCCAGGGAACTGGCGTCGGGAGGAAGCAACCCCAGAGGAAGACCCAGACAAGCCGACCTTAAGACCGCAGTGAACAGGATTTACTATGCCCTGTTCCACACGCTGGCGATCATCGTCGCCGACGCCGCAACAGGGAAGGGAGCCAGAACGCGGAAAGACCCGGCGTGGACCCACACCGCCAGGGTGCTGGATCACCAGACAGCAAGGCGAGAGTGCCAGAGAATAGTCGCACAAGCACTCCTATCCACGGGAGTCAGGAGGGCAATCCGGCGCCACAGTGTCACACCGGCGCGGAAATTACAACGCAGGAGTTCACGAATTGCCCAGCAATTTTTCCAATTGTGGCAGGACCCAAGACCGGTTGACGCCCTAACGGCGCAAAGACAGATAAAAGCGAATGACCGCAGATCATCAGAACTGGCAATCCACCACGGCTGGAGCAGCCTGCATTCAACGGGTTGGAGTCACCACCCGTCCCACGGTTGCTAATTTCCTCAAGCGCCGATTCCTCTCAGAAAACAACTGAAGGTTGAAATTGAATCTTAACGACTTGGAAATCAAGTTCTTCCAAAGAGTTCTGAATGCGGAATTGAGTACGCCCGTACACGCAACTCTGGAATATGGTGATGACAGATTTGACATCATCGTCGTTCCCGAAATAGCCCCCAATGGCCATTTCGAATTGAAGTATTACAATGCACCTCCATACGACCCCGAAACCCAGTTCGACGAGAGTAGTATAGGGACCAAGAGTTTCTCGGATAGTGAGGGTTTTGGCACTCATCCCTCTCTAGAACGAGCATGGTTGGCGAGAGACGATGTTACTCTCCAATTACACACATCACCGTTGCCAACCCAACCTCAGCGAAGTCCAGAGCTACACGCCAAAGTACTCTACGCCGGAGACCGACACAGGGGAGCACTAACACTAAATGAAAACCAAGTCGCCATACAAACCGCTCCTCTCAAAAGAGCCGAGTTCTGTATTGTAGATTTTCCTAATTTTGTAACCCCTTCAAAGCTACTGCGTTCGATTGCCAGAATTGGCACACAAGAACATGAGATGCTTCAAACTGTAGCCAGAAGACTGGAAGGCGACGCTACAGTCAAGATTTCTCCATCCCCACATCAAATTGACCTTGTCAGTGGGGATGGGTGGAGCGTCACACTGACGCAGGACGAACGGCAAACCAGAGGCTTGGTCAGTCACACCGGTATGGTCACAAGGAGTGATAGCAGTCAATACGAAACTAGTGAACTTGGCGACATACTTCGAGGATTGAAATACTTCTTTGCGTTCACTGCTGGCGTTTACCACCATCCCACAGTTGTGGTCGGTTACAACTCCCATAATCAGCCGATCTGGGGTGAAGTAGGCCGATTTGAAACTGGCCAACGGCACCCAGTAAATTGGTTCAAGAACGACAACGACGAGCAGGCTGGCGCCTATCTAGAAGACTTGTTTCCCAAGTTCTGGCAAAGGTGGAAGGACAAAACAAGCGAAATGGTCGCTGCTGTCGAATGTTATGTTCATAGCAATGCAATGAAGAAAGCGGGTATCGCCAACGATGCGGTGGCAAAGAGCTACGCAGGCTTGGAAATACTCGCCAGTCTTGTGTTGGAGCGAACTATCAGAGGTGATGCTCACAAGGAGATTACTGGAGTCCTGCGAGACCAGGTTCCCCACTTTCACTTGAAACAACCGGAGACTCCAGTGTTGAACAAGCTCTGCAGAGACTTGAAGGTAAGTGATGATCAAGGCCCATTATTGCTCAACACGGTACGGAATTATGTTACTCATCCTCTCGAACCCAAAACAGATGCCGAAATCAAGGTAGAACACCTTAACCACCTGGATGCCGACCGGATGAGTTACGTCCATCTGCACGACCTGAGCCAGTTTTACTTTGAGTACACGTTTCTAAGGTACTGTGGCTACGTCAATGACGGGTACAGAGACCTGCTCGAAACCAGGCATCAAGCCTAGCACTCCCATCTCGTTGAGGCGGGCACCGGTGAAAATTGAGCTTCGCATCACCCTTTGGATCCGACGGCTAGTAGTCCGAACTCTTTGTATTGATGAGTTGATTGGTACTGGGGCTCTGCCCTGCCCTACTGGGCGCACGCAGAAATTTGCCGAGCAACCCTGCATTTCACCCGTCATAACAAGGAAGTTGGTCTACTAAACCAAAGCCAAGGTGAAATGCGCAGAAAGATGGGGTAAATTTGGGGAGTCGCTGGGTTAGCTTTCGGTGTCGTCAGGGAGGGGTGGGTGATGGGCGTAAGGGAGAAAGAGCGGTTTCTGGAACAATGGCGGATGGATGCCACGGATTTGCGCCGGCGGATGATTCTGGCTCCCACACCCCGGGAGCGGGAGCGGTGGTACGCCATCCTGCTGCTGGCTCAGGGCTTGACGGCAGCGGCGACGGCGGAGGCGCTGGAGCGGGACCCCCACACTATCGGACGTTGGGCGTCGGCCTTCGGTGAGGGAGGGCCCCCGTTTTCACGAGGGCAGGCTCTGCGGCCCTGATATTCGAGCAGACCGGTGGTTCCCCCCCGCCCTTGACCAGGCGCAGCAGGAGGAGTTGAAAGGGGCGGTGGAGCAACGGCCCGCCGCGGCGGGCATCCAACTGGCCAACTGGTCCCTTCGGCAGGCTCAGGAGGAAGGTGGTGCGGCAGTTTGTCTCAGAACGGTTTGGCATCAGCCTGTGCCGCAGCAGTTGCCTGAACTGGCTTCACCGGCTGGGGTTTGCCTTCAAGCGCCCCAAGAAGCGTCTGGTCAAGGGGAATGAGTCCAAGCGGGATGCCTTCGTGGCGGAGTACGCCGCCCTGTGGGAGGAGGCCCAACGGACTGAAGCCAGAATATTCTTTGCTGACGAGGCCCACTTCCGGGCGGACGCGGAATTGCGGGGCAAGTGGGTGCTGAAGGGTAAGCCTGAGTTGGTGGACTCCAATAGTCCGCGGTATGGGGAGAAGGCCAGCTACTATTCAGAGGTGTGCCTGGAGACGGGCGAGGTGGAATGGATGGAACTGGAGGGCAACAGCAACAGCGGGACCTCGGTTGCCTTCCTGACGCAACTGCCTTCCTGACGCAACTGAAGGAAAAGCATCCAGGGCCGCTGCGGGTCATCTGGGACAATGCGCCAGCCCACCGTGGGGAGGCGGTGCGGGAGTACCTCAGGACGCCTGAGCTGGAGCTGAGGCTGGTGAACCCCCGTTTTCACGAGGGCAGGCTCTGCCGGGCTACAGCCCGGACTTCAACGCCGATGAGGCTATCTGGGGCTGGGCGAGAGAGAGCCTGCCCTCGTGAAAACGGGGGAGGCCACTGGCAATCTGTGCCTGGGGAGCAGGGCGGCGGTGCAGGAGAGGGCCGGCAAATTCCTGGCCGGGCTGTCCAGCCGGAAAGACGAGGTGAGACGGCGCTGCCGGACGGTCCTGCAATCAAGGGCCGAAACACTCCCGCGAGACTCCCGCCCCGATTCCCAGCACCAGCCAAATGCACATCCCACCTTGGCTTTGGTTTAGGTTTGTTCAGAGTGTCCCTGGTATGAGGTCACTTTCTTCGGCAGTATATCTGGTTTCGCATTCTGATCTCGACACACTGTGGGGAGTTAGCAAATCGCGAGCCATGATCAAACAGGACGAAGCTACATCGGGCCGAAGGACTGCGGTCGTTTGAACGCGCTCGTGAGAGATCCCCGCAGCCGGTTACGCGTCTGGCATCGAAGGGGGTGGTTCTCCCCATCATGGCTCTCGCACCTGTCAGGATGGGTGGCTTGGGCTATCCCCCTTGCTGTCTCTATACTGCCGGTCTTTTCACTCCTAGCGAAGCCCGCACTCAGAGAGTGGCTCCTAGCCCACCCGCTGGTCGGGATAGCCGGAACGGCGGTTAGAGTAGGTGTCCTTTGGTTCTGGCGGTGGGCGAGGAGCGACGCAAGTGCTCGCGACGCATTGCGGCAAATCGCGCTCCATGGACGTATTGCCATGCCGGCAGGAGATCTGACACCTGATGACCTACCGCGGGACCCGAGACAGGTCGGCCCTGTTTCAGCGTTCCTGCCACGACGACTACGTCGATTCCAAGACCCAGATGATTCCGGATCCCCGATGGCCGAGGTAATTCCCTCATTGTTCCTCGGGGAAAGTGGGCACGGTCGACGAGTTGCCCTTATCGGTGCGGCAGCAATGGGGAAGACGCGACTCATTCTTGAACTGATCGGTCAACTGCCCCCAGAGACGATTGTATTCGCTCCGAGCCGCAGTCTCGTAGGTCGTAGCGATGCCGACCTCAAACACGCGACTCGCTATCTCGGCGGGAAATCGTGTGTTCTTGTCTTCGACGATTTGAACTTCTACGTCAGACGTACGGACGTTGCGGAGCTTGGACAAGTTGTAGCGGAACAAGCCTCAAGCTGCTCGATTGCCGTTACATGTACGACGAGTACATTACCGCAGATTCGGAGTGAGGTAGAACCGGCACTCAGCCAGTTCTTCTCCATGTTGGATCAGTATGAAGTTCTTAGGATGAGCGACGAGCAGATGGAGGTGCTCGCAGCCGACCCTGCGGGGAAAGCGGGCGAACGCGGTCCACACGACTGTGGCGGGAACCCCGGGCTCTTTCTGCTCGACTTCCGCCGCCTGCGTGATGAATTCCAAAAGCTCAGCCATCAGGAGATGGCGGTTGTCGAAGCGGTTTACGCTCTCTTCGTAGCTGGAATCTCGCCGATCAGAGTCGAGCAGGTACGCGCCTTGACCAGTTCGGGATTCGGTGCCAATCTTGATATTCCCACTGTCAGCAGCGCACTTGAGCGCCTGTGCTCGATGTCATTCATCCGAGAAAGCGACCCGGTTCTCCCGGAAGAAGCGTTCCTGAGCGAGGTTGTCACAGAAGATGCAGCTCGGGCAAGGATGGACGAGGTCGAAGGGGTCCTATGCGAGTTGAATGACGCTGAAGGGCTTTCCCAACTCGGTAATACCCACTACTACGGCGCAGACTTCGAGCGGGCAAGCCGTGTCATGGGCGAAGTCGCTGACCTGTACCGCGCTTCTGGTACACCAGAAGGCCTTGTGAGAGCGGCGAGGGCGCTGTTCAATTTCGGAATCGCTCTTGAGAGTTGGGGGCGGCCGCAGCACGAGATTGAGTTCGCGTACAGTGGCGCAGCGGCGGCGGGACGAGAGGCTGCTACACCGGAGGGGTTGGCAGAAATAGCGAGGGCGCTGTCCAACCTCGGGAACGCCCTCGTGAGTTGGGGCCGACTGCAGCAGGAGATTGAGTCCACGTATCGAGATGCAGCGGCGGCGGGACGAGAGGCCGCCATTCCAAAGGGGTTGGCAGAAAGAGCGAGGGCGCTGTCCAACCTAGGAATCGTGTTCGCGCGTTGGGGGCGGGAGCCAGAGGAGGTAGAGACCGCGTACCGCGACGCAGCAGCGGCGGGACGAGAGGCCGCCACACCGGAGGGATTGATAGGAACCGCGAGCGCATTGTTGGCCCTTGGGCAGGCTCTTGTGCGTTGGGGGCGGGAGCAAGACGAGGTGGAGGCCGCGTACCGTGATGCAGCAGAGGCGGGACGAGAGGCAGCTACACCAGCAGGATTGGTGCTGGCGGCACAGGCGCTGTCCGACCGCGGAACCGTGTTCGCGCGTTGGGAGCGTGAGCCAGAGGAAGTCGAGACCGCGTACCGAGATGCGGCGGCGGCGGGGCGAGAGGCAGCCACACCTGAGGGGTTGGTAGAAGCAGCGAGGGCACTTTCCAACCTCGGGATCGCCCTCGCGGGCTGGGGGCGACCGGAGCAGGAGGTCGAGACCGCGTTCCGTGACGCAGCGGCGGCGGGACGAGAGGCAGCCACACCTGAGGGGTTGATAGGAACCGCGAGGGCGCTGCTGGCCCTCGGCCAGGCTCTTGTGCGTTGGGGGCGAGAGCAAGAGGAGGTGGAGACCACGTACCGTGACGCGGCAGAGGCGGGACGCAAGGCAGCTACATCGGCCGGGTCGTTGCTGACGGCACAGGCGCTGTTCAACTTAGGGCTCGCCCTTGCAGCTTGGGGGCGATCGCAGCAGGAGGTAGATACCACGTACCGTGACGCAGCGGCGGCGGGACGCGAGGCCGCCACCCCAGAGGGGTTAATGCAAACAGCGAGGGCGTTGTCCAACCTCTGGAACGCCCTTGCGGGTTGGGGGCAACCGGAGCAGGAGATAGAGACCGCCTACCGTGAAGCAGCGGCGGCGGGACGCGAGGCCTTCGTCCCAGCAGGGTTGGTACTGACGGCACAGTCGTTGTTTGCCCTCGGATTCGTCTTCGCGGGTTGGGGGCGATCGGAACAGGAGGTAGAGGCCGTGCACCGTGAAGCGGCGGCGGCGGGACGAGAAGCCGCTACTCCCGAGGGACTGGTAGAAACGGCGAAGGCGCTGTCCAACCTCGGGAACGCCCTTGCGAGTTGGGGGCGGGAGCCAGAGGAAGTCGAGGCTGCGTACCGTGAAGCAGCGGCGGCGGGACGCGAGGCCGCCACTCCCGCAGGATTACTGCAGGCTGCACAGGCGCTGTCCAACCTCCGAATCGCCTCCGCGAGTTGGGGGCGGGAGCCAGAGGAGGTCGAGACCGCGTACCGCGACGCAGCAGCGGCGGGACGCGAGGCCGCCACACCGGAAGGCTTGCTTCTGACGGCACAATCATTGTTCATGCTCGGGCTCGTCTTCGCGGGTTGGGGGCGGCCGCAGCAGGAAGTAGAGACCGCGTACCGTGATGCAGCGGCGGCAGGACGCGAGGCCGGCGAGGCGGCACGCGAATCCGATACTCCAGAAGGCGCCGAGTTGGTCGAGTTGGTCTCCAGCTTACACAGGGAACCAAGCAGAAGGTACACGCAATAAGCTCTTTGCGATCGCAGTCAGGCCTTGGGTGTGTCCCTAGCGGAGAGAAACCTCACGATTTCGTGGGCGGCAGAGGACGGGGCGGACGATTGCGGGGCCCGGCACCAAATCGCGAGAGGAGGATTGGACTTCCGCTCCGGCCACGTAGGAGACGAGCGAGACGCTCGCGCCGCAGGTTCGGCCCACCCGAAGAGGCTCTAACTCTCGGTAAGGATCGCGGTCTCAAGAGCTACGGAGTCCCAGCCACATCTCAAAAATGGTACTGTCTACCGTCAAGTCCGGCCCACCCTGATGGACTCGAACTCATTAAACCGGTCAATCAGATATAAGACATCGTTGAGCAATCTGGCGGAATTCCGGTATCCCGGGTGGCCGCTATATCCACCCCCGGTAATTCGAACCGTCATCAAGCCAAGCTTGCCCCCAAGGGGGCGCGGTTCCCGTGGCGGCTTCCGACGGGGGCAAGTTTGGCTTGATGCCCTGTCATCGGGGAAATATGCCGGCCCGACCGGTTTGAAGACTGCTTCAACTGCTGGCCAGCCCAACATGGTATAGTGGAAGCATACAAGCTATCAGGAGGATGCCGGGACTCTGGCCAAATAAAGAGCATCGTTCGCAACCGACGATGGCAGTTGCCCTTCTGGGCTGAATGACTAACAGCTGAACCTCTCGGTGAGGCTGCACACCTGCTACTCCACAAAAAAATAACCGCGGGCCCTTTGACAAGGCACCCCGAACTTTTTGAGGACGAACAAAGCGTCTCGTCCGAAAACACAATTCTTCGCCTGACAGGCGGAGGGTCCACCCCCAGAGAATCCGGCGTGCCCCTGATCACCGATTCTGTGTTCGGGGTGTTGCCGTATGTCTGCCGAAGACACTCAGCTAATGCGAATTTCCGAGATTCTCATCCTGCTCGCGATCTCCAAGTCGACCTACTACGAACTCAGAAAAGCAGGGAAGTTGGGCCCTGCCCTGAGAGTCGGCCAGCGAGGCGTGCGTCACCGGAGGACCGACGTGGAAGCCTACGCGATGTCCCTGGTTGCGGCCCGCTAGCATGTCCCGGTCGCCGGGCGTTGGAAGCGGATGACAAAAGGGCCGCCGGAAGAAGCGGCGACCTGTGCCCAGGGGCGGCAGGAAGCAGCGGCCCTCAGGGTGTGGACAGAAACTCATCCCATTCATCCATCAGCGGGCGGCGCAGTTCCAGGAGGTCGGTGCGGGCGTAGGCCATCTCGGTGGAGCCGCCCAGGTTGTGGGCCAGGGCCGCCTCGCTGGTGAACCACCGGTCGTCGCCGCCCCGGACCTCAATGCACCAGTCCTTGAAGCTGCTGCGGAACCCATGAGGCACGGCGGGGATTCCCAGCCGACGCAGCAACACCGTGAGGGTCATGTCGGACAGAGCCTTCCCTGGCCGTCCGGCGGGGAAGACTAACCCGGTGTCATGACCGTTCAATTCCCTGGCTTGGCCCAGGATTTCCAGGGAACGTCCAGACAGCGGGACCGTGTGCTCTCTTCGGGCCTTCATGCGCTCCGCCGGCACCTTCCAGGTGGCGGACTGCAGGTCCATTTCGCCCCAGGTTGCCAGTCTCGCCTCACTGGACCGGGCTGCAGTGAGCACCAGGAACTCGAATGCCAGCCTGGTCGCCATGTCGGCCCCGGACTCCCTGACAGTTTTGAGGGCCGCTGGAACGTCGAGGACGGGAAGGGCTGCGTGGTGGCGCTTCACCCGGGAAACCCTGGGCAAGGCCCGGGTGATGGCCCTGCCTGCAGGGTTGTCGGGCCGCCATCCCTGGGCGACGACCCAATCGAACACGGTCTCCAACCGCTGGCGCACCCGGCTGGCGGTTTCCGGTATGGCGGTCCAGATGGGGGTCATTATGGTCAGGACGTCGCCGGTGGTGATTTCGTCCACCGGTTTCCTCCCGATAACCGGATGGGCGTAGGTGGCCAGGGTACTGGTCCATTGGGCCGCGTGCTTGGCGTTGCTCCAGGTGGGCCGGTGCATCTCGATAACCCGTTCCGCGGCTTCGGAGAAGCTGAGAACGGCAGGGCGTCGCCGTTCCTCGGCGGCCTGCCGTTTCTCGGCCAGGGGGTCCCGTCCCTGTTTGACGGCCCGCTGGTTGGCGGCGGCCAGTTCCCGGGCATCAGCGAGGGAGATGGCGGGGTACCCGCCCAGGCCCAGCATGGTGCGTTTGCCCGCGACCGTGACTCTTTGCACCCACTGTTTGGTTCCCGACCGTTCCACCCTGAGGTTCAGGCCATTGCCGTCGGAGTACATCCCGGGTTTTGAGACAGTGCGCACCATGGCGGCCGAAAGGGTCTGATGATTCCGCGTTCCGGGCATCCGGCGCCTCCGGAAATATATACCACTTTATATACCAACTGGGCCGGATTCTAACGGAAGCCGGCGGGCCTTACAAGACCTCGATTGCTTCCTGTTGATACTGATTCATGCCCAAGTCTCAGGAACATATGGTTCGCGGAAGTCTTTTGCGGTCTGCTGAAGGTAGTGAGGTGGCGGATGCCCTCTCCGCCCCCAGCCTCTTGCCGACAGTCTGAGTCACCCCTTACGACCCCCTGATACTTATCTACCATCAGTCTCACTTTCTGATTCACGGTCCGATAACGACTGCTGTAATCCAGGGTCGCATGGAGACGCGAACTGCTGGTCTCAACGGCGACATGGCTTGGCGGCTCTAAGAACGCCATCAATGGTCGGGCCTGGCGGCGGTGGACAAGATAACTGCCCAGAGGGAATGCGAGAGAGACCAGCGTCGAGACACGCTACCATCTGCTGAGCAGAGCTTTCCTGCGGGACCACTTCAATGCCATTGTGCGGGAACACTGGCGCATCGTGAGTCGGCTGAATTGGATGCTGGATGTGTTCTTCCACGAGGACCAGGCGAGCAACAGGAAGGACCACTGTGCTGAGAACCTGTCCTTGATGCGCAAGTTGGGGCTCAATCCGGCCCGGTTGTAACCCTCCAAAGGGTCAATCAGGAGTAAGCAGAAACGGGCCGGATGAGACAACGCCTTCCTTACCCCGCTCCTGTCTCAATTCGGCTAAATTCAAATGCGATAGCCCTGATTCTAACCGTCATACGGCCGGGTACAGTCCACCATCCCCAGCCAGTGCTACAATACTCCTCAAATGACCGGCCCTGCTGAACGATCGAATTCCGGGCCACCCCAACCGCTTAGCGATTACCGGGTATTGGACCTGGCCGGCCCGACGGGCGTCTACTGCGGGAAGTTGATGGCCGACATGGGCGCCGACGTTATCAAGGTCGAGCCGCCGGGCGGCGACCCCATACGCGGCATTGGCCCCTTCGTCGACGACCAGCCCGGCCCCGGCCGCAGCTTGTATTGGCTCCACTTCAACACCAACAAGCGCAGCGTGACCCTGGATATAGGCTCACCCGAGGGCGCGGCCCTGCTGCGTAAGTTTGCCATCGCCTCCGACGTGCTGCTGGAGACCTGCCCGCCCGGGTACATGGACTCTCTGGGGTTGGGATACGAAAGCCTGGCGGCGGACTCGCCCGGACTGGTGTACGCATCCATCACGCCCTTCGGGCAGACCGGACCTTACCGCGACTTCAAGGCGTCCGACCTGGTGGGCTTTGCCATGGGCGGGTACATGTACGTCACCGGCTGGCCCCATACCCCGCCCACCCGGTTGTGGGGGTCGCAGGCCTGCCACACCGCCTCGAACCGCGCCTACATCGCCATACTGCTGGCCCTGTACCATCGCATGATGACCGGGGAAGGACAGTACATCGACGTTTCGATGCAGGAGGCGGTGGCCGCCACCACCGAGCACGTCAACACGACCTACAACTACATCGGCGAGCCGGCGGTGCGCTGCGGCTTCCGCCACGGCGGCCAGTTCATCGCCACTTGGCAGTGCAGGGACGGCTACGCCAGCATCACCACCAACACCCAGCAGGCGTGGGACGACCTGCGGGCGTGGGACGACCTGCGGGCTTGGATGGACCGGGACGGCATGGCCGGTGACCTGATGGACGAAAAATACAACGACCGCTTCATCCTGCGGGGCGAGCATTCGGACTACATCGAGAGCCTAATCCAGCAGTGGGCCCTGCTTCACACCAGGCAGGAGATAACCGAGTTCGGCCAGTCTAACCACCATCCGTGGGGTCCCGCCGCCACGCCCGACGAAATCCTGGATAACGAGCAGCTATGGAACAGAGGATACCTGACGACAGTCGAGTCTTCGGACGGGGACCCGTCCATGGTATACCCCGGCGCCCCGTACCGCCTGACCGAGTCCCCCTGGCAGTTGCGCCGGACGGCTCCCGCCCCCGGAGAACATAACGCTGAAGTCCTTTCCGGCATTCTGGGTCTCTCCTCCCAAGAACTGGAACGCCTTTCCCCCTGAGGTTGAATGGACTTGAACAGTGATTCGCATCAGACCGCCCTCGCCCTCCGGGGCGTCCGGGTGCTGGACTTCACTTGGATTCACGCCGGGCCTTCGGCCACGCGGATTCTCTCCGACCAGGGCGCGGAAGTAATCAAGGTCGAGTCCAACAACGCCCTGCCGGTCATCGGCGGCCCGGCGTCCGCCACCGCCCGGGGGGTGGGCCAACGCCACAACTGGAACGCGGGCAAGCTGTCCATCTCACTGAACCTGAAGACTCCCCAAGCCATCGACATCGCCAAGCGGCTCGTGGCAGTGTCCGACGTGGTGGCGGAAAACTTCAGCGGGCGGGTGATGCCCTCTTGGGGCCTTGACTACGACTCTATAAGGGCCATAAATCCCAGCATAATCATGCTCAGCATGTCTGGATTTGGCCGCACCGGACTGTGGAAAGACCGGGTCAGCTACGGCCAGACCCTTCAAGCTTGGTCGGGGTTCACCCAGTTGACCGGGTTCCCGGATACTGGCCCGAGCGGCCCGGCCAGCGCCTACAGTGACGCCGTGGGCGGGATGGCCGGGGCGCAAGCGGTGCTGCTGACCCTGATTCACCGGGCCAAGACCGGGCGCGGGCAGTGGCTCGACGTTTCCCAGTTCGAGTCCCTGTCGTCCCTTCTGGAAACCCTGGTGTTGGACATGAGCGCCAACGGCCCCGCCGCGGCCTCGACTCGTGCAGGCAATCGCTTGCCCCACGGCGGCGGCGCTCCCCACGGCGCGTACCGCTGTTTGGGAGAGGACCGATGGGTGGCTATCTCCATCTTCTCCGACGAAGAATGGCGCGCCTTCGTGGACGCCATCGGCAGCCCCCAATGGGCCGAAGACCAACGCTTCGCTACCGGCAATGACCGTTGCCGCAACGCCGACGCGCTGGATTCGTTCGTGGATTCCTGGACCATCCAACACACTGCCGAAGACGTGATGGGCCTCCTTCAAGCCGCGGGCGTCGCTGCCGGGGTGGTGCAGACCGGGGCCGACCTGTCACGCGACCCCCAGTTGAAAGAGCGGGGCTTCTTCCGCCTTGTCCTGGACCACCAGGGAGAGTACAGGACCATAGAGAGCGCGCCCTACAAGCTGTCCCGCACTCCGGGCAGCGTTACCAAGGGTGCGCCCGCCTTCGGAGCAGACCTGACCTACGTGCTGCGGGAAGTGCTGGGCATGTCCGACGACGAGTTGGCCGACTGCGCCATCGCCGGCGTGTTCGACTGACCGGGACGCTATACCCTCGGTTGCGCAGCGTAGGCCGCGCCACCTCAACAGGGAAGCCACGGCCATGAACACGATGGCCCCGCCGGCCCGGGTGGAACGGTTGCACCCGTCTGGATGCCGCCGTACACTGTCGGCGTATGGAATCCGGGCACACACACTATGGAGGCACGCCATGAGTGAACTGGACGACCGCTACGAACTCGGACAGGAAACGCGGAGGATGTTTGGCGGGGGGCAAATCACCGGCGGGTCGTCGCCGGGGGCGTGGGACATTGCGCCGGACCTGGAAAGGATACTTGGCGAGGCACTGTTCGGCACCATTTGGAAGCGGCCGGCGCTGACACCGGTGCAGCGGGAGATGATCACGCTGTCGTGCCTCATAGTCATGAACCGCGAAGTACAACTGAAGCGGCACCTGGGCAACGCGCTGAACGTAGGATTGACGCCGGACCAGGTCGTGGAGTTGATCATTCACGACACCTGGTACAGTGGAGCGCCGGCGGGCATCCAGGCGCTGACGCTGTGCAAAGAGGTTTTTGAGGAGCGCGGGATAGACTTCACGCCAGCCCGCATCCACGATGCCAGCGAAGATCCCGGCAGCCTGTTCCAGCGGGGCGACGAGTTCCGGCGCAGCTACATGGGAATCACATCCGCGGCGCGGCCGGCCCCACCGACGGAAGCTGAGAGGGAGCTGGGCCGTACTACCGGAGAATACTACTGGGGAGCGACTTGGACCCGACCGGGGCTTGATCTCCCCAGCCGTTGCCTCTGCACCATGACGTGCCTGGCGGCGTTGGGCCGCGAGGGGCCCCTGCGGAGCCACGTCCGTGGCGCGCTGAACATCGGGTTCACGCAGGACCAGATCATCGAGGTGTTCGGCCACATGACGCTATACGCCGGGATACCGTTCGCCCGGGGTGCGATGGACATTGCCAACGAGATTTTCACCAGCGCGTGAAGATGCCGCCGAGTGTATGAAGCGTGGTCAGGGGCCGGTTTGCAAACCGGCCCCTGATTATTCCGGGCGTAAGGCAGGACTCTCAGTGGCGGCAAGGTGTACCACCGCGGCGGAGAGAAGCGGTAGCTGTCGCCGTTCATCTCCAGGATATGAACGTGGTGGGTGAGGCGGTCCGGTCCGAAGACCTCGGTCCACTCGTCGAAGGGGAGGTTGGTAGTGACCAGGACCTATACCCGCTCGTAGCGCTGGCTGAAGACCTCGAAGAGGAGTTCCGCCCCGGTGGAGGACAGGGGGCACGCTACCATGTACTCAATCGACACAAGAAGCTGCGGTACTCATGGGTGGTGGATTTGCCTGGGATATAGGTTCGGACGCCATGGGCCGAAGGAGGGGGAAATAGCAGTAAGTGGTTCGAGTCCATTTAGGCGGGCCTACACGTACCGAATTGCGAACTTTCCGCTGGGAGGTCCGGCTGTAGGGAACCAATCTTCGACCTCAAAAGCTCTTCGCGAGCCTTCGCCCTCTCACGGTTGGAGGCTTGTCCAATGTATTAAGACCAGCTTGACCCACCATTGCATCCTATTTCGCAGGGCCTTCGGGCCGACTATGAAACCCCTTACCCAAGATGATGTCGGTCCAATTCGGCATCGTGAACGCCGCTTGGTCAACGGCCCGCCCGAGGCATTCCGTCAGGCGCAATCTCCATGTCCATCCGTCCGCTCTCCTAGATATGGACGAGGGCCGGTCGTGAGGGCCACACGGCCTAAGTCCATAATCTCACGGAGGATGACAGCCGTGGGCGGGGTGACGTGAGCAGCGAGCAACGCTATATGGGTCGTCCCGATGCCCTTCCCCCGTCTAACAGCCTGCTGCTACCGGACGCCGCCGATACACCCTTAAAGAAATCCTCGTAGTCTGTGACGAGACTCTCGGGAATATCGTTCACTCTTATCTCGGTGCGGATTCGCTTGCGACTGAGGTCGGATTCTAGGAAGAATCGTGGCGATGTGAACCTCACCTCGCTGCTGATGATCTCAGTCGTGTCCGACGCTCTTGGGTACGTCTTACGGTGATGCGCTCCGACAGCCTTGTCCAGGACGTCCTTCAAGGGGCCTCGATTCACTGAGGAGAAGCCACCCACCACTGAGTCGCCTAGGGCGTAGAGGTTCTGCGTCAGGAAAATGATGTCCTTGATGCTTGACGACGTGGACAAGTACTTCGTGATCCCCCACAGCTTCCCGAGTAAGTCGTCCACAGTCAGTCCGTTAATGGCCCCTTCGACCTCCGACAGGTATTCGTAGAAGTCGATCCTCAACCCCATTTGGGGGTTCCTAGACATAAACTTCTTGTCCGACAGCAGGTCCACGACCTGATTCCCCATGATCACAAGGTATCTGTTGTGGAGGAGCAGGTCGGCTATCCCACTAAGCTCGATCTCACTCACTTTCTTGTCTTCATAATCGTAGACGCTGATTTTGTGACTCTTGAGCTTGCTGGGGAAAATCTCGGAGAGTATGCGGATGATCACCGAAATGATGATCAGGACATCCTCAAGCAGATTATCCTGTTCATTGAGGACGCGGTCTGTCACCTCAGACTCAGGCAACACTGCCCCATCTGGCGAGAGAGGTGTGACATCCTCAGCCTCCAGCTTAGCTCGGGCTCCTGAGAGGAATCGGTTGATGCGATCCGTTTGGGATCGGATCTTCAGCAGCACCTCCTTAGATAGTGCCGTAGACAACCTCTTCCCCGTTAGGCAGTCCCTTGGAGACCACGAAGGGGCTCCCCCTCACGGAGGTTCGGCTCCTCCCCCATCTGTGACCCGTACCGCTCCGTATATGTAGGGCTTATGATCAGCATTGTAGATGATTTGCACCCTACCTGACCCCTTCGCCGGCATAGTGCCTCCTAGTCGATCACCTTTTGACGCTAGACCATGGCCTGTATGACGACGCGGCCTCCGCTCTCGACTTCAATGTTCAAGCTGTGCCCATCGAGCAACAGCATACCCACGAGCGGGGTGCTGCCCGTCGCGTCGGCCTCGATGTCTCTCAGTTGGCCGTCCCAGAGCACGGTGACATAGTGAACGTCGAAATCCACCTCAGCGTCATTGGCCAGAAACGCCTGGCCCATGTAGGCGAAGGGCAACTCTAACTCATCAACCAACTCAGGCGACAAGGTCAGGAAGCCGCTGTAGCCGGTGTCCACCACGGCCTCGATGTCCCGCGTCCGCCCCTCCGGGTCTTGCAAGGGAAGGGTCACGACGGCTTCGTAGGCGGCGTTCACCACCCCTTGGATCACCCGGTCCTCCGCAGAGACCCGGCCCCAAAGCTGCGGAGCGCCCGGTAGCCGACCCGCTCACACAAGACGTCGACCGCTTCGGGGCGCTGCACTCGCAGACGCTCCACCGCGACGCGAGTGGTCTCGGCGACGCTCCAGTCCCCTGTCTCAACGTCGATGGCGACGTACTCACCGAAGTGATCGGCTTCGACCTGAGGCAGTATGTCCCGCTCGTATATCTCCTTGCCCAGGCGAACCGCCTCCTTGCGGGGCCGACGCCGGCGGGCCGGGGTCGCTGTGTCTGTCATCCTCTCCCCTTTTCACGCATACTTCAACAAGTCACATTTTACTGCTTCGCGGCGGTTACCGGCAACAATGAGACCTCGCACACATGGACGTGAGCAGTCCGGCCTTAACCCCAAAGAGTCCAAGGGGGGCTGTCACACTTGCTGCGACAGCCCCCCTTGGCGTGACGGCCTAGGGTCACGCGCCACCCCGGAGCGTCTAGATCTGCTTTCCGAGCCTGTCGGCTTCCTTCATTTGACAGTCCCGGCTGCTGCGGGCTGACATATTTCTGCGACATTTCACCGCTATCGTGGGTAGCGTCAGGAACACTCACAAGGAGGTGAAACGATGATAGGCAGGAAACTCAAGAAGCTGATAACGAAGACGTTTCTGGTGGGGGCACTCCTGGGGGCCATGCTCTCCGCAGCGCTAGTCTTGGGGTGCACGGACAACACGGGAACCGAAGGCGGCCGCGATGGTGACCTCCCCACGGCCAGCCAGAGCGTCTCCGAGGAAGGGGGCGGCGAATCCGGCGGTGAGCACGGTGGAGGAGGAGAAGGCAGCGAATCCGGCGGAGAGGGAACTGAAGGCGTCGGCGAGAGCGGCTCCGGTGGCGAAGGTTCGGGCGGCGAGGGTTCCGAAGGCTCCGGCAGCGGCGAGGAAGGAAGCGCCAACATGCTGACGCCGGACGAGACCTTCGACATGGTGCGCGGCGGCGCCCGCCTCATCATGCGCTACGACGCTCCCAGCAACACCTTCAAGGGCACCGTGGAAAACACGACCAACAACATCCTGCGCCAGGTCAGGATCGAAGTGCACCTCTCCAACGGAGTGGAGCTGGGCCCGACGACCCCGACGTCCATCGCTCCCGGCGAAGTGCTAACGATCACCCTGCCTGCGGCGCAAGCGTCGTTCACCGGATGGGTAGCGCATGCCGAGGTCGGTGGTGGAGGCGAGGGGAGCGAGTCTGGTGGGGAGCATGGCAGTGGCGGCGAGTCTGGCGGAGAAGGCAGTGAAGGCGGCGGGGAAGAGTCCGGTGGGGAGCATGGCAGCTGCGGCGAGTCGGGCGGCGAACACGGCGGCGGCGAGAGCCGGGGCGGCGGCTAGAGCCAATCGGAATCGACCGATGAGAGATGCCGAAACTTCAATTGAAGTGAGATAATTCGACCAGGGCGTATCCGGCAAACAGACGCGGTGTCTCCATGAGGCGCCACGTCTACGACGGCTCCCTAGAGGACCGGCTATGAGCGGCACGGTATTGATAATCGAAGACGATACGAGGATCGCGAACTGGGTGAAGGTGTACTTCGAGCGCGCCGGATTCTCCGCCGAGGTTGCCCATGATGGTGAGTCCGGCCTGGCCCTGGCCCGCAACCTGGCCCCGGACCTGATAATCCTCGACCTGATGCTCCCCCGTCTCGACGGCGTGGAGCTGTGCAGAATCCTGCGCCGGGAGTCCGACGTTCCGATAATCATGCTGACGGCCAGGGAGGCCCACGCCGAGCGAGTCATCGGACTGGACAGCGGAGCCGACGATTACGTCGTCAAACCCTTCGACCCGGAGGAGCTCATTGCGCGGGCCCAAGCCGTGCTTCGCCGCGTCAAGGACAAGGTCCAGCAGGTCCTGACGCAGGGCGGCATCACGCTGAACGAGACCACCCGGAGCGTGACGGTCGATGGAGAACCCGTGGACTTGAGCCAGGCGCAGATCGCCCTGCTGTCGACGTTCATGCGTCATCCCAACCAGGCGCTCACCCGCGAGCAGTTGATCTCGTTGACCTTCAACGACGAGTTCGACGAGTTCGACGAGTTCGACCGCGCCATCGACAGCCAGGTCGCCCGCCTGCGAAGGCAGATCAGCCGGGACGGCAGCCAGCCTATTCAGACCGTCTACGGAGCTGGCTACAGGTTCGTGGTGGAGGACGAGTGATGTCGCTGCGCTGGCGAATCATGGGTCCGATGGTCCTCGTCATCGTTCTCACCGTGCTGATCAGCGTCGGCGTGGGCTACTCGCCACCCAGTCCCGCCTGGGCGTGTTCGTAGAGGAGATAGGCGTTGACGAGGCGGGCCGGTTGGCCCGGAGTCTGAGCCGGGAGTATACCGCTGCCGGTGGCTGGGACACGGTGGACAGACCGCTGTCCGAGGCCGGATACATCTACGACGGAGTTCCGCAGAGGGAGCGGCACGAAGGAGGCGAGGGAGAGTCCTCGGATCTCTTTCACGATGACCCGGTACGAGTCGTCATCATCGGCGTCGATGGACGCGTGGTGAAGGACAACCTGTCCGATCTGCCGCCCGGGACCGCCGCGCCCGACCTGGACGGGCATCGCGAGACGGTGTTCGATCTGAGCACGGACCAGCCCGTGGGCCACGTCTACGTGGACGTGAACCGTGAGTTCCTGTCGGCCGAGTCGCACGGATTTCTGAGCACGCTCCTGTATGTGATCATCATTGGTGGAGCGCTGACCGTTGGCGTTGCCGTCCTGCTGGCCGCCTGGTTGTCCAAGCGCATCGCAGCGCCGGTGACGGCCCTGACCGAGGCAACCCAGGCAATTGCCCAGGGAGATGCGGCCCAACTGCCGGTCACATCCTCGGATGAGCTTGGCCGTATGAGCGCGGCCTTCAACCGGATGACCTCCGCCCTGGAAACCCAGCGCGATCTGCGCAGGCGGCTGATAAACGACGTCTCCCATGAGTTGAATACGCCGTTGACGGTCATACAGCTGGAGGCGAGAGGGCTGCGCGATGGACTTCAGACGCCGGAGAGCGCGTCCGGCCACATCATCCAGGAGGTGGACAGGCTGCGCGGTCTCACAACCGATCTGGACTGGCTAGCGGAGACCGACAGCGGTGAGCTGAGGCTCGCCCTGGAAGATAGTTCGATCTACGAGCTGCTCACCGCAGAGGCGGACCGCTGGCAGCCGCAATCCCAGGCTCGCCAGGTTGCATTGTCGCTGAAGGCATCCCCTGACCTGCCGGACATGGACATCGACCGGATGCGCATGAGCCAGGCGTTGGGAAACCTTCTGAGCAACGCCATTCGCTGCACCGAGGCCGGCGGGAGTATCGTTCTTGGAGCAGGGTTGGAGGGCGACGAGACGTTGGCTATCTCGGTCACCGATGACGGGATAGGTATCGAGGCCGCAGACCTTCCCCACGTCTTCGACCGCTTCTACCGCACCGACCGGTCTCGCAGTCGCGGGATAGGCGGCACGGGCCTGGGCCTGGCCATCACGCGAGCCATAGTCGAAGCGCATGGCGGCACGATAACCGTAGCCAGCGACGGGCTCGGACAGGGCGTCACTGTGACTATTCGCCTTCCCCTGAACCAGTGACGCTCGTCCTCCTCGGCCATGAACTCCGTCACAAGAACGGCGCTGAACCGGACCGGACGCGCACGGACCGAGGGAGGCGGTGCCCCAAGTGGATTCCCGGTTCCCCTGGGTGTGTTCCCAAGACATAGGGGAGACCGCGCCCCTGAATGCAACGGGCCGCATGCTTCAAGGGAAGCGCAGCGGCCCGCTACGGGTGTTTATGCGGCGGGTTCCGCCGTAGAATCCGTCACTCGGCCACGTCCGTCACGTTGATTTCCACCGTGGCCGTCGCCGTGCCGCCGTTGCCGTCCCGCGCCTCCACCGTCAGGGTGTAGGACGAGACTGTCTCGTGGTCCAGCGCGCCCCAGACGAGGATCTCGCCAAAGTTCAGGTCGATGATGAACCGCCCGGCCCCGTTCCCCGCCGTGATGTGATAGGTGACGGTGTCGCCGGAGTCCTGGTCGGTTGCGGCAACGGAGCCAACCGAATTCCACACCTTTGCCGACTCCGCGATGGAGAAGCTATAGCTGCCGGGGTTGAACACCGGCGGAACGTTCCCCTCCGGCTCCGGCGCCACGTTCTCCACCGTGCCGGTGGCCTCCCCGTCGGCCAGGGTCGCCCCCGACGGGTTGGAGAGGGTGACGGCAAACGTCTCATCGCCCTCCTCGGCCCGGTCCGCCAGCGCCGCCACCTCGATGGTCTGCTCCAGCTCGCCCGGCGCGAAGGTCAGCGTCCCCGAGGCCGCCGTGTAGTCATCGCCCGCCGCCGCCGTGCCGTCGGACGTGGCGTAGTCCACAGTCACCGCCGCGTCGCCCGCCTCGCTGAGGCGCACCGCGAACCGCAGGGCGCCGCCTTCCCCGGCACGCGCGTCCGCCACGCTGAGCGTGGGCGGCTCCGGGGCCACGTTCTCCACCGTGCCGGTGGCCTCCCCGTCGGCCAGGGTCGCCCCCGACGGGTTGGAGAGGGTGACGGTAAACGTCTCATCGCCTTCCCCGGCCCGGTCCGTGAGCGCCGTCACCTCGATGGTCTGCTCCAGCACGCCCGCAGCCAAGGTCAGCGTCCCCGAGGCCGCCGTGTAGTCATCGCCCGCCGCAGCCGTGCCGTCGGCGGTGGCGTAGTCCACCGTCACCGCCGAGTCGCCCGCCTCGCTGAGGCGCACCGCGAACCGCAGCGCACCGCCTTCCCCGGCACGCGCGTCCGCCACGCTCAGCGTGAGCGGCTCCGGGGCCACATTCTCCACCGTGCCCGTGGCCTCCCCGTCTGCCAGGGTCGCCCCCGACAGGTTGGAGAGGGATACCGTGAAGGTCTCATCGCCCTCATCGGCCCGGTCCGCAAGCGCCGCCACCTCGATGGTCTGCTCCAGCTCGCCCGGCGCGAAGGTCAGCGTCCCCGAGGCCGCCGTGTAGTCCTGACCCGCCGCAGCCGTGCCGTCGGACGTGGCGTAGTCCACCGTCACCGCCGAATCCCCGGCCTCGCTGAGGCGCACGGCGAACCGCAGCGCGCCGCCTTCCCCGGCCCGGGCGTCCGCCACGCTCAGCGTGGGTGGCTCCGGGGCCACGTCTTCCACCGTGAGGTGCCGCGCAACGGGATGCCCGCAGCCCGCGTCGTTGCAGGCTCGTACCCGCACCACCCACTGCCCGTAGCCGGACACGGTGATGCTGGCGCCGGCGCCGGTGGCGATGGCCTGGTTATTCCCGAAGCCCCCGTCGGGCCGCCGCCAGCGCAGCTTGTAAGAGGACGCCCCATCCACCGGATCCCACGTTGCCGAGAGGCTCAACTCTCCCGGCGTGGAACTGACGGCAAAGTTCTCCGCCTGTCCTGGAGGGGTTCCTTCGACATCCACGGTCTGCGCGACGCCGGGCCCGCAACCTGCGTCGTTGCAGGCTTCCACCCGCACCACCCACTGGCCGTAATCGGACACGGTGATGCTGGCGCCGGCGTCGGTGGCGATGACCTGATTATCCCCGAAGCCCCCGTCGGGCCGCCGCCACTGCAACTTGTAAGTGGACGCGCCCGCCACCGGGTCCCAGGTTGCCGACAGGCTCAGAGAGTCGGGCGTGGTACTGACGGTGAAGTTCTCCGGCCGCCCTGGGGGGAGCTGTTCGACATCGACGGTCCGGGCCACGCCGAGGCCGCAGCTGGCGTTGTTGCAGGCTTCCACCTGCACCACCCACTGGCCGTAGCCGGACACGGTGATAGTCGTTTCGGAAGATTGCGCCTCCACTCCCTCGTTTAGGTCGTTCTCCGGGCCGGCCCCTCGCCAGCGCACCAGGTAGGAGGTTGCGCCGTCCACGTCGTCCCAGTCCACCGCCACGTCCAGCGAGCCGGGCTGGGTGGCAACCTGCAATCCCGTGGGCCTGCCGGGCGCTGTCGCCGCCACCGCGACCTCGGAGAAGTCCGCGATCTGGTTGCCCGCCGTATCCCACAGCCCGGGCGCCCGCCGCGGGCGCTGGTAGCCCACCGTCACCGCCTCGCCGCGGGCCAGCGCGCGGTCGAGCGTCAGCACCACTCCGGTGGCGTCAGCGGTATACGCCGCGCCCTTCACCGCCGGGGCCGACGCCCCCGCCAGGCTGAACATCGCCGCCCCGATCGGCCTTGCTCCTGTCCAGCGTCCGGTCGAAGCCGAGCGTCACGCTCCGGCCCCCCCCGCCCTGGTCCGACGCGCCGCTTCCGCCCTGCACCCGCGCCCGCGCGCAGCGGGCCGCGCGCCCGTGCGTCACCTCCTGGTGCGCGATGGCGTCCGCCTGCGTGCCCGTGATGGACTGGAGGTGCGGCGGGTTCGTCTTGGCGTAGCTGACCGTCGGCGCCGACGCGTAGGGGAACACCGGATACGTCAGGAGCAGCACCGCCGCTTTGCCCTCCACCGCGACGGCCTCGACGCCGAAGAGGAAGCCGTATGGCGCCCGGTCGGAGGCCGTCTCGCCTGGGAGCAGCGTATGGTGGAACGTAAACGCCCCCGGAGGCGGCACCGCGGCCGGATTGAGGGGATGGTCGTATGTCAGCGTCAGGTAGTCGCCGTCGACCGCCGCCGACTGCAGCACCGGCTTGCCGACCGTGCGTGCGGTCATCTGCTGCTGGAAATTCGCTACGAGGTTGCCCGCCGCGTCCCTGAGCGGATTCGTCCCGCGCGTGTAGGACGCCGTGACCTCCGTGGTATCGTTGAGCATAAACAATAGGTTTGTCCCAGTGCCCGTCAGCACGAGGACGACGGCGTTGTCCGCGACGGTCACGGATGTGGGGGGGTGATTTCGGGTTTGCGCGCCGGTCACCGCGCTCACCGAGATGTCCCCGACCGCCAGCACGGAGTCCGCGTCCAGCGCCTCGTCGAAATACAGGACCACCTTGGCCGAGCCGCTGGGTGTGCCGAAGGCGAGCGCCTCGGCCGCGCCGCCGACCAGCGCCGGGGGCACGGCGTCGTGCACCGTCTCGACCCGGAAGTGCCCGAACGCCAGCACGGCGTTGCCTTCGCCGTCCTGGAGCGGGGCGGAAGCCGGCTTCGCGTAGGACACCATAACGTGCTCGTCCGCGCGCACCGCCGCGGCCAGCGTCACGGTCACCGCCTTTCCCGCGACGGTCGCGGTGCCCGTGCCCAGGATGTCGCGCCGGTCGCCGTCCGATTCGGTCGCAGTGACCACGAAGGCGCTCCCCGCCGGGATCGAAGCCTCGTCCAGCGCGCCGGTGAACGTCAGCTTCAGCTTCTTCCCCGACGACAGCACGCGCCACGGCCGGGGCCCCGCCGCGCCCGCCGTGTTGTTGGTCACCGCCAACTCGTTGAACGCCGGCGCCAGGTGGCTGTCGGCGCCCTTCAGCAGCCCGCCGGCCCTGGCCAGGCGGTAGCTCACCGTGACCGGCTCACCGGCGCGCGCCGGGGTGTTCAGCGTCAGCGTCAGCGTGGCGCCGCTCACCAATACCGCCACGGGGGATTGGTAGACGCCGCCCCTGCCGCCGTCAATCAGGCCGGCGCCGTTCACGTCGAGGAAGAACTTCAGCTCGTCCGTGTCCACCGACCCGCCCAGATTCTTGTCGAAGGTCAGCGTCAGCGTGTCGCCGTTCACCGTCGCGCTCGAGGGCCTCGGCCCCGGAACGCTCGTCCTGGCGCCGTTCACCCTGGCTCTCACGCCGCCCTCGATCAGGCCGCCCCGGGTCGGCAGGCCGCTCTTCGTCAGGGTCGCGGCGAAGCCACTCTCCGCGGCGGTGATGGTCGCATTGCCCGGCATGAACAGCACCCGGTTCGCCGCGTCCGTCTGCACCCACACCCCATCCCCATCCGCATCCGTGTCGGAGCCCGCGACCGTGTAGGCGAAGCGCAGCGTCCTGCCGCCGCGGCGCACGCTGTCCAGAAGGGCCGCCTTCCTGCTGTTTGACAGATTGGCGCCGTCCGCACCCACGTCCAGGCGCAGCCGGACGTTCCCGTCGCCGCCGATCTCGACCGCCTCGCTGAACTCCACGTCAACGAGAATCTTGTCGCGCCGGATGTAGATGTCGAAGCTGCCGTCACTGTCCGAATCGAAGGACTCCCTGGAGACGATCCTCACCAGGCCGAGCCTCGCCGGGGAGGCCGTCCCGACAACCATCCGGAAGGTCAGGCTGGCCGTGTCCCCGGGCGTGCGCAGGCTGTCAGCGTCCTCGGCCTC
The DNA here is from genome assembly GCA_965216155.1 of Dehalococcoidia bacterium. GTDB lineage: Bacteria > Chloroflexota > Dehalococcoidia > Lucifugimonadales > UBA3495 > CATOSP01. The sequence continues at coordinate 1,912,618 of CBDCFD010000007.1, read as the reverse complement.
GTAGGTGACGGTGAAGTCCCCCTGCTCCGTCGGCGTGCCGGAGATCGTGCGCGTCGCCGCGTCGAAGCTGAGACCGGGGGGCAGCCCGCTCACCTTGTAGAAGTGGGTGAAGAGCGTCTCCTCTTGCGGGGTACCCTCGAAGCGGATGACCGCGTCGCCGCCGCTCGCCGCCGGCAGCACGAGGTCCAGGATCACCTGGTTCGGGGCGTAGTCCCGGTCGGCGACCGTCTCGCCGAATGTCGGCGCCCCGTCGGTGTTACCACTGGCCGTCGCGAAGAAACCCTCACGCGCGCTGACCGAGGCGCCGTGCGGGTCCGTGGCCGTGATGGTGGCGATCCAGGTTGTGGCTTCGAGAGCGGTGTAGGCCTGCACCCAGAACCGGGTGCTACCATTCGCCTGTTTGATTAACTTGAGGGTATTGCCTACCAAAGCGACGTGGGCCGGCAGATCGAGACTCCACGTGAAGATCAGGTCGTCGCCGTCCGGGTCGTCGAAGGGGATTGTACACCCACCTTCGCCTGGGTTGGGGCTTCGCGCATCTAATTCGAAACTGACCAGCGTTCCGTTTGGGTCGGGGATTGTTCCCAGATGTGGATTGACACGGGTGTCGATCGTACAGGGAGTGGGGTCGTGCGACACCAGCCGCGGCGCGGTGTTGTTCAGCGGGGTCTGCTGGGTGGTGGCGCCGGCCGAGGCCCAGGGGCCCGCGCCGTTGGCGCTGTTGGCCCGCACCTGCACGCGGTAGGCCGTGTTCGCCGCGAGTCCCTGGATCTTCGCCTCCGTGAAATCGGCATCGCCAATGTGCGTGTAGCCGCCGCTCTCGCCCTCCTCGATCCAGTCCGCCTCGTTCGTGGGGTCGGCGGCGCCCTGGAAGTAGCGCACGTCGTAGCCGGTGACGACGCCGCCCGCCCGCGTCCAGGTGGCCGTGAGGCGGGCCGAGCCCGAGGCGGTCACGCTCACGTCGGGCGCCTTCGGCAGAAGCGTCGTCGGGTTCGTCGCCGCCTGCGCGCTGAAGTTGGCCGTCTCGTTGCCGGAGGTGTCCTTGAGGGGTTTCAAGGTCGGTTTGACGTAGGCCAGCGTGAGCGTCTCGCCAATCTGGACGGCCGAGGCGAGGCCGAGCGTCACCGTCGTCCCGCTAATGCTCACGAAGCCCTTGCCGGCGATCGCACCGGATGTGCTGCCCGTCAGCGTGAAGACTCTGCCCACGGGCGCGGAGCCGGCGTCCAGGGCCGAAGGTGACGGTCAGCCTCGTCCCGTCCCCCTCGGCGCTCTGGAACACCGGCGCGGCCGTGTCCGGGCTCCGGCTGCCGTTCACCTTGTGGTCCGACTGGGCCGCCAGCGCCGCGTGGGTCAGCACCACCGCGTTGTCCGCCGCGTCCTTGATCGTTCCGCCGTTGAGCGTCAGCTTGTTCGCCGCCACCGAGATGCCGTCGGTGTCCGCATCCGCCGCCACCACCGTGTAGCGGAACACCAGTTCCGTCGTGCCGCTCCCCCGGTTGTACGCCGCCTGCCGGTTGCTCGACCCCACCGCGATCTCCAGCCGCGGCGTCCCCGTCACATTCACCGTCTCGTTGAACGCGACCGTGACCTCGAGGTTCTCGCCCACGCCGTAGGTGTCGGCCGTGCCGTCCTGGTCCGCGTCGAACTTCGGCGTCGAGGTGATCTCCACCTACTCGATCGGCGGCTTCTCATAACCCTGGACGACGATTCTCCGGGAACTGGCGGTGTTAGACCACGCGCCCATGCTGCTGGCGGTCCGAAAATTGCCTGCGTTCCCAATGCTCCACCCCGTCGCCGCGCCCGCATCCTCGCCGTTCGAACTCGTCGTGAGCACCCTAATTTCGCCGTTCGCGGATTGGACGTCGATCACCGCGTAATACGTTGTGTTGGCGGCCAGGTCGATGCCGGCGCCGGATGCCGCGAATTGGGTGGGGTTGGTAGCACCGGTGCCTATAATGCTCGGATTCGTAAGCGTGCCCAGGATGTCCGAACTGCTGGACAAGTTCGACCGGATGGTCACAGTGTAAGTCGCGGTCGCCGAACCGACTCGCGTTAATGCCCAGTCCACGCGGGTCAGCTTGTAGCCTGGGGCGGCGCTGCCAGTGGTGAACGCCTGGGCTTGATCGTTGGTGAACTGGCTTGGAGCGCCGGCGCTCTGCCCGATGTTGCTCACCAATACGGTTGAGGTCTGCGCCGCCACTTCCGCGCCGGGCAGCAGGAAGAGGGCCAGGACGGCGGCCAGGATGACGACCGACATTCTCCGCCGCGACACGCTCATTTGACGCTCCTCTTTCCAAAGCCGACGGCGGGAACCGCCTCGGCCTGTAATACGTAGCCGGCCCCGAACGCGTAACTCGTGGGTAGGCGCAACTTGTGGCCGCGGTCGTTCACGGGCGTGACGAGCTCGAAGTCGTAGTCGCCGACTCCGGCAGGTCCGTCAGGGAGGGTCCATGATTGGGCTTCGGCGTGCGCGACGCGCCGGCGCGCCGAGGCCCAAGTGCGCGGTAGGCGCACGAGTACGCCGGTGATGCGGTTGGCGCGAGCTTCGTCCACCGCCCAGCTCAGGACGAGCCCATCGGGACCGGCGCCGGCAGGAAGGCTTGATTCCGCGTTGGCCCAGGCTGCGGCGTACTGTGGGGCGCCGGGGTTTCCGAAAACCTCAGTCCGGCAGGCGCTACAGAGGGTCGGAAAGTCGGGGGGGGGGGGGACGAGGATGAGGCGCGGCCGGATGCTCCCGGTCAACCGTGAGGCCGGGGCGTCCATGCTGCTCACGTGATTGCGCAACTCAACCTCACTTGGCCAGGTATCGAACGCACTGGAAAGGCCAGTACTATACTACCTCGCGAGGTAGTTTGGGAAGGCAAAAAAGAGCCGCTCACAGAGGTGGACGCCCCGCAGATCGCAAAAAGACCGGCATACGGGAAGGCCAGCCAGGGGGAGACCGCCGAGCGTCAGCGGCCTCGCCCTGTGTCTCGCGGCCTGCCGTCCCGCGCCGCCCGGCTCGGCCTCGCGCTCCAGCTCCAAAGTGAGCGCCCACTCGAACATCGAGAGGCCGGGCTGGGGCTTGCGGAGGCGGCCCCTAGAACAGCGTCTCGGGTTGCTGCTGGTCTGCTCCTCCCGCGGCCTCAGTTTGTGCCGAACCCTGCTCACGCCGGACGACAGCCCGATGGGGGGAGCGGACGCCGCAGAGATCGCCCTCAACGGGCGAGTCATGAATTCGGTACGTCATGGTGGGCCGGACTTGACGGTAGGCAGTACCATCTTCGAAATGTGGCTGGGATTGTGAGGCTCTCAATTTAGCAATTGACTAACTTATCAGGTTATCCTGTTGGGTGAGTACCTGTCGCCTCGAAGGATGATTTGTAACTGTTCAGACTTGGTGAGGCGAATATGCTAATCTTCTCGTTGAGCGGAAAACGCTGGCGTCCGGGGCGCGATTGTGGCATAAGAGAACTATGGAAACGGAAGTGGACTTGAACCAGGCGAGCCGGGAGACGCTGCTGGAGATTATCGCGGAACTGCGCCAGCGGGTCGAGAGTCTGGAGGCCCGGCTGTCCGGCGGCGGCGGGCCGGGGGCCAGGATGCCGGGGCACAAACCGGCCGCCAGGCGCAAGGAGGCGGCGGAGGAAGAAAAGAAGCCCCGCAGGAAGCGTCCCCACGGCTTTGCCCGGCCGCGGATGGAACCCGCAGCGCAAGTGACCCACGCCCCGGAGTTTTGCCCCGAATGCCATACTACCCTGAGCGGGGGTTGGGCGCAGCGGACCCGGGAGGTCATCGAACTTCCGGCGTCTCCTGCCGAAGTTACAGAGCATGTCTTCATAGCCCGGACGTGTCCGCTGTGCCGGAAACGGCGGTTGCCCCAGGACCCTCTGAAAGGTCTGGCCGCGGGCCGTCAACGCCTGGGAGCCAACCCCGTATCCAGTACGGGGCAGGCTCTGGTGAGTCTGATCGCGACCCTGCGGGAAGAGGGACGGCTGCCCATAAGGACAATCCAATGGTATCTGCGAACGTTTCATCAGTTGAAACTGAGCGTTGGGGCCATCGTCCGGGCCGTCCACCAAGTTGCCCGGCAGGGAGGGCCGGAAGTGGGCGAGGTCCTGGAGTGCATCCGGTCCAGCCCGGTGGTCCACGCCGATGAGACGGGTTGGCGGGAGAACGGGAGAAACGGCTACGTTTGGACCCCCGGTCCGGGCCGGGGGCAGGCTTTTCAGCACTCCCACGGAGCGGTTCTTCCTGCGCCGGGGCCGGGGCAAGGAGGTGGTGGACGAGGTCCTGGGCGAGTCCTTCGGCGGGATTCTGGTGAGCGATTTCTACGCCTCCTACGATCACTACCCCGGATTGAAACAGAGGTGTTGGGCCCATCTGCTGCGGGACATCCACAAGCTGAAGGTCTTGTACCCGGAAGACGGCAGGCTGACCTAGTGGGCATTGGGGGTGCAACGGCTTTACGCCAAGGCCAGGGCTTGGGCATCGGCCGGAGGGCGTCCGCCGTCCCGGGGGCAACTGGCGCTGGAAGAGCGGCTGCTGGCGCTGTGCCGTCCATTCATGGAAGACCCATTGGCGGTGCAAGCCAAGCTCTGCCGGCGGATTGAGCGTCACATCAAGAGCCTGCCCCGTACTTGATACGGGGAATTGTTTGTCTTCGTGTCTCACCCGGAGACGCCTTCGGACAATAACGCTGCGGAACGCAGTCTTCGCCACCTGGTGGTCAGCCGGAAAATCAGCGGCGGGACCCGTTCGGATGAGGGAACCGGTAGCAAAATGACCTTGGCGTCCCTCTTCGGCACCTGGCGGGCCAGGGGCCTAAACCCCTTCCTGGAAACCCGCAGGTTGCTCATTTCCCCTCAAGTCTGAACACTTACGCGCTAGCCTCTCAGGACCCACAGCAATGACCACGGCCCGGAGTAGACTACTCCGGGCCGTGGTCATTGCTGCTCCTCTCCGCCGGTATAGTCCATTTGCTCTCTACTTACTGTTGCAGTAATTGACCAGTTCCTCGCCTGATGCGAACATAGTCATGGACGCTGCAATCGTCGTGGACCTCATGTCCGCACCCATGCCCATTGACATGTAATCCCAACCGGCATTGCGTAGGGCCTGACAAGCGCGGCGAATCTCCGCATCTGTGGGACGCGGACCCATCATCCCCACATTGTCCTTGACGCTCTCGTCTATACTGCCGAAGCCACTGAACGTTGGCAGGATGTAGTCACGAGAGTCCAAATCATCGCTGACATCGCTAATAGCGGCTCCAAAAGCGGCTAGCCAGACAATGACTACCACCAACGCGACAACATTGGTTGCCATGCCGGTAATGGACATTCCGGTTCCCTGTCCAGTCTTCCGGTTCCTGAAGAACCCAATGGCGGCAAGCGGCAGTCCTACCGCAATACAGGGAAAGGCTATGAACGCACCTACAACCGGGATGAATCCGAAGATTAACGCCACAATGCCGAGGACCATTCCTGCGATACCCATTGGGGAACCCCCTTACAAGTAGGATTTGGCTACTTGCCACAGTCGCCTGGTCCAGTGCGTAAGCCTCGCAAGGGGGCACGAGGCCAAACCCCCTATCGGGCTTACGCAATACCTTCGACTATGAGAGGTTGAACTGTTCAGGGACTGTGGCGCGTCAACTATACCCCTTTGATTTCTGATTGAGCCAGCACCTTGAGTAGATATTCGGTGTCCCAGCCCGCCCGCTTACGCTTGGCGGCGATGCCGCCCTTGGAGGTGGTCTCGTGCTTGAGCATGTTAAGGGTCATGCGGCGCAGAACTGAGAGGTTCTCGGCTGCGTCGCCCTTCCTGACTCTGCTCTCGTCCTCACGGAAGGCGATATCGAGAACCCAATGGACTGAGTTCTCGATACCCCAATGTCCGCGGACAGCATTCAGCATTACGCCGGAGTCGCCAGGCAGACTGGATATGTAAAATCGAGACTCGACAGATACTTTGCCATCAACTTCTCTCCTGGATTCCACCATTGCGATGCTGTTGAGCTTTTTCCACTGCCGGCGGTCATCCAGATAGCTTATAAGGTCCGGGTCAGAGATAGTCCAGCATCGTCCAGTCTCGATTCGACCATGACTCTTTTCCAGAGTTTCATGGAAATCGTGGGGTATACTGGAAAATTCTGCCTGGCGCGCGAGGTTGAATGTGTCCTTCACGTCCTGATATAGCTGTGGCTGGTTCTCCTTGAGTGCCAGTACGTAGTCAGCCCCTTGCCCGGTGATGGTCTGGGCAATCTCCTTCTGGCAGCCCATCGCGTCTATGGTGACAATGCACCCCGGCACCTCCAGCACTCGCAGCAACTCTGGTATGGCCGTTATCTCATTGGATTTGGCATCCACCTTGGTCTGACCCAGAATCATGCGATGGGCCGAGGCCCAGGCGCTCACCATGTGAATTGCTCCCTTGCCAATACGTTTGTCATGGGAACGCCGGACTGTCTTGCCGTCGATGGCTACGATCTGTCCTTGCGTCACATTGCTCACCCTCCGAACCCATTCGATGAAGCCGGCCTCGAACTGCTTGGCGTCCAACATCGCAAAGACCCGGCCGAAGGTGTCGTGCGACGGGATGCCGTTGGGCAGATCGAGTATCCCGCTGAGCCATTCCTTCTTTGACTTGCCGAACAACTCCACATCTACACAGGTATCAGCCCCACACACGACGGCGCAGATGGCAATGGTTACTATGTCGATTAGCTTGTGCCGCTTGGTTCGATCAATCCGGGGGTCTTTCAGATTTGAGAACTGTTCGGTCAGCGGGGATACGGGCCTATTCTCCATGAGGCCGCTCCAATTGCAAGAGTGGCCCATATTCTAAACTATGTCTAAAATTTAGATGCGATTGCCCTGAGCAGAGTAGGAGAATTGCCAGTATGCAGCCAAGGCCCAGGTGATGTGGTCTTTACCTCGTCCCAACTAGACCCATTCCACCTGCTGTACTTTACGCCGTTATTCCTCCAATAGCTATTTGTAACACAGGGCTTGGGGTTGTATCTACCACCGTAATTAACCCAGTAGACCGTCCCTTCCCATGGGTTCAATGTTCTGTTATATCTGACTTTGCTGGCGTGGGTGACTCCATTGCCATCATTTCTATTGTAGTCGGTGGTTTCGATAAGGTCACTATACGGGGGGGGGGGCGGCGAAGACTATCCGGGGGAAGTCGTCGTGGTACTCTTGGTAAACCAGCACCGCAGCAACGCCAAGGCCCAGTAAGACTGCGGCTAGTAGGCGAACATCTTTGAAATGAAGAGTAAACCGAGATTGGTATGATTGCCCGACAATACTTGGGCGGTGGTGTTCACGTATTAAACTCCAACTCCTTTAGTCATCAATTCAAAGCGGTTGGACTACTAGGATGCTGGCAATTCCCAACGCCAACCCGTTCCCGCCGGAGAGAGCCATGCCGCGCCACACCGAACCCAGCGCCAACAATGCCCTGGGCAGCCTGCTTCAGGTGATGTTGGGCAAGGCGATGGTGCGTTCTGAGAACACGCAAATCATTGAAGACCGTCCCGGCCTGCGCCCCGACATCCTGATTACCGCCGCGGGCCGCTCCCCGGTGGTCGTCGAGTCCGAATACCTCCCAGCGGCAACCGTAGAGGAAGAAGCCCGCAGCCGCCTGGGGCTGAATGTCTCGGGCGGTGGCGTCATCGAGGCCGCCATCGCCCTGCGCTACCCTACTGAGGTGGGAGACGCCGACGACCTGGCTGCCGCTGTCGCTGACGCCGCTATGGACTACTGCGTTTTCACCATAGAGGGCGATGATACCGTCCGGTTTCCCCGGTCTGGCTGGTTGAACGGCGCGGCGGCCGACTTGGCCGACCTGGCCCGGCTGGTGTCGGTGCCGCAGAACGCTGTTGATGACGCGTCCAACTTTTTGCAGGACGGCATCAACGACGCCGCCAATATCCTGGAGGAACTGGACAGGCTGCGCCCCGCCGCCACCAGAGAGATAGCCCGCCTGCTGGGGATGGAGAACGTTCCGCAGACCCGGCGGATGGCCTGCGCCATCGTCGCCAACGCCCTGGTGTTCCACGGGCGCATCGCCGGGATGCATGACGGCATCAAGCCGCTGCACCTGGTCTGCGGCGACGCTGTTCCCAACCCGCAGGACGAAACGCTGGCCGCCTGGACCGCCATCCTCGCCATCAACTACTACCCCATTTTCGCCATAGGCCGGGATATCCTGTCGCAGCTTCCGGCGGAATTCGCGCTACGGGTACTGCGCCGTCTGCGCCTCACCGCCGTAAACGTCAACGGCACCGGAGTGGACAACGCCCACGACCTCACCGGTCGTGTCTTTCAGCGGCTGATCTCCGACCGCAAGTACCTGGCCACCTTCTACACTCTGCCGGCATCAGCCGCGCTGTTGGCCCGCCTGGCCGTTGCCAAGATGGAAGGCGTGAACTGGGGCGATGCCGGAGCCATCGGCTGGCTCAAGGTGGGCGACTTCGCCTGCGGTACCGGCGCCCTGCTGTCGGCGGTCTACGAGCAGATAGCCGCCCGCCACGAACAAGCTGGCGGCGACCCGGCGGCCATCCACCCGGTGATGATAGAGGAAGTGCTGTACGGCTGCGACGTAATGCCGTCGGCAATCCACATCACCGGCTCCACTCTCTCGGGGATGCAGCCCAACGTCGGCTTTGGCAACTCCCGCCTTTACACCATGCCCTACGGACGGCAAGGCGACGGCAGCGTGAAAATCGGCTCGCTGGAACTGCTGCAATCATCCTCGACGATGACCCTGTTCAACACCAGCGACCCGGCCCTCCGCACCGGCAGCGCCGGCGAGGAAACCGCCGCCCACGTCAACGTCGAAGTCCCGGACGAAGGCTTTGACCTGGTGATAATGAACCCGCCGTTTACCCGCGCCACCAATCACGAAGGCGCTCATGCCAAAGTCGTCAACCCAGCCTTTGCAGCCTTCGACGCGAGCAAAGCGGACATGGACGCAATGGGCAGCCGGCTGAATCAGCTGGGCAAAAACACCTGCTACCACGGGAACGCCGGTATCGCCTCGGCGTTTGCGGCCCTGGCGCACCGCAAGCTCAAGCCCGGCGGAGTTATCGCGCTGGTGTTGCCGATGTCCGCTGCTGCCGGTCTGTCTTGGCAAGGGTTCCGCAAAATGTTGGGCAGCAGCTATGCCGACCTAACTGTGCTGAGCATCGCGGCTGACGGTAGAGATATGTCCTTTTCGTCGGATACCGGGATGGCGGAATGTCTGGTAGTTGCCCGCAAGCGCAAGGTGAATGACCCTTTGGGAGAGCGGGAGTATTTTACATCGCTGAAACAACGCCCGACGGGATTCGCCGCATCCGGCGCCATTGCGAAAAACCTTTTTGAAAACGATTACACAAGACAAATTGAGGATGGGCCATACGGCGGCACTCGCTTGACAATCGGCGACGAATTGGCGGGTGAGATGTTGACCGCCCCCAGTGGCGCGGACGGAGAGTCATGGGGAAGTGTGCGCCTGCTGGACTATTCCCTCGCTCAAACTGCCTATGCGCTAGCAGGCTCCAAGTTGTGGTTGCCCGGCAATCCCGAAGCTGCCGCCCTGAAAGTTGCGGCGTTAGGGGCAGTTGGTCGGCTGGGGCTGGTTCACCGGGACATTACAGGACCTCCGCCTCGTGGCCCGTTCACCTCAATAGCATCCAGCCCGACGGCAACCTACCCTGCGTTATGGAACCACGACGCTAAGAAAGAAACTCGAATAGTTTGCGACCCGGATTCTCAACTGGAAGTAAGACCGGGGATGGAAACTAAAGCGGCGGCGGTATGGGCTACCGCAAGCCGCGCACATCTAAGCACTGAATACACTTTTGGCTCTCAACCTTTAGCGGTCGCAGTTACAGAACGGGAATCAGTCGGCGGCAGGGTGTGGCCGAATGTCATATTCGACGACACAAGGCTTGATTATGCCTTTTCTGTATGGGGTAACAGCACACTTGGGCTGCTGTCGTATTGGTGGCACTCAAGCCGGCAACAGTCCAGCAAGGCCAGCATGACCATACGCCAAGCCGAAACCCTCCCCGTCCTCGACTTCCGCGCCCTCAGCGATGAGCAGCTTGCCACCGCCGAGGTCATCTTCAACGAGTTCCGGGAACTGGACCTGCTGCCCGCCTACCTGGCCGACGCCGACCCCAACCGCGCCCTGCTGGACCGCCGGGTGGTATGCGATTTGCTGGGGTTCGACGAGGACGTATACCGGGGCGTGCGGCGGCTGGCGGCCAAGTGGTGCGCCGAGCCGTCGGTCCACGGCGGCAAGGCCCGGCCCAAGACAGCGCGGCTGGTGGTGTAGAATGAACTGAGAAACCAGCGCCATCCGGGGGGAGAAGAAGATGAAGCTACGGGGTATAGTCAAGGGACAGACTATTGAGTTCGGCGAACCCCTCGGCCTGCCGGAAGGCCAGGCCGTCGAAGCGGACATTAGTGCGATTGAAGACGTTGACTTGGAACAGTACGGTATCAAGCCTATCCCCGCCGGAGGCTACGTGGTCACCAACGAGATGGTGAACGAATTCCGGGAAGAGTTGGGGATCTGACGGTTGAGATCGCTGTACGACGTAAACGCCCTGATCGCTCTGCTGGACAGGAATCACTCTGCTCACAATGCGGTGTCTGCATGGTTTGCCAGAAACATTGAACAAGGATGGGCTTCCTGTCCATTGACTCAGAACGGCTGCTTGCGCATTCTCTCGCAGCCCCGCTATCCACGCCCGGTGAGTCTCTACGAAGCATTCGAGCGTTTGCGAGCCGCTGCATCCACCCAGTATCACCAATTCCTTCCCGACGACATCAGCATCCTCGACGGTGCGTTGGTAGACGTCAGGCGGTTGTCTGGCTATCGTCAGCTAACGGACGTTTACCTGCTTGCCTTGGCGGTTGCGCACGATGCTCGACTGGTAACACTGGACACCCACATTCCTCTCGGGGTTGTTCAGGGAGCGAACGGAGACCACTTGGTTGTAATTTAGTTCCCTCTCTCTTGTTTCTGCCTCAACCCACGGTTCGCCCCGTGTCGGGAATACTCCGGACAAATCCTCTTGATCCAGTGTGTGTTAGCGGTCTATCCCCGCGCCTGCGGGGGAACCACCAACCACCCTGCCCCGCAGGAGAGGAAACGGTAGATGCAGACAGCCGCCGACGGCGACCCAACCGCAGCGAGACTCTGCCTGCGGCGCATCTTGCATCCCCGGAAGAACGGGTGCATTATGCACCCAATAAAGCTGGATGTGTCTGCAGGATGGATGAGCAAGGCATGACAGACTCAGACGCCACAACAAAGGGACTCCTCGCCGCCGCTGACCCCAACGCGCGAGGTTACAAGGGCGAGACGCCCCTGCATCAGGCGGCCGCGCTGGGCCATACAAAAAAGGTCCGGGAGCTCCTCGCCGCTGGCTCTGACCCTAACGTGCGAGATAACCTCGGCCGTACGCCCCTGTGCGATGCGGCTTCTCAGAGCCTGTTTACAATCTCTTCAGGATTAGCGTCGCGAAGGCAAGAACCACCATTTGCAGACTGGTATTCAGCTTTCTCTCGCAGTTCTTCCAGAGTCGGCGGCACTTCTCCAGCCAGGCAAAGGATCGCTCCACCACCCATCCCCCCGTCTTCACGGGGGCTAAAGGCAGGCAGCACCACGAAGGTGTGCAGTTCATTGCGTTTCACCACTTCCACCGAGGCTCCCAACAGGCTCTGTACCGCCGCGGCAAAGGGCTTCCCGGTGTAACCCCCATCGACCAGCACGTTCTGCACCCGGCTCAGGTCGGCCTGGCGTTGGTCAAACATCGCCAAAGCCCCAGCCCGGTCGGTAACGTTGGCGGTGGTCACGTGAATCGCATGGGGCAACCCCTGCGTGTCCACCGCGATGTGACGCTTGATCCCGGACACCTTCTTGCCCGCGTCATAGCCCTTGTGCTCGGCGCTGTCAGTGTTCCTGACGCTCTGGGCGTCCACGATGCAGAAACTGGTCTGCTCTTTTCGACCATTGCTCCGTCGGGCCGTGCCAACCGATTTTTTAAGACCTGCTCCAGAATGGATTCTTGCTCCGGGCCGGGCCGCTCACTCCATTGCCGGAAATACTTGTAGCCAGTGCGCCAATCCGGGAAGTCCGCAGGCAGCATCCGCCACTGGCGCCCGCTTTTCAGGAGGTACAGCACCCCGCAGAAAACGTCGTACAAGTCCACGGTGCGGGGCTTGGTCCGTCGGCGGGCCGCCTCCAACGTGGGAAGAATCCGGGCAAATTGCTCCCGGCTAATGTCGCTGGGATAGGAATGAGACATGATTACCCTGCCTTGGTAATAGTCTCAACTTAACATATTCCACAGATCGTAGACAGGTTCTAAGGGCCATACGGAAACGGCCCAAACGCTCCTCGCCGCCGGTGCCGACCTTAACGTGGAAATTAGAAGCGCCTGGACGCCCCTGCAAGCGGCGGCTTATAACGGCCATGCGGAAACGGTCCAGACGTTCCTCGCCGCCGGTGCCGATCTTAATGCGCGAGATGTTATCAGCGCCTTCACATCCCTGCACGTGGCAGCTTTATTTGGCCATACGGAAACGGTCCAAACGCTCCTCGCCGCCGGCGCTGACCCGCAGGCGAGAGATTACCGCGGCCTCACGCCCCTGGATCTAGCGGAAAGCAAGGGCTATACGGAAACGGTCCGGGCGCTCCTCAAGGCCGACGCCAGTCTCAGTCTCAAGGCGGAAGACAACGGCGGCGGAGCGGGAGACCGCCAACAAGACCCTGAGAGGCAGCGCGAGGACGGCCCCAAGGCGGAAGACGACGGCCCGGCGGATAACATCCCCGCGCCCGCGGGAAGGGATGTGGCGGCTAGTGTGGCTAATAGGGAATCACGCCGGAGGCCCGCCCGCTTCCCGGTTGCCTGGCGCGGTCCGGTCCGGAACATACGTCGCCCCCGAAAGGAGAAGCACATGCCTACCGTGAGCATCATCGGAGAGCCGGGATCAGGGAAGTCCCACTTCGCCACGCTGCTTTACATCCATTTGCAGACCGCCCCGGAACTGGATGTCTATTGCGACTTTGAAAACGTGGAGTGGAACACCATCAGCAACGCCGACAGGCTGGTGCGGGGAATTCCCTTGGAACCGACTCCGTCGGATGAGCTGATCCAGGACGTCCTGAGCGTCTCCTGGTCCGTAACGACCGAAGAGTCTAGACGAATAGGGCCGTGGTCGAGGATGAGGTCGGTAACATCCGAAAAATCCATCAAAATCCCGATCATAGACTCCTCCGGGGAACTTCTGCAGGTAGCGATGGGCGACATATTTAGAACGAGCGGCAGAATCACCCTGAGGGAGTTGGAGCAGCACATTGCAGACCGCGACTACGATGCGCAACTGGTTACAACATTATTCAATGACGTGTTCAAGGCGGACCGGTTCTGCTTCATCGTGGACGCCGCCCGCGGAATGAACCGGCGGCGTGGGACTTCCGCACAAGTCAAACACGCGGCTTTCCTCCAAAACCTGAAGAACTTCAGGGAGGCGAACAAACTGGATCCAATCAAGGACTCGATGCTGGTCTTCACCAAGTACGACGCGGCCAAGAGCCGGATCGAAGAGTTCCTAATGCGCAATGGAGCAACGACGGACGGGATGGCGGTGGCGAATTACCAGGCTCCCCAATTGATGGCCCAGTTGACCTCATTGCAAAGTGGAAGCGGGCAAGGCGGAAACGGGGCCAGTCCTGTCAAGGTTGTTCTCTCGAGCACGGAGTGGGAGCAAGAACCTATGACGGAGAGTGAAATCCAGGAGAAATACGGCAATGGCATAAGTGAGGATGAAAAAACGGACCTCCGGGAGGGACAGTTTGTAATAAAACTCCTGGAGAATGGAACTCCAGTCCCGGAGTACAATAAAGAAGAGTTCGAGAAGATCGTCCAATGGCTCAAGGCGATGCTATAGCATGAGACCTCATGGGCACGTATTCTACGTCTTCTCCGATGTCGGCCAGCGCCCCATCTGGTCTCCTTTAGACTTGGCGGAACGCCACCGGAACCAGGCAATCGAAAGAACGCGCTTTCCGAGAGACCAGGCTACTTTCGGCCCCTACAACAGGCCGGGCATTATCAAGTCCGTCAACGATGGATTTGTTTACTATACGGTGGCCGAAAAGATACAGGATGCGTTCAACCGCGCCGCCCTGGCGACCCATACAATGGTATTCTCCCTCGAGGAGTTGATGGAAGACGGAGGGGCGCTTCTTCCTCCCGCGACCAGGGAAGAGTACCAGGCGCTCGGCCTTCCCTCGGAGGTGCATAGCCAGGGCCGCCGCCTCGAGGAGATTCAACGGGCAATCGACCAGTGTATAGCCATGTCGGAAATCCAGACAAGGCAAGTATCGCCGGGATGGAATACCCGGGAACTCAACTGGCTCCTCAGCAACCCGCGCTCCATCATCTCGGACCCGGCGGACGGTTTCTCCGCCGAGGCCGCCATAAGCGGTCTCCTGGCCGGACTGCCTCCGCTGGTTTCGGCCGGCCTTAGCTTCGCTGCCGGGTACGTTCCCAGCGGCGGCTTTCACATAACGGCGTACTCGGGGAGCGCTAACCAAACGTCGTCAAGAGGCGTCTCTGCATTCAGAAGCGGCTCATCCTTCAAGGCCGCAGTTGAATCCGCCCCGGACGAAAAGGTTATGGAGACTGACCGGGAGTGGGGATTCCATCTTGCCCTGGCGGTCACGGGCAAAGACCACCTGGACGTTCTGGACGCCTTCAGAAACGGGTTTCATCAAGAAGGGAATACCCAGGAGACCATCCCGGCCAACCTGATAGCCCAGGCGCTATCGGCGGACGACCACCCCCAGCGGACTCTGGATGCCCTTGAGAGAAACATCGGCGCCATCGGGGAATTCCCGGAAGGCGCCAAACAGATTATTCGCAACGCCCTGGCCCCTTTGACCCATAGTTCCAACTCCGCGAGGGAACAATCGCAGAGGCTGATTGGCGCGCTCTCCCCCCCGGCCTCCGTACTGCCGCGGCCGGCGAGCCGCAACGAAGCGGCCAACGCGGACCGGGACCCGGGAAGCCGGAATATCCCGGCTGAATCTTCATCTCAAGAGTTCACCCAGGGAGATATAGACGACGTCCGGGTTGCACTTGACGAATTGAAGAGGATCATCCTGGATGACCTCAGAAGCGGTCAGGGCCCCGAGGCCGGCGTTGAAGCGGTCTCCGTTGGCGTGAGAAGTTTCACCGGACTGGTCATAGCCGGCGGTCCAGATCTGCTGCAGAGCAAGGAACTCCCGGGCTTGGTGCAGGGGCTATGGCGAGAGATAAACGGGTGGGTGAAAAGAGGAGGCAATGGTGGAAGGGATCGCCCCCGCCTTATCAGGGAGGCATTCGGATACCGGAGGGACCCGGACCGGCCTTCGCTTTTCGATGACCTCATGTACATAACATGGCAGACCCGTCATCTGAAAGACCATGCCAAGATGGTGGATTTTTACGGCAAGGCGATGGACAATGTATTCGGCCTGAACCGCCCCTTCTGGCGTTAGGGTCTCCGGGCAGCGATGAACATCATGATTCACTTCCATTCACCCCCCCCCCCCCGCCCTCTGCTCAGCCGTAACTAGCGTTATCAAGGTTGCCAACGCGGCCAGTCCTATTGAGAATACATCCTCTGGGAAATGTGAACAGTTCCCGCCGTTCCCGCGAAGCCTGTCCTCACGAAAGCGGGGAGCGGGAATCCGGAGACCTGGCAATCTTGAATATTCCAATCTTTGGAAACGTCCTAGGCCGGTGAAGGCAACCTCCCGGCATGTTGCCGGGCTGACGCCTGCCAGCCCCCTATGAACGCTGGAGACAGGAGTGAGCGATGGTCCAAGCCGAGAATTTTACCGGCCTTAGCAGGCGGGACCACATCGAAGCGGAAACCCGCAACGCCCTGGACTCCTACTTTGTGGAAGAGATCTCTACCAAGGAGATGGCTCCGGTCTGCCTCCTGGGTTGCGGCGAAGCCGGCACTTCGTTGGCCGGTTACTTCCGGCTGAAACCGGACTACGTTCCCGCCTATCTCCCCCAGTTCTTCCCCGTCCGGGCAATTGCGATGGACACCCAGGGCGATATTCACTCCCGTCTCAAGAACAGGTTGCACTGGGACCAGCAGGGGGCACAGTTGCAGATCCCCCCGCCCGATGAATCGCTGATTGAGACGTTGCTGGAGAAGGCCGACGCCGCCACCGGCACGCTCCCGGATGGATTTATACCCCCAGGGGTGATTACCACCACCAGCAGGAGCGGAGGGGCCGGGGGGTTCACCTTGCGGGGAAGAGCCACGGGGCTTCACCACTTCGGGTCGGACTCGGAGTTGCGCCGGACTAACACCGGTATTCTCGACCGGGAGCGGCTGTTTTCCCGGGGCAATGCCGGCTACTTGTTGACCTTCAGCGGTCTGGGAGGCGGCACCGGCTCGGGTGTGGTCCCGGTGGCGGCGCACTACATACAACAGCGGCTTGAGCCGGCCCCTGTGGCGACGTTCAGCCTATGCGTGGCACCTGAAGGGACCAGCGGCGGCAACCTGGCTATGGACGAAACCAGGTCCCGGGACCCCCGGCTGCTCTCCAACCTCTTATGCTCCCTCTATTACATGGCGTCCACCCATGCGATCAACGGCGTAATTCTGAGCGACAACATGCAGGTGGAGGCCCAGGGGCACAAGGGATTCGAAAGCATCGACCTCTACCTGCAAGACGTGCTTATGCCCGTGTTCCTCTCGAGCCAGGCGCACTATGTTTATCACCGGGCGTCGGCCCAGTTGGACCCGGCCAACGTAAAGCTGGTGATGGCTCCCGGACAAGACGGGACCCAGGACTTCATCGCCGCCTGTTTCTCGCGTTCCCCGCTGGGCCGAAGCAATGCCGCCCAGTCCCAGGCTGGAAGCAACTTGGTCCCGCCGGACCCGGTTACGGGAGTCCCCAATCTGGAGCGAATGCTGGACGTTGCGCTGCGCAACCCCACCATCGACTGCGAGACCGGCAGCGCCAGGGGGGTCCTGGCGTTGCTCTCGGGCCCGGAATGGTCCCTAGAAAAGATGGTGCCGGACGTCTCTACCCTGGTGAATTTCGACAAAAACGTTCTTCTGCCCCGTTGCATCGGGGATGAATTCCAGTCTTCCGCGGACCAGCAGGGATGGTCGCGTTTCTTCGTGGCCCAGTTCCCGCGCATGACCGATGTCCGGCTGACCGTGCTCTTGCGGGCCCCCAGGTTCCGGGCCTTGGAGTACGCATTGAAGCAGTCCCTGACCGCAGACGCGCCGGATTGGGACCTGGATGGAGGGGAAACCCTGGCCGGAGCCCTGCGGCGTCTGGATGAATCGACGGTCCGAAAGGTGGGACTGCGCCACGCCAACATCTGACCAGGAACGCCCGGGCAGCCAGGGGGAAGAAAACGCCCCAACCGGGGTTGCCGCCTTTAGGAGGTCACTGTGAATCCTTCCCACCGCCGGTCTTGGACATTGCTGACTGTCCTGGCTTTGGCCCTAATGGGCCTGTTTTCCTCCGCGGTCCTCGTCGCCAGCCCGGCGGGGCAAGCTCCGTCCTTTCCATGCGAGGCGGCGAAATCAATCGAAGAAAGTCAGAACGACAGTGACGGCGACGGGCTGACGGATGACCAGGAGAAGAGCGGAGCACTCGCGAATTCGGGGCTGGCAACTCCGGCGCGGGGGGCCGACTCAGGATGATTGACGATTATGGTAGGGCAGCGTTACCGGGATTAGCAAGATGCAAGTGTCAGCAGGGACAATCAGGAAACCCTTAGTCTGAACAGTTACCGGCGGGCCAGGGTCTTTCGATTCTCGAAAAATCCCCTCTCCATCTGGGCTGACAAGGGCATGTATGGACTGAAATTGGTCTGAGAGCTTGGAAAGCGCACAGGATTCCGGCATCTTGGTAGCTGTGAACAAACCAGATGCCGGAGGTCTCCCATGCGCCTTCCCAGGGAATGCTACCAGATGCAGCAGGTCATTGAAACGCATTTGCCTCACCTCAGCCGGTCACAATTGGCCGGACTGGTCCTGTGGGTGTGTGGGACCATTCGGGCCGGGAGCGCCTGCCAGAACGCCGTCGCCGCCCTCCTCTCGACCCAGGGAAACTGGAACAACTGCGCCAGCGCCTGCGGAATGGCTCTACGACGGCGGCGACCGGGCGCGTCCCTGCCAGACCGAACTGGACGTAAGTCTCTGCTTCGCGCCGTTGCTCAGGTAGGTCCTCTCGTGGTGGCGTTCCGACCGGCTGGCCTTGGCGGTTGACCCCACGTTGAAAGGAGAAGAGACCACCGCCATAGTCATCAGCGTGGTCTACCGGGGTTGCGCCATTCCCGTGGCTTGGCGCATCCTGCGCGCCAACAAGCCAGGCGCCTGGATGGACCCGGCAGTCGAACTGCTGTAACAGTTCAGAGTTGAGGGGAAGGGTCCTGGAAATACTCCAACAGTCCCGGCAGCAAACCGAAGAAGACCGGACCAGACTGCAGGAAACGCACCAGGCCGCCCTGGATAGTGCCACCGCAGAGATGCAAAGCCAGCAACGCGAACAAGGGTTGCAATATGAGCAGGCGCTCAGTAGCGCCTCAGCCGCGCTGCAGGCTAGGCTCGATACGGCGTTGGCATCCAACGTCAGTGCCTACCAGGAAGCCCTGACTCAGGCTACCGTCAATCTGAACCAAGCCCACCAGCTACATGCGGACACCGTGGTGGCAGCCTTGGACGCCAGCTGGTCCAAGTTCGGCCGGATACTGGTCGCTGTCACAACGGCCAGCAGCCTGGTTGCCATTGCCGCGATTTTAATAGTAATGTTATGACCGTCGATAACCAACTAACGTCGGCTGAAATGCTGGTGATTCTGGCCGAAGCGCAGGCCATCCTCGACCAGGCCACGCAGTTCGAGGAAGCCAAACGGGAGCGGAACCGGTCAGGTACACTACAAGCGGCCCTCAAAGATTGCAGCGGCGCCGCCCGGGAAGCCCATCAGGCTGCCAGCCGGCGCTTGGAGCAAAGCCGGCAGACTATAGCGGAAGCCCAATCGTTACTACTCAAAGCCTTACCCGCACAGGTATCCAGCCCTGAAGCCGACGAAACACGCCAAAGGTTGGAAGAGCAGATTGCCAACATGGAGGAGGAACACGAAAGGCGGCGCCGGGAAGTCGAGCGAAAGGCCCAGAAGCTGGATACCTTCCACCTGACGCTTTTCGGGCGCACCATGTCCGGCAAGTCCACCCTTATGGAGATACTGACCAAAGGTGACGGCAAGTCTATTGGTAACGGCGCTCAGCGGACCACCCGGGATGTCAGGTCCTATGAGTGGCAGGGGTTGACCGTAACCGATGTTCCGGGCGTGGCCGCATTTGATGGCGATGGTGACGAGCAGATCGCCCACGACGCCGCCACCGACGCTGACTTGGTGCTTTTCATGATTACCGACGATGGCCCACAAGCGTCCGAGGCGGAGCATCTCGCCCGGCTCCGTATCATGGGGCGCACCGTGCTGGGCGTCTGTAACGTCAAATCCAGCATCAACCAAAGGACCGTACGCCGTTTCCTGCGCGACCAGCACAAAATCTTCGACGAAAAGAAGCTGAGGGACATCAGTCGGCAAT
This sequence comes from Dehalococcoidia bacterium, assembly GCA_965216155.1. GTDB lineage: Bacteria > Chloroflexota > Dehalococcoidia > Lucifugimonadales > UBA3495 > CATOSP01. The sequence continues at coordinate 1,892,991 of CBDCFD010000007.1, read as the reverse complement.
TTGACGAAATTACCGACCAGCACATACCGGGCAACGAAGTGCCCATGGTGAATACCCATCTGCTCGCCAGGTACCTGGCTACACTGCCCGACTACCAGCAATGGAGCGATGGCCTAAGACAGGCCAGTCGTTTCTCCCTGGTCGAAGAGTACATCCTGAAGGAAGTAATTGAAAACGGCCCCTTCCACCGCAAGCAAAGCTTCAGCCACAGCGAAACCGCTGCTCTCCTCTCCGGGTTGGAAGGAATGCTGTCAGCTGCGCATTTGCAGCAAAGGCTACAGGCGCGCCTGACCGACAGGGTTAGAGAAGCACAAAGTTGGTGCGACCAGTTCCCGCACCGGGCAGACAACCGGGTTGACAGCTTAATCGGACGAACTATCGGCAACCTGTGCCGCGAGATACCGTCCTTTGCCGAGCAGTATTGCGAAGACAAAACGCTCCCCGACAAATGGAATAATGAAGTTAGGTCGGCCAACATTGAACGGGAAGCGAAGGCGCTGCAAGAAAGTCTGGCCAGGGAATGCCAGGGATATTTCGAGGAGCTGATCCAGGAAATCCAGGAGGAAATCAGGATTCTGGAAATGAGCTTTCAAAAGGTGTCCATTGAGACCGGACCAATCCGCGATACCCGCCGTAGGTGGAACTGGGGGGTAACCGGGGTAACCGGAGGAGTAACAACGGGCCTAGTAGTCCAACATCTTTGAAATGACGGCTTGGAAGAGTATTCTTCCAAACATGGGATAAATAGGATTGGGTTGTGGGGTGATGGGGATGTCAGTCAAGAAATACCGGGTTAAGTTGACCACTGAGGAGCGGCAGGAACTGAAGGCGCTGGTGTCCCGGGGGCGGACGGCAGCATACAAGCAGACTCACGCCCGAGTTTTGCTGCTGAGCGATGAGGGGCAAGGGGACGGAGCCATGAAGGACGAAGAGATTGCCCGGGCCCTCCGGATTGGCTGCTCGACGGTGGAACGGGTGCGCCGCCGCTGCGTGGAGGAGGGTGTCGACGCGGCCTTGGAACGCAGGGTGCAAATCCGGCGCCGCCGGAAGAAGCTGGACGGTCAGGGGGAAGCCCACCTGATTGCCATGGCCTGCGGAGAACCGCCGCAGGGACGGGCGGGTTGGACGCTGAAATTGTTGGCGGACCGGCTGGTCGAATGCCAGGTAGTGGACCGCATCAGCACCGAAACGGTGCGTCAAACGCTCAAAAACGAACTCAAGCCCTGGCTGAAAGAATGTTGGTGCATCCCGCCGGGAAGCAGTTCGGAGTTTGTGTGCGCGATGGAAGACGTGCTGGAAGTCTACCATCGCCAATACGGGGACAACGAAGTTCCGGTGTGCCTGGACGAGACGAGCAAACAGCAGACGAAGGAGACGCGTCTGCCGCGTCCGGCACGCCCCGGAGCGTCAGGCGTCTACGATTACGAGCGCAATGGCGTGAGCAACCTGTTCATGTTGTTCGCGCCGTTGGAAGGGTGGCGCCGGGTTGAAGTTACGGACCGGCGCACGAAAGCCGATTGGGCCCGGGTGGTCCAGCAACTGGTGGACGTGGACTATGCTCACAAGGACCGGATAGTGCTGGTGATGGACAACTTGAACACCCATCATCCGGCCTCGTTGTACGAGGCGTTGGAGCCGGCCGAAGCGCGGCGCATCGCCGAACGGCTGGAGGTCCATTACACTCCCAAGCATGGGAGTTGGCTGAATATGGCCGAGATTGAAATCGTCGTGATGGCCCGGCAATGCCTGGACCGGCGCATTTCAGACCAAAGTACCCTTCGGCGGGAGATAGAAGCATGGCAGGACCGGCGCAACCGGAACACCATACGGGTGAACTGGCGCTTCACTACCGCGGACGCCCGCATCAAACTGAAGTCTCTTTACCCGTCAATCCAAAACTGATGGACTACTAGCACCATTACGTGTAGGCGTCGAAAGTGTTTCAATCCGGTCTCCTTTTAAGTTTCGAGGTTCATCGGTAGGACGTGACCAATTCGTTCTTTTCTGCTCTGTGATTTCCTCCTCGACGCGCGTGACCACGAAGTGGTGGTCAATTGGCTCAACCTGGATAAGGGATCTGACTCTATGAGACAGTGTGTCGACCTGTAGAAGGCGCACTATACACGGTTGACCGGGTTTCGGATATAGTCGATGTAGGATATTGCGTTCGCATATCTTCATTTGGACTAGCATTGTCATGATTACACGTCTCCCAGTCGTTGGTTATACTGAACACCCACCTGCATACGGGGTCCGGTCAAGTCCAACTGGAGACCTTCCTTTGTCCGGAGTTCCAGGCAGAACATGGGGTGGTCGCGGAGGTTCTGGCCCACGCCGGGAAGGTCTCGGACCACGGGATTCCCGTGGCTGGAAATAGGTCGTAGTGTATCGTGCCCGCACCTACTCGTATGGCCGCAGTTTGACTTCGTGCAGCGCCGGTATAACCTCTTTACCGATAAGCTCAATGGAGCGCATGACGTCGTTGTGGGGCATGTCTCCTTCGTTCCCGTAGCAAATCAGGTATCCGGGAGCTACGGAGTCCAGGATTTCGGTGAGCCTGCGGACCACGGTTTCCGGGCTGCCGACGACGATGCTACCGGCTTCCTGAAGCTCCTCGTAGGTCTGAATTTTCTGGCCCAGGCGGGTGCCCACACCCGCCGGGATCTGGCGAATAACTTCGACTGCGGCGCGGGACCGGTAGCCGGGAGGGTCGTTGTGTTCCGCCGGACCCTTGAACCGGTGCTTGCCGTGCCACATGTAGGTGCGCCCGATCTCCTGGGCCTTTTCGTCAGTATCGGCGCAGAAGACCAACACGTTGCCGCCGAAGTTACCCGGACCGGGCTGGTAGCCTGCCTCCCGGGCGGTGTGGATGTAGATGTCCTTCAGCCATTCGGTCTGGCCGCGGATGACCTGGAGATTAAGGTAGGGGTAGCCGTGCTCGGCGGCCCAGATCACGCTTTCGGGGCTGCCTGTGCCGGGGAACCAGATGTCGGGGTGGGGCTTCTGCATGGGCAGGACCCATGGGTTGACCACTCTGTGATGGAAGTGTTCCCCCTCGTAGCGGAACGGCCCGGGGGTGGTCCAGCACTTGAGTATCAGGTCGTGGGCCTCTTCAAACCGGCCACGGTTCTCGGTGGGGTCGATGCCCGCTTGAAGGGTCTCGATGGAGCTGCCCCGGACGAAACCCGATATAATCCGGCCCCCGGAGTAGCAGTCCAACATGGCGATCTCTTCGGCCATTCGCACCGGGTCGTTGATGGCGATGACGTTTCCGAGGATGGCGATTTTAACCCGCTTTGTGACCTTGGAGAGGACGGCGGCGTCCAGGTTGGCGGCGGGCTTCATGCACCAATAGGCGGTGTGATGCTCGTTGGTCATGATCCCGTCGAAACCCACCTCGTCCACCAGGGCGTACTGCTCATGGTATTGGTTGTAGAGCACGTGCGCTTTTTCAGGGTCGAAGTAGGTATTGGGGAACAGGAACCGGGTTGCGTCAAACCGGTCGAGGTCTTCGCCGGTGACGTAGCCGTTGGGCTGCTCCGAGAACCAATAGACCTCGACCCTGTCGCTGGGGCGTGTTAGCTGGTCAACCATCGGTCTCACCTCTCAAGCGCGGTGCGCGCTTCGCGTCGATTGCTGATTGGATAAGATTTTACACGTTAGATTGCCCCCACGCACGGGACCGTCCCAGTCCGGCAGCGGGCTTTTAATTGTCGGTTCACGGGATCGCTCGCGCCCTTTCGGAATTGGGGAACTTGTCTGAATTATTGTGGTGGTTGAGATTATTTTGATGGGGATGATTCTGCCGAATCGAAAGGATTCGAGGATCACAGGAATTACGATTCAGACAACCTCGATCAGACAACCTCGAAAAGAGGATTTCTACATCGGTCCGGGTTGAGTATGCCCTAAGTAGTGACTGCTGATTTGGATTTTAATTGCTTTTGCGACAAGACTTGCGCAGAGGTAGCCTTGGTTGGACTTGGTCTACAACCCTCGGCCATTTCTCCTGGGAATAGGGAAATCCCCCCAACCCCCCTTTTTGAAAGTGGGGCTATAGATAGTACGGCTGGGACGACGGGAAGGCTGGTTCCAGGCAACTATGGAAAGGCCCTGGCCGATGAAAAACCTTGGTAGACAACTGGTGCCCTCCAGCGTACTATTCGATCATTACTCCAATATCTACATAAGGGGGAGACCCTACAATGACTACATTAGGCTCAGGCGCATTCACCTACGAGGCCATTCTGGACTGGGCGAAACTACCCGACGGCGGGACTTTCCAAACGGTCAGCGCAGTGGCGGTGGACTCCCATGACCGCGTCTACGCCTTTCAGCGGCAAGACCCTCCCGTAGTAATATTCGACCGCGATGGGAATTACCTGGACTCGTGGGGCAATGGCTCTTTCGATTTCGCCCACGGCATCCACATCGCCGACAACGTAGTATACGTGACCGACCGGGACAACTCGGTATGCATCATGTATACCCTGGAGGGCAGGCCAATCCAAATGCTGGGGCGCCACGGTGTACACTCCGACACCGGGTGCGAGAATCCCGGAGACTTGGTGCCCAGGGCGGCGGGTCCCTTCAACTACCCCAGCGAGATGGTGCCCTCCCCTTCCGGTGACCTCTACGTGTCCGATGGCTACCGGAACTCCCGAATCCATAGGTTTACCGCCGACGGTGAACTCAAGCAGTCATGGGGCCAGCCTGGGAAGTCCGCTCCCGGTGAGTTCCACCTGCCACACAGCCTGCTGGTGGATGACTCTGGGACGGTGTTCGTATGCGACCGGGAGAATCACCGAATCCAGGTGTTCGACGCCGACGGCGAGTTCCAGAGCATTTGGACCGACATACAGCGGCCCATGGACATTTCCGAAGGCCCCGACGGCAACCTGTACGTTAGTGAAGGCAACCGGGACGATAGCCCCTCGCGTTTCAGCGTTTTGGACAAGCAGGGCAACGTTTTGGGCCGATTCTCCGCCCGCGGCGGCCACGGTAGCTGGGTGGACACTCACGGAGACATCTACGTGGGCACGCCGACCAGCGTGGATAAGTACGTCCGGCAGACTTAGGCTTCCTCATTAGCCCCTCTCCCAGTGGGAGAAGGGCTGGGGTGAGGGGCGTCCCTCGCAATGCAACCGTCATTCGTGCGAGGGATTTCACCCTCATCCTAACCTCCTCCCTCGAGGGAGAAGGTACCTGACCCCTCTCATCCTGAGCAAAGCGCAACGGGAGGCGAAGGACCCCTACCTACTCAGGAAATCCAGCAACTCCCGGTTTACCGCATCGGGGGTCTCCCATTGCAGGAAATGGCCGTAGTTACCCATGTGCCTGGCCTCGGCGTTGGGGAAGAACTTCCGTCACGCCTCCTCCAGAGGCCCCGCCCCCGTCCTTTCCGCCGTCCGGGCGCGCCTGACCCCGAATAGGAACAAAAGCGGCGTAGACAGCTTGCGGTCCGCATCGGCTTGCCAATCGGGCGGGTCCTGGTAAGCGGCCGCCCGGTAGTAGCTGAACCCGCCTCGAAGCGCTCCCGGTTGGGAATATGCCTTGACGTATTCGGCGATTTCGGCATCGCTAAGGGGGTATTTGTTGATGCACCAGTCGCGGAAGATGTGGCGAAGGTAGACCTCTTCCCGGCCTTCGATCAGCTTTTCCGGGAGGTCGAACTGCTGGTGAAAGTAGGAATGCCAACGCTCGCGAACGACCGAAGGCGGCTGCGGTCCCAGTTGTTCGATGGGAGGGGTAGAGTCGATGAGAACCATGCGCCGAACTGCGTCTTCATGGTCTAGTGCGAACCTGAACGCGACCCTTGCCCCGATATCGTGGGCCACCAACGCGACTTGTCCATGTCCCAGCGATTTTGCAAGCTCGAAGATGTCCGATGCCGCGGACCGCGTGTCGTATCCCGCAAGGGGCTTATCGGAATAGCCGAAGCCGCGCATGTCCGGGACGATGACCTGGCACCTCTGCGAAAGCACCGGAATCTGGTGGCGCCAGCTATACCAGAACTCCGGCCAGCCGTGGAGCAGAATAACTGGATCGCCCTCGCCCTCAACGACATAATGGATGTTGATTCCGTTGACTACAGCAGTGCGATGGTCAAAGCTGTCGTTCATGGCTTAGCCTCCTGGTAGTGAATATGGAATAACCGTTCAGAGTTGTGGGGGATGGGATGACGGGAAACCGTTGCAAGGATGACCGTGCGTATTCCGAGCCGCTATGGATTCCCGCGCACGCGGGAATGACGGGAGCAGGGGTGGGAATATCAATTGGTTTTTCACCGTGTCACCTCACCAACTCTGAACAGTTACAGTTCGGAATGCCCTTGGCCCTGATTGTGATAGTATACCCACTTGGCCAACCTCCACCGGCGGCGGCAATGTAGAAGTGTTTGCTTCCCACCTCGGGTCCCTTGGACGCCTTAGACCCCGCATATTCGCGGGGTGGTGGATGGTGTCCCTGGCCGGGGTGCTTCATTCCATCAACTCTTCCGCTTACAACAAGGGGTATGTAGTATTCATTCTCCCGGTGAGCGAGGGACTGGGTGTCAGCCGGGCCGCGATATCGCTGGTGTTCTCCCTGTCACGGTCGGAAGGGGGGCCTATAAGCCCCATCGCCGGCTGGGTGATCGACCGGTTCGGGCCAAAACCGGTCTTGTTGGTTGGCTCGGCCCTATCAGGCGCCGGATTCCTGCTGCTGGGCCGCACGGACGATATCTGGACTTTTGGCCTGGTTTACCTGGGGATGATAACCCTGGGCAGCGACATGGCTTTTTCCAACTCCCTTTCCGCCCTAATCAACAATTGGTTCCGGCGCAGACGCGCGCTGGCTATGTCTTCTTACCACGCGCTCAGTTCGCTGACGCCGGCTATTCTGGTGCCCTTGCTGGCGCTCTTGATCGCCGCACAGGGATGGCGGACCGCGGCGACTGTAGCGGGAGCGATCATTCTGGCCTTCGCCGTGCCCCTGTCCTTCCTGGTGCGGAACACTCCGGAGTCCATCGGTTTGCAGCCCGACGGGGGGCCGGGTGCGTCATCTCGAATTGCGGCGGGCCCCGTTGCGAGAGGGGCTTCGCCGTTGAGGACCGCCCAGCCTCCAGACTTCGATGTCGGAGAGGCATTTCACGCCCCGTCGTATTGGCTGATTCTGATGGGGAGCATACTGAGGCTTACCGCCAAGGGTGGAGTGATTCTCCACATCATCCCGGTCCTGGTATGGAAGGGGACGGACGAACAGGCGGCGGCGTTTATATTCGGGTTTCTTCTATTTTTGCTGGTCCCACTGTCGCTATTGTTTGGTTGGCTGGCGGACATGTGGCCCAAGAACCTGGTCCTCTCCATGACGAGCGTGTCGGGGACTATCTCCTTTTTGCTGCTGGCGCTTCCGGTGACCTCGGCCTGGTCTATTTACCTCTTTGTCCTGCTATTCGCCATCGCCGAGACCAGCGGCTCCAATAACTGGGCCACCATCGGAGATTACTTTGGGCGGAAGACCTACGGCCGGTTGAGGGGAATCACACAGTTAGCGGCGAGCCCCGGCGTCTTCCTTGCCCCGGTGTTCGCGGGATGGTGGTACGACCGGCACGAGACCTATACCTTTCCGATGTGGCTATTCACAGTCTTCTTCGCCCTTGCCGCGTTGTCGTTTGCCCTGATGCGAAAGCCGGTACAACTCCAGTCCGCTGCCGGGTTGGGCAACAGGGTGCCTGCCTAATGGAGACCCGGCTGGGTTAAGCCTTTTCTTTTTCGCGGAAGTGGGGAATTACGTACTTCCCGAAGAGGCTAATGGTGTTCATAACCTCTTCGTGGGCTTCCGGCCCGATCGCGCTTAACGCAAACACCTGCTCGATTCCCAGGGCCTCGTAGGTCTCCATGAACCTGATGCAGTCGCCAGGGGTACCGACGCAGAAGGAAGTCCCGCGGTTTATCACGTCCCGGGGCGTGGGGTCGCCCTCGTAAGGGCCTCCGGCGAGGCGCTGGTCGCGCTCGTAGTAGCCCTGGTAGTCCGGGGGCACCGTAGCCGGGTCCACACCCCGCCAGACCAGCCGGGCGCGTTCCCGCTGCTGGTCGCCGTACCAACCCACAAGCTCCGCGCCCCGCTGCTCGACCACTTTCCGGTCTTCGTGGCAGAAGGCGGCAGTCATCAGAGCGTTTTGGTGGTTGACATGGACTCCAGATTGTTCGGCTTCCTTCACGGACCGGTTGTAGAGGTCGAGCAGGTTGGCTGTCTTTTCCGGGCCGCCCTCGGCTCCCAGCAACGCTCCCAGTCCCAACGAACCTGCCAGCCTGGTGGTCTCGTCGCTGGAGCAGGCAGACCATAGGGGCGGATGGGGCTTCTGCAGGGGTTTGGGCAGCACCTCGCGGGGAGGGATCTGGAAGTACTCACCCTCATGAGTGATCACTTCTTGCTCCCAAATCTTGGGCAGGACCTGGGCGTACTCCTGCCACATCCCCCGGGTGTCCTTCAGCCCGGACCCGTAGGGTGTTAGCTGATATGGGTAGCCCGTTCTGCCCAGTCCCACGTCGACCCGGCCATGGCTCAGGATGTCCAAGGTGGCCATGCGGGCAGCCGTGTGCAGGGGATGGTGGATCGGCGCGAGGACCACGCCAATGCCTAATCTCATCCGGGTGGTGCGCTGGCTAACCGCGGCCAACGTAAGGTCGGGGGCGCTATTGTGGGACCATACGGGGCGGAAATGGTGCTCCGAAAACCAAACGCTGTCGTAGCCCATCTCTTCGGCGTAGGAGATCTGTTCCAGGGCCTCCCAAAACCGCCGTGCTTCGGTCTCTTCGTTCCAGGGCTTGGGGACCTGGATTTGGTAAAACAGCCCAAACTTCATGGCAACCTCCCAAGTTTTGTCCGATTGCAAGGACATTATTAGTTTGTGGGCATACCGCGTCAATGGCGGTTACGGAAATCTCCGGGTGCGCTTATAATGTCGGTCAAGCCAAAATCAACCGGTGCAGAGGAGGACCAACCGTGGCACAGCAGGCTGCAATTCGCTGGCTGGAAAGGCAGTTGTGTTGATTATGGACTTCCAGCAACGCATCGTCCTTCCTTCAATGGGGCCAGCCAGCGAAAGCAGCATATCAGATCATCGCATCATACCACCTTCCTATACGGCTCCGGGAATGCGGGGATTCCGATCGTCTACGTGGTCCATACGCGGCGGTGCGTTTGCCGAATATGCGCCAGACGTAGAGATTCACGAGGGGGTGACCCCAGCCGAGGGCGAGACCGTAATTACCAAGGTCAGGCCCGGTCCTTTCTCTACAACAGCGCTGGACGTCAACCTCAGAGAGATGGGTAAGGACACCCTGATCGTGACGGGCGTGGCCACCAGCGGTTGCATTCTCTCGGCAGTGCGCCGGGCGACCGACGTCAATTACAAATTCGTCGTGGTCTCGGACGCCTGTTCCGACGGTGACCCAGAGGTCCACCGGGCGCTGACGGAAAAAGTGTATCCGAGGCAGGGGGCGGTGATGGCGACGGAGCAATTACTGGGCTCTATCTAAACTTGGTCCTATTTGAACTTGGTTCTATCCAGGCCGGCTCTATCCAAACATTGACCGCCGCTTCCGGCATATTCCGGTAAGCCGCCGCACCAAGGAGGCAATCTTGAAGTACGACGTTATCGTCATCGGCGCGGGTTCCGCCGGGGGCACATTGGCTACAAGGCTGTCCGAAGACCCAGACCGTTCGGTGCTGTTGCTGGAGGCCGGCCCGGACTACCCCGACCTGGAGCAGACTCCCGACGACCTGAAGTACGGTTACGCTCCGACAGCTTCCGAGATGGGAGCTCCCCATAATTGGTCCTTCGTCGGCACCGGCTCCCGCAGCCAAACGGAGCCCATAGCCGTCCCACGCGGGAGGGTGGTCGGCGGGACCAGCGCGATCAACGGCCAGGTGTTTCTGCGGGGAGTGCCGGAGGATTATGACCGCTGGGCCGAATGGGGCAATGACGAGTGGAGCTACATCAACGTCCTTCCCTTCTTCCGGGCGGCGGAGACAGACACTGACATCCGGGATGACTTTCACGGGTTCGATGGTCCCGTACCGGTCAGGCGGCATAAGCGGGAGGCATGGTCGCAGATTCAGGAGGCTTTTTACGCAGCCTGCTTGGACGCGGGTTACCCGGAGACCTACGACCACAACCATCCCGACTCCAGCGGGGTCGGACCATTCCCGATGAACAATCCCAACGGGGTGAGGATGAGCACGGCCCTCAGCTATATCAACCCGAACCGTCACCGGCTCAACCTGACGATCAGGGGGAACGTTCACGTCAGGCGCATCGTGTTCGAGGGCCAACGCGCGACCGGAGTGGAGGTCGAGAGCGGCGGAGAGGTGTTCACTGTCGAGGCGGACCAGATTGTCCTCAGCGCGGGAGCGATCGCCTCGCCGCAGATACTGATGCTTTCGGGTGTGGGACCGGAGGAGCAATTGAAGAGCCTGGGTATCCCGGTGGTTAAAGACCTTCCCGGCGTCGGTCAAAACCTGCGGGACCATCCCCTGGTTCCGATACGGATGGCGGCAAAACCCGACTTCCCACAGGACCCCAACGGGCCCAGGATTCAGACAGTCCTGCGGTATACGTCCGGCGGGTCGGACGCCAGAAACGACATGCAGATATTTCCGTCGTCCTTCAGCACGCCCCTTGGGGGAGACCCCTTTGCCAACGAGGGCGTCAGGATGACCTGCATGTTGGAGCTTGCCGTGGGATCCGGAGAGGTGCGCCTCACTTCGACAGACCCCAAGGTACAGCCGTTCATCGATTGCCGCTACCTGGAAGAGGAGTGGGACCGCCAGCGTTTGCGGGAAGGGATACGAATCGCCCTGAAGTTGGCCGGGCATGAGGCGTTCAACGACATTGTGGACGGGTTGGTCTCACCCACCGAGGAAGACTTGGTGTCCGACGAGACCCTTGATTCCTGGATGTTGGAGAACGTCTGGATCGGGCAGCACCTATCCGGTACCTGCAAGATTGGGCCGGACAGCGACCCGATGGCCGTAGTCGACCAACACTGCCGCGTCCACGGAATCGAAGGTCTGAGAGTGGCCGATGCCTCGGTGATGCCCGACGTGATCCGGGCCAACACCAATTGCACGACCATCATGATCGGGGAGCGGGTAGCCCATTGGATCGCGTCGCAGGACCGGTAGGTAGCTTCAGTCGTATAGCTGGAGCCCGCCCTCGGAAGAAGGGAAGTCCTCAAACTCGTCGAACAGCCAACGAAAGGCGTTGCTGAGGACCTTGCTGTTTGCGGGGCCGCTGAAACGGTGGTCGCAGTCCGGCACCTGACGGATGTGCAGGGAGCGGGCGGAGAGGGCCCCCGATTGCAGCACGTAGGCCAGCAGCCCGGCCATGGGGTCGTTGCTGCCGTAGGCTAGGAATATGTCCCCTTGGAATTGCTCGACTCCCAGGTAGAAGGGGTCACCGACGCTGTCGTAGGTGGAAAGCAGCAGAATTCGCTTTACCTGTTGGAATCGCCAGGCCACCGCTCCGACGGCGGACCCGCCGGAGGAGAACCCCGCCATGTATATGATGGGATCCGGGGTCCCGCAGAGCTCATTTGCGTGTTGCAGGCAGAATTCGGTCACGTGGGCGAGACTGTCGATTAGCAGTTGATTCCAGCTTGCGCCCTGGTGGGAGTAAGGCTCCCAGGGAAGTTGGACCTGGAAGTCGGGGCGCGGCGCGTTGTAGGTGACCATCGTCGCTATGCCTTGCGCTTGCAGGTGGTGGGCCAGTTTCTTCCAGCGGTTACTGCGCCCGTCCTTGAGTTCACCGGAGCCGGGGGAGTTTATGATGATAACTTGGGACGAAGTAGGATAGGCCGTAACCGGGATTTCATAGGTCACGGGGTTGCCCTGATAGTCCGGGACTTCCCGGACCAGTGTTTGGTCGATGGTGTCCATAGATCTATACTGCCAAGGAAAAGAATTTAACGCAAGGGCGCAAAGGCGCGATGAAAATGGGAACGTTCAGCGTTATGCTCGAAGTGAAAAACACGAACGGAGGGGAGTACGCCAGTGTCGATGCGTTGGTCGATACCGGCGCGTCCTACACTGTCCTGGGCGAGGACTTGCTGGTGAGTTTGGGCATCCAGCCGGACGAAAAGGAGCAGTTCCAGTTGGGCGATGATAGCATTGTCGAATGGGACATAGGAGAAGCGCGGCTGCGTTTGGGAGGGTCGGAAAGGACCACTCCCGTCGCATTCGGGCCGCCGGGTGCCAGACCATTGCTCGGGGCCTTGACATTGCAAACTTTCAGGTTGACGGTTGACCCGGTGAATGAGCGGCTCGTCCGCCTGCCGCCTGTGAAGGCGCGGCCCATATAAACCCGGTTTTACATCGGTAAGATCAAATGCAACGATCAAGTATAAGAACTGAGAGGATTGTTTGCATGAAAGATAGGAGTGAGTACATTCTCAGCCGAATGCACCAACTTCTCGAAGAACTTCTTGCTTGTCCCTGCCTAACCAGAAACCAAGTGATGCGGGGTCGCCGTCAATCACGGGATATCCCGGAAGAGGGCATTTATTTATTCTACGATAACGACGAACCTTTGTACGTCGGGCGTTCAGGCAGTAAAAATACAAAGCTACATCAACGAATCCTCGAACACGGAAACAAGGATTCGGATGGCAGTTCCGGCACCCTGGCAAGGAGGCTCGCGTTAGAAATAGCGCATCCTAATGACCCGGAATGGGACTCATTATATGAGAACCAGAGGAATCGGGTACAAAACATGCAAGTCCGAGTGGTCGAGATAACGAACGATTACGAACAGGGGATGTTCGAGATATACGCAGCTTATGTCTTTAACACTCCTTATAACGAATTTGGAACTCATTAAAGTGGACTGACCATCTAGAACTAGAGGAAGATATGGGAACCTACGCCGTAGCTGTGGATGTCGGCGGCACTTTTACCGACATTGTACTTTGCGACCTGGAAACCAACGAGCAGCGGGTGTTCAAGACCCCGTCGACTCCGGCCGATCCATCGGTGGGATTTATGACTGGCCTCAGCCAGATTCTGTCGGCGAATGGGGTGAGGCCAGACGAAGTCGTCCACATCTTTCACGGCACGACCATCGCGACCAACTCCGTCTTGGAGAACAAGGGCGCGCCCGTTGGACTGCTGGTGACCGATGGCTTCAAGTACGTGCTGGAGATAGCCCGCCACGGTATGCCAAGAATGGCCAACCCTCATTCATGGGTGAAACCCGAACGCCCCGTCCGGCCCAGGGATTGCCTCGAAGTGAACGAGCGCACCGGCTTCGACGGCGAAATCCTCCAGCCGCTGGACGAAGAAGCAGTGCGGGACGCAGCCCGCCACTTCGAGAATGCCGGTATAAGTTCCATCGCTGTGTCTTTCCTCCACTCCTACGCTAACCCCGCCAACGAGCGGCGGGCCCGTGAGATATTGAGCGAAGAGCTTCCGGGAGTCGCCATCTCCCTGTCCTCGGAAGTCCTGGCGGTGTACCGGGAGTACGAACGCACAATCACCACGGTGCTCAACGCTTACGTCACGCCCCGAGTCGGCAGCTACATTGAAAATCTGGAAGGTTCTCTCCGGTCCTTTGGGACGGGAGCGGCGTTCTCCATCATGAAGTCAAACGGCGGTATCATCAGTGCTGATATCGCGGTGAAGCAGCCGGTTTACACAGCCCTGTCGGGACCCGCCGCCGGGGTCATGGCCGCGCTGCAGATCGCCGAAGCCACGGGAATAGACAACTGCATTTCCTTTGACATGGGCGGGACCAGTACCGACGTGTCGCTTCTGAGGCAACGGGAAGCCGGGATGACGCTGAACGGCAAGCTGGGAGATTGGCCGATTCAACTGCCCATGCTGGATATCGCAACGATCGGCTGCGGGGGAGGCAGCATCGCCGAGGTCTCACCCTACGGGAGCCTCACCGTCGGGCCTGGCAGCGCCGGTGCGGACCCGGGCCCGGTCTGCTATGGGAGGGGGGCCACACGGCCCACGGTTACCGACGCAAATCTAGTGTTGGGGAGAGTCAACACCGAGATCGCCGGGGGCAGCTTACGCTGGATTCCGGGGCGGCGGCCAATGCCATCCGCGACCTGATCGCGTCGAGGCTAGACCTCGAGGCGCCGACCGCGGCCAACGGAATTCTGAAGATCGCGGACAACGCGATGGTGGGGGCCATCCGCAATATCAGTGTCGAGCGGGGTCACGACCCCCGGGACTTTGCCCTGGTAGCCTACGGAGGCGCGGGCCCGATGCACGCCATCGACGTGGCAAACCTGTTGGGGATCGGGACGGTGGTTGTGCCTCCATATCCCGGTATCGCGTCCGCCTACGGGCTGCTGGTCGCGGAATTCAAAAACGACTACGCCCGGACGTTCCTGCAGCGCCCCCCGGACTACGACCTGGAGGGGATGGCCAGGTCCTATGCGGAACTGGAACGGGAGGGACGGGACTGGCTCCGTGAGGAGGGCGTACCGCCCGACAGCCAGAGCCTGACCCGTTCCGCCGACCTACGGTATGCCCACCAGGGGTCCGAGTTGACCGTCCAGTACCAGAACTCCCAGGTGGACCGGGCAGGTCTGGAGTCGATGGTCCAGGAGTTTCACCGGCGGCATCAACAGCTTTACGGGTTCGCCCTGGAGCAACCTGTGGAGATAGTTACTCTAAGGGTCACTGCGTCAGGCCAGGTTGGACAAGTGCGAATGCCTACCCTTCCCTCAGGACGGGGAGACCCGGACGATGCGGTCATTAGCCGGCGTCAGGTATATTTCGAGGAGTCCCAGGGTTTTATCAATTGCCCTATCTACAGGCGCGATGGGCTAGGGGCCGGGGTAGGTCTTGCGGGCCCGGCCATCCTGGAGGGTATGGACGCCACCGTGGTAATCAATCCGGGGTGGGAGGCGAAGATTGACCAGTACGGCAACTGCATCATGCACGGCAGGTGAGTGGCCGGTGACCAGTGGCTGGTGACCAGGTCGCTTCAATATGCTTGGAGGCCCTCTACCAGAGGGCTAGGGGATGGACAGCATACGGGGGGGATGGGATGGATAGTATGGCTAGGAGATTAGAATGACGGCATCCCAGGCCAATGGCCAGCAGCGCCAACCGGGGCCGGTGGACCCGGTAACCCGGCAGCTTATACGGGGGTCCCTCCGGGCCGCGAGGCTGGAATGCGAGTTGATTATCGAGCGGACCGCGATGTCGGCGTTCATCCGCGAGAAAAAGGACTACACCGTCAGCTTCCTCGATGGCAAGGGCCAGGAAGTCTACGGTGAGACCATGGGCAGCGACATCCTGGGATGCGTTTGGGACTACTATCCCGCCGAATCCATGCGCCCCGGCGACCTGTACTGGTACAACGACCCGTACATATCCCAGGGGAGCATCACCCACACTCCGGACATGGTGTTTATCGTCCCGGTTTTCTACGAAGGGGATGTGGTCGCGTATTGCCACTCCTTCGCACATTTCTGGGACCTTGGCGGGGCACGGCCCGGCAGCATTGGCCCGGCCAACACCGAGATATTCCACGACGGTACGCTGGTGCCGCCGATCAAGATTATTGACCAGGGTAACTTGAACGACGAGGCTTACCGGATCATTTTGCGCAACTCCAGGTACCCAGACCTGCTGGAGGGTGACTCCAGGGCGTTGATGGCCGCGGCACAACGCGCCCAGGAAAGGCTGCTGGAGATGTTCGACCGCTTCGGCAAGGACACTATGCTTGCCGCTATCGAGCAGGACCAAGCCGACACGGCGAAGTTGGTGCGGGAAAAGACCCTGGAGATAATTCCCGAAGGCGTATACGGCGTCCGCGATTACATGGACCACGCCGGACCGGCGACCAGTGGTACTCCTTTCACCTGGAACTCAGCCGCAACGGGGACGAGGTGAGGTTCGACGCGACCCGGAGCGACGACCAGGCCGGCGGCTCAATCAATTTCATCGCCAGCGATGGGACTCTGAAAGCTTATTTCGGTCAGTATTTCCACCAGTTCGACTCGTCGCTTTTGGCGAATCACGGGCTCCTGGGGGGAGTCGATGAGGTGCAATTGCGGCCTGGAAGCATTCTGCAACCGGAATGGCCCGCAGCCCTGGGGTGCCGGGCCCACACCTTCACCAAGCTCAAGGGGGCGGTGAGGGCGGTCCTGGCCAAGGCCACCGGCGGCGACGTGATGGCCGGCGCCGCGGTGTACGTGATCGCTTACTGGCGGATGAAAGACGGCGAGACCGGTCAATGGTTGCTCTGCACCGACGGCATTGCCGTGGGCCACGGGGCGCGCCCCTTTGCCGACGGTCTCGACGCCATATACCAACGCCACAACGAGAACTATCCCGGCGAATTCATGGAGATGGAGTTTCCCTTGAGGTTGGAGCGGTACGCCATGTCAACCGACTCGGGAGGGCCGGGAAAGTTCCGGGGAGGCTGTGGAGTGGTGCGGGACGTCCGGTTGCTGGCGGACGAAGGCACCTTCGGACTACGGGTAGAGAACAACCTGTTCCCGGCCTGGGGAGTTGCCGGGGGACTGGGAGGCGGCGTGTCCAGGGTCGTCAAGAATCCCGGCACACCGGAGGAACAGGAAGTCCGCGCATTCTCTGACGACAATCACTGGAAGCGAGGGGACCTGGTGAGGATCTACACCGCTGGCGGAGGCGGATGGGGCGACCCACTGGAGCGGGATACCGGGCGAGTCCTGGACGACGTGAAGGACGGGTTCGTGTCCACCGGGCCGGCCCTCGAGCATTACGGCGTGGTCATAGACCCTGTGACCCTGACCGTGGATGAGGCCGCTTCCGAGACTAGGAGGCACGAAATCCGCAACGCCAGAGGCCGGACCAAGCTCTTCCACCGCTTTGAATACTTCGACTCTGAAGAGGAAGAGTTCGATTGGGTCAAACGGCACCTACCCCGCTGACAGGCCATCCAGCCGGGCGAAGCCCGGGAAAACCGGCGGCCCGGCGAAGAGGCTAGAGGAGGCTCCAAGCTATGAGCGACCACCTTCAAACATCACCGGGCTACGTCATCCCCGGAATGAGCTACGACGATGCCCCGGCGGCCATCGACTGGCTGACAACGGCGTTCGGGTTCACCCGTCACCTGGTTGTGCCAGGGGAGAACGGGACCATAGCCCACGCCCAGTTGTCTTTGGGTAATGGCATGATCATGCTGGGTTCATCCTCCAACCGTGATGGTGGAAACCCGGTGAAGACACCGCTGGAAGCCGGGGCGAACACGAGAAGCGTGTACATCGTGGTTGAGGAGATCGACGCACACTACGACCATGCCAAAGCCGCCGGCGCTGAGATAGTTCAGGAAATCGAGGACCAACCCTACGGCGGACGGCTTTACGGCGCGCGCGACCCCGAAGGCCACCTGTGGTACTTCGGCTCCTACGACCCCTGGGCCGAGGACTCCACAGGCGGTTGACACGATCTGCGCGCGGCTCCTAGACTACCAACCACATCCCCCCCGGTTGAGGTTCGCAAGTCTTCATTGGAGGGCCAGTAATGGCAACTAGCGGAACGGGTCAGCGAGACATAGCCATCGTCGGGGTGGCCGAGTCTGACGTGATGGGCACCGTGCCCAACAAGTCATCCCTGCAACATCACGGAGAAGCGGCGCACAACGCCCTGGCAGACGCCGGGCTATCGAAGAACGATGTGAACGGGTTGTTTACCGCAGGCTTTTCCACGCTGGCAACCGCCGAGTATATGGGGATCCAGCCGGGGTTCACGGACAACACATCCGTCGGCGGTTCGTCATTCGTGATCCACGTGGCCCATGCCGCCGCCGCCATCCGCGCGGGGTACTGCGACGTGGCCCTCATCACCCACGGGCAGGCGGGAAGGTCGACCAGGGGCAGGGTACCCGGCGATCCCAACCTGCCGACGGCGCAGTACGAGTCGCCTTATGGGATTATTGGAGCGCCGATCAATTACTCGATAGCCTGTTCCCGCTACATGCACGAGTACGGTGAAGACAAGACCCGGCAGGGCATGGCGGAGATTGCGGTGGCGACGCGCAAGTGGGCCAACCTTAACCCCAAGGCCGTCATGCACGACACGCCCATGAGCTTCGATGACTACCACAACTCCCGGTGGGTATCCTGGCCGTTCCACCTTGTTGACTGCTGCCTGGTCACCGATTCGGGAGCGGCGATTATAGTGACATCGGCGGAAAGGGCCAGGGACTGCGCGAAGGAGCCGGTGTGGGTGCTGGGCGCGGCTGAAAGCCACGACCACAACATGATCAGCATGATGCCCTCCCTCACATCATTGATTGCCCGTGAGACCGGCCCCAACGCCATGGCCAGGGCGGGCATCACCCACAATGATATCGACCTGACAATGATCTACGATTCATTCACCTATACGGTCATGCTTACCCTGGAGGCGCTGGGGTTTTGCGGACGAGGCGAGGCCGCGGACTTCGTGGCCAACCAGCGCACCGCGCCGGGAGGAGACTTTCCATTGAACACCAGCGGAGGCGGGTTGTCCTACACGCATCCGGGGATGTATGGGAGCTTCCTGCTGGTCGAGGCCGTGCGCCAGATGAGGGGAGAGGCGGGAGAGCGCCAGGTGACGCCGGGTGGGGACAACCCCAAGGTATCCATTGTCAACGGCACCGGAGGCTCGCTCTCCTCCACCGGCACGGTGGTACTGGCCACGGACTAAAAAGACTCACATGGATACACAGGATGTACAGGATAAGGAAAAGAAAAAAATCCTGTATATCCTGTGCATCCATGTAAATTTAAGAGGACGGAATGACGGGAGTTCTTGACCCCAGGGCGGCGGGCGCAAGACGATTCGAGGGCCAGGTCGCCGTGATTACCGGAGCTGGGCAGGGTATAGGCGCGGCCACAGCCCGCAGGCTTGCCCAAGAAGGCGCGTCCATAGTCATCGGGGACATGGTGGCCGAGACTTCGGAGAGGGTCTGCGCGGCGGTCCGCGACTTTGGCGGTTCCTGTACGGTGTCCCTGGGGGACCTCTCCAAGTGGGAGAACGCCGAGACCCTGATGGCCACAGCGATGGAGGCATACGGCAGGATAGACGTGCTGGCCAATATCGCGGGCGGCACCATTTGGTTCCAGTCGTTCCAGTACTACACGCCGGACCAGATTCAGGCCGAGATCGACCGGAGTTTCTGGACGGCGGTATGGTGTTGCCGCGCCGCGCTTCCCCACATGATCGAGCAGGGTTCCGGAGCCATCGTGAACATCGCCACCCACGCGGTTACCGGGCGGTTCCGCGTACCATACGCCGCCGCCAAGGCAGGGCAGATCGGACTTACCACCTCATTGGCCAGGGAAGTTGCCCACCTGGGAATCCGAGTCAACTGCGTCGCGCCCAGCGGCACCGCCGCTGACGACCGGGTGACTCCTCGGGACTTCGGTGTACACATAGACGTCCCGGACCTTCCAGAAGAGGAACGGGCCGACCAGGCAGAGTACCGGTCGGCAACTCGAAGCTCAGAGATACCGATGGGCAGGCGGGGCGAGGCGGACGAGCAGGCCGCGGCCATTGCATTCCTGGCGTCCCATGACGCCTCCTACGTCACCGGACAGGTTTTGGCGGTTGGCGGAGGCCAACCCTATCCGTTCTGACGTACTGTCTCCTTTCCAGAAGGTGAGGGGCAGGCGGAGGGCCTTCCGATTCTTGACAATTCTGCTAATATGACGGAAATGGGCCAAACTTGGGCACAGGACAGGGAATATGGGACTGAAGAGACTGCTGCTTAAACCTCTTTCGGGCTATCCCGGCGGATATAAGGCCATGCGGCGGGGCTTCCAGGGATTCAACTCCACGCCTCCGTTCAAGGTCCCGGATGACCCAAGTGACCGCCGGAGCCGCATTCCGCCCACAGGGTACCGCGAGTACTGGTATCCGGCGCTGCCGGCCAAGGACGTCAAGAAAGACGCGCCGTCGATGCTGCGGATGCTGGGCACCGACGTGATCTTTTTCAAGGATAAGGAGGGGGAGGTCCAGGCGCTGTTGGACTGGTGCCCCCACCGCGCGGTCTATCTCTCGATGGGACGCTGCTACTTTGACGGGTTCGTGACCTGCCCTTACCACGGGGCCACTTTTGACGGGGACGGCAACTGCGTCGCGTTCCTGACCGAAGGTCCCGACTCCAAGATGGTTGGCGCACCGGGGATGAAGGCACGAAAGTTCCCCACCGTCACCCTCAAGGGGCTGGTGTTCGTCTGGATGGGCGACGGTGAGCCCGTCGCACTCGAGGAAGACATCCCGCCTGAAATGTTCGAGGACAATAACATCTGCCGCCCGTCGTTCTGCATGTTCGACTGCAACTGGGTTCTGGTGCTGGAGAATACGATGGATGCCCATAACGCGTTCATGGTGCACCGCAACGCACTTAGAATCCTGGGGAGCCGGGGTGGCGGGAGGCCGCGGACGCCGCTGGGTTACCGGGTCAACTTGGTCAACAACAAGAACGTCCATTACCGGCCCGGCAATGGAAAGTCCTCCACCGAAAAATACTACTACGACGAAGACGGCAAGATACCCTACCAGATGTATTACCCCGGTGTTGACGGTGTCTGGCCCTTACACAAGTGGAGGCTTGCCTGGACCTGGTTCTTCGATTGGAAGGCCCGTCGCAAAGGACAGGACCCCTCCATGCGGAGGGCGGCCCCGCCCGCCGATTCCCCTGATGTGAACGAATGGAATGGGACACGCCTTCCCGGGATGTCGCGCACGGGCGGGAACAACCGTTACTTCCGGAGCACCCGATGGCCGGTGCCCGTCGAGGAAAACCTGACCCGCATGGTCTACCTCAACGTGGAGCGGTATGCGAAGCCGCCCAGCTTGTTCCGTAAGTTGAAGAGCGGTGTCACATGGCCTTATCGTAACTGGGAGCTTAACTTCAACTTCCGCAATCAGGACTACGATGCGGAGAAGTACACTCAGTACTCGATGCCGGAGTACCTGTCCTCCACAGACTCGGTGGTAGTGGCGATGCGCCGCCTTTTCGTGGAGCACGCTCGCGACGTGCAACGCCGGAGGGAGAGGGAAGAGGAGCTTCCGGAAGTCCTGGGGGAGACTGAGGCCGAAAGGATGGTGCGGGAGGGCGACGCCCGGGTTGCGGAGGCGAGCGAGGTGTTTGACGTAGACCGGCTGGAGGAGGAGTTGCTGCGGAGGGTGTAGGTGCGCTTTATGCTGAGGGGTCTCCTGCCGGTGTTGGCGGGGCTGGTGTCCAGACGGCGTTGAGCAAGAGACGGACTGCGTCTTCTGTGATGTGGTCCGGTTCCCATCTGGTGAATTGCAATTCGGCGTGACGCGGGTTCTCCGCCGTCGGCGCGGCGATGGCCGGGTGTCCGCTGTTGGCGGCGTCTTGGGCCGTTATGGTAATCCAGCCCTGCAAGGTTCTCCCGTCCTGTGCCTGGGCCATGGCTGCCAGGTTGGCGAGGTCTGCTTCGTCGAGCCGGTCTACCGACAGGTTTTCGTGGAGTTTCGGTTGCAGGGTTCGCGGTGGGTAGTTGCCTTTGGCGGCCCTTCTGGCATCTCTGGCTTGAAAGACCCGTCGGCCTAGCCGCTCCGATGAGTCAATGCTGTTGGGCAACGACACGCGGCTTATTCTTGTCCGAACTCCAGAAGGTGTTGCCTGATTTCAGCGTAAGGCAGCTCGTCCCTGGACTTGTACCGGTGCAGCGCTTTGCCTTCGTGGGGGAACTTGACGACTGTGATGGCGCCGGAGGGTTCAACTGTCACGCTAATGGCGCGCCCGCGGCCGTCCTGGGCGTCGATGGTGATGCCACCGTTGGTGTCCGGTCCGGCGCCATAGTATCGGGGCGCTTGGCCGTGCATCCACAGCAGCAGTTCCCGCGCGGCCGTTACTGTATTTTCGGCAGGCGTGGGGCAGTCCGTTTCGTTGGCATACTTGGTTATGTTGGCAAGGTCATCCAGCGCATCGCGCAAAGTTTCGGGGGTGGCTTCCGAGGGGGTGGTCGTATTCGTGACTTTGGAGGTCATAAGCAGGCTCCATTCGCATTATCGTATATGCCGCATTTTATCATCCCACAGGCCAAAGCCGCAGACATGATTGGCGCAGCCAAGCCAAGGTCAACGGCGAGCGCGAACGCCGGCATCACCTCTGCCGGAATCATTGGGATCGTCCGCCAAATGCCTGAGGCGTCAGCGTATCCACCCCGCCGGTTTGCCGATACCGGCCTTCATTTGCTTTGGTCTCGCCATTACAAGAAAGTCCCTTGGTCCGTTTGCCGGAGCGCCATCGTTCCAACCACACCTTGCCACAGCCCGTAGTATAATGCCGGAAGGTCGCCGTTTGGAAAGATAGTGTGGCCTGCCCCCGCTGCGAAGGGTGAGCTTGTACCCGTCGCTCGATAATATATTGCCTTTGCCACTGTTCAAGAACAGGCCGCCTTTTGCATGCTCTAATTTCTCAGAATTGCCGCCGGCCATTAGGAGATTGAGAAATGACGACGCCGTTGCCTCCGCCCGGGGCTTCTACTCCCGAAGACCGGATGGTCATAAGCCGCAGGTTCATTCAACATGCGCGGGAGGAACTGGGACGCGATAACCGTCTCCAAGCCTCGGAAAAGACCTGGGGCGCAATGGCCCAGGCCCTCAAAGCCATCGCTCAAGTGAGGGGATGGAGACACCGGGGGCACGATAATGTTGTGAACGTGGGACGCCACATCGGGAAGGAGTTCAATTACCCTGATATCATCGTGGCGACCTACGATGCCGAGTCCCTGCATCGCAACTTCTATGAGAACAACGACAGGTTCGAGGTTATCGAGAACACTATTAACCTCATCGAGGACATTCTGCCGGAACTGGAAGCCCTTCGGTTCGCCCCGCCACGGCCTTATACAATTGCTCACAGGGACGACAGGGACCGCTTGAGACAGCTCACGGGGGACCCGGAATCTCCAAGTCGGAGACACATCTCCGGTGGGGTTTTCGCTGCACTATCCGCCTGATTCGGCTATTGGCGACGACCAGGGAACCAGCCCCGGGGAGTCGCCACAGCCTGGCGGTCAGCCGCCAAACGGCGGCAACGGCGCGGTTCGTCCGTAAGCGGCCTTCACGCAAAGGCCGGCATTACTTCTTCGGCGAATAGCCTTATCGAGTTTTTGGCGGCGTCGGGCGAGATGTAGCCGAACATGTGGCGGGCGCAGAAGATGTCGTGGCCGATTGTTTGGTGCTGGGCCGCCAGTTGCTTCGCCACGGTCTCGGGGCTGCCCACCAGCGCGATGCCGTTGTCTACCCAGAAGTCGTAAGAATTGGCTCGCTCGCGAAACACCCGGCGTAGTTCGGCGCGCTCCGGCGTCCCCGGGTCCCCGCCTCGCATACCGGAAGGCCCGTAACTTATCCGGGTTGCTCCGATGATGTCCTTGCCTTTGCCTTCAGGGATAGCATTTGGGAATAGGGCCGTGGCCAAGTGGGGTTCGGCTTGTTCGCGGGCTTGCTCGTCGGTCTCGGCTACGTGGACATGGCGTGTGAGGAACGTTTTCGGCATGGAGGTAGCGTGGCCCGCCTCGCGCCAGAGTCCCCGCCAGGTCTCGAACTTTTCGGCGATTACCTGGTCAGTGTCTATGTTCTGGGAGACGTGAAAATTCTTCTGGGCGGCGTATTCAAAGCTGGCGGCGCTGTGGCAGCCGAACCAGATGGGCGGGTGGGGCTGCTGGAAGGGCTTGGGCGTGGTCAGCACCTCGTCGAATTGGAAGAATTCGCCGTTGTAGGTGACGCTGTCCCCAGTCCAAGCCTGCAGAATGACGTCCAGGACTTCCTGGCTGATGTCACGCCTACGGTCGAAGTCCACGTTCCAGCGTTGGAACTCGTGGTTGGTGACTCCGGTCCCGGCGCCAAACTCCACCCTGCCGCGGGATAGGTGGTCGAGCATAGCTACCTCCTCGGCCAGGCGGATGGGGTGGTGGAACGGCAACTGATAAATCATCACTCCGAACCGGATGGCGCTGGTGCCCCTGGCCAGGGCGGTCAGGTATATGCTTGGGGCGCTGAGAAAGCTGACGTCGGAAGTTTGATGCTCGATGGAGAAGTAGTACTTGTACCCCATCTGCTCAGCTTCCTGTGCGCCGCGAATGTGCTCGTCGTAAACGTCGGCAGCAACCGAGTGAGACTCCATTTGGGCCTGGTCTAAAACGTCATACAGTCCGATTTCCATCTTTGCCAATCCGGTCCACCTCCGATTGTCTTCCAGGGCGATCTTTCAGTGGCCTCAATTTACCACAGCCCGTAGTATAATGCCGGTGCTTTCCAGGGAGGGATGGACATGACCGCGATAGATTTTTCCGTGCTGGACAGTCCCGAAGCGTCAACCCGCTCCTTTTACCCGAGGTCCCACTGGACGAAAACGCCTGAAGGGGCCGTCGACTACGCCATCTCCGTTGAGGAGGATATCGACCTGTCCGCCCGGTTCTTCCCGGCGGGGCTGGCGAACCCGACCATTCTGTTCTTCTACGGCAACGGTGAAACCGCGGCCGGGTACGATGTTATAGCCCCTTTTTACAACAATATTGGGGTTAACTTTTTCGTCGCTGACTACCGGGGCTATGGCGCGGCCGGCGGCTCCCCCGCGTTCACCAAGATGCTGTCCGACTCCCATAAGGTACTGGAGTCACTGGAAGAGACCCTGCAGGTGCGGCAGTTCACGGGGCCGCTGTACGTTATGGGGCGTTCCATGGGCCGCCATTCCGCCTTCGAGTTGGCGGTCAACGCACCCGACCGGATCGATGGAGTGATAATCGAAAGCGGACGTCCGACCATTGGCCAGTTCACTCGCGGCCTGACCCAGGACGTTGCAGACACGCTGGAAGCGGCGTATGTGGCCAAGGTACATTCCATCAACATTCCGGCGCTGGTCATCCACGGTCAGATGGACGAGGGAGCGCCTCTCAAAGACGCGGTGGCGATGCACAACGACCTCCAGACCACCGACAAACATCTGGAGATCATTCCGGGGGCTGGGCATAACGACCTGATGTACGTCGGGCTCAACCAGTACTTCCGTGGGATCCGGGAGTTCCTGGTGAGGTACGCCGGCCGCAGAGCCCGGACCGATCCGCCCAACAAAGGAGATTAGATTCGATGCAAGCCTCTTGCGTGACACACATAGGTATCTGCGTTCGAGACATGGACAAGTCCCTGGCCTTTTACCGGGACGCCCTGGGAATGAAGGTTTTGGGGGACCGCCCCACCGATCCCACGGAGGGAGGCCGCCAGCACAACTACAAACACGCCAGGAAGACCCGCCGGTGGGTCAGCCTGGCCTACGGCGACGGCGCAACTCCGACGTTGACATTGACCAGCCACCCGGGAGAGGCCCCCGACGGTGATCCGATTCTGTTGGACCAAGTGGGCATCAGCCATATCTCATTTGGCGTGGAAGATGTGAAAAGCCTTGCCGAAGAGTTGGTCTCGAAAGGGTTCAACCCAGCGGGACCTATAGAGACCTTCACCGACGCAAGCGGAGACATTCGGAGCATCTACTTCCGGGACCCCGACGGCATCCTAGTGCAGTTCAACAGGCCGTCCGGCGGATAATCCTGGTCATTGAGGGCCTATTCCTCCCGGGCGGGGGGTTCCCCGGTCTATCAGACGGTCAATTCCCCGGTTACCGTTGCACATCCTTGATGGTCTGTTGTATACGGGCGCGGAGTGCAGCGTCCTGCGCCTGTGCTAACGCCCGGTCGAAGTCCTCGATGGCCCGGTTGTGTTGTTCTATCGCTTTAAGGTAGTCGCCTTGGCTGTAATGAGTATTCCCATTGTTGAGGTGGACAGTGGACTCATCTCCGCAAGCTGTCAATGCCAGGATTATTGCGCCCACCGCCGTGCAGGCGTATAGCAAGGTGGATTTCAATTCCGGCAATCCCCTGAAAGGCCATGACGTCCTCGCGTTGTGCGTCGTTGTCGTGTGTTCAAGGCTTGGCCAGGCCAGTCTGAGGAATGTTAGGCCCGGAGGGTTGTCCGGTCAAGCAGACATGCGGTGGGGTGTGTGACTAGAAGTGGTTGGGGAGCTTTAGCAAGCCTCCCAATTATTGTCTGAATCAGGATTTCCCGGATGCAACCTCTCTGTATCCCAACTGCTTTCAGTCACACCTTGCGGTGCGAAGGACCGCGCCCGGCGGGTGTATTCTTGACAAGGGTTTCCGGCGCGACTTACGCTAGCCCGGCGGTGCGGGGAGGGGTGCGGCGACTACTTGCCAGACTAAATTTGCCCCAAATGAGGGAGACACGAAATGAAGCTCTTGACCTATGACGCCGGTTCCGGGCCACGGTGCGGCGTACTCGACGGTGAACAGGTTGTAGACGTGACCGCGCTTCTGGGCGAGAAGCAAACATTGAGGGACGTCCGAGAGTTGCTTGAACTGGGAGATTCGTCCATCGACCGCGTGCGGGAGGCCATGGCCAGGTCCGCAGCCGCGCCGGGAGCGCCGCTAGCTCAGGTGCGGTTGAGGGCTCCGGTGCTCCGTCCGCCGACGGTGCGCGACTTCATGATTTACGAAGAGCACGCCACCGCCCAGGGGACCCGGGAACGGGAAGAGGCGTGGTACCGGATGCCCATCTTCTACTTCTCCAACCCCCTTTTGATGTTCGGTACCGATGAGCAGGTGCCCTACCCATCGGCAGCCGAGATGCTGGACTACGAGTTGGAGCTTGGCTGCGTGGTTGGCAGAGAGGGGACCAACGTCACCGAAGCCGACGCCATGGACTACATCGCCGGGTTCCTCATATTCAACGACTGGAGTTGCCGTGACCTGCAGCGCGACGAGAGCGCGGTTGGCCTAGGTCCCGCCAAGGGGAAGGACTGCGGCTCCTCCATTGGTCCCTGGTTGGTGACGCCGGATGAGTTGGCCCCGTTCCTGCGGGATGGGCGGCTGCACATCAAGTGCAGCGTAAGAGTCAACGGAGACGATTGGCTGACCGACTCCGAGGGCGGCGAGTCGTGGCACACCTGGGGATCGCTGATAGAGCGGGCGTCCCGCGACAGCCGAATCGCGGCCGGTGATGTGTTGGGTAGCGGCACAGTAGGGGGCGGATCCATCGGAGAGGCAATCCGGAAGGGCTACGAGAAGGCCAGGTTCCTGCAGCCGGGGGACGTGGTGGAGCATGAGGCCGAGGGGATTGGCATTCTTCGCAATACCATTGGTCCCAAGGCCGCGGCCGACCCCGATTACCGGTACCGGGCCAAGGAGCAGCCGCCTCTTCCGGAGATGGGGATCGCCAAGGACTATAGGTACCAGCGGGGGAGCGGTTAGGTTTCCCCGGTTTGAGCGGGCGTTCTATCCAAGACCCTCTACAAGACCCTCTGTCGAGAGCACCCGCTCGACGAACTCCCTGACAATTGGGCGGTCCTGCTCCACCTGGATGTCCGGCATCCATTGATGGTAGAAATTTCCGTGGAACTTCTCGGCTATAGAGAACTGGTCCCGGATGGACATGTCGTTATATTCCACCGAAAGGAGTCTGGCCGCGTCCTTCAAGGCCCCATGACTGTTGAACCGCCACCCTCGCTGTTGGGCGATTGCCATTATTGCGTGGGACGCCGCGCCCCAGAGCTTCTCCGAGCCTTGAAGAACGTCCCCAGCAGCGAATTCCCGGTCGGCAGCCTCCAAGAATGACCTCGCCGTTCTCGCGTGTTCCTCCACAACCATGTCGCGCCCCTCAAGTACACGTTTACTTCCTCCCAGTATACGCCCCAGTATACGCGATCTGGCCTAAATCGGCGGGAGTAGACCTCCTAAGCTCCGGCCGTCCGGTGGACTGAAACCTTACATGGCAGTAAAATGCCGCATTAGGGCAACTAGTTCAGGAGGAGTTAGCTGATGCCAGCCTATAGCAAAGGGGAAGCCCAGGACTGGGCTTGGGAAACATTGAAGGGCCAATGGACCACCCTCATTACGCCGTTCACCCCCGACGACCGAGTCGATGAAGACGGGCTGCGGCATAACATCCGGCACGTCCGGAAGCTGGGAACACGAGGCGCGGGCTGCACTTGGGGAATGGGCGAATTCTGGAGCCTGACCCATGAAGAACGGCTGAAAGTGATGGACGTCCTGGCCGACGAGGCCAGAGGTCAGTGGACCATCGGCGCCCACATCACCCACACTTCGGCCCGGTCTATGTTGGACCTGGCGCATCACGCCGAGGACACGGGATACGACCTGCTCATTGTAGCCCCTCCCTACATGGTCACCAAGACCGAAGAGCAGGTGGTCGAGTGGGTGCGCTACCTGGCCCAAAATACCTCGCTGGCTATCATGTTCTACAACTCCCCCCAGTTCGGGATAGTACTGAACACCGCCAACCTGAAACGCCTCTGCGGCATCCCCAACGTGGTCGGCGTGAAGGAGGCCAGCTTCAGCCAGCAGTTGTCGATCGAGGCCCATTTGGAGATTGGGAAAGAAGCCATCGTCAGCACCCCGGATGAATGGATTTTCTGGCGTGGGAAGGAGTTGGGGTTTAACCAGCAGGTGATGTTCTCCAACACTTCGGACTGGCGTTTCGACACTCCCGAATGCAACTACTACGTGCAGTTCATCGAGAAAGCCACTCAGGGCCACCTGGACGAGCGGTTCTATGAGACTCACCTCCGCCGGATAAAAGAGCTGTCGGACACCTGGTGGACCCGCACTGTCGACAAGTACGACGGCGCGCTTCCCATCTCAATGGTCAAGTATTGGGGAGAACTGATGGGGATGGCCGGTGGGCACCCCCGCTACCCATTGATGGAACTTACCCCGGAAGAGAAGAACGAGCTCCGCCGCGAACTGGAACCGCTAAAGCCCAGGCCCCCGGAAGTGGCCGAGCCGGCGAACAACCGCACCGCCTGGTTAACCGCCAACAACAATTTCGCGTCCGGCATGTTGCTGATGGTCAGCGTCCAGAACGTCGAGGAAGCCCTGGAAGCCGAAAGGGGCGGCGCTGACGTCGTGGACGTGAAGAACCTGCAGGAGGCGCTGGTCGGCTCCGGGCATCCTATGGTTGTCCATCAGGTGCGTTCCCGAATCGCTCCCGAGAATCACGTCAGCGTGACTCTTGGCGTCGTGCCAAGCCAGCCCGGAACAGTGGCGATGGCGGCCTACGCCGCGGCGGCGCTGAACGCCACTTCGGTCAAAGTTGGCTTCCAGTGCACAGATTACGATACAGCACGGGAAACGCTGATCCAGGCCAGGCAGGCCATGGCCGGGACCAACACCAAGCTCGTTGGTTCCCTGTTCGCGGATAATGAACTCTACGGAGGCTTGGACCCCAAGATGATGGTCCAATTGGCCAAGGAAGGTCAGTGCGATGGCTTCCTGATCGACACTCTGACCAAGGATGGCCGGAACCTGTTCGACTTCATCCCGGAGCCCGAGTTGAAGGAGATGGTTTTCCAGGGTAAGCAACTGGGCTTAAGCACCGCCCTTTCCGGCCACCTGCGAATCGACGACCTGGACGAACTGGCGCGGATCAACCCTGATATCGTCGGTGTGCGCGGCGCGGTCTGCGGCGACGGCGACCGGGGCCGGGCCGTAACCTGGGAGAAAGTGGCCGAGTTCAAGCGCCAGGTCGACATGCGGAAGAGCGGGGAACTGGAGGTCCATCACGAGACGGTGGCCATACCCGGCAACGGGACGGGCAACGGTTGGGTGGTCATCGACGGCAGGGGCAAGAGCTGCGCCGGGGTCATCGCCGCGCTCACCCGCCAGATCGAGTTGGACCACAAGTCCCTGGTCGAAGCCATCCTCGCCGACGCGCTGAACATCTATGACGTCATCCTCTGGGCAGACCAGGGCGAGCATAGGGTTATCACACACCGAAGAGACACCGATGGTACGGTTCGCGTACTGATTCAACCGTGACCTGAACACCATTGACATAAAGGGCCACGTATAATATGTT
The DNA here is from genome assembly GCA_965216155.1 of Dehalococcoidia bacterium. Taxonomy (GTDB): domain Bacteria; phylum Chloroflexota; class Dehalococcoidia; order Lucifugimonadales; family UBA3495; genus CATOSP01. Next base: position 1,863,096 of record CBDCFD010000007.1, on the reverse strand, counting down.
GCTTTCAAACTTCACTGGGTGGGGGAGAAATGGTTACTGCAATCATGGATGACATGTTCACCGGTGAGGCCATCTTGGACCCTTATTCCTACTACGGCAGGATCAGGGACGAAGACCCGGTCTATTGGAACGAGTTGTACGAACTCTGGGTCATCACGAAGCACGACGATCTCGTCTGGATGACGCGGCACCATGAGTTGTTTTCGTCGGAGTTTTGGCAGCGTGACAAGCGTTCGCCATACCCCGCCATCGACGAGTCAGACCAGGGGCTCTACCAATACATGAAGGAATTCTTCATGGACTGGTTCATCCAGCATGACCGCCCGGTGCATACCGATCAGAGGATGGTGGTCCATAAATGGTTTAACCCCAAGTCGATGGAGATGTGGCGGCCCATGGTCCAGCAGGTTATCCAGGACATGCTGGAGGAGGCGGACCAGAACGGTAAAATGGACGTGATGAAAGATTTCGCCACGCCGCTGCCGTTGTTCATCATCGCTCAGATGATGGGGATGCCCTTCGAGGACCGGAAGTTCATCAGGTCGATGGCCGAGAAGCTCCTGTTTATCGGGCGCGGGGAGTCGGACCGGATGCAACCGCTGGTCGATGGAATCGACGAGTTGAAGGAATACCTCTCGCCCATGGTGGCGATGCACATGGACCTCCCCACGGACGAGAATAATTTGCTGTCGGTCCTGGCCAGGGGCGAAAAGAACGGAGCTTTGACGCGGGACGAAGTGGTCGCCGACGCGATCCTGCTCCTTCTGGCAGGGCATGAGACCACAATCAACCTGATATGCAACGGTACCCTGGCCTTCATCAAGCACCCGGAACAGTGGCAACTGCTGAAGGACGACACCCTGGAGTCTCCCAACGCGGTGGTCCGGGCTACCGAGGAGTGCCTCCGTTATGATCCGCCGGTCAAGTCCATCCAGAGAGTGGCATCGGAAGATGTAGAGTTGGGTGGAAAGTTGATCCAGGAGGGGGACCGCATCCGCTGGTTCATCTCCAGCGCCAACCGTGACCCCGGGAAGCACAGTGACCCCGACACTTTCGATATCAACCGCTGGCCCAACACCCACGTGGCCTTCGGGTCCGGCATCCATCACTGCCTGGGCGCTACTCTGGCAAGACTGGAAGCCCAGGAAGCCTTCAAAGCCCTGGCCGAGCGGTACGACAATATCGCCCTGGAAACGGAGGAGTTCGACTACCAGCCGAGCATTACCTTCCGTTCGCTAAAGAGCCTGCCAGTTTCGTTGTCATAGGGAGGGAGCCATGGCAAAGCTCCGCATAACAGTTGACCACAATATTTGCGTCGGTAACGCCATGTGCGAGACCTTCGCTCCCAAGGTGTTCGTCCTCAACGAAGACCGCCAATCGGAGGCCGTCGCCCCGGATGCGGACACTGAGGCGAATATCCTGGAGGCAGCCGAAAACTGCCCCGTCAGCGCCATCACGGTGGTGGATGAAGAAACAGGGGAAACTCTATTCCCTTAGCCCTCTCCCTGCCTCGATGCGTTAGTCTCCAGCTTATTAGGGCCAGCAGATGTGCCGGGCGACCGGCGCGAATCGCTGGCCCCATATTTGAACTCGGGCTGTCCACTAGGCGTTAATCAGAACATCCCGGCGTGTCCTTTTTACCGCGGATGTACCGGGGCTAACGTCCGCCATTTGACATAACCCGGAGAATAGACATGCCAGGTCCCATTCGTGCCTTGTCGTGGAACGTCAACGGCTTAAGAGCGGCCCACCGGAAGGGTTTCTTGGAATGGTTCTCCTCCGCCGCCCCGGACATCCTATGTCTACAGGAAGTGAAGGCCCAGCCGGACCAGTTGCCGAAGGTGGTGAAAGAGGTGGATGGCTACCACTCCTACTTCTCTATCTCGGAGCGGAAAGGGTATAGCGGAGTGGCCCTGTACTCGAAAGCCGAGCCGGACCAGGTGATTTTCGGGTTTGGTATCGAGGAGTTTGACCGTGAGGGAAGGGTAATAATTGCGGACTATCCCGATTTCACCCTATTCACGATCTACTACCCCAACGGCCAGGGTTCTCCGGAGCGGCTGGAATACAAGATGAGGTTCTACGATTCATTTCTGGAGATCGTGGAGAGGACGCGGGGCCGGGGCAAGGAGATCGTGGTCTGCGGGGACTTGAACACCGCTCATAGGGAGATGGATCTGGCCCGTCCCGGACCTAACGCAAAGATATCCGGATTCCTGCCCGAAGAGCGGGCATGGATGGACAAGTTCATTGAACGCGGGTATGTCGATACCTTCCGAGTGTTCAATCAGGAGCCGGATAACTATACTTACTGGGACCAGATGAGCCGAGCCCGCGCCAGGAACGTGGGGTGGCGCATCGACTACTTTTTCGTGAGCGAGGGGTTCGCCCCGCGAGTGAAAGGGGCATTCATATTGCCGGACGTGATGGGGTCGGACCATTGCCCCGTGGGAATCGATATAGGCTAATAGGAGTTTATCCAATGGCGGGAGCCAAAGAGGCGTTCCAGTTCGAGTTGACGAACGATCAGATGGCCTTCATCCGGTCTGCCAAGGACCGGTACAACATTCCGGATGAAAGCAAGGTTGTGCGAATTGTGGTGGACTACCTGCTGAGCAACCCGGACAGCCATGAGTCCGTATTCACGGAGCCGCGCTGCCTGCGCTGCGACTAGGGTTCAGGACCAGGGCGCGGTGGGGTTACCCTTCGCAGAGGTGCTTCACCGCTTCCAGCGCCAGGTAGTAGCCGTAGACACCGAACCCGTAGACCGATCCCTTGCAGGCCGGCAGGACCTTAGAAACCGTGCCGCGGGACGTGGGGTTTGAGGCGTGGACTTCGATCACCGGGAACCGCACCTGGCCGATAGCGCCCAGAAGCGGGCCGGTCCCGGCGGTATAGCCGGCGGGATTGATCAGGGCCGCGTCGACATCCCCTTCATGGGCTTTGTACAAGGCGTTGACGACCTCTCCCTCGATGTTGGAGTGGAATACTTCCACGTCGATGCCCAACCCTTCGGCGAAGCCCATGATCTGTTCCTTCATCTGGTCCAGAGTGGTGGGACCGAAAATCTCCACCTGGGCCTTGCCGCGCATGTTCATACCTGCGCCTTGAATTACCAGTACCTTCGTCATCAGGACCTCTCTTCAGATTCGTCCGGCTATTCGGCCATGAGATGCCGCAGGTGTTCCGGCACCTCGGTGGGTTCGGTGGGCGTTTCCACCATATAGCCGGCGAGCATCACGTCTAGCTGAAGCATCAGCAGTTTGTTCCAGGCGATGGCCGCTTGCATTGCCAATTTAGGGTCGTCAAGTTCATCCAGGAAGAGATTGGACATGGCGGTCTGGATAAACGACATGGTGCCTAGCATAAACCGGGCAGGAGTGGACCCTAGATGGGCCCGGTGGCTGGGCGGGTGGCTATGGACGATCCCGGTAGCCAGGGCACGGATGGGATAGTCCTGGTCTAGCTTGAAACCTATGGAACCGCGAAGCCAGCGGGCCAGGGTATGTTTCCGCCGGTCTAAGCGGGTCTCGTCCACCTCACCCTTCTGGTTCGTGAAGAACCTGCGAGTCTCAGGGTTGTCGAGAAAATTGTCGTAGACTCTGGCCGTGAGAGCATCGGCGTTCTCCAACACGACGGCTGCCGTCGTCTGGACCAGGTCAAGATCGGCCTGGCCGAATCCAACGAACTCGGCCATCTCCTTGAGTCGTCCGGGCCAATTAAAGACTTGCGGCATATCGTCCCCGGGTTACCTGCTTGGAGTGTCAGTCCGTGGCGGCGGGTCTTTTAACTCGCCTGATCAGTACGGCCGCTCCACTTCCACCGAATATAACCCTTTGAGGAGGCATGGGCAAGCGCAGGCGCCGAGCCTCAGCCGGTCTCTGTCGAAGGCTGACGAAGGGGTTGCCACACCAAAGGCCCGGCGACCACCGCTGGGAGCATCAGAAGTAAGCCAGCCGCCAGGTTGGCGCTGATGGCGCCCTGGAGCATGAACGCTTGGGCCAACAGACCCATTTCCAGGGCTCCAAGTGGAGTGCCCACGCCGATGCAGAAGCTGAGGAGACCCATCATGCGTCCCCGCATGTCGTGGGGCGTGGCTAGCATGGTTATGGCGCTCTGCATGGTGGAGAACCCCGACTGTCCCAACCCGCCGACGGCCAGCAAGCCGAAGGCGAGGGTGTACGAGGGTGACCATACAAACATGATCGCGGTAATCGTTATCCCGATGGAGCCACCCGCGAAGATGCGTCCGTGGTAGCGAATCTGCCGGCGGATAGCCATCAAGCCGGCGCCGGCAAGCTGACCGAAGCCGTCGGCCGCGACCAAGAATCCCACCAGGGTGGCGCCTACCAGCAGATGGTCGCGGCCGAGCGCCGGGATGAATTGTTGGATGGGGAATACCAGGGCGTTCATTATTATGGTGATGTACAGCATCCCCGCCAGGGCCGGGGCCCGTACCGCATACTGAATAGCCACTCCCAGGCTCTTTAACATCGGTTCACGCTGTCCCAGTAATTGGACGGCCGGAATGCGCAGCCGTGTCACGATGGCCAGGTTCGCCAAGTGAAGGACGACGACTAATATGTAGGAACCGGAGAACCCGACGGTGTCGAGGAGCACTCCCCCGAGTATTGGCCCGACCATCTTCCCGGCGGTGTGGCTAATTACGTCCAGCGAAAGCGCGTTCACCAGACGAGCTTCGCCGACCACGTCGAGAATGGCGGTCCGCCGGGACGGGTCTTCGAAGGCCCGGCTCGCGCCCTGTTGAAAGATCGCGCAATAAACCATCCAGGGAGCAACCATATTGAAGTCATAAGTAAGGAGGGCCAGTACGGTCGTCGAAGTCAGAGTGGTTGCCACCTGGGACACAAAAAGGACCCGCTGGCGGTTGACCCGGTCGGCGACGATACCGGACAACATGGCCAGGGCAGGCCGTGGAAGATTGTTGAAGAAGAGGACCAGACCAAGTTGCAGGTACGAGTCGGTCACTTGCAGGATGAGCCAGCTAAGCACCAGGAGTTCCATGCGCCGGGCGAATTCGTGAAGCGTACCGACGCACCAGAGGGCCCGGAATTGGCCGTGGGCCAAAACAGAGGATAAGGGCGACCGGTCTCTGGGTTGTGGCTGCAACCAGGGTCTCCTCGGAATCGTTGCCTATCTGGGCCGGAAAGGCTGAACCATTTTACTCTTTCTGGAATTGAAAGCGAGTAGCGGACCAGGGCCTTCCGATTGGCGTTATCGCACCCAACCGGCGTGCAGCCCACTTTCGGAAAGGGGGAGAGTGGTGTCGTGAGCCGACTATAGAAGGGATCTGGAGAAGGGCTCTGGCGGCAGAAGATGAGATGGCCCAGCGGATTCGTGGGAGGACCGCCGGGCGGGCAATACCACGTTAATCTACAGGGGAGCCCGGCGGTGTATAGTATTATGATGAAGCTAAATCCACTTCAAGTGCCCAGGAGACCGGGCGCCGCAGCCGGCGGGACTGGTCCCTCGACCTGCCGAATCCTCGAGAACTCAGCACAGGAGGACACAGAATGCCAGCACGCACCGGGGAGCAATATCTGGACGGCCTCCGGGCCCGGCCCGTTGAAGCCTTCCTCCGAGGCGAGAAGGTGGAGGATGTGACTTCCTTTCCCGGCCTGGCCAACGGCGCTCGTTCGGTGGCCGGCCTTTACGACATGCAGCACGAACCAGCCCTGCGTGACGAGATGACCTACCCATCACCGACAAGCGGGAACCCTGTTGGGCTTTCGTTCATCACTCCCAGGACAACCGAGGAATTGCGGCAGCGCCGGGTGATGATGTCCCATTGGGCACAGACCAGTTACGGCATGATGGGGCGAACCCCCGATTTCCTCAACGTAAGTGTCATGGCTATGGCCGGAGCGGGCGACTACTTCGCGGGCAACCGTCCGGAGTTCAAGCAAAACATCATCAACTACTATGAGTACGTCCGGGAAAACGACCTGGCGTTGACTCACACTCTGGTCAATCTTCAACGCAACCGGCGCCCGGCTGCCGTCAGCCGCCATTACAGTACCAGCGCCGCCATGGCTGTGCAGAAAGAGACCGACGCCGGTCTGGTGATCAGAGGCCCCAGGGTCCTGGCAACTTTGGGGCCTCTCTCCGACGAGATTGCCGTCTACCCCGTCCGCAACGCCGAGTTGGCCGGAAGCGAGGACGCCTGGCGCTACGCGTTCGCCTTTGCGATTCCGTGTGACACGCCGGGGCTCAGATTTCTCTGCAGGGAGAGCTTCGACCTGGACCGCTCCACGTTCGACCATCCGCTTGGGTCCCGTTTCGAGGAGATGGACGCCATAGTGTTCATGGACGACGTGTTGGTGCCCTGGGAGCGGGTCTTTCTATTTGGAGACGTGGATCTCTGCAACGGGCTGAGTCCCAGGACAAACCAGTACAACCACTCCGGCCACCAGGTGGTCACCAAGAACGTGGCCAAATGTGAGTTCGTGCTGGGGGTGGCTACGCTTATGGTGAGGACGCTGGGTTCCGAGACCATCCCGCAGATTCAGGCGTTGCTGGCCGAGCTGATCGAAAACCTGGAGATTATGAAGGCCCTATTGCTGGCCGCGGAGACCCAGGCGGAGTTGGACGAATGGGGCGTAATGTGTCCGGCGCTGATTCCCATCACAGTGGCGCGCAACCTGTTCATCCGCATGTACCCGAGGATGGTCGAGATCATTCAACTGTTGGGGTCCAGCAGCCTGATGGCCCTCCCGGCTGAGGTAGACTTTGACGGTCCTCTGGGAGAAGAGATCGAACGGTACCTGGATACTGATACGGCTTCATTCAGAGACAGAGTGCAGCTCTTCCACCTGGCATGGGACCTGGCTTGCAGCGCCTTCGGTTCGCGGCAGGTGTTGTACGAGCGTTTTTTCCAGGGGGATTGGATGAGGAATGCCAGCATCCTGTGGGACCGGTACGACCCTGAGGAGTTGGTCAGAAAAGTCCAAGACTTCCTTGCGCGGTGACGGGCCGGTTCCCACTCCACGCCTCCCTTAGTTCCAGATAAAGCCGGAGACCGGAAAGGTCAAGGAGAGGGCGGTAACTGCTGGGTAACCCTCCGTGGTTCCGGCTCACGGCCAGAAAGACGGGGTGGCGGCGGGCGCATAAGGAGATGGCTATTTTCCTGCTTATGGCGGTTTGCCGGCGCCGGTAGGCCGCCCGTTTGCGGGTCATTTCCGGGCAAATGGGGGTTGTTGCGTCCAGAGAGAACATTGCGAAACTCCAGTACACCCATCCGTCGCTCCCGCGAAGGTGGGAGCCCAGAGCTATCGTAATGGATTCCCGCCCCCGTTCAAGCCGGGGGCAGGCTTTTCGCAGGAAATACTGATGGCCTTGTGAAGGCCACATATGAGGATGAAAATGGCCTATTTTCGAAGGACGAGTTGATATTTTCGTAGTGATACAGGCCAGTATCTGGCGAAGCACAACGTTTCGCAATTTTATCCTCTGGAGGGTTCCATTTAGGGCCACCGTTTGATAAAATATTGTGGGAGCATTGCGCCTAGATTTATGCCCCTATCCGACTCTAAATTGGACGGTCTCGTCCTCTCCCTGGCTTGCAGAGTGCTTTGGAGGTGGTCCATTAGTCTCAGACCAGTTTCCTTGAGTCCCATGTTGCTGTCCTAGAGACTTGCCAGTTTGACTGTTATCGACGACATAAAGAGCCGGCTGGATATTACCGACGTAGTGTCCAGGTATGTGACGTTGCAGCGTTCCGGCAGCAACTCCAAGGCCAACTGCCCGTTTCACCAGGAAAAGACACCCTCTTTCTACGTGTTCCCAGACCGGCAGAGTTGGCGCTGCTTTGGCGCTTGCGCCACGGGAGGCGACGTTTTCTCCTTCGTAATGCGGGCCGAGAGCCTGGAGTTCAGGGATGTGCTGGAGCGGCTTGCCCAGCAAGCCGGGGTTGCCCTACCCAAAAAGCAGGAACGGGTTGAGCAGCGCAGCGCCACCGATATCAACGAGGAGGCGAGAGTCTACTTTCAGAAGCTCCTTGCATCTGATCGAGGCCAGGCAGCGCGAGAATACCTGAAGAGAAGAGGTCTGTCCGAGGAGGCAGTCGAGAAATTTGAGCTAGGGCTGAGCCCGCCCGATGGCCAGTCCCTTCGCAACCACCTTGAGCAGCAGGGGTTTACGCCCCAGCAGATGGAGCAGGCAGGGGTTGCGAGGACCATGGAAAGCGGCCAGCAACGGGACCTGTTCCGGGGCCGGCTTATGTTTCCCATACGCAACGGCCAGGGGGGACTGGGAGGGTTCGGCGCGAGAGCCTTGGACGACTCCCAACCCAAGTATTTGAACTCGCCCAGAAGCCCGGTTTTCGACAAAAGCCGCATTCTGTATGCGCTCCATTTGGCCAAAGACTCGGCCAGACGGCATGGGATCGTTATCGTCGAGGGGTACATGGACGCCATTGCCGCCCACGAAAAGGGATTCACCAATGCGGTGGCCTCCATGGGTACGGCGATCACAGAGCACCAGGTGGCGGAGATACGCCGCATCACTGGCAACGTTACCATGGCCCTAGACGCCGATGCCGCCGGGCAGCAGGCAACGCTCCGAAGTTTGGACTCATCCTGGAGGGTAATTCAGTCCCCGGTAGCGGGCCGGGCCAGAGGCGCCACCCTCTTCCAACGTCCCGAGATGGCCGGCCTGAAAATCGCCGTAATGCCCGAAGGACAGGACCCGGACGACCTGATTCGCCGCTCGCCGGAAGACTGGCGGGAGTTGATAGAACACGGCACACCGTTGGTGGAATACCTGCTAAGTGCCCTGGTGAAGGAGTCAGACCCATCGACTCCCCAAGGGAAAGCGCATATCGTTGGGACTGTGCTCCCGTTGATACAGGCGGTGCCGGAGCCTTTCCAGCAGGACCATTACTTCCAAAAGCTGGCCGATACCCTGGGGGTGACTCGCGACAACCTGTTGGCAACCATCGACCGTCCTAGGACCGCCCGCCGCGCCGCCAATACCGCGCCGGCACAACGACGGTCTGCCGCGCCCGAGATCACCAAGATTCAGGGAGACCCTGTGGAGGAGTATTGCCTGTCGCTGTTACTCCGTCACCCGGAAGAGCTTGAGTCTGAAACAGACACGTTAAGGCCGGAATATTTCCGCCGGCTGGAGAACCGGGAGATTTTCAACCAGTGGTTATGGGCCTCCGAGAAGGGGCAAAACCAGCCCGTGGAATCATTATCCGAATTCCTCGGAGAGGAGTTGCAGGAGGCCCTGGAGACATTGCTCCAGAGAGAGTACCCTCGTCTGGAACCACACCGGCTCCCCGCCGCATTTCAGACATGCGTCGCAAATCTGGAAGCGCGGTATCTGCGTGACCTGAAAGTCGAAGAAGGGATGCGGTTCGCGGAAGCGGCCTCTGGCGCGTCAGAGGAGTCGTATTCAGACGTATTGGAAGTCAACCAACGTATTAAGGAAAACCAGGAAGCGCGGGGCGCCGCGCTCAAAGTCCGCACACCTAGAGGTAGATAATGCCGAGACATAGCAATGGAAACCAGCTAAACCCCGAGGAATTCCTCGACGTCAGCGAGGGGTCCGAAGACCAGAGCAAGCTCCTGGAGATAATCCGGGGAGTGAAGGACAGGCAGGACGACGAGTCCCTGGCCGAAACCAACGGGATAGCGGCCGTGGCGGTACCGTTGGCCACGGAAACTGCGGAGGAACAGTGGGGAGAAAACGGAGTCACTGAAAAGACCACCGATGCTACGGACAAGACCAACGGAGACGTGGACAGCGAGGACGTTGACTGGGAGCCGGAGGCGGAGACCCTGGAGGTCCTCGACGACCCAGTCCGTATGTACCTGCGGGAGATTGGGCGAGTCCGCCTGCTTACCTCCAAGGACGAGCGGGTCCTGGCACGGAAAATTGAAGGCGGCAAGCACCTGACCGCTCTTCAGAACGGGCTAGCCGAAATCGAGGGACGTCCGGCTCTGCATTGGGAGATCACCTACGCCTTTTTGCAACGCATGGTGGAGTCGGTCCCGTTGGTACGGTGTCTGTGCGAGCAATTGGAGCTGCCCCAGAACATGAACATGGCGCAGATTGCCGAGGACCCTGTTCTCAGGGCGGCCATCGACGCCGAGGTTTCCCAGGACATGCTTGCCAACATGGGGTTCGCCCTGGAGGAGGAACCGCTTGACGTTTACCGCCGGGTGGTCTACCTCTCGTTGGACAGTTGGCTAATTCCCACGGAAGCTATCCAAGTACTCCGGCGCTGCACGCTGGACGACTTGCAGGCGACGATTGCGACGCCCGAATGCTACGCCAGGATGCAGCAATTAGAGCCGTTGTTCCGGGGCTTCTTCAACCGCGTGCATGCCGACTGCGCCCGGTCGCAGGCCCACCTCACCGAGGCCAACTTGAGGTTGGTGGTGAGCGTGGCCAAGAAATACATCGGACGCGGCATGGCGCTGCTGGACATGATCCAGGAAGGGAACATCGGCCTCATCCGCGCCGTGGAGAAGTTCGATTACCGGAAGGGGTACAAGTTCAGCACGTACGCGACATGGTGGATTCGCCAGGCCATCACCCGGGCGATAGCGGACCAGGCCCGCACCATCCGGATCCCGGTACACATGGTGGAAACCATTAACAAGCTGATGCGGCAACATCGCCGTCTGCTCCAGGAGTACGGGCGGGAGCCGACCCCCGAAGAGATCGGCGAGGCGATGGAAATCAGCCCGGAGAAGGTGGAGGAGATCCTGAAAATCTCCCAGGAGCCTGTCTCTCTGGAAACCCCGATCGGGGAAGAGGAAGATTCTCACCTGGGAGACTTTATCGAGGACCGGAACGCGCCCGCACCCGCGGACGCCGCCTCGTTCCAGCTTCTTAAGGAGCAGGTCGACGAGGTATTGCACACGTTGACCGACCGGGAGGCCAGGGTCTTGCAGCTACGCTTCGGATTGCAAGATGGGCGGAGCCGCACCCTGGAGGAAGTTGGCCGGGAGTTCGGGGTGACCCGGGAGCGCATCCGGCAGATCGAAGCCAAGGCGCTGCGGAAGCTGCGTCATCCTACGCGCTCCCGCAAGCTAAAGGACTTTCTGGAGTAGGGTCTTGGCAGCAAGGCAAAGGCCTATTTGCTGCTTTATTACAGGATAGATTGAGGCGGGTCGCGTCGTAAGTAGACGATAAAATCGTAAATCGCCGTGGGCGCTGCGCTTGGTAACGTTTCCGGTACGATGCTATACTCGGCCTCAATCTACCAGGGAGGTGGGATAAGTGGAAGAATGGGCAATACCCAAGTGTCAAAAATGTAACGTGGGTCAATTGGTCCCCCTATCGGACTACGGCGGGCAGGGAGCGGCGGTGCATTACAAAGCATGGGTCTGCACGAATCCGAGCTGCGGATTCAACATTAAGATCCGCAACGGGGATATCTACCTCAACGAACCGATTACACCAGGAGCTAATCACGTACCAAGGGCCCGGTAGCGCCTCACCCTTCTGGTTTCTCGGCTTCTGACTCCCGGCGAATTCGTCCAACTCTGGAGCTTCGATGTTAACCCCAAGCCCCAGGCTGGAACCGGATCTCGCATCGTCTTATCTCCGCTGCATGCTCCCATCTATACGAAAAGGAGGTGAAATGGAAGCTGGATACGACTATATGATGTTCCGTGGTCCAAGGCATCGAAAACCCAATACCCTGACCGGAATTTTTCTTGTTATCCTCGGATCGATGCTAATCACCACCAGTCTCGCTTATCATGCTTACACGGGCGTTGCCAGGGCGGACCTGGTAAACCTGGAAGCCACCCTTCCGGGCGTGGTCACGGGGGCCCGCGTGTCCGTACAGCAACCTAACCAAGATCTGCCAGCGCCAGTCCTCGCCAGGACAAACTCGCCGGAGATGACCGCCGCCCAACCCGAGCCCCAGTCATTGGAGCGGGAAGAGGCTGCCATTAACCCGGTAGAACGCACCACAAAAAGGAAGGCCGTGACGTTTTCGTCATTGCGGAGAGCGCAGAAGGGCCAGCACCTCTATCGAATAATCTCATCCCAGGTGGTGCATGAGCAGGATATACGGCTATACGATACGGGAGGCGCAACCATACACCTGGTATCCTGCGCACCCCGGTGGTCTACGACCACAGGTTGATCGTCAGCGGGGAATTGATCGGCCGCATTTAGGAAAGCGAATCCCGGCCGGTGGCCGGGACAAGCGAGATTTGAACTTGGATTAGAGGCGCCCTTTCCGTCAGGAAGGGGCGCTAATTTTTCGACCCTTTAGCTGACCGGGCTGACCCCATCGGTCCGGTGGATGCGCAGCTTGCGGAGCCGCCTCCCCAGCACGGACACGACTTCGATCCGGAGGTGGTCGGTGGTTACCACGTCTCCGGCTACGGGTATCCTTCCGAGAGACTGGTAAACGTAACCGCCCACGGTGTCGACGTCTGGACTGTCGATCCGAGTCCCGAATAGCTCTTCTACGTCTTCTGTAGAAACGCGGGCGTCCACCAGCGCCCAGCCCGTCTCCATAGTCTCCAGCAGCGGCTCCCGATTGCGGGAGAATTCGTCTTCGATCTCTCCCACGATTTCCTCCAGCAGGTCTTCCATCGTCACGAGACCCTCGGTGCCGCCGTATTCGTCCACCACGATGGCCATTTGGACTCCCCGGTCCTGGAATTCCTCCAACAGGTCGTCCAACCTCTTGTTCTCCGGAATGACGAAAGGAGGATTCATCAAGGACTGGAGTTTAAGATGTGATTCAGCGTGAGCCAGGGCGCCGAGAATTTCCCGGGAGTGAATGATCCCAACGATATGATCGATGGACTCTTTGTATACGGGAATGCGGCTGTGTCCTCCCTGGACCATTAGGGCGGCAACCTCGGAAAGTGAAGAATCGACCTCCACGGTGGTCATATCCAGCCTGGGAACCATGATCTCATGGGCTGTCGAGATGTCCAACGTCAGGATCGAGCGAAGCATTTCCCGGTCCCGTTGGTCCATATTCACCAGGTCGTCTTCGGTGATGATGGGTTCGTCCCAGTTGGAGTGGTCATCCCACTGATTATCGCCCCCGCCGTCGATCCGCGACAGGCCATCACCCAAAACCGACGGAGCCCGTTCGGGACCGCCGTTCAGGATACGAGAGAATACGAAGAGCATTTTTCGAGAGGCTGTGGGCCGTTTGGCGGTGATTATCCCGGTAACGCGGTCGACAACGATCAGTACAACCAAGACGACGAGGGACGCGAGGGCGATTGCCCACCAGGTAGCCAGCATAACCGAGTCGATGAACAGGACACCGGAGGTGGTCAGGGCGACGACACAGGCAAACTTGCACCAAAGAAGAACGCGCAATGACCGCAGCGAACCGGACCCGTTTCTGAATACGTTGCCCGGTGGACTAGACGCGTGTTGCGCCAGGCTGAAGTATGCGAAGAAGAGCAGGGATACCGCGAAGACGGCTACTGTCGATAAATGGTCTGTGCCCAATATCCTTCATCCTCCCGGGGTCTGGACGGCTAACAAGAGGGTATCACCAGGAGGTAAATCGGACCTTTGTAACTATTCGCGTATTTTAGCAGGAACGCCCACCGCCAGTCTACCGGCAGGGACGTCTTTAGTGACCACCGCGCCTGCTCCGGTATACGCGCCGTCGCCCACCGACACTGGCGCGATCAGCATGGTGTCGCATCCGATGAAGGCATCCGCGCCTATGTTAGTGCGGTGTTTGTCCTTCCCGTCGTAGTTGCAGGTTATGGCCCCCGCACCCATATTGACCCGCGGCCCTATGGAGGCGTCGCCCACGTATCCGAAGTGGCCCATCACCGCGCCGGCGGCAAATCGGCTCTCCTTTACCTCCACGAAGTTGCCGATGTGAACGCCGGACTCGAGATACGCTCCTGGCCGAAGATGGCTGAAGGGCCCGATATCCACCCCATCCTCCATAGTGGACTCCTCCAAGAACGAGGCCGTCACCCGGCATCCCCGGCCGACGCAAGAGTCCCGGACTACGGAACCAGGACCGACCTCGCAGTCGTCACCTATCCGGGTCTGTCCCAACAGCATGGTATTGGGAAGGATAACGGTATCCCGGCCAATGGTCACACCGGCGTCGATGTGGACCGATTCCGGATGTTGGATGGTTACGCCCTCCAGCATCCAGCGTTCCCGGATGCGGTTGCTCATATAGCTTTCCACCCGGGCAAGCTGTACCCGGTTGTTGACTCCGAGGATATCCATGGGGCCAGTTGGCTCCCCAATCACGGTCTCTTCCTGGAGGGATCCCATCCGGATAAGACCAGTCAGGTATTTCTCACCGCTGGCGCTGTGACCAATCTGCTCCAAGTTTTCCCATAACCAGGGGGTCCGGAAACAATAGACACCGCCGTTGACCTCCGCGGGTTGGCGTGGGTCGTGTTCTCCATCGGCGGCTTCCGTGACCTTCAACACCCGTCCATCCGCATCCCTCAAGACCACGCCGAGGTCCTGGGCTTCCGGCGCGTGGGCCGTCATCATACTAACCGCGGCAGAGGCGTCCAGATGCGACGCGATCAGCCGTTTGACGGAATCATCAAGGACCAAAGGCGCGTCGCAATTCATGACCACAACATGGCCGGTGTGTCCCTCCAATATCTCCCGCGCCCGGTCTACCGCGTCCCCGGTCCCGGCGGCACGGGGCTGGATAGCGTACTCCACTTCGCCGCCGAAGAGCCTGTGGACCGCGCCGCAGGTCGAAGGCGACACGACAACCACAACCCGGCCGATCCCCAGCCGGCCCATGAGTTCGACAGGATAGCGCACCATTTCCTTCCCGCAGACCCGGTGCAGGGCCTTGGGTAGCTTAGACTTCATCCTGGCGCCCTGTCCTGCGGCTAGCACGACTCCGGCCCAACTGTCCATGCTGTATCCTCCTGCGGCCCGGGTGATTCGAGCCAATTATAGCAGCCGCTGACGCCGCAACTAACTCCGTCCTGGATGGCGCGGAGACTGCTCACCTATCTTCCGCCTCCGGGATTCCACGCCGCCGGGCTGGTACAATTGGACTGCCGCTTGGACGGCCGCCTTGGTCACCACGGCGACGCCGGACTCCACGGTAACATAGGAGGTGTCCCATTGCCTGAACTACACCAACTTACCGCCGCGGACGCAGCCCGGCGCATCAAAGGGGGGGAAATCACCCCACGAGATTTGGTCGAGGCGCTGCTTGATCGAATCGACTCCCTGGAGGCGCGCCTAAAGGCATGGGTCTATCTGGACCGGGAGGCCGTCCTGCTTGACGCCGAGCATAAGACCCAGGAGTTGTCCATGGGAGAGTCAATTGGGCCTCTTCACGGCGTACCTGTGGGGCTGAAGGACATTTACTACACCGCGGGTATCCCGACCACAGCTTGCTCCCGGCTTTACGCCGGTTTCGTACCGGAATACGACGCGACCACCGTGGCCCTGCTCAAGGACGCGGGCGCCATCGTCATGGGCAAGACGGTGACCACTGAGTTTGCCTGTATGGACCCGTCGCCGACCTTAAACCCATGGAACCCGGCCCACACTCCGGGGGGATCCAGCAGCGGTTCCGCCGTCAGCGTGGCCTCTCGCATGTGTCCTGTGGCACTGGGTTCGCAGACCGTGGGTTCGGTGCTGCGGCCCGCCTCTTACAATGGCGTAGTCGGTTTCAAGCCCTCTTTCTCGCGGGTGAGCCGGTATGGCGTGATCCCTGTTAGCTGGTCTCTCGACCACGTCGGCTGGATGGCCCGCTCGGTGGAGGACGCCGCGTTGCTCCTGCAGGTGATGGCGGGTCCGGACCCCAATGACCCCCTCGCGTCGCATGAGCCTGTGCCGGACTATGTCGAAGGCTTGGAATCAGCGCCTCCACCACGCATCGGGCTGGTACGCCAGTTCTTCTACGACCACGCCGGCGACGAGGTCAGGCGGCATACTGACGAGACGGTGGAGAAGCTGAGGCAAGCCGGCGCTTCGGTGGAAGAGTTATCCCTGCCGGACAGCATCGGCACGGCCATCGAGGACCAACAGGTGGTGATGGCCGTGGAGGGAGCAGCCTTTCATCAAAAGATGTACGAGGCCAGGGGGACCGAGTACCAACCGAAGCTTCGGGAGATGCTGGGGAGGGGTCTCAAAACAAGCAGCTCGACTTACTCCCGGGCCCAGGAGCGGCGCCAGCAGTTCATCGTGGAGATGGCGAGGTTAGCGGAGTCGGTGGACGTGCTGCTAACTCCCTCGACTCCGACACCGGCGCTTGCCGACCTCACAAATACGGGGAATACTATATTCCAGGGTCCGTGGACATCCTGCTGGCTGCCCGCAATCACCATCCCGTCGGGTGTGGCGGAATCAGGCCTACCGATGGGCATCCAGATGGCGGGGGCCTATTTCGGTGAACAACGGTTGCTGGTCGCGGCGTGTTGGTGCGAAAAGACTCTCGGCGTCAATCTTGCGCCCCCTCTGTGACGCACAGGACTTTGGATACTGTGATTCCCTGGGAACTTCTGGAATGATACGGACGCGAACCGGAACGGCCAGGCCGGGGTCGCCGGCCTGGCATTCCCCAATCTAAAGGAGGAACGGAGAGATGCCAGGAACGATTCCAACCGAAGCGGAAGTCCTAAGTTATTTCGAGTCGCTGTCGAACTGGGGCCGGTGGGGTGACGGCGAGACTAAAGGCACACTAAACCTCATCACTCCTGAAAAGGTAAAGGCGGCGGTCGCCACGGTACAAGAAGGGACGCGGGTATCACTGGCGCGGACAGTGCGGTTCGAGGCCAGTATCGACTCGCCCAACCCGCCGGTGCATTTCATGGTCGAGAGCGGAGAAGGTTGGGCTTCCGGAGAAAAAGTCAGCGCCCGTCCCAACGCCGCCGCAACCGACTATTTCGGGATGATCTTCCACGGGACCACCATCACCCACGTGGATAGCCTGGCCCACTTCTTCTGGGAAGGCAAGACCTTTAACGGCAACCCTGCCCATTTGGTCTCCACCAGCCTGGGGGCTACTGTGGGTTCGGTTGAAGACGCCAAGGACGGTATCATCACCCGCGGCGTATTGGTGGACGTGCCCATGACACGAGGCATCGACTGGTTGGAACGCGGTGAAGGTGTGATGCCCGAAGACATCCTGGCTGCCGAGGAGCGGTGCGGGTTCAAAGTCGAGCCGGGCGACGTCCTGCTGGTCCGCACCGGACAGCTTCACCGGCGGAACGTGGAAGGCCCGGTGGACCGCACCGCGGGTTCCACGGCATGCCAGGCCGCCTGCCTGCCACTGTTCCACGAACGGGACATTGCCATGCTGGGTTCCGACACGGGCAACGACGTGGCGCCGCAACAGTACCCCAAGCTGTCCAACCCCATTCACCAGGTAAGCATTGTCGCCATGGGTGTCTGGATACTGGACAACGCCAACCTCGAAGAGCTTGCGGTAGCCTGCCAGGAGCGCAACCGCTGGGAGTTCATGCTCTCCATAAGCCCCCTGGCCCTCCACGCCACCACCGGCTCGCCGGTAAACCCGATAGCGATTTTTTAGCGGCTTGAGTCGAATCGGCGGCAGGCGGGAGCAGTCTACCAGTGAAGTTCTCGGACTACTACATCGACCGCCGTCTGCCGATTCGAGGCATCACGCTGGAGCAGGTCCTGGAGCAGGCCATCGAGGCGGTGGACAACTCGCTGCGCGCACTGGTTCAGGACGACGGACGGACCCGATTGTGGGTTATGTAGCCGGACTTCAACGGTACGTCCGGGTAGTCGTGGCCCCCGACGGTGAGACCATTACCACGGCCTTCGTTGACTCGAACTTCAGGCCATAAAGAGGTCCTCAAAATATGGAAGTGACCTACGAAGCGGACGTGGACATCCTGTCCATTGTCTTGGACGGCAGACAGGCGAAGGAATCGAAGGAGATTCTGCCCGGAATAGTGGCAGACTTGGACCAGAACGACCGGGTAATAGCCTTAGAGATCTTTGACGCTAAAGAGATAGCCGACCTTTCCCAGGTGAAGGTGGCGGTGTCACCCGGATACGACCGAATCATCAGGGTTTCGCCTTAGGCAGCTCGAGCTCAGGGAAACCGGCTGCGGGGTGAGCTTGACGGCAGTGAGGCCCGCGGAGCCGCCGCCTATGACAATCAGGTCGTCGCCGGCCGACATGTACTTCGACCCCGGTCCGCTCGAGATGCGCGGACCTCTGAAACGCCGCTGGGGGCGGGTGAATTGTAGGCAACGGTGCGAGCTAAAGCAAAGCCAAGGTGAAATGCGCAGATAGTGGAGGTCAAACAGCGGTGCCGGATCATTCTCCAAGTACGGATGAGAGGGCTTCACTGGCGCAACTCAGCCAATCTTCATCGCCCCTCGAATGTACATCCCACCTTGGCTTTAGTTTAGTAGACCAACTTCCTTGTTATGACGGGTGAAATGCAGGGTTGCTCGGCAAATTTCTGCGTGCGCCCAGTAGGTCAGGGCAGAGCCCCAGTACCAATCAACTCATCATTACAAAGATTTCGGACTACTAGGGCGTAGTCGAAGCGTTGCGGGAGGCGTAGGTCAAGGCGATGCGCCAGGCGGAGGGCGGTTGGTTGATTGGAGGCGGGAAAGGGTGCTCAGGAAGGGCTGGAGAAGGCATCTTGGGCTGGTGCAGACCGCGGCCTGGACCGAACGAAGGTACGCGCCGAGCAGAGCTTGTCTGAATGTACGACCGGCTTCTCAGATCAGACTCGCGATCTCATCGGCAAGATCGCTGATGTCGAACACGGGCTGCCTCTTGCCAATTGACTTTCTGAACTCATCAGAAACCCTGGACGGGGGAACTCTCTTATTGATCCATTCAACCCTCCGGCCATGCATCGACCCCGGGAGGGACTCTGGACGGTGCTTGTACTTTCCGGCTATTTGCCCGATAGCTATGAATGCCCATGTCCCGTTCTTATAAGTATGGGGCATAACGACGAAGTCACCGACTTGGATGTTGTGTCTGAAAACCCACATTTGATTAGTCCATTTGGTAATGGTTCCAGAATCCTTGTCCAGTCGTTCCTCTCGAAACAAATCCCACACATCCTTCCAGGTTAGCTCATCGGTCAGTTCCGGTCTTATACGAAACCCAACCGTCAGCCTACAATTTTCAAGGGCTTCCTTTTCGCATTCGCCCTCCCTTCCGCCGCGTACTAACCAAGTCGCCATCGCCGTCCCCCAATCTAAGAATTGGTTACTACTATATTCTGGGAATTCTCGCCTGCCCAAAGTGGCAAAGCATGCGTCTGTTAGGTGATTCTCAGGACGTTTGCCTGGATCATATGTCCTGACTACCTCTACCCATCGGCCGCTTCTGCAGGCAATGTCGGTGGCCATTTGTAAGTTGCGGGCCGTCCGGGACCTCGCGGCGACTGCCTTCATCACCAACGAACCGGTCCGTAACTGCGTTAAGGCGTTCGTCATCTTCCCTCACCCTTTGAGGGACCGGTCTTTTGCCGTTATGCGCCGGGACATGATGCGGCTCCGGTCGGCGGTTTGTGGGGATGACCTATCTACACCCGGGAGGACGATAACGGTATTCCGTGCCGCCCCGGTCGTAATCTGGTCCTGTAAACCGTGACCAATTGCGGTCGAGGAGTGCTTCCGTCAGCTTATCTTCCCGGATGACGTTATCGGAGGCAGCCCCGAAGAGACTACTAGCTATATCTTCAGCAAAGACTACCAGGATATATCCATCACGGGAATCCAGGCTACCGTCCCGCTTATAACACCAATTACGTTCCACTGCCTGAGCGGTTAGAGCGTCTGCCACTTGCCCATATTGAGAATCCGTCAACCTGCCACTGATCTGGCTATCAGGTACATCGTGGGGGTCCGATGAATCAAACAATCCAAATATCACAGTGCAACTAACCGCTATCAAAGGCACCCCTACAAAAATTGCCACCAAGACTAGGCAAGGAACCTGGCAACTCTTCCAATCCCGGCAACCTCGTTCAATGCGGGCTTGCCTCCGCTCCTCTCTCCGTTGGTGTTCAAGGTTCAAGCGCCTGTAGTATGCCTCTTGTTCCGAGGAAGGCGGGGCATCTGCGGGAGATGTATCGATTTGGCAGCCACAGCCATCACAAAAGCGATTGTTCTGCGAGATGGTCTTCCCGCAACTCGGGCATTTTATCTCAGGCACGCTTATATTCTTACTTGAGCGTCGGAGCAGACACCCGGTACTGCCCCGGCCTGGAACTGCTCCGCTGAAATACAAGGTTTTGCATGGCCATCCAGTTTTTGTAAGGAGCGGAGCACCGTGTATCCATATGTGGCGGTTCGCCCCGCACTCCGCCACGGTGATTGAGATAGGTGTACACCCTACCGATGGTAGCGGTGACAGCAGCAATTATTGATGTGAACAAAGTCCAGCCCATCTAGTGGTTCAACGTCTTTGAATTGAGGCACGGGCGGTGTATTCTGCCGGCATTGGCGAACTGCATCCGAGGAGAAGTGTCGTGCCGGACAAGAAATACCGTATCAAATTGACCACGGAAGAACAACAGGAACTGAAGGCCCTGGTTTCCAAGGGACGGGCAGCAGCGTACAAGCAGACCCATGCGCGCATCCCCCGTTTTCACGGGGGCAGGCTCTGTTGCTGAGCGATGAAGCGGGGAAAGACGGAGGCCTGACGGACGAAGAGATTGCCCGGTCCCTCGAGATCGCCAGCGCCACAGTGGAAAGGGTGCGCCGCCGTTGTGTGGAGGAAGGGATCGAAGCGGCCTTGGGGCGCAGGGAGCAACAACGCCGCCGGCCAAAGAAACTGGATGGCGCTGCGGAAGCCCACTTGATTGCGCTGGCCTGCGGGGAACCGCCGGAAGGCCGGGCCCGTTGGACGCTGAAGTTGTTGGCGGACCGGCTGGTGGAGTGCGAGATAGTGGAGAGCATCCACCCGGAGACGGTGCGCAAGACGCTGAAAAAACGAGGTCAGGCCCTGGCTGAAAGAGTGTTGGTGCATCCCGCCGGAAGGCAATGCGGACTTTGTGTGCGCCATGGAAGACGTGCTGGAGGTCTATCACCGTCCCTATGAAGACAATGAAGTCCTGGTGTGCCTGGACGAAACCAGCAAACAGCAGAGCCTGCCCTCGGCCACGACCGGGGGTGAAGGAGACGCGGGCGCCGCGGGCGGCCCGGGGCGGCCGGGGCGGCCGCGGCCGCGGCCTATGATTATGAATACCAGCGCAACGGTGTGAGCAACCTTTTCATGCTGTTCGCGCCGTTGGAAGGGTGGCGCCGGGCCGCAGTGACCGACCGGCGGACGAAAGTGGACTGGGCGCACCAAGTGAAGAAGTTGGTGGACGAGGACTACCCGGACAAGGAACGGATTGTGCTGGTGATGGACAACCCCGTATCGAGTACGGGGCAGGCTCTGAACACGCATCGCCCAGCCTCGTTGTACGAGGCGTTTGAGCCGGTGGAAGCGCGGCGCATCGGGGAACGTCTGGAGATTCACTACACCCCCAAGCATGGGAGTTGGCTGAACCCCGTATCAAGTACGGGGCAGGCTATGGCTGAAATTGAAATCGGAGTGCTGGCCCGGCAGTGCCTGGACCGCCGGATTCCCGATCAAGAGGCGCTGCGCCGGGAGGTTGACGCCTGGCAGGACCAGCGCAACCGGGACATGGCGCGAGTGGACTGGCGCTTCACCACCAATGATGCGCGCATCAAGCTGAAATCCCTTTACCCAGCAATCCAAAATAGCTGAACTACTAGGAGTAATCCGGGGGAGACAGGGATACCCCCAGGGCGCGTTCGCACCAGCGCGCGACGCCCAGCAAGCGTCCTTCCTGTAGCTGTGGAGCGCCGAATTGTACCGCCACCGGCAGGCCCGATTCGCTGATGCCGGAAGGTACTACTACCGTGGGCAGCCCGGCTGATGTCCAGGGGACCTGGAACGCCGGGTCTCCGGTGGTGCTCAGGTCTTCAGGCGCGGGCGCGGGCGTTGCCGGCGTCATCACCACATCCACGCCGTTCAGCATGGCGCTCATGTCCTGTTTGAACTGGCGTCGTAGCCGCTGTGCCTGCAGGTAATGAACTCCGGGTATGAGCATTCCCATTTCGATGCTCGACCGGATCCTGGGTCCGTAATCGTCGGCACGGTCCCGGAAAGACTCCTCGTGGAACGCGGCGCACTCCACGCTACTGACGATTCTCTGACAGCTATGGGCGGTTGCGAAGCTCTCTGGCAGGTCAACGTCTACCAGGGTTGCACCGGCTTGCGCCAACTGTTGGGCCACGGCCTCGGTGTGGGCCCAGACTTCGGGCGTGGAACGCTCCTGGAAAAAGCCTCTCAGCAGGCCGATGCGGGGCGGCCTGTCCGCCAGGTTCATCATCTCCCGATAGTCGGGGACCGGTGCGTCGACGGAGCCAGGGTCGTTCGGGTCGTAACCGGCCATGACCTGGAGCATAATCGCGGCGTCCTCTATGCTGCGCACCAGAATACCGACGGTGTCCAGCGACCAACTCACGGGCACTACGCCGTAGCGGCTGATACGCCCGTAGGTCGGTTTGAGACCCACAATCCCGTTGTAAGCGGCGGGGCGGCAGGTTGAGCCGCCGGTCTGCGAGCCCAGGGCGGCGGCGCACATTTGGGTAGCGACGGCCACCGACGAACCGCTGCTGGAGCCTCCAGGGGTATGCGCGGGATTCCACGGGTTAATGGAGTGTGACGGGTCTCCACTGGCAAACTCGGTGGTTACCGCCTTGCCAAGGATTACTCCACCGGCGTTCTTGATCTTCGTCACGACCGTTGCGTCGTAGGCGGGTACGAAATCGGCGTAAACTTTGGACCCGGCGGCAGTCTTCATTCCAGCGGTGTAAAAGATGTCCTTTAGTCCCACCGGGACCCCGTGGATGGGCCCTTTCGGGCCTGACTGGACCAGTTCCTCTTCCCGTTGACGGGCCGCCCCAAGCACCTCTTCCCGGTCAATGGTCGCCCATGCCTGCAGCCCGCCGTCGATGGAGTCGATGCGTTCCAGTAGCGTCCTGGCCAGGTCCGAGGGGGAGAGGTCACCCTGCCGAATTGCGTCCGCGGTCTCGGCTACTCCAAGTTGGAAGGGTTCTGACATGCTCGCTCCCTATCTCCGGTACTGTTCCGGGTGTGGTCCCATGAAAATTGCGGGGATCCGTTTCCTGGACTGGCCTTCGCAAGGCCACGGGTCATTCGGGGGGTACGGTCCGGAGAGTCTACTGGTAGAATCCCGGCTCGACTTCGCGCTCGGGAAGAGTCCCGGATATTTCGTGAAGCTGCCGCGCCGTCTGCTCCAACGCGGCGGTGATTAGCGCAGCCCGGTCCTTGCCCAGTACCGCCTCCGCCCTGACCGTGAGGTCGTGGAGAAGTTCTTCCCTGGTCCTTCGAACCGTCATAAATGGCATCCTCAAGGGCCGTAGGTTATGGGCGAGGATTAGTCAGGCGAATTGTAGTGTACGCCTCGGAGCGGGTCAATCGCGGCGGACCGCCGGCATGATGTACACTCCCGGCCTGGGACTGTTATAATCCGCCCAGCCGACCGCATGCACGCTCCGGAGGCTTACATGGCCGACGATCTGTCCAGCGTATTGGAATCAGGGGACCATACCCTGCTGGCCTCCGGACAGGGCCGGACGGAAGGACCGCTTTGGCATCCGGATGGGTTTCTGACTTTCGTGGACCTGGAAGGGAGCCGGCTGCTTCGTTGGGACACCGATGGGTCCTTGAGCGTGGCCAGGGAGGATACCGGAGAGGGCAACGGCTGTACCCTGGACCGCCAGGGCCGCCTGTTGATGTGCGAGGCCGAGCGGAAGCGGGTTACCCGGGCCGAACCCGACGGGAGCATTACGAGCATTGCGGACTCCTGGGAAGGAAAGCGGCTGAACCGTCCCAACGACGTCATTTGCCGTTCCGACGGTACCATATTCTTCACCGATCCCGCAGGCCGGATTCCGCCGGAAGAGCGAGAATACGGGTTCGGCGGCGTGTTCCGGATCAGCCCGGACGGCCAGCTTCATTTGGCCACAGACGGTTGCGAGTACCCAAACGGGCTGGCCCTGTCACCCGATGAGTCGGTGCTTTACGTAGCCATCAGCCGTCTCGATGAGCGGTGTTTCGGCGAGGAGGAGCGCGGCGAAGTCTGCACCCACCGAATGATCAGAGCTTTCGACGTGGGCGCGGACGGCTCGTTAAGCAACAACCGGGTTTTCTGCGAGATGTTTTCCGCGGAACCGGGAGTACCGGACGGCATGAAGGTTGACTCTCAAGGCCGGGTCTTCT
Organism: Dehalococcoidia bacterium; assembly: GCA_965216155.1. Lineage (GTDB taxonomy): Bacteria > Chloroflexota > Dehalococcoidia > Lucifugimonadales > UBA3495 > CATOSP01. Next base: position 1,838,853 of record CBDCFD010000007.1, on the reverse strand, counting down.
GCACGGGGTCGGGCGGTGTATGGGTGATCGATCCGTCCGGGGAGCGGGTGGGGATTATTCGCGGCCCGGAAGTACCCAGGAACGTGGCCTTTGGCGGACCTGACCTATGTACCCTGTTCACGACACCGGGCGATTCTTTGTACAGCGTTAGAGTGAAGGCGCCCGGTATCAGCGTAATCTGACAAACAAGCGGGGGCGGTACGCGAGCCCCCCTTTCCACCAAATCAAGACCGATAAAGAGGTGTATTCCATGACCACGACCCAGACGGTAGGCAACGGCCAATATACGTATGATGTGGACTTCCACTGGGCCAGGGTCCCCGAGGGTTGGAGCATGCCTGCGGCGGCGGTGTATGGCGACTCCAAGGACCGGGTCTACTGCTTTAACCGCGACCCCGGTCATCCTGTCATGATATTCGACCGCGAAGGCAACTTCCTCTCGTCCTGGGGTGAGGGCCTATTCCTGTTCCCCCACGCGATCATCCTGGACAAGGAAGACAATGTCTGGCTGGTGGAGCGGAACGACTGCCAGATTATGAAATTCACCGCTGATGGCCAACTCCTAATGACCATCGGTCTGAAGGGCTTCCGGTCCAACACGGGCGCGGACAACTCCGACTTTAGCTCCAACGGCTGGAGGCAGGTCACTCACGGCGGCGACCCATTCAACCTGCCCGCGGGCATTGCCATCAACGACGAGGGAGAGATTTTCATCGCCGACGGGTACGCCAACGCCAGGGTTCACAAGTTTGAAGCCAACGGCAGGTACGTCGAGTCCTGGGGAGGCCCCGGCGACGGTCCCGGACAGTTCAACCTGCCCCACGGAGCATGGATCAACCGCCAGGGAAGGCTGCTCATAGCGGACCGGGAGAACGACCGCGTGCAGGTGTTCAGCCAGTCGGGCGAATACATTTCCACCTGGCCGTCCAAGCTGATCGGCCCCGCCGTGATGTACATCGACGAAGACGACATCGCTTATGTGGCGGAGCACAACGGCGGTCTGGTTAGCGTCTTGTCCAGCGAAGGCGAAATACTGGCCCAATGGGGCTCCGAGGTACACCGGTCATGTCACGGCATCTGGGCCGACTCCCACAAGGACATTTACGTTGTGGAACCTTACCCCGGGAGCACCGGACGCACAGTAGTCAAGTTTACTCGTAAGTCATAGTTATTGATTCGTGCGGGAACCTTTTGCTATATTGGTGCCTGTTCGAATAACTGCAACCGTGGGGCTGTAGCTCATCTGGGAGAGCGCTTCAATGGCATTGAAGAGGTACGGGGTTCGAGTCCCCGCAGCTCCACCAAAACAAGCTTGGACTGGCCCAACCAAGGTGGAGAGGCGGGTCCGGGGGTGTGGTATGGGAGGTAGGACCGATGACAATTGTGTCCGAACGAGAAGGCGGCACCTTAATATCGAGGGCTGAGGACGGGTGGATGGGAGGAACGCCAGGGCGTTTCAAGATGAGCTGGAGTCAGTCATTTTGGACAGTGACCGGGAAGTGGTCCTCGACTTACAGAGGCTGTATTACATTAGCCGCGCAGGGCTGCGTGTGATTCTGCTCACCGCGAAGGCGTTGAAACGGCAAGAGGCAAAATTCGCGGTCTGTGGCCTATCCGACCCTGTCAAAGAGGTCTTCCAAATCAGCGGATTTGACAAGATAATCCCAGTCCATCCCACTCTGCCGGAAGCGAAGGACGCCTTCCGCCAGTAGTTAACCCGGTCCTCTAGTCTCGGAGCTATTGACCGTACCGGCAGGGGATTAAATGGGATTGGTGGAAGAATGGCCCCACGGCCTTACAAGATCTTGGTGGTCGACGACGAACCGGATATACAGCCGCTTTTCTCGCAGCGCATGCGGCGCGATATCCGTAGCGGCCGCTTCGAACTAACATTTGCCCTCAACGGGGTAGAAGCCTTGGAGCGGCTTAACCAAGACCCCGAGATAGACTTGGTTGTCACGGACATTAATATGCCGGAGATGGACGGCCTCACCCTCCTCGAACAGATCCCCAACGTTGACCCCAACATCCGCTCCATCATCATCTCGGCATATGGCGACATGAAGAACATCCGCACCGCAATGAACCGGGGCGCGTTCGACTTTGTCACCAAGCCCGTGGACTTCGAAGACCTGCGGGTGACCATCGAACGCACGCTGCAGCACCTCGCGGAATGGCGTGAAGCCCTCTCCTCTCGCGACCAACTGGTTGCCCTCCAGAACGAACTAGACTTAGCCAGGCAGATGCAGAAGTCCATCCTGCCCACTAAATTCCCCGGCGGCCCTGGTTATCAAGTGTATGCCAACATGGAACCCGCCCGCAACGTGGGCGGAGACTTTTACGATATCGTGGCCTTGGCGAACCACCGGATTGGTTTGGCCATTGCGGACGTATCTGACAAAGGTGTGACATCCGCCCTTTACATGATGTCCAGCCGGACTTTGCTCAAGGGCGCGGCCATCGGCTGCGAGCACCCGGGCCAGGCGCTTGAAGAGGTCAACGAGCTTCTCCAGGAGAACAATGACACCGGGATGTTCGTCACCGTGTTCTACGGCACTTACGACCCTGGTACCGGTGAATTCACGTACGCCAACGGGGGACATAACCCGCCGCTGATAGTGCATCCCGACGGCAGCTCGACGGTTCTCCAGATGACGGGGGGAGTGATGCTCGGCGTAGTTCCCGGTCTCCAGTACGAGGAGAACACCGTATTTCTATCGCGTGGCGACACGGCGTTTCTGTATACTGATGGCATTACCGAGGCCACCAATGGAGAGGGCGAGTTCTTTGGCCTGGAGCGGCTGCAGGACACGTTTGCCGCCGCGCCTCCGATGGACCCCAAGTCTGCCAACGATTCGGTTTTCGAAGCTGTGCATAGGTTCGTAGGCGAGACACCACAGTCGGACGACATAACCTGCCTGGCACTCACCCGCCGCGAGACTGATTCTTGACAGAAACGCTCAACTTGAACCTCCTCACCAACCTGGAGGAACTTAGCCGCATTAACGCGGAAGTGGACGCTATGGGTGAGCGCGAAGACTGGTCTCCGAGCCTGGTCTTCCGCACCAACCTGATCCTCGAAGAGTTGTTGGTGAATATCATCAACCACGGTCATGAAGCCGGTTTCGACGACTTCGACGTTACTCTCAGATCGGAACCGGACCGGCTGACCATAGAGGTAGTTGACGGCGGCAAGCCGTTCGATCCGGTGAATGATGCCCCGGCCCCGGTCTTGACCGGATCGTTGGCAGACCGACCGGTGGGTGGCCTGGGACTGCATCTGGTCCGCTCCATGGTCGATGAGATTCGCTACAAGCGGACTGGTGGGAAGAACCACGTGGCCTTGGTGGCCCGCAGGGACAAGTGACACTCCGGGTGAACCCGGCTAGGACTCTCCTCCGGTTGGGATTCGGGCTGGCCCTGACCTTCCTGGGCGCCTTGAGCCTGGCTGGTTGTTTATTCGGCGGTCCGGATGGCGCAGATGCTTCCGTGCCTGTCGATGAGCAGCCCCTCCTTACCCCATCAGAGCCTGGCAGAGTGCTCGCGGCGGGGTACGGACTGCCGGAAGACTTCATCCTCTTCGGCCAGTCCGCGGCCTTTAGGGGTCCCGCCCAAGAACTTGGGCAGAATATGCGCCTGGGCATCGAAGCAGCGTTCCATGAAGTTAACCAACGCGGGGGAGTGCATGGGCGGCAATTGCTCCTCACCTATTTGGACGACTCCTATGAGCCTGAAGCCGCTATTGCCAACACCCATCGCCTGATCGATGAGGAAGGTGTATTCGGATTGATCGGCGCGGTCGGAACGCCAACCTCCCGCTCCGCTGCTCCGGTGGCCGCGGAAGCCGGGGTCCCATACATCGCTCCGTTCACCGGCGCGGCGTTTCTGCGAGATCCGCAGTGGAGCAACATTATCAATCTCCGTGCGTCTTACAATCAAGAAACCGAGGAGATGGTCGCCCGCCTGACCGAGGACCTGGGCATCGAACGCATCGCCATCATGTACCAGGACGACTCCTTTGGCCGGGCCGGTTACGTGGGCGTAAGGGCGGCCCTCGATCGGCGAGGGATGCAGCCTGTGAGCATCGGACTGTATCAGCGAAACACCAGGGCGGTTAAGACGGCCCTGCTGGACCTGCAGCAAGGGGCGCCGGAGGCGGCCATCCTGATAGGGGCGTATGGACCCGTTGCCGAGCTGGTTTCCTGGGCCCGGCACACGGCCTTCGACCCGGTGTTTATGACACTGTCGTTCGTTGGCAGCAACGCCTTGGCCAAGGAACTCGGAGCCGGTGGGGCGGGCGTTGTAGTGACACAGGTGGTACCTTTTCCAACCGGAGACAGCGTCCCCGTGGCTGAGAGCTACCGAAGTGCCCTGTCGGAATACGACAAGGACGCCGAGCCGGGGTTCGTCTCCTTTGAGGGGTACCTGGCAGGACGGCTGGCGATTTACGGACTGGAACAGTGTGGAAGGTCCGTGGACCGGTTATGTTTCCTGCAAGCTATCGGTTCCGCCACCACGTTCGACATCGACGGCTTCCAGCTTAGCTATGGCGAAGGAGACAGCCAGGGTTCTGACGCTGTGTTTCTGACCGTTATCGGAGAAAACGGGCGTTACCGGCCGGTGGAAACTCTCAAGGATTACCAACGCTGAGCGGCGGTTTGCGAAGACTAATCAGAAGCCGTTTCCTCATCTCAACCCAGCTATTCGCCGCAATCGGCGGAGCTGTGCTCCTCACCGTGGCGGCCAGTTTGGTCGGCTGGTTCTCTTTCGATCGAGTCGCCAACGCTCAAACCCGGATCAGCGAGACCGCGATTTCAGGAATCGCGGCGGCTTTCGGCGTCAGCAGATACAGCGGGACACTGGCTGCCGCGGGGCCGCGGGTGACAGCGGCCACGACCGATGAGAGGTTTGCGGCTGTCTCCGTTGATATCAACGCGGCGCAACTGGCGTTCGAGGAGCAGTTGACGGAACTCGAGGAGACCGTCGGGGAGGACAAGCAATTCCGAACGATCCGGGCCCTTGCCGATGCACTAATAGACAACATCGAGGCAATTACCCAGGATAAGGAGCAGTTGTTTGAGATCACGCGGCGCACCGACGCGATGCTGATGGAGTTGACCCAACTCCGGGGTGAACTCGACCGGACAGTTGTCCCGGGGCTGGACGACCAGTTCTTCTACACCATGACCGGGTATCGCTCGCTGGGCGAGGAGCCGGCGCTCCGGCCCGAACATTTCTCTGAAGTTGAGTTGGTGCGCTACCGGTACCTCGCTGAGATGCAGGCTGACGGAAACATCGCCACCCAGTTGCTTGCCAGTGCGTTCAACCTTTCGGACCCGGCTGCCGTAGAGCCATTCCAGGAGCGTTTCGAAGCGGCCAGGGGCCGCATCGAGCGCAGCCTCGCCGGACTGGAAGGCGCACCCCTGCGGGCCGATGTCAGCTCAATCTACCAGCGGCTCTTTGAGCTGGGATTGGGCCCTGACAGCGGCTTTGAGTTGCTGACCCAACGCCTGCGGCTGGAGCAACGGCAGCGGGGACTTTTGGGCCGCAACAGGGACATAGCCCTCCAGTTGGTTTCGGAAGTAGACGACCTGGTGGCCGCCGCGGAAGCCAATTCCCAGCAGGCCAGCGATTTATCGGCCCAGGCCATTCTTATAGGTAACAGGCTACTGCTGGCGATCACCGCAGTTAGCATCGGCGGCGCGCTCTTGATTGCCTGGCTCTTCGTTGGCCGGGTGATACTTCGCCGTCTTAAAATGCTGTCCGGCTGGATGCGCCGGATGGCCGGTGGAGACCTGGAGTCCAGCGTGGAGATCGGAGGCCGCGACGAGATCGCAGACATGGCGGCGGCCCTGGAAGTCTTCCGGCGCCATGCTCTGGAAGTGCAGCGGTTGAACTTGGTGGAGAAGTTGGCCGAGGAGTTGCAGGAAAAGAACGGCGAGTTGGAGACTGTCCTCGAGGACTTGCGCCGCGCCCAAGACCAGATCGTTATGCGTGAGAAGCTGGCGGCGCTGGGGGAGTTGACCGCCGGGGTGGCCCACGAGATCAGGAACCCGTTGAACTTTGTGAAGAACTTTTCCGAGGCTTCCGAAGACCTTCTAACCGAGTTGCAGGAAACGTTGGAAGAGGGCATGGACCAGTTGGAAGACGACCGGCGAGCGTTGGTGCAGGACATCTCCGGTGAGCTTGTCAGCAACCTGGAACGCATCCGGTCCCACGGCGAGCGGGCCGACCGGATTGTACATGATATGTTGATGATGGGACGCGGTTCCGGAGGGTACGAACTCACCGACCTGAACCGTCTTCTGGGCCAGAATGCCCGGCTCGCGTTTCATAGCGCCCGCGCCCTCGATCCCGAATTTCAACTGAGTATCCGGGAGGAGCTTGATCCGAACGTGGGCGAACTCTCCGTAATACCCCAGGACCTGGGGCGCGTTTTCCTCAACATGGTCGCCAACGCTTGCGACGCCACAGCGGAGAGACAGATGACGGTTGACTCGGACTTGCCCTACGAGCCCACGCTTTGGCTGGAAACGCGGCGGGGTGAAGATGGCATCGAGATACGCATCAAGGACAACGGGAACGGTATACCCCCTGAGGCCGTAGACAGAATCTTCAACCCGTTTTTCACCACCAAACCTACGGATAAGGGGACTGGATTGGGCCTGGCGATCTCCAACGACATCATCCGTCAGCACGGAGGCACAATCCGGGTTGCGTCTCAAGCAGGCGAGTTCACGGAAATGACTATCCAGCTTCCGTTGGAGCCGGTAAAGGTCGAAGACAGTGATGCCGGTAATCGGGAGGCAGCAGCAGCGGCCGCCGGTCCCTCGTAACCCGGATATGGTTCTCGTGGACCATCTGACGGACTCCCGGAGAAAGTGTCCGGTCCAGCTACCGGGAGTCAACCACGAAGCGGTCGATGAACTCGGCGTCGGAGCGGACACGGGGTAACCGGGCGAGCGAAACCGACGACGGCAGGACTATCCCCCCAGAGAACACGATCTTCATAGCGTCCTCCACCGTCATGTCGGTCTCCATCAGGTCGTCTTCCATAACGAATGCCAGGTTTCCGGAAGTGGGGTTAGGGACCGTGGGGATATACACGACGACCAACGACTGTGGCTCGTCGCCGCCTTCCATCCCTCTCTTTTCCCGGTAGGCGCGGCCTGTAACGAACCCGATAGCCACCATCCCATCCCTTGGCCATTCCAGGAACACCACCCTGGTGAACCGGAACTGGGATGTCATTGATTGGGTGGCCTGCTGGGTAACCCCGTAAATCGTCTTGACCACCGGGATTGCCTCGAGGACGGCATTTTTCCATGTCATGATAGTCCTGCCGAAGCTCGTAGAAATCAAAATTCCAACAAGGTAGAAGACAAGGATGGCGACAAGTATCCCGAGGCCCGGGAAGTCCCAGGGCCGGCCGGCGACGAAGTTCAAGGGTCTGATGAATTGGTCGGTCCAGCGGATAATAAACAAGATGACCACTGCCGAGACTAACAGCGGGACCAGTTCGATGAGCCCACCCAGGGTCCTGCCTTGGACATGACTCTCGAATCGCTGGAATACATTTGGTGCAAGAACACCCGCACTGGCTGATTTGGGTTTTTCGTTGTTTCCGTTCGCCATATCCCAATCCCCCCGTGAAATTCGCGTGCTGGACTAATTCTACCAACCGGCTACATGGTATGACCCAGTGGGTATCCTTTCAATACCTTGAGAAAAAAGAACGATGTTGACCCAACCAACAGTGGCGCCACTCGAGAAATCAGACCGTGGTACGGACCGTGGTAGATGTGAATTCGATTGGATTTCCTGACTGAGGGGCGGACCACGAGTACGATGTGCGTCCGTCGAATTGGCGCGGCTGCGCAACGACCGGAGTTGTTGGCGTTGGACAGCAAGGAGGACTGGATGTTCCGCATAAGTAACTACACACGTGTGGGATTAGCCCTGGTATCGCCGGGCAATGAGGTAGTGCTAAGGTTCAGGGCCACCAAGCCGGGCGTGTTCGTCTACCACTGCGCGCCCGGCGGAAATATGATTCCCTGGCACGGGATGAACGGGGCGATTATGGTGTTGCCAAGGGAGGGGCTAAAGGACCCCGCGGGAACCCCGATTACCTACGACCGCGCCTATACACCGCGGTTCTCGTGAAAGACCGCTGTGTCCAGGAACGTGTCTCCCTTGTCCTTTGCAACTCTGGCAGTTCGGGAGTTAGGTCACCAGCCCCCACTTCATCCGCCTGCCCATCCCAAGGTGAAATCTATTGGATTCTGTCACGCGCGGCCCGGTTTTCAGGGCACCCAGGAATGGGTACATCGCGCTTGACCGGGCGGCCGGGTCTCCGGCTCGCCACGGCTGATGCGGTCCCAGTCCCTCTTCTTGCGGTATAGTCATCGTTTTTCCCAGACCGTAGTGGAATCCGCACGCCGTAGCCGTGTGTCCGGACATATGGATACTAATTGCAATCCGGCCAATTGCCACGAATCCACGATACCGGAACGACGCCGGCTCTTTCTCGCGTTGGTCAAGCGTGATTTGGGCAGTTGGCGGCAAGCGCGGCAGAGAGAGTGCGCGGGCCAGAGGTTATTCCATGGCGGAACCTGAACCCTGGGGGAGTTGTTCCAGCCTTCCGGCCCGGCCCAGGCGGGAGCGGACTTTGGTCCAGGCTAGAACAACCACGAACAGCGCGGCCGAGAGAAGTACAACGCTTGGGCCGGAGGATACGTCTACGAAGTAGCTGATGTAGATGCCCACCACGGCGCAGATCAGGCCAATGGCAGTTGAAAGCAGCGTCATCCGGCGGAAGCTGCTGGTCATGAGGCGGGCAACGATGGGTGGGATGACGACCGCGGCGGCGATCATCGTAACTCCCAATACCTGCATGGACACCACAATAGTCGCGGCCAGCATCAGGGAAAACAGAGTGTCGACCCAGCCGGTCGGCACACCATAGAACTGGGCGACTTCGGCGTCAAAGGTCGCGAAGAGGAACAGTTTGTAGGCGAGGAAAAAGACCGTGGAGACGATCAGACCCACTACGGCGATGGCAATCAACTCTGTGCCGTCCACAGCCAGCACGTTTCCCCAGAGGAATGCCTCGAAGTCTCCGGTAAAACTCTTGAACCGGCTGATGATCGCGATCCCCAGGGCAAAGCTGGCGGTGGTGATGATACCGATGGCGGCGTCGGACCCGATGGGGTTTTTGCGAGTGGTCCAGCCGATGAGCAGCGCGGACAGGAATCCCCATGCGGTTGCGCCAATGAAGAAGTTGATTGACATAACCCAGCTAACGACCGCGCCGCCAAAGATGGCGTGAGACAGGCCGTGTCCGATATAAGACATCCCCCGCAGCACGATGTAGACGCCCATCAGACCGCACAGCGCGCCAACCAACCCGGCGGCGACTATCGCCCGGACGAAGAAACCGAATTCAAAGGGTTCCAGCAGGACTATGCCTCGTCCGCCGCGACCGGCTCGGTGTGGTGGTGATGGTGCTCTCCCACGCGCTCCGTCGAATCGTGCGTGTGAGCAACCACCGGGCCGTCGTGGCTGTCGTCCCGGACCGTGGCCACCGGGTCGTACGCCCCATACTCACCCATCCAGGAGTGGGCGCTTTCGGCCACCAGGGTCATGCCCCGGTATTGGATCACCGGCATCTCAGCGCCGTACACTTCCTGGAGGATGTGCGGAGTGATTACCAGGTGAGGCGGCCCGTCGGCGACAATTGTGCCGTTCAGGCACACAATACGTGGCAAGTGTACGGCGACGGCGTTGATCTCGTGGGTGGTCAGGATGATGGTGACTCCGGCGTGATTCAAGTCATGGAGGAGGTGCATCACGTGGTCGCGGGTCTTGATGTCCACCCCGGACGTCGGCTCGTCGAGCAGCAGAAGCTCAGGGTTGCTGACCAACGCCCGGGCCAGGAACACCCGTTGCTGTTGACCGCCGGAAAGCTCTCGAATGTGGCGCTTGGCCAGGTCCGCAATCCCTAACCGCTCCATCATGTCCAGGGCAAGGTCCCGCTCCTGCCGGCGAAACCAGGGGAACAGCGCGTTGGACATGGTGCGGCCCATCATCACCGCCTCTTCGACGGTGACGGGGAAGTTCCAGTCGATGGTCTCTATCTGGGGCACGTACCCGGCGCGGTTGCGCTGCCGTTTGACAGCCTGGTCGTGTATCCGCACTTCCCCGGCCAAAACGTCAACCGCGCCAAGGACTGTACGCAGCAGGGTAGTCTTGCCCGAGCCGCTGGGCCCCAACAGCCCGACAAAGTCACCCGGCAAAATTCTGAGGTTAACGTCATTGACCACCGGGACCCGGTTATACCCGGCGCTAACGCCGCGAAGCTCTACGATGGGCTGGGAGTCCGGGTCCGGGCGGTGCAGGTGCTCTAATCCGGGTGGGTGCAGCATATTCGGTACTCACGCCGGTCCCCTGAGACCGCGCTCAGCAAGGACCGGTATTCATTTCGGGTGCTGGTTATTGGGGGTAAATCGCCTGGGATTCGCCTGAGAAGACCGGTCCGGCGTCAAAGTCCGCAAGGGCCGACGCGTCGCCCCCGAGGGCCGGAATCATGATCTCAAGATTGGATACCATGAGACCCAGGTAACTGTGGTGTTGGTCACCGGGGTGGCCGGGCAGGTCGTCGTCGCTCAAGTCGTCGATGAACGCGGCCCCAGACTCGTGGGCGATCTGTTCCATCACATCGCTGGGAAACACCTCGGAGCCAAAGACGGCGGGAATTTGCTCGGACCTGATCTGCTTGATTAGACTCACGACCTCGCGGACAGATGGCTCGAAAAAGTCCGATGGTTGCACCGCGCCGACGATGGTCATTCCGTACCGTCGGGCAAAGTAGGCCCAGGAGTCGTGGTAGGTGAGCAGTTTACGGTTGCCCGGAGGCACGCTCGCCACCATGACTCTGATGGCCTCGTCTAGCTGGTCTATTCTCGCCTTGAACGCGGCGTAGTTTGCGGCGTAGTAGTCCGCATTTCCGGGGTCACGGGCGGACAACTCGTCCCACACGATTTCCGCATATTTCAGCGCAAGAATCGGGTCGGGCCAGAGGTGGGGGTTGGGGTGCCCGCCTTCTTCCGGGAAAGAGAAGTCGAATTGCAAGTCCTCCTTACCGATCGCCCGGTCGCCCAGGTTGATAATCGACGCGCCAGGTTTCAAGTTCGCTTGCGCCATCTCGAGTGTGGGTTCTTCGAGAAACAGTCCGTTTAGGAAGACCATGTCGGCCCGGGAGAGGGCGGCGGCCAAGGAAGGGGCGGGTTCAAAGGTGTGGGAATTCACCCCCTCGGGCACGATCCCCCTCAGACCGATTCGGTCGCCGCCTATGTTTTCGACAATGCTGGTTATAGGAGACACAGTTGACACTACGTCAAGCCTTGCCGTATCGCTCTGGTCGGTCCCGGACCCGGCCGGTTGGACGACGGCAGGCTGCCGAGACCCGGCGCAGGCGGTGGCAAGGGCTAGGACCATGACCGACAAGGCGAAGACCGACGCGAGCTTTGGGATGCCTGCGCGGCGGGAGAAGATCGTACGCATTATGCCGGGGCGGACTGTTGACACGTGACGCATGTCCCCCCGACTGTGAAATTCTCCAAGTCGGGGGCAAAGCCGAACTCCGCCTCGAGACGCTGGCTGAACCCGGCGAGATAGTCGGGACTCAGGGTGTATACCGCGTCGCACGATGAGCAGACCATGTGGTGGTGCGGGTTGTGCAGGTCCGTAAGCTCGAAGTGCAATTTATGACCTATCAATACCTCGGTCACCACACCGGCCCGCTTTAGCACCTGCAGGGTGCGGTACACCGTGGCCAGGTCTACGTAGGGGTGCTGTTCCTTGGCCAGGCTCCAGACATGGTCAACCCCGATGTGACCCGTATGTGCAGCTACGATGTCTAGGACCGACAACCGCTGTGGGGTCATACGGTAACCCTGGGAGCGCAACCGGTCGACGGCAGTTTCGTGGCCAGACATTTCCACCCTTTGTTGTTGCAATCGTTTGCTGTTAGTTAGAATAGCACAGTGGAGAGAGTTGTCAATCTACCCTGGAGTGCGTCACCCCTACCAAGAAACTATCCCAAAATCAACTGGTACTGCTGATATACCGGCATCACTGACCGAGGCCCATAGATTCCCGCCCTCGTGCCGGGGGCAGGCTCTTCGCGGTAATGACGGGTTGGGCGCTGCCCCAAGTTTTGAGATAGTTACCAAGTCACCGCGCCGCACGGTAATTCTGGCCTTCGTCCGGTACGGCGGAGGGACAGGAAGTTGGGACCTACACGGTGGTTGATACGGGTACCTGGGCCTGCTTTTTCGGCGGCACCGCGAATAGCACTAGCAGTGCGCCCAGCGTGGCCGCGACAGTGAAGACCTGCAGCGCCATGTGGTAATTGCCGGTGTGGTCAAAGAGGAAGCCGGAGGTGACCGGACCCAACGCCTGCCCGCCGATCTGGGCCGACATGGTGATCCCCCGGATCGAGCCCAGGTGTTGCCTGCCGTAATAGTCCGCCCAGGCCAGCCTAACCAACAGATGCAATCCCCCGACTCCCAGGCCCACCGCTGCCGCCGAGAGCAGGGCGTACGGCGGTGTAGCACTGTACGAAGTTGCCTGGGACGCGGCGGCCAGGACAAATGCCGACGCCGCCAGCAGGAACCGCAACGGTATCCGGCGGGCAAGGGTGGACCAGAACATTCCCGCGATTATCTGGGCCAACGCAAACCCGCTGGCGGTCAAGGCAGCGTATTGGGGGAGGATACCTTGCTCAATGTAGTGCGGCACCTGGTGAAGGCTAACGCCCGCTTGCACCATGAAACCGGCCCCGGAGAAGATGGCAAGTATCCACAGCGCCCGCGTCCTCAGCGCCTGACCGACCGTGAAGCTGGACTCGCCGGCGGCATGTATGCTCTTCGGTTGGCTATCCGAGGTCTCAGATTTCCCATCCCCCTCGTTTCTAGGAAGCGGATCGGGTTCAATCCCCATGTCCTCGGGGCGGCGGGCGATGAAGATGAGTGGAGGCACAATCCCCACCGCGAAAGACAATACTCCCAGGGTTAGCCATGCGGTCTGCCAGTTCCATCCCGTGATGAGGAACTGGGCTACCAGGGGCATGATGGTGAGTCCCAGACCCTTGGCAGCGCCGTCGACCGCGAGGCTCAATGGCCTCCTTCGGATGAACCAGTTGCTCAAAGCCGTGGGGATACCCAGCTCCAAGGGTCCGGTGAAGATCATGCGCCCCGGTACGTACAGGGCATAAAAGGCCAGAGGGCTCGTAATCACCGCCAGCAGGACGGCGAGCACTCCGGTCAATAACGAGGATGCCGCCAGCAACACCCCCGCGCCATACCGGTCGACCCATCGGCCTATGAAGGGCGAGACGACCACGGCGCACAGCCCGCCCAAGCTCACCGCGCCGGAGAACAGGCCTCTGGACCAACCCAGTTCTTCGGTCATTGGAACGACAAAGACGGAAAGGACGGCCACGGTCATGATCGTACGGGATGAGAGGCTGATAGCCACGGTGTTGGCAACAATGACCCAACCATAGTAGAAGGGCAGAGACCCGGCCAGCCGGGACCGCCAATGGGAAGGGTTCAAAGTAGATTCACGTAGATTCACCTTGCGAGGTAGCCGGAACGCCAGGCCAACCGGAATTATAGCCGAACCATTCAGGGCGTGACGGGCCAAAATGGCAGGCCCCAGTGTCATTCGATTATGTGGATCAAGGACGCTTATGCGCCGCTACTACCACATCTGTGATTCCGGCTCAAAGCCTGCCCCGTACTGGATACGGAGGCCGGAATCACGGAACCCATCTTTAGGACAACGTTCATATACCTGAGCATTTCCGGGTTCCCGCTTTCGCTGTAACGACGATGGAACCGGTTGCGGCCATAATCAAAAGGCCCCCCGGGCAGGTCACCATTCAGTTGCGCTCAAGTAGCTGGAGGGTAAAGGGTATGCGATAATGGGCCATCCTCTGGCACAAGACTGAAATAGCCCAGGGAGGGAACATGAGGCTCGAAGGAAAAGTTGCCCTGATCAGCGGAGGAGCAAGGGGTCAGGGCGCCACGGAAGCCAGGCTCTTCGCCCAGGAAGGCGCTAAAGTGGTCATCGGGGATATTCTTGACGCTGAAGGCCAGCAGGTCGAGGCCGAAATCGCCGAGACTGGTGGCGAATGCGTCTACGTTCACCTGGATGTGACTTCCGAAGAGGACTGGCGGAACGCCATAGGTGAAGCGGTCTCACGTTTCGGCAAGTTGGACGTGCTGGTCAACAACGCGGGGATTTTCCCTCCCGCATCCATCGAGGACACAACGGAAGAGCTTTGGGACCGGATCATGGACATCAACAGTAAGGGCGTCTTCCTCGGCACCAAGCTGGCCATACCTGAAATGCGGAAGGCCGGCGGCGGGTCGATTGTCAATATATCCTCGGTGGCAGGGCTCAGGGCTTCAGCCGGAGCGGCAGCCTACGGGGCGTCCAAGGGCGCGGTCAGGCTGTTGACCAAGTCCACCGCGGTCCAATATGCCAGGGACAACATCCGGGCCAATTCGGTCCATCCTGGTGTCATCGAGACGGACATGACCCTTCCGAATCTCTTGATCGACGAAGATGCCAGGCGGAGAAGTGCTGAAAGAGTCCCGCTGGGACGCATCGGTATGCCGGAAGACGTTGCATACGGGGTGCTGTTCCTGGCCTCCGACGAATCGTCCTTTATGACGGGCAGCGAGTTGATAATAGACGGAGGGAGGACCGCCCGATAGTGCCCTTTCCATTGTCCTGTCCCGCAGGGAAATGGGACTGATCCGAAGTATTGCAAGAGGTGTAGCCATGCGTCAGAGCGCAGTAAATTTCCAGACGAGCGGTCTCAGCATAGAGGGTGTGGTCGCGGTGCCGGACAACGTTGGTGAGCCAGTCCCAGGCGTGGTGATCTGCCATCCGGGGCCGCTCAACGGCGGGAACATGGACAACAACGTGGTTATCGCCGTGTCCTTCGCCCTGGTCGAGGCGGGCTTCGCCACCATCAGGTTCAACTTCCGGGGCGTCGGCAACAGCCAGGGGGAGCATAGCCGGGGGGAATTTGAACACGAAGAAGCTCTTGCCGCCATGGACCTCCTGAGAAACTGGCAGGGCGTGGATAGTAGCAGAATGGGCCTGGCCGGCTATTCCTTCGGTACGGGCATTATTCTGGGCAGCGCAGAATTGCAAAACCAAGCCTCGGTGTACGCGCTGGTCTCTCCGGGCATTGCCCGCTTGCAGGACTCGCCTCTTAGAAGTACCGAGCACCCCACATTTATCATCTCGGGGGACAAAGACAGGCTGATCGAGGCCCCTAATCTGGACGAAGTCCTCAAGTCATTCGAGCGTCCCGTTACCTGCGAGTTCGTTCCGGGCGCAGACCACTTCTGGGTAGGTCAGGAATCCGGGCTGGGGCAACGAGTCGCCGGGTTATTCACTGGGCATTTGGCCCAAAGTCCCGCTGGGGCGCCACGGGAATCGTAACCGGGAGTTGCAACCGATGGGCCCATTGGACATCGCTTCGACCGTCGCAACCACCAGGGAATACTACGAAGGGCCAGCCGACGAGATATACTGTCTAATCTGGGGTGACAACCTGCACCTCGGAGTCCCATGCAGCCCCGAATGCCCTCATCCGGAGGCGATGGAGCACACCAACGAGATCATGGCCGGGCTGGCGGGCTTGGACGCGACGACCCGAGTGCTGGACCTGGGTTGCGGGTACGGAGCCTCGGCCCGTTTCCTTGCCCGCACCCGCGGCTGCCGCGTGGTCGGCATCAACATCAGTCAGAAGGAATTAGAGCTGGCACGCGCCCGGTCTGGCGAGGATGGATTGGAAAGCCGGGTCACCTTCGAGACCGGCGACTTCCATGACCTGCAATACGAAGACAGTTCTTTCGACGTGGTCTGGAGCCAGGAAGCGTTCCTTCACGGAGCGGACAAGGCCAGGATAATCTCCGAGGCATGGAGGGTCCTGGTAGACAACGGCACACTGATCTTCACCGACATCATGGTGAAGCCGGATACTCCAGCCGCCGACCGGGAAAGGATCTACGACAGAATCAGGTCTCCGGAGATGTGGGGCTACGGCGACTACGTCCGGTGCTTGCCGGACCAGGGTTTCCGGGTCCAGCATGAACAGGACTGGTCTGCGCACGTAGCCCGGTCCTACTCGTGGGTCAGGGACGCCTTGCTAGACCACCGGGATGAGTTGCTGGAGCGAATCGACTCCGGCACCATTAACAGGACCCTGGACGGGCTTGGCTTCTGGGTGGAGGCGGCGAGGGACGGAAAGATAGGCTGGTCGTTGTTTGTTGCCGCCAAGCAATTGTAGGGTAATTGCACACGCTGGAACATCTACCGGAGAATCTAAAGGTCTTGAGCAGTCCCATGCAATCTGAACCCGGCTCCCGGTCCCAGGTGTTTCAACACCAGTACACCGAGGAGTTCGTCGACCGCTGGGACGAGCTAATCGGTTGGGAGAGCCGCCGAAAATCCGAGAACGGTTTCTTCCAGCACATTCTCGCCAATTACGGCGTTCACCGGGTGCTGGACATCGCCTGCGGCACCGGCTACCACACCATCACCTTGAGCCAGAGCGGGTTCGACGTCACCGGCGCCGACGGTTCCCCACGGATGGTGGCCAGGTCCAGGCAAAACGCAAAAGAGCTTGGGCTGGGGAAAATCCAGTTCTTCGAAGCCGAGTGGTCCAGGCTGAGCGAAGTTTTCTTTGACGCCGGTCAATTCGACGCGATTATATGCCTGGGCAATGCGTTCACTCACCTATTCGAAGAAAGGGAACGCATCCACCTGCTCGAACAGGTCTACTCCCTGCTGAAGCCCGGGGGTATCGCCGTCATTGACCAGCGCAACTATGACACGATGCTGGACCGGGGGGTCAGCAGCAAACACGCCTACTACTATCTCGGCGAAACAGTGGACGTACACCCCACGTCCATCACCGGCGATGCAGTGGAAATCAGCTGCGATTACGCCGACGGGGAGACCCACCACCTCACCGTGTTCCCACTGCGCCAGGACTACTTGACCGGCTTGCTCGGCCAGGCGGGGTTCGGAGAGGCCGTGCGCTACGGTGACTTCCAGCGTGACTACGAGCGTTACGCTCCAGACTTCATCGTCCAGGTGGCCCGGAAACCCGAACAAGGAGGGTGAGCAGGGATGAAAGTCTGCTTCATCGACGTGACCCACTGGCACGCCCCGTCCTATTACCGGATCTTGCAGGAGTTGGTCGGCGTCGCCGCATTGACGGCGCGGAACCCGCAGACTGGGAAGGACGTGGCGGCCGGGCTTGGCGCTCGCTTCTACGACGACTATCGGGAGATGGTGCAGCAGGAACGGCCCGACTTCGTTTTCGCCCTGGGCCGCCACTGCGAAATGGCCGAGACCGCCCGGTTCCTATTGGGCGAGGGTGTCCCATTCGCCATGGAAAAACCCATGGGTCTCAACCTACAGGAGGTCGAGCCGCTGGTAGACCTGGCCAGGGCGAAGAACGCGTTCGTTGCGGTACCCTTCTCCATACGGTTGAGTCCGTGGGTCCGCAGAGTTCGGGAGATGGAGGGTCCGGGTGCGGACTTCTCCCATGCGTCTTTCAGGTTCATGTCAGGGCCTGTGAGCCGGTACTATGAGAATGACAACCCCTGGAACCTAAAGCTGGCCGAGGCCGGAGGTGGTTGCCTGCTCAACATCGGGATCCACCTGCCCGACTTGTACCTGCACCTAACCGGCAAGAAGCCAGCGAAAGTGTACGCGGTGACCAGTAACGATTCCTTCGGGGAAGAGGTCGAGGACTTCGCCCAGTTGACCATCCAATCTGAGGACGGGTCGGTATGCGCGATCGAAAGCGCATACGTCCACGCCTCCCCTCCGTTCACTCCCCGCGTGGAATTCTCGTTGCATGGCAGGGCGAGGCAGTACCATTCCGAGGGAAAGGACCGGATGGTATGGTTCGACCAGACCGGGCAGGGTGGCAGCCTCGACGGGGCGCTGGACAACAGTCCGTTCTATCCGGCGTTTGTCGCCGAAACCCTCGACGCGCTGAGAAACGACCGGTCTCCGGTTGCCGGTATCGAGGACAACCTGGCCGCGCTGCGAATAGTTGACGCGGCTTACCGTTCCGCTGCACGGGGCGCGCCGGTCAGTCTTGACTAGACTGGAAGGGGGGGGCCGCCCAACCGAGCCTTCCTCCACATGGAAAGCGGAACTAGGCCGGGCCAACGGACTAAATTACAATATGCACACGGCAGGCACAGGGGAGGATGAAATGAACACCTTGAAAGACAAGACTGCCATCGTCGGGGTTGGCGAGACCAACTACAACCGCGACTCCGGCAGGACGGAGATGAGCATGGCGGTTGAAGCCGCCAAGAACGCCATCGCGGACGCCGGACTAACCCCACAGGATATCGACGGCATGTTCCGATTCACCGCCGACTCGACCGGGCATTCCGAGCTTGCGGCGTGCCTGGGTATCCCCTGGCTCCGATATTATGGTGAGTTAGGGCCTCTGGGCGGAGCCGCGTGCGGCCTGGTGACCCAGGCTGCGATGGCGGTGTCCCATGGCCTGGCCAATAACGTGCTGGTGTTCCGGTCGGTCAACGGCAGGTCCGGGGCGCGGTACGGCTCCGGTGTTGTCACCACCCGCCGGGGCCAGAAGAGTTCAGCGTTTACCGAGCCATTCGGGTTGCTGGTCCCCGGCCAGTCCAGCGCGTTAAGGTTCCGGCGTCACATGCACGAGTTTGGCACCACCGAGCGCCAACTAGCATCGGTCGCACTTACCTTCCGCAAGCATGCGTGCATGAATCCCAGGGCGATCATGTATGGCCGCCCCATCACCCTGGAAGATTACGAGACATCAAGGATGTTCTTTGACCCCCTGCGAATCTTCGATTGCGCTCTGGAAGCCGACGGGGCATGCGCGTTCGTCGTAACGTCCGCGGAGGCGGCAGCCGACTTGAAGCAGCGGCCTGTTTACATAACCAGCGCGACCCAGTGTATGCTCGCGGAGCAAGGGACATCCAGCAGGTCGTGGGACGACAGCGGCGGAGCCCGGATGGCTCCGGAGCTATTCGGAGAGGCAGGGATAACCCCGAATGACATAGACGTGATCGGTTTTTACGACCACTTCAGCCCGGTAATCATCACCAAGTTGGAGGACTACGGCTTTTGCGGGCGGGGAGAAGGTGGTCCATTCGTCGAGGAGGGGCGCATCGAGGTGGGAGGCCAGGTACCCGTCAACACCTCGGGGGGACATCTCTCGGAGGCCTACATGCAGGGGATGAACCAGATTATTGAGGTGGTAAGGCAGCTACGGGGCCAGTCCTATGCCCAGGTCCACAAGGCCGAATTCGGCCTTGTGGATAGCGGGGACGGGTCGGGCGCGTTGGTGCTGAGGAGGTAGTTGAGCCATGACCACCGCCAACTTTCCGGCGCCGATACCCAACCTGGACAACCAGGTCTTCTGGGATAACTGCCGCGAGCACCGGCTGGTGCTTCGACGCTGTAACGACTGCCGGCAGTTCGCGCATCCACCCAAGCCCAATTGCCCGTTCTGCGCTTCGGAAAACCTGGAATGGGTAGAGTCCAAGGGGGAGGGGAAGGTCTACACCTACACAATTACGCGGCAGCCGGTGAACCCGGCCTTCCGGGAACGGCTCCCGTGGGGCATCGTGGACGTTGAGCTTTCCGAGGGAGTCCACATGATTAGCAACCTGGTGGACTTCGACCCGGAACGGATCGAGATCGGCATGGACGTCACCGTCGTGTTCGAGAAGGTAGACGAAGAAATTACCCTGCCCAAGTTCAGGGCGGTTTAACCGTCAGAGGGGAGATTACTCCAGCGTCTGGCTGCGCCCTTCGTCCGAAGCCTTCTGGATCGCGGCCAGAAGCCTGTGCCTCCGCACCGCGAAGTCGAAGTCCGGCTCCACCGGTCCTCCGGTCCGGATAGCATCCGCCAGCCGGCGGTACATCTGAGCGACGTTGAACGGCGGGCCTTGGGGCACTCCTTCCGGCACCCAGACCAGCCGCTCGGGGACGGTTATTTCCTGGAGGGCATCTTGGTTGCTCCTGGCCCCTTCCAGCCGGGTATGGCCGATGTGGGACCCGTGGTAGACCAGGGTTCCGTCACGCCCGTACAGACTCATAGTTGGTCCGCTGCTGCCGTGCCAGGGAATCGCGGCCACGTGGACCGAGACCACTGCCCCGTTGGCCAACCGGCCGCTTACCAATACGTTGTCGGGAGTGGTCACGTCCATGGTTTCTTCCAGGTCGGTAAAGTACCACTCTTTTACCTGGGTGCTGACGACGCCTGACACTTCCTGTATTTCGCCGGCGCAAAGGCACAGGGCGTCTACGTAGTGGCCGAACTGGATATTCAGGGCTCCGACCCCGGAGCTGAAGTCTTTGGCCCAGACCCGGTCCGAGGTGCGGTCCAGTCCCACCGCGTTGAAGCTATTAAGGTGGCAGGAGAGCACATCCCCCACATAGCCGTCTTCCACAAGTTCCCTCATGTAGAGCAACGCCGGAGAGCAGCGGCCCTGGAGGCCCACCATAGTACGGACGCCCTTCGATCTGGCCAGGTCCGCCAGTTGCTGCGTCTCGTCCAGCGTCACACCCAGGGGCCACTCGGTGTACACGTGCTTTCCGGCGTTGAGGGCCGCGGTGGTCAGTTCCAAGTGATAGGGGACGCGCACGGCTACGGTCACCAGGTCGATTTCCGGATGGTTGACCATCTCCTCGTGGTCGTGAAAGGCCAAGCGCGCGCCGAACTTTCTCGCCGCCTCTTCCGCCGTCTCCTGGTGCGCCGTGCAGACAGCGGCTAGCTCGTACTCCGGCAGGGCCAAAATCGCTGGAATGTGGGCACCTGAACCCCAGCCGCGTTCGGCGTTAGCCCCGATTATCCCGACCCGAATCTTTTCGGCAGCCATCTCTATCTCCTAGCCTTGCCGTACATATTTATCGACGCTGTGGCTGGTGGTCAGGCCCAGGTAAATGTCGCCGTGGGAGTCCACCCACATCCCGTGGGCGTGACGTGTTGCCCACCGGGCCAGCACGTTGCCTTCGCCGTCGCGGACGCTGGTGTGGGGCGGCTCGCCGTCGGCTTCCTGTTCGCAGATATAGAAGATGCCGTCGCTGTCCCGCGAAATATCGTTAGGCCCGCCCATGCCGGTCCACATCGTGATGAACTCACCGTCCGGAGAGAAGATTTGCACCCGGCGGTTGGCCCGGTCGCAGACGTATACCTTGCCTTCCGGGTCCACCAGGACGCTGTGGGGAAGGTGGAACTCGCCGGGCGCGGACTTGCCGGGCTGGCCCCATGATTGGATTAGCTGCCCGTCCCTGCCAAAGCGGTGGACCCGGCTGTTACGGTAACCGTCGGAGACGTAGATGTCCCCTGACGGGCTCGGCGCCATCTCAGTGGGATAGTTGAATGGGCCGGCGGCGCGGGGCACCAGGTCTCCGGCGCGCTCGCAGCCCGTGTCGGAGTAGACACCGCGTCCGCCGATGACCTGTAGCGGCCTGCCGTCCAGGGTGAAGCTGACGGCCACCGAGTCGGACCGGTCGGTGATATAGACAATATCGCCGGTGATGGTCATGCCGTGAGGATCGGCGATTGCCCCGATGCCCCACCGATTCAGGTAGTTCCCGTCTCGGTCGAAGACCATTACCGGGATTTCCGTGCGTTGGAAGACGTAAACCCGGTCCTGGGAGTCGGTAGCCACTGTGCTCACCACACCCAGGGACTCCCCGGCGGGAAGCTTGGGGAAGTCCTGGACCAATCCGTAGGTGTATTTGCCAGAACCAACCGTAGTCATTTCGCTACTCCCGCGTGGATAGTCATGCCGCCGGTGTAACCGGCGGGTCTCCTGCACATATTACCATTGACGTAACCGGATGGGACAAACTATCATGGCTAAAAGAGTACCCCACGCACCAATTGTGGAGTGCAACACAAGGACCCGTACCCGGAAAAGGAGGCGCCGATGGTAACCGAGACCAATAGACCCAGCATGGTGATCCTTGACCCAACCTCTCCCCCGCTGCCTGTGGACGCCAGGCTGGCAACCCGCCCCGACGACCTGAACGGCAAAGTCCTCGGCCTGCTCAACAACAGCAAGGCCAACGCCGAGGCGCTGTTGGAAGAGGTCGGAGCGCTTCTGCAAGAGCGCTACAACTTCTCCAAGGTGATCAGGAGCGCGAAACCCAATGCTTCGACCCCCTGCCCTGAAGACATCGTCAAGCAGATGGCCGAAAGTTGCGACGTGCTGGTCACCTCCAACGGGGATTGAGGCTCCTGCTCTTCGTGCAGTTTGCACGACGGCATCACTTTCGAAAAGCTGGGCATCCCCACGGCAGTCCTTTGCACCGAGCCCTTCGTTCCCACTGCGCGCACCATGGCGCGAATCCAGGGAATCCCTGACTATTACTTCGCGGTGCTGCCACATCCTCTGGGGAGCCTTACGCCCGGTGAGCTTAAGGACCGTGCCAGGGTCGCATTGCCCCAGGTCATAGATATCTTGCTGGGTAACGACTAGGGTAGCCAGCGTATTTCAAAGGGGGAGCGTGCCGCTCCCCCAGAACGTTTCAGGACCAACCAGGTCGAGCGTGCGATAAGCCGCGGTAGCTATGCTCGTGACGCCAACCGCAATTCGCATTCATTGGAGAGGCTTGCCATGCAACAAGAGCCCCTTGCGTCGGACCGGATTGAGGTAGAGGATGGCCCCGCTGCCATCGAGTATTATTTCCAGAGGGGCTGGACCGACGGCCTGCCGGTTGTGCCTGCTACCGAGGAAAGGGTCAGGGAATTCCTGGCCGCCGCGGGACGGGCTCCCAGCGACGTCATCGGCGTCGTGCCAACCCGGGGCCGGGTAATTACGGCGGAGAAGATCGCGATCAACGCCGTAATGGCGGGATGCAGACCCGAATACATGCCCGTGTTGGTGGCTATCACCGAAGCGATGTGCGAGACCGACTTCAACTTCCACGGCAGCTTGGCCAGCACCGGGGGGTCCGCCCAATTAATCGTGATCAATGGCCCGATTGCCAAGGAATTGGAGGTCAACTCCGGCGTCAACGTGTTTGGCCCCGGCTTCCGCCCCAACTCCACCATCGGACGCACTGTCCGGTTGATCAACATGAACGTCTGCGGCGGCACGCCCGGCATTCTGGACAAGTCGACACTCGGTCAAGGCGGCAAGTACAGCATGACCATTGCCGAGAACGAAGAAGCCAGCCCGTGGGAGACCTTGAGCGTGCGGCGGGGTTACTCTCCGGACGATAACACGGTCACCGTGTTCGCTGTCTTCTCCCCAACCCAGTTTTCCGACGGGGGCAGCAACTCCCCCGAGCGATTGCTGGACAACATGGCCTACACCATGAACGGGTTCCGTCCCGGCCAGGGCGAATTTGTAATCGTGCTGTCTCCGGAACACGCGCGGATCTTCCGCAACGGGGAGTGGACCAAGCAGCAGGCCATGGACTATCTGCACTCTCAAGCCTCGGTATCCACCGAGCACCTCAAGCTCAACGATATGCGCGACGGAGAAGTGCAACCGGGGGACGACTCGGAGATGAACCCCATTGTCTCCACGACCGATGGGATTGTGTTCCTCGTGGCCGGCGGCGAGGCTGGCGGCTTCTCCTCGCTAATCTCCCGGTGGGGCGGGGGCACGAGCAGCAAGTCCATCACCAAGCCGATAAGGCTCTGAACGCGACACGGGTTGGCGGGCAAACAACCAGGTCCGCCAGTCCTGACCCCCTTTACTCCCCTCGGTAATTTATTGAAGCTTTCCACTCCATTGGCTCGCGCCGCGTATCCCCTGGGTGTCCTGCGCCAGCGTAACTTTTCGCTGGTATGGACGTCGATGGCCATCTCTGGCACCAGCTCTCAGATGGAGTCCGTGGTCCTAGGCTGGTTCGTCTTGGAGTTGTCGGACTCCCCTTTATTGGTAGGGCTGATCGCGTCGGCGAGGATGGCGCTCAACTGGATGGCCCTCTTCTCAGGTGCGGTCGCCGACCGCGTCTCGCGCAAGCACCTCCTGGCCGCGGTGGAATTTGCCCAGACGGCTCTGGCCCTGGTGATGCTTACCCTCATTCTGACCGGACTGCTCGAACTCTGGCACATCTTCGCCGTGACGCTGACGGCAGGGTTCGTCCGTACCTTCCAGATGCCCGCTTCCCAATCCCTGATGGCAGACAGCTTGAGTGAAGACGTGATATCCAACGGTGCTGCCCTGACCAATATGGGCAGGAACATCAACTCGATTATGGGCCCGCTCCTTGGCGGGTTCCTGTTCCGAGGGTTGGGCCCGCAGGGCATTTATGCGGTCATCTCGGTCCTTACGTTCCTCAGCGGTCTATGCGCCTTACTGATTTCCAGCGGCGGATCGGCCACGCGCAAAGGGGAGGAGTCGGTGCTGCGATCGATGTTGGAGGGGTTGAAGTATGTCAAGGGTCAACAGGTGTTATGGGCGGTGTTGGTACTGGCGGTGATCATCAACTTCACGGGTTGGCCTCTGCATACCAATCTCATGCCCATCTTCGCGCGGGATGTGCTTGGCACCGACTCCGCCGGGTTGGGGTTGCTGTTGTCGGCGTTCGGGATAGGGGCCCTGGCGGGGTCAATAGGGTTTGCCCCGGTGCGGAACCTGGCGTCTCCAGGGAAGTTGCTGATGATCGCGGTGATAGCGTGGCACGCCAGTATGGTGGTGTTCTCGTTCTCGACTTCGCTGTACCTGTCGATGGCAATCCTGGTGTTCGTGGGGCTGGCGTTCTCTTCGACCCAGGTGATGATGCTGACCTTGATCCTGAGGACCACGCTGCCGGAGTTCCGCGGCAGGGTTGTGGGTCTGCGGACCCTGGCGATCTACGCTTATACCTTCGGCAGTGCCAATTCGGGAGCCATTGCAGGGGCGATGAGCGCTCCCCTGGCCGCCATATTCAACGGTGTCGTGGGAGTCGTCCTTCTGGCGATACTGGCGGTGGTTACCCCGAAACTACGGCGTGCGTGACGTTTTCCGCCAAGTTTAGGATTGCGAACCTCGCATCTCCCGCTCCGCGCTGAGGGCAAGCTGGGTCAACGTGGCGCGGTAGCGGTTGGCGAATAGCTGCGCCACGTTAGAGTATATCCGCATCCCAATCTCGGGTTCCCTGGTACAGAGGGCCATCAGGTCTGCGCGGAGGATCGCGAGAAGCTCCAGGTCTGTAACCGCCTCGGCGGTGGTGATCATGGTGCCGGATTCCAACAGCGAGGCTAGGGGGAAAGACTCGCCCGAGCCTGCTATGCGGACGGTAATTTCGCCAATGTCCGAGTGGGCAGATAGGCTGGCTTCCCCGGAGAGTATCAGGAACAAGCTCTCCGCAACCTCCCCACCACTTCCCTGCTTTTCACCCGCCGACACCTGAATACGGCGTCCCAGGGCCACCACGCGCTCTATTTGCTGGGCCGACATGCCGCGGAACAGGTCCACGTGGCTGTACGCCCCGCCGTCCGATCCCTGAGTGCCGGAGGCAGTAAGCGCCTCGGACGTCTCGTTGATCTGACGCGGGCCCAGAACACGGACCTCGGTCGCCGCTATCCGCTGCACCTCCCTGGCTACGCTGCCTTTGATCATCCTGCCCAACAGGTTTCGGTCGTGGGTATACATGACGATCAAATCCGCATTTTCGCGGTCGGCGGAGAGAGCGATTCCTTCGGCCACAGAGGATGCGACAAGAACATCCGACTTCCAAACCCCGGAGCCCGCGGCCTCCCGCCGGAGCACGCCCTGGAGGTAGCGATGAGCCTGTTCCCGGTCTCCCTCTTCTACCTGGCTGCCCAGGACCACGTGGGCCCCCAGGGTTTGAGTCCTGCCGGGAGGGACCACCTGTATCAGCAGCAACTCATCGTCGTCAGCCAGTTCTTCCCTGACCAGAGGAATCACTTCTTCCGCCTCTACAGAACCGTCCAAGGGAATCAGAATGTTTCGGGCCATGTTACACCTCGCTTAAGGGTTTACCGTGCCTGAAAAGGTCAGACGACCCCAGTGTTCCGGAGCGCCTTAAGCACCATCCCCGGGGATGGTGCTTAACTCCTCGAATACCCGGATCGACCCGCTTTTTCGCAGGTAGGCCCGGATGCGTTCTTCCATACGTTTTCGGAAATCGTCGTTGATCCAGGCCTCCCAATATTCCCGGCACCCCCAGGTACTCGACACCAGGAATATCCTGGGGTCGTCCAAAGAGCGCCAGGTCTCGCCGTAGAGGTATCCCTTCTGCCTGACCGCTTGGCCCCTGAGGTCTCGCAGCATCTCCCAGACCAACTCCTCGTACCCTTTTCTTACTCGCCTTTCGATCAATACCTTTACCGCCAAAGTTACGCTCCTGCAGGTGGGAAAGTCACCCGGAACGGACGGGCCGAAAGTAGTGGTAAGCCCCTTCAACCGCCCCAGGCCGGAATTACGGAAAATGGCTACCCGGCCTTGCCTTCTACAAGCAGGGCCGGGTAATAGTCCTGCGGGCCGCCGCTAAAGGACGTGCTCACGGAGCTAACTGCTCACGCTCGCGGCGGCTTCCTTGACCGGATGGACTTCTTTGGATACGGGCTTGGTCCTGGGTTGTACGAAATAGTAGTATGTGACACCTGCACACGGCACCCGGTATACCCATTCGACCGATTCTTCCTGACCGGCTCCAGGTTCGATTCGAAACTCCGTGACCTCCGTGTCTGCCTTTAGATTCACCATCATGGGCCTCCTTGTGTTCGGAGTGTAGATGAATCGGGTTATCTTGAGAGCCACACTTGGCTAAGCTGCCGCCAGCTCTATTGGCTTCACGATCCGGACATCGGTATGGGCGTACTCCCGCACCCGCTCGGCCACGCTCCCCTTCATCCACCGGGCGAGCCCTTTGCGGCCGTGAGTGTACATGGTTATCAAGTCCACATTTTCCCTGGCCGCGGTTTCCGCAATTCCGTCGGCGACCGACCTGGAAACCACGACCTCACCCCTCCATTGGCCGGACCTAGAATTCAAACGCTCGGCAAAGTAGTTGAGGTAGCTGATTGCCCTCTGTCGCTCGTGCTTTTCATTCAGGCTTGCGGACACGAACCCAGTGCTTCCCATAGTGGCGTAGGAAGGCGGGATAACATGCAGGAGGATTCCTTCGCCCTCGGCCGTCAGTAGATCCTGCGCCACCTCCAGGACTCGCTGCGTTCCCTTAAGGGACCGGTCCACTGGGACGAGAATCTTCTGACGCCTGAAATCGGGATGGGCGACGTCCTCGTGCCGGGACGCCCATTCGTAAGCTGCGAACTCTCCGGGACCATACTCTTCTTCAAATTCCCAACAAAGCATGTCACATCCTCCTTTGACCCCTGTGGGGCCATATAGTCCCCGGTATGGGTCTAGAGTCTCTGGTCCAGTCCCGCCATTGGCCGCGGAGCCAGGCGATGGATTGCAGGCAACAGCTCCGCGACCAGGTCGGACTTGGCGACGAAGCCGTCGGCGCCTGCCGACAGGGCTGCATCCCGGTAGGTCGGCGAGTCGATCAAGGCCATCACGATTATGCTTACCCCAGGGGAGACCTTCCGTAATCTTGCGATGGCCTCCAGACCCGCGGACTCCAGGCTGCTGGGGTCGAGAACGATTACTGAAGGCCTGAAGTCCCTTGCCCCGATCAAGGCCGACTCCAGGGTTGCCGACGTGCGCAGCACCACGATGCCCCTTTGCCGCTTCAGGAACCCCGCCGCTGTCCTGAGGAACACCGGGTTCTCGTCTATCAGCAACACCCGGGTCTTCTGCTCTGTGTAAACCATCGACGCTATGGCCATCTCGCTTCTCTCTTACTTATTCAGAATTGGCGCCCATAGGATGGACCAGGAGGACGCGCGGGTGTAGGGGTAGACTCCCTACCTTGGGGGGAAACTAGACCCCATTCGATGCGGCACGGGTGAATCGTCAACATGGGGGCGGCCGGTGTGGAGTAGGCCCAGGTGGGTAGGTGGTGGGCCGGGGCCGGAGAATGGTTACAGCCTGACCGTTTAGCGCTCAAAACCAAAGCCAGACACAGGCCTTTCGTCCCGTGCCTGGCGTATTTTTCGACTGGCTCCACTATCCTGGCCTTCACGGCCAGACCGACCTCCCGTGGATCGAACCGGCATCTTCCGGGCCATATTGACGGGTTGGTCTTATTTATCCCTGCGCTCGTGGAACCGTCGATTTTTCTGGAGCCCCCGCTTGCCGCTGTACCCTGTTGACCAAGGCCGCATCAGCGAGGGCGTTAACAGGCCTCGTTATGGTTGTATACTCTCCGCATCGGTCTGCACCTCACCGAAGATGTTGGTGCCCCTGACTTCTGCTCGAAGAGCGCCTCCACCGGCGGATACCTGCCTTTGGGCGCTGGTCCCTCTGGCTTCGCCGGTGGAGGCCGTACAGGGGAACTTCCACTGGTGCAGCCACACTATGTATCGGACCATGGTGGGCTCCTTTCTCCGAAGGGAGTGAGTAGTAATGCACGTTACCTATAATGCCTGAGAGGAATGGGCCGGAGTATGGGTTTTTCCCCTACCTTTTGCCCGGGAGAGACCCCAGTCAGTCCACGGAGACCATTCCGTGCTTGACCGCAAACCTGACGAGACCCGCCAGGTCGTGGATGTCCAGCTTGGACATAAGACTGGCCCGGTGCTTTTCGACGGTCTTCGCGCTGATGATGAGGTCTTGAGCAATCGAGCTATTCGTACCGCCTTCCGCCAGTAGTTGCAACACCTCGCTCTCGCGGCGGGTCAGCCGCTCCAGCTCGGTCGGTTCTTCGCCGCCTTCCTGCCGGGAAAGGACTTCTCCGACGATAGAGCCGGCAATGGGTGGACTTAGATAGGTCTCGCCTCTCATCGCGGCGCGGATCGCCAGCAGTAACTCTTCCCCGACTGCCCGCTTGAGAACATACCCGCGGGCTCCCCGGCGAAGGGCCTGTCTCACCATGGCGTCGTCGGCGTGCATGGAGAGCATAACTACCTGGGTCTGCGGCATACGAGCGTGGATCTGCTCGGTAGCCTGAATCCCGTTCAAGCGGGGCATAGAGATGTCCATTACCGCAATATCCGGGGCCAGGCTCTCGGCCAATTCCACGGCTTCCAGACCGTTTTCGGCCTCACCCACCACCTCGATGTCTTCGGCTTTTTCCAGCAGCATTCTGATGCCCTGCCGCACCAGATGGTGATCGTCGGCTACTATTACCCGGACCATTCCCGCCCCCTATGGTTGCTTTCCAACGGTACGAAAGCGTCTAGCCTAGTACCCTGACCGGGGTCCGACTTAATGTCGATCCACCCTCCCAACAGCTCGAACCGCTCCTGCATCCCGATGAGACCAATCCCCAACGAGGTACCAGGTTGGCGCGGGCCGGGTTGGTGAACAAACCCTTTCCCATCGTCCTCTACCCCAAGCCTGACCATCTCTTCGCTGCCCTGAAGCTGAACAGTGACCATATTCGCCTCGGCATGGCGGGCCACGTTGGTCAGCGCCTCTTGCAAGAAGCGGTAAAGGCATATTGTGACGGCGTCGGGCAGATCGAAGGATTCCTCGCCAGTGTAGTCGATTTTCAGGTGGGTCCTTTGGGCGAACTCCCGGCAATATCCTTCCAGCGTATCGTTCAACCCAACTGCGTCCAACTCAGGAGGCCGTAATCCACGGGCTAGCAAGCGGATTTTTTCCATTGTCTCTTCGGTCAACTCAACCGCGCCGGCAATCGTGTCCCGCAGCGGCCCTTCGAGTCCGGCCATGTCCAAGTGGACCAGTCCCAGGCTTATCTTCAGCGCGGTAAGGGCCTGACCAGCTTCGTCGTGTAGCTCGCGGGAGACCCGGTGCCGTTCTTCTTCCTCCTCAGAAACTACGCGCATGGTCAAGAGCCGCAACCTTTCCCGTTCCCGTCCCAACTGTTGGAACAGGCGGGCATTGGCAATCGCGCCGGAGATCTGAGCGCCAACACTCTCGGCCAGGTCGATGTCCCGGTCGGAATAGGCGCTGGGACGAGTGGATTCAAAGTGTAGCACTCCGATCACTTCGTCGCGGGAGATCAGAGGAACGGAAAGGAAGGAACGATATCCGGCTTCAAACGCGGGGAGCGGAGCGGTAAACTGCTGCCGCAGGTCGTCGATATCCTTGGGTTGGATCAGCAACCCTGACCTTCGCCGTATGACCTCCTGGGTCAAGGAACTTGCGAGTGAGGCCATGTCTCCCGTTCGCCGCTGGGCAACATCTCCACCGCTGACATAGGCGGTTGTTAACAAATCCCGCTCCGGGTCCGCGATGGTGATGACGATGCGTTCAAATGCAATAAGCTCGCGCACTTGAAGAGCGAAGGGTTCGTAGACTTCATCCACATTCAGAGAGGAACTGATAATTCGACCGATCATGGCCAGCCGGCGTACCCGTTCTTCCGCTTCTTTCCGGTCGGTGATGTCCCTCAGCACTGCCAGAGTGGCCGGCTCCCCATTGAAGGTTATGGCGACTGCGGAGGACTCCACGGTCCGTACCTGGCCATTGGTCCGGCGGATTCGGTATTCATACATGCCAGGGACGGGTTCGCCGCGTTCCCGAGCGAGTGTGCGGGCCCGCACCGTCGGCCTGTCTTCGGGTACGATGAAATGGTCGAGGGAGAGTCCGTCAGCCTGGGACATGTCATCCAGGCCGTGGAGGGCCAGGAAGGCGTTGTTTACGAAGACACGGGTCGTTCCAACGTTGATGACGATAGCGTCAGCGACGTTTTCCACCGCAGCCCGGTAGTGCTCCTCGCTCTCGCGGACTCTATCCCAGACGCGGTTACGGACGGTTTCCGCCAGCTCCATTTCAGAGACGCGTAGCCGAAGCGCATCCAGTTCATTGAGGAGATGACTAATGTCGGCTGATCTTTGGTCCATGGCAGTCATCCGCCAGATGAAGAGTGCGCGAACAGCGTCCAGCATGTTGGACCGTCCGCCGGGTAGCTAAGAATTGTACACTGCATTGTCCCAGTACGCTAAAGACAGGCTATTGCTTACCATCGACCCGGTCGATAAAGTGGGTCACCCGTTGGCTCAACAGCCCTGGTATTTCAACCTTCATGTTATGGCCTACCCCGTCGAAGGTCTCCAAGGTGGCGTTGGGTAGCCGCTCAATCATCGAGCGTTGGATTTCCAGGGGAGTGATATCGTCATTTGATGATGCCAGAATCAGGGTAGGCACGGAAATGTTGGACAAGAGCGGCGTCAGGTCTTCCCGCAAAAGACAGCCCTGGAGGGCCAGGACCACTTCAGCTGGGGTCTTCTCCCCTTCATCAGCGTACCATTCCACGTGCCTAAAGCAGACAGATAGGGCATTCACTCACAACTCAGGAATGTACAAATACTTGTCTGTTGGGGGATTTACAGAACGTGAGGGGGAAAGACGACAGATGGGAAGGACGGGCTAAAAATGCAGGGTACAGAATATAGCCCGTTAAACGTGCCGTCATCATTCGAGGGGCCGCCGCGTCAGGACCGGGGGTGATGGAAATTAAGAAGGCCGCCCTTGCGGGCGGCCCTCATTCGCTGGCTTTCGCTTACCGGCGCAGAGCGCTGAAGCAATCGCTGCAGTAGACCGGCCGGTCTCCACGGGGGCGGAAGGGAACCATGGTGTCGACGCCGCACTGGGCGCATACCGCGGGGTGCATTTCCCGCTCACCACCGCCACCGAAACCACGTTGCGCATTCCTGCGAGCGCCTCGGCACTCGGGGCAGCGCTTGGGTTCGTTGGTATATCCACGAGAAGCGAAGAATTCCTGCTCCCCGGCGGTGAAGATAAACGGCGCCCCACATTCTACACACGTGAGACTTTTGTCTGAGATCGCCATCTGGATGGCCTCCATATATTGTGTCTTGGTTCAGTCGAGGTCATCCGATGCTAGGGGTAGCGCCTGAACTTACCACCAACGGGAAACCTTAACTTGCACCGATTTTCATTATACCAGATATTAAGGGTTATAGGGGAAGATGCCATTGACATAATCCCAGGGTGTTTAGGCTCCGGACCGCATCAAAAGGTAATATCTTGCCGGCCTGGCCGGTAGGAGGATGGCGGATTGCTGGCAGTGTTTGGGTCCATCGCAGTGGCCATAATGTTCGTAAGCTACTGGCTGGAAAGCCGCTCCAAATGGATGGTGCTGGCCTTCGCGGCGGGCTGCGCTTTGACCTCAGTCTATAGCGGTCTGGCCGGGGCCTACCCGGTCACCGTCATAGAGGCCCTGTGGGCATTGGTGGCGTTGCGCCGTTTCGTCAGGCGTCTCCGGCAAGAGCCGCTGGTGTTAGAATAGCCGAAAAGGGGGAAGAGATATGCTGGACATGATTATCAAGGGTGGCGCCGTGGTCACATCCTCCGGCGTGGGGGAATGGGATATTGGAATATCCGGGGAGAAGATAGCCGCTGTGGCCCTGCCTGGACTCCTGCCCGATGAAGGCGCAAGGATTATGGACGCAGGCGGAAAAATCGTCGTGCCGGGAGGCATAGAGACCCACGCACATGCCGCGGCCAACGTGCAGCCAGGCGCGCGGGAACTGGTGGCCGGGGTGCCCAACGCAGGCCCGATCGAGCATTCCCTGGGGGCTATCTGGGGCGGCACTACTACGGTGATTGACTTCGCCCCCGTGCCCAACGAAGGCGATTTGATCAAGGGCATCCACGATTTTATCACTCCCTGGCAGGGCCAAGCGTACACGGATTACTCGACCCACTGCATTTACAACCAGGCCAGCACGCCGGACGCGATTTCCCGTTACGGAGAGTTGGTCAATGCCGGCTTCCCCAGCGTGAAAATCTTTACAACCGACATTCGCCCTCCCGAGGGCAGGGTCAACTCGCTGACTCCAAGCGGCAAGATCGACGCCGGCCGGTTGGAGGACGTGATGAACCAGATCGCCAGGCACGGGGGAGTGCTGGCGGTCCACGGCGAAGACGACGAACTGGTGATGTACAACTACTTGCTTGCCCAACAGCGGGGACATTGGGACTGGTATAACGTCCATATGATCCACTCCAAGGCGGTGGAGGACCTGGCGTTCCGCAGCACGGTGCGGCTCGCCGAACGCACCGGCGCGGGCATGTATTTCGTCCACGTGACCGCAAAAGACGGCCTGGACGTCATCTCGGAAGCGCGCAGCAACGGGCTGCCGGTGTACGGCGAGGTGCTAACCCTGGCCCTGTCCTTCAACTGCGACCGGTACCGGGAACCCGACGGGATGAAGTACCACACCTACCCGTCCTTGAAGTACGAGGATGACCGGCTGGAGCTCTGGGATGGGCTGCAACGGTCCGACCTGACGTTCACGGCGACCGACAGCAGCTTCACCACCTACTTGGACAAGATTGCCGGACGAAACGTGGTGGACGTGCGCGGCGGCAATATCGGCATCGAAATCCGGATGGGCGTGAACTACTCCGAGGCGGTAGTCAAGCGGGGCATGCCGTTGGAACAGTACGCCGCCGTGACCTCAACCAACGCCGCTAAACTCCTGGGGCTCTATCCCCGGAAAGGCGTAATAGCTGCGGGCAGCGACGCGGACCTGGCGATCATCGACCCATCATTCAAGAAGTCGTTAAGCATGGACGACCTCCACGTGCGCGACTACAGTCCCTGGGAAGGCTGGGAGGTCGAGGGATGGCCGACCACGGTGCTGCTGCGGGGCAAAGTAATGATCGACAACGGGGAACTCCTGGGTACAGCAGACGACGGGCAGTTGATACCCCGGAAGATAGACCCCATGCCTCTACGGCGTCCGGCTTTCTAGCGGGCGCCGGGTAAGAATCCCAGGGGCCGGTCCGGGTCGTCCCGCAGCCCGTTCCGGTCCACAACCTTACCCGCCTTGATAACGCTGTCGATGTGGCGGCCGCCTCTGAGGACCGAGATGTCGGCAACCGGGTCTTTGTTCAGGACGAGTATGTCGGCCAGCTTTCCAGACTCGATCACGCCCAGGTCATCCTCTAATCCCACCACGAAAGCGTTGTCGCGGGTGCAGGCGGAGATGGCCTCCAGGGGTGTATAGTCGCCGTACTTCACCATAATTCCCGGCTCGTTGGCGTGGAGTTCGCCGTAGGGCATGACCGGCGAGTTGCCGCTGTCGGTGCCGCATAAAACCTTCAAGCCAAGCTCTCGAGACCGCTGGAGGACGTTGGCCCCGCCCTCCAGGTTGTACTTCATCTGATCGACTTCCCGTTCGCTGCGGCCAAATTCGCGGCCGTATTCCGACGCATGCTCGAGAAAGGTCAAAGTCGGCATGATCCGGACACCGGCTTCGGCGACGGCATCCAGGTCGGCCTCGGTAGCCAGGTCGGCGTGGAGGATCCAGTCAAAACCGGCTTGGGCGGCGGCGCGGGTGGACTCAGCGCCGCGGGAGTGTATCGTGATACGCGCGTTTCTCCGGTGGGCCTCGTCGGCGACAGCCTTCAACTCCTCTTTGGAGATCGTCTGGATATCCCCCCAGGTGCTATCGGCCATCTTTATGAAGTCGACGCCGTGTTTGGTTTGCCGGCGCACTTCGGTGACCATGTCCATCACGTTGTTGCACAGCTTACCGTTCACGTGTTCGGGTGTGCCAACCCAGGAAGGCTCATTGTCAGCGATGCTGCCGTAGGTGACGATGAACCGGCCCGCGCAATAAACCCTGGGCCCCTCGATAATCCCGGCATTGACGGCCTCACGGACGGCTACGTCTATGAACCAGGTCCCGCCAGGCACGCAAACGCTGGTTACGCCTGACCTCAGGACCGTCTGGGCGTTCCGGGCGGCGCGGAGCGTGCTGAACTCCGAACTGACGGTCCCCCTGGCCATGTTGATGCCCGGCATCGCGGGTTGTCCGAAAGAGAGGTGGCAGTGTCCGTCGATCAACCCGGGCATGATCCACTTGCCCGAAGCATCTACGGTCGCGACGTTTTCCAGGTCTTCCACGTTGATGTCCGGCGGCACGCTGCCCACGCTGCGAATGCGGTCCCCTTGAAGCACGATGGCATCGTTCTCAACCGCGGGGCGTCCCGAGCCGTCGGTCAAAGTACCGTTACGGATTATAGTAGTCTTCGCGTTATTGGCTGGCATCGCAACCTCCGGTACGCCGGTTGGATACTCGCGTTAATCTTCTTCCGCGCGGATAGGGGTGTTGATTCACCGGGTTTGCGCTTAGCTGACGCCCACGCCGGTGAAGGCTTCCTTCAGCGCGCCGGTTGCTTGGGCGACGGCCAG
Organism: Dehalococcoidia bacterium; assembly: GCA_965216155.1. GTDB lineage: Bacteria > Chloroflexota > Dehalococcoidia > Lucifugimonadales > UBA3495 > CATOSP01. The sequence goes on along the minus strand of CBDCFD010000007.1, from coordinate 1,803,579 downwards.
CTTTGCCTTGTCGACCACTGCCGATTGTCCGAAGAAGCCGTGTGTCATGCCATCATAGCGGGTGCATTGGGTTGGCACACCGGCAGAACTGAGCCGCTCCGCGTAGGCTTCGCCCTCGTCACACAGCGGATCGTACTCGGCGGTAATCACCAACGCGGGAGGTAGACCGCTCAGGTCGGAAGCCTTCATCGGAGCGGCGTAAGGGTTCTCGGCGTCGGAGTCGTTGGCCAGGTAGTGCTGCCAGTACCATTTCATAGCGTCCTGGCTGAGACCAAAACCGTCGGCGTTCGATTCGTAAGAGTTGGTGCTGAAGTCGCGCTCGGTAACCGGGTACACCAATAGTTGATAAACGATGCCGGGTCCGCCCCGGTCCCGGGCCATCAAGCTTATTGCGGCAGCAAGATTTCCACCGGCGCTGTCGCCGCCCACGGCAAGCCGGGCGGAGTCTCCGCCCATGTCCGAAGCGTTGTTCGCCGACCATTCAGTGGCAGCATAGCAGTCCTCGGCGGGGCCGGGGAACTTGGTTTCGGGAGCCAGACGGTAATCTACGGACACCACGATGCAGCCGGCGCCGACTGTCAGGTGCCGCGAGGTGCTGTCTGCCGAGTCCAGGTCGCCGACCACCCAACCGCCGCCGTGATACCAGACCAGAATGGGGAAGGGACCCGTACCCTCCGGGGTGTAGATCCGGACCGGGACATCCCCGTCCGGTCCGGGGATTGTGCGGTCCTCGACTTTGGCGACTTCGGGACCGGTAGCACGCGGCCGCAGTTTCCCGTTTTCCCGCGCCTCCTGCGGGGACACCGTGTGCGCCGCAGGCAGACCTAGTGCGGCAGTCTGTTCGAGCACCATTTTTGCTTGTGGGTCTAAAGGCATCACCGGCCTCCTCTTGAAACGATTAGGCTACGGGAGCGAGTCCACTGTCCGCCCGGACTTCGTTGATGATCTCCCGGACCCGCTGCCGGAACGGAGCGTACTCGATCTCAAACTCATCCCGCAGGCGGCTGTTGTCCACCAAGTAATTGCCGGAATCTTCGAGTCCACTCTCGCTGTCGAAGTCTATCTGTGCATCGGGCAGGAACTCTTTGACCATCGCGGCAAGATCACCGAGGCTGATGGGATGGCCGCCGGAGTTGTAAATGGGGTAGTGGGAGGTATCGGCCAACAGCACTCTAGTGAAAGCCTCGGCGATATCCTCGACGTGAATGGGCAGCCGCATGAGGGCCTTTTGGGAGAAGCGGACCGGCTCGCCGGAAGCGGGCAAAGTTATGCAGCGCACATGGTCTGTGGAACCCCGCACCTTATCTGGACCAGTGACGTTGGCGGGACGTATTCCGATGATGGACATGCCGTAGTTGGCGTTGTACATCTGAGCCTGGAACTCGTTGAACCTCTTGTGCATCGCGTACTGGCTGGCCCCATAGGACGGGGCGTCCTCGTTAATGGGCTGATCCCCGAAATTGGACTGCTGCCCGCTGACTGCAATAGAACTTGCGTAGACGACGCGGTTCACGCCGCATAGACGCGCGGCTTCGAAGCAGTTGTCCATTCCTAGCAGGTTGAGCTTCATGGTGAAATGGGGCCTGTCTTCACCGCCCCCCAGCAGATAGGCCAGATTGATGATTCGGTCGGGCTTGGATTCCAGGATCGCCCTGGAGACGTCCTCGTAGTCCGTTACGTCCCCATAGACGACCTTCACTTGGTCTCCGTAAGCGCTAAAATCGGCGGCGACGGGGTTGATGTCCATACAGACGACATCGTTACCCCTCTCGACCAGCCTGCGGATGACGCGAGGGCCGATAAAACCGGTCCCTCCCATGACGAGAATCGACATAATATGCTCCTACCGAAAAAGTGTGCGGCTTCCGTGGATCAAATCCGAGTTGGCATCACGCTTCGCCGCCAATCCCTCCCCAGACGGGCCATTTGGAGTATATGCGGGGGCCTACCGAGCGTCAACTACAGGGCAAATTGACCGGTAATTGTCCATGCGCAATGGTTGTACCCACAGAGAGCCTAGAAGGTAGACGGGAGACATGGCGGGGGTCCAGCCGGTAATCTCCGGCGAGGACCGAGAACGCTTCCGCTCGCAGGCCCGCCAAGAGCGTATGACGTCAAGCGCGTAGCTGTGCGCCGCAGATCACGACCGTTTGCCACAGAGGCAGCGGAGAAAGCGCTTTGAATCTCCAGAGGAGATCGAAGGGTTTTTCCGAGAGTGCTCGGCCCGGGAGTTCTTTAGTGAGGCGGTCCGGGACGGTACTGGATTATGTACTTCTGCTGAGGTCGTGCAATAAGTGTTGCATGTATACTTTGCAACGGGGATGCGGGGAACCCTCGAAGCGGCGATGGCATTGGTCGAAGGGTCTCGCGTCGAAGTCTGGCCCTTGGAGTACGAGGACGCCGCGCTGGCCCGGCAATTAAGTTACCGATTCCCAAACCTGGCATCGCGTGACTCATGCCGCCTCACCAGTTGCCGCAGGCGGGACATCAGGGGCCATAAGACTTTCGACCGGGGCCTCGAGTCTGCCTCCGGATGATATCAACAGCCCCGTTGACGGCGGGCGCGAACTTACCGGGATGCTCTGGCGCAGGCTGGCGGTGCGGATCTATCCCTGGTTCAGGTAGGCGTCTGGGCTGGCAAGGAACTTGGTCCGGCATTCCAGGCTGCAGAAGTAATACCAGGCGCCGTTGTAGAAACTGCGGGTACCTTGAGTTGGGTCAACCTCGGCTGCACCGTGCCTGGTCTGGCCGGTCTCGGCCCTGGCCGCAGCCTCGTCGATGTCTACTCCACAAACCGGGTCACTGGGCATAACTTGTTCTCCTAACTGGGATCTTTTGCGGGCAGGAATCTAGCTGGCCGGAGTGAGATCCATGCCGAGGCGGACGTGCCCAGGCTGGTCCAGCAATGCTTTGGCGATCTTGCCTCGGTGCTCAAAGCTGGTGCCGAGCCTCATAGTCCATGCGGTCACGCGACGGAACCACAGGTGAAGGTCGAATTCCATCATGAACCCTATACCCCCGTGAATCACCTGCGAGGACCGGACCGCAGCCTCGCATTTCTCATTGCAAAACGCCTTGGCCTGGGAAACCTCGACCCCTGCCGGGATTCCCTGGTCCATTTTCCAGAGGGCTTCGTAGGTCAGGAGCTGGCCTCCATCCACCCACAGGGTCATGTCGGCGCAGAGGTGTTGAATCGATTGGAACGACCCGATTGGACGGCCGAACGCGGTGCGGTTCTTGGCGTATTCGATGGCCATCTCCGCGTCCTTTCGGGCCGCGCCCACCATCTGGGCGCAGAGCAGCACGGTAGCCCGCTCGAGCATGGTTTCTACCACCGGCCATCCTTCGTTTAGCCGGCCTACCAGGTTGGACGCGGGAACACGCACACTATCAAAGCTCACTCGGCTCTGCTTGTCCTTGGCCAGGGTAATAAGCGGAGTATTGGTGATACCAGGGCTATTGGTGTCCACCATGAACAGCGATATCCCAAGATTCTCGCCGGACTCGGCGTCCGTCCGGCAGACCACGAGGCATTGTTCGGAAGCATTGAAGTTGTCCACGAACATCTTGGTCCCGGTAAGAACAAAATCATCCCCTTGCGCGACGGCTTGGAGGTTGATTGTCTCGGGGAGGAAGCGAGGGTCTCGCTCGTTAAACGCCCATGTTAGGACCAAATCTCCATTGCCCACACGCGGGAGGATTGCCTGTTTCTGGGCCTCGCTGCCGTCGCTCGCGATAGTCAGAGCGGGGACCATCGTGCTGTGAAACGGTACCGGCGCGATAGTCCGGCCGATCTCCTCCAGCACCAGCCCGAGGTATGTCAAGGGCAGTCCCTGGCCACCGTACTGCTCGGGCAAGGCCATCCCGAACCAACCCAGTTGGGCGAGCTGACGCCACAGGGCCGGTGGGTACCCCAGTTCGTCTTTTTCCATTTCCCTGGCCAAGCTGGGAGGACACTCGGCCTCCAGAAACTCCCTGGCCAGATTTTTCACCATCTGTTCTTCTTCGCTCAGTAAGACATCCATGTCGTTTCCTCGTGATTATCGTAAGAGCCGGTCAAGGTGCGACCGATTCTAGGCGTATAGCCCTAAGTCCTGGCAGCATACACCGCTCCCTTGGGCCGGCCCCATTAGAGGCGAGCCTGGAAGCGGTGCGCTCGGTTGCTATGAGAGTGCCGGGGCTAACCCCGGGGCAGCCCCAGGCCCCGCCGGGCCATCTGGTCCCGCATGACCTGGACGCTGCCGTGGTTGATGCCCGACTGGAAGGACCCCATCAGGTTGTGGGCGAACACTCCGTCTTCGATTGCGTCCTCGGACCCGTTCAGCAACTGAGCGTAGGGACCCAGTATCTGGGAGATAGTCTCGGTTGTGCGAACACCGTGCTCCGGCGCCCAGACCTTCTCGGCCGAGCCCTCGTAGGTGAATGTGCCGCCCCGCTCGACCAGCGACATGCTGCGCATGGTCATAAGCCGGCACACCTGAGCTTCGATCCACAACTCGGCTAGCTTGTCTCGTATGGCTGGATCGCCTGCCAGGGAATGGCCTTCGATATCGTTGTCCTTGACCCAGTTAATGATGTCCTCATCCCGCCGCACCGAGATCAGGTACCTACTGGCGCCCACTCGGTCGAGGTTGAGGCCCATGGCGCCGATGTACCAACCCTGGTTCTCCTCACCCAGCAGGCAAGTGGCGGGGATACGGACGTTTTCAAAGAAGGTCTCGTTGGTCCGCCGCTGGCCATAGGTGGTGCCCATCGGGGCGGTGGGCTCGTTCTGGATGGTCCACAGCGGGCGAACGGTAATCCCCGGAGTGTCCATCGGCACCAGGAAAATGGAAATGCCGCGGTGCCTTGGGGCGTCGGGGTCCGTCCTTGCCATCAGGTAGATGTGGGTGGCGTAGTGGGCGGAAGAAGTAAACATCTTCTGACCGTTGATTACAAACTCATCACCGTCTCGGACCGCCCTGCATTGGAGGCCGGCCAAGTCCGCGCCAGCCTGGGGCTCGGTGAAGCCGAGAGCTAGCACGATCTCGCCGTTGATCAACCCGGGAAGGAAGTATTCCTTCTGCTCCTCGGTCCCGGCTGCGAGAATGGCCGGAGCGCCGCTGCCCGCGCCTCCTACACCTATACCGATGCGTGAGAACTCTTCCTCAACGATGTACTGGTCCAGCCGGTTGCCGTCCTGGCCGCCATACTCCTTGGGCCACGTGATCCCGACCCAGCCATTGTCCGCTATCTTCTTGTAAAGGTCACGGACCATGGGTCCCCGGCCGCCCTCGCCACCGCTACCCTCTATCTCATCTAACAGCTCATCCGTTACGTTCTCCGCGATAAACTTGCGGACATCATCTCTGAGGGACTCCTGTTCCGGCGTATATCCAAAGTCCATTATGCGCCCCCTCTTTGTCCGACCGGCGTCGATCTATGTCAAGGTTTGTACTTTATGGAGCCTATCGGTAGCTGTAAGCAGACTGATCAGGCCATTGCCATTGTGCTTTCCTGCTTGTGTGGTGTCAAGTAGGAACCCGGAGTGCGCTTCATATTGCTGGCGTTCCAGGGGGAAGGGCCTTGGGCCCCGCCGCCTCCGGGGGAAACGGTCAGGATGAGGGGGAAATGGCCGCAAGGACTGGCCGGAGCGCTTCAACCAATGGGGGCAGGAAGGTATGCCAGTCACCGACTACACCAAAGTCGGCGGAGCGAAAAATTGTATGCCGCCTGGTCTGGTTTACGGCAACGATTATTCCCGCCTTTTGGATACCTACGGTATGGTTGAACGCACCCCTAATACCCACGGCCAGGTATACCTTTGGGCTAATGGTCCTCCCGCTGATTCCCACCTGGATCTGATGCGGCAGCCAGCCGGCGTGGACCACGTCGCGAGTGGTAGCCAGGGTTGCGCCGATCAAGCGGGCCAACTCCTGGACTTCCTGTAGACCGTCCTCTCCCCCGATGCCCATCCCTACCCCCATCACAACCTGGGCCTGGGAAAGCTCGATGGAGCCGAGGTCTTCCTGGATGTGCTCCTCGAGCAACACGGGTTCTCGACCCTGGAAAGCCTGCACTTCGACACTTTCGACCACCGGCTCGATTCCTGACTCGGGTTGGATGGGGTCCAGTAGCCCGGCGCGGAGGGTGACCATGTTTGGAAGGGTCTTGGACAGTATCGGCGCGACCACGTTGCCGCCCAACGCCGGCTTCAATTGCACCAGACGGCCTTGGTCGTCGATCTCCAGGTCTATAGCGTCGCCGGTCAAGCCAAGTCCCAATGCGGCCGCAACGCGGGCTGCCAGGTCCCGGCCGTCGGCGGTGGCCGCGAACAATGCGGCGTAAGGAGTGGCGGATTGCAGCGCGGAACCCAGGGCTTGAACGACAGCACGCCCCCAAACAGGACCTTTTCCGGTGTTGTCCAGGACCAGCACGCGGTCGGCCCCCTGGGAGACCAGGCCATTGACGAGGGCCGTTTCAGCCGTTCCGATGAGGACCGCCACGACTTCGCTTCGGGTGATCGCGGTAAGCTCCCGCGCCTTCCCCAGCATTTCCAAAGTGACGCGGCGAAGGCCGGACCGGGTGGTCTCGGCCACGACCCAGATGCTTCTCCCGCGGTCAGCCGGGTACCTGGGAAAAGGGCCGGACGCTGGTGCGTTACCGTCCTGCGCGGCCAACTCTTTCAGCCTCTCCGCGAACAATTCCGCTACCTGGCTGGCCGCGGCGGCGGGGTCTTCTTCTTCCACAATCACGCCCAGCCGGGTGGGTTCCACCAACCGGATGTCGTCAACCCACGTGGGAGACCCTTCCGTACCAAATTGGGACAAGTCAGAAGTAAGGCCGGAACAAGAGACCTCGTCCATTGGTTTCTCCTGCGCTTCGGCCATTTTGTCGCGGGTCGGGAACTGCTCTTCGGCCACGCCCTCGGTCACACAGACCAGGGCCGGGAGCGGGCATTCTACGACCTGGTACCCTTCATCGGTAACCCTCTCCACCAGGATGGTGTTGGAGTCCGGCCGGTACTCCAGCTTGCTGACCTGGCTGATGTGGGGCAGGTCCATAAGCTCGGCGACTTCGGGGCCAACCTGGCCGGTCTCGGAGTCGGAGCTGTTCCGCCCGCAAATTATCAGATCAGCCGACTCCCTGGCCAGGGCCAAAGCCAGGGCGCGGGCCGTTGCCAGAGTATCTGAGCCGGCAAGCGCCCGGTCGGTAATCAACACACCCCGGTCCGCACCCATGGCCAGACATTGGAGCAGCCCTTCCCGCGCTTGGGGAGGTCCCATGGAAACCGCGACGATTTCATCCACGCCTTCGCTCTTGAGTTCGGCGGCCCGGATGATGCCAAGCATATCGAAGGAATTGACCTCGGAGGGCACTCCTTCCCGGATGATGGTCTTCTGCTCGTAATCGAATCTAATCCGTGCGACTACAGGGACGTATTTGGCGCAGACGGCGACTTTCATGGGTTAGGTCCTTCCGGTTTAGGTTAAGGAAGCGTGGGAACAGGAGTCTACGGGGCGCCCTCTAGCTCGCGCCGTACCTGTTCAGACAACTTCTTGAGCCCTGGACTCAGATGCACGGGGTATTCGGATGGTCCGGTTAATGCCTTGGAAGGGATGCTTAGGCGTTCAACGTCTTCGCGCATCCGCCGCCTGATATCTTCCAATGTGGGGGCAGGCTGCGATGGGATACCGTTTGACATAACCTGCTCCAGGACCGGTTCCGCGCCCGGCAATTCCTCGTCCTGCAGGCCCAGCACGTCATGACTCAGCTTCCCATCCATCTCCTGGATACGGAACACCTGTTTCGCGCCCGGCAGGGATACCTTATCCGTGCTCAGCTTCATAGTTGGACGGCCATCGTAACACACGAGTTTATAGGCCATGTCCGACCAGGGGGCGTCAGCGGACACGCCTGCCTTGGTCCCGATGCCGAATATGTCGATGGGCGCTTTCCCTTCGACCAAGCCTTGCACGGAGTACTCGTCCAGGCCTCCGGAGGCCAGGATCCGCACATAGGAAAGCCCCGCGCGGTCCAGAACGGTCCGGACGCTCCGGCTCAAAGCGTCATAGCCGCCGGAATCCAACCGGACGGCGACTAGCCGGTGACCGCCTGTCTCCAGCTCCTTGGCAACCTGGACCGCGTTCTTAGCTCCCTGGATGGTGTCGTAGGTATCAAGCAGGAGAACGCACCGGTCAGGGAAACTCTCGGCGTAGGCGCGAAAGGCTTCAGTCTCAGTTGGGAAGGTCTGTATGAATGAATGGGCCATCGTACCGGCGGGGGGGATGCCGTATCTTCGTGCCGCCAGCACGTTGCTGGTCGACTCGAACCCGCCAATGTAGCTGCACCTTGCCATCTTCATGGCCGCGTCGGCGCCGTGAGTCCGCCGGGCGGAGAAGTCGCTCAAGGTCCGGCCTTGAGCGGCCCAGGCGCAACGTGCGGCCTTGGTCGCCAGCATCGTCTGCATGTTTACCTGGTTGATGACGAAGGTCTCCACGATCTGGGCTTCAATAAGAGGTCCAGTAATCTCCAAGACCGGTTCGTTGGCAAAGAACAGCCGGCCCTCGGGAATGGCGCGCACGCTCCCCGTGAACCTCATTCCTCCGAGGAAGGTCAGGAAGTCCCTTGTGAAGATGCCGGTCGATTCCAGAAAGTCGAGGCTTCCCCGGTCGAAGTGCAGTCCGGAGAGGAATTCGAGCACGTCTTCCAGGCCCGCCGCGACCAGGTAGCCGCGGTTTGGCGGGTAGTTTCGGATGAACAGGCTGAAGGTGGCCGGAGCGGACATGCCGCGCTGATAGAATGTCTGGGCCATAGTCAACTCGTATAGGTCGGCAAATAGCCCCATGTCCCGATTGGCGAGGGAGAGGCCGGGCTGTGCCATCAGCTACGTCTCACGGCTCGGACTTCCAGCTTCAATTCAGCAGACCCCAGTCAAAAAGAAATCAGTCAGCAGACCCCAGTCAAAGGGAACCAATTATAAGAAACCATCGCCGCGCGTAGGGGGTTCCCATCCACGCGGCCCCATTATGTTGTCGGCCCGAAAGCGGTGTCAACCGAGCCGAAGGCCGGAACGGTCACGCACGGGAAATGCGGCGGATTCCGAATACTCAATTTCCGGTTTCACTACATCAGAATGGCTTCGGCATTGGTGACGCAAACACCGTCTGGCGGTGTTACCTTGACATGAGGCCCGCCCCTGGGTAACATAAGACCCGCCAATGAATGGCGCTGGCGCCTACAGGTGCCTACAATCGAAGGAACCCTTTATCCAGAACGGCTGAGGGTACGGCCCGAAGAAGCCAGGCAACCGGTCCCACCAACAGAGGACCATCGGTGAAGGCACGGTGCTAATTCTGGCGCTCCGAGTGGCGAAAACCGCAGAGGGCGAAAGATGAGGGGCTTGAACGCGTATTAAGCTTCTCGCATGGGAAGCTTTTTTGATGCAAATTTTCTCGCGGCCCATTGAGGGCGGCAATGAGGGCGAAACCCGGTGAACGAAATCCGGCCCATTATTTGGCGCGACGGCAGGCTCTGGCTGCTGGACCAGACCAAGCTCCCAATGGAGCAGACTACCCTGGAAGTGGAGCGTTGTCAGCAGGCTGTGGACGCCATCCGTGAGATGCGGGTCCGCGGCGCTCCGGCAATCGGAGTGACCGCCGCCTACGCAATGGTGTTGGCGGCGCAAGAGATCGAATCATCCGACCCCGCAGAGTTCTTGACCCGGCTTCGGGAGGCCGGCAGCCTGGTCGCGGCAGCGCGTCCGACAGCGGTGAACCTCCAATGGGCAGTCCAACGTATGCTCGGAGTGGCCGAATCTGAGTCCGACCCCAACCGGGGCAGGGACCTTCTTCTCGAAGAAGCGAAGCGGGTCCAGGAAGAGGATGAGGCGATCAACCGGAGAATGGGGGGCTTCGGCAAGGACCTGCTCCCCGACGGCGGTTCGGTGCTAACCCACTGTAACACCGGCGCATTGGCCACCTCCGGATTTGGCACTGCACTAGGCGTGATCAGGGCGAGTTGGGAGGCGGGCAGGCGTTTCCAAGTCTACAATACCGAGACCCGGCCATTCCTCCAAGGAGCCAGGCTGACCTCCTGGGAGTTCCAACAACTGGGCATCCCTTCGACTTTGATCGTAGACTCGGCCGCGGGGATGATGATGGCCGAGGGCAAGATAGATTGCGTCATTACCGGAGCCGACCGCATCGCCGCCAACGGCGACACCGCCAACAAGATCGGCACCTATTCCTTGGCCGTATTAGCCAAAGAGAATTCCATACCCTTTTACGTGGCTGCTCCGACCAGCACTATCGACCTCGACCTCCCAACTGGCGGGGACATCCAAATCGAACAGCGGGCCACCGAAGAAGTGACCCACTTTAACGGCAACCCCACAGCCCCCGCGGGCGTACCCGCCGCAAATCCCGCCTTCGACGTAACTCCCCATCGGTACATCAGAGCCATCATCACGGAAGCGGGCGTGGGCCGTCCTCCCTATCAGGAAAGCTTGAAGTTGGCCGTAAGGCCGGAACAACGGAGCCAGGCCACGTAGGCGAACATACTCACTGAGAAAGCCGCGACTTACGAATTTGCCAGATAACGAAGCGAAAATAGCAATCATAGGTGGCAGTGGCCTGTACGAGATGGAGGGGCTTACCGACGTCGAGTTCATGGACATTGATACACCCTTCGGGAAACCCAGCGACACCATTGCCGTAGGCACACTGGAAGGGATGAGGGTAGCATTTCTGCCCCGCCACGGCGCCGGGCACCACTTCAATCCCACTCATATCCCCTCGCAAGCCAACATCTTCGCGCTGAAGACGCTTGGCGTAGAGCGTGTGATCTCGGTAAGTGCGGTCGGAAGCCTCAAGGAAGAGTTCGAACCGCTTCATCTGGTGGTTCCGAGCCAACTGATTGACAGGACCCGTCAGCGGTCCAACACCTTCTTCGAACAGGACATAGTTGTCCACATCGCTTTCGCCGACCCGTTCTGCGCCGCCACCAGCCGTATCGTGCATCAGAGCGCGCAGGAGCTGGAGATCACGGTCCATCCCGGCGGCACCATGGTGGTGATGGAAGGGCCGGCCTTCTCCACCAGGGCCGAGTCATTCATGTACCGGTCATGGGGCGCGGACTTGATAGGCATGACCGCCCTGCCGGAGGCCAAGCTGGCCCGGGAAGCGGAGATGTGCTACGCGACAATGGCCTGGGTAACCGATTACGACTGCTGGCACCAGGGCGCAGAGTCCGTCTCGGTGGAGTTGGTGATACAAAACCTGGTCCACAACGTCGCGGCCTCAAAGGACCTGCTCCGGAAGGCGATACCAAGGCTTGGCGGGGACAGGGAATGCTCTTGCTCATCCGCCCTTCAGGACGCCATTATCACGCCTAAAGATCGCATCCCGGACGAACTCAAGAAGAAGCTCGCTCCGATTGCGGGCAAGTACCTGAGCTAGCCGGCTCTGAATTCAAGTCTTAGGAGGCACGAGATGCCCAGGCAGGACTCCGGCGAACCCTATTACCGCGTAGACTCTCACGAGGCCAAGACCATACTCGACGCCGAACCCGGCGACACGGTAGTGATTGACGTGCGCCGTGACGACGAGTGGGTCACCGGCCACGTTTCGGGGGCAATCCATATCCCCATCGACGACCTTACAGACCACATGGACGAAGTCCCACAGGACAAGAAGTTGCTGTTCATTTGCGCCGCCGGCGTACGCAGCGGCCTGGCCTGCGAGCTTGCGGCGTCCATGGGCTACGACCCGGAAAACCTGTTCAACATCGAGGACGGCACCCCGTCCTGGATCGGCGGAAACTATCCCACCAGCTACGGCAACAACCCGTAACACCCCGGCCCGGTCCGCGCCAAAGACTACCATCCGCGGCCGGGCGTAAAAGAGCTGGTCGGAAACCAGCCAAAGGAGAGAGCGTTTGACTTCAAGATCAGCAGCCGGCCACGTTAAGGACCTGAGCCTGGCCCAGGACGGCATAAACCGCATCCAATGGGCCGGGCGGGAAATGCCCGTCGTGAACCTGATCCGGGAGCGGTTTACCCGGGAAAAACCCTTTGACGGCGTTCGCATGGCGGCGTGTCTCCACGTCACCACCGAGACGGCCAACCTGGCCATCGCCCTGAAGGACGGAGGAGCGGACCTGGTCGTCTGCGCCAGCAACCCGCTGAGCACCCAGGACGACGTAGCCGCCGCCCTGGTGCATGAATACGGAATCCCCACCTTCTCGATTAAGGGTGAGGACGACGAGACCTACTATTCCCACATCTCCGCCGTGTTGGACCATCAACCAAACATAACGATGGACGACGGCGCCGACCTGGTGAGCACCTTGCACCGGGACCGCGCGGAACTGCTGCGCCACGTAATCGGCGGCACCGAGGAGACCACCACCGGCGTGATTCGCCTAACCGCAATGGCCAAGGACGAAAAGCTGACCTATCCCATCATCGCCGTCAACGAAGCGGAGACCAAGCACTTCTTCGACAATCGTTACGGCACTGGCCAGAGCACTCTGGACGGGATCACCAGGGCAACCAACATCCTCTGGGCGGGCAGAAGAGTGGTCGTCTCAGGTTACGGTTGGTGCGGCCGTGGCATCGCAGCCCGGGCCAAGGGCATGGGCTCCCACGTCATCGTCATTGAAGTAAATCCAATACGCGCTCTCGAAGCTGTGATGGACGGATTCACCGTGATGTCCAGCTTGGAGGCGGCCAGGGTGGGCGAGGTGTTCATTACGGCCACCGGCGGCTACCACGCCATCGGCAGGGAACACCTGGAAGTCATGCCCAGCGGCGCGATCCTGTGCAATAGCGGTCACTTCAATGTGGAGATCGACCTTGATGCGCTGGAAGAGATGGCCGTCAACAAACACAAACCCCGGCAATTCGTGGATGAGTACCAGATCGGCGACGGCCGAAAGATCTACGTGCTTGGGGAGGGGCGGTTGATCAACTTGGCCGCCGCCGAGGGTCACCCGTCCGCGGTTATGGACATGAGCTTCGCCAACCAGGCCCTCGGCGCAGAGTACATCGTCAAGAACCACGGCGATCTTAAGCCGGGGGTCTATCCCGTACCCAAAGACATCGACGCCTATGTGGGCCGGCTGAAGCTGGAGTCTCTGGGCATCCGAATCGACACCCTATCCGCGGAACAACAAAATTACCAGGAAAGCTGGGAATTCGGCACGTAAGCACCCCTTTCTAGGAGAAGAACAATGGCATTGATTTTTTCAACCTCGCCCAAATACCTCCTCACGTCCGAGTCGGTGACCGAGGGACATCCGGACAAGCTGTGCGACCAGATATCCGACGCGGTCCTGGACGCCGCTCTTGCCGACGACAACATGAGCAGGGTTGCGTGCGAGACTGTGGCCACCAAGAACATGGTGATGGTTACCGGCGAAATTACGTCCAACTCGAAGCTGGACTTCAACGAAATCGCCCGGCAGGTTATCCTCGATATTGGCTACACCGACGTCAAATACGGGTTGGACGGTGGCTCTTGCGGAATCATCGCCCACGTGAGCCAGCAGTCAGCCGATATCAGCCAGGGTGTCACCACGGCACTGGAACAACGGGCCAATGGAGACTCCGCCGACGCCAGGCGCTCCACCGGGGCCGGAGACCAGGGGATGATGGTCGGCTTCGCATGTAACGAGACTGCGGAGCTAATGCCTTTGACCGTCGACCTCTCTCATCGGCTGGTGGAACGGTTGGCCGCCGTCCGCAAAGACGGCACCCTCCCCTACCTGGGTCCCGACGGCAAGTCTCAGGTTACTGTGGAGTACCGCTACGGCAAGCCTCACCGGGTGGATGCCGTAGTTATCAGCACCCAGCATGAGGACCAGGAAGACCGGGGCGCGTTTACGGAGACGATTCGCCAGGATATTCTTGAGCATGTCATCAAGCCGGTGGTCCCCGCCGACTTGTTGGACAGCGACACCATGTACTACGTGAATCCCAGCGGTTGGTTCGTCATCGGCGGGCCGCAGGGTGACACCGGTCTGACCGGGCGGAAAATACTCGTGGACACCTACGGCGGAATCGCCAGGCACGGCGGCGGGGCGTTCTCTGGGAAAGACCCCACGAAAGTCGACCGCTCGGGCGCGTATGCCGCCCGCTACGTGGCCAAGAATATCGTCGCAGCCGGCCTAGCCGACCGTGTGGAAGTCATAGTCTCCTACGCCATCGGTGTCGCCAAGCCGATCTCCGTTTCGGTAGAGACCTTCGACACCAATCACCTGCCCAACGAGACGATCGTGGATCTGGTGAATGAAAACTTCGACCTGCGCCCGGGCGCGATCATAGAAGACCTTGATTTGCGCAGGCCGATATACGGAAAGACCGCCGCCTACGGGCATTTCGGCCGCACCGACCTGGACCTGCCCTGGGAGCGGACCGACAAGGCGGAAATGCTGCGGGCCGAGGCGGGACTGCCGGCAGCCTGACCGCCATCAGCAAGCCGGTGGACCGCTGCCGGGAAATCAGACTGGAGGGGCTGACTATGGCAATCGAACAGCAGGGAAGGCCAGTAGCCAACCTTTCAGCCAACGAGCGGGCCATGTTCCGCAAGTTGGTTGGCGAGCTTCAGCAGCGGCGGAAGGAGTCGTCGGTACAGGCGGTCCCCGCCCATACCGTGCTGGGACTTCACCTGGCGAAAGGCCCACCGGCGCTCCAGGCCGCGCTGAGTCACCTCATCGAGCGGGACGAACAGGGACCGGCGTTCGGGGAAATTGCGCCAGACTTCTCCCTCAAGCAGTTGGGGACAGATGAACGGATAAGCCTCTCGGGCTTCCGGGGCAAACGGCCCGTGGGGCTTATTTTCGGAAGCTACACTTGACCTCCGTTCCGCGCCTCGGTGGGGCGCATAGAGCAGGTCCGGGACCGGTTTGCCGAAGATGTCGAGTTCTTCGTCGTATACGTGCGGGAAGCCCACCCCACTGACGGCTGGCAGGTCGATGCCAACGTACAGGACGAGGTCTTCTACCGCCAGCATCAGAGCATTGATGAACGGACTGAGGTCGCCCAGACCTGTAGTCTCGACCTGAACATCACCATCCCGATACTGGTTGAAGAGATGGATAACGCCATCGACGAGACCTACGGAGCGGCCCCGGAGCGGCTTTATCTGATTGACGCCGAGGGCAAGGTCGCCTACCACGGCGGCGCGGGTCCTTTCTTCTTCGACCTTGATGAATGGGAACAAGTCATTCAAGCCTGTCTCGATGGTGGGGGAGCGACCAGCGGCTCCTCCAAGACCGCGGCATCGGCATGATCACTCCAATCCGCTTCGGGACCGACGGCTGGCGTGCCATCATCGCAGAAGAGTTCACCTTCGAGAACGTGGGACGTTGCGCCCAGGGACTCGCCGATTATCTGCGGGCTCATGGCACGTCGGGTAAGGGCCTGGTGGTGGGCTACGACACGCGCTTTCTCTCCCGCGAATTCGCCGAGACGGTTGCCTCGGTGATGGCCGGGAATGGGATCAAAGCCTACTTGTCCCAAGACGCTGCTCCCACCCCGGTCCTCAGCTTTAACGTTCTCCACCGGCAGGCGGCGGGCGCGGCGATCATCACGGCAAGTCACAACCCCGGTATCTGGAACGGGTTTAAGTTCAAACCTGAGTACGCCGGGAGCGCAACCCAGGAGATTACCGACCTGCTGGAGCATTTCATTGCCAGCACTGGCAGGACCAAGTCCATTCCCCTGGACCAGGCGCGCGGGCAGGGCCTGGTCGTCGAATTCGACCCCGCGCCTCCGTACATGGAAAAGGTTGCCGCGCTGGTTGACCTGGCGGCCATCGGAAACGCGGGTCTGCGTGTCCGCGTGGATTCCATGTTCGGAGCGGGCGCGGGCTATATCCCGGCCCTCGTGTCCGGCGGGACCACCGTAGTAGACGAAATGAACGGGATGCGGAACCCGGCTTTTCCGGGTATGGAACAGCCTGAGCCCATCGCCAGCAACCTGCATAGCCTGATGGAGACGGTTTCACGCGATGGGTACTCGGCCGGCCTGGCCCTGGATGGCGACGCCGACCGTATCGGTGTGGTTGACGAAAACGGCCGTTTCATAACCACACTAGAGGTCTTCTCCCTGCTTGCTCTTTACCAGTTGGAACAGAAGGAGATGCGAGGCCCGCTGGTCAAGGGTGTCACGTCCTCTATGATGCTGAACAAGTTGGCCGGGACGTACGGAGTGGACGTCCACGAGATGAAGGTGGGGTTCAAGTACATCGGGCCGAAGATGTCGGAAGTGGACGCCCTGATGGCCGGGGAAGAAAGTGGCGGGTTCGCTTTTCGCGGCCACATACCCGAAAGGGACGGGATTCTGAGCGGACTATTAGTCCTGGAGTACATGGCGCTAACGGGGATGACTCCGTCCGCGCTGGTGCGGCGTCTGTTCGACAAGGTGGGCGAACATTACTATCACCGGCGAGACGTGGCGTTTAGAGCCGATGACCGTCAGAGGATTCAGGAAAGACTGGAAAGCCCCGAACTGACCGAGTTGGCAGGTATGCCCGTCCGGAGCACCGACTCCATAGATGGCAGGAGGCTGGTGTTCGACGACGCCTGGCTAATCTGTAGGTTTTCCGGGACCGAACCTCTGCTGCGAATTTATGCAGAGGCCGGTTCCCAGGCAGATGTGGACAGATTGCTCGACGCCGCGGCGGATTTCCTGGGCGTCTGATTCCCCGGGTTAACGCTTGGTATATTGAGGGGCGCGCCGGGCCCGTTTCAGGCCATATTTCTTGCTTTCCTTGATTCTAGCGTCCCGGGTAATAAGCCCGTGGCGGCGCAGACCGGATTTCAATTCCGCGTCGTAAACGACCAGGGCCCTGGCGATTCCGTGCCGGATTGCCTCTGCCTGGGAGTGAACACCCCCTCCGACAACTTTGACCATAACGCGGAACCGGCTAACCATATCGGCGACGCGGAAAGGCTCGTTGATAATGTCCTGCCACGGCCTCCAGCCGAAGTACTCGTCCACTGGCTTGCCATTAACGATGGTTGGCCCGCCGTCGTCCAGATAGAGCCTGACCTTGGCGATTGAAGTCTTGCGCTTGCCGGTGCCGTAGTAATAGTGGTCCTGCTCTGTCGCAGCTCGTACCAAAATCAGTACCTACTCTTTGTTCGATTCACCAAAGCCGGCGACCTGGGCTTCATGGGGGTGTGTCTCTCCGCCATAGACCTTTAACCGCCGGAGCATGTGCCGCCCCAGGTTGTTGCGGGGCAGCATACCCTTTACGGCCAACTCGATCACACGCTCCGGTCGGGTGTCAAGCATGTCCCCGAGTTTGAACGTTTTAAGGTTGCCGACGTAGCCGCTATGCCGGTAGTAAAGCTTCTGGTTCCGCTTGCGGCCAGTGACTCGTATCTTCGAAGCGTTGACCACGATTACGTAGTCGCCCGTCATGACCGAAGGAGAGTAGTCCGGTTTATCCTTGCCCTGCAGGGCCATCGAGATATCCCGGGCCACCCTGCCAAGGACCAGGCCGGTTGCGTCTATGACCCGCCATTTTGCGGGGACTTCGCCATTTTTGGGGAAATACGTGCTAGTTCTCTTCATCTTCCCTGATTACGTATGACCAAAATTCCGGATAGTTTACCTTCATCAAACAGAGCCCGCTAGCCGGGACGGAAGGCAGAGGGAACCTCTTATCCTTCTCTCCATCTAGCAGACCGCCTAATACGTCTGTTTCTAGCTTACCCTTGCCGACCTCAATCAGAATTGCGTTTGTCCGCCGCACCATGTGCTTTAGGAACCCGTTGGCCTCGCATTCGATAATGACCTCGCAACCATCGTTCCACACGTCCCAGCGGCGTACCGACCGCACTGCGGACCGGTCTGCCGGGTGGTCCGGGACTATGGTTCGGAAGTCCCGGTCTCCAATCAGACTGGCAGCCGCCCTGCCCATTCGGTCCACATCCAAGGTATCCCGAACCCAGAACTTGGTGTGCCGTTCCACCGGGGAGGGCCAACGCCGGTTGGAAATATGGTACCTGTATACCCGGCTGACGGCGCTCTTCCTGGAATGAAACTCCGGGACCACTCTATAGGCGGTTTGGACTCGAATATCGTCCGGGAGAAAGAAATTCATCCCGGAGGGGAAGGACTCTATCTTCCGGTGGACTGTTGTTGTGAAGTCCACCATCTGACCGCGGGCGTGTGCCCCGGAGTCGGTCCTGCTTGCTCCCCTGATGCGTACCGGCCGCCCGGTGAACCTGGCCAGGCCGGCCTCTAACTCACCTTGGACCGTCGGTTGGCCTTTTTGGATTTGGAACCCTTTGTATTTCGTCCCATCGTATTCCACCAGCAGCGCCACCCTGCGTATGATATCAGAGCCGTGACCAGTGTTGGAGGCTGGTGGAACTAATGGACTGATTCGCCCGTCACCTCGCTAGACTAATTCTATGACCGCCATCTCAGCGCCATCGCCTTGGCGGCGGCCGATCTTAATGATGCGGGTATAGCCACCCGCACGCTCGGCGTACCTGGGGGCCACGTCGTCGAACACCTTTTTGACGACAGTCTTGTTGGGTATTTGGGCCAGAGCCAATCGCCGGTGGTGGAGCGTACCCTTTTTGCCGTGGGTAATCAGCTTTTCGGTAACTATTCTGGTCTCCTTGGCCTTGGCCAGAGTGGTGGTGATGCGTTCGTGTTGGATCAATTCTCCGGTGAGCCCTCGCATTAGGGCTTTACGTTGGTCCTTGTACCGGCTAAGCCTGCGGCCGGTGACTCGGTGAGAGGCCATGACTACACAGAGACCTCCTCTTCATCATCTTCATCTTCGGCCCCCTCTTCTTCATCCTCTTCTTTGTCCTCAGCGTACTCCCAGGCGCCTTCTTCCGACCGGGCCGGCGGAGGGCCTTCGCCGATGCCGCCTGAGCCGATGAGGTCGCCTAATTCTTCGACCGACAAGGTCAAACCGGTGGGTAACGCGCCGATGGACAAAGATCCATCACCGCCAGCGGCGGCGGCCACTCCCTCGCCGCGTTGAGGCGCGATCCCCCTTTCGGCCAGCTTTTCCTGGAGTTCAGTCAGCGACTTGTAGCCGAAGTTTCGGATCTTCAACAATTCGTCGTCAGTCCGCTCCAACACCTCGCCCAATTTGGTGATGTGGGCGCGTTTCAAGCAGTTGAGAGTCCGGGGGGACAATTCCAGCCGTTCGATTGGGGTCTGGTAAACCTCCGGCGAGACCATCAGCGGCACCCTGTCCCGGCCGGAATCCACAGTCTCGTCTAGGTTGCTGAACAGGTAGTAATGGTTGACCAGTAAACTCGCGGCCCGGCGCACGGCTTCCAACGGCGAGACTGTGCCGTCGGTCCATACCTCAAGCACCAGCCGCTCGTAGTCGGTTACCTGGCCCACCCGCGTACGCTCGACGTGGTAATTGACTTTTCGGACCGGGCTGAAGATCGCATCAACGGGGAGCACTCCAACGGGCAAGCTTTCGGAACCTTCGGCCTGGAGGGCTGGCTGGTAGCCGACTCCTTGTTCCACGTTGAACTCGATGGAGAGCTTGGAGTCGTCCGAGTCCAGGGTGGCCAGGTGGAGTTCAGGGTTGACGACTTGGAAGTCCGCCGAAGTTGCGATGTCCCCGGCGCAGACGCGGCCGCCGCCCGTAACATCGAGCCTCATCTTTCCCGTCCGTTCGGATTGGGCGCGGATGCGGATCCGCTTCACGTTGAGAAGCAGTTCCATGACCTCTTCTTTGACTCCCGGGATGGCGGCGTATTCATGGACCACATCATCTATCTTGACCCATGTAATAGCGCTGCCGTTGGTTGAGCTCAGGAGAATCCTTCTCAGCGGGTTGCCGATGGTGAGACCAAAGCCCCGTTGCAGCGGTTCGACCGCTACACGGCCATACATTGCCCCGGATTCGAGGATGTGAACATCCGGCTGTGGAGGCTCCGGTCCTCCCTCGGGATAACCGGCGGCGAGGACGAAAGTATCTAACATGGGGCCATTTACCTCGAGTAAAACTCTACGATTAGCCGGGAGTTGATGGCTTGCTGCAAGTCCTGGTCTGCCGGCAAACTCATCACTCTGCCGCTCATTTCATTGGTGTCAAGGAGCAACCAATCGGGTATGGGTCTCTTGGGTATCCCATCGGTGCGGTCCTTGTAGAAGTCGGTGGACTTGTCCGCCTCCTTCCAGGAGATGATATCGCCCTCTACCACCTGGTACGACGGGATATCCGTCTTTCGGCCGTTGACTTGCAAATGCCCGTGCATAACGAGTTGGCGGGCTTGCTTGCGGGAGTCGGCGAACCCCAGCAGGAACACCACGTTATCAAAGCGCCTTTCCAGGGAACGCAACAAATTCAGGCCGGTGACTCCAGGCGTGTCGAACGCCTCGGCCATGTAGCGGCGGAACTGGGACTCCAACACGCCGTATATGTACTTGGCTTTCTGTTTCTCCAACAGGTGTACGCCGTAATCAGAGGGACGCCTGCGCCTGCGGGACTGGTTGCCGGGCGCTGCCCGCCGGCGTTCAATGGCGCAACGGGGCGTGAAGCACCGTTCCCCCTTGAGAAATAGCTTTTCCCCGGCGCGGCGGCAAAGCCGGCAGGATGGTCCTGTATATCTTCCCATCAGGTGTTCGCTACACCCTCCTTCTCTTTGGTGGGCGACACCCGTTGTGCGGGATGGGCGTCACGTCTCGTATGCTGATTACATTGAGTCCCGCTCCCTGGAGAGAGCGTATGGCGGCTTCGCGGCCCGCGCCGGGCCCCCGTATCAGGACGTCAATCTGGCGCAGCCCCATGTCCATACCCCGCCGGGCGGCTTGTTCCGCCGCGCGCTGGGCGGCAAAGGCTGTGCCTTTGCGGGAGCCTTTGAATCCGACAGTGCCGGCGCTGGCCGAGGAGATAACGTTCCCCTGCGGGTCGGTGATGCTGACCAGGGTGTTGTTGAACGTGGAGTAGATATAAGCTCGACCCTGGACAACCGTGCGCCGCTCTCGGCGGCGTGCTCTTGGTCTAGGCATGGATCACACTCACTTACTTTTTGCCGCCCGTCCGCCGGCCGCGGCCTGCGACGGTGCGCCTGGGGCCCTTCCTGGTACGGGCATTGGTCCGGGTGCGCTGCCCGTGGGCGGGCAACCCTCGCCGGTGCCTGGTGCCCCGGTAGGAGCCGATCTCTATCAACCGGCGGATGTTCTGGTTCACTTCCCGGCGCAGGTCTCCCTCGGCCAGGTACTCCCGGTCTACGATCTCACGAATCCGGTCCACCTGGGCTTCGGAAAGCTCCAGCATTCGAGGGGGAGACTCGGTATCTATATCGGCTTTGATCAGAATCTCATTGGCAATGGCGGGGCCTATGCCGTAGATCCTGGTCAAGGCGACGTGAGCTTTCTTCCGGTCGGGTACGTCTACTCCTGCGATACGGACCACTAGGGGCCTCCTTATAAGGGCCTTCTGGTAACAATTCCCTGTTGTGGGTTAGTCTATCCCTGACGTTGAGCGTGCCTGGGATTGGTGCAGATTATCCTGACCACCCTCTTGCGCCGGATGACGCGGCACTTGTCACACCTGGGTTTGACTGAAGCGGATACTTTCATAGCGTTAATACCTTCGGGCTACTTGAAGCGATAGGTGATTCGCCCTCGGGACAGATCGTAGGGGGATAATTCCACCAGGACCCGGTCCCCCGGCAGCACCCGAATGAAGTGCATACGAATTTTACCCGAAACGTGGGCCAACACCTCATGATCGTTGGGCAGGGTGACCCGGAACATACCGTTGGGCAATGCTTCCATCACACTGGCTTCAACTTCTATCGCCTGCTTCTTCGCCATAAACTCCCTCTAAGCCTTACTCTATACCAACCTGCCAACCACCGCGGCCGACGAACACTGCTAGGAATGGACCGTCATAATCTCGGGCCCATCCTCCGTAATCGCTATCGTGTGCTCGAAATGGCTGGACAGCAATCCGTCGGCTGTAACAACCGTCCACTGGTCCTTGAGCACTCGGGTGCGCCAATCGCCCAGGTTGAACATGGGCTCTATGGCGATACACATACCGGGGCGGAGCAGCGGCCCCAACCCTGCTTGGCCGTAGTTGGGTACCTGCGGGTCCTCGTGCAGGAATCGCCCAACCCCGTGACCCACGAACTCGCGGACGATCCCGTAGCCGTGGGCTTCGCCGTAAGCCTGCACCGCGGCGGCGATATCTCCGACACGGTTACCGGGCAGAGCGGCCTTAATTCCTTCCATGAGGCCCGCTTGTGTGGCTTCCATTAGCGCGTCGACTTCGGGCGGGACGTATCCGGCCGGTACTGAAATCGCCGCGTCGCCGATGAACCCATCAAGCGTCGCCCCGACGTCCATCTTGATGATATCGCCCTCTTTCAATACCCTTCTGCCGGGTATTCCATGGACGATCTCCTCGTTGACGGACGCGCAAATACTGGCGGGAAAACCACGGTACCCTTTAAACGTAGGCTTTGCACCGTGGCGCACAATCTCTCTGTAGGCAATGGTATCGAGCTCTTTGGTCGTCATGCCCGGTTCCACCGACCGCCGCAATAAATCAAGGACCGTGCCTACTATGCCTCCCGCAGCCCGCATGGCGTCAAGCTCCTCGCGGGACTTGATCGTGATCCCGCCGGAATACGGAGAGGCTGAGTTGGACGCGGTCTCCTTCTTACGGTTCCGTTTCACCGTACCTATTCTACTCCCGAATAATCTTATTGCAAACCCAGGCTCCCTGGGCCAAGTCCATCCCGCCGGGAGACGGTTATGCTGAGGGCCGCTCCAGCGCCGCCAGGACGCCGCGGTTCACCCCTTCTACGGAGTCGGCCCCGGCAACGTCGGCCAGGAGTCCCCGGCTTCGGTAATAGTCCAAGACCGGCAGGGTCTCCGACTGGTAGACCTCTATTCGCTTCTGCACAGCTTCGGGCCGGTCATCTTCCCGTTGGTAAAGCTCGCCTCCGCAGCGAC
Organism: Dehalococcoidia bacterium; assembly: GCA_965216155.1. Classification (GTDB taxonomy): domain Bacteria; phylum Chloroflexota; class Dehalococcoidia; order Lucifugimonadales; family UBA3495; genus CATOSP01. Next base: position 1,780,634 of record CBDCFD010000007.1, on the reverse strand, counting down.
CGCAACGGACCTCCGTGGCCGGGTCATCTCCACCGGCGGAGGTGTCCTGAGGGATGGAGTGCGGGGCCTGGCATTCCCGGCAACTGGACCTGCCCGCCAACCGGCGGACCAATTCCTGCTCCGAGACTTCGATGTAAACCACCTTATCCAACGGCCGCGCCCGGCGTTCCAGCGCCTCGTCCAGCACCCCGGCCTGGTTTCGGTTGCGGGGGAAGCCATCCAGAATGAACCCATCCTCGCTGTTAATGGCTAGGACACGTTCCAGCACGATGTCGATAGTCAATTCGTCTGGCACCAACACGCCCTGCCTCATGTACTCCGCGGCGCGGAGACCAAGGGGAGTTTCCTCGCGCAGATGGTGACGAAACAGGTCTCCCGAGCTGATATGCGGGACCCCAAGTTGCTCCACCAAGAGTTGGGCCTGGGTACCCTTACCCGCTCCGGGAGGGCCGAACAAAGCTAACCGCACTCCTTCAGCCAAGCTACCTCAAGAACCCTTCGTAGTTTCGCATCATTAACTGGGCTTCCAATTGGCGCATCGTGTCCAGACCCACACCAACCATGATCAGCAGGCTGGTGCTGCTCAGGGAAATTGCCTGGACGCCGGTAATCAGGGACGCCAGGTAGGGCACAATTGCAACGAACCCCAGGAAGAACGCGCCGCCCATCGTGATACGCACAATTACGCGGTTGAGGTATTCCTGGGTTGGGCGCCCCGGCCGTATTCCCAGAACGAAGCCTCCATTCCGCTGCAAGTTCTCCGCCAGGTTCTGCTGGTTGAACACCACCAGGGTATAAAAGAAGGTGAAAATCACCACCAGGACGAACACCATACCCCAGTACAATGGGGAGGTTGGCACCAGCAGGTCCGCGAAGAAGCGGGCTACGTCGCCTACTACGCCGGTGCTGGTGGCGAAGTAGGTGGCAACGGTCCCGGGAAGGATCACTATAGAGAATGCGAAGATCAAGGGTATCATCCCTGCCGAGTTGATCCGTAGCGGCAAGTACGTAGCGCCGCTTTGCCTGTACATCCGCCCTCCCCGGAAGATGCTTCTACCGTACTGGACGGGTATCCTCCGGTGGGCCTCGTTGAACATCACGATCAGCGCAATTATCAGCAACCCGATGATGGCGAAAAACCCGATACCCAGGACATTGTCACGGTCGAGGAACCCCTGGCTTAGCAGGCCAGGCAGTCCGGCCACGATCCCGGCGAAAATGATCAGCGATATACCGTTCCCAATACCGCGCTCGGTGATGAGTTCGCCAATCCAGACCAGGAACATCGTACCCGCCACGATGGAGAACAAGGCGGCGAGAGTCGGCAGTAGCTCCACTCCGGTGAACCCCACGAAGGTCACCACCTGGCTTTGCTGGAGGAGCATGAGCTGTCCATACCCTTGAGCCATCGCAATGGGGACGGTCAACCAGTGGGTCATGCGGTTCATCTTGGCCCGGCCCGCCTCTCCCTCGCGGGACATCTCCTGCAGGCTGGGAATCACGGGCGTAAGGAGTTGCATCACGATGGATGCGGTAATATAGGGAAATACGCCGAGGGCGACGATACTCATCCGCCGCAGTGCGCCGCCGCTGAACAAATCCAGGAAGCCCAGCAGGTCGTTGTTGCGGAACAGGTTGTCCAACTGCAACTGGTCGATTCCCGGCATAGGAATATGGGCGGCGAAACGGTACAGCGCGAGGACTGCCAGGGTGAAGAGTATTTTTGCCCGAAGGTCCGGTAGGCTAAAGGCGTCGATAGTCGCTTGGAGCAAACGCGGAAAGCGCGCCCCTTGAGTCTCCGCGGTTAACATAAGGTCTAGAGTTCCTCCACACTTCCCTTGGCCGCCTCGATCTTTTCCCGCGCAGAACGCGTAAACTTGTGCGCAGCCACCGTGACGGCCTTGGTAATCTCGCCGTCCCCCACAATCTTGACCGGTTGCTTCAGGTCCCGCAGGCAACCCCGCTCTACCATCTGTTCGGGAGTTATGCGGTCCCCTTCGGAGAACACGTTAAGAGAGTCCACTGTTACGAGAGAATAATAGATTTTGAACTTATTGTTGAAACCCCGGCGCATGGGGAGTCCCTTGATCAAAGGAAGCTGACCTCCCTCGAATCCCACGCGGAAGCCATGCCCGGAACGGGACTTCTGTCCTTTTTGACCTCTGCCCGCGGTACTTCCTTGACCGGCCGCATCGCCCCGGCCGACCCGCTTGCGGGATTTTCTGGCCCCTCGCGCCGGGGCCAGTTCATGTTCCATCATCGGGAATGACTCCTTGCTGAAAAGTAGCTCATGCCCGTTGCCAATCCGCCTGCATTAGCGGGGCATCCGGACATGCTGAGACCGCGGGATGAGGCCGCTCCGGCCTCCGGCCAACGGTCCTAACCGCCCAATTCCTCCACCACCACCAGGTGAGAGACCTTGTTGACCATTCCGCGTATCGTCGGCGTATCCGAGTGAACAACAGAGTGGTGCAATCTACGCAGCCCCAGAGATTTGATAATCCTCCGCTGGTTCTGGGGTCTGCCGATACAGCTTTTCTTCCATGTTATCTTCAAGTCTGCCATGATTATCAGGCGGTCCGTCCTGTCGCGCGGGCTAGGCGGCGGGCCACTTCTACCTCCGGGTCTCTAAGCTGACGCAATGCTTCAAGCGTAGCGTATACGATGTTGATCGGGTTGCGAGACCCCAGTGACTTGCCCACAACGTCCCGCACGCCCCCCAACTCAAGCATAGCCCTCATCCCGCCGGCGGCGATAATTCCTGTGCCTTCGCGGGCCGGCTTGAGGATCACAATGGTGGCGCCCTTCTTGACCGTAATCTGGTGGGGTATGGTGCTGCCCTTGATCGGAATGGTCACCATATTTCTACGGCCGATGGCATTGCCTTTACGGACCGCGTCGGGAATCACCAGGGCCTTGCCCAAACCCGCTCCGACCTGTCCGCCGCCATCTCCAACCACCACCAAGGCATTGAACCGGAGACGTCTACCACCCTTTACCACCTTGGAAATGCGGCGGGTGAAAACCACCCTCTCCTGCATACCCCCGGTATCTTCTTCTCTTTGCCTGTTTGGTCTGCCCCGGTCACGCGCGAAAACCATAAAGCGTCTATACCTTTCTCATTGGACCAGCGGTCCGGTGAACCCTATGTCCGCCGTCATTAGAAACTGAGCCCGCCCTCGCGGCTGGCCTCGGCTAAGGCCTTGACCCTGCCGTGATACTTGTAACCGCCCCGGTCGAACACCACCTGGTTTATTCCCAGGGCCAGGGCCCGGTCCGCGATCCGTTTTCCGACTACCGCTGATACCGACGTCTTGGGACCTTCGAGCTTCTTGTCCTCGCCAAGGTCTTCCATGCTGGAGGCGGAGACCAGAGTCTGTCCCTTGGTGTCGTCGATCACCTGGCAGTAAATATGCCGCGAGCTGCGGAACACGCACAGGCGAGGCCGTTCCTCCGTACCGAAGACCTTGGCCCGCACCCTCGCATGCCTGACTATCCTTAATCTTCTTGAGTTCTTGTCCTTAGGCAAAGCAGAGCCCTCTCGATAAACTTCTCAATTACTGGCGGGCTAGGCTTTGCGCGCCGCTGCCTTGCCAGGCTTGTAGTGAAGGACCTCACCCTGGTACCTGATGCCCTTCTCCTTGTATGCGTTTGGTGGCCGGACCTTGCGTATCTTGGCCGCCATCTGTCCGACCTTCTGTTTGTCGATGCCCCTAACGTGGACCCGGTTATTGCCCTCAACCTCCATGGTGACCCCGTCGGGAGGATGAAGTTCTACCGGGTGGGAGTAACCAACATTAAGCACAATGCCGTCGTTGGCCTGTAGGACGCGGTAACCGACGCCCATCAACTCCATAGTCCTGGTGTACCCGTCGGTGACGCCTACCACGGCGTTGAAGATGAGACTGCGGGTCAGTCCGTGCAGGGCATGGTGGAACTTGCGCTCCGACAACCGCTCTACTACCACCGCTCCATCTTCAACTGCTACCTTGACTTCGGGGTGGTAATTCTGGGTGACGGTCCCCCGGGGACCCGTCACCACCACCTCTCCGTACTTGACTTCTACTTCCACTCCCTGGGGTATGGGGATGGACTTGCGTCCGATGCGGGATAGGGTCCGCCCCGATTTCTCTCCGTTTTCCGTTCCATTACCAGACATAACAGAGCAACTCCCCTCCGATGCCCCGGCGCCAGGCCTGACGGCCCGCCATCACGCCTTCGGGCGTCGACAGAATGGCGACTCCAAGACCTCCGTAGACCCTGGGTATCTCACCCTTCCCCACGTACACTCTGAGGCCGGGTTTGCTAACGCGCTTGAGGCCGCTGATGACCGGCTCGCGGCGCTCGCGGTAAGACAGATGTATCCGCAGCGTAGGGCGGACCTGCCCCCTGGGGTGGTCGAAGTCCCGTATGAACCCTTCCTCCTTGAGTATCCTGGCAATCGCCAGCTTCATCTTGGAATGAGGCATCATCACGGACTCATGGCGCACCTGAATGGCGTTTCGAATCCTTGTGAGCATATCCGCCACTGGATCGGTAACCGGCACTGTCTTCTCCCCCCTGGTCTACTACCAGCTCGCCTTACGAACTCCAGGCAACTCGCCACTGAGGGCCAACTCCCGGAAACATATCCGGCAGATGCCGAAGTAGCGAATATATGCCCGGGGCCGAGTGCAGCGATTGCACCGGCTGTGCCAGCGGCCAGGAAACTTGGGCTCTCTAAGCCATTTTTGTACTTTGGAGGTCTTGGCCAAAATGTCTCCTCTGATCTACGGACGCGGCGGCTACGCCTCGCGCACGAATGGCATCCCGTAAAGCTCCAGCAGGCGGACCGCGAGGCGGTCGTCGGGAGCCGTGGTCGCAATGGTGACCTGCATACCCCGGAGTCTGTCGATCTGGTTATAGTCGATCTCCGGGAAAATGATCTGTTCTCTGATCCCGATGGAGAAATTCCCCCGCCCGTCGAATCCCCGGCGGGGGATTCCCCGAAAGTCTCGAATACGAGGGAGGGACATGTTGATCAACCGGTCCAGAAAATGGTACATCCGGGCACCGCGCAGGGTTACGCAAGTACCGATGGGATTGCCCTCGCGTACCTTGAACCCGGCGATTGACTTGCGGGCCCGGGTGATGATCGGCTTTTGACCGGTGATGGTAGCCAGGTCCCGGGTGGCGGCCTCCATTGCGCGGCCGTTGGTCAGTGCCTCGCCCAACCCGATATTGACCGATATTTTCTGGATGCGCGGCACTTGCATGGGGTTAGTCAGTTCGAACTCGCGCATGATGGTAGGAACGATCTCGTTCCGGTACATATCCAGAAGCCGGGGAGGGGGAGGCGTTTCGTCGGCGGGCGCCTCGGCTGTTCCGCCGCCACGTTGACCTCTACCGGCTCGCTCCCGGCGGCCAGACCTGCGTTGCGCAGAGGCTGGAGCCTCCTCGGAAGCGCCACCGGTCTGCTGCGCCGCGCTCTCTGGGGTTACCTCCTCAGAGGGCGCCTCCTCGGAGTTGGCCTGTGCCTGTTCATCATCGGGCATCGTCGATCACTTCCTCGCATTTGGGGCAACCGCGCACCCTTGCGCCGGTCTCCAGGGTAACCACCCTGGCCCTGACGGGGCGGTTGCACTTGTTGCAAACGAGCACCACGTTTGAAGCGTGAATGGGGGCTTCGGATTGAATACGTCCCGACTGTCTTACGCCGGGCCGTGGCTTAATATGCCGGGTGACGAGGTTCACGCCCTCCACCACCACCCTATCGCTCTTGGTCAACTGGCGTTCCACCCGGCCCGTCTTGCCTTTCTCTTTACCGGCAATTACCAGGACGGTGTCGCCGCTTCGGATTCGCATTATACCACCTCCGAAGCCAGGGATATTATCCGCATGAATCCCCGGTCCCGCAGTTCTCTGGCCACAGGTCCGAAGATGCGGGTCCCCCTGGGAAGCTGATTGTCCAAAATCAGCACGGCGGCGTTGTCGTCGAAGCTGATAAATGTGCCGTCGGGGCGGCCATACTGGTGAGCCTGGCGGATGATCACCGCCTTGACCACGTCTCCTTTGCGTACCGGAGAGTTGGGCGCCGCCTCGCGCACGTTGCACACCACGATGTCACCCAGGCTGGCGAACTTTCGCCGCCCGCTTCCGGGGACATTGATCAGGCGGATTACCTTGGCCCCGCTATTGTCTGCTACCGTTAACCGGGTATAGGTCTGGATCATACCTAGTAATCCTACTCGTCGTCCTCTGATTCGTTGTCCTGGTCTTCATCAAGAAGGTCCAGTACCTCTTCTTCGACCTCTGTATCGTCGATGGCCTGGGCGTCCGCTTCCAATTCGATGGGGCGCACCTCGGCAACTTCCCGCCGTTCCAGGATCCCCAACAACCGCCAGTGCTTGGACTTGGAGATCGGCCGGGTCTCCTGGATGCGTACCAGGTCCCCCAACTTGCACTGGTTGAGGGGGTCATGCACCACGAAACGGGCCACACGGCGCACCTGCTTGCGGTATAGCCGGTTTCGCTGTTTCCAGACCATCTCGACTACTGCGGTCTTGTCCATCTTGGTCCGCACAACCGAGCCAACGCGGACCTTTCGCTTCTCTTTAGCCAAAACCTATCCCTCCACCAATTCCCGTTCCCGTGTGACCGTGAGCAGCCTGGCAATGGACCTGCGCACGACCTTGGGCTGATTGGAATCGGGCAACTGATTGGTGGCGGCGCGGAAACGCAGGTTCATCAGCTCCCGTTGCGTCTTGACCAGCTCTTCGCGAAGCTGATCGTCGGTCAAACTCCGAATTTCGTGAATCATCATGGCGTTACGTCTCTACGTTGCTAGGCCGATTCGCCCATCTGGGCCCGGCTGACAATCTTGGTGGGAATGGGCAGCTTATGCGAAGCCAGCCGAAGGGCTTCCTTGGCTTCCTCCGCGCCAACTCCGGCGACCTCAAACATGACCCGTCCCGGCTTGACGACAGCTACCCAATGGTCCACGGCGGCCTTACCGCCTCCCATGCGGACCTCTGCGGGTTTCTTGCTGACAGACTTGTCCGGGAACACCCGGATCCAGACTTGCCCGCCTCTGCGGAGGTGGCGAGTCACGGCGACGCGAGCCGCCTCGATCTGCCTGGCGGTGATCCAATCGGCGGCCATGGCTTTCAGGCCAAACTCGCCGAAATCCACCTGATTCCCGCTGGTCGCCGGGCCTTTGCGGCGGCCACGGAAAACTTTTCTATATTTGCTGCGCTTGGGTTGCAACATGCGGTTCTCCTGGGACGGTCCTGCTAAATGTCGGCTTCGTTCAGGAACTCCAACTCCGGGTCTTCACCGTCGGCCTGAACGGTGACTTCGATGTCTTCCAGCTCTTCCACTTCCTCTGGCGGAGGCGGAAGGATGTCGCCGTGGTAAACCCAGGCTTTCACGCCCACGCGCCCCATGACGGTGTGAGCTTCGGCCAACGCATAGTCAATGTCCGCCCGCAAAGTGTGGAGCGGCACCTGACCCATCATCAGTTTCTCTACCCGGGCTATTTCTGAGCCGGAGATACGGCCTTTAACCACCAATTTGATGCCCTTGGCGCCGCCCTGCATGGCCCGCTGGGCCGCCTGGCGCATTGCCCGGCGGTAGGCAACCCGCCGCTCTAGCTGGTCGGCGATGTTCCGTGCGACCAGGTAGGCGTTGATCTCGGGCTGGTCGATCTCGATGATGTTTAGCTGGACCCGGCGTTTGGTTATCGCTTCCAGCTTGGTTCTCAGGTTCTTCACCCGCTCGCCGTCCCGCCCAATCAGAATTCCCGGACGTGCCGAATGGATGTTGATAACCCCGTCTTGAGCGCCTCGGTCGATTTCTACGCGGGCAATTCCCGCGTCGGCAAAGGCCCGGTACTCCTGCCGGATACTCTCCCGTAACTTCAGGTCTTCCAGCACCAGAGTCCGGTAGCTGGCCGCGCTGGGGGCGAACCAATGGGCTTTCCAGTCCTTGATAACGCCGAGCCGGAACCCGTATGGATGGGTTTTATGGCCCATGAGCTAGAACTCCTCTTGCATGTCGTCGACGACCACTATGATGTGGCTGGCCCTCTTGGTAATCCGTCCTATACGGCCTCTGGCCCTTGGCCGGAACCGCTTTTGGGGCTTAGCCCGGTCTGCCGTGATGCGGACTATCCGCAGGTCGTCCCTGGTCATGAACATATTGTTTTCGGCATTGGCCGCCGCTGATTCGACCACTTTTGCTACCGTCTTCGCCCAGGGGGAGGGTAGCAAGCTAAGGGTGTTCAGGGCGTCCTCCACCGAATTGCCGCGCACCAAGTCCAGAATCGGCTTTAGCCGCTTCTGGGATGCTCCGATTTGTTTGGCCATTGCTCTTACTGGTGGCACGTGATTACCTCATTCGGCTGGAGCGCTCGGACCGGCTGACGTGGCCCCGGTAGGTGCGCGTCGGGGAAAACTCGCCAAGGCGGTGCCCCACCATGTTCTCGGTAACGAAGACCGGCACGTGACGGCGTCCGTCATGGACACCGATTGTCAATCCAACCATGTCCGGCATAATCATCGACGCCCGTGACCATGTGCGGATCACCGTCCTCGCGCCCGAGCGCTGGAGGGCTTCCACCTTCTTCATTAACTTGGGATGAACATAGGGACCCTTCTTGATTGAGCGCGACATTCTACCGTCTCCTGCCCCTCCGTACAATAAATCTGCTGCTTGCCTTGTTCTTCTGCCTGGTCTTGTGCCCCAGCGTGGGCTTGCCGGTGGGCGACTTGGGGCCTGGCATCCCAATGGGAGAGCGGCCTTCGCCGCCGCCGTGGGGGTGGTCCACCGGGTTCATCGCCACCCCGCGTACGTGGGGGCGCCTTCCCAGGTGGCGGCTTGCGCCAGCCTTGCCCAGGCTCTCGTTCTTATGGTCCGGGTTGGATAGTTGCCCCACGCTGGCCCTGCAATTGAGCAGTACCCGCCGCATCTCACCCGACGGAAGCCTGATGAGCACGTATTCGCCTTCGCGGGAAAGCACCTGAGCTCCGGAGCCGGCGCTGCGGACCAATTGTCCGCCGCGTTGCGGAGTCAACTCCAGGTTGTGGACCACAGTACCGGTAGGGATGTTGCGCAGTGGGAGGCAATTCCCAGGGTGGATCTCGGCCTGGGGTCCTGACTCCACCCAATCACCTACGGACAGGGCGAGAGGGGCCAGAATGTAGCTCTTCTCACCATCCATATAGTGAATCAGCGCAATCCGGGTAGTCCGGTTGGGGTCGTATTCGATGGTGGCAACCCGGCCAGGTACGCCGTCCTTGTACCGTTTGAAATCGATCTTGCGGTACATTCTCCTGGGCCCGCCGCCGCGGTGGCGGCTGGTAATCCGGCCCCGGTTGTTGCGTCCCGCGTGGCTGGACTTGGACTCCAAGAGCGGCTTTTCCGGCTTACGGGCGGTAATCTCCTCGAATGAGGGCCGCACCGCGTTCCGGGTACCCGGAGTAATTGGCCTTAAGTTTTTCAGTGGCATTGCGACTGTCCTCGGGTGCTAGAGGCCTTCGATCAGGTTGATCCGGTCCCCGGGCTTCAACGTGACCACGGCCTTCTTAACATCGGGTTGCTTGGTGAAGCGGGCGCCGTAGCGCTTTCGTTTCCCGTGGAGCTTGGTGATGTTGACGTCGAGCACCGTTACGCCGAAGTTGGTTTCCACGGCCTGCCTTACCTCCACCTTGTTGGCCTTCGGGGCGACGTGGAAAGTGTACTTGCCGGACTCCTGCAGGATGGTGCTTTTTTCGGTGATGGTTGGCCTCACCAAGACCTTGTGAATTTCCATCTATTCTCCCGGTTCCCCGGTCTCGCCGGAAGACTGAGCGGCGGCCTTCCGCCCGCGCCTGCCGTGAGCGTCGGTCTTCAGGGTTTCCTCCGCCCAACGGACCGCATCGAGGGTGATAACCACAGTCTCGCGCTCCAAAAGCTGCTGAGCATTCAGGAGGTTGACTGGCAGAGTCCAGACCTTCGAAAGGTTGTGGGCTGCTTTAACAACGTTGTCCTCTGAGTTCCTGGTCACCAACAGAATGGGACCGTTGATGCCCAGATTGGCCAGCAGGCCGACCATCGACCTAGTCTTGCCGTCGACTCCGTCGATGGAATCGAGGCACACCAATTTACTCCGCCTGGCCTTGTCCGACAGCATGCACCTCAAGGCCAAGCGCCTCATCCGCTTCGGCAGAGCCTTGCGATAACTGCGCGGATGGGGTCCGAAGGCCACCCCTCCATGACGCCATTGGGGAGCCCGGATGCTGCCCTGGCGGGCCCGGCCGGTGTGCTTCTGGGTCCAGGGCTTGCGCCCACCGCCGGAAACTTCGGCCCGTGTCTTGGTATCGTGGGTACCTTGCCGCTTGTTGGACTGGTAGATCACCAGGGCCTGGTGGACGAGGGAATTATTCATGGGAACGGAAAACACGGCGTCGTCCAGGTCCACGGTATCGACCGTTTGCCCTTGCTGGTTTTTAACAGGAACTTCCATAGTTAAGATGCCTTCAGGACTCTTCTAGAGTGAATTATTTTGCGCGCCGGATTTGAAGGAGACCATTGGGGCCGCCGGGCACTCCGCCCTTGACCAGAAGCAGGTTCCGGTCGGTGTCTATTCGGACGATTTCCAGGCCCTTGGCGGTGATGCGCACGTTACCCATATGCCCGGCCATTTTCATGCCCTTGAACACCTTGCCCGGGGTGGTGCCGCCGCCGATGGATCCGGGGGCCCGGGCACGGTCAGACTGGCCGTGGGTCCTGGGTCCGCCGCCAAAACGGTGGCGTTTAATGGTGCCGGCGAATCCCCGGCCCTTGGACCGGCCGATAACGTCAATCTTCTCGCCTTCTTGGAATATGTCCACAGAGAGGGTCTGGCCGACCTCGAACTCATTGGGGTCGTCGGCCTGGACCTCCTTGAGGTACCGGACGGGCTGGCCATTCTTGAGATGGCCCCTCATGGGTTTGTTGGCCTTCTTGGTCTGGCCGAAACCCAATTGCACGGCCTCGTAGCCGTCGCTTTCGCTGGTCTTGACCTGGGTCACGGTGCACGGACCGGCTTCGATGACCGTGACCGGCACAACCCTTCCGTCTTCACGGAAGACCTGGCTCATACCGATTTTTCTACCCAAAAAGCCCCGGAGCATGAGTTCCCCCAGTTCCCTTAAATTCAAGCCCTAGAGCTTGATGGAAATATCGACGCCCGCGGGCAGATTCAACCGCGTCAGTGAGTCGATAGTCTTGGACGTAGGTTCCAGGATGTCGATGAGCCGCTTGTGGGTGCGTATCTCGAAATGCTCCCGCGAGTCCTTGTCCACATGCGGGCTTCTGATAACGCAGAACCGCCGGATATGAGTCGGCAACGGGACCGGCCCCGCGATTCTGGCTCCCGTCCTCTCTGCGGTCTCCACAATCTGGCCAGCAGACAGATCGAGCATTTTGTGATCGAAGGCCTTGAGAATTATTCGTACTTTCTGCCTGGTGACCATTTCCCCCCAATCTCGGTTGAAAGGCGCGTTATCTGAGGTTGCCGATGGTGCGCAGCACGCTTTCGGATACCGGCTCGTAATGTTTGAACTCCATGGAATAGGAAGCCCGGCCGCTGGTGATGGAACGCAGCGCGGTGGTGTAGGAGAATGTCTCACCCAGGGGCAGCATGGCCTTCGCCACTTGGACGTCTCCCTGCCCTTCGATGCTGCGGATCTGCGCCCGGCGCGTCGACAGATCGGCCAGCACGTCTCCCAACGTCTCTCCGGGACAGACCACTTCCAGGTCCACGATCGGCTCAAGGAGGACTGGCTTGGCCCTGGGAATACCTTGGCGAACTGCCAACATTCCCGCGCTGTTGAATGCGATCTCCGAGGAGTCTACAGGGTGGAAACTACCGTCCACCAGGGTGACCTTGATGTCCACCAATGGGAAACCGCCGATGGAGCCGTTGTCCAGGGCTTGCCTCACACCCTTCTCCACCGCCGGGATAAATTGCCGGGGAATCACACCGCCGACAACCTTCTCTTCGTAAACGACACCGGAACCCCGCTCAAGAGGCTCGAGCTCCAGCCAAACGTGGCCGAACTGGCCGTGTCCGCCGGTCTGCCGCACGAACCGTCCCTCGACGCGCACAGGCTGGGTTATAGTCTCCCGGTATGCCACACGCGGCCTGCCGACATTCGCCTCGACGTCAAACTCGCGCCGCATCCGGTCCACCAGCACTTCCAAGTGCAACTCGCCCATTCCAGACATTACGGTCTGGCCTGTTTCGCTATCGTACCTGACCAGAAACGTGGGGTCCTCGTCCGACAGCTTCCTTAGCGCCTGAGCCAGACGGTCTTGATCGACCCTGGTGGCGGGCTCGATAGCCACGGATACCACCGGCTCCGGGAAGTGTGGAGGTTCGAGTATCACCGGGTGGGGGCCGCTGCAGATGGTGTCCCCGGTGTAGGTGTCTTTTAGCCCCACGACGGCGCAGATGTTGCCCGCCCCGATTGACTCAAGCTCTTCGCGGCGGTTGGCGTGCATCAGGATGAGCCGCCCCAACCGTTCTCGGGCCTTCTTGGTGACATTGTAGACTGTGTGGCCCGAACTCTCCTTGCCGGAGTAGACCCTGAGGAACACCAGTCGGCCCACGAAGGGATCGGTCGCCACCTTGAATGCGAGAGCGGCGAACTCGCCGTCCTCATCCGGGTACTTAAGCAGTGTCTCCCCGGTACTGGGCTCAATGGCCTCCACAGGGGGAACATCCTGAGGTGAAGGCAAGTAATCTACGATCGCATCCATGAGTGGATGGATGCCCTTGCTGGTGGTGGCGCTGCCGCAAAGCACCGGGACCAAGCTGCGGTCGATGGTTGCCCGGCGCAAGGCCTGACGCAGGTCGTCAGCCTCGATGTCCTCGCCTTCCAGGTAGCGGATCAAAAGTGTCTCGTCGGTCTCGACGATCTTCTCGATCATGCTCTGGCGGTAGCGTTCGTATTCCTCTTCATAATCAGTAGGGACCGGGACCACTTGGGGAACGTCCCCGCTGCTGCCCCGCCGTCCTCCGTCGGGATAGACCATGGCGACCCCGCCAATAAGGTCGATGACTCCCTGGAATTCGGCTTCCTCACCCATGGGTAGCTGCAGGGCCACAGGGTTCGCGCCTAGCCGTCTCCGGACCGATTCTATCGTGCGCTCATAGCTCGCGCCGACCCGGTCCATTTTGTTAACGAAGCAGATGCGGGGGACTTCGTAGGTGTTGGCCTGACGCCACACAGTCTCTGATTGGGACTGCACACCTGCCACGGCGTCCAGCACGACGATCCCGCCGTCAAGGACACGGAGGCTTCGCTCCACCTCAGCGGTGAAGTCTACATGGCCCGGGGTGTCGATGATGTTGACCCGGTGTTCCCGCCAGAACGCGGTTGTGGCCGCGGCCGTGATGGTGATACCCCGTTCTCTTTCCTGGGGCATCCAGTCCATCGCCGTAGTCCCCTCATCTACATCTCCGATTCTGTGGATGCGGCCGGTGATGAACAGGACCCGTTCCGTGACGGTGGTCTTTCCGGCGTCGATGTGGGCAATGAATCCAATATTGCGGATTTTGCTAATGGGAATGCTGGTATCAGTCATACGTTGGACCGTGGACGCGACCCTTACCTCCGGTAGTGGACGAAGGCGCGGTTAGCCTCGGCCATGCGGTGCAATTCTTCCTTTCGGCGGACCGCGGACCCTTCACCCCGCGAGGCGTCCAACAGCTCATCTGCCAGGCCCCTGCGCATGGGCACGCCTTTGCGGGACCGTGCGCCCCGGATCAGCCAACGGATGGCCAGGGCCTCACTACGGTTGGGCCGCAGCTCTGTGGGCACCTGGTAAGTCGCGCCGCCGACCCGCTTGGGCCTCACTTCGACCGCAGGGGTAGCGTTCCGCATGGCCAACTGGAAAACTTCCAGCGGCTCCCGGCTCGACTGGTCCCTGATGAGGTCGAAAGCGTTGTACAGGATGCGTTGCGCAGTGCTCTTTTTCCCACGCTGCATCACGCAATTGATGAACCGTGACAATTCCACGTTGTGGTAAATCGGATCAGGAGCGATTATCCGCCGCTCAGGCCGCCGTCTTCTAGACATCGTTTATCCCGCCTTAGTATGGGTTCGAAAAGGCGCCAGGGAAACCGAAGGTGTAAACCCTCGAGGCTCTAAGCTCAGCCTGCACGTGGGCGGTCCGCGCCGTACTTGCTCCGTCCCCGCCGCCTGTCCTGGACTCCTTCGCAGTCAAGGGCGCTGCGGACGACGTGGTAGCGTACGCCCGGAAGGTCCTTTACACGCCCACCCCTCACCAGCACGACCGAGTGTTCCTGAAGGTTGTGGCCTTCGCCGCCGATGTAGGCGGTGACCTCGACCCCGTTGGTCAGTCGGACGCGGGCGATCTTTCGGAGCGCCGAGTTGGGTTTCTTCGGCGTCATTGTGCGGACCTGAATACATACTCCCCGTCTCTGGGGGCATCCGGGTCCCCACCTGGTCCTGTTGCGTAGTGAGTTCTGTACGTAATGGAGTGCGGGCGCCTTGGTCTTTTTGTGGACCGGCTTCCGCCCCTTTCTCACCAATTGGTTCACCGTAGGCATAAGTATTCCCTCGCCAATCAAGTTGACAGCAAGTCGGTACTTTACCAACCATCCCGTAGTATGTCAACCTGAATTTTGGGCCGAACCTGTTCAGCGCGGGGCCTGTTCATTGGCATGACTCCCGCGGCCAAGCGGTCGTTCTTTTCTTTAGTTGCCGTCTTAACCTGGAAAAGCTGAGAACTCTAGTGGTAAGTCGTTCAGGTCCAGTTCAGTTCGTGTTGTTTCCAAATTGCCTTTTTCTACTAGCAATATGGACATACAGACTTGGGAGTAGCGCGTACCCGCCATCTTCGAGACCTCATGGAAATAGCCGGTGCCTCTCAAAGCTCGCGGGCGGGGGGCCAGGTTTAATAAGCAGTTGACCACCTCATCGGCGTCGCTCACCACATAGGGCACTATCCCTTCCTGGTCCTGCGCGTCGAATTGGATTCGATAGTGAGAATCTTGGAGACCTCCTTGGCTTTCAATATCCTTTAACAAGCGCATATCTGCCAAAACGAACCTGCTGGACACCCGGTACATTTCCTCCCATACTTCCTGGTATCTAGGTTCGATAACCAGGACGCTAGTGCAGTGGACCAAGTCGAAGGCCCCGTCATCGAAAGGAATTGTCACCCCATCGGCGACCTCAAATCGGGCTTCCTGATAGGTCTGGCGGGCCAGGTCGATGGCTGGCGCGGCTATGTCTATTCCAGTATAGTCAACAGTTGGTTCCAGGGTGCGCATGATGTTGAAGAATCCGCCGGAGGCACACCCCACGTCTAGCACTTTAATCCCCGGAAACAAAACTCTAGGCAAAAAAACTCGCTCCGATGGATAAAGGTCGGGCACTTCATGCCGATGTTTGGAGTAATATTCGATGGCGCTCGGCTGGGACCATGCCTTAGCATATTCCAAAATGCACCTTCTGCTGTTCAAGAGTTAGCCGGTATCCAACGCCCGCTGGTTTCCCGTGGCGGCGGCGACAGCGTTAACTTGGAGCCTTCCCGGGATCCAGAGTCTCTGCCGCGAAAATTTTTTCGGCTGTTTGGAGGTCTTCCAAAGTATCAATCTCCGCCCACTTATTGGGTGCGGCGCAAAGAATAGCCAAGCGCAGGGAGCCTTGAGAAATCAGGTCGGCGAAGACCGCCTCATAATATTGGTCGTACCGCTGCTGCGCCACATGGGATTCCAGCCGGGGAACTATCTTGTGCTGTAAAACCTCTTGGGAGAATTTATAAATATTTACTGTCTTGAGGACGGATGCGTAGTCGAAAGCATCCCCTTGGTGCGCTTTTAGGACCATCCTGCCAGCCCAAGGGCCATTGGCCTGGATAACCGTTCCATCCATGTAAGGCTGAAATCTTTCGACGATAGCAACGTCCCGTTCAGGAGCTTGAGCTAGTCTCTGTAACAACTCGGGCTCGAAAACCAAGTCCCCTTCCAGCAAGAGCGCCTGGCTATCTAGGTGTTGTCGTGCCAGCCACAGGGAGTAGATGTTGTTAGTGCTGTCATAGACATGATTCTGAACGTAGTGTATGTTCATGTCGCCGTACTTGGTCCCGTACCTGTCAGACACTAACTCTGAAAGATAACCCACCACTAGGATTACGTCTCGGACACCTGCCGTCAACAATGCCTCTAACTGATGCTCCAGAATGGGTTTGGAATTGACCGGGACCAGACATTTTGGGAGGGACGAAGTGATGGGGCGCAACCGGGTGCCCATGCCCGCAGCAAGAATTATTGCCTTCATACCCTACCCCGCCTGGTGCAATCTGGATGTCTGGGAGTCTGGATGTCCTAGATATGGTCCGGCATGTAGTCCTTGCAGGGCAGCTACCAGAGCCGCATTGTCCGCTTTAGTGCGGGAAGCAATTCGTATGTAAGAGTCCTCCAGCCCCTCCTTCTCACTGCAATTGTTGACCAGGATATTGTACTGCTCGAATAGAGCTGAAGTTAATTCCTCTCCGGTCAAGCCGTAGAGGACCCGGCACAAGACAAAGTTGCCTTGGGTCGGGAAGGGATAAAGGTAGGGCACTCCGCGAAGTTGTTGAAACAGCCTCTGGGTCGCTTCCCGCACCCTTAAGCACGAAAGCGTGAACTCCTCTTGGTACTCTCCGTAATGGCGTGAGAAGAACTGGGCTAAAGAATTGATGTTCCAGATGGGGAGGTCCTGTCGCAGCTGCTTGACGCGCTCATTGTCCCCGGAGACAGCATACCCTAAACGAAGCCCCGGGATTCCGTAATTCTTGGATAGGCTCTTCAGCACGACCAAGTTCGGAAATTCGAATACCAAGTTCGACGCTGCTTGGTCAGATTCCGTGGTTACGAACTCAATAAATGAGTCATCCACCAGCACCAGGTCTAGGTCCCTGAGGTCTTCCAGCAAAAGGGCAAGGTCAGATTTGGAGATAAGGGACCCGGTAGGGTTGTTGGGCCGGATGAGTACAGCCGCATTGGACCCCGTTTTTCTCACGTGCCGTACAAACGCTTCCGGGTCAAGTTTGAATTCGCCGCGAAGGCGGAAGGGGTTGACTTTCCTGCCCAAGGTCTTGGCTCGATTGGTAAACTCATCGAATGTAGGCACAGGGATGGCCAGGTCCTGGACGAATCGATTGACCAAAACGTCTATCAATTCACTGGCGCCGTTTCCGACCACCACCTCGTTCTCAGTTAATCCCAAGGGGTCCGCCAGCAATGATGATATATACCAGTTGGTCGACGGATAAGCCTTGACCAATTCGGTCAAATGTACCCCCAAGTCCTCCAAGAGAGTCTCTGGGGGGAAAAAGTGGTTGGTCATATAACAAAAATCTTTGACTTCAAAGTCCCAAAATCCGCCGTACAAAGAGCTCAAATACTCTACAGTCTGGTCGGGCATGAATTCCTCCAACAGGACACAAAACACGAGCCTTGGCGCCCTAAACGAGTCTCGGAAATCCAGAAGACCCCCGGTGGGCTATGGAAATGAGCGGGGATAGCTAGGTAGGAACAGCCTGATGACGCTTCGGGAGCGAACCGAACCGTCTGAAATGCTCATAACGAAGGTTGAACCGGAAACTTACTCCATAGAAGCGCCATACAAATGTCCAGAGATGCCGATTCCCAAGACAAAAAGGGCAACGGCCAGATGGCAAGCGTTTATTCACCTATATCAATACCTTAATTGACTGGAAGTGTCAACTTGGGAGGCTAAATGATTCCCAGTGCCTCACTGCCGCCCGAATCGAGCGTTAACATGACCCTCCGATTGACCGGGCAAGGAATAAGTCCCTGGGAGCAGAGAAATACTCGTCTCCCTTAGGGGGTGTGTGCAAAGTTCCCTCTCCCCGCGGGAGAGGGCTAGAGCCTGTCTCGGACTTGATCCGGGGGTGAGGGCCGTACCCCAACGGTCCAGGCATGGGCAACTTGGCTATGGGAAGCATTTCCCTTCATCCTAACCTTCTCCCCAAGGGTGAAGGGACTTCTAACACACCCTCTTTGCGAATTCACTCCGGCGACAAAACGCAGAGCCGTCCTGAAGCGGTTGATGGGTTTGGGTTATAGACGTAACTTTCGCCTTTAGCCAGCTTCTCCTGGTAGAGCACTTCTTCGTGATCGCCATATTTGATAATCAACGCGTACCAGTCGCCACGAGGCACATCAATAATCGCGTAACCCTGCTCGTTAGTTTGGTAACTACCCAGTCCAGCGACCATGACCTCTGCACTGGAGACCGGTTGGCCGGAATGGTCAAGAACCCGGACCCGGCTGTCGCCCGATTCGGGGATGGGGCTCGACTGACTGAGCCGGCTGGGCGCGGGGACCGGACTTTCCGGGACCAATTCCAGGATATCCTTCTCATACCCTGTCCTTTTAGGAGTCATCCAATCGGCGCCATACTTGCACCGCAGGTATTCTTCCGGCGGGTCTGGCACAAGGAATTTCTCGCCTATGAAGTCAATCTCTTTCAGTTGAGTGACAAGTGTGACAGGGATTCGTACTCCAGGGTACTGAATTATGCAGTCGTCAACGATCCGGTGGCAAATCCAGTCGGTCCTAATGTAAGACTTCATCATCGCCACACTTATGTAGTGGTCGTTGGGTTCCACTTTAGCGAAATACCCGTTGTCCCTGAAGGCAGCCACAACCCGGTCTATTGAATTCTCGGTGAGCCCATGAAGTCCGATGACCGAGCTCAAATCCAAGTCATCATCCCACGGGATGAATCCGTTGTCCCTAATTACGCCGAGACATGTGCCCTGCCGAAGGAAAAAAACCACTCCCAGGTGGTCCAGGATTTGCTTGGCTTCCTTCAGCATCCTTGCGGCGGCGGCTGGGTCCATCGGCTGCAAGACTGAATACGACCTCTCCAGGGCCGCCTCATCGGCTCCATTGCTCAGGGTCATCTTCTCTCCTTACCCTGACTCAAACGCTTGGTGTGAGGCGATACTCTATGTCATGGCAGATGTTTTTGCAAATGCTAAGCCCGGTCCCAAGGCTTCTCTGAGAGGGTGTGTTGGAAGTCCCTTCTCCCTTGGGGAGAAGGTTAGGATGAGGGGAAATGCTTCCCATAGCCAAGTTGCCCATGCCTGGACCGTTGGGGTACGGCCCTCACCCCCGGATCAAGTCCGGGGCAGGCTCTAGCCCTCTCCCGCGGGGAGAGGGAACTTTGCACACACCCTCTGAGAGTCAGCGAAGTGACTACCCTGGTTATCTTACACCACCCCGCCGGAGTCAGTTCAACCGGCTGGCGCGGCGTCACTACGGGACCCCCTCAGGTACGGGGCAGGCTC
Source organism: Dehalococcoidia bacterium (assembly GCA_965216155.1). Lineage (GTDB taxonomy): Bacteria > Chloroflexota > Dehalococcoidia > Lucifugimonadales > UBA3495 > CATOSP01. The sequence continues at coordinate 1,761,299 of CBDCFD010000007.1, read as the reverse complement.
TGGCGGCTTGCTGTAAGGACAGCGCTGCATCTACGAAGCCCTGGACAGTTTCGGTGTTCCCAATTTCTGTATCTGTGTATCTGGTTGAACCGGCAAGTGGGCCGCCCCTCGCTTAGGACGATTGCCCGCGCGCCTATTGACAAGTCCAAGGTCTGCCATTAGATTACGGGTTGTAGGCGCATGATGCGTCTCTTTAACAACTGAAAGGCCCGCCCGGCGCGCCAAAATCGGCACCATAGGGGAAGGCGGTGCAATTCCGCCACGGTTGCGCCACTGTGAACGGGAGTCTCCAGTATAACTATTCCGGCCCGCCGGACTATTCCCGTGAGTCAGGAAACCTTTCCGGGTGGGGGTGCTCTACTCTGCGCCAACAGAAAGAACCCCAGTCGGTCGTGCTGGACCTCCGAGACTCCCTGGCAGCAGTAGAGCCAGGGTTTTTTTGTGCCCGCATTTCCGGGGCGTTTGCCCCGGCGAGAGAGGACTATCCCTATTTCTACTTCAGGACACAACAACGGAAACTCGATCACGGTGGTGGCCGTCGGCCCCGGCAGTTCCAACCTGCTCACCCTGCAAGGGCAACAGGCGCTTCAGGACGCCGACCTGGTGGTTGGTTTCACTACGGTGTTGAACGTGGTCCAACCCTGGACCAGCAATGCGGAAGTGCGGCCAATGAGCTACCGCGACCAGGAAGAAGTGCTGGAATACGCCGAAGGTCAGGTCAAGCAGGGTAAACGTTGCGTCGTTTGTTGTTGGGGTGATCTAAACGTCTCGGCCCGTGAACTGTTGGCCCGGGTGCGCCGCCGCGCCAGCCAGGTGGACCTCGTACCGGGGATTAGCTCGGTCCAAATAGCGATGGCTCGCACGGGAATCTCTCTCGAAGACGCTGTGTTCATTACACTGCACAAGCGGGCGGACGCGGCCAGCGAGCTGGAAGAGCTTGTACACTACTTAAATGAGGGACGCAGGCACGTCATTCTACTGCCTCGGCCCTTCGACTTGATGCCGCCTCTAATCTCGGAGAACCTGATCAAAGAGGGCGTTCGCGGCGACCTCCCGGTCAACGTGTACCAGAGGCTTACTCTGGAAGGCGAGAAACGCTTCAGCGGGAGCTTGCAAGAATGCAGTGGGATCACTGAGGAGTTCAGTGACCTGTCCATTATGGTTTTCCTGAGCGGCGAGACCCCACAGGAAGGGGTCTAACCGCATACAGCGGGCTTAAACTATGCCGCAGAAATCTATCCTATTCGTCACCACCGCCGACACGGACATCCTGACGGCCGACCGGGCGCTAACGGCGTTGCCCGAGGGATTTCCCCGGGTAGTGGCAGTCAACCCGGCGACGTTGGAGTCCGACAAGGTCAGCGGTGAAATCATGGCCGCCGCCGCCGAGTCGGGCGCGGTTGTCCTGCGGTTGCTGGGCGGCAAGAGGGCCATGCCGGAGACCTTTGATGCCCTGGTCCGCCATTGCCGCAGCGAAGGGACTCCCCTCATCGCCTGCCCAGGCCATCAGGAGTGGGACGAGGACCTGATAACCGCCTGCACGGTTCCGGTCTCCGAAGTTGAGACCGTCTTCTCCTATCTGATGCAGGGCGGAATCCAGAATTTCCAGAACCTCTTTCTCTTCTTGAGCGACACCTTCTTCGGCACCGGGCACGGCCACGAAGCGCCCACGCCGCTGCCCTGGGAAGGAATCTACCATCCAGACGTCGCGGACGGGGCCGACATCGACTCCTATATATCCCAGAGGTTCCAGCCGGACAACCCTTCCATCGGCCTTCTTTTCTACCGGGCCCACTGGATGAGCGGCAACTTGCAGCCCATCGACAGTCTCATCAGGTCGCTGGAACGGATGGGAGCCAACGTGCTGCCGGTGTACGCCTTCAGCCTGAAGCACAGCCCAGAGGGGGACGGACAGGCCAACCGGGCGTTTACCGAATTCCTGGTGGACCCGGATGGCGTGCCGAGAGTCCGGTGCATCATCAACACGATGGGCATGTCCATGGGCGACCTGAGCGCCGAGGGGCCGGCCATCGCCTCCGGTTGGTCTGTGGATTACCTGGATAACATGAACATTCCGATGGTCCAGGCAATCATCAGCACCAGCACCCAGGAGGAATGGCTGGAGAACTCGCTGGGACTGGGACCCATAGACACCGCCATGAGCGTAGCCCTGCCGGAATTCGATGGAAGGCTGATCTCGGTGCCTATCTCGTTCAAGGAAGAGTCCGCCACCGGGGGACCCTCCAGGCTGGCGGGCCGGTTGCAGCGGTACGTCCCGCGAGAAGACCGGGTGGAGCTGGTGGCTCGGCTTGCTATCAAGCAGGCCAGACTGGGGATGAAGCCCAACCAGGAAAAGAAGATCGCAATTATCCTTAGCAACTATCCGACCAAGGATGCGCGCATCGGTAATGCGGTTGGCCTGGACACCCCGGCTTCCGTCATCGAGGTCCTTCACGCCCTCAAGGACGCGGGCTACCAGGTCACCGACATCCCCGAGAATGGCGACGACCTGGTCCACCAGATCATAGAGCGGTGCAGCAACGACCTGGACTCCCTGACCGAGGAACAGCTCCGCCTCGCCGCGGGACACGTTACCGCCCGCCAATACGCCGACTGGTTCCAGACCTTCCCGCCGGACGTGGCCGAGGAACTGACCAGGGATTGGGGCGAGCCTCCGGGGCAGGTCTACCGGACCAATGGCAGCCTGGCCATCGCCGGGATCGACTTGGGCAACATTTTCGTGGGTCTCCAGCCCCCTCGCGGGTTCGGGGAGAACCCCATCGCCATCTACCACAGTCCGGATATGGCCCCGACCCACCACTACATCGCCTACTACCGTTGGATCCGGGACGTCTTTCAAGCCGATGCGATTTTGCACCTGGGTAAGCACGGCACCCTCGAGTGGTTACCCGGCAAAGGAATCGGTCTATCCCGGTCCTGTTACCCGGAAGTGGCGCTGGACGACGTGCCGCTGTTCTACCCGTTCATCATCAACGACCCCGGGGAGGGCGCACAGGCCAAGCGCCGCGCCCACGCGACCGTCGTCGACCACCTGATCCCATCGATGACCACCGCGGACAGTTACGGCGACATCGCCAGGATCGAACAGTTGATGGACGAGCACTACCAATGCCAGACATTGGACCCCGCGAAGTTGCCTCTGCTGGAGACCCAGATTTGGGAGATGGTGCAGCAGGCCGAGTTGCATCGGGACTTGGGGATCGAGTCCCAGCCCGACAATTTTGGCGAATTCATTCTGGAGATCGACGGCTACCTCTGCGAGCTCAAAGACGCGCAGATTAAAGACGGGCTCCACATTCTCGGAGACACGCCCCGCGACGAGCAATTGGTGGGGATGCTGTGCGCCCTCACCCGTTTGGACATCAGCGGTGTCCCCAGCCTGCGCCGCACGGTATCCGAGGCGATGGGGTTGGACCACGCGGCTCTGATAGACGATCTTGGCGAGGCTCCAGCGAGTCCGGTCTCGTCCGTCTTGGAGCGGCTGGACCCAGACACGCCGGTCCGAACCAACGGCGACCTGTTGGAACGGGTGGAACTCCTGTGCCGGCAAGCGTACCGGGAGCTTCTGGACCGCGGATTCCATAAGGATGACGTTGCGGCCGTGGTTACCAACGTCCTGGGATATGAGGACACTCGGACTCGATACGTATTGGAATACGTCGCGGAGACCATCTACCCGGCATTGATGCGGACGCCGGACGAGATTAGCAATCTACTGCGCGGCTTGGAGGGGAAGTTCGTTCCCCCGGGACCCAGCGGCGCGCCGACCAGGGGGATGGCCAACATCCTGCCCACTGGGCGCAACTTCTACTCCGTCGACCCCAAGACTATCCCCTCTCCCAGCGCATGGGAGACTGGCAAGCAACTGGCCGAGTCCCTGCTGGAGAAATACCTGGACGAAGAGGGCAGCTACCCGGAAATGGTGGGCATGGTGGTCTGGGGCACCTCGGCCATGCGCACCCACGGCGACGATGTGGCGCAGATCCTGCAATTGCTGGGTATTCGGCCCGTTTGGCAGCCCGAAAGCCGCCGGGTGCTGGGTCTGGACGTTATACCGCTTGAGGAGTTGGGCCACCCGCGCATTGACGTCACCGTACGCATTAGCGGTTTCTTCCGCGACGCGTTTCCCAACCTGATCAACCTGCTGGACCAGGCCGTCGAATTGGCTGCCTCCCTGGACGAATCCCCGGAGAATAACTACATCGTCAAGCACCTGCAAGAAGACCTGGCCCGACGGGAAGCGGAAGCCGCTGCGGAGGGCGTTAACGAGACCGGAACTGGCGGTCGCGCCGCCTCGCTTTACCGGATTTTCGGGAGCAAGCCCGGTACCTACGGCGCGGGGATCCTGACCGTGCTGGATGAGCGCAACTGGGAAACGGTCCAGGACCTCGCCGAGGTCTACACCGCCTGGGGAGGCTATGCCTATACCCAACAGGACCACGGGGTAAATGCCCGCTCCCAGTTCAGGTTGCGGTTCAGTCAAATCGTGGTCGCGGCCAAGAACCAGGACACCCGGGAGCATGACATCTTCGACAGCGACGACTACATGCAGTACCACGGCGGCATGATTGCCACCGTGCGGGCGCTGAGCGGCAAGAATCCCCGCCAGTTCTTCGGCGACAGCTCCGACCCGACACGCGCGAGGAACCGGGACCTGCAGGACGAAGCCCGCCGGGTATTCCGCAGCCGCGTGGTAAATCCCAAGTGGATCGAGTCGATGAAGCGCCACGGCTACAAGGGCGCGTTTGAACTGGCCGCCACCGTGGACTACATGTTCGGCTACGACGCCACCGCCCAGGTTATCGAAGACTGGATGTACGAGGACGTCACGGAAAGCTACGTTCTGGACCCGGAGACCCAGCAGTTCTTTCAAGAGAGCAACCCCTGGGCATTGAAGGGCGTCGTAGAAAGACTCCTGGAGGCAATCGAACGGGGTCTATGGGAGGAACCACCTCCGGAAATGCGCGAGAAGCTCCAACAGCTTTACCTGGAACTGGAAGCCGACCTAGAAGCCCGCCAGGAAGGAAGTCAGACCCGCTAATGGAGCGAACTATCTCCATAAAGCCGCCATGTCTGGTACAATTCGACAGGACGATTCGCAGTTCGCATCAGCTCTTAGGAGGCCGGCAGTGGAGATAGCGCTAGAGCTCATTAAAGAATTGGCTAACGACGATACCATGATGTGGGTTGTAGGCGGTGGCCCGGTGGTCAGCGAGAATGATTCCAAGGGGATCAAAGAGCCCGAGTACCACAACGGGTCCCTGACCGTCGAGGCCGACAACTGGCACTTCCATGTCATGATCGACGACGTAACCGGAATTCAGTTTGTCGAGTCGGAAAGCCACGGCGACCTGCTCACTTACTATGTGCGGTTCTCCGGGGACAACGAGGAGACCTTGCTCCGGGGTTACTTCCCGAACCCCTATCTGGACGACGAGTTCAACCGCACGGACTTACAGCCGGAGAGGCTGAAAGCGTTCAAGGATGTGCAGGAGAAATACGTAGGCAAGGACGGCATCATCTTCGTGCGCCGTTCACCGCCAACCGGCTAGCGAATACCAATCATAAATTTATGGAGTACAGGAGGAGTACATGACAGGCATTTTCGCGGGGAATATCGGTCAACAGAGTTTGTCCAAGTGGGTGCCCTGGTTCCTGCTGGCCACGGTAGCCTTGTATTTCGTCGGCTACGTGGATGGCAGCGTTCACGGCGCAGTCCTTGGCGCCGCCGGGACCAAGCTCGCTTATGTTCACGAGTTCTTCCACCACGCCCGCCACGTCGCATTGATGTGCCACTAGGCCATCCCGGAGGCCGCCTGGTTTAATCTGCGTCCGGGAGGGGTCTCGCTCCCTCCCGGAACATAATCGGCTAATGGGCCCCTCTCCCTTGAGGGAGAGGGGCCTTTCTGGAAACCCTCCAAGCAATCCGTGCCTTGCGGCCAGTATTGCTCACATTGGAGTCACGCATGAAAAGGCTCTTGCTCACCTCCATTATAGTCGGCGCGATTGCCGGGCTGCTGGTGGGGGGCTTCGACAATTTGCTCGTGGTCCCGGTATTAGAGCGGGCGATTGTCCTGGAAGAGGCGCGAGCCGCGGCGGAAACCCTTCCCTCTCCAGCGGCAGAGGCGGGGGCCAGCGTTTCCCTAGGAGTTCAACGGGTGGGAATGGCAATCGGAGACTCGGTCCGGGGGGCGATTTTCGGCCTGTTGTTCGCGGCTGGATTCGTTCTGCTCCAAAGGGCGGCTCCCGGTTGGCCCATCGTATGGGTGGCGCTCACGGTGGGCGCCCTGGGATTCTGGAGCGTTTCCCTTTTCCCATTCTTCAAGTACCCGCTCAACCCGCCCGGCGTTGGAGACGAAGGCACCCTGCTGGCGCGTCAACTGGGCCAATTCTTGTTCATGGTAATATCCGCCGTCGGCGTGGCCGCCGTTTTCGTCATATCCCGGCGGGTACAAGAAAACTTCGAGGATTTTTCAGCCCGCAAGACCTGGTACGGATTGACCATCCTGTCCTACGCTGTCTTGGCCGCGGCGATGGTTATTATTTTCCCCGGCAACCCGGACTCGGTACCAGTACCTATCGACCTGCTGGAGTTGTTCAGGACCCTCACCCTGGTAGGACAGGGCCTCACCTGGGCCTTACTGGCCGTGGGCGCGGCCCTGGCGTTGATGTGGCAGCAACGGGCGAACGCCGCCGGGCCGGTAAACGCCTTCCCCGCCGCCGCGGGTCTTGATCGATGAAACGCTCTATAAAGAATCTCGGACGAACACATGGCAACTAGTCCTCTCCAACAGCGTGCCGAACCCCGGTTCCCCTTCACCGCAATAGTCGGCCAGACTACCATGAAGCGGGCCCTAATCCTCAACGCCATAAACACCAGGATCGGCGGCGTGCTCATACGCGGCAAGAAAGGGACCGCCAAGTCCACCGCCGTGCGTTCCCTGGCGGCTCTATTACCGGAAGTCACCGTACTCAGGGGCTGCCCTTACAGCTGCCCCCCCGAAAGTCGGCAAGGTCTCTGTCAGTGGTGCCAGCCGGAGGGGGAGGACGCTCCGCCGGTGACCAGGCAAGTCCGCATTGTGGACCTCCCGGTAGGCGCTACCGAGGACCGGTTGGTTGGCTCGTTGGATATTGAGCAGGCCATCCGGAGCGGCAGCCGCAGCTTCGAGCCAGGTCTGATCGCCACCACACACCGGGGAATCCTTTACGTGGACGAGGTGAACCTCCTCAACGACCACCTGGTTGATGTGTTGCTCGACGCCGCCGCGATGGGGCGCAACTACGTCGAGCGGGAGGGAATCTCCATCAGCCACGCTGCCGAGTTCATCCTCGTCGGAACTATGAACCCGGAAGAGGGCGACCTCCGCCCCCAACTCCTCGACCGCTTCGGGCTAGCTGTTGAAGTGGACAGCGCTTTCACCTCTGAGGAGCGTCGGGACGTCGTCAAACGGCGCATCGACTACGAGGCCGACCCCTATACTTTCATGGACCGCTGGCTAGACTCCGAAGCCGCGGAACGGGACCGCATTCTCCGCAGCCAGGAACTTCTAAAGCGTGTTACGGTGGCTGAAGACATACTGGAGCTGATCACGGACATCTGCGCCGAATATCAGGTTGACGGTCTCCGCGCCGACATAGTGATGTACAAGACCGCCAGCACCATCGCCGCCTACGAAGGCCGGGACCGGGTGCTTGCCGAGGACGTCCGTGAGGCCGCCGAGATGGCCCTGCTGCATCGGCAGCGAAGACAACCGTTCCAGCAGCCGCATCTGGTCACCGAACAATTGGACTCCATGATCGACGAGTTCCAAAACCGGCAGCGTCAGCGGGAGCCGTCGGACCAAGACAACGCCTCCAATGAAGACCAGGACGACGGAGACCCTGACCCATCTGACCAGGAAGAACAACCGCCAAACCCCTCCGGTGATTCTGGACCTCAGGACCAATATTTCGAGGTCGGCAACCCCTTTTCCGTCCGGTCCCTTCAGGTAAAGCCCCCGGACCATAGGGCCCGCCCGGCGGGAGGCCGCAGGGTGAGGACCGTCAGCGGCTCCCCCTCGGGGCGCTATATCGGTGCGGCGGCGCCCCAGGAAAAGGCATCCGATCTAGCTCTGGACGCCACCCTCCGGGCCGCCGCTCCCCACCAGGCACAGCGGCGAAAGGATGCGGAATCCCAAGCGGCCGAAGGCGGCGCCCCGGCTTTCTTGATCGAGCCCTGGGACGTTCGCGAGAAGGTCAGGGAAACCAAGACCGGCAGCCTCATCCTTTTCGTCGTGGACGCCAGCGGTTCCATGGGGGCGCAACGCCGCATGGTGGCGGTCAAAGGGGCCATTCTCTCGCTCTTGCTGGACGCTTACCAACAGCGGGACCGGGTGGGGCTCATCGCGTTCCGGGGCACTTCCGCCCAGTTGCTTTTGCCTCCCACCGCCAGTGTTGACCTGGCGCAAGTGCATCTGGGGGAGATGCCCACCGGAGGCAGGACCCCGTTGAGCCGCGGACTGCTGCTGGCCCTGGAGGTGGTTGAGACCGAGAAGTTGAAAGACCGCAACGTCCTCCCCCTTCTGGTAGTCATGTCCGATGGCAGAGCCAACGTCGCCATGGGAAGCGGGGATGCGCCGCCCGGGTCAGCGGGTGTCGGCGGGACCGGTCTCCCAATAGCAGAAGCTAAGGCTATGGCCGCAGCCATCAAGGAACAGCACATCTCCGCAGTTGTCATCGACACCGAGACGGACTTTCTCCGCCTGGGTCTGGCCCAGCCCATCGCCGAGGCCATGGGCGCTCCTTGCATCAAGCTGGAAGAGCTTCAGTCCGATACGTTGGCCGACGCCGTGCGCCTCCAGCTACCCCCATCCGACGACCCTCCGCTAACCGCCGATGAAATCCAGGGCCTGCTGCAACGCATCAACTTGACGTAACGTACCGTATCCTGCGGCGCTCCAATCGACGAATGGTACTGCGTCACCACTGACGGCGACGGCCGCGTCAATAAACTGGACCTTAGCGGGAACCAGTTGGGCGGGTGCGTACCCGGCAGATTGCGAGACCAGTTGATTTTTTATACGAACTTTCCCTCCGACCTTGGCGGCCTGCCGTTCTGCTTCGAGTGAGGCACTGGCGCACGCGCACGCAACCCGGCAAAATTCGCTGGCGGAGAATCGAAAGGCCCTTTCCCCGAAGCGCCGATTGTTTACATCGGGCAGGGGAATTGATAATCTTTTGATCAACTCCGGTCAAAGTGCCCGGCCCGGACGTCTCAATTCTGCTTCCAGGAGTTTACCTTGGCGCGCACTCTTCCGTTCGGAGACATGGACAAAATCTCTTCCCTGTCCAAACGCAGGGGGTTCGTATTCCAGAGCAGCGAGGTCTACGGCGGACTGGCCTCGACCTGGGACTACGGTCCCCTGGGCGTCGAGTTGAAGCGTCACGTCAGAGAGGCCTGGTGGCGTTCCACCGTTCTGGAGCGCGATGACATGGTCGGTCTGGACGCCGCTATACTTATGCACCCCCAGGTATGGGTGGCCAGCGGACACGTGGAGAACTTCTCCGATCCCATGGTCGAGTGCCGCGGTTGCAATCTCCGGTACCGGTCGGACCACATCGAAACCGGCATCTGCCCCTCTTGCGGCGGAGAACTCACCGACCCAAGGCGTTTTAACCTGATGTTCCGCACCTTCATGGGTCCCGTGGAGGACAGCGCACACGAGGTCTACCTTAGACCTGAGACCGCCCAGGGGATATTCGTAAACTTCGGCAACGTTGTCAATTCCAGCCGGAAGAAACTCCCTTTCGGGATCGCGCAAATCGGCAAGGCCTTCCGCAACGAGATAACGCCGGGGAACTTCACCTTTCGGACACGGGAATTTGAGCAGATGGAGGTCGAGTTTTTCATCAAGCCGGGCACCAACAGTGAGTGGCTGCATAGCTGGCTCAATGCCCGGTTGGAATGGTATGTGGCCCACGGAATCAGGCGCGGCAACCTCCGCCTCCGCCAGCACGCCTCCGACGAACTGGCCCACTACGCCAACGACTGCTACGATATCGAATACCGTTTCCCCTGGGGCTGGGCCGAACTTGAGGGCATCGCCGACCGGACCGACTTCGACCTCCGCCAGCATTCCCAGTCCAGCGGCGAAGACTTGACCTACTTCGACGACGAGACCCAGAGCCGGTATTTTCCACATGTCATCGAACCGTCCGGCGGGCTGGACCGGGCCGTCCTCGCCTTCTGGCTGGACTCATACGATGAAGAACCCGATGGCGACGCGATCCGGGTAGTTTTGCACCTGCACCGGAAATTGGCCCCGTACACCGTCGCAGTCCTGCCACTGAGCCGCAACGCCAGGCTCGTGCCCACCGCGCGGGAGATTCACGCTCAGCTTCGGCATCATTTCACCGTTCAGTATGACGACGCCCAGAGCATCGGGCGCAGGTACCGCCGGCAGGACGAAATCGGCACTCCGTTCTGCGTGACGGTTGACTTCGACAGTCTCGAAGACCACCAGGTGACTATCCGCGACCGGGACACCATGCACCAGAGCCGGATACCCGTCGCCGAGCTTGTCGCCACGCTCCAGGACAAAGTGGAACACGGCTGGTAACGAAGAAGTGAAGTGGAGGGTTGGATGACCGAACGTGTGATTGATCAAGGCGGTGGGTCTCGCCTCCTGCAAGTCGTCGAGACGATAACCATTACCCCGGAGGATGTCACGGCAATTGTTGATGGGTATATGTCACAATGCCGAAAACGGTATCCACGAGACTCCATGTGGCGCCTGAAATCGAGAGTGGCCGACATGATAATTCAACGGTACTCCAGATACGCCATGGTGGTGGGCGGCGCCACGGGAATCCCCGGAATTCTACCGGGATTTGGCTCCATCGCCGCGGCGGCTGGAAGCGCGCTCGCCGACGCCGCGGTTTCCATGAAGCTCCAGGCCGACATGTGCATGTGCCTGGCCCAATTGTATGGCAGAGACATCTCGACCGACGAAGACCGTTATCTCACCTTTCTAATCGCCGCCACCGGGCGTGTTCAACGTGAAGGAGACGAAGATGAGGTCAGGGTCGGCTCTGAAGCCGGTGTCGACATCCTCCGGTCTTACCTTCGAGGCGCGGCCCTGCAAGCGGTCAAGCAGGCGTTCCGCAAGGTGGGTGTGACTTTCACCCGGAGAGCGCTCGCGAAGGCCATTCCCTTCGGTATCGGAGTGGTCATTGGCGGCGGGACCAACTATGCGTTGACCCGCTATGTCGGCAGAGAGGCGAAGCAATGGTTCATTATTGACTCAGCCACTCCTGATGAACTGGCTCCCGCAACCCCTGTCCAAGGGCAGCGGCCGGACCCGGACCGGGCCGCGGGGAGCTAAAGTGATCAACGACCAGCGCGGACAGGTGCGCCGGTATATCCGAAGCATCCGGCGGAGTCTCACGAGACTGGAAGAGCTAATCCGGGAAGGTGAGTCCCAGACTCCGGAGCCCAGGCCACACGACCCTCGCAGCGAGTTGCTGGAGCGCATCCACGTCGCCGGAGCTATCGAACAGCGCCAACTCTTCCGCCTCCTGGACGGCAGAAACATGAGTCACACCTGGATTGGCGCTCAGGTCGGGGCCGAATTCCTGGAGATGTGGCATGCCGCCGACGGCAAGAGCTTTTACCGCGTTACCCCCAGGGCGATCCGGGAACTGCACCTCGGCCAATTGGCGTCGGTAGCCACCTTTGCCGCCCTTTCCGAATCGGCGTTCGAGGACGACTGGCAGAGCGAAGAGGACTCGAAATATGACCGGCTATGACCGGGGCGATGTGATTCTGGTGCCCTACCCTTTCGGAGAACGCGCCGGAGGCCGCAAGCGCCCCGCCCTGGTGATAAGCTCGCGGGATTACAATCAGGCCACAGGCGAGTTGGTTATCGCCCAGATTACAGGCCGGGTCTCCGCTCCCGGACGTCCCGGCGATTCCCCGGTCGATGACTGGAAAGAGGCCAACCTGCCTGGCCCGGCGATGGTCAGGTCGCGGCTGGCGACCCTCGAGACCGCCCTGGTGCTGCGCCGGTTGGGAAAGTTGACCCAAAACGACTTTCAGCGCGCACATGCGGCCCTCGCCTTAGTTGTCTCCGGATAAGCTCCCAATGTCCTTCCGGTTGACACTCGCTTGTCCGGCTAAGTATCATCTCGTGGATTCCCGTAGCCTGGTCTCTTCGAGCAATCGGTTGAGCTATGACGACAAACCCGGTGGCATCGGCTATCCGTAAGGGCCTCTTCACCAGGACCGTAGGTAAACGTTTCCTGTACTATCAGGAGCTAACCTCGACAATGGACGACGCCCGCCATCTGGCAGATGGAGGCGCCGAGGAAGGCACTGTGGTCATGGCGGAGAACCAGACGTCGGGCCGGGGGCGTTTCGGAAGGAACTGGGTCTCAGGCCAGGGAAATATCCACCTATCTATCGTATTCAGGCCTTCGATAGAGGTCCTGCCCCAACTCACGATGATAAGCGCGGTGGCAGTAGCACGGGCAATTCGGAAAACCACTGCCTTGGACCCCCGCATCAAGTGGCCAAACGACGTGCTGGTGAACGGCAAAAAGGTTTCCGGCATCCTCGTAGAGGCCGCGGCGCTGGGTACGGAGATCGACTACGCCATCGTCGGAGTGGGAATCAACGTCAGCCTGGACACGTCGGGGTTCTCCGAGATCGCCGGCGCCGCCAGTTGTCTTGATGAATTGGCGGGCCGCTCGGTGGCCAGGGATGAGGTCCTTCGACAGTTTCTGATGGAGACCGACACCCTCTATTTGCAGGCCCTCCAGGGAGACTCGGCCTTGGAGGAATGGCGGTCGTTGATGGACACCATCGGGCAGCGCGTAACCGTCTCCTGGCGGGAGGACCGCTGGGAAGGTCTGGTCGAGGACGTCGACCGCGCGGGCAACCTGCTTCTCCGGCTGGACGACGGCGAGCTTATGACCATGACCGCCGGGGACGTGTCAATACAGGGCAGCCCCAATTGAAGAATACCGTCTACACCCGTGCGCCTACATCGGTGCCCGTCGACCGCCTGCCGCGCATTTTTGACCCATCGTTAGTCTCACCCCAATACGCGAGGAAGACATGCTTGACCGCCTGAGTCTGGATGACAGAGTGGTGTTGATCACCGGCGGAGGCACGGGCCTGGGCCTGGCAATGGTTCGCGCCCTGGCCCGTGCCGGAGCCAACGTCTCCATCGGAGGACGCCGCCAGGGACCCATCGACGACGCGGCTGCCGAGGTTAAAGACCTGGGCGGAGATTCCCTGGCCATCTCCACCGACGTGACAGATTCCGCTCAGGTGGAAAGGCTGGTCTCCGGCACGGTAGACCACTTCGGCCACATCGACGTGCTTATCAACAACGCCGGCGCGGTCCAGGAGAACGTGACCAAGCCCATCTGGGACATCACCGACGACGAATGGTCGCAGGTGATGGACGTCAACCTTACCGGCGCCTTCTACTGCGCCCGGACCGCGGCCAAAGTTATGGCCGGCCGCGGGTCCGGGAAAATCATCAACGTAGCGTCTGGCTTCGGCCTTCGAGCCGGGCGGGACATATACATGTATTGCTGTAGCAAGGGGGGGATGATCCAGCTCACCCGAGTGCTATCCTTCAGCCTGGCTCGCTATGGGATCACGGCCAACAGCATCGTCCCCGGCTACATCCCTACCGCCAGCACCGAGTCTGACATTCGCGGCACCCTGCCCAGGTCAGGAGACTTCCTGCCTACCGGCAAGTTGGGCCGTCCGGAAGACCTGGGGCCCCTTGCCGTTTTCCTGGCGTCTCCCGCGTCCGACTACATGACCGGTGAAATGATCATCGCCGACGGCGGGGGACTGGCCGGGGGAATAGCGCCCACCGGGCATGCGCCGCTCGTGCCACTGGAGCCGTAATATGCCGACACTCTCCGAATACAGTCTTACCGGCAGGGTAGCGATCCTCAACACCTCGGGTGGGAATGAAGCGCCTCTTCTGGCCCAGGCCCTCGCCGAGGCGGGAGCGTCGGTGTTTGCCGTGGCCCGCCGCCAGTCCCAACTAGACGCCATTGCCGATGCGATGCGTGACTTTTCGCCCGGTCTGATCGGCGGCGCGGCTACCGAAGTGTCGACTCAGGCAGGGGCGGACCAGGCTATGGAAGCCTTCGAGAGCCACAACGTTCCCGCGGATATTCTTGTCAACGATGCGCGTAGCATGTTCGCCAAACCCGTCGACGAAATTAGCCTGGAAGAGTGGGACGAGGTCCTAGCCCGCAACCTTCGGGCGGCGTTCCTCATCACCCAGCGAGTGGGCCGGGGTATGGCCGCCCGTCAATACGGCCGCATCGTCAACGTCATGTCCGAGCTAGCCGAGCGGGGAATGATCAACGGCTCCGCGTTCGCGGTCAGCCAGGCGGGGTTGCTGTCTCTGACTCGGTGCCTCGCCCTGGAATGGGGGCGCAGCAACATCCGGGTTAACGCGCTGGGAACGGGCTGGTCCGACGCCGAGGATATCCCCCTGGAAGTACAGCGGGAGGAACTGCTGGTCCGGTACACCCCGCTGCGGCGCAAAGCTCACCCCCGCGACTTCGGCCCCCTGCTGGTCTACCTCTGCTCCGAAGCTTGCGACTACACCACCGGCCAGCCGGTTTACATAGACGGCGGCTTGAACGCCCACCCTTAACGTCTTGGTTCACGATGTGATGCACGGAAATATTGGAGCATAATCAGGCTACTAAAGTTTGTACAGGAGCAACTGAGCCTTTGAATAGCACAGGAAAGGGGCGAGCGCCACTAAACAGAACTCTTGACCTGTCAGACCAAGAGTACAATCGCTACAGATGTGGCCTCCTTCAACTAAATTCACCTGTTACGATCGACGAAATAAGAAACAGCACAATCAATCAGGACTTGTTTGAGGCGCTTGCCTTCTTGCCGCCACGGTTCATCGACCTATTATTCCTTGATCCACCTTACAACCTTAACAAGTCATGGAAGAATGTCTCCTTCAAGCGGCGGCCCGTTGATGAGTATGCTCTCTGGATGGACTCCTGGCTAAGGGAGTTAATTCCAATGTTAAATCCTACAGCTTCCGTATATATCTGCGGAGATTGGCAATCATCTACGGCCATTCAGCAACTTGCACAGAAATACTTCGTCGTCCGTAACCGGATTACTTGGGAGCGCGAAAAGGGTAGAGGAGCGAGGACAAACTGGAAAAATTGCTCCGAAGATATCTGGTTCTGTACGTTATCCAACAACTACGTTTTCAACACTGATGCTGTCAAGCTCAGAAAGAAGGTGATTGCACCTTACACAACGAATGGCGGAGAACCCAAAGACTGGGAGAGAACAGGAAACGGCAATTATCGTTTAACTCATCCCTCCAACATTTGGACAGACATCACTGTACCCTTTTGGTCCATGCCTGAAAATACCGAACACCCTACCCAGAAGCCGGAAAAGCTCCTAGCCAAAATAATCCTCGCTAGCAGCAACACGGGAGACCTGGTCTTCGACCCGTTTCTCGGTTCAGGAACTACCTCAGTAGCGGCAAAGAAGTTGGGGAGGGCATATGTCGGCATCGAATGTGATGAATCCTATTGCTGCATAGCCGAGAAGCGGCTGGAAATCGCAGAATCGCACAATCCAATTCAGGGATACTCGGAGGGTGTCTTCTGGGAGAGGAACTCCTTGTCGGACCAAGGGAAAAGGTCTGAGACCGCCAAGTCTCAATTCACTTTACTTTAACGGGCCGGTCTCTATGCACGTCTTGAATGAGTAGCCGTCTATTTCATACCGAAGCTTATCGCGAGATCGAAGTCCGGACTGTGGAATTGATAAACTCTCAAGGGGAGTTTCTTTCCGTTGTGACCGCGAGTAGCCCGCGTGCTGTCGGTGATGCTATACAGCACATTCTGAGCGACAACTTTGAGTCTATTCTAGGTGATTTCTGCGCCGAGTACTCCGCGGACTTTGCAAGGCGAGCTATGGCGGACTTGGCCTTTACTCACCCGGATGGACTTTACTATGTAGTTGATGTTAAGACCCATCGTACAGATACCAGATTCAACATGCCTAACCTGACGTCGGTTGAACGCCTGAGCAGGTTCTACCAGGATGATCGCAACTATTTCGTCATCCTGATTGTCAGTTATGAACTGTCGGGGTCTCGAGTAGAAGCAAGTAACGTGCGATTTGTTCCGGTCGAGTTCCTAATGTGGGACTGCCTGAATATCGGCGCTCTAGGGTGGGGACAGATTCAAATCGCAAACTCGAACAATATCAACATTGCTCCGCAATACTCTCGAAGAACATGGATGATAGAACTTTGCGACAACGTGCTTGAGTTTTATCCACGTGAAATTGGGAAAATAAACGACAGAATCGCTCACTTCCAACAAGTGCGTGAATTCTGGCTTTCAAAGGCCGATAGCTGAATTCCTCAGCCATAAGTATTGATTTTCGAGGGCAATACTGGCCAAGCCATCATCTCGGGGTGCTGGTCATGGGTCAACTGCTCTACTGCCCCCGCCAAGCCCTCACCTAGCACACCACGGCGGGTACCCTGACGAGTTTTTCACGCCGCCGCACGTTGAACGCCTAACTCGCCTGATGTACAATTTCTTCGTGTTCAGAAACACCTCGATCAACGCCATCCAATGAGACCGGTAACTAGACTCCGGGGAATGTCAGACCTTTCCCAAGAGTCCTGGGAGCGGAAGCGAAAGCTCCAGGATAACCTGGTAGAGCTAATCGGCAGTTACGGTTACCGGCGTCTGGATACCCCGGTCCTCGAACCTACCGAACTCTTCCTCCGCAAGTCCGGCGGAGAGTTGGCCTCCCGCCTCTACAGTTTCACCGACGCGAAGAGCAACGCCGTGAGTCTGCGCCCCGAGTTCACCTCCCCCATCATGCGCCATTACCTGGAACGCCAGGACGTCATTGACCTTCCGGCGCGCTGGCAATATGCCGGCCCTGTGTTCCGCTGCGAAGACGAGGAAGGGGCCAGCGGCCAGTTCACCCAGATAGGGGCTGAGTTGCTGGGCGCGTCCAGCGTATTGGCCGATGTGGAGCTCCTTAGCCTGGCCGCTAACGTTCCGGCCCATCTTGGACTGACCGGCTGCCAACTGAAAGTGTCCGACCTGGATGTCGTTCACAGCGTTCTCGACGCTGTGGGGATCTCCGAGCGTGCCAAGTCATTCATTATAGGCTCAGTATCTTCCCTCAGGGCGGGAAGGGAGTCCGTACCGGCAGTGTTGGAGCGGGCGGCCAGCTTGCATGTAATGGAGCAGGATGGCGACGAGGTCTACCTCGGGCAGGCCATCGCCGGTCTGGATGACCAGCAGTCACGAAAGGTGATCCTTGGGCTCATGCAGTGGTCGTCCGCCGGCCAACTGGGCCAGCGGAACGCCGATGACGTCATCGAGCGGCTCATGCGCAAGATTAAGGGTGGAGACGACCGGGATTCCCTGCGCAGGGCGTTGGATTTGGTCAGCGGTCTCGCGGGAATCCGAGGCACAGCAGAAAAGACGCTTCCCGCCATCCGCGCCTTGGTAAGGGACGCCGGCGCAAGCGTCGCCGCGATAGACCGGTTTCAAGAGTTTATCCAATTAGCCGCACCGGAAGCAGATGTCCCGGCGAGCCTCGTCATCGACCTGAGTCTCGTGCGCGGGTTGGCCTATTATAACGGCCTGGTATTCGACGTCACCCACCCGGACCAGTCCAGTGCTCTAGGGGGCGGAGGCCGTTACGATGGCCTGGCGCGGGCCCTGGGCGCCGGGCGATCCCTGCCAGCGCTAGGATTCGCGTATAACGTGGATTCCCTTCTTTCATTGCTATATCCTCATGCCGATAACACGGAAGGACCGGCCTCGACCCCCGCCGCATTGGTCTGCGCAGTTGGGCCTGCCGCCCACCGGAACGCCATCCTCGCGGCACAGGAATTGCGCCGGGAAGGAAGGACAGTCGAGTTGGACGTTTCCGGCCAGGGTGTGGACGAGGCTCTGACTCTGGCGAGGAAACGGGGAATCCCGGAAGTAATCTCGGTTGACGAGTCTGGACAGCAGGCCAGACTTAGCGCCAATTCCCTGAAGGTGTAGCATCTCGCCAACGGCAGACACATCCACCATCCGGCTGGTCCTACCCAGCGACGGGGAACTTCACGACCCCACGTTGAGTTTCCTCTCCTCGTGTGGTCTCCGGGTGCGCCGGCCCAACGCCAGACGCTACGTCGCCGTGGTCCCCTCTATCACCGGAGTGGAGGTGCTATTCCAGAGGGCGGCGGACGTGACGCAGAAGGTGGAAGAGGGAAGCGCCGAGTTGGGCATCACCGGCCTGGACCGGTACTTGGAAAACCGGAGCGACCCCACCCCGGTTTCGCCGCTGATCGAAGACCTGCGGTTTGGCAATTGTGAGTTCGTGCTCGCGGTCCCCAACTCCTGGTTGGACGTTACTTCGGTCACTGACCTGGCCGACCTTGCCCTGGAGTTTCACGAGCAGGGCAGACAGCTACGCATAGCCACCAAGTACCCTCGCCTGCTGCGCCAGTACCTATTTGGCCGGGGAATCAACTACTTCACACTGGTCGCGGCCAGCGGCGCTATGGAAGCCGCTCCCGCCGCCGGTTACGCCGACCTCATCGCCGACCTCACGGAGACGGGAACGACCCTGCGTGAAAACCGGCTCAAGACCCTGGAAGAAGGGACGATTCTTACCTCTCAGGCATGTCTAATTGCCAACGTAAGCCTCCTGGCCCGCTCTCCCGGCGCCAGGGAGTTGGCGCGGACCCTGGTAGAGCCGATGGAAGCCCATCTACGCGCCGAGCCGTTCTACCGCCTGACCGCCAACGTCCAGGGCGCTTCGGCGGATGTGGTAAGCGGCGCCATACTTGCCCGCCCCAGCCTGGCTGGCTTGAGGGGTCCGACCATCGCACGGGTCTACAACGTCGCCGAACAGGACTGGTTCAGTGTAAGCTTACTGGTCAAAAAGGAATTGCTTCTCAAGGCAGTAGACCACCTGCGAAGCTGCGGCGCGGTGGACATTGCCGCCGCGGGTGTTGACTACCTGTTTGACGGATATTGCACCGCTTACCGCCAACTGTTCGACAAGTTGGACTGTGCGGATGTAGAGTAAGGTCATGCCCAACCTGCCAATGCACATATTTCTGGCCGATGAGGCCGCGAAAGAACTGGACTGGGGAAACGTCTTCGATCACATCGGGAGCTTTTTCCTGGGGTCTACCGCGCCCGACATACGCGTGTTGAGGAGATGGCCCAGGGAGCAGACTCATTTCGCGCCGCTTTCCGTGGAGGTTGTCGGTACGGGCGCCCGTACTATGTTCGATACCCACCCGGAGTTGGTCGAGCAGATGGGAAGGTCTCCAGCGACGCGGGCCTTCGTTCTGGGCTACATAAGCCACCTTGTCGCCGACGAGACATGGATCACCACCATGTTCCGTCCTCACTTCAGTCCCGGGGACTACATCACCGACACCGAAGTTGATGCCCACATCTGGGACCGCGCTTTGCAACTCGACATGGACCGGAAGTGCCGGCCCGAGATGGGCAACTTTCAGCAGGCTGACGAAGCGTTGGTCTGCGCCGACGAGGGCGTGGAGGTGGGCTTCCTCACCGCTGAAGACTTGGAAGAATGGCGCGAATGGGTGCGCCGGTTCATTAGCTGGGACTTCTCCTGGGACCGGCTAAAGAGGGCCCTCAACCGGATGTACCGGGACAACGACGACGTGCAGCAAGAAGTTGACCGGTTCCTGGAAAACATGCCCTACAGCCTGGAACACATCTACAAAACGATTCCAGAGGAGATGGTCGTAGCTTACCAGGCGCGGGTCTTGGAACAGACTATTCTCAAGGCTCGGGAGTTCGGGGATGGAACTTAAGACTCTTCGGGGCCCAGCCGAAGCCGCGGAAGTCCTCTCCCGCGTGGACCCTCTGGACTTCAGCGGGTTGCCGGAGTCGGTGCTAAACCGCACCCGCCAGGTATTCGGCGATGGAGTATCACCGGAAGAATCCGTCATCCGTATTCTCCATGACGTGCGGATCAACGGCGACTTGGCGGTGAAACACTACGCCCGGTTGCTGGACGACATCGAGTTGGACGACCTTCGGGTTAGTCCCGCCCAAATGGCCGAAGCGCGTTCTTCGGTGTCCAGGGAGTTGCGGGAAGCCCTGGAACTTGCGGCCCAACGGGTGCGGGAGTTCCACGAAGCGGTGCTTCCCCAGAGTTGGTTGGACGAGGAACGGGGACTGGGAGAGTTGGTCCGGCCCCTGCAGCGGGTGGGGCTCTACGCCCCCGGTGGCACGGCCGCCTATCCCTCCACCGTCCTGATGACCGCAGTCCCAGCCAGGACCGCCGGCGTCCCCGAAGTTATCCTCGCGACACCGAGGCGCGGCCAAGAGCCGCTTAACCCCTCGGTGCTGGTAGCGGCTGAAATCGCGGGAGTAGATGCGATTTACCAGGTCGGAGGCGTCGCCGCTATTGGCGCGTTGGCCTACGGTACTGAGTCAGTCCCCCAGGTGGACAAGATTTGCGGGCCGGGGAACCTGTTCGTCGCTTTGGCCAAGAAGATAGTGCAGGGCCAGGTTGACATCGACGGCCTTTTCGGCCCGACGGAGACCATTGTGGTAGCCGACGATTCAGCCAGCCCCGCATTTTGCGCCGCCGACCTGATCGCACAGGCGGAACATGACCCGATGGCCACCGCCATTCTGGTTACCAACTCTGAGGCGCTCCTAAAGCGGGTTGGCGAAGAATTGGACCTGTTGCTCGATGGACAGGGCCGGGGCGAAGTTGCCCGTAGCGCCCTTGACCGGCGTGGCCGGGCCGTTTTGGTCGACTCTCTTGAGGAAGGCGTGGAGCTTGTCAACCGCATCGCGCCGGAGCACCTCTGCCTGATGGTGGCCGACCCATGGGCCTGGGTAGACCGTGTGCGCAACGCTGGCGGCCTGTTCCTTGGCGAGTTCTCCCCCGAGGTGATGGGGGACTACATCGCGGGACCGAGCCACGTGATGCCCACAGGTGGAACTGCCCGGTTTAGCTCCGCCCTGAGCGTACACCAGTTCCTGAAGCACATGCCGGTGGTTGGCCTCAAGCCCCAGGAGTTCCAACGGTTGGGGCCCCCGGCCGTCCGGATCGCCCAGGCCGAAGGCTTGCCCGGCCATTCCGGGGCCATAAGCGTGAGGTTGGAGCACCTGAAAAACATGGGACACCTGGACTCCTGACCCGCGTCGCAAGCTACCCGCCGCATCGGACGCAACGAAAAGCGTAACAAAAGACGTAACAAAAGACGTAGCAAAATGAGTGATAGCAAAGACTTGATGCTGCCCCACATTCGCCAGTTGAACACCTACCAGGGAGTGGACCCAATGGAGGTCATGGCGGAGCGGTCCGGCATCGCCCCGGAGCAGATAATCCGGCTCAACGGGAACGAGAATCCCTATGGGCCGTCGCCGAAGGTTCTGGAGGCGCTGGGCAGCTTCCAGTTTTACAACCACTACACCGATCCTGAGCAACGCCGGCTACGGGAGGTGCTTTCCCGGTATTTGGACGTACCTCCGGAAATGATCGTCGCCGGCAACGGCAGCGACGAAATTATAGACTTGATCTACAGGATGTACGTGGGGATCGGAGACAACATCATCATCCCCGCTCCCACCTTCGGTATGTACGCTTTCTCTGCCGAGATTTGCGGCGGGGAGGCCATCTCGGTGCCGCGCGGCGAGAGCTTTGAAATTGATGTCGAGGGCATCAAGCTGGCCAAGACTGACAGGTCAAAGGCGGTGTTCCTCGCTTCGCCCAACAACCCCACCGGCAACATAGCCACCGAGGGTCAGGTCCGCGGGCTGCTTGACCTGGAGTTGCTAGTCGTGGTCGACGAAGCCTACTACGAATTCTGCGGCCAGTCGGCTATGCACCTGGTTGAAGAACACCCGAACCTGATCGTACTCCGCACTTTCAGCAAGTGGGCAGGTCTGGCCGGCCTCCGCATAGGGCTGGGTGTGATGAATTCCGAAGTGGCGGCGACCATGATGAGCATGAAGCCGCCCTACAACGTCAACACAGCGGCGGAGGTAGCCCTCATCGCCTCCCTTGACGACCGGCCGCTGTTACTGGACAGAGTCAACTCCATCGTGGAAGAACGGGACCGGATGCTGGAGCTGCTGCGGCAGATTCCCGGCGTCCATCCCTGGCCTTCGTCGGCGAACTTCATCCTTTTCAGCCTGCCCGAGGGAAGGGGCAAGGAGATATTCGACGGCCTTTGCCAGCGGGGGATATTCCTCCGCTACTTCAGCACGCCTCAACTAAAGGACTATATTCGGACCAGCGTCGGCCTGCCGCACGAGACCGACGCGGTGGTCGACGCCTTGAGCGAGTTGGTGGGGAGTTAAGAGTTGGCGTCAGAGAAAATAGCGGCCGGTGACCTGGCGGTGCCCGAGCCTCGGACGGCAACCCTGGAGCGGCAGACTGGCGAGACTCACGTGAAGGTGACCGTCAACCTTGACGGCCAGGGCTCATACGAAGTGGACACCGGCAACGGCTTTCTGGACCACATGGTCAGCCAATTGGCGCGGCACGGCCTATTTGACATAACTCTCCATGCCAGGGGAGACACCTACGTGGGCTGGCACCATCTTGTTGAAGACGTGGCTATCATGCTAGGAAGGGCGTTCCACCAGTCTCTGGGCGATGCCCGGGGGATCCGCCGCATGGGGCATGCCATCGTACCGCTGGATGACGCGCTGGCCCTGGTAGCCGTTGACTGTAGCGGGCGGGGTTATGCTTCGATAGAGACGGACCTGGAAGGGGTAATGGTGGAGACTCTTTCCGGAGACCTGGTAAGGCACCTGTTGGAGTCCTTCGCCATTGAGGGGCAGATGAACCTGCACACCAAAATGCTGGCGGGCTATAGTCCTCACCACAAGGCGGAAGCACTGTTCAAAGCCCTGGCGCGAGCCCTTCGAGATGCGGTAGAACCCGACCCGCGGGGAGGTCAGCAGGTCCCCAGCACCAAGGGCACTATCACCGGCTAACCCGAACGCGGGCGTCGGATGGGCAATCGCGTTTGAGGACGCCAATTGACGCTACCGAATGCCCAGCACACCGTCGTTGAAAGGGAGAAGGTTATAGAATACCTGCTGTCGATATCCAGTCCGAGCGGGCGCACGAAGGCAAATTTCTTTCTTAGCTTCGCCTTCAGTATAGAACACTGGCAAGACTTCGCTGAAGCCCTACGGGTCCAGGGCTACAGCCATGAAGTTGTGAGAGTTGTGGAGACAGTCCATGGTCCGCGGTATCACGTGGATGGCGCAATCCAATCTCCAGATGGACGGAACCCTAGAGTCCGTACCGTCTGGCAGGTGGATTCCGGGAGCGAATGTCCCAGGCTGATTACTGCACACCCTCGCAGGAGATGAGAATGTTCAAAGAGCATGAACAAATCGTTCTAACCGGCGACGTTTCAGGAGACGAACAGGAAGAACTCAAGGCCGGGGACGTTGGCACCATCATCCACGTCCACCCTGCGGAGCAAGCTATGGTGGTGGAGTTTATGACTCCCTGCGGCGAAACGGTGGCCATTGCGACGGTCTTGCCATCACAAGCTCGCTCAGTATCCAATGAGGACATCACCCACGCTCGCAAGATGAAGATGTCGGCATGAGTGCCTTACCCGCCTATTCGTGAGTCACCGGCATCGAGCCACACCACAAGGCAGAAGCCCTCTTCAAAGCCTTGGCCCGCGCCCTGCGCGACGCCGTGGAACCCGATCCACGGGGAGGTCAGCAGGTCCCCAGCACCAAGGGCGCTATCACCGGCTGACCTCGAAGTCCAAGGGGTCTTCCTAATCAGAGAGAGGGCGTCCCCTCCTTGAAATGAACTCCGGGAACGCCTGCTCCACACCGTAACCCTGGACCACCTCGCGGTTGAAGTAACGTTCGTTTTCGTACTGCTGGCGGAGGTCCGCTCCCCGGCCTTCCAGCAAGAGCCGCTTGAACCCCTGCACTGACTCGTGCCGGTTGCCTGCAATGGTCGTGGCGATCTCCATAGTCTTGTCCCGAAGCTCTTCCTTGGGCACCAGGTGGTTCAAAAGACCTATCCTGTATGCCTCCTCGGCCTCGACCACTCTGCCGGTAAACAGCAGTTCCTTGGCCATCGGCCAACCCACCTGGTTGGGCAGGGTCCAGGAGCAATTGATCCTGCCGTACGCCACGGCCAGGAAACGGAACCTGGTGTTTTCGCAGCCGATCCGGAAATCCAGGGACGACGACAGCACCGCCGCTCCGCCGTAGGCGAGGCCGTTCATCATTCCGATGACTGGCTTGGGCGATGCGGAAATATCGTAGGACCAACCTTCCCTGCCTGTGCTCCAGGCCGCCTGCTCCTCTTCGGAAAGCTGGGCCGTCTCCCGTTGCTCGTGTATATCGCCGCCAGCCGAGAAGGCCCGCTCGCCTGTGCCGGTAATCACGATGCAGCCGATCTCATCGTCCGCGTTCATATCCATCACGCATTCGTGCAGCTCGGTGCTCAGCTTCCGGTTCATGGCGTTCAATACTTCGGGGCGATTCAGGGTAATGATCGCCACCCCGGACTCTTTTTCCAAAAGAATATGCTCGTAAGCCATCGGACCTCCTTAATGCCTTTCCATCGTGGTATTCTTAAACCGTGGTATTCTTAAACGCGACTTCCCTGCCCCACCCGGAATGAAGGGAGCAGCGCCTGATTCTAAGGGACGTCCTGAATTGTATGGTCTGCGTAAAGGGGAGTCAATCGACGGAATTGCCCTGGGCAACCAACGCTTTCTCGACCGAATTAACCGTTGTGGTACACTGCTACCTAGTCTTGGTTAACCAGGTTTCATGACGGACACAACGCGGGACGCTGGACACGGATGCAAGTCAAAAGGCGCATCTGTACGCCAGATCCGGCATTCCTGAAATATGGTTGATAGACCTGAGCGGCGGCAGAATCGAGGTCTACCGGGACCCGGCTCTCAGGGGTACAGGCAGGAGTTAGAAACTATCTCAAAACTAGGCGAGCCTACCAACTCGTCTTTCCCGCGAAAGCGGGAATCCATGACCTCGGCTGGCGACCGGCGGAATTTCAGTAGATTCAGTGGGTTTTGAGATAGTTTTTTAGTGGTCTACGGAGCGGACTCCCTGAGATCGGAAAAGCTACCTCAACTGTCGCTCGCGCCCCGTGAGGTCATGGGTCTCTAAGCCTTAACTTGCAAGCAAGTCAACGCTCTCCGCCCGGTGGTGGACACCGGGGATGAGCGTTCCCGATGTGGACCAAAACCGGATTCGATACTTCTGGTCCACCGCCAAACTCTGGAGGTGTTGTCCATGGCAGAAAAATTCAAAGCTGGCGAGGCGGTCATCGAGATGTTGAGGCAGGAGGGTGTCTCTCACATCTTCGGGATTGTGGGGTCTTCTTTCCTGGACATCCTTGACCCGCTTTATGACCGAGACGACCTGCACTTCATCGGAGTCCGCCACGAACAGGGCGCGGCTCTTATGGCGGATGGTTTCAGCCGTATCTCCGGCGCACCCAGCGTGTGCCTCGCCACCAACGGTCCGGGCGTGCTCAACCTGACCTACGGGATCGGATCGGCCTACGTGGCCCATTCCCCGGTGCTGGTGATCGCCCCATCGGCCTCGCGGGATCACCAGCACCGGGACTCGACCCAGGAATTCGACCAGGTCGCCCTGTTCCGTCCGATTACCAAGGCCGCCTTCTCCATTAACAAGATAGAACGCCTGCCCGACGCTCTGCGCCATGCGTTCCGCGTGGCCACATCAGGCAAGATGGGTCCCGTGATGCTGGACATCCCCCGCGACCTGCTGCCGGGTGCGGAGGTGGAGTTGGACCTGCTGCCTCCCGAACACTACCGGTCCGGGCAGACCCGCAATCCAGGAGACCGCAACCTGGTCCAGCGTTCCGCGAACCTGTTGCTTGGCGCTCAACGGCCCGTGATTTTGGCCGGCGGCGGAGTCCAGTGGAGCAATGCGGGTGACGAGGTAGGCCGGTTGGCCAACATCCTGGGTGCGGCTATCGTAACGTCCTATGGCAGGGCCGACGCCGTGCCAAACGACCATCCTCACTTCCTCGGCCACCTGGGAAGGCTGGGAGCCGAAGAGGGTGCCGAGGCCATCCGCCAGGCCGACGTAATCCTGGCCGTGGGGACCCGGTTGGGCCAGTCGACTACCTTTTTTGACAACCGCTTCATAAATCCGGAATCAAACATCATCCAGATCGAGATCGACCCTGAGGAGTTGGGACGCAACTACCCTGTTTCCGTGGGAATTGAGGGGGACGCCAAGGCGGTGATGCAAGGTCTGCTCGATCACGTGCAGGAAGCCGAGCCGCGGCCCAACTCACAGTGGACCGGCGAGATCGCGGACTGGGTTGCCCGGCGGAAGCAACGCCTGGACGACGAGGGACGCCTCGACTCCCTGCCTATCAAGCCGCAGAGGGTCTACGCCGAACTCCGCAAGGTGATGCCCAGGGACGCCATCGTGGCCCTGGATGCGGGCCTTGCGCCCAACTTCGGACAGGACCGGCTCAACTATTACGAACCCCGCAGCCTCATGACTTCCCTGGACCTGGGAGGGCTGGGTTTCAGCTTCCCCGCTTCCCTCGGAGCCAAGCTGGCTGCCCCCAACCGGCCCGTGGTGAATTTCAACGGCGACGGCGGGTTCATGTTCAACGCCCAAGAGTTCTCAACGGCGGTTCAATACGGGTTGCAAGTGGTCTCCGTGGTTATGAATAATAATTGCTGGGGATCGGAAAAGGCTTACCAACGTTACGGATTCAACGAGCGTTATGTGGGAGCGGACACAAACAATCCCCGGTTCGACAAGTTTGCGGAGCTGTTCGGCGGCACAGGGTTCTACGTGGAGAGGCCGGAAGACATTGGCGACGTGTTCATGGAAGCCCTGAAAGCCGGCGGACCCAGCATCATCGAAATCCCCACGGACCCCGACGAGATGCCGCGTCCCGCTAGGCTTTCCGAAGTGCAGGCGCCCCAGGCCAATTCCTAACCACCCGAAATTCCGGAGACAACGAAAGGCGAGATGCAACAACCAGTCCTACCTACTGAAGTGTCCCTTGGGGACCAGGCCATCGTGGTCCTTTGGAACGACGGCCACCGCAGCCCCTATCCACACCGCTATCTGCGCCTCCGGTGCCCATGCGCCAGTTGCGTCGACGAGATGAGCGGGAGGCCGCGCCTTGACCCCGAATCGGTGCCCCGGGACGTGAAAGCGTTGGACCAAATGCCGGTGGGAAACTATGCGCTGCAGTTCCTCTGGAGCGACACCCACTACACCGGCCTGTACACCTACCGTTGGCTGCTGTCGCTATGCACCTGCATCGCCTGCAATGAGGCCAGGGGAGGGGAAGATCCCCCGGCAGGACGGCCCACCAGGCAATAGCCGGTCCTACGATCCCGAGGACAAAATCAGGCTCTCCGGTCTCAGAAACCGGTGGGGTTGGACGGTGAACTCCCTCAACCGCGGCGTCTGGAATATCCCGGGGACGCGGCTCCTGTCAGGCAGCCGGACTGTCTTCCGGGGTCTCGGCGGACTCTGGGCGATCGTGAGACCTCAGCGGACGCTGGGTCGAGCGCTTGAGCCGCGGCGCGGTGAAGGTGTCGGACTTGAAGGAAAAAGTGGTCAGTTGCCGCCGGGCTGGATTCCCGCACCCCTGGCATGGGGCCGGGTCGTCAGCCTGAGACACAGACCGCATGAGATCAAATTCGGAACCGCATTCGGCGCAGTAGTATTCGTAGATCGGCATGGCTCACTCCCTCAATACTGCTTAAATTATAACCGGCGTCCGGCAGGAATGTCACGCAGCCCCCGGCACTCCCCTTGTCATGTAATGACAACTTCTGTACTATAATATATGTCCGACCCGTAACTCCCCATAAGGGCCGGGCCCATTCAGGACAGCCACTGAGGCAACGCGATGTTGAATGTCCAAAAAAGCTAACAAGGCAACCCGCCCCCCGGCCTCTCCGTCGCTCCCCGGAATCCGCTCCCGGCCGGCCCGCCGGTCCGGAAGCGCCGGATTTGTCCGGAAATGACCGGGAAATCGAAATTCTCCGTCCCACTCCCTGCCGGCAGGCCCAATTGCCCGCCGTCGCACTCTCGCCTTCCATTGCCCAGGCCGCCCGCGATACCGGCATTTCCCAGCTTGAAGAGGTAAAGCAATGACTTTTTCCCAACTCAGGACTCAGGTGGACGCCCTCTGCCGAAAATATGCCGCCGAACTCGAGGTCTACCGCCTCCGGCCCTTGGCCCTGGACTTTTGCGATGACATGACCAACGCCGTAACCGGTTCCAAGCCCGGTCCCCATTTGTCCCTCCTGGAGTGGACCCAGGTATTGTTCAAGCGGATGACCGCCCGCGGCTTCCGCCCGCGGCGCCTCTTGGTTCTCCACGACTACTTGAAGCGTTGCCTCGAGGCCCGGGTCCTCCCCCAGGCCAACGATGTCCTGCGGAGCCTGCTCCCTAAAGCCGCGGAGCGCGGCCTGGTCCCCCGCTCGTTCCAGCCCGTCCCCTTCTGAACCGTGAGACCCCGCCGCCCGACCCATGTCCAACTGCCCTGGCCCGGAAGCCAAACGTGTTCTACAATCGGCAAGGTCTTTCAGTTGTCTCGGTCGACCGGGCGTTTGCGCCGGTCTCACCCACCCGTCATTCCGGCGCCCAACCGCAATTACTATGAAAATAGGCGATTTTCATCCTCATGTGTGGCCCTCGCAAGGCCATGGGTATTTCCCGCGAAAAGCCTGCCCCGTACCGGATACGGGTGCCGGAATCCGGGAATACCCCCCTTGGGGCACGTTCTGTCACATCGACATTTCTGGGTCCCAGCCTTCGCTGGGGCGACGGGATGACTGGTTCTGGGTAATAATATAAAAGGCCATGCGGTAATTCCCGCTATTCCTCTTTCTCGATCCGATCCGATCCGAGCTACCCTAAGTCTTAATCTAAGTCCAAGTACGGGGGGGTGTCCCAATGATAGAAACCGTTGATGTAGTGATAGTCGGTGGAGGCGCGGCGGGCAGCGCCGTCGCCTATTACCTGTCCAGGGCAGGGGTAAACGCGACTATCATCGAACGTGAGGCTATCGCCAGTCAGGCATCGGGGTTCTCAGCCGGCGGTCTGACCCCCTGCAGGGCGCGGAGATACCGGGCAGGCTGGGCGCGTTGGCTTGGGAATCGTACTGCCTGCACATGGGACTGTGGGAAGAACTTCCCGAGGAGACCGGAATCGAGTACGACGGGCGCGTCATGTCCTCCATCCGGCTTGCCTTGGAAGAGTCCGGCCTACCTGAACTACAAGAGACCCTGGACATATTTAGTGGCGTCGACGGTTTCGAAGCCCATTGGCTGGAACCAGGGGAACTTGCCGCATTGGAACCCCGCGTAACCACGAAAGCGGTGGGGGCGCTCTACACTAGGGGTAACGCGGCTCTTGATAGCTACAAATACACCCAGGCCCTGGTAGAGGCGGCGAAGAAACGAGGCGCATCCGTCCGGCCTGGAGAGATTTACGGGCTGGAGACGGCGGGCGGCCGCGTCACGGGAGTCAAATTGGCGGATGGCACGATATCCTGCGGTCAAGTAGTCTTGGCCATGGGCCCTTGGTCACGCCTGGCCGAGCCTTGGCTTAATACGTACATCCCCGTGGACCCACTGAAGGGCGAGATCCTGCGCATGGAATTGCCCGGACCTCCCATCTCACATGACATATCCGGCGGGGGCGGCTCCATCTACTCCAAACCTGACGGGTTGGTCTGGTGCGGCGCAACCGAAGAATGGAAGGGATTTGATAAGACACTGACCAACTCAGCGGAAAAGTCTCTCCGTGACGGGGCGGTCAGGTTGCTGCCAGACTTGGCAGATGCCCGGGTCGCCCTGCACACGGCGTGCCTGCGCCCGGTGACCCCCGATTGGCTGCCGATAATCGGGAAGCCCGCGGGGTGGGACAACGTGTACTTGGCGACGGGAGCGGGCAAGAAGGGAGTCCTTCTAAGCCCCGGGATGGGGAAGGCGGTGTCGGAATTGATATGCCAGGGTGAAACCAGTCTTCCCGTCGGTGGCTTTGCCCCGGAACGGTTCGCTGCGATGGGCGCCCCATAATGCAAAACAGCCCTGGAACGTGCTAAACTTCCGGTCAAACCCACGGCGGAAGGGGGCCTCATTTTGCTGTGCATTTACAACACATTGACCAAACAGACCGAAGAGATTAAGCCCATCAAGCCCGGTTCGGTCACCATGTATACCTGCGGTCCGACGGTTTACCGCGACGCCCACATCGGCAACTTGCGCACCTACATGATGGCCGACTGGATTCGCCGGGTCATCCAGGCCAACGGCTGCGATGTATACCAGATCAAGAACATTACCGACGTTGGCCACATGCGGCAAGAACTGGTGGAGGCTGGCGGCGACAAGGTCATTCTGGCCGCTCTCTCAGAGGGCCGGACGGTGGAGGACATAACGCAGCATTACGCTGGCCTGTTCCACCGCGACGAAGCCCGCCTGAACATTCTTCCCGCCCAAGTGTACCCGTGGGCAACCGCACATATCCCTGAAATGGTCTCTATGGTTGAGACCCTGATGGGCAATGAATTTGCCTACGAGAATGGCGGCAACATCTACTTCGACGTCGCCCGCTTCGCCGAATACGGCAAGCTCTCACGAAACACCGGCGCGGACCTGTTGGAAGGGGTACGGGCCGAAGCTGACCCCTTGAAAAAGGACCCCAGGGACTTCACCCTTTGGAAGGCCGCTGAGCCGGGCCGGGACTACAAGTGGGGCAGTCCATGGGGAGACGGCTTTCCCGGCTGGCACATCGAATGCTCTGCCATGGCCCACAAATACCTGGGCGAAGAGTTCGACATCCACACAGGCGGCGTTGACAACATATTCCCCCACCACGAAGACGAAATCGCCCAGAGCGAAGCTGCTTTCGGCCACCCGCATGTCCGCTACTGGGTCCACGCTCAACACTTGCTGGCCGACGGGGCCAAAATGGCCAAGTCATCCGGCAACGTCTTCCTGATCGAAGAGCTTATTTCGCGCGGCTTCGATCCCCTTTCTTTCCGGTACCTCTGTATGACCGTCAGGTACCGGCACCGGATGAACTTTACCTTCAATTCTCTCCGGGCCGCGGAAAAGGCCCTGACCAACCTGCGCAACCGGGTATGGGTGTGGAGGAACCAGGCGGGACAGGCCGGACCTCCGGAAGAGGCGGAAGCGTGGCGCCGGAAGTTCTGGGAATTGGTCGAAAATGACCTGGACCTTCCAGGAGCGCTGGCCCTGACATGGGATATGTCCCGGTCGGAGTTGCCCGCCGTAGACAAGCTAGGGTTGCTGTTGGAGTTCGATAAGATATTCGGACTGGACCTGGATAAGGTCCCGGCGGCCTACGAGGTCCCCGAGCTTGTCGGCACAACTGTGGGCGAGAGGACCAACCTCAGGCAGCAATCGGACTTTCAAAATGCCGATGCCCTGCGTGAGAACGTGGTATCCCAGGGCTTTTTGGTTGAAGATACCGCCGTGGCTTCACGAATTCGACCCAAGACGCCTCTTGAGAGGCAGCGGGAAATCTGGGCGTCCGTGTCGTCCTCCAGAGAGGTCGAGTCTTTCTTGGACCGTCCTGACCAGTACGACTTCACCTACATCCTCAACGCCTACAGCCATCCGTGGGACGTGCAGAGGTGCGTGACCAGCATGCTCAGGTACCCCGGCAAATACTCCAGCGAGATCATAGTCGTCGACAATGGTTCCACGGACGGCACGGGCGAGTGGTTGGAGGAGTTCCAGGCTGGGCCGCGGCTCCGTCCGCGTGATTCATTGTGACCACAACGTGGGGGATGCCGCCGGGAAAAACATCGCCATAAAGCAAAGCCTGGGCAAAAATGTGATAATTCTTGACGGCTCAGCCGAGGTAGTCGGAGAAATACTCGACACGATCTCCGAAAAGCTGGCGGACGATACCGTCGGAATCTTCGGCCCGTTCGGTCTCACCACCGACGATCTCCGTCACTTCCACGAAGAAGTGGACCAGGGGGACGCTGACGCCATGCAGGCCTATTGCATGACATTCCGCCGGGACCGGGTTATTGACGTGGGATTGATGCGGGAGTGTTTCCGTTTCTACAGGAACCTCGACATCGATTATTGCTTCCAGTTCAAGGACAAGGGTTACCGGGTGGTGGCCGATGCTACTCTCCCACTGGTGCGCCACGAACACCGCCTCTGGACGGAGTTGGACGAGGGGCAGCGGGACGAGCTCAGCCGCAAGAACTTTGGCAGGTTTCTGCGGCGCTGGGGCAACCGGCCGGACCTGCTAATCACCGCCGGCGGCGAGGGTGTCGGTAGTTCCTTCTTCCATCACTGATCCCACCGGCGCCTGCTTCGGAACTCCGGGCGCCGTTTGCACCGCATTCGGTCTGTGTCTATTGATGCGTCCTGCGTTTAAGATGCCTGTTCATGATTTTTAGTCGTTTTTGCGAATTGATTATAGATGCCGCGTTACGAGCCGCGGCCTTTCATTAACAGATAATCAACGAAGATAGATACTCCTCTCATAGCCTGGGGTTACGAAAACTACACATAAGGATGGGTTATCCACGTGTTATACAATCTGTCCACGTCCTGTACACGTCCGGAATTCGGCCTTGACTACGCCTGCGGCGGATGCTAAATTCGTCTTCAAGCCAAGCTTGGACGGGGAACATCCATCCAGCCGGAACAAAGGCCCCGAAGAATGACCGAACTAGCCAGGCGGCTTTTGGCCGGAGACCGGCGAGTGCTCTCCAGGGTGCTCTCTTGGCTTGAAAGTGGAGACCCTTCAGCCTCCGGGCTTCTTGAAGAGGTTGACCGCTACACCGGGACTGCCTACACCATCGGGATCACGGGACCACCGGGCGCTGGGAAGAGCACTATAGTCGACCAACTAATCGGAGTCCTGAGGGAAGAAGGCAAGACGGTGGGAGTCCTTGGGGTGGATCCCACCAGTCCATATTCAGGCGGCGCGTTGCTCGGCGACCGGATAAGGATGCAACGGCACTATCTTGACTCGGGAGTTTTCATTCGCAGCGTGGCCACCAGAGGCCAATCAGGGGGCTTACCCCGAATCGTGAAGGGCATGGTCAGGTTGTTGGACGCCGCCAGTACCGACGTAGTGTTGGTCGAAACCGTGGGTGTCGGACAAACGGAGTTGGGGATAATGGGGGTCGCAGATTCGGTCCTGGTGGCTACCAACCCGGAGTCGGGTGACGCAGTCCAAGCCCTCAAGGCCGGGATCATGGAAATCGCCGACATCTATGTGGTCAACAAGGCAGACCGTGAAGGCGCTAACCAGATGGCCGCCGCCATCACGTCCATGCTCCGGATTGGGCCCACCCATCCAACCTGGCTCCCCCCGGTGGTTCTTACCCAGGCCCATTCCGGTGACGGAATTCCTGAACTGTGGAGCAAGGTCCAAGAACACCGGGAATACCTAGGGGGCTCGGGAGAACTGGACCAGCGGCGGACCGAGCGGCGAAAGACCGAGTTCGTCGAGACTATACATGAAGAATTGAACCGGCGCCTCAAAACACGGCTCGAATCAGACCCAGAATTGATCGCTTCGCTGGAGCAAGTGGCAAACAGAGAGGCGGAACCATACTCGTCCGCACTGGAGTTTCTCGCTTCATCCAAAGGGCCGGTCCAATGGAATTAACCCTGAGCCCGCGTCGGAGAACTAACCAAGGCCTGGCCCCCGGACCAGGGCTTATTTCCTTATTCCAAGTATTGCATGGAGAGCCGATATGATCTTTGGGGTAGATCTTAGAGCCTCACCAAATCTGCCCAGTTCACTCGCCGTACTAGACCGCGACGGGCGCTTATGCTCCCTGGCCTCTATCAGCCATGACGAAGAGATAACGGGGATCGGAGTGGAGGACCAGCCAAGTCTCATCGCCATAGGCTCCCCCCTTAGCCTGCCACGGGGGCTTTGTTGCCTGGAAACCACTTGCCCCTGCGAGACCGAGGTCCCTCAATCCAAGGGCCGACAGGCGGAAGCGGAGTTGGCGCGGATGAAGATAAGCTGCTTCTTTACCAACAAACGGTCTATTATCAGGTCCTTGATCTATCGCGGGATCAGAGTCGCCAACCAACTAAGAAGCAGGGGGCACAAGGTCATTGAAGTGTATCCCTATGCCTCCAAGGTAATTCTATTCGGAGACCGGATACCGCCCAAGAAAAGTCCGGGCAGCCTGCGGTTTATGAAGGACAATCTGAGTCCCCTGGTAGATGGTCTGCACCCTCACATGAATAGCCTGGACATGAACCGCTGCGACGCGATTCTCAACGCCTACACAGCTCTGCTCCACCATCAGGAAGAGACAGACTCGTTGGGGACCGAGGAGGAAGGCTGGGTGGTGTTGCCCCGCTTACCCCGGTAAACCCGGGCACAGTGGTGGCCGCCCTCCGCCGGGCGGCCCGGTACCGCAGATTCTCCCGGTCAGTCTCTAACCGGAGTTGGCGCCCCCCCCGGATTGGTCCTGGCCTCCGTTGCCCATCCGCAGCAAGGGGGACAGCATCGAGGTGAATTCCATGGGGAAAATCCACTTGGTGGATGGGCTGGCGCCCAGCGACTTAAGGGTCTCGAAGTACTGCAGGCTCATCGTCTTGGAGTCGACGGTATTGGCCACCTCGAATATCCGTGACAACGCGTCGCTGAAGCCCTGCGCCCTTAATATCTGCGCCTGCTGATCTCCTTGTGCCTGGAGGATCTCCGCCTCGCGCTCACCCTCGGCTCTCAGGATTTCCGCCTGTTTCTCGCCCTCGGCCCGGTTGATCGCCGCCTGCCTTTGGCCTTCCGATTCCGTGATATCCGCAGTCTTGATGGCAGCCGCGGACTTCTCACGTTCCATCGCCTGTTTAACGCCGGGCGGAGGGTCGATCTCGTTTACGGCGACTCCCTGTACTTTGACCCCCCAACGGCCCGTATTTTCATCCAACGCGACCTGGAGCTGGTTCTGGATCCGCTCCCTCTCCGACAGCGCGTCGGCTAGAGTGATGTTCCCTATAATGGACCTTAGCTCGGCGACCGCCAGGTTCCGCACCGCAGCGCTATGGTCCGCCACCTGCAACACGGCCCTGTCTGCCTGGGTCTCAACGACTCGGTAATATAGGACAAAGTCCAGGTCCACCACCACGTTGTCCCTGGTGATGTACTTCTGGGTCGGAACCCGGTCCACCTGCTCACGTACGTCCACAATCTGTCCAGAGAAGACCAACGGCACCAAGAAACGGAACCCTGGTTGCGCCACTGCGCTGAATCGGCCAAACTTCAGGACAACCATTCGCTCGTACTGTTTGACTATGACGATCCCCGATGACATTGTTGCCTCCCAGTGCCCAATCGATTTCAGTTTTCTGTAGTGTTCATACGGATAACGGTCAGGACTACGCCATTGACGTCGATGATTACTACAGGTTCGTCCTTATGGATAACGCTACCATCCTCACTTACGGCTGTCCAGTTTTCCCCAGCCAAACGGACGAGCCCCCTGGGTTCCAGGGGGCTGAGGACTGTCCCTACCTCTCCCAGCAAAAAATTTCTGGTGGGTTGGGGCGCATCGCGCCGGGACTCCACGATCACACGGCCCAAGTAAATGACTGCGAACGCGAACGTCACCGCCATGCCGCCCAGCAGCCAGTAGTTCACCGACACGTCCGGAAGGGTTGGTGAAACGTCTCCGAATTGGTTGAACAATAAGAAGCCCCCAAGCGCGAAGCTGATGACCGCCCCTATTCCCAGCACGCCGGTCCCTGCCACTTGCATCTCAAGGAATACGAGCACGATCGCAAGCAGAATGAAGGCAACTGCAACCCAATTAACCGGCAAGTTGCCCAGCGCAAGAAAAGCCAGCAACAAGCAGATCGCCCCCACCACTCCTGGAACGACTAGGCCGGGGCTGAAGAGTTCGATTATCACCCCGAGTCCACCGATTGTTAGCAGGATGAATGATATGTTGGGGTCGGAGATGATCTCCAGAAAGCGTTCTAATGCGTTCTGGCTGAACTCCCGGGTATCGAGCCCTTCCAGATGCAACGTCGTCTCTCCAGAGGAGGTCTCGACCGCTCTGCCTTCCAGGCTGGACAGCAGTTCGTCCAAATCGGCGGCGATAAGGTCCACCACCCTCGACTCCGCGGCTTCATTGGCGCTATAAGAGGCGGCAGTCAGGACCGTCTGCTCCAGCATCTTCTCGTTCCTGCCCCGCTCCTGGGCAATGCTGCGAATCAATGCTGCGGCGTCATTTTTAACTTTGCTGGCCAAGGTCTCGGGGATATCCTCACCGGTGGATGTCACGGGAGTAGCCGCTCCTATGTTGGTCCCGGGAGCCATAACCGCGAAGTGAGCGGCCGCGGTAATAAAGGTGCCGGCGGAACCGGCCTGGGCCCCGGATGGCGACACGTAGACCGCCACGGGCACGGGCGCTTCCAGTAGCATTTCAACGATGTTGCGAGTCGACTCCAGAAGCCCACCCGGCGTATCTAGGCGGATCACCAACAAAGCGGCCCCCCCGTTATCGGCCTGCTCTAGGGCGCGGGAGATGAAACGCTCCTTGACGGAGTTGATCACGCCGTCGACGTCCATAACCAATACGTGGGGTTCCTGGGCTTGAGCGAAATGAGGGCCGATAAGACCCAAGAGAGCGGACGCCGCGAAGAGGGCGGCCACAACGACGCGGACCGGTTTGGACAAGAGCACTGCGACATCCCGCCAGGCGATTGGAGAGGTTAATTGTAGTTGCCGATTATATGATGGGAACCACCGGTCAGGTTGTCAAACAGGGAATAGAACACCTGCTGGCGGCCCGCTACGAGGCGCTACGAGGGAGTTCTTGACAAGGTTTGACCGGTGTGTATAATGTGGGCAACCTTAAATTGGTCTGACCACTTGCCTGAATCCACACCCGCAACACCCCCTGCCCAGGCCAAACGCGTCCACGACGTGCTGGTCGAGCGCTTCCGTTCCCTGATCCGGGGGGGCGTGTTGAAGCCGGGCGAACGCCTTCCTTCCGAACGTCTGCTGGCCGAGCAGCTTCAGGTCAGCCGCAGTTCCGTGCGGGAAGCCATCCGGTCATTGGAATTGCAGGGGTTGGTGATCAGCAAGCGGGGGTCCGGGACTTTTATCGAAACCGACAACCTCGAATCGCTCGTCTCCCTCATCGCCTCTACCCTCAGCGGCGGCGCCGAGACCCTGAAGGACATATTCGAGATGCGCCACCTGCTGGAGCCCCAAATCGCCGCGGTGGCCGCTCAGCGCGCCAGCGCTCAGGAAGTCAAAGGCCTGAAGGATATCCTTGCGGACCAGGAGCGTCAGATCACCGAGGGAGGCAGCGGAGTCGACGCCGACACAGCATTCCATTTTGCGCTGGCATCGGCAACCCATAACTCCGCTCTTGTCAAGGTGGTCAGCGCCGTCGAGGACATCCTCCGCCAGTCCAGGGACCAGTCGATGCAAGCGCCCGGCAGGGCCACGCGCTCTCTGGAGTCACACCGTCGAATCCTTCACATGGTCCAGTCTGGCGACGGAGACGGGGCCCGTAGGGCCATGGAACATCACCTGACGGTGGTCGAACCAGCAAACGTAACCTACCTACCCGCGAGTCAAGAGGGGCCAACTTCCGGCCAAGCCGCGCCCGCCGATAGTGCGCTAACCGGCATGGGACCCCTGGAAACGGCCGGCGGGTAAAGGCCGCGGCGGCCCGGACTTCAAGCCGCAGATCAAACGACAATAATATTAGGAGGTACCAGTATGGCCACAGTAGGTGTGGAGGTGGTGTACCGGGGCATTTTCCAGAAGACTCTTGCCCGGAACATCGTCCGCTCCATAGTGTTCGCCGCCAGGAAAGAGGGCAAGATCGGCACAGCCTTCGGACGCTACGGCGACTCTCCGGAGCGCAATGGCATCCCGGCAAAGCAGTTCGCGGTGGTTGCCGACGATGCCTTAGAACTCGAGGAAAACCTGGCAAGGTACGAGGCATCGGAGGTCGACGTAACCATCAACGTGGACGACACCATGTGCAAGGGCATCGAGTCATGGGCATGGTACGGGCTTCAGCCGATCAACGAGTTGACCAGGCCCGGCGGGACGCTGATCGTCACCTCACGCCAGGAATCCGATGACTTGATCCAGGATATGCACCAGAAAGACTCCGCCTACGATCTCTCCATCGTCAAGAGCACTGTCAGCTTCTCCGGTCTCTGGGTGTACAAGGACGACCACACCGACGTAAGAATTCTAGGCAACCTTTGTAGCGTCTGTCCTCAGTTGGTCAGCCTGGACTCTATGCTGGACGCCATCAGGGACCAATTCGGTAGCGAGACCAAGGTCGCCTCCGCCCGGCGGGCATACGAGTTGGCCTCTGTCCGGCCAGTTGAGCCTGGCGAAGGAAACTCGGAGACACCCTTCAAGTTCGAGCTTCCGGGTTGGAAGGAGATGGAAGAGGGGCTGGTCATCAAAGCCATCGACCCCGGCACCGGCTTCCGCGGCGGAGAGGAAGGCTTCCAGCCCGTCCGAAACGCTGTTTTCAAGAAATACAGCACACGTTCGATGCGGCCGGTGATCAACTTTGAAACGTGCATCAAGTGCACCCTCTGTTGGCTCCAGTGCCCGGACACCTGCTTCGATGTAACGCCAGACGGACTCTACGACGCCGACATGGATTCCTGCTGTGGCTGTGGCGTGTGCGAAGCGGTCTGCCCAGTGCCCGACTGCGTGACAATGGTCAACGAGGCTAACTTCAACGATAACAACAGCCAGTACGAGGCGTGGCAGGCCGACGCCGATGGCTATAAGCAGTGGATGACCAACCTGATCGAGGTGCAAAAACAGGAAACCAGGACTCACGGCTTCCATCACGTCGGTGGTTACGCTGAAGAGATCGCCGCCACGGGGGACAACTAATGACTACGACCGAACAAACCGCGCTTTTTCAATCGGAAACGGAGGAGCTGATCAGCGGTAGCGAGGCCATCGCCATCGCCTGCGCGTTGGCCGACGTCGACGTCATCACCGCCTACCCGATCCGCCCATACGACACGGTAATGCAATACGTGGCCAGGCTGAAGGCCGACGGCGTGTTCGACTGCGATTTCATCGTAGCCGAAAGCGAACACTCCCAGTTCGAGATTGTCAAGCATGCTTCGGCCGTCGGAGCGAGGACCTTTTGCGGCTCCAGCGGGGTCGGTTGGTTCTACGCCTTTGAGGCCATCACGGTCACAGCCGGACTTCGGATGCCGGTAGTGGCCATGGTGGGCAACCGCGCTCTGGACGACCCCGGGGCTTTCGGAGTGGAGCACAACGACGCGATGGCGGTCCGAGACCTCGGCTGGATGCTGTACTGGGTGGCCACGGCTCAGGAGGCTCTGGACAGTGCGCTCCTGGCCTACCGGGTTGCCGAAGACCCGCGGGTCTTCCTCCCCATGGCCCTTAGCTGCGATGGCTCATTCCTGACCCACTCCCAGGCCATCGTGAACGTCCCGGCGATTCAAGAGGTACAACAGTATTTGCCCCCGTACGACCGGGGAAGGTTGCAACTGCACCCGGACAACCCCATCACCGTGGCGCCCCAGGTGAACGAGGACTGGCTGATGGAAATCCGGCGCCAGGCCGACGAGGCCATGCGCCGGTCTGTGGATGTCATCAAGGAAGCCTACGAGGAATTCAAGGGAATCTTCCATCGCGGCGATCCCAGCCCATTCATAGAAGAGTACGAGACCGAAGACGCAGAGATCGTCATCGTAGGCATGGGCACCCTGGCCCTGCCGGTCCGGGTCGCAATTCGCCGGCTCCGGGAACAAGGCAGGAAGATCGGCTTCCTACGCGTGAAGTTCTTCCGTCCCTTCGCCACCGAGGAGATCAGAGAGGCGCTGTCCAGGTGCAAGGCCGTCTGCGTCATCGACCGCGACTATTCCTTCGGTTCTCCCTCCTACGCGGGAGTGCTGTTTAATGACCTTCGGTCGGCGTTGTATCCCTTGGAGAACCGGCCCCAGATGCTCAATTTCATCGCCGGTCTCGGCGGTAGAGAGATACACGTCAACGACGTAAACGAGATGGTTGACATCACGCAGGAGGCCGTTGATACTGGCAGGATAGCCCAGGAAACCACCTGGATAGGTGTGAGGGAGTAGAGAATATGACTACCGTTCAAGACCTTCCCCAGATTCGAGGGGTCAAGAATATTCCGCTTACGGAGGGGTTCACCTCCGGCCACCGCACCTGCCAGGGCTGTGAGTCAGCTCTCGTGATGCGGCTGATGATCAAGGCTGCCGGCCCTCGGACCATCGTGCTGGGCAGCACCGGCTGCATGTACGTGGCCAATACCACGTATTACAGCACCCCTTGGGTCGTGCCGTGGATGCACACTCAGCTCGGTTCGTCCGGCTCCGCCGCCACAGGCACCGCCGCCGGCCTGTCCTCCATGATGCGCAAGGGCAAGATGAAAGAGGAACCCATCAACGTCATCGCCTTCTGCGGCGACGGCGGTGGAATGGACATGGGCCTGTCCGCCATCTCCGCGGCACTTCAGCACAACGAGTACAATCTGCTGATCCTTTGCTACGACAACGAGTCCTATGCCAATACCGACATCCAGGTGTCGGGTGCTTCCCCGTGGGGCGCCAACTCCACCTTTAGCCCTCC
The DNA here is from genome assembly GCA_965216155.1 of Dehalococcoidia bacterium. GTDB lineage: Bacteria > Chloroflexota > Dehalococcoidia > Lucifugimonadales > UBA3495 > CATOSP01. The sequence goes on along the minus strand of CBDCFD010000007.1, from coordinate 1,720,556 downwards.
GGGCAAAGAGCACCGCATCATGAACAAGCGGTGGAAGAAGAACATGGCTCCCATGTTGGCCACCGGCCACCCTGACTGCCGGTACGTGGCGACGGCTTGCGGCTCCTACGGTTTGGACTTCAACAACAAGATCCGCCGGGCCCTGACCATCGGTGGGCCTACCTTCATCCACAGCATCGACCCCTGCCCCAAGGGCTGGGACTACGACCCAAAGTTCTCCCACGAACTGGGGATGCTGGCCATCGAGACCGGCCTGTGGGTCCAGTACGAAATCATCGACGGCGAGTTGATCCTGAACGGGCCATCCCGGGCCATCGCGCGCGGCATCCGGAAGCGGAAGCCAATCGAGGACTACCTGATGCGCCAGGGCCGGTTCGCTCACCTAACACCGGAAGACATAAAGTACTTCCAGGGCCGTGTAGACGATAGTTGGGAAAAGTGGTGGCTCCCCGGCGTGGTCCCCTTCGGCCTGAAAGAGGACTAGCCACTCCGGGATACACCGACCTAGCGTAAACTACACTAGGGGCAGCCAAATGGCTGCCCCTAGTGTAGTTTACGCTAAACCGGAATTTCGGTGAATTATTACGGTATGGCTATTGATAAAGGGAATGGTGCCGCAATTGGTACCAGAAGACCGCGCCGGAGTCCAGGCTGGCCTGAATCCGCTCGTCCCGATACACGCCAGCGACCGCGGCGAATGCGGGCCGTCCGGTTAACCCGGTCAAGTATCCGGCGTTGCGGACAGCCATTGCCGCATCTTCTCTCGTCACTACGAACCCTGATTCAACGGCGACGTAGCAGGTAGAACCTTGCTCGTCGGTCATTTCCAAATGCAACATTGCATTACGAAATCTCCTAAAGTCGTCGGCGGGGATCCCGGACGTGTTCTTGCCACGGCACAGCGCTATGACATCCTCTCCACTAAGGACCTTGGTGAAGGCGAATCCCATTTTCTTGGCGATTATCAGAGCTTCATAACAGGCCCTCCGTCGCGCAAACATCTCCCGAATCAAAGTGAAGTCCGTTCCATCTACTTCTGAAGCAGTCAACACCGGGTTGAACGACTCATCCGGGTCACCGCTGGAGGGGAAGCGGCCAAGGGTCTGGGGCAATCTAACGATCTTGCGGTCCAACAGGCGAGCGCGAAAAAGCTGGAGCCACTGGGGTTTATCGTCCAGCAGCTTAACTATGTCTTCCAAGTTGTTGATCGTGATCATATTGTTGACGGGCAGATTATGTGCCGTATGGCGGGCGCAGCGACGCCGTTTCTCGAATGTCAGGGGAATGCATCCCGTAAGAAAATTCTCTTCCCAGTAAGAACTACCAACGGCAGTGCGTCAGCCTTTGGGGTTAAGCGGTGGGGGACGGGCCTCACTCCACCCTCATGTCTTTCTCTTCCATCTGGTACCAATACACTTCCCCGGATTCCACGACGGTCCGAACCCGGTCATCCAAGCGCATACCGGCCACGGCGGCAAACGCGGGCCGTCCGGTGAATCTGGTCAAGAATCCCGCGTTGCGCATTGCCCGGTCAGTGTCCCTGTCATCGACGGTGTAGGAAGCTTCGACCGCTATATAGACGGTCTCTCCATTTCCATTCTCCGCCTCCACCAATAGGTCAGCCACAAGGAAACTGTCGAGCTGGTTGGAGGGTATACCAGACGTGTCCTTGCCCCGGACCAGCGAGTCGGTTTCTTCCGGACCCAGGACCCTGACCAGACTGGACCCCAAGTTGGCGGCTATCCTGAAAGCCCGCCTGCGTGCCAGGTTCTGAGCGTGTCCCCCCTTCAGAGTGCCCAAATGGTCATTGATGGACCGAATCTCCGTTTCTATCCCCTCAAAGCGCTGGTCCATCCTGTCGAGGCGCTGATCGATCCCGTCAAAGCGCTGGTCCATCCTGTCAAGGCGTTGGTCGATCCCGTCAAAGCGCCGGTCGATTCGTTCAAAACGCTGGTCAATACGCTGAAAGTGCTGATCGGTTTGCTCAACGAATTGGGCGAACTTCGCCGGCAACTCGATGAGCTCCCGGCTCAGCATTCGCACTCGGAGTGCTTCTACCCAATGGGGATTCTCATCTAGAAGTCTGATGAGGTCTTCTATAGTATTGATTGTGGTCATTGTTTCTCCCGACCATCATACAACAATCTGCCATCCCTGCGGTGCCACCGAAAGACATCAGGCGAAAACTCCAACACTTGCCCGGAAATCGGTGAGGGCGTAGAGTAATGGGAGTTTTGCCCTGGGCGAGTTTTCGGACGGAAGGAAACCCGCCACCGGGGTCAAGTAAAGGAGGCCACCATGCGCCTGGACCCCATCAATCTTTACGATTACGAGGCGAGAGCCAAACAGGTACTTCCACACAACAACTGGACGTTCATCGATGCTGGAGCGATGGACGAGTTCACAACCCGCCGCAACCGTTCGGCATTCGAAGACCTCACTCTGCGCCCACGCTTCCTCCGGGACATCACGGAGCGCGATTTGACCACCACCGTACTGGGCGAGGAGATCAGTATGCCGGTGATGATCGCTCCGGCGGGCAGCCACATGCTGGCCCATCCCGAGGGTGAATTGGCCACGGCCAGGGGCGCGGGCATGTCCAATACCCTGATGATGCTCAGCACCTCTTCCAATTACAGCCTGGAAGAGGTATCGGAAGCAGCATCCGGACCGCTGTGGTTCCAGCTTTACCACCGCGGCTACGAACTGACCGAGATGCTGGTCCACCGGGCCGAGGAAGCCGGATTCAAAGCCATCGCGTTGACCGTGGACACCCCGGCGCCGAGCCCCAAAGAGCGCGACCAGCGGAACAGGTTCCAGAGAGTTGCGGAGCTTGGTAACTTCCGCGCCGAGAGCCGCCCCGAAAGCGAAATTAGCGGCACCGACGAAACTCCCGGTTTCGATGTGTCCAGGACCCCGCCCCTGACTTGGAAGGAGCTTGAGTGGCTGCGTGGGCTTACTTCCCTGCCTCTTGTCTTAAAAGGAGTCCGCACCGCCGAAGACGCCCATATCGCGGCAGAAAGCGGCGTCGAGGGAATCCTTGTGTCGACCCATGGCGGACGCCAGATGGACATGACTATGGGCGCGATAGAGATGGTTCCCGAGATTGTGGAGGCGTCCAAGGGCCGGGTGGAAGTCTACGTGGACTCCGGTGTGCGGAGAGGAAGCGACGTTATTAAGGCGCTGGCGCTCGGCGCTCGGGCCGTGGCCATTGGCCGGCCTCTGTTCTGGGGACTGGCCGTGGACGGCGCGGACGGCGTCCACGGTGTGCTGGAGCTAATGCGGGAAGAGGTGGACCGTTGTTTGGCCTACTGCGGCCAGACCTCTGTCCGCGACTTGGAGCCCAACCTGATCAACATACCCCACGGTTGGGGTCCGGGAAGAATGGCGCCGTAGTCCCCAAACGTCACACAGCGACAATCCTAGAGGGCGTCCCAAACAGCCGGGACGCCCTTTCGTTCATACAAACCATTGGCGTGTTGCGGCTAGTAGTTGAACGTCATTGAATTGAGGTACAACTGGTGTATTCTGCCGGCATTGGCGAACTGCATCCAAGGAGAGGGGTCGTGCCGGCTAAGAAGTACCGTATCGAACTGACCACGGAAGAGCAACAGGAACTGAAGGCCCTGGTATTTCCGCCGGGAACAAGGGCTTCCAAGGGACGGGCAGCAGCGTACAAGCAGACCCATGCGCGCATCCCCCGTTTTCACGGGGGCAGGCTCTGTTGCTGAGCGATGAAGTGCGGAAAGACGGAGGCCTGACGGACGAAGAGGTTGCCCGGTCCCTCCAGATCGCCAGCGCCACAGTGGAAAGGGTGCGCCGCCGTTGCGTAGAGGAAGGGATCGAAGCGGCCTTGGGGCGTAAGGAGCAACAACGCCGCCGGCCCAAGAAACTGGATGGCGCTGCGGAAGCCCACTTGATTGCGCTGGCCTGCGGGGAACCGCCGGAAGGCCGGGCCCGTTGGACGCTGAGATTATTGGCGGACCGGCTGGTGGAGTGCGAGATAGTGGAGAGCATCCACCCCGAGACGGTGCGCAAGACGCTGAAAAAAACGAACTCAAGCCTTGGCTGAAAGAGTGTTGGTGCATCCCGCCGGAAGGCAGTTCGGACTTTGTGTGCGCCATGGAAGACGTGCTGGAAGTCTATCACCGTCCCTATGAAGACAATGAAGTCCTGGTGTGCCTGGACGAAACCAGCAAACAGCAGAGCCTGCCCTCGGCCACGACCGGGGGTGAAGGAGACGCGGGCGCCGCGGGCGGCTCGGCCCGGGGCGGCCGCGGCCGCGGCCTATGATTATGAATACGAGCGCAACGGTGTGAGCAACCTGTTCATGCTGTTCGCGCCGTTGGAAGGGTGGCGGCGGGCCGGAGTGACGGACCGGCGGACGAAAGTGGACTGGGCGCGCCAAGTGAAGAAGTTGGTGGACGAGGACTACCCGGACAAGGACCGCATTGTGCTGGTGATGGACAACCCCGTATCGAGTACGGGGCAGGCTCTGAACACCCATCATCCGGCCTCATTATACGAGGCGTTCGAGCCTATGGAAGCGCGGCGCATCGCCGAACGTCTGGAGATTCACTACACCCCCAAGCATGGCAGTTGGCTGAACCCCGTATCAAGTACGGGGCAGGCTATGGCTGAGATTGAAATCGGGGTGCTGGCCCGGCAGTGCCTGGACCGCCGGATTCCTGATCAAGAGACGCTGCGCCGGGAGGTTGACGCCTGGCAGGACCAGCGCAACCGGGACATGGTGCGAGTGGACTGGCGCTTCACCACCGATGACGCGCGCATCAAGCTGAAATCCCTTTACCCAGCAATTCAAAATAGCTGAACTACTAGTAGTCCGAGGCAGAACATGCCACTACACTGGCCACTCTTCCATACGGTAAGCCATATCCCAAAACATATACTCGTACCTGGTGCTGATGATAAACGCCTCACGCATGGCGTCCAATTCACGCTGGCTGGCCTTCTCAGCCTCCCGGTCCACGAAGCTGCGCCAGGCATCTACACTGTTCTGAAGGAGCCCTGCCACGTAGAAGGACGTCCATTGACCATACAGCGGATGCTCCGACTGACCCACGCCGTCTTTCAGCTCGTGATATGTCCATGGACAGGGGAGCAGGGCGGCGGCGGCGGGACCTAGCCCGTGCACAGATGCCGTGGTCAGCATGTGGTTGACATACGCATGGTTGGTGGGAGACCGCTTGACCTGCCGGACCTCGTCCATGGTGAGCCCGGCCTCGGACACCAGTTTCTGGTGCAATGGGCGCTCAATCGGGGTCATCACACGCAGCGCCAACTCCTCCAGGAGATCGGCCGTCGGGGCTTTGGCCAGAGTAAGGGCCACAGTCCGGGCGAATCCCTCCAGGTAAAGGTAGTCCTGTCCCAGATAATACTGGAATTTCTCCAGCGGAAGAGTGCCGTCCTTAATCTCCCGAAGAAAAGGCTGCTCGAAAATCTGCTGCCAAATTGGCTCCACTTCGGCCCGCAGTTGGTCGCTAAAGCTGTCTGGCACCGGAGTCCTCCCCTAAGTCGTTTTCCTTGTCTCCCAACATCTGGAGCACCTCGGCCAAAGCGTGTTCAGCCTCGGTATAGTTGGACCTTAGTTCAATCGCTCTCACGAAGTTCTCTCTTGCCTCGTCGAGCCGGCCCAGGATCATCAGAGAGTTCCCCTTTCTAACGTGCGCCGCCGCCAACCCGGGGTCCAGACCCAAGGCCAGGTCGAAGTCCACCAGCGCCGCCTCATGGTCTGCTTTATCCGCCAGCGCCGTCGCCCTGTTTAAGTACAGGGTGGCAAAAGGAGGACCAAGCCTCATGGCCCGGTCGAAGTCGGCGATTGCCTCATCCGGCCGTTCCAGGTTTCTGAGGCAGATTCCCCGATTGTAAAAGGCATTGGCGAAGGTCGGGACCACTTCAATAGCCTTCGTATAATCGTCTACCCCGCGGCTGAACTCCTGGATGTCGTGAAAGAGGTTACCCCTGGCGTAGTAGTAGTCCGCGTCGTTGGGCCGGAGCTCGATGGCACGGGAGAAGTGTTCCTGGGCCAGGTCGCGCCGCCCGGTGTCCCTGAAGGCGATTCCCAGGTTGTAATGGGCGTTTGGCATTTCCGGGTCCAGTTGAAGGGCCTGTTGAAAGTCGTCGATGGCCTGGTCGTAATGCTTCAGCGAAGCCTGCGCCACCCCACGGGCATAGTAGTAGTCCGCGTCACCGGGGTTGATGTCGATAGCCTGGTTGTAGTCCAGCAGAGCTTCCTCGAACCTTCCCATGTACCGCCGGACTACGCCCCTGGCGTAATAGGCCACAGAGTACTCAGAGTCGGCCTCCATTGCCAACGTAAATTCGCCAATAGCCCGCTCGAGGTTGCCGCCGTTTCGAAAGGCCAGACCGCGGCAATAGTACGCTTCGGCGCACTTGTCGTTGAGCCGCAAGGCCGCGTCAAAGTCGGCGATGGCTTGGTCGAACAGTCCCTGCTGGAGGAACATCCGACCTCGCACTACATAATCAAATTCGCTGGGTTCAGTGGACATCTTATGCTTGATCGGATCTGGACTAGCTACGCCTGTCTGGCTCGTTCCAGCTCCGACTCTCTTAGCTCCACACGTCTTATTTTTCCGCTGATGGTCTTGGGAAGCTCGGATACGAACTCGATCGCCCGCGGATATTTGTAAGGGGCCGTTGTGGTGCGTACGTGGTCCTGCAAGCTCAGCGACAGTTCGTCCGAGCCAACATAACCTGGGGCAAGTATCACGAATGCCTTGACTATGTCCCCGCGCACCGCGTCCGGGCTGGCCACCACGGCAGACTCGGCGACGGCCGGGTGCTCGATGAGGGCGCTCTCAACCTCGAAGGGGCCGATTCGGTACCCGGCGGAGATAATCACGTCGTCGGCCCTTCCGACAAACCAGAAATAACCGTCCTCGTCCATGTACGCCTTGTCTCCGGTGAAATACCAGTTTCCGAAGAAGGATGCCTCCATCGCCTCTGGTCCGCGCCAATACTCCCGGAAGAGTCCAACGGGCCTCTCCGGCTTGACGCGCACCGCGATTTGCCCTTCCTCGTTGGGTGGAAGTTCGTTGCCCTCATCGTCAACTATGGCGATGTGGAAGCCGGGCATGGGCTTGCCCATCGAGCCCGGACGCACCGGGAGGCACCTGTAGTTTCCGACGAGGAGGACGGTCTCCGTCTGGCCGTAGCCGTCGTAAATTGTCAGGCCGGTACCCTCCTCCCACTTGCTCATGACCTCTGGGTTGAGGGGCTCGCCTGCTCCGGTGCAGTGCCGCAGGTTGCGCAGGTCGTACTTGGTCAGGTCTTCCAACACCAGCATCCGGTAAGCGGTGGGCGGGGCGCAGAAGGCGGTGACGCCGTACCGTTCCAGAATGTGCAATGTAAGTGCCGGATCGAACCGGCCGCGGGCGTCGTGTTGGAGCACGGCCGCACCCTGGGTCCATTGGCCGAATAGTTTACCGTAGGCGGCCTTGGCCCATCCGGTGTCCGATAGGGTCCATTGAAGGTCGATGGGCTTGAGATCTTGCCAGAACTTGGCAGTTAGCACATGGGCCAGTCCATAGGATGCGTGGGTGTGGAGCACCATCTTCGGGTAACCGACGGTCCCGGAAGTGAAGTAGATCAGCAGCGGGTCATCGCTCCGGGTGGGCTCAACTCCCTCCAGATAGGGAGAGGCTTCAGCGATCTTCTCTTCAAATGAGACCCATCCCGTTCGTGAACCTCCCACCATGAGCAGGTTGTTGAGGGAAGGGCACGCTCCCGCAGCGGCCACTACCTTCTCCCAGTTTTCCAGGTCGGTCACTGCCAGGGTGGCCTCGGCTTCGTTAACCCGGTATTCGATGTCGTTGGGTGTACACAAGGTTGTAGCGGGCATCGGGACCGCGCCTAGCTTCATCAGGCCCAACATCAGGACGTACCATTCCGGAATGCGCGGCAGCATCAGAAAGACACGGTCTCCCTTGGCCACACCCAATTCCCTGAGGAAGTTGGCGCACCGGTCGGACTGGACCTTGAGGTCCCAGAAGGTATGATGCTGCGCGATCTCGCCCGCCGGGTCCAGGGAGATCAGGGCCAGCTTGGTGCGGTCTTCAGCCCACTTATCCACAACGTCGAAGGCGAAGTTAAAGTGCTCCGGGACGTCCAGTTTGAAATCCCGGAAGGTATCCTCATAGTCCCGCATGTTGGGGTCGGTAGTGTTCATTGCACGAACCTCATGGGAATGGCTGCAAGGGTAGTCGCCGGCACACGGATGCCATTATAGTGCGAATCTTGGAACAGAGACCAGCCTTAGTTGCGCGCCAAGCTAAAAGCAAGTGCGCTGGGCCGGAGGGAGATGGGAATATGCCGCAATCACAGGGTTTGGATGCCCGGCATCCTTACCTGGCGGACGGAAATTCGGGCGGTCTTCTTTCCCTTAGCGATTGCAGGCCTTCACGGATGTCCTCCCCGAAAAATCCGAGGCTTTCCAACGCTAGCGAGTAGTCGAAAGAGGTGTGTCCGGCCATCCGCAGCCACTGGTTCAAGGCCCGCTTGGTATACCGGATCGCCGTCTGCGGGCCGGAGGCCAGATTGCGGGCAACCTCCATAGCCTTTGGCATTAGATCCTCGGAGGGGACCGACAAACTAACCAGTCCTATCCGCTCAGCTTCTCTCCCACTCAGGAAATCGCAGGTCAACAGGTAGTACTTGGCCTTTGCCATTCCGCATAACAGCGGCCAGATGACGGCGGCGTGATCACCCGCGGCTACTCCCAGCCGGACGTGACCGTCGGTGATGCGGGCGTCCTCGGCGGCGATGGAGATGTCAGCGAGGAGCGCCACCGCCAGGCCGGCGCCCACGGCCACACCGTTGATGGCCGAGATCACCGGCTTGTCCAGGTTGATCATGTTGTGGACGATGTCGCCGGCCTCCTGCATAATTCGGCCAACGATCTCGGGGTTGCCGATTGCCTCTTCGATCATGTCGAAGTCGCCACCGGCTGAGAAAGCATTGCCCGCCCCCGTGATCACGGCGGCTCGCACCGCCGGGTCCTGGCCAAGCGCCAACCAAATGCGGCTCAACTCGTAATGAAGCTGGAAGTTGGTGGAGTTAAGGGAGTCGGGCCGGTCCATGGTCAGCAAGGCGACTCCGTCTTCGATCTCCACTCTCAGATGCTCGTATTCGCTGTAGTCGGACATGCCGGCCTCTCCCTCACACAGGTGAATCGAGTCTGGGTTCAGTATATGACCCCGGCCTCGGCCAAGCGTTGGATCTCCGGCGGGGGCAGGCCCAGCAGTTCACCGAAAACGTAATGGTTGTCTTCGCCGATGTTGCTGTAGTTGCCGAACTCCATTGGGGTTTTCGACATCCGTGCCGGAGAGCTCCATGCAATGCCATCGCCCCTTTGCCACTCGGTAGCGGGCGTGCCGCGCTCCGCCAGGTAATAGGGTGTCTCCTGGTAGAAGTTTCTCGCATTCAGATGTTCGCTGCGGAACAAATCGTCCCCCTGGGATACGATGCCTGCAGGCACCCCGGCGGACTGAAGTTTCTCCATCACGGCATCAGCGGTCAGTTGGTTGGTCCACCCTTCGATGTGCCCGTCCAGTGAGTCCTGGTTCTTCAGCCGGTCTAAAGCGGTGCCGAACTGTGGGTCCCGAGTCCAGTCGGGACTACCCAGAGCCTGGCAGAAGGCATCCCATTCGTCGTCGGACGAGACGGCAATAGCGCAGTAGCGGTCTTCCCCCTGGCAACGGTAGACGCCGTGAGGGGCCGCCGATTCGTCCCGGTTGCCCCGGCGGGGAGGCAGCCGTCCATCCCGCTGATAGTCCAGAATGGCTGGCCCGGCGGTGACCGCGCCGGAGCGGAAGATCGAGGATTCCATTGTCGCGCCCTGTCCCGTGCGGTGCCGGCGCAGCAACGCCCCGATCACGGCCACCGGCTGAAAGATGCCCGTATGATAGTCGGAGTAGGACGTGTTGATTGCGACCGGAGGCTCCCCCTCTTCTCCGCTCATCAAGGACACGCCGGACATGTGCTGCACCAAAATTCCATAGGACTTGTAAGTGTAGTAAGGGCCATTGCCCCCGAGGCCCGTCTGCCACATGACGACCACGTCCGGCCTGACCTCCCTGACCTTTGGGAAATCCACGCCCCACCGGTCCAGGATGTTTCGGCGAAAATTGGTCATAAACACGTCGCTGACCTTGATCAAGTCGAGCAGCAAGTCCCTGCCCTCGGGAGTGCGCACGTCGAGGGTGATGCGCTTCTTCCCCCGCTGGTAGTCGGGCTGGCCCGCCCCTCTTGACCAGGCGGGGATGAAAGCCATCTCGTCCAGAACCTTATTGGTCTCGACCTTGATGACCTCCGCACCCAAAGAGGCCAGCAACCGTCCGGTCAGGGGCAGGGCGACGTAGGGGCCGAGTTCCACGACCCGCACGCCTGCCAGGGCTTGAGGGGCTCCGTTTACCATTCGGCCAACTCCGTGAACTCCCGCCGGCGTAGCATGGAAAGGTCCATTTCATTGATCCGTGGGTCCAGCTTTATCCACCATTCTTCCATCGTCAAAGCGCCCACAATGACGTCTATCCGACCAAACTCCGTGTCAATCGATTCGTCGGTGACGTAGGCCGTGATGTCAAAGTCCAGCCCTTCGACCGTCGCGGGGAAGTCACACCGTTCTTCCAGATGCCGTTCGCTCCCTCCGAGGCCGGCCGTGACCGGTCTGGCCCTGCGAGACAGGCCAGCGCTAGGACATGCCTCCCGAGTCACGTATGAACGCACAGCCCCGGTATCGAACATGGCATTTAGAGTCCGCCCCTCGACTTCAATCTACCTGACTATCCTTGACATGGTTCGTCTCCCTGATGGTATCGGGGGTCTCTATCATATTATCCCGGCTGCCCGCAACTCCGCCAACTCCTCCAAACTCAACCCCAACTCGCCGCAGTAGATATCCTGGTTGTGTTGTCCCAGGAGAGGTGCCGCGACCCGGGAGGGCCGCACCTCTTCACTGTCAAAAACTCCCAGCGGATATTTCAGCCGGCCAGCGTTCGGGTGGTCCAGCTCGCTCCACAGGTGACTGGCCTCGAGTTGCGGGTCTTGCAGCAGGTCCGAAACGTCGGTTACCGGCAGGAAGACCAGGTTGCGTTTCTGACCCTCGTGGAACAGCTCCTCAGCGGTGAAGCGGGTCGAGAAGTCCACAAAAAGCGCCGTCAGGATGTCGATGTGGGGGGCGCGTTCCTGGTTCCCACCCCGGTACTGCTCGTTCAGTACCTCCTCGTTGCCCGTAACCTCGTATATCCATTGGGCCAGAGTTTCCCATTCCCTTGGAGTTATAATACCGGCGGAAATCCAGCCGTCCTCGCATGGAAACGCGCCGAGGGGTACTACCAGCGTGGAGTTGGTGCCTACACGGGTAACGTTCTCCCCCAATTGCGCCCATGCCAGGGCGGGGTGGGCGTCGGTGTAATAAGTAATGAGCGCTTCCTGGAGGGAAACGTCAATGTACTGGCCTTCGCCTGAGAGCATATCCCGGTGATATAGCGCGCCCATTATCGCAACCGCGGCGTGCTGGGACCCTGGAAAGTGGGACTGCTCGTTGCCCTGCCGCACTGGCGGCCCGTCCGGGTCTCCGGTGATTTGCATGTAGCCGCTGGCGGCCATGACCACCAGGTCGGTCGATTTGTAGTCTTTCCAGGGGCCTGACTGTCCGAAGGGCGAAATGGACGCCATGACGAGTCCGGGGTTGGTCCCGCTCAACGCCTCGTAGCCCAAACCCTGGCTCTCTAGGTATCCCACCGGCAGACTCTCCACTATAACGTCTGCCCCGGCTGCCAGCCTCCTCATGAGTGTCCTGCCAGCCCCGGTGTTCAGGTCCAACGTGATGGAACGCTTGTTGGTGTTGTAATAGAGGTAGTAGGCGCTGGCCTCTGGGTCTGGCTCGTCTCCGGGGAATGGTCCGCGCGTCCGCCCGTGGCCCCCCCAGGGCGGCTCGATCCTGATCACGTCGGCGCCGTAATCGGCCAGGAGCTTGGTGCAGAACACCCCCTTGTCATCAGTCAAGTCGAGGACTCGGTATGGCGGGAGCAGGTTTTCGTCTGGGATCATCAGACTCGCCACTTCTCTGCGTGTGAATTTCGTCGTAAGCCGCGGGTGGGCGAGGCCGATTCTAGCCGCGCCGCGCCGATAGAGTCAAGCAAGGGTCAAACATCCGGGTTTCTCGAACCGAAAGGGGCTGCTATAATGGCCTCGGTCCCTCCCCACTAGCTACCAGGCCATTGGCGGCCAAGCGCCATTAACGACCGGGATTGTATCTATGCTTAGTGTTCTCAACCGGTACATAGATGGACTACGGTTTCAGGACTACCGTACTCTGTGGACGGCAAATGCCTGCGCCGGCGCCGCGGCCTGGGCGCTTATTGTCGCACGGGGCTGGCTCGCCTATGAAATAACGGGCGGACTGACCTGGAGCGGGATAGTCACCTTGGCGGCCATGATTCCCAGGTTGTTCTCCACTCCACTACTCGGATTCCTGGCTGATAGGTTCGACCGCGCCGGTCTCCTCAAGTGGACTTATACGCTGAACCTGATTCACAACGTGGTGCTGGCTGTCCTGGTAATGACCGGAATCGTCGGCGGGGCCGCGGGATTGTGGGTGCTGATGGCCCTCTCCTTGATCAACGGCACACTTCGCTCGGGCCAGATGACCATCACCCAGTCCTTGATTCCAAACTTGTTGCCGCCGGACCGGCTCCTGAATGGGATCGCTCTGAACCAGGCCACCCAGCAAGGGTCACGGTTGATTGGGCCCCTGGCCATAATTCCATTGATTGAAATGGTCAACCTCGGGATGGCTTTCTGGTTGTGCAGCGCCTTCTACCTCGTCGGACTGGTGCAGGTGACGAGGATTACTACGCGGTCTACCGGCGAAATGGACCGGAGCCGGGGCTTCTTCCAGAACCTCGTGGCCGGGTTCGAGTACGTGTACGGACGGCCTCAACTATTGGCGATGGTAATGCTGGTCTTGGCCCATTGCTCGTTTGTAATGTCCTACGAGGCCATCCTGCCCGGTATTTCAGTGGAGAAACTGGGTTCGGGCGCCGTAGGCGTCAGCTACCTGATGGCGGGAGTCGGCGGAGGGGCGCTGGTCGCGTCCATCTTCATTGCCGGGGTCCAGAGCGCCACGCTGCGAGGGTACCTATTCCTGATTTTCGGCGTGACCAGCGCCTTGGGCCCAATAATAATGGCTTTGACCACTGTTCCGGTGCTGTCCATCCTTGCGGCGATCTCTATGGGCGTGAACCAGTCAGGCTTCATGACAATCAGTCACGCCGTCATTCAGGGCATGACCGACGACAGGGTGCGTGGCCGCGTATCGGGCGTCTATTCCATGCACGTGGGCGGCAGCATGGCGATTAGTAACGCCCTGAGCGCCAGCATCGCAGACGTCTTTAATGCGTCGGTCGTGATGGCCGTGGGCGGCATGATCTTCATCGTTGTAATCGCCGCGAGTGTCGGTGTAAGTCCTATACGGAGGCTCTATTTCCCCAGGCTCACTCCAGCGTCTCCAGAGCCCGCGGCCCTTTCCTAGACTGCACACTTCTACCTCTCGAGCTATTGTCTCGTTTGAAGCCCTGTTTGCTAGCCAGGAGGTACGTCTTTGACCGCAGCACATGACGAACTCGCACGGTACCTGGAATTGACCTCCGCCTCTAAGGCCAGGTGGGAAACGGCCAGGGAGTACCTACCGGGAGGCGACAGCCGGAACTCCATCTTCTGGGACCCCTACCCAATTTTCGTCACCCAGGCCTCGGGAGCCCGCGTGACCGATGCCGATGGAAATGAGCGTATCGACTTCATCAACACCATGACCACGATGGTCCTGGGTCACGCCTTTCCTCCTGTGATGGACGCGGTGTACGAGCAGCTATCGAGGGGAGTCGCCTACAACGCGCCCAACGATCACCAGATACGTTTGGCCAGGCTCCTTTGCGAGCGCATCCCGAGTTTCGACCTGGTGAGGTTCACCAATTCGGGGACCGAAGCGACCCTGAATACCATCCGCGCCGCGCGGGCGTTCACCGGCAGGAGCAAGTTCGCCAAGGTCGAGGGCGGCTACCACGGCACCCACGACGCGGTCACGGTCAGCGTTCGAGTCGATCTCTCCGAGGCTGGGGAACCGGACCGGCCCCAGGCGGTTGCGGCCAGCGAAGGTCTCGCAGAGGGCGTCCTGGACCAGGTGGTGATCATCCCCTTCAACGAAATCGCCGCTTCCAGGCGAATCCTGGAAGACAACAAGGACGAACTGGCAGCGGTGATAGTGGAACCGGTCATGGGCTCGGTAGGCATGCTCCCCGCCTCCACCGAATACCTGACCATGCTTCGGGAATTCACCGAAGAGAACGGGATAGTCCTGATCTTCGATGAAGTGATCAGCTTCAGGGTCGCACCCGGAGGGTCGCAACAATTTTACGGGGTCACCCCGGACATGACATCGCTGGGTAAGATCATCGGCGGCGGCTTCGCCGTGGGCGCCTTCGGCGGACGGCGGGACATCATGGACCTGTACGACCCCACCAAAGGACCCAGGGTATCCCACGCCGGCACGTTTAACGCGAACCCGGTGACCATGCTGGCCGGATCGGTAACGATGGAGCACCTTACCGCAGACGTGTACCGCGGCCTGGCCGAAATGACCGAAAAGCTACGGCTGGGAGTCCGGCAGGTCTGTGAAGAACTGGAAGTGCCTGTCCGGGTCACCGGTCTGGGTTCCCTTTTCGGTATCCACTTCACCGGGGAGGACATACACAACTACCGCGACTTGGCGGCCACGGACAAGGCTCTGCGGAGTCGCGTGTTTCTGGGCCTGCTGAACGAGGGAATATTGATCGCTCCCAACCTGGTAGGGGCGTTGTCCACGTCCATTGGGGAGGAAGAGGTGGCCGCCTTCCTCAACGCCTTCCGGCGAGTGTTGGAACGGCGGCCGTAGGTCCCAGAGGGTCTTCCTTCTTTACTCGGATACCGGTGGCCGCTTGTGCCATGCCCCTTCAGGGGGATACACAGGCGTAGCCAACCGCCGGACCGTTTCCGCTGCGAACCAGTCGGCCACCTCCTCACGCCATTTGAGGTAGTGGGGGGCGGCGCGGTGGGCCTCGACGGCGGCATCGTCGTGGTACACCTCATAAAGGTGGATGGTGTTTGCGTCTTCGTTGTCCTGAAGCACGTCGAACCGGTAGCAACCTGGCTCGTCGTTGTTTGAGCCGACGGCGTCGCCGTGCAAGGACGCCATGAATGCTTCCTTCTTGTCCGGCTGAATCTGAATGGTGACTATCAAGGCTATCATATCGCCTCCTCGGTCGGATCAATTCCCCATTTTCGTTCCTGGTTTAGCCTGAATGGGACTTGCGTTGGACGCGGCCGGAACGCCCGTTGCCGCCTCCGGCGCGAGGCCAGCGCAATTATATCCGGGGCCGGGCGGGCAGACAAGGCAGCCTTGGGGCGGGTCATTCGGACCATTGGCCGGCCGGTGCCGCTCTTGCCGCCGCTAATCCCAAGCGCACCGGCCTAACCCACTCATCCTGAGCGTAGCCTACGGAGCACACACGCGAATCCCACTGACATCAGCCCCTGTAATTCCCCGGTCTTACCCCCTATCATCACTATAAGCACACATCAGACACACCCAAACCCTTACCCTCCCGATGGGAACGAATGTCACAAAATGCCTCATAATGACTCTAATCAAGAACCCCAGCCTCAATCACGGTAGGATATGCGATGGCGTTTATCTTCCGACCCTGCCCACTCGCCCTTCCTGGGGTCCTTCCGCATTCCACACACCCCTGACATTGGGGCCCTCCGGGCCCGGACCATTTTTGGTTTCCGGCTTTCCGGGTTTGACTGGAATACCCCATTCTAGAGAACAAACCAGACGCCATCAGCGTCGACCAAGCCTTGATGACATGCCATGCCACGCGTTGTAGAATGGCCTAAATCCATACGCGGAGGTTGCTCATGGCAGCTATCCCTGCAGCGATTCCAATTGTTTATACACTAACCGTTTGTCCTGCCTGCGACCACCTTCGCGGCAAATGGGCCAGGGAGGGCATCGAGTACGAAGAACGCCGCGTCGACCAGAGCCAGGACACCCTGGACGAAGCCCTGGATTACGGCGACACAGTGCCCATCATCCTCTACCCTGATGGCCGCGTAGAGATCGGTTTCGAAGGGCGCACTGGTTGAGAAATCGGTTAGATGGGCCGTTGGCCCATTCAGAACCGCCAGTCACTTGGATCATCGCTTTGGTGCACCGCCAAACCGGATTGACAGAGAGGAGCAGAAGAATGACTCAGCAAGCCAGCGTCGTAACTCCCCAGAGGTTCGAGCAAGGAATCAGCTACGAAGCCTACATGGACCAGATTAAGGTCAACAAGGCCCGTTTCGAGGAGTTCTACAACAACTTCAGCGTGAGCGCGGAGGACACCGCGGCCCTCAGGGGACTGGCCGCAAAGAGCAACGGCCCCGTTAAAATGCTGGTACTCGGCGAGGACTGGTGTGGCGATGTCGTCCGGGGTCTGCCTGTGCTGGCCAGGCTTTCCGAGGCGTCCGGAATCCGAATGGTCGTCTTCCCCAGGGACGAGAACCACGACATCATGAACGAGTTCCTAAAGAACGGCCAATGGATGTCCATCCCCACCGCTGTCTTTTACACCGAGGACCACAAGTACATTTGCCACTGGATTGAGCGGCCGGAGATTGCCGAGCAGGAAATGGAGCAGATCGAGAAGGACATCCGCTCCGAGAACCCGAACATTTCCGATCAGGACTTCGGACGAGAGCGCCGCGCCCGGACTGCATCTAGAGCCCGATCCTGGCAGAATGCCAGCGTGACCGAGATCAGGGAACTGCTAGCTCGCAGCATTTCCTAACCGTGATTTACGGGTCCTAAGAACCATCCTCCGAGGATGAGGGCGGCTCGCGGAGCAGCAGGAACATGAGCGCGCCGAGAAAGCTTACGGCCGCTATCGTCAGAAATGGGACCGCGTAGCTGCCCCGCTCATCGAACATGATCCCCGCGAACAGGGGCGCGATCAGCAATAGTATATTCATGGGGATCATTGATACGCCCGTGATGCTTGCGAAGGCGCGGCGGCCAAAATATGCGCCGCGGATCGCAGTGGTCAGGGGCGTCCTTCCGCCGAACCCGATGCCCAGAAGCACTGCGAAGGCAAATGCCATCAATTCGGTGCGAGCCACCAGCAGCACTACAACAGCCGCTGACTGGACCACGGAAAATGCAAATAGCGCCAGGCGGATCGAGACCCGGTCTCCGACGTACCCTGCGATCAGGGTGAATACCGCCCCGACACCCGTGTAAGTGGCTACGACCCAGCCTATGGTCTGGATGGAGAATCCCCGGTCGTCTAGCAGCGGCCCCAGGTGGACCATGAGCGTCACGATGACTATGGACGAGCAGGCGTGGCCCATGGTGATGAGCCAAAAACTTCCGGTGCGAACGGCCATCTGCCAGGTGTAGTCGGGCAGATGGCTGGCAGGAGAAGTCGGATCCGGCGCAGTTACCCGGGCGGGCCGCTGTCCATCGGGGTGAAGTCCGTATTGCTCCGGCCTGTTTCGCACCAACCGGGAGACAGGCCACGCGAGGACTATAATACCCAGTCCTATCCCAGCGGCGGTCGTCCTCCAGCCCATCCGGTCCGGCGCGTCGGGGTCGATCGCCCAGGCCAAAAACGGCACCAGCACGATCCCGCCGAGAGCGAATCCCTCCATGGCCAACGCCATTGCCAACGACCGCCGTCTTAGGAACCAGTGGTTCAGGACGGTCATCATGGGCAACCAGGTACCGAAGCCGCCGCCCATGCTCATGACCACAAAGGCGGCGTAGAACTGCCATAGATGATGGACCCGGCTGAAGAGCAGGAAGCCCAGACCCAGGACCGGCAACCCGAGGAGCACCATTTTTCTCGGCCCCAGCTTGTCCACCAGGTAACCGGCCACCGGCCCCATCACGGTCCCCTCTACGCGGGTAAAGGAAAAAGCGAGGGAAAGTTGTGCGCGGCTCCACGAAAATTCCCGCTCCAAGACCACGAACCACGCGGGCATACCCTGGAACATCGGCACGGAACCGATGACCATGATGAATGCGGCAACCGCGGTTAGCCACCAGCCGTAGAATCCGCCTCGGACTCTCCTCACGGAGTCAGAGACTACCTTGTACTGGACCAACCGCTACCTTCCATCGGGTCCAAAATAATCCCGCAACCTGACCAATGAACCGCCGAAGCGAGCCTCCTTCAGGGTGATTAACCCTCGGACGCCGTCAAGTGTACTGCGAATTCCGATTATGTGAAAGGCCCATTCCGTAACACCACTGGACGGCGCACAACGGGGAGAGTAGTATCCCTACCATTCATGGGCAAACCTAGAAAGTAGTTGTAACAGTTAAGGAGCGGGCCATGAAGTACGGTCTATTTATGATGCCCTCCCATCCGCCGGAGCGGGACGTCTTCCAGGCCCACCAGTGGGACCTGGACTGCTTGGAATTGGCCGACGAACTGGGCTTCGACGAGGCGTGGATTGGCGAGCACTTTACCAGCCCCTGGGAGCCTATTCCCGCGCCCGACTTGATGATTGCCCAAGCGTTGACCCGGACGAAGAACATCAAACTGGCGACCGGGGTCCACTTGCTCCCGTATCATCACCCGGCTGAGCTTGCCCACCGCGTCGCCTACCTGGACCACATGGCCCAGGGCCGCTTCATGTTCGGCATAGGTTCCGGTGGATTACCCAGCGACTACGCACTGTTCGACGTCGACGGGGTTGGCGGCCAGCACCGGGATATGACCCGGGAATCCCTGGACATCATCCTCAAGATTTGGCAGAACCAAGGACCCTTCGAGTACAAGGGCAAATACTGGAACGTGAACATTCCTGAGGAGATGTTCGGATTCCTTAGATACTTTCTTCAACCCTACCAAAAGCCTTATCCGCCCATTGGCGTCGCCGCAGCGAGCATTGCCTCGGAGACCCTGAAGATCGCCGGAGAGCGCGGGTTCATACCGCTGAGCCTGGGCCTGAATGCCGAATATATAGCCAGCCATTGGGAAGCGGTGTCCGAGGGCGCGGCACGTACCGGGCTAACGCCGTCGCGCCGGGAATGGCGCATCGTAAGAGACGTGTTCATCGCCGATTCCGACGACGAAGCCTGGGAAAAGAGCGTCAACGGGATGCTGGGCCGGGTGTGGCGAGATTACCTGATCCCGCTGTTCCAGAACTTCGATCTGCTCAAGACCTTCAAGCACGACCAGAGCGTCCCGGACGACCAGGTGACCCCTGAATACCTGGCTGAGCACCAGTGGATGATCGGGTCGCCCGCCACGGTCGAAGCTAAACTAAGGCGGCTTTACGAGATGTCCGGCGGGTTCGGGACCCTGCTCGTCCTTATCTACGATTACATGGAAGACCAGGCCGGTTGGGAGAAGTCAATGCGGCTGCTGGCCCAGGAAGTAATGCCCAATCTCAGGGACGTGGTCCCCGGCTAGCAGCCCAGGCCGCGCTATGCGGCGGCCTGGTCCACACCGGCACTGGAACGCATCCGAAGCGGTGCGCTCACCCGGTGCAGAAAGCCAAGAATTTCCCGCTGGGAGCGGACGACGCCAGTCTCGTGGTAGGGGACGCCGCGGCTGCGGCAGAATGCCCGGACGATCCTTCGGGCCTCGTTGAGCCGGTTGCGGGGCATGTTCGGGTACAGGTGATGCTCGATCTGGTAGTTGAGCCCGCCGTAGATGAAGTCGATCAGGGGATTGGGCTTGATGTTGCGGGACGTGATTGCCTGCCTTCGCAGGTAGCTTGTCTGGTCTTTCTCATCAAGGATGGGCATCCCCTTGTGGTTGGGGGCGAACACCAAGCCCATGTGCAGCCCAAACAAGAGTTGATGCGCCAGTATGAAGAGCGCCCCTTGCCAAGGCGGCATCAGGAGAAACACCAGGCCCAGGTACGCCACGAAATGACCCGCCATCAGCAGCGGCTCGACCACCGGGTACTTCACCTTGTTGTGCATCAGGTACTGAATCCCGGCCAGCCTGAGACCGAACATGCCTTCCATGCTCAGCATGGGGAAGAACAAGAAGGGCTGGTACTTGACCAGAAATCTGTAGAAGCCGCGCTTCTCCATCGCCTCTTCTTCGGAAAAGGCCAGCACGGGTATGTCAATGTCCGGGTCCATCCCGGTCTGGTTGGGGTTGCTGTGGTGCCGGTTGTGTTTCTCCACCCACCAGGTCCGCTCCATGCCCAGCAAGAAGGCCACAGCCAGTCCCATCATGTCGTTCCAGCGGCCCGAGGCAAAGACCTGCCTGTGCCCCGAGTCGTGGCCCAGGAAGGCGAGTTGGGCGAAGACGGCGGCCAGGAACACGGCATTTAGCAGGTGGAGCCAAAGGGTGTCGATAACGGCCATGAATGTGATCGACAGGGCCAGTAACCCCACCGTGGAGAGTATCTTCATCCAGTAATAGAGGGGCTGCTTATCCAGCAACCCCTCTTGCCTGATTTGCCTGGTCAACTCCAAGTACTCGCCGGTACCGGAAGTCTGTTCGCCTTGGGCGTTAACGGTTGTCGTCATTCATCCTGCCTACTCGCCTCCAGTCAAGGTCCAGAGGTCCTGAACCATATTACCACACCGCTCCTCTGCTCCCATCATCCCACCCCGGCCAGTTTCTAAGCGGTTTCCGACGGGTTGGGCGAGATGGTGGGGACCTCTAGCTCGTGGACCAAGTCCACGAACCGCGGTACATCCTCGTCGATTACGTTCTGAAGCAAGCTGGTCTTGATGTCGATCCTCTCGGATAGCTGGCCGAATACCTGGAGGGCTTGCTGCGGTGGGGCAAAATCCGCGCTGGCAACCACCGCGAGCAACTCCGCCAACTGACGGTTTAGCTTGACAGGCAGGTTCAGGCGGTCCCTCGCGCCGGTGTAAGCGACCTGAATCAGGTCGTCCTCGATGTCGGTCAGCTTGCGCTTGAGACTGCCCGCGGCTTGGACCAACGTCTCGTGCCCATGGCCGCGCCGCTCCCACTCTTCGACCTGCTGCCGGACGTGGCGAAGCTGGTTGATGTAATCGTGGGTCTCAGACAGTTTGTCACGGATTTTGATGTGCGCCTCGAACTGGGAATCGTAGTCGGCCTGGTCCGCGCCGGACCTGGGGTCCGCGACCAACTCGAAGCTCTGTGTTTGCGGCTGCCCACCGGTGGTCAGGGTCACGGAGTAGGTTCCTGGCGGGGCAACCGGCCCGGTCGTCATGTCTTCCGTAGTCTTGTCGCCGGTCACTTTACGGGCATTGGGGTAACGTAGGTCCCAGACGAGGCGGTTCATCCCCGCCTCAGCCCTCAACGGTTGGGCCGCCGGGCCGCCTGTCGATTCCTCGGCGGGCGGCTTGCTGGAATAACTCTGTACCAGTGCGCCGCTGCCGTCATGGACGCTTAGAGTCACCTCGGGGTCCGGCTTCTCCTTGAAATAGTAGGTGATAATGGCGCCGTTGGGAGGGTTCTCTCCAGCATCGAGGAACACGCGCACCGGGCGATCATCGGGACCCATGACCTGAGTGTAGGTGACATCGGCCCCGAGGCCCAGCCTGTAGCTCTTACCCGATGACGCATTTCTCGGCGCCATCGGAGAACGGAGGCGCACCGAAGTCCGCGGCTTGAGTAGATGGGCGTCCTTCTCTCCCAGGCTGTTGGTGATCTGGCGCAGTTGGGTCACGTCGTCCAGCACCCAGAAGGCCCGTCCGTGGGTAGCCGCGATCAGGTCGCTATCTTTGATGAGCAAGTCGTAGACCGGGACGATGGGTAGGTTGGACTGAAGGGGCTGCCAGGACTCACCGTCGTTGAACGAGACGTGGGCCCCGCTTTCGGTCCCCGCGTATAGCAGACCCCGCTTCCCCGGGTCCTCGCGGATGACGCGCGAAATGTCGTCCTGGGGAATGCCGTTGTTTATCTCGGTCCAGGTCTGGCCGTAGTCACTGGTCTTGAAGAACATGGGCCGCGGCTCGTCCAGCTTGTACCTGGTGGCCGCCAGGTACGCCGAAGCCGGGTCGTGGGGTGAGACCTCTATCATGGTGGCCAGGCTCCACGGCGGCAGTCCGGCGGGCGTGACGTTGCCCCAATTCTGCCCGCCGTCCCGGGAGATATGGACGAGACCATCATCCGACCCGGCCCAGTACACTCCCTTCTCGTGAGGTGACTCCACGAAAGCGAACACGGTGCAGTAGGTCTCCGCCCCCGATGTGTCCTTGGTCACCGGGCCGCCCGAGACCTGCAATTTGCTGGCGTCGTTCCGGGTCAGGTCCGGACTGATAGGCTCCCAACTGCTTCCCTGGTCGGTAGACCTGAAGGCCACGTTGCCCGCGACATACAGGACATCCGGATCGTGGGGAGAAAACTGGATGGGGTAGGTCCACTGGAAGCGGTACTTCATCTCCACC
Source organism: Dehalococcoidia bacterium (assembly GCA_965216155.1). GTDB lineage: Bacteria > Chloroflexota > Dehalococcoidia > Lucifugimonadales > UBA3495 > CATOSP01. The sequence goes on along the minus strand of CBDCFD010000007.1, from coordinate 1,698,079 downwards.
GAGCCCCGCCCGGTCAGGATCTCCGGCCAGACGGTAATGATGCGGACCTGACCCGTGTCGTGGTCGTAACGGAGCAGGTTGCCGCCACCCCCTGCCGAGCTTCCAATGGCCCCGGAGAACACGACATTCGGGTTGCCCGGTTGGAGGGCTATGTAACCGCTCTCGGAGTTTCCGACCGTGTAGCAATCGTTCCAGGGGATCGCGCCCTTGTGGCTGCGGGACGGAACGCAGATGGCGGAGTTGTCCTGCTGGGTCCCGTACACGCGGTATGGATAGTGGTCATCAGTAGTCAAGTGGTAGAACTGGCCCGTCAACTGGTTGTAGATGGTGGACCATGTGCCGCCGCCGTTGAAACTCACGCATGCCCCACCGTCATTGCCCTCGATCATTCTCAAGGGGTTGCGCGGGTCGATCCACAGGTCGTGGTTATCTCCGTGGGGAGTTGAGATCTCGTCGAAGCTCTTACCGCCGTCCACTGACTTCCAAGCGCCGTAATTCAGGACCCAGACGGTGTCGGCGTCCTGCGGATCGGCGAAGATGTGCTGGTAGTACCAGGGCCGGCCCTGAAGGTCCTGGTTGTCGCTCACCTTCTCCCAGGTGGCGCCCGCGTCGTCGGAGCGGTATACGGCAGCGGCCTCGGCCTCTACGGTGGCCCAAACGCGCCCCGTCTTGGCCGGTGAGACTGCTATTCCAATGCGCCCTAGCAACCCTGTGGGCAGTCCGGGGTTTCTCGTAATCTCTTGCCAGGTGTCGCCGCCATCCACCGACTTGAAGATGCCGCTGCCCTTGCCGCCGCTAATCATGCTCCAGGGAGTCCGCTGGACGTCCCACAGAGTAGCGTAAATGACCCGGGGGTTGTTGGGGTCGATGGAGAGGTCGATTGCCCCGGACCGGTCATCCCGGTACAGGACTTTCTCCCAATTGCGCCCACCGTCCCTGGACCGGAACACCCCCCGCTCCTCGTTCCGGCCGTAAGCGTGCCCCAGAGCGGCCACGTATACCAGGTCCGGGTTGGCGGGATGCACCCTGATTCGGGAGATGTACCGCGTGTCCTCCAGACCGAGATGCGTCCAGGTCTTGCCCGCATCGGTGGACCTGTAGAGGCCGTCGCCGTGGGACACGTCGCCGCGAATGCAAGCCTCGCCCATTCCCGCGTAGACCACGTTGTGATCACTGTCCGACACGGCGAGGGCGCCCACGGCGGCGGTCTTGAAGAAGCCGTCAGAAACGTTCTGCCAGTAGGTCCCGCCGTCGTCGGTCTTCCAGACTCCCCCGGCGCAGGCCCCGAAGTAGAAGACCATCGAATCAACCGGATCGCCAGCCACCGCCACAACGCGGCCTCCTCGGGGCGGGCCGATGCAGCGCCACCGCGCGGTCTGCAACATGTTGGATGGGACGGGGCCGGAAGTGCCTTGAGACTGCTGTGACTCGACGGTCGTCATGGCGGGACCTCCCGGTGAAATGATGCACGATCACAGGCTCATGCGAGTCTGCAACGTCGGTTTCGGCGGTGAATAACGGCTACATTGTCATTCAGAACCGGGCCAATGGCAACCGCCATAGACAGCTGAGTCAACCGTCGCTTGCGATGCTTTGGCTCCGCTAATATGATTGCACCAAAGAATTGCAAGCGGTTCCGCGAGAAAACAAATCTGTGGAGGTATACATCGTGGTACAGCAAAGTTACCAGATATTGGGCGATGAGGACCTGAACGACGATGCGTTGGCTGTGATTTTAAGATCTGTTCCCGGACACGACCAGATACTGTTCTGCTCCGGGTTTAACTTCGAGACTGTGGGATAGCGGTCACCAACCAATCAGTTATCGTATGTAACATGTTAGGTGAAACCGAACTAGCCCGCCTTTATCGCAGCATTAACACCGCCACCAATAACGGAAGAACTCTCGTCATCCACACCACAGACGGAGCCAGCCACGAATACCACATGGGTAATCAGCAGGTGGTTGAACGATTGGCCGCCATAATAAGAGGATTAAAACGTCGTTCCCAGGGCCTGGGAGAAAACCAGTCCAACTGGAATGACACAGGGCCGCTAGATCCAGAAGTGAACGTGGGCATCGGGGAACGGGTGAAATTCTGGGAAGAACAGGACAAAATCAACCAGGAGCTAATCCCCAGAGTAATCCGTCAGCACGAACTGCTCACCACCCACATCGCCGACCATGAGAACCTCCCCTTAATCGCCGGCAACGCCATCAGCGAAGCCCTGGCCGAGGCGCGGGAGGAGCAGCAGCGACACTATGACGCCGCGCTGGAAGCCGCCAAGCAAGAGCAGCAGCAACGCCATGACGCCGCCCTGGAAGCCGCTAAACAAGAACAGCAGCAACTACACGACACCGCCCTTGATGCCGCCAAGACCGCAATCAACAATGAAGCCCAGGCCAACCTGGACAGGGCGGTTGAAACCCTGAATCAGGAGTGGCGCAAGACTCGGAACATCCTCATAAGCATAACCGCCGCATCCGGCGCGGTAGCCGTCGCCGCGATAATCGTCGGCATCCTCATTTAGTAGAGGGGTAGCAACGCCATGACCATGCAATCATCCAACCTCCTCCCAGCCCTCCAAGAACTACCGGGCGGCGAGTCTGGCCAGCACAGGTCTTTCCGTGACCACATAACCGATATTGTGAGCATGGACCGTGCCATGTCAGCCGCGGAATTCGCTACCGCCGCTTCCGCCGGTCTGTGGTTCATCTTTGATGATAGAAGCGTCATGGGCATCAACATCCCTGGTACGGGCGTCAATGTGCACGACAATCTGACCGCAGCCTACGAAGCCCAGTACCCAGGTTTGGCCGCTGATCAATCACTCCACGACCAATGGCAAGAGATGATGGATCGTGGCCCTGACGCTATGGATGGGTTCATAAATGGGCTTAAGGGCAAAGTAGCCGAGTTCAACGCCAGTGATTTGCTGGAACCCAACGGTTATACCAATGTATCACTCCATCCTGACCCTACTAACGAAGGCTGGGACATCAGCGCCATTAACCCGGATGGAGAGCCAGTTACTATCTCAGTCAAAACCGGCACGTCATACTCCTCCAGTGACGTCGAAGGTTGGATGGCAGAGGACCCGGATGTCGTCTTCGCCTTCGGCAGCGAGCTTTACCGCGAGACCGCCGAGTCTGGAATAGATACAGCTAACCGTGTAATAGCAGACATCGGTCCAGACTACGCACTGGTCGACGGAATCCAGGACAGTCTCAATACCCTCAGCGGTAACATGGGTCTGGACATACCTGATGGCGTCGTAGACCTCGTTCCCTACGCCGGAGCCATCTTTGCCGCGTCCCGCCTGCTTATGAGCGTCCTCAAAACCGAGAAGGAGTTCAAAGCGGCTGACCGTACCACCAAAAATAAGATTCAGGTCGTGCAGACCCTGACTCTGATGTCCCGGATGGGAGTCACCACCGTCTGCGTGGCTGGGGGGGGGAGCGGCGGGCGGACTGGCCGGCAGTTTCCTGCCGGGAATTGGCAACCTCATTGGCGGCATTGGCGGTTCAATCGCCGGGGCAGGAATAGGGAGGTACTTGAACAAGTACCTCCAACCCCACATGCTCAACCTTGCCCTGGACATTACCGGGCTGACCAACGACGACCTGTTCTACTACAAGAACAAGCCGCGCATCGACGAAGTGGCCGTGAGCTTCCAGAGGACTGCCAGGGAACTGGCAGCCGCCCCCGCACGATAAACTTCCGTAGGAAATGAGAGCGCTTTTAAGGAGAGCGCTTTTAAGGAGTAACCCGATGGTTGCGAACACGTCTAAGGCCCTGGGAGCCATGACCGGGGCGCGGTATGTCGAAAGCTTGAAGGACAACCGCGAGGTCTGGCTGGATGGCAAGAAAGTCCCGGACGTAACTACCCATCCCGCGTTGACCGGGATGGTCCACGAGTTGGCCCGCATCTACGACCTCCAGCACTCCGCCGAGTTGGGGGAGCAGATGACCTTCGTGTCGCCCGAAACAGGGAACCGTTGCAGCCTTTCCTGGCAGCTACCCACCTCGGCAGAAGACCTGAAACGCAAGCGCCGCAACAGCGAGATTTGGAACGAGCAATCATGGGGTCAGCTTGGCCGCAGCCCCGACATTCTTGCTCCCCACATCATCACCCTCTACAACTCCCGCGAGGCTCTGGCGGCGGTGAAGAACCCCCATTGCGATTTCGGCGAGAACATAACCAACTACCACCGCCATTGCCTGGAGAACGACCTTTTCCTGACCCACGCCCTGGGCGACCCGCAGGTGGACCGCAGCGAGCAGCCGCAAAACGAGCAGCGGGCTACATTGGAAGAGGACATCGCCCTGCACGTAGTCGAGGAAACCAGCGAAGGCGTCATAGTCCACGGGGCCAAGCAACTGGCCACCGCCGCGCCCATCAGCAACGAGACCTACGTTTCCCTGTCGGCCACCTTCGTCCGCCGGGCCGACCCAAGGTTCGTGCTGGCCTTCTCCATTCCGACCAGCAGCCCCGGCCTGAAAGTCCTCTGCCGCGAGCCGGTGTCCCAATTCCCCAGCAGCTTCGGCCACCCCCTGGGCGCCCGGTACGACGAGCAGGACTCGATGCTTTTCTTCGAGAACGTCCTGGTGCCGTGGGACCGGCTGTTCATGCTGTATGAGGCCACGCCCCTGCTGCAAAGGCTCGGCAGCAACGTCAACTTCATGGGCTGGGCCAACCTGTGCCGCATCCACTTCCGAATGAGGCTAATGACCGCGGTTGCCACCATGATAGCCGAGGCCATCGGCGTAATCGAATACCGGGAAGTAGCCGCCAAGCTGGGCGAGATGGCTACCTACTGCGAGATGTGGCGGCACGCGATGGACGGCGTGGAACACGGCGCCTGCATGACCGAAGGCGGCCTGATGTCCCTCGGCTCCATGTCCGGCATGAACATATTTTTCGCCCAGACCTCCGCCCGCATGGTGCAGCTTCTCCGGGAAATATCCGGCTCCGGCATGATAATGCAACCCAGCGAAAACGACCTGGCCAACCCGGAACTCCGCCCCTACCTGGACCGCTACATGCGCGGCAAGGGCGTGGGCGTGGAGTACAAGTCCCGCCTCTACCGCCTGGCCCACGACCTGGCCGTCTCATCCTTCGGGATGCGCCAGGAAGTCTACGAATACTGGCACGGCGGCGACCCCAACCGCAACCGCATAAACCTGTTGCGGAGCTATGAGCAGGGGGACGTGATTGAGCGGATTAGGGGGTTGGTTGAGAAGCCGCTGGCTTACTGAGACGGTTACGTTGGTTCTTGGATGGTGTAGTCTGTCAAGACAGAAGCATGGATTTGGAGGACGTATCGAATGGCTCAAACTTCCCCGATGGAACCGTTTGAACGAGACGGTGACGCCGTAGCCGATTACCGCCAGCAGTCCAGAGAGTTCCTGTCCAAGGGCCGAGTGTATCTAGCCGACGGCGACTTGCACCAGGCATCGGAAAAGGGTTGGGGCGCAGCCGCGTGGATGGCCAAGGCCGTCGCGGAAGCCCAGGGTTGGCAATATCGAAGGCACGACGAGTTTTTCACCGTAATGCACCAGGCCGAGGACCTGTGCGGTGATGCCCGGCTTTCCGACTTGCGGGCCCGCGCAAACGAACTGCATGGGTTCTTTTACATGCGCAAGACGCTCTTGCGCCCTGACGCCATCGGCCGGGGACTTGACCGGATGGAGGTCCTGCTGGACATCCTGCAACCGTTGACCGAACCAGACCGGTAAGGAAGGACGCATCGAATGGCTCAAACTTCCCCTATGGAACCGTTTGACCGGGACAACGACGCCGTGGCCGATTACCGCCAGCAGTCCAGGGAATTTCTGTCCAAGGGGCGGCAGTATCTGGCCGACAGCGACTTTCACCAGGCGTCTGAGAAAGGTTGGGGCGCAGCCACATGGATGGCCAATGCAGTCGCGGATGCCCAAGGGTGGGAGTACCGAAGGCACGATGAGTTTTTCAAAGTGATGCAACAGGCCAGGCAATTATCCGGCGATACCCGGCTGCGCCGGCTGCGGGATGCGGCGAACACTCTGCACGGATATTTTTACACTCGCAAGATGCTCTTGGACCCCAATGACATTGACGAGGGGCTTGACGACATGGCTACTCTGCTGGACATCCTGCAACCGCTGACGGAGCCGTGATCGGCAACTCAGGATGCAGCCAATGACGCGAATGTCCCCCATGGAGCCGTTTGAACTAACCGGCAACTCCGTGGCAGATTACAGTCATCAGTCCAGGGAGTTTCTGGCCAAGGGCCGGGAGTACCTGGCCGACGGCAAGTTGCACAAAGCGGCGGAAAGAGGCTGGCGGGCCGCTTCCTGGATGGCCAAGGCTGTTGCGGACGCCCACGGCTTGCAGTATCGAGGGCACGACGAGATTTTAAGAGTGTTCTACTTGGCTGAAGACCTGTCCGATGACGACAGAGTGGGCAATGTTTGGCATGTTGCGAACGAACTGCACGGGTTCTTTTACATCCGCAAGAGGTTCTTGCATCCCGGCGTTATTGGCGAAGACCTTGACCACGTGGAAGTTTTGCTGGACATCTTGGAGACGCTGGCGGAGACGGAGTAAGCAACTACGGAGCAGGAACCTCTCGCCGCTGATTTGGATTATCGGCGGACATTATTCTGAAAGCCATGTTGCCGGTGGAGGAACGGGAGAAGTTTATCCAAGCTATTCGAGAGACTGCTGATATTCCGCCCAGATTTCGGCCCAGCGCGTCTCAAGCTGTCGCCTCATCGTTATTAAACGAGAGCTGAGGGCGTCGGAAGCCGGTTTATATAACCTGCTAAATTCCTCACTGAAAGCTCTGTCCATTATGTCTTGACGACCATCTTTAATAAGTTGGACCAACTCCTCCTGTAACTCCTTCAGACGAGATTTTGAGGCGTTCGGCAGCCGCTCCCATTCTTCATTAAACAGTGTTAGATAAAGGAAATTATCTTTGATTAGATCGTCACCACCATGGAACAAACTGTTCTCCGCTCGCTCTAACTGTTCGTAGCACCCGCTACGCACTTTATCCTCAATGGCAGTCTTTGATTTCAATTCTGCGAATTCTTCATTCCAGCGGTCGAGTTCCCCTTGGCGTTGGATTTCCCAATCATTGACCATTATGCCAATCGCATGATTGCTGGTAGGTTGCTCCTCGATAGGAAGACTGGCTGTATAGTCATCAAACAGACGCTCCAAGTCGGCATTGTCTGAATTTTCCCGTTCCCGTTGGGCGATTAGTTCGTTCAGTTCTCTCTCACGGGTATTGTCACTTATCAGGTTCCGCCACACTTCATCCACCAAAGTAAAGAGGAGTGGGTCTATTGCCGCTTGTCTCAACTCTCGGCTCTCCGGCAGATTAGCTGCCATGTGGGCGTCCAAGTGGCACAAATCGCACACGACATCATGCTGATGAGCGCATCCATCAGCCAGAGCCCATCGCCGCATGGTGCGCCATTTGCCACATCTCCCACAGTCCTGGCCGAGTGGAGAGTTACAATGCCTGCAAAAGTGGCTGGCTGCGGGAGAAACGCCGTTACATTCCCCGCACCAGACGGCCGGCTCATCACCGTCGGAACTGATTCCGCGGGGTTGTAGCGACCACTCGCGATTTTCCTCCGGCAGCCCGTGGATTCCGGCATTGCCCGCCAGGTCGAGAATCAGGCAATCGCCGCCGTCGGCTTTGCGGCGCAAGCCGCGCCCCACCATTTGCAGATATAGCGCCAGACTCTTGGTAGGACGAGTGAGGACTATGCTGGAAGCGTCAGGCAAGTCAAACCCTTCCGTGGCAACGGCTACGTTAACCAGAACCCGGAGAGTTCCATTGCGAAACATCTCTATTGCTCTGGCCCGTTCTTCCAGCGGCGTGTCGCTAAGCATGACGGCGGCGGGGATTCCCTCATCCTTGAATACTGCCGTTAAGTTGCTGGCGTGGACTTTCGAAATAGCGTAGATTATGGTCTGTCGCTCTGCGGCATGGGACTGCCAGAAGCGCAACGCCCCAGCAGTCAAAACGTCGTAATGGTCGCGGTTGGCCCGCATGATTCCCGATGGAGTGTAATCGCCATCGGCAATGTCGCCGCCGCGTATAATGTCCTCTGGATGCAGCATAAGCGTCCGTGATTCGCACAACCAGCCCCAGTCTTGCAGTTGGACTACTTGAGGGCCGGGGAAGAGTTCCTTGAACAGGGGATCGAACCTGTCGGTCTTTGACAGCCGCCACGGGGTGGCGGTCAAACCTATTGCCTGCCCCGGCCATTGGTTAATTCCCCGCTTATAACCGTCGGCGATAGCGTGATGCGCCTCGTCTATCACGAGCAGGTCGTTGCTGCCATAGTTGCCCCATATATTCCTTTTGCTGGTGCGTCTCCCGACGGTTTGCGCCATCAGGATCACTACGCCGTTGTGATTGGACGGAGCATCGTATCCCGACGACCATGTTTTCCGGTTGACAACGATTGCATGAACGCCTGAGTCGGTCAGCATCCGGCAAGTCTGCTCGGCCAACTCTTCGCGATGTGTCAGCCAGACCGCCTTCCTCCCATCTTTAAGCCACTCGGCCAGCAGTTCCCCGGCGATGCGTGTTTTCCCGCCACCAGTTGGCAATTGCATCATCACCCGCGCTTTCGGGCGGGTCAGTGCTGTTTCCGCTTGGTGTAGCAAATCCTTTTGGTATGGGTACAACTCGACCATTACCTGTCCTCATGCACGTTTTCGACGCGGGTTGCAAGAATCATATCACAGCGCACCCGCGACGCTGCCCGGTCACGTATTCATCGTCGTCCGAAAATAAATGTCCTCCAACCCCAACGGCTTGGTCAACAACCCCTGTTCCAGCGACGCTTGTACCGCCCGCTCCACGTTCCTGCCCATTGCCCGGATTCCTATGGGAAACGGGTCATCCCCAATTACCGCCGCTTGTTCCGCGAAGTCGGAGCCGGGGAAGTACAGGTATGCCGCCTGCGCTTCCCTTGCCCGCCTGATGGCGACTTCCTTGGAACGTTGGAGGGCTTTGTATAGCTCCAGGGCAACCCAGGGATGCTCCCTCAAGATGCGGTTCTGGACTATTACGTGGTGGTTGCAGTGGAAGAAGCCGGTCTTTTGGTAGTATTCGTACACCACGGTTTTACCGTTGTCTTCCAGCAGTTTGCGGATTCGCGGGTTGCCGGTGGTGGGCGTGCCGCCGTAGCGGTCGATGACCGTGGGGTCGCCCGCCGTGACGGGGCCGCCGGAGCGCATGGCGGTGAAGGCGTCGATTTCGCCCCGGTCGAGCATCACGTCGAGGGTCTGGTCAACGGTGAGCCAATGATGGGTGACTCCCACAGGCCCGGCGTCATCCAGGCCCAGGGCGCCGCCGTGGCTGTGTTCCCTGGTGCGGCCATTGAACCAGATGTTGTCTCCCGCCTCGATGCCGTACAGGTCTTTGAGGGTGGCGCGGAACCAGAGGCCGGCGGTCATGTCGTAGTCGGGTGTGCCGACGCGCTTGCCCTTGATGTCGGCCAGCGTTTCGATGCCCGCGCCGGAGTTGACGTAAAGGCTGGGCCAGACGTGTCCCCGGCTCAGGAACACGGGCAGGGCCGACCAGTCCCATTTCGTGCCGTCGCTCCTTTCCAGGGCCAGCAGCGTCTCGGAGATGGACATCTCGGAGGCGTCGAATTCGTCGTAAGCCAGGTTCCGGTAGAAGAGGTCGCTCGGCGGGATGGTCAGCATCTCCAGGTCGATGCCCTCCGGCTTGACCGTCCCGTCACGCAAGGGTTGGACACGCGGGTTGTCCGAAAACGCCATTGTTATATGCACTGCCATTTCCGATCTCCTTTGACAAACTTCCGTCTGACGTGAATCATTATCCACGAAGAGCGCGAAGTTTCACTAAAATAAAGCCCCATTCGTGAAACTTCGTGTCCTTCGCGGATAAAAGCCCCATTCGTGGAGAGATGCTGATTTGCTCAGAAAGGCCCATTACGGTTGGGTGATCTTCTGCCTGGCGGTCGTCAACCTGACCACCGAGGGCGCGATCAAGAACACTGCCCCGGTGTTGTTCCTGGCTTTCAGGGAGAGCTTCGCCCGAAGCGCGGCCGCCACGTCGGGGATATTCTCGACTGCCGGTCTCACCGGGGCGTTGCTCGCGCCGCTAATGGGCGGGATGCTGGACCGGCTTGGTCCCCGCTACCTGTTCGCCATTGGAGGCGTGGTGCTTCTGATAGGGTACACATCGGCAGCAGCCTGGTCTCGGACTTCTGGCAACTGTTCATCTTCTACGGGGTGGTCATCACCATCGGGGAAAACGCCGTCTCGTCGTTCACGGCCACGGCCAACCTGGCTCCCTGGTTTCCCAAGAGCAGGGGCCGCGCGCTGGGGCTGGCCGACACGGGCAATCCCATAGGCCAGGGGATATTCACGCCGTTGACCCAGCTACTCATCTTGCAAATCGGCTGGCGCGCTACCTGCCAGATTCTGGGGCCGGTGTTCTTTCTGATGGTCGTCCCGGCCAACTTGGTCCTCCAACGCCGGCCGCCGGACTTCGCCTAGGCCCGGGATGCCGGACCCCGTCCCGGAGACGGATCGCTGGTCCAGGGCGAGAGTATCCAACCGGAGAGCAGCCAGTCCGGACCGCGCCGGAATGGGAAAATCGTGAAGTTGTTACGCTCCGATGCGCTCTGGTATCTGGTCTCCGCCAGGACTATATCTTCCGTGAGCATCCAGTTGACCAACATTCACATGGTGGCGTTCTTCGTGGCGGGAGGGTATACCGCCATTGAGGCCGCCTCCACTATCGGAGCCGTGGGGTTGGTGGGACTGGTGGGAAGGCCGGTTAGCGGCAGCCTGTCGGACGTTCTCGGACGTGAACTGATTTATACGCTGGGTTTCGGGATGCAGATAACCGCCATCCTGGTGGTGCTGTTCCTCGGAGACGGGGAGGCGTTGTGGCCCCTGGTGGTGTTCGTGGCCTTCTCCGGGTTGAACGACGGCATCGGAGGGCTGGCAGTCAGCGCCAAGGCAGCCGACCTTATCCCCGCCGCGAGCCTGGGCTCGACGATGGGGATAATCCAGGGCGGACGCGGCTTCGGTCTCCTGGCCGGGCCGGTCATCGGCGGCCTGTTGTTCGACCTCCAAGGGAACTACGCCGGTGCGTTCCTGCTGGCGGTGGGCTTTTACATGACCGCTATCTGGTTCATGTGGGCGACACGGCTGGCGCGCCGCCCGATACTTTCGTAAAGGGCCGGGTTACCGGCCGACCCAACCGCCGTAGATGGGGTACTGGCTGCATACAAACTCGATGTATGAGGGTTGGCTCGAGTCGTTGGCCGCCAGCGCCCGCTTGAGGGCCGGGCCGACTTCCGCCGGTTCGGTGACCCGCTCGGTGTGGTATCCCAACTCCCCGATAACCCTGGACATGTCCACCTCGTCGTATCCCAGGACACGGTGGGTGAAGGGATCGTGGCCGTCTCCCCAGAAGCCGGGGCCGTACCCGGCGAACCCGCCGTTGCTGACGTGGGCGATAGTGATACCCAACTTCTGGCGCAGCGGCACCTCCAGGTTACCCATCATGTAGCCGAGACCGGCCTCTCCCGTCACCGCGACGCAATGCTTCTCCGGGAAGGAGAGTTTCGCCGCGATAGTCGCCGCTAGGCTGAACCCCAACGATGAAACGTTGCCCCAACCCAGGAACCCCCGCGGGACCAGGGTGTCATAGACCGTGCTTAGCTGGTCCCTGGTGTTGCCCGACTCGTGAGTGACAAAAGACTGCTGCGGGTCTAGGACTTCCATCAGGCCGGCGTAGACGCGGTAGGGGTTGATGGGCCGGTCGGTTGAGGCCATCGCCTCGCGGTACTGGGCCAATGCTTCGTCCCGCGCCGCCTTCACCTCCGCCATCACACTACCTGGCGCACGGCCATTGCCAGATGTTTTGTCCGACAGCGTCTTGTCCAACGCCTCCAACGTGAAGCGGGCGTCGCCAATCAGGGCGACCGCCGTGGGATAGACCTTGTTGACGTGCAATTCGTCCACATTGCAGTGGATGATTTTCTTGCTGGTTGCGTTGGGGATGCCGTGGCTAAACCTCCCTGGCGAAAGGCTGGACCCCACCGCCAGCAGCAGATCGCACTTGTTCAGGTAATGGTCCACCTGGCCTCCGCGGACGCCCACGAACAGGGGATGGTCCTCCGGGAAGGCTCCCTTGGCCTTGAGAGTTGTGATGACCGGGGCGTTGGCCAGCTCTGCAAACGACTTGAGCTGGGACGAAGCACCGGCGTAAATGACACCCTCGCCTGCGTAGATGAGGGGGTCTTGCGCTTCCAGAAGCAGGTCAACCGCCGCCGAAACGTCGTCTGGATTGGGCAGCGACTTCCAGCCCTTGACCGGAACGTAGGGGTCAACCGTCTCGTCGTAGAGTGCGCGGGCGTCCGGGATGGCAAGCACGACCGGCCCCGGCCTGCCCGACCGCAGCATGGTGAAAGCCCGGCGCATGAACTCGGGAAGCCGCTCCGGTTTGTCCAGGTATCCGTACCACTTGGACACCGATTTCAAGCTGGATGTAACGTCGAACTGGCTGTTTTCCGTCGCGCCGATGGGCACCCCGTCGGTGATGCAGAGCACCGGAGAGCCGTCCTCATACGCCTGGGCCATGCCCGCGTAGGCGACCTGTAACCCGGCAGCGTTGACGCCTCCCTGGAAGGTGGCCACCCCAATGGATGAACCCGCGTTTATGCGGGAATAGGCATCAGCCAGGGCTACAGCGTAGCGGTCGTCCCGCATCATCACCATCGGTATCCCTTCGCGCCCCAGCGAGTTGTTGACCTGGCAGACCGGGAAGGTGGAGACCCATTCCACCCCTTCCTGTTTCAGGATTTGTGCGATTCCAGTGCCCACGCTAATCGTCATTGGTCAATCCTCCCGAAAGTGGTCTCCTTCCGGCCCAACGCCGCCCAGGAGACTTGCGCTGACCAATTATACACACCGGAGGCGGCGACCAAGCCGCCTGCATCGGCCGCAGCAGCGACATCGAGGGACAGGCTATCGTGGCTTTCGTCACCATCAAGGACCAGGTGGCTACTTCCGGCAGCTTGGTATCCGAACTAAAACAGCACTTCGCCACCAAGATTGGGCGCCCGCCCGGACGACATCTACTTCGTCGCCGAGCTACTCAAGACCCGCAGCGGCAAGATTATGCGCCGCCTGCTGCGGGACTTGGCCGAGGGCCGCGCCCTGGGCGACACTACCACCCTGGTCGGCCCGGCGGTGGTGGAGGCCCTGAAAGAACAGTACAGCGACGAAGAGTAGCCCCGCGTCTCCGTGCCGGGGCGTGGACCATGTGGTCTTGTGGTGACTATGTCAGCCCGACAACCAGCATCGGGTTGACCTTGCCTATGCTTTGACAATAAGGTAGCATAATGCTACTATATAGCAGTCTAAACTAAACAGACTCAGGAGGTAAACATGGCTAAAAGGTTGCAGGGGATAAGCGGTGGCTTACTACTTCCTTGACCTCGTTAAGAGGTTAAATACGTGAGGGGCAATATCGCATTACTACGTCGGCCATACAAAGTGCCCACTCAATGGGCTTTGATGAAGATGACGTTTGTGAGTGTATCCTCGATTTCATAGACGATACCCACTCCTACAAGGCTATGCCCTCAGAAAAATACCCAAAGCTCTGGCAAGACGTGTATAAAATCAACTACCGGAGAGCTCGGGTGTATTTGAAACTTCAGATTGGTTATACTGGACTATCTGTAGTCATATCCTTCAAGGAAGATACAACCTAGCACCGTGTCAATCTAGTCAGACTTTGGTGTCTTCCCCGAGACATGGGGAACCAGCGTTAGCGCACACTTTGAATAGTGTATTAGTTTGAGATGAGTCAACATGACGACAGTTATTTGTGAAGTTTGTGGGCGCGACAGCTCCCGCCTGGTGCATCGTCCCTTCGACAGTCTATACAATCAAATCCCCATTCGCTTGGACTCAGTAGAAATGTACGAGTGCGAGCGTTGTGGAGAAAGCGTTTTTACCCCCGAGCAGGCCCAAGAAGTTTCCAGGAGGGTCAAGTCCCTTGCCCGGGAGCGTTTGGGTCTGCTCCCTCCCGAGGCGATTGTGGGCATCCGCAAACGCTGCAACCTATCTCAGAAGGAGATGGAGCATCTCTTCGGCCTCGGCGAAAAGGTGGTCATCCGGTGGGAGAAGGGCCGGGTGCTGCAAAGCAAGACTGCCGATGTCCTCCTCCGGCTCATGGACCAAAACCCTGACATCGTAGACGAAATGCGGAAAATCCACCCCTAGCCGGGACCCCCGGGCTGCATGGACACAAGGTCAATCAATTCGTATGACAACGCGAAGTGGGAGAAGGGAGCGGGACGATGGAATTTCCCCTGCACGAGGCGGCTAAGGCTAAAGAAGACAATACCGAAACGGTACGAGCATTCCTGGCCTTTATCGCAACCGGAGTGGACATCAACACAAAAGACGACTATGGAGACACGCCCCTGCACGAAGCTGCTTGGTCCGGCGAAACCGAAACGGCGAGGGCCCTCATTTCCATCGGTGCTGACCTCAATGCAAAAGACTACTCGGGTAGAACTCCAGTAGGCGTGGCGAAGTCACGGGAGTTTAACGAAACGGCGAAGGCTCTCAGACTCGCTGGAGCTAAAGGTCACAAGTGATGGTGGCCCTTTTAGCCTTTCATTAAGAACTATCTCTACAAGAACTATCCCTACCCGGACTTGATGAAAGGCTGCCAAATTCCCCAATATGTGAGGTGGACCCGGAAATTCGGACAGGTAGCTAAGTGAGAGTTCTGCTCCTAAAATAAGCACAGCTGTGGCTGTGAAGGAGGAGTGGGACATGTCAAAAGAACGGAGGAAGCACAGCCCGTCATTCAAGGCCAAGGTGGCCTTGGAGGCGGTGAAAGGGGAACTGACGGTGGCCCAGTTGGCCGCCCGGTACGAGGTCCATCCCGGCCAGATCCAGGCGTGGAAGAAGGCGTTGCTGGGAGGGGCGGCCAATGTCTTCGGTGGAGACCAGGGCAAAGGTAATAAGGGTGAGGAAGCTCTCATCGCGCGGCTCTACCAACAAATCGGACAGCTCAAGGTTGAGCGGGATTTCTTGGCGGAGAGGTCCGGTCCATGAGCCGGGAGCGGCGGCGGGAGATGGTGGACCGTCAGCATCCGGTCCTGTCCACCGCCCGGCAGTGCGCCTTGATGGGCATCAGCAGGTCGAGTGTCTACTACCGCCCCAGGGCACCTTCCCAAAAGGACCTGGCGTTGATGAAGCTGATTGACCAGCAGTATCTGGCCACGCCCTTCTACGGGTCGCGGCGCATGAAGGTCTGGCTGGGCAGGCAAGGCCAGTGGGTGAACCGCAAGCGGGTCCGGCGTCTGATGCGGACCATAGGACTACAGACCATCTACCGGCGGCCCCGGACCAGCCAGCCAGGACCAGGGCACAAGGTCTACCCCTACCTATTGGGCGGTCTGGAGATCACCCGGCCCAACCAGGTGTGGGCGGCGGATATCACCTACATCCCGATGGCCCGGGGCTTTCTATACCTGGTGGCCATCATGGACTGGTACAGCCGCTACGTGGTGGCCTGGAGGGTGTCTAACACCATGGACGCTGATTTCTGCGTAGAGGCCTTGGAGGAGGCGCTGGGCAAGGAAAGACCTGCGGTCTTCAATACGGATCAAGGGAGTCAGTTCACCGGCGAGAGCTTCACTGGGCTCCTGGAGCGCCACGGCATCAGAATCAGCATGGATGGAAAAGGCAGGTACAGCGACAACATATTCGTGGAGCGGCTGTGGAGGACGGTGAAGTACGAGAGGTCACCTACTCCACTCTACAACAGTCAAAGGCCTCACCAGGCCCTCGGCTACCGGACACCAGCGGAGGTGTTCAGCGGAGACTCGGTGCAATCAGATGAACAGTCAATAGAGAGGAGGTGGTCACCAAGCAGAGCATTGGTAAACCCTGGAAAGACGGCGGGACCCTCACTTAACATTGCCCCAATATGACCTGCCCCTGGCAGTCAACGGTTGCCTGGAAATCCAGGTTGACGGTCGGTCCAGGGCCATCGGCGTCGACCGGGTGCACCTGGTAGAGGACGTAGCCAAACTCCAACACTTCCCTTCCTCGTAATGTCGCTTGTAGGGGCAACCCTTGTGGTTGCCCGACTGTCGTCCGGTGGTCGTCTAGCGGCCCCGCGCCAATTGTGTGTCGGGACGGGTGACGGTACACTATCGGCGTCGCGGTCTTGGCCGCCGCGCGGACATCACCGGACTGCTCGAGGAGGGCCTGAATGCGAGTCTCCACCGGATTCATTCACGGTTACGCCGTCGCCGACTGGGACGAGCTCTCCACCTTCGCCATCGAGGCCGAGAGGTTGGGGGTGGATAGCATCTGGTCGCCGGAAGCGTGGGGGTTCGACGGCGCGACTCCGCTGGCCTACCTGGCGGCCAAAACATCGACGATCAAGCTGGGCACCGGAGTCCTCCAGATAGGCACGCGCACTCCCACCAACACGGCTATGACGGCCATGTCCCTCTACTCTATGTCCGGGGGCAGGTTCCTGCTTGGAATCGGGACCAGCGGCCCCCAGGTCATCGAGGGTTTTCACGGAGTCATGTTCGACGACCCCATAGGACGCACGCGGGAAACCATCGACATAATGAGGCAGGTCTTCTCCGGGCAGCGGGTGGCCTACCAGGGCCGCAACCACCGGCTGCCGGTGCGGGAGGGGCAAGGCAAGTCCATCCGCACAGAGTCTCCCGCCATGCCCGGCATTCCGATTTACATAGCGTCCCTGGGCCCACGAAACCTGCGCCTCACCGGCGAGATGGCCGACGGATGGAAGGGCACATCCTTCATGCCCGAACACGCCGACACATTCTTTGACCACATTCGGCAAGGCGCGGATAAGGCTGGCAGATCAATGGCAGACATCGACCTTCAGGTGGGCGGCACTGTGCTCTTCACCGAGGATGTAGACGCGGCCGTTGAGGCACTGAAGCCGGGGCTGGCCTTCAGTCTTGGCGCGATGGGTTCCCGCCAGTTCAATTTTTATAATGCCGCCTACAGCCGCGCCGGGTTCGCCGACGAGGCCAAGAAGGTGCAGGACCTCTGGGTCGACGGGCGGAGGGACGAGGCGCGCAAGCTTGTGCCCTCAGAGATGGTCCTGAAGTCCAACCTGCTGGGCACCGGCGAGATGGTCAAGGAGCGCATCCGGGCCTACCGGGACGCGGGAGTGAATACCCTGTCCGCATCCCTGCGGTATCGGGCTGTGGGACGCACCGGCCTGTCCGCGCCCAACCTGAACGAGCGCATCGAGGTCCTTGGCCGCCTGATGGACCTGGTCAACGAGGTCAACGAGGAACCCTTCGACCCATCCTGGTGAGCCAGACTCTTACCGCCCAACCGTCCCGGAAATCAGTCCCCGGAGGCAGAGATGGCCATCCAGATCGATCTCAGGGTCCCGCCCTGCAAGCCCGTCACCGAACTGGCCGGATTTGCGCGGCAAGCCGAGGAAGCGGGGTTCGACGGCGTGGGAGTGCTGGACTCCCAACTGCTGGAGCGCGACGTTTTCGTTAGCATGGCATTCGCTCTTCAGGCCACCGAGCGGATCAGGATTTCATCGGCGGTTATCAACCCCGTGACCCGTCATGTGTCCGTCCTGGCTTCGGCGATCAAGACTGTAGCCGAGCTTGCGCCGGGCCGGGTCGAGTTTTGGATGGGCCGGGGTTTCAGTTCGGTGCAGACGGTGGGCGTGCGTCCGGCCTCCGTGAGACAGATGCGCCGGGCAGTCTTGACCATGAAAGAACTTCTGCGCGGGGAAGAGGTCTCATTCAACGGCGCCAACAGCCGGATGCGCCACGGCGACGCCGAAACTCCTCCCATATTCATCGCCGCCCACGGGCCGCGGGCCATCGAGCTTGCCGGGGAGGTGGCCGACGGCGTGCTGTTGCAAGTGGGTATCGACCCGGGGTCCCTCGATGTTGCTCGCAAACACCTGGAGGCGGGGGCCGCCCGCGCCGGACGTGACCCCGCCGAAATCGAGATGGCCCTGACCGCCACAACCATCATCCACGAAGACCAGCAGGAGGCCCGGGAGATTGCCCGGCCCCTGTGCGCCCAACGTCTGATTGAGACTTCCCACGAACCCTACCTCAAGGCCGCGGGCATAGACCCGCAAGACCTGGAGATTCCCCAGGGGCTGCGGGAGCTTTACCCCGACATACCCCACGCCGAGGACTGGGAGGAAGCCAAGCGGCTGTGCGCGTTCATGCCCGATGACCTTCTCGCCCAAATGTGCGACGCCATCGGTCTCATCGGCACCCCTGAATACTGCGCTCAACGCTTGCGTGAAGCCGAAGCCCACGGGATCAAGCGTCTCTACTTGATGACCTCTGAGACCTACGAGTTCCCGCACCGGGAGCTACAGGCGTTCAGGGATGTGATATTTCCTTCACTGGCAGCGGCCTAAAACGGCAGTGTGGTATTATGGAGCCGCTTATTCCCGCCCAAAATATTGCTTTGGAGGGTCATCATGCCATTCGGAGGCAATGACTGGCTGGACCTGACCACCGAACCAGCCCTGGAGCCCGACCTGCCCATCTGCGATCCGCATCACCACTTCTGGGACCTGCGCGCCCAGCGGATCCCCTACCAAAGATACCTCTTGCACGAGTTGGCAGCCGACACCAACAGCGGTCACAACGTCCGTTCGACCGTGTTCGTGGAGGCGCGCTCGATGTACCGCGCTGACGGTCCCGAGGAATTGCGCCCGGTTGGGGAAGTGGAGTTCGTCCAGGGCCTCGCCGCGGCCGGCGACACCGGCCTGTACGGTCCCTGCAAGGCGGCCACGGCCATCGTCGGCCACGCCAACCTGCACCTGGCCGACCGGGTTGAGCCGGTGTTAGAGGCGCTGCAGGCGGCCAGCCCCAACAGGTTCCGGGGCATCCGGCACTCGGTGACATGGGACCCGAATCCCCAGGTTGAGAACACCGCCGCTATCGCACAACCGAACCAGTTGGGCAGCGAGACCTTCCTCGCCGGAGCAAGGGTCTTGGCCCGCATGGGACTGTCCCTCGAAGGCTGGATGTATCACCCACAGCTACCCGAGTTGGCCGACTTCGCCAAGACTGTCCCCGACTTGACCATCATCCTCAACCACATCGGCGGCCTCCAGAGAGTCGGCCCCTACGCCAACCGGGACGACGAAGTGCTGGCCAACTGGCGGTCCGGCATCGCCGCCGTGGCGGAATGTCCCAACGTAAACATGAAGCTGGGCGGCATCGGGATGCCCCGCACCGGCTTCGACTGGCACCTCCGCGAGACGCCCATCGGCTCGGAGGAGTTGGCCGAGGCCATGTCCCCGTTGATGAATTACTGCATTGAGCAGTTCGGACCCAGCCGGTGCATGTTCGAGAGCAATTTTCCGGTGGACAAGGTATCTTACTCCTACAACATCATGTACAACGCATTCAAACGGCTGTCCAAGGACTATTCGGCCAGTGAACGAGCCGACATGTTCCACGACACCGCGACCCGCGTGTACCGCATCAACTGACCGGAATAATATGATCAGGAACGAGGTGGACTTGGATGGCACTACCTGAACGGATGAAATTCGGCATCTTCCTGGGTCCCTTCCACCGGGTCGGCGAGAACCCGACCCTGGCAATCGACCGCGACTTGGAGCTTGTGCAGTGGCTCGATTACCTGGGTTTCGACGAAGCCTGGATCGGCGAGCACCACAGCGCGGGTTGGGAGACGATTTCTTCCCCGGAGATCTTCATGGCTGTGGCGGCTGACCGGACCCGTCACATCAAGCTGGGCTCGGGCGTGATCAGCCTGCCCTACCATCACCCGTTGATGGTAGCCAACCGAATGGTGCAGCTAGACCACATGACCCACGGGCGGGTCATGCTTGGCGTCGGGCCTGGAGCCCTGCCCGGCGACGCATACATGATGGGCATTCCCCACGAGGTGCAGCGGGAGCGCATGGATGAAGCCCTGGGTATCGTCCTCCGGCTGTTCACCGAGACCGAGCCGATCACCTACAAGAGCGACTGGTTCGAGCTCAACGAGGCGATGCTCCAGCTCCGGCCCTACCAAAAACCATACATGCCCGTGGCCGTTGCCTCGGTGCAGACTCCCGCAGGAGTGGCGTTGGCGGGCAAGTACAGCGCGGCCGTCCTTACCATCACTGTTCCCAGAGACCCTAGCTCAGGCCCTTCAGACCTGAAAGCCCTCTGGGACATTGCCGAAGACTCGGCCGCGGAGCACAATCAAACCGTGAACCGCGACGACTGGAGGCTGGTGCTGCCGGTCCACCTGGCGGAGACCCGGAAAGAGGCCATCGAGGAAGCGAGGCTCGGCTCCGGCCGCTACTTGCGGGAGTACTCCGAAGGCACCAACGGACGAAAGCCGGTATTCGATGGGCCGCTGGAAAAGGTCGTCGACTATATGGTCGACTCGGGTAGTTGGATCATCGGCACCCCCGACGACTGTGTCGAGGCCATCAAGCGGCTGGACGAGCAGAGCGGCGGATTCGGCGGGTTCCTTGTCCAGACCATCGACTGGGCGCCCAGGGAGAAGATGCTTCACAGCTACGAACTTCTGGCCCGCTACGTTATGCCCCAGTTCCAGGGCTCGGTTGTTGGCACCCAGGCGTCCAACCAGTGGGCCGCCGAGCGCAAGGACACGCTCGTGGCCGGAAGGACCCGCGCCCTTGACCGGGCGCGCCAGAGTTACGCAGAACAACGCGCCCGGTAATCGCCGAGCGCGTCCAACGACTACAGTGTGGACCAGTCCCCCGATCAACGGGGGGCTGGTTTTTGCCGGGCTAGTCCATCGGCCAGATGCGGTCGGCGGTTAGCGACGCCACCACGTCGATACCGTCGTACAGTCGGCCGCGGGCCGTCCAATCATCCCGCACTGCACTCAGCTTCTCCCTGGCAGCGGCGGCGTCCCGGATGTCGGTCTCGTAGAGGGCCAGGTACTTTCCCTTGGTAGCCTCAGGGTCTGTGCTCACATACCGGTAGGCAGTATGGTACGCACCGGTGTCGAGAATGTCGGGGATGTGGACGTCCTCATACCACCGGTTGAATTCCTTCTCGTCGTGTGTGTCCTTGCAGTTGCTCAGTACCAGCAGGATACCCAGGGCAGGCTTCGCGGCCGCATTGAACTCTCCACCCTTCCGCTTGAACACTCCGACGGTCACGGGCTGAATCAATGGGGTGCCCCGGTCCTCGTCTCCCCTGACCCGGGCGCTGGCCTCCCGGTGGACCGGCATGGCCTTCTCGACCTCTTCCCAGGCGGTTTCGTATGTGGCCACGTACTGCCCTGCCGGGGAGGCCGGGTCCGAATTAGCAAATCTAATAGCGTGCCGGAAGATCCCGGGCCCTGTGACGTCAGGCACGTGCATGTGGTTGTACCAGTAATTGAACTCCTCGGACTTGGAAGCGTCGGTGCAGTTGGTGATCGCCAGCAACAAACCGTTGGGATATCGTCCTTCCATGGTCCCTCCTAATCTCTAACAACTCGCGCAGGACGCGGCCCAAGCGCGAAGGCCAGGTTAAGCGAATAGTACGTCGGATGGCTGGAGATGTCCACCGGGTTGCTGGCGGGGACGAATCCCCCGAGCCCTAGTCGGCAGCGGCGGGACTCGTTGCCAATCTTGGAGCCTGTTTGGCCGGGTCGCCCAGGAACAGGAACAGCGAGGCTCCGAAAGAACTGACGATGGCCACTGAGGTGAAAGGTACGGTGTAGCTGCCCGTCTGGTCGAACATGAAGCCCGCAAACAGGGGTGCGATCAGAAGCAAAACGTTCATGGGCACCATGGACATGCCCATGATGCTGGCGAAGGACTTCCTCCCGAAGTAGACGCCTCGAATAGCCGTCGTAAGCGAACCACGGCCTTCCCCCAGCCCCATAAAGATTGCGAAAAGGAAGACTGCGGGAAGGGTGTGAGCTGCCAGAAGAACGATGACTCCAAGCGACTGCATGATGGAGAACCCGAAAATGGCCTGCCGGATGGGTATCCGGTCGCCGATATGGCCGCCCACGAGTGTCGATCCTATTCCTATAGCGGTATACATGGAAATGACGAAACCGACGGTCTGCAGGGAGAACCCACGGTCGACCAGCATAGGTCCCAGGTGGACCATGATGGTGACGACTACCGTGGTGCAGCAGGCGTGGCCGACACTCATCAGCCAGAAGGGTTTGGTCCGGATGGCCTCCTGCCAGGTGAAGCTCCGCTCATCCACGATGGCGGCGGCGGGTTCGGTACCTCCGGCAAGCCGGGGAGCCGGGGTCTCGCTTACCCCATCGGGCAGTTCGCCGTAGTCTTCGGGCCGGTTCCGTACCGCCTGAGAGATGGGGTACGCGGCCAGAAGTATGACTACGCCGATCCCAGTTGCGCCCGCCTTCCAGCCGAACTGATTTTCGTCTATAGCCCAGGTGAGCAGGGGGACCAACACCACCACACCAAGGCGGTAGCCCACAAGCACCCAGGACATGGAGGTAGCCCGGCGGCGGACCCACCAGCTATTGAGCACGGTCATCATGGGGAGCCAGGTGCCGAGACCGCCGCCAAGACTCATGACGAGGAACGCCAAGTAAAAATGCCAGAGTTCGCGTACTTGGCCGAACAATAGGAACCCGCCGCCCAGGATAGTGGTCCCGATGATAACCATCCGCCGCGCGCCGAGCTTGTCTATGAGGAGTCCTTCAAGCGGCCCCATTATGCCGCCCTCCACTCTGGAGAGGGAGAAAGCCAGGGAAAGCTGGGTCCGGTTCCAACCGAATTGCCGCTCTAAAACAACGAACCAGGCCGTCATGCTGTGGAAGAAGGGGACGATGCTGAGAATCATTACCGTGGCTGCCAGGGCAATGGCCCACCAGCCGTAGAAGATCCCGCCTCGCAGCTTTTGCGTAACCGGGGGGATGCTGGTAAGCGCCAGGATCAGCAGGCCCGAAGCCATGATAACGAGGCCAGCGACGGTCATGCGATAGCGCGCCTCAACGAACAGAGAGATGGAGAGTTTGTGATTGCCATCACGAATGATAGTACAGAAGCAAGACCATTACAAACCGCCCGAAACTAGTAACAGTTCAGAGTTGGTGAGGCGAATTTGGCGAAGCCCGCCGCCGGGCTGAAAAGCACTGGCGGCCGGGGCGGAGTTGTGGCATAAGGGAACAATGGAAACAGGACTGGACCTGGCGAGCCGGGAAACCCCCGTATCCAGTACGGGGCAGGCTCTGCTGGCGGTTATCGCGGAACAGCAGGGGGTCATCACCGGGCAACAGGGCGCGATTGCCGAACTGCGCCAGCGGGTCGAAAGCTTGGAGGCCCGGCTGTCCGGCGGCGGGCTGGGGGCCAGGATGCCGGGGCATAAACCTGCCGCCAGGCGCAAGAAGCCGGCGGAGCAGGAGAAGAAGCCGCGAAAGAAGCGTCAGCACGGCTTCGCCCGGCCGCGGATGGAACCCGCCGGGCGGGTGGTCCACGCCCCGGAGTCTTGCCCCGAATGCCATACCACCCTGAGCGGGGGTTGGGTGCAGCGGACCCGGGAAGTCATAGACATTCCGGTAGTCCCGGCGGAAGTCACGGAGCACGTATTCATAGCCCGGACGTGTCCGCTGTGCCGGAAACGGCGGCTGCCCCGGGGCCCTCTGAAAGGTCTGGCTGTAGGCCGTCAGCGCCTGGGGGTCAACCCCGTATCCAGTACGGGGCAGGCTCTGTCAAGCCTGATAGTGACCCTGCGGGAAGAGGCCCGGCTGCCCGTAAGGACCATCCAATGGTATCTGCGAACGTTCCACCAGTTGAAACTGAGCGTTGGGGCCGTCGTCCGGGCCGTCCACCAGGTTGCCCGGCAGGGAGGGCGGGAAGTGGACGGGTCGCTGGAGCGCATTCGTTCCAGCCCGGTGGTCCACGCCGATGAAACGGGTTGGCGGGAGAACGGGAAAAACGGCTACGTCTGGACCCCCGGTCGGGGCCGGGGGCAGGCTTTTCAGCACGCCCGCGGAGCGGTTCTTCCTGCGCCGGGGCCGGGGCGGGGAGGTGGTGGACGAGGTCCTGGGCGAGTCCTTCGAAGGGATTCTGGTGAGCGACTTCTACGTGGCCTACCACCACTACCCCGGACTCAAACAGAGATGTTGGGCCCACCCCGTATCTAGCACGGGGCAGGCTCTGCTGCGGGACATTCACGCGCTGAAGGCGTTGTACCCGGAAGACGCAGTACTGGCCCGGTGGGCTCATGGAGCGCAACGGCTCTACGCCAAGGCCAGGGAGTGGGCGGCGGCGGGGGGACGGCCCCCACCCCGGGGGCAACTGGCGCTGGAAGAGCGGTTGCTGGCGCTGTGCCGTCCTTTCCTGGAAGACCCGTTGGCAGTGCAAGCCAAGCTCTGCCGGCGGATTGAGCGGCACATCAAGAGCCTGCCCCGTACTTGATACGGGGAACTGTTCGTCTTCGTATCGCACCCGGAGGCTCCATCTGACAATAATGCCGCCGAACGCAGTCTCCGCCACTTGGTGATCAGCCGTAAAATCAGCGGCGGGACTCGCTCGGAACAGGGCAGCGATAGCAAAATGACTCTGGCATCCCTCTTCGGAACCTGGCGGGCCAAGGGCCTAAACCCCTTCCTGGAATGCCGACGGCTGCTCATTTCCCCTCAAGTCTGAACAGTTACAAACCGAGGGCTTAGAGGCGAGTCCACTCACACGTACCGACGGTGACCAATCTTGAGCATCAGGGAAATTGGGCGATGGGTTGAAGCAGGGCGAATAGTTAGAGAGGCGTTCTTGCAATCGAATCTAGGCCGGGCCGAGAATCGGGCGACGTCAAATCAGTTCGCCGCGAATCCCAAGGGCCCGTTCTCAACACACTAGTATTACAACGACGGTTGGGATGATAGGATGACGGGGTAGTTGGGGAAGGCTTGGGCAAGTGAGGCAGGGAAGTGGATGCTGCGGTTTTCGAGCAGGTGTACGGGGCCTTTCAGGATTTTCACGCTTACTTCGCTCCGCTGTTTGGCCGCAGGGAAGCGCGGGACCACAGCCGCCATTACCTCCAGGCTCTCCTGGTACAGTCCGGGGAGCGGCGCAACGCCGAGAATCTGTCGGAGACGGTTCCCGCGTCAGCCAGGGTGATGCAGCGGTTTCTCGCTGAATCCCCCTGGGATGACGACACAGTCATAGGACGCCTTCAAGAGTACCTGGGACCCCGGCTTGGACATCCGGATGCGGTGTGGGTGCTGGACGGCAGCGACTTCCCGAAGCAGGGCAGGAAGTCCGTGGGAGTGGCCGTCAGTATTGCGGGAGGCTGGGCAAGGTGGCCAGCTGCCAGGCCGGAATGTTCCTCGCCTACGTCAGCCCGCTGGGACGGGCCCTGGTGGACAAACGGCTTTATCTGCCGGGGAGCTGGACCTCGGACAAAGACCGGTGTGAGCCGGCGGGGGTTCCGGAGGAGAGGCAGGGCTACCGGTCGAAGACCCAATTGGCGCTGAAGATGGTGGAGCGGGCCTTGGAGCGGGGACATCTGAGGGCCGGATGGGTTGCGGGGGACGACGCCTTCGGGATGTCGCCGTCCTTCCGCGAGGGACTGGCGGCGCTGGGGATGCGCTACGTGCTGGACGTTCCCGGCGGCGCCACGGTCTGGCCGCTGGAGCCAGCCTGGACCAGTCCGGAGCATCAGGGGACCGGGCGTCCCCGCAAGCCCAGGCTGGTGGGCGGGCAGCGGCGCACCATGGAGGAGCGCAGTGATGAATTGCCGGAGGAGGCCTGGCGTGAGATTACGGTGGCCGAGGGAAGCCAGGGTCCCCGCAGCTACCTGTTCAGCGCTCAGAGGGTGCGTCCAACCAGCAGGCGGAAGCCTGGCGAAATCCACTGGGCCATTTACCGCCGGAACCTGGACGGCAGCGAGACCCGCTACTACCTGTCCAACGATCCGGAGGATACTCCCCTGGAGACCCTGGCATACGTGGGTGGCTCCCGGTGGCGCATAGAAACGGAGTTCGAGACGGAGAAGAGCAACGTGGGGCTGGACGAGTACGAGACCCGCACCCCGTATCCAGTACGGGGCAGGCTCTGGGCGGGATGGCATCATCACGTCGCCCTATGCCTGCTGGGCGGAGCGTTTCTGCTGAGCCTGCAACAGG
Organism: Dehalococcoidia bacterium; assembly: GCA_965216155.1. Classification (GTDB taxonomy): domain Bacteria; phylum Chloroflexota; class Dehalococcoidia; order Lucifugimonadales; family UBA3495; genus CATOSP01. The sequence goes on along the minus strand of CBDCFD010000007.1, from coordinate 1,671,916 downwards.
CTTGGGGGGAAAAAGATGCCCCGGATCACGAGACCGCAGAGCCTGCCCTCGTGTAAACGGGGGTCTACCGGGTGGTGCGGGAGATGCTGCCCTGGGAACGGTTCAGGCCGGCTGAACTGCTGCGGTGGCTGGAGGAGACGCAAGAATGCAACGAGCGGGCCAGACGCTCCCATGCCAAGCGTCGAGCCGCCCTTCGTGCCTCCCCACACGTCCCTCCTTGAACCGTCGTTGTAATACTAGGGGATACAACAGTGGTGGTGCCGAAGGTCGGAGTCGAACCGACACGGGGTTGCCCCCACCGGTTTTTGAGACCGGCGCGTCTACCATTCCGCCACTTCGGCGTGAGCTAATTTTATACCTTAAGCAGTCGGCTCGCTACCTGCCTTCGGCCTTGCTGGGGCAGCACCCAAGCAGCCTTTTCCGCTACAATACTACATATGAGCCGGTTACTCAGGATACTTCGGCTAGTCGGATTGGGCCGGGACCAGACTATTTGGCCGAGGAACGGCTAAGTAACCCAGGGCCCATTGAACTCGGGAAATAGCAAGACTCCCTATTTTTTGGACATCCGTCCTTGACCCGCAATTAACGAAGCCCTATAATCCCGGCAACAGGATTCGTAAAGACCATGCCGAAACGTACTTACCAGCCAAAAAAACGACGCCGGGCCAGAGTCCATGGGTTCCGTGCCCGGTCTAGCACGTCCGACGGCCGAGCTGTCTTGCGGCGCCGCCGGTTCAAAGGCCGACACCGCCTGACCGTTTAGTTGGAACTTTCCGGCGATGCAGCGTAAGTGTCGCTTGACTGGCGTCAAACGGTTCTCGCAGATCCATCGCAAGGGCAAGAGTACCGCAAACCGCTTGTTGGTGGTTCGTTGCCTTGCGAATGGGTTGGAGCACAGCCGTTTTGCGTTCATGGTCAGCAAGCGAGTCGGAAATTCCGTAGTTAGAAACAGAGTGAAACGTAGATTGCGGGAAGCTATTAGGCTTTCCCGGGTCCGGCCTGGATGGGATGTGGTCTTCATTGCCCGCAGGGGAGTTGAGAAGGCCGATTACCATCAATTAGCACAGGCCACCGGCAGCCTGTTACGCCGCACTCGTTTGACTTCGGAAAACCAAGACGGGGAGGGCGTCGGGCCTGCCTTAGGGCCAAATATATGAAGCGCGTCGTGCTCCTGTCTATTTCCTTTTACCAAATCGCACTTTCCCCGTTGATACTTTCCTCCTGTCGTTACGCCCCAAGTTGCTCGAACTACTCCCGGGAGGCCGTGGAACGATACGGCTCCTTTACGGGTATCTGGATCGGCCTGAAACGGCTCGCTAGGTGCCATCCCTGGGGTGGACAAGGATTCGATCCCGTACCATGACCTTATCGCCGTTTTCTTCTTAATCATCTTGCTCCCCAACTCCAATCAAGAGCCAACATCAAAGGGACGGGCCGTTAAGCCTGCGGGGTCGTCATGGGACCGGGCGTGGCTGGTTTGGATTTCCCTTTGCATTCTTGTTCCCGTCATCCTCATGCTCGGATGCACGCCTGGGAACCTCACCGAGTCCAGCACCGGCTGGTCTCCGGTGGCCGCGGCTCCAATACCCGCAAGCACAGGCAGCATGGTGGACGAGGTCGGCACCTTCAGCCCGCTGGACAATCTGCTCACGGTAACCGATTCGAGTCGGTTCGTCGTCGGCCATATCATTCAGATCGGCGGGGAACAGATGGAGATTACTTCCATCACTTTTCGGGACTTGAGTGTTGCAAGAGGGGCGAATGGCACGCAGCCGGCAGCCCATCCAGACGGGTCCGAAGTCCTTTTGCTCGCGGGAGACCTGGCAATATACGTCGGCACCAAGCAAGGTGCGGTCAAGGGACTCAGGGATGACGGGTCAGGGCTCCCTTCGGTTGATTGGACTTACTCCCCTGTGGGCTCCGAATAATGAGATTTCCCGGCACGAGAATCTGGTTGCCCTGGATCTCGGCATTCGCCCTGCTGGCGGTGTTTCTGTCCGGCTGCGGCATAACCGGCAATAGAGGTCCCCAGGGTCTGGAAGGCTCTTTCGACTCCCCCGCGATAGGCTCGAAGTACGTCTACGTCAGTGGCGTCGACGGCTACCTGTATGCCCTGGACCGGACCACTGGGGAATTCGAGGGCGGCGCGGGCTGGAGACGACCACTGGCGCCCGCGGACACTTTGTCGCCGCTGGTTTCCGGCCCAGCGCTCGACCGCGAGGGCAAAGTTGTGGCCGTCGGGTCCGAAGACGGGAAAGTATATGCCTACGATGCGATGACCGGAGAGGAAATTTGGCAGTTCACCACCGGGGACAAGGTGTGGTCTACTCCGATTATTCACGACGGGACGGTATACTTCGGCTCCCACGATAACAACATCTACGCCGTGTCTCTTGCTACCGGCAAACAGATATGGGCCTACCCCACCGGCGGGGTTGTGGTGGGGCGCCCCCTCCTGTTCCGCAATAACTTGGTAATTGTGGGCTCTTTCGATAGGAAACTGTACGCCATCGACGCCTCGACCGGCGTAAAGCGATGGTCTGTATCGGCGGGGAACTGGTTCTGGGCCGGACCGGTATCCGATGGTACGACCATATTCGCGCCATCCATGGACGGGCACGTTTACGGCATCGACCCGAACCCCCTCAACCCCGGCGTACCGGACCCGGTGGGGAACGTTCTCTGGAAGCACAACATGGGGTCGCCCGTCGTATCCCGTCCCGTGCTGGTGGCCCGGGGCTTGGTGGTTGCGGGGAGGGACGGCAAGGTGAGCCTGCTGGACACGGACATCACTGTCGCGGCGGAACAGCGGGAGATCGCCTTCACCAACGTTCGCGGCGCCGCGAACGTCACGGCTCCGCTGTTTGCGTCCGGAGATTCGGTATTGGTAGGCTCCCAAGACAGCACCGTGACGCACATAGAGATCGGAGCTAACCAGGCGGGCCAGGCGTTCATTCGGACCCTTTGGTGCCTCGACACCAAGAACGGCGATCAGCCATGTGATAGGGCCAGGGAGTAGGTCTTTTTGGAAGCCCTCGCGGTAATCTGGAACGAAGCGATCATCCGGCCCATGCTCAACACCTTGATGGTGTTGTACGTGGTCAGCTTCAGCCAGATGGGCATCGCCATTATTCTGCTCACGGTCCTAGTCCGGGTCGTCACCCTGCCTCTGACCCTGAAGCAGGTCCGGCAGATGCGGGCGATGAGCACCCTGCAGCCCCGGATGCGCGAAATCCAAGACCGGTACCGCAACGACCGGGCCCGCGTTTCCCAGGAGACCATGCGGATGTACCGGGAGGCAGGGGTCAACCCCATTGGCTGCCTGGGTCCGTTGGTAGTGCAGATGCCCATTCTGATCGGCCTGTTCCGGGTGTTGATCCAGACCGTGTTTTCAAAACCGGACGACTTGGTAAGCCTCTCGGACAAGTTCTATAACTGGATACCTCTGGTCAACATCCATGCCGCCGCGCCGCTAAACGCACAGTTTCTCTGGCTTGACCTTGGCCATCCGGACCCGTTGACGGCCGTCATCCCCGCCCTCGTGTTCGTCTCGACCTGGGTCCAACAGAAGATGACCATCACCCCGACGACCGACCCGCGGCAACAGTCCAACCAGACGATGATGCTCTGGATGATGCCGCTGATGATCGCCTTCTTTTCCCTTCAGTTCCCAAGCGGCCTATCACTCTACTGGATCGTTTCCAACGCCATCGGTATTGCCATCCAGTATTTCGTAACAGGTTGGGGCCCTCTGTTCCCGCTGTTCCCCAAGACGTCAGGACCGGCCACGCCGCCCGAGCCCACTGGGCCAGCAGCAGATGAGGGTCCCCGAGAGGAGATGGGAGACAATGGAAGTTCGCGTAATGACCGCCCGCACCGTCGAAGAAGCCATCGAGCTGGCGCTGAAAGAGCTAGACGTCGACCGAGACGAGGCCGAGGTAGAAATACTAAGTAGGGGCAAGTCGGGGTTCCTGGGTATTGGAGCCGAGCTTGCCAGGGTGCGGGTCACCAAGATTGCCCAGGGAGACAGCGCCGCGTCAATCGCTGTAGAGGCGCTGAGCAACATCCTTCAGGCGGCGAACGTTAACGTGAGCCGCACCCTGCGCTCCGCCAACGACCCGGACGTAGGCGGCCCGATCATTGACCTGGACGGCGAAGATTCGGGGCTCCTTATCGGACGGCGGGGCCAGACCCTGCAGGCGCTCCAATTTCTGGTCAACTTGATCGTGCGCCAGAAGCTGGGGGAGAGCGTCCGGGTGATGCTGGACGTGGAACACTACCGGCAGCGGCGGGAAACATCGCTGCGGGACATGGCATCCAAGGTCGCCGCCAGAGTTGTCCAGACAAACCGGAGCGTGACCCTGGAACCCATGCCACCCGCCGACCGCCGCGTAGTTCACACAGCGTTGGCCGACTACCCGGGCGTAATGACCGAAAGCACCGGCGAGAGGGACAACCGCAAGGTGATGATTATGCCCAAGAGCAACTAGACTCGTTCAGGGCGAGACCCACCTGCTCCCACGGGGACGGAGGGGCCTCATTCAAAGGCGGTTTTCCTAGCCCAGCCTCTCCCGCTTGGGTCGCCATGGCCCAGGCTGTCCTTCCAGGGGTGCGCAAACGAGGCAAGGGCGAAATCCTGCTGCAAAAGCTTCGTCGGCTGAGGCGAAATGCACACGGTTCTCCGGCTTGGTGCGCCGGCCAGGCGGACAGTTGGGGCGGCAGAAAATCCGGGTGGTCGCGCAGCCGTTGATGATTGATGGGCCTGTCATTGTGTTTCCCAGGTTTCTGTGCGGCCATGAGTTTAGGGAGCTACCGAGGGCGGCAGGCCCGCGGCTTGTTACCCTTGGCCGGCGGCCCTGCGCCTCCGGAATAGCTCCAACCGCACGGTCCTAATCTCGTCGTAGGTGTATCCGTCTCCCAGGGTCTCCATGATGGGCTTCAGCGACAACTGACCTGTTGCCTCGAAGGCGTCCACGACCCGCTTTAGGCGTTCGTCCTCTGGCATCAGGTGCCCGATCTGGACGCTTATTCCTTCGTTGACCAACCGCTCCAGGTGGTTAATCACGCTCCTGGGTTTCACCCCTCGTTGCCGCGCCGTTTCCTCCACTGATGACCCCCCGGACACAATCTGACCGGTGACCCTGGCGGAGTCGCTGACACTTGGGCGGGACCCGCGGCCGGCCGGCGTGTCTACCGGGGCATAGAATCGAGGCAGACCTTGAGTCTCAACGTACCGGGAAATCGCGTCTATGAACGTGTCACCGAACTCTCGCAACTTGGACGATCCAACTCCGGAGACCCGGGAGAATTCCTCTCGCGTCCTGGGAGCTTTGCGGGCCATGTCCTCCAATGAGCGGTTTCCGAAGATGATATATGCCGGGACTGCTCGGTCGTCCGCCAGCCGTTTTCGTAATGCCGCAAGCTCGGCGAAGAGATCAGAGTCGTAGTTGCCGTCCGAGTCTCTTCCGGCCGGCTTGGTCTCGGTCTTTGGGATTGGCCTGGTCAAAGTCAGGCTCTCCCTATTTTTCAGGAAAGCCCATCCCTTTTGAGACACGCTCAGAGTGGCGTATTGTCCATCAGATCTGTCCAAGAGACCCAGGGCAACCAGTTCCGGCACCAACGCTTGGAACTCACTGGCGGAACGCTGCCCTGCCACGCCAAAGATCGGTAACTCTTGGTGGCTCCAGGCTTCGACCTGCTTTGTAGTCGTGCCCATGAGAACGTCGATCACGTGCTTTGCGCCAAACCGCTGCCCCGTGCGGACCACCGCCGATAGAACCATCTGGGCGATCTCGGTAGCGTCATAGGACTCTCTTGGGGTGAGGCAAACGTCGCAGCCCCCGCAATGACTCTCCGCCCGGTCCTCGCCCAGGTATTCCAACAGGTACTTCCGGCGGCAGGTGGTCAGGTTGCAAAACTGGAGCATCCGCTCCAGCCGCTCTCGCGCCCGTTTCTTTTCCTCGGGGTCTTCCAATTGGTTGATGAAGAACTCTTGCTTGACCCTATCGCCGTGGGTGTAGAACAGGACGCACTCGCTGGGCAGGCCGTCGCGTCCGGCCCGGCCCGTTTCCTGGTAATAGCCCTCGATACTCTTGGGCATGTCATAGTGGACCACCAGGCGGATGTCTGGCTTGTCGATGCCCATGCCGAATGCGATTGTGGCGGCCACGATGGGGACCTGATCGCGGATGAACCTGTCCTGGATGTCCCGCCTCGCGTTGGGTTCCAGGCCCGCGTGGTAGGCAGCAGCGCTTAAGCCGCGGCGGGACAGGTTCTCGGCCATCTCTTCAGTAGCCTTGCGGGAGAGGCAATATATGATCGCGGACTCGTTGCGGCGCCCATCCAGGAGTTCCAGCAATCGCGGAAAGGACTGGGCCTTGGGCTCGACGGAATAGGTTAGGTTTCCCCGGTCAAAGCTGGATGTGAAAACTTCAGGTTCGCGCAGCCCCAACTGGCTCAGAATGTCATCCCTGACCATCTTCGTGGCGGTAGCTGTGAGGGCGATGGCCGGAGCGCCTGGGCAGACATCTCTTAACGCTTTCAACTCGCGGTAGGCCGGCCTGAACTCGTGGCCCCAGTGAGAAACGCAGTGGGCCTCGTCTATGGCGACGAGGCCCACATTCAATTGCGCCAGGAAAGCTCGAAACTCGGGCAGGGTGGCCCGCTCGGGCGCGACATAAAGTATCTTGATCTCGCCGCGCCGGACCATCTCCTGTACCCGTAAGGTCTGCGAGGCAGTCAACGTGCTGTTGATGAACCCAGCGGGCACACCGTTGGCCTGCAGGCTGTCCACCTGGTCCTTCATCAACGCGATGAGGGGAGAGACTACAAGGGTCAGTCCATCCGACGCCAACGCCGGTAGCTGATAGCACAGAGACTTGCCGCCCCCGGTGGGCATCAGGACAAACGTATCCTTCCCGCCCATCACGGAGTTGATGATCTCTTCCTGTAATGGTAGAAACCGGTCGAAGCCGAAGTGAGTCTTCAGTAGGTCAAGCATGGAATCATTCTAGCTATGCCATAAAACTGGCACAATTAGGCAGTGTCAATCCAACGGCGTCCCGACCCAGGATGTTCCGGCGACGGCGCTGCCAACGCCAACTAGTGCTGAGTGTCGCTACACGCAGGCGTCTCTGACAGCCTGGGAGATGGCGGCAAGCCGGGCTACGTTGGTCTCGTTGCCGCGGAACCCGTTGGTGATGAACCCTACGGCAAGACCCGAATCAAAGTCCGCCCAGCCGATGGACGTTCCAGCGCCTCCGTGTCCGAAGGTATTCAGAGGGTCGCCCGTGGACTTGCCCATCCTGTCGTCGGCCAGCGCGAGTCCCAAAGACCTCCGGGCAAACGATCCCGACGATTGGTCGATACCCTCAACTTGCTGCGTAACCGCCTCATCAACAGTTTCCGGCTTCAATAGTTGGATGCCGTCCAGCGAGCCGTGCCGCTCCAGCATGGCGTAGAACCGGGCCAGGTCTCCGGCGGAAGCTATGCCGTTCGCGCCGGGGGTGATTGTGTGGTGGACCTCGGGCTTGTCAAAGACGATAGCGTAACCGTTGGTGTCCGCGTCGTCTTCCATCACGTGGATGCGCGACACCTGGCCATCAAGCGACGGCGGCAAGTTGACAAAAGCGTTGCCCATCTGTAGCGGCGCGGCCAACTCCTCGGCCAGGAACCGGTCGAAGGTGCGGCCATCGGTCCGGCGCACCAACTCGGCGATGACCCAGCCGTAGTTGATGGGGTGATAGGCCATAACCTCACCTGCCGGGTACTTGGGCACGGCCCGCTCCATAGCGCGTGTGACCTTTGACCAATCGGCCCAGTCCGTCCACGGCAGGTCGGCGGGAGTGTCGGGGAAGCCTCCACGGTGGCTGAGGATGTGACGCACAGTCACCCTTTCCTTCCCGTTTTCGGCAAACTCCGGCCAGTGTTTGGCAACTGGGTCGTCCCAGGCCACTTTGCCCCGCTCCTTAAGGATGTACAGGCAGGAGGCAGCCAAAGGCTTGGTGGAGGAAAACAGCACGAACATGGTCTGTTCGTCTACCGGACGCCCGGTGTTGGCGTCGGTGGCCCCTCCGCAGATGTCCAACACCAGCTTGCCATAGCGGTACACTGCCAGACCCGCGCCGGGGTGGACACCGTCGCTAATCTGCTGGTGAAAAAGCTCGGAAGCCTGCCGCAGTTTCCCCGGGTCCATGGAAACCGTATCCGGAGTCGTTAGCGTTGCCATTTCACTTCCTCCGTGAGCGGATAATAATTGAATGGACCAACTGGTCTGGAATGGTTAGCGTCCCTTCCAAACCGGCGCGCGCTTTTCGGCGAAGGCCTTGACCCCTTCCTGGGCGTCCTCGGTTGCCAGGACCTCGTCCCGCTTCTTCTGGGCGAAGTCAACCCGCTCTACGAGGCCCATTTCAGACCCTCTGATCGACGCCTCCTTGATGGCTGCCAGGGCCAGAGGCGCGTTCGCCGTGATCTTCCGGGCCATCTCCTGAGCGCGAGGCATGACCTCTTCCGGCGGGACCACGTAGTTGACCATCATCAATTCAAGGGCCTTGTTAGCGTCGACGAAGTCGCCGGTGAACAGGAATTCGAAGGCGATGTTGCGCGGTACTACCTGGGATAGCAGGGACGGCCCGCTTACCGACGATATTCCCCGCTTGGCCTGGGGCCAGCCGAACTGGGCCGCGCTGGAGGCAATGCGGATGTCACTGCCCAGGGCGATTCCACAACCCTGTGCCAGGCAGATGCCGTTGATTGCCGAGATGATCGGCTTCCAGATGTTGGACTGTACCACGTAAAGGTCACCGGTACTGGGGCCTTCATTCGCCCTGGCGGCGGCCATCGCTACCAGGTCGTGGCCTGTGGAGAATGCCCTGCCCGCGCCGGTAACGATGGCGCAACGCACCTCAGGGTTATCTCTGACGTCCTCGAAAGCGTTCCAGAGCATCTGCCGCATCTCGGGGTTGATGGCGTTGAGCTTTTCAGGGCGGTTCATCGTGATGTAGGCAATGCCCTCTTCGATCTGGTAAATGACCTCTTTTTCCGTCAATTCCGGTCCTCCGTTTAGTTGCCCGATTCTCGGCATGAGTTATGGCTCAGATGATGCGGGAACCCGTCGGCTTCGTACCGATGACGCCCCGCTCTTCCAGCCCGTTGATCTCATCGCGGCTCAGCCCCAGGACATCACCATAGACATGATGGTTGTGCTGACCCAGGGCTGGGGCGGGCCATCTGACCTCCCCCGGAGTGGCCGACAACTTAAACGGGATGCCGGGGTACATCTTGGGCCCCACCTGCTCGTGGATGACCTCAACGAACGTGCCTCTGGACTTGTAGTGGGGGTCCTCCAGAAGGTCCGGCCCGCGCATTACGGGGCTTGCGGGCACCCCTGCGCGTTGAAGCAGGCGGCTAATCTCATAAGGGTCCTTGTCAGCCGTCCAATTGGCGATCAGGCTGTCCAATCTATCTTGGTTCTGCAGGCGGTCCCCTGCGGTGGCGAAGTCCTGTTCACCGGCCAATTCCGGTCCGCCGACAACTTCGGCCAGGGACCGCCATTGGGCGTCATTCGAGACCGAGATGGTTACCCAGCGGTCTTCTCCCGAGCACGGGTAGGCGTTGTGGGGGGCGAAGTAGGGGGAATGGTTGCCGCGGCGCTCCGGTTCCTCCCCGGCAATCTGGTAGGCCAGCACTTCGCCGCCGATAAGCGATACCGCCGATTCCTGCTGGGATACGTCGATGAACATCCCTTGGCCCGTACGCCGCCTTCTCCGCAACGCCGCCAACACCACCCCGGCGGCATGGGCGCCGGTGATGGGGTCGCCGTGATTGATGCCCGACTTCATGGGACCTTCTCCGGGATACCCGGTCATGTGGGCCATACCCGATAACTGCTCTTGCCCTATCCCGTACGCAACGTACCCTTGCCAGGGACCGTTGTTGCCGAAGGCCGGCATGGACACATAGATCAGGTCGGGCCGGATCCTGCGAAGAGTCTCGTAATCGTATCCAAGCCTGGCCAGGCTGCCCTGCCGGAAGTTCTCAATAAGCACATCGCTAATGGACACCAGTTGATCGAACACCCGGCGTCCTTCGTCACCCGTCAACTCCAGGCTGACGCCGTATTTGCTCATGTGCAAGCAGTTGAACCAGCCGTTGCGGTTCCAGGGTTGCTCCCCCGGGTCTGAGTCGGGGTAGGCGGCGATTCCGGGAGCGGGGTTGACCGGGCCGCGATGGGAATCATACACGCTTAGCGATTCCAGCTTGATCACTTCCGCGCCCATGTCCGCCAGCAGTTTGGTGCAGTAAGGGCCCGCCCAGATGCGAGAGAGGTCCAGGACGCGGTAATTTCTGAGGGGTAGCCGCGGTCCCATGTCCGGGGTGGGGCTGGTTGAAGTCAACTAGACCACCCCCTGATACCGGAGGATGGCCAGTTTCACTTCCGTATACCCAAGCTTTTCTGAAAGCGCCTCTATGGTGTGTTCACCGAGGACCGGAGCGCGCCGGTAGACCCAGCCTGCCGGTTGGCGCAGCGGTGAGCTTTCGCGTGCCGAGCCGGCGTCGGCGGAGGAAGACATGCCCAGGCTAACCGGGGGACCCGGATACTTCAGGTTTACCCCGTCCGGACCTTCGATCTGGAGAAAATAGTCCCGGTCGTTCAGTTGCTCCATGTCCAGGATGTCCTGCATGGTGGCGACATAAGCGAACCCCAGTCCCCGGTCTTGCCCGGCCTTGAATATATCGACCTTATCGTGGTCCAGGAGCCAGGGGAGCATGAGGGCGTCTACCTCGTCGGCGTTGATCATGCGGCCGTTGCGTGACTCGAACCTGGGGTCGGCCAACTCCTCCCGCTCCATGATCTCGGCAACGGCGGGCCAGCGGGTGTCGGGCCCGGCGATTATGCCAACGAAACCGTCCTGGCAGGGATAGATCCCCCAGGCGGCCCGTCCATAGCCGCGGTTGCCGACGCGCGTGAATTCCAGTCCTGAGTAGCTGTATTGCATCAGCGCGTTTTCAAGGATGTTGGTGGCGTACTCGGCTATGGATACGTCGATCTGCTGGCCTTCGCCCGTATCCTCGGCGTGCATGAGCGCACCCATGGTGGCCACGAAAGCGGTCTGTCCCGCGCCCAGTTGGGCCAGCGGAGCGCCTTCCTTCAACGGGGGCATATCTGGCTCCCCGGTGATGTTCATCAGCCCGCCGGCAGCGTAGAGATTTATCTCCGTCGCTTTCCAGTCCCGGTATGGGCCGGTCTGCCCGTAGTTGGAGATGGAGGCCATCACCAGGGCCGGGTTGATCTTCTGGATGTCTGTGTAGCCCAGTCCCAGCCTCTCCATTGTGCCGGGCGCGAAGTTCTCAACGAGAATGTCCGCGGACGCAGCCAACTGGCGGACTATCTCCTTGCCCTCCTCGGATTTGAGGTCGAGGGTCAGGCTCTTCTTTGACGTGTTCAGGTAAAGAAACCAGGCGCCGGCGTCTCCTTGGACTTCATCGCCCCTTTCCCGGGTCGGGGCAAGGGCCGACACGAGAGGGCCAAACCGCCTCATTGGGTCGCCGCCGTCGGGACGCTCGATTTTGACCACGTCCGCACCGAGGGTCGCAAGCAGCTTGGTGCAGTAGGGGCCCGCCATGTAGTGGGTCAGGTCAATGACCCTAACTCCCTCCAGCAGGCCGGCATTGTCTCCTCTGTCATCTGGGGTAGTAGCCAATTCAGCAGGCAGACCTCCGGGTTAATCGCCCCGTTGGGCGCGCAAGCCATTGTGCCATCGGCCCAACCCAATTGCAATTGGCCCGGCCGGACAGCAACGCCAACGCGGTTGTGACGCCAGGTCACCGCCATCCGCCCGCCCGGCAATGGCCTGACCCCGGGCAGCTCATGGCGAAGAATCTGCCCTCAAATACAACATTTCTGAATTCAGGCTCGAGGCCGGAAGGACGGAGGGCAGCGCCGCGTCTGATCCTGGATTCTTGACCGGTAATTCGACCTCTGACCGATTAGGTGATGCGCTGTAAGCTGCCGCTGCTTACCTTTTGTGATATTCTTCAGGCGTTACAACCCATTAGTGGCTTGGGCGTTTCCTAATATTTACCCCTTCCCGACCGCCCTGACCTGTCACCAGGAGAAGACTATGGAGCGACCTATATTCCAGCCCCCGGGTACCCCGGTGGAGGAGCTGGACACCCCTGCACTCGTGGTAGACTTAGATGTCTTGGAGCAAAATATCCAGACCCTTCAGTCTCGGTTCCAGGACTCCGGCGCCAGGGTAGTCCCTTTCGTGACTCCTCATGGGTGCCCTCAGATTGCTCACATGCAAACCGCTGCCATTCCCCATCGCAGCGGAATTGCCGTCGCTACTGTGGGGGAGGCGGAGGTCTTCGCCCAGGCAGGTTTCGATTCCATCCTGGTGGCCAATCAGATAGTAACGCAGTCGAAGATCAACAGGCTGACTGCACTGGCCGGTTCAAAGAACATCTCGGTGGCCGTTGACAGCGCCCGCAACGCGGCGACCCTCTCAGACGCCGCGACTGCGGCAGGAGTCCGGATAGGGGTCCTGGTGGAACTGGAAGTGGGGCTCGGCCGCTGTGGGGTTGCGCCCGGACAGGGCGCGGTGGACCTAGCCAGGTCGATTGCGGGTTCTCCTGGGCTGGAGTTTCGCGGGCTCATGGCGATTCCGCCGGTGGGAGACGAGGATATTCGCCTCCAATTGCAACCAGTCTTAGACACGAGGGAATTGTTGGAACGCGAGTCTCTGTCTGGAGCCGCCAGCGTCGCGGGAACGCACAATTACGACGTCGCCGCCTCGCTGGACGGGATTACCGAAGTGCAAGCCGGTTCGTATCCGCTGATGGACTATAAGTATTGCCGGGTCCGCCCCGAGTTCAGCCCCGCGGCGAAGGTGTTGGCGTCGGTCATCAGCCACCCAACCGACCAATCGGCGGTGTTGGACGCCGGGCACAAAGCCACCGGCCCCGACCGGGGCACGGCGGTACTGGAGGGCATTCCTGGCGGCGCCGCAAACCGCTTCAGCGCCGAGCACGGGGTCGTTGACCTGGAAGAATCAGCAATCAGCCAACTGCGGCCAGGGGACAAGGCCTGGCTGATACCCAACGACCTGAGCCTTTGCGTCAACCAGTACGATTTCATCCGGGTCGTGCGCAACGGGAAGCTGGAAGGCTACTGGTCAATCGCCGCCCGGGGACGATTTGCCTAAACCCGGGGACCAGTTGCATGTCAACGGGATATCCGACGACAACGATCAATAAAGGGAGGGCCACCATGACCCAGCTATACCGCCCAACACCGGGTACGCCCGTGGAGGAACTGGACACTCCTTGCCTGGTCCTGGACATGGACTCCCTGGACCATAACATGGACGTCATGGCCAGCTACTATGAGGGCAGGAGCAGCAAACTGCGCCCCCATAGCAAAAACCATAAGACCCCTGCGCTTGCTCACCGGCAGATGCGGCGGGGAGGCACCATCGGAGGCGTATGCGCCGCCAAAGTCTCCGAGGCCGAGGTGATGGTCCACGGAGGGATACCCAGCGTTTTCATCACGAGCGAAATCCGGGGCCCTCTAAAGATCGAGAGGTTGTGCGCCCTGGCGCAGCAGGCCGAGATGTTGGTCGCCTGCGACGCCGCCGCCAACGCCCGCGATCTGTCCAGCGCCGCCAGCGCCCAGGGTGTGGACATAGGCGTCGTCATTGAAGTTGAGACGGGGCTCAAGAGATGCGGGGTCCAGGACATCGCACAGGGAATCGAGTTGGCCAAGGCAGTGCAGTCGATGCCTGGGGTGTCCTTCCGGGGCATCATGAGCCACCAGGTTATACCAGCCATGCCCGAACGAGAGGACCGGGTTACCGAAGGATACCGGGTGATTCAGGGTGTCATCGACCTGAAGGACGCTATCGAGGCCGCGGGTATCCCGGTGGAGATCGTGTCTACGGGAGAGACCTGGAGCTACGACATTGCGGGGGAGATTCCCGGAGTCACCGAAATCCAGGGTGGAAGTTACCTGGTGATGGAGACCGGTTACGGCTACATGACCGAGTTTCACTACGCCGGCAAGGTGCTCACTACGGTCATCAGCACGCCGCGTCCCGGAGTAGCCATAGGAGACGCGGGCCAGAAGACCATCGCCACCCTCCGAGGGATGCCCGACGTTGAAGGCCGCCCCGGCGTGTCGGTCGAGTCGATGGACCCCGGCCACGTGGTTTTCCGCGTAGATGAGGGAGCGGCGCTGGAAGTCGGGGACCAGGTGACGCTTATCCCATCACAGCAGGACGCCACCGTGAGCCGGTGGGACCGCTTCATCGGCATCCGCAAAGGCAAGGTGGAAGCCGTTTGGGACATTCAGGCCAGGGGATGCCACAACTAGAGCGTATAATTGATAGAGACGCTGAAACTTGGCATTAAAGAAGACCGAGCCTTCTTAGGTCCTCTTCCGTCCATCTGGCTTGTCCTTGGACCATTAACCGCAATGTACCTGGTGTGAATGTCTCTCCGGACTGGTGGAAGGAAACTGTTACCCTTCGGCCATCCTCATGATAGTATTGCCGATGACTTCCCGACTGCCCCTCCGAGTGGAATCCGTCTCTCACCAAGGCGCGCACAAGTCGGCCTGCCGTAAGAGAACGGAGGCGGGAGAAGTCGGGCGGGGTCATATTGTTATGGCGATTTGCGGGGCCTCTGCTTCGCTATCAAATACCGTGTCTTCTGGAATCGGTTCCCCATGTTTAATCATGCTCTCCAGGGTCATTTTCAGCACTACCTGGATGTTCGCCCTAGCCTCTTCCTTGGTATATCCCCACGTCCCCCCGCCTCGGTCTGCGAGGGCCGGCGAATACGCTAACCACCGGTCTTCGTCCGGCTCGATCACGACTCTGAAATTATAAGTCTTGATGGCGTCGACTCCTGCCAGGCTCAAAGTCCAAGGCTTATTGGTTCACCGCCTATAGAAGCCACCGTTCCCGCCAACTCTACGCCGGCTGCGGGGCGAAGTCGGGAGAGAGCATCAAATAGGTCTTTTGTGCCTGGATCAGGCCACGCACCGCGGGCAAGTACTTCCCCGTCCAGTCCGGGTCGGCGGCCACCTGCTTCTTGGCTTCGTCCAAGTGAGCATAGTCCCGATATCCCCAGATATGGACGACCTGGTTCAGCTCACCAACGTCGCTGTAATACCAGCCCGCCAGCTTCACCCCGTACTTGGCGCGTATGGGGATCGACAATTCTTCCACGGCCTTCATGTAATCGGGGATCGCTCCAGGCTTGAAAGTGTACTGGCGAAAGTCATAGATCATCATTTTACTCCTTCATTTCGTTCGTCAGACCACGAGATATGTCGATGGGTCCCCGACCCGTATCAAAGGCCCACAATCTCCCCGTCGGGAGTGACGTCCATGTCCATCGCCCTAGGCCGGGTGGGTAGTCCGGGCAAAGTTTCGATTCGTCCGGCCAGGGCGTAAAGGAACCCCGCCCCCACAGAAGCCCGGATGTCGGACACCGGGAACGTGTACCCGGACGGAGCCCCGCGCCGTGTTGGGTCATGGGAGATCGACAGGTGGGTCTTGGCCATGCAGATTGGCAGGTTGTCCCACCCCTGGGCGGCGAAGGACCGAGCCTTGCGCCTCGCGTCGGGGGTCCAGGTTACGGATTCGGCCCTGTAGACTCTCCTGGACAGGGCCAGGACCTTGTCTTCTATGGTCGCGTCAAGCGGATATGCGTAGTCAATCTGAGAGGGGGTTACGCTGGCGTCGCCAGCCATTTGGGCCACGGCTTCGGCCAAGGCCACGCTGCCATCTCCGCCATCGGTGAAGCCCGCGTATTCGGCTGTGGCATACGCCCCGGCGTCCCTGGCAATGTCGCTCACTGCCTGCAACTCCTCCGGGCTGTCGCCCTCCATGCGGTTCAGCGCCACGACCACCGGAAGTCCGAAGCTGCGAACGATGTTGATGTGGTGGACCAGGTTGGCTGAGCCTGTCTCGACAGCCTCCCGGTTGGGCTTGGCCAGGTCGCGCCGTCCGGCACGCCCGTGCCAGCGAATGGCCCGCAGAGAGGCAACCAGCACCGCCGCCCTGACCGGCAGTCCGCTTTGCCTCGTCTTGATGTGCATGAACTTCTCGAATCCCAGGTCGGAACCGAAGCCCGCTTCCGTGATCACGTGATCTGCGTAGCCCATGCCTAACTTGTCGGCGATGATCGAGCTACAGCCGTGAGCGATGTTGCCGAATGGCCCCGCATGGACAATAGCCGGTTGGCCTTCCAGGGTCTGAACCAGGTTGGGCATTATGGAATGGCGCATAACAGCCATCAGCGGACCTGCCAAGCCCAGGTCACCGACAGACACGGGACCACCGCCGCGGTTGGTCCCAACCATTATCCTGGAAAGCCGGGTGCGAAGGTCGTCCGGGTCCTCGGCCAGGGCCAGAATCGCCATGATCTCCGAGGCCGTGACAAAGTCGAAGCGGGTCTCCCGCAAGGGGCTGTTGGCGCTCCCTCCCAGCCCGGTCGTGATCTGCCGCAGCGAGCGGTCCGAGGCGTCGGTCACACGCGACCATTGGATACCCTCGGGGGCCATGTCGCAGGCGTTGTTCCGGTACACCGCATTTTCCACCAGGGCGGCCAACAGGTTGTGAGTGGAGCCTACCGCGTGGGCGTCGCCTGTGAAATGGATGTTGATCTCATCTTCGGGAACAATCCGGGCCTTCCCCCCGCCGGTACCGCCCCCCTTGATACCGAAGATGGGACCGAGAGCGGGCTCGCGGAGATTCACCACCGGCCGGTATCCCAGCTTGCCCAATCCCTGGGTCAAGCCGATGGCCGTGGTGGTCTTCCCTTCCCCGGCAGGTGTGGGAGTAATCCCGGTAACTACGATGAGCTTGGCCTGCCGGGAATCTTTGATCGCGTCCAGGCTGATCTTCGCTTTGTACTGCCCGTAGGGGATTAGGTGCTTTTGGTCGAGGCCAAGACGGTCTGCGACGACATTGATCGGGTCCATTGCTCCCCCAATTCGCAACGCTGGTTAGTCACCTGTTCGTCATCGGCGGGACGGCCGTCTAAGCGCCGGCCCGTAGCGCCTCCGCTTCTTGTTCGAGACGCTGGATGTCCTGCTCGCTTAGACTGAAATACTTTGCATCCGGATGGTGGACGACAATCGCCGACACCGACGACTCCGGGTCCATCATCGACTCTTCAGTCAACTCGACGCCTATGTTAGATGTTACGTCGAGCAAGCGGAATAGCTGCTCCTGGTCCTCTAACCTGGGACAGGCCGGATACCCAAATGAGAACCGGCAGCCCCGGTACTGTACGCGGAAAAGGTCCTGGTAACTTGTTCCAGCGGGATCGCCGAACCCCCACATCTGGCGGATCCGCTGGTGTAGCAACTCCGCGAACCCTTCAGCCGACTCCAGGGCCAACGCCTGCAAGATGTGGGCATTCAGGTATTGCCCGTCGGCCATCCACTTTTCTGTCAGGCTGCGGACGCCAGGGCCAATGGAGGTAACGAACATGGCAACGTAATCGACGCCTCCGGCAGGTCCCGATGCGCTCCCATTAGCCCCTGACTCTCTGGGTAACACGTAATCTGACAAGCACAGCCCGTCTCGTTGAGACTGCCGCCCGAAATAGAACCGCTCGATCACAGTTTGCCCGTCCGGTCCAAGGACCGTTAGCCATTGCCCGTCCGACTGGCACGGGAAGAACTTGAACACGGCATTTGCCTGGATATCCGGGTAGGCAAGCACCAGGTCCTCGACCCTTCTTACCGACTCCCGCAACTCGACGGCCGCCGGGTCTCCCGCCTCCAAAGCATCGGCGAATCGCCCGTTAAATCCCAGGTGGCGCACGTATAGCATCTGAGGATTGATGTAGGGGAAGACCTGTTCCAAGTCGTAGTCCCGTAACACGTGCAGCCGAAGGTCGGGTGGCCGCTGCGCCGCGATGTCCCTCCGCACCTGTGCAGGCTGGACGGGACGTATGGACTCGTCCGCTGCCGAAGCGTTGCGCTGCCTCTCAGCCTCAGCCATCCCTTCCGTTTCGGTCAGAAGCGATAGTGCAAGCTTCTGCCTCTCGTCGTCGTCCTGGATCAAGTTCGCCAGTGCCAACCCGCTCATAGCGTCCTGGGCATAGGCAA
Source organism: Dehalococcoidia bacterium (assembly GCA_965216155.1). Classification (GTDB taxonomy): domain Bacteria; phylum Chloroflexota; class Dehalococcoidia; order Lucifugimonadales; family UBA3495; genus CATOSP01. The sequence goes on along the minus strand of CBDCFD010000007.1, from coordinate 1,653,786 downwards.
CCAGCCCACCGTATTCAGGCCCGATGTGCAGCCGGGTGAAACGGTTGGACAGGGCCGCGCCTCCGACCAGGATCGGACAATCGATTTTGGCCTGCCGCAGGTCGTGAACGGTCTCCACCATCATCCGGGCCGATTTCACGAGAAGTCCGGAAAGGCCGATGATGTCGGGGGAGTGCTGCTGGCAAGCCTCGATCAGCTCCTGAGGCGGTACTTTGATGCCCAGGTTGATGACCCGGTAGCCATTGTTGGACAGGATGATGTCCACCAGGTTTTTTCCGATGTCGTGGACGTCGCCTTTCACGGTCGCCAGCACGACTCTGCCTTTTTGCGCGCTGTCGTTCCGCTCCATGTGAGGTTCTAAATGCGACACCGCAGCCTTCATTGATTCCGCCGACTGTAATACCTCGGCGACAATCAATTGGTTGGCGTTGAACTGCCGGCCAACCTCTTCCATACCGGCCATCAACGGTCCGTTGATAATCTCGAGGGGTACCCGCCCGGTTAACGCTTCGTCCAGGTCGTCGGTCAAGCCCTCTTTGGTACCCTCGATGATGGCCAGAGCAAGCCGTTCGTCCAGGGGTAGCTGGAGCCGGTCCTGGGCTGTCGACTTGGGCGCTTTGTCTCGGAAGTGGGCTGCGAACGCCGCTACCGGGTCGTCGCCCCGGTACCAGATAAGGTCTTCGGCAAGCTGCCTCTCTTCTTCGGGGATCGACGAATAGCGTTGCATCAATTCTGCGTTGACGATGGCCATATCCAGCCCCGCCTGCACGCAGTGGTAGAGGAACACTGAGTTGAGGACTTCCCGCCCCGCTGCCGGGAGGCCGAAAGAGACGTTGGAGATCCCCAGCACCGTCTTGGTCTGGGGCAGGGCTTCCTTAATCAGCCGAACGCCCTCGATCGTCTCGGCGGCGGACCCGATATAGTTTTGGTCGCCGGTGCCGCACGGGAAGACCAATGGATCGAAGATGATGTCTTCCAGAGGCACACCGTACTTCTCGTGGAGAATCGAGGCGGAGCGGCTGGCGATCTCCAGCTTTCGCTGGCGCGTGACGGCCTGGGCCTGCTCCTTGTCTTCGTCGATACAGCCAACGACCAAAGCGGCTCCGTAGCGCCGGGCCAGCGGCACAACCGCCTCGAACCGCGCCTCCCCGTCTTCCAAGTTAACCGAGTTGATCACGGCTTTGCCTTGGAGCTTCTTCAAGGACAGCTCGATAACCTCCGGGTCGGTGGAGTCTACCATGATGGCCGCCTTCACCTTCTTGGTCAGGAGGTCTAAGAACATCTCCATATCCGCAATCTCGTTACGGTCAGGGTCCTGCAAACACACATCCAGGATGTGCGCCCCGTTTCTCACCTGGCCGCGGCCAATTTCCGCCGATTCCTCGAATGACCCCTGTCCGATCAGCCTGCGGAACCTGCGGCTACCGAGGACATTGGTCCGCTCGCCAACGATAACCGGGCGGGTATCCTCATCCACCACCAAGGCCTCGATGCCGGAGACACGAGTCTCATGGGACTCGACCGGCCGGCGGGCCTGGTTGGATTCAGCGGCCTCGGCCAGTAGCTTGATGTGCTGGGGGACTGTCCCGCAGCAGCCGCCTACAACGTTCAACCACCCTGACTCGATGAACCGCTTCATGGTGGCGGCCATCATCTCCGGAGTCTCGTTGTAGTTGCCGTTCTCGTCGGGAAGGCCGGCGTTGGGAACACAGGCCACCGGGAAGCGGGAGAGACTGGCCAGCGTTCTCACGTGGTCGGTCATAAACTCGGGGCCCGTGGCGCAGTTGAACCCGATCCAAAGCAGGTCCCGGTGAGCCAATGAAGTATAAAACGCCTCGGCATCCTGACCTGCCAACAGCGTACCCATAGCTTCAACAGTACCCTGTACCGCAATGGGTACCCGGCGGCCAAGCTCGTTGAAGGCGCGGTCAATCCCTTCTAGTCCGGCCTTGACGTTGATGGTGTCTTGGGCTGTCTCCATCAGCAGGAGATCAACGCCCCCCTCCATCAGGCCTGACGCCTGCTCCTGGTAGGCGGCGGCCAACTCATCGAAGGTCACTCCACCTGTCACAGAGATCGACTTGGTGGTGGGGCCCATCGAGCCTGCTATGAAGCGGGGTTTTTCCGGGGTCGATGCGGCCTCGGCCATGTCACGAGCCAGACTCGCGGCCACCTGATTGATCCGGCGCGCCTCATGGGCTAGACCGTATTCGGCGAGAACTATCGACGTTGCGCCGAAGGTGTTGGTCTCAAGAATATCGGCTCCGGCGTCAAGAAACCCCTGGTGGATGCCCCGGATGGCTTCTGGTTTGGTCAACCCCAGGTATTCGTTGCACCCCTCGTACTCAGGCCCTCCGAAGTCCTCGGGGCCCAGGTCGAGTTCCTGGATCGCCGTGCCCATGGCCCCGTCGAGCACGAGGATCCGTTCTTTGATCAACGAATAAAGTTGATCATAGTTCGAGTGTTGGTCCATTCTCACACACTTTTGACAGGATTCCGCTGACCATTATACCAGCCTGTGGTTCCCAGCCTGTGGTTCAAGGTACGTTGGGCCAGCCCCGCACGCCCCAGGAGCCTAGCTCCCGAACCAGTCGGCCAGAGATCCCCGGTTACGGCCCAACCAACGGCTGTTCAGCCGTACTCGCTCCAGTGATTGGCGGATGGTCCGCTCGCCAGCCGGGGCCGGATGGTCCCGGAAAAAGGCCTCGACCTCCTCAATCCTTGTTTCGTCGTTGAAGTGGCCGCAGATGGACACCAGGCGCATCAGGCCGAAACCGCCCCCACCGTACCGCCGGTCGAATTCCTCCCAGTTGTCCTTGACGAACTGCCACGCTAGGTCCCGGCCCTTTACGTTGGCCGCGACCGCGGTCACCACGCTAATGGTGTCTTGGGAGCGCACGTCCGAGGTGAGGGAGCGTTCCAGGGTCTCGGTCAGCAACTCTGGCTGGGAGAAGCGGGACAGCCCCAAGAGCAGCCGCATTTCCTCTTCTTGAATCGGCGCCCGGTTCTTTAGCTCCCAAAGTTGCCGATAGGTTGCTTCGTCACCGGCGTGGCCAGCCAGGGAGAAGACAACCCCGCGCAGGTCGGGATGCACCTTGTCACGGTCTTCCAGGAACATGTGAAACATGTCCATCGCCTGGGAAAGGACTGCGCCGTCCCCGTAGCTTCCGGCTTGGCTTAGCACGGTGGTGCGCAGCAGTGCGTCCAGGTGACCCTCTCCAGCGCGGGGTTCCCAGCCGGACCGGAGCGCCGCCGGGGCAATCAAATTCCGGGCAAAACTCTGGAAAGCCTCGAAAATAGGCTCGTCCGCCAACATGGAATTAATGTCGTGCAGGTTGCTGGCCAGATCGCTCCAGACCGAGGCGTCATCCTCGTTCTCGTACGCGCTGGCCAGGGAGAGGAATTGGCTTACGGGTAGCAACCCAGCCCTGGACAGTGCGTACGCGTCGTTCTGAATGCCCAGCCGGTCGGTCGCGGGAAGCTGCCTTTGGCGAATGGCGGGAACCAGCCGCTCCCAGTCCTCTTGGGAATAGTTGACGCGGAAGAACCCGGTCTGGTCGGGATTGACCTTAAACCAGGACTCTCCGGGGGGCGCGGTGCTGGGGGGGGCGACCCGCAAACTGGCCTGCCGTGAGTCCATCACCATCGTCGTGGGTTCCGTCGAACCGCCGGCGGACACGCCGACCGGGACTTGCCAGACCTCTGGCTCTGGCTCCGTCTCCTCCTCCGGCCGGTCATAGACAAACCGCTCCTGGTGCAGGGTCAGGTCCAGGTTGCCGCCGCTCTCTGACGTTTCCACCCTCAGTACCGGGTAACCCATCTGCTTGGTCCAAGAGTCCATTATCGAGGTCACAGGTTGGCCGGAAGCGGACTCCAAGGCCGACCAAAGGTCCTCCGTGCGGGCATTGCCATACAGGTGAGCCGCCAGGTAGCGTTGCAACCCCTGTTGGAAGGTCTTCGGCCCCAGGAACTGTTCCAACATCCGAATGACCGAAGCTCCCTTCGAATAGCTGATTGCATCGAATAGCTGGCTGACTTCCGCCGGGTCCTTGACCTCCTGCTCAATGGGATGGGAGTTTTTCAACCCGTCCAGGCTCAGCGCTCTGTTGGTGTCCATGTTTACAAACTGGGTCCACATGTCCCATTCCGGGAAGAGCCAGTCAACGGCCTTGCTGCCCATCCATGAAGCGAAACTCTCGTTCAACCAGAGGTCGTCCCACCAGGCCATGGTGACCAGGTCGCCAAACCACATGTGGGCCATCTCGTGTGCCACCACCTCTGCGACGCGCTGGCGGGTCCCGGCGGAAGAATTGGCCTGGTCGACCAGCAGCGCGGTCTCACGGTAGGTGATCGCGCCCCAATTCTCCATCGCGCCCGCGGCAAAGTCGGGGATCGCGATGTGGTCCAGCTTCTCCAGCGGGTAGGGGATGCCGAAGTAGTCGTTGAAGAAGGTCAGAAGCTTAACCGACGTGTCCAGGGCGAATTGCCCCTGGTCTTCCTTTCCACGGGTGGTCCAGATGCCGACATTAGTCTGCTGGTTGGCTTGCTCGTGAATCCCCACCAGGTCGCCGATCACGAAGGCCAACAGGTAGGTTGACATAACCGGCGTCTCGCCGAACTTTACAGACTTGAGGCCCGGTCCCGGTTGGGACTCTTCGATGATGGGAGTGTTGGAAACCGCTGCCAGGTCCGCAGGTATGATCAGGGTGACCTCAAAGCTGGCTTTATGGGCCGGCTCGTCCCAGCAAGGGAACGCCCGGCGGGCGTCGGTGGCCTCGAACTGGGTGGTCGCCAGGTAGCTCTGCTCACCCTCGGGGTTGGTGTACTCGCTGCGGTAGAAACCGTGCAGCCGGTCGTTGAGCTCACCGGTGAAAACGATGTCCAGCGTAGCGTCACCGGCGGTGATAGTCTGGGGAAAACCCAGGGTCACAGTCTGCCGGTCTTCGTCGTAGCTGATAGGTCCCGCCGCGATAGAGGAGCCGTTCTCTCGAATTGTTGCGGACGCGACCTCAAGCTCGATGGCGTTCAGTACGATTTCCGATGTTGCCTCGGCAACTTGTACGTCGATACTCTCGCTCCCCTCAAAGGTGAATCTCGTGAGGTCCGGTTTCAAAGTGATCCGGTACTTCCTGGGAAGTACGGTGGTTGGCAGCACAACCGCCTCGGACGTGGTCATGGCCTGTTCCCTCCACATTGATCTCTTGCCTGGACCGCCCCTGATTCGGCCTCTGGCCGAGTTGGGCGCAGCGCATCCCCGGCAATGAATGGACAACTCAAGTTTACCATCATTTATACAAGTGCGCCGGGGCGGCCCGCCATCCAGCCAGGGTCTTTCAATCGCGGCTTGAATTGGACTGCTGACACCCCGCCCTTCCCACCTGGGGTGACCACCCCTTACCATGATCCTTGCCGGAATCCCGTCCCGTTCCAAATCCCTAACCCGCCACCCAGGCCCAATGTACCAAAATGGCCCACAATTTCCCTGAAATAAAAAAATAAATTCTCCAGCTTCAGAGAACACCCGAATGTGTGCCATCGCACCATATCCCAAATCTGAAAGAGCAAACCGGCCCTGCGCCATCCAGGATATCCGGCGAGGCAAACGAACACCGGCCATCGGCCGTGGTGCATTGCTGGAATCCGACCATTCAAATAGTAATGCTATAATGGGTCACGACGCTGCTGGCCTATTTTGATAGCGGGCCACGAGGACGTTTTCGGGCCCGATTCGAATAGAGCCGAGGCCAACATTGACGGAAGGTATAACAAATGCCCGCGAAGACTTTGTTCCAGAAAATCTGGGATGCCCACCTGGTCCATGAAGAGCCGGGGGAGCCTGCCCTCATCTATATAGACCTGCACCTGGTCCACGAGGTCACCTCGGCCCAGGCGTTCGATGGGCTCCGCATGGCAGGCCGAAGGGTGCGGCGCACCGACCTGACCGTGGCCACCGCCGATCACAACACCCCCACCTGGGACCTCTCCATTCCGGTGACCGACGAGATCTCCATGGCTCAGTTGGACGCCCTGTCCCGCAACTGCGAGGAGTTCGGAGTGACCTTGTATGACCGCTTCAGCCCTCTTCAGGGAATCGTCCATATCATCGGGCCCGACCTGGGGTACACCCAGCCGGGCAAGACGGTCGTATGCGGCGACAGCCACACCTCCACCCACGGGGCCCTGGGCTCCTTTGCCATAGGCATAGGCACGTCGGAAGTGGAACATGTGCTCGCCACCCAGACGCTGCGCCAATTCAAGCCCAACACCATGGAAGTCAGGGTCGACGGCAGCCTGCCGCCGGGCGTCACCGCCAAGGACATAATCCTTGGCATCATAGGACGCATAGGAATTAACGGCGGCACCGGCCACGTGATCGAATACACGGGTGAGGCCATCCGGTCCCTGTCCATGGACGGACGGATGACCGTATGCAACATGAGCATCGAAGCTGGGGCGCGTGCCGGGATGATCGCGCCGGACGATACAACCTTCGAGTACGTTCGCGGCCGCCGGTTCGCACCCCAGGGCGCGGATTTCGACGCGGCAGTGGAGAGGTGGCGTCAGCTCTCCACCGACCCCGGCGCTACCTACGATAAGACCATGATCATCAGCGCGGCGGAACTGGAACCCTACGTGACCTGGGGCACCAACCCGGGCATGGTCTCTCCAATCTCCGGGCGGGTGCCGGACCCGGCCTCTTTTGACGACCCCGCCGAGCGCGAGTCCGCGACGCGGGCGCTGGAATACATGGACCTGCAGCCGGGCACGCCGATGCAGGACATCAAGATCGACCGGATATTCCTTGGCGCATGCACCAACGCCCGTCTGGAAGACTTGCGGGCGGCCGCCGACGTTGTCAAAGGCCGCAAGGTCCACCCGGACGTCTACGCCATGGTGGTGCCCGGGTCAGCCAAGATCAAAAAAGAAGCTGAGGAGGAGGGCCTCGACCGGATATTCACGGAAGCGGGCCTGGACTGGCGTGTCGCCGGCTGTTCCATGTGCCTGGGCATGAACCCCGATATCCTAGACCCTGGTCAGCGCTGCGCCGCCACATCCAACCGCAACTTTGAAGGCCGCCAGGGCCAGGGCGGGCGCACCCACCTGGTTAGCCCGGCCATGGCCGCAGCCGCTGCCATCGCGGGCCACTTCGTGGACGTGAGAGACCTTTAGTGGCTCATTCTGGAGTGAGGGTTGGAATGGGCTTGACCCCGGGAGTATGGGAATGAACACGCTAGCGGGAACAGCGCTTGGGGACTACGGCCAAGCTGTCTTCAAACGAGACGGTTTCGTCTGCGTCTATTGCGGCTTTGACGGCAGCGCTTTCAGCAACTGGCGTCAATTGAATGTCGATCACCTGCGTTCTGCCGGCAACGTGGGAACAGACTCCCTGGAGAATCTGGTTACCTCATGCAACTTTTGCAACTCCACGACGAGCAAAATGGAATTTTCGCCCGGCCAGAGCTCTGACGAAATCCTGAAGTTGAAAAGGGAGCATGTAGCTGACCGGCTCAAAACATTCTATAAGTTCTGGTCGGACGAAGTGTCTCCCAAGCTTGCCGCCTTAACCCCCTCACAGGGGGATACGTGCCTGCCCAATCCGCTGGTGCTGAGGTTCGCCGCCCTGAAGATGACCGACGATCAGTTTCTACAGTTTTGCTCCGACAATGGGGACTTGCGATTCGAGCTTACCGCGAAGAAGGAACTGGTAGTCATGCCACCAGCGGGCTCAGAAACCGGATGGAGGGAGAACAGGTTGAACGTGCGGCTAGGGAACTGGGCTGAACGGGACGGGACCGGACTGGATTTCGGCCCTTCAGCGGGCTTCACTTTGCCAAACGGTGCCATACGTGCCCCCGATGCCTCATGGGTCTTGCGGCCACGCTGGGATGCCCTGTCGGAGACCGAGAGGATGAAGTACGCACCTATCTGCCCCGACTTTGTTCTCGAACTCCGTTCCCCATCAGACTCCCTGCGTGACGTTCAGGACAAGATGGCAGAGTATATGGAATGTGGTGCCCGCTTGGGGTGGCTGCTTGACCCACGACAGCGGCGCGTCTACGTCTACCGGCCCGGCCAGGTCCCCGAGGTCCTGGAAGAGCCAACCAGCATCTCCGGCGGTCCGGTATTACCCGGCTTCGAGTTGGACCCTCGAGAGATCTGGTAGCCATCAGGTCATCGGACTAACTGTGGCTGCCCCGCAAATTGAGTAAAGAGGAAGATGATGGACCCATTTACCGAGCTTAGCGGCGTAGTCGCACCCCTGGACCGCGTCAACGTCGACACCGACCAGATTATCCCGGCGTTTCATCTGAAGAGCATCGCCAGCAGCGGGTTTGAAGACGCTCTGTTCTCCCGCTGGCGCTACAACGAGGACGGCAGCCCCCGGCCTGAGTTCGTGCTGAACCAGCCCGAATACACCAACGCCAAAGTGCTGGTTGCCGGCCCCAACTTCGGGTGCGGCTCGTCCCGCGAACACGCGCCTTGGGCCTTGCGCGACTATGGAATCAAGTGCGTAATCGCGCCCAGCTTCGCGGACATCTTCTACAACAACTGCTTTAAGAACGGGCTGCTACCGTTGCGGTTGAGCGAAGAGCAGGTGCGGCTGGTGATGGATAAAGCCCAGTCCAAGCCCGGCGTCAATATAACGGTGGACCTTGTGGGTCAGCGCCTCTGGGACGAGGATGAGGAAATCTCCATCTCTTTCGAGGTCGATCCCGACCGCCGCCATAATCTGATCAACGGGTTGGATGACATAAGACTTTCTCTACAGCACGAGGACAAAATCACCGCGTACGAAGCGAGCCGGGGGCTGTAGCGGCGGGGGCATTCCCGACTCCCCCATTAGCGAAAGCGGGGGTCAAGTCATCAGGCGCAGACTGCTACTCCGGTGAAGCGGGCCGGGCTAAGCCGATTCGGGAGGCGGGAAAGCGCGGGCTACTTGCTCTTCGAAGTCTGTCTCGTAACGCTGCATCCGGCCTTGACGCACCTGTTCGTCGAGGGAGGGGCGTTGCACGGCCCGGGGCGTGGAAGGCGCGTAACCTATGATCCCCTCTTCTTCCAGAGCAGCCAACTCTTCCTTTGAATGGCCCAACAGTTCCGACAAGACCTGGCTGTTGTGTTCGCCCATTATCGGGCCGGCTTTTCTGTCCACCGGCGGGGTCAGGGAGAGCTTCCAGGGGCGGCTGGCGTAGGGAAGCGCCGGCATTCCAGTGCTGGGGTGGTGCGAGATAACCTCGTAGAATCCCCGCTCCCGCAGGTGAGGGTCGAACAGCAGGTCTTTCGCGTCCAGCACGGCTCCCGCGGCAACCCCGGAAGCCTGGAGCTCCCGCATTAGCTGGCGGGCGTCCCATTCCGGCGTTACCGTGCTAATCAACTCGTCCAGTTCGGCCCGGTTGCGCCAGCGGTTCAGCGAGTCGGCGAACCTGGAGTCCTCGGCCCATAAGTCCTGCCCAATCGCCGCGCATAAGCCTTGCCACTGCGAGTCGTTCTCGACCGCTATGGTAATCCACCGGTCGTCTCCCTGGCAGGGATAGCAACCGTGGGGCGCCATGCTCGGATGCCCGTTACCCAACCGGGCGCCCATTCTCCCATTGACGGCGAAGTCCAGCAGCGGCTCCGGCGCCGTGACGGCAGCGGTCTGGGTTTGGGATACGTCGACGAATTGGCCTTTCCCGGTCCGCAACCGGTGGACCAATGCCGCCATTACCGCGAAAACCGTGTGCTCTGCGGCAGTGTAGTCGGTGTAGGGGATTTCCGGCTGCGCCGGAGGCCCATCGGCATAGCCGCTCATGTAGGCCAGCCCCGAAGCCCCTTCGGTGGCGGGTCCCGTGGCGCCGTAGTTGGCCCATGGACCTGTAAATCCGTAACCCGTGGACGACACCATGATGATGTCGGGCTTGATCTTCCGGAGGTCTTCGTACTCTAGCTGGAAGTTCTTGATTACCCTGGGGGTGAAGTTCTCGGCGAATACATCGGTTACTGCGATCAATTCCCTTAGAATTTCCAGTCCCCGAGGTTTGCTCAGGTCCAGGGTTATTCCCAACTTATTCCGGTTATGCTCGTAGAAGTTCGCGCCGCGGTTCCAGGCCTCTCCTTCAATGTCGTTCTTATATAAGGAGTCCCCGCGGTAGCCCTCCATCCGCTGACAGGACTCGAAGCGGATCACCTGGGCCCCCATGTCGGCCAACATCTTCATCGCCCAGGGGATGGCGATAAGTTGCCCCATTTCTATGATCCTGACACCGGCCAGCGGTCCTGCCATTCTCAGATTACTCCAAGTGCCCTCATGCGGGAGAGTTCTGTGTTGGTGTTGCCAAGCTGTTCACCCAGCACCGCTTGGTTGTCCTGGCCCAGCGCCGGGGCCGGGGCGCGTATCTCCCAGGGAGTGCCGTTAAATATAAAGGGAGCCCCGGGATATCGGACTGGCCCGGTGGCTGGATGCTCGACTTCCACGAAGAACCCCCGGGCCTCGAGCTGTGGGTCAGACAACACATCCTCGGGGGATTGAATCATTCCATAGATGAAGCGGCGCTCGTGGGCGGCGTGAAACACATCGGCTTTTTGCTGCGTGCGGAAGCGGTCGTCGAGAATACGGCCCAACTCCTCGGCGTTTGCCAACCTTGCGGAGGGGCTGTTGAACTTGTCGTCGGCGAGTTCGGGGGCGTCCAGGAAATCCACCACAAGCTGCCAGTTGAGGCCCGCAGATATACCGGGGTTGGGGAGGATATATCCGTCTGAAGTCGCCCGCGGCCGGGTCAAGTCCCCGCTGTGGTTGGGCTGCCGCCGCCGCACGGCACCGGTGTAGGTGTAGTTGTTGACCACGTCGCGGAGCCCTGAAGCCACGCACTCATGGACCGAGACGTCCACATGTTGGCCTTGTCCGGACAGTTGCTGGTGGTAGAAAGCCATCAGGGAAGCCGAGGCCGCGTCGGTGCCGGCCTTGAATTGGGCCTGGTGCAGGGCATGTTTAAGAGGCTCGCGGTCGTAAGCCCCAAATATGTACATCAGACCGCCCAGAGCGTATTCTACGATATCGGTCGCGCGGTAGTCACGGTAGGGACCCGTCTGACCGAAGTTGGAGATGGAGACCATGACCAGGGCGGGATTTACCTGGAGAAGCGTTTCGAAATCCAGCCCCAGGGACGGCATGACCCTCGGGGAGAAGTTCTCGACCAGGATATCGGCGTCCGCCGCCAGTTCCTTGAGCATTTGGCAGCCCCGCCGGGTCTTCAGGTTCAGCGTGACTCCTCGTTTATTGGTGTTCAGGTAATGGAATAGCAGGCTTTTCTCGGCGTCGACCTCGTCGTGGTAGAAGGGAGGCATCCGGCGCGCCGGATCACCCTCGGGGCGTTCGACTTTAAGTACGTCAGCCCCGTAGTCGGCCAACAGCTTGGCACACCAGGGGCCGGCGACGTGATGGGTGAGGTCCAACACCTTCACTCCTTCGAGGGCTCCACCGGGCATCGCAGTTACTCTCCCGAAACAGTATGGCCGGGGCTCCTACCCCTGAATCTACGGAAACCTGACCGGGACGGCTCCGGTCGCGAGGTTAGCTTTCCGGGTAGGTCAGACGCAGCAGCACGTGGCGGCGGTTCTTGGTATAGGGCCTGACCTGGTCCGGCCACCGCCCGCTGTCCACCGCGTCGGACCATTCTTTGCTGGTCAGGACTTCCGGGCTTTCAAGCTCGTATAGCGCGTGGTGCTTCGGCTCGTTTTCGATCACGATCATCCTGGTCTCCCCTCCCATGATCATAGTCAGGGGCTGGGTCTCAAACCGGGAAACCGAGACTACACCCGGTACTTCGGAAAGCAGCGGGCAATGCTCGGTGTTGTAAACCTCATCAAATAGAGGATCCTTTTCGGGGTCCACGTCCATGCTGGCGATGAATAGGTATTTGGAACGCAAAGCCATAACGAAGACTCCTGGACCAAATTGCCGGCGAACGTCGGTTGCCCGTGGGAATCACCAGACCTGACACGGGTGACGAGTATGGCCCGTGGGTATTCCGCGCGGGGTGCGCGGGAATTGTGCAATCAACCCCTTAAAACGCCCTTCGGTGGGAAGTCTCCGTCTCGGCGCTGGTAATGAACTCCAGCAAGACCGCCCTGCCTTCCTCTTCCGTGACGCGCCGGGCGCGTTGGAAAGCCGCTGACACCTCCGACGGGTCCTCGATACGCTCGGCGTAGCCGCCCATTGCCCGGCCCATGTCAGCGTAATTGCCGCCCAGGTCGCGGCTGTTGTAAAGACGGTGCGAGTCCTCCATTGCCCTGGTCTCCACAGCCATCGTGGAGTTGTTCAGGACCACGGTGATGATCGGGAGGCCGGAGCGCACCGCGGTCTCGAAGTCGAGGCCGGTCATGCCGAATGCGGCGTCACCCATGAAGTTGACGCAGACCTTTTCCGGTGCCGCCAGCTTTGCGCCGATCGTAAGTCCCAGCCCAGTGCCCAACCCGTGAGACTTGCCCCAACCCAGGTAGGTCCGGGGCCCGTTTGAACGGTAGAAAGGCGTAATCTGGTCGCGCGGGCTGCCCGAATCATGGGTTACGATGGCGTCTTCAGGTGGAATAGTGTGCATGAAGTCCCAGATAACACGGTACGGGTTGATGGGCGCTTCGTTGTTGCTGAGTTTGGGCCGCCATTCGACGAGCCAGGCATCGCGCTCGGACCTGATCTCGCTGGCAACTGTCTCGTCGCCGTCCCGGCTGTTCCCGACGATCTCCCGGCAGGCTTCGATCATCTGGCGCAGCACGAGTTTCGCGTCGCCGACGATAGGGTAGTCGACGTTATAGTCCTTGTTGATGTCCCTTGCGTCGTTGGTAGCCTGGATCAAGGTGCGGCCGGCGGGCAAGTTCATCGACATCCCGTGCTTGGTAAAGCTGGCGCCTATGCCAAAGATGAGGTCGGACCTTCCTACGAAGTGGTATACCGGGCGCGACATGCTCCCGGAGCCGCTGCCCAAAGCCAGCGGATGAGTCTCAGGAAAGGCGCTCTTGCCCAACAGAGTTGACATAACGGGGGCCTTGAGCAGTTCGGCCAACTCCACCAGATCGTCAGTAGCCTGGGCGTAAAGGACTCCCTGGCCGGCGTGGATCACAGGGTGCCTGGCCTGGCAGAGAGCCGTGGCTGCGGCCTCGATGTCCCGAGGGTTGCCCTGGGCCGCCAGAGTCCTGCTGGGTTGATAGTAAAAGGCCTCCTCTGAGACCTCTTCCAAGGCTATGTCCGCGGGAATCTCCACCATCACCGGGCCGGAGCGTCCCTGGCGCAGCGCGGCAAAGGCCCGGCGCATCACCTGGGAGGTCCTGTCCGCGATGTTGACCTGTTCAATGTACTTGGTAACTCCCGCGTAGCTCGTCATCGAGTTAAAGTGGGGGAGAATTCCCTGGCGCTCCCTGGGGTGCCCAAGAGGAAGTAGAAGCAATGGGACGGAATCGGAGTATGCGGTTGCCACACCGGAGTACGCATTTTCAGCGCCGGGGCCATACTGCATGGCGAACACGCCCATCTTCTCCCCGTTGGTCACGCGGCTGTAACCATCTGCTATCCCAACGCCCACCCGTTCCTGGCGGCAGATTATTGGACGGATCCCCGCGATTGCCGCGGCCTCGATGACGGGGGTCGTGGGGAAGCAACTCAGGTACTCCACTCCCTCCCTCTTCAGAATCTCAGCGATGGCGTCAATAGTCTGCACTGGCGGACCTCCTTCCCGGATGTGGCCGGGTCCAGTGGCACGGCGATTACCGCTTGTCAGACGCGCACGGGTACGCCAAAGCATTCACCGAAGCGTGGCCGTGCGGTCGCGCCACTGTCTCAAACCAGGGAAAGTATACCACCTTCACTAAAAGACGACGGCGGCAAGTGACGGCGCTTAAATCTCCCGGTGACGAAACAGCCGGTAGGTGTAGAAACACCATGACAGGATGTTGGCGCCCACGCTGGCGCCCACCACGGAGACTACAAAAGGAGGCTTCCTTATGGGTGCGGCCGGGTTGTACACACCCTCCGGGTATATGAGGTCACCGAGGCTCCAGCCAACCCAGGCCCCCACGATACCTCCGGTCAGGGCTATCGACAGGTTCAGGATGTTTACGGTTGAAGGAACTTCGGGCTTGAAGTAGCTGAGAAATCCCCCAATGCCCGCGCCCAAACCGCAGAAGGTCACCAGCAAGCCCGTCGGGAGCGTTGGCCCCGGAGGGGTGATAAACCAGCCGATGTAGAGTCCTATTGCGCCCAGGAAGAGACCTAACAGGATGCCGAAAGCGGCCCGGATTGTCATGGCTACTGCGGAAAGCAATGTCGGAATTCTCCAAGATCAAGACTGGCCGGGACTTCGCCTTTGGGGCCGCCCGGCGCTCCGCCGGAACACGGGCGTCCCGCCCGCTTGTCCGCGCGGGCGGGCCCTTGGCGGGCAGGAGACGGTAAAGAGTGGGCGAAGAACAATCGTGCCCCTGAGCGACGCTACGAATTTCGTTCCTGTTTTGGTATAGCTTCGTTTTATCACATGCCGTAGCCGAAGGTAATACATCCATACAAGCGTTACATACGTACACAATCAGTTCAGAAATGACGATTCGGCCATTGACAAACTCTAAAAGGGCATGTTAAAAAATTTCGTCATGGGCCGAAAACGGTCCGCAATCATAATGCTAGAGAAACTAGCAGGAGGAAAAAGGAGATGCCACGAGTCCCAATTGGATTTCTCTTATTGGTAGGGTTACTGATGACCCTTGGAGCAATAATCGCCTGCGGTGGTTCGGCGACGGTTGAACCCGCCCCCCGGTTCACTCCGGGAGTGGCGGCAACAACGGCTCCGGACACATCGGAGAAAATGGAGGCTACCGAGGTTCCGATGGCCGAGGCCACCAAGGCTATGGAAAAGACGGACATGATGATGTAGCAGGCCGGGACCATCACCGTCGCCTCGCGGAACCTGCGGTCCGGGGCCGGCACTCCCCGGTTCTGCACCGCCGGCTGCTCGGAGACCATCTACCAGTTGGCCATTACCGAGACCCTGACCGGCGTCAAAGCCGGACCGGGCGGGGCGCTCGACCCGCAGAACACCCCGCTGCTCGCCGAGTCATGGGAGATTTCCCCAGACCAGAAGTACATGGACTTCAAGCTCCGCAAAGGCGTGATGTTCCACGGCGATTGGGGTGAGATGACGGCCGAGGACGTGGCCTTCAGCTACAACGACGCCAACGCCTTCACCACTCCCGAGAGCATCCACGGTCAGGCCGGGGACTTCGCTCCCCTGATTGCCGAGGTGGAGGCCCTCGACCCCTACACGGCGCGGTTCAATTTCACTTTGTTCCACCAGGCCATGCCCCTTCGGTACATGGGACCCTTCTACCAGAGCGCAGGCATCACGTCCAAGAAGGTCTTTGACCAGTACGGGCCAGACGGAATGCGCGAAATCTACATCGGCACCGGCCCGTTCATCTTCGACGATTGGAAGAAGAGCGAAGTCCTCCGCGCCCACTCGGTCACCGAGCATTGGCGCAAGGTTCCCGCCATCAAAGAGGTCATAGTCCTGGACATCCCCGAAGCTGCATCCCGCACGGCGATGCTGGAGACGGGCGAGGCCCAAATCGCCGGTGAGTTGCCTTTCAAGGACGTGGTCCGGTTGCAGAGGGAGGGCAACTTCGAACTCCAGCGGGACAACGGCCTGGCCCACGAGCGCGGCGTGTTCTTCTCCGGCAACTACTGGGAGACCGAGCATCCCATCAGCAAGCAGGCCCTGAGCCGCCCGAGGACAGCGAAGCCGTGGATAGGCTTTGTCGACGACCCCGAGTCGATGGAAAACGCCCGAAAGGTCAGATGGGCCATGTCTCTGGCCGTAGACCGCGAGGCGCTGAACAACAGCCTGGTTGAGGGCTTGGGCGATGTCTGCTACCTGATACAGATTTCCATCAACCAGCCCGGCTGGCAGGACAAGTGGGAGATTCCCTTCGACCCGGTAAAGGCCAAGCAGATGCTGACCGAAGCCGGTTATCCCGACGGATTCGAGGCTGAGTTGTGGGTGGCCCCGGCGGGTTCACCGCCGAGTACGGCGACGCCGTAGCGGGCCTCTGGCTCAAGCACCTCAACATCAAAACCACTGTGGACAGGATAATCTACACCAAATTCCGCCCGACGCTGGTGTAGCGCACTAACACCCAGATTTACGCCAGCGCCGACGATGAAGGCAAGACCGGGTTCCCCGTCCACTGGCCCAAGGGCTTCCAGGGCAGCGCCCTTACCGACGGAGGCTGGGGCCCCGGGTTCGAGGACCCCTTCTACACCCAGCACCTGTTCAAGATGAACGCGGAGAACGACGCCGACAAACGGTTGGCAATGGCCGAAGAGTACTTCGACCACGTCTACAAACAGATGGTGCAGCCTTGCTTCATCGAGGTCCCCTTCCACGTCATGTACAACACCGACCTGATTTCGGAGTGGCAGGTCAACCCCAACATGAACGGAAACCTCAGCGGAGCCAGCATCTTCGAGACCATCGTCCTCAAGTAAAAGAGGAAACCGGCCCTGTAGATGGCCCGCCCGCATCAGCATAGCTATACGGGCGGGCCATTTTGAAACCGGCGAAACCCGATTGCGGCAAGGCTGCTCCTTAATGTAAATCCGCAATTGTAATTCGCCAACGGATTCCCTGAGCCTAATCAACCCTCCCGGCAGAATATAGGGAAGCGATAATGCAACGTTTCATCATCCGGCGCCTGGCATACATGGTCTTGACCATGCTCGTGGCCACCCTTCTGGTGTTCACCCTCTCCCGCATCGTGGGAGACCCAAGGCTTCTGTACGTCCAGGAAGGCGGGTACGGCCTCAGCCAGGAGGCGTGGGACGACCTCGGAAAGAAACTTCACCTCCAGTATCCCGTAATCGTCCAATACGGCTTCTGGCTCAAGGACGCCCTTGTCGGAAACTTGGGCGAGTCCATGCTGGACCGGAAGCCCGTGACGGAAATCATCTGGGATGCTTTCCCAAATACGCTACAAATGGCGCTCGGCGGTTGGATTTTCGCCACCGTTTTAGGCATTCCCCTGGGAGTCTTGTCCGCCGTCAAGCGCGGCAGCGTTTGGGACTACATCAGCCGGACGGTTGCCCTGACAGGCCAGACTTTGCCGGTGTTCTGGATAGGCATCATGGGCATCCTCATATTTTCCGTACAACTCGGTTGGCTGCCCGTGGGGACCAAACCGGACCACTTCAGCATCAAACATTTTATACTGCCGTGCATAACTCTGGGATGGTTCCCGGCGGCCGGTTACCTTCGCTTGACCCGCTCGGCCATGTTGGACGTGATGGACTCGGAGTACATCAAGCTGGCGCGGGCCAAGGGCGTGAACTCCACGATAGTCTTGTGGAAACACGCCTTCCGAAACGCGATTCTGGCGCCCCTCACCTTCTCGTCCTTGATTCTGGCGGGATTCATCACCGGCGCCATCGTCACGGAGACGGTGTTCTCCTGGCCCGGCCTGGGCCGCCTCGCGTTCACGGCGGTTGACGACAACGACTTCCCGTTGATGGTGGGGCTGGTGCTGGTGTTCACCGCCATGTTCTTGGTGGTCAACATGATTACCGACATGCTCTACGCATACGTCGATCCTCGCATCAGGTACGGTTAGGTAAGTTATATGGCAGACGCAACTCTGGCCGAAAGCCAGCCCCGGTCACTGGTCCCATCGTGGCAGACTATAAGCTATGTTCTGCGCCGCTGGCCCGTCTTTCCCTTGATTACTATCTTCGTTCTACTGGTCGTAGGAATCTTCGCGCCCTGGTTGTCTCCCCACGACCCGCTGGAATTCGACCTGGAAGCCCGCAACACCCCGCCCTTCTGGTACGAGCCCGAGATGACCACTGTTACGGTGATGCAGCGGGTGGACAAACTAAGCAAGGAGGCCAGGTTCCAGATTTCCCTGCGGGACGCGAAAAAGAAGTTCCCGGAGAGGGAATGGGTGGTGGGCGACACCGTAGACATCGTTTCCAAGCCCGGCGGGACTCCCAAGCACTTCCTCGGCGCGGACCAGACCGGCAGAGATATTCTGGCCCGGATCATCCACGGCGCGAGGGTGTCGCTCCTGGTGACGGCAGTATCCCTGTCCAGCGGCCTGGTGGTGGGGACCGTCCTGGGCATCGTCGCCGGGTATGCTGACCAGATATTCCCCCGCTACGGCAACCACATCGACGAATTCATCATGCGGATAGTGGAGATTACCTACGCCGTCCCCACCATCCTGATCGCTCTGGTCATAGTTATCGTGTTCGGTCAGAGCTTCGTGGTCCTGTTAGGACTGCTGGCGTTCGTCGCCTGGAACGCATTCCCCCGCAACGTGCGGGCGGAGGTGCTGGCGCTGAAAACGTCGGACTACGTGGCCCTGGCCAAGGTGGCGGGCGCGGGTCCCCTGCGAATAATGTTCGTCCACATCTTCCCCGGCGTGACCAACACCATTCTGGTCATCGCCACCCTGCGCGTCGGGCAATTGATTCTCACCGAAGCCATTTTGAGCTTCCTGGGCGCGGGCATCCCGCGCCCCAAGCCGGCTTGGGGCGCGATGGTTGCCGACGGCCGGGAATACCTGGCCGACGCTTGGTGGATCGCCCTGTTCCCCGGAGTGTGCATCTTCCTGGTGGTAATGGCCCTTAACTTCCTAGGTGACTGGATGCGCGACCGGTTTGACCCCAGGTTGAGGCAATTGGAGTAATACCGAGACCCTTGCAAACCCCTCTCCCGGCCGGGAGAGGGGTTAACTAGAGAGGTTAGAATAATACATGGCCGCTACCGAAACGCAGGAGGACGTGGTCCTCTCTGTAAAAGACCTCAGAACTCATTTCCGCACAAGGTGGGGTACCGTCAAGGCGGTGGACGGCGTGAACTTCGACTTGCGCAAGGGCGAAACCCTGGGTATCGTGGGCGAGTCCGGCTGCGGTAAATCGGTGACGATGCTGTCCCTGATGCGCTTGATACCGATGCCGCCGGGCCGCATCGTGGACGGCTCGATCACTCTGGATGGCGAAGACCTTTTGCAGTTGTCGGAAGATGAGATGGGCAAAGTCCGCGGCAGCAAGATCGGTCTCATCATCCAGGACCCAATGACCTCGTTGAACCCCGTATTTACCATCGGCAACCAGGTCACCGAGGCTATCCGCATCCACCAGGACATTCCCAGGCACAGTGTCATGGAAAGGGCGCTGGACGTGCTGCGGAAGGTCAACATCCCCGCAGCGGAATCGAGGGTGCGCGACTATCCCCACCAAATGAGCGGAGGTATGCGTCAACGCGTTGTGGGCGCAATCGGCATCTCCTGCCAGCCCATGGTGCTGATCGCCGACGAGCCGACCACGTCGTTGGATGTCACCATCCAGGCCCAATACCTCAAGCTGTTAAAGGACCTGCAAAAGGACTCCGATCTTTCCCTGATCTTCATCACCCACGACTTCGGGATCGTGGCCAAGATGTGCGACCGGGTGGCCGTAATGTATGCGGGCAAGATCGTTGAGATGGGCAGCGTCCGTGACATTTTCAATAATCCTTCCCATCCCTATACAGAAGCTCTTCTGGCGTCAGTGCCAAAGATGGAAGAGGACGTGGAGAGGCTCTACGCCATCGAAGGTCAGCCTCCCACCCTTCATAATCTGCCTGCCGGCTGCTCCTTTGCCGCCAGATGCCCTTACGTTATGGACAAGTGCCGAGAGGAGTATCCCCCGGAATTCCCCTTGAACGAGGGCCATTACTCCGCATGTTGGAGACTAGAATGACGACCCCGACTCAGACCGCCTCTGGCAATGGCCGCGGACAGGTGTTGCTCGAGGCCCAAAATCTAAAGAAGTATTTCCCCGTAACTCGAGGCATCATCCTGTCCAGAGTCACCGGCTACGTCAAGGCCGTGGACGGAGTCTCCTTCCAGCTCCGGGAAGGCGAGACCCTCGGCATCGTGGGTGAGTCCGGATGTGGCAAGACCACCACAGCCAAGATGCTCCTGATGCTTGAGCGGCCCACTGAAGGCACCATCCTATTCCAGGGCAATGACGTCTATGACGGAAACGAGGCCCATAGAAAAGAATACCGCAGCTCGGTCCAAGCGGTGTTCCAAGACCCCTGGAGCTCCCTCAACCCCCGGATGCGGGTCAAGGACCTGATCGCCGAACCGATGGTGATCAATTGGCAGCTCTCACGGAACGAGATCCAAGACCGGGTACTCGAACTTCTGAACAACGTGGGCCTGAACGACTACCATTCAAACCTCTACCCCCACGAATTCAGCGGCGGTCAGAGGCAACGGCTGGCCGTGGCCAGGGCGCTATCCCTCAACCCAAAGGTCATCGTGCTCGACGAGCCCGTCTCGGCCCTCGACGTTTCGATTCGCGCCCAGATAATGAACCTGCTCAGGGACCTGCAAGCCGAGTTTGGTGTCAGCTACATTCTGATCGCTCACCACTTGGCTACGGTCCGTTACATGTGTCATTGGGTCGCAGTGATGTACCTGGGACAGATCGTGGAGTTGGCCCCTGTCAAGGAACTCTTCGAGAACCCGCTGCATCCCTACACGAAGGCCCTCATGTCGGCGGCGCTCCCGTCCCACCCGGACACCCTCCAGGAAGAGATCATCCTGACGGGCGAAGTCCCATCGCCGCTCAACCCGCCCGAGGGCTGCCACTTCCATCCTCGCTGCCCGATGGCCATGGACCATTGCTCGGTCGACATACCTGATGTGAAGGAAGTGACGCCGGGCCACTTCGTATCCTGCCACCTCTACTAAACCCCCGCTAATCGGCCACCGAGGTTACGTACTGAACGGCCCCTAAATCAGGGGCCGTTTCCAATTTTCGGGCTGTGACGGTTTCCCCCAGAAAAGGCGCGCCTTGGAAGGCCTCTCTTTACCTTCGGGCCAGCGAGGCCGGAGGGCTCAGAGATTGTCCCTTAGTAATACGCCGGGGTTGCCATGCGTTTCCAGAGGCGCAGTACCGGAGTTATCAATCCGTCTCGCTGGCCCGAAGGAATTACCACCCAACTCCCCCATTGGCGAAAGGAGTATGTATGACAATGGGCTGCACAGCCTGCCGGTTGTGTTTGCCAGGTGTGAATGGTAATCTGCCCAGGATGTAAACCTGTCCAGACACGCCAGCTTGGCCAGATGGCCAATCGGTTGCCGCCATACCAGCAGCAGGGGTGAACCCGATGACATCCACCGTTCAGTTCGACACCACCGTCACCTACGACAAAGCGGGAATCGCGGTTAACATAAGCCTGGCTTCGCCCTCGGCGGGTCATCCGTCGGAGTTCCGTTTTTCCGTAGACAATCTGGCCACCGGGGACGCAGTGACTTTCTCTCACGAGGCGTGTCCGCCGGTCCACGACTTCACGCGAGGCTACACCCGCTGGCTCGGTACCAAGGGGGTCCGGGCGTCCCGGGGAGCCGAGGCAATTACGGGCCAGGCCGATCCCGGCGCATCCGCTTCTCACCTCCTCGCGGTGCTCCAGGAAGCGGTGGACATGGTCGACCAAAAGTTCTCCAACTACAGGGGCCCGGTGATAGGTTCCGAGGACTATTTCGACATCGTTTACGAAAAGCGCGACGGGGTAGGCTGGATGATGATTAACCGCCCCGAGACCTACAACGCCAAGCGCGGCATTACCATGAACGAGATGGCCGACGCTCTGCTGGACGCCGCGCAGGACAATTCCGTCCGGGCAGTCGTCATTTCCGGGGCTGGACCCAATGGGTTCTGCACTGGCAACGACCAGAGTTACGACCCCGAGACCGAGCGCGTGGACTACCGGGGCACGGCGTCGGTGAGCTATGGTCAGGTCATACAGCAGATGCCCCAACCGGTGATCGCAGCCGTGGATGGGTACGCTATCGGTTCAGGCAACATACTGGCCTACGAGTGCGACTTCACCATCGCAACCACCCGCTCCCGGTTCGGCCAGACCGGACCCAGAGTCGGTAGTCCCGCGGCGGGGCATGGCGTGGCGTCGCTGGCTGCCCGCGTTGGGCAGAAACGGGCACGCGAGATTTGGATGCTCTGCCGTCAGTACACGGCCGAGGAAGCCTACGACATGGGGCTGGTCAACTCGGTGGTCGCCCCAGACCAACTCTGGGCCGAGGTCGACCGCTGGTTGGCAGATCTGAACAGGGTCAGCCCAGTCATTTTGCAGATGCAGAAGATCTCCTACAACCAGCACGACCACTTCATCGTTCCCGGCCAGAGTCCGGTGCAAGAGCATATCCCCGAATATGTGGCCTCGGAGGAATGTCGGGAGCGGCGGCTCGCCTTCATCGAGCGGCGCCCCATTGACCAGTCAAAGAACCTTCCCTACGTACCTATCCCCATCTCATAACCGGGATCAACCGTCTCCGGACCTAGGAGGTAGGACCGATGACCCAACCCCAGATAGACCCCGGACCCCGTCCGCTAGATGGGATTAGAGTTCTTGATCTCACGTGGGTCAGGGCAGGTCCCTGGGCAACACGCTGGCTTGGGGCCTTGGGGGCGGACGTAATCAAGGTCGAATGGCCGCTTAATGAACGGGGCCGGTCCAGCGGTGCCGCGCCCCCGGGTGTTGAAGTCAACCTTAACTCCTCAGCCAACTTCAACGACACCAACTGCAACAAGCGGAGCATGGTCCTCAACGTCCGAAGCGAGCGCGGTTTGGACACCGTCGAGCGGCTGGTAACGGTCTCTGATGTGATCGTAGAGAACTTCAGCGCCAGCGTCCTCCGCAGGTGGGGCCTCGGCTACGACGAGCTGCGCAAGCTCAAGCCGGACATCGTTTATCTTTCCCAGTCCGGCTTTGGTCACACTGGCCGGCAGAGCCATTACCTTACCGCCGGGCCCATCGCCCAGGCATTCTCCGGAATGACCTACCTGTCGGGACTTCCTGACTCACCTCCAGCCGGATGGGGCTGGTCCTATTTGGACGACACCGGCGGCATGTATATCGCGTTTTCCATCCTTACCTCCCTCTACCGTAGAAACATGACCGGCCTGGGACAACATGTCGACCTATCCCAGATGATTATAGGCGCAACCTTGAACGGTTCGGCTATGCTGGACGTAACCGTCAACAACCGCTCCTCCCGGCGGGAAGGCTACCCACCGGGAAACCGGGCACACTGGCCGGGAACGCCTCTGACCCACAACTACCGCGGACCTACTGTAGCTCCTCACAATGGCTACCGCACCAAGGGCGGCGGGTATAACGATTGGTGCGCCATCGTATGCCTCAACGACGAGGAGTGGGGCCAGTTGGTCCAGGTCATGGATTCCCCCGGTTGGGCCATCTCACCCAAGTTTGCCACGATGTCCGCCAGACTGGAGCGCCAAGAGGAACTTGATCAACACATAGAGGAATGGACTCAGACCCAGGAAAAGTACGAGTTGATGGAGAAATGCCAGGCAGCCGGTGTGAGGGCGATGCCCGTCCAAAGCTCGGAAAACAGGGTCAACCACGACCCGCAACTGCGGCACCGGAACATGTACCTGGAGATGGACCACCCGGTGCTGGGGACGCGCAAGTTCCAAAACGCCCCCTTCAAGCTCTCGGAAACACCGGCGGTCAACATACGGAGCGCGCCTCTGATGGGGGAGCATAACCAGGAGATCGTCGAGGGTCTGCTCGGTATCAGCCACGAGGAATTCGCGGCTGGATACGAAGACTTCACCTTTTGGCCCGAGTCTTTATCGCGGTACCCCTATATGGACGAGATGATCGCCGCGCCCTACCAGCCCAATGTAGCCGGCACAGCCCGGGCGCCAAGCGGCCAGACCACTCCTCCCAGCGGCCGGGGGCACGTCGACGCGGATGGGTCCGCTCCTCCCCCTCTATCCGGTCTGCGCGTGCTGGAGATTTCTGGACAAGAGGGCCAATTCTGCGGCAAGCTGCTGGCAGACCTCGGCGCAGACGTCATCAAGATCGAGCCACCCGGCGGAGAGTCCTCCCGGACTATCGGCCCGTTCTTGGACGATTTGCCAGACCGGGAACGCAGCCTTTCATTCTGGCACTACAACACTTCCAAGCGCGGTATTACGTTGAATTTGGAGTCCGAGGACGCAAGAGGTATGCTCAAGCGTCTGGCATCCAACGCCGACGTAATCCTGGAAACCCTCGCCCCCGGCTACCTGCCTTCGCTGGGGTTGGGCTACGAAAATCTCAAGCAGGGCAATCCTGGCCTGATCATGTGCTCACTCACTCCGTTCGGCCAGACGGGACCGTGGAAGGACTTCCTGACCACGGACTTGGTGCATATGGCCGCCGGCGGGCAAATGGGTTGCTGCGGCTACGACGAAGTGGATGTCCCTGGAGAGGTTCCCATAGCGCCGGGAGGGGGCAACGCCTGGCACATGGGCAGCCACTACGCCTACATGGCCATCATGGCGGCACTTTTCTACCGCACCAACACGGGAAAAGGCCAGTACATCGACTCTTCAATCCATGATGCATGCGCCCTGACCACCGAAATGCACATCAACACCTACATCTACACCGGCAATGTGGTCAGGCGGCAGACGGGCCGGCACGCCGCCGCAGTGCCGAATGACCCGTCCCAACTTCTGTGCGGCGACGGGAAATACGTGAACGCCGCCGCGACCCGCCTGACCCCCCGCCAGCTCCGTACCATGGCCGAGTGGATGGACATTTATGGGCTGGCCGAAGACCTGCTGGACGAGCACTACCAGGACGCGGCAGTTATCAACGAGAATCGCACCTACATCAATGACCTGGTCATCAAGTTCGTGGCCACACTCACCCAGGAAGAAGTGGCCCACGGAGGACAGGAGCGCGGCTTCAACTGGGGCGCAGTGCGCACGCCTGACGAACTGGTCGAGGACGGTCACATGAACGACCGGGGGTTCTGGGTAGACGTGGCACATCCGGAGTTGGGACGCACATTTAAATACCCCGGTGCAGCCGGCATTTATAACGGTTCTCCCTGGAGGATTTCGCGGCGCGCACCTCTCATCGGAGAACACAACGAGGATATCTACTGCGGAGAACTGGGGCTGTCAACCCAGGAGTTGGGCTACCTGGTGGAAAACGGCGTCCTGTGACCCAAACGGGCCGCACTACACCACTGGAGCCGGGCCACCTGGAGTTGGCGCGGCTCTGGCCGTTGTACTGGAATCCGCAAATTGACCCGCGGTATATCGGTAACTATAATGAGGACGCTACAGGCGCTCGGGATGGACATCGCAGGCTGCGGGCCAGCCGCGCCGAGCGTCCATCAACTAAACCACAGGAGAGACAATTTATGGTTCATCAACAGGCTGCACTCCTGCGACCCGAGACTATGGTCGAAGAGTTCCAGAAGAACGGCGTGACCCACGTAGTCACGATACCTGACAGCGAGACCAACTACCTCTACGAGCTGATGAAGGACCAGCCGTGGTTGGATGTCGTTCCGGCCTCCAGGGAAGGAGAGACCTTCGCCATCGCGCTTGGTCTGCTGGTCGGAGGAAAGACCCCGGTCGTCTTGGTCCAAAACACTGGAATGATGGAATCAGGCGACTCAATCCGCGGCATGGCCTTGGACTCCGGTTTCCCCCTGGTGATGGTTATAGGTTACCGGGGCTGGACTAGGCGCGGGGTCATCAGCGACTCGGCAGCTAAGTACACCGAACCCTTCCTCAACGCCATGGGGGTTAACTATTACCTGGTCGAGCACGACGAGGACGCCCCGCGCATCTCCATCGCTTTCGAGGAAGCCAAGAAGGACAAGCGGCCCGTGGCAGTCTTGATCGGTGACGAGTACCACGGCTTCAACCGCTAAGTGTCCTACCCGGGTAGTCAACAGACCTAGACGAGCAAGCCTAAACAAGAGATTTGAACTGGAGGTAGCTGGTGTTTAACGCGGAGGATATGTTCCAGGCATTCGAGCCATACCGCGAAAAGTCTATCGTTATCGCAACCGGGACGTCAGGCCGCCACTGGCGGGACGTAAGCCAAAATGAAGCCCGAGACTTGTCTCTCGGGGGCGCAATGGGTCAGACCACGTCAGCAGCCCTTGGGCTCGCGCTGGCGCAGCCAGACGAGAAGGTCGTGCTCTTCGACTCCGAAGGCGCGCTTCTGATGAATATGGGTATTATCGCCACGATCGCTGGCAAAAAGCCCAAGAACTTCTACCACTTCCTGATGGACAACGAGTGCTACGCCACCACCGGCGGCCAGCCGGTGCCCAACGCCCAGGAAATCAACTACGCTGGGATGGCGAAAGAAGCGGGATACGTTGCCGCTTACTCCTTCGATAACCTGGAAGACTTTACCAACAACGTCGCAAAGATCATGAGCGAGTCCGGGCCTGTGTTCATCGCGATGAAGGTGGTGCCCGAGGTCGAAAACGAGCCTATAGGAATGCGCCAGCGTGTTCCTACTCGTGGCCGGGCCGAGACCATCAACGCCCTGCGCAAAGAGTTGGGGGTCTCAGACTAAACCTAAACCAGATCAACCCACATTGGGCATTTCCCGGAGTGCCCGCATCAGGACGCTAAGCGGGCCTCCTTGCGTATGCTTGGAGGCCCGTTGAGGTTTCGGGTGAAGATGGGTATGAATCACGCGGGGCGGCGTTAACCGGGGTCCCGGACCTTGTAGTACATCTTGGGTTCCGTTCCGTTCAGCACCTTCTTGATCCTAGGAGCGTGGCGCACCAATACCAGGGCCGTAATGAAATAGCTCGGGACCAACGCCTCCGGGAAGAAGAAGTAAGCCGCAATCGGCAGTACTGCGGTCGCAAGCATTTGACCCACCACCAGTATCCGCGTAAGGGCCACAGCGGCAAGGTAGGTCAAGCACCACACACCTACGATAGGCGGGGCTAGATAGAACCCCAGCACAGCGGCGCAAGCTAAACCCTTGCCTCCCCTAAACTTCAGGTAGATCGAATAGTTGTGCCCCAGCACGGCGGCTATCCCTGCCACTGAGCCGCCAATACGCTCGTCAAGTCCCGCCGTTCTAGATAGAAGCACGCCCGCCACGATCGCCAACGCCGACTTAATCATGTCCCCTAGGAGCGCGGCTACGGTGAGCTTCTTGGAGTTGGTGGCGCGGTGTACGTTAAGCGTGCCAACGTTTCCGGACCCCCAATCTAGCACGTTCTTGTTGGCAAATCGTTTGACAAGAACGTAGGCTGTCGGAAACGAGCCGAGCAGATATCCCACGATTGCGACGACGGACCAAATGACGTATTCGAGTGGCAACGTTAGACCTCCGGGGCGAGCGGCGGATCATTGAAAGTCCGGCCACCATCTTGGGGCTACGGCAGTGGGCTGTCAATCGGTTGACGACCGCGCCGTCAGCCTTACCGGACAGGGCCAACAGCGGGGTGCTAGAATTACACGAGCAGAAATGCTATTCCTCGACCCTCGTGGTCCGTAACACAGTCCTCCAATCCAAGCCACCCAATTCATTCGTAAACAGGAATGTGTCAGAATTCCAAACACCTATGTACCTCAATGGCTGAGCGCCGAGTAATTCCGTGCGCGTAGCATCGCAATCTAAGCTCCGGGTCTGGTCCCTAATCGGGCTCACCGTATTGCTTCCGCTGATCGCGGCATGTTTCGAGGCGGCTCCCCGTCCCGGGAGCATCCTTCCCACGACGCCCCCGGGCACGCCGCCGGCCTCCCATACTCCGGTGCCCACGGCCACGCCAACACCCACCAGCACGCCAGTACCGGCCCCGACACCGGAGCCGGCTCCGGACCCTACCCCCACGCGCACTCCGGCGCCTACTCCTACGCCCACACCAGAACCATCGCCAACACCGGCCAATACCCCACCTCCGACCCCGACACCAAGTCCTACTCCAACCCCTGAGCCGCGGGTGACTCCGACGCCGGGCCCTGGCGTCCTACTACGGGTCTGGCACCCGGTAACGGGAAGCGAGGTCCCCAGCGACGCGGTAGTCGTCGTCGGGCTAACGGATGCCGACTCAACGGTGACTCTCAACGGCAGGATAGTCACCGTAGACCGCGATGGCCGATTCCAAGCAGAGGCGTTCCTTTCACCAGGTCCCAACATCATCCGAGTCGTGGCCATCAGCCGGAATGGGAACCAGGCATCGTCGGAACTGACCGTTACCTCCCTCGCATTGCCTCCTCAGCCGTTCGTGCTGCTGGTCGCGGAACCGGCGGACCAGAGCGTGACCCAGGACAGGAGCGTACGCCTGGCGGGCAGGACGACTCCCAACGCCGAAGTGACGGTCAATGGTGTCCAGATTTCCGTGGACCCGCTCCTGGGAATCTTTGAGACCAAGGTCGCCCTTTTGACCGGTCCCAACATAATCCGCGTAGTGGCCTCGGTCCCTGAAGAAGGTGAGCTCACCAAGGTAATTGCCGTGATCCGGCGGCCCGCCAGCCGTCAGTAGGCCGGGTCGTGTATACTGCTGGACAGATTGGAGGTGAGAGAAGTGCCCAAGCCAAAAGTTTACTTCCGCCCTGGTTGATTCACCTGCGGTAGAACGAAAGATTTTCTTTCGTCACGTAACATCGACTTTGAAGAGGGCGACGTAGAGCATGACCCCGCTTCCATGCAGGAGTTGTTGGACCGGGGTCTGAAAGTGGTGCCAGTTACCATCTGGGGTAACGAAGTGGTTATCGGATTCAACGCCAAGGAGTTGGCCCGCCTTTTCGACCTCAGCGGCGACGTGCCAGTGGCGACCCCCGCCATGATGGTCGAAAAATACGAGACGGTGCTGGTCGCCGCCTGCCGGGCCGTGCGCCAGTTGCCGCCGAGCTTCCTTGAATGGGAATCGCCGGAGCGGAGCCGTAACCTCCAGACCTTTACATTCCACATCATGGACCGGCCCGACCGGGCGCTAAACGCCTACCAGACCGGCATGTATTCCAGTGAGGACAGAGGAAGGGACGTGAAAGTGGTGCTCGGCGAGGTAGGTTTCGAGGAGATCGCCCGATACGGGGAGGACGTGCTTCGCAGGGTCAAAGCTGCACTCACCGGCGAGACCGAGTTCATCTTGGACAAGATGCTAGACTCCTACATGGGCAACAAAACAGCCCAAGAGTTAATAGACTTGGCGCTTGGGCATTCAGTGCATCACCTGAAGCAACTCTATGAGTATATGTCCATCGGCGGCATTGCGCCGGAGGACCCATTGGGTGAGGGAGATTTCGACGGCGTAGCCGTTCCGACTGAGCTATTCTAGAGACCGGCGGTCCTCAGGATTGGCCCAACCGCGTTGCCCAGGGCTTGAGGATGGCGTAAAGGGAGTCGTTGACCGGGGTCGGGACACCTTGCTCCCTGGCCATACGCACGAGCGTCCCGGTCAGTCCCTCCAGTTCCACAGGGCGTCCATCGGTAAAATCTTTCGCCAGGGACGCCCTCCCCTGGGCTGGGAACCCGTCCAAGGAGGTCATCGCCCATTCCAGGGAGTCCTCCATGATGGGGGATCCCCTGGCTCTCCCCACGTCCAGGGCTTCCGCAATGGCCGCCCGGATCAGTTCCCGCGTTTCCGGAACGGAACGCATCTCCCCGTAGACCGTGTTGCTGGCTGCGTTCACCGCCGCGGACCCGGCGATATATGCAAATTTCTTCCAGAGCATTCCAGGCATGTTTTCGTGGAGGTCCACGCACCAGTTCGCGTCCTGGAATACACCTAGCAACGTCTGACCCCGCTCGGTGATCCCTGGCTGTATCTCGCCAAACCCGGCCAGTCCGGGCCCTCCCTGGGTAACAACCCCTGGTCCAGCGATGCGTCCCTCCATGTAAGCGGAGCCTATCATCACGCGGGGCTCCCCAAATGCGTCGGCGAGCTGATCACCGTTGTCGATACCGTTTTGAAGGGTCAGCACGGTCGTTTCGGGGCCGACCATCGGACGGACCGTCTCGATCGCCGCGGCGTTCTGGTACATTTTGACCGTGAACAGCACCAAGTCTTGGACTCCCGCCCCGGAAGCATCCTCCACCGCGTTTCCAGCCACGGTGAACGTGCCGTCGTTGACACTTTCCACCCGTAGCCCCCGCTCCCGGATGGCTTGGAGATGCGCGCCGCGTGCGATGAAAGTAACCTCGTGTCCGGCCCGGGCAAGCAGACCGCCAAAGTAGCCACCCACGCCGCCTGTTCCCATTACCGCCACTTTCATGGAAACCACTCCTTTAGAATTACCAGCCTACACAATAGCGCCAGGCCAAGTGTTCCGGGCAAGCCGTCATTAAAACCGGCGACTTGCTAGCCGTACTGCTCTCGCAGATCGCGTTTCATAACCTTGCCCATCACGTTCCGGGGAAGCTCGTTGACAAAAACCACGGAACGGGGCCGCTTGAAACCGGCCAGCCGCTCGTGACAATACTGGATCAACTCGTCCTCGGTCACCGACCCGGCGCCACCGACCACAACAGCCCGCACCTCTTCTCCCCATTCGATATCGGGTACGCCAATAACCGCAGCGTCATCCACGTTGGGATGGGACATGAGCACCTGCTCCACCTCTTCCGGGGAGACCATCTCCCCGCCGCGTTTTATAAAATCCTTGGCCCGGCCTGACAGGAAAATGTAGTTGTCTTCGTCTTGATAGCCCAGGTCTCCGGTGTAGACCCAGCCGGAACGCAGGGCGTCCCTCGTTGCGTCTTCCTGTTGCCAGTAACCCTGCATCATCCGGGAGCCTCGCGCCACAATCTCCCCCACTTCTCCCACAGCCACCGGATTGCCTTCCTCGTCTACGATCCGGACCTCCACGTCTTCCAGGGGTTTGCCGATGGAAGTCAGTCTCTTCAGCTTCGTTTCTACCTCTGCGTCATCTCCGTCCAGCACGTGGTCTTCCGGCGGCAGCATGGTGATTGTGGATGCGGTCTCAGTCTGGCCAAAGGCGTTGATGAAACGTGCCATAGGGAACTTTTGGATCGCTTGCTTGATAACGTCGACCGGCATTGGGGCCGCGCCGTACGTGATCACGTCCAGGGACGAAAGGTCAAAATCACCGAACCTGGGGTGCTCGATTAACTGTTTGAGCATTGTTGGCACCAGCATGGCCCGGTTGGCCCGTTGCTTCTGCACCAATTCCATCCAGGCCACTGAGTCGAACTGCCGCATGACGGCCAACGTGCGCCCGCCGTAAACGGAGGCGAGAGCCGCCTGAAGTCCTGCGATGTGGTAGAGGGGTACGGTCAAAAGGTTGGTCTCTTCCTCGTCCGGGTCCGCGGGAGTGACCGTCGCCAGCAAATAACTGGCAAAACTGTCGTGGGTGAGCATGACGCCCTTGGGCACGCCTGTCGTCCCGGCAGTGAACATAATAACGGTGGTATCCTCGTCGCCCGCTTCCGGGAAATTCAACTGGTCGGTAATTCCGTCCGCCAACAGTTCCCGGTAGCTAGTGCGTCCATCGCTGGCCTCGCCTTCCAGGACCACAACGCGGTCCGCAGGCAAGTCACCTTCGGCGGGAACCAGAGGTAGATACCTTTCTCCAATGAACAACATGGCGGGTTGGGCGATCCGGAGCATCTGCCCCAGCTCTTCCGACCTCGCCCTGAAGTTGATCGGGACGTAGATCGCGTCTAGCTGAGCAGCGGCGAAGTAAAGCTCGATGTTTTCCGGAGTGTTGACCTGCATGATGGCCACCCGGTCACCGCTGCCCACTCCCCGCGCGGCCAAGGCGTTAGCCAGCGCGTTTACGTTCTCCTGTAGCTCCGAGTATGTGATCTCGCGGTCGTCGAAGTGAATGGCGACCCGGTCAGGGACTATTGCCTCCGCAATCATCAAGAACTCGGTGGTGTTCATCGGTACACTCCCGCGGCGGCAAGTCTGGTCTCCAACTTCAATGCCTCTCCGAGAGGCAGGTCTGCACCGGCTGAAAGCGCCCTCTTGGCGGCCGACATCACGACGGGTTCCACGGCGGCCAGTCCTCGGGCTGCCTCCCAGGCAGTATCCACCAACGTTTCATCCGGTACGGTGCGGGTAACAATGCGGTACTTAAGGGCCTCGGCGGCATCGAACCGCCGCCCGGTGAGCAACAACTCTGAAGCGGCGCCCAGGTGGGCGTTCCTCGGCAAGGTCTGGGTCCCGCCCGCCGCCGGGACCATACCTAGCTGGGTCTCCGGCAAGGCAAAGATAGTACCTTGGCCAGCTAGGCGCAAGTCGCCCAGCAAGCATATCTCGACGCCCGAGCCGATGCAGAACCCGTGGACCGCAATAACGATGGGCTTGGTCAAGCGCAGGAACTGTCCCCACACATCCCGCTGCCACCTCACCTGCCGCGCCACCACCTGGGATGGCGCGGTGCCGAACTCGGACAGATCGGCCCCGGCGCAGAAAGTGCGCCCCTCTCCGGTAATCAACAGGCACCTGACATCCGGGTCTTGCTCGACCGCAAACAGTGCCTCGGAGAAGTCGTCCCTCATCTGCATGTTGTAGGCGTTTAAGACGTTGGGACGATTCAAAGAGATACGGGCCACTCCGTCCTCTTTGGATAAAAGGATAGTCTCGAAAGCGGACACGCAGACTAACCCTGAGCTGACGCCCTGCGGTAGAGCTCATCCAGGTCCACCTCGGTGTAACGAAGACCGATGTTCTCCAGGTTATGGGCGTCGCTTACCTCGACAAGCATCAGGTCGTGGTCCTCGGCAATCTGTCTCACCTGGGGCTTGCGGATATGCCAGTTGTGAATGTAGTTGTCAATCTCGATGGCGTGGATGTTCTCTTCGATCAGGATGTTGGGAGAATAATAACCTGGGTGACAGTAGATGCGGAACACGCCGCCATCGTCCAGGAATAGCTCGCTGACCTGGTACTCGTCGAAGGGGTTCGATGGGGGACGTATCTCGATTTCCCAGCCGGGAATGATGATCACCTCGCCAGGAAAATGGCGCTCCACCAGCTCCCGGAACTCATACGACCAGTCCTTGTTGTGATGGTCGGTGATAGCTATGCCGTCGATGTTCATGGCCTTGATCTGGTCCAATACCTTCTCGGCGATGGTCAAAGACGGGGGCTGGAAGTTGAACGCCTCCCAAATATGGGTATGCAGGTCAAGTTTGACTTTCAACAGTTTACGCCACCTTCATTATCAGGTCCAATTCAGGGCACTCACTGGCCGGTGTAATTGGGAGGCCGCCTTTCCAAGAACGACCGGACCCCCTCGGCCCGGTCGGCGGTGCTCTGTAATACTATGTTCAAGTCCGCTTCCAGCCGAAGGCCCTGTTCCAGGGTCAGGTCCATGCCCTGGTTGACCGCTTCCTTGGCATAGCGGGTTGCGACCGGCCCGCCCGAGAGGATGCTTTCGGCGAGGGCCCGAGTCTCGGCTTCTAGCTGTCCGGATTCTACCACCCGGTTGACGAGTCCGATGTCAAGGGCTTGAGCGGAATCGACTATTCGGGATGTAAGTAAAAGGTCGCGGGCCCACGCCTGGCCGACCAGCCGTGGCAGGCGCTGAGTAGCGCCATCCCAGGGGATCCTTCCCTGGGTCAGGTCGGTGAACCCGAACTTGGCTTGGGCCACGGCGACCCGGATATCCCCCGCCAGGGCCAGTTCGAGTCCATGGTCTATGGCATCGCCATTGATCGCAACGATCACAGGCATTGGCAGGGAGGCAACTGCGGAAGCGCATTGCATCTTGGCAAGCCATTCCATTGCGGCCGTCCCACCGCCCGCGGGCGCCGTTTCCCTTCCAACCGAGAACGCCTCGCCAGTCCCTGTGAGGACCACCAGGTGGACCATGTGG
Organism: Dehalococcoidia bacterium; assembly: GCA_965216155.1. GTDB lineage: Bacteria > Chloroflexota > Dehalococcoidia > Lucifugimonadales > UBA3495 > CATOSP01. The sequence goes on along the minus strand of CBDCFD010000007.1, from coordinate 1,620,128 downwards.
CAGGATGCGGCCTCCCCGCACGCCTCACCCAATTCGGAAGCCAGACCTGGGTCGATGCGGTTCAGATAACTGGTCCGGGCAAGGGAAATCGTTGCCACGGGAGGAGCCATCTCAAGGGTAAGCCAACGGTATCGAATCGTAACCATCTCCGCGACGGAATCTGCCTAAATGTTAGGCGCCATTAGGGAGTCTTGACAAGGGTCTGTGCCTCAATTAACATGAATTAGCACTCGCTGGAATCGAGTGCTAACATCTACGAGACACCAAATTCGTACTAGAAGAACAGCATAGAGGAAGGAGACAAAAGTGGCAAACTTCGTTCCGCTGGGCGAGCGGGTAGTGATCAAACCCATAGAGCAAGAGCAGACCACCAAGGGCGGAATCTTTCTACCCGACACTGCCAAAGAGAAGCCCCAGGAAGGGGAAGTGGTCGCAGTTGGACCGGGACGCGCCGGCGATGACGGTTCTCGGATTCCCATGGAGCTATCCAGCGGTGATCGCGTCATTTACTCCAAATTCGCCGGCACCGAATACAAAGATGGTGACGACGAGTACCTGATTCTGAGAGAAAGCGATATCCTGGCGAAGATAGGCTAATTCAAGCGGTGGGCTTTGACCCGCCGCATCCAACTGAGGAGGTTTACAAAGGATGCCCGCAAAACAGATGGCTTACGCGGAAGAGGCAAGAAAGGCGCTCCGTTCAGGCATCGACATCCTGGCGGATTCGGTCAAGGTGACCCTGGGCCCCAAGGGACGCAACGTGGTACTGGACAAGTCCTTTGGTCCCCCGCAGGTCTGCAGCGATGGAGTGACCATCGCCAAGGAGATCGAGCTGCCGGACAAGTTCGAAAACATGGGCGCTCAGCTCCTGAAAGAAGCCGCGACCAAAACCAACGACGCCGCCGGTGACGGCACGACAACTTCGGTGGTTTTGGCCCAGGCGATAATCAACGATGGGTTCAAAAATGTCACCGCCGGTAGCAATCCCATGGCGATCAAGCGCGGTATCGAGCGTGCCGTCGCCGCCGTGGTCGCAGAGATTAGTGGAATGTCCGAGCTCGTCGAAACCCGCGAGCGCATCGGGCAGGTGGCCAGCCTATCGGCCCACGAAGAGGCTATTGGCGAGACCATCGCCGAGGCCATGGAGAAGGTCGGTAAGGACGGTGTGATCACCGTCGAGGAGTCCAAGGGACTCTCCGACGAGATCGAGTACGTCGAAGGCATGCAGATCGACCGCGGCTACATCTCTCCTTACTTCATCACCAATGCTGAACGCATGGAGTCGGTGATTGAAGACGCCACAATAGTCATCACCGATAAGAAGGTCTCCTCCGTTGCAGAGATGCTGCCCGCACTGGAGAAGCTGCTCCAGGTAGGCCGCAAAAACGTGGTCATCCTAGGCGAGGACGTCGACGGTGAAGCTCTGGCCACCCTGGTGGTAAATAAGCTCCGCGGCACCCTCAACATCCTGTCTGTCAAGGCTCCCGGATTCGGCGACCGCCGCAAGGCCATGCTCGAAGATATCGCCATCCTGACCGGCGGCACCGTCATCAGCGAAGAGACCGGCCGCAAGCTGGACAGTGCTACGCTTGAGGACTTCGGTCAGGCACGCCGCGTCTCGGCAACCAAGGACGAGACCATAATAGTGGAAGGCCGCGGCTCCGAGGACCAGATCCAGGCCCGCATCAACCAGATTAAGGCCCAGATCGAAGAGACCACGTCGGAGTTCGACCGCGAGAAGCTGCAAGAGCGGATGGCCAAGCTCTCCGGCGGCGTCGCCGTCATCAAAGTCGGCGCAGCCACTGAGGTCGAGCTCAAGGAGCGCAAGGCCAGGGTCGAGGACGCACTTTCGGCCACACGGTCCGCCGTGGAAGAGGGAATCGTCGCCGGGGGCGGCGTGGCCCTTGTCCGCGCCCAGCGCGCCCTTGAAAACCTGGGTGACCTCCCGTCCGATGAGAAGGTCGGAGTGGACATCATCCGCCGCGCCCTGGAGCAGCCTCTAAAGCTCATCGTCGAGAACGCCGGATTTGAAGGCGCGGTTGTGCTGAACCAGGTCAAGCAACAGGCCGACGACTACGGTTACGATGCCGAGGTCGGCGAATTCGGTCCCATGCTGGAGCGTGGAATCGTAGACCCGGCCAAGGTGACTCGCTCGGCACTGCAGAACGCGGCCAGCGTAGCGAGCATGGTGCTCACCACCGAGTCGATGATCACCGAAATACCCGATAAGAACCCCGCTGGCCCGGCCATGCCCCCGATGGACTACTAGCCGAGGCACACTGGTATACCAGCCCTGGCAGCGACCGCCCCGAGACACTTGGGGCGGTCGCTCTTTGACCGGCAGAGTGATTCCTGTGCCGGTCCACACTACTGCCGCAGCCATACGAAAGGTGATGGCGCCTTCTCTCGGTAGCATAGGACTCCCCTCACCCTAACCCTCTCCCCTGGCGGGGAACTTTGCGCGACGGTTGAAGTTTCAACGAATGAACGCCCCGGCTATCTACAGCAAAGTGTTCGAGAGCCCCGCCGCTGCTCTGGAGGGCATATCCAGCGGCGCCACGGTTCTCCTCTCGGGATACGCCGGTGTTGGCGTTCCCGAGAGCCTCATAAGGGCCGTGATACAAACCCCTGTTCAGGGCCTTACGTGCGTTTGCCAGGGAGCCTGGCCACACGGGCCCGAATCGGTCGACCTGGCGGAACTGGTCGCTGCAGGAAAAGTGGGGAAACTTATCACGCCGCAGGGCTTCGACCCCGCACAAGGGGGAGTGGTCAAGGACCTGTGGGAAGCCGGCCAACTGGAGATCGAAATCGTCCCCCAGGGAATACTTGCCGAACAGTTGCGGGCAGGTGGGGCCGGACTTGGCGGTGTCTTTATCCCCGAAGGGGTGGGGACCAGGTTCCAGCACGGGGAAGAAGTCCGCAGCTTCGAGGGTAGAGACTACATTTTCAAGGTAGGCATCCGCGCCGATTTCGCGTTCCTTCGGGCTGATGCCGCCGATACGGTCGGAAACCTGGTATACCTTGGCTCGCAGCGCAACTGGAACCCTCCAATGGCGATGTCCGCCCGTATCACCATCGCCGAAGTCGACCAGATATTCGAGCCGGGAGGCATCGACCCTGAGTTGGTCGTAACCCCCGGTATATTCGTCAACCGCGTGGTACAGACCGTCTAACAAACCGTCTCGCCGAAGTCGGCCCGGACCCGATCCTTCCCCGGCCATAGGAACGACAATGCCCGGTCTTGAAAGAATCGACAGCCGCCGCATCGCCCTGCGAGCCGCCAATGAATTGGTGTCAGGAGAGGTGGTTGCCCTGGGGCCTGGACTCCCGGCACTGATCCCCAGCGTGTTTCTTTCCGAGTCCGGGGTCACATTTGTTTCCGAATCTGGGGCGGTAGGTTATCGGGCGCCAGGCGGCTCTTCGGTCCAAGGCGAAGTGCCCCACGGGCCAAGAGTGGTCGATTCCTCTGGACAGGCCGCCGTCCTTGGCCCAGGCGGGTCTTTCCTCAGCATGGTAGATTTGGCTGGAATGATTAGGGCTGGATACGTGGATACGGCGGTGCTGCAACCGTCACAAGTGGGTGCGGACGGAACATTCTCCCAATGGACGAGCGCCTCCACACCGGATTTGTTGCCGCCCTCGGCATCGGTGGAGCTTTCTAGAGGTGTTCGACGCGTCGTAGCCATGATGCCCCACACCACACCGGACGGACAGCCCGCCATCTTGCCCGAATGCACGCTTCCGCATGACGGGATTATTCACCAAGGCGTAATCGTCACCGACCTGGCGGTCCTGCGTGTAGAGCAGCACGGTCTATTGCTGACCGAGGTGGCCCCCGGATGGCGGGCGGACGACGTGGCCGCCCTCACCGGCGCCCCCATCCGGGTTGCCTCCGCCTTGGTCGAGATGGAGTTCGAAGTCCCCTCCCTATTGCCAGTGAGCAAAGTCTACTCCAGTGGTCTGGATGCCGTTCGGGACATGCCCGGCGGCTCCACGGTGATGATCGACGGTTTCGCCGGACCCGGAGGAATGCCCCATTACTTGATGGTGGCGTTGCGCGACCACGGCGCGAAAGAACTGACTATGGTTAGCAACACCGCCGGCATCGCTAGAGTCATAGGGTTCGGGACACCGCCGGGGCGTCAGGCCATCGACCATAGCATTCTGATTGAAAATCACCAGATCAAGAAAGCCATCGCGTCCTACCCTGTGTCCCCATCCCCCGCTCGGCCCAGCGCCTTCGAGCTTGCCTGGCAGCAGGGAGAAGTAGAAATCGAGGTAGTCCCTCAAGGCACTCTGGCGGAGCGCATCCGGGCGGCGGGCGCGGGCGTCGCCGCCTTCTACACTCCCACCGGGGCCGGCACGCTGCTGACGGAAGGCAAGGAGACCAGGATGATAGGCGGTAAGGAATACGTTCTGGAACCCGCCCTGAAAGCCGACTACTGTCTGATCCGCGGCCACAAGGCCGACACCATGGGCAACGTGGTGTATAAGGGAACGTCCCGAAATTTTAACTCTGTGATGGCTCCCGCTGCCAGAATTACGGTGATCGAGGTTGACGAGATCGTGGAGCCGGGGGAATTGGACCCGGAGTCAATCGTAACGTCTGGAGTTTACATAAACCGAGTGGTCCAACGTCCCGCGGACTTTTCGCCCTACGAGTAGCGGGTACCTACACGGCCACCATCCCAACATCGGAAGGACGTGGATTACGATGCCGGATATTGATGACAAACCCCGGCTGGACCGGGAGATCATTGCAATGCGGGTTGCAAAGGAGTTGCCCAACGGTAGCTACGTCAACCTGGGCATCGGCATCCCCACATTGGTCTCCGCCTTTGTGGCGCCGGGCCAGGTGGTCTTCTACCATAGCGAGAGCGGGGTGCTAAACTGCGGACCCCTTGCCGAAGAAGGGGAGGAAGACGTTGACCTGATCAACGCTGGGGGCCAATTCCTTCAAATGGTCCCAGGCATGTCCTTCTTCGGTTCCGCAGACGCCTTTGCCATGATTAGGGGAGGGCACGTCAACGTCACGGTCCTGGGCGCCCACCAGGTCTCTGCCAAGGGTGACCTGGCAAACTGGATGCTCCCCCAGAGGGGGGTGGGCAATGTCGGCGGCGCGATGGACCTGGCCGCCGGAGCGGACGACGTGATAGTCGCGATGGAGCATACCGACCGCCAGAACCGGCCCAAGATCGTGGAAGACTGCACCCTGCCGCTGACCGGCAAAGGCTGCGTGTCGCTGATTGTCACCGACCTGGCGGTGGTGCGCTGCACCGGCGATGGTCTGGTCCTGGAGGAGGTTGCCCCCGGCTGGACCGCCGAAGAAGTCCAGGAATTGACTGCGGCGCCTCTGAGCATCAGTCCGGGAATAAAGGAATTTGAGCTTTAGGGCGTTAGTTATCCGCACGAAAGAAACTGTTGTAAATAGGCTGCCCTAGCTATAGAATCCGAAATACCACCGAATATGGAAGTTCACTCTCAAGACATTCTCGAGGTGTAGAGCATGGCTACCGAGACCGTCACACAGGCTATTTCAGATATCCGAAAGCAATTCCCTGATATGGATGGCCTCGACAACGAAGAAGACGTCAAGCTATTTGTCATTGAGAGAATCCTGGAGGCATTGGATTGGAATTTACGGCGGCGTGGAGAAGTGAAAAAAGAGTACAGAGTTGGCAAGGACAGGGCCGACTACGCCTTGAACCCGGATTTGCCAACCGCTGTCTTCATCGAAGTCAAGAAGCCCGCCGTGCATCTGGAAAATCACGAGAGGCAACTCTTGAACTACTGCGTTCAGCAGGCGGTCAACTTGGCCGTGCTGACCAATGGACGAATTTGGTGGCTGTATCTGCCCGAACACAAGGGTCCACAAGGGGAAAGCCTGCGCTGGAGCCAAAAACGTTTCTCTGAAATCGATATCACCAGTGGGGGACCGGCCAAGATAGCAAAGGAGTTCGAGAAATTCCTTTCCAAGGAACGGGTGTCGTCCGGTGAAGCCGTAGAGTCCGCCAAGGGTGAAATCGAAGAACGCGAAGCGAGAGCCGCGGTCCGGAAGGAAATGGTAGAAACGTGGAACACTGTCTTAACTGCGCCATCTGAGGGCTTGATTAACCTGTTGACTGAATCAACCCCCAGTTTGAGAGATGTTAAACCGAACAATCGGCAGGGATTGGTGAAAGAGTTTTTCCAAAATCATCGAGCGCAGTTCAAGGTATCACATGGCGGCCCTCCACCACCAAAGCCACCCACGAATGGTGGGATTCGTCGGCAAAACGGAAAGCCGTCATCGTTCACATTTAAGGACACGACTGATGACTCCGTCAGGACATGGAAAGAGGTACTGGTGAAACTTTGCAAATTGATATATGCCGACCCAAATAGGCAAGGTCCTTTCGACCAAATTATGAGTGTCCGGGGAACAAAGAACCTGTACTTTTCCAGAAATCGAGATGACCTCAGCGATAGCGCTCCTGAATCGATTGGAGATAGCGGCGTATTCGCGGCAACAACCTCCTTGAATGCGGACCAAGTGGAAAGACGCTGCCGAAAAGTGTTAAAGGAGTTTCGTTACCCTGACGACTCATTCAAAATAGAGTAATCTCGTTCCCGGCCCCCTGGCTTTCACCCCTTGGCTGGGGCGGCCGTATCGCTGACGGGGTAGCATTTCCCTAGCCTGCGGTCCCGCCCAAAGTGCTTTGCCGGACACCCTGCTGACTCCGCAAGGTTGACGACGGCCGTGCAGGGCAACAAAATTAGTCCACCATCCGCGCTTATACGGGAGGGCGATGGCTTCTGATTTTCGTGAATTCCTACGCTCCCAAAGGGATGATTACGAGGCGGCCATCGCGGACTTTACTGAGGCCATTCGCATAGACCCTCAGTATGGGCCTGCCTACCGTCACCGAGGAGACGCTCATTACGAGAACGGTGAATATGAGGAGGCCATATCGGACTACACCGAAGTTATTCGCATGTACCCCCAAGCTGACGTGGCCCACTTTAGCCGGGGAGTTGCTTACTTCGATAAAGGCAATTACTATGAAAGCCCGGACGGTTTACATCTTGGGCTGGGGAGCGTTTTGGGGGCTTCTGGCCCATTGGACTTACTCCGGTCAAGGTGGCAACTGCCCCGGTATGGATTGTGGATTTACGGGTTGGAGACTCGCTTTTTCTATCGCAGTATTCGTTATTCTTTTGTGGATGCCATTCATCTGGAGAGATTGGAAGAAGAATGGCGGATGGGAAGGAATCAGGAAACAGAACAGGCGCGAAGATTAGGCCGCGTTGGCATTTCCCCAACCCGTCTTTACTCGGAAACGATGCCGTTTCAAATATGCTCGCCTTGTCTGCATGGTCAAGCCGAGTTTGACTTCCCTCTAACAGGGTGTTAAGCTACCTGCGATCCACACATACAAATTGTACTTTCGGGAGCTTGGGCAAGCCAGGCTGAGAGGGTGGCCGAGGATCGTCGCCGACCGTCCGTACCTGATCCGGGTAATGCCGGTGTAGGAAAGACGTACAGGCTAATCCACGACCGCCAGGCAATACCTGGCGGTTCATTTATTCTCACCGGAATTGGAGACGCAGGGGCTATGTCAGACGACCTAGTAATCGCCGGAAGAATTTTCAAGTCTCGCCTGATCCTGGGGACTGGCAGGTACCGGACCATGGAGGAGATGGTGGAAGCTGTCGAGGCCTCCGGCGTTGAGATGATCACCGTCGCTATCCGCCGGCTTGACTTGGACGACCCAACACAGAAGACGCTGTTGGACTACATCGATTGGAACAAGTACCAAATACTTCCGAACACCGCCGGTTGCGCCACGGTCGAGGAAGCGGTCTTCGTCGCCAGGCTGGGTAGAGAAGTGGGCCAGACCGACCTGGTAAAGCTGGAAGTGATACCCGACCCCAAGTACCTCTTCCCCGACGGTGGAGCCACCCTCGAAGCTGCACGGCAGTTGGTCGAGGAAGGATTCGCGGTGCTGCCGTACATCCACGCCGACCCCGTGCTGGCCAAGAAGCTGGAAGAGGCCGGTTGCGCTACTGTCATGCCCCTGGGGTCGGCTATCGGCTCCGGGCAGGGCATCCACACCATCGAAGAAGTGAAGATGATCATCGAACAGGCCAATATCCCCGTCGTAGTAGACGCCGGGTTGGCCGTACCCTCCGACGCGTCGCAGGCGCTTGAATTGGGTGCGGACGCCGTGCTGGTGAACACCGCCATTGCCCAGGCCGAAAACCCCGGACTGATGGCCGAAGCATTCAAGTACGGCGTAGAGGCCGGCCGCAAAGCGTACTTGGCAGGCAGGATCGGAGTCCGCCCTTACGCCGCCGCCAGCAGCCCTACCTCGGACGTGCCTCAGCCCGTTCCGGCTGGCAGTTAGACCCGGAATGGCAATCTCTCTGCCCCAACCCCTGCTCTGCCTGGTCACTGACCGGACCCTGGGGGAAGAGGCCACGATGGTGGACCGTATCGCCTCGGCCGTCGCCGGTGGGGTGGACATGGTCCAACTACGGGAGAAGGACCTCCCCGGGGGCCGGTTACTCGAATTGGCCCGGGCGATCGGCATCTCCGCCGAAAACCGCCCCTTGCTCATGGTAAATGAACGCGCCGATGTGGCCCTTGCCGCTGGCGCCGCCGGGGTCCAACTGGGGGAAGAAGGGCTTCCGGTCTCTACCGCCAGGGAAATCCTTGGACCCCACCGGTTGGTTGGCCGGTCCGTCCACTCCGTGGAAGGTGCGGTGGAAGCCGCCAGCCAGGGAGTCGACCTGCTGGTCGTAGGCACCATGTTCCTCTCCCGGTCCCATCCGGGCGCCACCCCAATCGGGCCCGTCTTGCTACGGCAGATTTCCCAGCGCTGTAACATACCCATGATCGGCATCGGGGGGATCAACACCGCCAATCTGGGCGAAGTACTGAGGTCCGGCGCATGCGGCGTCGCGGTCATCAGCAGCATCTTGGCCGCAACCGACCCGGAAGAAGCTGCGAGAGAGTTGAAACAGGCCATGTTGGCAGAATGGACCGAGTCCTCGGCCCTTGCGCACGGGCAACCTTAAGGAGGCTCCCACACGGGATGATTAACTTGATGGTGAACGGCAAACCGAGGGAATTGGAAGAGGCCATCAACCTGGCGAGCTTCCTCGACTCTCTCGGGGTAAACCTCCAACACGTGGCCGTGGGCTACAACGGCGAAGTCATCAAGAAGGAACAGTACTTCTACGTAAACCTTGAAGAAGGGGACGTACTTGAGATCGTCCGTCCGGTCGGAGGCGGCTAGCCCGCTCCCAGGACGCCGCGTGCAGTCCGAGAGCACCCTGCGAGCCTGATTTGCCAGAGCAGGAGGGCCTTGACCCCAAAATACTTGACCAGCTGATGGTTGAGGTTGTCCGGCAAAACCCCGAACAGGTGGTTGGTTGGATAACCGGCCAGGCTGGTAGCTGGGGGTTCCTTGCCGGGCAGGGCGTCTTGGCCTGCCGGAAGAGCCTCGACCGGTCCTTATCGGACATGGAGAGGCGTCAGGTCTGGGACCGCCTCTGGTGGCTTCTGGAGCAGATCAAAGCCAGGTTTACGCGCTGAGCGGACCCCGGAGCTGCGCGGACTCCAGCACATCCCGGTTGATTACCCTCACTGGCTCCCCGCTGGCGAAGGCCCGGATATTCTCGACCACTCCGCCGTAAAATGCCCGGTAAGACTCCCCGGTGACGTAGCCTAGGTGTGGTGTCAGCAATGTGTTGGACAGCGTCAAGAACGGGTGGTCTGCGGGGAGAGGTTCGACATCCACCGTGTCAAGCCCCGCCCCGGCAATTGCTCCCCGTTGTAGTACGTCGATCAATGCTCTCTCGTCCACGATTGGACCCCTGGAAATGTTGATGAAGTATGCGGTTGGCTTCATCAGGGCCAGGTCCTGCTCGCCCACCAAACCCCTGGTGCGCTCGCTGAGGCGGACGTGGACCGACACTATATCCGAGTCGCGGAACAGAGTCTCTTTGTCCACCAGGGTGGCATTGCACTCAGCCGCCCGCTCAGCCGTCAAGTTCTGGCTCCAGCCAATAATATCCATGTCAAATGCGTTGCCGACCCGCGCGACCTTGGAACCGATGTTCCCCAGCCCCAGCAGGCCCAAAGTCTTACCCTTGATCCCCATCCCGATGGTCGTGCCCCAACTGCCCTGGCGGGTGCGTTGGTCTTCCAAGTGAATCTGCCGGGCAATCCCAATAATCAGGCCCCAGGTTAGCTCGGTCGGCCCCTCTCCTGCTCCGGGGGTGCCACTCACCGTGATACCCATCTCGGTAGCGGCGGCGAGGTCATAGGAGGCATTGCCACCGCCGGTGGTGATTAGGAACCTCAGATTGGGCAGGCGCCCCAGAAGGGAGCGGGGAAACGGGGTACGCTCCCGCATACCCATCACCACGTCGAAGTCCTTTAGCCGCTCCGCCAGCGCGTGTTCGTCGGAGAGATGGTCCCGGAAGAACTCCACCTCCGTGCCCTGGGGAAGGGAGTCCCAGTCCGCAAACTCGCGGGCAACACCCTGGTAGTCGTCGAGTACGGCAACCTTCAACTTAGAATTACCTCCGTGCCGGATTACTTGAAAGCTGGCATAACCTCTTCGGTTAGCAACTTCAGGCTTCGCTTCACCGCTTCCGGCGGGAGCAGACCGCCGGGATTCAACTCTGCGGTGAACCCGGTCAACCCAAGGGTCTCGATGTAGCGGCCCAACTTATCGGTGACCGATTCGGGCGTGCCAAAGATCACCTTGGTCTCCAGTATCTCCTCGTAGCTCATAGTCGCCAACCGTTGGATACTGGCGCGCCTCCTGGGAGAGCGCACCGTGTTGGCCCCCGCCTCTTCGCCGCCAAATTGCCTGCGGAACCGGGCGAAGTAGGCCTCTATGGTTTCTCTGGGCTCGAATTTGATGTCTTCTTCATTGGGAGAGATATACATCGGAACGCGGACCGAGATGTCGCCGGCCTCGCCGGGGTGTCCGGCGTCTTTCCATGCTTTGCGATAGTCCTTCAGGTTGCTCTCCAAGTCCAGTACATCCATACCGCGCATTGAGAGGAAGATGGGGTAACCCAACCGTCCCACACGCTCGAAACTCTCGTCGGACGTAGACGCCAGCCGTATCGGCGGGTGTGGTTTCTGGTAAGGAGAAGGCGACAGGAGCGCACCCTCGATTTGATTGAATTGGCCATGGTAGGAAAAGGTCTCACCTTTCCAGGCCTCAAGGATAATGTCCAGAGCTTCCTGGAACCGCGCCGGGCTTTCTTCGTAGGGTATGCCCATGATCTCATAGGCGCGTTGGTTGCCGCTGCGGCCCACGCCCATCTCGAACCGGCCCTGGCTTATCTGGTCCACTGTTGCTGACTCTTCCGCGATTCGCAGCGGGCTGATAAGGGGCAACACCTGCACGGCCATGCCGACCCTCAACCGCTTGGTGCGGGCCGCGATGGAACCCGCCACCACGATAGGCGCGGAGAGCACAGATCTGTTGGGGTTGAAATGGGACTCCCCGAGCCAAACGGTGTCCAAACCGGCGGCGTCGGCCATTTCAGCCAGCTCAAAGGCCTCTTGGAAGACCTCATTCTGGCTAAGGCCCCTGGTGCTATAAAAGTCCATAAACATTCCGAAGTCCATGTTGCCCTCCGGGAAAATCTCAAATACGGGGCGTTGAATGCGCGCAGGCCGTTCATACGCCGATTGTTGCTCGTAGGCCGCGCAGGCAATACTTCTGAAGTAAACCATAGCCCTACAACCGGGTCAAGGAACGCACGAGCAGACGGCGGTGCCGCGGCCTTTTCCCTGCTACTTCCATAGCTTGACCGCTAGAGTGGGGCGCACTACCCTAATTCCAGCACGGGTACGGAAGATGGGGCAACTCAAACGTAAACCCCATGGAAGGTCAATATGGACTCCATAGAATATGACGTCGTTGTCATCGGCGGAGGGATCATCGGTCTTTCCACCGCAATGCAGCTCAAAGAGGACAAATTCCCTTCGTGGAACATCGCCGTGGTCGAAAAGGACGAGGAACTGGCAACCCATCAGACCGGTCACAACAGCGGCGTGATACATTCCGGCATCTACTACCGGCCCGACTCCCACAAGGCAAATTTCTGCGTCGCCGGGAAAGACAGGCTGCTCCGGTTCTGCGACGAGAATGAGATCGAGTACGAAAAATGCGGCAAGGTCATCGTTGCCAGCGACGAGTCGGAACTGGGCCGTCTCGACGATCTATACGAGCGGGGAGTCGCCAATGGCGTGGAGGGGCTCGAGAAAATCGGTCCGGAACGTCTTAACGAGATCGAGCCTCACGTATCCGGAGTGACCGCGCTCTGGGCGCCTACAACCGGGATCATTGACTACCAAAAGGTTGCGCTGGCCTACGCTCACCGGTTCGAGCAGGCCGGAGGGGACATATTCACCGACGCTCCGGTGATTCGGATCATTAAGTCTTACGGCGGATTGTTGCTGGAGACTGAGCGGGGCACCCTGAGAACCAAGCACGTCATCAACTGCGCGGGCCTGTACGCCGACAGAGTAGCCACGATGATGGGCGAGGAAATCGACGTACGCATCATCCCGTTCCGAGGCGAGTATTTCACCCTGAAACCGGAGAGCCACCATCTGGTCTCCGGGTTGGTGTACCCGGTACCTGACCCCAGGTTCCCCTTCTTGGGAGTCCACTACACCAAGAACATCAAGGGTTACGTGGAAGCGGGTCCCAACGCAGTGCTGGCCTTCAGCAGAGAAGGCTACCGGAAGAGTGACGTGGACATAGGGGAATCGTGGGGGTCCATCAGCTATGGCGGCTTCTGGCAGATGACGATGAAGCATTGGAAGACGGGGCTATCGGAGATGAACCGCTCCTATAGGAAGTCGGTGTTCGTCCGCGACCTTCAGAAGCTGATACCGGAAGTGACCGCTGACGACCTTTCACCCGGAGGCTCGGGTGTCCGCGCCCAGGCGGTGTCCAAGAAGGGGTTCATCCTGGACGACTTCCGGATCATACAGGGACGGGAAGCGGTCCACGTATTGAACGCCCCTTCCCCGGGAGCCACCTCGTCCCTCGCTATCGGCGAGCATATCGCCGGATTGGCCGCCGAATCCTTCGATGAGAGCGATTAGGACCTGCCGCCAGCCCGGCCAGGGCGGGTTCCGGGCCTGAAGCGCGAAACCTACGGCCAACCCCCGCTGACTTGACATAAAATGTCACCCTGAATGTTGCTGGAGAGCCAGAGCCTGGGTATAATCGAGGCTTGAAGTGGTAGAAGGGGATTCGGGGAGGCTGGTTTGGCAGTTGCAGCCGGTACCGGGGTGCACCTCGGTAGCTGGGCCATTAGCGAGGACCTGGTAACCAGGTATCTCGAAGCCGTTGGGAACCCCCGGTCCATTTGCCTTGAGCTAAATTTGGCGCCACCCCTCGCATTATCTGCATGGGCCCTCGGGGGGATTATAGGCCGCCTCTCCCTCCCTCCCGGATCGATTCACAGCCGGCAAGAGTTGGAAACTCATCGTGCCGTCGAGTTCGGAGAGACGCTACTGGCAACAGCGTACCCCGGCGCACCCATCCAACGCGCGGGTCTGACAATGCTGACGGTTGGATACAGTCTGACCGGCGGCGACGGTCAACCGGTCCACACAGGGAAGAGCACTGTGCTCACCGGCACGTCTTCCGGTGGACTGGAGAGGTCTTCCAGGCCCTCCGGGTCTATAGATGGGACTCAGAGGCCCGGCGGCGAGGATGGCCTTGGATCGAATGGTCTCCCGAGTGTCCGGATGACCATCACCCAACCCCAACTCGACGCCTACGCCCTGGCCTCCGGGGACGACAATCCACTCCACCTCGACGCAGACTTCGCCGCATCCACCCAGTTCCAGGGAATTATCGCCCACGGGATGCTTACGCTGGCGGCCATCAGCCAGATGATGGAGATGCACGCGGGGCAAGCGTGGCTGGAGTCCGGGACCCTGAACGTCAGGTTCAAGGGGGCGGCCTACGTAGGAGATGAACTGGAGTCCTACGAAAGGTTGTCTCAGGCCTCGAAGGGCGGTGGGCCAAGCGTCACACACAACGTGGGTGCGAGGAATCTCAGAAGCGGTCAAGATCTGATTACCGGCTCCGCCAAAGCGAAGCTGGCATAGGGGTCACCATCGCCCGGTAATTCGGGAACGTCTACCGGGAAGGCTTACTAGGAAGAAAAACGATGCGCGAACAAGGTAAATCATCCGCGCCGCCCATAACAGTGGCGGTCGACGCCATGGGAGGAGACTTCGGACCGCCGGAAACCGTGCCGGGCGCGGTTGCGGGCCTGGAGTCCCATGACATCAACCTCATACTTATTGGAGACCCTGATCAAGTCGCCGCAGAGTTGGCTCGCACCAGCGCGCCGGACGGGAGGGTCCGAATAGTAGCTTCCGAAGGGGTAATCGGCGACGACGAACATCCAATCGAGGCGCTGCGCCGCAAGCCCAACTCCTCGATCGTCACGGCCACCAAGCTGGTTAAGGCCGGGCAAGCCGACCTCCTCGTGTCAATGGGCTCCACGGGGGCATCTATGGCCAGCGCGGTGTTCATTCTCGGCATGATGGAGGGGCTGGAGAGGCCCTGTATCGGCGGCCCATTCCTGGGCGTTGCTCCCCGTACCGTCCTGGTGGACATGGGTAGCAACATAGACTGCCGTCCACCGCTGCTCCTGAGCTTCGCAGCCCTGGGGTCCATTTTCGCCCGCCGGTTCCTGGAGATAGAAAACCCCCGCGTCGGCCTGCTCAGCGTCGGCGCAGAGGAGACCAAGGGCAACCGCCAGGTGCAGGACAGCTTTCAGGTACTTAGCAACAGCCATCTGAATTTCGTTGGCAACGTGGAGGGAATGGACTTCTTCACGAACAAAGCCGACGTGATCGTCTGCGACGGCTTCGTTGGCAATATCCTGATGAAATTCACCGAAGGACTCGGTACCGCTCTTTCCCGCTTTGTCGAGAAAAGGCTCGAGTCCTATCTGTCTTCCGAAGACCTGGAGAGCATTGCTTCCGAACTCTGGCAGACCTGCAACCTCCCGCGCACGATGGGCGGACCGCTGTTCGGGGTCAACGGTTCGGTAGTCCTGGGACACGGCTCATGCCGCGCCAGCGGCATCGCCGGCGCGATTGACACCGGTGTACGCTACGTGCAGATAGGGCTGGTCGAGAGCATGAGGGAAGAGTTGGCCGCCTTGAACGGACAGCATCTAGACGCTTCCCTCCGGGCAGAGGTCTAAGGGTCACGGGCCGAAATGTCTGAGAACAGCCTGGCAGGTTCCGTGGCCCTGGTTACCGGAGCGTCTCGTGGGATAGGCGCGGTTATCGCCAGCCGCTTGGCCGGCGCCGGGGCCAAAGTGGGCGTCAACTACCTCTCCAGCCGTGACGCCGCCACCAGGATCGTCGATTCCATCAACAGCCGGGGAGGCGAGGCGCTGCTGGTAGAAGGCGACGTCACCCAGGAGTCTTCAGCCCAAGCTGCGGTTAAACAGGTTATAGACGAGTGGGACCGCATCGACATCCTGGTCAACAACGCGGGTATCAACCGGGACCGCCTCCTTCTGCGTATGACCTCCGAAGACTGGGACCAGGTGTTGACCGTAGACCTCAAGGGCGCATTCCTTTGCACCAGGTACGTCATGCCCCACCTGGTCAGGCAGCACAGCGGGCGAGTCATCAATATATCGTCAGTAGTGGGCATCAGCGGCAATCCGGGGCAGGCTAACTACGCCGCGGCCAAGGCGGGCCTCATCGGGTTTACCAAGGCGGTCGCCCGGGAGGTGGCCAGCCGGAACGTGACCGTCAACGCCCTGGCCCCGGGGTATGTGGCTACCGGCATGGTGGAACAGCTTTCAGAAGAGACACGCCAACGCATCCTCGAACGAATTCCCATGGGAAGGTTTGGCGCCGCCGAAGATGTGGCCGAAGCGGTGGTCTTCCTTTGCGGCAAGGGGGCCGGATACATAACCGGACAAGTGCTAACCATCGACGGCGGCATGATCGCCTGATCTGCTTCTTCCCGTGGGCCAAGGCACTTCCTTCGCCAGCTTCTGACGCTTTCATTCATCCAGTAGCGGCTACCCTTACCCAAATTTCCAGTCACCGGAGGCCATTATGAATACCCGGCAAACTCCCGCTAGGCGGTTGCGTGAGCTTCTGGATACACCGGGGATTGTCGTCGCCCCGGGTGCCTATGACTGCCTCACGGCCAAAATCATTGAACAGGCTGGATTCTCCTCCGTCTACATGACCGGCGCCGGTACCTCGGTGGCTCGCTTGGGCCGCCCCGACCTGGGATTGGCCACCATGACCGAAATGGTGGCCAATGCCTCTGCCATTGTGGACACCGTGTCGGTCCCTGTAATCGCCGACGCCGACACGGGCTACGGAGGCGTGCTCAACGTACAGCGCACCATCCGCCAGTATGAACGAGCAGGCGTGGCCGCGGTGCACATTGAGGACCAGGAAAGCCCCAAACGCTGCGGCCATCTGGACGACAAGCGCGTCATACCCGTGGACGAGATGACCCAGAAAGTCCGGTCCGCCGTGGATGCCCGGACCGACGATGACTTCGTGATCATCGTGCGAACCGACGCATTGGCCGTCACGGGTTGGGACGACACCATGCGCCGCTGCGAAGAATATGTGAAGGCCGGGGCTGACGCGCTTTTCGTCGAAGCCCTCCGTTCTGCGGAGGAAGCCGAACGGGTCTGCGCGTCCTTCGATGTTCCCATGCTTTACAACTTCGTTGAAAGCGGAAAGTCTCCGTTGATCCCTTCCTACGAACTGGAGAGGCTGGGTTTCAAGCTGGTCATATTTCCGGGCAGCGCCTTCATGGCCGTGTGCAAGACGGTACAGGAAGTGATGCGCAACCTGAAGGAATACGGCACCACCGCCCATCTGATGGACGGTATGACCAGCCTTCAGGACTCCTTCGAGATGATGGGTCTATCCGATATGCTGGCCCAGGACGCCAAGTATTCCGGTTCCGTCACCGCACCTGCCCGGCAGTGGGGAGTCTAAGGCCACGTGTTGGAAAACGAGCAAGCAGCGCCTCGCCGGGCAGACCGGCGGTTCATAACCCAGTTGCCCGCTGAGGTAGCCTACTGGCAGCGCGATGGTCTCATCACGGATGAACAAGCCCGGGCAGTCCTGGACCGGTATTCCCGGGCCGAGGCTGGCGCCGCCGCCCGGAGCCGCATGGCCGCCATCCTGGCTACCCTGGGAGTAGTATCGGTTGGCTTGGGCGTGATTCTGTTCCTGGCCTCCAACTGGACAGCTATCCCCAAGGAGGTCAAGCTGGCGCTGATGGTCATCGCCGTGCCCGGCGCCTACGGAGCAGGTTACTGGGTCAGGTATCACCGGCGCTACTTTAGAGTCGGCACAGCGCTCATCCTGCTGGCGGCAATACTGTATGGCGCATCCATCCACCTGGTGGCCCAGGCTTACCATGTTCCGGTCAACCACCCCAATCTGGTACTGTTCTGGTTCCTGGGAGTGATTCCCCTGGCCTTCGTCACCCGCTCTCACTCGGCGCTGGTATTGGCCCTGATATTGCTGTTGGCGGCGGTGGGTTTCAGGGGTCAGGTCTGGTTGGCGGATTGGGATTTGATTCCCTTAGTGGGCTTCCCGCTGTACATGCTTTTGGGACTGGCGTTGTACAGTCTGGGGACATTGCAGCGCGGGTTTGAAGGGAGCCGGGTATACGCGGCTCCCTTCGAGTTGGTGGGGCTGCTGGTTACCTTTGCCGCAACCTACCTCTTGGCCTTCCGTGAATGGTGGCGGGAGTATAACTACTGGGGGTCCAATGGGACGAGCGCGACCGATGGAGTTGCCATAGAGTTTTGGGTCTTGTTTGGGGCCGCAGCAGCGGTCTCAGTCCTAAGCCTGCTGGCCGCCGGCTTTTCCCGCTACCGCCAGGGTTTGTCCTGGCAGGGGATGCTCTGCGAAGGATTGATGGTGTTGGCGCTCCTGGTAGGAGCCTCCCTGGTGATTTTCGTGCCTCTGAAGAACGATATATTCTATCCGGTCCTGTTCAACCTTCTGTTCCTGATTGGCGTCGTAGGTCTCCTGTTCTTGGGATACGCCCGGGGACAAGAGCTCTTGGTCAACCTGGCGGTGCTGTTCTTCAGCCTCCAGGTGTTCGCTCGCTACTTCGAGTTCGGATTCGACTTGTTGGACCGCTCGATGGTCTTTGTGGGAGCCGGCGTCATACTGTTGGCGGGCGGGTTCCTGATGGAACGAGGCCGCCGCCGGGTGGTGGACCGGCTCCGGTCGCAGGAGGCTCAAAATGAGCTTTAGATTCACCGCTGCCTTCTGGTGCATCGTCGGCGCACAGGTCGTACTCCTGTTGGCCATAATCGGAGTCAAGGAGATTACTTTACGTACCGGCACGGAGGTAATATTGCAGACCGTGCCGGTGGACCCCCGGTCAATTATGCAGGGAGACTACGTTATCCTGGGATACGAGATAGGCGTCCCTCTCCCCAGGGGGACTTTTGACTGGATATACGGCGAAGGCGCGCTTGGAAATGACCGGCGGCCCAAAGGCAAGGCGGTGTACGTTTCTCTCGAGAAACGGGGAGAGGTCTGGCAGGCAACGCGCTATGGCTTTCAACGGGAAGACGCCGGGCCGGTGGCCATTCGGGGAACAATTGATGACCGGGGGAACCTGGACTTCGGGATTGGCACATACTTCGTACCGGAGGGGACCGGCAGAGCCGTAGAAACGGCCTCTGATGTCAAGGTCAAGGCGGTGGTAGATTACTCTGGGAAGGCAGTAATCAGCGGACTGTTGGTCGACGGCAAACCCTTCAATCCCACCAGGGATGTTCCCGCCGGGTCTGGGCAGTGAACGGGTCGAATGAAGAGAGAAGGAACTTAACGCAAAGAATCCTTTTCGTGCAATTTCGTGTCCTTCGTGGATATAATATCGTATGGAAACGAAATAAAAGGGAGGATTCCAATGGTGGTTTCGCTCAATCTCACCGAGGATTCCATCCAGCCTTATGCCAGCGAAGAGTCATTTCACCGGGGCCGTGAATACTACGAGGATGGCGCGGTCTTAACGGTGTCGCGGCGGGGCGAGGACCTCTTCGCAGAGGTGCAAGGAAACGAATACCGTCCCTACCAGGTGCATGTCGCTCTGCGCTCCGACGCCTTGCAGGATGCCGATTGTAGCTGTCCTTACGAATGGGGCGGCATTTGCAAGCATGTCGTGGCTGCTCTTCTCGAATGTATCCACAATCAGGACCGCATCCAGGAGCATCCTTCCGTTGAGGATGTAATAGACAGGCTGGACCGCGACCAGTTGAAGACTCTTCTCGTCAAGTTAGCCCAGCGGCAGCCTGGCCTGGCAGACCAGATCGAAGCCATTGCCCAGGACATCGCTGGTGCGCCGGAAGATGAGTCCGAAGGAGACCCGCCATCCTCCCCAAACAGCCAGCCGTCAATCCCGATGCCGTCCGGCGCAGGGTCGGCGGAATCCTTTATGGGGCCGGACACGGGCGTTCCTATGATTATCGGTACTCGGATACTGTGATTGATGGAATTGGCGAAATTTTGGGAGAGGTCCGTGAGGCACTGCACTCTGGTGACGGCCAAAACTCGCTGGTTATCCTGGAGACATTGACTGAGGAGTATGTGTCCGGTTGGTATACCGTGGATGATTCCAACGGTGAATTGGGGGATTTCTTCCAAGATTTGGGTGCGGTATGGGCAGAGGCCCTCCTGACGGTCCCTTTGACCCGCAACCAACGCCAGGCGTGGGCTGAAAAGCTGACCGCGTGGGCTGGAGAAGTGGACCAATATGGCATCGAAGATGCGTTTGACATGCCCCAAACGGCTGCCCTGCAAGGATGGGACGACCCGTACCTGCGTCAAGTCCTGAATGGAGAGGTTGGCCGCCGGGCGGTGCGGGAAGGCGAGCGTTCCTATTACTTTAACGACCTGGCCCAAGTGCGGCTCGCGGTCCTGGAACGCCAGGGAAGGACGCAGGAATACCTTTACCTGGCCGAAGCGGAAGGAGATACGGAGAGCTATACGACCATGCTGGTCAAGCTGGGGCGGGTGGCCGAAGCTGTGGACCACGGGCTGGACCATCTCGATGATACCGGAGATGCCTTGACTCTGGCCAGGCAATTATGGGACGCCAGTGAGACCGAGCCCGCATTGCGGGTTGCCCGCCACGGCCTGACCCTGGAAGGGTGGAAGTCCGGCCTGGCCCGATGGCTGCGGCAGGCGGCGGACGATGCGGGCCAACCCGGCCAAGCCTTGTCTGCGGCCATCACCGCATTTCGGGAAAGCCTCGAACTGGCCGACTACGGAGAAGTCAAGGCCCGGGCCGGGTCCCAATGGCCCCAAATAAAAGACTCGCTCCTGGAGCGCCTGGCTGAATCTCCGCGTGGTTCGCAGAAAATCAAAGTTTACTTGCATGAAAACATGGTAGCCGAGGCGGTCCAGGCAGTTGACGAGGATACCTACGTTGGACACGAACTGCTGGCTGACGTAGTGGATGCAGCCGGCGAACTTTACGCGGACTGGTGCATCGGCCACTGCCGGCGGGAGGCAGACTCTATCATGGACGCGGGCAAGTCGAAGTATTATTCCAGCGCCCTGCGCTGGTTGAGCAAGGCCCGTTCCATATACCTGGCTTGTGGACGTGAAGCGGAATGGCAGGACTACCAAAAACAGCTTGTGGACAAACACCGGCGCAAGTACAGCCTGGCGCCCCATTTGATTGAGATGGCGTAAACGCCAGAGTTTAGACATTTATTCACGCATCGGCAGGAGTGCATATCACACCCCGGGGAGTGAGTCATGGCTAACGTAGTTTTGGTATTGGACATGGTCAAGGGTTTCCTGGAGCCGGGCCACAACCTCTACTGCGGGGACGAGGCAAGGGAGATAATCCCCAACATTCGCGCCCTGCTCGAGAGGGAACAGGCCAAGGGATCCGGCATTCTTTTCATCTCGGACCACCATGACCCTGACGACCTGGAATTCCGGATGTTTCCGATGCACTGCGTCAAGGGCACCGAGGAGCCAAAAGTAATTCCTGAGTTGGAAGCCTTTGTAACGGACACCAACGTCGTTCCCAAGAACCGCTACAGCGGCTTCTTCAACACCGGCCTGAGCCAACGGCTGGAAGACCTCCAACCGGAAAAGCTAATCGTATGCGGCGTCTGCACGGACATCTGCGTGCTCCATACCACCGCCGACGCCCGCAACCGCGACTACCCGGTGGAGGTCCCCGCTGATTGTGTGGCCACCTTCGATCCCAACGCCCACACCTGGGCCCTGGGCCACCTGCAAAAAATACTGGGCGCAGCCGTCACCTGACCATCCCGACCGAAACGCCGTCCAACCCACCATGATACTCCTCTGCATCTACGGCCCCGCAGCCGCCGGGAAACTGACCATCGCCAGGGAGTTGAGCGCAAGAACAGGCTTCCCGGTCTTCCACAACCACCTTGTCGTGGACATGCTTACACCCGTTTTCGGCTTCGGCTCCCCGCCCTTCGTCGAGCTGCGGGAACGGGCAACGCTGGACGTAATCGGAAGGGCGGCAGAGGAACGTCTGCCCGGCATGCTCTTCACCTTCACCCCGGAGCGCACTGTCCGCCATCGTTTCATCGGGGACCTAACCGCCACGGTAGCCGCCGCCGGGGGTGAGACCGTCTTCGTGAAACTGACCTGCCCGGACGAGGAACTGGAGCGCCGTGTGGAGAACGAGTCTCGTGCCGAGTTCGGCAAGGTAAACTCCCTGTCCCAATACCGCCGGCTCCGTGACTCCGGCGCGTTCGACTATCCCCAGATTCCCAACACCAGGCTTACCATAGACACCTCCACAATGGAGCCGCCCCAATCGGCCGAAAGGATCATACAGCGCCTCGGATTATCCGCCCTGCCCTAACATCCTGCCGGATCGGTTGCCCCCAGATTGACTATCGCTAGGATGGCGGGCTGTTGTGGGGTTCCTGACCACGATTACGCCAGCCAGGATGTCGAAAGCGTGGCGGCCATCTTCACGCTTTAGGACCATTATCCCCATGGGTACAGCAACGCAACCTACAACAGCCCAGTAGGTGATCCTGACAAATAAGAAGAGTAGCAGGAAGGCTGACTCTAAAGCTTCAACGGCTGCCCCTAAGAGGAACTGCGGGATGAGTAGCGCTAATGTGTCCACGGTTGCTGCATATAAGAAGATCAGTAGGAAAGAACACAGGCAATCGCGTCTTGAATTGGACTGCTGACACCCCGCCCTTCCCAACTGGGGTGACCACCCGTTACCATAACCCTTGCCGGAATCCTGTACCGGTCCAAATCCCTAACCCGCCGCCCAGGTCCGATGTACCAAAATGGCCCACAATTTCCCTGAAATAAATTCTCCAGCTTCAGAACACCCTAATGTGTGCCACCGCACCATATACAAAACCTGAATGAGCAATCCAGCCGGCGCCCTGAGTCCTAGCTCTGAAATTAACGCCCTGCGTTCCCACGTCCGCCAGTCGGTCAAAACCCATGAGCAAACGGAGCCCCCGCCGGAATCATCGATAACCTCCGATTCCCAGCGTTGCCTTGATCATCTCCGGGATTTGGCCCGGGACCGGCCCGCCCTTGTTGTTACATGATTCCAAGGCTATTATGGGGGCAACCAACCGGGTCCGGACCATACTCCGCCAGAAACGCAACCGCGATGAGGTAACCATGCTTTACCGCACCTACCGCTACTCTCAGTGGGACGGCACTCAGCAGATTTTCGAGGTGGACGCCGACGAGTTGATGGACCGTCTGTCCGACGAGATTCTGAACCGGGGAGATGTCATGCAAGCCCTGCGGGAGTTGATGCGGCAGGGCTTCGAGAACCGGGACGGCCAGCAACTTCCCGGACTGCGCGACCTGCTGGAAATGCTGAAGAACCAGCGCCGCCAGCAGATGCAGCAGTACAACATGGACTCGGTGGTCGATGACCTTCAGGAACGGCTTGACGACATCATCCGCACCGAGCGCGAGGGCATCCAGCGGCGGTTGGACGAGGCCAGGTACGATGTCTCCCAGGAACACGGCGAGGACCGCGCCCAACAGGAAAGCCTCCTGGACTTGCTGGAGCAGCGGGCGCAGCGCAACCTCGACAAGCTGGACGACCTGCCCGACGGCGTTGGGGGACAGATCAAGGAGTTGATGGAGTACGACTTCATCGACCCTGACGCCCAGCAGAAGTTCCAAGAGTTGCTCGACATGCTCAAGAGCCAGATGGCCCAGAACATGGGGCAGCAGATGCGGGAACAGATGGAGGGCATGACCCCCGAGC
The DNA here is from genome assembly GCA_965216155.1 of Dehalococcoidia bacterium. Classification (GTDB taxonomy): domain Bacteria; phylum Chloroflexota; class Dehalococcoidia; order Lucifugimonadales; family UBA3495; genus CATOSP01. Next base: position 1,596,798 of record CBDCFD010000007.1, on the reverse strand, counting down.
AGATGGCGGCCATGACTGAAATGATGCGCCAGCTAAACGAGATGATGCGCGACAAGCTCCAAGGACGGGAGCCCAACTTCGACCAGTTCATGCAGCAGTTCGGCCAGATGTTTGGAGATAACCCTCCCCAGAGCTTCGAAGAGCTCATGGAGCAGATGCAGCAGCAGTTGGCCCAGATGCAGTCCATGATGGACAGCATGTCGCCTGAAGCCCGCCGGGAGCTCGAAGAATCTCTGATGGCAGCCATGGACCCGGAGATGCGCCAGCAGATGGCCCAGTTCGCTTCCCTGATGGAACAACTGATGCCCATGGACCAAATGCGGCAGCAATACCCCTTTCTGGGGGACGACAGCCTGACCATGGAACAGGCGATGGAAATGATGCGCAACATGCAGGACTTGGACCAGTTGGAACAAGCTTTGCAAGATGCGATGCGCACTGGGCAGCTCGGCGAGGTGGACCCCGAGAAGCTGGCAGAGTTGCTTGGCGACGAGGCCCGCCGCGCCTGGGACGAGATCGACCGGCTGCGCAAGATGTTGGAAGACGCAGGATATATCACAGGCGACGACAAGGCGGAGTTGACTGCCAGGGGAATCAGGCGCATCGGTCAGAAGGCGCTGATCGAGGTCTTTGCCCATTTGAAGAAAGACCGTATCGGCGACCACGAGTTGGAAATCCGCGGCACCAACGGGGACTGGTTGGGAGAGACCAAGCAGTACGAGTTCGGCGACCCTTTCCAGATCGATCTCCAGACAACCGTCAAGAACGCGGTACTGCGCTCCGGTCCCCAGATACCAGTCAAGATGACCCCCGAGGACTTCGAGATCTACCGTACCGAGCACGTGACCAAGGCCGCCACCGCGGTATTGTTGGACCAAAGCCGTTCCATGGGCCTGTTTAACAATTTCCAGGCCGCAAAGAAGGTGACACTCGCCTTGATGGCCCTCATTCGCGGCCAGTACCCCAGGGACCGGCTCCACATTATCGGATTCTCCGACTACGCCAGGGAGATCAAGGAAGAGGAATTGGCAGACGTTAGCTGGAATGCTTGGGTGTCGGGCACCAACCTGCATCACGCTCTGATGCTGGCCCGAAAGCTGCTGAGCCGCGAGAAGGGCGCGACCAAGCAGGTGTTGTTGATCACCGACGGCGAACCCACGGCCCACCTGGAGGGTGAAAGGGCGTACTTCGCATACCCGCCCAGCTACCGCACCGAGCAAGAGACGCTGAAGGAAGTCAAACGCTGCACCCAGGAAGACATCACGATTAACACCTTCATGCTGGAAAACTCCTACCAGTTGGTGAATTTCGTAGACCGGATGACCCGCATCAACCGGGGCCGGGCCTTCTTCTCCAGCGCCTCCAACCTGGGCGAATACGTGCTGGTGGACTATGTCCATCACCGGAGAAAGCGCGTGGCGGCGTAGGTTAGAGTTGGGCAAGGCCCCGTTGTTCCAGCCTTCGCCGGAGCGCGTATAAGTTGGGAGGAGGCTAATACAAGGCATGTTGCCCCTGATTCTGGCTTGCGGCATGGACTGAGTGAAGCATTATTCGCGCTTTAGCCAGCGCCGGTTTCCGCGCGGGAGAGGTTTGGGATGACGGCCGTCCAGTAGTGCCGCGTCTTGCCACTTTGCGCCAACTGCCCGGTTCTGATAAGATACTCGCAATACGACATAAATTGGGCCGCGAGGCCGTCCATCAACGGTTGGCCGCGCTTTTAAGACAGTCCCGTGAGGCTGGCAAAGTATAGCGTCCCGCTCCCGAGTCCCATGAGGACGAGAACTGGTTCTATACCCCTTGCCACATGTCGGTCTAGGGGTTTTTTGTTGCGCGGCGATCTGGGAGAAGCCGGCCGGTCCGACGGATGTGGCAGTTTTGCTCGAATCTGGCACCGCGCCCACATAGGCACGCCATGCCCGAACGTCAGATAATGAATGGCCAGGATATCCGTCGAGCCCTGGCTAGGGTGGCCCACGAAATTCTGGAAAAGAACCGCGGGGCCAAAGACCTGGTTATCGTAGGCATCTACACAAGGGGTGTATATTTGGCGCGCCGCCTGACCGATAACCTGCTCCAGTTTGAGGGCAGCGAGGTCCCGGCAGCGACTCTAGACATAAATCTATACCGGGACGACTTGCACGCTAGACAGCGTCCAGTCGTTCGGCCAACCGAGTTTCCTGTGACGATTCAAGGCAAAACAGTAGTTTTGGTAGACGACGTGCTCTTTACAGGCCGCACCATCCGGGCCGCGATGGACGCCCTGAACGACTTCGGACGCCCGGAACAGGTACAGCTTGCCATCCTCCTGGACCGCGGACACCGGCAGCTACCCATCAGGCCCGACTACGTTGGGCAAAACGTGCCCACAGCCCTGGATGAACAGGTGAGGGTCCGTCTCATGGAAACTGATGGCGTAGACGAAGTGGCCATCCTTCGAGAGGAGGAGTGACGAGTGTGAGTACGCTCCGGAACATGAGGCCTTCGTCAAAGCCTGTCTCCAACGGAAGTTCTCACAAAGCGCCGAGGCGGCATGTGCTGGACCTGGACGACTTTTCGACCGAAGAGATTCTGACGGTCCTCGAGTCGGCCAAGGGCATGTCAGAGGTGTTGCGGCGGGACATCAAGAAGGTCCCCGCCCTCCGGGGCAGGGTGATCGTGACCCTTTTCTACGAGGCCAGCACGCGGACACGCATCTCCTTCGAGGAAGCGGGCAAGGTCCTCAGCGCCGACGTCATAAACGTGTCGGAGAGCGGCAGCAGTGCCGAGAAGGGGGAGTCGCTTCTCAACACCGGCCTGACAATCCAGGCGATGGGAGTCGACATCATCGTTATCCGCCATCCCCACTCGGGCGCTCCCTACTTCCTGGCGAGGAATCTGAACCGGGTCGGGATCATTAACGCGGGCGACGGCATCCACGCCCACCCAACCCAGGCGCTCCTGGACCTCTACACGGTAAGAGAGAGACTGGGCACACTGGAGGGCCTGAAGATCGTTATCGTCGGCGACGTGTTGCACAGCAGGGTCGCCAGGTCGGATATCTGGGGATTTGCCAGGATGGGAGCTCGCGTCGTGCTATGCGGTCCGTCGACTCTTCTCCCGGTGGACCTCTTGCAGGGACAGGGAGACCTGGACCCCGGTCACCCGCTCGCATCCGTCGAGCTGGAAACGGACCTGGACAGGGCCATCGAAGGAGCGGATGTTGTGATGGCTCTCCGGTTGCAGTCAGAACGCCAGAATGCCGGCTTCCTGCCGAGTCTCCGGGAGTATATTCGGCGGTGGCAGGTGACGGACGCCAGGCTCGCCCGCGCCAAACCGGGCGTGCTGGTAATGCACCCGGGCCCCATGAACGAGGGGATCGAAATAAGCTCTAGTATCGCCCATGGAGGCCGCTCGGTGATCGAGGAACAGGTCGGCAACGGTGTGGCGATACGCATGGCCTTGCTTTACCATCTCGCCTCAGTCCAGACGGCTGAAGGTCAGAGCGATGGCCGGTAGCACTATCTTGATACAAGGACCGCGAGTGATCGACCCAGGCCGGGGCATGGACGAGATTGCCGACATTCTGGTCAGGGACGGTCATATCGTGTCTGTAGATCCCAACGGGGGCAGCGCCGTCCCGGAGGATGCACAGGTCATCCAGGGCTCCAGCCTGGTGGCAAGCCCGGGTTTCATCGACATTCATTGTCACTTGAGGGAGCCGGGTCTGGAGTACAAGGAGACCATCGCGTCGGGGACAATGGCCGCGGTCAAGGGAGGGTTTACCTCCCTTTGCGCTATGCCGAATACGGAGCCCCCTATCGACAATGCCGCCATGGTCGAGTTCATAAGACAACGTACCGCATCCAGCGGTGTGGCCCGCGTCTTCCCCATCGGTTGCGTCACCAAGGGACGCAGAGGGAAGGAACTGTCCGAGATGGAGGAATTGGCAGTGGCCGGAGTCGTGGCGTTTAGCGACGACGGCGACCCGGTGGACGACGCCAACCTGATGAGGCTGGCGCTCACCTACAGCGCCGATTTGGGCCTCCCCATCACCAACCACTGCCAGGACATGGCCTTATCTCACGGCGGAGTAATGGCTGAGGGCCGCGTGGCCACGATTTTGGGGCTGCCGGGGATCCCCGCAGCCGCCGAAGAAGCAATGATGGCCAGGGATATCTCGCTGGCGGGGCTCACCGGGGGCAAGCTCCACTTGGCCCACGTCAGCACTGCGGGGAGTGTGGCGCTGGTACGGCAGGCCCGCGACCGGGGAATCGCCGTAACTGCCGAAGTTTGTCCCCATCACCTCACCATCACCGACCGTTGGGTGTTGGGGCCGGGGACCCGGGATACCGCGGCAACCACACCCTTCTCATACGACACTTCCACCAAGGTCTACCCACCTCTGAGGGGAGAGGAGGACGTCGAAGCCCTCATCAAGGGACTGGCCGACGGCGTGTTAGACTGCCTCGCCACCGACCACGCGCCCCACGAACTCGTCAGCAAGGAGGTCACCTACCAGGACGCCGCGTTTGGCATCAGCGTACTGGAGACGGCGTTCGGGTCGGTAATGCAGTTGGTCCATGACTCGCGCATATCGTTGAACGGCCTCGTAGAACGAATGACCACTGGACCGGCTCGGGTGTTAGGTCCAAAATTCGAGCCACTGGCAACCTTGACTCCGGGGACTCCGGCTGACATCGTGCTATTCGATCCTTACCGGGAATGGGTCGTGGACACGCGGGAGTTTGAGTCGATGGGAAAGAACACGCCCTTGGATGGCGAAACCTTAAGGGGAAAAGTGGTGGTTACGCTGGTAGAAGGGAAGATAGTTTACCAGGACAAGCATAATGGCTGATCCTTCCTGTCTGGTCCTTCAAGACGGATCAGTATTCCGGGGCGAAACCTTCGGGGCCGACGAAGGCGGCTTCGGCGAGGTGGTATTCAACACCAGTATGACCGGATATCAGGAGGTCCTTACCGACCCTTCCTATGCCGGCCAGATGGTAACACTTACGTATCCGTTGGTAGGAAACTATGGCATTAACCCCGGGGACCACGAGTCCAGGAAGATTCAGGTCTCCGGAATGATAGTGCGGGAGCATTGCGACCGGCCCAGTCACTCTCCGGAAGCCATCACCCTTCACGAATTCCTCCGCTCCCAGGGTATCCCAGGGATTAGCGGGGTGGACACTCGGGCGGTCACGCGCCGCCTGCGCAGCAGCGGGGTCATGATGGGGCTAATCACCAGGGAGTCGCCGGACCTGGCCCTGGCCCTGCTTGCGGAGCAACCTTCCTACGGAGACGTGGACTTCGTCCGAACGGTGACTACCGGCTCCCAGTACCGCTGGGAGGATCCGCCGCTACCTCCAGGGGCTCCCGGCTACCGTATTTTGGTCAATGACCTCGGGTTAAAATACAACATCCTCCGGATGCTGCGCCAGCGTGGCTGCGAAGTAGTCGCCATCTCCGCCGCCACCAGCGCCGAGGAAATGCTGGCGATGGAGCCATCCGGCATTCTACTGTCTCCGGGGCCCGGCGATCCACAACTTCTTGATTACGTGGTCTCCAACATTCGGAAGCTCATAGGCAGGGTACCCATTATGGGCATCTGCTTGGGTCACCAGATGGTAGCCCGCGCCCTGGGCGCCGAGACCTTCAAGCTCAAGTTTGGCCACCGTGGGGCGAATCACCCCGTGCAGGACCTTAGCGACGGCCGGATTTACATAACCGCGCAAAACCACGGGTACGCCGTCAGTTCCGACGCCTTGCCCTCGGGGCTGGAGGTCTCCCACATAAACCTGAATGACGACACTATCGAAGGACTGCGGCACCGCGAATACCCCGTATTCACTATTCAATACCACTCCGAGGCGTCTCCTGGCCCTCGGGATAACGAGTATTTATTCGATCGCTTTCTCGATCTAGTAGCCCAGTGCAAGTAGCTTTAGTACCAGGAGGTAACGCCTATAGAACACGCTGAGATCATGTAGAGAAGAATAAAGCCAGAAACTCTCAACCTTTCACTTGTTCGTAATTATTGTGAGGTTTTCAGATGTCTTCTTTTTCTATGGTTTTGTTGGAGGAGGGTGTGGAGGTGGAGATCCCTGGTGCATTGTCCGATATCATAACCCTGTTGGACCAGGAAGTACCGAATTTTTCCTGCGACTCCCACATGTACCAACTCACACCAACCAGGATTGAGATGGGTAAACGGTGGGAAGTCCTGATCAAGGCGGTGAACCCGAGGCAGCGCGGCCAAGCGCCGTTTCCGGTGGGCCGCATAGAGGTGGAAAACCATGAGCATGACGGTGTCGTGTTCCGGATCCCGCCACGGGAATCAGAGCCGCCTCCGGAGGCGCTGGAGTTCGACCCGGTCGGTCGACTCTATGGCTCCTTTGCCTTCCAGATGCTGAACATGTTCCAGCGACGGGATTTCATCCACCTACCCGGAGTTCTCCCAACAGTCTAACCCAGGCCCGTAGGGGCAACTAAGGAGGCAAAACATCTCGGCCAAACCGGACAAAGTTCTGGTAATTGGCTCCGGGCCGATCGTTATCGGCCAGGCGGCGGAGTTCGATTACGCTGGGACGCAAGCATGTACCGCCCTCCGCGAGGAGGGTGTCACGACCGTTCTGGTCAACTCGAACCCCGCCACCATAATGACCGACGACGACATAGCGGATCGGGTCTACATTGAACCGCTTACAGTCGAGGTGCTGGAGCGGGTAATCCGCATTGAGCGGCCCGATGGTATCCTCCCGACCCTGGGAGGCCAAACGGGCTTAAACTTGGCGGTGGCACTGGCTGACGCGGGCGTGCTGGACAAGTACGACGTGCGTCTGCTGGGCACACCACTGGATACCATTCGCCGGTCGGAGGACCGCGATTTCTTCCGCAGCTTCCTTCACGAAATCGGCGAGCCAGAACCGCAGAACTACACCGCGTCGTCACCGGAGGAAGCCCGCGAGCTAGGCGGTCAAATCGGCCTCCCCCTGGTGGTCCGCCCGGCCTACACACTGGGAGGTAGCGGCGGCGGCATCGCCAACACTTGGGAAGAGTTCGAAGGATTCATCCATAGCGGCCTCTCCGCCAGCCCCATCTCGCAGATTCTCTTGGAGCGATCCCTGGCCGGCTGGAAAGAGGTCGAGTATGAGGTGATGCGCGACGGGGCAGACAACTGCATCACCATTTGCAATATGGAAAACCTGGATCCAATGGGGGTCCACACAGGCGATAGCATCGTGGTCGCGCCCAGCCAGACCCTCACCGACAAAGAATACCAGATGCTTCGCTCAGCCAGTCTTAAGATCATACGCGGCCTGGGAATCGAGGGCGGCTGCAATATTCAATTTGCGCTGCGCCCGCACCCAGTGGTCGTGGAGGAACTGGCCCTCCCGGATACCCTCGACTCCGACTACTACGTCATCGAGGTGAATCCCAGGGTCAGCCGCAGCTCGGCCTTGGCCAGTAAGGCGACTGGGTACCCCATCGCCAGAGTGGCTGCCAAAATAGCAGTAGGAAAGCGGCTGGACGAGATACCCAACGCGGTTACCGATAAGACAAAGGCCGCTTTCGAGCCCGCACTGGACTACTGCGTGGTCAAGTGGCCCAGGTGGCCCTTCGATAAATTCCCCCACGGGGACCGGCGCACAACGACCCAGATGAAGGCCACCGGCGAGGTGATGGTCATAGACCGCTCCTTCGAGTCTGCCCTGCAGAAGGCGGCACGAGCCCTGGAGCTGGGAAGCCGCTCCCTGCTGTGGGAAGACCCGGACTGGCGCGGCCAACCCACGATCTCCCTGGAAGATGCGCGGTTCGGACCAAACGACGAACGTCTCTGGGCGCTCATGGCCGCAATCCGGCGGGACGTGGACGGTGAGAAGCTCACCAGGCGGACCTGTATCGACCCGTGGTTCATCAGCGCTCTTGAGCGCATCGTAGCCATGGAGCGGCGGCTGCTCGCCGAGACCCTCACCCCGGAACTTCTGCTCCGGGCCAAGCGTCTTGGGTTCTCAGACGACCAGATCGGCACCCTGGCGGATATGCTGCCTGAACAGGTGCGCAACCAACGCCAGGCATGGAACATACGCCCGGCCTACAAGACCGTGGACACCTGCGCTGCCGAGTTCGAGGCCGTCACCCCCTATTACTACAGCACCTACGACCAGGAAAACGAGGCACTCCCCCTGCCCGGTCCGAAGGCAATCGTAATTGGCAGTGGCCCAATCAGGATCGGCCAGGGGATCGAGTTCGACTATTGCAGTGTGCACGCAGCCTGGGCGTTGTCCCGGAACCACGTGCGCAGCATCATGATCAACTCCAACCCGGAGACAGTGTCCACCGATTTCGACGCCAGTGACCGCCTGTACTTCGAGCCCCTGGACGAGGAGTCGGTAAGGGACATAATCGAGAACGAGGCGGGGGAAGGCGACCCGCCTCCCTGCGTGGTCCAGTTCGGCGGGCAGACGGCCATCAACCTGTCCCAGTCCCTAGCCGCCGCGGGATTGCCCATTTTGGGCTCCAGCGCAGAGGCCATCGACATTGCTTCAGACAGGCACAAGTTCGAAGAGTTCTTGGCCCGTCTGGGCATACCCCAGCCACCGGGCGCCGCGGTCAGCTCGGTCGAGGAGGCGCTCCGCGTCGCCCAGACAATTGGCTATCCGGCCATCGTCCGCCCCAGCTATGTTTTGGGTGGCCGGGCGATGGAGATAGTCCAGAACGCCTCCGAGTTAATCCGCTACTTGACTGTGGCCACCGAGGTCGCCCCGGACAAACGGGTCCTAATCGACCGCTATATCGAGGGCAAGGAATGCGAAGTCGATGCGGTCTGTGACGGGAGCCAGGTCCTCATCCCCGGCATCATGGAACACATCGAACGGGCAGGGGTACACAGCGGCGACTCCATGGCCATCTACCCTGGCCTAAACCTGACTGAGGAAGAAGTCAACACCCTGGTCGAGTACACGACCCGGATCGGCCTGGCATTAGAGGTGCGCGGGTTGATGAACATCCAGTTCGTCATCGAGGGCGGGACCCCATACCGCAGTCCCCAGGTGGACGCCGGTGCCGAAAGCGCGACATCCGTCTACGTGATAGAGGTCAACCCAAGGGGAAGCCGCACAATCCCCTTCATCTCCAAGGTGACCGGAGTGCCCGTAGCTGCTATGGCAACGCGGGTTATGCTCGGCCAGACCATTGAGCAGCAGGGCTTCCAGGGCGGACTATGGCCCAGACAGAAGTTGGTCGGAATCAAAGCGCCGGTGTTTTCGATGGGCAAGCTGGTCGGGGTTGACTGGCACCTGGGGCCTGAAATGAAGTCCACCGGCGAGGTGATGGGCATCGACCGCGACTTCGGAAACGCCCTGTCCAAAGCCCTGTTGGCGGCAAACCTGAACCTGAACAAACAGTCGGCCGTGCTGCTCAGCATCGCCGATCATGACAAGGCTGAGGCAGTCACCATGATCCGGGAATTGCACGAAGCAGGCTGCAAGCTCTACGCCACCGAGGGCACAGCCGCCATGATCTCCGCTATGGGGATGCCTGTCACCATGGTCAGCAAGATGTTGAGCGAAGGAAGTCCTACCGTGGTCGACCTGATAAATGACGGTACAGTTTCCGCGGTGATCAACACGCTGTCAGGAGATACCTCGGTAATGCAAGACGGATTCTACATCCGCCGGGCGGCGGTGGAGCGTCAGACTCCTTGCTTCACCTCGCTGGATACCGCTAGGGCGGCCGTAGAAAGCCTCTTGATGGGTGAGGGCGGCTACAGCGTCAAATGCACCGAGGAATACCGGAATGGGGGGTAATTAAACCCGTTACCGGGTGTGATAAAAGTAGTTGGGAAGCTCTAGCAAGCCTCCCAATTATTGTCTGAATCAGGATTTACTGGATTTTAGGATTTTCAGGATAGCGCCAATTCATCCTGCTAACCCTTGAATCCTGATTCAGACGGCGCTTTCCCGGATGTAACTTCTCTATATCCCAACTGCTTTCAGTCACACCCAAATGGTCTTGTCCGGTTTTGCGAGATTCCCTGCAGTAGTATAATTCCATCATCCTGTATATCCTCGGGGAGCCCTTTCCTTGTTTCTCTGGAGTTTTCATGGACGCGCACGATTTACGGGACAGGAATACAAGGAGCGGCAATGTCGGCAGACAGCAACAAACCAACTGGAACCAGGACTATTGAGGCGTCCGAATTTAAGGACGATTGTCTGGAGTTGATGGATGAATTGGCGGAGACGGGCGGTGAGATTGTCATTACCAGGAACGGGCGACCGGTCTCGCGCCTCGTGCCGTACCGGGAGAAGCCCAAGACGATATTTGGCATCGACCCCGGGAAAATAGAGATACTCGGCGACATAGTTTCGCCCATGCCGCCCGAATGGTTTGCGGACCCCGGCAAGTCCGGCGGGGAGCAGTCTTGATAATTCTCGATACCCACGTCATGGTATGGCTCAGGATGGGCGGGGCGCAGTTGGGAGAGAATGCCAGGCGGGAGATAGACGGCGCCTGGCGGATGGACCAAGCCGCCATGTCCGCGTTCTCCTTCTGGGAACTGGCAATGCTGACGGCTAAAGGGATGCTCCGGCTCCCCGATGACGCCGAGCTATGGCGCAGGACATTGTTGGAGCAGGGTGTGACCGAAATTCCCGTAGATGGAGCCATAGGCATCCGGGCCAACCGCCTTGAGGGTTTTCACGCCGACCCTGCCGACCGCATCATCGTAGCCACCGCCCTGGCAGGTCACACACTGGTCACCGCCGACCGGCCTATCCTTGACTGGCCCGGCCCCTTGAGCCGGTTGGACGCTGCGGAGTAAGCGACCCTTGGTGGTGATGCCAAAGGTATGGGCGTTTGGCGAAACGCCCCACACGCGCCTTCTTGGATAACTCGCTACTCCATCCCCAACCCCTTAACCTTCGCCTGCTCGTAGACCAGCTTGGCAGCGGCTACGTCGGCTACACCGATGCCCATGAGCTTGGCGAAGATTACCTGCTCCGAGTTGTCGCGCCCCGAGACCATCGAAGCCACCGCATGACGCAATTCGATCATCCGGCTTCACTGGAAAACGCCCTGTCCAAAGCCCTGTTGGCGGCAAACCTGAACCTGAACAAACAGTCGGCCGTGCTGCTCAGCATCGCCGATCATGACAAGGCTGAGGCAGTCACCATGATCCGGGAATTGCACGAAGCAGGCTGCAAGCTCTACGCCACCGAGGGCACAGCCGCCATGATCTCCGCTATGGGGATGCCTGTCACCATGGTCAGCAAGATGTTGAGCGAAGGAAGTCCTACCGTGGTCGACCTGGTAAATGACGGTACAGTTTCCGCGGTGATCAACACGCTGTCAGGAGATACCTCGGTAATGCAAGACGGATTCTACATCCGCCGGGCGGCGGTGGAGCGTCAGACTCCTTGCTTCACCTCGGCTTTGCACCAAAAGTCCTGATGTCGACATAGTATTACGTTTTACAAGTGCATTATGGTGTGGTTATGCACGGTACAAGGAGCATATCAACAGAAGTTATATCCTTTACGTTTCCCAAAATGACTTTTGGTGCAAAGCCGCTTCACCTCGCTGGATACCGCTAGGGCGGCCGTAGAAAGCCTCTTGATGGGTGAGGGCGGCTACAGCGTCAAGTGCACCGAGGAATACCGGAACGGGGGGTGAGGGTGCCGATCGGAGGTTCCGTTTGCTTTCGTATCTAATTTGTACTTTGACAACCTCCAGATGGAAATCAACGTTCGATCAGCGTCAGTTGCGAGCCGAGTTGAATGTCCATGATTGCGCAGGCTATGCCGATATTTTTCTTTATTGATTCCGTGCCGAGGTTAGTTCCAAGCCACCAACCATTTCCCAAGTCAATGGAGTAGTCTCTCAAATGAACCTGGTCGTAAAGGTCATCACGGGTTTGGGCTACCAACCGCCGTCTCTTCGTTGTCGTTCGCGCAGCGAAACGCCCCATAAATGCAGGATCGCGGCGGTGAAACGCCCTTATCACCGCCGCTAGGGTACGATTGCCGACTCCGGTTTCCACTCGTTGGCCATCAAGGACAAACCCAACGATTTTCCCGCGACCCACAGGTTTTGACTGTTCTAGTTCAGTGACGGTTGAGGTCCGTGACTCTTGAGTGGTTTTAACAGACGATACTGAAGCGGAGAGAACTTCCTTCAAGAATGCCTCTACGTCGTCAAGTTCCGGCTGAGTGCCACACTCTCCTTCTACAGCGTCCGCAATCAAGCTGCAGAGTGATTCGTCGGGAGTCGTCAGCAGAGCTCGCCAAACGCTAGAAATAGCTTTTCGCGCCTCTTCTTTCTGCCGGTCGCCGTCGCGCAATTGCTCGGCGTCAATTCTAGTTTCCGCCAAACTGACGCGGTTTTTATGAAGGTATTTCTCGAAAAACATGGCGGAGTCGGCAATCCTGTCATCACGTTGCAGCTCAATCCGGTAAAACCGGCGCTCTGCAGGAATACCATCCGCCATGCTCAGATAAAAATCCCAGACGTTGCCATCGGTCAAGATAAGAAATGGAACGCCTTGGTGTGCGGCGTAGTTAAAAACCTGTTCAACGCCACTTTCGTCGGCATTGCCAAGCCGCTTGGCTTCGACAAAGACATAGGGCTTTGGGGCCGGGCTACACAGAGCGTAATCCACCGAACCGCCGGGTACTGAAAATTCGGGTACGAATTCCGACGGGTTGGTATCATCCCAGTCCAACGCACGCAGGATAGGTAGAATCACCGCCAGTTTGACCTGCTCTTCTTTGTTCAGTTGGCCAGAGCGTATCCTACTAACCGCACGATTCAATACTTGTTCCATGTCCATGATTTTGTTAGCCCTTCACGGTGGATATATTCAACCGGGATTCCCAATTTCGGATGGCACCGAACTCTGGGGCATCTCATATTAAGATGGTTTCTCCATGCCGGTCAATCATCGGTATCTTTAAGAGCGAACGCCATGGATCCGCTGAGAGACACTCAAACGCGATGCGGCTCCAATAGCGGATTCCGATCGCCAAAACCAGCCACCACTCCATCCCCAAGCCCTTAACCTTCGCCTGCTCGTCGGCTACTCCAGTGCCCATCAGCTTGGCGAAGATTACCTGCTCCGGGTTGTCCCAGCCCGATACCATACCGGCGACGGCGTGGCGCAGATCTATCGTCCGGCTCCACTGTAAAACGCTCCGGTCCCCGGCGCTGGCCATATCGCCGGCCTCAATTGGGCCTGGTCCGCAGAGTCCACGAACACCTTGTCGGCCCACGTCAGCATGGAATCGGTTACTTCCTGGACACGCCGGGTGGTGGGTCCCGCGCCGATGACCGTGGCTCCGGGGGACATCCAGTTCCCATTCACCACCGGTTCCGTGGCCGCGGAGATGCAGGTTACAACGGCTAGCCTTAGCTCATCTGCATATCCTGCACATCAGACCCGCCACTGGGGTCTCTTTTGACGAATCCTGTTGGGCTGGAATCCCCTACGGATACAGGGTCGCCGGTCAATAGCTGGATACGGCGGGCATCATCTGTCGTGTTGACCGTGTATGGTAGAGGATGTGCCGTACGCAGGGTTTCCAAATCATCCAGAATGCTGTCTACGCTGCTCATGATTGCGAAGACCGTGCCAGCGGATAGGTGGTTTTCATAGAAATTGGTGTGCAGTCCCCTCCCTTTGTGGGTTAAATCGACGATCTGCGGGTTGTTTCTTTCGTATCCGATTTGGATCCCTATTCCTCGAACATGGTCATGACTCGCATGATACCAACCCCTTTGCAAGTCCCAATCCTTTGAGCTGCTGGGCTAGAGCGCCCCATGCCTTTTCCGAGGCCTGGAGACGGTCCCCACGTGCAAACTCCTCCTTTGCTTGTTGCATGTAATGTTTGCTCAACCGGCTGCGGTCAGCAAGCTCATCTTACAGAGATTGTCTTCTTGGGATACGTGGCCGGGGTAATTGGGTGGCCATTTCATGCTCCTGATTTTAGGGAATCACATACCCATTACCAGTCCATCTCCATCCCCAGGCCCTTGGACTTTGCCTGCTCGTAGGCCAGCTTGGCGGCGGCAACGTCGGCGACTCCCGTGCCCATGAGCTTGGCGTAGATGACCTGCTCCGGGTTGTCGCGCCCCGAGACAATCGAAGCCACCGCGTGGCGCAGCTCGATCATCCGGCTCCACTGGAAAACTCCCCGGTCCACCGCGCTGGCCAGGTCACCGGCCTCAATGGGGGCCTGTTCCGCGGAGTCCACGAACACTTTGTCGGCCCGTGTCAGCATGGAATCGGTGACCTCCTGGACCCGCCAGGTGGTCGGGCCCGCGCCGATGACCGTGGCTCCTGGAGAGACCCAATCTCCGTCCACTACCGGCTCCGTGGCCGCCGCGATGCAAATTACTATGTCGCTGCCCGAGACAGCATCTTGGTTCGTGTCAACCGCGCTGACTTCGATGCCCAAGGACTCGCTCATCGACGCCGCGAAGGCCTCCCGGCGCTCCGGGGTCTGGCTGAAGGCTTTGACCTTCTTGACGTTCCTCACGCTGGTGACTGCTTCCAGTTGGGTTGGGGCCTGGTAGCCGGTCCCGATGATGCCCACGGTGGCGGAGTCCGGGTTGGAAAGGTACTTGACGGCCACGCCGGTGGTCGCGCCGGTGCGTAGCTGCCCCAGGCGGTTGGCCTGTGTGTAGCAAAGCAGGCTGCCCGTGTTGGCGTCGTAAAGGCTGACCTGGAATGAGTAGGCGCCCCGCACCACGGTATAGGTCTTTACCCCCAGGACGTTGTCGTAGTAGAGACCGCCGCCCATCACCGAGAGCATACCACCGCTGGCGATGATCTTTCGGCGGGGAAGATTATATGCCTCGCCATGGCCGAAGTGGCGCTGCATAGACTCTATGGCCTCCAGCATCTCCTCCATCCCAATGGCCTGGGAAACATCGTCATCGCGCAAGAACAGTGCCATTTGCTCTCCCATTTCCGGGTGGAGTGCAGAGTCAGGACGCCATAAGCCACCGGGCGCGTCAAGCCACTGCTCCGTAAGAGAATAGGCCTCGCGTGGTGGCAAGATAAGGAGGATAGCTAGAATCTAGCGGAGAAGGCTACCGGCTAGGCGGTTACTTACCGTCGAAGAAGTTCTTGTTTTTCAGGATAAACGGCCGCCATTTTGAGGGAACAGCGAACTCATCGAAGATAGCATTGACCGGGCAGACCGACTCACAGTATGAACAATCGATGCAGATCTCCGGATCGATATAGTACATATCGGATTCATCGGTGGTCTGAATGCAGTCCACCGGGCAAACTTCTACGCAGCTTGCATCTTTTACCCCTATACAGGGTTCTGTGATCACGTAAGGCATCTTGCCGTAACCACTCTGACACCGAGCCACGCGCACCAAATCACGCGTGGACGCGGACATACTAACCGTGCCACCATTTTCGAATCCGTCTATATATTTTGTCAAGCGATAACATATGATATATTATATCGAAACACAGGGTATCAGTGGCATCAGTTTGGAGCGTACCTTATGGAACTGCGAGAGCTCGTCAGCTTCTACCATGTGGCCCGGCTTCGCAGCGTATCGAAAGCGGCCCGCACTTTGGAGCTTGGCCAACCCACAGTCACGACGCATCTCAGGAAGCTGGAAAGTGAGTTTGGGATTACCCTCTTCGACCGCATCAAGAGGCCGATTCAACTCACCTCCGAAGGTGTGACCCTGCTTGAATTGGTCACGCCCGTGGTAAGGGCGGTAGACACCCTCAAGACCCAGATGGACTATTCCGAGCGGCTGGGGTCTTTCGTGGTCGGCGCATACCACGATTTGTTGATGCACCACCTGCCCCGGGGCATCCAAGACTTCCGGGCGCAGCTACCCGATGTGAGGATCAGGCTGCTGGGCCGTCCCTACACGGCGCTTATCTCCCTGGTCAAGTCAGGGGAACTGGACCTCGCCTTCTGCTCACCCCCTCCCGCTGACGACCCGTCCTTCGAGTTTCAGGAGCTTTTCGAGTACAACGTTGTGCTAATGACGCCTCCGGGCCACCCGTTGCTGGAACGCCATCCAATCCAGTTGCACGACATCGCCGAGTGGCCTCTGATCCTAGCGGGTCCGGAGAGCCTGACCCGGCAAAAGGTGGAGCAGTCGCTCAAGAACCAGGGCATTAACTACGAGGTTGTCCTGGCCATGGACGACACGGAATCGATCAAGCGTTACGTGGAGATCGGTCTGGGCATGGCAATCGCCGCGGACTTCACCCTTCATCCTGAGGACCACCACAAGTTGGGAGTCGTCCCGCTCAACCACATCTTCCCTGGCTCGGTGATCGGTGTCTGCACTCTCCGGGGCAAGTTCCTGGGGAGGGCTGTCAGAAGCTTCATCGACACTATGTCGGAGCAGTTGCGGGGTTACCACGCCGACCTATGGGACTGGAGCAGTCCCGGAGACGACAGCGACCAACTCGCGAAGGCCGGGGCCTCGGAACCGTAGACGCCGGTCAAGGGTGCGGAGTGCTCATTCAACGCTCCGATGGGGCCTAGGCCTGGGTACCCTGTGGGCCGCGGGTGGCGGGAATTATCTCCCGCACACGGCGCTTCAGATAGGAACGGGCGAGCATCACGCGGCGGCGGCACTTCTGGCAGGTTAGCCCGATGTCGGCGCCCAAGCGCGTGACCTCCCACAGGTGATTGCCGCAAGGATGCGCTTTTTTCATTCGCACCACGTCACCTATCCTAAGCTCTAATGCCATCCCTTGCCCTCCGCCTCCAGCACGCGGTTAATGGAGTCCCGGAGCCTGACCGCCTCCGTTCGAGCGGCTTGGGCGAAGTCCGCACCTCGTGAGGCATAGATGATGCCCCGTGAGGAATTGATAATGGCATTGCGTCCCCGCGAGTCCACCCCGTAACGGACGGCGGCCTCGAGTCCTCCTCCCTGGGAACCCACACCCGGAATGAGTAGTGGAATGTCCGGACACAATACACGCACTTCGGAGAGTTGTTCCGGGTAGGTTGCGCCCATCACCAGAGCCAGGTTGCCTTGTTCGTTCCATTCGGAGGCGGACTGGGCCAGGTGCCGGTAGAGAGGGACCGTTCCGGCACAGGTGTTTACCATCATGTCCTGGAGGTCACCGGAACCCGAATTCGACCCTCTGCACCAGATGAATACGCCACGGCCCGGGTCTTCCAAGAACGGAGCAAGAGTGTCCCTCCCTCCCCAAGCATTGACCGTGACTGCATCGAAGCCCCAGACCTGGAACATCGCGCGGGCGTAGGCGGCGGCGGAGACGTCGATATCCCCGCGTTTGGCGTCCCCGAGAATGATGACATCCGGCGCTCTGCGGCGTATGTGCTCTATCGTGTCTGCCAGGGCCTTCAGGCCAGGCAAACCAAGGGCTTCGTAAAACGCCAAGTTGGGCTTGTAAGCGCATACCAGGTCGTGCGTGGCGTCTATTATCGCCCGGTTGAACTCAAACACGTCGGCCAATGGCATCCGCGCCGGGTCAACGTCCAGTCCCACACAGACCAGACTTTGGTTCGCTGCACTAGCCATTTCCAAACGTACATTGAACGAACGCATCCCCGGCACACCTCCTAAGCGAAGTGGACTTACGCCCCGTGGTAACGGCGACGTCTCTCGCAGACGCAGTCTTTTCTTGGCGGCTACGTTGCGTATTATAGCCCTCCCACCGGCACGGAGCAGCTACGCTCCGATCGCTCCCAGGGTCTTTCGATTGTCCTGATGGAATTGAATCCTGGATGGGGGCGGGTATCGGACCGTTCGGGACCGCGCCTCCCACTTGACCTGGCATGCGGGACGGAAGAGCCGGGAATCAGCATACAGGGTCCATGTTTACAGGTTTATATGTCGTATGGGTAGGGTCTGGCCCAGGGCAGGAGGGTGCGGAGAAGCTGACCGGAGTCGGGGGCTTCGGCCCGGTCGCGGCAGCGGTCCAGGTAACGCATGACCCGGGTGAAGGTGGACAGATGGTAACCGGCTTTGACGACGCGGAGTACGAAGGGGTGGGGGTCCGGCATGGGCTGCCGGTCGACTTCGGCGCGGCCCCATTCCAGGGCCAGCTCTTCGGACATGCGTTGGAGGGCGAGTTGGGCCAAGGGCCGGGCTAGCTTACGTTTGAGGGCGTAGATCCGGGACCTTATTTGGCTGAGTGTCATTTTTCACGCTCCTGAGGCTGGTTTTTTATTTGGGGCAAAATGGGGCATTTCGGGGCATTTGCTCTCCGTGAAGGGATGGGGCATTAGGCCGGGCAGGAAGAGGTAGGTCCTGGCATGGGCGAGACCGGCGCGGAAGTCCTAATCTTCGAGCCAACTATACAAGGAGCTGCGGCCCACTTTGGAGAGGCGCGCGGCTTCGGACAAGGGAAGTGCGGCGGCAAGGATGGGAAGGGACATCCGCCGGCCGGGGGGAGAGGCCGGGTTTTTGTTTTTGTGCCATTTTGGGTCGTTTTTCCTCCCTGAATGTTCTCCCTGATATGGATGCGGTATTGGGCCTTGGCTGATGTTTGGTGATAGTGATGGTAGAGAGTGGTCACAGGGACTGGGAAGGGGGAAATGTCAGTGGCATTGCGGTGACGGGTCCTTCGACCGCTCTGCGCTGAGAGCTTGTGAAGTAACAAATCTGACCAACCCCCCCTGGGCACATGTACTTCCGGGGAGACTTGGAGGTTGTTTCGGTTGGCGGTCCGGGTATCCGGGGTTGCCGGTGGGTTGGCGGGTGAGAGATTTCAACGGGGTTCCATTCACCGCGCCACCGCGCCACCGGGCACAACGCGGCATAGTGTGGCACGGTGGGTAGTGGGTAGTGGCACAGGTGTCCGAGGGTGCCACCAACGAAGAATTTCCGGCTTCTGGCTCAAGGCGAGGATGACGAGTATTGTCGCAGAGCCGCAAACTCGTGCCTGACCAAGACCATTAAAGGACACTGGAACGCTCCCCATAGTATTTCGGTTTTCGTTTGAACTGTGATTTCTTAGATTCCAGGACTTGCAGTATTGGAACACCATGCGAATTCCTTGATCCCACGAATCCCGGTCCAGACAATCGCGCCACCATACGTGAGACCCTCTGGCCGCTCCTCTCCCTACTCCTCAGTAAGCGGGGGTTAAACGGTCCCGCCATCCTGTCATCCCGGACTGCGTTCCCTCTTTTCCGGGGCCTTTCGATTAAGACCGCAACAGGCTCCATCGTCGTTCCAGCTTTCGCTGGAACCCAGAAATGCTCGGGTATCTGAACGTGACTCCAAGTAAGGGCGCCTGGATTCCGGCTCAAGGCCGGAATGACGGATGGGGTAGTAGCGGCGCATAAGCGTCCTTGATCCACATAATCGAATGACCCTGCCCACTCTGCCCAATAGGTTGCCTCGTCTTTCGAGGGTTGCTAGGATTGGATGCGACGTGACCGCCGGCTCCATTACTTTCTCTATCATTGGCGGTGCTGACCCGGAGCGACTAAATGAAACTGGGCCCTGGCCTGGTGGACGGCAGGTTTATTACTCGGTTAAACCGGTTCGCGGCCCTGGTGGACGTTGGCGGTGAAGAGGTGATGGCCCACGTCGCCAACTCCGGCCGGATGCAGGAAATGTTTGTGCCGGGTTACCCTGTAAGGCTTAAGCCGGTCGCAGGGGACCACCGCAAGACAAAGTATGACCTGGCCCTTGTCCAGATGGGCGGCTCTTTGGCATCTGCAGATGCCCGGTTGCCGAACTCGTTGGTGGCGGAGGCGCTCGAGGAAGGGGCGCTATCCCAGTTTCGGGGCTACCCCACCGTGCGCCGGGAGGTTACGTTCGGCGAAAGCCGCCTCGACCTCATGCTGGAAGGGGAAGCGGGACTTTGTTACATCGAGACCAAGTCGGTGACTCTGGTGGTAGACGGAGCCGGCCTATTCCCCGACGCTCCGACGACTCGCGGGGCCAAGCACATGCGGAGCCTGGCGCAAGCCGTGGCGTCCGGTCACAGAGCGGCCGTGGTGTTCGTCATTCAGCGCGGCGATGTTGAAGCCTTCGCCATTCATGATACGGCAGACCCGGAGTTTGCCCGCGAGTTCCGGGATTCCCGCTCCGCGGGTGTGGAAGCATTCGCCTATAAATGCGACGTGACCGCCGATTCCATTACCCTATCCAGCCCCCTTCCAATCCAGTCGTGAACGTGGACGGCCGTCCTAGCCACGGTTGGCAGAACACCGAAGAGCAGGCCGTTCCAAGCCAGAGCCAACCGTGGCAGGGTTTCCTGATGGACGTGTATAACCGCCTCTACCGTGCCTACGGTCCCCAGGGATGGTGGCCAGGGGAAGGTTCCTTCGAGGTGGTGATAGGAGCGATCCTAACCCAGGCGGCGGCATGGACCAACGTCGAGCGAGCCCTGGAAGGCCTCAAGGCGGAGGGCTGCTGGTCGTTGAGAGCCATCTACAAATGCCCTCAGGAGGAGCTGGCCCGTATCGTCCGCTCCTCGGGTTACTTCAATGCCAAGGCGCGGAAGCTGAAAGCCTTCGCCGCCCACGTAGTGGAAAACTACGGAGGCGACTTGGAAGAGTTCTTATCCCGTGGGCACTACGAACTAAGACAGGAGCTTCTGAGCATATTCGGCATCGGCCCCGAGACTGCGGACGACATCGTCCTGTACGCCGCCGGCCAACCCTCGTTCGTCATCGACACCTACACCCGCCGCATCATCGACCGCCTCGGTTTCCTTGATGCTCCGTTGAACGGAGGGTATTCCGCCTACCAGGCCATGTTTGAGGGCAACCTGAGCCGCGAAGCCGGGCTTTTCCAGGAGTACCACGCCCTACTCGACCGTCACGCCAAGGAGGCTTGCTCTAAGGCTCCCAGGTGCTCGGCGTGCTGTCTCGTGGACCTGTGTTCTACGGGACGAGGGAATACCGGCACCGAGAATACCGGCACCGAGATAACGCAGGACTAATCTGCCCTGAAGATAACTGTTCAGTGTTGAGGGTGATGGGATGACGGGAAACCGTTGCCAGGGATGACCGTGCATATTCCGAGCCGCTATGGATTCCCGCGTGCGCGGGAATGACGGGAGAAGGGGCGGGAATGACGGGGGAAGGAGGATATCAACTGGTTTTCCACCGTGTCACCTCACCAACTCTGAACAGTTACCCCTGAAGACCGCTGATTGACTGGGGGTAAGGGGCGTTGCTATTATGGCGCTGCCCGGCTCACCCCGGCGTCTTCGGACCTTACGACTTGGACCACAAAACCGGAACGGACCCTCCCGGCCGCTAAAACGAAACTGACCGGAGGCTACAGAGATGCAGGTTGCGCGTCTTTACACAGGCGACGACGGCGAGTCCCATTTCGAAGAATTGGACCTGCCATACGAGAAGATCCGGGAGGCCGAGAACACGGCGATGCAGGCTGCCACCGGCATTCAATTCCGCCGCAATCCGCCGGGTCATTTCAGCGACTTCCATGTAGCACCCCGCCGGCAGTACATCATCACCCTGGAAGGCGCGGTGGAGATCGGCCTGGGCGACGGCACCAAGCGCGTGTTCGGCCCCGGCGATGTGATGTTGGCCGACGACCTGACCGGAAGGGGCCACACTACCGGCGTTCATGGCGACAATACCAGGGTCTCCATAGCCATTCCCCTGGCCGATTAAGCCAACCGCGGGGAGATGCACCATGCCTACTGTCCAGCTTGACCCTACTCTGGAGATGTACTACGAGGACGACGACTACACCGACCCGTGGCGCACCGCTGAAACGGTCGTCCTCCATCACGGCAACTCGAAGAGTTCGCGCCTCTGGTACGCCTGGGTTCCCCTGCTGGCCCGGCAGTACCGGGTGATACGCCTCGACGCCAGGGGGTTCGGGCGTTCCAGCGTACCGCCGGAGGGTTACGACTGGTCGCTCAGCAACTTCGGCTCGGACCTTCTGGGTCTACTGGACTATTTGGAGTTGGACAAGGTCCATCTCATCGGCGAGACCGTCGGCGGCACCATCTCCCTCCAATTCGCCTTTGAGCATCCGGAGCGGTTGGACTCGCTCACCGTTTGTACTTCTCCGTACAAATTCGCCGGAGTTTCCACCTATCAAGAGTATTACAAGCTGGTGCAAGACGAGGGCGTGGCCGGTTGGGCCCGCGCCACCGGGGACCGGAGAGTCGACCCCAATAGCGAACCGGCGCATCACCAGTGGTACGTGGAGCAGATGTCCAACACTTCGCAACGAGTGGTGCTGGAAACCCTGGCCTACCTTTCCACACAGGACCTAACGGACATACTTCCCAATATACAGACCCCCACCCTGATCATGGTGGCCGAAGACAGTGCGGCCAACAATCCGGACCGCACTGTGGGCATGGCGAACTTGCTGCCCAACGCGCGGCTGCTGGAGATACCCGGAACCAGCGGCTACGTGCAGCACTCCGCGCCGGACAAGTGCGTCGCCGCATGGCAGGAGTTCATAGGCCGGATTTCTTAGCGCCCGGCTAGAACAGGGACTTGGACTGGCCGCCGTCAACGTTGATGCACGCGCCGGTTACCAAATCGGCCCTGTCCGATGCCAGGAAGGCCACCATTTCCCCTATGGGTTCGGGCCACCCGAACTTGCCTGCAGGCAGGTTTCTTTCAATAAACTCGGCCACCACCTCTGGCGAGTTGTTCTGCTGGAACCTGTCCCAAGTGCTGCCGGGGAAGTCGATGGAGCCGGGGGCCACGCAGTTCACGCGCACGTTCAGCGGCGCAAGCTGCAACGCCAGGTGCTTGGAGAAGGCGATGAGGCCCGCCTTAGCCGTCATGTAGTCTATGGAGCCTCCATGCTCACGCCCGTAAATCGAAGAGATGTTGATAATGCGGCCCCAGTTCTGTTCCTTCATGTGGGGCAGCACCATCGCAGCTAACTGGACGGCGCAGACCAGGTTGACCTCCAGCCCCTCCCGGAACTGCTCCATGCTGGTCTCTTCGAATACGACGGAGCCCCTGCGTCCTCCCACGTTGTTCACCAGAATATCCGGCTGTCCCAGGTGGTCGATTGTCTCCTGGTGGAAGCGCAGGGCGTCGTCTTGGTTGGTCACGTCAGCCTGGGTGCCGTGGGCATGGTAGCCCAACCCGGTAAACTCGGCGACGGTCGCGTCCAACGTATCCGATCCACGGGCGCAGATCGAGACTTTACAGCCCTCCCGCGCCAGGGCCAGGGCGGCTTGTCTACCCAGACCTCGGCTTCCGCCGGTTATCATCGCAACCTTGCCTTCCAAACCCAGGTCCATGACTACCTCCAATTACGTCCTACGATACTGGCTAGGGCCCGCTGGTAGCGCGTCCCATTTGTCCCTGGGAACCCTGTCCAGCAGGCAAGCAGATTATAGCCGCTCGGGACCCGGGGCGCACCATCAACCCTCAACCGTCCAACTGGGGGGCGTTGGCCTGGCCGGGTCCAGCGTGCGCTATAATTGGGAGCGGTCTTATTGGACCGTTGGAGGAACGAAACATGCTCGCATTGGAC
The DNA here is from genome assembly GCA_965216155.1 of Dehalococcoidia bacterium. GTDB lineage: Bacteria > Chloroflexota > Dehalococcoidia > Lucifugimonadales > UBA3495 > CATOSP01. The sequence continues at coordinate 1,573,350 of CBDCFD010000007.1, read as the reverse complement.
GGCGTTAAGATCCTGGACTTTTGCCGCAACGCGCCGGGAATGTTCTGTACGATGGTGCTGGGCGATCTGGGCGCCGACGTCTTGATGATCGAGCGTCCTATGGCCGGCGACCGGGCCGAATACGAGCAGATCGTGGCCGGGATCTCTAACCTGGAAGAGGAGGAGCGCCGCGCCGCATATAATGCCCTTCAACGCAATAAGCAAAGCATCGCCCTGAACCTCAAAGAGCAAGAAGCCCAGGAGATTTTCCACGAGTTGGCTAAGACCGCAGACGTGGTAGTGGAAGGCTTCAGGCCCGGAGTAATGGACCGTCTGGGAGCGGGGTACGAAACAGTGAAAGAGATCAACCCGCGCGCCGTCTACTGCTCAATATCCGGGTACGGGCAGGACGGCCCCTACGCGCAACTAGCGGGGCATGATATCAATTACCTGTCCATGTCCGGCGCCCTGGACCTCATCGGCTACTCTCAAGAGGACAGGCCAGCCATCCCCATGAACTTGCTGGCCGATTTCGCCGGTGGCGGCCTGTGCGGGGCGATCGGAATTCTTGCGGCCCTCCTGGCCAGAAACACGACCGGCAGAGGCCAATACGTGGACATCGCCATGACTGAAGGGGTGCTTTACATGCTGGCCGCCACGCTGTCCGACTTCTTCGCCCGGGGAGTTGCCCCTGGACGCGGCACCACCCGGCTCAACGGAGGCGCACCGTATTACAACGTCTACAAGACCAGGGACGCTAAGTACTTCACGGTCGCGGCCATCGAGCCGTGGTTTTGGAGGAACCTCTGTAACGCATTGGGCAGAGAAGACCTGGCAGACCTCCAAAGCACAGAAGGACCCGGCAAGGAGAGTATCCAGCGGTTTTTGGAAGAGACTTTCCTGACCCGCACCCGCGACGAGTGGTTCGATCTGCTAAGCGACGAGAACATCTCGGTCGGAAAAGTGTATTCCATAGATGAAGTAGTGGGCGACCCTCAAGTTGCCCACCGAAATATGGTCATCGAGGCGCCGGCGCCACAACTGCCGCAGGAAATCGTGAAGCAGGTCGGCATTCCCATCCGGCTGTCGGAAACCCCTGGCAAAGTTCGTCACGTTGGCGCGGCTACGGGTAGGCACACCTCCGAAGTTTTAACTTCGTTGGGCTACTCTTCCGAACGGACCGACGATCTGGTCCGACGCGGCGTAGTCCAGTAGTGACCGGCCCTTCGCGAGGCTCGTGACCCACTCTGCGGGCGGAAACCTAGCGGACAATGCGGCTGGGGTTCTGACTGCCCATTCCGGCTGGACCATCGGCGCCATCATCCTGGTTACCGGCGTCCTCCTTCTCCCCATGTTCTTGATGGCGCCCACCGAGCAGGCCTCCCGCGACCCGGGCGGGCCGGTATTCGACCTCCAGGAACTGGTCAACGAACGGTTCCCCACCAGAGTGCATATCGCCAGCTTTGTCGTGGAAGAACGCGACGGAGATATCTTGCGCCAGGCCCCGCTTTGGGAGCTTTACCAGAACGAACAGGCGTTACGGGACTCGGACCTCGGCGGCCTTCTCTTTAGCGGTTACGACGTCGACACCCAGCGGCGCATCCGCGGCATATTCACCATTGCCGACGCGGTAGAAGACCTGTTCAGGCTGGACCGGAGCAGCGACGTGACACTGGAAACCGCCACCGACCAACAGGTCAAAGATGCTGTCTCTCACATTCTGGCCAGCCCCACGGGCAGGTTGATGCGGGCTTCCCTATCCAAAGACGCCTCTTTAAATCATCCCTTGGCCGACGGGAAACGATTGGAGGAGTGGCGGGCAGCCGCGCTATCGGTCTTCGTGGCGGCGGACAACGCCATGCTCGGCGGCGGCCCCCTGACGCTCAACCTTACCAACGACGAAGCCACCCTGGAAAAAGAGCGGTTCAACCGCCGAGTCCAGAAGATGCTAAGAGGACGGCAAGAGGCCTACCGTCTTTGGGGAGTGGCGCTCGACGTCAACCTCACCTCCAGGGAACAGGGACGGACGGTGGCGCCGTACATCGCGGCTACCGTCGTGCTGGTGCTGGCCGTTGTGGGGGTGACGCTTCGGTCGGTGCGAGTGGCAGCGTTGGGTTTCATCGGTCTGCTCATATTGCTGGTGTGGCTCAAGGGCATCTCCAACCTCATTGGCCTGAAGTCCTCTCTCACGTTGGACCTCATCGTGCCCATCGCCATGATCTCGCTGGGCGCGGACTTTCTCATCCACGCCGTCGCCCGCTACCAGGAGGAGGGACGGAAGTCACCGGTCCCCGCACGGGCGCTCCGGGCCGGGTTGGGCGGGGTGTTGGGCGCCCTGACGCTGGCAACCCTGTCCGACGGCATAGCTTTCCTCGCCAACGTCACCTCAAGGATAGAAACGATAATCGGGTTTGGCGTTGGCGCCGGGGTCGCGGTCCTCTCCAGCTACGTCATTATGGGCATTCTCCTCCCCTTGATCCTCATGCGCCTGGACGAGAGGAAACTGGCTCGAAACCCGCCTGGAGACCAGGTGAAGGACGATGGTCAGAATCGGGCCTCGAATGGGCCGTCAGGGCTCCCTCCATCTCCGCAGGATAGGAATTCCACGCCGCTCACCGGGATTGCATGGCTGGTCGTCAGGTTAGCAGAATACCGCTGGGTGATCTTGCCGGTTACGGTCTTGGTAACCGCCTTTACCACCTATTTGTCGTTCCAACTCGACCCGAAACTGGACATCAAGGACTTCTTTGACTCACAGTCCGGGTTCGTGGTTGGTCTGGACAAGCTGGACCAACACACCGACCCGGCGCTGGCCGGTGAGCCTGCGTTCCTGTACATAGAAGGCGTTCTGGCGGCCCGTGAGTCACTGGACGCGATTCAGGGTCTGCTAAGCGGCCTGGATGACAATCCACACCTGGGCCGTTCCGAAGACGGGAGCGTGTTCCTGTATAACCGCACGGTGTTCGACCTTTTGCGGAGGCTTACAGGGTCCAGCCATGCCCGTGAGCAGGTCCTCGAAGTCACCGGGGTGGCTATCTCCGATGCCGACGGCGACGGTATACCGGATACGCGGGACCAGACCAAGGCCGCCTACGAGTACATGACGGCCTACGGAGTACCCTTGGACGAACACACCACCGCATACGACCCAATTCAGGTCAGGGAAGTGCTCTACGTGCCCGAGGACTCCGGAGATAGGCAGGCTACTATCATCGCCCTGGGTGTCCTGGGATCGCGGGAGCAAGCAAACCTGGGCGCGGCCCGGGAGTCCCTCGAGCGTGCCCTCGCACCGTTGAAGGACACACCGGCTATATCAGCCGCCGGGATCACAGGCTCGCCTTTCGCCCGCGAAGCCACGCTGACCGCGACCACGCGGGCGCTGACTATATCCCTGCCCGTGGCGGTCGCCGCCTGCCTATTGTTGCTGACTCTTTGGATGCGTTCGGTGAGGTATGCGCTAGTGACCGTCGTGCCCATTGGCCTGGTGGTGTCCTGGCTATATGGGTTCATGTATCTCACCGGGTACAACCTCAACTTCGTTACGGCCACCATTGCCGCGGTCTCCATCGGTGTGGGGATCGACTACTCAATACACATGACCCAGCGATTCCGGCAAGAGTTAGGAAATCAGCATGGCCCGGCCGGAGCCCTCCGGGCGGCGGCTACGGGCACCGGAGTTGCCCTTGCCGGTTCGGCGGCATCCAGCATAGTTGGGTTCGCCGTCCTCGGGTTCGCTCCGATGCCGCTATTCTCAACATACGGGGTACTCACCGCTGTAATGATATTGATGGCCGCGGTGGCATCTCTGCTGGTACTCCCTTCGTTGCTTGTGATCGTGGCCCGCAGCGGCCCGGCGCCGCATCCCCCGCGGGCATGAACCTTGAACCGTGTACGCGGTCAGCCAAAGACCCCGTGCTATAATACCGCCGGGCAGAGCAACCACAACGGGCGGCAAGCGGGCGCCGAATCCGAGCCCGGCCCAAACCAATTTCCAGACCAGGGGGTCCCACCGGATGATTAAACGGTTCTCGGTGCTGTATGTTGGCCAGATAGACCTCGACAACCCCGGCGCGGACGGTACCCCGGCCAACGACCGCAGGTACCCGAACGACCGGTTGGTCCAGGCTTACTCACACGCCGTAAACCTGGCCCAGCACATGGACGAACTGGGCTATTACTGCATGTGGACCGCGGAGCACCATTTCCAACGTGAAGGCTACGAGTGCTTCCCGAACTTGATCCTGCTTGGTGTGCATCTTGCCGGACTGACCAAGCGCCTCAAATTCGGCTCGGCGTTCAATATAGTCCCAATGTGGCACCCTCTGCGCCTGGCCGAAGACTTCGCGATGGCCGATGTGTTGACCGGTGGCAGGCTAATCTTCGGCGTGGGGAGAGGTTACCACTCCAGAGAGGTCGAGACATTCGGCGCGCCGGTGATCGACAACGACGCGAACCGCGAGCTGTTTTTGGAGCAAATGGAGGTCATCTTAAAGGCCTTCAACGAGGACTCCTTCAGCCACAAGGGCAAGCACTACACGATTCCCGCCGACGTTCCTTACCGGGGATACCAGCTAGAAGACATAACAATGGTGCCGAGGCCCATCAACCGCCCGGTGGAGATCTGGCAACCCATCGCCAGCGGCCGCACCCTAGAGTACATAGCCCGCTTGGGCATCAAGGCCATGGTCGCCCTGACCGGAGAAGTCCTGGTAGACCAGCTATTCCGCTCCTACCACGAGCTGGCCCAACAGGCTGGCCGGGACATCACGCTGGGACAGGATATGGGGCTGGGCGTGGGTTTCTACATCGCGGATAGTCAACAAGACGCCATGGACCGGATACGCCCCTACCACGACGAACGGTACAAGTGGTTTGCACCCTTTGGCTTCGTCAGGTACACCGATTCTCAGGGCAGGATGTGGGGGACGCCTGGCGCGCCTTCCCGAGCACCCACGATCGAAGAAGGGGTCGAGCAGAAGGTCTGGATTTGCGGGCCTGCCAATGAGTTTATAGATTTCCTTCGAGGTCTGGAGCAGAAGTATCCCGGACTGGAAGACATAATCGTGCAATGGCCGGAGGGTATGCCCTGGGCCGAGTTTCGGGACCAGTTAACCTTGTTCGCCAGAGAAGTAATGCCCGCGTTCGCCGCTAGCGGCGAAGCCTCCGTCGCCGGGTCAGCGCCGGAGGCGCCTAATCGGTAGTCCACTGTCTGAAATCACACATGGCCGGTACTCAACCAAATTCACCGTCCATCAGGTGAACATCGGCTTACAGCGGCCTGGTAGTGGGTGGTTGGAGGCCGTAGTTGCCTGACTATGAGCATGCGGCCCTGGCCAAACGTGGCACCGAAGCGGTCGGGAGGTGGCGGGCCGGCAGCCGCTGGATAAGGCGTCAGATGGACCTGTCCGGCGCTATGCTCAGCCGGGCGAGACTTATCGGGGCCGACTTCGCCCACGACAACCTGAGCCGCATAGACCTGACCGGGTCTAACCTCTACCTCTCCGACCTCTCCGGCGCCAACTTGCGCGGGGCCCATCTATTTCGTTCCGATCTCAGCCGCTCCGACCTCAGGGAAGCCAACCTGACCGCCGCGTCGCTAGTCCGAGCTGACCTGAGCGGGAGCTGCCTCCGAGGGGTAAACTTGCGGGGAGCCGACCTCTCATTCGCCGATCTTTCCCGCGTTGACCTGGAAGGGGCGAACCTGGCGGGGGCGAACTTGACCTCCACAAGACTGTCGTGGGCCAACCTGACCGGTGTGGTCTTGCGAAATGCCAGGATGAATGGGACGGTCCTGGACCTGGCCAACCTCAGCGGCTCCGAATTGCGTGGGGCCACGCTGGTCCGGGTCACGCTGGACGACGCGCTGTTCGAGGACGTGCTGCTGGAGATGACTCTTTTCGCCGACTGCGACCTTAGCCGTGTTTTGGGATTGGAGAACGTGCGTCACGCCGGCCCCAGCATCATCGGCGCTGACTCCCTGGGAAGGTCGCGGGGGTTGATACCCGAGGCGTTTCTGCGCAGCGCCGGAGTGGCCGAAGCACTGATAGCATCCCAGCCCCAGTTACAGGGTTTTCGCAGAGCAGACCCACGGGTCCTGCTACTGGGTTCGATTAAAGACGCTACATTCATCGAGCGGTTGCTGGAAGACCTGCGAGCGTCCGGCACATTTTGTTGGAGACTGTTCGTCGACGACGAGGAGTCCTTCCAGACCCAGGAGGGGGTGCTGGACCGGGCTGTATATTACGACCAGCTTGCCTTGGTCTGCTCGGCCAATTCCCTCCAGAACCCCTTCGGAAGCCGGTTCTTCACTGAACTGACTCGTGACGGCACAGGCGCGACAGGACGCTCGTTGCTTCCATTGGCCATCGACGACCAGCTTTTCTCCAGCGGCGAACAGTTATGCGAGGACTTGCGGTCGATGGAGACGGTCGACCTGAGGGGTTGGGAGACGCTGGACGTATACAAAAAGGGTCTGTCGGAATTGGAAACCGCCCTGGGATAAGGGGCCCGGCTCACTGCTCTACCGGGGTGTCCTTATCCAGCATCAGGCACGGTTCTCCCCATTGACCGGCGTTGGAGACGTCCCACTCAACATCCGAGCCGACCGGTCTCAGCCGGATGCCGTCATCGCCTCCGTAGACCAGAAGAATCACCCCGTCTCCGGAGTCCTCGGACAACGCTGCCAGGGCCGGACACGAGCCATCCTCGCTCCAGCCGGTTACGTCGCACCAGATATCTACTCCCATCTGATCGGCAGTGAAGACCCGGCTGATGGGCATTGGCTCACTCAGCAGGTCAAACACCCGGTTCAAGTCCATCGGGCTGTTTTCCCCGGCGACTACTTCAACTTCCATCAGCATACTGTGCTCCCATTCTGGCGATTGGGCTAGCGAAGATTCCGTTGGGGATTTTAGCATACGGCTCGGGACCACGCGCCTAGGTCCGGGCAGGGCTACGTTGTCCTCCGGTGTTCCGGCGAAGGCCGGACTGACGGTTGGTGGACCAGCGGCGCGTGACTACGCGAGTCGGTGACCCAGGGAACGCTGGCACCGCGGCATCCGCCGGTTGACTGGATATGGGGGCGGGTCTACTATACCGGCTACCTAGGCTCCCGCTCGGGAGTGGGTCAGACGCCCCGCCGCTGCCCAATCAGGTTAGAGCAGGAAGCAACGGCCAAGGAGGAGCACCATGTCCATAGGCATCAGCACTTACCGCCCCCTGATTACAGGGACCACCCACATGGTTTCGACGGGTCACTATCTCGCCACGTCGGCCGGGTATCGGATCCTGGAACAGGGAGGCAATGCCACCGACGCAGGGGTGGCCGCCGGTATAGCACTGAACGTGGTGCTGCCCCAATTCACCAGTTTCGGAGGTGTCGCGCCCATAATCGTGCACGACTCCGGGAAACAGGAAACGATGCAGGTCAGCGGCCTGGGGAGATGGCCCAGGGAGGCCAGCATCGACTACTTCATGGAGCATACCGGCGGGGACCTACCGCCTGGCGTGCTCCGCACAGTGACTCCCGCCGCGGCCGACGCATGGCTCACCGCCCTTAAGCTCTACGGGACAATGAGCTTTGAGCAGGTTGTGACTCCGGCTTTGGAACTGGCGGAGGGAGGGTTCCCAATTCCCCTCACCCTACACCGGGCTCTGGTACGCGCCGGCGATCCGCTGGCACACGACGAAGGCGACGCCCTTCACTGGCGCACAACAGCCAGCGTTTTCTACCCCAATGGAAAGGCCCTGGAGCCAGGCGAGTTGCTGGTGCAACCCGACCTGGCACGAACCTTTCGCCGCCTCATACAGATCGAGCGGGAACACTCCTGCCAGGGCCGCGAGGATGCTATCAAGGCCATTAGGGACTTCTTCTACCTGGGAGACATCGCCCGCGAGATGGTGGACTTCTGCCGGGAACGGGGCGGTCTGCTGTCTTTGGAAGATTTGGCCGAATACAGCGTCGAAGTAGCACCTCCCGCCGCTGGGAGCTATAAGGGGATAGACGTTTACACCTGCGGTCCGTGGTGTCAGGGTCCGACGTCCATCCAGGCGTTGCAGATACTGGAGCAGTTCGACCTTCAAGGCATGGGCCACAACAGCCCCGATTATTTGCACACCGTCATAGAGGCGTTGAAGCTGGCTTTCTCTGACCGGCACCACTACTACGGGGACCCCGACTTCGTCGACGTCCCGCTGGAAGGACTCCTTTCCAAGAGCTTTGCGAAAGAACGGGCGCAGGCAATAAACCGAGACACCGCCCACCCTGGAATGCCCGGACCGGGCGACCCGTGGGCGCATCAAGGGAGCGGTTCGAGGCGTTCCGACCTTGCCAGCCCCGAACCTGTAGGCGGAGGGTTGCCGGCGGACACCAGCTACGCTTGCGTCGTGGACCGGTGGGGCAACGCCTTCTCGGCAACGCCCAGCGACGGCATTGGCGGCGCGCCGGTGTCAACGGGACTAGGATTCGTCATCTCGCCCCGCGGCTCCCAGTCATGGCTCGACCCGCAGCACCCATGTTCCATTGCTCCCGGCAAGCGCCCCAGGCTCACGCCCAACCCTGGTCTAGCCATGAAGGACGGCATGGTCTGGATGCCCTTCGGGACTCCCGGCGGGGACGTGCAGTGCCAGTCCATGGTGCAGCTATTCTTGAACGTGGCCGAGTTCGGGATGGATGTGCAGTCTGCGATTGAAGCTCCCAGGGTTTCCACCTGGAGCTTCCCAAACTCATTCCACCCCCATGCTTACCATCCGGGTCTGGTTGGTCTTGAGGGCCGGATACCTTCTGAGACCGCCGCCGAGCTGGAGCGCCGCGGCCACAAGGCCGAGGTCTGGGACGACTGGACCGGCAGAATGGGCTGCCTCTGCGCCATCGAGGTGGACCGGGACCGGGGAGGGCTGTCGGCAGGCTCAGATCCTCGCCGCGACGGCTATGCCATGGGCCGCTAGCTACGGACCAAGAGTTACTGGGCAGTGCGCCCTCCGTCGATCACCAACTCGCTGCCGGTGACGAAAGAGGACTCGTCGGAAGCCAGGTAGAGGACACCGTAGGCCACGTCTTCGGGCTTGCCCAACCTGCCCAGAGGAGTCCGCTCCATGCGGTTTTGGCGGTAGGCATCCCGGGACAGCAGGTGGGCGGTCATGGGAGTCTCGATGGTGCCTGGATGCACCGAGTTGGCCCGGATTCCGTCCCTGGCGTGCTGTATCGCGGTGGACTTGGTGAATACCTGACCGCGCCTTTCGATGCAGTGTAGGCCGCTGACATAGTATTTCCCACGAGTCCGGCGACGGAAGAGATGTTGACGATGGAGCCGCCGCCCACTCTTCGCATTTCCGGTATCGCGTGTTTCGTGCCGAGGAAGACTCCTTTGGTGTTGACCGCCATCACCTGGTCCCAAAGCTCTTCCGACGTCTCCTCCACCTGCTCTGTCCGGTAGATGGCGGCGTTGTTGACCAGGATATCCAGCTTCCCGAAGCGGGCAACGGTGGCGGCCACCGCCTGCTGCCAGCCGGACTCGTCAGTCACATTCAACCTGACGAAGAGACATTCACCGCCGGTCTCGTTGATCTCGGCCTCGGTCCGGCGGCCATCCTCTTCCAGCAGGTCGCCGATCACCACCTTCGCCCCTTCACTGGCGAATAACTTGGATTCGGCAGCGCCCATTCCCCTCGCGCCGCCGCTGATCAACGCAACTTTGTTTTCCAGTCTCATCGTTCAGCCTCCAGCCTCGATTCTAGCCCAATTGTAAGTTGTACTGATTGTAGTCTCCCGAAGGCGGCAGTCAAGCGTCCGCTGCCGGAGTCCGGATTTGACCCGCAATACCACCATCTATAGAATTGATCCGCCTTCACACTCTCGGCTGGACTCGGACGGTCAATGCCCCAAGTACCAATGCTCAGCGCCGCACGCCGCGCCACTTCCTTCACTTTCCTGGTTGCCATCCTTTTGACGCTGATCGCCTGTGAGGCACTGAGCGGGACCAAAGAGGCGGTGGACTTCGAGGTTACCCTATTTAACGGCGAGGAATTCCGCATGGCCGACCAGATAGGCCGGAATGCGGTCGTGCTGAACTTCTGGTTTCCGTCTTGTCCTCCCTGCCGGGCCGAGATGCCCGATTTCGAGGATGCCTGGTTGAAGCTTCAGGGCGGCGACGTGCGATTTCTGGGCTTGTTCGTGCCGAAGGGCCTGGACTCGGAGCAGGACGCCAGAGATTTCGTCCAGGAGCTAGGCTTGACCTACGATGTGGCCACCGATGTCCGCGCCGAAATCGCCGATGCCTACGAGTTGAAGTTTTATCCCACGACCATCTTCATAGGTAAGTCCGGAAGGGTCTATGCGACGGAGATCAGCATTCTCGACCAGGAGAAGATCACCCGAATCGTGGGTGAGATGGCCCAGGGTTGATCTCCGGACATCAAGTCTCACTACGCTCAGCCGCCGGGGCTAGCCGCGTTTCGTGACTGTACTGGATTGGATTCTGGTCGTCATCCGGTGGGCGCATGCGTTGGCGGCGGTGGCCTGGGTGGGCGGGAGCATCTTCTTCCTGTTGGTGCTGCGGCCGTCGCTAAAGCGCGCCGGCGGCGGAGCATTGGTGGGACGGTTAGCGGGGGCCGAATTCCGCAGCCTGGTAAACACCGCCATCGGCGTGCTGGTCTTGACCGGAGTTATATTGTCCGTGTCCCGGCTGACCTCCACCGCGGTGTCGCTTCCCTACGTGACGGTGTTGGTGGCGAAGATAATCGTGGCAGTGTACATATTCTCCGTTGCCTGGCTTCTGCGCCGCCGGGAAGACACCGAAGAGCCTGCTACCGGGGGAGGAGCCCTGGCGCGGGTGAGGCGGGGCCTGGTTAGTCCCGGGGCGGTGATGGTGGGCGGAATCATCGCCATAGGACTAGCGGACGTGTTGGACGCATTGTTCGAGGGGGGCCTGGGCAGGTAGGACATCGGGGGGTCCTGTTCCAGCGGTGGCAGGCCAACCCGAACTGAATTCTAGCCAAAACAGACGGAGGAATATTGAAGCACGAACTCATGGAGATATTGGTCTGTCCGGTGTGCAAGGGGGACCTGGAGCTTGTGGTGACAACCGAAGAGGCCGACGAGATAATAACGGGTGCGCTTAACTGCGGAGCTTGCGGTGAGACTTACCCCATCGAGGACGCGATCCCCAACCTGTTGCCGCCAGCCATGCGCGGGTGAGGCCAAGGAATTCGTGCGCCGGGGGAAGTTCCCCCGGCGTTTTCAAGGCGTCTGCCTGGGACCGGTAGTAGTAAAACTATCTCAAGACCCACTGAATCTGCTGAAATTCCGCCAATCTCCAACCGAGGTCATGGATTCCCGCCCCTGTTCAAGCCGGGGGGCAGGCTCTTTGCGGGAAAGACGAGTTGGCAGGCTCGCCAAGATTTGAGATAGTTTCCAAGTTAGTTGGGGTCCCCCACCAGGACTTGTACGACCAGCGGGGCCAATTCCTCGGCCCTTTGGCGCAGCGCATCCCGGTCCAGGTTCTCGATTGGGTGCTGGGTGAAGATGGTGGGATAGTCGGCTGCGCCCCACATCCGGGCCATTCCCTCCGCGGTGGGGATGAACCGGTCGGTGCAAATGGTTGCCGAGGGGATACCCGCGTTCTCTACGTGAATTCCGTCGTGCACACTGCACGCACTGCAGGACCCTCAATCCCCGATGGCGATGATCACCGAATCGCAGTATTCCGCCAGTTCCTTGATTGCTTCGGGGGCGGCGGGGCGGGAAGCGCTGGGCTTGCGGTGCCAGCGGACGTCGGAGATCTCGTAGCGTGTGCGGAGCAGGTCTACCAGCTCTTCGAGCAGCACGTCCGCGTTGCGTTTGCTGTCGTCGATGATACCGAGCCTGGTCCCGGCCAAGCTAGGCAGGCGGGGTGCGCCGTCGAAGGGCGCGATGACCGCCTGGGTGGTCGGGTTAACCAGTGTGACTTCTTGCTTCTGGGTCATTATTACCTCCGATGGCCGGTGCAGCGCACCGGTCACGCGTGTCGGGTTGCTAACGCAATGCCTTGGTGACCGCGGTCGAACCCACTTTGGGGCCCCAACTGGGGATCACCGATGACATATTTGATTCCTCGCCGCCGGCGAACAAGAGAAGGATGTCTTCCGGCTGGGGGATAAGAGACACGAAATGCCCTTCGTCCCCAGATTGCGGGTCGCCCGGGAGCACTCCGGCCCGTTTCAAGTCCGCCAGAGACCGCCGGATGTTCGCGTGGAGGTATGCTCTGGCCTGGGCTTTGGTCCAGTCCTTCCACAGTGTCGAGGCCCCCGCGATGGTGACGGCGATCTGGCCCTGCCTGAGCCCGGCGGAGCGGTCTCCTACGGAGCCGGACGTGGACATGCTCGTTCCGAGGGACGACGCCGCATCGGCAAGGGCGAAAAGTATGGCCTCGGGATGGCCCGTCGCCCGGACCTGCCGGGGGCTTTCCGAAGCGAACACGGTTGCGGCGCTCTGGTCCCGGCTGAAGCCCCGTTCCACGTGGAGCGGCTCCCAGTGGGTCTCCGTCTCGGCTTCGGCGATGCAGTAGCTGTACTTCCCCGGGTGTCCGATGACACTCCGGTCAAACAGCCCCGGTATGGCGGCGCAGGCGTTCATCAGGATCAGCCGGATCGATCTCCCGATAGTTGCGTTGGCCCGGTTTCCGGGACCGAACAGATTATTGCGCGAGTTGATCCCGATTTCACGGATTATAGGACCGTTCACAACCACCAGTACGGCGGCGCCTCCCATGCTGGAGGAGGGACCAACCAGGTTGAACACGGGGTCGAGCATCGCTTCGGTTGCGGCGAGAACCACCGGGAGGTATTCAGGCAGACAGCCAGCCATAACGGCGTTGGCAGCCACTTTCCCGACCGTAATTTCCCTGCGGCGCTCCGGGATCTGTCCCACCACCTCGTCCGCGGGGCGGCCCACGCGTTCAAGAAACTCGTCTACTCTCCGTGACGTTGGGGGCACGACTGGAAGTCCATCGGTCCAACCCAGTTCGTAACAGACCTCGACGGCTTCCAAAGGATCGGTCCACTGTACGGTGGTGGTGTCAGCCTGGTCGCTCAAGTCGTCCTCGCCTCCGATTCGGATTTATCCGAGTCTTGTTACCGGACCCGTTCGTACTTGGAGATGCTGCGCAGTTCCTTCGGCGGGTCCATGTGCGAGCCCCGGATGGTGTAGGACACCTCACCGACGTACACGTCGCCCCTGGAGTCCACCGCAATGCCGTGGGGAGCGATAAATTGGCCGGGTCCCTCGCCTTCCTCAGGAGCGCCGAACATAGACACGCGGTTGCCATTCAGGTCATAGATAGTGACCCGGTGGCCAAGTCCGGGTGCGCCAGCCGGGGGAGGCGGCCCCGGAGCGTTCAGTTCGCCGACGTAGATGTGGTCTTGCCAAAGCACCATCGCATCGGGGCGGTGGATGTTGTTCCACATCTCGAGGAAATTACCCCTCGCGTCGAAGAGCTGGATCCGGTGAGCTTCCCGGTCGACCACGTAGACGCGATCATTGCCGTCTATAGCGATGTTGTGGGGACGCATGAACTGACCGGCGTCGATACCCGAGTCTCCCCAGGAGAATTTATAGTCGCCAGTCTCCGAAAAGACGTGAACGCGGGAGTTACCATAGCCGTCTGAGATATAAACGTCGCCGTTGCTGGGCATGATCGCCGCCGAGGTCGGGCGATTAAACGGGTCGCCGCCCCAGATCGGCTTCGGCTGGTTGCGTTCGCCGATCTCCAGCAGTTTTTCGCCGCCTAGCGAAAACTTTTGGATGGTGTGAATGCCATCATCCGCACAGAGAAGGGAATCGTCGTGAGCGATGTAGAGGCCGTGGGTCCGGTTGCTGAAATCGCCCTCGCCGAAGCTGCGGAGGTAATTGCCTTCACGGTCGAACACTATAATGGGGTGCTCGCCGCGGGTTAGGACGTAAACATTGTCCTGGGAGTCCACGGCCACGCCTGGACATTCAAGGAACCGTATTCCATCGGGCAGCTTGGCCCAATTGTCCACGTGCCGGTAACGGAAGTCGCCCTCGCCGTAAGTATCCGCCATATCTCCCCCTAACAAGGTAGTTGTATGTTCGGACTGGGGGTTGAGGCTGGTCCGCCGTTGGAGCGGCCAAAACCAGCCGGGAAACCCGCTGCTATCCTAAAGTCTGGCAAATGGGGTGTCAATGGGAGCGGTGGCCGTGACGAGGACCATTCGATTTTCCTGGTGGAATACAGAAGTGGATGGGGGCTGGCATTAGCCGATTCGGTACTGCGCCTGTCACTTGCCCGGTGAGAAAGACGCCCCTCGCCGTGTCGTTTTGCACGCTCCTGAGGCCGGGTTTTTTTATTAGGGGGCAAAATGGGACATTTAGGGGCATTATGCGGTGGCCGGTGGCCGGTGGGGTTACGTCTGAGGGGGCGGATGCGGGACATTTTTCAATGCGCTAATGGCCATTCTTGAGCTCCTGAACCTGACATTTAACGATTCTGTCCCAAGATGTGCGTATTCCCAATACGGGGCATACGGCATTGGGCCGGGCTAATGCTTGGCGCTCTTGTTATTAGATATGGTAGGGAACGGGCGCCGGGGAAGGGAAGGGGCTGATGTCAGTGGTATTAGGGCCTTCGACTCCGATGCGCTTCGCTCAGGACGGGCGGGATAGGGACGCGGCCGGGGCCAGGGGGTGTGGATCTTTCGGCTGCGCTCCGCTTGAGCCAGGATGAGGGGGTTGGACGGTGACATAGAAGAGCCCCCTCGGGAGGAGGCTCATGCGCCGTACAGACGGGGGATGGTGTTAGCCGATTGTGTCCCGGCCCTCTCCTTTGAGGTAATCGGCAGTGCGGAGGGCGAGCGCCTGTATAGTGGTTGTGGGATTGATGCTTGCGCCGGTGGTGAAAATGCTCCCGTCGATGACGAAGAGGTTGGGCACGTCGTGGGCACGGCCCCACCGGTCTACGACCGAGGTAGCCGGGTCGTTACCCATGCGGGCAGTGCCCAGGAGGTGCCAGCCGGCGTTGCGCCGTTGATGCGATGCGGAAATCTCCTTGGCTCCGGCGGTCTCCATGACCCTGGTTGCCATCTCCACGCCGTGGGCCAGCATTTTGTTCGTGTTTTCGCTTATGGTGTACTGAATTTTCGGTGCGGGGATGCCGTGACTGTCGGTAAGCTCCGGGTCCAACGTGACCTGATTGTGCTCCTCGGGGAGATCCTCTGTCATGATGGTGATTCCCACGGTGTGCCCGAACCTTTTTTGGAAGGTGTCGTGATGGCCCGCGCCCCAGGGGACCCGGTTGCCGAGAAGGCCGCCGAGTGCGGAAGACAGGGGCGTGGATGCAGCGCCGCCAATCTGGAGACCATACCCCCGAACGAAGCCCCGGCCCAGATCGGTCTCGTAGAACTCATGGCTGAGCATGGTACTGCCCCGCGCGCCTTGTTCAGCGCCGAGCCATTCGTCGAATTCGCCCATGACCATACCGCAGGGGTGGTGCATGAGATTCTTTCCCACCAGGCCGCTGCTGTTGGCGAGGCCATCGGGGAAGAGGTTTGATTTGGAATTCAGCAATAGCCGGGCGGTACCAACACCATTGGCGGCCATCACGACCACCTTGGCGTGCTGTTCCCGGAGGACGCCCTTACTGTCGTAGTAGAGCGCGCCGGTGGCGCGGCCCGACTTGCCGACCATGATTTCGCGGACGCGGGCGCGGGTCTTAAGCTTTGCGCCCTGTTGCAGTGCCTTGGGCCAGTAAACGATGTCCACGCTGGCCAGGGAGCGCAAGACCTCGCCGTTGTCGGCGGGACGGCCGTCGTGGGGCACAGAGTTTAGCGCCGTGTCCGAAGACCACCAGTGCCAGCCCAACTTGTCGAAGGCCTCGGCCAACACCCTGCCGCCGGGCCGGATGGAGAGCGGAGGACAAGGACGCTCCGGCTTGGGCGGGTAGGCGGGGTCGCCCGCGTAACCGGAGACTCCCATCATACGGTCGTTCTGGTCGTAGTAGGGTTCCAGTTCGTGGTAGGTCATAGGCCAGTCGCCGGCAACGCCGTCCAACGTCTTGAGCCGGAAGTCCGAGGGATGGAAGCGGGGGAAGTGGGAGCCCCAGTGTATGGTGCTGCCGCCCACCGCGTTGTACATCAGAGGGGCAATGGGGGTCTCCTTGTCGTTGGTAGGGTAGTCCTCCGGCAGACCACGCACGTTTGGATCGGAGTGGAAGTCGGTCTGCCCATGCAGCGGCGCGCCGGGGTCGCCTACGGGCAGGAAACCGCGCGGGACCCATCCTCCCTGATCCAGGCAGACAACCTTGATCCCGGCCTGGGTAAGGCTCCAGGTGAACGCAGCGCCGGAGGCGCCAGCACCGATCACCAGAACGTCGGCAACATCGTTAGACGACATAATCTCTCCAATTCACAGGCGGGTAACTGCCCGGCCGTCTTGAGGTGTGCCAGCCGGGCAGTGCCATTGGGACTTTAAGCGAGTCCCTAGCTCGGGCGCTCGAACACGGCGGCCACTCCCTGACCTCCGCCGACGCACATGGTTTCCAGGCCCCACTGGACGTCCCGGCGCTCCATCTCGTGGAGCAGGGTGGTCAGGATGCGGGCTCCGGTGGCGGCGATGGGGTGTCCCAGGGAGATACCGGAACCGTTGACGTTCAGCTTGTCGTGGTTGGGGAGTTTCCACTCCCGAAGGACGGCCAACACCTGAGCGGCAAAGGCTTCGTTGAGCTCTATCAGGTCCATGTCTTCGAGAGCCATTCCCAACTTGCCCATAACCTTGTTGACCGCGCCGACGGGTCCGATGCCCATGTAGGCGGGATGGCAGCCGGTGACGGCCCAACCCCGGAGGTAGCCCATTGGGGTGATGCCAAATTCTTCCAGCTTGTCTTCAGCGACAACGAGGCATACCGAGGCGGCATCGTTCTGGCTACTGGCGTTTCCGGCGGTTACGCTGCCGTTGGGCATGATGGGCCGCAACCGGGCCAGAGCTTCGATGGAAGTGTCGCCCCTGGGGTTTTCGTCAGTAGCGAAGTTAACCGGGTCTCCCCTCCGCTGGGGAATGGGGACGCCAACGATCTCTTTCTCGAACTTGCCCGCCTCGATGGCGGCGACGGCCCGTTGGTGGCTGCGGAGGGCGTACTCGTCTTGCTCTTCGCGGGAGATTTCATACTGTTTTGCCAGGTTCTCGGCGGTCTCGATCATCCCCGAGATGTAGCCGAACCGCTCTTCGGGGGAGATGGTCTCCCTGGCCCGGGCAAGCCTGTCGTGGAAGGTCACCGAGCCGAATCGCGCACCCCAACGGGACTCGTTGGAGTAGAACTCCGCGCTACTCATGCTCTCGACGCCACCGGCGATGACGGCGTCGGCGTTCTCGGTCTGGACCAGCATTGAAGCGTTGAGAATGGCCTGAAGCCCGGAAGAGCAGCGGCGGTCTAGCTGGTAGCCGGGGACCTCGATGGGGAGCCCGGATTTCAAGGAGGCCAACCGGCCGATGGCGGGGTTCTCGCCGCTGGGATAACCGTGGCCCAGGATAACGTCGTCGACCTTTTCACCATCGATTCCGCTGCGCTCGAGGACCTCTTTAATGGCGAAGCTGGCAAGCTCCGCCGCCGAGGCGCCGCGCAGGGCGCCGCCGAAATTGCCCACGGCGGTGCGGACGGGTGAAACTATGGCAACTCCTCGCATGGTTAACTCCTTAGTTGGATGATGGCTTGTGGGACGGAACCTGCCGTCGATGGGGGCAGGCGATCCGGGTCAGGGGATATCATACCGTCTGGGGAGATTAGTGTCTAATGAGAGGAAATTGCGAAACTCCACTGCCCCCATGCGTCGCTCCCGCGAACGCGGGAGCGACGAGCTATCGTAGAGGATTCCCGCGCCCGTTCAAGCCGGGGGCAGGCTCTTCGCGGGAAATTGTGCGCCTTTTTGGTACATTGGGCCTGGCGGCGGGTTAGGGTGCTATGGCACACATCCCGGTGTTCTGAAGCTGGAAAATTATTTCAGGGAAATTGTGCGCCATTTTGGTACATCGGGCCTGGGTGTCGGGTTAGGGTGCTATGGCACACATCCCGGTGTTCTGAAGCTGGAGAATTTATTTCAGGGAAATTGTGGGCCATTTTGGTACATTGGACCTGGGCGGCGGGTTAGGGATTTGGACCGGGGCGGAATTCCGCCCCGGGTTATGGTAATGAGTGGTTACGCCAGGTGGGAAGGGCGAGGTGTCAGGAGTCCAATTCAAGACGCGATTGCCCTGGCTTACAGTGCCGGCGTCCAGTTCCGCCCCGCGGCTTAAGAGAAAATTGCGAAACTCCACTGCCCCATCCGTCGCTCCCGCGAAGGCGGGAGCCTGGAGCTATCGTATTGGATTCCCGCCCCCGTTCAAGCCGGGGGCAGGCTTTTCTCGGGAATTGCGGATGGCCTTGCGAGGCCACATATGAGGATGAAAATCGCTTATTTTCATAATAAAGACGAGTTGGTATTTTTGTAGTGATACTGCCAGTATCCGGCGAAGCACAACGTTTCGCAATTTTCTCTCTAATGAGGCGCGCGTTGACACTTGTCTTGGCGGATTCCTATACTTAAGGGTTGTTGAGGGGGACGTAGCTCAGCCGGGAGAGCACCTGCTTTGCAAGCAGGGGGTCAGGGGTTCGAATCCCCTCGTCTCCACCACCAAGTTCCGTACCTGCGAGACGCGGGAATTACAACTGTTAGCGATAATCCGACGCCTCACTCGCCGCCAGGCAGTGGGCCGGTTACAGTTGCCATCCGTTGCTTGCTTGCCCAATTATACACTCTTGCCCCACAGGCACGTACCAAAAGCCCTGAACTCAAGCTGAGGTCAAACCTGCATACGAGTCCGATAACATCCGGGAGCAGTTGGCTTAATCTGCGCTCGAATCCTAGTGGGGGTGAGGTTGGGCATTACGGAGATAAAGCAAATCCCCGAGCGGAGGCGGGTTTACCCCCGTTTTCACGGGGCAGGATCCGGTGCCGATGCTTAAGGAAGTCGGCACGATGGCATTACCTCGACCTCTTGGTCTAGTAGTCCGAAATCTTTGTAGTGATGAGTTGCTTGGTACAGGGCCTTTGCCATGACATATTGGGCCCATGCAGACAATTGCCGCGCAACCCGGCATTCCACCCCTCATAACAAGGATGTTGGTCTACTAGTGTACCGGGCTACTTGCGCCGTCTGCCGGAGGTGTCCAGCTTTCGGAATATGTACCAAGTCTGGTCGCGATGGCCTGAGCATATTCATTGGCCCCACGACGATGTGCTACGCCGTCATCGGGCTTGGATGTCCACCAGCACCGCAAAAGAGGCGGACAGGCTGAGAAAGCAACTGGTCTAACCGGCCTTCGGAATCATCAAGGAACAGCAGGGGGCTCGGAGATTCCTGCTACGCAGGCTGGTCAACGTGGCGGCCGAGTGGGCCATGTTGGTCACCGTCTTTAACCTGCGGACCCTCGGCGGCCGTGGCGCTCCGGAATGCGAAACAGTCCGGAGCCTTATCTCTCCTCCTGAACGGCGGCGATGTGACAGCCGCAACCTATCCCCTTGGCCCCGGGCCCGCTTTTTGCCCTTCAATCCAGGGAGTGGCTCGGTGAATTCCCTGGTCTTTCGCTAATTCCTCCTTCCTTCTCTCAAGTCTCCCTTTTGGGGACAGGCTCTATACCATGCTACGCAATAGTGCTGACGATATTTGACTGGCGAAATATATTACCTTCATAGGATTCGCAAGTAGGAAGGGAAGCATGGCCAGAACGCCCGCAGTCACTAGGGAATCAGTGCCTGAACGAGAACGCGAAGCCTTCGATGCCTTCGTGGCGGCCAGGGGGGAAGTGCCCGCCACCGGACCCGGGTCAGTCATGCTCAACGCCCCTGAGGTCGCCCAACGCTCCCTCGGTCTGGCTGCCTATCTACGCACAGAGACGTCGCTTTCGACCCGCATCCGTGAACTGGCGATGCTGCTGGCGGCTCGGGAGAACGACTGCCAGTTCATCTGGAACGCCCACGCTCCGCCGGCCAGGCGCGAGGGTCTGCGCGACGAGTTGGTCGACGCCCTTCGGGACAAGAAGGAACTACCCAGTCCCGCAGAGGACGAGATGGCGGTAATAAACTACGGACGGGAGTTCTTCCGGACCCGTCGCGTCAGCCAGGAATCGTTCGACGCAGTGGTGGCACATTTCGGGGTCAACGGCGCGACCGAACTGACAACTCTGATGGGTTGCTACGCCATGCTGGCGTTCAACGTCAACGCCTTTGGCGTGGAATTGCCAGAGGACCGCATCGAAGAGGCGCTGCCCATTTAGCGACAACACCGGAAGGAACACTAAACCAAAGCCAAGGTGAAATGCGCAGAAAGATGGGGTAAATTTGGGGAGTCGCTGGGTTAGCTTTCGGTGTCGTCAGGGAGGGGTGGGTGATGGGCGTAAGGGAGAAAGAGCGGTTTCTGGAACAATGGCGGATGGATGCCACGGATTTGCGCCGGCGGATGATTCTGGCTCCCACACCCCGGGAGCGGGAGCGGTGGTACGCCATCCTGCTGCTGGCTCAGGGCTTGACGGCAGCGGCGACGGCGGAGGCGCTGGAGCGGGACCCCCACACTATCGGACGTTGGGCGTCGGCCTTCGGTGAGGGAGGGCCCCCGTTTTCACGAGGGCAGGCTCTGCGGCCCTGATATTCGAGCAGACCGGTGGTTCCCCCCCGCCCTTGACCAGGCGCAGCAGGAGGAGTTGAAAGGGGCGGTGGAGCAACGGCCCGCCGCGGCGGGCATCCAACTGGCCAACTGGTATTGGAAGGTGGTGCGGCAGTTTGTCTCAGAACGGTTTGGCATCAGCCTGTGCCGCAGCAGTTGCCTGAACTGGCTTCACCGGCTGGGGTTTGCCTTCAAGCGCCCCAAGAAGCGTCTGCTCAAGGCTGATGAGTCCAAGCGGGAGGCCTTCGTGGCGGAGTACGCCGCCCTGTGGGAGGAGGCCCAACGGACTGAAGCCAGAATATTCTTTGCTGACGAGGCCCACTTCCGGGCGGACGCGGAATTGCGGGGCAAGTGGGTGCTGAAGGGTAAGCCGGAGTTGGTGGACTCCAATAGTC
Source organism: Dehalococcoidia bacterium (assembly GCA_965216155.1). Taxonomy (GTDB): domain Bacteria; phylum Chloroflexota; class Dehalococcoidia; order Lucifugimonadales; family UBA3495; genus CATOSP01. Next base: position 1,552,293 of record CBDCFD010000007.1, on the reverse strand, counting down.
CGCGGTATGGGGAGAAGGCCAGCTACTATTCAGCGGTGTGCCTGGAGACGGGCGAGGTGGAATGGATGGAACTGGAGGGCAACAGCAACAGCGGGACCTCGGTTGCCTTCCTGACGCAACTGCCTTCCTGACGCAACTGAAGGAAAAGCATCCAGGGCCGCTGCGGGTCATCTGGGACAATGCGCCAGCCCACCGTGGGGAGGCGGTGCGGGAGTACCTCAGGACGCCTGAGCTGGAGCTGAGGCTGGTGAACCCCCGTTTTCACGAGGGCAGGCTCTGCCGGGCTACAGCCCGGACTTCAACGCCGATGAGGCTATCTGGGGCTGGGCGAGAGAGAGCCTGCCCTCGTGAAAACGGGGGAGGCCACTGGCAATCTGTGCCTGGGGAGCAGGGCGGCGGTGCAGGAGAGGGCCGGCAAATTCCTGGCCGGGCTGTCCAGCCGGAAAGACGAGGTGAGACGGCGCTGCCGGACGGTCCTGCAATCAAGGGCCGAAACACTCCCGCGAGACTCCCGCCCCGATTCCCAGCACCAGCCAAATGCACATCCCACCTTGGCTTTGGTTTAGTACTGCAACGACGGATTTAGGTCAGGAAACCGGAAGCACGCTCAGTCCCTTCGTAGATGTACATCTCCAGCCAGTGTTGCAGCCTCTGCGGTACGTATCATTGCCGAAGCAACGCGTCACGCCGTCGTTGTAAAACTAGGCCCAAGGGTGCCACCGTGTCCGGAGCTTTACAAGGAAGCGATCCGACACTGTCTGACAGATGGGCCCTGAGATTTCGTGAAATGGTGGGCGCGGCATCCATCCGTAGGTCGGTCCAATTCTAACTGCGCTAGCGCGACGTGATTCAATATCGTAGGTTCAAGTTCGTTTTACTGAGAAACTCCTCGACCGTCACCCTATTGTCGGGCATCCACTTCGTTTGACCACTGTTCGAGCCCCCTCGTTGAGAAAGTAACGACCAAAAACGCGGACATCGCTCGTCTTGCTTGCCCTGTATATCTCATATAGCCATCGAATCAAAGATCGGAATGACTCGGGTTCTTCCGAGTAGCTCACGCGTTCTGCATTCCGGGTCGGCCCGGAAGATTCCCACTTGGAAGGTCTGGGTCTCCGCCTTGTCTGCCCGGAACATGGCGATTGCCCGGTCGAACTCTGGTGAGGCCATAACCTAAACCCCCGCTCAAGAATTTCATCGTTGCAAGATGCCGCTGCTGGGGCGCCTCGGCCGACTTACCTGAGACGGCGCTATCCCGGCAACTCCACGATAGATATCCAGCACGGCCCGTTACCCAATGGGACTGTCTCCGACAAGGTTAGCGAGCCGGAATCGGGATTGACGCTGAATATGGCCATCTGGCCCGAATCCTGGCCGGCCGAGTAGATGTACCGGTCCCCGGGGCCAAGGCACAGCGCGTTGGGTCTTGCCTCTGAAGAAACGATGCCGTTGGAGGCCAATTCGCCGGTGCTAGTGTCCACCGTGTAACAGGCGATGCTGTCATGGCCCCGGTTGGGCGCGTAAAGAAACCCGCCTGCCCCGGTGATCTGAATCTGGGAGCAGGTGTTCCTCTCGTCAAAGCCTTCTGGAGGAAGAGTGGTAATGGTCTGGAAGATCGATAGCCTTCCCGCCGCGGTGTCAAGGCGGTAGCCGCTCACGCTGCACCCCTGCTCGTTGGAGAAGTAGAGGACGTCCAGGGAAGGATGAAAGCAGAAGTGACGAGGCCCCAGGAATTCCTCCAGTTCCACCATCGCCGGAGAGTTGGGAGTGATATGGCCCGTGTCCTGGTCGAACTTGAATTGCCAGATCTGGTTGGGGCCGTTTCCCGCGATGTGAGGAACGAAAGCGTAGCTGTTGGTCGGGTCGGTCTGCATCGCGTGAGCCCCGGTCGCCGTTTCCAGCGATACGACTGGGGCTCCTCCCACCGACCCGTCGTCCCCGATGGGGTGCACAGCCACGCGTGCTCCCTGGTAATAAGATGACAGCACGAACCTGCCCCTCCGGTCCGTGTTGACGTAGACCGGCCACGAGTCCAGCGGCACCGTCCCCGTCTGCGTGAGGCCTCCGTCGGATTGATCGATCCTGAAGCTGGTCAGCTGAGGGGTTTCCCGGGTTCCGCAATACAGGTGATTGCGGTCGGGACTGACCGCCAGGGTGAACGGCCCGCCGGGGACAGCCACGTCGCGCTGGTGCGTGAGACCTCCGCTTTCGGGGTCCACGGTAAAGACTGAAATCTTGTTGTCCTCGTTCACGGCAACATACATGTAGTAGGGCATAATTCCCTCCTTAAATGGTCAGCGAAGCGAGAAACTCCCGTGTCGGTTGGGTGCACCACTCCGGTGGATGGCGTTGATGCCGTGGCCCAGGCCGGGACAGACCGCCAGCCGACAATCCGGCAACTGCTCGGCCATGAACCGCTGTGCTGATCCAGGGTCGAAGTGGGCGATTCCTCTCCCACCAGAAGCAGCGTCGGAGTTTCGACCTCCTTCAGGTAGGGGCTGAAGTCCAACGTATCAAGGTATGCCTGGAGGCTCCGCCCGATGGAGGAAGACATCCGGTCCATTTCGGCGATGTACCAGTCTATCAGTCCCTGAGGCGCCACCCTGGTGTCCAGCCGGTGTTGATGGTGGCGGTGGACCAAGCCCCCACGCTCCGGCTCAGGGCGTCGTTCGTGTCCCCTCCCCAGCCGGACCGCTCCCTGCTCGGCAGCCGGCAGGGGGTGTTGCACAGCACCAGCGCCCGGACCCGCTCGGGGTGCTTGTGGGCGAAGTTCAGTCCGAGAATTCCCCCGCAGGATTCTCCCACATACACCACATCCTCTATACTCAGGTGGTCGAGGATGCTGCTCAGGTCATCGACAAAGATGTCCAGGGAAGGCTCGAATTGGTCCTCATCAATGACGGACCCGCCCATGCCTCGCACATCGGGGCGCAGGACACGGAATTCACCCGACAGCAAGGGTACCCAGTTGTGCCAGACTTGCCGCTCAGGGAGAACCCGTGCTGCAACAGCATGGTCGGCGCGGACTGCCACGAATTGGCGAAATCATCGTCGTAATAGGGCAGTTCCACTCCGGAACCGGCGCCCAGAAAAGGCATGGCTGCGCCTCCGATAGGTCAGCACCGTAAAGGGTTGCCATCTTTAGGTCTGAGTAGGCTTTGCTCCAAAAGTCCTGATTTAGGCTGACATTTGGAACAACTGCCCATTTTGTTCCAAATGTCCTTGATCCCAGAACACGGGCATGATGCCCAACTCGAACATCGACTGAATCAGCACGACGATATTATGGCACAGAATCTTCGCCAAGACCTCATTGACCTGGGCCACCGTGGTCTTGGAGCGGACCGCCCCTCCGAATTTGGCCTTGACCATCGAGAAGGTAGTTTCGACGTTGGACCGCTTGTGATAGAAGTCCAGGAACTCGGCGCGGTGCAGTTGGTAGAAGTGATAAGCTCTTTCCCACAGGCTGTCCAGGTTTTGCCCGTCGCGGGGATATGGCAAGGAGTTGGACTTGAACGGGATGTGAGCTGTGCCGCCGACTGCCGCAACTGCGTGTAGGTTGGCCCGGCTCAGGTAAGCCTTGTCCGCCGACACTTCCCGCACGTCGAACCCACTCGCGGTGGTTTCCACGAAGGGAGCAAGGAACGGCGAATCGTTGGCCGCAGTTTCGGTCACTTCAACCGCTGTCACGATATTGGTCTTCACGCCGGCATTATATGAGCCTTGATCCAACGGGCTTCCTTCTTCTCCTTGCCCCACTTGTGGTCGAACCAGCGGTCGTAGACCGAAGTAGAGAACCCGCTGGAGTCTGCTGCAAAATCGGTCTCCACTCCCTTCAGGGGCAGGGCGACTTCTTGTACGACACCCATGTTTTCATGGCCGAAGATGATTCCGGGCTGCGCTGCCGTCCGCCCCTGTACATGTGCAAGTCCGAGCCACAGATACAAGAGGAAGTGATCTTCACGATCACATCGTTGGGGTGTTGCAGCTCCGGGTCTGGCACATTTTCCGCGGCGATACTGAATGGGGCCTGGTAAACAACTGCTTTCATAACAAACCCCTCCTTGGCTTACAGGGGTCTTCTATCGTAGGTCTTTTATGAGACGCTCCTCTCGGCTAGCTTCTCCGGTGTGACCAGCTCGTAGAACTCGATCTCGTAGGAGTCGAGCTGGGCCTGCATCTCGGCGTTCAGAGTCCGTACCACCTCGGGGACCTGGGAAGGCCAGTTGGGCTCGATGGTCGCCTGGGTCCACTCAGCATAGGCCACGTTGGGAGTTCCCGGCAGGTCCTGGGACACATACACTTGTGCCTTGGGCCGGCCATTCTCCTCGTAGGCGGCGCATATTTTGATCAGCAGGTTGGCAACCTGCCATACCTTCCCCGGCTGCGCTTTGGCGGTTCTTCTGATGACGTACATGGCTACTTCTCCTTTTTGTAATGCGACCTGGATTAAAACGGCCCTGGCTTTCGTTCCGCTATATTCGTCACTCCCTTTCCCCAACTTTGATAGCAAAAACCATCTGATTCTTGGGCTAACGGTTCCGGAGAGTTGCCGCGTCCGCCCATCGAAAGGAAGTCCCTTTGGCGATTGGAACAGCTTAATATCTGCCCGTGCGAGCATGGGAAACTAAACCAAAGCCAAGTGGCATCTACTGGCGCGGGTCTCTGGCGGGAGGGTCATGGAGCGTCTAACTCTTCTTCCAGAACTGCCGCCATCCTCTCGTTGATCGCAGGTCCGCCACCATCGACTACGCCGGCTGGTCTGGCGTGCCCGCTGTGTCTGTTGCGGCCGAATCTAGGGCGGGCCTAACCCCAGGGTCGACAGTAACGCCCTGGGTACCGAATAGCTCCCAAGGTCTGAAGGACTCCACGAAATCCTTGGCTTCTTCGATAGATGGGAACCCCTTCCGGGAGCGGCTCGGGTCGTAGCTAAAAGTCTTCGCCGACGCGTCGATGCCCCGTTTGGTGTCTCGGAACCCTCCAAGCTCCTCTTCATGGCCGTCGTTTTCGTCACTGAGAATCAGGTTCTCTCCCCTTTTTACCTTTCGCCAATACACTCTCATGCAAAGCACTCCTCGACTCCGGTTTCTAGCTTGACGGTTTTGGGACCTTGATAGTCTCTACTTCTAAAATTTGCTCGCTTGGTCTCGGAGAGGTGTGTTCTCTCTCCAGGTATGGCAACTCCTCGGCGATGGTCAAGTTCCTTAAGTGGCGTGCCCTTTACAAGTTGGGCTGTTGCCTCAGCCGACTGGTGTCGAGGGTGACTAGTAGTTCAGTGATTCTGTATTGATGGGTAAAGAGACTTCAGTTTGATACGCGCGTCCTGGGTGGTGAAGCGCCAGTTCACCCGCACCGTGTCCCGGTTGCGCTGATCTTGCCACGTCTCCACCTCCCGCCGCAGAACCTCTTGATCCGGAATCCGCCGGTCCAGGCATTGCCGGGCCATCACGCCAATTTCAATCTCCGCCATAGCCTGCCCCGTACTTGATACGGGGTTCAGCCAACTCCCGTGCTTGGGCGTGTAGTGAATCTCCAGCCGCCCGGCGATGCGCCGCGCTTCGGCGGGCTCAAAGGCTTCGTACAAGGAGGCCGCACGGTGGGTGTTCAGGTTGTCCATCACCAGCACAATCCGCTCTTTGTCCGGGTAGTCCTCATCCACCAACTTCTTCACTTGGTGCGCCCAGTCCACTTTCGTCCGCCGGTCCGTCACTCCGGTCCGCCGCCATCCTTCCAACGGCGCGAACAGCATGAAAAGGTTGCTGACCCCATTGCGCTCGTATTCGTAATCGTACCCGGCCGCCGCTCCGGGCCGCATTGGCCGCGGCAGGCGCGTCTCCTTCACCCCCGGTCGTGGCCGAGGGCAGGCTCTGTTGCTTGCTCGTTTCATCCAGGCACACCAACACCTCATTGTCCCCATAAGGCCGTTGGCAGACCTCCAGCACGTCTTCCATGGCGCACACAAACCCGGCGCTGGCTTCCGGCGGGATGCACCAGCACTCTTTCAGCCAGGGCTTGAGTTCGTTTTTTTCAGCGTCTTGCGCACCGTCTCCGGGTGGATGGCGTCAACTATCTCGCATTCCACCAACCGGTCTGCCAGCAACTTCAGCGTCCAACGCGCCCGGCCTTCCGGCGGTTCCCCGCAGGCTATGGCAATCAACCGGGCCTCGGCTGCGCCGTCCAGTTTCTTCGGCCGGCGGCGCAGTTGCTCCTTACGGTCCAAGGCCGCCTCAATCCCTTCCTCCACGCAACGGCGCCGCACCCTTTCCACCGTGGCGCTGCCAACCTGGAGCACCCGGGCAATCTCCTCGTCCTTCATGCACCCGCCTTCCTCTGCCTCATCGCTCAGCAGCAGAGCCTGCCCCCGTGAAAACGGGGGATGCGCGCGTGGGTCTGCTTGTACGCCGCCGCCCGCCCCTTGGAGACCAGGGCCTTCAGTTCCTGCCGTTCTTCCCAGGTCAGTTTGATACGGTATTTCTTGGCCATGACTACTCTCCCACAGTCCGCTTCTTGCCGGACATTCCCGCTGCTGGGGAGAATACATATTTCAGACATCACTTCAAAGACGTTGGACTACTAGCCTACGCCTGGCTCGCTTCCCCAGCGCCACCAGGAACATCACGCTTTTACCTTCCGCGTAGGGCGAGAAGAATCCGGATACTTGGTCGTCGTAAAACGTCAGGCCAGAGGCCCCCAGTCTTTGGGCATAGGCTGCCAGGTAGATTTTGCCCGCTGTGATACTGGCATCCAGCTGAGCCAACCGGTAACCTCGGTTACCAAAACGCTCCAGTATCGGATTCAGATTAGTCATGAAGAAAAAGTCGACGCTGGCATCGGCCGGAAGCGGCTGATCGAGCCCCAGATGACCAGCTTGCCGACGGTAGTCTCCTTCTTTCAGCAGCTCCAGAGCCTTCAGGTCTCGGTGGAACACATATGCGCCAGATGGGAGGTCGTCCACAGTGTTCACGATCAGATAAATATCATTGAGAGCAGCGCCAGGTTGTCCTAAAAAGTCTGCCGGTATGCCCTGCGTGGCCTTTTCGAGCACCGTCGACAGCTCCCGGAGGGTTATCGATTCGTGGCTGAAACGGCGTGCGGAGCCGCGCCGAACGATGACCGACTCAATGGAGTCCTGGGGCGTCCCGCCGTCAGAGTAGCGATTTAACGGTACGAGGCGTCCCGAAGGATGGGGCATCAGCATTGCCGGGCCTTCGCCTCGCCAAGAAACCACCTCTGCTTCATCCGGCGGTTCGCAGCTCGCTGCCTGGCTGGTTACCCTGGTCATTGGCTTGCTGGCTGGTTTGGGCTTCGCCCGGCTTTATCCGAGTCCGACCAACGGCGCAGGCGCCGGCCTGATTCGCGGCGCTGTTTACGGTTTCTTCTGGTGGGTGGGCGGTGCGCTGACCTTGGTGCCACTATTTAGTGGCGCTGGCCTGCAAGGATCTATGTATCTATGTGCTGCCTGTAACGGCCTGGATTTCCCAGACCAAGCTGATTTCCTTGAACTTGGGTCTCTTTGGACTGTAGATGGCTATTTGTTGTAGTAGGGCACATCCAAGGTCATGCAGCCTATGGGGGCGAGGAGTAGGGCCCGTGTTGCATGCCAGGCGGCCGGCAAGCATACATCCCAGTGGTGAAGGTTGCATTTAGGCGTTTGTCATGGAGTTCTCCCTCCAAGATGTACACTTCTTCCCAAAAATCGTGGACGATCACCTCTGAAGTTTCCACGCCCGGCGGGAACTTCAGCAGCCGGGTTCCAACGCCCGTGGAATGGTCTAGGTTCAGGATTTTTTCCACCATACCCTCAGCCGCCGCTCCCGATCCGGCACCCACCGGACCCCAGGGAACGCATTCGTGGCCGAAGAATTCGTATTCTTCTTTGGGCAACTTTCCGCCTCCCCCGAGCAGCGTTAAGATCCCGGATTCCAGGTGTAGTAGATTACTACGCCAAATGCGAGGGAATTGCAACCAAACGACCTTCCTCCCGATGAGCCACTGGATTCCTGGATGATATGGTCAAGATCAAGGAGCCGCGGCACGGTGACGAGACCCGTTCTCGGATCCCTCTCTGGAACGGAGAAAGCCTCCAATTCGTGTCTTTTAACCGCAACAGGCGCAGCCTCGGTAAACTTGAGAGGGCTGGAAGCTGTTGCCCTCTGAATTAACCGTTGCCGCCGCGGAGCCAGCTCTGAATCTATCCAAATCGCTGCAACCAGTGCCGAAACGGAGAATAGCAAAACATTTATTCAAGCAGAAACCCTTCATAGCCATTGGCCGCTATTTCGGCACGCTTGGCCCGCATTACTGGAGCGCTGTCCGGACTGCCGAGTAAGACCCGTGCTTTGCCGGGAATGTTCGCCCCTACAAACCAGGAATTGGCCTTTGTCCGGAGCAAATTGGTGCTCGCCTCGGCGACGTACTTGGTCCAAGCTTCTTCCGCCTGGGGTGTGGCCGAGATACGCGTGAACTCATTCTCGCGCATATAGCCAATGCACTCGCTCACCCATTCCACGAGCGGCTCGCAGCCTCTGGTGAAGTTGCCGGCCCCGGCACCAGGCATGATGAAGAGATTCGGGAACCCAGGGCTCTGGAGGCCCATATAGGTGCGCGGGCCCTCGGCGAATTTATCCTTTATCGTCTGCCCGCCCTCCCCGTGGATATCTATCCTGGTTAAAGACCCAGTCAAGGCGTCATATCCCGTGGCAAAGATGATGACGTCCAGCTCGTACTCGGCATCCCTGGTCTTGATGCCTTTGGGTGTGATGCACTCGATCGGGGCCTTGCGCACGTCAACAAGTAATACATTGTCCCGGTTGTACACGTCATAATACCCGGTTTCGCAGGGGAGGCGCTTGGAGCCGAAGGGATGGTCCTTGGGCACCAGCATCTCCGCCACCACCGGGTCATTAACCCGCTCACGGATCTTATTCCGGACGAATTCGGCGTAGTCCTCGTTGGCCTCCCCGGGGGTCATTATGTCCTGGAAATTGGCCAGCCATTTCTTGAAACCGGGTTCTGCCCACAGCCTCTCGTACTGCGCTAGCCGCTCTTCTGCCGAGACTTCCAGGGCCGACCGCGGGTCGAATTGGTGCATAAACGCGCCTGGGGTTTCTCTACACTTCTTGAAGATCTCCGGGTAGCTTGCCTTGATCTCGCGCTGCCAGTCGGGGTCGATTGGGCCATTCCGGAGGGGCGCACAGTAATTCGCCGTGCGCTGGAAGACGCTTAGATGGGCGACTTCATTAACGATCTCCGGGATAAGTTGGACGGCGGTGGCCCCAGTGCCTATGACCCCCACACGCTTACCGCCTAGATCCATACCTTCCTTCGGCCATCTGGCGGTGTGGCACCAGTTGCCCTTGAAGCTATCGATCCCCGCAAAGTCTGGTATATAACGCGCGGACAGATTACCGACCGCCGTGATCAAGAATTGCCCCCCGGCCTGACGGCCATCTTCCGTTAGAATCTGCCAGCGATTCTTGCGCTCGTCGTAGACCGCCGTGGCGACGCGGGCATCGAACTGGATGTCCCGGCGGAGGTCAAACTTGTCCGCTACATAATTGAGGTAGCGCTCGTTCTCCGGCTGGCCGGAAAAATGCTCTCTCCAGTCCCATTCTTGCAGGAGTTCCTCCGAGAACGAATATCCGTAAGTGTAACTCTCGGAGTCGAAACGACATCCCGGGTACCGATTCCAATACCAGGTGCCGCCCACTCCACCACCGTCCTCGAAGACCCGCACCGAGAGCCCGAGCTGACGCAGACGGTACAACTGATACAGCCCGGTAACCCCGGCGCCGATGATGATCACGTCAAACTGCTCAACATCCTTCACCGTCTCAGTGCCGGCTGCGGAAGTTTGCTGTGGAGAATCTCCCATGTCATTCCTCCTTTGGTCTCTCAACTCTTCCGGCTTTAATGAGTGGAACTCATCCCTCATACAACGACCTCGTCATGGATTAGTTAGACTGCTACCAAGATAGTAATTAAAAGGGTGTCAGTTGGCTAGTAGTCCGAACTCTTTGGAATGATGGGTTGATTGGTACAGGACTTTTCCTCGGGCATACTGGGCTTATGGAGACAATCCACGAGCAATCTGGCATTCCACCCGTCATTTCAAGGAAGTTAGTCTACCAGCCCACCCCCAAAAAACCTTGGTTTGGCGTTCCCTAACGTCGGCCGCTGCTGTGCCTTTCTCACGATGCCTCCCTCCACTCATGGCCAATGCCCTCTATGTTCCCCCTCACCTTTCGAAAGGATACGAGGCCTGGCTCGGTCCTCAGACAGACCGAAACCGCCGGGATGATCCTGAGGGCCAGTCGCGCACTACGAACTTTTCCCAGATTCTCGGCACCAACCACGTAAGTGGTGGTCTTCACTATGTACGCTGGGTAGCTATCCGAGCGCGCACACGGCTCCGCCCGCAACCTAACCGCCGGCGTTATCCGCGCCCGCTACCGGGAGTCCATGTCTAATCCCGCACCGGTGGAGGCGGGCAAAGCCTACTGCTATACTATCGACCTATGGGCCACCAGCAACGTCTTCAAGGCGGGGCACCGTGTCCGGCTGGAAATTTCTAGCAGCAACTTTCCCCGCTTCGACCGCAACACCAACACCGGCAACATCATAGCCCAGGATGCCAGCTTCAAGCCGGCATTACAGACTATCCTGCACGACGCCCAGCATCCTTCCCATGTCACTCTGCCCATCGTACCCAGATAAGAAATGGGTGCCGCCACACGAAGTAAAATGCGTTACGGCCCGCCAGCCCCGGTTAGGCGCTCCATGACTTGGCTAGCGCTTCCACTTCATTGCCCAAAGGCATGGAGTCCTGAGCCCCGCTTCGGGTCACCAACAGCGCTCCGGCGGCCGAGGCTGATACCACCGCGCGCCCCAACTCCTGTCCCCGGCTCAGGCCCACCGCCAGGGCGCCGTTAAAGGCGTCTCCTGCGGCCACGGAGTCAACGGCCTGGACGGGAAAGGCCGGCATATGCCGGCCGTGCCGCCGGGTCGCATAGTAGGCGCCTCCAGATCCCAGCTTCACCACCACCGCCGCTACCCCCCGCTCCAGTAGCTCCGTCGCCGCTCCGGACGCTGATTCTTTATCCCTTACTGGAAATCCAACCAGCGCTTGGGCTTCGGTCTCATTGGAGGTAATCACCATGCGGTAGGGGTAAAATTCCGAAGGCAGGGGGCGGACTGGACCCTGATCCAGAATTACCGTTTTACCCTGACCCCAAGCTTCTCGGGCTACCTCCAGCGACAGATCCAGCGAAACTTCCAGCTGCAACATCAACACCGAAGCATGAGGCAGCAACTCAGAAACCCGTTGCCTTTGCGATGGGCCGCAGTGTCATTGGCCCCGAGAATCTGGGTGATTCGGTTTTGAGAAGACCCGTCGATCTCGATTATCGCCAGGCCGGAACTGGTCTTGTTGGCGACGTCCACCGCGAATACGTCAACACCGCTGTCGGTCAGCGATTTCAGAAGCTGGGGCCCAAAGACGTCATCCCCTACCCGGCCCACCATTGCTACCGATGCACCCATCCGGGCGGCGGCCACGGCCTGATTCGCTCCCTTGCCGCCGGGGTAGGTCAGGAAGCGGGTGCCGACTACCGTCTCCCCGGATTCGGCGAAGCGGGGTGTGTGAGTGACCAGGTCCATGTTTATTCCGCCAAGAATAACCACGGACGGAAGGGATTGCTGCGCCATGATAGAGCTACCTTCCAGGGTGTGGATCGGTGGTAGTCAAGGAGGGCAACGCTATCATCGGGAAAGATGGTCGGTCAAGGGTGCCATGCTATAATGCCTCTGCCTAACGACTAGTATTACAACGACGGTTGGTATGATAGGATGACCGGGTAGTTGGGGAAGGCTTGGGCAGGTGAGGCAGGGAAGTGGATGCGGCGGCTTTCGAGCAGGTTTACGGGGCTTTTCAGGAGTTTCACGCTTACTTCGCTCCGCTGTTCGGCCGCAGGGAAGCGCGGGGCCACAGCCGCCATTATCTCCAGGCCCTGCTGGTGCAGTCCGGCGAGCGGCGCAACGCCGAGAATCTGTCGGAGACGGTTCCGGCGTCAGCCAGGGTGATGCAGCGGTTTCTCGCTGAATCCCCCTGGGACGATGACCTGGTGCTGGGACGCCTCCAAGAGTACCTGGGACCCAGACTGGGGCACCCTGAAGGGGTGTGGGTGCTGGACGGCAGCGACTTCCCCAAGCAGGGCAGGAAGTCCGTGGGAGTGGCCCGTCAGTACTGCGGGAGACTGGGCAAGGTGGCCAGCTGCCAGGCCGGAATGTTCCTGGCCTATGTCAGCCCGCTGGGACGGGCCCTGGTGGACAAACGGCTTTATCTGCCGGAGAGCTGGACCTCGGACAAAGACCGGTGCGCGGCGGCGAGGGTTCCGGAGGAGAGGCAGGGCTACCAGTCGAAGACCGGGATGGCACTGGAGATGCTGAAGAAGGCCTTGGAGCGGGGCCATCTGAGGGCTGGCTGGGTTGCCGGGGACGACGCCTTCGGGATGTCGCCGTCATTCCGCGAGGGACTGGCGGCCCTGGGGATGCGCTACGTCCTGGACGTTCCGGCGGGCTTTACGGTGTGGCCGCCGGAACCAGAGCGGACCAGTCCGGGCTACCAAGGCCGGGGAGCGCCCCGCAAACCCAGGCTGGTGGGCGGGCAGCGGCGCACCATGACGGAGCGCAGCGATGAGTTGCCGGAGGAGGCCTGGCGAGAGATAACGGTGGCCGAGGGAAGCCAGGGTCCCCGCAGCTACCTGTTCAGCGCCCAGCGGGTGCGGCCAACCAGCAGGCGGAAGCCCGGCGAAATCCACTGGGGCATCTACCGCCGAAATCTGGACGGCAGCGAGCCCCGCTACTATCTGTCCAACGCTCCCGAGGACACTCCCCTGGAGACGCTGGCCTACGTGGGCGGTTCCAGGTGGCGCATTGAAACGGAGTTCGAGACGGAGAAGAGCGACGTGGGACTGGACGAGTACGAGACCCGGACCTGGGCTGGGTGGCATCACCACGTAGCCCTATGCCTGCTGGCTGGAGCCTTTCTCCTGAGTCTGCAGCAGGCTTGGGGGGGAAAAGATGCCCCGGATCACGAGGCCTCAGAGCCTGCCCTCGTGTAAACGGGGGTCTACCGGGTGGTGCGGGAAATGCTGCCCCGGGAACGGTTCGGGCTGGATGAGCTGCTGCGGTGGCTGGAGGAGACGCAAGAATGCAACGAACGGGCCAAGCGCTCCCATGCCAAGCGCCGAGCCGCCCTTCGTGTATCTCCGGACATCCCTCCTTGAACCGTCGTTGTAATATTAGGGGCTGTGGGCTGAAGCGAGACGGAACAGGGTTCTAGCAGCGGCAGGAAAACCAGGGTTACACCGAACCTCCCTCAGCTAGGACGGCCAGCTCCGCCTTAGATAGTCCCAACTCCCCGCACAGGACCTCTTCGTTGTGCTCCCCGATGAGAGGCGCACGCCGGGATATCCTCCAGGGTGAGCCGTTGAAGATGGCCGCTGGGCCTGGGTGTCGAAATGTCTTGCCAAGTTCCAGGTATTCTACATCTGTCCAGAACCTCCGGTCCTCCAGGTGAGGGTCCTGCATGACCTCGTCCGGGGAACGGATCGCCCCCGTGTTGGAGCCACGCTTCTGCAAGCCGTGGTAGGCTTCGTCCCGAGGGATGTTGGCGAGGAAGTTTACCAAAATTCCGCGAATATGTGACTGGCTCTCGGCGATGACCGTTGGGTCCCGGTACTTTTCATCCAGTAGGTCGCCCGCCAAGCCGTGCTCGTCCATCCACGGCGCAAGCATCAGCACCCGCTCCGGGGTAACCTGACCGACATTCACGTATTTTCCATCCCTACAGAGGACCTGGGCGTTGGGCCCAGTGGCGGTGTTGCCACCTCCTGTTCTACGAGGAATCACATCTCTTTTGTAAATATACTGGTTCACATGGCCCTCGGTCGTGAGCGCGCAGGCATCATGCACCGAGGCATCTATGTACTGCCCCCAGGCCGTCACCGACCGGTTAACCAGCGCCGCGGTAATGGCGATGTAGGCGTAGTGACTTCCGATGTGCCAAGCCTGCCCTCCTCCGGGAGCGATGGGCGGTGCATCTGGCGCCACGTCGTCGTCATAGCCACACCTAGCCATCTGTCCGCCCGCCGCCAGATGCAGCAGGTCGCTGGTCTGGAAGTCCTGCCACGGCCCGGTCTGCCCAAAGGGGGTCAGTGAGCACATAATCAGCCCAGGGTTACTCTTTGCCAGATCTTCGTACCCCAGCCCCAGGGAGGCCAGATAACCGGGCCTGAAGGTCTCTAGTATCACATCCGCCTTCTCCGCCATTTGCCGGAACAGCCGGCGCCCGTCCTCCATCTCCAGATTCAAGGTAACCCCCCGCTTGGAGGTGTTGTAATGCCAGAAGTAAAGGCTCCTCTCCCGATTCGGTATGTCCTGGTAGAAGGGCCCCACGGTCCGGGCTGCCTCGCCACCGGGCGGCTCTATCTTGATGACGTCTGCTCCCATGTCAGCCATCTGCTTGCCACACCACTGCCCCTTCTCATCGGCGAGCTCCAGCACCCGCAGCCCCCCAAAGGCCCCCGCAGAGTTCCGGTCCGGCGTCCGCGCCGGCGCCGGAGCGGGATTCGCTATCGGCTCATTCCCACTCCACTGTACGGGCGAGGCATCCTCCATCATCTCCTTGAAGTAGGGATAATCTTCCATACTGAGGTCCTTTGGCCAGAAGGTGCCGTCGGCGAAGCCGCTCACCAGCGCCTCGTGACTGATGCCCAACAACCCCTGAAACACCTCTTTGTTGTGCCCGCCGATCAGGGGACCTGACCGGCTGTTGATTGCAGGCGTCTCCGACATCTTGAAGGGAGCGTTCTGAAGGGGCCAGGTCCCCAGCGCGGGATGCTTCACGTCCCGGTACATCTCTCGATGCCTGAGCTGGGGATCGTTGTCCACCCGGTCCTGGCTGCTTTGAACGGGCATGGCGGGTACTCCCGCCGCCTGGCACCGCTCCATGATCTCGTACTTGCCCAGAGTCTTGGTCCACGCCTCTATCCCCTGGTCCATCTCTTCCTGGTGCTCCAGGCGACCTTCAAGGGTGGCAAACTTCTCGCCGGTGGCCCAACTGGGAGAGCCCATTACCCCCACTAACTTCCGCCACTCATAGTCGGAGAAGCAGACTAGGGCACACCAGTCGTTGTACTCCGCCGGACTGGTCTTGTAAGCGTTGTGCGGCGCCCCGGTCCGCCCCCGGTAGTTGTTCACCAGGGGCGTGCCAGGCCAGTGAGCGCGGTTGCCCGGCGGGTAACCCTTTCGCATGGTGGAACGACCGTTGGCCTGGATGTCCAGAAAAGCGGGACCATTAAGGGGGACGCCGATGATCCACTGGGAACTGTCGACATGCTGTCCCTGACCGGTCATGTTGCGATGGTAAATCGCACTCAGAGCATACATGGCCCCGTATAAGCCACCGGTGTCGTCCAGGTAGGACCAGCCCCAACCAGCGGGTGGCTTGTCCGGCAGGCCCGACGTGTAGGTCAAACCGGACAGGGCTTGCGCAATGGCTCCCATGGTTTGATAGTCTCTGTCCCGACCCGTGTGGCCGAAGCCGGACATGGAGAGGTAAATGATGTCAGGCCGGAGCTTCTTCATATCCTCATAGCCCAGACCCCACCGCTCCAATACACCGTAGGCGAAGTTCTCGATGACGATGTCGGACATGGCCACCAAGCGCCGGGTAAGGTCAATGCCTCGGGCTGTACGAGTGTTCAGGGTGACGCTCAGCTTGTTGGAGTTGGTGTCGCTGAAATGGCCGTTGGTGTTGAGATTGGCGGGCAGGCCCTCGGGGGTGCCCGCTCCCGTCGCAATGTTGTTGCCCCGAGTATTGGGGCTCTGGGGCCATTCAACCTTGATAACCTCGGCTCCCAGCGCCCCCAGCCATCGGGTGCACCAGGGACCCGCCCGGACCCAGGTGAAGTCCAACACTCGGATTCCTGACAAAGCTCCCGGTGTAGTTGGCGCTTCTGCTCCGGCCTGCACCATTGAATCACCTCCCGGCTATGGCTGTCTTAAGGTTAACTCACCTTATTCTAACCCAATGTGGTCGATGGAGATTCCCGAAAAACCAGGAAGGCTAATTACCGGAACTTTCTGAAAAGAGCCCCAGGCAAATCAATTTGCCCGGGGTTAGGCTAACCCCGAATCCACCGATGGACACGGATGGACGGCGTGAGGACAGCGGAAGGGGGGTGAGGGAATTACAGGCGCGATGAACCGGGCTCGAATTCGGGTAGACGGGAGGTTGGAGGGCGATCTCCAGGCGTTTTTGGGGGCGCCGATGGCGGCCTGCGGTGGCTGTGGCGAGCGAGATGGCGGGATAGGACACGGCAAGAGGCGCTCGCGGACCGTGATGGCGCGAGTTGGCGGGGACGTTCAGTTGGCCGGATGGCGGGCCAGTTGCAGACGGGTCGTCAAGCTGGGAGTGGAATCGCTCGCAGCCGTGCTAGGGCGCGACTGAACTTCTCCTCCCACGGCCAGCGCTGGGGAAGATGCAGGGTGATCCGGCGTGCCGAGCGGGTGAGCCGTCCGGCCAGGGCGAAGAACCGCCGCCGGAGGGTCTTGGTGGTCACGATCTGCTCACCCAGGCCGATGCGGGCTGTCCAGCGGGCCAGGTTGTGCGCCATCACCTGTACCGCCAGCCAGGCGCCGTTGGCGGCGAAGCGGCCCGAGGGGAGATGGTTCAACCCCACGCCGTACTTGAGGTCGCGTATCGCATTCTCGATCTCGGCGTGGCGGCGATGGCCAGCCTCCAGTTCGAGGGTCTCCCCGTCCGGGTCGGTGATGAAGCCGTGATAGCTGTAGGTAGCGAAGAGAGCCAGTTGAGAACCGGGCGCCGGCTTCACCCGCCGGACGATGAGCCGTACCGGCGCGGCGTCCGCCTCGGCCTGGAAGGGGGTGTAGGTGGTCTCTGCCACATCGGCGGCGCCGTCCATCCAGTAGGGAATCGGCGTCCAGGCATCTTCGGGTATCGCCTCGATGACATTGTGCAGGCTTTTGTGCTGGCGGATGGTGATGGAGAAGCGGACATCCATCTTGCGGCAGACGGCGGCCACGGCGTGGGTATAGAAGCCGCTGTCGGCCCGCACCGTGAGTTGCCCCCGGGCCCCGGCGTAGCGCACCCGCCCCACCGTCTCACGCAGGAAGTGGGCGGCGCCGCGGGCGGTGTTGGCCCGGCCCTCGCGCAGCCGGGCCATCAGCACCTCGCCGGTGCCGGCGGCGATGGCCAGCAGTGTGTGATAGCCCCGCTTGCCGATGTAACCATGGTGCCGCGCCCCTTCCTTGTCCAGTCCGTAGGTCTCGCAGATGGTGGAATCGAGGTCGATAGTCAAGGGCGCGCCGCCGGGTCCGGCCCCCGCCTGCCAGGCCCGGGCCAGCAGCTCACGGCTCACCCGGTCCAACTGACGGACATGGCCCCACCTGAAGCTGCGCAGGAAAGTGCCCAGAGCCTGCCCTCGCGAAAGCGGGGGGTGGACGGCGCCTTGACTACGCAGCCGAGAGTGCAGGCCGTCCTGCCGGTGCGCAACGCGTCGGCGTCGTCGATGCAGTCGCCGCCAGCCAGCGCCGAGGTCACCAGCGTCGAAATCTTATCGCCAGGATTGGCCCGGCCCGGCGCATCGCCCAGGTCCAGGTGCTCCTGTACCAGTTGGGGCAGGCCGAGATGCCAGGCCAGGGTGGCCGGCAGGAGCAGGCCGGCATTGGCCACCAGGCGGTGATCGTCGAAGACGATATGAATGCGGTCGGGGTGGTGGCGTGGCAGCATCTTGTATCCTGACTTTGGCCCGCGACAATAGCTCATATGTGGCGGTCCGGAGCGCGGCAGACCGGTAGCATCTGGGTCATGGTAGACCGTCCAATAGCAGGGGTCGCCGCGTTCCTCAACGGTAGAACCCGGACAGTTGCCTGGGCCAATCGAGCCCGCATCGTGCAAGGAAGGGTCAACACTGAAAGAGGAGGTACAGATGGAAGGAGAAGCGAGGTTCGTAGGCATTGATGTCTCAAAGGCGCAGTTGGACGTTGCTGTCCGGCCTACGGGGAAGAGATGGACCCTGCCCTACGACCAGACCGGAATTGAGGGACTGATCCCCCAGATAGTGGACCTGGAGCCTGCCTTGGTGTTGTTGGAGGCTACGGGCGGCTTGGAACTGCCCTTGGTGGCCGCCTGGCCGCGGCGGCGCTGCCGGTGGTGGTGGTCAACCCACGCCAGGTCAGGGACTTCGCCAAGGCCACCGGAACGCTGGCCAAGACCGGCACTCTGGACGCGGGGGGCCTGGCCCATTTCGCCGACGCCGTCCGTCCTGAGGTGCGCCCCCTCAAGGACGCCGAGACCCAGGTCCTCAACTCGCTGACTGCCCGCAGGCACCAGGTGATGACCATGCTGGTCTCCGGGAAGAACCGGCTAGGCACCGCCATCGGCGCCGTTAGTCCCCGCATTGAAGCCCACATCGCGTGGTTGGAACAAGAGTTGAGCGACTTGGACAAGGGGCTGCGTCAGACTTTGCGCCGGAGTCCGGTGTGGCGTGAGAAGGACGACCTGCTCCGCACCGTTCCCGGTGCCGGAGAGCAGATCTCCCTCACTCTGCTGGCCAATCTGCCAGAGCTGGGCACGCTGAATCGCCGGCAGATCGCCGCCCTTGTGGGCGTGGCCCCCTACAACCGAGACAGTGGCGCCCTGCGGGGCAAACGCGCCGTCTGGGGCGGACGCTCCCGGGTGCGGGCCGTCCTCTACATGGGAGCGTTGGTAGCCAGCCGCCACAACCCTGCTATCCGGGACTTCTACCAGAGGCTGCTGGCAGCTGGCAAGCCGAAAAAGGTGGCGCTGGCCGCGTCCATGCGCAAACTGCTGGTTATACTCAACGGCATGCTCAAACATGGCTCCCCTTGGTGCGATATGACTCAGCCAGTCGCCGCTCATTCCTATTGACTTTCAAGACAGTTGCTATTGGGTGCTCCTTTTCCGGGACCGGTTTGCGGTTACAAAACCATTATCCCAGAGGCACAGGAGCACTTTCTTGCCCGTTTAGTACGCCGCGACACTCATCTTTTCGGTGGATTCGGGCTAACGAGTGGGCCCGGTGGCAGGTCTCGCATAGAATCCCGCTGGCCACAGCTGCAACAGGATAAGCCATGTTTCGCAGCTTGGCCTTTTTTGCCGCTGAATCCAGACCGTGCCAAGGAGAACTGAATATGTCTTTGCGGAATATAAACTTCGCCCAGTTCCTCGCTGGTGATCTGGCTTCGGCCTTATTACAACGATGCGCCTGCCTGGGTTCCTATTGGGGAATTGAAGTGATGTCGAAGGCTGAAGTAGTCAAGGACTAGAGCCCGGGTGTGAAGCCTATTTTGGTCATTGGGAGCGGTGCAGACTGGGCTCCAGTTCCAAGGTGGAAGGCGGCTGGCCGACCTCACCAATTGGTTTACACCTGACCGGGGTGTCTTGGCTGCGCGGAGGAGGAGACCTCGCTCAGCCAGCATGGCGGCGACCGGCCGTCTTCTGCCTAGTACCGCGTCAGTGTGAAACCGATGGATAGATACGCCGGAGCTTGTGCCGGGCATCGGTGGTGGAGAATCGCCAGTTGATGGTTGCGGTAGCCTGATTCCGCTCGGTCTCCAGGGCTGCGATTTCCCGTTTGAGCGACGCTTCATCTTCAATGCGGCGGTTCAAACATTGGTTGCTGAAGACGCTGAACTCGATCTCCGCCATGTTGAGCCAGCTTCCGTGCTTGGGAGTATAGTGAAATTCCAGCCGTTGGATCACCCGTCTGGCCTCCTTTGGCTCGAAGGCCTCGTACAGGGAGGCGGGTCTATGAGTGTTCAGAGCCTGCCCCGTACTCGATACGGGGTTGTCCAGCACCACTCGGACCTTCTCCGCTTCCGGGTCCCGTTGCGCTGGTACTCGTAATCGAACCGCTCCCGCCGTCCCGCCTTGGCCGGGATGGGAGACCGCTTCTCCGACACCAACTGCTTGGAAGTCTCATCGAAACAGACTACGGGCCGCTTGGGGTCATAGGGTTCCGCATAGAGAGCCTGCCCCGTACTGGATACGGGGTCCAGCACGTCCTCCATGCGGGCTACGAACTCGGCGCTCACCTTGGGGATGCACCACTCCTTCTTCCGCCACGGCTTGAGTTCGTTTTTTTCAGCACCTGCCTGACCGTCTCCCGGGAGATGGAGCCGGTCAACTCCAGCTTCACCGCCTGGCCCGGCAAGCAATCGCAAGGTCCAGCGGGTGTGCCCTTCCGGGGGCGCGCTGCAGGCCACGGCCACCAGGTGGGCTTCTTGCTTTCCATCAAGTTTGCGCCGTTGCCCCGGCCGCGGCAGATCATTGAGGGCCCTCTCCAACCCGCCTTCAACGAAGCGCTGCCGCACCCGGCCGACCGTGGCGGGGCCCACCATCAGAGCTTCGGCCACCTGCCGGTCGGTAAGGCCTTCATCGGCTTTGCACAAAATCAAAGCCCGCTTCACTTTACGCCCCGAGGATTGGCCGCGCCGGGTGATACCCAACAAATGCTCCCGCTCATCCTGGGTCAAGTTCACTCGATATAACTTGGCAGGCATTCCCCACACACCCCACTATGAAAGAATGCCTCAATTATATCCTTCCTTATATTTGTCAAAAATAGCCGGACGCGGTACTAGTCAGGCAGCAGCATTAAAGCGGAGACGTGGTCAGTGACGTACCGGGTGGTGTGGCCGTGACCGGTCACGTCCTCGATCAGGCGAACGTCACCGGGGCCGAACTTGTGCACTGTGCCATCGCCAAGCCCTATCTCCAGTTCCCCCGAGAGAGTGATCAACCACCTCTTGTTGGGCGCTTGGTGAAAATCCATGAAGCGGCCGCCCTGATTCTGTTGGATCTGTAGGCCCTTCACCGTCTGCAACTCCCCCAACTCGGGGTGGGCCGACAGAGGCAACTCCTCGATGTGGGTCTCGTTGTCCGGTCCGGTGTACATTCTGTAGATGCCCATGTCTTAGTGTCCTCCACTGATGGATTCATTGAGGCCATTAGATTATTCGCAAAATTCGCTTATTTCGCAACCTGGCATGGAAATCACAGTCAGGTTATCTCACGATTGCTCCGGGTTGTGGAGTAGCAGCTTGCCGGCACGAAGGTCCAAAGTGCCGTCGGACACCTGCTGCAGCGACAGCCTCCGAGCTTTCGCATTCCATATCGGAGATCGGTACATACCTGCTACTCCTCCATATGACGTAAGACCGGGCGCCATAGTCCAAGCCACAAGGCAACAAAGAGACTCAGGGCTGCACCACCTGTAATGGCAACGGGCCAGGATATAACATCGGCTGCCACGGCAAGGGGCAGTGCACCAAGATAATGAACCGCAGGGGCGAGTTGAAATACGCTCAAAACCCTGCCCCGTAACTCCGAGGGCACGTTAAGCTGAATCAGTGTGGTCGCCAATGGGGTGAAAAACCCGAAACTCGTCGCTCCCACGAACAATAATATTATCCAGGATGCCCAGAACCAGGGCGACCAGGCGAACATGGTCAGGACCACAGAAAGAAGTAGCACTGATACCATGAGCAGTCGCGCCTTCTGTCGGAAGTCCCCCAGCGAGGCTAGTATCAGATTTCCGAGCAATGATCCCAGGCCCGCCGCCAGCAACAGCAAACCGGTCCCACCCGCTCCTATCTCCAGCACTTCTTTGGTAAAGGCGGGCATGACATGACGGTACGACACAGCGAAGAAGGCGAAAGCCACCGTCATCCCTATAACGGTATACAGGATCGGAGTTGACCGGATGCATTGCAGTCCTGCCCGGAGGTCTTCCAGGAGAGTAGCCTCCCTGGCAGCGGATCGAGGTGGCAAACCTCTGATCAACGACAGGAATACTATCCCTGACAAATAAAGCCCCCCATTCACCATTAGCGTCGGACCTATCCCCGCGAGTTCGATAATCCCCCCGGCTACTGCCGGTCCTATGATTTGGCCGGTCTGATTAACCATGGTATGTAACGCAACAGCGTTCATCATGTCATCTCGCTTCACCAGGTCCGCTACTATGGCCATGCGAGCGGGCCCGTTCAGCGCTTGAACCGTTCCGAGGATGGACACGACGGCGTAAACGTGCCAGATCTCCAACAGATCAGTGATTCTTAGGATGGCAAGGGCGAAAATCAGGACGGACACGTATAGACGGGTAGAAATCAACAGCTTGAGACGGTTGGCGCGGTCGGCGATGATGCCACCCAACATCGCGAAGAGCAGGTTAGGCAGACCGAAGGCAAAGATTACCAATCCCAGCTGGTAGGAAGAACTAGTGATGTCCAACACTAGCCAGCCCAGGATCAGAAACTGCATTCCTTGGGCCATGGCCTGGGTGGCGCCGTTCAACCAGAACCAGCGGTAGTTGCTATAACGAAGGGCGTTGAAGGTCAGGTTGTGCCTCGCCGCCGCAATCTTTGGTGCCAACCAGGGGATGCTGCCAAGGGTCATGAGGAGAAAGCCGGAGGCCAGGATCAGTAGACCAGCGAATGTCATGATGCGAGCACCTTTATGAACAGACCTGCTTCAACGGCACAGCGTGTAAGGGCACCTACCCGAGGACAATATCCGCACACCTTGAAGATCTCAGAAGCCGCAGCAACACGAGCCAAACAAACACGGGCGGTCCGAAACCGCGATGTGAGGATCCCAGCGCTTAATTACGCTGCTTATAATCAGAATTTATATTAGATACAGGCGTCGCGGACGGCTTGGGAGACGGCGGCCAGTCTGGCGTTGTTGGTGACGGTGCCTCGGAAGCCGTTGGTGATATAGCCCACGGCCAGCCCCGAATCGAAGTCGGCCCATCCGATGGACGTGCCAGCGCCGCCGTGGCCAAAGGTCTTCAACGGGTCTCCCGTGGACTTTCCCATGCGTTCGTCGGCGAGGGCTAGGCCCAGGGAACGCTGGGCGAAGACGCCGATGGATTTATCGACACCCTCAACCTGAAACTCGACCGCTTCTTCCGCCGTGGCGGACTGGATCACTGTGGCGCCATCCAACGAACCCTTACGCTCCATCATGGCGTAGAACCGGGCCAGGTCCCCGGCGGTGGCAACACCGTTAGCGCCGGGCACGACGGACCGGAGCACCGTCGGTTCGCTGAATGTCCCACTGTAGCCGCTGGTGTCCGCGTCGTCTTCCATCAGGTGCATGGGAGACACCCGGCCTTCCAATCCTGCCGGCAGTCCCACATAGGTGTTGTCCATGCCCAGGGGCGCGGTGAGTTCTTCGGCTATGAACCTGTCAAAGGTGCGGCCATCGACCCGCCGGACGATCTCGGCGATGACCCATCCGTAGTTGATGGGGTGGTAGGCTAGGGTTTCGCCGGGCGTGTAGATAGTGGGCGCCTGTTCCATAGCGCGGGTCACCTTGCTCCAGTCCGACCAATCGGTCCAAGGCAGGGACTCGGGGGTCTGGGGGAATCCGCCACGGTGGGTCAGGATGTGTCGGATGGTCACGGTCTCTTTACCGTTTTGGGCGAACTCGGACCAGTGCTTGGACACCAGGTCATCCCATGCAATCTTCCCCCGCTCCTTGAGCATGTAGAAACAGGAGGCGGTCAGAGGTTTGGTGGAGGACATTAGGACGAACATGGTGTCGGCGGTAACGGGTTCGGTGCTGGCGATGCCCCCGTGAACGTCCACCACCAGGTTCCCGTAGCGGTACACCGCCAGGCCTGCGCCAGGATGGAGGCCCTCGTCGATCTGCTGCTGAAATAGCTGCTTGACCTGGTCCAGTTTCTGGCTGTCCATCGCTACAGCGTCGGGCGCGGTCAGTGTGGCCATGATGCCTCCTCCGGGTTGAGTTTTGGTCGAAGTAGTATAACCTGGACTTTGCGCAAAAGTTAGGGAAAGTAAAAAGACAGGGTAAGCTGGCCTAAACCCACTTCTCACGGAAGGTCCAGCCATGCTCACCCTGCCCGATGCCATTTTACCCGTACTCCATCCCTTCGCCACGCTGTTTCGCAACCCGACCTGGCTGAAAGCCCAAATCCTGCTGGCCGGCGCGATACTGGCCCCGGGCCAACGCACCGTGGCCGCGGCGCTGCGCGTCATGGGCCGCAGCGACCACCTCGACTACGCCCGCTACCATGAGGCGCTCAATCGGGCGGTGTGGTCGCCCCGCCAGGCGGCTCGCATCCTGCTCATGCTGCTGCTACAGCACCTGGATCAAGGCGATGGTCCGTTGGTTTTCGGCATCGACGAAACCCTGGAACGGCGCCGCGGTCCTAAAATCAAATCCCTAGGCATCTACCGGGATGCGGTGCGTTCCAGCCGGAGCCACCTGGTCAAGGCCAGTGGCCTGCGCTGGGTCTCCCTGATGTGGCTGGGCCATGTCCCCTGGGCGGGACGCTATTGGGCCTTGCCCTTTCTCACCGTGCTGGCGCCCTCGGAACGCTACTACCGGCAGCGCGGACGCCGCCACAAAAAGCTCACTGACTGGGCCCGCCAGATGATCCTGCAACTGCGCCGCTGGCTGCCCCACCGCCCCCTGGTGCTGGTGGGCGACGGCGGCTACGCTGTCCCCGTGTCGTGGCACGGGGCAGGCTCTGGACCTGCTCCACTGCTGCCAATCGTTGGCTCAACCCGTTACCCTCATCGCCCGCTTGCGCCTGGACGCCGCCCTTTATGCGCCAGCGCCACCCCGTCAGACGGGCCAGAACGGCCGGCCTCCGCTGAAAGGCCGGCGGCTGCCCGCGCTGAAGGCACTCCTGGACTTGCCCGCCGTGTCATGGAACGAGGTGCCGGCAGCCTGGTACGACGGCACTACCCGCACGGTGGAACTCACGTCGCAAACGGCGGTCTGGTACCGCTCGGGCAAGCCGCCTGTGCCCCTGCGCTGGGTCTTGGTTCGGGACCCACAGGGCGAATTCACTCCCCAGGCCTTGCTCTGCACCGATCCGTCGGCGGACCCGGCGCAGATCCTGGAATGGTTTGTGCTGCGCTGGCAACTGGAGGTCACCCCGTATCAAGTACGGGGCAGGCTCTTTCAGGAGGTGCGGGCTCACCTGGGTGTGGAGACCCAACGCCAGTGGCCGGATCGAGCCATTGACCGTACTACGCCAATCCTGATGGGACTCTTCTCCTGGACCACCCTGGCGGCCCATCTTCTGCGGCAACAACGACCCTCGGCCCATCGCACAGCGGCTTGGTACGCCAAGCCGTCGCCGACCTTCGTGGATGCCATCGCTCTGGTGCGCCGCCACTTGTGGCTGGCGTCTGAGGGTTTTTCACTGTCCGCCGCAGACCCTGATATACGGAAAGTCCCGGCCGCTCTGTACCACAGACTTGTCGATTCCCTTGCTTACGCCGCTTGAATTGCGCAAAGTCCAGATAACCCACCGGCTTAAAACTTTTTCGAAGCTATTAAACGACCGAAACGCTCTGGGCGTGGCAATTTAAGTAGATGGAGGTGGAGGGTTGGCGGTCTCCACCTACTTAAAAGTGGAGGCTTGGGGGAGCCTTCTAGTACCGCGTCCGGCTATTTTTGACAAATATAAGGAAGGATATAATTGAGGCATTCTTTCATAGTGTAAAAGGCGGAGGTAAAGTGGACCACCTGGACGGATTGACTGCCTGACATTGTGGCGGTTGAAAAATGTACCGTCCTCTGCCATCCATAGGTTCGAAGTCGTGCTTATGGGTGGTGGGATGGATGTACCAGGTGGACGTGTATCTACGGGTCCGGCGGGCGGTGATGGTGGATGGGATGAGCATCCGGGAGGTCTCCCGGGTGTTCGGCCTGCACCGGGACACGGTGCGCAAGATTCTGGCCTACTCAGCGCCGCCGGGCTACCGGCGGCAGACTCCGCCCCGGCGTCCTAACCCTTCGACAAGCTCAGGAGGAGCCCTTCACCGGCGTCATCGACCAAATCCTGACAGACGACCTCAGGCGTCCCAGGAAGCAGCGCCACACAGCCCAGCGGATCTTCCAGCGGCTCAGGGACGAGCATGGGTTCGGCGGCCAGTACACCATAGTCAAGGACTACGTGAGGGAGCATCGCCGCCGGTCGCAGGAGATGTTCGTGCCCCTGTCCCATCCGCCGGGCCACGCCCAGTGCGACTTTGGCGAGGCCCTGGTGATCATCTGCGGGGTGGAACAGAAAGCCCACTGCTTCGTCCTGGACCTGCCCCATAGCGACGGATGCTTCGTCAAGGCTTACCCGGCCGAGACCACCGAGGCCTTCCTGGACGGCCACGTGCCGGCATTCGCCTTCCTGGGCGGAGTGCCCCGGAGCATCCTGTACGACAACACCAAGCTGGCCGTGGCCAGGATCCTGGGGGATGGACGGAGGAAGCGCACCCGGGCCTTCACGGAACTCCAGTCCCACTACCTGTTCGATGACCGGTTCGGCCGTCCCGGCAAGGGCAACGACAAGGGGAAGGTCGAGGGGATGGTCGGCTATATGCGGCGCAACTTCCTGGTGCCGGCGCCATCCTTCGAGAGCTTTGAGACCCTGAACGCCCACCTGGAGCGTCGCTGCTTGGCGCGGATGGATGCCAGGTTGAGGGGCCACTCAGAGAGCATAGGTCAACGGATGGAACGGGACCTGGAGGCCCTGCTGCCCCTACCTCCGGTGGCCTACGACGCCTGCGAGAAGCAGGCGGGCCGGGTGAGTTCGCTGTCACTGGTCCGGTACCGGACCAACGATTACTCGGCGCCGGTGGCCTACGGGCACCGCGACGTTCTGGTAAAAGGCTATGTGGACCGGGTGGTCATCAGCTGCGGTGCTGAAGTCATCGCCCGCCATCACCGCTCTTACCAGCGGGATGATTTTGTGTTCGACACCGTCCACTACCTGCCCCTGCTGGAGCAGAAGACGGCGGCCCTGGACCAGGCCGCTCCCCTGCAGGGATGGGACCTTCCCGAGGAGTTTGGCACGCTGCGCCGGTTGCTGGAGTCCCGCATGGGACGAAGGGGCAAGCGGGAGTTCGTCCAGGTACTGCGGCTATTCGAGCATTTTTCGCCTGGGGAGGTCCACGCCGCGGTTCGGGATGCCCTCCGGTTGGGGGCTTTGAGCTTCGACGCGGTGAAGCATCTCGTGCTCTGCCGGCTGGAGGGCAGGCCTCCCCGCCTCGACCTGGAGCTCTACCCCTACCTGCCCCAGGTGCGGGTCAGCATCACTTACGCCGGGGATTACATGACATTGCTGTCGGGGAGGGCGGCATGAACAGCCGGTCCACGCTGCTGCTGGAACACCATCTGAAGGAACTGAAACTGCCCAGCTTCCTCCGGGAGTACGGCAAGATGGCGGCCCAGTGCGCCGCCGAGGGAGTGGACCACCCGGGGTACCTGCTCAGGCTGGCGGAACTGGAACTCATCGACCGCCACCAGCGCATGGTGGAGCGGCGGATCCGGTCCGCCCGCTTCCCCGCCGTCAAGACCTTCGACACCTTCGACTTTACGGCCATCCCGTCGGTGAACAAGGCGCTGGTGATGGAGTTGGCCCGCTGCGAATACGTCGAGCGCCGTGAGAACGTCATCGCCGTCGGCAACAGCGGCGCCGGCAAGACCCACATCGCCCTGGGACTGGGCCTGGCCGCCTGCCAGCGCGGGATGTCCGTGGGATTCACGACGGCCGCCGCCCTGGTCCACGAGCTGATGGAGGCCCGGGACGAGAGACGTCTGCTCAACCTCCAGAGACAACTTTCCCGCCTCAGCCTGCTGATCATCGACGAGTTGGGATTCGTCCCCCTGTCCCCCACCGGGGCGGAACTGCTCTTCGAGGTCTTCAGCCAGCGCTACGAGCGGGGCTCCATCCTGGTGACCACCAACCTGCCCTTCGACGAGTGGACCGAGGTCTTCGGACCGGAACGCCTGACCGGAGCGCTGCTGGACCGTCTCACCCACCATGTCCACATCCTGGAGATGAACGGCGACAGCTACCGTCTCAAGCGTAGCAGGGAGAGCGCTGTCTCCCAACCTTCAGACGAGCCTCACGAAGAATAGGTTGCATCAAGACCTTCCTGCCTGCCATCTCCTGCCCCACCCGTCTGCAGGGCATTTCCCTCAACAATTGGCACGGACATTTATGCTGGCCACTTAGCTCGGACTTTTTCGGTGGACATGAACACACTAGGTGGTACAGTTTTACTCCGCCCCAGTGGCCCAACATGC
Organism: Dehalococcoidia bacterium; assembly: GCA_965216155.1. Lineage (GTDB taxonomy): Bacteria > Chloroflexota > Dehalococcoidia > Lucifugimonadales > UBA3495 > CATOSP01. Next base: position 1,524,116 of record CBDCFD010000007.1, on the reverse strand, counting down.
CTCCGCCATTGACATCCGTCATCATATTGACGAAAGACGTCCGCACGGATGGTTCGGGTTGGTGACGGATTCTGCCCGTTCCGGCGAATTTTGTTAATAGCTCGGAAGACACAAACATGAGGCCATTCAGGGACCGGCGAGGCGTATTCGGGATTCGTGGTTTTGGGACAAATAGTGTCGCTACTATGGCTTAGGGATGAGCCTGTTTCTGATTTGCGCTGCTGGAGCTCCGATTGTGTAATCCTTGCGATCTGTGGAATTTTTGAAATCGGTACCGAAGTGACAGTGTGAGCATTTACTCTGCACGAAATTATTTATCATCACTTTCCCATGTGTCACTTCTCCCACTTCGGTATAGAAAGCCTCGCTTTCTCCGCCATCTCGGAGAGAATACCAACAATTGGGGCATCTCTCAGTTATAAATTCGTTCAGGATTCGAGGATTTGTGAATCCTGGGATAGTTATTCTCCCATGGGCATTGTCGGGTGTTTTGCGTGCGTTCTTCACCCATGCCAGGTTGTCTGTTCCTGAGACTATGTACTTTTCAGCCTTTTTCACTGTTCGTACATTGATGGCCCTCACATTAGATTGACTAATGGGGATACGTTCTATGTTCCATCGGTCGTTTAGATCGTGAATGTATCTGGAAATGAATAGGCAACTGTTTCTCCCTAAAGGAACGTAGAGTTCGTAGAAAGGCTGATCCAAGGCTTCCATAGTGAAAAATGCGTCACCCAGGACGAAGGGTTGGTTATCTGAGGTGAAGATGCGCCACTTGAGCGATGCCAAGAGTTCGGTTGCCCTCTTGATTCCCCCTTGCGTTGATAGCCGTCCTTCAGCGAAATGTTTGTCTCCCCATTTATCGTGTTGGTCTCCTCCGCTTTCGTACCCCGCTATTCCAGCGAAGAATTCTTCGTCAAGCTGTTCTCCACGATTGATTAAGGTTTCTTGGATTGTGGAATAAGTCCCTTTGATGTGGTTAATGTATTCCTCCGATGATTGAACGTAGAGCTCGTGGATGTATTTCAGCATACTGTGTGAACGGAATTGGTAACTCATTAGATAGGCGGCATTAGATCTTCTTTCCTCTGATGTTATGATCTGGCCGGTTTTCAATTTTCTGATTGCTGCAACGGCGGGTGATTCATATTCCTCGGCTAATTTTGATTCGTACTCGTTTGTGTAGAACCCTCTCTGCACTGCGGCGTTTTCTACTGTTAATTCTTTCGGACTGTAGCTTTGCTCTGCCTGCTTCCTCCAAGTCGTATAGATAGACCACGTCTCTATCGTGTAGGTCCCTCGCAAAATTCCTCATGTGGGACATAGGAATGATGTGGTTGCGTTGAGTTCCATAGTTTGATCGTTGACCTTTCGAAGTCATCTTTCCACTCCGATACTATGAGACGGTTTCTGAACTCTTGGTGTTCCCAATATGCGATCTCTGACAGACGAGAAGAGAAAACTCTACTACTCGATTCTAGCTACCGATTTAGCGTGAGTGCCAGAGCTGGGTTGGTGGCCAATGTCGAGGCTCGCCCATTCGATCCCGTCGCCGATGTGCCGCAACGCGCTCCGCATCGACAGCGTCACCACCTTGTCCCGCGGCGACCGGTTGGCCGGCCAGTTCGTAAACAGCTGCACCAGATCCTGATGCAGCCGCACGGTGCGAGCACGTCGGCTCTTCGACTTCCGGACGAGCAGAGTAGCCGGATCGCCCGAGTAATCGAGATCCCGCCATTCTAGTTCGAGCACCTCGGAGACCCGCAGGCCAGTGCGCCACATGATGAGCGCCGCGGTGCGGGCCTGGTGCCGGTTGTGGGACGCCAGCGCGTCCAGAAGGCGCTTAACCTGGTCGGCCGTCCAGTAGTGAGGTATATACATGGTGGCAGAATACATCAGGGCCAACTCTGCCAAAAGCCGCCACTGTCATCAATTTCGCCCCTCGTGGACCCTACCCTCGAGCACTAAAAGTGGCAGACTTTGAACCAAACTCTGCCAACAAGGGGGGAGTGACGGGCTGTTGGTGCGCATTCAATCCATAGCTGACGCAGCCTAACGATGGTTTTGGATATGATATGGGTAAAGGCGATAAGGAGTACAAAGATGGAACAGCACCATTTCAACCCGAAGATGCTTCTCAAAAATTTCAGCAATGCCAAAGAGCAAGTTTGGGTGAACGACGGGACACAGACATTCTACACCCACATTAAGAACGTGTTCAAGATACATGATTTATATGCCACATGGGACTGGTCACGTATACCTGAAGGCGCCGGTCCCGAAAAATTGTTGGCGTCCGTTCCGAAAACCTACGAATTTGAGGACCGCCTTGCCTATATCGAAAGCGAGGCGGAACCAGTGATCACTTCCATCATCGAACAAGTACGCTGCCAAAGTAGCCTGGCCCTTGACCAACGGCAAAGGGATGCTCTGAAACGGTTCGTGTTCGCTTTGGGTCGTCGTACACCAGAGGCACAAAATCGCACGGCAATCTTTTCGGGATACGCTGACGCTTTCTACGAAGCAGCAAAGGCTAACGCGGAGCTCAATAATTATCCTCTACCCAACAAGGAATCACTTTACGACAATCCAATGGTTCTCCAACTCACGGACATGGCGCTTTCCAATACGCGAGCAAGGTTTGCAGCTGGGGACCACATTAGCTTAGAGGAGGAAGACCTGAGGTTTGCTCGAGAAACGGGCGTCGCCGTCGCTGTTATCCGTGATAAATGCAATGAGCTGGTGCTGGGCAGCCATGGGATCACGATAATTGAGCAAAGCCTGTCTCAATACTTACAGGTAATGAGCTGGCTACCGGTAGCTTCCGACGTCGCCATCGGTATAACCCGGTGGCCAGACCGGGAGGTTTTGATAGAGTTGTCTGCGTACAACGGTGGAGCCGAAATTGTATCGTCTATGAACCGCTCGACAGCAGGTTTGAGTCAGAGAATCGTGGGGGCATCCGCAGCTTCGGTCCGCTCCTCGAAATGAATCTGGGTTCACCTGGAGCCCAAATTGCCTCTGCCCCGCAAGGACGGCCCCGTAACAATACTGGGGGGAGAGCGAAGCTTCAGTTGGCAGATTTTGGGGCAAACTCTGCCTCTGGCAACGCTCCAGATTTAGCCGGGCCCAAATACCGAACCCCATGTCTAGGCTCCTTCGTCCGCCCTCAACGACCAGAACCACGCCCGAGGGACCGCCGGCAGCCCCTGCCTCGTGGCAACCGCGGAGATCTGCTCCTTCCGGCAGGGATCACAGCCAAACTCCCGCAATCCGCCTGGACCGCCTTCCGGTGCCGATGGACGTCCGTAGTCCGGGGCTGGGCGCATCCCCCGCACTCTGGAATATCGGCAGCAATCCCGTCCTCCATTCTGGACTTGGTAGCCGACCTGGACTCCTCCCCCCCATCCATTTGCGCCTGTGAGGCGCAAATGACCCTTTTCCTGCCTTCCATCGAGCCCAATTGCGACCATCAACGGGCCCGTAGCCAACGGCGCAGCAGGAAGTAGCTGGAGAGGGGGACCAACACCCCACACGAGACTCAGAACCTCCAGGTTGACCAAGGGACCGGCCGTTGCCGGTCCCTTGGCAGCACAAAAGAGCGCTGGTGCTAGCTTCGACCCCGGCGCATACTGCAGCTCGTGCGCCGCGGACATCATGGCCAAGACCCTCAAACTTCATTTCGGTGGACGGCGGTAGCAGGAAGTCCAACCAATGCAACTGATAGTCAACCAGTTCCACAACTGCTGCCCAGATCCTGAAGGTCGACCAAGGCAAGCGCCGGCACAGGGAGACCGAGGTTCAGGCGGCCAGGCGTGCCTCTGTGGACCAGGCCCTCCTGGAGGTGATGCGAGATGGCCTTCTGATCTGCTCCGAGGTGGCGGCGCTAACGAAGCGCCCTATATTCTCGACGGGTTGCCGATGACCAGGGCCGGGCGGCGCATCCGCGAGCAATACGCCGACACCGGCAGTTTCACCGACCATGTCTTCGCCGTCATATCCCTGCTCGGCTATCGGGTCATCCCGCGCCTCCGGGACCTGCCGTCGAAACGGCTGCATGTCTTCGAGCCCGGACGCGTTCCGAAACCCCTGACCGGATTGACAGGCAGCAAAATCCGGGAGGACGTGATCGTGCGGAACTGGCCGGACATCCTGCGTGTTGCTGCCATCCTGGCCAGCGGCACCCTTCCGCCGAGCCAGCTGCTGCGAAAGTTCGCGGCCTATCCGCGCCAGCACGAACTGGCCGTCGCTCTCGGCGAAATCGGACGGGTCGAACGAACGCTCTTCATCGTCGACTGGCTGCTCGACGCCGATATGCAGCGCCGGGCCAACACCGGCCTGAACAAGGGCGAGGCTCATCACGCGCTCAAGAACGCGCTCCGGATCGGGCGACAGGGCGAAATCCGCGACCGCTCGAGCGAGGGCCAGCACTACCGCTTGGCCGGGATCAACCCGCTCGCCGCCATCGTCATCCACTGGAATACCGTCCATCTCGGCGAAGCGGTCAGACAGCGGAAACGCGCCGGGCTGACCGTCGAGCCCGAGCTCCTGGCCCACATCTCACCCCTTGGGTGGGCCCACATCCTGCTCACCGGCGAATACCGGTGGCCAAAGCGCCAATAGCAGCCTTAGCGTACGATTCTGCCCCCTACCGGAGTCGACCCGCAGGTGCCGAAATGGTTACGCCATGGATTTGCAGATACAGATCCGACGGGCATCAGAGGGCTTTCAGTTCCGCGAGCACCGCGGTCAGCCGCTCCGCAATTGAGTCGATATTCTGGGCTGCGGCAGCATAGTCAACTGACCAAGCATCGACTCCCTTGCTGCTGGCATCATCTGAGAAGGGATCATCCCGGAATGAGTCAGCCCACCTCTGAAGGATGCCACGAAGCTCCGCGTCCGGGCCGGGTTCGTACTCCAGTATTCCAACTCCGAAGGAGAATTCCCTGGTTTTCATCCATCCTCTGCCGCCCAGTGATGGCGTGTATAGCCAGGCAATGGTGATCGGTTGTTGCCAGCGGGAGCACCTGGCTCTCACGCTTACTCCCCTTTGAAACCACTCGAATGTTGCTCCTGCTTCTTCGGCCACGTCGAGCAACCTTGCAGCGGCACTGTGAACTTCCGCTATTTCGAAGCCCTCCAGAAAACTCTCTCGTCTCAACCTGGGAGCGGAGCCTCCAGGTCCACGGCCGGGCGATTTTGCAGTTCTCCCGATCACTCGGGGCACGACTGTCTGCATCGACTGATTGCGGAACTGCTTGACCTCCACGGCGAGCACCTCGATGCCTGGCATCTGTTCGTTCAGGAACTCCACAACTCGCTGCAGGGGATCAGGAATTTCATCGGCAACGAAGAGGAGCCTCAGCCTTCGAGCAGCCAGGTTGGTAGTCACCTTCTGCCAGAAGTCGTCCGCGTCAGGAGCATCCCCTGTCTGCAGGAGTTCCTCAAGGGCTTCTTCCGGGTCGCCCCCCCGAACGTGGCAGGAATCCTCGAAGGTTCGGCGCAATTCATCTCCGGTCCAGGTGCTCGCCGCGTGCGACGCGTACTCCAGCATTTGGCCGACTATGGATCGCCTTATCTCGGGATTTGCCCCTCGTTTCACCTCCACCAACGTGGGGACGGCATCTTGGTCGACGATAAGATGGTCAACTGACCATCGAGCCCCGGTCTGAGGGGATTCAGAGATCCCCTCAGACCGGGTGATCAGAAGCCAGCGCCGGCGGTCGCCGGGTTGGATCTGCTCTCCATCAAGCACCTCGGGATGATCCGCAACCAGCGCCTGCAGCTCATCCTCGGTAGAGAAAGGCTCCTCTTCCAGTGACTCCAGTTTTCCAGTTTCTCCTCTGGAATAAATTCGTTCTGCCACAGTCAAATCTCCAATCTAACTTTGCCAAGCGTGTCTCGCGGAAACGGCGGTCAACACCCTTCTGTCCGCCATCCATTCAACACAACGTGAAGTCGGCGCTCCCGAAACCTCTCCCAAGAATGCCGAGAATCACGATACCTTTCCCGCCAATCCCTCGCAAGGCTCGGCCGTCAGTGATTCTTCCACCCGCCGGCAAAGGGGCATTCCTCGCCTAGTCGGCCAGGAGTAATGTTGAGCAGCCAGCAGGCTCTCCAGTTCGACCAGGCTCCTTGCCATGGTCCTGCACTTGTGCCACCCGACCGCCTGGAAGGTTCGGGCAAGGTCGGAGCTAGGAACAAGATTGGAAGTTGGCAGCAATGTGATAGCATCGGGCTGCTCAGATGCGAACCGGAAGAGGGAGCATGCTCTACCTGCAGATCCATCAAGGAGACCTGTCCCATCCCGTCGGAGTGTTGGAGGAATACTTCCTGAAGGCAGGGACGTCCATTATACGCGCAGCCTTCGCACATTCCTACTTTATCCATCCCGAGTAACTGTTCAGACTGGGGCGAGTTGGGGTTGGGAGAGGATGGAGTTCAGGGCATGGTAGGGGTTGCAGCCTCGCAAGCGCCATGTGCCGAACAAGGAAGCGAGGATACTCTTGGTTTCGCTTCCCTGCTCCGAGCAGCAATGAGTAATGTTGAGCAGCCAGCAGGCTCTCCAGTTCGACCAGGCTCCTTGCCATGGTCCTGCACTTGTGCCACCCGACCGCCTGGAAGGTTCGGGCAAGGTCGGAGCTAGGAACAAGATTGGAAGTTGGCAGCAATGTGATAGCATCGGGCTGCTCAGATGCGAACCGGAAGAGGGAGCATGCTCTACCTGCAGATCCATCAAGGAGACCTGTCCCATCCCGTCGGAGTGTTGGAGGAATACTTCCTGAAGGCAGGGACGTCCATTATACGCGCAGCCTTCGCACATTCATGCTACTTTATCCATCCCGACGATGTGAGGGAAAGGACGCCTTACTTTGCCGAGCGGGCCAGGTTCAGCCGCACTCACTACCCCGGTGTGGGCAAGGGTCAGAAGGCAGTTTGGCAGGGGGATGGACGGGAGGTGATCTTGGACGACAACCAGCACGCCCAGCTGGCATGGGAAAGGTACACCGGCCGTGGGTTGTTGCGGGGCACCGGCTATTCCATACGTCACATCTGGGGAAAACCCTGGGACCCGGACTATTTCACCGCCGGCTGGAACCTTTGTTACATGCCCTTCTGGGCCGGCATGCTCACCGAGAGACAGCACCCCCCGAAGAGTTGGAACTGGCCATTCGTCAGGCTTCCTGGGACCTGTATTTCAGAAACAATCCGGTTTGCCCGCCACCCGAGGAGGTGTATGACCCGGGCTTCGACCTCAGTTCCCTCCTTGCGGGTCAGCCCATTCTGATACTGGGCAGGGAGGGTTTTCGACAAACCCTGGGGCCTCCTGATGACAGCTCTGCAACAAACCTGTTAGTTCCGAAGAGAACTATCCGAACAAGAGGGCGAATTTCGGGGCAGGTGGCTTCAAGCGACGACATACCCGACCGCATAAGAGCAATCAAGAGCCAAACTCACCAGAGTTGGAGCAACATCTGGAAGGCAGTACGCGAGCTCCAAGGGCTGGATCACGAGCCTTTCGGCACAGCCAACGTGGAGAACAGCTCCAAGTCTTGTGTCCGGAGAATTCAACGAGAAACCGGACTAACTCTCGTCGAACTGGAAGGATACCTGCGAGAGTGAGTTGAATGGATTCCTGCAGGAAAGACGACAAGAAGGGAATGCGAGTCAGCGCCATCGGCAGATCTAATTGTCGTTGATCACCAGAGCCCGAAACACCCGGTGCGGTTGCCGGCTGCGGCCCAGCTTATGCCATATCGCGACTAATTAGGAGCAGCTATATCCACGCGTAAGGCGTTGAGCTGTTCCATGACGGAGTGAATCATCTTTCCTGTGAGCTTTAGTTCCCCTGGCTGTATGGTCCATATTTCTTGTAACAAAGCCAACTTATCAACGAACCCCCTGGGTACGACAGTATCCTCATGGATGATTAGATTCCTAACCAGCCGTATATCGCCCATCAAGTCGCACTTGACTTGTTTAACGTCAACCGACAGTACTCGTGAAATAGCGGGCCGATACTTCTCTTCCCACAGGTGAAAGACGAACACTAGAAAGGCTTTAGCGTGCTGATTCTCAAATTCCCCGCCTTCCGCTAGCCCTTCGAGGAACTCTCTGATCTTCATTGTTGCAATTGTCGAGGATCCGGGAGACTGCTTTGAAATGGGAGAGTTGGGAAAGGCTGTGCCGATAAAAATTGTGTTGTCCATGTTGGCAGGGTTACTTGCACTCTTATAGCGATCGTATGCTAGATGTCTGCCATTGCATACACGATTAAAGGCGATGTACTGCTTTTGGCAAGCACCGCGATACTCGTCGAGAAATTTTACCGCATCGCCCAGAACATCCTCAGGGACATTCCCTTGAGTTCCCAATCTGGTGTGGAATGACCCACCAGTCCAGTACAAGTTAGATTGTTGAGAGCTCGTCATATTTAGAAGTTCCTCCAAAACATGAGAACTGCCCACTTAGAATTCGAATCGACTGACGGACATTATCACCAATTTAAGCACGGGCGAGGCTAGTTATGCCAGAGGAGATGGATGACAACGGCCAAAAGAAAACGAAACCGCCACCGCCCCAAAGGATCGCTGGCTCGTACCCGTCATTCCGGCGATCGGCCGGACTCGTCTGGGTGAATTTCGCCACAATGGTGCTGCCGTATCGCCGGCCCTGCCGCATGATTGCCGAGTCCGGAAGGCCAGCCCCGGATCAGGCCCACCCAGTCGACATGCCTGGAAACAGGGCTGTTTCCAGGCACCGGCTGTAAATTCTCCCCTGTCGTAGCTGAGTGGGTGGCTGGAAAACCCGGTTGCAACACCGCTGGCAGAAAGCCATACTTCAGGTATTCCAGCCAGGGGTGTGGTGAGATGACGGTGTACGGCTATGCCAGGGTCTCAGTGAGAGAGCCGGAGGACAAGAATCTGGACCTGCAGGTGGAGCGGCTGGTCCGCGCCGGCTGCCCCATGGGCAATATTCGAGCCGAGGAGGCCAGCGGAGCCAAGGACGACCGCGGCGGCCTCCTGGAACTGCTGGACCTGGTGGTCGAGGGGGACACCCTGGTGGTCACCCACATCGACCGGCTCTCCAGGGGGCTGACCTACGGGCTGCAGGTGATCGAGGGCCTGCACCGCGCGGGAGTGGAGTTCCGGTCCTTGTCGGAAGACTTCGACACGGCCACGTCCACCGGCAAGCTCCAGCTCCAGATGGTGCTCGCCTTCAGCGAGTGGTGGCGGAACTCGATCAGGGACCGCTCGGTCGCGGGCCAAGCGAAGGCGCGGGCCGAGGGCCGTTTCCCTGGCCGGCGGCCCAGCCTGACCGAGCAGCAACGGGAGTACATCCGGGTGGAGCGGTCGAAGGGAGTGAGCCAGCGGGAACTGGCCAAGCTCCTGGAGGTCAGCCGCTGGACCATCCAACAGGTGGACAGGTAGGGGTTGGGTGGGAAATGCAACCTCTGCGAGGAGCATGGCCGGTTGACAGCCTAGTAGTCCGAAATCTTTGTAATGATGAGTTGATTGGTACTGGGGCTCTGCCCTGACCTACTGGGCGCACGCAGAAATTTGCCGAGCAACCCTGCATTTCACCCGTCATAACAAGGAAGTTGGTCTACTAAACTAAAGCCAAGGTGAAATGCGCAGATGTGGGGGGCAAACGACGGAGCCGGGTCGTTCTCCAAGTACGGATGAGAGGAATTCACCCGCGCAACCCAGCTGATCATCATCGCCACTTAAATGTACATCCCACCTTGGCTTTAGTTTAGGATTCGTATGTCCCATTCGGGATTCTGTGCTTGCCAGGACGCTACGCAAAGAGGGAGCAGGGGAGTCAGATTCGCGAAGCCACTGTGCCAGAACGACCAGATCGTCTTTTCCGAAATTTCCTGCTCCCCGAACGCGCTCGGAGGCTCCATGACGCGCTGAAGTGAAAGCAGGTTGTCCCCTATATTGTTTCCCAATTCCATCGGAGTACCTCTTGAACAGTTGGGTCTGCGCGGTCTGCGGGGCTGGGTTGCCAGCCCGTTCACCATTACTGGGTGCTGCTTAAATCAGCCCTTTATCGATGGCTGCATGTCACCGTTGACCCTCTGGTACTCCATTCGTGCCTCTATGTAGCTCCAGTCCACATAACCGGTTTCGAAATCCCTGTAACCCGAACTTGGATCGTATCCGCTTCTGCTGTGCAGCACCCGGAAGTTCTGGAATAGGAGGCAGTCGCCCTGTTCCAGACGGAACCGATACTGGTACGCCGGGTCGTTCAGGTAACTGGAAAACAGGTTGTACGCGCGGTAGAAGCCGTCCACTTCATCGAAGGGAAGCTGCCAGGCAATATTCTTAGGGCAGTAGTACACCGCTTCGACTTCACCCGAATTGTCGAGGAGAAGAATGGGAGTGGTGTGCTTGAACAAATAGCCAGCCTGCCTATCGTACTGCCGGTACTGTATTCGTGTCGAAGCCAGCAGTTGAAACTCAACAGGGTGCTGCCGGCGAAAGTCCTGTGCCACCCTGAAACCGTCTATCAGGATGGTGTCGCCGCCTACGGTGGTGTTGTGGTGTGCATATAGAAACTGCAGAAGCCGTTCCCCCCAGCGATACGATCCATCGGTGTGCGGCAGAAGGCCGTCCCCGGCGTTTGACATGGCGAGGTCTCTGGCCTCGGATGTCGGTCTCACCCGCGAGGTCATTCCATACTCGGTCACATGAATCGGGGCGATTTCGTTGAACCAGAGGTGCAGGTCCAACCGGTCCAGGTTGTGTAGTACGGCGAATCCCAGGGTTGTGAGATGTGGAGTCCACGACTCGAAGGAAGTCGCGGGAGCGTCGAAGAATCCTGGGGGGTGGACCTCTAAATATGCCGCATCCCAGAGGGCGATTTCACCTTGTGATTCGGGATTTGGGGCGGGGTCGTATGAGTGGTCAAGGAGCCAGTTAATTTGGAAGATGCTTTCGTGTGGAGTGGGTCCGTTCCAGAGAATTCGCAATTGTTCTTCAGTTTCCTCAACCGCATGGGGTTCCACAGGCAGAGGACTCAGGCTGATGTCGTAGATCTTTTGTGATGATTCCGGGTGATAGCACTCCTTACATAAACAGTGGTCGCGCAGCCAGGTGTAATGAAAGCGCTTCCCATGTACCGTTACGCAGGTGTTGTTCTGCATGCAGTCTTCTCCAATCTACTGGCTTCTCCCTGCGTTCAACGGGAGTCCCTTTAGGTAGTGTCGTCAAAATAACTTGGTCCAGAGGACCATTGCTCTAATCTGGCAAATGGCGAGGAACGAGGCGGTTCTTTTGGCATAGCGAGTTGCCACCGCCCTCCATTGTTTGAAGTTCAGAAATGCCTTCTCCACCAGGTGACGCAGCCGATACAGGTCTTTGTCGTAATAGCGGGGATCTTTCCGGTGGCTCCTCGGAGGTATCACCGGCTCCATTCCCTGTGCAATGGCCCCGGCCACGATGGCGTCGGTGTCGTAGGCCCGGTCTGCCAGGAGATACTGGGCCGGCAGGTCCGCCGTCAGCGACTGGGGCCTGCGTGCAGTCCGCCGCCGTGCCCTCGGTCAGAACCAACCGTACCGGCATTCCGTGGGCATCAACGGCCAGATGCAGTTTGCTGTTCAGCCCCCTTAGTGCGGGCGATGGTCTGGTTACCCCCCACGTGCACCTGCCCCATGGGAATGCACCTTGATATGGCTGGCGTCAATCATCAACCACTCAAAGTCAGGGTCATCGATCACGCTGTCCAAGAGGCGGCCACGGAACGCCGCGGTCCCGCCAGCGGCAAAACCGGCGATGAGTATTCTTCCAGTCCCCGTAATCGGGCGGCAGGTCACGTCAAGGTGCACCGGTGCGTAGAATCCAGAACACTGCATTCAGAAACTGTCGATTGTCCTGTGCCGGCCGCCCCACCTTGCCAGCCTCCCCAGGAAGGAGAGTCTGCAGCCGTTTCCAAACCCGCTCCGAAAGGTCGTGCCGACGATGCGATGCTGTCATATGCCCCACCCCACACACGTTCACTCACAACTGCAATCTACCACTATCAACTCGATTTGACGACACTACCTAAACCAATACCAAAGTGGGATGTGCATTTCGGGGGTCTTGCCGACGACCGAAAGACTCCACGGCACCTCGTAGCACCTTTGGGCCCCAACCGGGTGAGCACCGACAGTGCGGTCTGGCGATATGTACATTTCACCTTGGCTTTAGTTTAGGTTCTGTTGACATTTGCATTTGTAACCGATATGCAGGCCCATTTCATTTCATTCCAAGTGCAGGAAAGCACTAATGGCCTTGAATCGGAGTGAGGCGAGTTGGTTGTGCCTTTGCCTTCTGCTGCCCCACCCGTCTGCAGGGCATTTCCCTCAACAATTGGCACGGACATTTATGCTGGCCACTTAGCTCGGACTTTTTCGGTGGACATGAACACACTAGGTGGTACAGTTTTACTCCGCCCCAGTGGCCCAACATGCCTCCGCCATTGACAGATTCCACCTCAAGGCTTCCCCCCATACGCTCGGCGTCGGCCCGCATGTTCCGGAACCCGTGGCCCTTGGCCTCGTAGCCCGGAGGCAGCCCCGCGCCGTCATCCCGTACGGACAGCCGCAGTTCTTCACGTACGCAGTCGAGACCGATGAAGACCTGTCCCGCCCCAGCGTGCCGGATCACGTTGGTCAGGGCATTGTGGGCCACGGAGAAGAGCAGGCTCCGATCAATCATCGACAACGGGGGCTCCCGGCCCTGCCGCCGGGAGGAACTGGGCTATCAGGTCTTCACCGAGAGGCAGAACAGCCTGAGACTCAGGGGCGAATCCGGCACCCCGGGAGGCCAGCCGGACCTGATCGCCAGGAAGGGCGACGCGGGCAGGATCATCGACGTAAAGACCGGGAAGCCCGGCGTGGCTCACGTGGTCCAGGTCATGCTGTACATGTACGCCGTGCCCAGGGCCATCGCGCTGCACCGTGATGTGGTCTTCGACGGCCAGGTGGCCTATACGGACCACGTCGTGGATATACCGGCGGACGCGGTGGACGAGCAGTTCATTGAATGGCTGTCCCAACTGGTGCGCCGTCTGGCCTCGGACGCGCCAGCCCGGCGGGTGCCCAGCCCCGGCGAGTGCCGGTTCTGCCCCATCACGGCGGCGGACTGCCCCGACCGAGGGGCGGAAGACGGTTTCGAGGAAGGGGTGACCACGGACTTCTGAGTGGGCGGGGCCGGAAGCAACCGGCCGGCCCCTCGCCTGTGTCAACTCAGTAGAGACCCGTGGCGGCAGTTGCTGGACGCCAGACGCCCGCCCTGGCTCTCACCGGGAGTGAAGAAACCGGGGTGGAGACCTCATGGAGACGCCCCGGACGTCACCTCCGGGGCTCGCCGGTACACTGCCGCCATGAAGTGGCAACGTCATGAGGATGGGACCATGCTGCTGGCTGTCGTCATCATCTGCGCGTTGGCGGGCCTGGCCTGGCCTGGCTGGACCGGTGGTGGTGGCGCCGGATTCTGGTCCGGGTCTGGGACCGGGGATACAGCCTGGGCTTTCTCAGAGGATGCACGCAGCGCCTGGGGCGCCGGACCGGCTGGAACCTGGAGGACTATGGGCGCCTGCAGGACTTCATGGAAATGTACGAGGAGAGGGTAGCCGGTTCCGAACTGCCCGAGAGCACGGAACTGCGCCGGACGGTGTTCAGGCCCGAACCCGAGGGCACGCCCCGGATGCACGAGCGTCTCTGCGAGCGGTGGCGGGTGGCGGCGACCGCCATGTGGTACGTCATGGGCACAATGGGCCAGGCAGACGCTCGGAGGAGTTGAAGGCCCCCCTCTACGACCTGTACGAGAAGCACAGGAAGCCCTGGACGGGCTGAGGGCCGAGTTGGGGGACAGGGACTAGGCCGCAAGTCAGGGATTCGGCCTTTCCGGTTGGCAGAGGGCCGCCCCGGACCGAGCCAAGTGGAGGAGACAAATATGACAGTGAACGAACTGGTCCAGGAACTGCAGCGGCTGGACCGGCCGGACCTGGCCGTCCATATTCCCGTGCCCCCACTGCTGCGGCCAGCGCGGCGCCGACTTCGACCTGCTGGACGCGGAACATGTCGTGCAGATGGAACGGGACGGACGGCAGGTGGGCCTGCCGGGCGACACGCGCCAGCAGTGCCTCGAGGACAGGAGAAGCGACAGCCGGACACGAGTCCGGACTGCTGCTGCCGGGCGCGTCTCGGAACTTGCTGCCGGCCTGGGTCTGCAGTACGTGCGGACCCTCACCCGCACGGACCTGGAGCAAATCTACCAGGACACCAGGGAAGGACACCATATCGCCAGGAGCAGGTCCAGCCGTCTCCGCCGGACCAACCTGGTGATTGAGGCCACGGACGGAAGGGACACCCATTACGTAATGGTGGAGACGCCGTTCCGGGCCACCCCGGAGGACATCGCCCTGGTCCGGATGGGTGTGGAACTGATGACGGAACTGACAGGCTGTGCACGCCATGCCGTCGTCGCCTGTGTCGTGCGGGACTCGTCGGCAGAGGCGGATATTGCTTCCGGGCAGGTCCACTGGCATCTCATGGAACCGGGTGACATGGAGACGGAATGACCGGCGTTCCCGCTCGAGACCCCGAAAAACGGCGGCAGATGCGTGGCTGGGCGGAATCACACCGGTGCGGGGCTGGAGCGGGAGAGTGACCGCTGCTTTCTCGCCGGTGCGGCCAGGCGGGAAAGACTTGGATCCCCTGAACACCCGCAATGGAAGGGAGAGATGGAGTGAGCGGCAGCGAGGACCTGACGCCGCAGGAGATGGCGGACAACATACGCGCTATGCGAAGGGCCGAGGAGATCACCCAGGAACAGTTCGGCGCATTCGCCGCCCAGCCGGGCTGGACGGTGTCGACAATATGGATTTCGGACTACGCCGCGCCCCACGGCGTGGCCTTCTACCACGGGATAGCCCACGAGACGGTGAGGGTCACCTTCGAGAACATGCGCTACAGGCTGGCATTCAGCGTAACCAAAGCGGTCCGCCACTTCCACTCCGCCAGGGAGGTCATTGAGTTCGTGCAGGAAGTGGAGCCGCACCTGCGGGACTGAGCGGTTCACCCATAGGGCTTCCACTCCGGAGACCGTGTCAGCAGCCAGGGCGGGTCTCACCAATGCACGTGCAGCCAGGGGAGAACCTGGTCCCTGGGTAAGGGCCTCCCCCCAGCCGCACCAGTCCTCCATCGCCTTCGCGCCCACCCCCGGCATGGCATAGAGACCCACACCGGGCAACGCATCCACCGGGGAGGAAGGACTGACCCGCAGGGAGATGGAAGGCGGCAAGAACTGGATGGCGCCCGGAGACCCGCTCCAAGATTGCCGGAGACTCCGGGCCACCCTCGGGCCTGAGCATGTCGAGGAGCACCTCACCGGCCGTGCCCTCGGTCAGCTCAGACCTGCCGACGCTGCCGGTCCACCAAGCCTTCCACCCCATGCCGTATTCGAGGCCCTCATCATACAGGCGCTCCTCGCCGTTAGGCGGGATCCCGGGGGGCCCGTCCCAGGCAAAGCGCGCGGGACGTGAAGGACCCCGGGCCGTCCCCACAGACACCTCACGGCCTCCTGTCGGGAAGGGCCCGGACGGCGCCCGCAGCAAAACGATAGCAGACGGGCCAGACCGCGTTTTGGACAACACTCGCGGGCAGCCCCGCAGGCGCCCCGTCTTCCGGGCCGCCCGGAGAGGAGTAGAATGCAACGCAGAGCGGCAGCGCCATGACCACGCTGGACGACCCAGCCGACGGACTCGACACCCGCGAGGCCGGGCAGTCCGGCTGTAGGTATCACGGCTCCCGGCGTGGCCGCGGCGATGGGCATCGTCCCCAGGCAGAGTGTGTCCCAGCGCTTCGACCACTCGGCGCCGGGGTTATTGTTGTTCATTCTGTTCGGCCCGGTCTGAGAGCATGGTCATGTTCGTCCACTCCAGGACGATGCCTGCGCCCAGCGGCGGCGGCACGAGGCCTATCTCAGTGCACAGGCTATGAATATGACGCCGTATCCTCTCGCCTCTGCTTGGAACGCGACCGCCGCCGCCAATCCCAGCATGATTGCGATCGTCGCCCCGCCAACGGTGGCCACTGCCATTATGAGCCATTGCATCCATCTCTCCGATGGCGGGGCGCCGGCACTGGATTGATCCGGTTGTCTCCTGGCGTCCGCCCCGTTTGGCGTGTTGACCTGGTCGCTGGACGCAGGTCCGGCGGCCAGGTCCGGCCTCTCTTTTTCTTGAGGCGCCGGCATTCCAGCTATGGAGGGCCGCGTGCTGCGGCGACGGGAATTGGGGACCGGGGAGGACATCTTCACCTCGTTTGCCGGGCAGATTGCCCTGTCCGTCGTGAGGCGTCGCCTGTTGCCTGTGCCGGCCCCCCTTCAGTTGCCTCGATGCCGGATTCGCGGGGCTATCCCTTCCCCTCTGCGGGGTCTTCGTCCACTCTGCCCCATGGTCCATGCATCGGGACATCGCGGTGAGCGTCAGCAGGGCCGAGCGGGACCGAGTGGTGATGGCCACGCCCCAGCCGGGCGCCGGTACCCCGAGTCGCCCGGTCTGCTCAGTGGTTGGCATAGGCCGACCACAAGCGGCGTAAGGAGGTGATTGACTCGCCTGCTGCAACCTGATACAAGTCCGAATGCCCACGCCCAGGGTGGACTGATGCCCGTGGAGACCCCTGGCCTAATGACCCTGAATAATGACGCCGGAGAAGGTCTTTCAAGAGGTCAGTATGGGGATATTCGCATTCATCACCAACCATTTCACCAGGCCGGTTGAGGAGGAAGACTACGCCAGAGGCTTCGTCGAGGGACGGCTCAAAGCCTACAAGGAGGCCCGGGCCGGGGCTCTGATCTCCCGGGGCGTGGACCCCGGCCGGGCCTGGGAATTAGCCGAACGGATGGCGTCCGAAGAGACCTTCAGGAAAGAGGTCGAGGAACGGGCCGCACTCGCGGCAAGGGAATACGGCGCGAAGTGGGCCGCGGAGCAGACCGGCAAGCACGAGCGCAAACGCGGCGAGGACTACGTCACCCTGTATCTCGAGCGCGGGAGACCCAAGTCCAACAGGGAGGTGGCCGAGAAGCACGGGGCGGAAGGCCGGGAAGAAGAACGGGCCAGGCGGGAGGCCTGGAACAGGCGCCGCATGAGATCTGAGGCCCGTGGCAGGCGTTTCAGAGAACCCCTCCCGCCAGGATGTGACCGGCCCGGACGGCCCGGGCTGATGCCCGTCGGAGAGGAGCCGGCAAGGGTATCGCGCGGAGCGTCCCGCACACTGTCCCGAAGCGCCGGCAGAGCTACGAGCAGGAGAAAGTCATCGAGGACGCGGCAGGGTTCGACCCCCCCCATGGACCAGACCACCGCCGGCCACATGATGGAAGAGGCGCCGGCGCTCGACTACCATCCAATCAACTCCGGAACGCTACGGGAGACTCCATGGTGGACACCGGCGCCGGGATCTCAATTGTGGACCTCGATCTCGCCCCCGGGCTGGGGCTTCAACAAAACGGAGAACACGAGATTTCCGGGACGCCCACCACGGGCGCCTACCCTGCGTTGAGGACGGATCTCCGGGTCCCCCTGGCTGCGCACGGCGGCGCCTGCACCAACGTACCCAGGCCCCTCGTTGCGGTCCGCGGCGCGTGCGGACCAGGATTCCGCGGGCGCCGTCCAAACGGACACCAAGGAGCAGCAATATGGAGACCACGATACACGTCCACACGGGCGGCGCCTGTCACGGCGACCCCGGACCGGGGGGCTTCGCCGCCATCATCGATTTGGGCGATTCCCTGACCACCATCAGCGGGAACGATCCCCGGACCACCTCCGGCCGGATGGACCTGATGGCTGCCCCGAGAGGCCTGGAGGCTGTGGAGTTGCTGACCGGGACCGATGACCGCCGGAAGAGGATCAACCTCTATACCCGGTCTGAGAGCCTGCTCCACTTCTTCAACCAGGGCCGGGCCGGTCTCCCTGAGAGCCATGGCCGGCCCGTCAGGGCGGAGGACCCGGACCTCTGGCGGGACCTGGACCAGGCGGTTGAGGGCAGGGAGGCGACCTGCATCCGGGTCCGGGAAACCGCCGGCCACCCGATGAGCGAACGATGCCTGCGGCTGGCCACAGAGCAGGCGGAGAAGGCCAGGAACGGCGAGGCCTCCATCACGGCAACGACTTCCGAGGGCAGGGACTCCGGGTTGGCCGCGGACACAGCGGCGGAGCCGGACCGCATCCGCCGCGCACTGGAGGAGACCCTGCCCAGGCTGTTCCGGTACTCGCCGGGACCGGAGGGGGGCGTGCGGGTCGAGACCCCGCTGCTGCGCCCTGACGGGGAGCCCATCCAGGTGCTGGTCCTGGTCCGGGAGGAGGGCTATGTCGTGACTGACAGCGGGGATGCGCTGGAGACCCCGGAAGACCGGCCCACAGGCGGCTGGAGCCGCGGGGCATGTGAAATGTTGGTAGATGGCGTCTGCCGGAGTCTCGGGGTGGAGATCCGGTGCGGCCGGGTCACGGCCATGGCCAGCAACCGGACCGGACTGGGGGAGGCTGTGATGCGGACCGCTCAGGCCATACTGCGAATCGCCGCGGCCACGCAGCAGGACACCCGGTCACGGTCCAACCGGCCCTGACGACCGTGGGCCCGGCTAGTCGAGGAACGGGATTGGCGGCGCCAGCCGCCAACTATCCCCCGATACTGGCTGCGGTCCGCTTGGACGCATCTGGGCCGGGCCCGGGGTCCCAGCCCGTGGACCGGGACACTTGCATGACCCCGCTGGCGAGGGCCGGTGCGCACCATCCCCAATCCGGGACCCGGGACAGCTCCCGGCAGTCCATTCGGCCCACTGATGACAGGGGAAACGGGTCCCACGGGAGGCCGGGCAGCCCTGCGCAGGGATACCCGGCGCCGCACCTTGAACTCCGCTGCCATCCCGGTATTTCCCTAGTAGCCATCCAGGGCATCCCGTCAGACCTGCTCCCGGCCCTGGCGGGGCGGGTGGTGATTAGCAATACCCGGCTCCGAAGCGGAACATGGCACTGCTCACACGTGGGAAACTGCGGGCTTCACACCCTGAGTCATGCCCGGTTCGAGCCCGAGGCGTGCGCAGGGATACCCGGCGGCATCCAGAAGCCGCTGAGACCATGAGGGCCCGCTGACGGCGGTCATCCCGGTCTTCCTTCTCAGGCCGGACCCCAGTGCTGCACAAGACTTCGACGAGCCTTTGGGCCCCGGCTGACACCTGATGCAGAGGTGCTGGAGTAGCCATCCCTCTTAGCCCCACGTCAATAGGACCTGAGCTGCGGGTCCTGTCCGTCGGCCGACCGCCAGACGGTCTTGGGGCCCGCCAGCGGCCCGGCCTCCAGCTCGTGCAGCGTCGTGACCATGGCCTGCAGGCCCCGGCTCAGACCCAGGAAGCGGCCCGCGCCGCGCTCCGTCTCACAGACCCACACAGCCCGGAGAGGGACTCCGGCGCCAGCCGCGCGCCGGTAGGGGGCCAGTTTGTCCAAGGCCCCCTGCGGGGTCGTCGCCTCCCTTTCATACTCGACGCGGTACACTCCCCGGCCGTATGGCCCGTCGGAGTACATGACCCCGTCCGGCTGCACCTGGGTGACCCTCTGGATATCCACGACCCCCCTCCATCCCCCATAGACCGGGATACCATGGCGCTTGAGAGCCCTGACGATCTTGATCATGCCGGCATTGTGGTCCAGGTAGTGCTGGTGCCGCTGCATATCCGGATTGAGAAAGCTCGACCCCCGCCTGCGGCCAGTGGATACCGAGGTCCGGTCCCGCCCGGCCACGTAGACCATCGCGGGGTCCGCCAGATAATAGACCTCTTCCACTTTGGACAGCATGCCCCCACTGACCAGGTCAGCCAGCGTCTGACGCACGGGGCCGCGGAAGTCGTCGGCGAGGTCGACGTAGTCCTCCTCCAGGGCATCGAATTCCTCAGACAGCCCCAGCAAGCGGTTGGCCAACACCCCGGAGAGTGCGGCCGGCGCCGGCGGGTCATCCCGGCGGCCCGGTCGAGCAGGAGGCGCCACCCTCTCCGGTTCGCCCACATGGATCTCCTCATACCGGTCGACCACGCGGTCGTCATTGGGGACCACGAGGCCGCGCCGGCCCACCTGCCGCACCTCCCGGCCGGCCACCCACCAGGAGAAGGCATTCTCCCTCAGATACCCCTGGCGGGGGAGCAGGTCCATGGCCTGCCGGACGCCCCACTCGTCGGGCCCGATGACCACGTACCCCGCCAGCTGGGGCGTAGGGTCGAAGGCCGGGTCGGGCTGTTCGACCAGATGGTCTCGCTCCCGCTCCTGCTCCCGCGCTTCCGATATGTACTCCAGATACGGGTGGGAGAACCGGTCTCGCCACTTTTCCATCATGCGCCGTGGCCTCAGCTGCGTCCCGACCCAGCAGAATGCAATTTCTATGCCACCTTCGTAGGTAGCGATCATTTCCACCAACTGGCCCCGGCGCAGGAACTGGACCCGTACCAGGCGCGCCTGAGACCCACTCGCCAGCCAGTTCCGGCCCTCGCCTTGAAACAGGGAGGGGGCCACCTCGTAAAACGCTTCCAGCTGCTCCAGCCTCTGGTACAACTCCCTGACGCCAGCCTCTCCCAGCCACCACGGCACATGCTGATGGTCCTCCATGTCCGGGAAAAGGGCGTCATGCAGATGGTCATGGGGCCCGTGGGCCTCAGGCCCGTGGTCGAACGTGTATATCTGCATGAGCCCGGCCAAGCTGAGGGTCCAGCGGCGCGAGGCCGGGCGCCTGCGCCCCACCATCCTGGAGACGGCCAGGCCGCCGTTATAGAGCCTCGCCAATTGCCTGTTCACCGTCGCCCTGGCCAACCTCGTTACCTGTGCCAGGTTGTCCGCGGATGCCGAAGGCATCATACAGAGCCACCTTAGAACGTCCATGAAATGTCCACCCTCCTTCTGTCCGGCTTACGTCTAGCTTAATTTCAGGCTACCACGCCGGTGTCAAGCCCGGTTTTAACAAAATGGATCAGATTTCCGGCGCTGCTACCTCGGTGGGCCGGCCATCACATCCGGCCTGCTGTTGCCACGTGTGCCAGGAGATGGACGGCCCGACAGTGCCGGGCCAGCGGCGTCGCCGGAAGCGGAATGAACGATGGGCAGTCTGGCGCTGGCCCGCCTCTGCGGCCGGGTCTCCCTCCTTGATGCAGTCATCGCACGGGCGAGTCGTGTCGATTGGGCACCTGGGGCCCTGCCCGTGCCCAACGAGACTCCAGTCAGGCATGTCCCCGGTCAGCCGGCCCCGGCAGGCAGGGCAGATGGAGATCCGCTGCCTGCCCCAGTCGACCATCGCATCCGCCCGCTGGCCGCAGTTGCCGCAGACCCGCTGGGCCATCCGCCGCTGCCTCTGCTGCTCGGCGCGCCGCCGAAGCTCTCGGGGAGTGGTCATCTCTCGCCTCACTCGGTTTCAGGGTCAACGGTGTCTGGAGAACGGTGTCCATATAAATGTTAGACGATACCCCTTGACCTGCGTTTTGACGCAAACGTCGAAAACTCCCTGTGGGTCGGCGGCGCATCTGTTTTCGCCGGAGGCATCCACCCAATCCGGGATGCGCCCGCGTCTCCCAGCCCTTCGGGGTCCCTTCTGCGCGAGATGTCCCGCTCCTGGGCAACCCCGCGAATCGAATGCCCTTCACCCTTGATCCCGTCGTGGGGCTGCTTCATGGCTCCGCCTCGTGGCAGTCTCTCCAATGCGCTCCCATCGATTCTCAGCTCATGATCCGCCTGCCATTGGGTGTTCGATTCGGTCCTGTGATTTCGGACGAATCCCCGCTTGTAATCAACCCGGACGATCAAACCGCCCGCAAAATTCTTGCACAGGTAGCGTATCTGGCGCCCCTACAGCTTGGGGTCTGGAGTCCCTCCTTAATGACAAACCGGGACGACATCCACTCAAACCCGTGGGAAACTGAACTTGTGGCAGCGAGAAGGAGACTCCGCACCAGTAACCAAATCTATGTCAAACCTCTTCTGTGTCTGGTTGGTCGAGCGATGAGACATGCGGAGGGCAGGAGCGAAGATGTTGTCGGATGGGAATAGGAATCCAGAGTTTTCCGGGAATCTCAGAAGACTCAGATCCACGTCTGGAAAAAGCAGGTATAAGCTGTCCAGATTCAGCGGTCTGAACGAGGCTTACATCTTGCGGCTGGAGTCGGGCGCACGGCAGAATCCGTCGCGCGACAGTGTGCTGAAACTCGCTCTTTCGCTGGTGGCTGACTCGACCACGGTGTCCATCCATGACGTGAACGAACTCATGTTGGCCGCGGGCTTTGCCCCCCTGAGGAGGCGCGGTGAAGCCTCCTCCGACTGACTGGAAGCTCGGTCACCCATTCGTAGAAGACCGTTTGCGCCGCGACCACGCGCCCAGGGAAGCCCTGTCTGCATTGGGGTAAATCCTCCCCTTCGGATTTTCGGGATTGAACCCATGGCGGAACCGTCTGGAGCCCTTCACTTTGAACCTGTCCAGGGGTGAGAAACCCACGCTCCTCAGAACTGCCGTCCGGCTTGCAATATGCACGTAGTGTTCAACCATCGCCAGGGTGGTATGACCAAGGTTCTGTTTGAGCAGGAATACGTCGCCCCCGTTCAGCAGGAATTGGGTGGCGTAGGTGTGCCGCAGGAGGTGTGGGTGAAGCCTGGGAACCCCGGCGGACTTGGCGACCCTCTTCGTGATAGAACGTAGCGCGGCAGGAAACAGAGAGTACCCGTCAATGGACAGGAAAAAAGTATCAACTTCCGAGTGGACGGGCTCAATCCGGTAGTGATACGCGTAATGCAGAAGCGAGCGCTGGCAGGTTGAGCCAAAGGCAACGACGCGCTCCTTGCTTCCCTTGCCCAGGACCTTGATGTACCTGTCCTCTAGATGGACATCCTCGTACTTGAGGGTGACCACCTCGGAAAGCCGCAGTCCCGTGTCCAGCATCAGGGAGTAGATGGCCGTGTTCCGCACTCCCAGCAGTGTCGCCGGATTGATGCTGTCGAAAATCTTCTCTATCTCGTCGGCCGTCAGGATCTCAATGACCTTCTCGGTGACCCGGGGCGGTCTCAGGTCCTTGAGCCGGTGTTCTTCGGTGTATCCCCGGCGGTGCAACCAGGCGAAGAAGGCCCGGAGCGCTCTCACCCGGTTGTTCAGCGTGTGGCTCGAAGCCGGCCCCCGCTGCCCCCTTCGGCTCTGAAGATACAGGACGAATGCCCGGACCTCCTCCTCCCAGATGCGGTCCAGGCTGGTGGGAAGTCCCTCACCCTCAAGCCAATCGTGAAAGAGGGCAAGCACCTCGTTGTACCACTCCACCGTCCTCAGGGACTTGCCCTCCGAACGGTTGTGCACCTCGAAATGCCGGGCCAGTGTTGAAAGCTCCAGTTGGTTCTGGTTCACGCCACGTCTCCGAACTCTCCGTCTGTTTGTCATGGTATATACTTGCCTCCCTGGTTCGATAGTGTCTGGTAGGCAAGCAAACGGAGGGCGAACCGGTGCACCGAAAAAGGCAGGGTATCGGATAGGGACTTTTGCGGAGGCAAGATCGCCCGTCTGGGCGCCTCAGGCCGTGCCATTTGAGCCTGTATGCAGCCAAGTCGGCACCCGGTCAGGATTCGAACCTCTGACCCGCCATTAGAGAGCAGTCTCTATCCTCCTCCACTTCCTCTCGGGCCTCGTCCGCGTTGCTTACCGGGCAAGCAAACATCGTTAATTCCTGCTGGAGAAATCGACCAACTTGTAAGGGTATGGCTCGTTTAAGGTGGTGATCCTAGCAAGCAGCGTGTCCGAAAGTGGTCTCAATCTCCACTTGGTCCCCAGGCAGTAGCCGGCTTATAGGGTTGAACAACGATCTCGTGCTCCCGGCCACGCATCTCCGCGGCGTCGTACCATGCCTGCATTTTCAGCAGCATGTCCATCCCGATGCCAAAGGCCTTTTCGACGCGAAGCGCCATCTCCGGAGATAGCGATGCCTTGCAATTGACCAGGTCGGAGAGGGTTGCCCGCCTGACACCCAGGATCTCAGCCGCCTTAGTCACGCTCAATCCAAGTTCCTTGATTACCTCAGTGCGGATAAATTCCCCAGGGTGCGAAGGCATCATATTTACCTTAATGCCATTTGTGGCCATCAGTGATAGTACTCCAAGTTCAAACGCGCCAAGTATCCCTCATATTCTTCGAGAAAATTGCGAAACTCGGCTGACCCCATCCGTCTTTCCCGCGAAAGCGGGAATCCACTACGATAGCTCTAGGCTCCCGCTTTCGCGGGAAAGACGAGTTGGTGTTTTCGTAGTGATACAGGCCAGTATCCGGCAAAGCACAATGTTTCGCAATTTTCTCATTCTTCGTAAAGACGAGTTGGTATTTTCGTGGTGATACAGGCTGGTATCCGGCGAAGCACAATGTTTCGCAATTTTCTCGATACTAGGACGAGCAGCCCGAAGACGGCGGCCATTTCATAATTGATCCAATCTTTAGGTTACAATCGAAGCGCGAAGCCTGCGAAGGCCGAAGCCTGCGCCACCAGGAGGCTACCATGAACATAGAGACCATCGCCGTCCATAGCGGGCGGGCCGTCGATCCTTCTACGGGCGCGGTTACGCCGCCGCTGCACATGTCCACCACCTTTGAACGGGCGGGGGATGGGTCGTACCCAACGAGGTTCGTGTACGGGCGGGTTGGGAATCCTACTCGCAACCTGCTGGAGGAGTGTGTGCGCGACCTGGAAGGAGGGGCGGCTGCGGCTGCGTTTTCTTCGGGCATGGCAGCCATCATGAGCGTATTCCAGACGTTGTCAGCCGGAGACCACGTCATCGCGCCACAGGACATATATCACGGCACCGCCCGGCTGCTTCGGGAAAGGTTTGCCAGGTGGCAGCTTGATTCTACTTTCGTCGATATGACCGATCTCGACGCAGTCAGCCAAGCGGTCCGGCCGTCGACCAAGCTCATCCTCATCGAGACCCCTTCCAACCCCCTGCTGAAGATCACCGACATCGCGGCGGCGGCGGAAATGGCCCATCAGAACGGGATAGTCTGCGTGTGCGACAACACCTGGGCCAGCCCCGTGCTCCAACGCTGCCTCGACCTGGGCGCGGACCTGGTTGTTCACTCCACGACCAAGTACCTGGGAGGTCATGGAGACGTTACCGGTGGGATAGTGGTATCCAATCGGGAAGATGGGGTATTTGAAGAGGTCCGCAACATCCAGCAGGACGGTGGAGCGGTCCCGTCCCCCTTCGATTGCTGGCTGCTCTTACGGGGAATACGCACGTTGCCATACCGGATGCGGGCACATTCGGAGAACGCCGAGAGGGTGGCTGTGTTCCTCGACGGCCACGCCAAAGTAGAAGAGGTCTTCTTTCCAGGTCTGGAAAGTCACCCGGGACACGACATCGCCCGGCGGCAGATGACAGCTTTTGGAGGGATGCTCTCATTCCGTGTACGCGGGGGCATGGAGGAAGCGTTCGGCGTTGCATCCAGGGCTTCGCTCTTCACGCGGGCAACGAGCCTGGGCAGCTACGAAAGCCTGATCGAGCACCGGGCTTCCATCGAGGGGCCGGATAGCCTGACGCCCGGCGACCTGCTCCGTGTGTCGGTAGGGCTGGAGAACTCCGATGACCTTATTGCAGACCTGGAGCAGGCATTGACCGGCGGCGGGTAACCGTCTACCACTTCGGGTTTCTCGAAGCCGCTTGAACTCCCTAACGCTTCAGAAAGTCCACGATCAGCGGATTGACTTCCTCCGGCTTCTCCTGGTGCATGAAGTGGCCCGTGCCGGGAATGATGACTTTCTCCAGCCCACCCGTGAAATACCGGTCCATGTTTTCGCTTTCGAAGCCCTCCAGCCGCTTGGGACGGTCCCGCGTGCCGTGGAGAGCCAAAGTGGGCACGGTCACAGGTCCGGCTGCAACCCGCTTTTCGTCTTCACTGGCTGAAGGGTCCTGAAGCTCCGGGCGGTACCTGGCCCGGTAGTAGCTCAGGGCAGCATGGACTACTCCCGGCTTGCGGAAGGTTTCCCGGATGCTCTCCAGGGCCGTCGCCGGGATGTCCCACTCGGGGGAAGCGTCGCGCCACCAGTCCTCAACGAATTGGTAGTCGTTATGGGCCACCACCTCTTCGGCGAAGGGCATTTGGAAGAAGTAGCCGTGCCAGGTCCCTCTAAGGTGCAGGTAGGTCCTCTGAAGTTCCCGGCCGGCCCGGCCCGAGGCAATCACCACGAGCTTGTTTACCTTCTCGGGCGCCAGTACCGTTGCGCCGATTACCGCCCCGGCCCCCCAGTCGTTGCCGATCAAGTAGGCGTTCTCAGCCCCCAGGGCGTCGATGATTGCCAGCACGTCCCGGCACATCAAGACTGCCTGGTATTTCCCGTCCTTGGGCGCCTGGGTCGGAGCATAGCCCCGCATGAACGGCGCGACCGCCCGGAACCCTGCCTCGGCCAGGCCGGGCAGGAGGCGGCGGAACGAGTAGGCGTGGTCGGGAAACCCGTGAAAACATAATGCTAGGGGCCCCTGGCCCATCTCCAGGTAATGGAAATCGATGCCGTTGGCTTGTACGTTCCCGGTATTGAATTCAGCCATCATCCCTCCCGGACTATTGGTTAGTATTTGGCGCCTAGAACTCCTTGATACGCGGGAGCACTTCCCGTCCGAAGAGCTCGATCTCTTTCATTACATAATCGTGGCTGATCCCAGGTTGTTGAAAAGCGAGATCAACGACTCCCACGCCCGCCTGCTCGCGGAAAGCCTTCAGCCGCGCCACCACGGTGCCGGGACTACCGACGAAGCCCACCATACCCCTGAGGCCGCGGCCCGCGGTGGTATTTGCCCCGGCGGCGAAAACTCTGTTTCCGTCAAATGCCTCCCCGGCCCTTGCGGATTGTACCGCCCTAGTCAGGGTGGGTCCTACCGCAACCCCGCGTTGCACTCCCCGGGATTCCAGGTCATCCATGAACGCTTGCGCTTCCCGGTCGGTTTCACCAAGGCAGATGCCTCCCCGGTATACGATTTGGTCAGGTCCAGGCTCCCATCCGGCGTCACGGCATAGCTGGGTGTACCTGGCGGAGACCCTGGCGGTATCTTCGACCGAATCGTAGGAGACTCCCACACCCAGCCGGTTGTTGGCGGCGTACCGCAGCGCGTCTTCGCTCCGGGTGGCCACGATCATCGGAGGAAGCGGTTGTTGCACTGGCCTGGGCCACACGGAGACGGTCCGGTACCGGTAGTAGCGCCCCTCCCAGGAAAAGGGCTGGGGCTCGGTCAATGCCTTGATTACCAAGTCCATACCTTCGGTGAGCCTGTCGCGACCCTCCACGGGATTGAGGTCGTATACCTGGTCCTCGCTGAGAATGCCCCGCATAAACGCCACAACGAGCCGGCCGCCGGTGAGGTTGTCCAGCATCCCGACTTCCTCGGCGGCGCGTACCGGATTGATGATCGGCAGCAGTTGGCCGAGCAGGGCGATCTTGACCCGGCGGCACCGTTGGGCCACGGCAGCGGCCATGACTGCCGGGTTCGGCGTCATACGGTTTCCGGAGTAGTGGTGTTCCGAGAGACTGACCCAGTCGAACCCCACGTCTTCAGCCAACTCCGCCTCGGCGATGCCTTCGTCGTAGCTGCGCATCGCTGTCCCGGTGTCCTGGAATGCCGAGGGCACAGGCCAGTTGGGGGGGAATTCGTGCCGGTCCGCGTATCCCATACATGCAAAGTAAGACGCCTTCATGGATAGCCTCTCCTCCG
Organism: Dehalococcoidia bacterium; assembly: GCA_965216155.1. Classification (GTDB taxonomy): domain Bacteria; phylum Chloroflexota; class Dehalococcoidia; order Lucifugimonadales; family UBA3495; genus CATOSP01. Next base: position 1,496,369 of record CBDCFD010000007.1, on the reverse strand, counting down.
GTGCGCCCAGTCTCTTGCGATCCGTGATTATGGGGCGATGGTATGGGACGGCTTGGAGGGTGTCAACAGGATTTGTCTGAACTGTGATTTTCCTGATTCGGGGATTTACATGATTGGAGAAATCATGAGCATCATCTAACCCCATAAATCACAGTTCAGACAATTGCCAGTCTTGACACATCCTTACGGCAAGAACATATTCTTTTAGCGTTAGCCGTCTTGAGGAGGAAAAGCAATGCCGGAGCTCTACCGAGCCGACCACGTGGGCAGCCTGCTGCGGCCCCCGGAGCTTAAAGAGGCCAGGGCCGCCTTTCAACAGGGAAGGCTCGACCAGGAGCAATTGCGGGAAGTCGAGGACCGGGCCATAGTCGATTCCCTACGACACCAGGGCCGCGCCGACGTAGACATCTTCACAGACGGTGAGTTCAGGCGCACCGGATTCCAGAACGATTTGATAGAGGCTGTCGAGGGGTACGTGGAGACCGGCCAACCTGCCGTGGTGCGGGTGTGGCAGGGTCCCGGCGGCGAACCTCACGAGCAGGGGACCAGGCAGGTGGTAGGCGGAAAGCTAAAGCAGGTGCGGCGCTTGACGGAGCATCAGTCCACATTCATGCGGCAGCACGTGCCCGGACGATACAAAATTACGGTGCCCAGCCCCAGCCAGTTTCCGGCCATCAGCTACCAACCAGGCGTTACGGACCAGTATTACCCGACCCGATCTGACCTTCTCTGGGAAATAGCAGAAATCATCAAATCCGAGATAGCCGCCCTGGCCGAAGAGGGCGTCCCCTACATCCAGATAGACGCCCCCAGGTACAGCTATTACGTGGACCCGAGGTGGCGTAAGCACCTGGAGGACATGGGCGAAGACCCGGACGAGATGTTCGACCAGGCAATTGCCGCCGACAATATGTGCGCGGAGGCGGCCCGAGGAACGGGAGCGACCGTTGCTATTCACATCTGCCGGGGCAACAACGAGAGCAAGTGGTACGCAGAGGGAGGCTACGATGCTATAGCCGAAAAACTATTCGGCACCCTGAACGTAGACAGGTTTCTATTGGAGTACGACACGGACCGGGCGGGGACTTTCGAACCCCTGAGATTCGTCCCCAGGGGTAAGGTGGTGTGCCTGGGCTTGGTCAGCAGCAAGGACCCCAAGTTGGAGTCTCAAGAGCTGTTGCTGGACCGGCTGGATGAGGCTTGCCGGTACGTGCCGGAGGACTACCTCGCCCTTAGCCCCCAATGCGGCTTCGCCTCCACCGCCGCCGGCAACCTGCTCACGGAAGAGCAGCAATGGCGCAAGATCGAACTGGTGGCGGAGACGGCGCGGGAAATGTGGGGTTGGGAGCCACCGTTATTCTGGCAGCCGCCCTTACTATAACCGGCAGAACGCGCCGCCGCCCACGCAGATGGACTCGCCGGTGGTGAAGGATGAATCGTCGGAAGCGAGGAAGGTCACCGCGGCGGCAACTTCCTCCGGTGTGCCGGGACGGTTAAGCGGTATCGGAGTCAGATTGCCGGAGCTTACGGGGGCGGGGCCGCGTCCGCCAGCAGGGGGTGTTTCACCTGGTATGCGGGTGACCAGGGTGTCGCCTTCCGGGCGGGTGCTCGAATGTGGCACGACCAGGTTTATCCGCACGTTGTAGGGCGCAAGCTCCAGGGCCAGGCTGGTAGTAATCGCCCAGACGCCGCCCTTGGCGGCGGCGTACCCCAACCGGCCCATTCCCCGGACGGCGTGGGAACCGAAGTTTACGATTGATCCTGACCTCTGTTCGATCATGATCGGCGCCACGGCCCAGCAGCACCACAGGCAGGTGAACAGGTTGTTCTGGATGTTGCCAACCAGGTCCTCGGGAGTCTTCTCCCAGCCCATTGCGCCGCTGCCGGGAAGCTGGAACGCCCCGCCCACGTTGTTGACCAGGATGTCGATTCTGCCGAAGCGTTCCTTGGCGGCATCCATCAGCGAGGTGGCGGTCTCGTGGCTTGAGATGTCCCCTATGAACATCTCGGCCTCGCCTCCGTAAGCCCGGAGCTCGTCCCGCACCCTTTCCGCGCCAGGTTGGTGCCGGTCCACGATCATCACCGACGCTCCCTCTTCGACGAACCGTCTCGCCGTGGCGCGCCCATGACCCTGGCCCGACCCGGTGACTACGGCAGTCTTGCTCAGCAAGCGTTTGCCTCCCGCGGCGCGGGGGTCCAGAACGTTCTGCGGCTTCTCCCCCATATACCGGTCTCCCTCCGTTTGTTTGGTCTTTATTGTCCGAATCAGGATTTGCCGGACTTCAGGATAGCGCCAATTCATCCTGTTAATCCTGATTCAGACAGAGATGCCTCACCCGCCTTCGCGGAAAGACCGGTGGACCGTTTACCGCGTTTCCTGACCTGAGCGAGGCTTAGCTTGATGCGTATGGGGCGGGCGTCCAGCCCGCCCCTGTTAATCGCCTGATTGGGGTCAGTTGGGGGTCCAGGCCAGGGCGCGGACCTCGGTGAATTCCTTCTTGATCTTCTCCCAGTTCTCGCCGCCGTCGGGGCTGCGGTACAGTTCCCCGTAGACGCTGTTGGCCAGGACCAGGTCAGGATCGGCGGGATGGGTCGCGAAGTTCCACACCGGCGAGTTGGGCTCCACAGGCAAGGGGCGGGTCTCCCAGGTCTGACCGCCATCCGTGGAACGTTGAATCGTGCCGGTGTTGCCAATGGCGGCGTCGCCGTTGGCGGCAAACATCACCCGCGGGTCGTCGGCCTTGACCGCCACCCAACGGCAGTAGGGCATCGGGAATGAAGCGGTTACCGCCAGTGACTGGAAGGTCTCGGCATCGTCCCGGCTGGCGAAGATCTCTCGCGGAGTGCTCACCAACACGGTCTTCTGTTCACCGATACTGAACGCCATGCCGTGGATGTCCGGGTTGGTGATCCCGGAGTCGACGTGGGCCCATGTGTCTCCGCCGTCCCGGCTGCGGTAAACCCCGTCGATCTCCACACCTGCCAGCACGGTACCCCGGTCCACGGGGTCCACCAGCATCGCAGTTACCCGGGGAGACCCAATGGCACATTCCTGGGCTATGGCTGCCGACAGTTTTTCCCAGCTCTTGCCTCCGTCCTGGGAGCGGAACAGGAAAGGAGGGCTGGTGCCCGCGAATATGGTCTTGGAATCGCCAGGATCTATGGCGATGGACCAAATGTTGAGACCTTCCATAGGGGAGTCCAGCTTGGCCCAGCTACTTCCTGCGTCTTCGGTGCGGTAGATGCCGTTATTGGAACCCGCATAAACTACGTTGGGGCTCTGAGGGTCCACCGCCAATGCCCGGATCTGTGATTCACTTGGGATCGGGCTGCCGATCCGGCTCCAGTTATCCCCAGAATCGGGGCTGTGGAATAGTCCGGCGCCGGTGGTCCCTACGAGAATGCTGTAATTTCCTGCCATCACCGTAGCCTCCTTGTGTAGATTTCGGGTAAATTGCCCCTTCCGTACCGGCTATCGCCGGTCTTGTACCTTCGGGGTTACAGGCAATATACACCAGACCGCCTCACGCCTGTCAATCTCGGCCTTCTTGGCCAAAGTGCGACGAGATACGTCATATTTTAACTCCATAGCACCGATATGCCACAGGACTATTGACCTCGCCCAGGGAATACTATACTGTTGGGTATAGATAGGACATACAGGAAAATATCCCTCCAAATCCCACGGCGCGGGCCGCTTTCGGACCAGATACGAAGGGATGTCAACGAGGTGGAAAAATGGACTTCGGAATCAATGCTGACTTTACCATGGGCCGGGCCGAATCCCACCAAGCCGCATTCAGGGAGGCGATGGAGGAGATTGACCTGGCGGAAGAACTGGGACTGGACACAGTCTGGCTGGGGGAGGCGCATTTTACGCCGGGACGCTCGGTGCTGGCCGCGCCAATAGTCGTCGCCAGCTCCATCGCAACGCGCACCAAGCGGCTGAGGGTCGGGATGGCCGTCCAGGTATTGCCCTTGATCCATCCCCTTCGGATTGCCGAGGAAGCAGCCACCGTCGACCAGATCAGCGAAGGCCGGTTCGAGTTCGGGGTTGGCCGCAGCGGAAATGTCCGCGCCTACGACATTATGGGCATCGACTACGGCGAGAGCAAAGAGCGCTTCCAAGAGGCGTTGGACATAATCCAGCAAGCATGGTCGGGCGAGACCTTCTCCTATGAAGGCAAGTACAACCGCATCACCAATGCGACCGTGTCGCCCCTGCCGTACCAGAAGCCTCACCCGAAGATCCGTATCGCAGCCAGCAGCGAGGACAGCTTCGGGCGCATCGGCAGGCTGGGTTACCCGATTTTCCTGGGGCTGCGGGCCATGGACGTGGAAGACCTGAAGACCAACCTGCAGGAGTACCGGGAAGAGTGGAAGGCCGCGGGGCATCCGGGCGACGCGGGTGACATCAACGTCCGCTTTCCCATGTACATTGCTCCCAACGACTCCGAAGCCATCGAGGAACCGAAGGAGAGCATCGAGGCGTTCTACAAGCGTCAACGGGAGCTGTTCGAGTATTCCCAAGGAAGGGAAGGCGTTGAACGTACCGAGCGGAGACAAGCCCGCTACGAGCGGTTGGCCAACGCCACCTATGAGGACTTGCTGGAGACGCGGGTGGTCTTCGGAAGCCCGGAGCGGGTGATTGACCGGTTGAACCAGTTCAAGGAGATGCTGGGTATCACCGGCATCACCGCCGAGCTGAACCCGGGCGGGTTCCTGCCCAAGGAAGCAGTGCAACGCAGCCTGAAGCTGCTGACGGAAGAGGTAATGCCCGCGTTCAAGTAAAGGAGGCTAGGTCGATTACATAACGACAGCCATCGGCGTACTCATTTCGTCGAGGTGAAGATCGATGCCAGCACGCACTGGAGAGGAATACATCAAAGGGCTCCGGGACCACCCCCGCGAGGTGTGGATTGACGGTGAGCGGGTTGAAGACGTCACCACTCATCCGGCGCTCCGCGGCGGAGTGAAGTCGGTAGCCGCGCTGTATGACATGCAGCATGACCCGGACCTAAGGGAGGAGATGACCTTCGCCTCCCCGTCCACCGGCGGCCCGGTCGGTCTCTCCTACCTGGTCCCCAAGACGGTGGAAGACCTGGTACGCCGCCGCAACATGATGACGAAATGGGCCTGGGCCAGTTGCGGGATGATGGGCCGCTCGCCCGACTTCTTGAACGTCATTTTCTCGGCATGGGCGGGCGCGGCAGGGTATTTCGCCCAGGACCGCCCTGAATTCGAGCGCAATGTGATCAATTATCACGAGTTCCTCCGCGAGAACGACGTCGCGCTGACTCATGCCCTGGTCAATTTGCAGCGCCGCCGCACGCCCAACGCCGCCGATACTCTGAGCGAAGAGGTGGCGTTGACGCTTATCAAAGAAACGGACAGCGGCATAGTCGTCAGGGGAAGCAGGGTGCTGGCAACGCTTGGCCCTATTTCGGACGAGATCGCCATCTACCCTGTCGCCGCCCACCGGCTGGACGGCAACGACGGACGCCAGTCCTTCTCTTTCTCGATCCCTTGCGACACTCCGGGAGTGAAGTTCCTTTGCCGGGAGAGCTTCGACCTGGGCCGCTCCCATTTCAATCATCCCCTGGGGTCGCGCTTCGAAGAGATGGACTCCGTAGTGTTCTTCGACAATGTGTTCGTCCCCTGGGAGCGGGTGTTCCTGCTGGGCAACGTGGAGCTTTGCAACGGCTATGCCGCCGGCACTCAGTCCGACGCCCACACGGGACACCAGGTGCTGACCCGCTGCGTGGCCAAAGCTGAATTCATGCTTGGGTTGGCCGATCTGATCGTTGATACCCTGGGTTCGGGGACAATTGCCCATGTCCAGGAGCAGGTGGCGGAGCTAATCACTCAGCGGGACATGCTCAAGTCGTGCCTCCGAGCCGCCGAGGCAGACGCCGCTCTGAACCAGTGGGGTGTGATGTGCCCCGCCATCGCTTCCATCCGGGCGGGCCGCACCCTTTTCGGCCGTACGGTCTACCCCAGAATGGTAGAGATCATCCAGATGCTCGGCACCAGCAGCCTGATGGCCCTCCCCGCCGAAGCCGACTTCGATACTCCCATAGCCGCCGAGGTGAACCAATACATGGCCACGGACACCGCCACGGCCCGTGAACGGTCCAAGCTGTTCCACCTGGCGTGGGATGCGTCGTGCAGCGCTTTCAGCGGCCGACAGGTACTCTACGAGAGAATGTTCGGCGGGAATCCGGTACGCAACTCGATATCGCTATACACCAATTACGACAAGGAGCCTTTCAAACAGAAAGTGCGAGACTTTCTGGACCTGGAAGATTAAACTCAAGACTCGCAAAATTACGGAGGTAGGATCATGGGTTACACACCGAAGAGTCTGGGGCACGTGGTTATGCGGGTACGGGACATGGACCGGTCGCTGGACTTCTACACCCGGGTGATGGGCCTGACCATAATGGAGCGGACCGCCGGGGGCACCGTCTTCATGTCTGCCAATACCGAGAAGTCCCACGAACTGGCCATCCGCGCCATCGGGATGGAAGCCGAGGGTCCCGACCACTCCAAGATCGGACAGGCCCATATGGCTTGGCAGATGGAGAGCATGGAGGACCTACAGGAGCTCTACGGCCGTCTCAAGGAGAACGACGTCCGGATCCAGCGCATAGGCGACCACGGCCTGTCTATGGGTGTCTACCTTCTCGACCCGGACGACAATGAGATCGAAGTCTACTACGAGCTACCCAGCGCCCAGTGGGACCGCAAAGAGGGCAAGGGTCTTTTCGAGGGTAATTTCCCGGGGAAGCTGGAAGAGCCCGCTGGCGTAGCCGACGATTAGGCCCCGCTTCGGGAATTCGTTGCTACCATATTACCCCGGCGTTCACCCGCGGCGCCGTTCGCGGGGAGCCATCAGAGACCAAGACCCGCCGAATGCCTGGCCTGGTACGGCGGGTCTACCACATAATTGCGGCCTTTTGCGGGCCGACAATGGGCGCCGGAGTTGGGCCGCGCATGTGCCATCCGCTGGACACGTACGCATGAGAGGGTAAGTTGAAGGCTATAAGAGTCCATTTCACGGAACAAGGCGATGAGTTGAGGATGGAGGATGTCCCCCAGCCCTCTCCCGGTCCCGGCGAAGTGCTGATCAGGACGCAGGCGATCGGCATCAACCGGGCCGACCTGAATCGTAGAAGGACCGCCGGCGAAGGCGAGCAAGAGCCTCCCAGAATCCCCGGTCTAGACGTGGCCGGTGTAGTGGAATCGGCAGGTTCCGGTGTGACCAATTGGCAGCCCGGGGACGAGGTAATGGGCCTGGTAAGGGGCACATACGCCGAATATTGCACGGCAAGCTCCGTCCTCTCCTACCGCAAGCCTGAAGGCATGCCCGTTACGGACGCGGCATCCCTGCCCTGTGTCTTTTTCACGGCGTGGTATGCGTTTCAGATGGCCGGGCTAAAGGCCGGAGAGACGGCGTTGGTCCACGCGGCGGGCAGCGGAGTCGGTATGGCGGGCATCCAAATCGCCAATGCCCTTGGAGCACGGGTCCTCACCAGCGCCGGTTCTGATGAGCGCGTGAGCCGAGGACTGGAGTTGGGCGCGGAGGCCGGGGTCAACTATTCGGCCCAGGACGTGACCGCTGAACTGCTCCGCCTGACGGACGGCCGTGGGGTAGACATGGTCCTGGACACCGTAGGAGGCGCGATATTCGATTCGACACTGGCCGCGTTGGCCGAAGGCGGCAGGGTCGTGACCCTGGGAGGACACAGCGGCCCCAGGTCTGAATACGTGGAGCGCAGCCTGGAAGCGAAGGGCCAATGGGTCCGGGCAATGGGCGTGTTCAACGAGGCGCAGGAGGACGCGGACCAGCTCGGTTGGTCGCAGATGAAGTCCTGGTTCGAAGAGGGGAAGCTCCGCACCATCGTACAGGAAGTGTTTCCCTGGACCGAATCGGTACGGGTGCAGGAACTTCTGGCGAACCGCGGTGTGTTTGGAAAGCTGGTCATGGAGGTCCACTGACCCGGAACCGGGGCGGTGATTGCGAATCCAGGCTCCAGCGCAGGCGCCAGCGCCGATCCAAGGAGGACTAATGGATATTTCGGACTGTTCTTGGAGTTCACGGCCCCCGAAGGCACTCCTGACCAGGAAACATTCACCGAGGGGTTCTCTCTGGTTGACGCCGCGGAATCAATGGGCGTCGACTCGGTCTGGCTCGCTGAATACCACTTCTCCACGTTCAGCGTCCTCTCCGCGCCTATCACCGTGGCCACCGCCGTGGCGGCCCGGACCCAGCGAATCCGGATCGGCTTCGGAGTTGTCCTGCTGCCCTTGAGCAACCCGATAAGGGTTGCCGAGGAAGTAGCCACTTTGGACCACATCAGCCAAGGCAGGCTGGACTTCGGGATCGGACGCGGCACTTTCCCCGACCACCACGACGCTTTCAACTCGCCGTTTCCCGAGAGCAGGACCCGTTTCGAGGAGTACCTGGAGATCATCCTACAGGCCTGGACAACGGAGCAGTTCTCATACGAAGGGGAGCACTACAACTGTCACGAGCTAAAGGTCAGACCCAAGCCCTTGCAGAGCCCGCACCCACCCATCCGGATCGGAGTCACGTCCGCGGAGACCTTCCCCATCATCGGGCGCATGGGATACCCTATCTTCATCAACCCTTCCAGAGTCTTCTCTCTGGACGAACTTGCACCCTGTATCCAGGACTACAGACAGGCTTGGAAAGAGGCGGGGCACCCCGGAAACGGGGAGGTAGGACTGCGCGGATACCCATCTACGTTGCCGAGACAGCGCAACGGGCCTACGACGAGCCGATGGAGAGCACGGTTACCTCGATGCAGGGGTTGAGCACCAGGGTCGCAGGCAGCGCCGACCGGGCGGGCACGACAGGAGATTGGCATACCCAGGCGGAGCGCATCGGCGGCATGACCTATGACGATTGGCTCCGGGACAAGGTGGTGTTCGGTACCCCCGAGGCGGTTGTAGACCGGCTCAGCCAATTGATCGAAGACCTGGGGCTCGTCCAGATAGTCTACGAGATCAATTTTGGCCGGCGGATACCGAAAGAGCTGCAATTGAATTGCCTGAAGGTAATCAACGAGAGGGTGTTGCCCCATCTACGATAAACGGCGCATTGTTTCACTCTCTTGGCCACCGACTCATACGCAATCCCAAACTGAAAGGACGATCGAATGTATAACCACGCCCAGGTGGAAAGCGTGGCCGAGGCTTACCTCGAGCTACTGGCAGCCCGTGGAATTGATTACTTCTTCGGTAACGCCGGCACGGACTTTGCCCCCATTATCGAAGCCTACGCCAAGCGGTTGAGCCAGGAGCAGCCCTTACCTCGCCCCATCCCTGTTCCCCACGAGGTAACCGCCGTGAGCATGGCCCATGGTTACACCATGATTACCGGCCGGCCCCAGGTGGTGATGGTGCATACGGTACCGGGCACAGCCAACGCCATCGGTGGAATTGTCAACGCGGCCCGCGCCAACGTACCCATGCTCTTCAGCGCCGGGCGCACGCCCATCACCGAAGGAGACGCGCGGGGCTCCCGCGACGGCAGCATCCACTGGGCACAGGAGTCCTTCGACCAGGCTTCGATGGTCCGCGAGTGGGTGAAGTGGGACTACGAACTTCGGCACGGCGCTGACCTGGAAGGAGTGGTTGACCGGGCCTTTGCCATCGCCGAGTCCACACCGCCCGGTCCCGTGTACCTGACTTTGCCCCGGGAGGTGCTGGCCGAGGAGGTACCGGGAATCGACTACCAGACCGAGTCCCGCCAGCAACACCCGGGAGACCGTCTTCCCTCACCGGATTTCATATCGCGAGCAGCCCGGTTGCTGGCGGGAGCGCACAGCCCGTTGCTGGTGACTCGCGGGGCGGGAAAGGACCCCAGGGCCGTTGCACCGCTGGTGGAGTTAGCCGAACTGCTGGGAATGCCAGTGTTTGAGTCCGGCGCGCTGTACTCCAACTTTCCCAAGAACCACCCACTATACGCAGGGTCAGATATCGGCTCGGCACTGGGCAATGCCGACGTTGTCGCAGTCCTGGAAGCGGACGTGCCCTGGACTCCCAAGCGCCACGCGCCAGCCGCCGGTGCGACGGTGATCGGCATCGGGGAGGACCCTCTCTTCTCCGCCTACCCCGTCCGGGGTTTCCAGGTCGATCTGAACCTATCCGGGAGCCCACGGTTGATACTCCAGGCGCTAGTCAACGAGATCAGGGAAGCCGGACCAGACAGTTCCGCCGCCAGTGACAGGGCAGACCATTGGGCCGCCCGGTCGGCGGAACGCCGGGACATGGTGCGGCGTCAGGCCGAAGCGGCTAGCGGCCAGCGTCCCATCAACAAGGCGTGGTTCACCAAGTGCCTATCGGAAATGCTGGACGATGACACGGTCGTCCTGAACGAACTCGGCATCGACGCGGCCCAGATTGATATCACCAGGCCCGCAACCTTCTTCAGCGTCCCAGCGTCCGGCGGCCTGGGTTGGGCCATCGGCGCGTCATTGGGCGCGAAGCTGGCCGCGCCTGAGAAGACGATAATTTGCTGCGTTGGCGACGGTTCCTACATCTTCGGTTCCGGGACTTCCGGTCATATTGTGTCCGAGTCACAGGACTTGCCAGTGCTGACGATAGTTTGGAACAACGGTATCTGGAACGCCGTTCAGAGCGCCACCAGGAACACTTACGCCGATGGGCACGCAGTCCAGACCAACAACTTTGCGGTCAGCACCCTGTCCCAGTCCTTCCAATACGAGCTAATCTGCCAGGCGGCGGGGGGATACAGCGAGCGGGTGGAGGACCCGGCAGACGTACCGGCGGCGTTGCAGCGGGGCCTGAAGGCCGTGCGCGAAGACAAGCGTCAAGCCCTGCTAAACATCATTGGTCAGTAGGTTGGCCCGAAACCTTCAGTCCAGCCCCTTTCAGTCCGGCCCGTTGGAAGTCCCTTGACGTCGAAGGCTGCTACCCACCCTAGCCCTCGGTAGCAGCCACAATTTTACTGCTTCCACGCCCCGTCCTCTTGCCCCACATTTTGGCCAACCGCCTGAAGCTGCGCCTGAAGCTTGGGTACAAGCTTGAACAAACGCCTAAATTGATTTTAACCTGTTGTCAAAATATCTTGCTTTTCCGAGAGGCCAGTTGCTATAAACCACATTACATAACCTCGAATGGTGGCCGGGGCGACCGGTGCATCGGACGGGACCTTTGGAAATAGTCAACAAGCCGGATGGGGAAGATCTCATGCTCAAAAGCGAGCTGGTACAAGTCTCGGGCCGGGGCACCAATGTCGACTTTTTGATCGACGACGTGGCCCCCTTCGATGAGGTTACCCGCGGCCTGCGGGATTATCTGGCGGAGCACGCAAACCTGTGGTCCGGCGGGAGCATCACGGTTAACGTGGGGCGGCGAGTCGCCGCTCAGGAGCAGCTTACCGAGTTAAAGGGGATTATCGAACGGCAGTCCGGGCTCAAGGTAGTCCGCTTTTCCTGTTTGCCGGAAAGTCTGAGTTCTCAAAGCCAGGACACGATGGACCTACTGGGCCCCCAGCTATCCGCACCTTCGAACAGTGTCTCCCACCGAATCACACCCGAGTACCGGATGTCCCCCGCACCTCAACCGCCGGTGATGCCGGCACAGCCAGTACGCGCCGCGTCCAGGGACCAGCGCCAGGGAAAACGGGCCGACGGGACAGACACACGGCGGGACACTGCGCTTCTGGTCAAGGCCACTTGCAGGTCGGGAGAGAGCATTCGACACGAAGGAGACGTCGTCATCCTGGGCGACGTCAACCCCGGTGCGGAGATAGTCGCAGAGGGCGACATCGTGGTGTTCGGCCAACTCCGAGGATTCGCCCATGCGGGGTCCAAAGGCAACACCAGGTCGACCATCGTGGCGCTGAACCTGGACTCGCCGCGCATCCAGATCGGGCCTCATGCGGGGACGTCAGAGCAAGCGGGCCAAAGGCCCAAGAGGCCGGGTACCGGGCCAATGATCGCTTACGTCCAGCGCAAGTCCATTCAGCTGGCCCCGTTCGTGGGCAGGTTAGCAAACTATGGTAAAGGGGAACCACATGACGGGTAGGACTATCGTAATTACTTCGGGAAAGGGCGGGGTCGGCAAGACCACGGCGACGGCCAATATCGGCTCCGCGCTGGCAATGCGAGGCAACAAGGTTGTTGTCATCGACACGGATATCGGGCTTCGCAACCTGGATGTGATCATGGGGCTGGAGAACCGGATCGTTTACGACCTGGTGAACATCCTAGAGGGCAAGTGCGAACCGCACAAGGCCATGATCCGCGACAAACACGGGCATGAGCTTTACCTGATTCCCGCGGCGCAGACCAGGGACAAGGACTGCATCAACCCGGACCAACTGAGGGAACTCTGCGCCGCGCTGGAGAAAGAGTTCGACTACGTGCTGATGGACTGTCCGGCCGGCATCGAACAGGGGTTCAAAAACGCCGTCGGCGCGGCCACAGAAGCCATACTGGTCACGACCCCGGAAGTCGCGGCCATCCGCGACGCAGACCGCGTGATCGGGCTTCTGGAAGCATCAGAAGTCGACCGGCCCCGTCTGATCATCAACCGCATCCACCCCGGCATGGTCAAGCAGGGGAACATGATGGACAAGGACGACATCGTGGAGTTGTTGTCGGTTGAGGTGCTCGGCTTGGTGCCTGCGGATGACAGGACCATCACGGCGGCGAACCGGGGTGTGCCGGTGGTGCACGACACTAAAGCGCCTTCGGGGGCTGCGTTCCTGAGAATCGCCGCACGTGTGGACGGAGAAGAGGTCCAATTCGTGGAGCTGGACCGGAAAACGGGAATGGTTAGCAAGATCAAAGAGATCCTTGGACTAGACCGGAGGGCCTATTCTCATGCTTGATCTATTGCGATGGTTGCTTAGCCAGCTCGAATCCGAAGATGACCAAGAGCGGAGCAAGGATACGGCGCGGCAGAGGTTAAGCGTGGTCCTGATTCAGGACCGTCTCGACCTTCCCATCGACAAAATGGCCGCGATGAAGCGCGAAATCTGGGACGTCGTGTCCCGCTACCTGGTTGTGGACGACGACTTCCTGGAATTCGAGATACGCAGGCTGGATGAGCTGGTAGTCCTGGTCTCCAATATCCAGGTCAAAGACACCACAGAGCTTGCCTCGGCCCAATAGCCACTGCTGCCTGAGTCCGTTCCACCGGAACTAACCACATGGCCCCTCGCCCTAGCCCTAGCCCAGAAGGAGATGGGAAATAGCCCCTCTCCCCGCGAAAGGGAGGTTGGGATGAGGGGCACCCCCGCCCTCCGCTCGGACCATTTGACCCCGGCCAAAATCAGCGTTGCCCCCGAGCAGCCCTGGGCGTATAGTAACCGGGATTCCGGGGGGAGAGCGTGTCTGAATCAGAAGTCCTAATCATAGGCGGCGGAATTGCCGGCACGTCCACCGCATACCACCTGGCAGCCCTGGGGCGCGATGTAACTCTGCTGGAGCGGGGGGACATCGCATCCGAGGCATCGGGAGCCAACGCGGGCGCTGTCGGAGCCATCGGTTGGGGAGCGATTCCGGACCTCCAGGCGCACTTGACCATGGGAAGCCTGGAGATCTTCAAGTCGATGCAGCTCGACCTTGGATACGAGATCGAGTTTCGCTCCTCGGGCGCGCTTCAAGCGATACAAAACGAGGCACAGTACGAGTTCATCCGGGACCGGGTGCTCGCTCAAAGGTCCCAGGGGTACCAGGTGGAGTTGCTTACCCCCAGGGAAGCGCGGGGCATCGAACCCGGACTCAATTCCAGTCTGCCAGGCTATATGTACTCGCCATTGCGGGCCCAAGCCAATCCTGTGAAGGCAACTCGGAGTCTCGCCAGCGCCGCGCAGGAATTTGGCTCCCACATATTGACCGGCCGGGAAGTGACCGGCATTGAACACCTCCAGGACAGGTCATACCGTGTAGTGACACCCGGGGAGGAGCACCGGGCGCAAACCCTGGTGCTTGCCGCGGGAGCGTGGTGCGCGCCGTTGGGGTCGATGCTCGGCTTGGAGATACCCATAGTGCCGGTGCGCGGCCAGATGTGGGCGACCGCGGCCATGCCGCCACGGGTCTTCGCGACACTGTCCTCTGCCGAGTCCACCTTCGATTGGAGCTTTCAGCCGGAGCCACTGCCCGGAACACCCCCTGAACTCACTCACGCGGGAGATACCCGCATTACACGGCATTTGTACGGACGACAGACCGCCGGCGGCGAGATTATCTTCGGTGGGGACCGGCAGACGGCAGGCTACAACAAGACGCCCGACGCCACGGGTATCGAGGCAAACCGGGGCCACGCCGCGGAGGTGCTGCCGCTGGTGAGAAACCTGCCGATCGAGAGGACATGGGCCGGACTCATGCCCTTTTCCTTGGACGGGAAGCCGGTCATCGGGAAGGCCCCCGGCCCGGAGGGACTGTACATCGTGAGCGGACTGGCTTCGTCGGGATTCGGACGCGGGCCGATGGCTGGCAAGCTTATGGCCGACTACATTCACACCGGACACAGGCCGCAGGTCTTGAGCGAATCTGACCCCGCCAGGTGCGTGAATGTCACCGGCTAGGGTTTTGAACGCTCCCGTATCGCGGACGGGCCGTGATGGGGGACTCGGCGCGAGCGGGAAGTGGCCTCGGTAATGCGCTTGGTGTTGACCAACGCGAACCTGATCGACTGCGTGGAGCCGAAGCCAGTCTCAGGGGCAAGCGTGGTGGTTGAAGATGGGAGGATAGTCCAAATCACCCGGGGCGACGGTCCAGCCGACACCGCTGCCGGTCAAGTCATAGACCTGGACGGCGCTTACCTGCTTCCCGGACTCTGGGACGTTCACATCCATCCGGAGTACGTCACCCATCCCGCCCTCACGGTAGCCCAGCAGACGGCCCGCTTCGGCCAGGAGCTATCGGAGGGGTTGACCGAAGCCGGGGTGACCGGAGTCCGATGCGGCGGCGCCTCCCATTTCATGGACGTGGCATGGCGGGACACTTTTGCCGCCGGTCATATACCCGGCCCGCGAGTGTTCGCCTGCGGCAATTTCCTCACCACTACCGGCGGGCACTTTCTCACTTCGGGCCATGCCAGGGAGTGCGACGGGCCGTACGGGTTCGTACACGCCATCCGCGAGCAGATCAAAAATGGTGTAGACCACATCAAGCTGAACCTTTCCGGCGGTGTGATGGGGCCTTTCTGGGACCGGCACACTCACACGTTCCTGCTTCGAGAGGAGTTGGAGGCGACATTCGCCCTTTGCAAACAGCGAGACTACAAGGTGATGGCCCACGCGACCAACCCGGACGCCGTAAGGGCCGCGCTCCGCATGGGAGCCCATAGCGTCGAACACGGCTACATTATGGACGAAGAGTGCCTGCAACTATTCGCCGAGCGGGATACGTGGTATGTGCCCACGCTTGGAATCACCCACCTTACTCCATCCCAGGCGAGATCAGACCGCGAACGGAGGTACGTCCAACGGCGGGCAAGCTAGCCGGTGGACAGTGGACAGTAGCCGGGGGCAGCTAACCACTAACCACTGGCCACTGATGAAATGGCCTTGGGGTCAGACGTGTTCCCCCTAAGGGAGTCGGCCCTACTGGAGATGGGTCTGTGGGTCAAGGACGGCGCCACCACCTGGCAAACTCTGCTGGCTGCGACGATCAACGCGGCCCAACTATGCGGCAGGGGAGCCGACCTGGGTACTGTAGAAGCCGGGAAACTGGCAGACTTGATCGCGGTGGAAGGAAACCCGCTGGACGACATAGAGAACCTTGGCAACTTGCTCCTGGTGTTGAAAGAAGGCAAAGTGGTCTCGGATAAGCGGCTCGCCGTACCTAAACCGTAGACTGAATAGGAGAGCAGAAATGGCCGGCAACAAGCTCACCATAGGCAACGTGGAGATAACTTCCCTGTCCGACGGCATTCTCGAATTCGATCTCTGTAATTTCTTCCCCAGTATACCTTCGGATAGCTGGCAACCCTACGGCGACCACCTCACCGGAGACCACAACGTCCGTTTTAACCTGGCCTGTTTCCTGATCCGCTCCGATGGACGCACGATCGCCGTGGACACGGGCCTGGGCCCGAAGCCGACGCCGGAAACTCCCTGGGGCGAGCTATTGGACGACTTCTCGGCTCATGGAGTTCGTCCGGAGGATGTGGACATGGTGGTAATGACCCACGCTCACCGGGACCACATCGGCTGGAACCTGACATCGCGGGACGGCCAGTACGTTCCCACATTCCCCAACGCCCAGTATTACGTGAGCGCCAAGGACTGGGAAGCCTGCCACGACCCGGAGCTTATCGAGGCGCGATTCCCCAATGCAGCCGAATGCGTGTGGCCCCTGGATGACCTGGGCGTCCTGGAGCTAGTGGAAGGTGAGCATCAGTTGACCAGCGAGCTGACCACGCTGCCCACTCCCGGCCACACTCCGGGCCACATGAGCATCATGATCTCCTCCCAGGGAGAGCGGGGGTTGATCTTGGGCGACGTGCTGCACAACACGGTCCAAGTCCACGAGACCGATTGGGT
Organism: Dehalococcoidia bacterium; assembly: GCA_965216155.1. Lineage (GTDB taxonomy): Bacteria > Chloroflexota > Dehalococcoidia > Lucifugimonadales > UBA3495 > CATOSP01. Next base: position 1,479,817 of record CBDCFD010000007.1, on the reverse strand, counting down.
GTCCCGCGCCGACATCGATCCAGAGCAGACCCGGATCACCCGCAGGTCTTTGATGGAGCGGTTGGAGCAGGATGGGACGACGGTGGTATCGGTCCACCTGCCGAAGCCGGGCTACGGGAAGATTGCCCGGATGAACGGGCGCCGTTACTGGCAGGCATTGGAGATTTAGGCCACGCCAGTGGACAGTAGCCGGGGGCCACTAACCACTGGCCACTGGCCACTGACCACTCCGGGGGCGCACTAAGGTGACACCAACTGCCAGGAGCTTTGCCGTCACATGCTTGAACACATGGGGGTCCGCTGGGGGTACGTGTTCCTGCGTTCAGCAAACCACATCGGACCGGAACAGTTCAACGACCTTATGGAACAGGCCGTGGAGATGTACCTGGCGGGAGAAGACGAGCGCCGGGTCAAACATTCGGACTTCGAGGGACGCCTATTCACCGAACGGCGTTATGAAATTATAGGGGGACTTGGGGGTCAACGGTTCGATGCCGAGCTGGAGACGGCCTACGGCCGGGATTCCGCATCTTTTCTCGTGAACGAGCAGACGGGCGGAATGGGGCCGGCCATCTCCAGAAACTGATCGGGGCAGCCCCGGTTATGGGCCGCTAAATCGAGTTGCCCCAGTGGTCGGTTGAACAGACTTCGGACAGTGGCTTCCGGGTCACGGAGCCGAAGACACCTCTCGGATACCCCATCGGTATGCAATAGACCACCTGCGCGGTCTCCGGAATCCCGAAGAGTTCATGCACCCGTTCCGTGACAACCGGGTGCAGCGTCGTTATGGTGCCCCCGACGCCGAATGCCCGCGCCGCCAGCAGCATGTTCTGCGCCGCCGGGATAACCGAGCCCGCCGCCCCGGAACCACTGGCGGTGGCGCATATCAGGACCATTACCGGCGCGTTTCCAATCTCGTTGGCCAGCCGCATTGCGGAGCGCATGGGACTCTTGCCGGGCGGTATGTCTTCCGGACCGTTGATCCCGGCGTCCTTTCGCTTGGCCCACCATGCCTCGTGGTAGAACTCCGCCAGCTTGCGCCGCATCCCGGCTTCCTGTACGACGATGAAGCGCCATTGCTGGGTGTTGCCGCCGTTCGGGGCGCGAATGGCGGCCTCCATGATGTCCCGTATCACTTCGTCCGGGATGGAATCGGGCTTGAAGCGGCGAATGGCCCGTTGTGTGAACATAGCCTCGCCCAGTGACATATTGCCAAGACGTTCGGCGGTGGTCATAGTTTCCTCCCTGATGTTTCTGAATCCGGGCGGCAGCCTGTTGGTTACCTGCACCGGTAGATATCCTGCCGAATAATATCACATGGGGCAGTTAGCTCCACTCCGGTGCCGCTCCGGTGCCGCTCCGGCGAAGGCTGGAACCCAGGAATATCTGCTGTAGGAATGGTTTCGGATAGGGAACACTTCCGGCTTCCGGGTCAAGCCTGGAACGAAGGGGAGGGAGCGCGTGCCGTTAAGTCCGGCGTCCCAGGGAGACAGCGGGGGCCGCGCGAAGCCGCGAAATCGGGTTGACACCCAATAGCGGCCTGTCTACACTCAGTTTGACTCCCGCCCAACATAATGCCTCCCATCTACAGGACCTAGACCAGGGGGAAAACCGTCATGGCCAGGTTCGAGTACCTTGAAGCCCATACACTCCGTCAAGCCCTTTCCCTGTGGCAACGGCACGGCCCAAACGCCCGGTTTGTGGCCGGAAGCACCGACTTTCTCATCCGCTGGCGGATGGGCAATTGGAACCCCGATTCCGTCATCAACATCCAGCATATCCCGGCGCTAAACCGGATATCTTTCAGCAGGCGGAACGGGCTGCGGCTTGGGGCGCTGACCACGGTGCAGACGCTCGAAGAGCATCCGGCTGTGCGGCAACACTACCCCGCCCTGGCGGCGGCGGCGGCGTCTTTTGCCGGAGTACAGGTACGCAATCTCGCGACCGTTGGCGGCAACATCTGCAACGCCTCGCCCGCCGGTGACACTCTTCCCGCGCTTCTGGCCTTCGACGCCCAATGCCGCGCGGTTGGCCCTGAGGGTGAACGTTGGGTCCCTTTGGACCAGTTCTTCACCGCCCCCAGCCAGACGGTGTTGGCGCCCGGTGAGTTGTTGGCCGAACTGAGGTTGCCTTCACCTTCCGCCAACGGTGGTTCACTATACATAAAGCACAGTCCCAGAGGAGCGATGGACATCGCCACGGTGGGCGTCGCTTCCGCCCTATCCCTGACCGGCGGAGGGAAGGTCTGCGGCGAGGTCCGGATCGGACTTGGGTCCGTTGCCCCGACCCCCGTGAGGGCCTACACCGCCGAGGACGTTCTACGCGGCAACGAAATAACGCCGGAGTTGATTGCCGCCGCGGCCAAGGAAGCACAGGATAAGGTCACTCCGATCTCAGACGTTCGCGGCTCGGCAACCTACCGGAAAGAGATGGTAGGAGTGCTAACCCGGCGCACGTTGGAACGCGCGGTTGAAATGGCGCGTGAGGCGTCCATACCATTCGAAATGCAACGCCGCCTGGCAGTACAGGCCGCATTCTAGCCCAAATCCCACTTACACCGGGAGCTTGAACGGATGAAGAGACCACTGGCGTTAACAGTCAACGGAGAGCCCCGCCAAATCCTGGTTGAGCCTTACTATTCGCTGCTGGATACGCTGCGCGACGAGCTGCGGCTGACGGGCACCAAGAAGGGATGCGACGAAGGCGACTGCGGGGCGTGTACCGTCCTGATGAATGGGCGGCCCGTTACGTCTTGTCTCGTGTTGGCCCACAGCGCCCACGACGCGCAGGTCACGACCGTGGAAGGTCTGGCCACCCGGGACGCGCTGCACCCGGTGCAGCAGGCCTTCGCCGAGTACGGCGGGCTTCAGTGCGGCTTCTGCACTCCCGGCCTGATCATGGCCGCGGTTGGTCTTCTGGAGAAGGAACCCAACCCCAACGAAGAAGAGGTCAAATTTGCCATCGGCGGCAACCTGTGCCGTTGCACCGGCTACACCAAGGTCGTGCAGGCAATAATGGCAGCCGCCGAACAGGCGAGGTCCTAATACCCTGGTTCCTGTACCCTTCAAGGAGTGAACAGTATGACGACTGAATACCAGGTCCTGGGTCAAAACCTTCCCAGGGTGGACGCGCTGGACAAAATCACCGGCAGGGCCACCTACGCCAGCGACGTCTACCTGCCAGACATGCTCATGTGCAAGGTGTTGACCAGCACGCGCAGCCATGCCCGTATTATTGGCATCGACACCAGCAAGGCGGAGCAGTTGCCGGGAGTCCGGGCCGTCATCACGGGCAGGGACTTTCCCGACCGTTACTTCGGGTCCGGCGCGGTAAAAGACCGCCGCATCATGGCCCGGGACGAGGTGTTCTACATCGGCGAGCCGGTTGCAGCGGTGGCCGCCAACGACGAGATTACGGCGCAAGAGGCGCTGGAACTCATAGAGGTCGAATACGAGGACCTGGACACCATCGTCGATCCCCTGGAAGCCATCAAAGAGGGCTCGACCCTGGTACACCCGGACATGCCCAACTTCGAGGGCTACGGATTCGCCATGGGCGGCAACAATTGCACATTGCTGGACGCCGACCGGGGCGACGTGGACCAGGCCTTCCAGAATGCGGACCACGTCTTTGAGGAGACCTACCACTCCCAGGCCATCAACCAGGGGTTTCTGGAACCCATGGCCTGCGCCGCCAACGTGGAGGCCAACGGACGGTTGACCGTCTGGGCGTCCACCCAGGGGCCATACCAGGTGCGGGCCCAACTAGCGTCAGTGCTGGACATACCGCTTTCCAGCATCAAGGTTAACGCGATGGAGTTGGGAGGCGGATTCGGCGCGAAGCTCCGGCTGGCCTTCGAAGCCTTCCCGGCCCTGTTGGCAATGAAGACGCGGCGCCCGGTGAAGCTGATAAATACGAGGGAGGAAGTATTTACTCTCAACGGCCCGCGGCTGGCCACGACCATCCACCTGAAGACCGGAGTCAACAATTATGGGCAGATCGTGGCACGGGAATCCCACAGCGTCTTCGACGTTGGGGCTTACCTGGGTGCAGGCCCCAACTCCGGTGTGGCCCACGCTCTAGGTGCATACAGCATCCCCAACTTCCGACTGCGCTCTTACGGGGTCTACACCAACAAGATTTACGTGGGTTCCTACCGGGCTTCCGGCGTCGCCGACATGCACTTCGCTGTGGAGTCCCACATGGACAGCATGGCGCACGAGCTTGGCATAGACCCCCTGGAGTTTCGGCTGAAGAACGTCATCAGGGAAGGGGACACCAACGTGTCCGGGGCCAGTGTGCCTTCCAACGGGCTTTTAGACTGCATAGCGGCAGTCAAGGAGAAACTTGGCCTGCCCAAGAAACTCGAAGAGGGTCACGGCGTGGGTATCTCCCTGGGCGAATGGCGCAGCGGCAGCGGGCCCTCCACCGCTTCAATCAGCGTCAACGAGGACGGCACCGTCAGCCTTCTCACCGGGTCTACGGATATCTCCGGCAGCGATACTTCCCTGGCCCAGATTGCCGCCGAGACCCTGGGGATTGGCCTGGACAAGGTAATCGTAGCCAAGCGCGACACCGACATGGCCCCGTTCACCGGCCCCAGCGGAGGTAGCCGCATCGTCTACAGCCAAGGAAAAGCGGTGCAAATGGCTGCCGAGGACGCCAGGGACAGACTCATCGGGCTGGCGGCGGAGCGGTTCGGCGTCCTACCGGAAGCGCTGACCTGCCAAGGGGGGGCGGTCTACGTTCAGGACAACCCTCCCCAGTCGCTCACCATCAGCCAGCTTGCCGCGGCTAGCCTCACGTCCCGCGGCGGCCCAATCATCGGGCTGGCGGCGCTATCATCCATGCCCTACGCGCCGGTGTTCAACACCCAGGCAGCGGAGGTGGTAGTCGACAAGGCAACGGGACAGGTGAGGGTGACAAGGTTCGTCCAGGCCCAGGACGTAGGCGTGGCCATCAACCCGATGGGGGTAGAAGGTCAACTGGAAGGGGGCGCTGTGCAGGGCATCGGGCGCGCGCTGAGCGAAGAGATGCAGATCGACATGGAGACCGGCCGAGTCCGGAACGCTTCTCTCTCCACCTACCTGATGCCGCTGGCGGTGGACATGCCGGCCATAGAGAACATCCTGGTGGGAGTGCCCAGCGAGGACGGCCCATTCGGGGCGAGGGCGGTTGCCGAGCCTCCCGGGTTCGGTCCTCCCGCCGCCATCGCCAACGCCATATACGACGCCGTGGGGGTGAGGATCAAAGACCTGCCCTTGTCCGGCGACCGGGTATTGGCGGCCCTACAGGGGCGGGACTCGGGCGAGCACCATCTGGACGTGGAAGCCCTGAAGAAGGCTGAGACGGGATAAAGAAAGATGCCGTCTCCAAGTCGCCCGCGGTGGGAGACGGCATTGCTTGAAAGCACCGGGGAAAGCACTAATGCACCGGGAACATGGGCCTCAGGACTCGAAAACGGTATCCAGTTTGGCCGAACTGTCGAAGAAGTGCTGGAGGCTCTGGTTGACCCGGAAGAATATGTCGGCCCTGAACTGGTCGCCCGTGGCGTTGTTGGAGATACCGCCTGCGGCAGTCAGGTCCAGCGTATTCAGGGTATGACGCAGGTCTGCGCCGTCATTATCCTTGGTGTTGGTAATGAGGTCGCGCCACTCATCGACTCCCATTTCCAGGAAGAAATCGGCGTCGATTAGATCATATTCGGTGCCCTCTTTGACTTCGGAACATTCAAAGGCTTCGAAGGTGATCACGAAGACCCTCGACCCTACCTTAACGCCCATCGTCGCGTCCACGCTGCCGATCCGGCGGAACTCCAGGTCGTTGTTGACCAGATTTTGCAGTCCTTGAAACCACTCAAGGGATGGAAAAGGTATACGATTCGCCCCCTGGGCGCTCATCTGATGCCTCCTGGTAATTTGTAAAGAGTCCAGGCCGGTTGGCCCGGCCCGCGCAAGCCCGCTACTCCTTGAAGTAGGGCTCTCCCTTCTCCTTGGCCTGACTGAAGGGGACCATCTTCTTCATGTGAAATTCGGGGTCCGAGTTCGCGGGCGCGTTGGCCAACGCCTTGTCCACCATCTTGAAGTACCTGGGGTCCAACTGGTCCATCTTATCCGCGTCCGACCTGAGATAGGCCACCCGCGACATAATCCTCTGCAGGTTGCCGCCCTCGCACAACGTGCAACTAGAAGGGTCCGGCGAACTCATGGACCGCAGGAAAACGCTGTTTACGCCGCCGCAATCGCGGCAGCGGTACTCATAGATGGGCACGACGATTCCTCAGGCCGGACTGGGTTCTTCCCGGCGCAAATAGACGGCCAGGTCCGGGGCCAAGTTGTCTCCGGTCTTTCCGATACCGGCCCACTGCATGCGGGTCAGGTATTGCTCAATGTATTCCTGTTTGAAGCGCTTCACGATCTCCATGCCCTCGGAGATGTTGGCGACGCCGCCGCCGAAAATGATGGCGAGGGCTTCCCAGAGCACGGGGTCCTTCATATCCTGGACCATGTCGCGCTCCACGCCCCGCATGAGGTTGTTCAGGCCCACGGCGAAGTTGGGTTCCCGGTGGTCCACGGCGTACTTCAAATGCTGCATCCCGTAGCGCATGTGCCGGGCCTTGTCTTCCAGGCAACGCCGGAACAGGTACTTGTCTGCCTTGTTGCGGGCATAGGCTTCGCCATAGCGGTACAACAGGAGAGTGAGGGACCCGCGGATGATATACAGGAAGATTACGACCTCGGTCCAACCCGCCCTGGCTTCCACGAGGCGGCGGTTGAACTGGCCCGCACTTTCGAGGCCCAACGCGCCACCGTTGGCCAAAGCCCGCTGCCGGAAGGCAGAGTAATGGCGCCCGGTGTCGAAAAACTGGCTGGCCAAGAAGGTCTTGACCTCGTGATAGGCGTAGTTCATCCGGTGCAGCCATTGACCGATGGTGTCGGTCTCGATCTGAGCTTGCTGGGCCAATTCGGTGCTGAGCTGGCGCATCGCAAGCTCTACATCGTCGGATTCGGCGGGCAACTCGTCCCAGGGGACGTCGGCATGGGCCATCCAACGCCTCTGGATAGCCTCTTCATACAAATCGACCGCGCAGTCCGCCCAGAGGTCCACCTTGGCGCTCAGTGGGTACAGGTCCGTTCGCGGAATCCCCGGGACGGGAAACGCGCCCCTGGGACGGCGGCTCATGTCGTCGCTAACCTCGGGAACCTCAGCGTAGCTGCCCACGTTGAGCACCCGCATGGTCATGCCGTGTTTGCCCGGCTGGGCGCGGATACCCCACTCCAGAGTATCGTTCATCCAGTCGAGGGGCTTTGGTCCCGAAGGCTTCTCCTCCGTGGTTTCATCCGGGGACTCGGCGGCAGCCTCACCGTCCGATTCGGCCAATGGTTGGTCCGGTGTTTCTTCCTCATTAAGGGCCATGACAATCCTCAGAGGGTTTCAATGTGGATGAGGCCGGTTAGCGGCATATAAAGTAAGACCTCCCTCGAGAACTCGCGGGAGGTCTTAGATCAGCGTCGCAATCCAGCTAGGCCGCGGCGTTGTAGGCCTCCAGCAAGGACGGGTTTACCCGGCCGCCGGTGATACGGTCGTCGAAGCCGGCGGACTTGAGCCGCTGGAAGTATTCCTTGACCTGCCGCTGTCTGATGGCCATGAGGATCTTCTGACCTTCGTCGACCTTATCCTTACCACCACCCAGGAGGACCGCCAGGGCATCGCTGGTAAGCTGGTTGCGGCCCGCCGGGTTCTCCCCGCCGGCGCCGGTGGACTGGCGGCTCTCGCCTTCGTCCAGGTAGCAATGAATCTCTTCCCTGCGCTCGGGAGCGAACTCGTTCATGTAGCGCAGGTGCAACACGCCGATGGCCACATGCCGGGCTTCGTCCTGGGCGCAGCGGCGGTAAATCATCTTTTCGGCTTCGTTGTAGGCCATCATCTCGCCGAGGCGGAAGAGGGTCAGCACGTTGCCTTCTCCGGTGATGTGCAGCCGGGAGGAGAGTTCGGTGAACTCACGCGCGTTGTCGGTGCTGCCGCCCACCACGTCACTAACGCTGTCGGTCATCCGCATCAGGCCCCCGCCGTTGGCGAGAGCACGCTTGCGGAACACGTCCAAGTGGCGGGACTCGTCCATGACCTGGGCCAGCAGGGCGAGTCTCACTTCGTGGTAGTCCGGAGACATGGTGGAGATGAACCTGCCGGGAACATCGGATGCTACGAACTCCACCTGGGTGAAGAAGGTGGCCAACTGACACTGGGCGGCCTCGATATCGTCGGGCAGCGCCTCAATGGTCCCCCACGGAATGTCGGTGGCGGAACTCCATTGGCGAGTGACGAACTCATGGTATAGCTTAGTCAGGTTGTGCGCCCAGACTTCGCTCTTGGTCCTAAAGGTGTAGGCGCCGAATTGGGCGACGTTGTTCCTGGGGACCGAACCTTCGACCCGGCCCGTGTTATTGACGGAGAAATCGTCAACGTCCTCGCGAGAAACGTTCTCTTCCAGTTTGCTCAGCCAGGAGAGGTCGAATCCCTGTTCTTTAGCCTGTTCCCAATAGGAAGCCCGGTTCTGGACCGTGGCCATAGCACCTACCTCCTCGTCGTATGGGACACCCAGGGCATATAGGAGTATCCCGCCAGTTAAGGGAAATATTACGAGGCTTCCAAAGAATTGTCAACGCCTGGATGCTGGATGCCGAATGAGTCCGGCAAACGAGTCCAGCCGGGGTCAGGCGGCGGCGCTGCGCAGCTCCTCCATCGCTGGGACCGGAGGGCGGCCCGGCGGCTTGGCAAACAGGATGAGGACCATCGTCAGCCCGCCCAGGATGGCGAACGCAATCAGAGCGATGGAGTAACTGTGGTAGATGTCGAATACGATGCCCGCCGCAATCGAACCCACAGCCTGCTCCAGGCTGGTGAATGGCTCGGTGACGCCCCGAATGGCGCCGAGCGATTGCCGTCCGTAGTAGTCCGCGTATGCCACCGGCGGGACGGACAACATTCCACCGACTCCGAACCCGCAAAGGCCGGAATATATCAGGGCTTCCGCCGTGGCATTGGCGGTCAAGAACAGGGCCGCAGGGCCGGCAACCGCCGCCGCCACGGTCGCCAATACGTAGCGGACGGGGAATCTTTCCGCAATCCAACCCCACGTTAGACTGCCGACCCCCATGAACGCCGCGTTCAGGCTGATACCTATTCCGGCGAAAACGGCGTCGAGTCCCTGGTCTCTCAGGAACGCCGCCAGGTGTGTGTTGATCCCGGCTTGCACCAAGAACAACGTGCCGACTCCACCGGCCAGCATCCAGAGCGCGGGGGTACGCATGGCGGCCCTCAGGGTCCAAACGGGTTCCTCCGGGACCGGGGCCTGTCCCGGTGCGCTTGTCCCGGCACCGGCGTCACCGTCGGGCCGCAACCCCAGGTCTTCGGGCCTCTGGACGATCAGAAGGGAGACCGGAATCAGGGCAATAACCCATACCAGGACCCCAAGCACGATCCACGCGGCTTGCCAGCCCCGGGTGGCGATTATCGCCGACGCGATGAGCGGGAACAGCACCAGCCCCACCGAGTGAGACGCGAAGAGGATTCCATTTGCTCTGCCCCGCATCCGGACGAACCACCTGGATACGACAACCGACGCGCCTATTTGGACCGGGCTGGAGAAGATGACCCGGCCAACACCGTAGGCGATGTAGAAGGCCACGGGGATGGTGGCCCAGGCCAGGGAGAAGGTGGATATTCCCAGGATGAAGATGCTGCAGGCCAGGACGATGCGGGCCCCGTAGCGGTCAACGAGCCAGCCGACCACCGGCGACACGCCCGAAGCCGCCAGTCCGCCAAAGCTGGCAGCACCGGCGATGAGGGTCCGGCTCCACCCCAGTTCCTGCGACAGGGGGAACATGAAGACGGCGATTGTAAGGCTGGCGGCGGAGTTGCGGACCACCTGGGTGGTACCCGCCGAGAGCAGGACTACCCAGCCATAGAAGAACGGAAGCCTCCGGGCCAGGACTTGAGCCGGACTCATTAAGAGAAGCAGACCCTTGCGCCGAGGTTGGTTGTCATAAGCTTAACCACATGGAGATCGCGATCATCCGAGGCAACGAACAAACGCTGAAAGGAGCCAGTGTCCGCACTCCGAAAATCGTCGCCCCATTGTCTCAGCAAAACCGCCGCGACACAATTGGGAGACTACATGGGAGAAAATTGCGAAACGTTGTGCTTCGCCAGATACTGGCCTGTATCACTACGAAAATACCAACTCGTCTTTCCCGCGAAAGCGGGAATCCAGACATCCCACAAGAAGGGACCGCTGCGGGCTCGTAATGTCTCTGGACTCCCGCTTTCGCGGGAGCGACGGATGGGGGCAGCGGAGTTTCGCAATTTTCTCCTACATGGTCAGGGCAATCGCGTCTTATGAGGGCGCGGACACGGGACCACAGGGCGGGAATTTCAGAGCTATTGCTCATGCTGCCGGCTGGATTGCTCCTTCAGATTTAGGATATGGTGCGATGGCACACATTCGGGTGTTCTGAAGCTGGAGAATTTATTTCAGGGAAATTGTGGGCCATTTTGGTACATTGGGCCTAGGCGGCGGGTTAGGGATTTGGACCGGGACAGGATTCCGGCAAGGGTTATGGTAACGGGTGGTCACCCCAGGTGGGAAGGGCGGAGTGTCAGCAGTCCAATTCAAGACGCGATTGCCCTGCTATATGGTCCAGGAGTTTCCGACTGTTGATTAGCAGGTGGAAGCCGCGGGGGTCTTGTTTGCGGGACATTTCGTGACAATTCGGGACATCAAGTTGGTTGGCGAGTTTTGGCATGAGACCAGGATTTCATGCTTAGCAGTAATGATTATAGGCAGTGGTTACCGTTCTTGGGAATGGGCGGGCTGTCAGTGATTTTGGGATAGTCCTTCGACATGGAACGGCGCTGGTTGCAAACGATTCCGGATTCCGGGTCAAGCCCGGAATGACGGGCTGGGTCCAGAAAATCGCATCAAGTGCGAACAGTTACAGGCTTGGGGTGTTGTCCGGAGAATCGAAAGACCCTGCTCCAGGACCGGCCGATGGGTCCACCTTTTGGAACCCGCGGTTACTGCCATGACCGAGACGCCTTCACAGACGCCTTCACAATAACGCCAGTGGTAAAATTGACTTATGACGATGAACATGGCCGACTCCAAGCCCCATCTTGACACCAACGACCCTAAGTTCCCTCTGACAGCGGCCAACATCCTCGATAGACACACCAGGGGCGAGGCCGAGGCGAACATAACAAGCGCGGTCCGAGATTTCCTGATCCTGACCAATCTAGCCAAGGCAGAGGAAATCAGAGAGGAGAACCCGCCATCGGACACTTCGCGCAGCGCGGTTGACCTGACGGCCCACGACACTTTCGTCGAGATGAAGCGGCGGGTTGGCACCACCGGCGGGAACCCGCCGAACCCGCAGTACATCGAGCAACTGGACGATTATCTGCTCCAGTCCCAAACCATGGGCAAGGGCGTCCGGATGGGGGTGCTTACCGACGGCAAGCACTGGCTGTTGCGATGGCCCAACGCGGGGCCGGTTAAGACGGGCTATCCATACGGGTTCACGCTCGAATCGTCGAGCCAGTGGCTCGGGCTGTACGAATGGCTGCGGGACAAGGCCCTGGTTTCCCACGTGGACATCCTGCCTTCGCGGAACAGCATCGAGGACCACTTCGGCCCCAACAGTCTGCCGTACCAGCGGGATATCGCATCTCTCAAGGCCTTGTACCTGGACTACGCCGGCCATGCGACCATCAAGCTCAAGCGCAACTTGTGGTACGACCTGCTCCGGACGGCCCTTGGCGAGATTGCGCGTAGTCAGGAGGAGCTAGACGACCTGTTCGTCCGGCACACGTATCTTAGTGCGGTCATAGCGATGGTGGTGCAGGCGACGTTTGGCATCGACATCTTTCAGAAGGCGGAGACCGATCCGGCAGACCTGCTACAGGGCCGGCAATTCCGCAACGATACGGGGCTGCAAGGCGTGGTCGAGTCGGATTTCTTCACATGGCCTACCGAAGTCGGAGGACTTCCCTTCCTCCGCACCCTGGCCCGCCGCCTGGCCCGATTCGATTGGGACAATGCGCCTGCCGATGTTGCCGCCATCTTGTACGAGACGGTCATACCCGCGGACGAGCGGCGTCAACTGGGCGAGTATTACACCCCCGGCTGGCTGGCGCGGACAATGGTGCGGGAGTTGGTCACCAATCCGCTCAACCAACACGTCCTCGACCCGGCCTGCGGCTCCGGCACCTTCATCGCCGAGGCTGTGACCCATTTCATCGACGCATCCGAGAACAGCGGCCTACATCCCAAGCAATTGCTTGACCGCCTGCGGATGTCGGTCACGGGAATCGACGTTCACCCGGTGGCGGTCCACCTGGCCCGCTCCGCCTGGGCTCTGGCCGCTAAACCGGCGATCCTGGCGGCCAAGGAATCGGGGTTCGATGCGTCGGGACCCGTGCCGGTTTACCTGGGCGACTCCCTGCAGTTGCGGTTCCGCACCGGCGACATGTTCGCCGAGCACGAGGTAAGGATCGAGGTGGGGGACGGGCAGAACACCGCCCTGGTGTTCCCGGTGCGATTGGTGGACGAAGCATCCAACTTCGATGCCCTTATGGGCGATGTGTCGGAATATATCGAACATGGGGACGATCCCTACGTCGCCCTCGACGACCACGGAGTTTCGGACCCGAACGAGAGAAAGACGCTCGAAGAAACCATAGCTACGCTGCAAGAGTTGCATGGCGAAGGGCGCGACCACATCTGGGCCTACTACACGCGCAACCTGGTCCGTCCGGTGGCGCTGGCCCGCCGCAAAGTCGACGTGATTGTCGGCAACCCGCCGTGGATCAACTACAACCAGACCGCGGACACCCTCCGGTCCGAACTGGAGCGGCAAAGCAAGGAACTTTACGGCATCTGGACCGGGGGGAGGTATGCCACTCATCAAGACGTCGCGGGCCTGTTCTTCACCCGGTGCACCGACCTCTACCTGAAGGACGATGGCATCATCGGCATGGTAATGCCCCACAGCACTTTGCAGGCCGGCCAATACTCCAAGTGGCGCTCCGGCTCCTGGCGGGCAGGGCGAAGCGGTGTGGCAGTAATGGTCGACTTCAGCTACAAACAGGCCTGGGACCTGGAGCGCCTTGAACCCAACAACTTCTTCCCGGTCCCGGCGTCGGTGGTTTTCGCCCGGCGCGTCGGAATCGTCAGCCCGGCTCGGCAGTTGGCGGGTGAGGTGGAACGTTGGATCGGGCCTGCGGGATCGCCGAAGGTACAACGTGAAAGCATCGGTATCACCGACACTTCTATCGTCGGTGAATCGCCCTATGCCGGTTACTCCAGGCAGGGCGCAACGATAGTGCCTCGCTGCCTGTTCTTCGTAAACGAAGTCGAGAACCCGGCGATAGTGCAGGCCAGTCAGACCGTAACCGTTAACCCGAGGCGGGGCAGCCAAGACAAGACGCCTTGGAAGAACCTCGATCTTACCGAGATCACTGGCCAGACCATCGAGTCCGGGCACTTATTCGATGTTCACCTTGGGGAAACTTTGGTGCCCTACGCAACACTGGAACCCCTTAAAGCGTTGCTACCATTCAAGCGGGGCGAGTCGGCTATCCCAACGGATGCCAAGGGCGTCGGTGGAATCAGACTCGGGGGTCTCGACCGGCGGATGCGGGACCGTTGGCGGACAATCAGCGATTTATGGGAATCGAACAAGACCGCGGCAAACCGGCTGGACCTTCTGGAGCAGTTGGACTACATGCGTAAGCTGGCTTCTCAACTCGCTTGGCAAAAGAATGAAGCTGGCAGGCCGATTAGGGTTTTGTATAGCGACGGAGGGCAACCGACGGCTGCCTTGCTGACTAATGATGGGGCCATGGTAGATAGCGGTCTCTACTGGATCACCTGCTCCGACCCACAGGAAGCTAGCTATCTGTTGGCCATCATCAACAGTTGGTCGTTGTACGAAGCTGTGACTCCGTTGATGCCTAAGGGCCAGTTCGGTGCACGTCATTTGCACAAGCACCTGTGGAAGCTCCCGATTCCAGAGTTCGACCCTCTAAATGCGCTACACAAGTCCATCGCCGAGGCTGGCGAGGCAGCAGCCAAGGGTGCAGCCATAAATCTTGAGCAGTTGCGGCTGGAACGCGGCCCCAAGTTGACCGTCACTATAGCCCGGCGGGAGATACGCAAGTGGTTGCGGGAGTCGGCGGAGGGAAAGGCGGTGGGGGAATCCGTGGGGAAGCTGTTGAGGGGTGGGTTGGGGCGGTAGCGCTCTGCCTGTTCCACCAAGGACACGATCTATTCACAAATTGGCGAGGCGATTGCCATTCCTCGCGGAGGCGAATCCATGGCTACTCCTGAAATATCCTACCAGGAACAGGCCCGTCGCGGACAGGAAATCTACGATGCGCAGATTCGAGGACGGCTCGGCGCCGATGATCTGGACAAGTTCGTGATGATAGATGTTCTAACCGGGGACTATGAACTGGGTCTCAACCGGGCCGAAACCGCTCTCCGGCTGCTACAACGGCGTCCTGGTGCGGTCATACACGCCATCCGCCGTCACCGCGCCGACAGCATTCGCATTGGCGGCGGCTCGGAATCCCGGCAGTGATGCAAGGCCAGGTCAACACCGGCTTCGAGCCCGTCTTGGCCCTGGCCTTGCTGGACAACAACGACGCAACCGTACAGGTCGATTTCGTCATAGACACCGGCTTTACGGGTGAAGCAACCCTTCCCCAGGGAATCATTGACCGGCTTCGTCTCCGGCGCAGCGACCGGATGGAACTCATACTGGCCGACGGAACAATCCGCATCGTCGAAATCTATATTGCCAGGCTCCAGTGGCACGGTATTCCCAAGGCGGTGAACATCGTCAACATAGAGTCTGCACCTCTCGTCGGAATGGCCCTGTTGGCGGGTTCCAACCTCAGTATCGACGCTGTTCCCGGCGGTAGAGTGACCGTCACCGAGTTGTTCGGGGCCTAAGCACGGCCACGGATAGCGGTCTGGATTCGGCATAGCCATGCAAGCCACAAGGTCGGGTCCAAATGAGAAGTCCCCCAATCGGAAGGTCCGGTTGGGGGACGGTGGCCTAAGCTTAGTGGAAACGCGCCGACAGGGTTAGTCGGGAGTTGCGCTCCAGACGGTGAAGTTGCCGCCCATGGGCATGGGGCCGCCGGAGACCGCAATCTCGGGTTTCACGCCGGTAAGGGTGCGCGCGCCGGCCCTTCCCTGGATCTGTTGCATGCAGTCGGTGTGCATCCAGAAACGGCTGCGGCCGCTGCCGATGTTGCCGCCGCTGGGCAGGATGGGGCTCGGGCCCTCGATGCTGATGTCGGTCTGGTAGAAGTCCAGGGCGTCCCCGAACTTCATTCCCCGGTACCCCAGACCCTCAATGTGGAACTGGTGGAACTCGGCGAAGCCATCGTACATGTTCTCGAAGGAGAGGTCGTCGGCGGTGATGCCGGCGGCCTCGAATATCTTCCGGCCTGTGCTGCCGGTCTCAGCCTGAACCTCTTCCAGGGTGGGGGTGAGGCTCCTGGCTGAACCCCTGCTGGAAGCATGGCCAAGGATATATACGGGCTTCTGCGCCATGTCCTGGGCCCGGTCAGCGGTTGTGAAGACGTATGCCGCCGAAACCATGATCGGGATGTCGTTATCGAAGAGATTCGCAGGTTTGGCGATCCAACGGGCGGCCAGGTAGTCTTCCGGCGTCAATTCCTCGGGCCGGTGCTGGAACCAGTACCCCTCGGGGAACAGCAGGCCATTCCTCCTGGAGTTCTGCATGAAGGGGGCCATCATGTCGTGGTTCTTTCCGTATTTGTGGCAGTATTCGGCAAACTGCAGGGCCGTGCCGAAGCATCCCGGGGGACCCCAGGCGGTCCGGCCCGGGCCGAGCGCGAGCCCGCCGGGGATGGTGTCAACCGCGCTGGTCCCTCCGTGGTTGTACCGTCCGTCCAGGTTGTGCCAACCCTTGAGGACCAGGCAGGTGCTGGTGAGGCCGTCACCCACAGCCTGCGCGGCGACCACGATGGCGGCCGACATGCAGCCCGGAGCGTTCATGGTGAATTTGACATTGGTCAGCTCGGGCATGTTCTTTATTAGCCATTCGGCGCTCAACTGGCCGATGCCGTCCAAGGGGTCGCTGGACGGGTTGAACGCGTTGACCACGTCGGCGGGAACGGATGTGTCCTCGGGCCAATGGGCGCCGGTGGTGGTAACCGGGACTACGACGATTCCGTCCACCTGGTCTGGCGAGACACCGGCATCCTGAATCGCCAGCCGAAGCGCCAGAATACTATTCGCGCCTACGGACGTTTCGGGCCTGCCGTCCCACCGCCGAGCGGTCGGAGAGTGGCCGATACCGACGGCGGCAACCTTTCCCCGGTGCGGCCAAACGCCCAATCCTTCAGTGGACCGGTACATGGATTCGGGAGCCATCTGTGTCGTCATGGTTCACTCCTATTATTGGAAATTGAGATGTATTCCAAGTCCGAGTGGGCCAACTAGACCAGACGCCACTCGGGAATTACCTGCCCATTGGCCGTGGGCTCGAATATGACCTCCACACTGCCGCCCACCGGGACCTGGTCCACCAGAACGCCCGGCAGGTGGGAATACATCTGGATATCGGGGTCGTCATCCAACATGATGACGGCGAGGTTGAACGGTTGGTTTTCCCGGAGCAGCCGGATGGGGCAATCATGCACCACGCAGTAGTTGTAAATCTTGCCCTTGCCGCTCATGGTCTTCCACTCCAGGTTGTCGCCGGAGCCGCACCCGCCGCACCTGGGCAAGGGAGGATTCTGCAACCGGTCGCAGGCGGTGCAATTCTGGATTACCAGGCGCCCCGCCGTAGCGGCTTCAAAGAAGGGCTTAGTGAGGTCGTCGGGCTCCACGCCCTGTTTTACCATATCTCTCCTCCGTTGCTTGCAGTTCCCCGCCGGACGCGGGGAATTCCGCTTGATGAAAAGGTCAGTTTCGGTAGCTGAACCGAATTTTACAGGCACCAGCATGTAAAGGCAATTGGAGAGATTCCGGGCGTCGGTCCAAACCATGCGGCCCAAACCATGCGGCCCCATTAGAGCCAGCATGTCCCCTGAACGCATTTGGTGTTGCGACACACCCGCGACCCGCATTACCGGCAAAGCGATGAACACGAAGGCGAGGATGCGATGGGCGGCGCGGGGCGGGGCGGGGCGTCCCGGATTTCGCCGGAAACTACGCCCGGTGGAATGGGGGTAAGCCCGCTCAGGACCAACATGCGAATTCCGGCAACGATTAGCGCCACGAGGGCCACGTAAAGATGGAACTATGTTCCTGGTCCCAACTGCGGTTTTGCACAACCAGGGTGCTGATGGTTTTGTCTTGGAGGGACTGTCTCCGGCGCGGAACTCGCCGGGGAAAGAAGGCTCGGCCTCGTGACTTCAAGGTATCGCAAGCTGTGGCCGACGCCGCCGGGCCACGTGGGCGGGGCCACTTCCGGGGCCTGGATGTCTGCCGTCACATCAACCTCCGAGTGAACAGTCTTGACGGCGCTCATTGCGGAGTCAGTGGCCTGAAGGATTTCCCAAGCGGACCGCGGCTCTGCGGTAGACGCCTGGGTGTGAGTCAGGGCTGGTAACGCGGTTGGAGTGGGCCGGGCACCGCCGCGGCAGCGGAGGACGCCGGCGATGCATCATCCCGCGGCGAATTCTCCCTAGACTAGGTAGTGTTGACATTTCACCGCAACCAAATGAGAACAGCAGCGAATTGCAGGAATCCGAGGTAGCTGCTGTCCAGTTTGTCGAAGCGTGAGAATATCCTGCGGCAGTGCTTCATCTTGCCTATGAAACACTTGACGAGGTGGCGTTCCCGGTACAAGTGGTCATCGTATGAGCGTGGCTGCTTGCGGTTGGAGCGAGGGGGAATGACCGCGGCCATGCCGATGTCCGAAATGTGTTGGATGAACCCGTGGGAATCATACCCTTTGTCTGCGATCACATACTCGCCCTTGTACCCGGAGATCAGCATCTCAGCCTGAGTGATATCGTGCTTTTGTCCTGGGGTCAGCGTGAATCTCAGTGGATTGCCAAGTCCGTCCACGCTCACGTGAACCCTGGCGCTGAATCCGCCACGGCTTCTGCCCAGCGCCTGCGATGGTTGCCCCCCTCTTTTCGGGTGCGCCCGCAGCCATTGGTGAGCCCGGACCACCGTACTGTCGATGATGAGGTATTCCATGTCAGGTTCTGCAATGAAATGCTCGTGGAAATGCTCGTGCATTCGCTCCCGGACGCCCCGGTCTCACCATCGGGCAAAGCGTTTGTAGATGGTGTTCCACTTGCCGTACCCGGCTGGAAGCAGTCTCCACTGGGCTCCTGAGCGGTGATCCGGAGAACGGCCTCGACGAACAGTTTGCATCTGTCCGCGTCACCGACGTATGCGTCAGGACATTCCCTCAGGAATTGGAGAATCTTCGGCCATTGTTTTGGAGATATGGTGACACTTGACATACTGCCATTGTAAAGTAGTCCAAATGTCAACACTACCTAGTTCAAGCACATCATGTTTGCCAACCGAACGGCCTGATCTGGCTTTATGGTGGCAACGACTGGATTCGAACCAGTGACCTAGCGCTTATGAAGCGCCCGCTCTGCCGCTGAGCTACGTTGCCACCCGGGAGCGCCCCGGCCAGCCGCCTTGGGCTGCTCCGACGTAATTAATGGTAATCCGGTCTGCTTGGGACTGTCAATTGAACTAGAGGCTGGTAACTGTTCAGACTGGCCTAAATCTGATGAGCCAGATAGACTACGAGCATGAAACTGCCTGTGAATTTAGCCGGGGCTTCCCGGGAGGAATTGATTGAGATAATCGGTCAACTCATCAGCTTAATCGAGGCCCAGGAAGCCCGGATTGCAGAGTTGGAAGGCCAACAGAGGCCGCTGGATGCCGGACTGAAGGAGAGGAAGCCACCTTCTTGGGCCAAGGCCAACCGGCCAGCCCGCTCCAAGAAAGAACGCAAGAAGCGTACCCACGGGTTTGTCCGGCGTCGGGAGGAGCCGACCCATAGGGTAGAGCACGCCACGGCCAGTTGTCCCGGTTGCCGGGTCCCTCTGGCCGGCGGGAGGGTGCGCCGGCGCCGCCAGATTATAACCATACCCCGGGTGCGGGCGCGGGTAACTGAGCACGTGGTGTTGGAACGCACTTGCCGGAAGTGCGGGCAGCGGTGGTCCCCGGAACCGGATTGGAGCGCCCTCGCGGTAGGGCGGCAACGGGTGGGAATCTCAGTCCAGCAGGAAGTATGCGTGCTCCGGGAGGAGTGCCGGCTTCCCTATGGGGTGATTCAACGCTACCTGAAGTGGCGCTACAGACTGGGCCTTAGCGTGGGGGAACTGGTGGCCTTGGTGCGTGGAGTGGCCAGGCTAGGCCAGGAGGAGTACAACCAGCTACAGCAAGAGATTCGAGCCAGTCCGGTGGTGTATGGGGACGAGACAGGCTGGCGGGAAGATGGCCGCAACGGGTATCTCTGGAGCTTCAGCAATCCGGAAGTACGTTACTTCCTCCGCCGGGCCAGCCGGGGAAGGCAAGTGGTTGCGGAGGTGTTGGGGGATGAGTTTGACGGGGTGCTGGTCAGTGACTTCTACGGCGCTTACAACGTGCATCAAGGGCTGCATCAGAGATGTTGGACCCATCTCCTGCGGGACATCCACCAACTGAAGGAGCGATACCCTCAACACCAAGGACTGGCCGAATGGGCCCACCAGGTGCGGGAGGTGTATGACCAGGCGCAGGCATATCCCGGCCCTGACCCGGGCCTGCCGGAAACGGTGCAGCGGGCCCAGCGGGTAAAGCTGCAACAGCAGTGCCGGAAGCGGCTATGGTCCATCTGCAAGCCTCACCTGGACGGCGATGCGCCCATGAGGGTGCTGTGCCAGCGGGTGGAACGCTTCTTGCCGGAGTTGTTCGCTTTCGTCGCCGATCCCCGGGTGAGCGCGGACAACAACGCGGCGGAGCGCAGCCTGCGCCCAACGGTGGTGAGCCGGAAGATCAGCGGCGGGACCCGTTCGGAGCAGGGAAGCGAAACCAAGAGTATCCTCGCTTCCTTGTTCGGCACATGGCGCTTGCGAGGCTGCAACCCCTACCATGCCCTGAACTCCATCCTCTCCCAACCCCAACTCGCCCCAGTCTGAACAGTTACAGAGGCTGACACGGCTAGGCGAGAGGCCCCACGGCACCCGGTTTTGCGCTGTTTGGCTTGCCGGCGTTATCATATCCCAGCTATGGACTTCTCCAAGACGAGTTCCGAAGAGCTCCTGGCGGCGGGGGAGACAATTTCGGAGGACGCTGCCGCACGGCTGCGCACCGTGTTAACCGAGCTTGCCAGGCGGTTGCAACCATTCCCCGGATTCCTGGGAATGGTCTCGGTCCAAGCACTGGAGCTTGATCCGCCTTTCCGGCCAGCGGAGGACCGGGGTTGCGTCGTGGTGACCCCAACAGGTGAGATTTGTGAGTTGGACTTGAAAGTCCTGCCCGGAGCGGATACGGAACGAAACGTCGACCATGTCGAGTACTTCCGAGAGCTTGATCTTCCGGCGGACGAATACATCGTTTACGCCACTGCGGGAATCAAGATTCTAGGAGAAGAACTGCGGCGGCGCGGCGTATAAGGGCCTCATTCCCGGGCATTCTCCGGTCCAACAGGGGCCACGGACCAACCCTTGGACCTCATCCATCTGCGGGCTAGCCACAAATGGCCATCCGGCCTCTGCGGTGCCCGAGTACTGCCCATCGCCGTCTTTGGACCGTCGTGGCGAACGTTACAGTCTGCCGGCATAAGCCGGGGGAACAGTCAGCCTGGACCCGGAATACGGTGGATGCTGGGCCGAAGGTCCCCGGGAAGCTACTCTTCCAGAGAGACGTCACCGCTCTGGCCGCCCGTCTTTCGGACCAAGCGCACCGCCTCAACCCGCATCCCCCTGTCCACCGCCTTGCACATGTCGTATACCGTCAGGCCGGCCACAGAAACGGCGGTTAGCGCTTCCATCTCCACCCCGGTCTTACCGGAGGTCCGCGCCATCGCGGTAATGCTGACCCGGCTGTTGGGCTCGTCGAGTTCTAGGTCCACGTCAACCTTGTTCAGGGGCAATGGGTGGCACAGGGGGATAAGCTCGGAAGTCCGTTTGGCCGCCATGATCCCCGCGAGCTGGGCGATAGTCAGGACATCGCCTTTCTTCATCAGACCCTCTTTAATTAAGTGAAGGGTCTCAGGTTGCATCGATACGTGGCCACGGGCGATGGCTTCCCGGTCGGTTACCGGCTTCCAACCCACGTCCACCATGCCGGCCCGGCCCTCCTCGTCCAGGTGGGTCAGGGTTCTCTGCGTTGGCTTTTCGCTACTTGGAGTTGCCATCTCGCCTCCCGTCTGTTGCGTCCCTGCAATGCGTCCTTGTAACACGGCCGCTATCCAATTCTATTGGAGGGAGCCTTGGCGTCTTGTTCCGCCTGGTTTGTATCCTTTATCAATGGGAAGGCCGGACCGCCTTGCGAAGGTCGTGGCCAACTGGTCGCACCGCTCGTTTTCCTTAACTCCCGCGTGTCCTCGCACCCAGCGAAATTCGACGTTGTGCGTCTCGGTCAGCGGCAGGAGCCTTTGCCAGAGGTCGGGGTTAATCGCTGGTTCCTTCCGGTTGCGCATCCACCCGTTGGACTGCCATCTTTTGGCCCAGCCCTTCTCGATGGCGTTCACGAGGTATTGGGAGTCGCTGTATAGGACTACGTCGCAAGACCCTTTCAGCGCTTCGAGTCCAACTATGGCGGCCAGGATTTCCATGCGGTTATTCGTGGTTTGGGAGAATCCGCCGGAGAGTTCTTTGCGTTGGTCTCCGTGGAGCAAAACCGTGCCGTAGCCGCCGGGCCCCGGATTCCCGATGCAGGCGCCGTCGGTGTATATGGTCACCTTGGTTCGTTGCGCCAATTCCATGCTCCGGAATTAAGCATTCCGCGAGGGATTAAGTCGGGCCAACCTCGCCTCACCCGCCGATCTGGAACATCTCCACCTTTTGGGGAGCGTTTTGCAGGAGAGCAATTTCGGCCCGTTCTTCCGAATAGCGGTCGGTGCGCCTGCGCCAGATCCCGGTTACAAGCTCCCGCAACTCGTCGTCGCTGGCTCCGGACCGCATGGGGTCCCGCAGGTCCACGCCCTGGCTGGCAAAGAGACAGGTGTAAATCTTGCCGTCGGTTGAGAGCCGGGCGCGGGTGCAGCTTGCACAGAAGGCCTGGGTAACCGACGCGATAACGCCGATCTCTCCCTGGCCGTCCTTGTAACGATAGCGTTGCGCCACCTCGCCGTGGTAGTTACTCTCCAAGGGTTCCAGCGGCATCTCCTGGCCGATACGTTGGACGATTTCGCCGGCGCTGACCACCTGGTCCCACTTCCAGCCGTTGCGGTTGCCCACGTCCATATATTCGATGAAGCGGACGATATGCCCAGTGCCCTTGAAGTGGCGGGCCAGGTCGACGATCGTGTGGTCGTTGACTCCTTTTTGGACCACAGCGTTGATCTTAATCGGGGCGAGACCGACTTCGTGGGCCTGCTGGATAGCGTGGAGGATGCGTCTGGTACCGAATCCCCGGCCGTTCATCTGCTTGAACACATCCTCATCCAAGCTGTCCAAGCTCACGGTGACCCGGTCTAAGCCGGAGTCCCTCAGGGCCTGGGCCTGTTGGGAGAGGAGGTACCCGTTGGTGGTAAGGGTGACGTCGTCGATGCCTTCGATGCGGGACAGCATCCCCACCAGCCGGTGGAGGTCGGTACGCAACAGTGGTTCGCCGCCGGTGATCCGCGCCTTGTTGACTCCCAACCCCGCGAAGATGGCAACCAGCCGGGAAATCTCCTCGAAGGTCAAGATCTCGTCTCGCGGCAGAAACTCGTAAGCCTCGCCGAATAGCTCGGCGGGCATACAGTAAGGGCAGCGGAAGTTGCAGCGGTCGGTGACTGATATACGCAGGTCCCTCAAGGGCCTGCCAAGTGTGTCCGTCAAATCAGGATAGACCAATTTCGCTGGGCCTAAATTTTTCTTATTTTCTTAGTAGAATACCGGGAAGTCTTCCTAGCGGGTTCCGGCCGCTAATCTGCTCAACACTGCCACGGCTTTCCTGGCCGCGTCGGAACGGTGGCTGATCCGGTTCTTCTCGTCTAAGGGTAACTGGGCGATGGTCCGATCAAAAGAGGGGAGGTAGAATACCGGGTCGTAGCCAAACCCCTCATCGCCCACCTGTCTCCATTGTATCATTCCCGCGACCGACCCCACCACGCAAGCCACGCCGGGCTCTTGGTTTGTACCGGGCAACCTACCAAGACCGCCCAAAACCGGGGCATCGGGGCCAGGCGGATAGCTAAGGGCGATCACGCAGCGAAACCGGGCGGTCCGCCGCTCCCAGGGTACTCCCTTAAGATTAGTTAGTAATAGGTTCAACCGGTCCTGGTCAGACCCGCAGGCTTCTCCCCCATATCGCGCTGAATGCACGCCGGGCTCTCCTCCCAGGGCGTCAACCTCCAGACCCGAATCATCGGCCAGGGTGAGCAACCCTGATTTGGCGGCGTAAGCGTGGACCTTGAGCAGGGCGTTCTCCAGGAAGGTGTCCCCTGTCTCGTCCACATCCAGGGAGATTCCCAGATCGTCCAGGGACACCAGGTCGTAGGGAGCATGTTCGAGTAGGCCGCGGTACTCCCGCATCTTGCCGGGGTTATGGGTGGCGACTAACAGTTTCGGTCTTGGCATAGCTGGCTCCTTAAACCGTGCCCCCGGCGTGGAGACCGTCGATCTCCTCTTCGCTCAGTCCGAGCCAGGAGCCGTAAACGTGCAAATTGTGCTCCCCCAGGGTTGGTCCCGCGTGGACGACCGAGCCGGGGGTCCGGCTGAATTTGGGCGCAACGCCGATCATCTTCATCGGGCCGAGTTGCGGATCGTCTATTTCAATGATGTCCTCGCGGTCGCGGTAGTGGGGGTCCTCCGCGATCTGGGCCGCGTCGTAGACCGGCCCGACCACGCCTCCGGCCGGTACCAGTTGACCCAGCACCTGCGACATAGCCCGTTGCCCCAGCCAGCCCTGGAGAATCTGGTTGAGTGGATCCCGGTTTTCCAGCCGGGCCGCGTTGTCCTTGAACCGGGGGTCCTCCAGAAGCTCCGGCATCTCCATGGCCTTGGCCAGTCCCTCGAAGGTGCTCTGGGAAGTGGCGGACAGGCCCATCCAGCGCCCTTCGTTGGTCTGGTAAAGGCTGCGGGGAGCGGCGTCTGTGAAGTCGTTGCCCACACGCTCCCTGGAGATGCCCAGCAGGTCGAAGATAGTGACGTTTGGGATGCACAGCCGGAACAAGGGCTCGAACAGGCTCACGTCTATGACCTGGCCGTGGCCTCTGCCATTGGCGCTGGAGTTGCTGGCCGATATGTCTGGAGATACGTCCCGGTTGTAAAGGGCCATCATTCCGGCCATGGCGCCGAAAACTCCGGCCAATTCGTCGGCCAGAGGAATGGGAGGGAGCAGAGGAGGCGAATCGGAGAACCCGGTCATAGCCACGTAGCCGCTCATACATTCGGCGATGGTTCCGAAACCGGGGCGGTCCCTATAAGGCCCTGTCTGGCCAAATCCTGAGTACCTGATATATACGAGCCCGGGATTGACCTGGCTCAGATCATCCGGCCCCAGGCCCCAACGCTCCATAGCTCCTGGGCGGAAACCCTCGATCAAGACATCGGCCTCCTGGGCCAAACGTTTTAAGATCTCCTGCCCCTCGGGACCGCCCATGTTGAGTGTGATGGACTTCTTGTTGCGTGAGTGGGTCTTCACCACAGGGAGATTCCGTCGGCGAACGGCCCCCAATTGCGCAGAGGGTCGCCGCTACCTGGGCGCTCAACCTTAACGACCTCCGCGCCGAAATCGGCAAGAAGGCTGCTGGCGGTGCCGCCGGCAACGATGATGGATAGGTCCAGGACTTTCAACCCCGTTAAAGGGCCTGTTTGATCGGGCACGGTCACATCTCCATTCATGGCGGGGTGAGTTGCCTTTGTTGTGTCTAAAGGCTGGAATACTTCAACATCCTAACAGGCAAGAAGGCCCCTGCGCATGCCCGGTTTCATCCTTGAGGAGGTTGATGGGGCCAGGCGGAGAGCGGCCGCGCGGTCCTGTTTGTGCCGAATTTCACTACTTGATTTCGTCTCTGATATGGTATAATTCCAGCCGAATCGTAGCTGGACTTGGGCCGAGGGGTATGCTCGACGACTATTTTCGGCAATATGGCCTGATCGCCATATTTGTGGCGATTGCAATCATAGTGCCGACCAGCATGTTGACGATATCCTGGTTGGCTTCCCGCATCGGACTCCGCCCTCAGAATTCCACCGCGGTCAAGCGCGATACCTACGAATGCGGTATGGAGGCAATCGGCGGCAAGTGGGGGCAGTTTAACTTCCGCTACTACATGTACGCTGTCTTGTTCGTCGTTTTCGACGTCGAGGTGGTATTCCTCTATCCGTGGGCAACCAAGTTTCTTAGCTTAGAGCTATTCGCCCTGATCGAAATGTTCGTGTTCGTCGGGATCCTATTGGTGGCTTGGGCTTACGCTTGGCGCAAGGGGGACTTGGAGTGGGCGTGAACGAGGAACTGGGGATGCCGGAATTCGGGAGCGGTCCCCTCTACGAAAGGACCTGGCACATCGACCTGGCCGAGGGACGGATCGTTCAGGGCCTCAAAGACACCTCAGCCGAACCCAAAGCGGAGCCGCTTATCGAGGTCCCCGACGATCTCAAGGGCAACCTGTTCGTGACCTCGGTGGATGCTCTGGTGAACTGGGGGCGCAAGGCGGCGCTCTGGCCCGTTACTTTTGGACTGGCATGCTGCGCCTTCGAGATGATCGCCTCGGCGATGGGGCGGTTCGACATCGCACGCTTCGGCATGGAAGCCTTTCGCGCCTCCCCCAGGCAGGCGGACCTGATGATCATCGCTGGGACCGTTACTTGGAAGATGGCGCCCGCAATCCAACGGATTCACGATCAGATGGCCGAGCCCAAGTGGGTCATCTCCATGGGTGTATGCGCCACGAGCGGTGGGCCTTATTTCGGTTCCTACAGCGTCGTTCCCGGTGTCGACCACATTATTCCGGTGGACGTCTACGTGCCGGGGTGCCCTCCCCGGCCCGATGCCCTACTGTTCGGAATAATGGAGCTTCACGAAAAGATCAGCAAGTACCACAACCTGCGGCCAGGCCGCCGCGCCGGGGCTCCCGCCCTGCCTGGAAATTCCTGATGGCGTTTCAAGCGATAACGGGTCAGGCATTGGCGGAACGTCTCAATGAGGCCCTGGATTCTCCCGTGGACAGGTGGGACGGCGACGCGGTTTGGGTGCAACCGTCCAGCGTGGAGCAAGTGGCGCGGTTCCTGAAAGATGACGAAGGACTGGACTTTCAATACCTGAACGCCATCAGCGCGGTGGACTTCATCGACTGCTTCGACGTCATATACCACCTGACTTCCTTCCGGCGGCAGCACAAGGCAGTTGTCAAGGCCCGCCTCTATGGCCGGGAGTCCCTGGCCCTGCCTTCGGTCTACTCCGTGTGGCGGGGCGCCGATCTCCAGGAACGTGAAGTCTGGGACCTGATGGGTATCCATTTCCAGGGCCACCCGAACATGAAGCGGATCATGCTTTGGGAAGGCTTCGACGGCCATCCGCTTCGCAAGGACTACCTATAGCGGTGAGTCACCGGTATTTACCCCCAATCGGAACGTCTAACACTGGACGCTCTGTATAGTCATGCCCATTCGTACTGAGCCGATGACCGTGAACGTCGGTCCGCAGCACCCCAGTACCCACGGGGTGTTCCGGCTGCGTGTCACCTTCGACGGAGAAGAGATACTGGAAGTGGAGCCAGTCTTCGGCTACCTCCACCGCGGCACGGAGAAGCTGGCGGAGGAACGCTCTTACGTCCAGATAGTCACCCTGACCGACCGGTTGGACTACGTCTCTTCTATGATCAATAACCAGGCCTATTGCCTGGCCGTGGAGAAGTTGCTGGAGGTCGAGCCGCCGGACAGAGGGAAATACCTGCGGACGATCGCCGCCGAGCTCCAGCGGATCGCATCCCACCTAATGGGAGTGGGCTTTTTCCTGCAAGACCTGGGAACGCTGGGGACCCCTCTCATGTACTGCTTTCGCACCCGGGAGAAGATACTCGACCTGTTCGAAATGCTCTGCGGCGCACGCATCACCGTCAGCTACTTGAGGCCAGGCGGCGTGTTTGCCGACGCCCCGGAGGACTTCTGGCCCGCGCTGGACCAGTTCTTGAAGGATTTGCCTTCCGAGATTGGCGAACTGGAACAACTGATCCTGGAAAACGAGATTGTCATGGTCCGCACTCGCGGGGTCAGTCCACTGCCGTTGGACGTTGCCATCAACTCCTCGGTGAGCGGACCTGTGCTGCGTGCCAGCGGGCTGCAATGGGACTGGCGCAAGGTCGAGCCCTACGACGCCTACGACCGGGTGGAGTTCGACGTTCCCGTGGCGCAAAACGGGGACAATTACGACCGCTTCCGGGTGCGTATGCAGGAGATCCACCAG
This sequence comes from Dehalococcoidia bacterium, assembly GCA_965216155.1. Classification (GTDB taxonomy): domain Bacteria; phylum Chloroflexota; class Dehalococcoidia; order Lucifugimonadales; family UBA3495; genus CATOSP01. The sequence continues at coordinate 1,452,198 of CBDCFD010000007.1, read as the reverse complement.
AGCGCCCGGATCGTCGAGCAGTGCGTACGCCAGATCGAGCCGGGGCCGGTGCGGCTGGAGCTTCCTTTGGTGCTCAGGCCCCAGCCGGGCAAGGAAGCTTACGGCAGGGTAGAGGCGTCCAAGGGCGAATTGGCATTCTATCTGTTCAGTGACGGAGGAATTAGCCCCTACCGCTGCAAGATACGCTCCCCGTCACTGATCAATCTAACCGTAACCGAACATCTGCTGGTAGGCTGGAAGCTGGCCGACATGATCGTGACCCTGGGCAGCATCGATATCAATATGGGTGAAGTGGACCGGTAAATTGGCGGTGAGCTGCGTCTTGGCCCAGGATAATATCCTCTACGGGACCCCTCTTTTGCGGTGGGTGTACGAGTTGGCCGGGTTGTTCCTGCCCTGCTGGCTGTCCTATTTCCTGGCCGGGTCCGTGATCATGTTTATCTTGGTCAACGCCGTGCTTTTGGGAGCCGCGGTATTCGTTTGGACGGAACGAAGGCTGATCGGCAGGTTTCACAACCGTATAGGCCCCAACCGTTGGGGGCCCTTCGGCACATTCCAGCCCATAGCGGATCTTCTCAAGCTGATTGTCAAGGAGGACCTTATTCCGGAGGGAGCCGACAAGATAGCTTTCGTAGTTGCCCCGGTAATTATGGTCTCCACGGCCATTCTGATGCTCGCAGTGGTGCCCTTCGCCAAGAACACCGCGCTGGCCGACCTGAACGTCGGCGTCCTGTACGTGCTCGCGGTTACCTCGCTGACCTCGGTGGCGATTCTGATGGCTGGATGGGCGTCCAACAACCGCTACGCACTCTTTGGGGCAGCCAGGGGAGTGGCAGTATTGATTAGCTACGAAGTCCCCGTCGTGCTGTGCTTGCTTGGGGTTGTAATGGTGGCCGGTTCCATGTCGCTGGCCCAGGTCGTGGCCGCCCAGGCCGTGCCGTTCCTCCTAGTACAGCCACTGGCGGTGTTCGTGTTCCTGGCTGGAACCTCGGCGGAACTGAACCGGACCCCCTTTGACGTTGCAGAGGCGGAGTCGGAGCTTATTGCCGGGTACCACATCGAGTACAGTGGAATCAAGTTCGGATTGATCCAGGCCGCGGAGTTCGGCGGTGTTGTCACCGCGTCAGCCGTGATCGTGACACTGTTCCTGGCAGGATGGTCCGGCCCGGCCAGCGACTACATCGGTTGGCTTTGGTTCCTATTGAAGGTTGGGGTGGTCGCGTTCTTATTCATCTGGGTCCGGGCCACCTTTCCGCGCCTGCGCATCGACCAGATTATGGCCTTCGCCTGGAAATTCCTGATGCCTCTAAGCTTTATCAATCTCATCGCCACCAGCCTGGAGGTCTACTTCCTGAGGGATGGCGCCGGGTCCCTGACGACCAATGATCTCTGGATCATGACAGTGATCAACCTGGGAATCGCCGCTATTTGTATTCCCCTGTTCGGCGGCATAATCCGGAATAAAGTCAGGCCGGCGGGGTGGCGGACCGCGCCAATTGATCCACTGAAGATCGGGAGGTGACATAATGTACGGTATGGCAATGGTCCGGGGCCTGCTGGTGACACTCAAGAATATGACCAAGAAGCCGTTCACCGTCCAGTACCCCGAGGAGCGGCTGAAGCAGCACCCAAGGTTCCGTGGTGAAGAGTTTGTCTGGTACGAAGAGCGGTGTACCGGCTGCGCCTCCTGCGCAAAATTTTGTCCGCTGGGAATTATCAAGATCGTAACCAGCCCGAGTCAAACCGCGCCCGCGCAAGGGGACAAATACCTGCTGGAGGTCTTCGACATCGAGCTGCAACGGTGCATGTTCTGTGGCTTGTGTGTCGAGGCATGCCCCTACGACGCCCTATTCATGGGCAGCGGTTTCGAGCAGGGCCAGTACTCCCGAAAGGGCATGTTCATTTCCATCGAACAACTGAGGCAGTCGGAGAAGCGTCCCAGCACCTTCTTCCGTCCCCAACTGGAAGCTGCCGGCTATGATCCCCACAAAGGTCGGCCGCTTGACTGGAAAGAGGTTGGACGGGAGGGATGGGGCTGGCACGAGCGTGAGAAGATGGGGATGCGCCTGCGGGAAACCGGAGCCGGGGCGGAGGGGGCAGATGAAGAGGCCGGCCCCTCCGCCGGGGAAACTACCGGAAACTCCCGGGGGGCGTCCGCTTAGATGCTGTTCCAGGACATGGCGTTCTGGCTGCTGGCGGTTATCGCTATCGGGTCGGCCCTGGGCGTGGTCTTGGTCAGAGACCTTTTCCGGGCTGCGCTCCTACTGGTCCTGGTTTTTGTGACGATAGCGGGGTTTTACGTCTTGCTGAGCGCCGAATTTTTGGCGGTGGTGCAGGTGCTGATCTATGCCGGGGCCATCTCGATCCTGCTCATCTTCGCGATCATGCTCACGCGCAATGTGCCCCAGGGCAACCTGCCCAACAGACTGCAACTCCCGGCGGTCGTGTTGGCGGTCATGTTATTCGCCGTAATGATTACCGTGGCCCTTCAGACCGATTGGTCGACCTTTTCCGCGGGCCAGCAAGAAGTAGCCAACGTGGTGCAGACCAGCGCGGTGAAGACCCTGAGTGCTGAACAGGATGCCCCCACGCTGGCTCTGCCGGATATCACGGCTGCGCAGCATGACAGCCTGAAAAGCGCCGGCCTGGCAGACCTGCTGGTGAGCGATTTCGTGCTGCCGTTCGAGGCGGTGTCCCTATTGCTGCTGGCGGCCGTTATCGGTTCGCTGGTGCTGGTGCGCCCGAGGTAATGGCCGATGTCTCTTGAGTCCATTCTGATTGTCGCGGCGGCCCTGTTCACTATCGGACTGTACGGGTCGCTGGCCCGACGGAATGTACTGGTAGTCCTGATGTCCATCGAGTTAATGTTTAACGCGGTGAACCTTACCCTGGTGGGACTGGGGCGGTACGTTGCCCCTGCGGGTATGCAGGATGACATATCAAGCTTGCTCACGGGACAGATTTTCGCCGTTTTCATCATCACGGTGGCCGCGGCGGAAATCGCCCTGGGTCTAGGGATAGTTTTTGCCATGTATCGCAGCTCTGAAACCGTCGACCTGGCGGACGCCATCGAGCTCAGAAATTAGGTCCGGGACCAGGTAAAGTTATGTGGGTTGAATTCAAAAGCGCGCCCAACTTGATGCTGGCCGAGATATGGAAGGAAGTCCTTGAGGGCGAAGGACTGCCCACCCGCATACTCCCTGAGGGTGACATCCTGGACTGGGGCGAAAAGGCGTCATTCCTCGTGTATGTCCCCAAAGGGCGTGAGCACGTCGCCGAAGAGATTTTGAGGAAGCTGTAGATGGTGACCGAACTCCAGGTCTGGGGTATATTCCTTCTGCCTCTGGCTTCCTTCCTCGTTATCGCGCTGGTCATCCGCCCGTTTTTCAACCGATTCGCTGTTTCGAGCGCAATTCTCTTGATCGCCGCGCTGTTGGTCTCACTGGTCTTTTCCATCCAGGCCGCGACCGCGGTTGTGCATGGCCAGGAAGTACAGTTTCAGACCTACCAGTGGTTGAAAGTGGGCAGCGCCACAATTGAGTTCTCGCTGCTTCTGGACCCCCTGACCGCCGTGATGGCCGTGATGGTCACATCTGTCAGCTTGATGATCCAAATATACTCCATGGGATACATGAAGGGCGATCCTAGCTACGCACGGTACTTCGCCTTCATGTCTCTCTTTACCGCCTCAATGCTGGGCCTGGTGTTGGTGGCCAACATCCTGGTCCTCTACGCATTTTGGGAGTTGGTTGGCGTCTCGTCTTACCTGCTCATTGGGTTCTGGCACGAGCGGCCTTCCGCTGCCGCCGCAGCCAAGAAAGCCTTTATCATGACCCGCATCGGCGACCTGGGTCTACTGATCGCGATCTTGTACCTCTTTTTCCGGGCCGACGAATTCGCAGCGGCGGGGATGAACGCCTTCCATATCCCGGACATCTGGCAAGCGGTCCACCCGGGAGCCGCCGGAGCCGCGGTCCTTGCCGGCACGGGCCTGACCTGGTTGACCCTGGGAATTTTCGCCGCAGCGGTGGGCAAGTCCGGCCAGTTCCCCCTCCATTCCTGGCTCCCGGATGCCATGGAGGGTCCAACACCGGTCAGCGCCCTGATTCACGCGGCAACGATGGTAGCCGCCGGAGTGTTTTTGGTTGGCCGTTTTTACCCTATATTCCTGGCGGCCCAGGGCACCCTCACCGTAGTTGCCTTGATCGGAGCTTTTACCGCGTTGATGGCGGCGGCTATGGGCCTGGTAATGAACGACATAAAGCGGGTGATGGCCTATTCTACGGTATCCCAGCTCGGCTACATGATGGCGGCGCTGGGGCTCGGGGCGTTTCCGGCGGCCATATTCCACCTGGTTACCCATGCGTCGTTCAAGGCCCTCCTCTTCCTGGGAGCGGGGAGCGTAAACCACGCCACCGGCACTTTCAACATGCGCTACATGGGTGGACTACGGCGGCACATGCCTTTGACCTACTTGTTGGTGATCATCGGCGGATTTAGTCTGGTGGGGATATTCCCGCTCTCCGGGTTCTGGAGCAAAGACGAGATATTGGTGAGCGCTTGGACCGGTGGGGGAGTCGTTGCGCCCTGGGTAGGTAAGTTATGCCTCATATCGCTCTTAGTGGGCGTACTGCTAACTGCCTTCTATACCTTGCGAATGATTTACATGACCTTCCACGGAGAGTTCCGAGGAGGAATTGATCAGGAACAAGCTGACATGGGCGCAGACGCCCACGATGGCGGCACCTATGCGGACGATGCCCATGCCGGTGTCCACCTGGCAGAGTCCCCCCTGGTAATGGTCCTCCCCATGGTACTTCTGGGTATCGGGGCGGTGGCGGTGGGGTTCGTGAGTAACCCTCAATGGATAGATATATTCGGGATACCGAAACACTGGATCACCGAGCTATTGGAGCACGGCGCCTCACCCGCCCTGTCCGCTGCCGCACCCCACCTGGTGATACCCAAGTCCAGTTTGGAAATAGCCGTCCTATCGACGGTAATCGCACTGGCTGGAATCGCTCTGTCTACGTGGCTGTATCTAGTCAGGCCGTGGACGGGAAAGGACCCATTGGAAGTCGCGGGGCCTGCGCACCAAGGATTAACCCAGAAATACTACATCGACGCGCTATACGAAGATGCCTTCGTGCGGCGGGCCTTCTACCGGGCTTTGGCCGGGGCCACAGACTGGGTCGACCGAAATATAGTGGACCGGATTGTGGATTGGACCGGTGTAGTATTCCGCAACGTGGGCCGGCTCGTCCTCGCCCCGCTCCAGACCGGAGAGGTCCAGGCCTACGGGTTGGCCATAGCCTTGGGAAGCCTGCTCATCGTGCTGGGGTTCTTGCTCGCGTGATGGTATCTCGTCAAAGATTTGAAATCACGTTACTTTTCGCGCCAACGGCCTGGGTGAAGGTACTGTAGTGGAACTCGCCTCCCCATTCCCCTACTTGTTGACTGTTACGGTCTTTCTGCCTTTGGCGGGAGTGTTGGCCATCTTCGCTCTGGTCCGGGGCGACCGCAACGTTCGCACCTTCGCCCTCCTAATCGCCTTGGCCGACCTGGTGCTGAGCCTGGTCGTCTTTGGCTTTTTCGACCGCTCGGAAGGCGCCGAGCGGTTCCAGTTCGTCGAACGATTTATCTGGATACCGGGAGAGACCTTCGAAGCCAGCTACCTCCTCGGAGTGGACGGCCTGAGCGCACCGCTGGTAGCGCTCACGGGAATTCTGGGAATATGCGCGGTCTTCGCATCCTGGCACATAAACGTCCGCGTGAAAGAGCATTATATCTGGCTACTGGTGTTGCAGACCTCGGTGATGGGAGTTTTCACTTCCCTGGACCTGCTGCTCTTCTTCCTGTTCTGGGAACTGGAGCTTGTGCCGATGTATATGCTCATTTCCATCTGGGGAGCGGGGCGCAAAGAATACTCGGCCATGAAGTTCCTGATATTCACGCTGCTGGGCAGCGCCTTCATGCTGGTGGCCATCGTAGCGGTGTTCTTGACGCCTGAAATTGGCACGTTCGATATGGTCCAGTTGTCCAGCCGCGAGACGATGCTCAATGCAGGTAACGTCCTGCTTCCGATCGGAGCGTTGTTCTGGCTTTTCTTCATCGGCTTTGCCATCAAGCTGCCGACATGGCCACTCCACACATGGCTCCCTGATGCCCACACCGACGCGCCCACCGCCGCCAGTGTCATGCTGGCCGGGGTGCTGCTCAAGATGGGGGGCTATGGTCTTCTCCGGATCAACGTTGGGATATTCCCGTCTCAGGCCGAACAATATGCCTGGGTCCTTGTCGCCCTGGGGGTCATCAGCGTCTTGTACGGGGCTGTAGTTACGATTCGGCAGACCGACCTAAAGCGGTTGATCGCTTACTCCAGCGTCAGCCACATGGGGCTGGTGATGATCGGGATTGGTTCCATCGGAATAAGCCATGGGACGTTGACATCGGCGGGGCTGAGCGGCGCGGCCATGCAGCTATTCACCCACGGGACGATTACCGGTTTACTGTTCCTTGCGACTGGACTGGTCTATGACAAGGCCCATACCCGGCACATCCCCGACCTGGGAGGGCTGGCGGGGCGAATGCCAATTGTGGCCACCGCCTTCCTTATCGCTGGTCTAGCCTCGCTGGGACTTCCGGGACTCAGCGGGTTCGTCTCCGAGGTGCTGGTCTTTCTGGGAGCGTTCCGAGCCTACCCCTGGCCTACGGTCCTCGCGGTCCTGGGCATCGTTCTCGCGGCCGGATACATCCTCTGGATGATGGAACGCACCTTCTTCGGTCAACGCAGGGAACGGTTCGCGGACTTAACCGACGCTTCCTTGGTCGAGGCCGTGCCCCTGGCGCTACTCGTGATCACTATCGTGGGGATAGGGGTTTATCCCTCCCTGCTGACCGACGTTTTCGAGACTGGACTTGAGCCAATGATAAGCATCCTCAAGGGCGGCGGGTAAAAGAGTCCATGTCACCCTACGATATCTACGTTATCTCACCGCCGCTGGCTGTTGCCGTTGTGGGGATCCTCGTTATTCTGCTGGACCTGGTGACGCAACGGAAACGCCTGCTACCCCTGTTCGCGCTGGTGGGGCTTGCCGCACCGGTTGTCCTGCTGGTGTTCCAGTTGCAAGGCCTGATGGACACTCGGGATCTGGTGGCAGCCTCGGCCTCGGTTCCCGGGGGAAAGGCAAGCGTACTTTTGGGCAGTCTGGTTGTTGACCGGTTTGCCTTGTTCTTCGCGTTCCTGGTATTGGCGGCCACAGGGCTGGTGGTGCTGGCATCGGTTGAGTATGTTGAGCAAATGGAGCGGCGGCAGGGGGAGTATTACGGGCTGGTCCTGTTTTCCGCCACCGGCATGATCCTGCTGGCGAGCGCCTCCGAGTTGGTAACCATCTACATCTCATTGGAACTGACTACGTTGCCGATAGTTGCCCTGGCCGCGTTTCATAACAGTTCCAAGTCCAGCGAAGCTGGGATGAAATTCCTGGTCATAGGGGCTATCAGCTCAGCCATCATGCTCTATGGAATGGCGTTGGTTTTCGGCTTTGCCCAGACCACCGATTTGGCGGGAATAGCCGCCCGCGTCGCCGATACGGAGGATGGGCTGTCGACGGACAACTTTGTGCTGTTGGCCGGGGTAGTGCTAATGGTGGCCGGGTTCGGGTTCAAGATATCTTCGGTCCCGTTCCAGATGTGGGTCCCGGATATCTATGAAGGCGCACCCACGCCGGTCGTCGCCTTCCTATCGGTGGCCAGTAAGGCGGCGGCGTTCGCCGTTCTAATCCGGGTCTTTTATACTGGTTTCTTCGACGTTGGCCTGGATTGGGGTGTCTTGATGGCTATCCTCGCCGCCGCGTCGATGATCGTTGGCAACCTGGTTGCGATGGGGCAGTCCAACATCCGCCGTCTGTTTGGCTACAGCACCATTGCCCACGCCGGGTACATTCTGGTCGGTGTAGCCGCGGGAGTGCATGGAACCGCCGACGGGTCCGTGAGTTACGTGCCCGTTGGGCCAAACAGCGTCCTGTTCTACCTCGGCGCGTACACGGCGGCCAACCTTACCGCCTTCTTCGCTATAATCGCCATTGGCAGCCGTATTGGGAGCGACCGGATCGACGACTACGCGGGTATCGCCCGCCGCTCCCCTGTGCTGGCAGTGGTGCTGGCCCTGGCATTGGTCGCGCTAATCGGCGTGCCGCCCACCGGTATATTCATTGCGAAGCTCTACATATTCACCGCTGCGGTGAAGAGCGGCTTAGCCTGGCTCGCGATCATCGGGGTGATCAACAGCGTCGTCTCCGCCTATTACTATGTCCGGATCATCCGCGTAATGTTCATCCAACCTCCCGCCTCCGACGACCCGATACCCCTCTCTCCTGCGTCATGGGTGGCCCTCACGGCTTCAGGCGCTGCCATGCTGTGGATGGGCATCGCTCCGGGGTACGTTCTGCGGGCGGCGGAGATAGCCGTTTCGACCTTGGCGGTGCGGCTATGATTCCCGGTTGCGTTGACACTAAATCCGACCCGGTGCTAGACTGCGCGTGCCCTCGCGCCGGGGTTACGCGGCGCCGTTCCCCAAGCCGCCCTGGGACGTTTTCCGTCCAAATATTTTATGAATAACGTTGGCATCATATACAACGCTCGGATACCCGAAGCCTTGGATCTGAGCACCGCCATTTTTCACCAGCTAAACCTCCATGATGATAGCTGGATTTCTCCGGCAGAGAACCTCGATGCGTTGCGCGTGCGGGCGGAACAGACTGAATTGGTTGTGACCGTCGGCGGTGACGGCACCATTCTCAGGGCGGTCCAGGTAACCGCCGCCAATGAAATTCCAGTCGTCGGAATCAACATGGGGCGGCTGGGGTTTATGACCGAGCTTCAAGTGCATGAGGCGCTGGACAGGCTCCCGTTTTACCTGGGCGGTGGTTGCCGCGTCGAAGAACGGAACATGGTACAGGCGCGGGTCATTCGGCAGGGACTGGAAGAGACCGAGTTGTACCACGCGCTCAACGACGTAGTCGTCGCCAGAGGCGCAGTCTCCCGGGTTGTAACCATTACCGGCAGCATAGATGACGCTCCGCTCACCACCTTTAGGTCCGACGCCGTTATCCTTTCGACCGCTACGGGAAGTACCGGATATAACCTGGCAGTGGGCGGGCCTATCCTGGACCCGATGTCCGACTCGCTGGTGCTGAAGCCCGTGGCGGCACACATGGGACTCACGGCAGGACTCGTCTTGAACCGGGCTGCGAGGATATCCCTTGCCCTGGAGGGCTACCAGGAAGCCATCGTTAGCGTTGATGGCTACGTCGACTACCCGCTCTCGCCAGGAGACAGAGTCGAGCTGGAACAGAGTCCGCTCAAGGCCAGATTTCTCCGGGCCAACCCACCAAGCTACTTTTACGGAACACTAACCCGCCGTTTGGGTTTCAGCATCCGGGGCCAGTAGCGAGGATGACCGGAATGCAAGAGTCAAATCCAGAACCGACTCCAGAACCGACTGTGGAGAGCAAGGTCGTTTACGAGGGCCGGATCGTTAACCTAAGAGTAGACACTGTGCGCCTTGACACCGGGCGTTTCACTACCAGAGAGATAGCTGAGCATGGGAACAGCGTTTGCGTCGTTCCCATCGACTCAGACGGCAATGTGTTGCTCGTGAGACAATACCGCAAGCCTGTGGAAGCGAGTTTGCTCGAGATTCCCGCCGGTGGGATTGACCCTGGCGAATCACCCAATGAATCGGTATTGCGAGAGCTTCAGGAAGAGATTGGGCACACGGCCGCCAGTCTGCGGCCCCTTTCCAGCTTTTGGGTGTCTCCTGGTTGGTGTACGGAGTTCATGTACGCATTCATCGCCACCGACCTGAGTCCGGCCAAACTTGCCGCAGACGACGACGAGAACATCACCGTGGAGCGGGTCCCGTTGGGAGACATACCCATGCTGATCCAGTCGGGGGAGATCAGGGACGCCAAGAGTATACTCTCACTGGTGATGACGCTTAATCTCGTAAACCCGGATAGATGCTAAACTATGGGTGCATCATAAGAGGCGCCGGGCACAATCTAGGGAGGAACCAGGTATGTTAGAGCACGATGTTCTTGTGGTTGGGGCCGGGTTGGCGGGTATGCGGGCCGCAATTGCAGCACGCGCCCAAGGGGCCGACGCGGCCATCATCAGCAAAGTTCACCCGGTTCGCAGCCACTCCAACGCGGCGCAGGGTGGGATTAACGCCGCCCTTGTGGACCGGGGGGACGACTGGGAGGACCACGCCTACGACACCATCAAGGGCAGCGATTTCCTTGGTGACCAGGACGCCATCGAAGTGATGTGCCAGTCGGCGGGTCAAGCCCTGATCGACATGGAGCACTTCGGCGTCACCTTCAACCGGGATGACGAAGGGAAACTGGGCACCCGCGCCTTCGGAGGCCAGCGGCGGGCGCGCACCTTCTTTGTTGGCGACTTTACGGGACAGGCATTGCTGCACGTAATGTTCGAGCAGCTTATCAAGTCGGGAGTCCGCCGCTACGAAGAATGGTTCGTCACGGGGCTGATCGAAGAAGACGACCGCGTTTGCGGAGTTACGGCACTGGAAATCCGGAGCGGTCAGGTGTTTGCGATACGGGCCAAGACGGTGATTTTCTGCACCGGAGGACTGGGCAGAGTCTTCGAACCCAGCACTAATGCCCTGATCGTCACCGGCGACGGTATGGCCTTGGCCTACAACGCTGGCGCTCGGCTCATGGACATGGAAATGGTGCAATATCACCCGACGACTCTGGCCGGTAACGGGGTCTTGATCTCAGAAGCGGCCCGCGGCGAGGGCGCTTACCTTCTGGACAAGAACGGCGACAGGTTCATGGAAAGGTACGCCCCCAACATGATGGAGCTTGCCTCCCGGGACGTGGTCTCACGCGCCGAACAGACGGAAATCAACGCGGGCAATGGCCTCAACGGGTGCGTACTGCTCGACTGCCGCCACCTGGGTGAGGCTTTGATTAAGGAAAAACTCAGCCAGATCCGGGAGATCGGCATCGACCTGGCGGGCATGGACATGGTGACCGATCCCATACCTATACGCCCGGGAATGCACTACATGATGGGCGGAATCAAGACCGACATTGATGGTCAGACCAACCTCCCCGGTGTTTACGCCGCTGGTGAATGCGCTTGCGTCAGCGTCCACGGGGGCAACCGCCTGGGGGCCAACTCACTGCTGGACACCATTGTGTTCGGGCAACGGGCCGGTGACCATGCGGCCAACGCGGCCCGCGATATGGAATACATCGAATTCGACGTGGACGCCGTCGTGCGCCGTGAGGAGCAGCGAATCCAGGGGATGGTAGACCGGCCGCAGAATGGGGACCGCGTCGCAAGCATACGGATGGGAATGGGCGAGTCCATGAACCGGAATCTAGCCGTATACCGCAACGAAGCCGGAATGCAGGAGACGATGCACGATCTGCAAGGGCTCAAGGAGCGGTATACGACCGTGCCGATGGACAACAAAGGCAAGACCTTTAACACTGACCTCATATTTGCCCTGGAGTTGGGCTTCATGCTCGACTGCGCTGAGACCATCGCGGTTAGCGCACTGGAACGGCGGGATAGCCGCGGAGCTCAGGCCCGCACGGATTATCCGGACCGGGATGACGAGAAATGGTTGAAGCACATTGTGACGGCCAAGGGCGAAGAGGGCCCCGAAGTCTCATACTCCCCGGTGTCCATCACCAAGTGGACTCCTGAAGAAAGGAAATACTGACCCATGGACTTGACTATCAAGGTGAGAAGATTCGATCCGGAAGCTGAGAACCCCGAGCCGTACTGGCAAGAATTCCCCGTTACCGTCGAGGACAACGCGACGGTGTTGGATGCCCTGATTAAGGTCCGCGAGGACGTGGACGGGACGCTGAGCCTCCGCTGCTCGTGCAGAAGCTCGATCTGTGGTTCTTGCGCCATGCGGATCAACGGCCACGCCACACTGGCCTGCAAGGCCCAGGCCCGGGATAGCATGGGAGATGACGGTATCATCACCGTCGAGCCGGCGGGAGTGATGCGTGTCCTCAAAGACTTGGTGGTCGATTTCGACCTGTTCTGGGACAAGATTATGGCCGTGGAGCCCTATCTGCAGCCCCAGGGCCCTGAACCCGAGGCCGAATACATCGCCTCCAACGAGTCCATGTTGCATCTGTCAGGTGTGACTGCTTGCATCATGTGCGGCGCTTGCGTGTCCGACTGCACGGTGTTGGAGGTTGACCCCACCTTCATGGGTCCGGCTGCGCTGGCCAAGGCTTACCGGTTCACCGCCGATCCCCGGGACGGCGACGAAAACGGCGACTCGGTTAACCGGTTGAAAATGCTGAGCGAGGCCTCAGGCATGTGGGACTGTACCCGCTGCTTCGAGTGCGTCCAGGTCTGTCCCAAGGGAGTCGCGCCGATGGACCGGATCATGGCGCTGCGCGACCAGGCGTTGGAAGCCGGGATGGACAAAACCTACGGCGCGCGCCACGTGAATGCGTTTGCCGACCTTGTTGAGCATAGCGGTTGGCTGGACGAACTGAAGATCGTTCCCATGACGATGGGCATAACCAACGTGCCAGCTCTGTTGAACATTATGCCCGAGGCGCTTCGGGCGTTCACCCACGGGAAACTCCCTCCAATCATGCATCCCGAACTCCCCGGGGTCGAAAACGTCCGCAATCTATTCCAAAAGGTGGGGGAGCAGGCGGAAGAACCGGAAGGGCACCACTAGTCAGCCGCCGCCCCGCAACCCAAAATCCAGCGATTCCCGGAGGACCACTTTGAAATACGCCTTCTATCCCGGCTGCGTGTCTCGTGGAGGCTGTCCAGAGCTATACCCCGCCGCCAAGTTAATCTGCGAGCGCCTGGGTATTGAACTCCAGGAGATGCCCGGCGCTTCCTGCACTGGCGCTGGAGTATTGCAAGAGAAGAATCGCACCCTGGGTGACACACTGAACGCACGCACGTTTGCTATGGCCGAGAACCTGGGCCTGCCCATTATGACGATCTGCAGTACCTGTCAGGGGGTCATGTCCCAGGCCAACCACCGGCTGAAGAACGATCCGGAGTACCTTGCCGAGGTCAATTCCTACCTGGCGGAAGAGGGCTTGGAATACAAGGGCACCGCGGAGCCCAAGCACCTGCTATGGGTGTTGGTAGAGGACTACGGCACCGAAAAGCTGAACCAGTTGATCACGCGGCCGTTGAACGGAATCCGGTTGGCCCCTTTCTACGGTTGTTACCTGGTGCGTCCTACCGAAGCCTTGGGCATGGAGGATAACCCGGCGAGGTCCTCTTCGCTAGAGAGATTGATCGAGACGCTGGGCGCAACAGTGGTGGACTATTCGGGCAAGACCCGTTGCTGCGGCTTCCCTATCCTGACGATCAATGAGAAGAATTCAGTGGCGATGGTAGCCAAGCACACCCTGGATGTGAAGGAATTGGGTGCGGATGCCATGGTCACGCCATGCCCCCTGTGCCACCTGAACCTGGATGGCTTCCAGCCGAAGGCATCCGCTCAGGCAGGCCGTTCCATCGGGATGCCGATCCTCCACCTACCTCAGGCTATCGGCTTGGCGATGGGCATCTCCCCGGCAGACTTGGGGCTGCGGCGGCATATCGTAAACACGAGGCCCCTGGTGACGAAGTTGGGGGCGAGGGCGTAGCGGGCGCTTTACCCGGTTTCCTGGTATGAGAGAGAGGGCTGGCGTGGATGCACCAGCCCTTTTTCATTGGGATGGGATTTGGGATTAGGTGACTAGGGTGGGGACTACTTCGCGGAATGCTTGGATGGTCTTGTCCACGTCCTCGCTGGAATGGACGACGGAGGGGTAGAATTTCTGACCGCCTTTCAGGATGCCGCGCTCGAGGAGGCCGGCGTTCAACCGGGACATCAACTGACCGTTGGCGGCAAGGGTGTCCCGGTAGTTGAGTACTGGATGGTCGGTGAAGAAGACGTCGAAGATGGCGTCTTCACCGCACATTTGAGCAGGGATCCCGTTGTCGGCAAATATTTCCATCATGGCTTCCCGCAACCGGCTGCCTGTGCCGTGGAGACGATCGTACACGCCTTCCTTACGCATCTCGTTCAGAGTGGCGAGGCCAGCAGCGCAGGCGATGGGGTTCCCGTTCAAAGTGCCGATTTGGTTTACATAAGTCTCAGAGTCGGCGGCGCTTTGGTCGTAGACGGAGAGGATGTCGGCCCGTCCCATAACCGCGGCAAGGGGGTAGCCGCCCCCCATGATCTTGCCGACCGAGCAGAGGTCAGGGATAACGCCGTAGAATTCTTGGGCCCCTCCATAGGCCAACCGGAAGCCGGTCACGATCTCGTCGAAGATCAACGGGATATCGTAGCGGGCAGTTACGTCCCGCAGCCCTTGCAAGAAACCTGGATGCGGAGCCAGTACCCGCTGCAGAGGTTCTACGATCACGGCGGCCAACTCATCGTGGTGGGCGTTGATAATGGTTGTAGTAGTTTCGATGTCGTTGAAGGGGGCTATGAGCATAAGGTCGCGGATGGCCTTTGGGATGCCGGCGCTATTTGCCTCGGCCTGGGGGAACTCCTCGGAAGCTGAGGGCGTGACGCTCATAAGGGCATAGTCGCTGGTGCCGTGATATCCGCCCTCGAACTTGAGAACCTTTTCCTTGCGGCTGTAAGAGCGGGCGGCTCGCATGGCCTGGAAGCAAGCGTCGGTGCCGCTGGTGGTGAACCTGACCTGCTCGGCACAGGGGACGGCCTCGACCAGCATCTCTGCCAGCAGCACCGCCTTCTCGTTGGTGGCGAAGAACGTGCTGCCTTGCTCCACGGCTTTGATAACCGCTTCGATGACCGCCGGGTGAGCGTGGCCCAGGATCATCGGCCCGGAGCCCATCAGCCAGTCTACATATTCATTGCCGCTGACGTCCCACAGGTGAGACCCCCGACCTTCCCGGGCCAGGAAGCTGAGATCGTCCCGGACGGTCATATTTCCGGTGTTTCCACCAGGCAAATACTGTGACGCTTTCTCCAGCAGTTCTGTTTCTAGCCTAGTGCGGTTCGCCATTGGTCAGCCTCCAGGTTAATCGGTATCTGTGATTTCTATGACAGGGTCACCAATGTTGACCGTGCTGCCTGATAGCTCCACCGTGTCACCAACTGGATTTCCGTTCCTGTTGTCATAGTTCTGACTCTTGTCACTCGAGTTCGGGACGTCGCGGCAAGCATGCTCGAGAGCACGGATGGTTCGTAGTCTTGGTACGTTTCGTAGGTCTTAGCGACCGCGAACTGAGGGTAAACCTCGAGAACTTTGACCCTGATCTTCTCTCGTACCAGGAGTCCCAAGTCGTCTCCGGTAACAGGGTCTGCGATTTTGATTTCCGGACTATTGACCTTGAATCTCATGCCCGGTTCAACCCCGTGATCCGAACCTCTGTTGATCACAAGGTCTCGCTCGTTGAGGATATTGGCGACCCTTCCTTCGATGGTCATCTCTCATCCCGCCCAGATGCGTAGAAAGTGTTTCGCCGATTGAACGGTGTCTTGGTCCATTTCTCGCCTGAATATCACTCCGAGTGGTGGGGAGAGAAGTCTCGGGTCATTCTTAACTCAAGGTCTTCCCAAAACTCTGTTTGATCCATCCTATCAAAAACCTGGCAGAGGGACGAATCTCGCCCCACATCACTGGCCTCTACGACGCCCAGTGGATTCCGAGTGGCTTTGTTGTAAGCGAGGAATCTGTCATGCGGGCGAATGAGTTGATCGGAACCGGCAGTTACTCGAATAACCAGGTTTCCTTCACGGTGACCGATTCCCGTTGACTCAAACAACTCAGGCGATCCACTTAAAGCCCTGTCCAGTGCCCAAATAGCGATGGTGGCTAGTGGACGGTGTCGCTTGGAATATAGCCCCCGAAGTCCAAAGCCCACGGATACTAGAGCCACCGTAATCCCTGCTGCAGTCAAAACGGCAGAGACGACCGCATAATAGTAGGAGGAGAATGGGCTGGGATAGAGACGCTGAAACAAGCTTAACGTGATTGCTAGTGAAAGGCCGAACAGGGCGAAGACGCTCGCGCCGAATTTCATAAATACCAGTGCCGCGGCAATTCGTTAGCTCGCGGGCCAGCTCGGGATAATACTTCTCCATAGGCCTACGGTATGGCCACAAGTGTCAGCCCTTCTCGACCGGATTGATCGAGTATTTCCTCGGGGCGCCAGAGCGCGGTCCTCCATCCAAAGCTGAGCGTTTTTCTTAACCCTCCGCCTTCGCCTGGTGCATCACGTCGACGAGCTCTTGGACGCTGGCTGCGGACTTGTTGAGGGCCGCTTTTTCGTCTTCGGTCAGGCGAATTTCCACGACCTGTTCCATCCCACCGGCGCCCAGCTTGGCAGGCACCCCGACGCACAGTCCATCGATCCCGAACTCACCTTCGAGGTACACGCAGGCCGGGAGGATGCGCTTCTTGTCCAGAAGCACCGCTTCCACCATCTGGGTAATGGCGGCGGAGGGGGCGTAGTATGCGCTGCCCTCTTTGAGCAGGGCCACGATCTCGCCTCCGCCGTCCCTGGTGCGGCGGACCAACTGGTCTATCTTCTCCTCGGCCATTAGCTCGGTTATGGGTATGCCTCCCACGGTGGTATAACGCACCAAGGGCACCATATCATCGCCGTGGCCGCCCAACACGTAGGCCTGAACATCCTCCACCGAGACGTCCAACTCCTCGGCGATGAAAGTGCGGAATCGCGCGGTGTCCAGGACTCCGGCCATGCCGAACACGCGGTTTCTGGGGAAACCGGCGCTCTCGTACACGTTCTGAACCATTGCATCCAGAGGGTTGGTCACGGCGATGATGATGCAGTTGGGAGAATGCTTCACGACCTCAGCGGTCACGGCGGAAGTAATACGCATGTTGGTCAAGAGAAGGTCGTCTCTGCTCATGCCCGGGCGGCGGGCTATACCGGCGGTGATGACCACTACGTCTGAGTCCGCCGACGCTTCATAGCCGTTGCTCCCCGTGACGCGGGCATCGGAGCCGACGACGGGTCCGGCCTCCAGCATGTCCAGGGCTTTCCCCTGGGGCAGGTCTTCTATCACATCCACCAGGACGACGTCGGCGTAGCCCAGCGACTGAATCCTGAGAGCGGTGGTAGCGCCGACGTTCCCCGCGCCGACTACGGTTACCTTGCTTCGCATCTGGTTAGCGCTCCTTTGTTTAATTGGCCTGGTTTTGCGACCTGGCTAGAATATGAGAACAGGGCACGGCGGCACCCCTTGTACTCGTTCAGTACATGTGAGACCGGGGCTGGCACAGTTCGTTTTGAATGTTAGTCAGTGCATGTGAATAGAGGTCCAGGGCGATGCCGCCAGCGCCTTGGAGTTGGTTGCCGATTTCACGGTATTAACCGCAAAGGCGTCACGAAGCCCGCACAACATCCATCGGGGCAGATCGTTCCCCTTATTGATACGGGTTGAGGGGAAGCGGCGCTCAGCCCTCAAGCGTGCAAACGCCTACACACCGGCCGACTGAAGATTACGCCTCAGCCAGCCGGTGTGTTGCTAGATCCCATCCACAATCGCATTCAGGGTGGGGCTGGGACGCATGGCTTTGGCGGTGACCTCTTCATTGGGCAGGTAATAGCCACCAATATCGACCGGCTGTCCCTGAGCGTCGTTCAGCTCCTGAACGATTTTGTCTTCGTTGGCAGCCAACTTCTGGGCCACTTCGGTAAAGCGGGCTTGCAACTCGGGGTCCTGGGTCTGCTTGGCCAGCATTTCCGCCCAGTACATGGCGAGGTAGAAATGACTGCCCCGGGTGTCCAGTTCGTTCACCCGGCGCGATGGCGCCCGGCGTTGTTCCAAGTGCTCCCCGATCGCCTGATCCAAGGTCTCGGCTAAGAGTTTGGCACTGTCGTTCTTGAACACCTCTCCGCAATGCTCGAAGGAAGCGACGAGGGCACAGAATTCACCCAGTGAATCCCACCGCAAATGGCCCTCCTCCAAGAACTGCTGCACGTGTCTGGGGGCCGACCCGCCAGCGCCTGTCTCAAACAACCCGCCGCCATTAAGTAGGGGGACGACCGAAAGCATCTTGGCGCTGGTGCCCAATTCCATGATGGGGAAGAGATCGGTCAAATAATCACGCAACACGTTGCCGGTCACGGCAATCGTGTCCTGGCCGGCTCGGCTGCGCGCCATCGTGGCCCACATGGCATCGATGGGAGACGTGCTGCGAATGTCCAACCCGGTGGTGTCATGCGTTGGCAAATATTGGTCCACTTTCTTCATCAGCTCCGCATCGTGAGCCCGGTTCCCATCCAACCAGAAGATGGCTGGCGTGCCGGTGATTCTAGCCCGATTGACCCCAAGCCTGACCCAGTCTTGAATTGCCGCGTCTTTGGTCTGGCACATTCGGAAGATATCGCCTTCCTCAACACTCTGTTCCATCAGCGTAGCGCCCGATGCGTCAACGACCCGAATCGTCCCATTGCCTGGAGCCTTGAAAGTTTTGTCATGGGAACCGTACTCTTCGGCCGCTTGGGCCATCAGCCCCACATTGGCGACGCTGCCGATGGTGGACGGATCATACGCTCCATGCTCCTGGCAGTCCTCTATTGCCGCTTGGTATAGGGTCGCATAAGAGCGATCGGGGATCAGGGCGATCGTGTCGTGCAACTCGTTGTCGGGACCCCACGTGCGTCCGCCATCGCGGATAATAACGGGCATGGAGGCGTCAATAATCGTATCGCTCGGCACATGCAGGTTGGTGATTCCCCGGTAGGAGTTCACCATCGACAGTTCTGGGCGGCTCTCATAAACCGCCTGGATATCCGCCTCGATTTCCGCTCTCTTGTGCTCCGGAAGAGCTTGAATCTTCGTTAGGAGTTCGGCAACGCCGTTGTCCGGGTCCACCGCGAGTTGAGCCAGTTCCGCCCCGTGCTTTTCGAACACGTCCCGGTAGTAAACTGACACGCAATGGCCGAAAATAATGGGATCGGACACGCGCATCATGGTGGTCTTCAAATGGAGGGAGAACAACACGTCGTCGGACTTGGCCTTTGCCATTTCGTCGGCGAAAAACTGGCGCAAAGCCCGGACATTCATCGCGGCGCAGTCGATGATTTCCCCGGATTGCAGAGGGATACCGGATTTGAACTCCGTGACGGTCCCGTCGCCGGCGACAAATTCGATAGTGGCTGACCCGGCCTTCGTCGTGGTGACGGCCTGCTCACTGCCGAAGAAATCTCCACTGGTCATGTGTCCTACACGAGTTTTGGACACTTCCGGCCAATCCTGCATCATCCGATGGGGATTGCGTTTGCCATGCTCCTTCACCGCCGTGGCGGACCGGCGATCGGAGTTCCCTTCCCGTATGACGGGGTTGACCGCGCTACCCAGCACCCTGGAATAGCGCGCCTGGACTTGGCGTTCTTCGTCGGTTGCAGGTTGGTCGGGGTAGTCGGGAATATCGTACCCCTTGTCCTGCAGTTCCGCGATCGCGCCTTTTAGCTGGGGAATCGAGGCGCTGATATTGGGCAGCTTGACAAGGTTCGCTGACGGCTCCAGGCACAACTCGCCACACATGCGCAGATAATCGGGGGTTTTTTGCTCATCCGTCAGATTGTCGGGGAAATTGGCGATAATACGTCCAGATAGCGAGATATCCCAGGTATCGAGTTCGATACCCGAACCCTTGGTAAAAGCCCGGAGAATTGGCAGCAGTGAGTGCGTGGCAAGGAACGGCGCCTCATCAGTTTCGGTGTAAATGATCTTGGCTGCTTCTGGCATTTTCCTCTCCTTAGCTAAGTAAGTTTCACCGGCCGTTACCAGTTGCCAAGAGACGTTTAGCTGCTGGCCCGCCCAGGAAATATGTCCACCAACTTCGCACTACGGAGCAAGGCAATATGGATGAGTGGTACATTCTAGGCACGAAGCGGGGCGGATTGAGGGGCGTGGATGCCCGGCATTCCGACGTTTGCGCTCTCCAGGTTGGGCCAGCCGTCGCCCTGCTCCGGGGTGTGGGTGGGGGCTTTAAGGGTTACGTGGCAGTCCTTGATCTGTACCATTACATCGTCGGGAATGGACTCCAACTGGGCGGCCCGGTTTTCGATGGTGAGACCCTCGATGTTGCGGAACTCTACCTTGCCGTTACGGACCTCGTCACCGAGGATGTGCTCCAACACTTTCTGAGACTCGATGGCGATGATAGGGCCGATGCCGTCACCGCCAATCATGCCAATCTTGATTGGGCTGACCTGGCTGAAGTCCAGCCGGTCCGGTTGGGCCTTGAGGTTCTCCACCCGTTCCAACTGCTCTGCCAGCACCTGGCCGAAACGCTCTTTGGCTGCCTCGATTTGTGCTTCGTATGCCACTTTTCGCGCCTTGCTCTGCGTAATGGAACATAATTATACATGCCCGCCGAATCAGAGGGTAGTCCCGAATCACGTATAAGAGGTTGGACAGCTTATGGCCGCATCCCTGGCAAACAGGCTCCCAACGTTGAACAAGGTCCTCTTTGCATCCGACCACATCGGCCTACAGGCCATCCAATACTTCCGGCAATCGTGGGTGCTCTTTTTCCTGGCGCCCCCGGCAATGGAGGGAATTGCCAGGGTGCCGGACGTCCCGTTGTTGGGTTTTGGCATCGACGCCCGGGTGCTGGCCGGTTTCCTGATTTTCTCCGGCCGCTTTATCGACGCCTTTACCGACCCGGTTATCGGCTGGTGGAGCGACCGCACTCGCAGCCGTTGGGGGCGGCGCATCCCCTTTATCCTGTTCAGTACCCCCTTTTACGCCCTGTTCGCGGCCCTCATCTGGTTCCTGCCCACGGAGGAGGCCAGTTGGTGGAACGTGATGTACTTCGTGATAATGCTGGAACTCTTTTTCACGGCGGCGACCATGTCCAGCGGGGCGCTGGAGGCGCTGATACCGGAGGTGACGGATACGGCGTCCGACCGGATGAACCTGGTGGGCCTCATTTTCCTGTTCGCCATCATTGGCGCAGCCGTGGGTCTGGTTGCCGGCGGCCCCATCGTGGATGCCCTGGGATTCCAGGCAATGGGCGTCATCCTGGCCGTTTTGGGAGTGACGTTCCGCTACATGTCGCTGGCGGCTGTCTGGCGGCACGCGCCTCGAGAGACGCCGCCGGCCCGGGTCTCGTTTTTGCGGGGGATACGGAGTACGCTGGGCAACCCGCAGTTCATCTATTACCTGCCAACCTTCATCATGTTCACCACTGGCGTGGGCGTGATGCAGGGCTGGATACCCTTTTTCACCTCGCAGCTATTGGGAGCGGAGGAAGAAGGCACGGCGGCCAGCCTGATTTTTGCCGTGGTAATCGGAGGCGTAGTCGTCAGCGGCGTCGTTTTCTGGTATCTGATGGCCTGGCGAGGCGTCAGCAAACGGCGAATATACGGCATTTGCCTGGTTTCCAGCGGCGCGGCTTTTCCGCTATTGGGGTTGGTGGGCTTGGTGTTGGATGGTGGACTGTTCGCCCAGGGTCTCACTCTGGCGTTCATCGCCGGACTGCCCATGTCCGCCGTGTTTCTGCTGCCCAAGGCGATAACCGCCGACATCGCCGACTATGACGCGCTGCTGACGGGCGAACGGCGGGAGGCTATGTTCTACTCGACGCAAAACTTCTTTGAGAAGGTGACCTTTGCCCTGCCGCCGTTGCTGCTGAGCCTGGTGTTGCTGTTGGGCGATTCGGCGAAAGACCCGTTGGGCATCCGCTTGGCGCCTCTGCTGGCCGGGGGACTGGTGTTGACGGGGTTCGCGTTCTGGCCACGCTACCGGCTGCCCGACACCGTCACTAGGGAGTCAGTGGCTGCGGCGGGGCTGGACACCGGTGTCAGGCCTTGAGCTGTTCCAGCAGGGCATCCACGTCGTTCACGGGTAGCTGGCAGGTGTAGTTTTGGCAAACGTAGGCGGTGGGTTTGCCGTTGACCATCCCACGGTCTCGCAGCAGCGGAATCGTGTCAGAGTCTGAAACCGTAGCCGGGTCCCAAGACCCAGCCACAACTTTGTTGGGAATGAACTGCCGGAAAACGGCGTCCAAAAGTAAACGGGTGTCCGGGTCATCTTTTGGCCCGACGATCGCCACTTCCTTCGGTGTCGAGACGTAGAAGTCCAGGGCGCCGAGCCAAACTCCGGAACTGGCGGGAGCGCGCGCCATGTTTTCGCGCAAAGATCGCAGTGGAGCCACCCCTTTGGCGGCGTATTCATTGTTTCCCGTGAACACGGCCAACCGGAGCAGCACTTCGGCGGCGACCGAGCCGCCGCAAGGCTGGGCGTGGTCGAACACGTCCCTAGGCCGGATTACCAATTCCTCGTGGTCTGACCCGGTGTCGTAGAAGCCGCCGGCGGTTTCGTCCCAGAACAATTCAATCATCGAGTCGGCCAGGGCCGAGGCGTCCTTGAGCCACCGCTCGTCGAATGTTGCTTCATACAAGGCCAACAGGCCGTCGGCAACGAAAGAATAATCTTCCAGGTACCCCAACAGCTTTGACTCGCCGTTGCGGTGAGTACGCAACAGCCGCCCTTCCGGCTTCATGGATTCCATCAGGAATCCAGCGTTATGGACAGCTGCGGCAAGGTAGTCCTCCCGGTTCAGAGCCGCCGCAGCCTCGGCGAAGGCGCGGAGCATCAGTCCGTTCCAGGATGCCAGCACTTTATCGTCCAAAAGCGGATGGACCCGTGCTTCCCGCACCTCGAGAAGTTCCCGTTTGCCGCGTTGGATAACCGCCGAGAGGTCGTCAAGTTCGATGCGGCGGTCCCTTGCGAACGCCGCCATTTCCTTAGTGATATTTAGGATATTCTTGCCCTCGAAGTTTCCGCGCTCGGTGACGCCGAAGAAGGGGCAGAAGATCTCTGAGTCGATTTCACCCAGGACCGAATTTATCTCCTCCGGCGACCAAACGAAGAACTTCCCTTCTTCTCCATCGCTGTCGGCGTCTTGGGCGGAGTAGAAGCCGCCCGTTGGGCCAGTCATTTCCCGCAGCACGTAGTCAAGGGTCTCTTCGGTGATGCGGCGGTAAAGGTCACGACCCGTAACCTGGTACGCGTGGAGGTACAGCCGGGCAAGCTGGGCATTGTCGTAGAGCATCTTCTCGAAGTGGGGGACTAGCCAATAGGGGTCCGTGGAGTAGCGGTGGAACCCGCCGCCTATCTGGTCATAGATCCCTCCATAGGCCATCTTCTCCAAGGTCAGATTGACCATGTCGAGCGCCCGCGGATTGAAACCCCGCTGGTGGTAGCGCAGCATGAATTCCTGGGTCATCGGCTGGGGGAATTTGGGGGCGGGCCCCACTCCGCCGTTCTGGTAGTCGAAGTTAGTGGCCAGGTTGGAATAGGCCTGGTGCAGGGTCTCCGTGGTCAGGGGTTCGACCCCCCTGGGCACCTGCCCGGTGAGACCCATCTGGGAGGTGAGTTGTCCGGTAACGCGGTCGACCTCCCCGCGGTTGTTGTAGTAGGCGTCGCTGATGGCCTGGAGCAGCCGGGGGAACCCTGGCATTCCACCACGGTCCGCCGGTGGGAAATAGGTGCCTCCGTAAAAGGGCTTGCACTCCGGCGTAAGGAAAACGGTCATCGGCCAGCCGCCGCTGCCGGTGAGCATTTGGACCGCCTGCATGTACACGGCATCCAGGTCGGGCCGTTCCTCTCGGTCAACCTTAATGCTTACGAAGTGCTGGTTCATCAAGGACGCGATGTCCTCGTCTTCGAAGGACTCCCGCTCCATGACGTGGCACCAATGACAGGCCGAATAACCAATGCTCAGGAGGATCGGTTTGTTCTCTGACCTGGCCCGTCCCAATGCATCCTCACCCCAGGCGTACCAATCGACCGGGTTATTGGCGTGCTGGAGCAGGTAGGGGCTGGTCTCGTTGATAAGACGGTTGGGCATTGTGGGCTCCCGTAATGGTTGACTATTGTCTTTGCTATTTCTCTATGCGTGGGTTGGGATTGGTGGAAGTGGATTTCGGATTGATACTTTGGCCATTGCCCATAAACTTGATGAATCAGAAGTACAACTTCCGCTTCCACTGTCTCGATAATTATTTCCTCTATTATTCTTTTCTTGTCATCGTTGTCCATTGCCCGCTTTACGCTGGGGTCATCTTTCATTTCCTTGGTATCTTGATGTTCCAGCGTCAAGATCCAGATATTTATCTTAACCTCATTCAAATGGTGACGCCAAAGATAACCGCTGTAACCGTTGTGACCGTCGGTTTTGAATCCTTTCCTCAGCCGTGCCGCAATTGGTCCCGTTGTCTTGCACACGTATATGGGTTTTCCGCCGTGTGAAATCACGTACAGCTTTGGGCTCGACTCAAGAGTAGCTGGATTGGAAAAGTGCGGTTTTCCATTGTCTGATTTTACGACTCTGGGGGTTTCTTCGCTGCTTTCCCAAGCAATTTTATATGTATGTGGCTTTGATATTTTCATTAGGGCCTTCCTGTCCGCCCTCGAATCTGTACAACCGAGGACTAAATCAGCCCCAACCCCCGCGGGTCATCTTCAGTCCATCTGGTGGCACGGAGGACGCTGGCTAAGGTCTTGCGTTTCAGAGTGTTCCCACCTGAATGGTAGTGAATTACTGTTCTTCGGCGGTCAGGGTGCCGATACACGTGGCTGCCAGTTCGAGTTGCTCGCTCCATTTCGAAACCGTCTCGTTCCAGTGCTCGTATCAACTCTCTTACCGGGGTGTTGCGAAGGAGATGGACTAACCGGCCGAGGTCCCTCATACGGTGATGGCCAAGACGTTTGCGTCGGCAATCTTCGGTCTTGATTCGGCTTCTGGCGGGAGCGGATCTCCGTATTTCAAACTTACATCCAAGTATGCCTTGGCGGCCTCTTGTAAGGCCTCTAAAGTATCTTCCTTCGTGTAACCCCAGACGGCACATCCGGGCAGGACCGGGATTTCCGCCTCCCAGATTCCGTCCTCTGCGTCCTGCTCAATCTCTATCTCGAAAACGTAGGTCTTCACTATCATGCCTCCCGTATCAACTCGTTCCCCTTAAACAAGGCCCAGCCGCCGCAGGTCGTCTTCTGTCCACCGGGTTGCACGGAGAAGATTTGCCAGTGCCTTCCTCACCAGGGTATCCCCGCCAGCATGGTAGTGGATGAGAGTATTCCTTCCATTAGGGTGGCGGTACACAAACCCTCCGGTTTGCGTGGTTCTCTGCACACTGAATCCATCTCGTTCAAGCGCTCTCATCAGTTCCCGGACCGGCGTGTTACGCAGGAGATGGACCAGTCTCCCCGCGTTGCTCAAACCGTAACGGCTACGACGCCCGACTCGGTAACGACTGCGGTCTTTTCCACCTCGGGAGGAATTGGGTCACCATGCTCCAGCATCACTTCGAGCAATGCTTGGGCGCCTTCCTGCAAGGCTTCCAGGGCTTGCTCTCTGGTGTAGCCCCATGCGGCGCAACCGGGGAAGTCTGGGACTTCGGCGCTCCACCGTCCGTCCTCATCCTGCTCAATCTCTATTGCCAGAATGTACGTCTTCACTTTTCGGTCTCCTTGCCTAGCAGCGCGACAAGCTCCCCCACCGGCATCGCTCCCAGGTCCTCCCCGTCGCGCTGGCGGACGGCAACGGCCCCGGATTCCTGCTCACGGTCGCCGACGACCAGCATGTACGGAATTTTCATCATCTGGGCGTTGCGGATTTTCAAATTCATACGTTCGCTGCGGTCGTCGACCTCGACGCGTATCCCGCCGGCGTTCAGGCTTTCCTGGACCTGGTTGGCATACTCGATGTGCCGGTCCGCGATGGGGATGACCACGGCCTGGACCGGGGCGAGCCACAAGGGGAACGCACCGCCGTAGTGCTCGATCAACACTCCCAGGAACCTCTCCATCGACCCCAGAATTGCCCGGTGCACCATGTAAGGGCGTTGACGGCCTCCCTGGTCATCCTGGTAAGTCAGGTCGAAACGCTCAGGCAGGTTGAAGTCGAACTGCACCGTTGTGCATTGCCAGGCCCTTCCCAGGGCGTCGGTGATGTGAATGTCAATCTTGGGGCCGTAAAATGCTCCACCGCCCTCGTCTACGGTGAAGGGCAATCCCTTCCGGTCCAGTGCCCCGCGCAAAGAGTTGGTGGCGTGGTCCCACATCTCCGGCTCGCCCACATACTTTTCCGGGCGGGTGGAAAGGGCGATGCTGTATTCAGAGAATCCGAAGTCTCTTAGTAACTCGAAAGTCAGCTCCAGCACGCCGCCGATCTCGTCTTCCACCTGCTCGGGACGGCAGAATATGTGGGCGTCGTCCTGGGTGAAACCCCGAACACGCATCAGGCCGTGGAGCGCCCCGCTGCGTTCATAGCGGTACACCGTGCCTAGCTCGGCGAAGCGAAGGGGCAACTCGCGGTAGCTTCGCAGGGTCGAGCGGTAGATGGCGATGTGGAACGGGCAGTTCATCGGCTTGAGGAAGTATTCCTGCTCGTCGACTTCCATCGAGGAATACATGCTCTCCCGGTAAAAGTCCAGGTGGCCGCTGGTCTCCCACAGGGCGGCCCTGCCGATGTGGGGCGAGTAGACCACGTCGTAGCCGAGGCGGTAATGTAGGTCTTTCCAGTAGTTTTCGATTATCGAGCGGACCCTGCCGCCGTTGGGGTGCCACACGATTAGACCCGGGCCGATCTCGTCGTGGACCGAATAAAGGCCAAGCTGTCTACCAAGGGTGCGGTGGTCGCGGCGCTCTGCTTCTTCCAACCGCTCCAGGTGGCCGGACAGCTCTTCTTCGGACTCGAAAGCTGTGCCGTAGATACGCTGGAGCATGGGCCGGTGCTCATCACCTCGCCAGTATGCCCCGGCAACGGTGAGTAATTTCACGGCGGCGATCTGGTCTGTGTTCCCTACGTGGGGGCCCTGACACAGGTCGACGAAACCGTTATGGCGGTAAATGGACAAGGATTCGGCGTCGGCCAGCCCTTCGATCAACTCCAGCTTGTAGGGTTGGTCGGCAAACATCGCCCGTGCTTCCGAGGCGTCCAACTCCTCCCGCTCAAACGGGAATCCTCCAGAGATAGCCTCCTTCATCAGGTCCTCGATCTGCTCAAGGTCTTCGGGGGTAAAGGGCTGGGAGACCTCGAAATCATAGTAGAATCCGTCCTGGGTTGGAGGGCCGATTCCCATCTTCGCTTCAGGGAACAACCTTAGCACCGCGTCGGCCATGACGTGGGCTGCCGAATGTCTCATCCGGTGCCGGAGGGCCTGTGTGGGGTCAACCTGTCCTGATTCCAGCGTTCCGTGGTCTAGCATTATTCCGCCTCTTCTCCCAAAACACTCCCCGATGGCAGGAAGGCCAGTCTATGTAGCACAATTATAACCCAGCCCGGAAAGAAAAAGCCCGGCCCGGCTGTGGTCTTCCGGAGACACCATCAACGACTAAGGAGGGTGGAGGCGAGTGACCGGATTATCGCCATGCCCTTTGATATACTGGTTCACGGCGACCAACTTAATAATAGCGTCGCGCACAGGTTGGCCCACCTCCAAGAAGCTGAACGGTGTTGGCCGGCCATGCGCACATTTACACCCGGAGGATTTCTTCAACTATGGAAGAGCTACAGCAACGGCTAGCGTCAATGTGTGAAAAGATCGAGTCGATAGTGGAGCGTCTTTGACCTCGCCGCTAAAGAGAAGACGATCGCCGAGATGGAGCTTGAGGCTGCCCAGCCGGGGTTCTGGGATGATACACGGTTAGCCCAGCGCAAAATGCAGACCCTCGGCCGCATCAAGGATACAGTAACTCTATGGCAGGAGTTGCGCACTCAGGCCGAAAACCTCAAGGAACTGACTGACCTCGCTATCGAGGAGCACGACGAGTCAATCCAGGGTGAGATAGAGGAAGAAGCGAGCCAGATATCCGGGAAGCTGGCCCGCGAAGAGATAAACTTGACCCTCTCGGGCCCCCACGACGACCGCCCCGCAATCGTATCAATCCACTCGGGTGCGGGCGGTACCGATTCCCAGGACTGGGCGGAGATGCTATTCCGCATGTACATGCGATGGGCGGAGTTGGAAACGCGCGCCGCCCAGGTCATGGACCTTTCCTACGGGGACGCTGCTGGCTTACGGAGCGCAACCGCCGAGATCGGCGGACGCCACGCCTTTGGCTACCTGAGCGCTGAACGCGGGGTACACCGGCTGGTCCGTCTTTCTCCCTACGACCCCAACCACCTACGGCATACCTCCTTCGCCGAGGTTGAGATACTGCCCGCGGCAGAGGAAGACTCGGAGGTGTCCATCCGGCCCGATGACATGAAGATGGACTTCTTTCGGTCCAGCGGCCCTGGTGGGCAGAACGTGCAGAAAGTGGCGTCGGCGGTGCGGCTGACTCACATCCCCACCGGCATCGTCGTCACCTGCCAAAACGAGCGGTCCCAGCACCAAAACCGTGACTTCGCCATGCGCATCTTAAAGGCCAGGCTTCTGGCCAAGCAGACCGAGGAGCGCGAGGAGGAGTTGGCTAGGCTTCGAGGAGAACGTGTGGTACCGGAGTGGGGGCACCAGATCAGGAGCTACGTCCTCCACCCTTATAAGTCGGTCAAGGACCACCGGACCAACCACCAGAGCACCAACCCGGACGCTGTGTTAGACGGGGGCCTGAACGACTTTATCCAGGCCTACTTGATGTCCAGAGTTGGCTCCGACGGGAGATAACCCACAGGAGCCGGAGAGACTGACAAATAGGAGAGCGGCGACCTAATGGCGCCGCTCTACTTTACTTCTCGGTTCTTTTGTAGTTCAGCAGTTGCCCAGGATATGCCCCATACGAAGTTTCTTCGTTCGCATATAATCGCGGTTTTCATCGTTGATAGTTACTTCTACCGGGACACGCTCCGTTATTTCAATGCCAAAGCCGGATATTCCGACCATCTTACGCGGGTTGTTGGTGAGCAACCGGAGTTTTGTCACACCCAAGTCCCGGAGAATCTGCCCGCCGATGTCATAGTGCCGCATATCGGCGTCAAAGCCCAGCGTCCGGTTGGCCTCGACGGTGTCCATCCCGGTCTCTTGTAACGAGTAAGCTTTGATCTTGTTGTTTAGCCCAATCCCCCGTCCCTCTTGCCTCATGTACAGGAACACGCCGACACCCTCTTTCGCGAGGGTGGTCAGGGCCATCTCGACCTGTTCGCCGCAGTCGCATCGCAGGCTACCGAAAACATCCCCGGTCATGCACTCACTATGTATCCTCACGAGCACCGGCTCGTCGGGCTCCCACTTGCCGATGGTAAGAGCAATGTGCTCACCAGGGTCAACGGCGCTGCGGTAAGCAATGGCCTTGAACTCGCCGTACTTGGTGGGCAGACGGGCTTCTGCTACCCGTTCTATCAGCTTGTCGTGGCGGCGCCGGTAGGCAATGATCTGAGCGATGCTCAGGATCTTCAGGTCCCACTTCTCAGCGAATACTTCCAGGGTGTCCATGCGCGACATGGAACCGTCGTCGTTCATGATCTCGCAGACAATGCCGGAGGGGTACATTCCCGCCATATCGCAAAGGTCTACGATTGCCTCGGTGTGGCCGGGCCGGGCCAAAACACCGCCAGGATGATAGCGGAGGGGGAATAGGTGACCAGGCCGGGACATCTCGTCCGGCGCGGTGCTGGGGTCGATCATAGCTTTGATGGTGGCGGCCCGGTCGTGGGCGGAGATCCCGGTTGTCGTGCCCTTGTTGTGGTCCACCGAGACCGTGAACGCGGTGGAGTGTTTCACCAATGCGTTCTTTTCGATCATAAGCGGAATATTCAGCTCATCCAGCCTCTCGCCCAATACGGGCATGCAAAGGAGGCCCCGTGCCTGGGTAACGGCGAAATTCACCGCATCGGCCGTTACCATCTCGGCAGGCATCACCAGATCGCCTTCGTTCTCCCGGGCCTCGTCATCGACTACTATGACGAATTTGCCGGCTCTGAACTCGTCAAGGGCCTCTTCCACGCTACACAGAGGCATAAGACCGTCCTTCCCTCTCGGTAGACCTGAGTATTCCGCCGGTCACCGTGCCAGGATGCTTTCCACGTATTTGGCCAAGATATCGGCCTCGAGGTTAACCCGGTCGCCGGCAGCCTTGTCTTGCAGGTTCGTGTTCTGCAAGGTGTAGGGTATCACCGACAGGGTGAACGAGGATGAACCCTTTTTTACCACGGTGAGGCTGATACCGTCAACCGCGATAAACCCCTTCTCGACAATATAATGGCCCAGCCGCTTTGGGTTTCCGACCCGAACGATGAAGCAATCACCTTCGGGCCTGATTGAAGTTATGCGGCCAGTGGCGTCCACATGGCCTTGGACCATGTGGCCCCCCAGGCGGTCGCTCACGGCCAGCGGGCGCTCCAAATTCACCTTGTGACCCGTGTCCAGCCGGCCCAGGGATGTTCGGCGCAGGGTCTCAGGAGACACATCTACGCCGAACCCGCTACTGTCTAGCTCCACAACCGTCATGCAAGCCCCGTTGATGGATATACTGTCCCCCATCCTTAGGTCTTCCGTGACCCTGGAAGCCTTTACGACAAGCCGGTTGTCGCCGAGCTTTCCCACGGTCCCGACTTCTTCAACGATACCTGTGAACAAGCCGTCTACTCTCCCAGGTCCTTCTTGGCCGGATAACCGATTATAAGCCAATCTCCGCCGACCTGTTCGGTCCGGGTCCTGGTCAGGCGATTCGCGTCTGGCATCCGGTCTGCGCCGTGTCCCTCGACCGGCGACGACGCTTCGATGCCGCCGATGATCACGGGCGCCACGAATACGTACAGTTTGTCCACCAACCCGGAATCAAACAGCGCGCCTTGAAGAATGCCGCCCGCCTCGGCCAGTAGCGAGACCACGCCCCTCTTTCCCAGTTCGGCCATGACCCGGTCCAGACTGGGCCGTCCATCGGAGCCGGGGGAGATGAACAGGACTTCCGCACCCTCCGAGCGCAAAGCCTCTTTCCGGTCTTCTGGCGCACCCTCGGTGACCACGATAAGGGTCTCGCCAGGTTCCCCAAGAAGGCGGGCATCGGCCGGAGTAACTGCCATGCTGTCCAAAACGACCCGAAGTGGCTGTCGAGCGAGCGGTGAGCCGTCGGCGTCTCTGACGGTGAGTTGGGGGTCGTCGGCCAATACCGTATTCACGCCAACTACGATGGCGTCACTCTCCCGTCTGATCTTTTGGACGTAAGAACGGGCATCCGGGCCGGTCACCCACTTGGAGTCTCCCGTGCGAGTAGCTATCTTCCCATCCAGGCTCATGGCGAACTTGGCGGTAACGAATGGTAGTCCCGTCAGGATGTGCTTGGTGAAGGCTTCGTAAAGCTCGATGGCCGCATACGATTCGTCTCCCACCACGACGGGGATGCCGCTGGATTCTAACTCGGCACTTCCCTTGCCTGCGACCAGAGGGTTAGGGTCCTGTGCTGCGACGTGGACTTCTTTGATCCCCGCGGCGATGATCGCCCTGGTACAGGGTGGGGTGCGGCCGAAGTGGCAGCATGGTTCGAGGGTGGTGTAAAGGGTTGCGCCCCTGGCCAAATCTCCCGCCATTTGGAGCGCTTCGATTTCGGCGTGATGTCCCCCTGGTGGCAGCGTGT
This sequence comes from Dehalococcoidia bacterium, assembly GCA_965216155.1. GTDB lineage: Bacteria > Chloroflexota > Dehalococcoidia > Lucifugimonadales > UBA3495 > CATOSP01. The sequence goes on along the minus strand of CBDCFD010000007.1, from coordinate 1,420,634 downwards.
GACCCTTGCCGACGGCCTTGCCGTCTTTGACGATGACCGCGCCTACGGCTGGATTCGGGCTGGTCGTGCCCAAAGCCTGCCGGGCCAGGCCGATTGCTCGTTGCATTGGGGTCTGATGGTCTGAGGACACTTAGGTGCGTCTACTCTATCGTCGTTGACAATATTGGCAGGCGAATTGTATCAACGCCAATGCCAGCTTGCAACCGTTAGCGCCATCTGAGAAAATTGCGAAACTACCCAGCTGAGCTTGCGACTGCTAATTGTGGACGAATACCGTTAAAGTATTTGCCGAATCCCCCCACCCTAAATGACCGACGAATCCTGTTCACGCTATTATTCTTCTAGCCCTTCGGCAACTAAAGAGTTTCGCAATTTTCTCGCCATCTTACAGGAGACTTGCGCCTGAAACGCTAGTCTAAAGTCACGGATGGAACAGAATAGACCCTGCCAATGCTGAAGCAGGGCCTATCCGTATTGAGAGAAGCACGCCTAGTTTCCCTGAATGCCAAACAGGGCTTGTACTGAGGCCGAAACTTCCAGGGTTCCGCCGGAGACGCGAGTCATGACTGCACTGTCCGCCATCGCGTAAGCAGCCCTCTGATTGAAGTATGGAAACCCAGGCTGCCCGCCTGCGCCCTCACTGATGTGAAGGAGGTCCCCCAGTTGGACTCCTGTAGCGGAGGCCACGTCTTGCGCCTTGGATATTGCGTCCTCGACGGCAGCGGCAAGGGCCTGGTCTTCAAGTTCCGAAGGGTCGTCGATGGAGAAGTCGATCCCGTCGAACCTGATGCTGTCTCCCCCCGCTTCGGTCACCTCGTCGATGATCTCGCCCACGGCGTCAAGGTCACGCAGCCTTACCTCCAGGTTGTTGCCAACTTCATACCTGCTGATGACGCTCTCCCGTTCGGTGAAACAGCCTTCCTGTACGACCATGCCGGTTTCATCACCCATACTCCCCATCGGGGCGGGTGTCGGCGTTGGTGAAGGTTGCGAGCCGGACGTCCCCGTCCCCTGGGCCTCGGGGCACCAGGTTACCTCGCGGGACGTGTACCTGGGGTTGATACGGAAATACCTTGTTTGAATGTCCGATTCCGGGACATCGCGCTCGTCCAGCGCTGCCCGAACACTGGCCATCGCCGCGGCTGCTTCCTTACGGGCTACGGCCACGGCGCTGGCGGAAGCCTGGACTCCCAGGTGGAGAATGGCCACGTCGGGAGGGGCGGAAACCTCCCCGCGTCCACTGACCAGGATTCCCGATGTCTGACCGTTGGCCGACTGGACCATTGCGTCGCCCGCCCTGGCGACTAATGCAGCGGGCTCCGTCACTGCCGCGGCGGGCGGAGAGGCTTGCCCAATCGTCGCGCCAGGTCCAGTCGATACGGCCTTCTCGCCGGGGAACAGGGCTGCGGCCACGCCCGAATCCGAGGCCGGCCAGGCGGGCGCGAGTCCCGCAGCGGCTATTCCGGCGGCATCCGGCCTCGAGCTACAGGCCAGCGCAAGGGTCAGCACGACACCGAGCGCCAATAGGATAACGATTCCCCTGATATTCATACCGGTCACATACTCCTGATGTTGGTTGTCATGTTGGGTGGTCCGGGTATGACCGCCGGGCCGTCAGAATCCCGGCGTAGACTTGGATACCCTCCACCTGACTATGAAGATGGCCAGGAAGAGCAGCGACAGCGCCGCGGCCAGCCCTTCCATGGTGCGCCAGCCTCGGGCCGAAAGCAACGGGCTTGTTGGCGCCGGGTCTTGGACGCCTTCGCCCGATGCCGTCTGTTTCCGGGGCGGTTGCGAATCTTCTTGAGCCGCGCTCCTGGCGGGCGCCGGCGCTGGTGTTTCGCTTGGACTTGGTGCGTTGGGCGCGGCCTCGGCGGTGGTTGCGGTCGGGACCACTGGCTCAGGCGTTGGGGTGGGCGTCGGCGGCCTCGCTGTCGGGGTGGGCGTTTTGGTCTCCGGCGGCTTTCCCGGGGTTGGCGGCGCTGGTTGCCGGGCTGTTTCGGCCTGGTCCGGCTGTGGGGTAAACCCCGGAGCAACGGTCACCAGGGCAGCCGGAGTTGGGACATCTCCTGGGTCCGCCTTGGCCGCCTGTGGGGATTTCATACTCTGAATTTCCGCTTGCGCTACATCTTTTGCCACCTCCTTGATGACTGCAATTTCGGCAGCAGCCTGAGCCGCGGTCGGCTCAGGCTGCTGCGTCGGCGTGGGTACTGGCGTGGCCTTGGGAGCCGGAGTTGGCCGAGGGGCGGATTCCATAGCTTGGGCTTCTGTTGCCACCTTCTTTACCACTTCCTTTTCCACGGACGCAACCTCCACCTGGGCCGTCGGCTCGGTCAGCGCCTCTTCCACGGGGCGGGACGGGTCCGCGACCAGACCGGCAACGTCCACCGCGACCAGCAGCGCCAGTACCAGCGCCGCCATGCACGCCGCCCCGGCATAGGCCCATTGGGGCAGCCGAAACGCCAGTGACGGCTGTGGCCGGACTCTCCCTTCCTGCGGGGGCGGTCCCGCCAGCGTGAAGCTCCGCCGGGGCGCGGCCTCCGGCATTGACCGCAGCGCGGTCACCGTGGAACGCAGGCCTTCCAATTCTTCCCAGCACACCGCGCAATCCGCGATTCCCCGCTCCACACTGGCAGTTGTGCGGGCGCTCAACCTGTCGTCCAGGTACTCGGACAGGGTCTCCAGCTTGATGTGAGTGTGACCTCGTCGGAGAATCCACATGGTCTTACTATTCCTGACGGTAACGGGACGGCAAAAGTTCCCCCGTATTTCGCAAGTATTCCCGCAGCCGGCCCCGGCCCCGGCTGAGCCGCGACTTCACCGTTCCCAGGGAACAACTCATTATGCCGGCGGCTTCCTCGTATGCCAGTCCCTGAACGTCGATCAAGACCACGGCCAGCCTTTGGTCTTCGGGGAGAGTGCCAAGGCCGGAGTCGATAGCGCGATTAAGCTCCCGCCGTTCGGCGTAGTCTTCCGGGGACTCTTCGGAGGAGGGGAGGTCAATGGCGGAGAAGCCAACGGCAGGGTCTTCCGTGTCCGAAGGTGTAGGGTCGAGAGGCACGGTTTGACGGACGCGCCGCGAACGCTGCATGTCGCGGCATACGTTAGTGACGATCCGCATTGTCCAGGCTCGAGGGTTCTCGCCTCTGAACTGGTGGAATGACCGGTAACCCGAGGTGAACGCTTCCTGGACGGCGTCCTCGGCGAGGGCCCAATCGCCTAGAATTCTGCGGGCCAGGTTGTAAGCCGAGGTCTGATATTCCTCGATGATGCAGTTGTAGCAGCGGGTTGTGCCGGACCGGTCCTGAAGGGGCAGCCTTGTGTGGTTGACGCACGGGTCATCGGGTTGGAGGCTCACAATCCGCCACTTTCCACGCGAGGACTCCCGGGTCCTCTCCACCGGTCCACCACCGCCCCGGACGCCTCCCCATCGCAGGTTGACATAAAGCCTCGATAGGTCAGCCCTGGAAGGACACTGAGCCGTTCAACAAGGCGCGGGCCATCACGAATTTGTGGATTTCGGAGGTCTCGCCCATCCCACCGAACACCTGCATGATTTTGTCGATGCTGCGGCATCCCCACTCACCGGCGCAATATTTGATCATTGACGCCTCGACGCGCACATCTTCGCCGGCGTCCGCCCTGGCCGCCGTTTCCCGAGTGAGGGCGCGCAGGTTCATGATGTCGATGTATACGTCGGTCAACATCCACTGGATGGCCTGGCGGTCGGCGATGGGCCTCCCGTATGTGACCCTCTGCTTGGCCCAGTCAATGGCCATCTCCAGCGCCCGTGTGAGGATGCCGATGGCCATAGAGCCGCGCAACAGCCGGTCGTGATGCACCAGCCACTTCTGGCCCAGGGTGAACCCCTGTCCCACTTCTCCCAATACCTGCGTCTGCGGTATTCACACGTTGTCCAGGTGAACGAAGTGCTGGTGGGCGCGGGAGGGCGTGACCCAGACCCGGATGGGCTCGAAGCTCATCCCCGGCGTCGGGTTGTCCAGGATGAACATGGTTATCCCGCCGCGCTGCATCCGGTCCGGGTCGGTGACGGCTTGAAGCAGGATGAAGTCCGAGGTGGCCGTGCCCGAGATAAACATCTTGGCGCCGTTGATTACCCAGTCGTCGCCGTCCCTGACGGCCCTGGTCTGCATCATGCCGCCGGGGTCAGACCCGGCCTCTGGCTCGGTCTGCCCGAAGGCGTAATTGAGGTCACCCTGGATTGCGGGGTATAGGTATTGCCGCTCCTGCTCCGGGGTGCATGCTCCGATCATCATCATCGATACCGGAGAGGTCGGTAGCTGGACTATGCTCTTGTGTACCTCTTCGTCCAACACGACGTGCCCCAAAGCGCCCATCCCCCCGCCGCCGTATTCCTCGGGAACGAAGGATGTGTAGATGCCGGTCTGCTTGGAAATGTTGTTCAACCTATCCCAGTTCTCTCTGGGCAGGCTGCCCACTACTCCCTGGACCGCCTCGGCGATGCCCCTGGGACCGCCGTTGTCTTGACCCTCCTGTGGAGGATGGGTCAGGTACTCTTGCTCCAGTGGTACGCACTCGTCGCGGACGATCTGCCGGATGGTGTTCTTCAGGGCATCTAGTTCTGGAGGAAGTCCTGGCTGCATGTTGAATACTCCCGGGAGGAACCGAGTTTCGAGGATGGAGGCAAGCTAGGATGGCCGTGCCGGACCAGAAAATATTCTATAACGGAGATCAGACGAAAGCCAACGGAGCCTGCTCCTTATGTTGTCCTTGAAACCGCCGCCAGCGGTTCCCGTGGCACTTACCATGATAGAATACAGTCCGATTCAGGCCTCGGATTTCCAGGAGAATACGAGATGCAACTGCGCGACTTGCCCAGCGTGGACAGAGTGATGGCCAGCGACGGCGTGGCTGCTCTGGCAGAGGCCCACTCCCGCGACTGGGTGGTCGAAGTGGTCAGGGAGCAACTGGATCAGGCCCGCCAGAAGGTGCGGCAGGGCGGGAAGGCCCCGGATGCGGGGGAGTTGGCGGATGCGGTCTGCCGGGAGGTCGCCGGGATGACCCGGGTCTCGCCCCGCCGGGTGATTAACGCTACCGGGGTGGTTATCCATACCAACCTGGGACGCGCTCCGTTGAGCCGGGCGGCAATCGAAGCCATGTCCCAGGCGGCCCAGGGTTATTCAGACCTGGAGTTGGACCTTGCCACCGGACGGCGCGGGTCGCGGCAAGCGCATCTGCAATCGTTGCTCCGCCGCCTTACCGGGGCCGAAGCGGCGTTGGCGGTCAACAACAACGCCTCGGCGGTGATGTTGGGCCTTTCAGCCTTGGCCTCCGGGAAGGACGTAATCGTCCCGCGGGGCGAGGCAGTGGAGATCGGGGGCGGATTTCGGGTCCCCGATGTTCTGGAGCAGAGCGGCGCCAGACTGATCGACGTTGGCACGACTAACCGGACCTACGTCCGCGACTACGAAGACGCCGTGACGGAGAACACTGGCACGTTTCTGAAGGTCCACGCCAGCAATTTCCGGGTCGAGGGATTCACGGCAACGGTGGAACCCGGAGACCTGGTGGGGTTGGGCGAACGCCTGGGCATCCCGGTCCTCCATGACGTGGGAAGCGGGGCGCTGTTGCCCACCGAGGTTTACGGGTTGGCCCACGAACCGACGCCTCAGGAGAGCGTCGCCGCCGGCATGGGGCTGGTCTTCTTCTCCGGCGACAAATTGTTGGGGGGACCTCAGGCCGGAATCATAGTGGGCAAAGCTGACCTGGTGCAGCGGCTCGAACGGCATCCACTGGCGCGGGCTATGCGTATAGACAAGCTGAGCATGACCGCGCTTACCGCCACCCTCCTGCACTACCTCCGGGGCGAGGCGCTGCAAGAGATTCCGGTGTGGCGCATGATATCCGCCCCTGAGAGTGCGGTCAGGGAGAGGGCGGAGCGCTGGCGCGCCATGATCGGTCCCAGTTCGGAGGTAGTGTCCAGTAGATCGGCCATAGGCGGCGGCAGCCTACCCGGTGAGACGCTGCCTTCCTGGTCACTGGCCCTCCGTTACCCGGCGGACCAGGGCGGACCCGAAGCGCTGACCCGCCGGCTGAGGGATGGGAGTCCTCCCGTCATGGCCCGCATAGATGCGGGCAGGGTGCTCCTTGACCCTCGGACGGTACTTCCCGAGGAAGAGATGGGTCTTGTCCGGGTGCTGAGCGGGGCGTTGACCGGCTAGGCGCATTACTACATTCCAGGTCTGAGACTCGACAGACGTTACCACGGAATCCTGGCGAGATTGAGAGATGACCGACTATCTACTTGTGCATGGAGCGGCCCAAGGGTCCTGGAGTTGGGGGCAGGTGTGGGGTTATCTCACCGCCCCTGTGACTCATCCGCCGCGGCTGTATTCTCCCCGTCCGGCCAACCGGGTCTATCCTCTTGACCTGCCGGGTCACGGGGCTGACGCCAACGGGGACACCGGAGCGGTCCGGCTCGAGGAATGCGTCCACGCCATCACTCGGACCGTTGAGCGGGAGGCCCTATCGGACCTGGTGTTGGTTGCCCATGGGTTCTCTGCCAGCATGGTCATCCAGGCTGCGGAGCAATTGCCGCACCCGCCGAAGAGGATAGTGCTCATCGCGGGGATCATCCCGCCTTTCGGGAGGACCATGGCCAGTGTGATACCGGAACCGGCCAAGTTGGGGTTCCGGACCAGGATGGCGCTCGCCAGACTAACGGGACGAGACTTGAAGCTGCCCAAAGCGACTATCAACAACCTGTTGTGCAACGGAATGGACCCGATGGAAGTGGTCCACGTGGTGGGACGGTTTGGGGCCATACCGACAAGGGTTCTAACGACCAAGGTCTCCCTGAACCAGCCCGAACGCCCTTACCCCGTAACCTACGTGGTACTTACGGATGACAAGTTCCTGCCGCCTGGGCTTCAGCGCCAAATGGCCCAGCGAATCCCGGGGAACGAGGTTGAGGTTGCGGAAGTTGATTCCTGCCACCAGGTGGTCCTTTACCGGCCCAGGGAGATCGCGGACCTGCTTCTCAGCTATTCCTGATTCGGTGGCCGTGTCTCGGAAATTGGAGGGGCCCGTTTTGGGCCCCTCTTGTGGTCTGTGGGGCTGGTGGTACATTGACGGGTTGGCTAGGTGGAACGGTGGGTTAGAACTGGTGGGTGTGGCCGGGGTGCATGTGTACCTCGTGGTCTTCGTCGGAGATGAGTGACTGGGTGGTCAGGATCATACCGGCGACGCTGGCGGCGTTCTCCAAGGCCACGCGCGCCACTTTGGCGGGATCGATGATGCCCATTGCCATCATATCGCCGTACTCGTCGCGCCGAGCGTCGTACCCGAAGGTGGGGGACTCGTTGCGCCTGACCTCATCCAACACGACAGCGCCCTCACGCCCGGCGTTGCCGGCGATGATCCTGATGGGTTCCTGAAGGGCGGTACGCAGGATGGTCTTGGCCACCTCCTCGTCTCGCCCAAGTTGCACGGCGTCCAGGGCGCTAAGGGCCCTGATGTAGGCAACTCCGCCTCCGGGCACGATGCCTTCATCCGCGGCAGCCCTGGTGGCGGACAGGGCGTCTTCCACGCGCGCTTTCCGCTCTTTGAGCTCGGGCTCGGTGGCTCCTCCGACCTTGATTACGGCAACGCCTCCGGACAGTTTGGCCATGCGCTCCTGGAGCTTTTCCTTGTCGTACTCTGAAGTCGTCTCATCGGCTTGAACTTGAATCTGGTCCACGCGGGCCTTGATCATGTCCGGGTCCCCCGCGCCTTCCACGATGGTGGTCTTGTCTTTGGTCGACTCGATGCGCCTGGCTCGGCCCATGTCCTCGGTGGAGGCCAACTCCAGCTTGCGCCCCTGCTCTTCGGAGATCACCTGAGCGCCTGTCAGGATGGCGATATCCTCCAGCATGGCCTTGCGCCGGTCACCGAATCCCGGGGCCTTTAGGGCCACGCAATTTACCGTACCGCGCATCTTGTTGACCACGAGGACCGCCAGGGCCTCGCTGTCCACGTCCTCGGCGATAATTACCAGGTTGCGGGACACCTGAAGCTGTTTTTCCAGGATGGGCACCAGGTCGTTGGCGGACGATATCTTCTTGTCCGTGACTAAGATGTAGGGGTTTTCGACAACGGCTTCCATGCGATCGGGGTTGGTGACGAAATAAGGGCTGATGTAGCCGCGGTCGAAGTTCATACCGTCGACATACTCGGTCTCGGACTCGATGCCCTTGCTCTCCTCAACCGTGATGACGCCTTCCCGTCCGACATGGTCCATAACCTCGGCGAGGGTTTCGCCTATCTCCGGGTCGTTGGCGGAGATCCCGGCCACCTGGGCCATCTGGTCCCGGTTGTCGACGGGTGTGGACAGATTGGCTATCTCGGCCACGATGGCGCGGACGCTGCGGTCGATGCCCCGCTTGATAGCCATGGGGTCCGCGCCGGAAGCGACGTTCTTCATCCCTTCCCGGACAATGATTTGGGCCAGGATGGTCGCGGTAGTCGTGCCGTCACCAGCGATCTCGTTGGTCTTGCTGGCGGCTTCCTTGATGAGTTGGGCGCCTATATTTTCGAATGATTCGGGCAGCTCCACTTCCTTGGCGATGGACACGCCGTCGTTGGTGACAATAGGAGCGCCCCATTTCCTCTCCAGCACCACGTTGTGGCCCTTGGGCCCCAGGGTGACGCGGACGGCGTTGGCGACGGTGTTGATCCCATGCATCAGGGCCTGTTGGGCTTCTTCGTCGCGTGCGATCTGTTTGGCAGGCATGGTCCTGTACCTCCTTTTTTAGTAGCCGGTGGCCGGCGGCTAGTGACTGACCACTGGTTAGGTTAGCTTCGCCAGGACGTCGTTGGCGCCCATGATCAGGAGTTCCTCGTCCTCAACTTGAAACTCGGTACCCGCGTACCTGGAGTAGATGACCTGGTCTCCCACAGCGAGTTCCATATCGAGCCGTTTCCCGTTGTCGAGGACCCGTCCTGGTCCGGCGGCCACAACTTCGCCTTCCTGCTGACGTTCGACCAATGTGTCTGGAAGGACGATTCCACCGGTGCTCATCTCTTTCTGTGGTTTGGGGCGGACAACAATGCGGTCTCCCAAAGGCTTTAGCTGGGTTGCGGAACGTGCGCTGATTGTCATTACTTCCTCCGGATGTGTGGTCCTACGCCTAGATCGGGGCGGGTCCGCAAGCGGGAATGCCGTCTGATGCCCCGTGGGCGCATTATATCGAGTCACTTCAATTGACCACTCACAAGCATAAATCCAGAGCAATTGCCGGTCAAGGCATGGCTGGTGTTGCGGGCCAATGAATTGGCGGCTCACGACATTCCTCGACGGCTCCCGGAAAAGGGGTTGTCCGACTTGCTCCCGGTTGAGTTACGCGTAAGTGGTGATTGTTGACGCCGGTTATCCAGTGCTTGGGTGTTGCAGGGTCCATGTTCATATGTCGTATGGGTAGGGTCTGGCCCAGGGCAGGAGGGTGCGGAGAAGCTGACCGGAGTCGGGGGCCTCGGCCCGGTCGCGGCAGCGGTTCAGGTAACGCATGACCCGGGTGAAGGTGGACAGATGGTAACCGGCTTTGACGATCCGGAGGACGAAGGGGTGGGGGTCTGGCATTGGCTGACGGTCGACTTCGGCGCGGCCCCACTCCAGGGCCAGCTCTTCGGACATGCGTTGGAGGGCGAGTTGGGCCAAGGGCCGGGCTAGCTTACGTTTGAGGGCGTAGATTTGGGACCTTATTTGGCTGAGTGTCATTTTTCACGCTCCTGAGGCTGGTTTTTTTATTTGGGGGCAAAATGGGACATTTCGGGGCATTTGCTCTCCGTGAAGGGATGGGGCATTAGTACTACAGCCGCAGATGGTCTCCTGGAGTGTTGGGCGGTCTTGAAAATCGCAACGTCTAGCTACGGCCAGCGTCTGTCCTTTCAATGAAACTGAGCTAAATTTGAGGCCGAAAGTACCGAGTTAGCGTTAGTGCGGCTGTAGTATTAGGCCGGGCAGGAAGAGGTAGGTCCTGGCATGGGCGAGACCGGCGCGGAAGTCCTAATCTTCGAGCCAACTATACAAGGAACTGCGGCCCACTTTGGAGAGGCGCGCGGCTTCGGACAAGGGAAGTGCGGCGGCAAGGATGGGAAGGGACATCCGCCGGCCGGGGGGAGAAGCCGGGTTTTTTGTTTTTGTGCCATTTTGGGTCGTTTTTCCTCCCTGAATGTTCTCCCTGATATGGATGCGGTATTGGGCCTTGGCTGATGTTTGGTGATAGTGATGGTAGAGAGTGGTCACAGGGATTGGGAAGGGGGAGATGTCAGTGGGCGGGCCGATTGCGTGACTTGACAACCGCAGAATGCGCGGCGTGAGGGGATACGAGAATGGTCAAGTTCCGGTGGCAGCCTCTGAAAGTCTGGGTGGAAATCTCTGTTTCGTGACCTTGAGCGGCTCCGACATTCGGACTTGATGTACATAAGGATGATTCCAGATCAACTGCGGGCCGGGAGAGGGAGGGTATGCGGGAGTCGCCTGGGTGACCGTTCGTGGATTCCCGCCCCCGTTCAAGCCGGTGGCAGGCTTTTCGCGGGGACGATGGGCGGGTGCGGGGACGACGGGGTGGGTGCGGGGCTAGAATCAAGCCGGTGGCAGGCTTTTCGCGGGGACGGGGTGGGTGCGGGGCTAATGAAAAGACCCCGGCAGTCGTGAAATCGGAACTTGGCTTTTAGTATGGGTTTTGGCCAAATTCCAACCATCGCCGAAGGGTTAGAAGTTGGTGTAGGTAGGCTTACTACCATGTCTAATCGACCGGAGGGGTGGAATGCAGATACGATTCAATAAGCCCGGAAATAGTCCCGCCACGGGACGTCACAACCTGGGAAACATTCTGTTCCGGAACCGCCAAGGTTACTCCCTCTCCTGCGGCCCTTAGCGTCTCCACCCAACCTTTTTTGGGCTCCCGGCCCCTCTTCTGATTTTCCTGTCTCTTTTCCCGCCTTTGAGACCGTTCGCTCTTTGATTTGGCGGCAATAGCCTTTCGACGCCTGGACGTGTATCTAGAGATTCGGGAATCGCTTCACCCAAACAACGACACAATCATACATAGCTGCTGCGTTGTTGGTCGGTGATGTAAGATACACAAGAAGCATCGGTGTTCAGAAACCCGATGTCTACTGTAAGCCAAGGACTTAACCTCCTAGTTCGCTTACGCTTGCAGCAAGAGCCTTACGCTGGAGGCATTGGCGGAGTGGGCGAGTTTGAAGGGCATCGACGTTCTCGCCAGCTGGGACTTTACCCATCCAGTGTGGAACCGGGAACTCGAGGACTTCGAGGAGATTGGACAAGAGGAAGGGGGAGCAAAGGCCGCTTACGTACTCTCCCATCCCCGCGCTCCATACCGGCCCAGACACCCAGGCTCAGCCACCATGAAGTCAGGGCGCGGCTTTTGCCAATACTGACTCTCCGCAATCTCAAGCTCCCCCAAAAACGGCTATGTCTCTTGGACCTCTACGCTTTCTCCTATGCGCCTTGGCCGACGGCAACAAAGTCAGACTTGATGTCAACTCGAGCTGCATCAAGTCTACGGGAGATATTATTGAAGGTACAGAAGGTACAATTGTGTTCAGCGAGGGAAACCCAGAGTATCGCTTATCAGGACCGCCCTGGAATCGGCGGGTAGCATAAGCGGGCCTGCACAATCAGGGTCTCAAGACACTTCCACCAACAGGGATCAAAGACTTTCGGGTCAGGAAATCCCATCAGGAGAACCAACATGACCAAGACCCGATCTGACCTCCGCGCCCTCCGGGTCGCCCAGGAGCTACACCGGACCGAGCAGCCTGAAATCACCATCCTCTTCGGCTCCCGCGCCAGGGGCGACTATCAGGAGGGCCGCTCCGATATTGACATCATGCTGGTGCAGGAACCCCCCCCCGTCCGAGGAGCAGCAGTCCAGAACACGCAACATGGCCCAGACCTCCGTAGAGTCCTTGTACGACCAACACATTCCGGTCCAAATCATCTGGAAGACTTCCGATGAATTTAACCGGATGCGCCGCACCATCAACCACGTTGTAGCCAATGCCCTGAGAGACGGAGTAATCATGCCGCGCAACCCCGAAAACTACGGCGGCGAATACCACGATGACTACGAATACGAGTGGACCGTCACCGACGAACGCTATCGCCACGCTAGAGACCACCTCCAGGCTTTCCATACCTTGATTCATGCCGGAGCCAGCGATAACATCATCGGGCAACAAGCCCACTCGGCCATGGAGCACGCTCTCAAGGCCCTGATTTCAGCCAACGGGGAAAGGTACCAACAGATCCACGACATCAACCTGCTCACCCACGATGCACTGATGGCAGACCCCCATTTCCAATTCGACCCGGCACTCGACGGCAGCGTCTACGACCAATACGCCGGCTGGCAGGAGTACCAGGTTACTCAGAACCCAATATCCCACATCGCCGATTACCAAAAAATTGTCAACTCCGACATACAGGCCATCCTGACCCGGGTACAAGAGATCAGACCGCCCAGGTCCGAGTAATCCAGCTACAACCTACACCCCCCAACTTGGGGAAACCTCTACAGAAACGGGAACTGAGAAACGGGAACTGACGCCGGAGGGTTGAACCCTCCGGCACAACGGCAGTAGGAATTGAGACACAACGAACCCCCAAATCACATACTGTAGCCGCGTGTGCTAGACTTGCTCCATGTCCTACGCCGCAGACCTGCACGTTCATTCCCGGTTCGCTTACGCTTGCAGCAAGAGCCTTACGCTGGAAGCCTTGGCGGAGTGGGCGGGGCTGAAGGGCATCGACGTTCTGGCCAGCGGGGACTTTACCCATCCCGTTTGGAACCGTGAACTTAAGGAAAGGCTGAAGGAGGTCTCGCCGGGGCTCTTTACATTCGGCGGAGTTCACTTCGTTCTGGGAACGGAGATTAGCTGTGTTTACAAGCAAGACGGCAAGGGGCGGAGGCTGCACCTGCTGGTATTTGCGCCGGACTTCCACGTGGTTGACCGGCTCCGGCAGTCTCTGACGGATTCCGGGGCGAAGTTGGATGGAGATGGAAGGCCCAGCGTGCGCTTTTCCGCGAGGGACCTGACTGCTCTACTTCTGGACCTCGACCCCCGCTGCATGGTCATCCCGGCCCACGTTTGGACGCCCTGGTACGGGTTGTATGGGTCCAAGTCGGGGTTCGACAGCCTGGAGGACTGCTTCCGGGACATGAGCCCATATATCCACGCCGTGGAGACCGGTCTGTCCAGCGACCCGGAAATGAACTGGCCGGTTGCCGGACTGGAGGGCAAGTCCATTGTCTCTTTCTCCGACGCCCACTCACTCCCCAACCTGGGCAGGGAGTTGACCGTGTTCAGTGGAGAGCGCGGGTATGATTCCCTGGCCCATGCCCTGGCGAACCAGGGTGTTGACTACACGGTGGAGTTCTACCCGGAAGAGGGAAAGTACCATTACAGCGGCCATCGAAAGTGCGGCGTTCGCCATTCGCCGGAGGATACGCTGCGGTTTGGGAACGATTGCCCGGAATGCGGACGGCCTTTGACCCTGGGGGTGCTGCACAGGGTCCAGAGCTTGTCCAACGGTGAGGTGGGAGGCTCTGTGGACGAGGACGGGTTTGTTGGCGCGAATGGGCATGCGCCGTTTATCCGGGCGGTCTTATTGGTAGACATAATCAGCCAGGCCCTGGGACGGGGTGCAGGCTCCAAAGGAGTGCAGCGGGAGTACCGGCGCATCGTCGATGAGCTGGGCAGCGAGTTGAATGTCCTTATCCATGCAGGCGCGCAGGACCTCGAACACGCCGCCGGGGAAAAAATAGCGGAGGGGGTGCTCCTGTCCCGGTCAGGGAAGGTCCGTGTTGAACCAGGCTTTGACGGTGAATACGGTAAGGTGCGTGTGTGGAACGACTCTTAATTGCGCCGAAACCGGAAGGCGGGCTGATTATTCCGCGATTATTCAGTATGTTACAATCGCCACCGGAGTCTCGGACTCCGCCCCGATCCAGCCCTACACGTATGACAGATGGACTATTTGATCAGGCGTCTACGCGCCGAGGACATCAGCCAGGTTATCGAAATCGAGCGCGAGGCCTTCTCCCCACTCTGGATTAGCACGCCGTTCAAGCGCGAGCTCACCAACCGTTTCGCATGTCACCTGGTGGTGTGTCCTCCCGAGGCCGAAGGTCCGGAGCAACCAGCGGAGGAAGCTCCCTTGGAGCCGAACTCCCTCTGGTCGAGGGTTGCGCGCAAGGCGCGAAGCTTGATATCTCAATCCCCGGGCGAGGCCCCGGCGGACCACTCCATCGCTGGCTACGTTAGCGTTTGGTACCAGGGTGACGAGGCGCACATCACCGAGATCGCGGTACGTGAGGAGCTGAGGGGCAAGGGGCTGGGGGAGTTGCTTCTGATAGGTTCTTTGCGGGAGGCCCTGGAATATGGGTCCGAGGTGATGACCCTGGAGGCGAGAGTCTCCAATTTTATCGCCCAGAGGCTCTACGAAAAGTACGGCTTCAAGCATGTGGGCACCCGCAAGGCGTACTATTCCGATAACCGGGAAGACGCGGTGATAATGACCACCAACCCGATCCATAGCGAGGAATACAAGAGCAGTTTTTCCCAACTGCAGGAAGCGTACGAGGCTCGTTGGCGGGATATTTGCATCAATGTTTGACCCGCGCTGTTTGACCCGCGCTGTTTGACCCGCGCTGTTTGACCCGCGCTGTTTGACCCGCGCTGTTTGACCCGCGCTGTTTGACCCGCGCTGTTTGACCCGCGCTGTTTGACCCGCGCTGTTTGACCCGCGCTGTTTGACCCGCGCTGTTTGACCCGCGCTGTTTGACCCGCGCTGTTTGACCCGCGCTGTTTGACCCGCGCTGTTTGACCCGCGCTTGATTGTCTGTTGGAAAAGCCTCCGGGGTTGCCGGCTGGGTACGGGCTGCGGACGATGTTGACCAGCGGTAGCGCCGTTGGTAGAATGGCTCAGTCGTGGGCCCCCAAGGCCGTGCGTGAGGGGCTTGGGCAACCCGATGTTACCCGGCAGAACTGTCTGGAGGGCCTAGATTCGTGTTGGTCATTGGACTGACTGGAGGAATCGGCACCGGCAAGAGCGAGGTAGCGCGGCTTCTGGAATCCCTGGGAGCGGCGCCGATCAACGCCGACCAGATCGGTCACGAAGCCTACACTCCCCACTCGGAGACTTGGAGCCTGGTGGTCGACGCCTTCGGCGACGGTATCCTTCAGGATAGCCGCGAGATCGACCGGCGGGCACTGGGCGCGATTGTATTCTCCGACCCCGAAGAGATGGCCAAGCTGAACGGCATCATGCACCCACGCATGGCCAGCATGGTGTCAGACCGGATCAACTCCTCGAGGGAGGACGGCGCCCGGGTGGTTGTCGTGGAAGCGGCGGTGCTCTTCGAGGCGGGATGGGAAACCCTAGTTGACGAAGTGTGGTCTACCGATTCCCCGGCTGAGATGATAGTCGAGAGGCTGCAAGCAACCCGCGGCATCAGCCCCGAAGAAGCCCGCAAGCGGATCGATTCGCAGATGGGCCGCGAGGAACGCCTTGGTCGGTCCCATGTGGTGGTAGATAACTCGGGAGATGTCGCCCAGCTAGAACAAACTGTTCGAGAGCTGTGGCAGTCGAGAGTAAACGGAAGGACAGAGAGCAAATAATGGTACAAACGGAAACGCCAGAGTTCAAAGAGTACGCGATCGAGGAGTTCTTAGTCCGCAGCGAGCCCTACTACCGTGCCGTTGGGGACGAAGAGGCGCTCTTCACCGCAGCGTATCACCAGCACATACCAGTACTTCTGAAGGGTCCCACGGGCTGCGGCAAGACTCGATTCGTCGAGTACATGGCCTGGAAGCTAGGGCGGCCTCTTGCGGTGGTCAAGGACCAGGAGAATGAGCAAGGCGCCCAGAGGCAGGAAATCAGGGAAGGGGAGGTCCGGGTCCCGCTGGTAACCATAGCTTGCCACGAGGACCTTACGGCCAGCGACCTGGTGGGCCGTTACCTGCTGGACGCCCAGGGTACCCGCTGGATTGACGGGCCGATGACCCGCGCAGTCAAGAACGGCGCAATCCTCTACTTGGACGAGGTGGTTGAAGCCCGTAAGGACACCACCGTCCTGATTCACCCACTCACCGACCACCGGAGGATTCTGCCGGTGGAGAAGACGGGTTCCATCATTGAAGCCGACGACCGTTTCCTGCTGTGCATTTCCTACAACCCCGGTTATCAGAGCGCGTTGAAGGACCTGAAGCACAGCACCCGGCAGCGGTTTATTTCCATTGAGTTCGATTATCCTCCGAGAGAGCTGGAAAGAGAGATCGTCGCCCGTGAGAGCGGGTGCAGCGACGAAACCGCGGACTCGCTGGCCAAGCTGGGCGAGAAGATCCGCAACCTGCAGGAGCACGGTCTTCAAGAAGGGGCCAGCACCCGCTTGTTGATCTACGCCGGCAGATTGATCTTAGAAGGCATCCCGGCCCGCCGTGCGTGCCAGGTGGCCATCGTCTGGACGCTGACCGACGAACCAGAATTGCAGCGTAGTATCGAAGAAGTGGTCTCTTCTATCTTCGAATAGCGGTATAGATGGCCTCTTCTCCACTGGAAATTGTCCGTGACGCACTCGCCCACCGCCGCAAGCAGGATGTGGGCGATCCCACTCTGAGACCCGCCGCCGTTTGTCTGCTCCTCTATCCCAAGGACGGAGAATATTGTATTCTCCTTAACAAGCGCTCCGAGCACGTGGAACACCACAAGGGGGAGATCTCTCTCCCCGGCGGAGCGAGGGACGAAGAGGACAGGGACTCGCTGGACACAGCACTCCGGGAGACCGAAGAGGAAATGGGAATCCGGCGAGCTGACGTCACCGTCCTTGGCGAGTTAGACGAGGTGGCGACCAGAAGCCGCTTTAAGATGCAGGTGTACGTGGGAACCATCCCGTACCCCTACGACTTCACCCCAAGCGACATCGAGATCGCCGAGGTACTCGAAGTCCCGATCAGCGCCCTTTTGGACCCAGCCAACCACCGGGTCGAGACTCGCTGGGAAGACGGCGTGACCGTTTCGGCGAACTCCTATGCCTACAACGGCCACCTGGTCTACGGGGCCACGGCCAGGGTCCTCCAGGACTTCCTGGGGTTACTGGACGAAGGGACGAAAAAGGAGGAACACTGATTTGAGCACGTCGCCGCTACCAGACATCGAGTCGGAGCTAGCAAAACTTCCACCGGCGGTCTTGGAATCGTATCGTGAGGCCGCGGAAGCCATCAGTACGGCCTTCGGAGAAGAGGAGCTAGCCCTCTGGGCCAAGGAGGGTGTGTCCATAGGCACTCAGACCGTGAGGTCGTGGGAGTCGGCGGTGGAATACTACCGCGTGGGACCCCAGGTAGCCCGGTTCCTCTCTTTTCCCTCGTTCATGCAGTGGGCCCGCTGCGGGACTTACTTGGCCCAGGACTCGCCCACTCTGGCAGTGGCGTTCTTCAAGGCCAGTGCGACAATAGTTCCCAACCTGCGCCCCCAGTACATCCCCCGTTGGGCGGGTCTCGGGCGCAGCCTGTACAAGGGAACGTGGAAGTCCAGCACGCTGGCAGCCAAGTTCTTTGAGGTGAGCCCGGACCTGGTCCGGAACCTGCCCTTCTGGGACGTTGAGGTGTTCGCGTCTCTGATCGAAGCCCTTTCCTACAAGTCGTACGACGTTGCCGGAGAATGCCTGGTCCTGGGACGCGACGTATTGCCGGCAATGGGACGGGAGCGGGAGGCTTTCCTCTCCATGTCGCGCGCCCTGATCGACGGCAGTTGGCGGGAAGTCAAGACCTGCCTGGAGTTGGTACCGCGCGCCCTGCAACAGGTTGACGACAGCCAGACAGGACGCTTCCTTAAATTGGGCGAGAGATTGGCCAAAGTTGGCCTGCGGGACACATCCCGCTTCTTGGCCGACGGGACACAAGCGCTGAGCAAGGTGCCTCAAGGCTCACAGAGCTACATCCTGGACCTGTGCGAGACCCTGCTGGCCACTTCCCCGGAGTCGGTACCGTTCTTCCTGAAGAGTTTGAACGACGTCCTGGGCCGCATCACGATCAACCAACTGGATACCTGGTTCCGGCACGGACTAGAATTGCTCAAGGATAACCCCGAGAGCGGGATTGCCTTCTTCAAGGTGGAGTCGAACACATCGGTATCCATGCTCGATACACTCTCTTCCAGCCTGGAGTTGGAACGGGTGAAGGGGATCATAAGACTCTATTGCAGCGCCCTCTCGGGCTCCTCAATAGAGGTGTTGGACACACAGGAACTGGTACGCAAGAACATTGGCTGGATCGACGAAGATTTGGCTTCCACCGACGGGACCAAGGTGTTCCTGCCCCCGGTGGTTGACCACTACCCCAGCAAGCAAGACAACTTCGCCTGGTTCAAGGTGGTCTCCACCCACCAGGTTGGACACCTGGAGTTTGGCAGTTTCGGGTTCGACTTCGAGAGGCCATCCGACCTTTTCACCGACCGGCGGTTTGAGTTGGAGGAACAGGCCCAGGCCCGGCGAAGCGCTCCCATGCTGGCCGATCCCCAGGAAATCGACCCGGGGACGGGCCAGGCGCTCACCGATATCGGCAGGTTCCTGAACCTGTTTGAGAACCGCCGCCTGGCTTTCGACATCTTTACGGTCTTGGAGGACTGCCGCCTGGACTACCGGATCAATGTCGAATACCCCGGTATCCGCCGTCCGGCCAAGCGCGTCCAGGAAGAGGCCCTGGCCAATCGGCCCAACATAGTGGAGATGGGGCTCCAGGAGGCGATGGTCGAGCTGCTGATACACATGAGCCTGGAGCAGTTTACCGACCTGCCGGTGCCGGTGGAGTACGAAGACGCGGCGGTGATTCTGGCGCAGATACTCCACGAGTTGCGCAACTCCGAAGCCAACGTGGAGGACACGGCTGAGGCAACGTTGCGGGCTTACGAGATCATTTCCCGTATCCGCAACGAGACCGAGACGGAGGACCAGTTTGAGCCCCAGGACTTGGAAGAGCCGGGAGACTTCTCCGAGGAGGAGTATCAGGAGTTGTTGGACAGGCTGCAGGCCGGAATGGAAGCCTCCGGTGAGGGCGGCGAGGGTGACCCGTACGACTCGCCTGAGCCGGTGGACTACCGGGGCGATTTCAAGCCCGAGATGGTCCAACTTCTGACTATGCTGCAGTCGGACCAGGGCCAGGACGGCGAGGGACAGCCGATTTCCAAGGAGATGCTGGAGCAGATGCTCCAGGAGAGCGCGGAGCTGGAGCTGGACGCGGAGCAAGGCGACATAAACAACAGCATGAGCATGTTTGCTCAGAACCTCATGAAAGAGGCGGGGACGCCGCCGCCGAACTCCCAACCAGGCCAGGGCTACGGCCCCCTGATGCACGATGACGACCAGGGCGGGGAATTGGAGGCGCGCGAGCCCAAGACTTACGCCTACGACGAGTGGGACTTCCGGGCCGGGGACTATAAGCCTCGTTGGTGCATCGTAAAAGAGAAGAACGTGGAGGAGGGCGACCTCTCCTTCTACAACGACGCTCTCAGGAATTACATGTCCCTGTCGAACCATATCAAGCGGCAGTTCGAGCTCATAATGCCCGAGAGCTTCCGCAAGATCTACCGGCTGGTTGACGGGGAGGACATCGACCTGAACGCTGCCCTCGAGGCGTGGGCCGACATCCGGATGAATGTGCCGCCGGATGACAAGATTTACTGGCACCGCAACCGGGCCAGGCGCGATGTGGCGGTAGTGTTCCTGCTGGACATGAGCGCGTCTACCGCCGAGGCCATCGACGAAGGACGTCAGGTGGTGGACGACCGGGACGCCCCCGATGACCCGGTTGAGTACATGGTGTGGCTGCGCCGCCGCCGGGAAGGACTGGTGCGCCGCAACTACAAGCGGATCATAGACCTGGAGAAGGAGAGCACTTCCCTTCTTTGCCATGCATTGGAAGCTATCGGCGACACTTACGGGATCTACGGCTTCTCCGGCTACGGGCGGGAAAACGTCGAGTTCTACGTGATCAAAGATATTGCCGAGGGCTTCGGGGACAAGGTCAAGCGGCGCATAGACAAGATTACGCCGCTGCACGCCACCCGCATGGGAGCGGCCATCCGGCACGCAATAACCAAGCTGGAGAACCAGGACGCGACGACGAAGATCCTGTTCCTCATCAGTGACGGGCGGCCCCAGGACCGGGGCTACAGCCGCGAGGGGGTGGAGAAGGAGTACGCTGTCCACGACACCCACATGGCCCTGCTGGAGGCCAAGCGGAAGGACATCGTGCCCTTCTGCCTAACGGTGGACAAGGCGGGCCACGACTACCTGAAGAGTATGTGCGGCGACATGGGCTACGAAGTCCTGGGAGAGATTTGGTCCCTCCCGGAGCGCCTGCCGATGCTGTACAGGAAGCTGACCATTTAGCAGGGGTAAGGCCCCTGCCAAGTTTGGCGAGACCAGGGGGGATGCCGCGGCATTTCCCGGAATGAGACCCGCCCCAGATTAGGGGCGGGTCTCATTCCGCTTAGTCAGCATCCCGTTATTCCCGCGAAGTCAGGAAGAGGTCTTTTGAGATGTTCACGATGCACTACAAGGACTATACCGGACACGTCGAATTTGACGAGGACGCGGGCCTGTTCCACGGCGAAGTCGCCAATATCCGGGACGTTATCAAGTTCAAGGGAACGTCGGTTGGCGAGCTTCGCGCCGCCTTTGCCGAGTCGGTACAGGACTACCTGAATTCATGCGTGGCGCGGGGAGAAACGCCCCAACAGCCAAAGGATCCGGACGCCGACCTGCGCGAGGAATTGATTCGGACTTACAGCGCGTTTGCCAAGGTGCGGGCCATCGCAATGGGGAAGTACTTGGAGGAAGAACTGGTGTACGTGCTGATTTCGGTGACACGGCACGACGAGGCGCTGATAAAAAGCCTACTCAAAGTAGAATATGACTTGCACGAAAGTTTCCCGTCTCTGTGTCTTTCCGTGCATTACATTCCGGTAGGCGATGCTGCAATTGAATCATGGATGCACTATAACGAAACCCTCATCTGGAATCGGGACTGGTGAGTTGCGGTTCCTCCCCGGTCTCCCATCGGCTATAACAGATGGTGGTCAGACTAGCTTGGAGACAGGTTCAGACTGGCCGCCGTCAGCCGGATTCTTCACGCGGAATACTCGGTCCCCAAAATGAACGTCCGCAACAGGTATTCGCTTGACGACTGGCGCGGGCGGTTGGTTCGAAGCAACTGTGACCTGCTCACTTGGGATGCTTACCAGACTCTTCGCCTGGCTAGTGAAACGGCGCGGTACCATTCCAGAGTTGCGATAACTTCAACGGCCCATGATTACTTCAGCGACTTCGATGTTGACCTGCACGTGGTGACGGAACTCGGGCAGGTCAAGTTGGGTTAGGGGTGAGCTAGTCAGCCCGGCAGTCACTACAGCACCCCTACCGCTGAAGAGCATGTGCGGCGGCATGGGTTACGAAGTCCTTGGGGAGATTTGGTCGCTGCCGGAGCGGTTGCCGATGCTGTACAGGAAGCTGACCATTTAGGCGCTGGGGTCAAGCCGCCAATTTTGCTTGTGCGAAACTGGGGGATGCTCTTGGTATGCCCTCTAACAAGACCCGCCCCGCATTGGGGCGGGTCTTGTTTTAGCGGTATTTCACCGTCCATATCCTCAGCGCGAGGCAGCTAGGGGGACCGTCACACGCACGCGAGAATTCCTACGCAACGCTAGAATTATCTCTGACGGATAAGGATACCGGGAAGTCAGACGTTCAAGAGTAAGGTTGATCAGAAAAGCTATCGGAAGGCACATTAAGATGTTTGTGATGCAGTACAAAGACTATACTGGGCAGGTTGAATTTGACGACGAGGCCGGCTTTTTTCATGGCCACGTCGTCAATCTTCGAGACGTGATTACGTTTCAGGGAACGTCCGTTAGCGAGCTTCGGGAAGCCCTTGCCGACTCAGTTGAGGACTACTTGGAGTTTTGCGCCGAATTGGGGGAAGCACCTGAAAAGCACCTGTCAGGAAAGTTTGTCCTGCGGGTATCACCGGAGTTGCATCGACACGTCGCCGATGCGGCCGCCCGCGAAGGGAAAAGCCTCAACTCGTGGGCACGGGACGTGCTGGAGCAGGCCGCTCAGAGGGCCGCGCTGCGTAGATACCCGGATTCCGGGTGTGGGCGTAGCGGTGGCTCCGGCGTAGGCGTTGCCGTTGGCCTGGGCGTCTGGGCAGGTTCTGGAGTCGGTGTAGGAGTGGGCACTGGCGAAGGCGTCGGAGCAGCGGCTAAAGTTGCCTGAATTGCCGCCTCCACCGTTGCCGCAACATCCGGCGTGGGGTTCGGACACCGCCGGTATGGTCGTGGGTGCGGGCGCGCTGCCAGCGCAGGCAATAGCCATGAATACGGCGATAGCCAGGGAAATCGGCGCAACGATTCTCTCTTAATCCCTCAATGCCCTCGTTTCTACTGGACAGCCGCCAGCTACGCCCAGCCCCCACCATCTTGCTCAGTTCAATCAGCGCGATGTTAGAGATGCGGCGTTTTACCGTGACCCTGCGGTGAGGCACCCGCAGTTTCATTTCCTTTACCCCGTTGGGCCCAACTTATGCTGACGGCTTAACGCCCTCGAAATACTTTCGGGGGTTGCCGATCATCATTTGGCCGATGACACTTTCTGGGACACCCAGGGACCTGAGCCTTGGGATGAAGGCCCGGCTGAGCCAGAGGTAGCCGTCGGGGTTGCCTTCCCTGCCCGGGAAACCGAGCGTGCTGATTCGAGAGAGCACCACGTTCCAGTCGTGGGACATCATGAGATTGGCCGCGAGACCTTCGTCGAGGAGGCCCTTCAGGTAGTCGGCGCGTTGTTCCCAGGGAGGAAGATGTGGCCGGTCGAAGGGGTTGTTGATGTCCCAACCGAGCCAGACTCCCAACCGTGCCAATTCCCGATGGTAGTCCGGGTCCAGGGTCTGGTTGATGTGGCCGACGTAGATGTTCTGCGGCGCAACGCCCTCCCCGGTCAGGATGGCCACCTGTCTTTCGCCGATTCGAGACTGGGAAGGCGTGTGTGTGGTGATGGGCACGCCGGTACGCAGGTGAGTCCTGGCGCAGGCGCGGAGCATAAGCTCTTCGTTTTCCGTGATGGGGTCGCTGGTGGCAACCTTGATTATACCAGCCCGGATGTCTGTGCCATCGATGCCCTGCTCGATTTCTCGGACCCATAGATCGGCAATGAAGTCGGGAGTCCGGCCCCAAAAGCTACGGGGAATGTCCAGCCAGCAGCCGGTGCAGCAGATGAAGTTCACGCCGGTTTCCTGGGAGACCTCGCGCATCAGCACCACATCCCGGCCCAGGTCCATGGGTGAGACTTCTATGACTGTATCCACACCTCCGGCTTTGGCGGCATTGAAGTCTTCGGCCGCCATGTCCATCGCGCGGTCCCGCAGTTCCAACTCACCGTAGGACACCCGGATCCCCGCCGAGGAATCGATTAGGTGCTCGTGGGGGAGGGTAAATCCCAGGTCGGCGCTATCCATTGGCCCCAGGACCGAGTTAACCGTCGCCATCGCACACCTCCGAGGTTTAATTCTGTGCCGATTATACCGGGCGAATACAACCAGCCGATACCGAGTGGTACAGGGGAGTTCATGGTCTATCCGAAGTCAATTTCGCCACACGGTCTCCGCCCCCCTGAGCGGGCTGAGAGGGGTATGTATAGGGTTTCATGCAGGGGCATGGCAGGTGATCTCCAAGTTGGGTTTGGGTTCCGGCCACGGCTCCGGCAGCAGCCACACCCGGCGCCAGAGCCTTCCCTGATGCATCAACTTGTTCAGCCAGGCGACGCCGTACCCGATTATGCTGACTGTCCGCCCAGGCCTGCTCCAACTACTGCGGTGGGTGGGCGCCAGCACCTTTGGAGGCGTTCGAAGACTGTCCGGGGAGGTCTTACGGTCAAAGGCGTCTTCGACCCTCGTCCCATAGGCCAGATTCAGCATAGCCGCCACCGGCAGCACGAGCCAATGCCGGGAAATCCGCGCCGGGTCAGTCCTCTGCGTCCTCTGCCATTGCCATCCGGCGCTCTTGACCGCCTTGAACCCCACCTCAATCCAGAATCGGAGCGCGTACCAACTCATGCCCGCCTGCTCGGGCGGAAGGCCGGTCAATATGGTCCACGGTCCATCTTGCTCAACATACCAGACCGCAATCAACGTGCAACGGCGCTTTACTGTTGCCTTGCTGAACGCCGTCCCACTCCCAACCCACCCGGTATCCGGCCGGGGAACGAAGGTTCGCGCGGGAAGGCGGCGACCGCCATCGGCGCAGAAGGTGACGTTTTTCGGATACATAATGTAGGGATGCCAGCCTTGAGCGCAGATCCGGCGCCACAGTTTCGGACTGGTCAGGCCCCGGTCACACAGCACAATCACGCTCATGCCCTGCGGCGCCGCCGGGGCCGGCGCTTGGAGCAGTTCGACTATCGGGTCCATCCAGGCCCCGGGTTTGTTGGCGCGCAGGATGCGCCAGGCCACGGGAATCGCGCAACTCCGGTAGACCATGCTGATGACTATGGCGGTGGTATCCGTTCCTTTCAACGCCGGGTCAATCGCCAATGCCAGCCTATCGGAACGCCACCACACAAGGACCCACCTGAGCAGCGGCGCGAAGCAGAGGCTCACGTCCAGTTCGGTCCTGCAGGGACGCGCCCGATGGCTCCCGTCAAACAACCATTCCCGGAGGTACTGCCTTATGCTGTTCCAGTTGCCCCTGGTCGATAGGGCGGTGGCGACGGCATTCTGACAGGAACTCCCAGCCTGAATAGTCCCGCACACCCACAGGACCAACCCGGTCAATTGCAGCCGGCTGAGGTGGGGCAAATGCGTTTCAACGAGCTGCTTCATCCGGTAGCATTCCCTGGGAAGGCGCATGGGAGACCTCCGGCATCCGGTTTCGTTGCAACAAACAAGATGCCGGAATCCCGTGCGTTTTCCAAGTTCTCAGACCAATTTCAGTCCATACATACCCCTGTCGGCTGTTGGAAAAGGGGGTTGAGGGGAGATTTTCGTTAGGTCAGTTCAAACACCACTGACTTTGCACAGGCGCTGCCTGGCAACACTTGGCCTTGACAATCCGGCACGGGGATGGAATTCTACAGTGGGCAGATGACTCAAACGGGCTTATGGGGTGAACATGACCAACTCACCGATCCGTCTACTGGCAGCCATCTCGGTTCTCGTTCTCGTTCTGCGCCGCCTTCGCCGCGCTTGTGGCGGCACACGAGGACACCGACGTCCCCATCGACATCGTCTATGACGAGTTCCGGCTCGACAATGGCCTGCGCGTCATCGTGCATACAGACCGCTCGTCTCCCACAGTGTACATGAGCACCTGGTTTCACGTGGGTTCCAAGGATGAGCCGGAAGGCAAGACCGGCTTCGCGCACCTGTTCGAGCACCTGATGTTCCAGGGCAGCGAACACTATAACGTTGAATACTTCCAGGCGATGAGCGAAATCGGCGCCACCGATGTGAATGGCACCACTAACTACGACAGGACCAACTACTATGAGACGGTGCCGACTGAGGCCCTGGAACGCCTGCTCTGGATTGAGTCCGACCGCTTCTCGCACTTGGACATTACCCAGGAGAAGCTCGATGAGCAGCGCGGGGTGGTGCAGAACGAAAAGCGTCAAAGTGCCAATGCTCCCTTCGGCACTTTAACAGAGTACATACTACGCGGCCTCTTTCCACCCGGCCATCCCTACCGGCACACGGTCATCGGGTCGCTGGAAGACCTCAATGCCGCCTCCATCGAGGATGTGAAAGCCTGGCTCAAGCAGTACTACGGCGCGCCTAACGCCGTCATTGCGTTGGCTGGTGACATGGATGTCGAGACCGCCAAGCCGTTGATGGAGAAGTACTACGGCGACGCGCCGGTCGGCGACCCCGTGAGCCGCGTGACCGAATGGGTGCCGAAACTCACCGAAAACCGCCACGAAACCATCTACGACCACGCATCCGCCGGGTTCATTGTGCGCTATTGGCCAGTCCCGTCCGACTTGCGCGAGTCGGTGGGCTTATCGCTGTGGGGCGACGCGTTCGCCTCGGGCCGCGCGTCGCCCCTTTACCAGGCCCTGGTGGAGGAGCGCCAACTCGCCTCGGACGTCGGCGCGGGGGTTGGTGAGTATGAAATCGCGTCGCTGTTCGGAATTGAAGTAAAACTTTTGCCGGGAGCGGATGCCGACGAGGCCCGGCGCGTGCTCGATGAGACCCTCGCCGGGTTCCTGGCAACCGGCCCCGACCCCAACCGCCTGGAGAGCCTGCTCACAAAGGAGCTCATCGGCACCGTGCGCTCCTTTGAAAAACCCTCGAACAAAGCCGAAGCGCTCCTGGAGGGCGCCGTGTACCACAATGACCCGCTGCGTTTCAAGAAAGAGCTCGCAGAATCTCAGGCGGCCACCTCCAGGGGCCTTTCCGAACTTGCCAATGAGTGGCTGACGCGTCCCTATTACGAATTGACCGGACTGCCCTTTGGACGCCTTGCCTCGGCAACGGAGGGCGCGGACCGCTCCAGCATGCCGGCATTGGCGGCGACTCCGGGGCTGCAATTCCCGGCGGTCGAAGAACGCACGTTGGACAGTGGAATTCGCCTGGTCATGGTGCGTCGCCAAGCGTTGCCCGTCACCGATCTCGTCATTCGATTCAACTTCGGCAGCATAGACGACTCGGCCACCGGGAACTACGGAGTGACCAACACGGCGTTCGAAGAACTCACCAGTGGTGCAGGCATGCGCGACGCCGCGGCTATCGAAGGCGAGCTCGAGCGGCTGGGCTCCTATGTGGACGTCGAGAGCGGCTTCGTTTCAAGTACGGTTGAGACTGGTGGACTCACCGCGAACCTGCCCGAGACTCTCGCTCTCGTTGCCGAATTGCTCAGCAACCCCACCTATCCCGAAGAGCAGCTTGAACTTGCCAGGAAGCGGCAAATCGCAGCCATCAAAGCAAACCGCAAGGATGCCGGGACCGTGTCCGGAGCATTGCTCATGGAAAAGATATATGGCGCCGGCCATGTCTACGGACGGCGGCTAACGGAAGCGGACATCCCGGCCATCACGCGCGACGCCGTGGTTGCCTATCACCGGAAGCGGGTCCTGGGCGCGCCCTTCACAGTGTTCGCAGTCGGCAATGCGAGCGTGGACGAACTCGCCGGGATGGTCGAGACGGCCTTCGCCGACTGGCCGCGGCGTGCACCCACGGGCGAAGCCGCCACGCCCTCGATGGTAACGCTGCCGGACGGCCCGCGCGTGTTCCTGGTGGATATTCCCGGCGCCGAGTCGAGCTATATCCTTGCCGGGCACGTGGCGGCGCCAACCCCAATCGAGCCGGATGTGGCGCGGGAAATTGCCAACTACGTGATCGGCGGCGCCAGCATCATCAGCCCCCTCGGCGCCAACCTGCGCGAGGACAAGGGCTGGAGCTACGGGGCGAACAGCTTTCTCTCAGTCGATAAGTACCAGAGCGCCTTCGGTATCGCTTCCTACGTGCAGGCTGACAGGACGGCGGACGCCATCGTTGAACTGCAACGCGAATTGGCCGAGTATCTCGAACAGCGCCCCGCTACGGAGGAAGAGTTCAACCGGCGGCGCTCTTCACGCAGCCGCGGACTCGGCGGTGAGTATCAAACCGGAAAGTCCGTGCTCAGGAGCCTAGTATTACAACGACGGTTGGCATGAAAGGGCTCTTGGGAATCCCTTCCCGGCTATAGGCCAGCTTGCACGGCAGCTTCGCGCCCGTTCGTTCCCCAATACAATTTCCGCTCACGAGCCACCCTATTTGATGAAGCGTCGTTGTAATACTAGTGTCCAGCGAAGATATCGGACGCCCCTGGAATCATCCGGAGATCTATGGCGCGGCATTAGAGAACGTGACGCTGGACCAAGTCCAAGCGGCGGCGCGCGAACTCATTCACCCGGACCGTTTGACCTGGGTCATCGCCGGGGATCTCGACACGATCGAGGAACAGGTGCGGGCGCTGAACATTGGCAGGGTGGAGGTGATCGTGCCCTGAGCTATGAGGAGGCCGACAGCACAATACGAGCGCGCGGAGCTCCACGGTCTCCACGGCAGGGCATGTGCAAAGCCGGTACTGTTTGAACTGACCTAACGAAAATCCCCCTCAATCCCCCCTTCTTGAAGGGCTGAGAAGGGTATGTTAAAAGGAGATTGCAGCTACGAACCGGCATCGCCACCCCTGGACTCCGGCATACGCCGGAATGCCAGAATGGGCCCGATAGCGAGCATTTCGGGACGATTTAGTATCTGATCAAGCCTGCCCGACTATACGGTCTCGCGTTCAACTGCATAAGTCTCAAATTAAATACATACCTCTGTCCGCTGAGCGCAGGGGAGTGAAGCTGTAGGCGTAGCGAGGTGTAGTCGAAAGGCCGTCCCCAGCCCAGAAAGTCCTTCGGCCGCACTGCGTTTCACTCGGCATGAGCGGGTCTCGTAGCCGTCTTAGGGTATGAGTTTGAGAACTGAAAGACCCTTCCGGGCAGTTGGAGCTTTAGCCTCTCCGGTCCGTGTTCCGGTGTGGGTAATTAGCGGGAAAACTAGAGCAGGCCGCCGGGAGGGACTTTCGTTCCGGGGTTGGCGGCGGTTAGGAGCTTGCGGAGTTCGATCAGCGCAGTGTTGGACATGCGGCGTTTGATGGTGACGCGGCGGGGAGGGACGCGCATTTCCATCTCCGCGCCTTCGCCGGGACCTACGATGGAGAGGTAGGCGAGGCCGGGGGGTTGGTCTTCCTCCCGATCCGGTCCGGCGACTCCGGAGATACCGATGCCATAGTCCGCGCCCAGGCTTCCAGCAGCGGCTATGGCCATGGCCCTGGCCGTCTCCGGGCTGATCGCGCCGTGACGTTCAATGATGTCGGCGGGCACGCCGCTGGCGACCTTCATCTCGTTGGTGTAGGCCACAACCCCGCCTTTGTAGTAGCTGACGCTGTCGGGCACGTCGGTTATGCAGTTCACCAAGAACCCGCCGGTGCAGGACTCCATAGTCGCCAGGGTAAGGCCGCGCTCCTTGAGGATTTGACCCACCGACTGCTCCGGGGTCTCGTCGTCGTAGCCCCAAACATAGGGGCCAAGCCGCTCCTCGATGCCCTGGGCCACCGGGTTGATCATCTCCCAGGCGGCGGCGGTGTCTCCGGCCCGGGCGATAATACGCAGGTGGATTCCGTCGGCCTTGGAATAGATTCCCAGGTATGGGTTCTCCAGGCCGAAGTATTCGGAGATGATCTCGTCGATGGCGGCTTCGGACAGTCCCATGGTCTTAATGTTGCGGGTGATGGTCACTTCTTCGGTAACCAACTTTCGCAGCCTGGGTTCCACTTCCTCTTCCCAGATCGGGTGCATCTCTCCCGGAGGCCCGGGCATGGATACGATGATCCCGCCGTCCTTTTCCGCCCACCAGCCGGGAGCGGTGCCGTTGCGGTTGGGGATGAATTGGGCCGAGGGTATCAAGTGGGCTTGTTTGATGTTGTGGGCGGGCATTGGCGCGCCCCGGGCCTGGAAGTACCGCTCCAGGTCGCGCAGCACCTCTTCTTGGACTGTGGGTTCCTCTCCGAAGGCCCTGGCCACGCCTTCCCTAGTCAGGTCGTCCTGGGTAGGGCCGAGTCCCCCGGTGGTGAAGATGATGCCGGAGCGTTGCAAGCCCCGGGTGAACGCTTCGGCCAGCATGTCCAGGTCGTCTCCAATAATGGATACCCAGCGGAGTTGGATACCCAGGGCGGGCAGCTTGGACGCGATCCACGAGGCGTTAAGGTCGGTCAACTCTCCCATCAATAGCTCGGTACCGATGGACAGGATCTCTGCTTTCAATTGGATCCCCCCTTTTCTACCACAAAGCCCCGATATTCTCGGGGCGTCTTGCGAATGGTTGCCTGTACTTTGTGCGTCACAAGGACCTGGTTTGTCAACCCGGAGGCTGGGTTGCCCCGGCTGGCTTCTCCATAGGCGTCTCCATTGGCTTCTCCATGTATGGCGGGTTGGCGACAAGGTCGGTGATGCGTTTGGCCCGGTCGTTTCGCATTGCGAAGAGCTTGGGGTCTTCCTCGTCTACCATCGCGTAACGATGGTTACCGTCGGGAGTTGAGCCGCCAAGGAAGAACTTCACGTCGGCTCCAGCGGCTTTGCCCATCCGAACCGAGGTCTGGGGCGGGTCCAGGCCGTATTCGGAGGGGTCTTCCACCGAGTCCGCCACGATCTCGTCTGCCCTAGGGCCGTGGAGAAATACCAAAGCGTCTCGCCATACACTTTCGACCACGGGGGCCTGCTGGGGCTCGGGCGTGTCGGGAGGGCCAAGGATGACCCAGGAGAGATCGCTCCTGCGGCCATATTCTATGGTCTCATCGCCGTCGGTGACACTGACGAAAACCACGTTGTCCTCTTTCAGGTCGAGCTGGAAGAGGCGGAGGTATGGGGGTTCGAGCGCCAGCCGGTTGATGACCTGTGCCCAGATTGCCGGGACGGTGAAGAGTTGGGAGTGGCCGACCAGCCTGGTGTACTGGTTTGACCCGTCCGGAGTGGGGCCGCCCATGTGAAACTCGAAGCTCTGACCGGCCCCGTCCACAACTTTGACCCGGGAAGCCGGGGGGTCCAACCCGTAGGCCGCGGGGTTTTCGATAACTTCCGTTAGCGTCCGGTTAACCCTGGGGCCACTGAGCAACAACGGGGTCCCGGCCCATTTATCGTTGAATACCGGGACCGGCGGGTCTCCCTGGATATACCACCGGAAGCTGCCGGGGTTCCTCGTGTAGACCGCATCCACGCCGCTGTTGCTGACCTCGATGCGATAAAGGTCGTCTTCCGAGATGCGGTACATCCAGTCCTCATCCGGCGTCCTTTCCTCGGTTCGCAGCCAGAAATTCCATATCACGAATGTGCCTCCGAAGAGGACCAACACAAAAACCAGCAGGATGGTAAGCCTTACGTTCATATCTTGTTCTCTAGCCTGGCCGCAACTGAAATCGGCCGAATCGAGGCCGGACTACCGCCGGACCCACCACACGAATGCGGCCATCAGTCCCATGAGACCCGGGAGGAATAGCCAGGACGTCCATTGAACGAAACGCTCCTCGTTGAGGTCCAGGTTCAGCTCACGGAAGGTCAGCGCCTTGGCGCGGATAGACTCCAGGGCGAAATCCCCCAGCATGTAATTGGCGGAGTTAAGGAAGAAGTCCACACCGCTGCCGCGGCCCGTCGCCAGAGAGCTGTTGGTCAGAAAGTCGGAGTCTCCGAAGGCGATCAGGCTCCCCAACTGGCTCTGTGCGGAAGGGGTCTTTGGCTGCACGCCAAAGGGGACTACCGCCTGGAGGTACACGACGGGGGCGAATTCGCGTTTCGGGTCCGCGTCTTCCCCCTCGCCCTTGATTGGCTCGGTCCTCTGTATGTCGTCTATCAGGTAACTTCCCTGCGAGGTCAAGCCAAGGGGTATGAGTATCCGCTGATTGTCGCTCAAGATCTCGAAAGCGGTCGCTCCGGGCATGTATGTGTCTCCCAGGGGTTTTCCCTTGGGTGAAGTGATTCCGAGGAGGGTCTGCAGGATTGCCTGGGGCACCTGTGGAATCATCTCCTGGGGAAGGTCAAGAAGATTGAAGGCCCGCAATTTCAGTGTGCGTGGCTGGCCTTTGGGCGAACGTTCCTCGTCTAGGATGTAGCCCGGCAGGGTGATTACGCCCCAGCGGGCCAGGAAGACCATGAAAGAGTCTGGGGTATCGGGCTCGGCCAGGAAGATCAGACGCCCGCCCTTGTAGCTTACGAACTGCCCTTGATCGTTGTACTGCTCACCGCTCAGATAGCGGTCCAACGCGGCCTGGTGGGCCTCGGGAAGCTCGAACTTTGGCCCGGCTATGACGATCATGGCGGCTTCAGGGGGGCAGTCCGCGGCGGCAGCGCCTTCGGGGCACGTCCCGTCGGGGACGCTTACGTCCTCGTCGTCGAGGCCCCACCGAAGGGTTTCGACCCTGTAGTTTTCCCCGCCCAGCCATTGGGCGACGTCCTTGTAACCCTCGTCCAAGGAACTATTGATGTTGCGCTCGCCGTGGCCTTCGAGGAAGTAGACTGTCTTCTGTTCTTGTCCCGATACAACCAGGATCCCGCTGACAAGCTCCTGCTCGAATTGGGTGAAGCTCCTGTCTGAGGGTTCAATGGTGTGGACAATCCCGGTGTTCACACCTTCCAGAACCACCGACTGGTTGACGAAAGCCGCCGGGGTCTCGCCGAAGTAGGAGCGGACTATATCCGGCGTCAGGTCGGGGTCCTTAAACTCATAGGAAAATTTACTGGCGCGGGCGGACCGGAAGTCCCGGAAGGTCTCCTCGACCCGGGAGCGGCGGACGATCGTATCGAGGTCTGGGCGCCTGCTGTCCTTGTAGAAAGCGATGGCATGCACAGGTTCTTCCAGGTCTTCCAAGATGTGCTGGGTGCGTTCCGCCAGGCTGAACTGGTTTGTCGCGGTCAGGTCGATCCTTTTGTTGTTCTCGAAGGTAATGACCCCGATGACCAGAATAATGCCAGTAAACGCGACCATCATCACCGCCGCGTTTGCGCCGTACCGCCCCGTCCTGCTAAAGAACGCGGCGGCCACCGCGCTCAACTGGATCAAGACAACGAGGGCGATGAATCCGGCTCCCATCCCGATCAAAATGTAGGCATACAGCCGCATTGAACTGACGAAAGCCAAGAGAATAACGCCGCAGGCCAACGCGGCCACGCCGGCAATGACCAGGGGAGCCGAGAAGGAACCGATGCGGTTAAGCGCGGGTTCCAGAAAACTGAACATGGTCTTGGAGAGGACTACCTCGCCGCCCGGCCGGGCACCCGTGTCCTCGGGCTGGTCAGGTGTGATAACCGCCGTTTCGGGCTCGCCAGAGGGGCGTCTGCGCCGCCTCCAGTCACCCGCCCGGTCTGTGCGCTGCTCGCTCATGCTACCTCCACCGTCGCGATTCGAGAGCGCGAATGGTCAGGAAAAGGAAGAAGGCCGTGACAATCAGGTAGTAGGCCACGTGTTTGGTATCGATCACACCTCGGTCGAAATCGTCGAAGTGGCTCTTGATTCCAATCTCCTGGACGATTGCGGCGGGGAGCCCAGTCAAAGTACCGGCCGCAAAGTCGGTGAAATACAAGACCAACAGGATACCCATAGCTACGACGGCGGCGACGATCTGGTTACTGGTGAGGGTCGAGGCCAATATCCCGATAGATAGGGCCGTTGCGCCGTAGAGGACCAGACCCAGGTAGCCGGCCCACATGGGGCCGGGATCAGGGTCGGCGAATATTACGAGCAGGATGACGTAGTAGACGGTTGCCGCAACCGTTACCAGCAAGAAGGTCAGGCTGGCGATGTATTTCCCTACCACGATCTCCCAGTCTCTAACCGGAGACGTGAGCAGAAGCTCGATGGTGCCGAGCTTTTGCTCCTCGGCCAGAAGCCGCATGGTCAGCGCAGGGGCCATGAGAATGAGGATGATGGTTGCGCCCTGGAAGAACCCGCTAAGCGAAGCCTCCGGGAATGGGTTTGCCTGGGTCTGGACGATGTCTCTGGCGAAGAAGACCCCCGTCATCGCCAGGAAAATCAACCCCACTATGTAGGCGGTGGGGCTGCTGAAATAGATCTGGATTTCTTTCCAAGCCACCGCCTGGACCGTGCGCATTCCTAGTTCTCCTCGTCGGTGGTGAGTCTGAGGAAAATCTCCTCGAGGGTCATACCCACCGATTGCATACTAAGCAGGCTCCAATCCCTGGCCACGACGGTGCGGGAAATATCATCTCTCACGTCCGCGCCCTGGAGCAGGCGCACGGTGTAGACCTCCCGGTTGGCGAGGGAGCGGCGCCTGACGCTGGCGACACCCTCGATCTCCCGGATGGCCGGGGTAACTTCCTCGGGGGGGCCTCCGATCTCAACTTCGAGCAGGTCCGTGCCCTGGAGCCGCTCGGCAAGGTTTGCCGGGGTGTCTTCGGCTACGATGTGTCCTTCGTGGATTATCAAGACACGCTCGCAGATCATGCTGACCTCGGGAAGGATGTGGCTGCTGAGGACGACGGTCTGTTGCTTTCCCAGGTCTTTGATCAGGCTGCGTGTCTCGACCACCTGGATCGGGTCGATCCCGATAGTCGGCTCGTCCAGCACCAACACGTCGGGCTCGTGAAGTATCGCTTGAGCGATACCCACCCTCTGGCGGAACCCCTTGGACAGTTTGGCGATCAAGGAGGACCGGTAGTCGTCCAAGCGGCAGACGTCGATCACATCTTCGATGCGGCGCTTAATGTTCCGCGAAGGCATCCCGCGGAGGGTACCCATGTACCGAAGGTAGCCGGTGACGGTCATGTCGGTGTACAGCGGGACCGTTTCCGGCAAATAACCGACCCTGCGGCGGACGTCGAGGGACTGTTCCACAACGTCGTAGCCGTCGAGGGTGACTTTGCCCCTTGTCGGCGGCATAAAGCCGGTGAGGATACGCATGGTAGTGGTCTTGCCCGCCCCGTTAGGTCCCAGGAACCCCAGGATTTCGCCCCTGTTGACGCCAAAGCTAACGTCTTCGATGGCCGGGTTGGGGCCGTAGAAATGCGTCAGGCCGGTAGCCTGGATCATCATTGAGTCCAATGTCGTCCTCTGTCGTCCTCTGTCTTCCCGGCAGGAGGGTTGCAACGGCTAGGTTATTGCGTGAAAATACTTCGGAATCTCCAGAGATGATAGTCTATACCTTGCAGCCTTGCCAAGAATAGGGACTGTGCAGGTATTCCGATAGAACACGGGTTGGCTCGGACGTAAGCCACAGGAGGTAGGATGCACCTGGTCATCGACGGGTATCAAGGCGATTTCGGAAAGATGTGGGATGTAGAACTGGTCCGAACCTTTCTTACCAGTTGTCCGGGCACCCTGGGGATGACCCGAATCACGGAGCCCCACGTGCTGGAATACAGAGCTCCGAAGAGCGAGGATTCCGGCGTTTCCGGGTTCGTCATAATAGCGGAAAGCCACATTAGCGTCCATACTTTTCCGCACCGCGATTACGTGAACATCGACATGTTCTCTTGCCAACCCTTCGATCACGAACGCGCCCTCGCGGAAGCCAAGGATTTGTTCCAGTTAGGGGAAGTCAAGACCTGGCTCCTGGACCGGGGGTTGGAATGGCTCGATGGCCGTCAGGGAATGTCCGAAGTGCAGAAGCAGCGCGCCTCCCTGCAGGCAGGAAATACGGGACCCCATGGCGACTGAACCTGTGGAGTCTCTATGGATTCCCCGCAATTTTCTGGCCCTCGACGCTGAGGCCTCCAACCTCGAATCCGCAAGGGCCGTCCTCATACCGGTGCCATATGATAGCTCTACGTCTTTCCGGTCTGGAGCGAGGGACGGACCCAATGCGATCATCGACGCCTCATACGGTCTAGAGGATTACGACTGCGAGTTGGATTCGGATGTTTCCCAGTTGGGGATTCACACCACACCGTCGCTGGAACCACACATGGGGGGACCGGAGGCGATGGCGCAGCGAGTCCGGCAAGCAGTGGCGGGGTACATTCAAGAGGGCAGAGTCGTGGGCGTATTGGGCGGGGAACATTCCATCACCGCCGGTTCGGTCCAGGCCCACGCGGAAGCGTACCCCGATCTGTCGGTCCTGTATATTGACGCACATGCAGACATGCGCGACACATATATGGGGACTTCCTGGGGCCATGCGTCCGGGGCCCGGCGAATCCAGGAAGTCTGCCCTCTCGTATTAGTGGGTGTGCGTAGCCTGTGCCTGGAAGAGCGGGACTTTCTCAGGGATAATTCGCTCCCGGTGTTCTCCTGGCCTCCCGAGGACGACGGGAACGAGTTGCTTCGGAGGATCAGCGATCAGCTTAGCCCCACGGTCTACGTCAGCATTGACCTGGACGCCTTCGATCCGGCTCTCATGCCGGCAGTGGGCACTCCCGAACCGGGAGGGTTGGATTGGCGCCAGATGACGAGGCTGTTGAGAGGTGTAGCCGAGACCAAAAAGATCGTGGGTTTCGACGTGTGCGAGCTGTCTCCGGGTGATGGACCGGCAGCTTGTTCCTACACCGCGGCCAAGCTAGTATATAAAGTCGTGGCTTACGCTACCAACCGGCCTATTGACCCACCGCCCTATTGACGGCGGTGGGTAACACCCCAGGGTACCCGGTGGCGTATTTGCCAACTCTAGCTTTGTATTTGTAATTGAAGGCCCTCGTGGCCCGGGTGCTGCTCGAATGGGACCAGCCATCCGTCTGATCAAGCTATTCGGAATCCCAATAGAGATCAACTTTAGCTGGATCTTTGTTTTCCTGTTGGTCATCTACATGTTGGGGGACCAATTCGGTGAATTCTACCCCACGTGGTCCGTCGCCCACCGTTGGGCATTGGCGGTGGCCATCGCCCTGCTATTCTTCTCGTCGGTCGTAGCCCACGAACTGTCCCACAGCCTTTTGGCGATCAAGAAAGGGATACCGGTAAACAGGATTACCTTGTTCTTGTTCGGCGGGGTCTCCCAACTCTCTCACGAAGCGCGGCGGCCGTCGACCGAGTTTGCAGTTACCGTAGTGGGGCCGGTCAGCAGCATCCTTCTCGCCCTGATTTTCTTCGGGTTCTGGTTGCTCCTTCGACACACCAGTGCGTCGTTGGAGATCACCCTCCGGCTTCTGATAGGCGTCAACTTGATGCTGGGGGTATTCAACCTGCTCCCAGGATTCCCCTTGGACGGCGGAAGGATTCTAAGAGCGGCGGCCTGGGGAATTACGGGCAATTACTGGCTGGCGACACGTATTGCCGCCCGGGTAGGTCAGGGAATGGGGGCGCTTATGGTCCTCGGCGGCGCGGGCCTGGCCGTTCTAGATTTCCGGCAGTTTGGGGTTTCCGGCATTTGGATGGCCTTGATAGGCGCGTTTCTGTTTGTGGCGGCGGCGGCGGCCTACCGGCAGGAAAGGGTCAGGGAAGGGTTGAGGACCTACCGTGTGGCGGATGTCATGACCAATGAATGGGGAACCCTGCCCGCTGAGACGTCCCTGGACTCTCCGTTGGTAGGGCAAGGGCTGGCCCGTCACGACGACCTGGTCATGGTCTCTACGGATGGCAAGGTGGTTGGGCTTCTGACCCGGCGGCTACTCGCCCAGGCGGCCCGGAGCTCAGCGCCGGCGGCGCCCCTATCGCGCATTATGCAGCCGATCCGGAGCATGCCCTGGTTGGCGCCGGACGACACGATTTCAGACGCTGTGGAACGAGTACAGACGGGCAAGCAAGACAAGATTCCCGTGTTGCGGGATGGCGAGTTGCTGGGGCTTGTGGGGCGGGATGAGATCATGGGGTTCTCCCGCCGCGTGCTGGGAAAAGGGCGGTATAAGCGAAAATCATAGGCGCTATGCTAGAATGTGGACGGGCGCCAATTGGAATACCGGGTGCGCCGTTTGATTGCTGAATGGCTTTGAGGTCATATATGCCTCCAAGAGGGTTCGTATATCTGGACCACGCCGGGACAACGCCCACCGACCCGCGGGTGCTGGAAGCGATGATGCCCTACTTCACCGAGCTGTACGGGAACCCGTCGAGCATTCATGCTGCCGGGCAAGAGGCGCGCTACGCCCTTGACGAAGCCCGGGAGCGGGTTGCCCGCGTGCTCAATTGCCGCAATGGCGAGGTGGTGTTTACAGGCGGCGGAACGGAGTCGGACAACGCCGCCGTCTACGGTGCGGCCACCGCTCTACAGGAGACGGGGAACCACGTTATCACCTCCAGTGTGGAACACCATGCCGTCCTGCACGCATGCCAAGCCCTGGAAAACCTGGGGTCCGAGGTCACCTATCTGCCGGTAGACGACTTCGGGATGGTGCAGGCGGAGCAGGTGTACAACGCTATTACGGACAGAACAACTCTCGTCTCGGTGATGTACGCCAACAACGAGATCGGGACGATCAATCCCATCGCCGAGATATCCGAAGCTGTACGGCGGAGAGCCAACGAGCTTGACCGCACCATCGTGATGCACACAGACGCGGTCCAGGCAGCCGGTTTCCTGGACCTGAATGTCCGAAGATTGGGCGTGGATATGCTCAGCCTGTCGGGGCACAAGTTCTACGGCCCCAAGGGTACGGGTGTGCTCTACATCCGCAGGGCGACGCCGTTCCTTCCGCTGCTGCTGGGCGGCGGTCAAGAGCGGGAGCGGCGGTCCGGCACGGAGAACATTCCCGGAGTCGTCGGCCTTTCTTTGGCCCTGGAGGAAGCCAACGCCCGCAGGGAGGAGGTTGGCGCGCATTGCGCGGCGCTGCGGGACCGGACCGTCGAGCACGTTCTGGCCAGTATTCCCCGGTGTTACCTCAACGGCCACCCAACGGACCGGTTGGCGAACAACGTGAACTTTTCGTTTGAAGGCGTGGAGGGAGAGGCGGTCTTACTCGGCCTCGATACGGCTGGGATCGCGGCTTCCAGCGGGAGTGCATGCAGCTCCGGTTCGCTGGAGCCGTCCCACGTACTGTTGGCTCTGGGGCAATCCGCGGAATTGGCCAGGGGGAGCCTAAGAGTGACCCTGGGTAAAGATAATACGCAAGAGGAGATTGAGTATCTGCTGGAAGTGCTGGACAGGCTTGTCCCCCAACTCCGGCAGCTACCTTCTCTGACATCAACCGGCGCATAAGCTTCATCTACTGATCCTGAGAGATAACCCCGTGAGCATCGCGCGTTTTGCCACCATCGCCCCTGTCCTATTGCTGCTGTTGGCGGCCATATCGGTCTCCGCCTGTGCGGACCGTCCCGCCCAGTTCGGCCAGTATTTCCAGGGTAGGACCCTGGTTATTAGCGTGGTGAATATGCACCGACTACCGGAGCTTAGATATGCCACGCTGGGCGAAGCGGATGCCTTGCAGTATGTACGGTTGGCTCCGTCGGAAGCGGACCTAGAGCTTGTGGCGGTGCATTTGAAGGTGGAGAACCACACTGCGACCAGTGCCATCATCAACGTAAACAAGCGGGGGGCGGAGCTTAGAGACTTCGATTCGGAGAAGTATTTCCCCATAGAAGTCAATGAGCGTGTGGAAGTCGTAGATGGTCCTCCGGCAAGGGGCGACCGCTCGGCGCAAGTCCTAGAACTGGAGCAAGACGGTACTTTCGCGCCCAGCAGGGGATTCATCAACGGTCCCTTCGAGCTAAAGAAGAACACGGGGTTGGACGGTTGGATGGTGTTTGAAGCGCCGAAGGAGACCAGGTTTCGCAGTTTCCGGTGGCGCGCCGGCGATTCGCTGACCATCGACTTCAACCCGCCTGCCTAGCGGGCGCCTTATCCCCAATCCGGCCTGTAATTGATTTCAGCCATGAGGCTTAGCCAGGGCGGGATGATTCATCAAGCAGTGTCCAGTCTGAGCCGAAAGCCTCCCCCGGACTCGCCCCCGCCTCCAGTGTTGAGGCGGGTTTTTCACATCATTGCCGGGTCCTCAATCCCGGTGGGCGGCCTAATCCTGCCCCATGCCTACTTCATACCGGCGCTGGCCGCGCTGGCGGCGCTTGGGGTTGTGCTGGAACTGGTGCGGTTTCGTTCGACACGGGTTAACAGCCGGCTCCTCGTGCTGTTCAGCTCCCTGCTAAAGACGACAGAGGAACGCAAGGTCACCGGCGCGACCTTCATGTTGATCGCCGGGCTAATTGCCTTCTTGGTGTTTGACAAGCACGTGGCGGCGGCGGCGATGCTGTTTCTGTCGCTGGGCGACCCGATAGCGGCGCTTGTGGGGACGCGGCTTCCAGGGCCGCGGGTCTTCGGCAAGTCGCCGGGAGGAACTCTGGCGTTCGTGATTGCAGCCCTGGCGGTATGCGCCGGCCTCGTATGGACGGGCGCGTCCCCGTTTGGCTGGGGGCTCGTGGTGGGAGCGGTCACAGCGGCAATTGTGGAGATTCTACCAATCCCCCTGGATGACAACCTGACCATCCCTCTGGCTAGCGGGGCTGTCATTCACATGCTTGGAGGCTGAATCCTCTTCAATTTGGGCGCTAAATGTCCGCACCGTTAAACTCGATGATCTCCGCCTGAGCCCGTTGGTGGGTCAAGTAGGTCTGGCGCTTCATCGCGGGACGGTGGGAAGAGACCACCTCTTTGGCCTTGGTCCCGCCGTCAGCCAGAAGGTCGATTACGACCATGGCCATGATCTTGGCCGGGTTGACGACAGCCTGCTGGTAGTTTTCTACGACGTAGTCTTTGCTGTGCCCCGCCCCAACAGCCCCGCTGACATACGGGTGGCATGCCGGGATGATGTGGCTAAGGTCTCCCATGTCGGTTGAGCCTCCCCTGTTGCGGCGGGGAGGGATCGTGAGAACGGCGGGCTCTCCCAACAGGTCCTGAGCGTTCTGCCGGAACAGACCAGCGAGGTTGGTGTCGTGGCGCATCGGTAGATATCCAGGGATGTTGGTTATCCTGACCGAGGCTCCGACGGCCAGCGCCCCGGCCCTGAAGCACCTGTCCACTATCGCGGAGTTTCGGACAACCGCCTGGGGAGAGCCGGACCGGACGCGCCACTCCAGCTTGACGTCGGCGGGCACGGCGTTGACCGCCTCGCCTCCCTTAGTCATTATGCCGTGGATGCGGGCGGTGTCCTCTTCTCGCAGGGTCTCCCGGTTGGCGTTGATGGCCAGGAGGGCGAAGGATGCGGCATTTAGGGCGTTGATGCCCAGGTGGGGCGCGCCGCCGGCATGGGCGCCGCGTCCGGTGAATTGGACGTATTTGACCACGTGGCCGTTGCTGGTGCCTCCCACAGCGAACTTGCGCTCTCCCACGTCGCTGGCGGTATGGCACATCATGGCCATGTCGATGTCGTCGAACTGGCCCAGCTTGATCAGCTCTTGCTTACCGCCCAGGAACTCCACTTTGCCTTCTTCCCTGAGCTGGAGCCGCCGCTCAACCTCGATGAACTCCTCGGCGGGGACGGCGAAGGGAACTATCTCCCCTGAAAGCTGTTGCAGGACCTCGGGGGTCTGCAGGCCGATGGTTGCCCCCAGCATCATACCGATCTGGCAGTGGTGGCCGCAGGCATGCGCCGCGTTGGTCCGGACATCGGCGTAAGGGTGTTCGGCGACGATCAGGGAGTCAAGCTCTCCGATGATAGCCACCCGGGGGCCCGGACCAGCCTGACCCTGGACACGGCCCTTGACCCCAGTCAAGGCAAGGCCCGACTCATGTTGGATTCCCAACTCGGAGAATTTACGGGACACCACCTGGGACGTGCGGACTTCCGAGAAGCCCGGCTCCGGATGGGCCAAGATATCCTGGGCGACACCAATAACCTCTTGGGCCCGTCTGTCGATGGCCGCGCAGGCCCGCTGCTTCAATTCCCGGACAGTTAACATAAGCTGCTATACACCTTCGAAGGTTTCTTCCGACGCCAGTTGGCGCATGAAAGTCAGGTATTGATCGCGGGTCATCTCTGGCCGCTGACCGGAGATGACGTTTCCGGCGTTGGCCGCGCCGTCGCCCATGAGGTCAACTGCCGTACTCGCGAGGGCCTTGGTTGCGGTAATCACGGCCAGGGCGTAGTCTTCGACGACGTAATTGGCCCCGTGACCAAGCCCCGTCGCGCCGCCGACGTAGGGATGGATCGCGGGCATGATCTGGCTGACGTCGCCCATGTCGGTAGAGCCGGTGCGGTGGGCCACGTGGCCGACGTTTTCCTCGCCGACGAGGGTTACTGAATTGGCCCGGAAGATGTCCCCCATCGCTTTGTTCTGCGTAAGGGGCATGTAGCCGGGAATAGTCTGGATGGTCACGTTGGCGCCCACTGCCAGGGCGCCGGCCTTCAAGGCGCGGTCCGTCTTGTGGCTGGCGTCCATGATGGCCTCCAGAGTGCGGCCGCGAACGAAGGTCTCCATGCGCACGTCGGCGGGCACGGCGCTGACCGCGTCACCTCCCCTGGTAATGATGGGGTGGACGCGGACCGTGTCGTTGTCCCGGAATGTCTCCCGGTTGTAGTGTATGGCGCTCAGGGCCAAAGTAGCGGCGTTAAGGGCATTGATGCCCAGGTGAGGCGAGCCGCCGGCGTGCGCTCCCCTGCCGATGAATTGGATGCGCTTGGCCACGGTACCGTTGTTGGTCCCGCTGATGCAAAGCTGCTTCTCTTCAGGGACGCTGGTGGTGTGCAGCATCATGGCCATGTCAACGTCGTCGAACTCGCCCAGCTTAATTAGCTCGGGTTTGCCGCCCAGAAACTCTAGCTTGCCTTCCCGGCGGAGGGAGTCCCGGTACTCGATCTCGATGTATTCCTCGGCGGGTACTGCCATGAAGATCAAGCGCCCGCTCAACTCGGAGAGCACGTCCGATTGGCCCAGCGCCATTGCCGCGCCCATAAGCATGGCGATCTGGCAGTGGTGGCCGCAGGCGTGCGCCGCGCCGGTGGAGGAGTCGGCGTGCGGGTGCTCGTTGACGATCAGAGAGTCCAACTCGCCCAGAATGGCCAGTGAGGGGCCGGCGCTGCCGCCGATCAACTCTCCCCGGACCCCGGTCAACGCCAAGCCGGCCCGGAACGGAATACCCATTTCGGCGAATTTAGCCGCGACGAGGTGGGCCGTTTTGGTTTCCCGGAACCCAGGCTCCGGGTGGGACAATATGGTCTTGGCCAGGGTTACGATTTCGTCGGCCCTGGAGTCTATTTCCTGAAATACCCGGAGCTTCAGCTCCTCTTTGGACGGCATGAATTCCTCCGGTGAAGACTTTTCAAGATTTTAACATAGTCCCATGGTATCGGAGGGACAGGATTTGGCTGGTGGTTTTGGGACAGGGTCATAATCGAAAGGCCCTGGTTATGAGGGCTTCCGGGAATCAGGTTGAGAAGGATGGATTGGGCCGCTGTATAATGGCATGACTATGCCGCTAAAGATTGTAATTGCCCCTCAAGGGTTCAAGGGAAACATCTCGGCCTTGGTCGCGGCCCGGGCCATCGAGCGTGGAGTCAAACGGGCGGCCCCCGACGCGGAAACGGTGTTGGCGCCGGTGGCGGACGGCGGTGACGGAACGGTGGACGCCCTGGTTGATAGCAGCGGGGGCCAGATGTTCCGGAAGATCGTTACCGGGCCGCTGGGACAACCCCTAGAGGCGTCCTGGGGGGCCATGGGCGACGGACATACCGCGGTCATTGAGATGGCCCAGGCGTCAGGTCTGGCCCTGGTGCCTCCCAGAAGGCGGGACCCCAGAGTGACCACTACGCGCGGGACCGGAGAGATCATTCGCGAGGCCCTTGACCGGGGCTTCAATCGCATCATCGTGGGTCTTGGCGGCAGCGCGACCAATGACGCCGGGGCGGGAATGGCAGCCGCGCTTGGAGCGGCGTTCCTGGACGAAGAGGGGACTCCGCTTCCTGGCGGGGGGGCGGCGTTGGCCCGGCTGGAGCGTATCGACGTATCGGGGCTTGACCCCAGGCTTGGCGGGGCGACCATCATTGGGGCTACCGACGTCACCAACCCGCTTTGCGGCCCCACCGGTGCGTCGGCGGTGTATGGCCCTCAGAAGGGGGCGACTCCCGAGGTTGTGTCGGAACTGG
Source organism: Dehalococcoidia bacterium (assembly GCA_965216155.1). Classification (GTDB taxonomy): domain Bacteria; phylum Chloroflexota; class Dehalococcoidia; order Lucifugimonadales; family UBA3495; genus CATOSP01. The sequence continues at coordinate 1,377,063 of CBDCFD010000007.1, read as the reverse complement.
ACGAAGCCCTAGGGAACTTCGCCCGTGTCGTGGAGCGAGACCTGGGGACTGATGTGTCTGAGCGTCCCGGGGCCGGGGCCGCTGGCGGGCTGGGGGCCGGACTGATGGCCTTCGCGGGGGGAGAGCTACAGTCCGGAATCGACATGGTGTGCGAGGTCCTGGGCTTGGACGCCCACCTGGTTGGGGCGTCCCTGGTCATTACCGGCGAGGGAGGCGCAGACCGTTCGACGGTCTACAACAAGGCCCCGGTAGGGGTTGCCCGGCGGGCCGCCGGTTTTGGCGTACCGACCATTCTTTTGGCGGGGAGTCTTGGGCAGGGGCACGAGGAGCTTTACGAACATTCAATCGCCGGGATCATGTGTATCGGAGACCGGCCCATGAGTTTTGAGCAAAGCCTGCGCCGCACCGAGGAGCTATTGGAGGGAGCCGCCGAACGGGCGTTAAGGTTGATTGCCGTGCATCTAACTCCCTGAGCCGTCGGTTGCGGCGGAATGGGCCGGGTTGTTCATCTCCTACGAGCTTCACAGATCGGACTCACTGTGAGGAATTACGCTGGGAACTACTTCGAGGCGTTCCGACATGTCCCTCCGGAACCGGACTAGCCAGTTGCCGAATCGGAGATGTCATTCACTCTCCCGGGCTCGGAGCGCACGGATATCGCCGTGGTGTTCATTTACCTACAGGTCAAGGGCTTCAGGAATCCGCCTCTGCGCAGACTGGTCCGGTCTACGTACTAATGCGAACAATGTACCCTATTGGAACATACAATTCTTGAAGCTAGGGATGTACTGCAGAGAGTTTCGCGGAGTGTTCGGGGCATGGAGCGACAAGTCAACCTTCTGTGTCGAAAAGGTGTCGGCGATGTGATGAGGAATGTGACGAAGTAGGTGGAGCCATGGAGGCAGCTGTCTGGATCATCTCCATGTGCATGGCCGCGTTCGGCCCGGTCGTTTTTTCGGTCGTCGCCGGGAACATATGCGGCAGGCACCTGGAGCACGTTTCACGGAAGTTGGGGGGGGACGGGTCTCGTCATGGGAATCGCCGCGGTATATGCGCCGCTGGCCAAACCCAAGCTGTTCATAGCGATATGGGTAGGCGGTTTGACTTCCGACGAGTCCTGGGCACGGTTCCACACGGTGACAGCTATTGTGATCGCGGTCGCGGTCACAATGACGTGCGCAGCCTGTTTCGGGGTCAACCGTTACCGGGAGTGGAACAGGTGGTAGGGCCAACCAAACGTGGCTCGAACTTTTCTTGCTTGAGAACCTAAAGGGGAACCACCCACTCGAAGGTTTGTAGTACAGTACCGCTTGGCCCACCTTGCAAGACTCGAACCGTCTATCGACTGGGTCCCGAAAAGTTCTCCTCCAACCACCGCAACTGGTCATGGTCTGATCGTTTGGATACGCTACATAGTGCAGACTGACTTAGGTGCCTTCCGCGCATAGGGTCGCCGAGGCCGACGATGGTTTCCTTCACTTCGGCGGAAAGGTTCAGCAGTTTGAGCACCTTGGTAACGTGAGCCCGTGAAACACTGAGTTCTCGGGCGAGGTCGGCTCTGCAACTAACCTCGCCGTTATCTAACCTGTCTTACCATGCCTGCGCCATAATAATTGGGTTCCGGTTCGGGCCACGTGGCGAAACAGGCTTTGGGCGAGGCGGCTTTGGTTCGAGGGAATTTAAACCTCGCCCACACGTAGGTTCTTAATACCGGGTTTGCTGGTGACCCGAGGCGGATAAGAAAATTGTATATGGACCGGCCTCTCGTCGAAAGTGAATCCGAGAACGAGACAACTCGCACCTCGCGGGTAGTCCAGGTAGTCCTCTATAATCTCGGCTCGGTTGCCCAACACAGCGTCTTCGATGTCTCTGACCGAGATTCTCCGCTGTGTGATTCGATCTTGCCCATCTTGCGCATGGATGGAAAACCGGTATTCGCGGTTTCTGGCGCTGCACCGAAGGCGGTCAAGCAACTTCCCACCACTACGGCGCCGGCAGCACAGGATTGCCCAACTTGGGCAGCTTGTCAATCAGCCGGTGAAGGTCGTCAGTGACTCTCATGGCTCCCCGACTTCATTCCATAAAGTTGCCTTCGATTTTGGCAGCGACTACCCCACTACCCGTTCCCCGACAAAGTCGACCACGATTTGGGCAAGCTCGATGGAGCGGTCGGCGTCGATGACGTCGAAGGCTTCCGATGGAATGCCGCTGGGAAGGTAGCCCGGGTAGCGGGTGATCTCGAAATACTTGTCCAGTTGACGCGCGTCGCCCTTGATGGTGTCGAAGAACATCTCGAAAAGCTTGGCGTCTTCGCAAAGGTCGATGAGCGAGTGTCCCCACACGTCCTCTGCGCCGCGGTAGTACAGAAAGGCTTTGACCGCTTTCTCGGCGGCCTGTTGCCCCATGAAGCAGGCCAGATTGAACCTCTTTCCCTCCCGCAGGAAATCAGCGTCTTCCATATCTTGGCGGGCCTGGCGCAGCCAGCGGGCGCCTTCGGACTTGTGGTCAGGCATCGTAAATCACCCGTCCTCTTTCGATTGCGTTCTTGAGCACCGGCAGGGTCTCCTTGCAAGTTTCGAACTCCTCTGGAGTGTAGACTTGGGTGTCCACCGCGACGCCGCTGCCGAAGTGCCAGGAAAAGAAGTCGGCACGCCGGCCGTACAGGTATTCGGAATTCTGCACAATGATCAAGTCGATCCGGCTGTCGGGCGAATAGCGGCCGGTAACCAGGTCACCGGTCAAGATCACCTTTTCAACTCCGAGAGTGGGGAGCATGGCTTCGATGTCTTCCAGCTCCTTTTCCAGCATCTCCTTGCGAAACTGGGTAAAACCGACACGTACCGCCATAAATCAACAACCCTTAGGTAGATTAGAAATCCGGATGGGATGGATGCGCTACCCCAGTAGCAGCATATGGGCTTCTTTCGGACCGTGTACGCCCACGACCAGAGTCTGCTCGATGTCAGCCGTCCGGCTGGGACCGGTGATAAAGTTCAAGTACCGTCCCATGTCGCCGCCGTTCCGAAGGTATTCTACTCTCCGGAGCAAGAACAGGTCGTCCAACGAATCTATCACGTCTTCCGGGCGGACCAAGGCTACGTGCACCGGAGGGACCAGAGACACCAACCGGCTCAACCCGGCCCGCGGCCGCACGATGACGGAGCCGGTCTCGGCGATAGCGTAATCCACGCCCGTGATACCGATGCCGGAGGCCACGATCTGCTGGCGCAGGAACTCGCGCGAGCGGTCCTCGCCGTGGACAACTTCGGTGACGGCAACGCCTGCTGCGGTCAGGGCCGTGTCCACTGGAACGAAATCAAACACTTCCTGGCTCGATCGCACTACTCTGTCAGCCCCTTGGCGGCGGGCCAGGGTTTGGATGTAGGCCATCGCCTCTTCGGGGTCCGGAGTCCTTTGCACTTGCCACCCGCGAAGGAGCGCGATCTCGGCTAACTTGTCGACCAGGGCGTCCCGGTTGGAATCCACCCGTTGGCGGACCTTCTCGACTTCTTCTTCCAGAAATGCCAGGTCCTGGGCGAGCCGGGGATATGGCGGTTGGGGAGTCCCGGGCTCCCGGCCGAGGGAGCGCCGCACCGAAGCCAGGAATTCGGACTTGGGTGTTCCGGCTCCGTCTGACACCTACCGGCCCTCCTCGTCGTTGGAGAGTTGTTTGCGCCAGATCTCTCTGAACGTGCGTGGAGGTAGCTGAGGGAGGTCCCTGGAGCGCGTCCACTGGGAAAGCAAAGGCAACGATGCCTTGCGAATACCCCGGCCTCCCCTGGCAAGAAAGGAGACCGGAGCCCCCAGGAGGGCGCCCTGGGCGGCGCGGCCAATTTTAGCCGCCGCCTCCAGAACCCCCGGTTTGCTCATGACCGAAGTAAAGGCGTTAATCAGGGATTTGGGCATAGGACGGTTAGACGCGCCTTCGGCAACGGGTCCTTCGGCCAACTTGTGGCGCAGGTGCAGCAACATTCTCGGAATGTCGATCTTCACCGGGCAGGCTTCCCGGCAAGCCCCGCACAGGCTGGACGCCTGTGGCAAGTCCGGAGCCTCGTTCAACCCGACCAACATGGGGGAGACGATTGAGCCTATGGGGCCTGGATAGACCCAACCGTAGGCGTGTCCACCCACTTTCTGGTAGACCGGGCAGATGTTGAGGCAGGCGCCGCAACGGATGCAAAGCAGGGCTTCCCGAAGGTGAGGGTCGGCGAGCATTCGGGACCGCCCGTTGTCCACGATGATCAGATGGAATTCTTCCGGCCCATCTTCGGCGTCTTGTTCCCTCGGGCCGCTGACCATGCTCACGTAGCTGGTGATCCTCTGGCCGGTGGCGGAGCGGGGCAGGAGCCGCAGGAACACGGCCAAGTCTTGGACCGATGGAATGACCTTCTCCATCCCGGTTATCCCGATGTGGATACGGGGGGCTGAAGTGCAGAGCCGTCCATTTCCCTCGTTGGTGATGATGACGAGGGTCCCGGTCTCGGCGATCAGGAAGTTGGCCCCGCTTATGCCAAGGTCTGCTTGCAGGAACCGTTCCCGCAGCGCCACCCGGGCGGCGGCGGCCAGTTCATTGATGTCCTCCATCGGAGGGACACCGAGCTTTTCGGTGAAGAGCCGGGCAACCTCTTCCTTGCTCTTGTGCAGAGCGGGAGCGACCAGGTGGAAGGGGGTCTCTTCGGCCAATTGTATGATGTATTCGCCCAGGTCTGTCTCGTATACGTCGACCCCGATGGACTCCAAGAGATGGTTTAAGTTCAGTTCCTCGGAGACCATGGACTTGCTTTTGGTTGCAACCTTCACCCCGCGGGTGCGGACGATTTCGGCGACGATGGCGTTGGCCTCGGCGGCGTCGGCGGCAAAGTGGACCTGGCCTCCGTTGGCGCTAACCCTTTGTTCGAGCAGGTCGAGATAGTAGTCCAGGTGGTCCAGGGTGTGGAGCTTCACCTGCCGCGCCTGTTCCCGCCATTCGTCCCAGACCTGGGGAGTGACCTCCTCGATACACTCCCTGCGCGCGCCATCGAACCCCGTACCAGCCCTTTGAAGGGCGACACGCAACTGGGGGTCGAGAATGGAAACTGCGGAAGCTGACGAAAAATCCCGGGTTTTGACGTCGGGCACTGGCTGAGTACCTCCTTAATAGTAGCCGGTGACCAGTGGCCGGTTTCCAGTGGCTGATCGCTGACCACTGGCTACTGACACTAGTTACTGGTCACTCGTGCTATCCAGGACCTGGGCCAGGTGCCGGACTTGGACCGTGGACCCCTGACGGCTGAGGGCGCCCTCGATGTTCATCAGGCAACTCATGTCGCAGGAGACCAGGGTATCCGCCCCGGTGCTTACGACGTTGGCCGTCTTGTCGGCAACCATCCCCTCGGAGATGTGAGGGTATTTTACCGAAAATGTGCCACCGAACCCGCAGCAGACCTCGGCTTGGGGAAGCTCCTCCACCCGAGCCCCGCGGACATTAGCCAACAGACGGGCGGGTCCGCTCCGGATTTCCATCTCGCGCAGCAGGTGGCAACTGGGGTGGTAGGTGACAGCGCCCTCGTAAGTCGCTCCCACGTCTTCGACTTGTAATACGTCAGTGAGGAACTGGGAGAACTCGAAGACTTTGGATGCCAACTCCTGGGCCTGGCCCAGCGTCTCAGGTTCGTCTTGAAAGAGGTCTAGGTAAAACTTGGACATCATGGCCGCGCAGGAGCCGGATGGGACAACGACGTATGTGCTGGTGCGAAACTCCTCGAGCACCCTGCGGGCAAGCCGGCGGGCCTGAGACGTATATCCGGAGTTGTACAGGGGTTGACCGCAGCAGGTCTGTCCGGCGGGAAACCCGACTCTCACTCCCATTTTCCTCAGTACGCGGACCACACTAACGCCAACTTGCGGGTAGAGTTGGTCGATTATGCAGGTGACGAATAGGTCGGCCTGTGTCCGGGTTTCCGCAGTCAATCCCCGCCTCGATGGGTTGAATAAGTAGGGGTAAGAGTAGCAGACGGTCAAGGTGGCGGCAACCGGAGCTTACCTCGCGTGCGGTTCCAGGGTCATTCGATTATTTGGATCAAGGAGCTTGTGCGCCGCTACTACCCCATCCGTCATTCCGGCCCCCGTATCCAGTACGGGGCAGGTTTTGAGCCGGAATCCAGGATCCCTTCCTTAAGAATCATGTGCAGACACCTGAGAATTTCCGGGTTCCAGCGAAAGCTGGAACGACGATGGAGCCGGTTGCGGTCATAATCGAAAGGCCCTTGGGCAGTTCGCCCAGTCCATGCGCGGTTACGAAAACGGATGATAGAATGTCATCACCGATTACACGAAATCAACGGCGAGGTGTGATGATGGACTGGGGAATGTCGAACCGCATGGCGCAACTGATCCAACCCAACGGACATGCGATGTTTTTGCCCATTGACCACGGGTATTTTCAGGGTCCCACCAGGAACCTGGAGCAACCCGGGAAGACCGCCGAGCCCCTTCTTCCCTACGCCGACGCGCTGTTCGTCACGAGGGGCGTCCTTCGCTCCAGTATAGACCCGTCAAACACCAAGCCCATCGTTCTGCGTGTTTCCGGCGGCACCAGCATGGTCGGGCATGACCTGGCCGACGAGGGAATCACCACTTCTATGGAAGATGCCATCCGGCTGAATGCTTCCGCCGTCGGGATCTCCCTTTTCATTGGCACCGAGTACGAAAAACAGTCCCTGTTGAACTTGGGTAATCTGGTCAACGAGGGCGAAAAATACGGGATTCCGGTTATGGCCGTCACTGCCGTGGGCAGGGAGTTGGAACAGAGGGAGTCCCGCTACCTGGCGCTGTGCTGCCGCATCGCAGCCGAACTCGGCGCCCGCGTCGTGAAGACATACTGGTGTGCCGATGGGTTCGAGAAGGTGGTTGACGGCTGTCCGGTGCCGGTGATTATGGCCGGAGGCCCCCAGGCCGACACCGAGAGAGAGGTGCTGGAGTTTGTCCATGACGGGATGCAGAACGGGGCGATCGGCATCAACCTGGGCCGCAACATCTGGCAGAGCGATCATCCCGTGCCGATGATCCGGGCACTGCGCCACCTTGTCCATCATAACGGGACCGTCGACGAAGCCCAAGAGATATTCAATACGGTCAGGGCCGGCGATGGGCGAGTCGCGCCGGTGCCGGTGTGATTCCGGCCAACCCGGATTAAGACCCATTTGATTCGCACTCAACTCCCGTGGAGCCGTTTGACACATGCGCGTAGCGATGTACTACAACAATCACGACGTGAGGCTCGAGGAGATGCCGGTCCCGCGGATCGGACCCGGCGAGTTGTTGCTGCGGGTGGACGCTTCCGGCCTGTGCGGCAGTGACGTCATGGAGTGGTACCGCGTTGAGCGGGCCCCGATGGTGCTGGGCCACGAGGTGGCGGGCACGGTTGTAGAGGCGGGCGAGGGAGTTACACAGTACGAAGCGGGCGACCGTCTGGTCGTCACCCATCACGTGCCCTGCAACGCTTGCCATTTCTGCCTTAGCGGACGCCACACGGTTTGCGACACCCTGAGACAGACCAACTTCGATCCCGGTGGGCTTGCGGAGTTCTTGCGCGTACCTCAAATCAACGTGGACCGGGGCGCGTTGCCGATACCCGGCCATCTGTCTTCCGAGGAAGCGGCGTTCACCGAGCCCCTGGCCTGTGTCTACCGGGGCCAGAGACGCGCGAATTTGCAACCGGGACAGAGCGTTCTCGTTATCGGCAGCGGCCTTGCCGGACTGTTGCACGTTATGCTGGCACGGGCGCTGGGCGCCGGGAGGATTCTTGCCACCGACCTGGTGGAATCTCGGTTGGGAACGGCGGTTAGGCTGGGAGCCGAGGATGGGCTTTTGGCCACTGGAGATGTTCCTGCCGGGGTGCGGGAGCGAAACGGCGGCTTGCTGGCCGACCTGGTAATTGTCTGTACCGGAGCGCTCCCGGCCTTGACCCAAGCCCTGGAATCGGTGGAGCGCGGTGGGACGGTGCTGGTCTTCGCGCCGACTGATCCGGGTATTGACCTGCCGGTGCGCGTGAACGACGTTTTCTTCCGGAATGACATCACGATGACGACCACCTACGCGGCGGCCCCGTCGGACCTTGCCGCGGCCCTGGAGCTTATCTCCGCGGGCCGGGCGCCCGTGGAGCAGATGATCAGCCACCGCCTGGGTCTTGCCGATGCCGGGCTGGGGTTCAAGCTGACCGCCGAAGCCCGCGACTCGCTGAAGGTTATTATTCAACCGCAGAAGTAGCCCCTGCATCCGTGAGAATCGAGGCTAAATCCATCTGAAGTCATAGAACCCACGAATTAGGACAGCGCAATCGCATTTTAACCGGGCAGCCGCAACATGGCCAGCGTGCTATCATGGAGGCGGCCCGATTCCAACTCCGGTCCGCCTCAGGCGGACTCACGGGAGGATTGCCGTGAGTACCAGGTTGCCGCCGGGCAGCCGCCCGAAACTCGCCCCCGGAATCGTCATTCCCGACGACGACGCCCCCGACGACATCGTGCCGCTGCCCGACGCCATGAACCAACTGCCCCACTTCACCGAAACGATAGAGGTCGTCAAGACGGTCTTTCGCGGACTGCCCGCGGCGCTGGTCAGCGGCGACACTCCCATCTACTACGAAGAGGATGGGGAACAGCGGATTGTGCGCCCCGACTGCTACGTCGCCTTCGGCGTGGATACCGAGGCGATAATGCGCCGCAACGGGTATTTCATGCGCCGGGTGCGGAAGGCGCCCGACTTCGCCCTGGAAATCGCGTCCGAGAGCACCCACACGGAGGACACGGGACGCAAGCGGGACATCTACGCCCGGCTTGGCATAGGTGAATACTGGCGGTTCGACGCCACAGGGGGCGAATACTACGGCGAGCCGCTGGTGGGCGAAGCGCTGGTAGCCGGAGAATACCGGCGCGTGGAGATGCAGCGGAACGGCGACGGGATGGTCTGGGGGCGCAGCGAAGCCCTGGGGCTGGACCTGTGCTGGGACAAAGGGCGTCTCCGCTTCTACGACCCGTCAGCCGGGGAATACCGGCTCAACATGGGGGAGTTGGTAGACGCCGTCGCGGAGAGGGACCGGATAATTGCGGATAGGGACCGGGCCCTCCGGGATGCGGAGAGCGCTGTGGACGCCGAACGCGCCGGCCGTCAAGACGCGGAAGCGCTCTCCGCCGCTGCCGAAACCCGCGCCAACGCCGAAGCGGAAGCCCGACGGAACGCCGAGGCCGCGCTGCAATCAGAGCAAGCGGCGCGAGAGGCGGACCGGGCCAGAATACGCCAGCTCGAGGAAGAATTGCGCCGCCGGCAGTAGAGCAATCGGGCGGCGCTCCCGCGCCCGTTTGCTCCTTTATCCCCTGGAAACCTCCCCGTTCGCGCCTCCGTCGCCCGGCTAAAAGGCGATTCCCCTGACAGAGTTCACAAGCATGTGCAGAGTCTTTTCCAATGGCAAAATCCTTAGCGTTATCCCGGCCCATGTAAGGGGGTGAAGATACCCGCCCCGCGGTGGTGACTATTGAGGCTGCTGATCTTCCTTCCCTGAAACTGGGGTGGCTGGACTATCTGAAGTTAGGTCAAGAGGTGCTGGTGGTTGGATTCCCGGTCGGACGTGATGACATAAGCGTCACGAGAAAACTGGTTTCAGCGACCAGGCGCGACTCGGGCCGCAATCTTCGGTTGATTCAAACTGACTCCGCAGTAAATCCCGGAAACGGCGGAGGACCCATGGTAAACCGGCAAGGCGAAGTAGTCGGGATAGTAACCTCCGAGATCTCGGGCCTCAGTGTCGAGGGTATTGGCTTCTCCATTTCCGCTAACACTATTAAACTGTACCTTGATAGGCTTATGGATGGAGAAGTGATCACCAACTGAGGGACTGCATCGAAAGGACGAACATGAACATCGAAGGCGGGGTCTTCATCATCACCGGTTCCGCTACGGGGCTGGGGGCCGCGGTTGCGAGGCGACTCTCGTCGAAGGGCGGGAAGGTGGTGATCAACTATACCAAGAGCGAGGCGGAGGCCAACGCGACCGCTGAAGCCTGCCGTTCCCTGGGAGGCGAGGCGCTCCTGTGCCGGGCGGACGTTTCCGACGACGCAGACTGCCGCCGCATGGCCGCCGAGACCATGGAACGGTTTGGCCGAGTGGATGGGCTGGTCAACAACGCCGCCCAGTCCAAGATTGCGCCCCATGCCGATCTTGAAGCCCTGACCGCCGACGATTTCAACCGGATTTTCGGAGTGAACGTCATCGGGCCGTACCAGATGGTGCGGGCCGTGACGCCTCACATGAAGCGGCAGGGAAAGGGCGCGATAGTGAACATCTCGTCCGTGTCAGGTTTCTCGGGCTCGGGGAGCTCCATCGCCTACGCCGCGTCCAAAGCGGCCCTCAACACCATGACTCTATCCCTGGCCCGGGCGTTGGCTCCCGAGATCAGGGTTAACGCGGTATGCCCCGGCGTCATGCAGACCAGATGGTGGCGGGAGGGCCTTGGCGAGGACCGGTACCAGGCTTTCATCGACAACTACGCCGAGACGTCTCCCCTCAAAGCCGCGGGCGACCCGGAAATCGTAGCCGACCCGGTGGTGTGGCTCATGGAGGGGGCGGAGCATGTCACCGGGGAGACCATCATGGTAGATTCCGGGTCACATCTGGGCGGCGCTCCCCGCCGGTAAACGCCCCACACCAGGAGGACAGAATATGCCGGTAAAACCGCCGACCCTGGATGAACTGCGGCGCATTGCAGAGGACTACTACCTTACCCCGAGCCCGGCGGACCTGGAGTCCTTTCTGGGTCTAATTACCCCGATGCTGGAGTCCTATCACCGGCTTGACCAGTTGACCGAGCCGGGCATACCCGCCGGGACTGCGCGGACATCGGGATACCGGCCAACTCCGGAGCAAAACCCGCTGGGCGCATGGTACTGGCGGTGCGACATCCAGGGTGACCCCGGCGGGATTCTGACCGGCAAGACCATCGCCATCAAGGACAATGTGTGCGTTGCCGGAATCCCGATGATGAACGGGACCAGCGTCTTGGAAGGATACACCCCCGAGACCGACGCCACGATCGTCTCGCGCATCCTCGGGTCAGGCGGCCATATCCTGGGCAAAGCGGTCTGCGAAAGCCTTTGCTTTTCCGGAGGGAGTCATACATCGGATACGGGGCCTGTCCGAAACCCGGCCAACCTGCTCCGAAGCGCGGGAGGCTCTTCCAGCGGCAGTGCGGCGTTGGTGGCAGCGGGCGAAGTGGACATGGCCATCGGTGGCGACCAGGGAGGTTCGATCCGCATTCCGGCGAGTTGGTGCGGCATAGCCGGGCTGAAGCCCACTTACGGCCTCGTCCCCTACACCGGGGTATTCCCAATCGAGTTGACCCTGGACCACACGGGGCCGATGGCGCGAACGACCTCGGACGTCGCTTTGATGTTGGAGGCCATTGCCGGTCCGGATGGTTTGGACCCCAGACAGTCCGCGGGCCTTCCCGGTCAGCCATATAGCCAGGCCTTGACGGGAGACGTCCAAGGTTTGCGCCTGGGCATCCTGCAGGAAGGGTTTGGACATGAGGGGCTGTCTGAGAAAGATGTGGACGAAGCCGTAATGGCTGCCGCCAGGTCGTTCGAGAGTCTGGGAGCGCAGGTCGAACCGGTATCCATCCCGTGGCACCTTGACGGTTACCATGTCTGGAGCGCCATCGCCGTGGAGGGTGCGACCATGCTGATGGTTGCCGGCAACAGCATGGGAACCAACTGGAAGGGGCACTACACCACCAGTCTGCTGGACGTGTTCGCCCGGGGTTGGCGCAGCCGGGCGAACGACCTGTCGGAAACGACCAAGCTGGTCGTGCTCTTGGGCCAGTATATGCAGGACAACTACCACGGCCACTACTATGCGAAGGCGCAAAACCTGGCCAGGACTCTAAAAGCGGCCTACGACGACGCGCTCAGCCGGTTTGACTTGCTGGTAATGCCCACCCTGCCGCTGAAGGCAACCGGGATCCCCGAGCCAGACTGCAGCCGCGAGGAATACGCGGCCAGGGCCCTGGAGATGATCCCCAATACCTGTCCATTCGACGTGACGGGACATCCGGCGATCACGGTCCCGTGCGGCACGTCCGAGGGGCTTCCCATCGGGATGATGCTGGTGGGCAAGACTGGCGACGACGCCACGGTGTTGCGGGCCGCCGACGCCTACGAGAGAAGCGCCGCCCGGGGTTAGAGGGTGGACACCCGTCCCTCGCCCATCTCCAGTTCCAGCGCAATTTGCGCCAGGGCCAGGGCGCTGTAGTAGGACACGGTCAGCGTCAGGTCCACGGCCCCCCGGTCTCCCAGGAGCGACTGGACCGCGCCGTAGGTCTGGTCGGTGACCGCCTTATTGCGGACCATCTCGTGGACGAACTTGGCGACAGCCGCTTCGTCCACGGTGAGGACTTCATCGGTCTTGTAGGTCCGGATGCTTTCGATTGAAGCGTCGCTAACACCGGCGCGGGCTGCGGCTAGGGAGTGGCCCGTCCACTCGATGTCGCTGTTCCATTCCCGGGCGGTCAGGATTATGGCCAACTCTTTCAGGTTGTCGGGCACCGAACTCTGAAAGCGAAGCGACGCCCCCATTGAAGTCAGGTAGCCGGCGGCCTTGGGGTTGTTCAGCAGGGCTCGAAACTGCAGACCTACCTCGTCGGTATTCCTATCCCTTCGAATCGTATCGTAGATCTCCTGGCCTTCCGCGTCCAGCTCTTCGCGGGTTACATAAGGTACACGGACCATTGGAATTCACCTCCGGATTTATTGGCACGTTTATTTGCACGCGGGAATAGTACGTCGCGGGGGAGGGCTTGTCCATCTTGAGCGGTCTCCATCGTGCGGACTGTGCTAGAATCTTCAGGCCATAATTAGCGGGGGTAAGGCCGATGCGATGGAGTTTCTTCCTGGGGCTGGCGTTGTTTCTCGTGATTGCTTGTACTCAGCCCGAAACGGCCACACCTTCCAATCAGGACATGGGGGACAAGATGGAAGAACTTACGACAACGCCTTCGGGACTGCAATACAGGGATATCGAGGTAGGCACTGGCGAGGCTGCCCAAAACGGCCAGACGGCCTCCGTCCACTACACCGGTTGGCTCCTGGACGGCACCAAATTCGACAGCTCGGTGGACCGGGGCGTCCCGCTGGAATTCAGGATCGGGGCGGGAATGGTAATTCAGGGTTGGGACGAGGGTGTGGCGTCCATGAACGTCGGCGGCAGGCGGGAACTCGTTATTCCTCCCCAGTTGGCCTATGGCGATAGGGGAGCCGGTGGTGTGATCCCGCCGGGAGCCACGCTTAAGTTTGAGGTGGAACTGGTCGGCCTGCGTTAACGAGTTTAGTGGCCTATCCCGCCCGTGGGCGAAAAGTAAGGCGGCTCTAGGCGGAGCCGCCTTCCAACTGGTACCAGGGTTCTTCGAGGGCTTCGTCGGGCCAAAGGAACTCGAACCCGGCGTCCAAAGCGTACTTCTTGTCCAAGTCTTCCCGGTCCCCGATGTGGTAGTAAACGTCGGCCGGGAACCTCTCTTTAACGTCGGGGAGCATGTGCTTGGACACGACGAAGTCCACCGGGATGTTATGGCTTTCCCAGATGGCTTTCTGCCCGCTCATGGTCCGGTCGGAGCAACTGCCGACCAGCATACCCCTTTCGTGGGCGCGTCGCACCATTTCCATGGACAGGACCCCAGGCGGGTCCCCGATCTCCAGTGTTCCGTCTATGTCGAAGCTAATCAGAATTACCAAGCAGGTCCCTCTCTCCCTGAAGTGTGGATGCCGGGTGTTCCCCTTGAGCGATGGCTTGAGCCTCTCCGCAAATCTGCGGGTGTCTGCAACCGCCGTGTTCTTGGAGGCGTCAGTCCCGAAGCCCTTTTCGTCTGGTCTTGGGAAGTACAATTCTGGCGGGAGTGCGAGGGAGTCGAACCCACCTACCCCGCTCGTCACGAGGCACAACGGATTTGAAGTCCGCAGGAGCCACCGGGCCCCGTCCACTCCCTTGCAACTAACTGAAACTATGAGGAGTGGCTATGCACTCAGGACGGAATCGATCTTGCGCTTGAGCGTGCCCTTGGGGACTGCGCCGACGATCTGGTCTACGGGCTGTCCGTCCTTGAAGAAGATCAGGGCCGGAATACTGCGAACGCCGTATTTCATGGCGATTTCGGGGGCGCTGTCGACGTCGAGCTTACCCACGGTGAGCTGGCCGTCGTATTCGACCGCCATGTCATGAACCGAGGGGGCGATCATCTTGCAGGGGCCGCACCATTCGGCCCAGAAGTCCACCAGCACCGGCAGGTCTGATTGCAAGACATCTGAGTCCCAGTTGGATACCGTCATCTCTTTAGGTTCAGCCATTGTAAGCCTCCAGAACTAATGTGTTGCGAATATTGCCGCGCGTCGAAATTCAACTAGAAGCAGTCAGCTTTTCGGTTAGTGTATATCCCTGCCGGATTCAGGTCAACCGGACTACGGTCAGCCGCCAGCGTCTTTCAGTCCCTGGTAAAATTGTCTGAACTGTGATTTCTGTGATTCCGGGATTCGCATGATTTTTCTGCACCGGGAAGCCTGGGGTCACAGCCGTGTGAAGGGCCGCTAAGGGAAGACTCTTTTCCATCCGAGGCCCCGATACCCTACGCTTGAGATTGTCGACTACCGACTTTTATCGGTCTATTATTAAGAGGGAATATTGCCAAGGGTAGATACTTGACCCAGACCAAAATCGTCAGAGGCCAGCAACTCACCCTGACCCCCGATTCCTGGGGACGGCTGGGTGAGGCCATGGCCGAATGCGACGGGCAGAGCATCTTTGTATTGGGTGGGATACCCGGCGAGAAGGTTGTGGTCGAGGTGGTCAGCGTCCGCCGGAAGTATGCCGCAGCGCGGGTGGTCGAAGTGCTTGAGCCTTCGCCTGCGCGGGTGCCGCCGCCGTGCCCTTATTACGGCGACTGCACCGGCTGCCAGTGGCAACATCTGGATTACGAGGAGCAGCTAGCCGTCAAGCGCGATCTGGTCGCCGATGCCTTGGAGCGAATTGGCGGGCTGGCGGGCGTCCACGTTGACCCTGTGGTCCCCTCGCCCCGGGAGTTCGGCTACCGGAACCATGCCCGGTTTACCATAGGTTCCGGCGGGGCGTTGGGGTTCGTCCACAAGGAGACCCGAAGGTTCGTTCGTGTCGACCGCTGTATGTTGATGCATGACGGGGTCAACGACACTTTGTCCGGGCTTCAGGACAGGTGCGCCGAGACCACCCAATTGTCCGTCCGCGCCGGTTTGGAGACGGGCGGCGTGCTGGTACAACCGACGTTACTCAACCCTGAAATCCCGTTTCCCACGGGTCAGAAAACCTACCAGGAATCGGTTGCAGGCCACGAGTTTCGGGTTGCGTCTCCGTCCTTCTTCCAAGTGAACATCGAGCAGACGGCCCAGTTGGCCGAGATGGTAAGCCACGTCCTGAATTTGTCCCACGACGATGTCCTGCTGGACGCCTACACCGGGGTCGGCACCTTTGCGGTACTGCTGTCGCCCCTGGTCAAGAAGGTAATCGCAGTCGAGGAGTCCGCCGCCGCTATCGTGGACGCCAGGGAAAACGCGAAGGGACTGGACAACATAGAACTGGTTGCGGGCAAAACGGAGGATGTACTCCCCAGCCTGGGAGAGACGCTAACGGCGGCCATCTTGGACCCTCCCCGCGCAGGTTGCCATCCCCAGACTCTGCGAAGCCTGATTGACCTGGGCCCGGCAAGAGTCGCCTACGTCTCGTGCGATCCCGGCACGTTGGCAAGAGACCTCAAGCTGCTTTGCGAGACTGCCTACTCGCTGGAGTCGGTGACTCCGGTGGACATGTTCCCCCAGACCCACCACGTAGAGTGCCTCGCCTTCCTGCGCCGGAGAGAGGTACAGGAGCGCAAGATCGTGTTGGCCTCGGCGTCCCCCAGGCGCAGGGAGTTGTTGGCCGGGATGGACCTGGACTTTCAGGTGTTGCCCGCCAACGTACCCGAGGACCCTCTGCCCGGCGAGAGTCCCGCCGAGCTGGTCCAGCGGCTTTCCCGCGTCAAGGCGGAGGCGGTGGCTTCCAACCTGGAGGAAGGTTTCGTCATCGGCGCGGACAGCATGGTGGTGCACCAGGGAGAGGCGTTGGGCAAGCCCATTGACGTAGAGGACGCGCGGCGGATGTTGGTCCAGCTTCGAGGCACACAGCACCAGGTGTTCACCGGGATAACTGTGATTGACGCCGCGTCAGGCCAGCGATTGACCGATAGCATGGCCAGCGACATTGCACTGCGCCAGTTTTCGGACGATGAGATGGAGGAGTCCATCTCCACCGGGACGCCGATGGACAAGGCTGGGGCCTACGCGGTGCAGGACCGGGAGTTCAGTCCCGCCGAGTCGTGGAGAGGCTGCTATACCAACATAGTGGGCTTGCCTCTGTGCAGGCTGACGGAGATGCTGGGCCAGCTAGGTTGGACATTGACGGACCTGAAATCTGACGACGTCCCGCCGGGTTGCGGTCCAAACTGCCCCTTCTTAGTGGAAAGCGCGCCATGAACTTCATGGGGATGGGCATGATGGAGCTTGGGGTGATTTTCGTGGTCGCCCTGCTGGTATTGGGACCGGCCCGCTCCCTGGACATGGCCAAGACGACGGGGAGGCTCGTGCGGGAATTCCGGCGTTCGATCGCAGACATGAACGCGGCAATCGACCTGGACGCCCCCACCCCCCGCGAACGGCCCGCTGCTCCGGCGCCGCGACAGTCAGAAGAAGACACCGCGGCCAAAAGCGGGGAATGAACAACCGGGAACTCACCTTTCTCCAGCACCTCACGGAACTCAGGCGCCGGCTTTTTTGGTCGGTCCTGGCCCTGCTCGTGGGAAGCGCAGTTTCCTTTGGCTTCTTCCGCCAGATCATCGGGCTGTTGGTCCTTCCGGCTGAGGCAGTGCTCGACGTCCAGCCGGGGGGCCTGATCTACACTGAGGTCACCGAGCTACTGACGACATCCGTGAAGGTGTCCCTACTGGCGGGGTTTATCCTCGCTCTCCCGGTGATTCTCCACCAGGCGATCATGTTCGTGGCGCCGGGGCTTACACCGAGAGAGAGGCTATTCCTCCTGGTATTCCTGCCGGCGGCCTTTTTCGTGTTCGTATGCGGAGTCGCCTTTGCCTACTTCGTCCTCGCCCCTCGCGCACTTGGCTTCCTGCTGACATTCGGCGGGGACGTAGCCAGACCGGAGATCAGGATAAGCAACATCGTCAACGTAATGGTGCGGCTTTTGTTCTGGATGGGCCTCGCCTTCGAGACGCCCCTGATCATGTATCTTCTGACCTCGCTGGGTGTGGTCACTCCCCGGATGCTTTCTCGTTTCCGCCGATACTGGATTGTCGTGGCCTTCGTCCTGGCCGCGATCATCACACCGACGTTCGACCCGCTAAACCAAGCGTTGGTCGCCGCGCCTTTGCTGGTGCTGTACGAACTCGGTGTCCTTCTGTCGCGTTTGGCGAGACGGGACCGGCAGCCGTCGGCGGCATTGACGCCTTTTTCTCCGCCGGATTAGAAACCGTGGGGCCGCCTATTTCAAAGATCTAAGGGCCAGCGATGACGCTGGCCCTTACTGATTCCGATTCCTGAGTGTCGTTGACGGTGGTTAGCCGCCGCGGCGGTCGTCCTCCGCGCCGCTGGCTACGCCCTGGCCTTCCTTCGGGGGGGTCTCGTCTTCGCCCGTGATGGCGGTCTTGAAGGTACGGATCCCCTTGCCCAGGGAGGAGCCGATCTCCGGCAGCCGTTTTGCGCCGAATATCAGCAAGATCACGACCAAAATTATCAGCAGTTCCGGCAGGCCGAACGGTCCGACTCGCATGACGCTCCCTGAAGTCTGGATTAGGTGTGTCTTCCAATCATAGCAGAATTGCCGATTGCCATACATAGCCATACGATTGAGGATTCTGTGGGCAATTGTTCAGACTTCGGGTGTCGAACTATCCGAAACCCGGTTGGTGGCGGCAGGCTTGAGAGTCAACCGCAGGGACTTGCCCCCTAGGGCCTCTCGATTGTGACCGCAACCGGCTCCATCGTCGTTCCGGCG
Organism: Dehalococcoidia bacterium; assembly: GCA_965216155.1. Taxonomy (GTDB): domain Bacteria; phylum Chloroflexota; class Dehalococcoidia; order Lucifugimonadales; family UBA3495; genus CATOSP01. The sequence goes on along the minus strand of CBDCFD010000007.1, from coordinate 1,358,976 downwards.
AAAAGCCTGCCCCCGGCTCGAACGGGGGCTGAAACCCGGAAATACTCATGTATCTGAACGTGATTCTAAGGAAGGGTTCCTGGATTCCGGCTGAGGGCCGGAGTGACGGATGGGGTAGTAGCGGCGCATGAGCGTCCTTGATCCAGATAATCGAATGACCCTGACCTTTCCCCTGGATGTGCTGCACTAGCCACTTGGACCACATCAAGTCTGGGCGGTTACGGTTTGGCTTGTCCTTGTTAGGCTACCGGCCCGCTTGTATAATGTTGCTTTCCGGCGACTTTGATCGCGCCCGCGTCCACAGACAGGCTGGAAGGAACGACGGGAGTGGGCACGCGGGGCTACAGAGGTAGATGGACCCAGTTTACGACTTGGTGGTGATCGGGGCCGGGCCCGGCGGCTATGTCGCGGCCATTCGGGCGGGGCAACTCGGGCTCAAAACCGCAATCGTAGAGAAAGAAGCCCTGGGCGGGGTCTGCCTAAACTGGGGCTGCATCCCAAGCAAAGCCCTTCTCAAAAACGCCGAAATCCTCTCCTACCTGCACCGCGCCGAGGAATTCGGTCTCAGTTTTGACAACTTCCATGCCGATTACTCGGTGGCCGTACAGCGCAGCCGCAGGGTCGTCGGCCGCAACACCCGCGGCGTGGCCTACCTGCTCCGTAAGAACAACGTGGAGCACGTCCAGGGGACTGGACGGCTGGTGGGGCGTGGCGAGGTCCTGGTTGCCCCGGACGGGCGCACCCTTCGCGCGAGAAATATCATCCTGGCTACCGGAGCGAGGCCGCGGACCATCCCGCCGCTCCCGGTGGATGGCGACCGGACCATCACCAGCCGGGAGTCCATCGTCCTGGACAACCTTCCCGGTTCAATTGCAATAGTCGGTGGAGGGGCTATTGGCGTCGAATTCGCGTACCTGTACCGGATGTACGGCGTGGATATCACGGTCGTCGAACTGTTGCCGCGCCTGGTCCCAGGGGAGGACGAGGAGATAAGCAGTCTGCTGGAGCGGAGCTTCACCCGTCACGGGATCAACGTGATGACCGGCGCGGGGGTTACCGGAGCCGAGACTACCTCCGATAGAGTAACTCTGACAATAGAAAAAGACGGTTCCAGCCAGTCCCTCAGCGTTGACAAGGTGTTGGTTGCGATTGGAGTCCAGCCCAATACCGAAGACCTGGGACTGGAAGAGACTGGCGTCGAGACTGAACGCGGATTCGTCCAGGTCGATGACGCGATGGCAACCAACGTGCCCGGTGTCTTCGCCGTAGGTGACATAACAGGCAAGTTGGCGTTGGCCCACGTGGCTTCGGCCCAGGCCGTTACCGCGGTGGAGCACATCGCCGGGATGGAGACCCAACCCCTGGACTATACCTGTATGCCAAGGGCGACCTACTGCAACCCGCAGATAGCCAGCTTCGGTCTTACCGAGTCACAGGCACGGGAACAGGGCTACGACGTGAACATCGGCACGTTTAACGTCCAGGCCAACGGAAAGGCGCTGGCCATGGGTGAGGCCGACGGGATAGTTAAGCTCGTGGTGGACGCCAGGTACGGCGAGTTGCTGGGCGGGCACATGATCGGCCCGGAGGTCACCGAGTTGCTCGGAGAGCTGTCCATGATCAGGATGCTGGAAGGGACAACCCTCGAGCTGGGATGGGCGGTCCATCCCCATCCGTCGCTTTCGGAGATGCTCAAGGAGGCAGCCCTCAGTGCCCAGGGCCGGGCCATCCACATGTAACCCCCAAACTGGCCGTATGACGCCGCCAGTTGTTACAAATACGTAACGATTCTTGTCGGGCGTGTCGAAAGGTGAAAGTAACTTGTGAAGCAAGGCCCGGCAGCATTATACTGGCAGCATTATCCAAGGAATTGCTAACGGGCCGCACGCATGAATTCCGGTCTCAGGCCAGGAACGCGGCGGCCGAGTCCAAAGCGCCGGGGCAGTGACATCGGCGATTAGAGGCGAGGAGCGATGCTATGGCGTTGGGAAGCTACGATTTCGCGCTGGCGATAGGTGGAGAGGCCGGGCAGGGCATCGCCACGCCGGGAGACATCCTGGCCCGAATCTTCGTGAGGCGCGGACTCCATCTTTACACCTACAACGCATACCAGTCGATAATTCGCGGCGGGCACATCTTCTTGACTGTCCGCGTGAGCGATGTAGAGGTCCAAAGCCACGGCGACAGGCTGGACCTGCTGCTCTGCCTGAACCAGGACACTATGGACCGGCATCTGGGCCTCATGGGGCCGGACACCCGCGTCGTGTACAACGGTGACAACGTCACAGCCGGTGAGCCCGGCGACGGCGTCCAACTGTGTCCCCTGCCCATAGCCGAACTGACCCAGAGCCGCAACAGGCTCGTGCAGAACACGGTTGCCACGGGCGTGGTAATCGCATTACTCGGCGAAGACTTCGCGACTCTGGAAGAGAGCTTGACCCTGAGATTCGCACGTCAGGGCCAGGCAGTTGTTGACGAGAACGTACGGGTCGCCCGGGCTGGCTACGACCACGCAATGGCCAACTTCGACCCCTTTTCCCATCCGTTGGGCACCGGCGCGAAGCCCCTGGCCGTCTGGTCCGGGAACGACGCTGTGGCCATGGGCGGGGCCGCAGCCGGAGTAAAGTTTTACGCCGCCTACCCCATGAGCCCGTCCACCGGCGTCCTCCACTGGATGGCACAGAACGCGAGAAACCTGGGCATCATGGTGCGCCAGGTGGAAGACGAGATCAGCGTGGCCAACATGGTCATCGGGGCGGCCCACGTCGGCTGTCGCTCCATGTGCGCCACCTCCGGAGGCGGTTTCGCCCTGATGAGCGAGGCCCTGGGCAGCGCCGGAATGATGGAGATTCCCGCCGTATTCATCGACGTTCAGCGCGCGGGTCCATCGACGGGAGTACCCACCAAGACGGAGCAAGGCGACCTCTGGCAGATACTCGGCGCAAGCCAGGGTGATTTCGAACGCTTCATCGTCGCGCCGTTAAATGCCCTGGACTCGTTCAACACGGTCGCCGAACTGTTCAACCTGTGCGACAAGGCCCAGTGCCCCGGCGTGATCATCACGGACCTGCTCATCGGCGAAGGCAGGTTCAGCGTCGACCCTGACCAGATCAACATGCAGCCCGTGATCGACCGCGGCGACCTGATAACCGAACACTCCGCCGCCAATGGGTATAAGCGTTACAAGGATACGGAGACCGGAATCTCGCCCCGAGCTCTTCCGGGTTTGGAAGGCTACATTCACGTGGTCGCAACCGATGAGCACGACGAAGACTCCACTTTGATCAGCGATGAGTTTACCAACCCCCACAAACGCCGCAGCATGGTCGAAAAGCGTGCCCGCAAGTTCCAAGGCGTGGCGCCGGATATCGCTCCCCCCGAGATGGAAGGCCCCGAGGACGCGGAAGTTACGCTCATCGGGTGGGGTTCCACCTACGGTACGATCAAAGAGGCGATCGATCTGTTGAAACTTCAGGGAGTTACGGCGAACCAACTCCCCATCAAGTGGATCCTGCCGTTCCACGGCGACGCGGTGACCGAGATTCTAGCCAAGTCGCGCCGCAAGATCGTGGTGGAAAACAACTATTCCGGCCAGTTCTATCGCTACATGCGAAGCGAGACCGGTATCAGTGTTGATGGGCATATTCGCAAGTACGACGGGGAACCCTTCATGCCCCATCACATCGTAAATGGTGTCCTGGAACTGCTCAGTGGGAAGACCGAACGTTACGTGCCTTACCAAGAGGTCGTGGCTTAGAGAGGTGAGAGGATGGCTACAACTCTGTCGACAACCGGTGGCAAGCCCGTAGTCCAACTTACGGCGAGGGACTTCAAGGGTCAGGTAGACCCGGACTGGTGTCCGGGTTGCGGCGACTTCGGAGTATTGAACAGCATCCAGCGGGCCTGTGCCGAGTTGGGGCTACAGCCCCACGAGATCCTTACCGTCAGCGGCATAGGTTGTTCCTCCAACCTGCCGGGCTACTTCAACGCCTATGGAATGCACACTCTGCACGGCCGGTCCCTGGCTGTGGCTACCGGCGCGAAGATGGGCAACCACGAGCTTAACGTAATCGTCACCGGCGGCGACGGGGATGGCTACGGCATAGGCGGGAACCACTTCACCCACACGGCCCGGCGTAACGTGGACCTGACCTACGTGGTGATGAACAACCAGATCTACGGGCTCACCACCGGCCAGATCTCCCCCACCAGTACCCTGGGGATGAAGACCAAGAGCACCCCCTTCGGTAGCGTGGAGATGCCCATCAACCCGATCACCTCTGCGATCATGAACGGAGCAACATTCGTTGCCCGCGGATACAGCGGGGACGTTCGCCATCTCACGATGATCCTCAAGGCGGCGATCCAGCATAAGGGGTTTGCCCTGCTGGACGTCTTTAGCCCTTGCGTCACATTCAACAACGACAACGGCCACGACTTCTTCAAGGAACGGGTCAAGAAGCTGGAGGACGAGGAGCACGACACCTCCGACTGGAAGACGGCCTGCGAGAAGGCGATGGCCTGGGGCGACACCATTTACACGGGTCTGTTTTTCCAGAAGGAAGGGCATACCCTGGACGGCAGTGAGCCGGTGCTGCGCGAGGGAGGCCCCCTGGCTTTCCGCGAACTGGGCATCACCGACGAACAGGCGAAGCGGATCATCGACCGGATGATCTAAGCGGCGGCGGCAAGACCGGGAAACCGTAAGGAAAGTGGCGGCCCCAGGGCCGCCGCTTCTCTTTCCGGCTATGGGATGTGGTGGGCACTGCCCTTTAATTGTCGTGTGAGGCTGAGCCTCCCAGTCTTCCCGGTGAAAGCCCGGATACAGGAATGGTAAGGCGTATGTCGCGTTCCTCGCCGAAACATCCTGGGTTCCGGCTCAAAGCCTGCCCCGTACTGGATACGGGGGCCGGAACGACGTGGATGGTCCGAACTCAGAATGATGGGGTCCCGTGTGATTGGGCAGGGCAATCGCGTCTTGAATTGGACTACTGACACCCCGCCCTTCCCACCTGGGGTGACCACCCATTACCATGGTCCTTGCCGGAATCCCGTCCCGGTCCAAATCCCTAACCCGCCGCCCAGGTACGATAAGTGCAAAGTCCCGGAGGTGTCCACTAAATGTTGACACAGCATCCAACTTGTCATTCCCGCCCGCCCTCGTCATTCCCGCGAAAGCGGGAATCCACCGCCCCGGTTATGGAGGTTTGCCAACCCCGGGCAGACGGCGAGAATCGGACAACTTCGCAATCATCCTGGCCGCCCAGGCCCAATGTACCAAAATGGCCCACAATTTCCCTGAACTAAAATCTCCAGCTTCAGAACACCCGAATGTGTGCCATCTCACTCTAACCCGCCGCCCAGGCCAATGTACCAAAATGGCGCACAATTTCCCTAAAGTAAAATCTCCAGCCTCAGAACACCCGGATGTGTGCCATCGACTATATCCAAAATCTAGGGGAGCAAACCAACCGGCGCCATGAGTCCTGGCTCTGAAATTAACGGGTTGCGGTCCCGGGTCCGCGCCCTCAAACGTAAACTGGCCCGTCCGTTGGCGGAACTCCACCTCCAAAGCATGGCCGATGAGCTATGCCTGAAGTGGACCTGCGCCCAGGCAGACCGCCAACCCTTTCCCAACTCTCAAGCCTTTGTCATCCGGGTCGCCGGCTCCGGCTGCCGTCTGCCTACCTTCACGGCCGTCGTCCGCTATCTGGAACGCTGCCGCGCTCAAAATCAACCGCCCGACCCTCGGGATCTGCTCCGGACCCTGCTGCCCTGGACCCCATCGCTGTAGGGGCAATCCTTGTGGTTGCCTATTCTGGCAGTGAAGAGGTTAAGATGCGATTGCCCTGTGTGATTGGGGATTCCCGGTTGCCCCGTCAGGTTTAGTGCATTACTATCTAACCGCGCAGCGAGTTAATTATCTGCCGCACCGTACCCGCCGGCCGTTGTGGTGGGCGGGTGTACCCAAACCGAGAGTATCCAGCGCAGAGTTCAGGAGGCCACCTTGGCTACTTCCATAGTCATGCCCCAGATGGGCTACGACATGCAAGAAGGCACCGTGGTGCGTTGGCGCAAGAACGAAGGGGACGACGTGGCTAGGGGCGATGTCCTGGCGGAGATCGAGACCGATAAGGCCACGGTCGAATTCGAAGCCTACGTCTCAGGCGTGTTGCGCAGAATCGTCGTTGACACCGGCGTGGCGATTCCCGTGGGGGAGCTTATCGCGGTTATCGGCGGACGAGACGAACTGATACCCGATGACATCGCAGGCGGCGGTACTCCAACGGCATCGCCACCGGGATTTGACGCCTCCTCTCCTCCCGTAACGGCCCCAATTCCGGAGGCTTCCGCACCCGCCGCCGACGGTGAGGTCCGCGCTTCCCCCATCGCCCGGAGACTTGCCCGCGAACGGGGAATAGACCTGGCGAAGATCACCGGCACCGGGCCGGGAGGCCGGATTGTTGAACAGGACGTCCTGGATTACCAGGAGCCCGCAGTTTCGGGGGCGGCTCCAGCCGAAACGGTTGTTGACGGGTCTGGCAGGGTCGAGCGCGCTTCTCCGATTGCCCGGAGGCTGGCCAGAGAACGGGGAATTGATCTGGCTTCGGTTACCGGCACCGGGCCGGGAGGCCGGATCGTCGAGCAGGACGTGCTCAGCTACGGACCGCCCGCACCTGCTCTGGAGGTAGTCCCCGATGCGCTGGAATTTGAGGGAGAACGGGCCGAGCTATCCCGGATGCGCCAGGTTATCGCCCGGGTCACCAGCGACAGCAAACGGGACGCGCCCCACTTCTACCTGACTGCTACCGTGGACATGACCAAGGCGATGGCGCTTCGCAGGGACGTTAACGAGGTGGCATCCTCGGATAGCCGGATTAGCGTCAACGACCTGATCGTCAAAGCCAGCGCGATAGCCCTAAGACGCCATCCCAAGTTCAACGCCTTCTTCCGCGGCGAGCACCTGCAGATGAACTCCAGCCTGAACATCGGCATTGCTATCGCCCTGGAGGCCGGGCTGATTGTGCCCGGCATCGGCGCTTGTGAGAGTAAGAGCCTGGCCGAGATTGCCGCCGCCAGCAGCGACCTGATCGCGCGGGCGAACCAGGGGACGCTGCGAAACGAGGAATACAGCGGCACGACCTTCAGTATCAGCAACCTGGGGATGTTCGACGTGGACAGCTTCGCGGCGATCATCTACCCGCCCCACGCGGCGGTATTGGCGGTGGGCAAGGTTTCCGAGCAACCCGTCGTCCGTGACGGTCAGGTGGTGGTCGCCCAGACCATGCAGGCCACCCTATCGGTTGACCACCGGGTCGCCGACGGGGCCGAGGCAGCCCAGTTCTTGATGGAAATCAAGGGACTGTTGGAGAGCCCGGTCAGTCTACTTTTGTGACCACGGCACGGGCGGGACATGGTAGACCCGATGGTAGACCCGGCGGTGCCATTTTAGCAGTCACCTGCAACTCGCCCGGTCCAGGGAATTCAGTTCAGGAGGACACGCTGTGCCCAAAATGAGCGGCGCACAGGCCATCACCGAATCGCTAAAGGCCCACGACGTGGATACCATCTTCGGGATAATCTCCATCCACACGTTGGACCTTTTTGACGTTTTATTTAACGAACAGGAGAATCTGCGGTTTATCGGCTGCCGCCAGGAGTTGGGGGCCGGCTTCATGGCCGACGGATATGCCCGCGCTACGGGCAAGCCTGGCGTGCTGCTGACCAGCACCGGGCCGGGAGCGGCCGACTCGGTTGGGGCCCTGGGCGAGGCCTATTATTCCAGCTCTCCGGTGTTGGAACTCACGACTAACGTCGAGCAAGAGTACGTCAACAGCGGCAAGCTGTCCACTCACGAGACCAAAGACCAACTGGGCATGTTCAGGGCGGTCACAGATTGGAACGCCTTTATCGACCAGATCGAGTCAATCCCGGACCACATGGTCGAAGCATTTCAGCGTTTCCAGGCCCGCAGGCCCCGTCCGATAGAGCTGGAATTGCCCACCGATCTACTTGGCAAACAGGCCGAAGTGGAAGTCCTTTCGCCCCGTGCCCCCGAAATCCCCCAAGGCGACCCGGTGATGGTGGAACGGGCCCTGGACACACTCTTGAAGGCCAAGCGGCCCGTAATCTTCGTGGGTGAAGAGGTGCAGAGCCTCGGTGGTACCGAAGAGATAGTCCGGCTTGCGGAGGTGCTGGGCGCTCCGATAGTGACCGGAGACGGCGCAAAAGGGGCGGTCCCGGAGGACCACCCCCTTTCCCTGGGCCAAATTCTGGGCCAGCGCATCTGGGGGGAGAACCCCCTCCAGGAGTGGATAAGCACTTGCGACGTAGTGCTGGTGTTGGGGTCAATCCTGCCGCTCAGAAGCACCGTGGGCGTGGGGCTTAGGCTACCGGGAACGGTGATCCACGTCCTGCTGGACGGAGAGTCCATTGGCAAGAATTACGCGACCGAAATCCCCATCGTTGCCAGTTCGCAAGCTGTGGCACGCCAGCTATTGGGAGGCATCGGCGACAGGGACGTTTATAAGGGAGACTCCTACCGCAGTGAAATTGACTCGATGCGAGAGCAGGTCTACCGGAACCTGCGGGAGAAATGGGGCAACGAGACACGGGCGTTCGAGGCCATCCGGGCCGTCACTCCCAAGGACACCATATTCTCTCTTGACGCCACGGTCCCAACGAGCAGGGCCATCCGCTGCTTGCCCATCTACCAGCCGCGGACATTCATGTACCCCCACGGCTGGGCTGGGATAGGTTTCGCTTTCCCCGCCGGGATGGGCGCAAAGGCCGGCAGACCAAACCAGCCCGTGGTCTGTGTCACAGGCGACGGCGGGTTCCAGTACAATTTTCAGGAGTTGGCCACCGCCGCCCAATACGGTATCAACCCTATCATTTTAATGTTCAACGACAATGCCTGGGGCGTCCTCAAGGGGTATCAGGAAAACAACTACAGCGGCCGGTTCTTCGGGACGGAGTTGGTAAACCCGGATTTCGTTAAGCTATTCGAGAGCTACGGCTTTGAGGGGACCAAGGTTTCGACAGTGGCCGAAATGAGCCGCGCCATAGAACAGGCCGTCGCCTCCGACCGGACTCAGCTCATCGAGGTCCAGATACCCAGCGGCTTCGGCGCGTTGGTTTAGAATTCTCCCGGACAGTCCTCCGGAGGCTCCACATCCTCATGACATCTCCACTCCCTGAACACGGCGCCCGCCCTGCGTTCCCCCACGCCCGGCGGGTCTATCCCCTGGACGCGCACGAGCTGACCGAGGAGCAGATCGCCGTGGCCTTCGCGATGACCTCGCGGCGGCCTGAGCCATTCGACGAGATCGCGGAGCAGGTCAGTCAGGAGAAGGCAGCCGACTTCCATGAGCGTTGGGTGCTGGGCTACGGGCATGCTTCGGTTGCGGAGCACGCGGTTGTCCATTTGGCCGTGGAAAACGTGTCCCGGCTGACCTGCGATACCCTGGAGGACAACCGGCTCGCTTCCTATACCGAGAAGTCGTCCCGGTACCAGGTGATGGACCGGGACTACTATCACGTTCCGGCCGAACTGGACGAGCATCCAGTTCTCCGCCGTGAGTACATTGACGCCTGCCATGCCCTGTTTGAGGGGTACCTGGGCCTGATTGAAGGCTGCATGGCCCACTTGAAGCAGGTCTGCCCTCAGAGTCAACGAGAGCGTGACGGCGTGTACAACCTTCGGCTCCGCCGCATTGCCACCGACCATTGCCGGGCGGTGCTGCCTGCGGCGACCCTGACCAACGTTGGAGTCACGGCTAACGCCCGTACCCTGGAGCACGCGATTTCCAAGCTGCTATCGGGGAGGCTGGACGAGGAGAAACGGCTGGGGGTAGAGGTGCGGGAGCAGGCCCGGATCATCACGCCGACTCTGATCAAGTACGCCGACCACAACGATTACCTGGCCGCCGTGCCGGAGCGCCGGGAGGAGTTAGCAGACCGTAACGGCGTGGGAGGCGAAGCGGAAGGCGGCGATGGCCTCAGCGGCCACGTGACCCGGGGAGACGCATCGCCACAGGTAAGTCTGCTCCATTGGGACCCGCAAGCGGAAGAGAAGTTGGTGACGGCCTTCCTGTACGGTGGAAGCCACCTGCCCTATGAAGAGGTCTGGCGGAGAGTCCAGGACCTGGATTCCGATGCCCGCCAGAAAATTATCGACGAGAGCCTGTCTGGACTGGGACCCCACGACCCGCCGCCCCGAGAGTTCGAATTGGTGGATTACACCTTTGAATACCTGATGGACTACGGAGCTTACCGGGAGTTCAAACGGCACAGGATGCAGTCCTATCTACCCCAACTGCTCTCAGTGGCTCGTGGATACCGAGTGCCTCCCGTGGTTGCCGAAGCGGGGCTTGGCGGCGAATTCGACTCGGCCATCGCCGCCGCCGAGAACGTCTTTTGGAAAGTCCACGAGGTGTCTCCGGTGGCGGCGCAATACTTGGTGACTCACGCTCACAACCGCCGCGTGCTTTCCAGCCTAAACCTGCGCGAGTGCTACCATTTGTTCAAGTTGCGGACCTCGGAGATGGCCCACTTCTCCATCAGAGGGCCGGTGGGCGAAGCGATGCGGCTGGCGGTGGAGGTCCATCCCAGGTTCTTCCGCCAATTGAAACTCAGGGACTACCCAGATTGGTGGCCGTACGCGGCCGATTGCCAGGACATCCGCAACGCCGGGGACGCGGGTAGTTTACATAACACCGCTGGCCGATGAACCGGACCGTGAGGTCCGCTCAGGATGTCGATAGCTTTTTTGCGATAGTGGCCTGGCGGGCGCCCAGGGAACGGGCCTGGGCCAGGTCGTCTTCGGTAACCCCTCCCGTGGAAGTCGCACCGTAGTAGGAGCCAGAGGTCCGCATCCGCTCCGACCAGGGGAGCCCGACCACAACCATACCGCAAGCCAGAACCCAATGAATCAGTTGCAGAAGGGTCATCTCGAGCCCCGAATGACGTCCCTGCCCGGTGGTGAACACCGCCGCGGGTTTTCCCGCCAACACACCCTCTTCCCAGAGGTCTCCCTGCTCGTCGAGCCATAGTTTCATGGAGCCTGAGACGCCGCTCCAATTGGGGGACCCCAGAATCAGCGCGTCGGCCGCGAGAAGGTCGTCCCGAGTGGCGGCCGTAATGGGCTTGATCAGGGAAGAGGCAGAGCCCGAGCCTGAGACACCTTCAGCCGCGGCCAAGGCTAGAGCCTCGATCGCCCTGCCCTTGGGGTCGTACAGCACCAACACGGAGACTGGCATTGCGGTTTGCCGTCAGGGGTCGGAGCAGTCGCGGGTATAGCCGCAGTTGAGGCAACGTATCTTGCAGTTTTGCTCGATCATCGGGTTGCCGCAAAGATCACAGGTGTAAGCAGAAGGGCCTACCGGTACCGACGAAGCCAACACACCACCCCCACCGGAAGTTGGGCTGAGTATATCAGGTGAGCGTGGCATGGCACGGGCTACTTGCTGAGGTTCTGGGCGATGATCTGGCCTTCCAGGACCATTCCATCCTTACCTACATCCCTAACCTCGTCGGCGTCGGCAGTGAGCATGACCTTGTCGAAGGCAAATAGTGGTCCGTTAGGGATGTAAAGAGCCACGTTTCCGCGGCCTGTGGAGTCAACTTTGAGCTGACCCACCCAGAGGGGGCTCTGGTCCTGGCGCTTTAACATGACCTGATAGCTCAGCGGCTCGGGCAGCACCTTCATGCCAGCCACCATCAGCATGGCCCGGCGCCCATCCTCAGCCACCAATAGTAGGCCCTCCGACTGTCCTTTGCTGCCGGGGGGCGCGAGGACGAGAGGCAGGTTTTTCGAGTCGACCAACCAGTAGCTGGCGAATTCTCTTAGCTGGTTAAGGGACTGAATCACCTGGGCTTCGTCCGCGGCGAGCTTCTCAAGCCGTTTGAGGGTCGTACCCTGCTCCTGCAACTCATCCACCTGCCCGTTGAGCAACACAGTCGCGACGAGGTTTGCGGAAAAGAGACCGGCGATCAAGATTGCGGCCAAGGGTAGCAAGGCCCTCTTTAGACGGAGCACGCGAAGGGGCCGCTCTCGCCTGGTTTCTCGCGAGTGTTGCCGGGGAGCGGAGCCGGGTATCGTGCTCATCAGCCGGGCTTGGACGGAAGGGGGCGGCGCCAATTGGTCGATGGACTGGGCCAGAGATGCTGCTACGGACTGCAACCGTCCCGCCGAGAACCGGCAGCGGGAGCAGAAACCCATGTGGGACTCTACTTCGGAAGCCTCCCCTTCGTCCAAAATACCGAGAGAGTAGGCTTCGAGGAGTTCTTCAGGGTGCGATAATCTATACGGGTCCATAGTTGACATCCCCTTCCAACACAACTCGAAGCTTCTTCATGGCCAGCCGCACCCTGGTCTTGACCGTCCCAAGGGGCTGACCGAGCTTTTTGGCCATCTCCGATTGGGAGAATCCTTCGAAATAGGCAAGGATTATCACCTGCCGTTGCTCCGGGGGCAGCGTGTCAAGTGCCTTGCGGATGGCCTCTCCTTCGATCCGCCGCTCAACTTCATCCTCTGTCGAAATATGAGCCGAGGGGAGTAGTTCCAGCTTCTCATAAGCTCCAGGATCGGTGACGGTCTGGGTGCGCCGGCGAGACCGGATAACGTCGACTATCCTGTGGTGGGCAACGCTCATGATCCAGGCGCGCGGCTCGCCCCGGTCCGCCTTGTAGCTGGCTGCCTTGGTCCAGATATTTAGGAAGATGTCCTGGGTGACCTCTTCGGCTAACGCTTCCTCTTTGAGCATGAACATGGCCAAAGAGTAGACCGACGAGGAGTACCTTGCGTACAGGGTCTCCAGGGCATCTTTTTCCGACGAAGCCACTCGATAGATGAGGTGGTGATCGTCTAATTCCTGGTAATCGATCACGTTGTTACACTCGGCCCGTGGAAGACGAGAGGCTTATTGATACTACGTCGCTCATGTCATTATGGATGCAAGGTTGGACATATTTGGAGATGACTCACACCTTGCGATTGAGTGTCGCACGGTGGCTCTTGCACTGTGGGTATCCGGGACCCTCCACGGAATGGCTACCGCTTAGGGTTGATTATATCATAGTAATTATTAAGAGTTCGATGGTCAGTTGCGGCACCCCAGGGTATTTCGATTGTTCCAGCGTAGGAACTGATGATTCTCGCCGGCTTCCCGGAGTAAGCCGGGATACAGGACTTCTGAAACAAACCCACCGCTCTAAATTGAGACATCCTGTGTCCCGGCCCAAGGCCGGAACGACGAGGGGCCGCCAGCTTGATAGTCTCAATGCGCTGTGCGGCGCCGCCGTTACTAGACCACGAGGCTGTCGAACAGTTCCTCCAGGTCTGGCTGTTGGTCCAGCGCCCAGGCCAATTCCAGCACCCGGTCCGCCTTCCGGCCGCTCAATATGCCCCTCGTAAGGCCCCGGAATTTGGTCTCGACCTCCGAGTCGTTCATGGGATTCAACCGGTGGCCCTTGGGATTGCGGGTTGAAGCGGAGGCCGTGCTTCCCGATGTCTGCCTCACTTCGATCCGGCAGTTGTATTCCTCCGGATACCTTGCGCTGAATTCCGGGTCTTCTTCCAGTGTCATTTTGCTCATTAGGCGGCGAAGGTCCGGGTCCTGAAGCTTCTCCCTGGTGAAAGTCGCCGCGGTGACCTCGCCATCCAACAGACCCGCGGCCACCAGGTAGGGAATGCTATGGTCGGCGGTCTCTCGTGTCTTTGGGTCCCACTTTTCCGGTTCTGTATCAGGGCTGCTGACGCCACCCTGGTAGGAAAAGACGCGTATGGACTCGATCCCGGCTGCGGATACCTGGTGGTGGAGCTCCACGGCTAGCCCGGCGGGGGCCTGGGTGTGAATCTGCGAAGGGTAGGACTTGAAGGTCGTGTTCATGATCCGGAAACGGGTCTCTTCTTCGGCTTGCCCTCCGTTCGGTCCTTTGGGGAACGGGGTGATCTGGACCGGCTTGCCCACTCCCTGCTCCCAAAGCCCGCGCCGCCCTCCGAACGGCTCTCCGGGGCCGGTCATGCCGAGACCAGCCAGTTGAGCGGCGAAGATACCGGCCCGGGTCGCGCTTGCTGTGGCGCATCCCTTCCACATGGAAAGCTCCCCGGTGCGGGTCACTCCCAGGGGGAGGTTTGGAGTGACTGCCAGGGAAATCGCCTGGCCAAGCCGCTCTTGGTCCAGACCCAGAATCTTTCCGGCGGCGCAGGTTGCGCCGATGATGCTAAACATTCCCTGGTCCCATCCCAGGCCAGTGGTCAAGACCTGGTCGCTCAGGCGTCCGAACACCTCGTATGCCAGTACGATAGCGGTGATCACACTCTTGCCGTCGCTGGCGGCGGGACCGGCCAGAGCGAAAGCCGCGGCGATCATGTCGCTGGGATGTCCTCCACCCGGAGAAAAATAGGAGTCGTTGCAGTCCAGGTAACGGATCATCACCCCGTTGGCAAACCCGGCCATATCGGGGGACGAATATTGGTGGGTGCCAAGAATGCGGGAGGGTGACGTGCTGGTGACCGACCCGGCCAGCTTTCTGGCTACTTCGGCAGGCTCGGAAGGGTATCCCCCGGCGGCGCAACCCAGGGTATCAACCACTGTGCGCTTGACCTGATGGACCACCTCGGGTCCCAGGTCTTCGTAGGTCAGACCGCAGGAGTAGGAGCTAAGGATCTCAGTCGTGGCGTCCATTTCAATCTCCCCAGGTTACCGAATAACAGCCTCGGCCATTCGCTCCAATTCGCGCCCCATCTCCTCTTCCGTTTCACAGAACTCGGGCCTGACAACTACGCGGTTGGCTCCGGCGTCGAGAAGGGACTGTACGAGGACCCGGTCGGGTTCCTGACCATAAACCGATATGTTCAACGACGCAGGATCTCGCCCCGCTTCGGCGGCCAGGGCGTCCAGTTGGGCCCGGCTATCCTCGACCTGGGCAGGTGTTACCCGGTTTGGAAGCCACCCGTCGGCGTGGGCGACCACCCGGCGCAGCACGTTGCGGGCCAGGCCGCCGATCAGTATGGGAGGATGGGGATTTTGGACCGGTTTGGGATATGACTTGACCGGTGGGAAGTCGAAGAAACGGCCGTGGTACTCCGCTTCTTCCTTGGTCCAAAGCTCCTTCATGACTTCCAGGGACTCCCGAGTCTGGGTCCAGCGGTGGTCAAAATCGCCGCCCATAATCTCAGTCTCTTCCCGGAGCCAGCCAGTGCCGATCCCGAGGACGAACCTTCCGTCACTGTAACGGTCCAACGCGGAGATTTCCTTGGCGAGGAGCAGGGGGTTGCGTTCGGGAATCAGGGTGATGCCGGTACAGAGTTTGATCTTGGAGGTGACACCGGAGGCCCGGGCCAGGGCGATATAGGGATCGGTGAAGTGGGAGTAGCTTTCAGGAATATCCCCGCCGGTGGAAGGGAAAGGACTGGCGCTGGTAACGGGTACGACGGGATGTTCGGCGTACCAAATGGACTCGAACCCCAGTTCCTCGGCTTTACGCGCTACAAAGGCAGGGTCGAGTGTATAGGCAGGCAGGGCTATAGAAGTTCCGATGGACATGGCATAAGCTCCTTTCGGTTGGTGGCGGTTCGTTGTCACCCGGCAACCCCCCGGCGATCGGTTGAAGGTGATGCCGGGCGGCGCCGGAGTCTTCGAGGGCACCTTAATTTAACCCGGAACCAGGCGTGCCGCAACCTGGCCGATGGGATAGTGGGGACCTGTTCCGGCAGGGAGTGACCTCATCTTGACCCTCTCCCAGAGGGAACTTGGCAGGAGTTAAAGCACGGGCCTGTCGTCGGAGTTCAAGTCTGACGGCGGTTCATTGCCCACGAACCCATGCCACCAGGTGGTGAACGCCGCCTCTCCGTACTTATCTCGGAGGGCGCCCAGGTGGGCCTTGACCTGTACCAATACGGGAAGGGTATGGTCCACAGCCAGTTGGTAGGTCCTGGCAGCCCATTCCAATGCTCCCGGCAGATCGCCTCGGTCTTCGGCCAGCTTGCCCAACTGGCCATAGGTCCTGGCGGTGCGGTTCAGGTCTCCGACCTCCTCGAACGCTTCAAGGGCCCGGCGGTACCATTGTTCCGCGCCTTCGTGCTGGTTGTGTTCGTGCAGCAGCAGTCCGAGGTGCCGACATTCGTCGCCCGCTCCCCGGCGGTCTCCAAGGCCTTCCCGTTTCTCCAGGGCCAGTTCGAACCACTCCTCTGCGTCCTCGTAGAACATTCCCCTGGCCTGGCACAAGAGACCCAGGTGATGGAACTCGGTGGCCATCTGGCTTTGCATGCCCAGCCGGTCGCTCAGGTGGAGGGCCTGCTGATACCAACTCTCCGCCTCCTCGAACAGGTACCGGGCGTGGTAGACGGTGCCCAGTTCGTGGAATACCAAGACCACGTTCTCTTCGTCGCGGTTTTCCTCGAGAATCGCCCTGGCCTGCTGGTACCAGCTCTCCGCCTCCTCGTATTCGAATTTGTACTGAGCCGCCAGACCCAACGCCCGGTAGTCCTTGACCATCTCCTCACCGTCACCGATGCGCTGGTGGATATCCAGGGCCTTTTGGTACCATTCCTTGGCCTCAGTATATAGCCGTTGATATTGGTGTACCTGTCCGATGCAGAAGTAGTCGTCGGCGATCGCCTCCTGCTCCTCGCCGCCCTCGATGATGGCCAGCGAGCGTTGGAACAGGTCCTCGGCGCCTTCCAGGTTCCAGCGGTGTTGCTCCGCCACTCCCATCTGGTGGTAAACGGCGGCGGTGCGCGGGTCGGTAGCGCCCTCTTCAGTGGAGGTCAGGTAGTCAAGAAGCTGGCGGTTAAGGACGTCGGCATGGGCGAAGTCCGAGGTTTCCGTGGCTTCGCTGGCCTCGGTCCCCAGCAGGTACATCCACAGTTCTGCAGCACCCTTGGTTTCGGCTTCTTCAGCCCCGCGGCCTTCCGGAGATATGACTTCCAGCAATTGCCGGCGCAAGCGTCGAAGCTCGGGGTACCGCTTCTGCATCCTGTATACCTGGGCCAGGGGTTGGACCAAGACCTGTACGTTGTCCCACTCCCCGTCTTCCAGGGCCAGTCCCAGGGCCTGGGTGATGTTGCCTTCCTCGGCCAACACCGCAGTCGCCCCAGCGTCCTGGTTTTCGTAAAGGGTTTCCATAAAGTAGTCGGCCGTGTCGGCGTAGACCCGGACGAATTCCTGCTCGAGTTGGTGAATTACCGGCCCGGACGCCTGGCCGCTTAATTTTCTACCGTAGAACCATGGCAGAGCCGGGTGAATTTGGTAGACGCTGGGAGTGACCGGGTCGAGGAACCCAGACTCCCTGGCTGACCTCAGCAGTGTCCGGCATGCACCCCAACCCAGTTCTTCACCCATGGCGGTGCGGTAGGCCCGCTCCTGTGTGATGTGGGTGAGGACATCCATCATGATCCGCCGCTGGAACAGAGAGAAGAAAGGGAGGTGCACCCGGCTGCGGCGGGGCATTCGCGAGAAGGAGTAGTCCATCAACGCCGTTAGGAAGGGGTCGCGGCCGTCTTCCAGGGAGGCGGGCGTCAGCTCTTGCATCCGAGTTCGGATTTCGGTCAACACGACGGACGCGGGCACTTCCTTCAGGACCGGGATGACGATGCGCATGGCCAGCGGATGGCCTTCGATAAGGTCCAAAAGCTCAAGATAATCTCCGCCCAGGTGTATCTCGGCCCGGTCTCTGGTGACTGCCTCGTTCAGCCTCGATTTGTCCTGGAGTTCCCACGCCAACTCGATCCGGTCGTAGGGATTGAGACCTGGGAGATGGAAAGTGGCGTAGGGCGCGGTCAACCAGGTCTCCGCGGATTTTCGGCTGGCCAGCAGCACCGAGGTCATGCCGGTCTGGGTGATTTCGTTCACGAATGAGTCCAATTCCACCCGTTCGGAGGCGTCAAGGAGGGCGTTGGCTTCTTGCTGGGGGAATCCGGCAATGCTGTCTACGCCGTCCCAAATCAGCAGGCAGGACCGCTCTCGCAAGTATTCGGCCACCCACTCCCTCTGATTGGCCCGGGTCATGTCGGCAAAGGGGAGTCCGGCGACGGTGGCGCCTATTTCATGGACCACTCTCTCCAGGCCCGCACCTACCTCGAAGGTGCTATAGAAGACTCCTCCGGGGCGGGCTTTCGTATTTTGCAACCAGCGGGCCAGACCCAGCGCCAACTCGGACTTGCCAACCCCGGTGTTCCCGGTCATGAGTACCACCGCGTTGTCCTGCAGCAATTGCTCCAACTGACGTGATTCCGTTTGCCGCCCCAGCAGCCCGTAGGGCCCTCCCTGGGGTATGGTGTCCTCGTGAGTGTCCTGGGGCTGAAGGTTGGGAGGGGTAAGCGGATTAGGTGTTTCAACTTCGATCGCCGGGAGGGCGCATTCGGCGGACTGGAACACGGTAGGAACAATCCAGTCCCAATAGATGACCGGTCCTGCCGTGGATGCTCGCTGTGGCTGGTCCATGAGCGTCTGGCGGGCGGCAGCCACGGATTGCGCGGCGTCCTTGCCCCGGACCAACTCCCGGACCAACCCGCTCACGAATATCTCCCGGCCCGCGGGCGGGAGGGGGTAGGAGACCAGCACTACCTGGGGGACGCCGGACGCGGCTAGTTGGGCGGCGATGGATGACCATTGGGCCGCCTTCCCCTGTGAGCCTCCGCCGGCGGGGTTGAGGAGCACCAGGGGAACATTGGCCTGGGCCATAAGCTCGCCCAGCCGAGAAGGAGTGATGGGGTTGCCTGGACCGTCCTGCCCTTCCAGTAACACGGATCCAGACTCATCGCAGGCCAGGCCATCGAGGTGAGCAAAGTGGAAGTGCCCAGGGTGTCCGGCCAGGTAGGCGGTCAAAGCGCCCAGCGTGGCGGGGCGGAGACATTCCAGCTCTACCTCGACTTCCAAAGACTCCAATATGCCGAGGGCTTCTTTGGACATGTTGCCGGGGTTTACCGGAGCTCCACCGTTTCCGATGCCGGTTGGAGACTGATTCCCCAGGTCTGGCATCGGCGACACTTGAAGCACGTTGAATTGTCCGGTAGGCAGCGCAACGTCAAAAGTCGCAAGAGGTCCCTGGGATGCCCGCCTGACGACAGAATCGAGCAGGGGAGCGACGTAGCCTACCTCTGCTTCGTTCATTAGTTCCCACGGCAGGGCCAGGAACTCAGGCCGGCCGGAGGTTATGGAGAGTTGGTACTCGGAAAGGCCGTCCGCGCGGGCCTGGGAAAACCCGGCTTCCGCTTCCGGGTTGCCGCGGAAAACGACCTCGAAGAGCAAGCGCCCGAGGTTGCGGAAACCGCCTTCGACGGTTTCTCCCCGAGTTTTAGAGGGGCCAAACGGGTCTTGCAGGAAGCCCTGAAAATACCAAGCGATTTCATCTTGGGCAGCATCGTCGAGCGGCAGTTGGAATGATGCTGGAGGCGCTGCCTGACGGTCTGAACCGTTAGTCCAAGCTAGTTGCACCTGGCTGGAGTCTGGCAAGTCTATTATTTCCAGTGCCTTGGTCAACATGGCCTCCTGAACGGCCTCATCCCCGGGTTTCTTGTCAACCTATGGACGCTGGGCTAAAATCAGCCCGCGACCTGGCATTGGCGGGTTCTGACGGTCCGGGTGGGCGAATCAAAGTGCGGGTCCAATGGCGCAGCTAGACCCAGGATTATAGTATCACCGGCTACGATACCCGTCCAACCCCACCGTTTTCCGGGAGCGTGTACCGTCCCCTCTTTAATCGGCGTGGGACTTAATAACCTAGATACGATCAAACTTGCGAAAATTGGCCTCGGAGTAATAATTGATGATTAGCTTGACCGATGAAATGAAGGAGCTATTGGACTCCGCCCTGGCGGATGGTTACTCTTGTGTCGTGGGTACTGTGTCTGGGGATGGGCATCCCCAGATTAGTCCCAAGGGCAGCGTTATGGTCTACGACTCCGAGACCCTGGCCTATTGGGAGCGGGCGAAGCGTTCGGCATTAGAGAACGTGGGCGAGAACCCGCACGTGGTCATCTATTACAGCAACTCGGAAAAGCGGGTCCGGTGGCGTTTCCACGGCGACGCCACGGTGTACGAGGATGGCGCGGTGCGGGAGGACGTAATGACGCGCACCGTCCAGGCTGAGTTGGACCGCGACCCGGAACGGCTGGGAGTGGCGGTGCTGGTGAAGGTAGACAAGATCACGGAGCTATCGGGGAACGTGCTTCAGCAGCGGGACTAGACGCCGGCGAATATCCCGGAGACCGGCAATTCCAAACCGGGAAGGACTCCCGATTCCATGTGGTCGCCCAGGCCACGTAAGGACAGGCGCATCCAAGCCCCGTCGACCAGGCTCAAGACTTCCACCGTGTGGGCTTGGGGCGAGACCAGCCAGCACTCTTTGACCCCGATTTGAGCGTAGTCGGCCAGCTTGCTTTCGATGCTGCTCCGGCTGTTGCTTGGGGAAAGGACCTCCACCACCAAATCGGGGCCGCCATAGATGCGGTCACGCATGATTTCTTTATTCTCGTTGCTTATGAACATCAGGTCCGGCTGGCGGACCCTGAGAGGTTCTTGCCGGACGATGATGTCCAGAGGTGCAAACCAGACTTCGCCCAAGCCGCGCTCCGCGACAAACGGGTGAATCATCAGGAACAGTTGCCTTAATATCCTTTGATGGGCGAGGCTTGGGCCTGCGGCCATGATTAACTCCCCGTCTATAATCTCAAAACGGGCCAGCGTCTCCGGCTCCTTCAGATATTCCTCGTAGGTAAGCCTCGTGGCTTGGAGCGTCATGGTTACAACCCTCGACCTGGCAGTCCAGCATCTTTGAATTGGTGGCGTGAATAGTATACAGTTTGGCGCATGGAAGCAGTTTGCATAATCAGACTTCCGCTTCGTCGCTTTCGTTTTCAAGGTCATCCACTACCAGCGTGATTTGTTCAATGAACTGCCGCAGCATTTCCGCAATCCTGTTGGCGAACTCGTCGTTTAGCGCATTGGGCCCCATCCTTACGTAAATGCCGTTCGGGTTGGTTGTTTGATGCTCGTGAACGCGGATGCCATCGAGGGCAGACAACGCTAGTTTTTGTGCGTCACTGAACCCGACGTCGGCCTGCCATGTATCCGATTCTTCTTGTGGCCGAAGATGGATGTGATAGCACATGCGGTGGTTGCTCCACAGATTCCGGGAGTACCACAGGTTGTAGTAGCGATAGTGCGGCCAGCCTCCAGCCCATTTGCCTGTCTTATCGGGTCGGATTTCGTCCGGCAATTCTTTCAGGGTCAGTTGGCTTACTTTTCTGACGAAGGTGGTAACTTCGTCGCCTCTGTTCCGGTCGAAGGTTTTTTTCAGGTTCGCCGCAAAGTTGTTACTGCTTCTGTTAGCTGTGTGCTGTGAGTTGTTGCCGACACTGACGACGTAATCGTCGATCCCAGAAACTGGAATAATGGTGGTCGCCTGTATGTACAGCGAATCAGTGTTCGGGTCCTGATATGGCGTCAGTTGGATGCAGGTAATGAGGTTTTTCCGGGAACCTTCTCGTTAAGCCACAATGCGGCGGAGGTTACTTCCGGCGCGAACCGATGACTGGCCAGGATGATGCGCTGGTCGTTGTTCAAGGCATTAAGGTCGTCGGCGCCGAGGTGTTGCAGCAGCCGGTTTTCGGCGTCTTCCGGGGAATCGTCCTTATAATAATCGGCCATCATCCTGATGATGTCATCGGCGCTGGCTCGGTGGAGATAACTGGCGTACTTGATGGCCTGCCAATGGGCGTCGGCGCCGGTGTCGTCACGCTTCAGTTCAATGATTACGAGCTTGCCGCCGGTATCCACCGCCAGCAAGTCAAGCCTTTCGTTAGTGCGGTCGAAACCGCTGAACTCCTTGCCGATTATCATCAAATCATCGCCCAGGATGCCGGGGTTGGCGGCTACCCACTCCTGGATGTCCCGCCGTTCCTGCAATCCCAGGCGACCGAAGTCCGCTTCTTCAATCCGTTCGGATTCCCGGTTTTCCGGGTTGACCCGAAACAACTGCGGCTTGCTGCTCATTGTCGTCCCCTGCCTGAATGTTTGCCCAGGATTATCAGGTTGTGTTGATATTTCTCCAACCCGCCTTTCCCGCGAGACACGAATACGGGGGCAGAGATTCAGGCGTCCGGGAATATCTCCGAGACCGGCAATTCCAGACCCGGCAGAACTCCAGATAGTACGTTATCCCCCAAGCCATGCAGAGACAGGCGCTTCCAAGCCCTGTCTACCAGGCTCAAGACTTCTACCGTGCGGGCTTGAGGCGAGACCAGCCAGCACTCTTTGACCCTGATTTGGGCGTAGTCGGCCAATTTGCTTTCGACGTGGCTACGGCTGTTGCTTGGGGAAAGGACCTCCACCAACAGGTCAGGGCCGCCGTAGATGCGGTCACGCATGATCTCTTTGTTCTCGTTGCTTATGAACATCAGGTCCGGCTGGCGGACGCGGAGGGGTTCTTGCCGGACGATGATGTCCAGAGGTGCAAACCAGACTTCGCCCAAGCCGCGCTCCGTGACAAGGCGGTCAAGCAACCGGAATAGTTGCCTCAGTATCGCCTGATGCTCGAGGCTCGGGCCGACGGATATGACCACCTCTCCATCTATAATCTCAAAACGGTCCAGCGTCTCCGGCTCCTTCAGATATTCCTCGTAGGTAAGCCTTGTGGGTTGGAGCGTCATGGTCGTTCACTCCCCATATCCTGTAAATCTTGTGCATCCATGTGAGCGCCTACGTCTCCCCCGCCCTCCGGGCGTCGGCGCGCCAGTCGTCTGGGCTGGGGCCCCGGTCGATCAAGACATCAACCACCGAAGGCAGACCGGAAGCCAGGGCGTCGCTGATGGCGTCGGGCAATTCCCTGGAATCTTTGACCTGAA
This sequence comes from Dehalococcoidia bacterium, assembly GCA_965216155.1. GTDB lineage: Bacteria > Chloroflexota > Dehalococcoidia > Lucifugimonadales > UBA3495 > CATOSP01. Next base: position 1,336,124 of record CBDCFD010000007.1, on the reverse strand, counting down.
CGCCGAACGCCCCGAACCCCCGGGCGACTGCGGCGTTGTCGGTGACCGCGAATTCCGAGGCGATGTAACGGCCGTTCGGTTGATGCTGACGCACCATGCCGAGAGCGCCGTCGTTGAACACGAAGCAGATTATGGGCAGGTCGTACTGCATGGCGGTGGAGATGGCGTTCACCGTCATCATGTATCCGCCATCACCAGTGACGCACGCCACGGGACGGTCGGGATAGACTAACTTGAGGCCGACTGCCGCCGGGAGGGCCCATCCCATCCCCGCTGTTCCGCCGGGACAGAAGAAGGTGTTGGCCTGGGGCGCCTTGTACAGGTGGGCCATCCAGGTGCGATTGTTGCCCGCGTCCAGAGCAAACACCGTGTCCGCCGGCATGCATTGGTTCATCACCGCGACCAGGCGTTGGGGAGTGACCGGCGAGCTGTCCCGGTGCATCTCCGGGTCGTCGTAGAATGACAGGTCCTGCTTGCGCTGCGGCAGACCGTCGGTCCAATCCTGCCTTGAGGCGGCGCTATTGGGCGCTACATCCCTGGAGGCGTCCACCAGTTGAGTCAAGATACTTCCGGCATCGCCGATTAGTCCCAGGTCCACGGGGAAGGTCCAGCCGGCGTTCCGGTCGTCGATGTCGATCTGGATAATCTTCTGCCGCAAGGGATCAAAGACATCGGGGCGCTCCCGGACCGTGTCCTGGGGTGTGAGCTTCGCGCCGACGACCACCACCGTATCGGCCTCGCCCACTGCCCGGTTCGCGGCGTCCTGGCCGTAGACACCGACCATGCCAAGGGAAAGTGGATGGGTCTCGGCGATGGCGCTCTTACCCTTGTAGCTGGTGGCTACCGGCATCCCCCACATTTCGGCCAGTTCACGCAGTTGGCCGTGGGACTTTGAGAGGTGGACGCCGTTGCCCGCGACCAGCACCGGACGGCGGGACTGGGACAGGATTTCGATGGCCTTTTCGATATCCTGGGGAGCGCTCTGGGGTTTGGCGGTGTTCAAATACCCCGCCGTGTTATGGACGAAGGGGGGAGACTCAACGTCCACTTCCCCGGCGATGGCCGCGCTGCGCATGACCACGCAGGCTGGACCCGGCCGACCGCTGGTGGCGTGCTTGATCGCTAGCTGGGTGCCGAGGACGGCCTCTTTAGGACTGGTAGCGAGAGACGTGTATTTGGTCATCGACTTGAATATGGTGGGCAGGTCGATGCTGCCGTATTCCCCCGCGCCCGACTGGTTGGCCGCATGGAAGGCCACGCCGCCGTCGGAGGTGTCGGTGAGCACCAGCATGGGGGAACTGCTGAGCATGGCCTCCATGATGCCGAAGCTGGCGTTGGAGCCCATGAATAGACCCTGGCCCATAATTGCCGCAGGTTTGCCCGTGGCGCGACCGTAGGCGTCGGCCATAATCGCCGCCACCTGCTCATGACGGACCAGAATGGTCGTGATGGAGTCCGACTTGTCATAAAGCAGGTTATAGATCTGGCCCGTGCCGCCGCCTGGAATCCCGAAGACGTATTCCACGCCCGCTTCTAATAGTGCTTGAACGATCAATTCGTCGGCCGTTGGCATTGGGCCTCCTGTAGGGTGACGAGTATGGCGCATCCGCGAGTGTAGGACCGGATGTTGATCGGATGATACGCTCCACGCTCGAATTGGGTCAAGGAAAGGCGTTCCGGGTTGGCCTCAGACGTATCCCTGTCTTATCATTATATAGCTGATTCCATAAAGTTGGAGTTTGGACCAATGCTAGATGACATAATCGACTTTGAAGGTCTGCCAGTCTTCGGCGTATTCCATGAAATGGGGCAGGAATACCGGGAGGCGGTGGTAGAACGTGCCCTGGTCCATCTCCACGCCGCAACCGGGGGAGAACGGCGGAGTAATTTCTGGACTCTGGTGCGGGACAATGTGAAGGGGGTAGATGGCTTCAGGGACGCGAGCAGAGCGCCAGTTAGCCGCCTGATACAACCCGTTTCTAAAGAGGCCCTGATAGTCAACAAGCTTGCCTCCGGAGTTCTGGGGCTCTGGCTGGAGTCGCACGAGACGTTGCAGGGGTTGGTTCAGACTCACCTGGAGTCCGCTGGAATCACGGCAGAATACCTGGACCTGCCGGGCTGCCAGTTCAAGGGAGTATGGCTTTGGGACATCTATGAGCGGGAGATGGAAGGGTTTATCGAGAGGTACCCGGACTACTACTGGAACGACGTCGCGTTAATGTTCAAATGCGTGTCCGGGAAGTTGCCTGTGGAGATGACCGGGGAGGGTGAAGATTCCTGGGAAGAAGAGGATGAAGGCTTCCGGGAAGTGGACGAAGAGATGCTGCCGGATGTACTGGCAAAAGCCCTGGCCTACTTGAGGTCGCTCCCCGTGACAGCGGCGGAATGGGGGGAGGAAGTCCCGGGGTTTATCCGCGCGGCAAACGACATAATGAAAGCCAAGGAAACGGCGCGCAGCATGGCTGAGAGTCTCGACGCCACGCTCTCCGACGTCAGGGAGCGCTTTGACGACTTGCTGGAGTTCTTCGAGTGTGACGCGGAAGGTTGGGCTGCGGTCAACCTTGTGACCGGCTTGGAAGTCCTGGAAGTGGCGTTACTTGCTTCGACGTTGGAATCTCTACTGACCGAGTACCAGGTTGTCCACTTGCCGGCCGCGGTCTTGACCGAGGAGAGGGAACGAGCCAAGAGCCGGGCCGGCCTTCAGACCCGCATCCTGGACGCCGTGGGAAAAATCAGGCAGGCACACGGTCAACTCGCCAGGCCATTGCTCGAACCATCGCCGCCCGTACCGCAGGAAACTTCTCTCGGTACGGCCCCGGAAGTCCAGGGAGATTCTGCGGATGAGCCGGAGAATCCCGCCGAATCCGAATCGGCGGAAGCGGACCCAAGCGTGTCCCAGGCGGACTACGAGTCTCTACAGTCGTTGACCCAGGATCTGGAACAGGACAAAGAACAGTTGCAGCAGGAGCTCAAACGGCTCGAAAACGGTTTATACGAGAGTCAACAGCGGGAGGAAAGCTGGCGCGTCGCCTACTGGAACTACGATGAGTCCCGAAAGGGAGTAGAGGACGACATAGAAGTCGAGGAATTGGGCATGGACGACGTTGCCACCGCGGTCGCCCTGGCAGCCGAGCGGTTTGAAGGGCGCTTGCTGTTCCAGCTCAACTCCGAGTCGGCGGTAGAAGGCAATCCTTTCGAGCGTCCCTACCAGGTGTGGAAGGCGCTCCAGTGGTTGGCAACCACCTACTACGACTCCCGCATGGGAGAGATCACGGTAACCGACTTTGATCTTTCGGTCCGGAAAGCCTGCGGTTGGTGGTACAAGAGCAGCCAGGGACAGTCCACCCTGACCACTTACCGCAATTCGTATACAACCAAGCACCAGGGCAAGACCTATTGGTTGGAGGAACACATCGGCAAGGGCACCAACCGGGACTCCCGCTACACCATCCGCATAGCCTTTGACTGGGACCGGGACCTGAAGGTTGTCGTGGTTGGTTACATAGGTCGCCACCAACAGACAGATTTTAGCTAACTGTTCTTCGAATATCGTAGCCGAGGGGAGTTTCCTTGACCGGCCCCGGAGGCCAGCGTATCATCCGAGCCACCAGCAAGCCGACTGCTGGTTTCCCACAGTCTGAAGCCTGGAGGTAGGACAATGCGCGGTGGCGATGCGGTAGTTCATGCGCTGGAAAAGGAAGGAGTCGAGTACATAACAGGATTCGCCGGGGGCGGTGAACAACCCCTGTGGCCCGCGCTTCGCGAGTCCACTACCATCAAGGTATTCTCAGCCCGTCACGAACGCCAGGGAGTGGAGATTGCCGACGGTTACGCCAGAGCGACGGGCAAGGTTGGGGTGGCGCTCTGCGGCACCGGTCCGGGTGCGACCAACACGCTGACCGGCATCGCCGGAGCTTTCGCGGACAACATCCCCGTGCTGCTGCTGATGGGCCAGCACCCCCTGGCCAATATGGGCAAGGAGATTCAGCAGGAAGCCCCTTCCAGCATCTTCGACAACTTCGTCAAGTGGAAGGGTACGATGTCGAAGATCGAGGACATTCCGGCCATCATGCGCCGGGCATTTACCGCTCTGCGGTCCGGTACTCCGGGCCCGGTGGTGCTGGAGATGCCACTTGACGTCCTCTCCTCGGAAGCGCCGGACGAGGTGCTGCGGTATGAGCCCGTTGGTCCGGGCCGCAAGGCAGCCGCCGACCCTTATGACATCGAACGGGCGGCCGAAATTCTGGTAAATGCCAACTACCCGATCCTGAACGTTGGCGGCGGCGTTCTGGCAGCCGAGGCCTGGGACGAGGCGCGGGAACTCGCCGAAATGCTGTCGATGCCTGTAGCAAGCACCTTGGTCGGGAAGGGCGCGTTTCCCGAGAACAATCCCCTGTCCCTGGGCGGAGGAGTCTACCCCCGCAGCAAGTATGCCTCCGGGCAGGCCCTGCACATCAATAGGAAGGCCGACGCGGTGCTGGCCGTTGGCAACTCGTTTAGACTGCCCAACGGGACCGATGGCCGTCCGATTCCCCCCGGCGTGAAGCTGATTCACGTCAACGCCGACCCGGAAGACCTGAACAAGATCTACCCGGCGGACGTGCCGGTATTGGCAGACGCCAAGCTGGCGTTGCAGAGCCTCATCGAAGCGGTGCGGGACAGGTTGGGTCCGGGCCGGGGCGGAATCAAGGAAGAGGTGGTGGCTGAAATCCAACAGGCCAAGGCCAAGTGGTTGGGCGAATGGGAATCGGTATTCAACGACACTTCGACTCCGACCAACGGCTATAGAGTGGTCCAGGATTTGATGAAGATCGTGGACCTGGACCGTACCGTAGCGATCCATGACGCCGGTGGCAGCCGCGGTTACCTCTCTCCCTTCTGGGTCGCGACCAAGCCTCGGAGCTATGTCGGGATGGGAGGCATGGCGGCTATGGGCTGGTCCATGGGGGCAACCGTGGGAGCGAAGCTGGGACGGCAGGACCACCTGGTGTTCCATGTCATAGGCGACGCCTCATTCGGAATGGTTGGGATGGAGGTCGAGACATCGGTGAGAATGGGACTGCCCACCCTGACCGTGCTGCTCAACAACGGAGGCACCGGCGGCGGACTCATGGCGATGGAACGCCCCAATGCCGCGCCGCCCGCGATGGCGGAGTTGGGAGGCAACTTTAGCATGGTTGCCCAGGGTCTCGGCGCTTATTCGGAGCGCGTAGAGGACCCCAACGAGATCACGCCGGCCTTGCGGCGTTGCATCCAGGCCACCGAGTCCGGCCAGGCCGCCTTGATTGAGGTAATGATCCGGCCAATGCCCACGCCGGAAGCCCCGGATAGCTGGTCTTTGTAATGTAAAAGGCGTGGCTACGGGAACCGCCAAGAGTGCGACAGAAGCAAACGGTCAACGTGACCCGGGTCATAGACGGAGACACCGTGGAGGTACAGACCAAGCCCGGTCTGTTCCGCAACGGACGGAAGGAACGGGTCCGCCTATACGGGATAGACGCGCCCGAAAGCTCCCAGACTGGCGGCCCGGAGTCCACGAAGCACCTGAAACGCATCATCGGGTCCGGGAAGAATGTCCGGCTGGAACAGTCAGGGAAGGACCGGTACGGCCGCACCGTAGGCCTCATATACCATCGGAAGAGCGGGCGGGAGAAATCGTACAACCATCAGATGGTGAGTCTGGACACGCCCTCTGCTACATGCTGTCAGCCCGCGACAGGTACCAATACACGCGGGCGGAATCCGACGCCAGGGCCAAGCGGAGAGGGCTGTGGAAGCGGAAATCGCCTAAGCCACCCTGGGAATACCGGAAGGTCCAGAGACAGAGGGGAGAAAGGACGGGCAGCCTGTGGTTCAACCTGATCGCAGTGCTGGCCAGAGCGGTGGTCATATCAGCAATAGCCATCTGCAACGCCCTGAGAGGAGTGGCTGCCGCTATCGTCCGTCGCTCCTAAGATAGCGGGAGTCCACCCGGATAGCCTGTCAATGTGAGGAGTAGCCGACGCCGATGAAGAGCATAGAGATAGACCGCAGCAAGCGGCTCAAGGAGGAACCCGCCAATGGCCATAACCGGTGGCACCCGGATATCCTTCCCGTGGTCGAAGTGGATGCGGGGGAGGATGTCTTGCTGGAGACGCGCGACGCGTCCGACGAGCAGATCAAGCCTCACATGACGGTCAACGACCTGGATGGGCTGGACGCCAAGGTGGCCCACCCGTTGACCGGCCCGGTTTACATAAATGGGGCCAGGCCGGGAGACCTCTTGGAGATCGAGTACGTGGACATCATCCCCCAACCTCGTGGCTGGACCCGCAACCGGCCGGGTGCGGGGTTCTTGCGGGACATCTTCACCGAACCTTATCTGGCCCACTGGGAGATTAGCGACGGTTGGGCGACCTCCCCGCAGCTTCCAGGGGTGAGGATCCCAAACGGTTCGTTCATGGGCACTGCGGGGATCGCTCCGTCGCGGCAGCAACTGGAGGAATGGACCCGGCGGGAGGCGGAACTGGTCAGCAGGGGAGGGACCGCGGCGCCGCCCGATCCTGAAGACGCTGTCCCGGCGGGGGGCCCCGTAGCCCATCAAGGGTTGAGGACTCTGCCGCCCCGGGAAAACTGCGGCAACGTGGACGCCAAGCAATTGACCAAGGGTTCCCGGCTGCTGATTCCGGTGAACGTGGAGGGGGCGTTATATTCGGCGGGAGACGGGCATTTCGCCCAGGGCGATTCGGAGTGTTGCATCACCGCCATCGAGATGGGAGCCACAGCCGTTGTGCGGTTCCATATACACGAGGGGGAGGCGGCGCGACATAACATTCGTATGCCCCGTTTTGCCCACCCAGGCTACTTTCTACCGCCGGAATGGGCCGCGCCACGGAACTTCATCGCCACCATGGGATTTCCCATCCGGGACGACGGCACCCAGGAAGGGGAAGACCTGACGCTGGCCGCCCGCAACGCCCTGGTCAACATGATCGAGTTGCTGCAGGAACGGGGGTGGAGCCGGGAGCAAGCCTACATTATCTGTAGCGTGGCGGTTGACCTTAAGGTGAGCAACATTGTGGACCTACCCAACGTCACCGTCTCGGCATTTCTGCCGGAAGACATCTTCCAGGGGTAGTCCGCGGGACGGCGAATGGGGGAATTCTGCCCCTCGCCGTCCCCAAGACCGGGTTTTCGAAAACAAGGGCCTTAAATCGGCTTACAGAGCCTTGATTTTTCGTCGGCCTAATATAACGAACAACTGTTCGATAACTTAAGAAAAATCCGCGAAAAATACAGGACCCGCCGTACAGTTGCTCATTTTCCCCGGTCACCTGGCGTAACGCCAGAGCCGGGTGGAGCAGCGGCGCGGCGGGTCCTGAAGTTCCGGTCCCCGGTTGTTAGTCTGGCAGGGCCAGCCAGCAAGTCACCAGGCTGGCCCTGCATCCCTGATCGATCTCTTCCTGCATCGATGCGATCTGACTGAGAGAAGGTGAATCCTCACCGGCGTTACGCACCGCTGCCGCTAGCGGGACTGGCTCCTGAAGGATCTGCCTCTCGAGGTCGTGGACCTGGTTGTTGAGGTCCAAAAGCCGGGACAGGCCTGAGTACTGCGAAATATAGTCCATCTTGAGTCATCTCCTGACGTCGACGAAATCAAACGGTTCTAACTGATCCGCTTGACCTCCAAAGTTTCACCCGGGGCCAACGCCACACGCCGTACATTTATACCCAACTTAAGCAGCCAATATCCCAGTGTTGCCTTGCTGACTCTCAATTCCTCAGCGGTCCCCGACAGCCCCACTTCATTGACCATTTCCGGCAAAAGCCGCTCCAATGGCCTCTGAAACTCATCCTCCACCCGTTGCATCAGCTTTGTTTTCCTAGCCAAGGCGTACCTCCTGTGTACTTTGGTGGACTCTCGGTGTATCTCCTGTGTACTTTGGTGGACTTTTGGTGTACCGAGGTGGTTACACATTAGCACGTGCTAATCTGCCTGTCAATACTTCGCTTAAATGTTTATTGGTGAAATATAAGAAAAAACTAGAACATACCAATTCACACTGTCCCGGCAACCACGCTGCTTTGACCCTTTCGGCGGCCCGCTGATACACTCGCCCGCATGAACGCCATAGAGCACCTTTTCCTAGTGGTGGAACACTATCTGCTGGACATCATGACCATGGTGTATCAGGCGATTGGGTGGCCGGGCGTAGTCGTGATGATGGCCGTCGAAAGCGCGGCTATCCCCTTTCCCAGCGAGCTTATTATGCCTCTCGCCGGCTGGTTGCTGGTCCAGGCGGAGGGAAGGCCGGCATGGTACCTCTTGCTGGCGGGTTTCTACGGAGCATTGGGAAACTTGCTGGGTTCGTGGGTGGCATATTGGGTCAGTTTGAAGGCCGGGCGGCCACTGCTTCTCAAGTACGGTAAATATGTACTAATCACCCCCGAAGAAGTGGAGCGGGCCGAGGCCTGGTTTTCCAGGTACGGCGAGTGGGCGGTGTTCCTCGCCCGCCTGCTCCCGGTGGTGCGCACCTTCATTAGCGTACCCGCCGGGTTGGCGCGGATGGACCTCTGGAAGTTCAGCGTGTACACATTCGCGGGGTCATTCCCGTGGAGCCTGGGTCTGGCCTACGGCGGCTACGTTCTGGGCGAGAATTGGGAGCAGCTACGCGCGGTGATGCGGCCGTTCGACCTCCCGGTCCTTCTGATGATCGCGGCGGCGGTCTGCTGGTTCCTGTGGCGGCGCATCCGGGCGGTCCGCGCCCAGTCACGGAAAGGCGATCAGCCCCGGGTCGAACAGGGGCCGGCCGGCGGTCCCTGACAGCCCCGGTATAACTTGCGGCACATGTGGATACCCTGCGGAAAGTTGACGCCCAATTTCCGGCTACCCTAATCTGGACCGAGAACCGAATTAACGGAGGTCTCATATGCAAGAACCCACTCTCCGGGACGTGTACAGGGCAAAGAAGACCATCGCACCCTATCTTCCTCGTACACCTCTCCAATTTTCTCCGGGGTTGAGCGACGCTCTGGGCGCCCAGGTGTACCTGAAGCATGACGAACACCTTCCTTTGGGAGCGTTCAAGGCCAGGGGCGGTATCAACTTGCTGGCCCGCATGAGCGCGGAGGAACGAAGCCGCGGCCTGATCACGGCATCCACCGGCAACCACGGCCAGTCCATCGCCAGCGCCTGCCGCCAGTTCGGGGCGCGCGCCCTTATCGCCCTGCCCGAGGACGCCAACCCCTTGAAAGTCGCCATGATGAAGTCCCTGGGCGCGGAATTGGTCTTTCACGGAAACAACTTCGACGAGGCCAGGGACCACTGCGAGCGCCTTGCCGCCGAAGAAGGTTACCGGTACGTGCATCCGGCCAACGAGCCTCTTCTGATATCCGGAGTGGGTACCCAGGCACTGGAAGTAATCGAGGATCTGCCGGAGGTGGATGTATTGATCGTGCCCCTGGGCGGCGGCAGCACGGCCTCGGGGACGTGTATCGCCGCCAAGGGGATCGATTCCAGCATCAGGGTCATAGCGGTACAAGCGGAGGCGGCCCAGGGCGCGTACCTTTACTGGAAACAAGGCCACGCGGTCGAAGCGCCGGTGGAAACCTTCGCCGAGGGACTGGCCACCAAGACGGGTTACGAACTGCCCCAGTCCATATTGGCCAGGCTATTGGACGACTTCGTCCTGGTCAGCGACGACGAGATACGCCGCGCGATGGGGATGCTTGTAGAGAAGGCCCACACCCTTGCCGAAGGGGCTGGAGCGGCGGCCCTGGCAGGAGCCTTAAAGTGTAAAGAACAACTCGCGGGTAAAAGTGTAGCGATTACAGTTAGCGGGGCCAACACGACGATTCCGCAACTTCAACAGGCACTAAAAGTGTACTTAGAAGGGTAGTACACTCGTACACTTCTGAGCGTCCGGAGCGTGGGAACCTCCGGCGGTTACACGAGGGAGAAGTACCGCGCCAGTTCGTCCCTGGGGAACTCGGGTAACGGTACTTCTCCCTCGTAGCCGATCATCTGCATCCCCTCTTCCGCGTCGATCATCATCCCGATCTCCCAACCGTCGGTCCCGGCCTGCTCCAGTGCATTTTGCAGCGCCGGTACATTGGATGGGGGCAACGTCACCAGAAGTGCCCCGGAGCCGAGCAATCCCAGGGGATCGATGCCCAAGGCCTGGCAAATGGCGCTACACTCGGGTAATACCGGAATCGCCCCTTCCTCTATAGCGATGCCCAGTCCGGAAGCCTGGGCCACCTCCCTCAAGGATGTGACCAGTCCGCCTTCGGTGACGTCATGCAGGGAATGTACATCCACCGCAGCCCGGCACGCGGCCCTGGCGTCGGCGAGCACACTTATACCCGGGTCGCTAATCCAACGAGCGGCGGTGTCGATGTCCCGCTGGGAGACCCCGGCCTGGAGTAACGCTTCCGCCCGCTCCCGCGCCAGGATGGCAGAGCCCTCGATTGCGATACCCTTGGTAACCACGACGCTGTCACCCTCTCGCGCCCCTCCGGTAACCACCAGCCGGTCCCGCTCGACCTCCCCCAACATCGTACCCACCACGATGGGCCGGTCTATGCCGTAGGTCACCTCACTGTGGCCGCCGATCAGGGAAACTCCCAGGGTCCGGCATGCTTCGAGGACCTGGCCGAAGACCGACTCGGCGTCGAGTTCAGAGAAACTTTCCGGGACCAGCAGCGTCGCGAGGAACCATAGAGGCTCGGCGCCCCGGCAGGCCAGGTCGTTGGCGTTGACCTGGACCGCGTACCAGCCGATCTGGTCAGCGGCAAATGTCACCGGGTCGCTGGCGGCCACCAGCAACCTCTCCCCCATGTCGAGGACTGCTGCATCCTCACCTATTCTTGGCCCCATCAGCACCCTGGGGTCGGTGATGTTGTTGCGAGCCAGGACCCGACCCAACAACTCCGCCGGGAATTTTCCAATATCCAAGTTTTCCCCCTTATATTACATAATCATAGATGGACTCATGCTCAGACTAATTTCTCCGGATCCAGGAGCGGAGTGCCGCCAGGGCCTTTCGATTATGACCGCGACCGGCTCCATCGTCGTTCCACCGAAAGCTGGAACCCGGAAATTCTCAGGATCTGAACGTTATTACAAGGAAGGGTTCCTGGATCCCGTCTCATAGCCTGCCCCGTACCGGATACAGGAGCCGGAATGACGGATGGGGTAGTAGCGGCGCCTAAGCGTCCTTGGTCCACATAATCGAAAGACCCCGGGAGTGCCGCGTGCTTCTTTGACGCCCGGCCATACTTTGTGATAGAAATAACAAACGGCACAAGTCTCTCACGGGAGGCGGATTGGTGAATCGATCATCGGTCCTTATGGCGGGACTGGTCGTACTCCTGATGACCCTCGTGAGCGCATGCGGAGAGGCTGCGGACCTCAAGCACAATCCTACCCCAGCCCCCACGTCCACGGTGCCGCCGGTCCAATTCGTTCCCATAGTCCCGGCGACGCCTCCTCCCACGCGCGAGCCCGAGCCCCCAGAGGTGGCGCGGGGTATGGAGATATTCCTGGGCGAGGGCGCCTGTGTTACCTGCCACACCATAGAAGGAGTCTCCGAGGCTGGCATCGGCCCGGAATTAACCTCTATTGGGATTACCGCGGCGGCCAGGATTCCCGGTTATTCAGCGGAAGAGTATATCATCGAATCAATCCGGCAACCCAACGCATACATCGTCGAGGGTTATCCCAAAAACCTTATGACCGAAGCCCTCACGAGGCACCTAACTGAGGACGAGGTTAAGGCCCTGGCGGTGTTTCTTTACTACCAGCAGTAGGTCCGTGCGGCCTCTGATCCCGCTCTAGTAAACAGCCGGTAAGAAATAATCCCCCATCCCACTCCAATTAAGCCGCGGCTTCCGAGACCCGCGCCCCGTGCACGACTCTCAGTTAGACGATGCCGTTGTCGCTAAAGCTCCAACTGACGGACCCCAAGGAGACTATCCGGGACGCAAAGCCGTCCCAGGGGGATTGCCTCGTGGGTGCAGCTACCCCATTAGCCATCACGTCGCAAAAATGTCGCAGAAATAATGAAGCACCGGCACTGCCGTAATCCGACGAGATTCCTTGACGCGTTCCCTTACATTGTGATAAAGATAACAACCGGCACAAGGCTCTTGCCGGAGGAGGAGTGGTGAATCGAGCAGCGGTTTTAATGGCGGGTCTGATCGTGACCTTGATAGCCCTGGGCACCGCTTGTGGGACGGCCGAGTCGTCGGTCCTCGAGCCCACACCAGCTCCTACTTCTACCCTGGCGCCCGTTGATTTCCCAGACATGGTTGATATTTTCCCCACCCGTGAGCCCGTCGACGTTGACTTCGATGAAGCCCTGGCCGACCAGGGCCGGGAACTGTTCCTTAACAAGGGGACCTGTCTCACTTGCCACACGATACAGGGAGTGTCTGAAGGTCTGCTGGGTCCGGACTTGTCCTTCATCGGCGCCGATGCGGCTACCCGGATAGAAGGCTACACGGCACGAGAGTACATCACCGAATCGATCCTGGACTCGGAGTCCTACATCGCCCCAGGTGTGGAAAGGGCTACGGCGGGTCTGATGACCACCGTTCTCATCCAGGGATTGAATTTGACTGACGACGAGGTCAATGCCTTGGTGGAGTTCCTTTACTCCCAGCAATAGGACTGCGTTGCTTCTCCTCCCTTCGGGCCACACCATTCGGAGTCGTTAGTTCTTGCGCAGTTTACAAGCGATTTCGGGTTTGATACGATGAAGTCCGCCCCAAGGGCCAGACACCTCGGACCACCCCGATGCGTGGCGCGTTCGTCTAGAGGCCCAGGACACCGCCCTCTCAAGGCGGAGATCGCGGGTTCGAATCCCGCACGCGCTACCAAACAATTCTCCCCCAAATCCGCCACACCCAGGTGAGATTCTGCTGGATGAATTTCTCACCCCATTTGGGATAACCCAGTCACGGCTGGCGAAACACATCGAGGTCCCCGTCGGCCGGGTCAATGGCGTTATTCGAGGCAAGCGAGGGATCACCCCTGGGACGGCGTGGCTCCTCAGCCAGGCCTTTGGATCGACGCCGGTGGATTTCGCCAGCCGGTATTGGGTGATGTTCAGCGGGCCCGGGAAATCTTCGTTGAGGACTTCTCCCGGATGTATGGGAGAGAGCCTTCTTGGTCTCTCTTCTTTTGATGTCATGATCTCCCAACCTCACAGTCCAGACTCAGTGATGGTCGAGGATTTCCACTGGATAGGCGCGGCCCTCGCTCAAGACGAAACTTATGCGCTGTCGAAAGTAGTAGAGACCAATCCCCTGCTCCACCGTTGTTGTATAATGTGCGGGGCCGCTGGCGGGGCCATTTGTTGACCCGCGGAGGCAGCCCCATAGCTTGAAATCTCTATGTGTGGCTCAGGGGGTAGGAATGGTAGACCAAGAGCGGCTGATCAAGTCCTTTTGCGAGTTGGTGCAGATTGATAGCCCCTCCGATGAGGAGGAAGAGGTTGCCCGGTATTTGGAGGGCCGCCTGGGCGATTTGGGGTTCCAGGTAGCCCGCGACGCCCATGGCAACGTCATCGCCTCCGAAGAGGGCGACGAGCCCCTACTGCTCTCCGCCCACATGGACACCGTGGAGCCGGGACGCGGCATCAAGCCGCGCATTCAAGGCGACCGGGTCACTTCCGACGGCACCACGATTCTGGGAGGCGACTGCAAAGCGGGCGTGGCTGCGATCCTGGAGGGCCTGGAGTCAGTCTCCAGCGAAGGTCTGTCACGCCGGCCCGTCCAGGTGGTGTTTACGCGCGGCGAGGAGATCGGGCTGGTGGGCGCGGCCAACCTGGACTACTCGATGATCAAGGCCAAGGACTCGGTGGTGTTTGACGGCAACGGACCGGTCAACACCATTACCGGGGCCTCGCCTACCTACGTACGCTTCGACGTCGAGGTCAAAGGCCGGGCCGCCCACGCCGGTGTCGAGCCGGAAAAAGGGCTCTCCGCCATCAGGATCGCGACCGACATCATCAACGAGCTTCCCCAGGGGAGGCTGGACGAGGAGACCACGTTCAACGTTGGCCTCATCTCGGGTGGCTCGGTGAGGAACGCGGTACCCGCCGAGGCCACTTTCGGCGGCGAGTTCCGCAGCCGCAATACCGAAACCCTGGACCTGCTGAGGGTCCAGGTTTCCACGACCCTGGAACAGGCGAGGCAGCGTTACAGGGACGCCACCATCCAGGAAGACCTGGAAGTAATGTTCCACATGTACAATCTCGACCCCGAAGACGAGATCGTCAAGCTCGTCACCCGTGTCATGGGAGACCTGAGTCTCATCCCCGACATCAAGCCCTCGGGGGGAGGCACCGATGCCAACGCCATGCGCCTACACGGTATCGACTGCGTGGTGGTGGGCATGTCCACTAACGAGATGCACACGGTCAACGAATACGTGGTAATTCCCGATCTGGTCACCACCGCCAGGTTCTGCCAAATGGTGGTCACGACCAAACCTTAATAGCTGAACGCAAGCGAGGAACGAGCCATGAACGGAGCAGAGCTGAAGTCTACTTTGAAGTCCGGCGGCAGGGTGTTTGGCACCATGCTGAGCATCGGACGCAGCACCCGCTGGATTCCTGTCCTGGACGGCGTGGGACTCGACTACGTGGTCATCGACACCGAGCACGGCCCTCGCAGCCGCGGTGAGTTGGCCGACTACCTTACCATGCTGAACACCTCCAGCATCGTACCCATCGTCCGCATCCCCATCCCGGATTCCCACTACGTGACGATGGTGATGGACGCCGGGGCCCAGGGAATCCTCGCGCCCTACTGCGAGACGGTGGAAGAGGTCAAAGAGGTCGTGGCCGCCGCCAAGTGGCGCCCCCTAAAAGGCGAGGCAGTGCGCCGCGTGGTCGACTCCGGGGAGCATATCAGCGATGCTTCCAGAGCATACCTGGAGGAGAGGAACAAGAACAGCGTCTGCATCATCGGCATCGAGAGCGTCGCCGCGGTCAACGTGCTGGACGAAATCCTGCATGTCCCCGGCATCGACGGCATATTTGTCGGCCCCAACGACATGAGCATTTCACTGGGTTTCCCCGACCAGTACGACCGGCCCGAATACCAGAACACCGTCAAGGGGATCATCGACAAGGCCGAGGCCCACGGCATCGCAACCTTGGTCCATCACCAGACCCCGGACCTCTCGACTTACTGGATCGGCCAGGGGGCGCGGTTCGTGCTGCACGGCACCGACCGCAGGGCGCTCACCGAAGGTTTCAGGGCCGACTTCTCGACCCTGCGGGAATTCGCCAAGGACTACTAAGAACGCCTGACCGGAAGACCTAACCGTTGCTGGGCTCCCAGCGCCGGCGCAGCGAGTCGATGTAGATGCGCTCGTAATCTCCGTAGTGAGCGTTGGGGCCCAGTTCCGCTAGAAGTTCGGCCCACATGTACTCCACGTCTTCCCAGCGGATGGGGTAAGGTGTCTGGTCGAAGAACTCCGTGACCGCCTCGGCCGGTCCCGCGGCCTCCACGTAGCCCATCATCTGGAAGTTGTCGTAGAGGTTGCCGTGTTCGGACACAAAGCGTCCTTTCATGGCAGCCAGTATCATGTATGTGGGCACGTCCCGACTACTTCGACAGGATGATCACGGTGGTGACGTCACCGGCGCCTGAACATTGGGCCAAGCCGACTCTCGCCCCCTTCACCTGCCTGGGCCCGGCCTCTCCCCTGAGTTGGGTCGCCGTTTCATGCACCATCCGGACCCCTGTCGCGCCGAAAGGGTGACCCATGGCCAGCAAGCCCCCGTCGGTGTTGGTGGGAATGTCTCCGGTCAGGGCCGTGCGTCCATCCTCCGTGGCCTTCCAGGCTTCTCCGAAGGGCACGAGGTGAAGGGACTCCAGTTGCTGAAGTTCCCCGATGGTCGCGGCGTCATGCACCTGCACCAGGTCCACGTCCTCGGGTCCCAAACCGGCCATCTCGTAGGCTTGCAGCGCACCGGGCTCGGTGCGGTATGGGCTGAAGGCCGAGTGGTCACTGCCACGGCCGTTGTAGCTGCCTGAACTGAGAGTAGCGGAGGCCACGGTCACCGCCCTGGGCTCGTCGATCCCGTATCTTCCCAGCGAGTCTCTGGCGCACAAGACCGCCGCCGCGGCCCCCTCGCTGGTGGGGCAGCACTGATAAAGGGTCAATGGGTCGGCGATTAGCCTGGACTCCAACACCTCCTCAAGGGTGTAAGCCGTGTTCCGGTGGGCGAAGGGGTTAAGGGATGCGTTCTGCCTGGCCTTGACCGCCACCTGGGCCAGGGACGACGCGGACGCGCCTGTGTCCTCCATGTAGCGGCGCATACGAAGTGCGTATCCGGCCATCATGTGATCGCCGCCGATGTACCTGTCGGGGCTATCCTCCGCGGTGACGGTGACCGGGCCGCGCGGCACTTTCTCCGCTCCAAAGGCGAGGGCTAGGTCGTATAGGCCCGACGAAATGCCCCAATAGGCTTGCCAGAAGGCGGTCGAGCCGCTGGAGCAGGCGTTCTCGACGTTGATGATTGGGACCCCGGTTAGCCCCAGCTTCCCCAGGGCCGTCTCGCCGACTGACATCCCATGGTAGTAGACATGGCCGAAATAGGCGATGGGTATGTCCTTCCAGCGGACCCCGGCGTCATTCAGGGCGGGCACGACGGCATCGACGGCCAAAGTGGCCAGGTCTTTCTCGGGAAATCTTCCGAAGGGATGCAGGCCCACGCCCGCGACAACGACTTCGCGTCCAGTGCGTAACCGGTCCAAGGGTCTAACCTCTACTCGTTTGTTCCATTGCTGTCAGATCCGGGCGGGACGCCATTTGTATACGAACTTGTCCTGTCCGCCGCTCTCGGACGGGACCAACTGTAGGGTGAGTTCCACCGGCATACCGATGTTGATCTGGTCGTGATCGCATTCGATCACTTCGGCGAGGACCTGGGGTCCGTCCGGTAGTTCCACCTGTCCCAGCACGTAGGGCACCGGTCCGGGCCAACCGGCGGGAGGTACACGCACAACGGTGAAGCTATACAACACGCCCGTGCTGCTGAGCTCCACCGGCTCCAATTGGTCCGACGTGCAGCTCTGGCAGAAGGCGCACGGCCCGAACACCGTGACTCCGCAGTCGAGGCAGCGGAAGCCCAGCAACACTCCATGTGCCGACGCTTCGCCGGTTAATCGCAATCGTTGTGGGTCTACTGATTCTGGCATGGCCGGTACGGGACCTCTCTTCAGCGGGTTTTCAGCTTAATATTGGCGTCTGGGAGTGTCAACCCGGACGGGAGCTTGCACGGAAAATAGCTACGACTGTTAGCGTGCTTGGCGGAATTGGCCAGACACTTTCAATCACGCCCGTAAGACGAGGCGGAATTGACTTGAAAATGGCCTTGGAACGGAATGCATACAGCCGTTGACCACGGGCTGGGTACATGGTAGGTTTGGGTTCGCTGGAGTGGTTTGCGACATGAGTGAAATTACAGGAACAGACGACCCCCAACAGCCCATGTGGGAGATGGACTTGGCCGAGTTTCTCCGGGGCGTCGTCCAACGAGACCCCGGAAAAGTGTTCGTCGAGATACACGGGCAGAAGCTCACCTACGGGGAGTTCGAGGAGTCGGTAAAGTCCACCGCATCCCTGTTCCAGGGCCTCGGCGTAAGCCACGGGGACCGGGTCTGCTTGTTCATGCCCAACTGCCTGGAATACCTGTTCTGTTGGTTTGGACTATCCTCGATAGGGGCTATCGGAGTCCCCATCAACACCGCCTACAAACGCGACGAGACGGCATATATCCTCAACGACGCCGGGGCCTGCGCGGTGGTGGTGGATTCGAGCTTGGCGGACATCGGCGGACAAGCCGCGGACCTTGCGCCCGGCATCCGGCACAGGCTATTAGTGGGAGATGGGGACGCGCCCGAAGGGTGGGCCAGGTTCTCGGATGCTCTCGCCGCCGCGCCGCCTCTCCAGAGCACACCCAAGGTCTCCCCGTCCGACGTTTCCATGCTGGTCTACACTTCGGGCACCACCGGCAACCCCAAGGGGGTCATGGTTACCCACAAGATGTACGTGGCCGCCGGACAGGGCTTCGCCAACTGGACCCAGGCCAGTCCCGAAGACCGGTTCTTCACCTGCCTGCCCTACTTCCACGCCAACGTCCAATACTATTCAACCATGGGCGCCCTGGCGGCAGGCGCCACGCTGGTGGTGGTAGACCGTTTCAGCGCTTCCCGGTTTTGGGACCAGGTCAGAACGGCTGACGCTACGGTGGTCAATTTCATCGGCATGATGATGCCCGTGTTGGCCAAAAACCCAGAGTCCCCCACAGACCGGGACAACCGTGTCCGGTTGTTCTACGGCTCACCTGCCTTCTCTCCCGAGTTTCTGGCCGAGTTTCAGGAACGGTTTGGGACCGATATTATCGTTGGTTTCGGCATGACCGAGACTTGCTACGGTACGATTGAAAAGATCGGCCAGGACCGGCGTTCCGGCTCCTCCGGGCAGGCCCGCCTCCACCCCGACTCCCGCTTCTTGAACCAGGTTCGCATATCGGACCCCGAGACCGGCGAAGCCATGGGCGTCAATACCGTGGGCGAAATCACGGTTGCCAACCCCGCCGTGACACCCGGTTACTGGAACAACGAGGAACAGACCCGGCAGACACTGCGCGACGGCTGGTTGTACACCGGCGACCTGGGATGGCTGGACGAAGATGGCTTCCTCTACTTCGTGGACCGGAAAAAGGACATCATCCGCCGCCGGGGCGAGAACATCTCCTCCCAGGAAGTGGAGGATGTCATCAAGCGTCACGCGGAAGTCCTGGACTGCGCCGTATTGGCCGTCCCATCCGAGTTGGGCGAGGACGAGGTCAAGGCCTACGTTGCGTTGACACCCGGCTCAAACCTCAAACCCGAGGAAGTCCTCTATTGGTGCGCCGAACACTTGGCCTACTTCAAGGTCCCCAGGTACCTGGAGATGCGGTCAGAGTTGCCCAGGACTCCCAGTCTCCGCGTCCGCAAGGACCTCCTGCGCCAGGAACGCGACGACCTCATAGAAGGCTGCTTCGACCGGGAGGCCGCCGGCATCCGGATTCGGTGAACCAGCAGACAGTGGATAGTAGCCAGTGGACAGTAGCCGGCGGCCACTGACCACTAACCACTGACCACTGACCACTAACCACTCACAGAGGAGGCAGCGATGGCAGAGCGGCGCTATTGGCTGTTTAAGTCTGAACCCACGGCCTACTCCTTCACCGACCTGCAAAACGAAGAGGACCGCACCGCAGAGTGGGACGGCGTTCGCAACTACCAGGTACGCAACTTCATGCGCGACGACATGCAGGTGGGCGACGGCGTGCTCTTCTATCACAGCACCGCCAAGCCCCTGGCGGTGGTTGGCACAGCCACTATCGTGAGCGGGGCCTACCCGGATGCTACGGCCTTCGACCCTACGGAGAAGCACTATGACGCCAAGAGCAATCCGGATAACCCGGCCTGGCTTATGGTGGACATAAAAGCGGATAAGGAGTTCGTGCGCCCGGTAACACTGGCGGAGATCAAGCAGAACCCACGCCTGCAGGACATGTTTCTCGTCCGCCGCGGAATGCGGCTCTCAATTCAGCCGGTGACCAAGGACGAGTGGGACGAGGTAACGTCTCTCGGTGGACTTCTCACCCATCAATCTCCACGTTCTCAAGCCGCCAGGGACTACCACGAAGCTACCAAGCTAACTTACATAAACCTGCGCACCAAGCCGCCCCTTTACAAGACCTACCAGGACATCCCAAAGTTCCCCCTGCCCTCCGAGTTCCCATCGCCGGAGATGCCTGCCCTGGAGGCGGCCGGGGGGATTGGTACGCCTGCCGCCGCATCTACCCCTGGTCTTAAAGCAATGGCCCAACTTCTCTTCTATTCCGCTGGGCTCGTCCGCAAGGCGTTTTTGCCGTCGGTTGGAGAGGTCCATTACCGCGCCGCCGCGTCTGCCGGTGCCCTATACCCCATCGACATATACGTGGTGTGTGAGGACATCGAGGAGTTGGAGGCCGGGGTCTACCACTTCTCAGCCGCTGACTTCTCTCTCGGTCAGCTTCGGAAGGGGGACTTTCGCCGGGAGTTGGCGCGCTTGACGGGGAACGACCCGGAGGTCGCCGCGTCCCCCGTCAGCTTTGTATGCACCGCCAACCTATGGCGCAGCGCCTGGAAATACAGAGCGCGAGGGTACCGCTACTGCTTCTGGGACTGCGGCACAATCTTGTCCAACCTCCTGGCCGTGTCCCGGTCTCTGGGCCTGCCTTCAAGAGTATCCGTGGGCTTCGTAGACGCGGACGTCGATAGGTTATTGGGGATCGACCCACAGGACGAGGCCGGCCTGTGTATCGTTACCCTCGGATCGCAGACCCCAGGCGCTCCGGCCCCCGCCAGTCCGGGATCGCTGGTTGACATAACGCCCCCATATAACCTGGCCGTGTCCCGGATCGAATATGACGAAGTGACCCGCGCCCACGCCGATGCCGCCTTGCAGACGCCGGAGGAAGTGGCCGCCTGGAGGTCCACAGCCTTTTCCCCCCCATTAGGTCAGGAGAGACGGCACGAGCCGGGAGCGGGAACTCCTGTCTCCGCTCTCTCCTCAACTGGCTATTCCGACTCTCCCCTTGGCCCGGTCATCAACGACCGGGCGTCCACCCGCCGTTTTGCCCGCGAGCCGGTCTCCCTGGCACAGTTCCACTCGGTCCTTTCTGCGGCCACCCAGCCCGCGCGCTGGGATTTCCAGGACCGGGGTAGCCTGAACGACCTTTACCTCATCGTAAACGCCGTAGAATCCCTGGAACCGGGAGCGTATTTTTTCTCCGTCGAGAACCAAGAATTGACACCGCTCCGGAGCGGAAGCTTTCGGGAGCACGCGGCCCATCTCTGTTTCGAGCAGGCCCTGGGCGGCGACTCCAGCGCGGTGGGTTTCTTCATGGCCGACCTTGAAGACGCCTTCCGGCGCATGGGCAACCGGGGGTACCGGGCAGCCCAACTGGAGGCCGGAGTCATGGGCGGGAACATGTATCTATGCGCCCACTCCCTGGGGTTGGGGGCCACGGGCATGACCTTCTTCGATGACGAGGTCGCCGAGTTCTTCTCTCCACACGCCCAGGGCAAGAGCGTCATGTTCCTGGTGGGATTGGGACTGCCGGGACACCCCAACCGCGTAAGGCCCTACCGCTCCCAGGTGGCCGTCCAGTTGGACGCTTTGGCCCGGGGCGCGGGCACCCCTCCGTCCGGGCAGCAGGAATAACCTCTTCGCCTGCGCTGTACCGGTCAGTCCCCACGCGCTGGTT
Organism: Dehalococcoidia bacterium; assembly: GCA_965216155.1. Lineage (GTDB taxonomy): Bacteria > Chloroflexota > Dehalococcoidia > Lucifugimonadales > UBA3495 > CATOSP01. The sequence goes on along the minus strand of CBDCFD010000007.1, from coordinate 1,314,819 downwards.
ACGAAACCCGGGCATCACTTCCTCAATTTCCCTGGCAACCGAAGACCTTCAAAGGTGAGGCCCTTGCGCACGAGGATCTTCACTAATCGCCGGCTCGGTACCTTCCTATTGGTGATGGCGGTGAGCGCTGCCATTGACTGGGTCATTGCTATGTTGCTCTTTAAAGACCCACCGGCGATCATCGCATTAATCCTCCACGGGGAAACCTACGACAGCGGCTTTTCACCCTACGACAGGGGCTCATATCCGAATTGTGTCCAGGCAACGGTTACTCGTTCTTGCGCGCCCCCTGGAGTCTGTTTCTCCTTATCCTAGTCGTGGCCGCCGTGGCAATATGTGTCTGGGTCAACCTTATTCGGATGCTCTCACGTCGAGGGGACGTTACCCAGGGTTCCAGGGCCCGGACCCTAGCGCCGATGCTCCAGGAGCGGATTTGGGCGCGCCTGCCCTTTGATCTATCGGTTGTGCTTGCCCTGGGAATAGTCTGGGGTTGGCGGCAAGTCATTTTCTCGCCCTCCGACGTTGCCGTGTTGACAGCCATGTATCAAGTGCTGGCGCCGTTCATACCTCCTTTGTTCATTTTGATCAGCTTAACTACAGGCCGTTATTTGAGGCTAAGCCCCGAACCTGGCTGAACTACCGTTGGCCCTGTGACGGAAATACCGCTCATGGTGTTTCCGATCCCGTAACCGCATGGTCCTCAAGCGCCCTTGGCGGCAACGACAAACAGGTAGTCTCCCGAGTTGCTGCGGTACCGTTCGACCACCTCTGCAATCCGTCCCGACTGAATGTCTTGGGCCAGCCGTTGGCAGCCCTCGGCAACTTCGCCGGGACTTGCCAGGCTGGAGAAAGTCGATATGCCCCTGCGGAATCCATCGTCGAGATACAGTTGCGGCCGGTGCTTGCCACTGTATAGAAACAGATCCTCCAGGTCCGGCCTAACGTCGTAGGCCTCTGTCTTGATGGTGGAAAAGCCCGCCCGGTGCAGGCTTGCCTCCACGTTTTCTATGGCGGGCATCTGGTCTATAGACCTCGTCATGGACTCGGGGAAATACTCGTTTAACCAATACCACCGCATCTGGCCGGCGTCAGCCGTGAAGATGACGAACTTTCCCCTGTCGAGCACGCGGTAGACCTCTTGAAAGATGGGGTCAAGATTTGCGAAGTGATGCAGGGCGAGGGTGCAGACGGCTCCAGAGAATACTCGGCCCGGAAATGGAAGGTGTTCAGCCCCGGCCAAGATCCAGTGGATTGTTTGGCTCTTCGGGCGCGCTCTGCCGATCATTCTGGGAGATAAGTCGAGACCGTGCCATACGCATCCCCTGGCGGCCAGGGCACTGGTGTAGTTCCCCGTGCCGCAGCCGACGTCCAGGTATTTCCACAGCCCAACCGGACTCTCTTGCATTGAGAGATGGTGGGCGAGACGTCCGGCTATGTAGGGGTCGGCGCGGCGGGTGGCATCGTATCCCTGGCCGATTCGGTCATATATGGACACTACGCGCGTTCCTCCCGGTCTGATTCGGCTTGCTGTTACAGGGGTCACGGAGAGCGGTTACATGGTAATCGAGCGGTGATGGGCGAGCTACTCCCGCAGGGCGCCAGAGCCGGGCTGAGCGGATGGAGTTGCCCATGACGAAGCCTTATAATCCGCCCAGGAAACGCGGGGCACGTTGCGCCCGCTTCAATCGCGCTCGGCCCGGCCGGTCAATTGCGCTTATAAAGGAGGAACGATGGAAAGAGTAGGGTTCATCGGACTTGGCAACATGGGGGGCGGAATGTCCCTCAACATCCAGAAAGCGGGCTATCCTATGGTTGTGTACGACCTGCGCGAGGAGGTGACCAGGCCCCTGCTGGAGGGCGGCGCGAGCCTGGCCAATTCCCCCTCGGAGGTTGCGAGCTTGAGCGACGTAACCTTTACGTCACTGCCGGGTCCGAAAGAGGTGGAGGCAGTGGTGACCGGACCCGGGGGAGTGTTGGAGGGGATTCGGCCCGGCAGCATCTACGTTGACTTGTCGTCCAGCCGTCCCACGTTGATCCGGGAACTGGAGCCAATCTTCCGCCAGAAGGGCGCACACGTGTTGGACGCTCCGGTGAGCGGCGGCAAGTCTGGCGCGGCCAGCGGCAACCTGGCCGTCATGGTCGGGGGTGACCGGGAGGTCTACGAGAGTATAAAGCCGATCCTGGATTCCTTCGGCGACAAGGTGTTCTATGCCGGGGGGATTGGCGCTGGTTCCATCTGCAAGCTGGTCCACAACATGATCGGCCATAGCGTACGCCAGGCCATCGCAGAGGGGCTGACCCTGGGGGTCAAGGCTGGGGTGGAGCCGGAGGCCGTCTGGGAGTGTATGCGCCGTGGTTCCCTTGGCCGTATGAGGGTCCTACACGAGGGGCTCGTCCGCAGTATGTTCCGGGGTGAGTACGAACCCGCCAGCTTTGCGCTCAACCTGGCCTACAAGGACATTTCATTGGCGACGGAACTGGCCCGGGAGTACGACGTACCCATGCCCATGACAACACTGGCGGAACAGATTGCCTTGCAAGCCATGAACCGGGGCTGGGGCGACAAAGACAGCAGCATCACCGTGGTGCTTCAGGAGGAGCAGTCCAACGTCGAGGTGCGGGCGCCGCATATCGACCCGGACAGGGCGGGCCGCTTTATCTCCACGCACCCGGATACGTAATCCCGTGTTTCATGGTTTTGCCCTATGCCTATGGTAGAAGAAGGGTCCTTACAAGCCACACTAGTCAGAGGATGATGGAACGGGGGATCGGGGAAGAATGGGTATCCGATGTTCTCACAAACTGGGTCGCAAGAAAGTGGGATGAACTCCACGGCTCCATGAACTACTATGCGTTCATTCAGGGCCGCAGGTACTTGCTAAAGGTAGCAGTGTCGGCGGATGATCGAGAAGTTTTCACGGCGCATTTCGACACTGCTGCCACAAGACGATACCATCAACAAAGAGGCTTTTTCGACGAGGTGAGAGATGACCCTTAAAGTCAGGTATGACCCCGAGGTAGATATTCTGACAATTTGGACTGGCCGCCAAATTGCAACTTCCTCCACCGTTGAGGAGAGCGAGAGCCTGATCGTCGATTTCGGAAACGAGGACGGTTTCGACGTGGTGGGCTTCGAGTTGCTGGGCGCGGCGAAACTCCTCGCCCCCTTCCTTGAAAAGGCGGAAGCCGGGAAGGGGGGAGGCTCCGGGTAACGCCTATAGCGAGCCGTCTATGCTGACGTCCAACAGGTAGGGCTTGCCGCTGGCGAAGGCTTTGGCCAATGCAGGGCCTATCGCCTGGGCGTCCTCCACCTTCTCGCTGGCCACTCCCATCGCCTGGGCAATGGCCGCCAGGTCCAGGGGGTTGGCGAAGTCCATGCCCACGTATTCGCTCTCCCGCTCCCGGTCTTCGAGCATGTGACGCAGGTAGGTGTCCATGTTGACCTTGAGGATGCGGTAGGAACGGTTGTTGCAGATGGCGTAAACGACGGGGATGTTGTACCGTGCCGCGGTCCAGAGAGCCTGCACGGTATAAAGGGAAGCCCCGTCGCCAACCACCGCCAGCACTGGCTTACCAGGATTGGCCAACTAGACACCCAACGCGCCGGGCATCGCCCAGCCCAGGGCTCCGCCCTGTATGCCGAACAGGGTCCCCGGCTCGTCGAAAGTAAACTCCCGCATCAACGCGGGGCTGGAGGTGATGGCCTCGTTGGCGATGATCGTGTCCGGCGGAGCCGCCTGGGCTAGCTCGTGCATCATCCGCTCTACGGCCATGGGGCTGTTGTCCCACCGGTCTTGCAGGTGGCGGTTGTAGCTCTCGTCGGCCCTGCGGCGTTCTTCGGCCAGGGTCGCGTTCCGGGTTGCGGCCGCCTCTTTCGCGGGACCGTTCATGTCTTGTTCCAGAGCTTCGGTCAACTCAGAGAGACCAGCGCCGGGGTCGGAGACTATACCCACTTCGGTGGGGTAGATCTTCTCCACCTCCCAGGGGTTGTTGTCCAGGTGCACCAGCTTCGTTTCGGGGGCCAGGAATGGTTCGTCGACATAGAGGAAAGACGAGAAGACGTTCGCTCCCACGGCGACCACCACGTCTCCCCCTCCCAGTAGCCGGCGAGTGACGGGGCTACTGGTGTTCAACGCGCCGCTATAAAGCGGGTGGCTGGTTGGGAAGTTTACCTCCGAGAAGGCAGCCGCGTAGACGCGAGCCCCCAGGGTCTCCGCGAACTTGACCAATTCGTTCATCGCGCCCGACTGGGCCACGCGGTCGCCCACGACGATGATGGGGTTCTCCGCCTCGGCGAGGAGCTGGGAGGCGCGAGCGACGGCATCGGTATCGGGGCGCGTGCGGAAGTAGCCGGGGGAGGACGGGACGATATCAAGGTCGGCGGTCTCGTCCATAGTGTCCCAGGGGAAGGAGAGGAACACCGGCCCGGTCGGAGGCGTCTTGGCTTCCTTGAAGGCCCGGCGCACCGCCATGGGAATGTCGGAGGGATGGAGGACTTCGGCGCTCCATTTTGTGTACTGGGCGGTCATCTCCACTAGGTCGCCCGACAGCGTGGGCTCCGCGAGGTGCATCCTCGTGTCCGAGTTGCCCGCGGTCAACACAATGGGCGCCCCGCCCCTGTAGGCGTTGTACAGGGCGCTAATTCCGTTGGCCAGGCCACCCGCAATGTGAATATTGGCGAATGCAGGGCGTCCCGTGGCGCGGGCATAGCCGTCGGCCATGCCAACCGCGGTACCCTCCTGAAGCACCTGGATGTATCGGATCTGCGGGAAATCCTGCAACACGTCCAACAGCGGAGTCTCACTCGTGCCGGGGTTGCCGAATATGTGGGTTACTCCCTCGGCGATGAGCATCCTGGCCAGGGCTTCTTTGCCGGTCATGGATGGCATAGTCTCTCCCCTCGTTAGCTAACAACTGGCTTTCCGTGGTTCGGGGGCTTGAACTCCTGGGCTACTGGTAGACCATCCATTCAAGCAGGTTTTGGTCCGGGTCCCGGGCATAGAGGCTGACGGCTGGCAGGCCGCCGCCGGCCCTGGCGCCGCGCCGTGGGCCGGGGCCGCTAATCACCTCGACTCCGGCTTCTTCCAGCATCTTCTGGCAGTCTTCCACCGGACCGTCCCACACGAAGCAGATGTCGGTGCAACCGGGTACCGCCGTTGGCCCGCGCAGGTTGGCGACGACACCCTCCGGGTGGACGTTGATCTTTGAGTCACCGATCTGGATGGAGAAGATTCTTGCGTTTCCGGCGCGCCATTCATCCTCGTCGTTGATCTTGAAGCCGAGTTTCTTGTAAAAGGTTATGAGACGCTCGGCGTTTTCGGTCGGCATGGCGATGTGGTCGATGCTTACGGTGGCCATGGGTATCCTCCTATCAGAAGGTCTTGTATGGTACAGGTCCCGGAATCCGGGCTGGTGTTACGCTGTGCTGGAACCGGAGGGCTGGCGGTCGAGAGTAGAGCGGCTCAGGAACTCCAGCACCAATTCCCGTATAAGCTCAGGCACGTTGGTCATCAGTCCGTGGCCCGCGCCGGGAATCACATGCAACTCCGAGTTGGGTATCAACTCTTTCAAGCGGTGGCTGCACTCCACGGGTATCCTCGCGTCGGCGTCGCCGTGGACGATCAACGTGGGATGGGTGAGGATACCCAGCCGGGACTCAATGGAGTCTCCGATGTCCAGGTAGCCCCGGAGCGAGTTGATGATTCCTTCAAAACGCTGAAGGTTGGCCGTCTGGAGCCGGTCGAACTCGTCCGGGTGGTTGTCGCGCCCTCCGGGGTTACGATGTTCCAACGCTTGTCCTACGGCGGCCTCTTTGCCCTGGGCGGCGGCTTTGGACACCAGGGCGTCGAGTTCCTGCTGCCGCGCTTGCCGTTCGGGTTCGCTGGCGTAACTCATGGTGTTGACCAGGACCAGCCGCTCCACCATCTGCGGATAGTCCAGGGCAAACCCCATGGCAATGGGTCCGCCTGCGGAGCTGCCCAGCACGTGAGCGCGGTCCACGCCCAGGTGTACCAATAGCGCCCGCAGGTCTTCCACTTGGTTGGGAATCTCGTACCCGCCCTTTGGGGACTCGGACTGTCCGGCGGCGCGTCTGTCGTAGAAGATGGCGCGGTGAATTTCCCGCACGGGCAGGGCGTGGCTCCTCACCATTCCGGCCGAGCCGTCACCGCCGCCAAGGCCTCCGTGGACCATGACCAGGGGATGCCCGGCGCCGTAGTCTTCGTAGTGCATCATGAAGCCGTTGATCAATTCCCGCGGCATAAAAAAGACCACCTTTACCACCGGCACAAAATGGTGAAAGTAAGACCCGTCCAGTCTGCACAAATATTAGACCCATGCGGCAACACTGGCAAGCGGCGCAGCGGGAGGGCGGTGCCCCGCAACGTTCCAGGATTGCCACCTTGGTTTACGGGGATTAGTCCTGGGTTCCGGCTCAGGGCCGAATTCCAGGGGTGGGTATACCTGTTCGCGGTGTGTCCGTTCCCGGCACTTCTTGTAGTGGCGGAACCGAGATTGCCTGACCGCGATTGCCAGGGCTTTGGTCAGTGTGTACACTTCGGGCGATTTCCCCGATTCGGCTACGAAGGGTAAAGGAGGCGATGTGGTTGACATTTTAATCCGGAATGGCCGGGTGATCGACGGTACGGGACAGACCTGGTTTCGGGCCAGCGTTGGAGTAACGGGGGATACCGTATCCGTGATGCGCGGCGACACGTCGACGGTCGACGCGGCGCGGGTCATCGACGCTGGGGAACGGGTGATATGCCCCGGCTTCATCGACATGCACTCCCACTCCGACGTAATGCTGATGCGGGAACCTGAGCACCACGCCAAGCTGCGCCAAGGCGTGACTACTGAAGCCCTGGGCATGGATGGCCTGTCCTATGCCCAACTTCCCCCTCAAACCTGGAACACCTTCTCACGTACTTGGCAGCGGTGAATGGGACGCCCCCGCCGGACGTGCGCTGGGGGAGCGTGGCCGAGTTTTTGGACATTCTGGACGGTCGCGTGGCCTGCAACGTGGTCTACTTCGTCCCCACGCCGCCATCCGCGTTGAGCCGATGGGCTGGGAGGCACGGTTGCCCACCGAGGCGGAGCTGCAACGCATGCGGGAACTCGCCGCCCAGGGAATGCGAGACGGCGCGTTCGGTTTCGCCGCCCGGTTGACCTGCCCGCCGGGGGCTTACAGCGATACCGATGAGCTGGTTGCCCTCTCGGAAGCAGTACGGGAGTACGGCGGATTCCACATTACACATTCCCGGTACACCCTGGAGGACCGGCTGCCGGACCCTTTCCGCCAGGCCATAGACATCGGGCGGCGGAGCGGGGTTCCCGTGCATCTGTCCCGCTGCCATAGCCCGGTCGAGGGGATCGGGCAGCGTATGATCGGCCTGGCCGGTGACGGCCGCAACACGGAAGTTGACATAACCTTCGACCAATACCCGTATGCGGCGGCCAGCACGGTCCTCCATTCCTTGCTTCCATACTGGGTCCATGCTGGCGGCCCGGCTGCGCTGTTGCAGCGGGTACAGGACCGGAGAGTCAGGGACGAGATAGGCGACTCGGTTGACCCGATGTGGGGGATGACCCTGGACCACTGCATCTTCAGTCACTTGAAAACAGACAAGAATAAGGAGTGGGAAGGCCGCTCCCTGACCGACCTGGCCCAGGCCCAGGGGAAAAGGATGGCCGGCGCCATCTGCGGCTTGCTGATCGAGGAAGACCTGGAACGCATGGTGGACAGTAGCCCGTGGCCACCAACCACTGACCACTGATTGGGGCAGTTCGTGCGCGAGGAAGGACTCCTCCGGCTGGAAGAGGCGGTGCGGAAGATGACCGCCATGCCGGCGCAACGGTTGGGTCTATCTGACCGGGGTATCTTGAGGGACGGAATGGAGGCCGACATTGTGATATTCGACCGGAGAGGGTTGAAGCCAAAGCCACCTTCCAAGACCCCAAACAATACCCAGAGGGCATCGACTACGTGCTTGTCAATGGGCAGGTGGTCATAGACAACGGCATTCACACCGGCACTCTGCCGGGCCGCGCCTTGAGGAGCCAGTGACTACCGGACGGCTATTCAGATTCGAGCCTGCCGGTTGGGAGCCGGGTTGTTTCCCTCAGTTCTTTGGGGCATAATCGTTATCCAGGAATCGGCTGTTGCGAATCACTTGCCGCGCGTTGGACGCGCCGACAGTTCAAGGACAAGAGGAGGGAAGCTCCCATGGACTTCGAATCACGCTACACCCAGGAGCAGGAAGAGTTTCGCCATGAGGTCCGGGAATGGCTCAATGAGAACGTTTCCCCGGACATCTCCCATCCCGCGGACTCGGCCAAGTCTGGTCCGGAGCAGTACGAACTAAGGCGGGATCTGGGCCGCCGGCTTGGCGAAAAGGGCTGGCTCTGGGCCACGGCTCCCGAAGAATACGGCGGCGGCGGCCTCTCCCTGGACCACTCGGTTGTGCTGGAGGAAGAGGTCGACTCCCACGGGCTCAGCATCCCTCCCTACTACGATTCCGGTGGGCGGCTGGGGGGCGCTTCCATCATGGTCTGGGGAAGCGAAGAGCAAAAGCGAGAGTTCCTCCCCAAGATTTTCAAAGGCGAGATACGCACCTGGCAGCTTCTCACCGAGCCGGAAGCCGGTTCCGACGTCGCCAGTGTGAAGACCAGGGCCGAGCGCGATGGTGACGAATACGTCATCAACGGTCAGAAGATCTTCGTCGGCAGCGACCTGGGCTGCGACTACATGTGGACCCTGACCTGCACCGACAACGAGGCTCCCCGTCATCAGAACCTGGGCTGGTTCATGATTCCGGCGGACCTGCCGGGCATCACCGTGCAACCCATGGACCTCCTCATCGCCGGCGGCGAGTCGGGGGCAGGGTCGGGAGTCAAGAACACGGTCTATTTCGACAATGTCAGAGTGCCCGCTTTCAATTTGGTCGGCGGCGAGAACGAAGGCTGGAAGGTTGCAACCACTCACCTGGAGTTGGAGCACGGCAGCGGGGGCCGCATCGGGCGCAACTGGATGGTCGACAACCTGTTCGATTACTGTAAGAAGACCCAGCGCCAGGGCGAGCCGCTGACCAAGGCCCCCGACGTCCGCGACCGTTTGATCGACATTTACATGGAAGCGGAAGTCTCCAGGCTCTTCAACCTGCGGAACTACTGGATGCGCCACAGCAAGACCAACCTGACTTACGAAGGGCCCCAGGCGTCCTACTTCCGGAAGATGTCGGGTCTGCGCATGTCCACCGCGATCCTGGACATACTGGGACCGTCTGCGCTGACCTACGATGAGCAATGGGGGGCAGGCAAAGGACACATGGAGTCTCACCAGCGCTCGGCTATCGTCGCTATTCACCCCGGCGGCACTGCCGATATTCAGAAAGTGATCATGGCCCGGCGCATCGGCATAGGCCGCGAGGTCAGGGAGCGGGCCGGAACTCTGGCCTAAACCGGTGCTTTAGGGCGAATTCGACAGAAACGTCCGGCATCGGGTCTTAGGGCCGATGCCGGGTATCCCAACCCGGTTTTCAAATGGCACGAGCGGAGGTAAGAAAACATGGACTTGGGGCTGACCGCGGAACAGGAGATGTTGAAGTCGGCGGTTCGGGGGTTCATCCAGCAAGAATACCCAAAGAGTGTATTGCTGGAAATGGCCGAATCGGGTGACGCCGTACCCTCCGAGCCCTGGCAGAAGCTGGTGGAAACCGGCTGGATGGGTATCCTGGTTCCCCAGGAGTTTGGCGGCGAGGGAGGCTCGTTTACCGACGCTGGAGTCATGTTCGAGGAACTCGGCCGTGGCCCGGTCCCGGGTCCCCACATTAGCTCCTGCGTATTCAGCGCCTTCACCATGTTGGCTGGCGGGACCGGCGATCAAAAGCAGGAATGGTTGCCATCCATTGCATGCGGCGAGCGAGTCCTAGTACCGGCGATTACCGAGGTCGATTATAGCTGGTCTCCCGCCGATGTTCACACCGTCGCGCGCCGGAACGGGAACGGCGTCCAGTTGAACGGCACGAAGGTCTACGTTTTTGATGCCGAGTTCGGCACACATCTACTTTGCGCCGCCAGGTCCGAAGATACTGACGAAGTGGGACTCGTGATCGTCCCCGTCTCCGCCCCCGGCGTGTCCGTCCGTCCCCTGGAAGGTTTCGCCTGGAACCTGGCAGAAGTAAAGCTGGAAAACGTGGCGGTAGACTCTTCCGCCGTGCTGGGCGGGACTATCGACGGTGGATGGGAAGCACTGCAGCAGGGGATCGCAAGCACCATCCCCATCCTGTGCGCTTACCAGGTAGGCGCGTGTCAGGCCGTCTACGAGATGTCGGTTGAATACAGCCGTACACGGGTGCAGTTCGGCACGCCGATCGGCAGGTTCCAGAGGGTGCAGGACCATATCATCAACCTGGTCAACCAGCTTGATGCTGCCCGCTGGACCACGTATGAAGCCCTTTGGAAGTTGGATGCCGGCAGAGAAGCTACCGACAGCATCCACCTGGCAAAGGCCGTCGGCAGCACCGCCTATCATGAGGTGTGCAACTTTGGACACGAGGTCCACGCCGGTGTGGGCAGCATGACCGAATACGGGCTCACGCTGCATACCGCGGCGTCCCGGACCCTTTACCACTATCTGGGCGAACCCCGAGTTCACAAACGGCTTCTGGCTGACGCTCTCGGCCTATAGTCAGGTTCTGTTGGGTACCGGCCCGTCTAGACCCCGGTCGTGATGACCGGATAATTGAGCTTTGTCGACCTGAATCATCCTGCAATTTAGGATATGGCAGTGAACAGTGAACCGGAATCTCCCCCTTTCACCGGCGCATTTGACCACCCTAAAGAGGAGTGCGGTGTCGTCGGCGTTTTTACTCCGGGAGAAGAGGCTAGTCTCCAAGCCTACTTCGGCCTATTCGCCCTCCAGCACCGCGGACAGGAAAGTGCCGGCATCGCGTCAAGTGACGGCGAGGGCATCAATGTTCACACGGAGATGGGCCTGGTAACCCAGGTCTTCCGTGAACGCGACTTCTACGCTTTGGTTGGCGAACGCGCTATAGGTCATACCCGCTACTCCACCACCGGCAGCAGCCAGGCATGTAACGCCCAACCCCTCCTCGTCGACGGGTACCAGGGCCGGGTGGCCCTCGCCAACAACGGTAACATCATCAACTCGCCCCAGCTGAAAGACCAACTTCAGCGCGATTGGAGTTGCGCTTTCACCACCACCACAGATTCCGAGGTCCTTGCCTACCTGCTTGCCAATGCCGCGGGACGAAACTGGGAGGAGCGTGTATTCCACTGCATGCGCCAGTTGGAAGGTGCATACTCGATGGTTGCCCTCACCAGAGATACCCTGATCGCCGCCCGCGATCCCCTGGGTATCCGTCCTCTTTGCCTGGGCAAAATGGGAGAGGGTTGGGTCATAGCGTCGGAAAGTTGCGCCCTAGACCATCTCGGCGCCACGTATCTCCGGGAGGTGGCCCCGGGCGAAGTGATAGTCATAGACGGCGGCGGGCTTCGCGCCACCACATGGTCGCGGAACTCGGGGCGGCGCGCTTTGTGCGTTTTCGAGTTGATCTATTTCTCCCGGCCGGACAGCAACCTTGACGGGAAATTGGTGCATCTGGTGCGTCAGGAATTGGGCGCCCAGTTGGCCCGTGAACATCCGGTGGACGCCGACCTAGTGATCGGGATACCGGACTCGTCCACGGCCGCCGCGGTAGGCTATGCCCGCGAATCGGGTATCACCTTTAGCGAAGGGTTGGTCAAGAACCGGTACGTCGGCCGCACGTTCATCGAGCCCGATCAGCGTACCCGCGACCTGGGTGTGAGCCAGAAGTTCAACCCCCTGGCCGACGTGATCGCTGGGCAACGGTTGGTGGTGGTAGACGATAGCATCGTGCGCGGCACTACGACGCCCCACGTGGTGAGGCTGCTGCGCCGGGCGGGGGCCAAGGAAGTCCACCTTCGGGTCTGCGCGCCCCCGATCATGCACCCCTGCTACATGGGTGTTGACATGGCCAGCCGTCAAGAATTGATTGCGGCCAACAAGACCGTTGCGGAGATCCAGACCATCGCGGGTTCGGACAGTCTTGGGTATCTCAGTGTAAAAGGACTCATGAAGGTGGTCGGAGAAGCGGAGGGCGGCTTCTGCAACGCCTGTTTCACTGGGGAATACCCGGTGCCAGTCCAGTTGGAGCTGACTAAGCTTATTCTGGAGGACTCAGGGGCGGGCCCGGTCAACCCTTAACGGGGCGGTCCATGCTGGGAGGTAGGGACAGTTGAGCGTTTCCGATTACCGGTCGTCTGGCGTCGACCTGGATGCCATTGGGTCGCTCAAAGAGAGAATCAAGGCCTTCGCAACGGCAACCCACGGCCCCGAAGTCCTAAACCCCGACGGTGACTTTGCCGGACTATACCGCCTGAGCGGTTACACCAACCCGGTACTCGTAGCCAGTACCGACGGTGTGGGCACCAAGCTACAGATCGCCTCTCACCTCGGCCATTACGAGTCCATCGGCCAGGACCTGGTGACCCTCAATGTCAACGACATCTTGACTCGCGGCGCAAAGCCACTTTTTTTCCTGGACTATGTGGCGTTCAGTCATCTGGACGCGCAGATGATGGATACCCTCATGCGGGGCATCGTCTGGGGCTGCCGAGAGGTAGGGTGCGCTCTGATCGGGGGCGAGACCGCTCAACTTCCCGGCACGTACGGGCCGGGAGAGATGGAGTTGGCCGGCTTCGTGGTTGGAGCCGTGGAGGCCGAGGGCGTCCTGAGCGGCGACTCGGTGGAGCCCGGTGACCATCTGGTGGGGATACCGTCCAGCGGGTTGCACACCAATGGGTATTCCCTGGTGCGCCGGGTGTTCGGTATCGACCAAGACCCATCGGTCCTGTTCCGGTTTTACGATGAGTTGAATCACCAGCTTGGAGAAGAGCTTCTTGTCCGGCACCGGTGTTACTATCCGCTGCTGGGACCGGTTTTGGGGCTGCTCAACGGGTTGGCCCACATCACCGGGGGCGGGATTCCGGGAAAGGTCCCTCCTGTCCTCCCTGTCGGCCTGAGCGCCCGGTTCCGGACAGGCTCATGGCCCGTGCCTCCTATCTTCGACCTCATCCAGCGTGTGGGAAACGTCAGCCCGGACGAAATGTACCGGGTGTTCAACATGGGACTGGGCATGGTGGCCATTTGCAGTGACGACAACCTTGCGCTGGTCCAGGAGAAGGTGCCCGACGCCGTCGTGGTAGGGGATATAATCGAGATGGACGGCGAAGACCGGGTAACGTTTTCTGATGGATAGGAGACCCAGTTTATCAGGGGCGGTTTACATAAAGTCCCGGTCCAACTTCCTAACGTAGGGTGGAAACAGTTTGAAAGCACTTCTAAGCGTTTACGATAAGAGCGGAGTCGTAGAGTTTGGCCGTCAGTTGGCCGCCTCCGGGTTCGAGTTGATAAGCACCGGAGGGACCCATAGCACTCTCTCCCAGGAGGGAGGGTTGCCGGTGCGGCAGGTCTCCGATGTTACCGGGTCTCCGGAGATACTGGACGGCAGGGTGAAGACCCTGCACCCCACAATTTACGGTGGCTTGCTGGCCCGGCGGGACTCACAGGACCACCTTGACGAGCTCGCCAAGCACGGTATGGACCTCATCAACCTAGTGGCGGTTAATTTGTACCCCTTCGTGGATACCATCACGAGGCCGGGCGCGACGCTGGACGACGCCCTGGAGAACATCGACATTGGGGGCCCGGCGATGCTGCGGGCGGCGGCCAAGAACTTTCCATCGGTGGCGGTGGTCGTGGACCCGAACGACTACGAATGGGTGGGAGAGAAACTGGCCAATGGCGGACTGAGCCTGGACGACCGGAGGGGCCTGGCCGCCAAGGCATTCCGTCATGTGGCCACCTACGATGCCGCCGTCACCGGATACCTTACCGGAACCGCCAACGCTGACGACCCTCTGACACCAGACCTGGCCATCGGTCTCAGGCAGGTCTCCAAGCTGCGTTACGGTGAGAACCCTCATCAGCAGGGGGCCCTGTACGTGCCAGCGGGTGGTTCGTCCGGCGGGATCGCCAACGGCAGACAATTACACGGGCGGGAACTCTCCTACAACAACCTTATGGACGCCGACGCCGCCTGGCGAGTGGTTAGCGATTTTGCGGAGTCCACGGTTGCCGTCATCAAGCACGCCAACCCCTGCGGGCTCGCCAGCCATGCCGACCAGACCGAAGCCTACCGCCGCGCCTTTGAAGGCGACACAGTCTCCGCGTTTGGCGGTATAGTGGGTTTCAATCGCACCGTTACCGCAGCCTCAGCCGAGGCTATGGGGCCGGTGTTCTACGAAGTCGTGGTTGCTCCCGGCTACGAACCGGAGGCGTTGGAAATCCTGCAAAAAAAGAGGAACCTGCGGATTCTGGCGGTGGACCAAGGTCAAGGGGGGCTTGCCTACGATATCAGGCCCATCACCGGCGGTCTGCTGGTCCAGACCCCAGACGCGATAGACGAAGACCCCGCAGCCTGGGAGGCGGTCACCAAACGCAAACCCACCGAGGGCGAGCTGAGCGACTTGGCCTTTGCCTGGAAAGCCGGCAAACACATCAAGTCCAACGCCATCGTGTTCGCCAAGGACCGCACCCTGGTAGGAATGGGCGCCGGGCAACCCAACCGCGTGGTGAGCGTTCACCTGTCTGTCCGGATTGCCGGAGAGAAGTCTCAAGGGGCCGTGCTGGCGTCGGACGCCTTCTTCCCCTTCCCCGACAACATCGATCTTGCGGCTGAGGCCGGGATTGCCGCCATCGTGCAGCCCGGGGGGTCGATCCGCGACGATGAAGTCATCGAAGCCGCCAACAAGTACGGGATTGCCATGGTCTTCACCGGAGTACGGCACTTCAGACACTGATATGGCTTAATTCGATCATCAATCCCGGGACGAGGCGGATGACGTGGAGATAGCACAGGGGTTGAGTCCACAACGGTTTAGCTTCCAGCGGCCCAATATACCTCCGGTCATCGGGGTCCGGAGCCAATAATGGTTGCTACCGTCGACATCGTGGTCCCGGTATACAATGAGGAGCAGGCCCTGCCCCGCTCCATCCTCATACTTACCGATTTCCTGAAGGACAACCTGCCGAACCCATGGCGGGTCGTCATCGCAGACAATGCCTCTACCGACGATACGCGGTCGGTGTCCGAGATGCTGTGCGAAAGGTACGCCGGGGTTGGCTACCTGCATCTACCCCAAAAAGGCAGAGGCCGGGCCTTGCGGACCGCCTGGATGGACAGCACTGCGGACATCGTGAGCTACATGGACGTGGACTTATCGACGGACCTGGTCCATTTCCCACAGTTGGTCCAGGCCCTGGAATCAGGTGACCACATAGCCATCGGAAGCCGGTTGAGCAAGGATTCCAGGGTAACCCGGTCACTGAAGCGGGAAGTTATTTCACGGGGCTACAATCTGATGATTAGGTCGATGTTTTTCCCCGGTTTCCCCGACGCTCAGTGCGGCTTCAAGGCAATTATGCGGCAGGCAGCACAGGCCATCGTCCCTCACGTCAAGAACGACAACTGGTTCTTCGACACCGAGCTACTGCTAATTGCCGCCAAGCGCGGATACCGTATCAGGTCGGTGCCGGTGAAATGGGACGACGACCCCACTAGCACGGTAAACGTTGCCAGCACCGCCGCCGAGGACATCAGGGGTCTGCTGCGGCTCCGGTTCGGAGGCATCCCCACGGTGGAACCGCCCGGCCCCCAATCTCCGGGGTCAGGCGTCTAACCTACGCCGCGTTGGTCCCCCGCAGCCTCGGGTCTAGCACGTCCCGCAGGCCGTCCCCCAGGACGTTCCAGGCGAATACTACGACGAATATGGCGGCCCCGGGGAATACGCCGACCCACCACGCCACCGTCACGTTGGCTGCCGCTCCGTTAAGCATGCCGCCCCAGGATGGCACATTCGGCGGAGTTCCTACCCCAAGGAAGCTGAGCCCGGCTTCGGCGATGATCGCCCCGCCCAGGTGCAGGGTGACGATGACGATATACAGGGCGAAGCAATTGGGGATGATATGGCGCATGATGATCCGCCAATTTCCCGCTCCGACTGCGCTGGCGGCCAACACGTAGTCCATCTCCTTGATGGCCAACGCCTGGGAACGCAGGATCCGTGCCGTGCTGGGTATATACGCGATACTCAACGCCAGCACCACGTTGTTGAGGGATGCTCCCAGGGCGGCCATGATCGCCAGAATCAGAATAAGGCCGGGGAACGCCATCATTGCGTCGATTATCCTCTGAACGAGTAAGTCAACCTTGCCCCCAAAGTGGACACTGGCAACCCCGGCGACCATGCCTATCGTGGAGCCAATCAATGAGCTGAGTATCCCTACGTACAGGGATATCCTGGCGCCGTAGACCAGCCTGCTGTACATGTCCCGGCCCAACCGGTCCCCTCCCAGCCAGCGTTCTGCGCCCGGAGGGGCGAACTGTTGCGCCACGCTGCTCTCGTAGGGGTCATGGGTCGCCAGGACAGGAGCCAAGATCGCGACCACAACGAGGACTATGGCGATAAACGCCCCGAAAGCTCCCAGGGGTTTCCGGGTAATGAAGTGTAAGATATTTTGGTTGAGGGTCCGCTTGGGCCGCAGAACACCTACGGTTGGCTCTTCGTGAAGGACCTCGGCAGCTCTATCTACGCTCATTACTCTCCATGCGCGTCTTGATGCTGGTTATGCGTAGCGGATTCTCGGATTGAGCCAGGCGTAAAGCAGGTCCATCACGACGTTGAGCACCAACACAATCACCGCGATAAGCAGGACTACCGCCTGGATCATTGGGAAGTCCCGGTTGAAAATACTGGTGACCAGCAGTCTGCCCATTCCTGGAACCAGGAAGATCACCTCGATGATGACCGTACCGGATAGCAGCCTTCCGAACTCGTAGCCGAAGACCGTGACCACGGGCAGCATGGCGTTTTTGAGGGCGTGCCGGAAGATCACGACCCGCTCGGATAGTCCCTTCGCCCTGGCGGTCCTGATGTAGTCGTCGTGGAGGACTTCCAGCATGGCGGACCGGGTGACCCTGGCGATAAACGCCATGTTGGACGTTCCAAGGGCGATGGCGGGGAATATCATCTGTTGGAGGTTGTTCCATGGATCGTCCCATACACTGGCGTAACCCAGTGGCGGGAAATATCCGAAGGTAAGCACCAGGAAGAAGATGATCATGATCGCAACCCAGAAGTTGGGCAGCGCTATCCCGGTGATGGTGATCACTCTGGAAATGTAGTCCCCAACGGTATCCTGCTTGATGGCAGAGTAGACCCCAAGGGGTACCGCCACCACGCTCGCGAGGAGCACGGACAGAAGACCCAACTCTAACGTGACGGGCAGCCGCTCCGCGATGTCGTCATATACCGGGGACCTGAAAAAATAAGATTCGCCGAAGTCCAACCGGAGCATCTTCCAGACCCAGTCCGCATATTGGATATATATGGGCCTGTCGGTCCCAAGCTTGGCCCGCAATGCGTCGAGCTGTTCCGGGGTGTATTGTTCCTCGGCGTCGGCGCCGGTCCCGGCGAGCAACAGGACCGCCGGGTCTCCCGGCACGACACGGAGGATCATGAACACCACTATGGTTACCAGGAGCAGCGTGGGGAAAAACAGGAGGACCCGTTTGGTCAGATAAGCGCGCATCTCTCCGCCCTGTTCTTGGTTAAAAGATTAGCCAATAAAGCGTAATGGGCGTCCCTATTGCGGGCCAGGCCGCGCTTGAGGCCTGGCCCGCAATAGGGATCAGGTCTTGGTCTTGCCCGGACCTAGTTGCAGGCCGGGTCGCACCAGATATGCTCGTGTTTGAGGTCCCCGTAAATAGTGGGTTCCATGTGGAACCCCTGGATCCGTTTGTCGACGGGCATGGCGCGGACTGACCAATAGAGGCCAACGTAGCCGTTGTCGTCGTTCACGAAGATGTCGTTGATCTTCAGGATCAACTCCTTTCGTTTCTCTTTGTCCAGCTCCCGGGTCTGCTGCAGGTGGAGCTCTTGTACGCCTTCGGGGACCCATCCTTGGCCCACTGCGCCGCCACCGGCCCACCTGGCGTAGGTGGTCTTTTCATGGTATCGCCGCATTACGCCGTCTGGGTCCGCCAGGTTGAATGACGATCCCTGGGCGAAGAACTGGAAGTTACCCAGGTCATATTGGGCGTATCCGGCCGCGCTGTCATACAATTTGAGGGTGGCGTTGATGTTCAGGTGTTTCTTGAGCTGTTCCGCTACCAGTGAGACGAGGTCGGCATAGTCCCCTCCGGCACTACTCCTGGTGGCTAGCTCGACGTCGAAGCCGTCGGGGTACCCCGCAGACTCCATCAGCCTCTGGGCCTCGGCGATGTCTTCAGGGTGCTTCTCTCCGTTGAGCAGGCGGAAGCCGGGGAATTGGGCCGCCTCCTCAGGGCTGTAACTGAACCAGAGCCCCGGCGGGAGGGGAGTTCCCAGAAGCTCCATTCCTCCGCTCATGGTCTGAATAATGGATTGGCGGTTGATGGCCAGGCTAATCGCGTGCCGTACGCGCTTATCGTCAAACGGCGCCTTGGTAGTGTTGAACACCAGGCCGCGTAGGCCCGTGGGCCCGGCCCAATAAGTGTTGTGGGTCGGTTCAAGGTCCTTCTGCAACTCCAACATTTGTAGCGGCGTAAGACCAGAAATCGCTATGGGCCGCAGCACCTGTCCGGACTTGTATGCCGCGATGGTGGAGGTGGGGTCCTTGATGATGAAGTGGGTCATTCCGTCGATGCGGGGGTACCCCTCTTTCCAATAGCCGTCCCACTTTTCGTACTCGTTTTTAACGTCCTTAGTGTAACCCAGGTGCTTGAAGGGGCCCGAACCGTTCAGGTCCTCGGACGCGTAGACGGTCTGGAGTTTGCCTTCCTCAAGGACCGAATGTTTGGGCTGGACCACCAGGGTTGCGATTGCCATCTTTGGCAGGAATCCCGGCGCGGGGAAGTTCAGGGTGACCTCAACTGTCTTCTCATCGACGGCCCGGGAGTTGCCGGGGCTGTAGGAGGTCTTGATCATAATCGTCGACGATCTGGTCTGGTCCTTCATGATGTCGAAGCACGTGGGGCAGACCAGGCTGTCCATGCTGAAAACCACGTCTTCGGAGGTGACTGGCTTTCCGTCATGCCAGGTGGCATCCTTCAGGCGGAACACGTAAGTCAGACCGTCGGGAAGGAGTTCCCAACTTTCAGCCAGGTCGCCGACCAGGTCCCCAATCTCCTCGGTCTCCGGGTTAAACTGGATCAGTCCGTTGAACATGGGGCCGGCGTTTTTCATGTGGGTGTAGCCCCATTCGTGGATATGCCGCCTGGTGGGCACGGCGCTATCGCTGAACGGTATGTGGCCACCGTATTTGATATTCTCTATTGGTTCCTGGGTGGGAGTCGCGGTGGGTTCTGCCGCGGGGGAAACGGACGGCTGTTGGCCTGCCGCGGCGGCTGAAGGCGCTGTGGGTGGAAGTGTGGCGCGGGCCAGGGGAATGGCCGCGAGGGGTGTGGGCGCCGCTTCGGCCTGTTGTACTGCCGTGGGCGCTTGCTCCGGAGCCGCGGCGGGCTGCTGCTGGTCCGGCGCGGACGTGCCGCCGCAAGCGATTATTAACACCAGGGTGATAAATAACGAGAACAGCGCCGTTGCATGAAATCTTCGATACGGGGTGAACGTCATGGCCGTTCCTCCAACTGTAGACTACGGAAACCGGGTATTGTGTTCACGAAAAACATATAAGATATTCGAGTGGATCTGTGTAACTTTAACTCTTCTGCTTCAAGTTAGTGTGTGACACATATCACAAAGCCTCATTGCCATAATCAAACCGGAAAAGCGCTGGCACAATTTAGACTATCGCGTAACGAAATGTCAATAGCGCGGTCCAGATAGGAGTAAAGACAATGGAACTGGGTATAAGAGGCAAAAAACGTGATTGTTACCGGAGGGGGTTCCAACATCGGCCGGGCGATCGTTCACGCCTTCGCGCCGAGGGTTGCAACCTGACCATCGCCGAGCTTTCGGTCTCCCACGGTGAACTGGTGGCCGCAGAGGTCAAGGCGCAAGGCGCGGAGGGCAAGGTCAAGGTTATAGAGAGCGACGTCATCGACCATCAACTAGTCGATTCCATGATCGAACAGTCAGGCGCGGAATTTGGGGGTGTTGACGTCCTCGTGAACAACGTCGGCTGGACTGTGGACCGGCTCTTTATGGACAAGCCCAGGGAAGAGTTTGAGAAAGAAGTGCAGGTGAACCTCTGGGGCGCGATCAATTGCGTTCACGCCGTTTTACCCCACATGATCGACCGGGGTTCCGGCTCCATCGTCTGCCTTAGTTCTGACGCCGGACGGATGGGTGAGTACAGGGAGGCGGTTTACTCGGCTTGTAAGGCCGGGGGCATCGCCCTTAGCAAGTCCATAGCCAGGGAGACCGGCAGGCATGGGCTGCGCGTTAACGTCGTCTGCCCCGGCCTGGTTGTGCCGCCCGATGGCGAGTCGATTAGCGGCGAAAGCATGTGGAACCAAATGCGCGACATTTTCACCGGCGACGTACAAGAAAGGGCAAGACGGGCCTATCCCCTGCGCAGGTTGGCGACGGCGCGGGAGGTGGCGAACGCTGTAGTGTTCCTGGCCTCAGACGCGGCAAGCTTCATCACCGGCCAGACCCTCAGCGTCAGCGGAGGCTACACGATGATGAAGCGGCGCAGGCTGAGTTGACATAACCCGGCCGCCTGAATCCGCTGGCGCGGGCGAAAAGAGAACGGCCCCGATACTTCGGGGCCGTTGGCTACCAGGGTCTTGGTATGCGGGAAGGGCCTATTTGAGGCGAACCCCGCTTGCAGGCAGCGGGCTTTAGAGAGCGGCTACCTTCTCGCGGAGGGACTCGATCTCTTTCATCAGCTCGGCCTTGGGGTCGCCACCCTTGTTGAGGGAGACCAACTTGAAGGACCGGGCCTCGATCCCAGGCAGCTCCTCCTGGAGCAACTGTTCGTCCACCGAGGCGGCGATGGACGGATAGCCGGCGCGCTCGATCATGTTGCGGATGTTGCCGGCCTTGAACTGGTCCAGGGTCCAGCGCAGGGTCTCTCCGGACGTGGTCACGTCCCAATAGATCCGTACGTCCTGATTGCGTGGTCCATAGTGGTAGTGGGGGCCCTTCTCGAAGCAGTCGAAGGCCAGCAGTTCCACTTCTTGACCCGCGACATCGGACAGCACGTGGATGGCCATTCCTTCGTCGTTGGCCAGGTGCCGGTACTCCAGCCCAAACCGGAGGTTGCCGACTTCGATGCAGTCCCCATCCAGCATCTCGGGCATCATGTGATGGACCGTGCGCCGCTGGTTGCGAGAGAGGTCACGCGCCTTGGCTTCGGCTTCGTCCAGCGCGGCGGTGCTGACAGGGTTGGCTTCCAGGCCGTCGGCCAGCGCGTCGTAACCAGACCTGCGGACCATCGTGGGTAGCTTGTTGCGGATGTTGTCCATGGTCCAGCCGACCGGGTTGCCAGCGGTGGTCTTGTCCAGGTGCAGGCGGATGTTATGGTTCTCCGGACCGTAGTGGTAATGGGGGTCCTGGTCAAAACAGTCGAAGCGAAGAATCTCTGTGTCCTTGCCGTCGATTTCCGAATAGACTTGAATGCATAGGCCTTGGTCCGGCATGAGCTCTTTGCGATAGCTCATCGCGATGTCGACCAAGCCGACGTCTACGACAGTGTCTCCCTTGTCCACGGTTCTCCTCCTAAGTATTTATTAAAGTTCCCACGTAGGTCAGGCAGTCTGACCCCGCGCCTAGAAACCCTGCCCTTCCAACCGCCTCGCAAATTATAGCACGATAATCAAGGTTGGCACATCCAGTACGGAAAAGGGCCAACGGCCCGCGGAGTTCTACGAATCAAGAGGATTGGAGAAAATTGCGAAACTACCCAACTGAGCTTGCGACTGCTAATTGGGGACGAATACCGTTAACGTATTTGCCGAATTCCCCCACCCTGAATGGCCGACGAATCCTATTCACGCTATTATTCTTCTGGCCCTTCGGCAACTAAACAGTTTCGCAATTTTCTCGGATTGTTGCGGGCCGGTTTGCAGCAGAATATATTCGGACACTGGAACTATTTGCCGCGCGATTGAACGCTATATAGGTTACATGCTGGAATTCAACAGGTGGAAGCGCCCCCTGGTCCTGGGGCTGATGTTGGCCGCGTTGATCATTATGGCCTGCGGTGCGCCGGGGCCGGGCGATTCCACAACCCAACCTCGGACCGGCCTCGTAGAACAACTGGGTGGCCAGGCTCCGGGACTTCCTGGAGAGTCAAGAGCCACCAAAACCATAGTCCCCGTCACGTCCATCGCCGCCGTCGAGACCCCAACCCCCGGCGGCGTTCCTACAACGGCTCTGCCAACGCCGCCGGTTACGCCAGCGTCAACGGCCACACCCGCCCCAACGGCCACACCCGCCCCAACGCCTACCATAACAATCACTCCGGCTCCGCCCGCGCCTGCGAATACCCCGATACCCCGACGCCCATTCCAAGCCCGGCGCCAGACCTCACTCCTACGTCAATGCCATCGCCTATGCCTACTCCCATTCCTACGCCTACGGCAATCCCCACTCCGCTACCCACACCCACGCCCGTTCCCACCGCAACAGCAATGCCCACCCCGCTACCCACACCCACGCCCGTTCCCACCGCAACCCCTCGCCAAGCCCAACACCCACGCACGTTCCTACGGTCACTCCCAAACCGACCCCGACGGTCACGCCCTCACCAACCCCGGCGCCCACGGCAACACCCGTTCCCGCGCCGACTTCCACCGCTACGCCTGCGCCCACATTCACGCCGGTTCCCGCGCCGCCCTGGATAGGCGTATGCTCCCAGAGGCAGGTCGATGTCAATTCTGCTACGCCTCAAGACCTGGAAAAAATCAAGCACATTGGGCCGAGCAGGGCGGCGCAGATGATGGCGCTCAGGCCCTTTTCATCCCTGGACGACTTGGAACGAATCCAGGGAATCGGCCCCAAACGCCTGGCTGACATAAAGGACCAGGGAGTAGCCTGCGTCGGGTTTTGAGCGCGGCCCGGCGCTTTTGACCACTCCGGTGGGCTGAGGATATACTTCCCTGGCAGTCCTCCCACCCCGCCCAGGATGAAAGGAGCCAAATATGCAGATCGGCCTCAGTATTCCCAACCTGCTGAGCGGAGAAAGCCTCAAGCGGTTCGTTCAACGGGCCGAGTCTCTGGGCTTCGAATCGGTGCTTGCCGGTGACCACGTGGTTCTTCCCACCGCTGGCACCAACCAGTACCCTTACACCGCCGACGGCTCCTTCGCGAGACCCGCGGAAGACCCTTTCCTGGAGACGATGACTCTCCTGGGATACGTATCCGCCTGCACCGAGGTCATCAAACTGGGCAGCACGGTTATCATCCTGCCCTACCGCAACCCGGTGGTGCAGGCCAAGATGTTCGCGTCCCTGGATGTCCTGACCAACGGCAGGATGATCTGCGGTGTGGGAGTGGGCTGGCTGGAGAAGGAGTTCGACACCCTCGGAGTTCCCTATGCGGACCGAGGTCCGATGAGCGACGAGTTCCTGGAGATGTTTAGGGTGCTGTGGACGGAGGCCGAGCCGGAATACCACGGCAAGTATTACCAGTTCGACGGGATTAGCTTCTATCCCAAGCCCGTCCAGGACCCACTTCCGATTTGGGTGGGAGGCCATACACGCCGGGCGCTGCGGCGGACGGTCCGCTATGGCGACTGCTGGCATACGACGCGCCAGACCCCGGACTTCGTGGCCCAGCATCTGCCCTACTTGCGCCAGGAGGCGGAGCGCAGCGGTCGAGACCCGGGATCTATCACCATATCACTAAAGCGGAGTTTGCACTTTACCGACATCGGGATCGGGGAGAGGGGAGGGGTGCGCACTGGAGGGGCGATGATCGGCACGACCCAGGAAGTGCTGGACGATGTCTACTACTGCCGTGAACTGGGAATCGACCAGTTGACCTATGACTTCCGAGCCGACGGCGTGGACCAGACTGTAGAGGTAATGGAGCATCTGGCGGACAGGGTATTGCCGGTGGCGGAGCGGTTGGGCTGACAACTACCCCTGATCTGCGCCTCGAGAGGGCTAAGCGCTCGGAGTTCTAGAGACCGCTCTCCCGGAACACCTTTGCCCGGTCTACAAGCTCCTCTGCGGTGTGGCGCATCGCCTCGGCCTGCCGGTCTGAAATCTCTCTCTTCACGTCGCCTGGTACACCTGTAACAAAGGAACGGTCAGGGACCTTGCTTCCGGAGAGGACGACGGAGTTGGCCGCGATCAGGCACTGCTTGCCCAGGGTCACGTCGGTCAATACCGTGCAGTTGTTCCCCAACAGGGACCCTTCGCCCACCCGGTCGCAATGGACCACCACACAATGGCCGACGGTCACGTAGTCTTCGATGAACATGTTGGAGCCGTGAACCACCGAGCCTTCCTGGACGTTTACATAATCACCCAGGGAGACGGGGCCTTCGCCGTCGCCGCGGATCGTAACCCCGGGCCAAATGCTGCAGTATTCTCCGATTTCCACATCGCCCACTACGTAGGCGAATTCGCTGATCCATGCGGTGTCGGCAACTCTGGGCGTCTTATCCCCAAGGCTCCTTATCAAACCGTTCCCCTTGATGTTGTTATCTGACTGTGCCCACAGCCCGGCGGGCTTCCATGTCCAGCTCCCGGCTGATGATGGCCTGTCGTTTGTCGTACTGCCGTTTGCCTCGCGCCAGTCCCAACTCCACCTTGGCCACGTGGTGCTTTATCATCAAGCGGAGGGCCACTATGGTCAATCCCTTTTCGCTGACCATCGCCGTCATCTGGTCGATCTCGTCGCGGTGCAACAAGAGCTTGCGCGGCCGCCTGGGATCGTGGTTGAACTGGCTGGCCGGCCCGTAAGGGGCGATATAGGCGTTGACCAACCACATCTCACCATCCTGGGGCCGCGCGTAAGAGTCGCTGAGATCGGCGCGTCCCGCGCGGATGGACTTGATCTCCGTCCCGGTCAAGACCAGGCCAGCCTCGTACCGGTCCAGGATCTCATAGTTGTAGAAGGCCCTGCGATTGGTCGCCAGGGCCGGGTTGTGGTTTGCCGCTTTTGATGACTTTTTCTTGGCCATTTTCTAGCTGCCCTGGGCTATTTGAGCCTGCAAGACTTGGATCGCCCTGTCTAGATGAACGTCTGTGGCGCTGTCTTCAACCGGGTCCAATGGGACGTCGGGGAAGATACCCTCGCCCTCGATTAGGGACCCATTTGGAGTATACCAGTTTGCTACCGTGAAGTTGATGCCCGAGCCGTCGTTCAGGGGCCAGAGGTTGTTGACGCTGCCCTTTCCGAAGGTCTTGATACCGATTATCTTGGCTCTCTGGTGGTCCATGAGCGCCCCGGCGAAGACCTCACTTGCACTGGCGCTAAATTGGTTGACCAGGACCACCACCGGGATGTCCTTGGCCTCGCCGCGCGGCTTCACCTCCCAATCCGTCCTCTTGCCATGGGCATCTATTTGGTACAGGACCAGCCCGTCATCCAGGAATTGGCTGGTGACGTCCACCACTGACGTGAGGAGGCCGCCGGGGTTGTCCCGGAGGTCCATCACCAAGCCCGAGCCGCGGGAATCCTCAAAACTCTCCAGTGATTCCAGGAGTTCTCTCTTGGTGCTGGCGGAAAACGCGGACAATCTAATATGCCCGATGCGGTCTTCACGCATATTAAGCCGTACCGAAACCAGTGGGATGACACCCCGAGTGACCACTATCGGGACCGGTTTGGGGTCCCCGAGATGGAGAACGAGCAGAGTTACCTGGGTGCCCTTCTGTCCTCGGATCTTGTTAACTGCTTCCAGCAGGCTGATGTTCTCGGCGCTCTCCCCTTCGATCTCGAGGATGACGTCTCCTGGGCGGATACCGGCACGCTCCGCCGGCGTGCCGGGAAGGGGAGCCAGGATCGTTACCTTACCGTCCCTTAGCCCAACCTCCGCGCCGATGCCCTCAAAATACCCTTTGAGGTCCTGATTCGCAATCTCAAATTGACGGGAGTCCAGGTAGGAGGCGTATGGGTCATCCAAGGCTTCTAGCATACCCCGGATCGCGCCGTCGCTTAACGTCTTGGCGTCCAGTGAATCGCCTTTGATGTGTTCCGCTTCCAGAAGTTCCCACACTTCAGTGACGCGGCTGAATTGATCAGCGGCTTCTTGCTGAGTAGGTTGCTGAGTTCGTTCCGTATCGCTGGGTCCCGCCATCTGCTGTATTCCGCAGCCAGTGGTCAGCGCCACGATCAGCAGGGCAGAAAGCATGGACCATATGAATCTATGCGTGGTCACTGGTATTCTCCTGGGCTTCTCTCGGGCCGGTGCCAGTGGTTAGTGGTTAGTGGTTAGTGGTTAGTGGTTAGTGGTTAGTGGTTAGTGGTTAGTGGTATAGTGGTTAGTGGTTAGTGGCTAGTGGTTAGTGGTTAGTGGTTAGTGGCCAGTGTATAGTGGTTAGCGGCCACTGGCTACTGTTCACTGTTCACTGTTCACTGTCCACTGTCCACTGGGAAAACCCCCAGTCCGGGAGGCGAATTGCCCTACCTGGATGACCCTCAGATATACCGCGCCCTCGACCCGTCCGGGATGGCTAGCCGGTTATCCGATGTACCGCGCCAATGTCTTGCGGGTTGGCGGCAGGCTTCGTCGACGCCGCTCCCCGGATTGAATGGGCCGTACGAACACTTGGTGATTGCCGGAATGGGTGGGTCGGCAATCGCGGGTGATTTGGTCGCCGACCTGGCGTCTATTCAGGGTTGCTTGCCTGTCACAGTAGTGCGCGAGTTCGGGATGCCCTTCTCTCTCAACCAACGGACCTTGATGATCGCCTGCAGCTACTCAGGGAATACTCAAGAGACCCTTGCCATGTTCCAGCATGGATTGGACCTAGGGGCGCAGGTAGTCGCCGTGACGGGAGGGGGTGTGCTTGCCAGGGAAGCGGCGGACCGGGGCGTCCTCAACCTGCCGGTGGATGCTGAGGGGGAACCACGGAACGCCGCAGTCTACAACTTCACCCTTCTTCTTGGAGTCCTCGGCCGCCTCGGACTCTTGAGTACGTTGGACTCGGACGTCGAAGCTACCGCTAACACGTTAACCTCCCGCACCATGTCGCTTTCGCCCGGTATTCCAACCGCAGACAACTCTGCCAAACGACTGGCCACTGAGTTGCTGGACCATCTTCCTCTGGTCTGCGGTGGAGGTATATTCCGCGGAGTGGCCCGGCGGTGGAAGTCCCAATTCAACGAGAACGCGAAAGTCTGGGCTATCTGTGAGATGTTCCCCGAACTGCTGCACAATTCGGTAGAAGCAATCGGCTGCTGGCCGGACCGTAGTCACCAACCCATGACTCTCCTGCTGCGGCCCAACGGAGTGGATGACCCCACACGGGGCCGTTACCTTGCTCTGGAAAAGCTGCTTCGTTCCAAGGGGGCCGCACACCTGGTAATTCCGGGGTGCGACGCGGGACCTCTGGCACAGCTTCTCGACATGCTCGTTCTCGGCGATTACGTCAGCTACTACCTGGCGATGCTCCGAGGTGTAGACCCCTCTCCTACCCCCACACTGGACGGCCTGAAGCGCACGAGTGGTTAGTGTCCACTGACCTTGGGATTGACCCTGCCAGGCTGCGCAAGTACGATTACCGGAGCAATACCGGACCAACCGGGACCCGATTGACATAACGCTCCTGTAGGAGGAATCAGATGGCGACTCAGACCGGTCAAGATACTTCGGTCCAGTCCAAACCATTGGTCAAGATCACCGAAATGGACCATATTGTCCTGAGAGTCAAGGACGTCGAGACTACGCTGCGGTTCTACACCGATGTCCTGGGCCTCAAGGCCGAGCGTGTGGAGCAGTGGCAGGCCGGAGAGGTGCGCTTCCCATCGGCCAGGCTAAACGACGACACTATCATCGACTTCTTCGCCTCGGACCAGATTCCCGCCGGAAGGGACGACGCAAAGAACCAGGACCACTTTTGCATGGTCATTGAGCAGACGGACATGGACCAGCTAAAAGCGGACTTTGAGGCCCTGGGTGTGGACATTCAGGCTGGACCCGGCAAGCGCTGGGGGTCCCACGGCGATGGCATTTCCCTCTACGTGTACGATCCGGACGACAACGTGGTCGAACTCCGGCACTACTAGCCGGGAATACCATTACGGTGGCATCTTGCCACTGCAAACGTCCCTAAGACCCTCTCCCGGCGGGAGAGGGTCTTTTTTATTGAGTTCGAGCGTCCTGTGGTCGCATTAGGGCGATGACAACCCGATAGAGGGCCGGTGGGGAAGACGAACGATGGCGTAGGCCAACCGGAGGACTGGCTAGGTAATGGCGCGCTTGGCGGGACTCGAACCCACGGCCTCTGCCTCCGCAGGGCAGCGCTCTATCCACTGAGCTACAAGCGCGCGATCTGGTGGCCGGCGATAACCCGCTATAATGCGGTCCCCAACGCGGGCCGGGCCACCGGAGTCTGGACCTTGCTTGGTGCCGAGGGCGGGAGTTGAACCCACACGTCCGTAAGGACACTGCGCCCTGAACGCAGCGCGTCTGCCATTTCGCCACCTCGGCAGCATTCCGCGTCCCCGGGGAGGGCGCCTGTCCGGCACTCTATGGTGGGCGATGGAGGATTTGAACCTCCGGCCTCCTCGGTGTGAACGAGGCGCTCTAACCACTGAGCTAACCGCCCTGCACCCTGGAACTCGTCCAATTATAGGGAGGGGATTTCTCCGGTGCAACCCTGCCAGAATGGGGCGAAGCTCTGAGAGCCCCGTAGAGGCGTTTTTTCGGGCTGAGCCGACTCTGTGGCCGGGTCGCGGACTTTTTCAGGGGTTTCAGGAATGCTTCAGCGAGCGTTTCCAGAAGGGTCTGTTGCCGTGCCCGTATATGCCGTGATTATGTCAACCGCACAAAAACCGCCTCCCGAAATTACATAACATATCTTGTGCGAACCAACGTCTGTGAGAAAAAGTCCGGCCGGGAATCCCTCATATTCCGGAGCGAGTTTCGGCCACAACCATCATTGGCCCCTCAATTAACATCAACTGGGCTTCAATCTCCTCCAGCAGCCCATCCAGGTTCCAACCCTTGGCCGCTGAAACGAAAACGCTGGGATTTGGCCCCCCGGTGGGAAGCGAGAGGGCCGCGCGACCGTTCTCGCTTGGAATCTCCCCGCGGGCCGTGATCCCGTCCGGAAGCAGGTCCATTTTGTTTACCACCAACAGCCGGGGCTTGTCGCTGAGTCCCAGGTCCTCCAGGGTGTTCTCGACGACCTCCGCCTGCTCCGAAGCCTGGGGGTGTGTTATGTCTATCACGTGCAGCAGAAGATCGGTATCCTGCATCTCTTCCAATGTCGCGCGGAACGCCGCCACCACCATCGGTGAGAGCTTCTGGATAAATCCCACTGTGTCGCTCAACAGAAGCTCCGCGCCGGACGGGAGCCGGACCCTCCGGGTCACCGGGTCCAGGGTGGAGAAAAGCTGGTCGGCGGCTTCCACCTTAGCATCACTGAGAGCATTGAACAGGGTGCTCTTGCCGGCATTGGTGTATCCGACCAGGCTGGCTGAAGGAATGCTGGTCTTCTTACGCCGGTCCATGTAGAGAGTCCGGCGCCGCTTAACGCCGTCCAACTCTTTCTCAATCCGCTGTATCCGGCGGCGCACCAACCTCCGGTCGGTCTCCAACTGGGTCTCGCCAGGCCCACGGGTGCCGATGCCGCCTCCCAAACGCTCCAGGTGGGACCATTGGCCGACCAAACGGGGCAGCAGGTACTGGTGCTGGGCCAATTCGACTTGAAGCTTGCCTTCGTAGGTGCGGGCGTGGCGGCCGAATACGTCTAGGATTAGGGCTGTCCGGTCAATCACCTTGATCTTGACGGCTTCTTCCAGGTTTCTTTGCTGCGTTGGGGTCAGCTCGTCGTCGAAGATCACGACTTCGGCCTCACGCTCGTCTAGCAGATCGACCAGCTCTTGGACTTTACCCTTCCCCAGGTAGGTGGGGGTCAACCGCTCTGCCCGCTGGGAGAGCTGGCCGACCACCTCCGCTCCGGCGGACCGGGTCAGGTAGGCCAACTCGCTCAGACTGTCTTCCAGACCCCACAAGTTGGGCCGGTTTCTCTGCTCAACCGCCACCAGGATGGCGCGCTCGGGTTCCTGGACCGTGGAGACAATTTTTTTGGCGATGGGGTTACCCTCCCTTTGTTGGGATGGACCAAGCCTCCAGGCGTTGGCATCCCTTTTCCACCTGTTCGTCGGGGGTGGTCAGCGACAGCCGAATATATCCCTCTCCGTAAGTCCCGTAGCTGGAACCGGGAGTGACTACAATGTCGGTCTCTTCCAGCAGCCGTGCCGCGAGTTCGGCGGAGGTGTAGCCCTCGGGCGCCCTGGCCCACACGTAGAGGCTGGCCCTGGGGGTCTCGGCGGCCAATCCCAATGTGCTCAGGGCCGATAGCACCCTGTCGCGCCGCCTCTGGTAGATAACGACGTTATCGTCCACGCAGGCCTGGGGCCCGGTCAGGGCCTCCATGGCCATCTCCTGGATGGCTTGGGGAATGCCGGAGTCGAGGTTCGCCTTGATCTGGAACAGTGCCTTGATCATCTCCGCATTGCCCACGGCCATGCCGATGCGCCAGCCCGTCATGTTGTATGTTTTGGAGAGGGAGTGGAATTCCAGTCCTATGTCCTTCGCCCCGTCCACCTGAAGAAAGCTACCAGGCTTGTAGCCGTCGTACCCGACCTCGCTATAGGCCGCATCGTGCAGCAATGCGATGTCGTTCTCGCGGCAGAAGCTGATAGCCGATGAGAAGTCCTCCTGGGTTGCGGTGGCGCTGGTGGGATTGTTGGGGTAATTCAGCCACATCAACTTGGCCGCCCGCGCCGCGTCGGAAGGAATTGCGTCCAGTTCGGGAAGCCAGCCGTTCCTTTCGTACAGGGGCATGATGTGGCTTTCCGCGCCCGCGAACATGGTCCCCACGCCGTACACGGGGTAGGCCGGGTCGGGCACCAGGGCCAGGTCCCCAGGATCCAGGAAGCAAAAGGCGGCGTGGCCGATACCCTCCTTGGCCCCGATGAGGGGGAGTACTTCGGTGTCCGGGTCCAGTGTGACACCAAAGCGGTTTTCGTACCAATGGGCAATGGCCCTCCGCATTTCAGGCAGGCCGTCGGTTTCGGGGTACCGGTGGTTGGGCGGGTCCTGAGAAGCAGCCAGGAGCCGGTCGATGATAGGCTGTGGGGTTGGAATATCGGGGTCACCGATTCCGAAGGTAACCACGTCGGCCCCCGCGGCCCGCTTGGCGGCGATGATCCGAGAGATTTCCACGAAGGGGTAGGGGGCCAGTTTGCCCAGACGGCTGGAGAATTGCATGTCGGTGGTCCTCGTCTTTGTTAGAATATGGTCTCGGCCCGGCCATTATGCCCGCTCGAAGTCCTCCCGAGATATCCCCAGGCCGCGCAGTATTGCAGCTATGGTTCCAGGCTTCAGGTCTCTAGCTCTCCAATTAGGAATTGCGGTAGTTTCATCCGTGCTGACATTGATCCAAATCTCGTGAGACCCTGAACCCTGCCGGTCGTATTCACAGCCTAACCGCTTCAATTTGCGGGTGAGTTCACGGTAGTTCATGCTGCAACGGTGATCTCTCCAAGAATGGCTGTCCCAGTTGTGTCGATAGCCAGAGCTTTCACTTTCTCAGGCAGCGGGATTTCTCTATCCTGGTACGACTCGATAAACGCTTCCGCCACTCCCTTGACGTACTCCAATGCTTCCGAAGCCGTCTCTCCCCAAGCTCGGCACCCTGGCAGTACCGGGACCTCGGCCATGTATATGTCATTGGTTTCCTCCGAGGGTTCGTATAATATTATCGGCAGCTTGTAGAGCTTCATGGATAGGTCTCCCGAATCATCAGAAGATGTGGCATGGCTAGTTGCGGGTAAACTCGGTTAGCCAAAAACGTCCTTCAGGGGCAATTGGAACCCTTGGAGGACTTCCGATTGCAGCGTATCATCGACGCCGTAAACTGCCGCCGTCGTGATGCCGTTGACGGACAATCTCACGACTTCCACCGTCTTGGCATCTGGACTCACGAGCCAGCACTCCAGGGCACCCACTTGCCGGTAGTCATGCAGACGGGCCTGTATGCCCCGGCGCGTGTTACTAGGAGACAGAACTTCTACCACGAGGTCGGGCGCGACTTCCGGGGGATGCTCCAAGTCTAAGAGGTCCGCGGCGCTGCAGATTCCTGTCCGTTCCCCGTTGACGAAGAAAATGTCCGGTTGCCTGACTCTAAGCGGCTCCTGCTGAATCATGAGGTCGGCAGGGGCCAACAGGACGACCCCCAATTGCCTTTCATTCACGAATTGCTCTAGCAGCATTGCCAGCCGCAAAATTATCCATTGGTGATACCAGGTTGGAGCCGGAGCCATCAGCATTACCCCATCGACGATCTCGTACCGCTGCTTGGTCTCCGGCAGCGCCAGCCACGACTCATAGGTGAGCTTTGCGGTCCTGATACTGGTCATGGGTTAACCTACTCAAAAATTTCTTGTAGCGGCAGCGCGAACCCTTCAAGCCGAGCCGATATCAAGGTCTCATTCGAGCCGGATACCTTGACCGTGACCATGCCGACCGGGGAAAGCTCCACGACTTCGACAGTCTCGGCTTCGGGACTCATCAGCCAGCACTCCAATACACCCAACCGCCTGTAGTCCTCAAGTTTCTCCTGTATGTCTCGCCGCGAGTTGCTTGGAGACAAGACTTCGACGACGATATCAGGCGCTACGTCCAACACCTGTATACCGCGCAATTCCCGACGCCCTCTGATCCCGGTCCGTTCCGCGCTGAGATAGAGGACGTCCGGCTGGCGGGTGCGTAGCGGCTCCCGTTGGATTAACAAGTTCAGGGGCGCGAACAGGGCAACCCCCAATCTTCTTGGTTCGACGAAGTCTCGCAGTTTCCAGTACATCTCGCCCGAAAGCCATTGGTGGTCTGCACTGGGAACCGCAGCTATTATCATCACTCCATCGACGATTTCGTAACGCTGCTTGGTCTCCGGCATCGCCCGCCATTCGTCGAAGGTGATCCTTTCTGTTTGAGTGCTCACGAAACGGCCCATTCCCCGGAGAATACTTCTACCGCGGGACCCTCCATAAACACCTCGCTATGCCCATCCCACTCAATATGCAATGTGCCGCCCGGCAATGTTATGTCAACCGTGTCTTCGCAAATGCCGTTCAATCGCGCCGCCACCGCTATGGCGCAGGCCCCGGTGCCGCAAGCCATTGTCTCGCCCGAACCCCGCTCCCAGACGCGGGCGGTCAGTTTTCCAGGGCTATCCACGTTGACTATCTCGAAATTGACCCTCCGGGGAAAAATTGAGTGATGCTCTACCTTTGGGCCGACCGTGTGCAGCGGGAACTCTCCCACCGGTTGCTCTATGAACGTGACGGCGTGGGGGTTGCCCATTGAAACGAAACTCAGTGGTAGCTCCAGACCGTCCATTGTGAATGGGTAATTCAGCACGGGGCCGGGTCCCGCAGCGCCGCCGGACTCAAGGACTACGGGAATCTCGCCGGGAGCCAAAATAGGAGCCCCCATCGAAACTCTTGCCCCGGTGATCTTGCCTCCGGAGTACGTAGGTACGATGTTGCGCACTCCCGCCAGCGTTTCCACCGCCAGGCTATCGGACCCCGGCGCAACGATATCCCGTTCTATCGCGTATTTGGCGAAGCAGCGGATCCCGTTGCCGCACATCTCGCCTTCGGAGCCGTCGGCGTTGAACATCCTCATCCTGGCGTCGGCCACGTCGGATTCCAGGATTAGGATCAGGCCGTCGCTACCGATGCCAAAATGGCGGTCGCTCATGGCCTTGGAAATCTCCGGCCAGTCGGCTTCCACGCCTCGGGCGTCGATGTAGACGTAGTCGTTGCCTGTCCCGTGCATTTTTGTGAATTTCATCAGATTCTCCGGTGAGGTCTCCGGGCCATTTTAACACAGGCCGGTCCGAGCCAAGCCCGCTTCAAGCAAGGCCGAAGCCTCAGCCTCCAGGTCTTTCGATGCAGCGTCCAACCAGCGAATACGAGGGTCGCCCAGCTTGAACCAAGTGTACTGGCGGCGGGCCAGCCGGTGGGTCTGGTACTTTGTGCGCTGTACCGCCTCGTCCAGCGAGATTTCTCCAGCGAGATGCTGCCCCAACTCGCGGTATCCAGGAGAGGCAAGCGGGCCGCGCCCCATCGCGTATCCCCTGTTCGCCAGTTCAATGACCTCGTTTAGAAATCCGGCCTCCATCATGCGGTCGACTCGCTGGTCGATGCGCCGGTACAACTCCTGTCTTTCCGTGGTGAGGCCAACTACCAATGCGCCGCCGGAGCCGTCTTCAGACCTGGACTTGCGCGGCTTAGGCCCCAGGTCTGTCCGGGAGATTTCTAGTGCCCGGATCACCCGGCGGACGTTCCGGTAGTCGATCTGGGACGCACGGTCCGGACTCACCCGGCGAAGCTCTTCGTACAGGAATTCCGGGCCGAACTCTTCCGCTTCGCGCTCTTTCTCGGCCCTGAATGCGGGATCGGGAGGGACATGAGGCACACGCCAGCCCTCTACGAGCGCCCAGACGTATTGACCTGTGCCACCGGCTACCAACGGCAGCATCCCCCTGTCTCGGCAGTCTTCCACCCGCTCGCGGGCAAGCCCTAAGAAACAGCCCAGGCCGAAGTCCTGGTCAGGGTTGAGGATGTCCAAGAGGTGATGGGTTACCTGGCCCCGCTCTGAGGCGGTAGGCTTGGCCGTCCCGATCTCCATGTACCGGTACACCTGCCGGCTGTCGGCGTTGATGACCTCGCCGCCGAACTTTCGGCCCAAGCCCACGGCCAATTGGGTCTTGCCCACGGCGGTGGGGCCTACGATACAGACCAGTGGAGAGGGCTGATTGGGCATATCAGGTTACCGGAGGGCACCCGGTGGGATGGGAGATATGGTGCTTGATGCGGGTCTCGGTCAAGGAAATCAGCACGAGACGCGAGGAATCTTGCTAACCCTTCGCCTTGGCGGTCGCCTGCACAACCTGGAGGAATTGGTCCGCCTGCAAGCTCGCTCCGCCGACCAACGCGCCGTGGATGCTGTCCTGAGCGGCGAAGTTGGCGGCGTTTCCGGGGTTTACGCTGCCACCGTACAATAGAGGTACCTCCGACGCCGCCCCGCCAAACAAGGCGATCAGGGTTTCCTGGACCGCACCTCCCATTATCTCAGCGGCTATTTCAGGAGTCGCGGCCTGGCCCGTCCCGATGGCCCATACGGGTTCGTACGCTACGATTAGTCCAGTTATGTCATCTATGCTATCCAGGCCGCCCCGTAGCTGTGCGCCAACCACAGCTGCGGCATCCCCAGCCTCCCGCTGCTCCAGTGTTTCTCCCACACACAAAATGGGCCGCAAGGAGGACCCGAAGGCCGCTTTGACCTTGAGGTTGACCGCCTCGTCGGTCTCGCCAAAAAGCTGCCGCCGTTCCGAGTGTCCGAGAATCACATACTCGCACAGTCCCTGTAGCATGGAAGGGGACACCTCACCGGTAAAGGCCCCGGAAGCTTCAGCGTGCATGTTTTGCGCCCCGACAGATACCGGTGAGCCCGCCACGGCGTTGGCCACCGCCTGCAATGAGATGAACGGAGGGCAAAGGATAACGTCACAGCCGGAGCCGGGAGTCACGCCAGCCCTCACCTCCGAGGCCAATCTGGCCGCCTCGTCGAGGGTCGTGTTCATTTTCCAGTTTCCGGCAACTACAGGTGTTGGCATAACGCTATCCTAAAATGCTGCTGTCTGTCCTGTGCTAGGGACCATACTTGGTCAGCTTGCCCGCGTGAGACAGGGCAAGGAGCATGACGTTAATGGCCGGGATATGACCGATGGACCCTCGTCCGCACGCCCTTTCATTGAACCCTTCGATGCCCTCTCCCCTGGTAAGGCGGGAATTCAGCATGAAGGGCACTGGGTGCCAGCTATGGGCGGCCATAACCGCGGGGGTCGAGTGGTCGCCCGCGACCATAAATACGTCGGGATTCAGCTCTCGAATCTGCGGGATGAACGGGTCCAGGTCTTCCAGGCACTTGACTTTGGCGTCGAAGTCGCCGTCCTCTCCGGCGGCGTCGGCGGGTTTGTAGTGGATGAAGAAGAAATCGTGGTCCTGGTAACGCTGGTGGAGGGTCTGCACTTCGTCACCGAAAGAATGTCCGGTCGGGATAACATTCATACCCGCGACTGTGGCAAGACCCCGGTACATGGGATATGCGGCGATCCCCGCGGGGTTTAGCTGGTAGACGTCTCCCATCGGGGGCAGGGCCGGGAGTTGGGCGAACCCGCGAAGCAGGACCATGTTTCCCCGCTCTTCCTCGGCCAGCAGTTGCCGCGCCTGGGTCACGAAGCTGTTGACCATATCCGCCGTCTTCCGCGCCTCCGGGGTAATCGGTTGGACCTCCAAATCGGAGACTCCAGTGATTTGGGGATCAGTCTCGGTGATCGCCTCGGAGAGCCCTTCGCCTCTCAGCCGCAGAACAAACCTGTAGTCCTGCACCGGAAACACGTCCAATTGCGCGCCTTCGACCTCGATCTGGTCCAACCTGTGGCACAGCGACGCACTCAGTTCCGTTGGTATGCGGCCCGCGCGGCGGTCGACCAGTAACCCGTCGGCATCCACGGTGCAGAAGTTGCCCCTGGCGGCGACGTCACCCGGTTGCAGGTCAACGTCGATGCCCAGAGCTTCAAGCGCCCCGCGCCCGATAATGTGCTTCAAGGGGTCGTAGCCAAACAGGGCCAGGTGGCCTGGGCCGCTGCCGGGGGCCACACCGGGGACAACCGGAGTGGTGAGCCCGCAGGCGCTCTCCCGCGCCATCGCGTCCAGGTTGGGCAACTGGGCCGTCTCCAGCTCCGACAGGCCGGTGCCGGGGTGGGCAAGACCACCGAGGCCATCAACGACGAGCAATACTATCTTCGAAGTTGTCGAGACGTAACAGT
Source organism: Dehalococcoidia bacterium (assembly GCA_965216155.1). Classification (GTDB taxonomy): domain Bacteria; phylum Chloroflexota; class Dehalococcoidia; order Lucifugimonadales; family UBA3495; genus CATOSP01. The sequence continues at coordinate 1,277,743 of CBDCFD010000007.1, read as the reverse complement.
CCTTAAATAGCTCTTCGTCGATCATATTCTCACCCTTACGCTTTTGTTATGTAAACTAGAGGTGCGAGTCCCCGCCATATCAAGCGTCCGGAAGCGAGGCTATGCCGGGCAGTTCCTTGCCCTCAAGAAACTCCAGTGACGCGCCGCCACCGGTGGACACGTGAGTCATCTGGTCCATTAGTCCGAGTTCTTCGACGGCTTCCGCCGTGGACCCGCCTCCAACGACGCTGGTAACCCCGGTAGCATCGGCGATGGCGTGGGCCACGACCCGGGTGCCCTGGCTGAACCGCGGCATCTCGAACACGCCCATAGGTCCGTTCCAGATAATGGTCTTGCACTCGCCGAGGGAACCGGAAAACGATCTGGAAGCCTCTGGCCCGATGTCCATGATATACCAGTCTTCTGGCACGCCGTCCGCCGGTACCGTCCGCACGTCGGGAGGGTCTGCCCCGAACTCGCTGGCGGCCACCAGGTCTTGCGGCAGGTGGAGTTCTATCCCCCGCTGCCCTAGCTTCTCCATGATCTCTCTGGCGAAGTCCAGCCGGTCCTCTTCAATAGAGGATGCACCCGTCTGCTTACCCATGGCGTTCAGGAAGGTGACCGACATCCCCCCGCCGATGTAGAGCCGGTCAAGCCGGTCCAACAGGTTTTCCAGGACCAATATCTTGTCGCTGACCTTGGCGCCGCCCATGAGCGCGGCCAGCGGGCGCTCCGGACTTTCCAGTGCCCGGCCCATTGACTCCACCTCGCGTTGCACCAGCAGTCCCATGGCCGAAGGCAGAACGGCTGGCGCTCCCACCGTGGAAGCGTGCGCCCGGTGGGCCACGGCAAATGCGTCCATGACGAAACAATCGGCCAGTGAAGACAGGGCCGCCGCGAACTCGGCGTCGTTGGCCTCTTCTCCGGGGTGGAAGCGCAGGTTTTCCAGTAGGACTACGCTCCGTGGCTGCATCGCGTCTACAGAGGCGGCCACATCCGGCCCAATACAGTCTTGTAGACTCGTCACCGGCTGGCCCAACAGCTCTGCGAGCCTGTCGCCCACCGGGGCAAGGCGCAGCTCCTCGGATTCCTTACCGGCGGGCCGACCCAAATGGGAGCACAGCACCACCTTGCAATCCCGCTCGACGAGGTACCGAATTGTCGGCAGCGTGGCCCGCAGCCGCTGGTCGTAGGCGGCAATGGCTTCGATTCCCTGTTCAATGGGGATATTGAAGTCCACGCGGACCAGGACACGTTTTCCGTTGACCTCCAGACCGGAAAGGGCTCGTTTGACCAAGGAACTATCCCTCCAACGCCCACTCGGAGAACTGGCGAAGCGGAGCTATCCGCTCTTGAGGGAGGCCGGACACGGCGAGTGAGGCCAGCGCATCCCGCGCCAACTCGCTGGAACGGTCCCGCGCGAACGTCCTGGCGTCGACACCGTCAAGTATTTCGACGAGCCGGGACACGTCCTCTGGTTGGAGCACTCGCTTCATATATATAGAGCCCAACTCCCGCTTCGCCGCCACCGGCGCCGTTTCCATGGCGTAAATCAGGGGCAGGCTCTTCTTCTTGTTAAGTACGTTGGCCGTGGTCATGCCGTCGCCCCGCTCACCCCACAGCTCCAGAATGTCCTGGCCGATTTGCCAGGCCATGCCCAACTGATTGCCCATCGTTGAAAAAACGCCGCAGACTTCTTGGGAGGCTCCGGCGGCCAGCGCCCCCAATTCAGCGGCGCAGGCGGCCAACGCCCCGGTCTTTCTGCTTACCATGTCCAAATAGGACTGGCTGCTTACCGATAGCTGGTCCTGGAATTCCAGCTCCATATACTGGCCTTCGCAGACGGTGAGGCAGGCCTGGTCCAATGACTGCATGGCGTTCAAAATGCGTTCTGGAGGCACGTCCCACCGGGCGAGGCGCATTATAGTTGTGCGCCCCAGGGCGTGCAAGCCGTCGCCTGCGTTGATGGCCTGGGCGGGTCCCCAAATCCACCATATGCTGGGTCGGTCCTCGTTCCCAGACCTGTTTGACTGGACATCACCGTGTACCAGCGTGAAGTTGTAGACCAACTCGACGGCGGCCGCGGCGGGCAGGGCGAAACGGTAATCTCCCGACACCGCCTCGCAAGCTAGTAGTGAAAGTAAAGCCTGGAAGTGGAGCGGGGGTGGGTAATCTGCGGGCGTTCCTTGTTGATCGACCCAACCAAGATGATACCGGAGCACATCGTACAAGAACCCCCCGCGGGACTCGAAGACCGCCCTTAGTTCTTCGTCCACGGCCTGTTGGTATTCGTCGTATTTGGCGATCATCACGACACTTCTGGGATCATCGGTTGACAGAGTAGGAGCCAGGCGGCGTCACACCGTGGAAGATGGAGTGCTGGGAAACAACCACATCCTCTCCGTTTATATTACTCCACAGCAAGAGCGTGTATACGCCGTCGCCATGCTCGCTCAAAACGTCGCTCAGGTCGGCGGTCACGGCAAAGGTTCCGCCCTTGGCCTTCCACTCTGATGCGGTAATCCACGGCACGGTGATGGATTGGTCTGTCCGTGACCGGCTAGCGTTGTATGTCTTCTGCCACATATCGTTCGCTTCGGGGGGACACTCGGGCTCCGGAGCATCGGAGCTTACCTCGTAAGGGTCAGGGCAGGGCCGGTAGGTTGTATTGTACTCATTTTCTTCATAGTACCAGCCCCCTGTGAGCGGTTCCCACAGTTCGGCGACAAGCCTGCCTGAGCCGTAGCAGTAAGTTCGTGCAACTTGCCCCCTGGTCAGGCCGCGCGGCGGGGTGTCGTAATAGACTTGCACTCCAAGGCTTCTATCGTCAGCGAACCGGGCACCATTCTTCGTCTCACCGGCCAGGGTCAGAATGTCGTTTACGATGGTCGGCAGCCGGTAGTATTCGACGTAATCGCCCTCGAAGTGCTGGACTGCCACGATGTTGTAGCGGTCCCATGCCAGACCGATATTGATCTTCTTGTGCCACCTGTCGAGGATGTTGCGCCGATGGCCGGGACTGTCCATCCAGCCTTCCATCGTTTCTCGAATCTCCGCCTCGATACTGCCTAGGGCGCGGTAGCCATCGGACGCCTTGATACAGTAGCTTGAACCACTCGCATTTTCGCCGTTGGATTGGTAGCCGCCAGCCAGGCTATAGCGCATGTACGGCTTGAGGCCGTCGATGCCCCAGTGGGACGAAACACAATTCTCGAGGGAGATTTCGGCGTGCAATTGGGCGGCATGGTTGTCACCTAGGACCACCGGAGGGACGCCGGCCTTCTCGCGCTCGGCGTTAATCAGTTTCAGCATGTACTGCTTGCCGCCGCCATGCCGCAAGTCGGGTGCAGGAGTAGTACGGAGAGCCGGCATGAGCTTAGGCGCGGTTGTTGGCGCTGGCGCGGCGGCTTGGCCTAGATTACCTGCTGTTTCCAAAAGAATCTCGACAATGATATGGTCTCTGACCCATTGGAGGTCGGGATGTTGCACCCTGTCCCGGTCAACTACCACCTTTCCAAAGTAATCGACGTTCGATTTCTGGATGAATTGCGTAATCGCCTCGTCGGTTGTCCCGTCCCCATAAGATACTATCGTTCTCAGGTGTTCCTCGCTGTCGCCCTCCGGGATATCAGTAAGCTTTAGGGACAGAGTGTAACCGGCGGCGCCCACAAAGGAAACATTCGTGACCTGGGCCGGAATAATAACCGGCGCAGGTGTGGGGCTGGGCATGGCGGTCGGGACCGGGGTCAGCGTAGCAGTTGGCTCTGACGTTGGGGGTGCCGTTCGCAGCGTGGACAGGTTCGCGGGAAGGTCTGTCGGCGTTGTAATTGGTTCGGGTTTTTGCAGGGTGGCGGGTGGACTTGTTGGTATTGGGGCCGGTGCAGGTTCTTGCTTTTCGGAGGCGAGGCCAGTCGGAGACTCCCTGGCTGTATTAATCTCACGAGTAAGAATTACGCCTGCTACCTGGTTATTCGGGGAGGAATTAGGTTCCGGTAGGATGCCAAGTCTCTGCTTTATCCCCTCCGTATTGACGCCAATCTTGACATAGCCTTGGTGGTACGCGGCTGCGCCTGCAATCACAACCAGGATAATTATCAGGACAGAGGACTTCCACAGCCACGCGCCCAGCCTCCTTCGTCGCCTGATAATCTGGCTGCCTACACGCGTCGATTGCTTGCCCCTGGCCCCCGGGGTCTGGCTGACAGGACGACTCTGTCGCCTGCCCCTGGGTCTGGCCCGGGAGCAGTCCGCGCAGGTGCAGGCGGGTGGGTGATCGGAGTACCAGTTGCTCCGGCCACTCATGACCTAGCCTAGCACCTCCAGGATAGCTCCAAAAGGGACTGCCCCTTCCCTGAGGAGCTTGGGTGATGTCCCGGTTATGTCAACTATTGTCGACGCCGTGCCCTGTGGGGCTGGCCCAGTGGTTACGAGGTAGTCCACCCTCCCCCCGATCTGAGACTCTAACTCGCCAATCGTCCTGGGGTCGGGTTGACCGTTGATATTGGCGCTCGTCCCCGTAATCGGTCCGCCGAGCAGCCGGGCGATCGCGCGAGGAACGGGGTGGTCCGGGACTCGCACCGCCACGGTCGAAGCCCCGGCGGTTACCCGGTCTGAGACCTGTTTGGTCTTCTTGACAACCAGGGTCAAAGCCCCGGGCCAGTACCGTTCGGTCAAAGCCTTTGCTCCCGGCGGGACGTCCTCCGCAACCATTTCCAGTTGGTCCCAACCGTCGATCAAAACGGGGAGCGCCAGACCGCCGGGCCGTTCCTTGATCTCGAAGACCGATTCGATCGCCGCCGCATTGAAAATGTCGGCTCCCAGACCGTAAAGTGTGTCGGTGGGGAACGCCACGACCCCCCCGCGATTGAGGGTATCGACTGCCTTTTGGATCCGGTCCAACTGCACGCTGGCCGCTGCCCGGTTTCCCTGACTAGGCATTTTCAGGGTTGCTCCCATCCCGTCTGTCAGTCCGGTTTCTGGGGCGAGTATACCATAGGGGTTACCCGCCAAACGCAGTAAGGTTATGATAATAAACACGCCTATACGACTACTCGGAACATGGTTATAATACCCGCATCGACCCTAGACCCAAACCCCGCTGCAGGGTAGAGGAGGTGCTGCCACGGTAGGAGGGAATTTACCCCACGGCAGGCGGGTTTCAGCCAGCGATCATCTGGAAATCTCCACCTATCTTCAGATTGCCAAGAATCTGGAGGACATGGGCGCAGAGGCCGAGAATAGTTCCAGAGCAGTGACCGAAGGCATCGTGGTCATCGACTTCGGCTCCCAGTACAGCCACCTAATCGCCCGTCGGATCCGCGAGCTAAAAGTCTACTCGGAAGTCGTCACATCTTCCAGCACATGGGAATCGGTACGCCACATCCAGCCCAAGGGCGTCATCCTCACTGGCGGTCCCGCCAGCGTTTACGAACCGGGAGCGCCCACGGTACCCAACTGGGTCTTCGAGAAGGGTCTGCCGGTGTTGGGCATCTGTTACGGGATGCAGGCTTTGGTGCACCAACTCGGCGGTTCGGTGGTCCCGGGATTGCAGCAGGAGTACGGGGCAGCCTCCCTTCACCAGGATGGATCGAGCGGCCCGCTGTTTCATAATCTCCCCCCTTCGTTTCAGGTATGGATGAGCCATGGCGACAGAGTTGCCGAGCTTCCCCCCGGCTTTTGCAGCCTGGCGTTCACCGAGAACTCTCCCATCGCGGCCCTTAGCGACGGAGACCGTATTTTCGGGCTCCAGTTCCATCCGGAAGTCATACACACACTGCTCGGTGTGTCCATCCTCGAAAATTTCCTGACCCGCTGCTGCGGTTGCGAAGGGACCTGGACCGCCGGAAACTTCGTCAAGGACTCCATCGACCGGATCAGGGAACAGGTGGGGGATGGCAAAGTGATTTGCGCTCTATCCGGTGGCGTTGACTCGGCCGTGACCGCCATGCTGGTCCACGAAGCGATCGGTGACCGCCTCACGTGCATTTTCGTCAACAACGGCCTGCTCAGATTGCAGGAGCCCGAGCGAGTGGAAAACACTTTCCGCAGCAACTTGGGGCTTAACCTGATCTGCGTAGAGGCGACCGAACGGTTCCTAACCCAGTTGGGCGGTGTTACCGACCCGGAACAGAAACGAAAGGTCATCGGCGAGGAGTTTATCCGGGTCTTCGAGGAGACCGCCCTAAAGCTGGGGCAGACCGATTTCCTTGCCCAGGGCACTCTCTATCCGGACGTCATTGAGAGCGAGACCCCGGAGAATAGAGCATCCGCCCGGATTAAGTCCCACCACAATGTGGGAGGCCTGCCGGAACACATGAGCCTCAAGCTCGTGGAGCCATTGCGTTACCTGTTCAAGGACGAGGTGCGCGATGTTGGACTGGCCCTCGGCCTCCCCCACGAGATGGTATACCGGCAGCCCTTCCCCGGCCCCGGCCTGGCAATCCGCATCATCGGCGAGGTGACCGGCGAGCGGCTGGATATGGTGCGTGCTTGCGACTGGATCGTCATCGACGAGATCAAGAACGCCAACCTCTACAACGAGCTCTGGCAGAGCTTTGCCGTACTGAGCGACAGTCGCACCGTCGGTGTGATGGGCGATTACCGCACCTATGGCAACGTTTGCGCCATCCGCGCGGTGGCCAGCGAAGACGCCATGACTGCCGACTGGGTTAGGCTTCCCTACGAGGTCCTGTCACGCATCTCCAACCGGATCGTCAACGAAGTCCCCGGCGTGACCAGAGTGGTCTACGACATCACCAGCAAGCCTCCCGGCACTATTGAATGGGAGTAGGGGCGCCGTAGCGAGTGCTGGACCCATCCATCGGCAGAACGTTTGACAGGTCGAGACGCTACCTGGACACAGCTCGATTAGCCCTTAACAACGGAGACCCTGAGAGCGCGGCGGCATAAAGGGCCTACTACGCCCTTTATCATGTGACCATTCTGTTACTGGAAAACGTTCGAAACCGCCGCAGGGACCGATGGGACCACCAGCAACTCCACCAAGCGTTTCTTCAGGAGTTCTGCCGGTCAGGTTATCGGTTTACCGCCCAGGATGGTGCCGATTGGCGGTACGTTATGAGCACCCGCCTTCGCGCCGACTATTCCAGGAGAACCGAGGTCAATGCCTCCTATGCGGGACGCTGCGTGGCTCGATCTGCGAGCTTGGTGGAGAAATGATCGCGGAAATTAATCGCAATGTGTGAACGAACCAGCAGAGATAAGCTCGTAGAAAAAGTGGTTGAGAGGTTTATGAGGGAACTCGTAGACCGGCATCCTGGCGTAACGATTGAGGTGATGGGGAAACAACCAGGGTCGACGGCTGATTCCTGGATAAGAGTGATTTCTCCTTCCAGGGAAACGTCACTTGAAATCGCGGAGACCGAAGCGCACTTGGTTACGGGATACGTGATGGATGAAGGGGTTGACATCATTTGCCTGGGAGAGTTATCCGAAGATGTCTGGCTGGCTGAAGAACTGTCCCCTTGATTCGGAGTTGATCGTTTAGTGAAAGTCCTGTTAGTAGGTTCCGGCGCCCGCGAACATGCCATCGCCTGGAGGATGTCCCAGAGCCCGAGCTTGACCCGGCTTTGGGTTGCGAATGGCAACGGCGGCACCGCCCGGATTGCCGAGAACCTGGATGTCTCACCTGAAGACCTGGACGGCATCGAGAAGGCCGCCCGTGAGTTTGCGGTTGACCTGGTAGTCGTCGGTCCCGAGGTCCCGTTGGCCGCAGGTCTGGTGGACCGGCTCGCACTGACCGGTATCCCGGCGTTCGGCCCTACCGGAGCCGCCGCGCAAATCGAGGCCAGCAAGAGTTTTGCCCTTGATTTGATGCGCGAGGCTCGCGTACCCTGTCCCGACTTCTGCGCTTTCCGGGAAGAGCAGGCGGCCTTGGACTTCCTGAGACATCACGGTGGCCCGGTCGTGGTCAAGGCCGATGGGTTGGCGGCAGGCAAGGGTGTTTGGCTTTGCGACGGCCCGGAAGACGCCGCGTTCGCCGTCCGCGCATGTATGACCGGCCGGATCTTTGGCGCGTCTGGTGATACTGTGGTGATCGAGGAGCTATTGACCGGCCCGGAAGTGAGCGTGTTTGGGTTCAGCGACGGTGAGCATCTGTCGTCCCTGGTTGCCGCATGCGATTACAAAAGGCTTAGCGACGGCGATGAGGGCCCAAATACCGGGGGTATGGGATCATTCGCTCCCCCGGACTTCTGGAACGAAAGGCTTTCCCGCGAGATCAACCGTTCCATCATGGAGCCGGTGATAAGAAGCATGGCGGACCGGGGGACGCCTTTCCGGGGAGTCCTCTATGCCGGGATCATGCTTACACCAAACGGCCCTAGGGTGTTGGAGTTCAACTGCCGGCTGGGAGACCCCGAGACCCAGGTGCTGATCCCGCAGCTCGTTACCGACCCTCTCGAACTGATGACCGCATGTGTCGAGGGTACTTTAGATGGACTGACCGTCGAGTGGAACGCGCGTTCCCATGTTGGAATAGTCATGGTCTCCGGTGGTTACCCCGGGTCCTATGACACAGGTTTCGAGATAACGGGCCTCTCGGACGAATCGCCGGATACGGTGGTTTTTCACGCGGGCACCCGGTTGGTTGAAGACGAGCACGGGTCTAGGGTAGTTAGCAGTGGAGGCCGCGTCCTCACTGTGGTGGGGAGCGGCCGGTCTCTGGCGCAGGCCCGCTCTGCCGCGTATCATAGATTGGGTGGGATGGCGTTCGAAGGAGCGCACCACCGCACAGATATCGGAGCCGTGGAGGGGAGGGCTGCCACATGGCAACCCGGCACAGCGCCTATAACTGGGTAGCTCTGGGAGACACCTACCGGAAAGCCTTGGAAGAGGGCCGAATGGACGCCTATCGAAAACGGCGTTGGCAGCGGAGCGAGGAATTCTCCACATGGCTCACCGAATCAGCTTTGCTTCTCCTATCGGAGAAACAGGCTGCGGACCTGTACCGGGGATCCGCTTCGAACCAGGGGAAGGAATTCAAGACGAATCCTATCGGGGAAATCCGGGATTCTCTGGATTTCCTACTGTACGATGAGACCAAGCTGGAAGGACGATTCGAGGAGTGTGCGGCGGAAGACGGCGGCTTCAAGCTTGCGGGTGCAGGGAAGCAATTCTTTTCCTATCTTATGTGTCTTCGGGACCCGGGGCTTTTTGCGGTCTGGACCACCCATGCCGAACGGCTCTTGCGTATGGCGGGTATGTACCATCCCGGTCTGCGCGGTAGAAACCTTGGCATGGGATACATGGACCTGCTTGAGGCGCTACAGATAGTGCGCGCCAGAGTGGGATTGCCGGACTTTCGTTCGGTGGACGAATTCGCATACGCAGTGACCCGGCCCGTGCATCGCCGGGAGGCATGACCCGGGCTATCGGGTGGAAGAGACTCATATTACTGGACTAGGCTGGGGGGACTACATGGCGTGGCAAGACTCTTTAGCGGAACTCAAGGATGAGTTGGCTGAGACGCGGGCGGAGCGTCGGCGTCTGGCCGAAGAAGAGGAAGCGGATATACATCGTGAGCGGGAGGATATCTCCCGCACGGCCGATGACCTGGGTATCTCCGCGTTGTTGGCCGACATGAACAACGTTCTGCTCGATGGGGCAGGCGAGGTGGAGACCATCGTGTCGTGGGAGGAGGACGAGGAAGACATCGTCATCGAAGGCGAAGATGACGATGAAGAGGGCGACTTGATCGCCGCCATCCTGTCCTGGAACGAAGGCGGCGAATGCGAGATAGCCATCGACGTGGGCGTGTCCGAAGACGGCACGTACCTGCAGGTAAACGGAGTGGACATTCGCCCTGAACGCGAAGCCCTCGAGGCCGCGTTAATGCAGGCGTTTCGAGACGAATTGGAACTATTGGAACTATAGGATACGCACTGAGGGGGCCAAGCGTTGCCACTAGTAGGTGTTATCATGGGTAGCGCCACCGACGAACCGGTGGTGAAGGACACAGTAGATACCCTGGAACAGTTGAATATCGACTATGAAGTCCGGGTAATGTCGGCCCACCGCACTCCCGAGCGGGTGCAGGAATATGCCACGACTGCCCGGGACCGGGGACTGGAAGTGCTCATCGCAGCAGCGGGGGGTTCCGCTGCGCTGGGAGGAGTGTTGGCGTCCTGGACCACTCTCCCGGTGATAGGTATTCCCCTGGCCTCCAGCGAGATCAAGGGTATGGACGCCCTGCTGGCTATTTCTCAGATGCCACCGGGAATCCCGGTTGCTTGCATGGCCGTGGGGTCGTGGGGCGCTCGCAATGCCGCATATTTCGCGGCGGAGATTTTGGGGCTCAAGTACGACGAGATCAGACAGGCTTATGAGGAATATCGACGCCAGCTCCGCGAACGCTAGCACCGGTCCGGCGGTTCTCACCGACTTCGACGACACGGCCGCCGTCGAAAATGTCGCCGAACTTCTGTTGAACCGGTTCGGAGACCCTTCCTGGCATGAGGTGCGCCAGCGGTTCCGGGAATCGGAACTCACCCTCAAGGAGTACCAGGAGATTGTGTTCCACAATATCCTGGCCGATCGCTCTATAATGCAGCGTTATGTAAAGCAAAACGCCCACCTTCGTCCCCATTTCGGTGACCTGTGGCGCTATTGCCGGGAGCATAGCGTTCCCTTGGCGGTGGTCAGTGCGGGTCTGGATTTCTACATCGAGGCCTTGATCGAGGGCAACGGTCTCACCCATGTCCCCGTCTACGCTGTCAATACCCGCTTTTCGCCAAACGGCATCAGCTACGAGTACCGCTACGCCTATTCCGGAAGACAGGACCTGGGCAACTCCAAGGGTGCCGTGGTTGACAAATTCCAGGAACAAGGCCACTACGTAATCTACATCGGCGACGGTATGTCCGACTTCGAAGCTGCGGAAAAAGCTGATTTGGTGTTCGCCCACCGCACGCTGGCTGAAGAGTGTACCCGTGCCGGGATACCCTTTCGCCCCTTCGCAGACTTCCAGGATGTCCTTTCAGCCCTGAGAGAAATAGCCCACAACGAGACCACCATCCCCCAGGCCAGAACTCCGAAGGCTGCCGGGGCGGATGGCGCTGCAAACGATGAGGAGGCCCACCCGTGATCGACCGGTATTCCCGCCCCGCGATGAAACGCGTCTGGTCTGATGAAAACAAGTATGAGCTATGGCTGAAGGTCGAGTTGGCCGTGTGCGAGGCTTGGACCGAAGAAGGCGTGATTCCCCTGGAAGACATGGAACGTCTGCGCCATGCCAAATACGACCACCAACGCATGATGAACATTCAGGAAACGGTCCGCCACGAGACCAACGCCTTCCTCTCATCCATCACGGCGGGCATCGGCCCCGAAGGCCGCTGGCTCCACTTGGGGCTCACGTCCTCCGACAAGCTGGACACGGCGCTGGGCTTGCAGCTAATCGAAGCTGGAGACCTGCTGCTCCAAGACATGGACAATGCCATCGGGGCGCTGGAGCGGTTGGCCATCTCCCACAAAGACACCATTATGATGGGCAGGACCCACGGTGTTCACGCCGAACCCATTACCTTCGGCCTGAAGGCCGCCCTCTGGTGGGAGGAGATGCGCAGACAGCGTGTCAGGCTGGTCGCGGCGCTGGACTCAGTGCGCGTCGGTAAGATTTCCGGAGCGGTGGGCACACACGCCACCGTCCCTCCCTCTGTGGAAGACCGGGTCTGTCAACTGCTTGGGTTGGAAGTCGCGGCGGTGTCCAACCAGATTGTGCAGAGGGACCGCTACGCCCACTTCGTCCTGACTCTGGCCCTCATCGCCGCCTCCCTTGAAAAATTCGCAACCGAAATCCGGTCCCTCCAGCGGACCGAGATACGGGAGTTGGAGGAGCCTTTCGACGAGGGGCAAAAAGGCTCCTCGTCCATGCCCCATAAGCGAAACCCTGAGCTGGCCGAACGCATCTGCGGGCTGGCCCGGCTGATACGTGGACACAGCGTTACCGCATTGGAGAACGTGGCTCTCTGGGGAGAGCGGGACATAAGCCACTCCTCCGCCGAGCGGATCATCCTGCCCGATGCTTGCCTGGCCTTGGACTACATCCTGAGCATATTCACTCGCGTCGTCGCGGACCTGCGGGTCTATCCGGACCGGATGTGGTCGAACATCGAGAGTACCAACGGCTTGATCTTCAGCCAGCGGGTCCTGCTGGCGCTGGTGGACAAGGGGTTGGCCCGTGAGGACGCCTACGACGTCGTTCAGCGAAACGCCATGATGGGATGGGACTTTGGGAAGGACTTCCGGGACCTTATCAAGTCCGACCAGGAAATTGCACCGTACCTTTCTAACGAACAACTGGAAGAACTGTTTGACTACGGTTACTACACCCGCTATGTGGACGACACGTTCCAACGCCTTGGCCTCGTTGCGGAGAAAGTCTCCGTCTAGCCCGGCAAACCCAGCCCTGGCCGGTAACACCCTACTTCGCACAGCCATGGGGCGCCAGCCGGTCCACCGATCGTTGGGGAAGGAGTGATTGATGTTACTGGAGACCCAACTCCCGAATCGCGTCCACCGGGGAAAGGTGCGGGATACCTACAGTGTTGACGACGACACGCTTTTGATGGTGACTACCGACCGGATTTCGGCCTTCGACGTGGTGTTGCCTACGGGGATACCCAACAAAGGGCGTGTGCTCAACAGCCTGTCCGGCTTCTGGTTCAGCAAGACCCGGCATATCGTCCCCAATCACCTGATTGCCCTTGCCGATGCCCCGGACGGGGCATCTCAGTTTAGCGGCAACGAATTTGTAACCGGGTTGCCTGAAGATGTGGCCGGACAGGCGATGATAGTCAGGAAGGCGGAGCGCATCGACATAGAATGTGTTGTACGCGGCTATATCACCGGCTCGGCCTGGGCCGAATACCGCAAGAGCGGTACGGTCTCCGGCAGGCCCATGCCTACGGGGATGGTGGACGGCGACCCATTCCCGGAACCGCTGTTCACCCCAACCACCAAGGCCGAGGAAGGCCATGATGAAAACATGTCCGAGGCTGAGGTTATAGACATGGTGGGCGTAGAACTGGCCGGCAGGCTGGAGGAGTTGACCAAGGCGGTATACCTTTTCGGCCACGACTACGCCAAGGACCGGGGTGTAATCCTGGCGGATACCAAATTGGAGTTTGGGTTACTCTATGGGGAGCTTATCCTGATCGACGAGTTACTGACCCCGGACTCCAGCCGTTTCTGGGACCCCGAAAGCTATCAACCGGGCAAATCGCTGCCCAGTTTCGACAAGCAATTTGTCCGCGACTGGCTGACGTCCCAGGGCTGGGACCGTGAGCCTCCGGCGCCTGAGTTGCCCCAGGACATCGTGGAAAAGACCAAGGAGCGTTACCTGGAGGCCCATCGCCGCATCACTGGACAAGAATTGTAGAACGGAGGTTTGTCGTGCCCGAGTCAAGACACAGGAGACGGCGTGGGCGGGCTGTGCAGAGGGGGGCCACCGGAGCCGCCGCCTTGAGCATGACCCGGCCACGGCGCAAGAAGACCAACATATGGTATTTGATGGCATCGGTGATAATCGCCGTGCTGGTGATCGCCGGGTTTGTCCTGGGAAGTATGAACTTCAACCGGTCGAGCGCCAGCGCGGGCAGCGCCAACGAATACGTGGAAGGCGTCGGCGTTCAGCAGGAATTGATGCCCGTCGGCCCGTCTGGCCTAAACGAACACGTTTCCCCAAGTGAGACCGTGGAATACAGCACCGTCCCACCGACGTCCGGCGACCACTGGGACACCCCCGCCCGTTGCGGGTTCTACGAAGAAGGTCTGCCAGATGAGCGCATCGTTCACAATTTGGAGCATGGGATCATCGTAGTCAGCTACAACCTGGAGACCGAGGACGAGGTTGAAGAGCTACGGAACGCCATGGAGAGCATCCCACTGGCGGAAATCTGGGGTCTCACGCGGTTCTATGACCCACTCCCCGTGGGGACCGTGGCTGCCGCTACGTGGGGGGTGTTGGACACCATGCAGGGTGTGGACCGCGACCGGCTGGCGAAGTTCATCGAAACTTACGCTGGCAACCTCGGCCCGGAGGTAATTCCCTGCCCCGCGGCCATCGGGCCTATGGGCAGGTAGGCTGAAATTGTTTCTGGCGAAGGTCTATGTAACGCTAAAGCCCACGGTCAGTGACCCTCAGGGTCAAACGGTGTTGGCCACGCTGAGTAACTTGGGGTTCAATACCGCAACCGATATTCGGGTCGGCAAATACCTCGAAGTACGGATCGACGAGGACGACCGAAATAGCGCCGATTCGTTGGTTCGCCGGATGTGCGAGACACTGCTCGCCAATCCTGTAATCGAAGAATTCCGCTACGATCTCGAACTCGCACCAGAGGAGGAGGGAACATGACTTCCAGTAGCAACAATACCTACGTATATGTGGGCGCCGAGTCCAGCGGCCTTTACCGGCTGTCCCCTGGATCGGACCAGTGGGAGGAACTGACCAACGGCCTGCCAGCGGACCCCATCGTCCCCGGAGTGGCGGTCCACCCCACCGACCCTCAGGTGATTTACGCCGGCACCCAGAACGGTCCCTACCGCAGCGTGGACCGGGGAGCCCACTGGGAGCGGCTGGACTACCCCAGTTCCGGCGCGCCGGTCTGGTCGTTCATGTTCCGCCCCGGGGACCCTAACGTGATGTACTGCGGCACCGCTCCCGGGGAAATATACCGCAGCGTCAACGGGGGTGACTCTTGGCAAAAACTCAGCGCCAACATGGGCTCCAACGAGTGCGCGATGGCGTTCCCTACCAGGGTTATCGCACTGGCCGCGGACCCCAATCATCCCGACGAGATATACGCGGCGTTGGAGGTGGCGGGGGTCATTCGCAGTTCCGACGGCGGGGATACCTGGGGCGAGATCACCGGCTCCCTGGCCCCCAGCGAGGATACCCTGGACTTGCACGGTATCCAGTGCAGCGCTGCCTCGCCCCATACGGTCTACATCACCACCCGCCAGGGTCCTTTCATCGGTCCGGACCGGGGCAGTGAATGGGTGCCGGTGGCCTTTGGGCAGTTCTCCCCCATCACCTACACCCGCGATCTCAGGGTGGCCCCCAATGACGCCAACACCCTTTTTGTGTCTATCGGCGCGGCGGCACGCAGTTCCCAGGGAGCGCTTTACCGCAGCCGGGACCTGTTTCAGACCTTCGAGAGGGTGGACAACGGTATCACCGCCAACGCCACAATGATGGCCGTGGGTATAGATCCCAGAGCGCCGGGGCATATCTATTGTATCGCCCGCGACGGCCAGGTATTCAGTACGCTGGACGACGGCGCATCGTGGAATTCATACGATCTCCCGGAAAAAGCCAAGGAGGTCAGGGGCCTCGCCGTAGGTTAGGGCCTGTTCACCCTAATTTGGTCGGTCAAGTTACAAGCCAGATATGGAAATTGCAGAAGCTCAATACGAACGCATTGCGCCAATCTTACCCGTTCAACGTGGCGAAGATCGGTTACCACGGCCCTCAGAGGAAAAGCTCATCGGAGAGCCAATTTGTGGCACTAAGGCATGTAGGGGAGCTTGGTTTAGCCGGGCTGAGAGAGTGGCCGATATGCCACCGACCCTTGCGAACCGGACCCGGGTAATGCCAGTGTAGGGAAACGGTCCGGGATGGGTTGGGCCTCTGGCAGGGCCGTCAACTATGAGAAGTTGGCGGCCCTTTTCGTATTCCCCTCCAAGTCCTTGGGCGAGTTTACATCAAACACAGATCAAACAAAAGAGGGCATGATGCTGGCACCCGAGTTGGTAATCGCCTTAACGGTCGCCATTGCGTTGATATTCGTGCTATTGAGCGTCTGGTACGTCCGACGGGAGACTTTGACTGTGGAGGATTACGTCGTGTCCCGCAATTCGGCGGGAGTTATACTGGCCACCGCCTCGTTGGTCGCATCGGGGTTGGGGGCATGGATATCGTTCAGCCCCGCCGAGACCGGGGCCACGTCTGGCATTGTCGCCTTGGTGGGTTACGGTATCGGTTCGGCGCTGCCGCTGGCGGCTTTCATCATCCTGGGGCCAAGGATGCGGCAACTGATGCCCCAAGGACACTCGATAACCGAATATGTGTGGCCCCGGTTTGGACCGGGCATGTATGTCTTCGCCCTGGCGGTGGTTATCTTTTACATGTTCATTTTCCTCGCTGCGGAGTTGACCGGCATCGCTTTGGCCGTTCAGCTTATCGGAGGCACGCCCTTGTGGGTTACGGCAATCGTCATTGGCGCGCTCACGGTATTGTATACTGCTCATGGCGGGATGCAGGCGTCGCTGTTTACCGACCGGATACAGTGTTTCATTCTCATTCCACTTTTGATTCTAATGCTAATCACCGCGGCGGTTGCCGTTGGGGACCTTGGCAGCATCTTCGCGGCGATTTCCGGGACCAAACCGGAACTGCTCTCGTTCAGCAATGTCTCGGGAATCGAATTCGGAATCACTTTGATTATCGGCATCCTCTCCTCTGAAATGTTCAACCAAGGGTCTTGGCAGCGAGTGTACGCCGCCCGCAACTCCAGTGTGGTGCGAAAAGGATTCCTGGTTGCGGGACTGGTGGCGCTTGCGGTTATTTTCTTAACCGGAATGTTTGGAGTCCTGGCGGTGGGCTTTGACGCAGCGGAAGACCCTTCGGTCTCCATGTTTGCCTTCGTGGTTGCGGTCATGCCGGCCTGGTCGGTGTTGGCGGTGTTGATTCTAATCCTGGTTTTGGTGATGAGCAGCATGGATACTTTGCTCAACGGCATTGTCAGCGCGGTCACCACCGATTTGGCCCGATTCAAGCCCAACTTGAACGGTAGTTTTCTGCTGGGTTCCGGGCGCCTCATCACCATTGCGATAATGATACCGGCTATCGTCATTGCCGCCCAGGGCTATAGCGTTTTGCACCTGTTCCTGATTGCCGACCTAGTTTGCGCCGCGGCCTTGTTCCCGGTGTTCTTTGGCTTATTTGCACGGAGGTTCGGAGGCAAAGCGGCCCTGGTCAGCAGTGTAACCGGCCTGGTGGTTGGGGCGCTGTATTTTCCGGCCTCGGACTTCGTGCCGTGGAGCGCTCTTCCCCAATCGGGACGTATCGTCATCAGTTTGGGGGCAGCTCTGGGCGTTTCTACCGTCCTTAGCCTCGTGTTTGCCCTGGCCGCCAAAATCGCCAACTCTCAGGAGTACAACTTTGACCGGTTGAGCGAGGATGTACAGTTGATTATCGGTTAAATCCGGCACGGTTATGAGACCGGCAGCGTCTGTGGGCTGAGATGGCGTTGGGAGATGGACTCCGGGAGTGCCCCGTCTGACAGAATATGCAAAGGCTGACACCAGGCCGATTTCCCTGTCACTTCTACGGAAATGCCCACGGGGAGTTGCGGTGGGAAACACCATATATACTCTGTCAGCTTTGCGAAATGGGGTAGGAGTCGAGGCCATTCTTCGGAAGACTGGACCGGTCTGGAGCGGGCGGCTACAGCACGTCACCTATGGTGAGCCAGTAAAACACAATGTAGGCGCCCGCCACCACCATCAGCCAGGAACCAATGGGCTGAATGTACGGCAATGCTTTGCGGAGAGCCCCTACCATAGCGCCTCTGGCGAACGCGATGCCCAGGGTAAGGGCGATGATGACCAGCCCCATTCCCAGTGCGTATAGGAAGAACTGACCCATGGACGTAAGAATGCTGGACGCCGCAAAGCTGGTCCCAACCACGGCCAGGAATATAGGCAAGGTGCAGCTCAGGGAAGCGGTCCCGTAACTCAGCCCGAATAGGAAGTAGCCGCGAGGGCTGATTGTAGATGGGTCACCCAGTCTCGTGGCTGCCCTGGCCGCCAGTCCCGTGTATATCTTACCGCCCCCCACCATCCAAGCCCCGGCGAAGATGAGGAGCACCCCCACCCCCAGCCCAAGCCAAGGAAGGACTTCCACTACCACAGACCTCGCCCCAAGACCGATAAGCCCGCCCGCCACGCCGAAGAGCACCACGAACCCGGCGGTCACCGATCCTCCCACCAGCCATGCTTTTCCGATCTGCTGCACGATCCGCGGCTTTTCGTCCGACTCTGCGTTTGAACCGAGGTAAAGCCCAAGGTAGGCGGGGAGCATGGCGAAGCCACAGGGGTTGACCGCCGATGCCATTCCGGCGGCAAAGGCGAATCCCAGGGGCGCCCATAGACCAAGATCTCCAAGTAGCGAACTGGAGCCTCCGGACAGACCCTCGACAAAGCGGTTTATGCCATCTATACCCGAGTCCTTTCCGAAGGTGACCGCCCCGGCGTAGGCCACTGCCAATGCCAGGAAGGCTAACCCCGCGGAAAGGGCGAGGCTCCGCCACTGACTGGACTTCCGGAATACCGCCGAGATACCCTTTGTGGCAAACATCTCTTCTCGCGCCCCGGTCTATTGTACCGAGATTTCCTTTAGCATTTTGTCGGTTACGCTGGTCAGCGCATCGTGGTCCAGGATTCCGGCCCACTTGCGGTAGATTACGCCTTCAGCGTCTACGAACACCGTGGTCGGCATGGACAATACGCCGTAGTCGGCGATAACACTGCCATGAGTGGTGAACCCTGCCGGGTAGGTGATGCCCAGGTCTGTTAGCAGGTTTTGGGCGTCTGCTTGGCTGCCCAGATTCATGAATTCACCCACGTCCACGCCGATCATGGTCACCCTGTCCTGGTAGTCCAGGTGAAAGGCTTCGAAATCGGGCATCTCAGCGCGGCAGGGAGGACACAGCCCGGCCCAGAAATTCAGCACAACTGCTTTCCCTCGAAGGTCCGAGAAGTCGATCTGTTCCCCTCCCAGCGTCTCCGCACCTTGGTACAGGTTGATTGGGAAATCGGGCGCAGAGCCGGCGGAATTGGACGTCCCGCAGGCAGAGCAGGCGGCCAGCAGGAGTCCGATTCCAAGCAAGCTGAGGCGCCACATACTCCGCGCGCCGTGCCAGTCCCAGGTCCTGGGCGACTTAATTCTCGTCGAGTGCAATCTTGCTCCTAAACTAGCAGCCCGCTACACGAGGTAGCCCCTGGGTTGCGGTGGGCGCTGTGCTTCATCTCGTCTAACCTACGGTTGAAACGGATCAAAGGATTCCCCGCGATCTCCGGTGGTAGTCCGGGCCGGTCCTGTCTCCCTGGAAAGAGACGTCTAGGGCAAGCGGGAAGCCTTGGCGCAGGGCACTTAATATGATGCCGGAAATTACTTCGGAGATTCCGGTTCCCATGTCCAAATTAGATCATACATAAACAACGAAGCACCGGCATACACATACAACCAAGGCCGATTGGCCTCCGTGTAGCCGGCGCTTTCTACTGAAACGGGGACGTCAGTCTACCGGTGTTAACATTCCAAGCCACCATAGATTCCCGCCTTCGCGGGAATGACGTGGGCGTTTGCGAGGTTATTTGGAGCCGTTGGACTCCTTCTCCCACAGGGCTTCCAGCACATTCCCTGGGGACATGGGGAGCTTGGTCATCCGCACACCCACAGCGTCGTAAATCGCGTTGGCGATGGCCGCCATCGGAGGGACTATGGGCACTTCGCCCACGCCGCGCACGCCGAAGGGATGACCGGGGTTTGCAACCTCGACGATGACCGTGTCGATCATCGGCAGGTCCAGGCTGATGGGCATCCGGTAGTCCAGGAAGGTGGGGTTGGACATCTCGCCCTTGTCGTCGAAGACGTACTCTTCGTTGAGCGCCCAACCGATTCCTTGGACGGCCCCGCCCTGGATCTGTCCTTCGACGTAGCTGGGGTGGATGGCCTTCCCCGCATCCTGCAACGCAGTATAGCGCAGGATGTCCACCTTGCCGGTCTCCGAGTCAACCTCCACGTCCACGATGTGCAGGGCGAACGCAGAACCCACGCCCCTGGGGTCCACGTTGGCGCGGCCAACGATGGGACCTCCGGTGCCGTTCAGCCGGCTTGCCAGCTCCTTGAATGTGAACTTGAGCTCCGGGTCCGACTTGTGGGAAATCACGCCGTCGGTGTAGTCCACGTCCGCCGGGTCAATCTCCCAGATGCGGGCCGCGCGGGCGATCATCTGGTTTTTCACATCCTGGGCTGCTTCATAGGCGGCCCAGCCGGTCTTGAAGGCGACTCCGCTGCCGCCGGTGACCGAGGTCCAGCCCACCGAGTCGGTGTCGCCGACCTGGGGTTTCACGTCTTCCGCGGCGATGCCAAGGACTTCGGCCAACTGCATGGCGACCGCCGCCCTGGTACCCCCGATGTCCGGGGAACCTTCCACCAAGCTGACCGTGCCGTCGGCCAGGACGCTGGCGGTGGCGCTGGAAGGGCCGGCACCGTTGAACCAGAAGCCCGCGGCAACGCCCCTTCCGCGGTTAGGGCCTTCCAGCGATGCCTTGTAGTGGTCGTGGTCGCGGCCCGCCTCCATCATTTCCATGAACCCAATCCTGGGGAACATGGGACCGGTGAGCCGCCGGGTGCCTTCTTTAGCCCCGTTGAGCAGCCGGAAGTCCATCGGGTCCATGTCCAGTTTCTCGCAGATCTCGTCGATCACGGTTTCCACCGCGAAAGCGGAAGCGGGGGAACCGGGAGCCCGGTAGGCCGCGGTCTTGGGTTTGTTGGACACTACGTCGAAGCCTTCGAGTCTGCCGTTGGGGATGTCGTAGGAGCCGACCATGCACTGGAGACCGGGGTTGACCGGCGATCCGGGGTAAGCGCCCGCTTCGTATGCCAGCGTGGCGTCGCAGGCGGTGATCCGGCCTTCCCTGGTGACGCCCATCTTTACCCGCATATAGCTGCCGGAAGTTGGACCCGTGCCTTGGAAGACGTCGGCCCGGTTCATAGTCACCTTTACGGGCCTGCCCGACTCTCTCGACAGCAAGCATGCCACCGGTTCCAGGTATACCAATGTCTTCCCGCCAAAGCCTCCGCCAATCTCCATGGGGATCACGCGGATGTTGGACACGGGGACGCCGAGAATCATGGCGGACTGGTCTCGAATGTTGAAGTGGCCCTGGCTGCTGCACCAAATGGTGATCTTGCCGTCAGAGTTCCAGTGCGCCGTGGCGCTGTGAGGTTCGATGTATCCCTGGTGTACGGTGGCGGTGTTGAACTCCCGCTCCACGATAAGGTCAGCCTCGGCGAACCCTTTGTCGATGTCCCCACCCTCGAAGAAGAAATGGTTGGCTATGTTGTTGCTCTCTTCGGGGTCGTCGTCTGCCCGCAACCCGCCGGTGCGGATGTTGACGTTGGAGTTATTGGCCAATCGCTCATGGACCACCGGAGCGTCGTCCTTCATAGCGTCCACCACGTTGAGGACGGCGGGCAAGACCTCGTATTCGACGTCGATCAAGGACAGTGCCTGCTCGGCTTCATGTTGGGTGGCGGCTGCCACGGCGGCGATGGCGTGACCCTTGTACAGGGCCTTGTCGGTGGCCAGGCAGTTGTTGCTGAGGAACCTGGGGTTGGCCATTGCCCCTTCAGCGAGATCGATCAACCGGCCCGAGGGTTGAGGCAGGTCCTCCGAAATGACCACGGCCCTTACTCCGGGCGCGGCCTTGGCCCGGCTGGTATCTATCTTCTTAATCCGGGCATGGGAATGGGGACTCCGCAGGACCTTTCCGTGTAGTAGCCCTGTCAGTTGGATGTCTGCGCCATACTGGGCACGCCCCGTAACCTTGTCCGTCCCGTCGTGGCGGATGGGTCTTCCGCCGACCACGTTGAACTCTTCGGTGGATAGAACGATGTTAGAAGTCATTAACTCTTCACCTCCGTCAATCGGACCAGAATTGGTCTGCGCAACGAGATTTTACCACATGGAGGCGGCGCGCCGACGCCCAATATCGCAGCCGCTTCCCCGGTAACAGTATGGTAACAGTATGGTAACAGTATGGTAACATTGGACTCGCCGAATCCAGGGTAGTCATCGTCGCAAACAGCCTGCCGGGAGAGGAGTAATGAGTCAGGCTAGCGGTCAGGGTACACCCCAACCCACGGGAGATGGAGCGCGGGCTGAAGACGACGTACTCCTGGTGGAGTGCAACCGCGTCTCACAGCTTCCCGGGATGTGGGCGAAGAGGGTGACGGTCGGCGCTGATCAAATTGGGTTCGTTATGTCCAAGGGTTCCGTGGTCAGAGAACTGGGCAGCGGGACCGCCAAAGTTGGGATGTCCATCCTAGGCCTCACGGGAAGAAACCGGGAAGTATTGCGCTTCCGTGTCCGCCCCTTCCGATTGCTTCTCAAATTCGGCCATGTCCACACGGACATTCAGGGCCACGTTCTCCCTGCCATAGAACTCACCGCCACGATCGTTACGCCTTCTCTGTTGTACAGCACAGAGTTAAACGGTCAGGGGCGGCTGTACACTTCCCAACTATCCGCGATTATCGCCGGCGCAGTAGAGGGTCTGGCATGTGAGAAACTAACCGGCGCCGCCGACTCCGGGCGCGAGAATGATGACCGGGGCGGGTTGATGGAAAAATTGGACATGCCGATAAGGAAGGCAATGGCCGAACGGGGCCTTGAGGTGTCACGGATCGAGGCTGTTTCCAGGGAGCGAGATTCGTAATCTCCCAACCCCTTCATTGCCATGAAAATGGGCAATACCCAGCCCCGCCATTATTATGAAGATAGAAGGTTCAGGCGGCTTGGAGGGTAGGGACTTCCAGGGTTATTTTGTAGCCGAGGCGTTCGAGTTGGCGGACCGGCGGGCGATGGCCACTTGGTCGCGCTCTTTGAAGTACCAGACCATTTTCATCTCTCCTACGTGGCCGGGGCAAGGCCATCTCCGCAATTCCCGCGAAAGCAGGAATCCAGAACCCTAACATACAGTTACGTTCGATTGTTGTGATTGTTCGCATATGAGCTTGAAGCAGCTACGAGGAATAGAGCAATGGTGTCCATAACCGCCAGGAGGGAACTCGTCCAACGAATGCCGGGAGCGACCGAAACAGATATAATCGCCTGGCTTTATAGCATGATATAGTGGATGCCAGCGCCGGACGCTCCCCGTCCTGGGTCTTGGCCGACGGTTCGGCATCCATCAGCGCCAGCGCGTTGATTGCGGTGCTAATCAACATCTCCCCATCTCTGGCCGGACTGTGGGGACTCGGATTCCTTCATGAACTGACCAACAAACAAGACGGGGTGATAATAGTAGCCTCGCTGCTGCTGTTCCCCTCGACATTCATTATCTACGGGGTGGCAAGAATGATATTCGCAGCCAAAGAAGCAGTCGAAAAGAAAGCGATGGAAAAGGGTCGGCAGGCAGAGCGTGAGCGCATTGAGCGGGAGTTGGAGGCGCTGGAGAAGAGCGGCGTACAGGTCCCGCCGGAAGTCGCCCGAATCATCGCCCGTGAATCCGGCCCGCGCTCCTGACCCATCCGTTGGCGTCCGCCCCACGCTTGAGCCACAGCCCCTGAGGCCGAAGAACCCTCGTGCGTCTTCCGTCACGATTAAAATCGAGTTGGCCTGCAAGCCATATTATAGTTGTTCGCATACAGGCGTGAAGCAGCTACGAGGAATAGAGCAATGCGGATACTGAAATGGTTGGCCCCTGTCCTAACCTTCGGAGCGTTGGCAGCTTTCGCTGCTTGCGCGTCCGCCTCCACGAGCGAACCTGCGCTTCAACCCGCTGCGACGCCTGCTGACAATTCGCCGCAGGTGCCTTCCGCTTCGGATGTCGTTGGAACCCCGGTGCCTCGTTCGGATGTTGGGACGGTTTTCGACAAGCCGTTGTCCTCCGGTCTGTCCGTCGCCGACGTGACGGAGAACGCGCTGCCCAGCGTGGTCCAAATAGTCGCGGGTTCCGGCTCCGGGACGGGTTTCATCATCAACGAAAACGGGTTGATAGTCACCAACAAGCACGTAGTCCAAGGAAATGACCGGGCTACCGTCCGGCTGGCGTCGGGGCAGGAATACCGGGGCAACGTGACCCAAAGGCATCCCAACCTTGATTTGGCCTACGTCGAGATTGACGCCAACCGGCGTTTCACCCCCATCGCCATTGGCGACTCCGACAAAATCCGCGTTGGCGAGGACGTTATCGCCATCGGTTTCCCGCTGGGCTGGACGCTGGGACTGGAGCCTACCGTCAGCGTGGGAATCATCTCGGCCAAGCGGGAGAACCGCTTGCAAACGGACGCATCGCTTAATCCGGGAAACAGCGGCGGGCCGCTGCTGGATATGTTCGGCCAGGCCGCCGGAGTGGTCGTGTCCAGGGTGGAAACCAACGACGCCGGAAGGCCCGTCACCGGCATCGGCTTCGCCATTCCCATCAACGCGGTGAAGTCGGGGCTTGGCGGTCAGGTTTCCCGGGCTGGCAAGGCGCTGCCGACGCCTACCCTGACGCCCTTCCCGACCATTGCCCCACCCCCCAACGTCGAGGCTACCAAAGCCGCGGTGGACGCCATAGACGCCCACCGGCGCCAAGTGGAGCAGGCCACCCGCACGGCCATCGAAGCCCGTCAGGAAGCCGAGCGGTACGCCGCCTCCCTGGAAGCCACCCGCATCGCCGAACTGCCCACACCAACGCCAACGCCGCTGCCGACGGCTACCCCAACGCCGACACCTACGCCTTTGCCCACGGCTACGCCAACTCCAACGCCCACGCCAACACCTGAACCCACGCCGACCCCACTACCCACGCCAACACCGCATCCCCGCACGTTCTGCCAAGAGTGGGAAGGTTTGGTGCTGGACTGGATAAAGCAGGGCAACAACTATGATGGGTTCTACGATGATGAGAAGGCCTGACGATGTGCCTGACCACCCCCAGTTGTATGCTGAGAAAGCGGCGTGGTTGTGCCTTACTGAATTCCCGCTCGGCATCCTAGTGTGGGAGAGTAGGGTGGTGGTCGGAGATGGGCCAGGCCAGCTTCTGCCTGGCACTTACGAGTTCCGGCGGGAGGGCGACAAGCGCGTGCCGCGGAACTGCGAGTTAGGGCTCAACGAGAACGAAGATAACCATCAATCCGTAGAAATGCCTTACGGTGAGCCATTCATTTTCCGATTCTACCAGTATCATGGGCGTGTTCGATTAAATGGTACTTGCGGCGGCGTCCTCTTCCGCATCGGAGACTGATTTGCCCCGAAACCCGGAATCGTGGCAGGGGAAGGCTTGATACCTTCCCCCAATAACAAGGAGATATGTATGACATACAAAGAAATTCAGCATTGTGCATCTCAAGAACTAAGCGTTCAACCATCCTCAGTGAAGACCTGCTGGATAGCGGAGGTAAAACGCGAGCTTGGGCTTACGCAACTAAAGGCGCCAAATGCTGGCCAAGGCCGAGGCGCCCCACCGTGTCCCCCTCGTTACCGTGATGCGATTACACGGTGTATCCGTGCCCACCCTTGAGAAAATAGCCGTTACTGTTGGGCAGACTATCGGCTCCCAATAGTCCAACACCTACGGGGTGGCAAGAATGATATTCGCAGCCAAAGAAGCGGTCGAGAAGAAAGCGATGGAAAAGGGCCGGCAGGCGGAGCACGAGCGTATTGAGCGGGAGTTGGAGGCATTGGAGAATATGGGTGTAAAAGTCCCGCCGGAAGTTGCCCGAATCATCGCCCGCGAATCCGACCCGCGCTCCTGACCCGTCCGGCTAACCCGCCGCCCTAGCGTCCACGCGGTCCGGGCCTGGGGTTAAAGAACCCCGATGGGGGGAAATCTTCCGGCACAATCAGGATTGAGTTGGCCTGCACATCCCCATCCGCACCTCGCGGCCCCATGACGCGCACCTGCGTTCCGGGGGTCAGGTCTCGCTTCGATGCTTCCGAAAAGCTGATGATTCGTACCTCAGCGCCGGCCGTGACCTTCACCGGCCCCTGTGGGGTGGTGATAATCAGTTGGTCCCCGTCTACGCTTTCTATCGCGCCGCCAATGCCGCTGCGCCCGGCGGCTCCCCGGCCATCCTGTCCCTGCTGAGGGCCGTCTTGATTCCCGGACTCCGCCGGTTCGGGCTGGTTCCTGCTTCCCACCGGTTGTTCTGGAGATTGAGACTGTGGCGGCTCTCCCTGCCCGTCAGTTCCCGCGTTGCCGGATGCGGGCGAACGCTGACCCGCGGCATCAGCGCCGGGCCTGCCGCGTGAGCCTTGCGCCTGTCCCGGTCCGCCTTGATTCCTGGAGCCTGGATACCGATACCCTGGCGGCCTGGTTGACCACCGGGTTGCATTCCTGCCCCTTGCACGGCTTCCCCGCTTTGGGACTTGCCCAGTACGATGCCTCCGACGAACGCGCCTCCCAACGCCACGCCAAAGATTACCGCTACGCAAAGCATGGCCAGGAACGGTTTGGTCATGTTCAATTCTCTCCCTTGCCGGGTATTGCTTATTCGGAGCGGAGGGCCTCTATCGGGTGCAGCCGAGCCGCCCTCATAGCCGGGTAAATCCCGAAAAATATCCCGATAGCCGCGGACACCGCGAGAGCTATCAGGGCGACCTCGCTGTTAAAGGCCGTCTGCGTCGGCTGACCTAGCAGACTTCGACCGTTCAGGACCCAGGACAGCAACAGTCCCAAAAGCACGCCGATGCCTCCGCCACCCAGGCTCAGAAGAGTGGCCTCGGACACGAACTGAAGCAGAATATCGCGGTACTTGGCCCCCATCGCCTTGCGGATACCAATTTCCCGGGTCCGCTCGGTGACCGACACCAACATTATGTTCATAATGCCGATGCCGCCGACTAGGAGGGAAATGCCGGCAATCGCTCCCAGGAACAGTACGAAAGTGCCGGTGGTCTCCTGGAGGGCTTCGATTGTCTCCTGCTGGCTCGTGATGGGAAAATCGTCATCCCCGGTTATCCGGTGGCGCAGTCTCAACACGGTGGCCACCTCACGGATTGCCGAGTCCATACGCTCCAGGTCGCCTACCTGGACGTTTATGGTCTGGACGTTGAACCCTCCTTGCACCGTACGCTGTGACGACAGACGGTAATGGGCCGTGGTGATCGGAACCAGCACCTGGTCGTCCAGCGAGAAGAACCGGCTCCCCCCTTTGCTCTCCAGAACTCCGATGACTTCAAACTGACGTCCGTTAACCCGGACAATCTGGCCCACCGGTTCTCGGAAGCCAAATAGTGTCTCCGCGACCTCGGAACCAAGCACGGCTACCTGTGAGACCGAGTCCAGGTGTCCCGGGGTTATGAAGCCGCCGGAGGATAGCTCGAAACTCCTGGCCTCCAGGTATTCGGGGGTCACGCCGTATACTCTCGTTGACGTATTCTTCCTCCCCGCCACGACCTGGCCCGTGGTGCTCAACTCCGGCGCAACCGCGGCGACCGACGGGGCGAATACCTGGTCTTGAAGCGCGGCGGCGTCTTCAATTGTCAGTGTAGCGGCGCTGCCCTGCCCGCCCGATACTCCTCTCTGACTTGACTCCCCAGCCCGCACGAACAACAGGTTGGTCCCCAGCGACTCGATGCGCGAGGTGATGGTCTGTTGTACTCCCTGCCCGATGGCCATCAGCGTAATGACGGCGGCAATGCCGATGACGATTCCCAGCAGTGTTAGGCCCGCCCGCAGCTTGTTGACGGCCAGGGAAGACAGGGCCGTTAGCAGTAACGTGGCGGGGCTCAAGACTGTTCCTCCCCCGAAGGTTCGGCCAACGCGGCGGCGCGCCTGGGATCCTGGACCGCCTCGTCGCTTACCACCATTCCATCCCTGGTTGAGATGACCCGGCGGGTCGAAGTTGCGATGTCGGGCTCATGGGTAACCACCACTACGGTCAACCCTTCCTCTTCGTTCAGCGTCTGCAATAGGGCGACGATCTCTTCGCTTGACCTTGAATCGAGATTGCCAGTGGGCTCGTCAGCCAGCAGCAAGGAGGGGTTCTTGACCAACGCCCGGGCAATCCCGACCCGTTGCTGCTGTCCTCCGGAAAGCTCCGGGGGACGGTGGTTAATCCGGTCGGCGAGGCCAACGCGGTCGAGGGCCTGTTCCGCCAACCTCCTACGGTTTCGGCCATTCCCGTAATCGCCGTACAGGAGGGGCAACTCCACGTTGGCGCGGGCCGTTAGCCGGGAGATCAGGTTATATGTCTGGAAGACGAACCCGGTCTTCTGGTTGCGGATCTCGGCAAGCCGGCCCTCCCCCAAACTCCCGACATCTTCCCCATCCAGGATGAACTCGCCAGTGGACGGCACGTCCAAGCAGCCGATTATGTTCATTAGAGTAGATTTGCCCGAACCCGACGGCCCCATGATGGCCACCATTTCTCCTTGGTCGATGATCAGGCTGACGCCGCGCAGCGCATGGACCTGGACGCTGCCCATCCGGTAGGTCTTCGTGACATCGCGTAGTTCGATCATTCCTCTGGTCATGTCCGTTCCTTCCCTACCTTTGTCCGCCCTTGGACCCGCCCCGGGCCGAACTCCCGCCTCCGCCGGTCACCCGGCGGAATTGCCGGAAGCTAAACTGGCTGGTGCCCACCTCGGCCCCCTCCATGGCGACTTGGTTCCCCTCCTTGAGCCCTTCTTTGACGGATACCCAGAAGTCGTCGGAAGAGCCCAGCACCACAGCCCTATCCTCGAGCACTCCGGTAGTATTCACCACCCTCACCACGGGCTCATTGAAGCTCCCGTAAAGGGCTTGCTGCGGGACCAAGAGGACATCTCTTTCCTCCCTCAGCACTATGCTAGCCACGGCGCTCAAACCCTCCCGGAACTCGAGGCCGGGTCTGACATCCACCTGGATGGTGATCGGATAGGTCACCACTCCCTGTTGGTTGACGGCTCCCGGAGAGATACAAGTAACCGTTCCGTCGATCGACTCTCCCGGCAAGGCATCCACGGTGACTCTGACAGGGGTGCCCAACCGGATGGACAGCACATCGATTTCGTCCACTATCCCGTCCACTTCAACGACGGCCGGATCGACGATCTCCACTATCTGGGTGTTGGGCTGAACATAGTCGCCCTGCTCGATCAACACCTTGGACACAAACCCATCCAACGGGGACCGCAATACAGCGTCGGCCAGCAGAGCGCCCGCTTCTTCAACGGCTAACGTCGCCGAATGGACCTGGGCTTTCAGTAACGCCCTGAGCGCAACCTCCCGGTGATCCGGCCCATGCTGAAGTTCTGCTAGGGTCTCCTCGGCATCGGCGAGGGCCGCGTTGGCCAGAACGACCTGGGCCTCTTTCAATGAGATATCCACGGGATCGGGGCCTTCCAGTAGGTCCGCCAGGTCCTCACCGGCCTGGGCCAACGCCGCTGTCAAGTGTGCTTCTTGCGCCCGAAGCGCAGCGGTCTCTTTCGTATCAGGGCCGTTGCCCAGCCTGGCCAACTCCTCCCGTGCTTCGGTTAGTCTCGACTGGGCAAGAGCCGCCTTCGCTTCTATCAACGTCAACTGGTGAGGGTCGGCGCCCTTGGAGATGGCGGCAAGGATGTCCCGGGCTGTTTCCAGCCAGGCCGTGGCTGCTGCGGCCCCGGCCTCACGAAGTCCAATTTTATGGCCGTCACCGCCTTGAACAGCTTGCGCATCCCTGACTGCGGTTTCTGCCAGAGAGACCTGGAGTTCCCAGGCGGAGACAGTCTCGGGACTAGCGGGGCGGACGAGGTAATTGAGGTCCCGTACCGCCTCGGAGACCGCGGCCCGGGCAGATTCAACCTTCTTTTCCAATTGGCGAAATTCCACTGAATTGGGTCCGGACGCAAGCTCGATCAGACCCGCTGCGGCCCTGGAATTCCGCTCCTTGGCGAGATTCACGGCGGCCTCCAGTTGCATCCGGCGCGGGGAGCCGCCGTCGGTCTCCAGTGATGAGAGGTCGTCGATGGCCGTCTGAAATTCGGTCCGCGCCAGCTCGACCAAGGCTGTGTGTTGGGCTACATCGAGAGGGTCCAGCCCTTCTTCGATGCGGTCCAAGTCGGCCTTGGCGTCCTGCAATTTCTGTTCCGCCAACTCCTCCGCCACCACGACTCTGGTCCAATTAGCCAATGACTCGTCCAATTCGGTCAGTCTGCTCTCCAATATCACGATTGCCGACTCAAGCGTGAAGATGGATCCCTCCAGACCCCAGGTGCCTTGGTCCTGTGCTTGGACTAATCTGGCCATTCTGAGCCGGGTGTCCTCGAAAGAGTCTTGCAGTTCTTTCCTGTCGTCGGTCAGGCTCTCGATTCGGCGGCTGTTGGACTGCTCGTATCGCTCCAATTCCGCCGAAGCCTGGTCCAATTCCAACTGGGCGTCGGATACGATTTGTCGGGTCTCTGCCAGACTCAGGGCATGGCCCGGGGTCAAATCGTCCAGTGCGTCGGTGGCCTGTTGGAGCGCCAACTCCTTCTCCGCTTTCGTCTCCCTCGCCTGGGCTAGCTGCTGACCGTAGGTCGAGTGAAATGTCTGCAGAGCGTTTTGGGCGTCCTCCAAGGCCACCAGAGAGTCCGCCTCGGTCTGTTGGGCTTGCGCTAGTGATTCCGAATACGTTGGATCAAAATCTGTCAGAGACGCTACCGCGGCGTCCAACGTTGCCTCCGCATCCGCCAAAATCTGGCGGGCTTAGACTACCTGGTAGTTGTACGCTGGCACAAAATCGGTTAGCTCACGCTTGGCTTCCTCCAGGGCAAGCCGGGCATCGGCCTGGGGCCTGGCTCGCCTCGTTCTGCGCGACCTCATGCCCCAGGTCAAGATCGGCCAAGGCTTGGCGCGAAACCTGCAACTCTAGCTCGGTGTCGGCTACCAGCCTTCGCTGAGACTCTATTTCCTCCAACGTGTGGGGTTCGCGGGCGTCCTCCAGGGCTTCCAAGGCTTCATCCAGAGCAAGCCGAGCCGCAGCCACCTGCTCTTGGGCGCCGGCGAGGGTTAACGGGTCTATCAGCTTCGCTTCCTCGAGGGCTTCGACGGCTATCTGAAGGTCAAGTTCGGCCTGAGCCATAGTTTCTTCCAACGAGGCGAGGGCGAAGGTGTCCAAACTGGCCAATACTTGGCCTCTAGACACGAGCATACCTTCCTCGGCCAGGAGCTCCGAAACAGTCCCGCCGGAGCCGAACGTAAGCATATCCCGGTTGGGGAAGGCGAGATTTCCGCTGGTCGAGACTTGGTTAATGAGGTTGCCGTACCTGATGGGAATCAGTTGCTGGTCTTCCGCAAGCTCTAGCGATTCCTGGCCGTTGGCGCGGACGTACCCTCCGTAGGTGGCTCCCGCCGCGCCAAAGAGGACGACGAAGAGAACGAGAATTTGCCATAATGCCAGACCCTTTAATGTTGTCCAGATCGCCGTCTTATTCTGCATCTCCGGTAACCGGAATGATTTATATTATAGATTCGCATGAATCGATGGATTATGTCCGGCGGCAGGTAATTCGAAGCGAACGGTAGTACCCCGGCCCGTTTCGCTTTCCGCCCAGATGACCCCTCCGTGGGTTTCAACCAGCCGCTTAGCAATAGTTAGCCCCAGTCCCACGCCGCCGGTAGACCTGGACCGGGAAGGGTCTACCCTGTAGAACCGTTCGAATACCAGGAGCAGGTCATCGGGAGGAATCCCCTCCCCGTAGTCGTCCACCGTGACCCTTACCCGGCCTTCTGCTACCGTCTCCACCGCCACCCTTACTTGCCCACCTGCGGGCGTGTGTTGCACAGCATTCGCCAGGATGTTGGAAACGACTTGCCCGATGCGCGTCGCATCCATATCAACCAGGGTTACGCGCTCCGGGGCCAGGTAAAGTAGGTCGACGCCGCTGGCCTCAGCCCTGGGTCGGGCTGCCTCGACAGACCTGCCAACCAGGTCATCAAGAGAGTCCCTCTCGATTTCTAAGAAGAGCGCGCCTCCCTCGGCCTGGGCAAGCAATCTAAGGTCCTCCACAAGCCTGCCCAAGTGAAGCACCTGGGCGTGAATGGTGTCGATGGTCTCGCCGTCGGGGTCCAGCAGTCCGTCCTTCACCGCTTCAAGATAGCCCTGAATGTTGAAGAGCGGAGTGCGGAGCTCGTGGGCAATGTCGGCCACCAGGCTACGGCGTTGCTGTTCGGCCTCTTGCAAGCTTCCCGCCATGCGGTTGAAAGAGTTGGCCAATTCCTTGATCTCCGTAGGGCCAGAGTTTCCGGCCCTTTGGGACAGGTCGCCTCGTCCCAACCGGGATGCAACCGCGCTCAGTGCTTGGACCGGTGAGAGTATCTGCCGTGAGACCAGTGACACCAGGACGAGTCCTCCGAAACCGGCAGCGATCCCGGTCCAGATCAAGTAGGTGTTAAGGGCGGAAATCATCTGCGAGACCGAGGGTTCCGTGATCGTGGCGGGGGAGGAGGAGTCGGGGGTTGCGGGAACCAGCTCGATGGAGCCGATTTGCCCATTGCCCATGACGATCGGCGAGTTGGGCGGTCCGTGGACAATTGAAGGGCCCTGGCGTCTCCAGGGAGGGCCGTGACGGCGGTGGGAGTCTCCCACCACGTTGCCCTTCTGGTCTCGGACGACGATTCGACGGCCAAAGAGGGGACCTGTGCGCTCCAACATCGGTTGCAGACCGTTCCAGTCTCCTTCTCCCCTCCTCCATTCACGCGAATAAGTATCGGCGACGAGGCGGGTAATCCGCGCCTCTCTCACCTCGTCGCGCCGCCGCTCAAGGTGTCCAGCTTCCCGCTCGGCTACTTTTGAGATATAGAAACTAACGCTGCCGAGGGCTACAGCGAGGATAACGGCAAACCCGAGTACCAGCCGGGCCCACAGACTGAAGACCCATCTACCCATCGCCGAGCCTGTAGCCTACGCCATAGACCGTATGGATGTACCGGCGTTCTCCGGTTGCGGCGTCGAGCTTTCGCCGCAGACTGTACACATGGGAATCGACGGTCCGGTCGAAACCTTCGAAATCATAGCCGAATACCCGGTCTATGATCTGGTCCCTGGTGAACGTCTTCGAGGGTTCTCGAACGAGAAGGGTCAGGAGTCGGAATTCAGTGGGGGTGAGCTTTAGCGGCTTGCCAGCACACGACGCCGTCCGTTGAGTTGTGTCCAGCAAAATGCCGTCATAAGTTAGACTGGAAGGGCCGCGCTCCGAGGCGTCCAGGGTTGTCCGCCGGAGCACAGCCCGGATTCGGGCCGCCAACTCTCTGGGACTGAAGGGCTTGGACACGTAATCGTCGGCGCCCAGTTCCAGACCCGCAACTCGGTCTTCTTCGTCCACGCGGGCGGTGAGCATGACTATTGGCACATCAGACTCTTTACGCAGTTCCCGGCAGACCTCTAAACCGTCTATCCCCGGCAGCATCAAGTCCAACACCACCAGGTCTGGCCGGGTCTCCCTGAACAGCCGCAGGCCGGATATGCCGTCTGAGGCGGTTAGTACGATGTGGTTGTCACGGCGGAGGTAAAGCCGGACCACCTCCACGGTGTGCGGGTCATCTTCTACGATTAACACGGTGCTGCTCATGCGGTAAGCTCCGGAAACGGAGCAGGTCCGATCTCAGCCCATTCTGGCCGCGCTCATCGGACCCGCCCCGTTCTCTCACTGCGAAAAGTTCTGGTTCGAACCCGCCGGGGGAGTCGGCGGGACCGCGGGGACCAATTCCATTGGCGGGCCACCGTGTCTGCCGTTTCTGAAACCCCGGGCTCCGTGCCTACCACGACGGTGGTCCCCGAACTTGCCCCGGACATTGGAGTCCCGTTCGATGTACCCATACCGGCGCTCCTGGATAAGGCTGTCCGGCCTACCCTGGAACCAGCTATAGCGCTCGTTGGCTTCTTCCTGGGTCAGTCTCCCATTCTCCACCATGCGATCCAGCCTGCCTTGGTACCGGTCATCCTCATATTGGCGGCTGGCCTTGTTAAACGCCTCCTCGACCACATCGCTATCGAGACCGAGATTCTCAGCAACGCGATCTACGAATGTTTTGGCCGGGATAAGGCCAGCGCCCGGCTTCTCCGGGCCTCCCTGGGCCATCACCACCCCGGCGGTCAAGCCCAGAGCGAGCACACCGGCTGCGGCCAGAAGAGCGATCTTGCGCTTAGTAAAAAGGGACCTCAGGTTGCTCATCGTGTGGACCTCCCATTGATTTGACGTTGTCTCGTTCGCGCGCATACGGGACTGGATAGATGTTACCCAAAGACTTTGGAGAAATTTTCAAGATTTACTGGACAGTTAAATTCCATCAAAGCCACCGGGTTCAGGTTCCGGCGTTTAACTCCCGCAAGAGCTGTTCCAGGACCAGTTCGTCGGTCGGAAACGCGAGCGGCATTGGAAGATCGTCCAACGGAAAATAATCAACGGCGTCCAGGTCGTCACCGGCCTGCAGGCCACCGCCCACCGCGACGCCACGGAACCAGATTCCGACGGTAAGGGTCTTGGGTTCGTGGAAGTTAGAATGAACCGTATAGACCGGGCCCAGCTCCACTACCAGGCCGGTTTCCTCCAGAAACTCCCTCCTGGCTGCCTCACGCACGTCCTCGCCCCATTCCACGTGGCCGCATGGAATGCACCAAGCGCCCTGATAGCGTCCCCGGGACCGCCGTCCTAGCAAGATCCTCTCGCCTTGCAAAATAATCACAGCGACACCCGCCGTGGGATTGCGGTAAAGAGTGAACCTGCAGTCCTGGCAAACGAGACGCCGGTTCGGCGTCCTCAGCCGCCCGCCGCACTTGGGGCAGAAGTGAAAAGGAGTCAAAGCTGCCTCCGGCGTTGGATACCGGGATTTGCCGCGTACCCTGGCCAGCGTAATATTCGGACCTCGTGCAGTGCTCGAACATGTAGCCCGGGCGTTTCCCAAGCCCTGCAATAGACCAACTTGTGGGGAGTTGCGAAGTCCACTTGGTCTTCGTCTACCTGTGTTATTCGGTTAAGGTGATCTAGAAGTCAATCACTATAGGGCGTGCAAAAGTGTTTTCAACGGTTCGAATACGTCAGAGTCGAAGTCACAGAATCCTGTGTCAGCAGCCTCTCCCAATCGAAGAGCCGGGTTGTCTTGCGCTGCAAACAGCGCATGAACTCTCGCTTTAGCTTCAATCTCCTGCTTCGGCTATTGTTGCTTGTTGGCTCTTACACACTCAATGAACTGGGCGACACATTCCATCTCAGGGAGGGTACGTACCGAGTCAAGGCATATATTCTCAAGCATGCCCTGATCAGACCCGTGCGGAATGACGAGATAAACTACCTTGAGGCTTCTCTGTCAGAAAGGCCCTCAATTGCTGGTGTCCTTGGTATGTGCGGACGTTAATGTCGTCGATCGCTAGCCGGTCTACAAGGGCCTGGAACACCCGTATTTCGTCGAATCCTTCTACTAGGACCTGCTTAGTTGCGCTTATATGTGGCCCGCTTCCACGTCCCGCCCGCGAGTTCTCATCCCCAAGCAACTAGCGTACCTCCATATCATGGTGCCTGGCAGTCTCCATCATTTCCTTGTCGAAATGGGTTGCTTTCGACCGGTCATCCACTCGGTCAATGCGATGATAAGTAAAATTGCTCTCGTTGCAATTTTCTGGACCCTCGAAGGCGGGTAGATACATTCCGCGCTGTGGGTAGTCGCGAAAACCTGCACGTCGAATCTGGTGGCGATGTCGTACAAATTGGAGAAAACTTCCTTCATTACGGAGTAATGCAGCCCATTCTCGACTTCGTCGATCAGCATCATCCCTCCTCTGGCTCGTTCCATTCCCACGGCGATAGAAAAAAGCCGGCTAAAACCCTCACCGAGTAGACGGACCGCTATGGGCCTGCCAGTCCCAATGTTCGCATGGACTACCGTGGTGTTTTTCATAGGGATCAGAGTAAGCGACTGTAACCTGGGCTCTATCGTTTGAAAGATGGAAAGCACCTCACTTTCGCGACCTTCGAGTTGAAGTGCACCGAACGCTTCGGCGTCTGACTGCAGGTTTTCACGGTGAAGAGACGCCATGAAGACCGAGTTAACCCGGCCTGGGACCTGCGACCTCTCCTCATGGATCCCGGCATTGGTTAGTTCGAAAGGTACGGGGGTCCCCGGTCGCGGCGTGACTATTTCTTCGATCCACCAAGCCCTGGAACGGTACGATCTGCCATTGTCGTGAATGTAATCCAAAACTAACTCGAACTGTCCTTCCCTTTGAATTTGGGCTGATCGTTCGAAACCAGCTTCAATCTGTTGAGGGATTTGGACCGCACGGGATTGTATCGACTCGCGCTGTCTATGAGATATCGATAGTGACCGGACTTTGGAACCAAAGTCCACCGCCGCCTAATTTTGATAGGGCGGTTCGCATTGAATTTGCGGAATAGGTCCAGGAAGACGGTTTCTGGAGTCGGAGGATGGAGGCATCTGAAGACTCCCAGTCTCAACGTGAGTTCCGGGATATCGGGCCCAGCTAGGACCCACAGCTCTTCTAACAGGATGCTGAAAAACCCGGCGTGGCCCGACAGTCCAGAGGGAACGGGTTAAAATAGGATCACCCTGGACGCCACCCTGGACGGAGGTTGAGCCGATGCGCGGGAGATATGATTCACAGGTGACTATGCTGGCCTTCATTGACCTGGAAATGCGAGGACCTGGAAACGCGAGCGCCAACGGATCATCCCCTGCGTGTTATCAAGATGCTGGCGGACCAAGCCCTGAAGGCGCTATCCCCGGACCCGGACCGGATGTACGCCAATGTGGGCCGTCCGTCGATCCCGCCCGAGCGGCTGCTGAAGTCGTCATTGCTGATTGCCCTGTACTCGGTGCGCAGTGAACGGGCATTCTGCGAACAGTTGGACTACAACCTCCTCTTCCGGTGGTTTCTGGATATGAACCTGATTGAGCCCAGCTTCGATGCCACCACCTTCACCAAGAACCGGGAGCGGCTGCTGAGGCACGGAGTGGGCCAGGCTTTGTTCGGCGAGGTGGTGCTGGAAGCGGAGCGGCAGGGCCTGCTGCCGGACGAGCGCTTCACGGTGGATGGAACCCTGATTGAGGCGGCAGCCAGCCTGAAGAGCTTCAAACCCAAGGACGGTGATCCGCCCAGGGCAACCGATGCCGACCCGGGCAACCCCTCGGTTGACTTCCATGGGGAACGGCGCAGCAATGCCACCCACCAAAGCCACCCACCAAAGCACTACGGACCCGGAGGCCCGGTTGCTGCGCAAGGGTAAAGGCAAGAAGGCCAGGCTGGTGTTCATGGCCCACGCCCTGACGGAAAACCGGCATGGAATGCTGGTGGACTTTCAGACCACCCGAGCGACGGGTACGGCGGAGCGGGATATTGTGCCGGAACTGTTGGAGCAAGCCCGGGGACGGGGCTTTCATCCCAGAACGCTGGGCGGAGACAAAGGCTGCGACACCCGGGACTGCGTGGCGGACCTGCGGCGGCGCGGGGTAACGCCGCACGTCGCGCAGAACAACAAGGGGCGGTCCAGCGCCATTGATGGCCGGACCACCCGGCATACTGGGTACGCGGTCAGCCAGCGGATTCGGAAACGGGTTGAGGAGATCTTTGGCTGGATGAAGACCGTGGGAGGATTCCGGCGGACCCGTTACCGGGGATTGGACCGGACTGGTCTGGCGGGGAACTTGGTGGCCACGGCCTACAACCTGGTTCGGATGGCCAAGCTGCTGGGGCAGGCGGCGGCAACTCCGGAAGCCCGGATGGCATGACCTGACAATGGGCTAGCTGGGTCTAGCTATGCCCGGTGCCCCCAAGAGGGCCGGTCCGCGAAGCCGAAGGGGCTGAAAGTCCCGTGTGAACGGCACAATTTCCTCCAACAGGACCCGGGCATCAACGACTTGACCCGTCGATTCCGGACGTGAACACCTTTGTTCAGCAGCCTGCTAATACCGCGGTCTTCCCGGTCCCGTTTTTGCCAGCTATGAGATTGATCCTTCCCAACGGGTCCAGCTTCAAGTGATCGATACCCCGGAAATTGTTAATTGATAGGTCGCTTAGCACCATACCCTCCGAAGACTCCGATCAAGGCACTCAATTCGATAATCAATTGGGAATTATTATACCCTTACCAATTGGCGCGTTCGGGAGTCTAAGAAATCACGGAGTTCTTGGTGTCACAGGACCCGCGGCGAGGTCCCACGTATGGTGAGCCGTCCGATGGCTATCATGGGGTTTAAGGCCCGTGCTTCATGCGGCTACTCAATTGTCATTTCTGCCCGCTTGCAGGGTAGATGGCTACGTTTGATGAGCCTATACTAATAAGCCTAAACTAATGAAGGGCCCTACCAACTTAAATCGCTAGGCCCCGTATATCCCTCGACCAACCCGGACCCCCACTCGGGCGGTTAGCTCAGCTGGTTAGAGCGCCTGCTTTACACGCAGGAGGCCGCAGGTTCGAGTCCTGCACTGCCCACCAAACTGGACAAAATCAAGAACCTTCGTGTTGCGGTTTACTCTGGGACTGTAAGCCGCACTGGCCTTGCCCCGTCAGGCAACGGTCACCACGAACGGGCGAACAGGCCCGCCGGTAACGGATGTGGCGACCTGGAAGCCCCTCACGCGACATCAGAAGCCTCCGTCACTCCCGCTTTCGCGGGGGTCCTGAGAACCCTGCAAGGAGACGCGACCCCTTCCGGATTTCCGCGAAAGCGAGAAAGATGGGTTCGGGGGCACAATAGTCCGGTGAGCGCCCCGTGTGGAGCGGCCCATGCAGATTCTTACTTTCTATAGAAGAAAATCCCGCCATTGTGGTTCTTGCGAACGGCGTTGATACGCCATGCACTAATTGGATGGTCGGCCGACAAATTGGCAATTGTCATCCAAAAGCCATGTTCTTCGGTAGACTCCTCAATATGCGCCTGCGTGTCAAGTTGATTGTATAGATGCTTGCCGGCCGCCAACATAACCAGACCCTTGTAAGCATCGTCTTGGGCTATGGCATGACCAATCTTGTCGCAGCCATACTCTTTGGCGCGACTCAGCGGGAGGCCGAGAACATAGTTAACGAAGGGCAAGCGGCCCACGAAGGTGAGCAGATAATACCACCAGGTTACATGCCCCAACCGCATATGCCCCAGTTCGTGGCCCAGTATGAACTTTAGGCTATCCCAGTCTTCGTTTCTCAAACAGGTTTCCAGAATATCCGAATAGATACTGCTGAAATACCTGAACCCCGGAACGCAGGAAGCAAAGGCGTTCAGAGCGCCATTGCCATTGACGGTATATAGTTCGGGAACCTTCTTCAATCCCTGGGCAAGGGCCATGCTCTCCCAAATTTGATAGACTTCAGGAAACTGCTCGGGCGTAATACGCACAGCCCCCGCCCGTTGCCTTCCATATAATTGGCCCGTAGCGAACACAAAAAGAAGCAAGAAGGCAACGGGCACTAAGACGACGACTGGCACGTACAGCTGGGAAACCCAATCCAGCACTTGTTTTTCATCAGCCGGAAGTATTGGCAGAATCTCCTCGTCCGTCATATTTGTGGCGTAGGGGTATAGGGCGCGATAGTCTTCAATGTATTCAGTCCGGAAAAATTCAATGACGTCGGTCCTGAAAATTGCTAAAAGAAGCAGAATCAAGAGTACTGCAACAGTTAGCAGCGCAGTCAGCCAGAAGAAAACCCACTCTTTGGGATGTCTATGTTTAATTGCCTCTGCAACCTGGTCGGTCATAATGCGACTCCTTGCGATATAGGATAGAGGAAGTATTCCCCCCATGCGTATACCATGTCGTTGGCGACATACGCGCTATGCACCAAACTCGAGCTCGGGGCCGGACTCACACGGGCTCCAGTCTATCTGCTCGCCGGCCGCAGCAGTCTCCGGCTCTCCAGTGTCTTCACAAAGCGGTAGTGTCTGCTGTGGTGGAGCCTAGTAGTTCAGCTATTTTGGATTGCTGGGTAAAGGGATTTCAGCTTGATGCGCGCATCATTGGTGGTGAAGCGCCAGTCCACTCGCGCCATGTCCCGGTTGCGCTGGTCCTGCCAGGCGTCAACCTCCCGGCGCAGCGCCTCTTGATCGGGAATCCGGCGGTCCAGGCACTGCCGGGCCAGCACTCCGATTTCAATTTCAGCCATAGCCTGCCCCGTACTTGATACGGGGTTCAGCCAACTCCCATGCTTGGGGGTGTAGTGAATCTCCAGACGTTCCCCGATGCGCCGCGCTTCCACCGGCTCAAACGCCTCGTACAACGAGGCTGGGCGATGCGTGTTCAGAGCCTGCCCCGTACTCGATACGGGGTTGTCCATCACCAGCACAATCCGTTCCTTGTCCGGGTAGTCCTCGTCCACCAACTTCTTCACTTGGCGCACCCAGTCCACTTTCGTCCGCCGGTCCGTCACTCCGGCCCGCCGCCACCCTTCCAACGGCGCAAACAGCATGAACAGGTTGCTCACACCGTTGCGCTCGTATTCATAATCATAGGCCGCGGCCGCCCCGGGCCGCGGCGCCCGCGGCGCCCGCGTCTCCTTCACCCCCGGTCGTGGCCGAGGGCAGGCTCTGCTGTTTGCTGGTTTCGTCCAGGCACACCAGACTTCATTGTCTTCATAGGGACGGTGATAGACTTCCAGCACGTCTTCCATGGCGCACACAAAGTCCGAACTGCCTTCCGGCGGGATGCACCAACACTCTTTCAGCCAAGGCTTGAGTTCGTTTTTTTCAGCGTCTTGCGCACCGTCTCGGGGTGGATGCTCTCCACTATCTCGCACTCCACCAGCCGGTCCGCCAATAATCTCAGCGTCCAACGGGCCCGGCCTTCCGGCGGTTCCCCGCAGGCCAGCGCAATCAAGTGGGCTTCCGCAGCGCCATCCAGTTTCTTGGGCCGGCGGCGTTGTTGCTCCTTACGCCCCAAGGCCGCTTCGATCCCTTCCTCTACGCAACGGCGGCGCACCCTTTCCACTGTGGCGCTGGCGATCTCGAGGGACCGGGCAACCTCTTCGTCCGTCAGGCCTCCGTCTTTCCGCACTTCATCGCTCAGCAACAGAGCCTGCCCCCGTGAAAACGGGGGATGCGCGCATGGGTCTGCTTGTACGCTGCTGCCCGTCCCTTGGAAACCAGGGCCTTCAGTTCCTGTTGCTCTTCCGTGGTCAGTTCGATACGGTACTTCTTAGCCGGCACGACCCCTCTCCTTGGATACAATTCGCCAATGCCGGCAGAATACACCAGTTGTACCTCAATTCAATGACGTTCAACTACTAGTCCGTTTTGGCGTCTTTCAACTTCCACCAAACCCCAGTCATCGACAGGGCCGCGACCAACGTAAGGCCGAATACCAAGAATGATGGCCAGTCGAAATCCCGATGCCATAACCACTGCCACAACATGGTAAAGGCATTCAGCACTGCGGCTATCCAAAACAACACCATCGCGATTAGCCAGTGCTTACGATTCATTGGTGTGCCTATCCTCCCAGATGGGAATGAACGTAGTATTATTAGAGGCCACCACAGTTGGGGCACTACCTAGCCTCAATCTTCCCGCTCGCAGAAGACCCGCCGCGCGCTGGGATACACCCCGTCGATCAGCGCCCGGTGAATGTGGTTGTTAACGCACTGGTTCTCAGGATAGACAACGTGCTTGTAGTGAGAGGTCTCCACCAGGTAGCCGTTGCTGAGCACCTCGGTTGCGATCTGTTCGGATTCGCTGAACGGAGCAGCGGTGTCGTCGTGGTTGCCGACTACCAGTATCGGCAGGCCTCCGCCGTCGTACGGTCCCTCAACAGGTTCGGGGGCGAACTGGTGGTAGAACGGGCAGACGTCGGGGATGGGGATGTCAATTAGCTCCAAAATTTCCGCGAGGGTGGCGTTGGCGGGGATGCCGTCATTCCCGTCATCCTGTTGCGGGGCAAGGTCAGCATTTCGATTGGCTCGGTCCAGCCGTCGCGTGTAGCGGTCCATCTGTCCTTCCGGGTCCGTGACCCATCTGTCCAGGCAATTGACGTGGATGGGAGGGTTTGCGCCGAGGTACTGCACGGACGTCCGCTGCCTGGCGTACTTGAGCAGAATAGACGGGTCGTCGTTCTCGTTGAGTTCGAACAGACCCTGCCACAGGTCAGGCCAGGACTCCTTGTTTCGCAGGGTCGAGGTCACCCCATGGTGGCCCGCTCTGGGATAATTATTCACCGCAGCGTTGACCAGGTGCAGTTTTGCAGCAGCCTGACGGAAGTAGCCAATCGGGTCGCCGTCGTTGTAGATCGGGCATTGCGGGTCGGCGCAGGCGGTCAGCGCTGCTTCGAGTTGGACCGCATTGGCTGAAGGTTTGGCTTCTTCCTCCTCTTTGTCTCCTTCGTCTTCCTCCTGATCAGACGGGAACGGGTTAAGGGCGCCGTCAATGGCCATTGCCCTGACCGACTCGGGGAAGAGGGTGGCGTACCATACCCCCACTGTCGAGCCATAGGACTTTCCGTAGTAAGAGACCTGCTCCGCGCCCAGGGCCTTGCGTATTTCATCCATGTCCCTGGCAACATAGGCGGTGTGCAGCAGGCCGCCGACCGGCCCCATCGACTCGATGCACAGGTTGGCCGCGGCTTCACCGAGTGCTATTTCCTCAGGGGTATCGATGTCCCCGTCGATGCTGGTAAGCAGGGCGATCTGCTCACCGTGGTCGCCACAGGCGAAATCGATCTCGGAGCCCCAACCCACTACGCTGGGATCGAATCCTGCCTCTTTGAGGATTGCTATCACTTTAGGGGCGGTTTCGACCCCGCAGGGATCGAATCCTACGATGTCGAAGCGCTCAACGATTTCATCGCTGAACGCCCCCCTGTAGCGCTGAAGGCCAAGTCTACACCGCTGCTGCCCGGGCCGCCTGGATTCACGAAAAGATACCCGATCCGTTTGTCTGGTGAAGTGGTCCGGTGGGCACTAAGCGCGATTCTGCTGCTGCCGGCCTCAGGTTCACGGTAGTCCGCCGGAACTTGTATCCACCCGCACCAGACTCCTTTGGCGCAGGCGGTCAAGTTCATCCGCCCGCCGGCAGCAGCAGGCTCCGGCCCGGGCGCGAAGGTGCGGTCCTCCTCGCAGAAGACCTGCCGCGCGCTGGGGTACACGCCTTCGATCAGCGCCCGGTGAACGTGGTTGTTAACGCACTGGTTGCCAGGATAGACACCGTGCCTGAAGTGAGAGGTCTCCACCAGATAGCCATTGCTGAGCGTCTCGGTTGCGAGCTCTTCAGATTCACTGAACGGAGTAGCCGGGTCGGAGCGGTTGCCGATTACCAGTATT
This sequence comes from Dehalococcoidia bacterium, assembly GCA_965216155.1. Classification (GTDB taxonomy): domain Bacteria; phylum Chloroflexota; class Dehalococcoidia; order Lucifugimonadales; family UBA3495; genus CATOSP01. The sequence goes on along the minus strand of CBDCFD010000007.1, from coordinate 1,234,769 downwards.
GGCACGCCTCCGCCGTCGAGCGGTCCCTCAAGAGGTCCGGGGGCGAACTGGTCGTAGAACGGGCAGTGACTGACGAGCTGGGAGTAGGAGCGCACTATGGCCTGCAAGGGGAGCCTTTCTTCGAAGGCGGCAACAACTAATGCAGCGTCATCCAGTCGAGCGCTGCGGCCTAACTCCGGGTGCAGGCTCCACTGGTCCAGGCAATTGACGTGGTCATCGAATCTCGCGTTGGTGAATTCCTGGCCTTGAAACTGGAACTCGGCGGACTTGCGCAGAATAGACGGGTCGTCGTTCTCGCTCAGTTCGAACAGACCCTGCCACAGGTCAGGCCACTTCTCTTCACTGTACAGGGTCGAGATCACGCCGAAGTAGCCCGCCTGGGGATTATTATCCATCGCAGCGTTGACCAGACCCAGTTTCGCAACAGCCTGGTAAAAGTAGCCAACCGGGTCCCCGTCGTTGTATATCGGGCATTCCGGGTCAGCGCACGCTGCCAGTGCTTCTTCAAGCAAGGTTTCCCGCGTTAATTTTTCCTCGACTTTCCCATCGACCCGTTCCTGTTGGGTGGTTGCTTGTTCGACCGGGTTGTCGGCGCCGTCGACAACCATCGCCCGGACCGAATCGGGGAAGAGGGTGGCATACCAGCCCCCCAACACCGATCCATAGGAGCCTCCGAAGTAAGAAATCTGATCGGCTCCCAGGGCCTTGCGTATTTCATCCATGTCGTAGGCAACGTATGCGCTGCCTAGCAGGGAGCCCACCGCACCCATAGACCGAATGCACAGATTGGCCGCCGCTTCGCCGATAGCTATTTCCTCGGGGGTGTCGATGGCCCCGTAGATGGAAGCAAGCAGGGCAAGCTGCTCACCGGGGCCGCCACAGGCGAATTCGGGCCCGGAGCCGCCATCAACCAATGCGCGGAGGTCGCCGAATCCTGCCTTGTCGAAGATTGCAACCAGTTCATCGGAGGGCCCGACTCCGCGGGGGTCGAATCCTACGATGTGGAAGTGTTCAACGATTTCATCGAGGAAAGTTCCAAATTCAGCGCCGAAGGCGAACCCTGTACCGCTCCCTCCCGGGCCGCCGGGATTCACCAATAGATAGCCGATCCGTTTTTCCGGCGACGTGGCCCGGTGCACATTGACCGCGATTCTGATGCTGCCGGCTTCCGGGTCCCGGTAGTCCGCCGGAACCAGTATCGACCCGCACTCTAATGGGCCGCACTTGACCCAGTCGATCTGCTCGCCGGTAGCGGCAGGCTCCGGCTCCGGCGTTGGAGCAGCAGCGGGTGTTGGTTCTGGCGGCGTTGGCGTTGGGGCGAGGGTAGTTGGCGCAGGTGGTGTCGGAGTAACGGCAGGTTCAGGCGCCACCATCGGCGTAGCGACAACGGCTGGGATAGTCGCTGGCGTCGGCGCCGGCGTAGAAGCGGTGGTTGCGGTGGGCGCAGGACCGTCGCAGGCCAGGCCGGCTATAACGAGCAGAGCCAGGATGCTGACGGCGAATAACTGCTTCATCACTGCGAAGTTGGGGGTTGGCATAATTCCATTCACTACGGCAGTTCCTCCTGCGCTGTCGGGTCAGAGGCCCGAGGGTCGGGGCCGTGACGGTTGGGGCCGGCCTGCCTCTGGGAGATCAGCCAAATCAGGCTCCAGATAAATACGCCCAGCCAAATCAACAGGGCAATTGCAAAGCCCAGCAATAGGGGCAAGGCGGTTGCCCCTGACAAGTGAACTTCATCATCGGACGACAAATTGAACCTAAATCCATCAGAGGATAAGGACCCAGGAACGGACCATTCGGACACTCCCATCACTATGGAGACGACCAAGCCGACCACGATGGGTATGAGGGCCAGCAGGGGCCCAGGCCAGTTGCCACCAGCCGGTCTTGCCGATGTCATGGAGCCGCCGGGCGGTTACGGCCAGTTCCGGCAGGATGATCGCCAGTGCGAATATCGTCGCAAAGGGAGTGTAGTCCCAGCCCGGACCGGAAAAGGAAGCGATGCTCGAGTCGACGGCGGTGAAAATGAACGAGCCGATAACAACAGCCAGGACCCACCACCAGTATTCGGCGCGGGTGGCCCGGCCGCTGAAGTCGCCGTATTTCCGAAGGCACGTCTTCACCGCGTTGGGGAAAGTCATCATGGGTTTGGTTTGAGCCGTTGACCGATTCTCCATGTCTCAACTCCTTGACCTCAAAGGTTTGGACTGCTAAGGACCAACTGAAGAACATTTCACAGATTGAGCATTCCAGGCGTCGTGGTGTGGCTAACTTTCCGGTCAACCCGATCTGTGGCTTGATCGCCTGCTGCCATCAGCCGGAAAAGCCCTCGGCCCACCTCCAATGACTCCCTGACGGGGCGACCGCCCCGATGTAATTGTGTACACGCTACTATGTTTTGGTGTCCAGAATTGTTCATAACCACTGCCCTAACGGTCAGGCCCGAGGAGTGGGGGGAGCCGGGTTGCTTTGGACGAAAAACAGCGGTCCCCCGGGGGACCGCCGGCAGCAGCTGACTACTTGCAGCCGCGAGAGAAAGTCAAGGCGGGCTACCAGGCGAGGTCGGGACGGCAAAAGTCGGGGGGGGGGCTGACAGGGGTATGTAAGAACGAGATTATAGCTACGAACCGGCCCGCCACCTCTGGATTCCGGCCTACGCCGGAATGATGGAATGGGCCTGATAGTGGGTATTTGGGGGCGATTTTATATCTGAGTAAGTCTGCCCTGCTATGCGAACTCACGTTTAACTCCAGAGTTCCCAAATGAAATACATACCCTTGTCAGCAGGGGGGAGAGGGGATTTATAGACGCCATGTGCATTTAATTCCCCGCTTTGATGAAGTCGGCGGCGCGCTCGGCAATCATCATTGTGGTGACGTTGGTGTTGGCTCGGACCACGTCGGGCATTATTGAGGCGTCGGCGACGCGGAGGTTGGAGACGCCGCGTACGCGCAGTTGCTGGTCCACGACAGCCATGGGGTCGCTGTCCGGCCCCATCTTGCAGGTGCCGGAGATGTGGTATGAGGTGCTGATGTTGCGGCGCAGCCAGCCGTCCAGAGCCTCGTCGGTCTCCAGGTCGGCGGGCGCCGGGGCAGTTATCTTTTCAATGATGCCGTCGTAGGCGCCGTGTTGCAGCAGGGATACGCAGAGCCGCACGCACTCCCGCAGTCGCTCCCGGTCCCAGTCCTCTTCCAGGTAGCGGTAGTCCATGCTGGGCGGGGTGTGCGGGTCGGCGGACACCAGCCGCAGTTCCCCCTGTCCCGCCGCCAAGTACAGGCCGCAGTTCACGGTGTGGGCCGGATTATCGTCCCGGACCACGGTATTCAGCGATGCCGGCGACAGTATCATATCGTTGGGAGTATTTGAACCGGCGGCAGTATAACGGAGCCGCAAGGCCCGCATACCGTTGGGGTCTTGGGGAACATCTTCCTTGACCAGGAAACGCACCGACACGTTAGGGTGGTCGCGCATATTCCGGCCCACGCCGGGCAGTTCCACCGCCACCGGGATGCCCTGGGCGTTCAACTGGCCGGCGGGGCCGAGGCCCGAGAGCATCAGCAATTGCGGCGAGGCCACCGCTCCGGCGCAGAGGATGATCTCGCGGCCTTCGACAACGAACTTCTCACCGCCGCTCTCCACCTCGACGCCGACGGCCCGCTTGTCTTCCAGCCCGTCTTCCAACATCAAGCGGTTGGCCCGGACGTTGGGGCGGATGGTGAGGTTCAGCCGGTTTCGCACAGGGTCGATGTAGGAAAGGGCCATGCTCATCCGCACGCCGTCGATGTTGTTCTCGGCCCGCAGGCTGACGCCGGCGGCCTCCGGGTGGTTCACGTCGGGATGGTACGGGTATCCGGCGGCGGTGGCGGCCTGGAAAAAGGCTTCCTGAGACGCAGGCCATGTCTCCCGTTGATGATGCCGCACTGGCACCGGCCCTTCGGTGCCGTGGAAGTCGTCGTGAAAGTCGGCGTCATTCTCCAGCTTGCGGAAGTAGGGCAGACAGTCCAGGTATCCCCAGCCGTCGTTGCCCCAGGACGCCCAGGTGTCGAAGTCCTCGGGCGCGCCGCGGATGAAGGTCTGGCCGTTGATGGCGCTGGAGCCTCCCAGCACCTTGCCGCGCGGGACGGGCATCGGCCCCTGTTCCGGTGTGGCCTTGCCGGTGAAGGACCAGTTGTAGGGCGAACCGGCGGCGCGGGCCTCCAGGTTCACCGTTCCCCAGCCCCGCTTGAGCATATCGGGCAATTGAGCGAAGTCGGGAAAGTCGGGGCCGACCTCGAGCAGCAGCACCGAGCACGCCGGATCGTCGGACAGCCGCGCCGCCACGATGCACCCGGCCGTGCCGCCGCCGACAACTATGTGGTCGTATTTCATGGGGATAACTCCCTCCGTTGGTTTGCGCCATTGTACACGGTTTTTCCGAGTGCTCCCGTCTTTCCCTAAGAGGGGAAAACCTGATACGAACCCGACCGTTTGGGAGTGAATTTCGAACGTGTTTCCCGGTCAGAGTCGCCAGCGACGCGGATGATAAAGGCTTGAGAGTTGGGAAAGGGTTGGCGGTCCGCCTGGGCGCAGGTCCACTCCAGGCATAGCTCATCGGCCATGCGTTGGAGGTGGAGTTCCGCCAACGGACGGGCCAGTTTACGTTTGAGGGCGCGGACGCGGGACCGCAGGGCGTTAATGTCAGAGCTAGGACTCATGGCGCCGGCTGGTTTGCTCCTTCAGATTTTGGAGATGGTGCGATGGCACACATTCGGGTGTTCTGAAGCTGGAGAATTTATTTTGGGGAAATTGTGGGCCATTTTGGTACATTGGGACTGGGCGGCCAGGAAGGGGCGGGAATGACGAGTTGGATGCTGCGTCAACACTGAGTGGACACCTCCGGGACTTTGCACTCATCTTACCTGGGTGGCTGGTTAGGGATTTGGACCGGGACGAGATTCCGGCGAGGGTTATGGTAACGGGTGGTCACGCCAGGTGGGAAGGGCGGGGTGTCAGCAGTCCAATTCAAGACGCGATTGCCCCGGCCTCCGGCGTGTACGTTCTGGCTCCGACTTAAAATCCGCAAGACCCAATTTCCGGTCGGCTAACTAGTGTCCTGTATTCAAAGTTCGCTGGCAAAAGCGGGCGACGTTGGCCAGGATTTGGTCGGCGGTCTTGGTCCAGACAAAAGGTTTGGGGTCTTCGTTGGTGACGTCCAGGTAGCGGTAGATGGCAGTCTCCAGTTCGGCGCTGCTCTGATGCACGCCGCAGCGCAACTGCTTTCATGGGTGCGCCGTTCCACTTGTCCCGGGCGCATGGGCAATAGCGGACGGGTGCGATCCAACGCCTGGATCTGGGACTTCTCGTCCACGCACAGGACCAACGCCCGATCCGGTGGATTCAGGTATAGCCCTACAACGTCCCTGACCTTCTCGATGAAGAAGGGGTCCGACGACAACTTGAAGGTCTCCGTGCGGTGGGGCTGCAATCCGAAGGCCCGCCAGATGCGGCTGACCGTGTTGTGGCTCAGCCCGCTGCGCTGGGCCATGGACCGGGTGCTCCAATGGGTCGCGTCCCGGGGCGCGGTCTCCAGCGTCAGCGTAATAACACGCTCCACGTCGTCATCGGTAACCGCTCGAGGCCGTCCGCTGCGCGGTTCGTCCGGCAGTCCGTCCAGCCTCCGTTCCAGGAAGCGAGAACCCCACTTCCCCACCGTCTCATCGGACACTCCCAGGTCGGTGCCCACCGTGGTATTGCTGCGGCCTTCGGCACAGCCCAAAATCATTCTGGCCCGCAGCGCCAAAGCTTGCGCCGTTTTCGGACGACGAACCCACCGTTCCAAGGTTTCACGCTCCACGTCATCCAAAATTAGCGGCGGCATTGGTCGTCCGATTGCCATGGTCATCCTCCTCTGGGCTGCTAACCCGGAGGATACCTCATCGCGAATACTATTACAATTAACTTCAGTTACACCACACTAGCCCTCAAAGAAGGGGAGACCAGCACCCCAAGCTGGTTTCACGGCGGCCAATTCATAATCGCCAGGTCACCGGTCCGAATCCAGTCGTTGCCATCACGTGTGCAGACCCCCTCAACCGGCCACGGGTCACCTAATCAGGCGTTTCGCCCTCAGTTCCCCGATCTCTTCGTCGCTGAAGTCCAGCAACTCCCTTAGCACCTCGTCCGTGTCCTGGCCCAGGGCTGGCGCGACACGCAACTCGGCTTCGGAGTCAGAGAGCTTGACTGGACATCCCGGCACCACAAATTCCCCCCGCAGCGGGTGATCGAGGGTCACGATCATGTCGCGGGCGGCCAGGTGCGGGTCGCCGTATATGTCCTCGGCGTTCAAGGTCGGGCCGCAGGGCACCCCCGCCTTTCCCAAAATGTGGAAAACCTCGAATTTGGTGCGCTCCATAGTCCAGGCTTCGATCATCTCGTTGATGGCGTCCGAGTTCTCGGTGATCCACTCGAAGTTGGAGTAGTTGGGATCGGCGGCCAATTCCTCTCCCCCGATAGCCCGCATCAGGGGAAGCCACAGATTGAGCCGCCGGGGCATAGCTGCAAGGTACACGTAGTCGTCGTCGCCTCCGGGCTTGCAACGGTAGGTGCGCGTCCCGGGGAGACCCGATGTTCCGTTGCCCGACCGGGGCCTGGACTGGTGGGTCTCGTTGAAGTTGGACATGGCTATCCGGGCGAGATTCAGCACCGCGTCCTGCATCGAAACCTCGACAATCTGTCCTTGGCCGGTGGTCTGACGTTGCCACAATGCGGCCAAAATCCCCACGGCGGCGTGGAGCCCGGTCCCGGAGTCCCCGATATTCGCGCCAGGCCGCGTGGGCGGGTCGCCGGGCCATCCAGTCACAGCCATCGATCCGCCCGCGGCCTGGGCAATCATGTCGAAGCTCTTGTATTCGGCATAGGGACCGTATGTCCCAAACCCCTTGATTCTGGCCAGGATGATCCTCGGATTGACCTCGTTGAGGACCTCGTAGCCGAGACCCAGCCGTTCGAGGGTGCCTGGCCCCTGGTTCTCCGCCACGATGTCCGCCTGTCGGACCAGATCGAAGAAAATCTCTCTTGCCCGGTTCTGTTTCAGGTCGAGGGTTATACTGCGTTTATTGGAGTTCAGGTTGATGAAATAGCCGCTGTCGGCACCGGGGATGTCGGTATTGCCGAACCGCCCCGGGTCACCGTGAGTCAACTCTTCAACCTTGATCACGTCGGCCCCCAGCCATGCCAATAACTGAGTGCAGGAAGTTCCCGCCTCGAACTGGGTCAGGTCGATGATGCGGACGCCGTCCAGTGCGCTACCCACGGTTACACCTCCGAATCGCTGGAACAGTGGAAAAGAAACAATGTTCCACGCCACTATCCCGCTCTGGTTGAGCCTAATTCCAAGGCAATTTTATGTCAAGCGGGCCATTTTATGTCAAGCGGGCCCATGATCGGAGAAAATTGCGAAACTCCCACGCCGGAAATCTGGTAGCAGATTCAGCCGGAACGGTTACGATAATCGTTCCGGGGAACGTAGCTGAAAACCGGCGCAAACGACCATCTCCGGTAGTTAAAAAGGGCCACACATAGTAGGCTGGTTCCAAATAAAAGAGCCGCCACGGGTGAATGAATCCTGGCGGCTCAAGTCCACAAGGAAGGTCTAGGTTCCTCGTGGCAGTGAAGACGGACAGTATCTGCAACATGGGCGGTTCGGGCATGACTATACTCCCGTGCGATGGTCTCAGGTGAGTCCGGTTCTCTAGTTCTCACCGGCGAGTGCTAAAATTCTACCGCAGAAACGGAGGGGTTCAACATGAATCGGCCGCGATAGATTTCGGTGTGCTTGCCCTTCCCGTGGGTACACAAAGTCCAGCCCGAGGAGAATGCGATGGATGCCCCAACCTTGCAAGCCCTAGCCGCCCTGGGCGCAATGATGGTTGCCCTGTTAGCTCTGATAGGAGGGTGGATGTTCTGGATCGAAAGACGGCTTGGCGACCGGATAGACCGCCTTGATGCGCGGATGGACCGCCAACACGCGGAGCTAGTTGGCTGGATGGACCGCCAATATGCGGACCTGGTTGGCCGGATGGACCGCCAATATGCGGACCTGGTGGCCCTGATGGACCGGAACCACCGGGAGATTCTGGCCCTGCTGGAAGGACATACCCACGGAGAGGACGGCCCGCCCGCCGTGTTCCACCGGATTACCGGCGCGGCTGACTAGGCCGGGCGCTCTGACTGAGGATGCCAGACAGCGTTTATATCCGGTGCCTCGCCTCAAAGAAGTTTGAGATTTAAGGAGTAGAAATGACAACGGAAGCGGAGATCGCACAGCTTCGAGGAATAGCTGAATCCACGGATGCCGGCTTGCCAACATCCTTGAGACAAACCAAGTTATGCTCGCGGTCAACCAGGTTATTCTTACCACCCTCCAGGAGATGCGGACCGAGGCGCGGGCTGACAGCAAGGCTATTCTGGAGACCCTCCAGGAGATGAACCAAAATCTCCAGCAGATGAACCAGAAGACGTAGCGTATCGACAGGTGGAGAGGCTGTTGCCGGAAGCCGAATAGTTGGAGGATTACGCAATGAGCGGGAACGCAAAGCGACTGCCGGTGGGTATTTCCCACGCTATCAAGGTCAGGCTGATAACGTAGGCTCAGAAGAAGTGCCAGGGGTGCGGCTACCAATTCCCCGCCCACCTGCACCCTCAGCAACTTGCCAGAGACTCCGGGGCCTTTGAGCTAGACCACAAAATACCTCTCCGCTGTGGTGGCGGCAACGAGGAAAGCAACCTGCAAGTGCTTTGTCTACCCTGCCATGACGGAAAAAGCGAGGGCAACTTCACCGATGAAGAATGGCGGGCCAAGGAGAAGCCGCGGATTTGGAACAGGAAGAACAGCCTTATTCAGGGCAGGAGGGGGCGCAACCGGGAGCGCGGGTAATCAACTATGCCGAAGCTCTCACTTCTACCGCGGAGAGGACGAACTAAATCTTGAACACCAACTACGTCGTTTGCAATCCCCGCTGGAACAGGGTCAGGATTCACACGGCTGATTGCTGCCAGTATACGAACAGAAAACCAGGCACTACAAGCTGGTCGCCCACCTTCGACACCAAAGAGGCTGCCCAGGAATACGCGGACAGCCTGAATAGGCCGGATAGCGGGGACGCCCAGTGTTGCCGGCCTGATTAAGGTCGAGGAAGAACGTGATTACCCCAACCTGAATCCTTAAGGGGAGTGACATGGGCGACGGTCCTTCCTCTCCCAATTCTGCTGGAGGTAACATCTTATGCTTCACATCCCGCGTTGGGTCCTGACCACAGCCGCCTTGGTGTTGGGGATATTCTCCCTATCCTGTGCAGAGGCCGCTAATAATGCCGATGCCTCTGACCTGCCCTGCGTCGCACCTGCTGACAATAATGGCTTCTACCACAACACAGATGCCCTGACCGGACGGTGTTTCGCATTTGAGGGAGTGTACCTACATTCTCTGGCAAATGGACGACACCTAATCGACCCACAGGACCCATTGGTTCCACTTTACAGCGTGGAGGGCACTCCCAGTTGCATTGGCCGTGTATACGATCCTTTAACAAGGGATGATTGGGTGTCATTCCCCGGAACGTTCACGAGTATAGCAGCGCACAGTCATCTCACGCTGCCCGTAACCGGGGACGGGGACCTCATAAACCTGCCCGAAGTAGTCTGCGAGGCCCCGGCCAATAACTACGTGAAAGAAGCGCCGACCTTCATCTTTGGTTATATGTGGGTGGACGAGTTTGGTTATATGTGGGTGGACGAGAACTCGCCGGCAGGGACGGAAGTTGGTGGGTACTTACTGGCTGACCACCCTAATCCGGACGCGACCCTGACGTACTCCCTGGGAGGGCCGGACGCTTCGTTATTCGTCCAAGACCCAACAACTGGTGTGATTACTGTAGGGACCGGGACTGTCTTGGACCACGAGACCCAATCCTTGTATACCGTGACAACGACCGCCAGCGACGGCACCTATACGGACACCGCCGAAATCACTATCAGGGTCGATGCGGCTGAGGTTCCCGCCGAACCGACCGTAATAGAAAGGGAAGTGGTCAAGGAAGTCCCGCGAGATGTGATCGTCGAGAAGGAGGTCATCAAGGAGGTCATTATCTCGCCGGCCGCCACTATCTCAGGTCCATAGGCGCGGCTTCTGATTGTCCACAGACCCTAATCCCAGGCCGGGCAGCGCCCTTCCGCGGGCAGCCAAGGCCCGCAGTTCCTAACCCTCGCCGTCTACCAGCGCACCGGCCATGTTCGCCCCCGCACACGCGGGGATAGACCCGGGCCGCAAGAGGGTCCCTCCCATGCCCACTCCGCAGGAACCAACAGTCTTTGGAGTTACAGAGGAAAAGATACAAGCAACCATATGGACACTACTGGAGGCCGGTACTCCTAAAAGGACGGCCACTGATTACATAATGAACCTTAATCTATCCTTGCCAGTATTTATTGATGGCCATCCAACTGCTGTACCGATGGATGAGTCCTATGCTACTGCGTTTGTAGACCATATTGATGCTTTGCGTAAACGCGGCATTAGAAGGGCTGCTATCATACGAATGGTCGTAGGGGTAAGTGGAATAGCCATTAGCATTGGAATATTTGCCGGACTGGATTGGCTTAGAGCCTATCCTAATAACCCGGCGGCTCTGAGAGCGATAAGGGCGCAGGCGAAATGAAGAAAGGCGATGTAGTTGGTGGGAGACTTGTCCCAGCGCACCAGAATGCGCCGGAAGGGTTCATCCAGCTGTGGGTGCGTTCCACCACCCAGCGCCGGGCGGTGGAGCCGGAGCAAATGCCGGTGGCATCCAGGGCTTTCCATTGGCAGCCGGTGCGCAGCACGTAGAATATGCCGTTGGCGCAGGTCCGGTCCGGGACCCGGGGGCGGCCTCCGCCCAAGGGATGGGTATTCACCCGCTGGGGAAGGAGTGGAGCCAGCGCCTCCCACAGCTCGTCGGATACCTGGAAGGAGCCGGTGGTGGGGTTGGCCGGAGTGGCTGGGCCGGCGCGCTTCGGTCGTGGCGGCTTGGGTTCCTTCGCTTTCGTCATACCACCAGTTTAGCTCGAATTTTGTTTTTAGGATAGGCTCTAAGTGGCCATGTAATAGACCTAGAAGGCTCAGGCCCTTCTAGGAGGATTCCTTGGAAGTGCCTATCTGGTGATGACAGGATTTCTCCGGTTGGCTACAATTATCGGTGAATCCGAATCTATCCTGATTAGACTCTACAACAGTGCCAAGAAAACAAGTATGCGAGTCGTCAACAAGCTCAACCGCTCCGAAGACCTCTAACGCCGTAATCAGACTAATCCCTAGGCCTCCAAAACCCTCTAAATTAGGCCATTTCTTGAATCCGATTATCGTAACTAATTTAGCTGATACTGGCGCTCGGGTTCAGCCATACCGAGTTTCGCAATTTTCTCATGATCGGTCCTCCCCACGGCTTCTATCAGCGCATCCATACGAGTATACTTCCCCGGAGAATCGCGGCGCCCACTCGGATTCCTGTACGCTTGTGTATGTGTCTACCGGTTTAAAATGAACGACGACCAACGAATACTGCTCTTTGGACTCTACCAGGACGTCATCGACCAGGTAACCGGCCTGTTGGAAGGCGTCGGGTTCACGGTGACCAGCACCCAGGACGACGGCGTGGCCATCGACATGGCCGGCTCGTCCAACTTCGGCGCTCTGTTAATCGACGAGGGGTTGCCTCAAGTAGACCGGCGCTACGTCACGGTCGAGGCCCGCAGGCGAAATCCATCCATGGCGGTGATCATCGTTCGCAGTCCGGAGTCGGTGTTGACCCAGGTGAAGCAGGCAGGAATCGCGTTTTGACGTATAATAACCCCCGATCTTCACAGCTTATTGGAGGTAAATGACCGTGAAATTGCTCGTCATATCCGGTGGAAGGCACCCCTATAACGAGTCCACCCCCGTCCTCGAAGGATTCCTCAAGGCGGCGGGACATCACGTTACGATCACAGAAGACGCTTCGGTCCTGGGCCGTGCAGGCGACATGAACGCGTTCGACGCCCTGGTCTTCAACACGCGGAGGGAGAACGTTCCCGACTTCGGGGACTCCACGTTGACTGCGGAAGAACAGAATGGCATGAAGCAGTTTATAAGCTCGGGCAAGGGGTTTGTGTGCATCCACATCGCCACCTGCGTTCCCCAGGGCTGGGAAGAATACCTGGACATCACCGGCGGCGGCTGGGTCTCCGGCGCCAGCTTCCACCCACCCTACGGCCAGTTTGAGGTAAATGTAACCAACGCCGGCCACCCCGGCGTCGGCAACGTATCCGACTTCACGACCAACGATGAGCTCTACATGGGGCTTTCGATGAAGGAGGGTAACGACGTGTTCATCAGCGGCACGTCGGAAGAAGGGACCTATTCCTGGGGACCGGACCGTGCGCCCAAGCACATGCCAGCAGGCACGTTCCCTCTGGGATGGACCCGCCAGTACGGCGACGGGAGGGTGTATGTGCTCTTGCTCGGCCATGACGGGCAGAGCTTCGAATCACCCGGCTTCCAGAAATTGGTACTTAACGGTGTAGACTGGGTTACCGCCAACAAGGCCGCTGTAGCCGGGTAGGCAAGCCCGGGCAGACCGGCCGGCAATCCCGAATCCCTGGCCCTCAACCAGCGTCTCCGTTCCATTCGAGTGGACCGTCGAGTGGACCGCGAGGCGGCGGTCGAGGGCTATTCAATTGGACTTCAGTCCCCTCTCCCCTTGGTCCTAATCCTCTCCTTCTCCGGAGTGATCTCCAATCACCTTTATTGGTCGATTACTTAAATTAATATAAACGTGTGCTCATATTCGTTGATTCCCCCCTCCCGCGACCGGTAAATTCATATCGTGAATTTGATCAACTCCCCTGAGCGAGCGGTGACCAAGGGGGTTGACCCGAGGTAGAGAGATGGTTACACGAGAAGAGCCCGTCGCGGTAGTCGAACAGGAGCGGCACGTTCCCACGTGCCGCCACCACTGGATTATCGAGCCCGCCAACGGCCCCATCAGCATGGGCGAATGCCGGAATTGCCACAGCGTCCGCGAGTTCTACAACTCCATCTTCGAGCTGGAACGGGGAGACTAACGCGGCCACTGCGCCGTCCACAGACCCCGTTTCCCGGTAGACATACGACGGTCAAAGGGGTCTTTAAGGTCCCTTTGCGCCTCCAATGTCCCTCCGCTGAAACAGCCACAGCGTTGCCCCCAGAAATACAACGGTGTAGGCCAACATTACTAAAAGTCCGTGGACCTTTCCCGGCGATCCGCCGGCCCCGCCGACCGCCAAGAGCATTTGCAACCCGTCACTGTCCCCGCCCTGGGCCAGCCAGCCATTTACCGCCAATCCCAGGACATAGTCGGACACGGCGGCAAACCAGTCGACCGTGAACAGTAGCACCGCCGCCAGCACGTTTTCCACCAAGAACGTGTAAACCAGCGTAATGGCCGTCGCCACGCCTGCGGATGATGTCAATACGGCAAAGAACATGGTCATAGCGACATATGGGACCAGGGCAACGGCTGATTTGCCCAATTTCACCAGCGCCGTGTTCCACTCTCCGGAGTTCGCAATGCTTCCGCCCCCTTCCAGGAGTCCTACGACCGCGCTGCTGACTCCCGCAGCAACGCACAACGCTATGAGCCAGGCCACGCCCATCGCCACCATCAATGCAAAGATGGACAGGAGGAAGCGCCAGCGCCCCGGACCCTTGGCCAGCACCGTCCGAAAGGTGCCCCAGCCGAATTCCGACCCAAAGGCCGAAGCTGTCCACACTACCACCGCGACCAGTGCAATCGTGTGGCCAATGGTTAAGGCGAATTCGATGCTTCCAGGCAGCAGCAGATTCTGTGGAATCTCAGCCCCCCTCGTAGAGAGAGCATAAGCCCCCCAATACGGCACCTGCGTAAACGCGATGATCACTGCCAGCAGAATCCACGGCATCCAGCGCCGCCGCAACTTGAACCACTCCCATCGAATTATGGACAGCGATGTGGTCATTAGGCCGTTCTCCCGTCCTCTTCCGCCGTGACGTCCAGGAAATACTGCTCCAAGGAGACGTGAAGCGGCCACATCTCCGTCACGTAGACCTGCGACCGGCTCAATACGGCGGTCAGTTCCCATGACCGCTCGATGGCAGCGCTGACCACCAGTGAGCCTCCCTCGGCGGTTACTCCGGCAACCCAGTCGAGACCCGACAAGATATTCTCAGCCTTGTCGTTACCGGTGGTACACAGCCTTACCCTTTCGTTGGATTGAAGCAAGTCCGAAACGGCCCCCTGGGCGATAAGCTTTCCCCTGGAGAGGATCGCAACACTGTCGCAGACTTGCTCCACCCCATGCAGAGTAAGTGGCTGGACAGCAGCACCGTCCGGTCGCCGTCACCAAGGCTGCGAATCAACTCCCGGACCTCGGCCATTCCCGCCGGATCCATCCCGTTGGTCGGCTCGTCCAAGAATAGCAACTCCGGCCCGCCCAACAACGCACAGGCGATGCCGAGACGTTGTTTCATGCCCAGGGAGTAGGTCGGTAGCGGTCTCCCGCCCGGTCCGCCAGTCCCACCCTTTCGAGCAGGCTGTCGATCTCCTCCGATGTGCCGCGGCCCAGGATGCCCTGGAAGTATTCCAAGTTGCTCCGCCCTGAGAGATAGGGATAGAAGGCCGGGGTCTCGACAATGGCCCCGATTCGGCGCAAGGCTTCATCTTGAGTATTGCCTGGTCCGAACAATTCGTAGCGGCCGGAAGTGGGCCGCACGAGACCAAGCAACATGCCTATAACCGTCGTCTTGCCCGATCCGTTGGGGCCGAGCAGACCGAATACGCGGCCCCTGGGAATGTCCAGGGAGAGTTGGTCTACGGCAAGCACGCGGCCATATTGCTTGGTCAGTGCGTGGGTCCGAATTACGAGGTCGTTCATGGGGACACCTCTGAATTTGCGGCCTCGCCCGAGAGACTCGCTGCCGACGGTATTATGTCAACCTGGCGGAGCGAGATACAAGGGGCGCCCGGTGGGGATTTGAAGGAAAAGAGGACAGGGGAGGTCTCGGCGTCCCCCTGGGGGGCAAATGCTAAGACCTTCCCGGTCTCTCTCGGCGAACTTTGCTATAATAACCCCCATCTCCCCAAAGCGAGGATTTGATGCAAAGTAGCGAAATACGCCTGACAGAACTGTCCCACTGTGCTGGTTGAGCGGCCAAGCTCAGTATGGAGGACCTGGTTCAGGTCCTGAGTCAGCTTCCCACGATCAGTCACCCGAATCTAGTGGTGGGTACCGAGACAGGCGACGACGCCGCGGTATACCGGCTCAACCAGGATACGGCGCTGGTGCTCACCGTGGACTTCTTTACTCCCATCACCGATGACCCCTACGACTTCGGGACCATCGGCGCGGCAAACTCCCTCAGCGACGTGTACGCCATGGGAGGCCGGCCCCTGTTGGCCCTTAACGTGGTGGGGTTTCCCGCGGACCTGGCCAGGGATATGCTGGGGCAGGTGCTCCGCGGAGGCTACGACAAAGCCGCGGAGGCCGGTTGTCTCATTGTGGGTGGGCACACAGTCGACGACGCGGAGCCCAAGTACGGCCTCTCTGTGGTTGGGTTGGTTGAGCCTGGGACCCAGGTTACCAACGCCGGTTCCCGTCCGAATGACATCCTGGTCCTGACGAAGCCCATCGGGACCGGGATAATCACCACCGGATGCAAGCAGGGTAAGACCGGACCCGTGGTGCTGCAGACGGCAGTGGACACTATGGCCACCCTGAACAAGGCCGCCTCGGAAGTGATGATGATGGTCGGGGTCAACGCCTGTACCGACATCACCGGGTTCGGGCTGATGGGACACCTGCGCTCGATGGTCCGAGGGAGCAACGTCAGCGCCCGCATCAAATTCAACCAGGTACCCATACTCCCGGGAGCCTGGGACTTGCTGCAAGAAGGCGTGGTGCCCGGTGGGACCCACCGCAACCTGCAGGCCGTATCCGACACTGTTCACTGGGACCAGGGCACCACCGAGGAGATGCAACTCCTCATGTGTGACGCTCAAACGTCCGGAGGTCTCCTGATGTCCGTAGCCCCGGAAAACCTGGACTTGCTTATGACGGGCCTGGAGGAGGCTGGAGTAGCCGGGGCAATAATAGGAGACATAGTAGACGGTTCGCAGCACCAGATACAGGTGTTGAACTAAGACAACCCTTTATCACGTCAAGGAGAAGTGCCCCATGCCCAAAGTCAACATCTTGGCGCTGAGACAAGTTCAAGAAGCATATGAGCTATACGAGGAAGAAGTCGAGGCCACCGGAATGACCATACAGTCCAAAGCCACCTACCTGTTGCACGCCAAACAATTTGTTCGCTGGCTAAATGACGACTTCGAGCCTGGACGCAATTCGAGACGAGCAGCCAGCCGCTGAGAAAGGGGCTGGCTGAAAGCGCTACTGGCCGGATTGCCGGGAGCGCAGTTGTTCGCGCAGCGTCCGAATCTCGTCCTCGGCGGATTGCAACGCCGCCTCCGCCGCTTGCCGCGCTGCCGCTTCTTCCTGTGGTGTGAGGAGCCACTGGCCGCTCAGCGGGTCGTACAGGCGCAGTTCCAGGCCCGGCAGCATACAAATATCCAGCCCCAGAACGTCGCTGCGGCCCCAGAGTATGCGAGCGTCGTCTCTCGTTAGCGGTATCTCCCGGTACTCGCCGCCCGCCAGCCGCTCGCCGGCCAATTCGGGGGTGAAACACTGGCCTCTGGGGTCGAACCGCCAGTATTCCGTCACGCCCATGCGAGCATAGATGTCCCGCTTCGCCGTTGCGTCCCGGCGCCAAGTCCCTATGGACGCCACTTCCATCACGAAGTCCGGCGCTTTGCCTTCCCGCCAGACCAGCCAGGAATCGCGTCGGTGCTTCCCCGCGGCCCCGAACACCGTGAAAATGTCCGGCGCCACCCGCGTGGCGTTGTCGTTCATGCGGTAGTACATCAGCATGTTGCCGGCGACGTAAACGTCGTTGCGGTCCTTGAACCATTGGCGCAGAGTGGCGATGGTCTCGGTCATAGCGGTGTACTGGAAGTCGGTCTCAGCCATTGGTTCGCCATCCGAGGAAGGATATTCAATGCTCAGGTCATCTTCGTCGTCCTCGCGGGGAGGATGCTTGATGTCCGCCAGGGTTCGTCTGGTAGTCATGCTCGTTGCGCTCCGGCAGTGGAATCAGGATAACCGAGCCATAGGTTAGCATAGAACGAGTGGTCAGTGGTCAGTGGTCAGTGGTCAGTGGTCTGGTTACTGGCCAGTGTGTAGCCGTCCATCCCGCGTTGACACCATTTGGCCTGCCCGATAACATGGTCTTCAGTCCCTTGCCGGATCCATCCAGCCGCCACCGGAGGATGGACTACGGCCGAAGAGGTGCCGATTGAAACGACCTGACCGTGTTAAGACCGCCCCGGACCAGGGTATGGGCGACCGCGTCCCGCCGGGGCAGTTCCTTACTACCAAGTTCCCCGTGTTGACCTATGGCTCCACTCCAAAAGTGGACTTGGCATCCTTCTCTTTAAGAGTGTTCGGCCTGGTGGAAAGGGAAGTCAAGCTCAGTTGGAAGGAGTTCACCGCCCTCGAGTGGACCACCGTGACGGCAGACTTCCACTGCGTGACCCAGTGGAGCCAACTGGACAACACCTGGGAGGGGATTACGCTGGGCACTGTCGCCGGACTTGCCGGGCCAAAGGCTCAAGCTAGGTTCGTGATGGCCCACTGCTACGGCGGGTATACCACGAATCTGCCGATGGAGCTCGTTCTGGAAGAGGGACTTCTGGCGCACAAGCAGGACGGCAAGGAGTTGGGGGAAGGACACGGTTGGCCGCTGAGGTTAATCATCCCCAGCCGCTACGGTTGGAAGAGCGCCAAGTGGGTCAATGGGATTGAGTTTATGGCGGAGGATGCGCCCGGGTTCTGGGAGCAACGAGGCTATAACAACGACGCCGACCCCTGGAAGGAAGAGCGCTTCTGGCCTGAACTGACCAAGTAATCTCCAGTCATCGTTTGCCGCAACAGCGCCTCTCCGGGCCGGACCGGGACTTGCACCGCGTTAGATGGTCCTGTCCGGCCCGGGAGATAAGGCCCCGCTAGGCAACTTCCCTCACTATCTCCTCCTCTCTCACGGGAACCGGCTTCTCCATCACTTCCGGCAAGTCCTTCAGGAATCCACACTGGAGACAGCTCAAGTACTTCCCGAAAATATCCTCGGCTAGGTATAGGTCTCCATGGCACCGGGGGCACAGCTTGAACTTGATCATCACTACACTCCTCTTCACAACGATTTCTACTTATTACTTATTTCATCCATATTATCGAAGTTGACACGAGCTGTGTCAACATATATTATATGGGCAAGTTGAACAGATGGTTTGGAATTACCCGTTCGAATTTGAGTCCATCTGGAATTCGTATCAGGCCATCCATAGTTCTACGAATATCATAACGACCTGGTATTACTGGACTATTACGGCGCAGACTCTTTACCGGATTCGTCTAATCCATGAGATTCGCCGAATTGGTCCCAGGTGAGCATATCGAAGGGATTGAACAAATGCAGCAACGCTCCAGATCGAGGGTGGAGACCAAGTACGGATTGCCCGGGCAGCAACCTGCGGCAAGGCCGCAAGACTCCCAAATGGCCGAGGACGGCTCTGAGCGCGCTGTTGACCCACCGGTTCCCAACAATGTGGACCCGCAGATGGAAGGAGTCTACATCATCAGCGTTGCCGCTCGGATATTGGACGTTCATCCGCAAACGTTACGCAAATATGAGAAGCTAGGACTCATCAACCCCGGGAGGACTCTGGGAATGCTCCGGCTGTATTCCAGGGAGGACATTCGCAGGGTCCGGCTGATCCAGTACCTTTCAGGCCGGTTGGGACTGAATCTGGCCGGGGTCGAATTCGCCCTTGGCATGGTGGAGAAGCTGTTGCTCCTCCGCGATCGTCTGGGCGCGGCTACCCAGGATACCCCTGTTCAAGTGATAATAGAGCAGGAATTGGCTGCCCTGTTTGAATCGACCGGGCTGCCCCTGGATGACTAAGGCGGAGCGGGGCATCAGGCCCTGCTTATCTGAGACCAGAGGCATCGTAATGACTAAAGAGCAAGACGAATGGCATATCCCACAGGAAGAGCCCAGTGAACCGGCGGCAGCTGACCGTTACTCCCATCTGTCCCCGGAAGAGCAGGTCAACGCCCTTCTCGGCGAATTGGAAGGGGCCCGGCGCGAGGCCAGCCAGAACCTTGAACTGGCACAACGAGCCCAAGCGGACCTGGTCAACTTCCGGCGCAGGACCGACGAGGAACGTATTTCCACGGCCAAGTTCTCTAACGGACGCCTGCTGACGAAACTCCTGCCGGTGCATGAAGACCTGGACCTGGCCATCAGCCACGCGGGCGAAAGCGGCCCCGGCTCTTCCTGGCTGGAAGGGGTCAAGCTGATCCAACGAAAGCTGCTAAACCTTTTGGAGTCTGAGGGGGTTGTACCCATTGAATGCGTAGGCGCATTGTTCAATCCCCTTGATCATGAAGCCCTCGGGACAGAGGAAACCACCGATTACCCCCCGGGGTACGTCATCCAGGTGGTGCGCGGTGGTTACCGCCTGCACGACCGTGTGATCCAACCCGCCCAGGTGATCGTGGCCCGGGAAATACAAGCACCCAACAACTAACTTGTTAATCCTAAGAAAGGAGATACCTCATGAGTAAAGTCCTGGGAATCGATTTGGGTACCACCAACTCGGTTGCGGCGGTGATCGAGGCGGGCGAGGCCGTAGTGATAGAAAACGCCGAAGGAGCCAGGTTGACTCCTTCCGTGGTTGCGGTCAACAGCCGCACCGGCGAGAGGTACGTTGGCCAGATCGCCAAGCGGCAGGCCGTCACCAACCCGGAGAATACCCTGTTCTCCATCAAACGCCTCATGGGGCGTAAGTTCGAGGACGCGGAGGTCCAGAGCGCGATCAACCGGCTACCTTACAAGATCGTCAGGGCGCCGGACGGCGACGCTCATGTGGAGATGAACGGCGAAGCACACGCCCCGCCCCAGATTTCCTCGTTCGTTCTGCAAAAGATCAAGCAGGACGCGGAAGCCAAGCTGGGCGAGAAGATTACACAGGCGGTGATCACCGTGCCCGCCTACTTTAACGACTCCCAGCGTCAGGCCACCAAGGACGCCGGTACGATCGCCGGGCTAGAAGTGCTGCGGATCATCAACGAACCGACCGCCTCTTCCCTGGCCTACGGGGTTGATAAGACCAAGACCGACGCAACCATAGCGGTGTTCGACCTTGGCGGCGGCACCTTCGACATTACTATCCTCCAATTAGGGGATGGCGTGTTCGAGGTGAAATCCACCAACGGCGATACCTACCTGGGCGGCGACGACTTCGACCAGGAAATCTTGGAATGGTTGATCCAGGAGTTCCGCCAGGAGTCCGGCATAGACCTGAGCAGGGACCGAATGGCCTTGCAGCGGTTGCGGGACGCTGCTGAGAGGGCCAAGGTCGAGCTTTCCAGCGTGCTGGAGACCGAGATCAACCTGCCCTTCATAACCGCCGACGCCACCGGCCCGGCTCACCTGGTCAAGACCCTCAGCAGGGCGCGGCTGGAGCAGTTGGTAGGCAAGCTCATCAGCCGTACCGAATCGCCTTGCAAGCAGGCGCTCAGCGACGCCGGCCTTGCCGCCAATGAAATCGACGAGGTGATTGTGGTGGGCGGCATGACCCGTATGCCAGCGGTCCAGGAGAAAATCAAGCAGCTCTTTGGCCGCGAACCCAACCGGAATGTGAACCCCGACGAGGCCGTCGCCCTGGGCGCGGCCATCCAGGCCGGAGTGCTGGCAGGCGAAGTCGGTGACCTGGTCCTGCTAGACGTCACCCCGCTAACGCTGGGACTGGAGACTCTGGGCAGCGTATTGACGACGCTGATTCCCAGGAACACCACCATCCCCACCAGGAAAGCTGAGACCTTCACCACGGCGGCCAACGGTCAGACCACGGTGGACATCCACGTCCTACAGGGGGAGCGCCCCATGGCCGCCGACAACAAGTCCATTGGGCGGTTCATGTTGGATGGAGTCCTTCCTGCCCCAAGGGGCATCCCACAAATCGAGGTGATGTTCGACATCGACGCCAACGGCATCCTCAGTGTGTCGGCCCAGGACAAGGGCACTGGCAAAGAACAGAAGATCGTTATCCAGTCCGGCTCGGGGCTCTCCAAAGAAGAGATCAACCGGATGGTCGACGAGGCCAGGGCCCACGAGGCGGAGGACCAGCAGAGACGCGCCGAGGCTGAGACCCGCAACCAGGCCGACTCCCTGGTCTACAGCACCGAGAAGCTGCTGGAAGACAACGCGGACAACGTACCCGAAGACCTCAAGGCCGAGGTGGAAGGCAAGTTGACCACGCTAAAGACCGCCATTGCGGGCAACAGCCTGGCAGAGATTCAGACCGCGACTGCCGAGCTCAACAATGCGCTCCAACGGCTCGGAGAGGCAGTATACAGCCGTGCAGGGGCGCCCTCCGATGGGGCGGCGCCGGGTGGAGCAACCGGGGAAGATATGCCCACCGACGACGGAGCTCCGGGAGACGACACGGTCGAAGGGGAGTTTCGAGAGGTGCAATAATCTCCTGAGCGCATGTTTCAAGGGGCTATCATCTGGTATAATGGAATCCTATTAAGGCACTCCTCGCTACCGGCGAAACCTGGCGGGTCACGGTCAGTGCTGACGGAGAGGACATGAGCGGACAACAAGATAGCGTAGACCAAGAAGTTGTGGACAGCGGAAATACCTGGAAGATAGATGGTATCAGCGAGCGGTTGACCCCTCTGCAATACCACTACTTGAGTCTACTTCAGCGTCTGATCGAAACAAAAAACAGGTATCAGACGGACCCTGAATTCGAAGCGTGGATGATGAGCGCCATCAACAAGTCGGTCTACTCCACCCTTCGAGACTGTATCGAGTCGAATGTCGGCGACGCTGCCAAAGAGATGCTCCGCGAGGCGCACAGCGTCAACTAATCGATTCATCCACGTGGAATGTTTCCCAAGGGAGACCAGGCAATCGGATAGCACCGGGGGGGGGGGGAGAAATTTGACTCCCCCTTAAACTTCCAGAGAGTAGTAGGGAAATAGCTGCTCTTTGACGCTGGCTACGGTCTCACCCGCAAATACCCTAGCATCACTTCGAATGTCCGACGGCACTTCCGGGACCATCGTGTCGCGTAGCTTGGTAGTCCCGTGGAGCCGGATGAAAGCCTCGGGGATCTCGTCAGGCCATTCGACGTCCAGCATCACCCCATAGGCCAGCGCCCATGAGCGCGCAACCGCACTCAGGTCGTACCCGCCTCCCCCAAGCGCCAGCCACGGTATCCCCAGCCCGGACATCTCCCGCACCGCTTCGACGAAGCCCCTTGTCGTTACCTGCAGGTGAGTAAGGGGATCGCTGTGATAGGTATCTATCCCCAACTGGCTAACCAGCACATCCGGACCGAAGGCTTTCAAAATCGGCAAGACCGCTTCCCGAAACACCTGAAGGTATGTCTCGTCATCGGTGTAGGGGTAGAGCGGCAGGTTCACCGAAAAGCCAACCCCGGGACCGGAGCCCAGCTCGGAAACGAAGCCAGTGCCGGGGAAGAGGTAGCGGCCCGACTCGTGGATTGACACCGTGAGCACCTGGTCATTGTCGTAGAACGCCTCCTGTACGCCGTCACCGTGGTGGGCGTCTATGTCCAGGTAAGCCACCTTCAATCCCCGTCCCAGCAGGTAGTTGATTGCCACCGCCGGATCGTTGAATACGCAGAACCCCGAAGCATGACCCGCGGCGGCGTGGTGCAGACCTCCTGAGATATTAAAGGCCACCTCAACTTCACGGTCGGCGACCAGCTTAGCGGCCACCAAAGATGCGCCGGTGCTGAGACAAGCCGCCTCGAACATCCCCCTGTAATAGGGGTTGTCTCCCTGCAGACTGAAATTGAACCGGCTGGGGTCATAACCGCTCAGGCCCAAGCCGAGACTGCGGACCGCAGAGATGTACTCCGGCGTATGGAGGGTCCGTAGTTCCGTCTCGGTTGCGGCTCGGGCCGGGACCAGGAGGGAATCGGTCTGATCGAACGCGCCGAAGGACTGTAGCAACTCATAGGTGTACTGGAGCCTGATCGGGCGCATAGGATGGCCGGACCTGAGTTGGTGCCGGGAGAAGGCTTCGTCGTATACGAACGCTGCTCGCGGGCTCACATGGCCTCCGAAATTGCACGTTCTAGCTCGGTCTTCATTTTGGACCAATGGGCGCCCCGCCAATATACGCGCCGGCACTGTGGACACTCCATGAACTTGCATTGGGTCTGCATGACGTAGGGTGGCACCCGCTGGGCCACATCGAACTTTGCCTTTGGCTCCAGTGACTGATTGCAGCGGACTCACCGGGAGAACTCACCGCCCGGGTCAAGGTTTAGCTCACGGACCAGCTGCCGCAATTGGCTCCCCATGTCATCGTGTTTGATGTGAACAATTTGCATTTGGCCCAGCCGCACCGCCCGGCGCCGGGTGATCCCCGAGTCTCTGGTGACCAAGACCCGGCCTTCCCGAAGGGCGGTGCGAACCAATTCGTTGTCTCCGGACTCCTCCGGGAACAGGGTGTCGTACCCCATGATCCGGAGCCATTTGGCCAGACGGCCTACGTTTATGTCAACTACGAACCGATATCTCACGTACATCCTCGGACCAACTGATATCCCCACCGCCGGATTTGAGTCTATTCAAAAACCGCAGGGAGGGTCAAGGCGTTCGACCGGAACGCCACCGGAACGCCACCGGAACGCCACCGGAACGCCACCGGAACGCCACCGGAACGCCACCGGAACGCCACCGGAACGCCACCGGAACGCCACCGGAACGCCACGAGTTTTGGGAACATTTAAGAATTTGCTCAAAACTCGTGGCCTTTGCCGCTACGCAACAAATGGTGGGTTGACGGTATATTTACTTGCAATGGGAAACCACCCCATGCGGTTGCATTAGCTGCCTGCCCTGGTCCCACGAGCCGAGACTCTTACGCCAGAAGACGGCCTGCCAATTGCTACGACCCGGCCGGTAGGAATCGACAAACGGACGGGTAAACCTGAGAAAGGAGAAAACAGGTGATGCTACACGGGTATGATTCATCCCTAGAAGAGCGACTCAAGAATGCCGAACAGGCCGAAATCGAACTTGAACGCCTACAACCTATGGCTGCCGAAGCCCCCAAACTCCGGGAAACGAAAGCCAGGCTACAGAAGAGGGAAGCCCAGCAACGGTCCAAAGAGTCCTACATGCAGGTCGTGCATAGCTCGGTAGAGTCTGCCTCGGCCCGGCAGACTCAAGTTCCACAGCTTCTGGAAAACGCGGGCAGAGCCGTCAAGGAACTCTATGAGGCCTTGAAGGATGTGGACCGGCACCGCAAGGAAGCCGTAGAGTACCTGACTAGAGTCGACCGCATTGAATACGAGATCGCGGTCGAAGAGTCCGAAGAGGAAGAGATTGCCAAGGACCGGGACCCCAGGGGAGTGGCATACGCCCTCGCCGCGCAACACGGTGAGCCCCGGGTCAAGAGTCTGCTCCAGGAGATCGCCCCTGATTTCGCGTTTCTCAATGGCTGCGATCTTACCAACTCGATGGTCCGCGACACCGTCAAGTTTGTGATGAGCCACGCCTTGCACGCGCCGAACTATGAAATCCGGGCGATGGAACAAGCCCTGGAAGAGACCATGGAGAAAGTTGCGGACAAATAGTCTCGCAACTTCCCCGGCAATTCCACCAGGCCAACGGGAGGTCCCGAAAAAGCATGAAATTCGGCATCTACAGTTCAATCGCGGACCCACCCGCCGGCGAGCACCTTGACCGGGCTGTCGACGAGGTAATCGAAGAAGCACAGCTCGCCGAGGAATCAAGCTTCGACTCCTGCTTCTTCGGCGAGCACCACCAGGACCGTGATGGATTTCTCCCTTCGCCGTTGATCGTGGCCACCGCGGTCGCCGCCAGCACGCGGACTCTCAACGTGGGCACGTCGGTAATCCTGCTGCCTCTCCACCATCCGGTGCAAATGGCGGAGGACGTCGTCACCCTGGACATCGTCTCAAAGGGGAGGGTCATACTGGGCGTGGGCCTGGGCTATCAACCCGCCGACTTCCAGACATTCGGGGTGCCCATGCCGGAACGGGTGGGCAGGTTCGAGGAATCCATAGAAATCATCCGCCGGTCCTGGAGCGGCGGAGAGTTCTCCTTTCACGGCAACCATTTCGACTTCGACGGACTCCATGTCCGCCCTGACCCATACAGTCCCGGTGGCCCGCCGCTATGGATCGGGGCCAGCACTGTCCCAGGCGCGCGCCGGGCGGGTAGGCTGGCCGACGGCTTCGTCGCCGGTCCCAGCACCGATATGACCGGCACGCAGCGGCTCTTGGACGCCTACCGGCAAGCCGCCCTGGACGCGGGGCGTAAACCCCGCGTGGTCCTGATGCGGGATGCCTGGGTTGCCTCGAGCCGCGCCGAGGCCGAACGGGTCTACGGCCCCGAAGTGGTGGCCGCTTACAAGTACTACTGGAGGAACGGGCTGGCCGAGTTCAGGAGCATCCAGTCGGAGTCGGAGATCACCCTGGACAGGGTCGCCATGGACCGCCTGGTCCTGGGCAACCCTGAAGAGTGCGCCGCCGAGTTCCGTCATTGGAGCGAGGAGACGGGCGCCGATTACTTCCTCCTGCGCCTCCGTCACGCCCACTCCGGAGGGCCGCCACACCAGCAGATCATGAACGCTATCTCCTTGTTCGGAGAGGGCGTAATTCCCTATTGCAGCTAGCCGAAACAGGGGGTTCATTCATGGCCGCCTTCGAAGAATACGCCAGCAAATACCAGAGCGTTCGCATGGAGCGCCGGGACGGGATTCTCCAGATCACCTTGCACACCAACGGGGATAGCCTGCAATGGGGAGGCATACCCCACGAGGAACTCCCACAGGTGTTCCACGACATCGGCACAGACCCGCAGAACAGGGTCG
This sequence comes from Dehalococcoidia bacterium, assembly GCA_965216155.1. GTDB lineage: Bacteria > Chloroflexota > Dehalococcoidia > Lucifugimonadales > UBA3495 > CATOSP01. The sequence goes on along the minus strand of CBDCFD010000007.1, from coordinate 1,208,704 downwards.
TAATCATGACCGGCAGCGGCGATGCCTTCACCGGACCGCCGGGGACCCGGGCCTCCCGCCCCCGGCGCTCTCCCAGCGACTGGGACAAGACCTACTGGGAGGGCAAGCACCTTTTGATGAACCTCCTGGACATCGAGGCGCCGATGATCAGCGCCGTCAACGGGCCCGCCCTTCGCCACTCGGAGCTTCCACTGCTTTGCGACATCGTGCTGGCGTCGGATGAGGCCAGCTTCCAGGACTCGGGGCACTTTATCAACGGACTAATCCCCGGCGATGGAATGCACATCATTTATCCGCTCCTGTTGGGGTTGAACCGGGGCCGCTATTTCCTCCTGACGGGCCAGACTCTCGACTCGCAGCAGGCCCTCGACCTGGGCCTGGTAAGCGAAGTGATGCCCAGAGACCGGCTATTGCCACGTGCCTGGGAACTGGCGGAGCAGTTGGCCGAACAGTCGGACCTGGTCCTCCGTTACAGCCGCGTGCTTCTAACCCAAAACGTGAAGCGGCAGATGCAAGACCTGCTGGGATACGGGTTGGCCTTGGAGGGGCTTGGATCCGCCGACGCGGCGCTGGAGTCAGATTCTTCCGGGGCCTAGTCCTTCCCGGACGGCGGCTCCATCGCCGAGGCTCTACGCGCCGCCTACAGACGCCTGAGCCGAGGCAATAGGAGTCCCATTCCCAAGGACAAGACCAATAGCACGGCCCCGTTTACCAACAAGGCAACCCGCGGCCCGGCCGCCCCGGAGAGGTAACCGATTTCAAGTTGCCCAGCCGGAGCGAACCCCAGTCCGACTATCCAGATGCCCATCGCCCGCCCTCTCTGCTCGTTGGGGACGTTGGTCTGGAGGAGGGCATGGTGCAGGATGTCGGTGACCGCTGCCGCCACCGCGATAAATACAACCATCGCCAATACCGTCCAGTACCCAGGCGCCTGCGAGAGTACGGCTTCTCCAGCCCCGAAAAGCACAAGGCTTGCCACCAAGATGGGCCCCTGGCGTCCGGGACGCCCGACCACGGCGGCGACCAACGTTCCAACCGCACCGCCCACAAAACGAAACGCGGTGAGCAGGCCCAGGCTTGCAGCGCCCATGTTCAATACATCCTTCACCAGGATAGGCATCGCCACCTGATGGGAGAACCCGAACATCTCAGCCGCGGCCGTAGTGGCCAGCAAGATTAGAAGCACCCGGTTCGTCTTCAGGGCGCGCAGGAAGTTGGCCAGGTTTTCCGTCATCGACTCCCGGATGGCGGGGACGGACTGGCCGGCTTCCTTGAGCCAGTACATCGCCGCCCCGCCCACCAGGTAACCGGCACTCATCAAGAAAAACGACGCGGCAGGCCCCCACCATTGGAACACGGCGCCCCCCGCGAGCGCCCCGGCCAACCCGCCGGCCCTTTGGGCCATGGAAATGAGGGCAATGCCGTTGACCGCTCCCTCCAACCCCACAACGTCGTAGATGTAAGCTTGCCGGGCGGTCATGTACCCGGACTGGAAAGCCCCCAACGCCACCGCCGCGAGGATTAGATGCCACACCGCCAGCCGGTCGAAGTACAGGAGCAGGGCCACCGACGCGGCGCACAACACCATCCCGGACACGGTGATGCGCATCAGCACGCGCCGGTCGATGCGGTCGGCGATGGAGCCCGCGACAAATCCCACCAAGAGGTTCGGCGCGGACCGGGCGGCGAATACCACTCCCACCATGCCGCCGGAGTCCGTGATCTCGAACACCAGCCAACCCAAGAGGACCTGCTGCATTCCCAGGCCCAATTGGTTGGACACGGTGGAAGCCCACAAGACGCGGAAGTCCGCGTAATGGAAGGCGGAAATCCACTGTGCGGCCCGGGACCGGCCGCTATCCGTCATCTCGCTCCAGGTCCACCAACTTGTCCACCGGCCGGGGCCGCTGTCACTGAATCCCCGGTGGGAGCAAACGCCTCAGAGTCTACCATAACGGCATCCTCGATTTGTCTTCCCAGGCCCAGGGCAGGAGGGTGCGGAGAAGCTGACCGGAGTCGGGGGCTTCGGCCCGGTCGCGGCAGCGGTCCAGGTAACGCATGACCTGGGTGAAGGTGGACAGATGGTAACCGGCTTTGACGACGCGGAGGACCTGGACACGGGGGCTGGAACGACGGGGGGGCGCCAGCTTGATAATCGAAAGACCTTTGACCTGATCCCCAAAGACTTGAAAATCCAGCTTCCTTCTGGCAATATATGCTTATGCGTATTGGAGCTTTTGAGCTAGGCGAGCCGGTCCCAGAACTGGTCGATCCGCACGTTTTTGCCATGATCCGCCCATGGGTGGACGTGGGAAGTGTCGGCACCCTAACTCTGAACCGCCTGGAGAGATACCTGGGGGCCAAGGAGTTGGGCAAGCTGGCCCGGCCGGGCACCTTCTTCGACTTCACCAGATACCGCCCCACGATGCGAAACGTGGATGGGCGCCGCGAAGTGAAGACCCCCAACAGCATTATCCGCTACGCCAAGACTGAAAACGGCCCGGATTACCTGTTCTTCCACCTTTTGGAGCCCCATTCAAACGGTGAAGATTACACCGACTCCATCATGGAATTGGTGAGACACTTCAACGTCAAACGGTACTGCCGCATCGGCGCGATGTATGACGCGGTCCCGCACACCAGACCATTGCTGGTTACCGGCTCGCTGGGCGACGTGCCGCAGATCAAGCAGGTAGCCAACTTCAAGGTCCGGGGCAGCACCTACCAGGGACCCACCACCATCATGAATTTGTTGTCCGAAGGCGTTGAAGCCTCCGAGATTGAATCAATCAATTTCATGGTACATCTGCCGCAATACGTTCAATTAGAAGAGGACTACGCCGGCACATCCCGAATGATCGAGGTCTTATCATCGGTGTACGAGGGCATCCCCGGCGACCTTGCCCCGGTGCGCCGCGGCCAACGCCAATATCGTGAGCTGAACTCCACGGTAGAGCGGAACTCGGAGCTAAAGGACCTGATCCGGCAGATGGAAGCCTACTACGACGCTCAGTTGGACTCGGAAGAAACCAAGGGCCAAGAGCCCGCCGCCACCACCGACCTCTCCCCTGAGATCGAGCGGTTCCTCAGCGAACTAGGCGAGAGGCTGGACACCGACAAGGAAGAGTGACCCTCTCTTTCCCGTCGTAGGCACCCCTATTCCGTCCCTCCGCAACCATCTGTTATGGCGGCACGCTCACCGTCGGCACACCTGCCCGTTTTTTGCGACTATAAGGATGGGACGATTCCACCACCCCGCCCCTAACAGCCAATAAGCCCGCTGACTCCCGCACCCGCCGGGCAGGGTCTTTCGACCGTCACCGCCGACACGGGTCCGCCGTCGTTCCAGCTTTCGCTGGAACGCAGTGATATCCAGGTTTCCGGGCGCAACTCCGGCGTGACTCTAGGGAAGAATTTCTCGCTTCCGGCTCAATGCCTGCCCCGTATTGGATGCGGGGAGCCGGAATTCAGGAATACTTCCCTTGGGGCACGTTCTGTCACATCGACATTTTTGGGTCCCAGCTTTTGCTGGGACGACGGGATGACTGGGTCCGGGCAACAATTAAAAGGCCCTGGGCCCGCCAGCCCCAATCCACCATCAAAAGAGGCAGAAACACCTCGTTGGAGCCTGCTGGGAAGCTGGCTGTGATGGTAAGTGTGTAATCAAAACCATCACCCAAGGGCGCAGGGCTGGGCCGGGTGTGCGATTGGCGGAGACTCACGGGATGCGCCGGCGGGAGCGTAGAGCGCTGTTGGGAAGGTTGGCGGCTAACTCTCCGGCGGCTTTAGCTCCTCAAAGCTGTCCAGAATCTTCTGACGTTCCCTGAAGTAAGCGTCAAGGTGGTCATCGCAAATGCTGACGCTCACCACGTAGTCGTTGCGTTTGACATGGAAGTAGCGAGACTGAAAAATTATGTCCACGATGTCCAGGACACAGGAATTCGGGTTCTCTTGCAAGCGCCAGGCAAGCCTGAATCGCTGATGAGCGTCCTTTTGAAATCCCTCTAAGGCGCTTATTATGTTGAAATACGCTGCCGAATGCGCGTGTTCGGCAATCAGCGACGCCCGATGTTCTTCAGCTAACCGGACCGGGGTGATTCCGTCTGAATAGGACTTGACGTCAATCTTGAGTACGGCCTCACCGTCCGGAGACCGAATCTCAGTTTGCCTTCCCTGCCTCTGCGTTGTCCAATGCGGCGGGACGTCTATGTGGTAGCCGGGGTCTGAATTAGTGTAGGTTGTCCAGGGAGGGGGTGTGGGAGTCGGTGTAGGTGGTATGGGCGTGGGTGTGGGAGTCGGTGTAGGTGTCGCGGTTGGCGTTGGCGTCAATGTTGGCGTAGGAGTTGGGACAGGTGTTGGAGTAGGCGTAGGCGCCGGGGTAGGCGTCGCGGTTGGAATGGCCGTGGGCGTAGGCGTCTGAGTAGAAGTTGGGACAGGCGCCGGGGTTGGCGAAGGCGCCGGGATCCGGACAGCCGCAGGAGCAAGTACCGGCGTCGGCGTTGGGATGGGATTGGGCGTAGAGGTCGATGACTCGGCTTGAGCCGGGGTGCCTCGGGGCCCACCCCCGCCTTCGCCATCGGATAGGAACCAAAACACGCCTAGCAGGACTACTGCCGAGAGACCAATGGCGATGTATAGTGGTCGCCGCCGTCTGGCGGATCGTGGGCCAGCGGATTGTGCCCGTATCGCCGCCCCGCAATATGCACAAAAGCTTATCGTAGCAGGGATTAATTGGTCACAGCCAGGGCACTTCACGGCTTAGTGAGTGCGGTTAATTTTACTCCACATTCCGGACAGAAGACTGCGTTCACGGGGATAGCCGACCGACAGGCATCACAGTTTTGCCTACCTGGCAGAAGCACGGTTAAGCATTCCTGGCTGGCGCAATAGATAAACTCAGAAGAATTAGTCCGACGGCACTTGGGGCATGGTACGTTCGGACCGGGGTTTGAAATTGGGGGACTGACAGCCAATTGGTCGTGGGCATTGCTTTGGTCCGGCGCCACAGGTGCGGGTGGAGGAGGCGGAACAGGCGCAGACGCCTGCTGTGTCTGGAGAAGCCGCCTGTATCCGGATTCGGTCACCAGCGGTGGTGGAGTACCGGTATGGGCGTCGGGAGCGGGGAGAGCGCCGATGGCGGGACGGTCGCCGGGGTGGGTCGAGCTCCCATGCAGCAAGATGCCTTCCAAGTCGGGGACTTGCTCCACGGGGAGGGAGCATAATTCCGCAAGGTAATCCGACAACTCGGCGACATTGGCTCCCTGGATGTTCCGCAATGCCTTGAAACACTCGGAATTATTCGGAGCGGCAAAGTCCCCCTTGGTGAAAATCATGTTTTCCTGGTTATAGAATTTCGGCCAAAGACCGGGGGCGCAGCTGATGGCAAGCAGGCTTAGATAGACTACCAGGGAAGGGAAATTATCTATGCGTTCATCATAGTCCTGGGCCGTCCTCAAGGGATGTTGGTAGTTCCTGTGGCCCAGTTCCGGGCTGTCCTCTCCACGAAACCGGGGCAGGAATATCCCGTCGTAATCGACCAGGCGGAGCGCTTCGTCTCTCTGCACCATCACGTTGCCATGCTGCAAGTCGTTATGGGCTATGCTCAAGCTGCGCAAACTGCCGGTTGTCCCTCGCCACCGGGCAGCCATGTCTCGGAGAATGTCCGGGCGGTCGAGGTTGTTCTCGACGAATCTGTCCAGCCGCTCGCCCTCTACCCAGGTCATCTTGACAATGGGATACCATTGCCCTTTGACGCGAATTCCCCGGTCCAGGAATTCAAAGCGCACGAAATTATCGGGTCTGGCGCTCTTCAGGTGATCATCCAAATGGGTGTAACGTTCGTGTTGGTCCTTTACCTCGCGGGTAAAGCAACGAACGGCAAAATCGCCTCTCCCGGTGGAGACTTTGTAGACGCAGGCGAAATTGCCGGAGAAAACCAGGGGCAACCCCCGTTGGTTAAGCGCTACCGTCCCTTGGACGAGGTCATTGTCCTCAAAGCACACGCCCGGATTTTGGACAACGTCGTAGAACTCGGGCATCGTCGGCCACGCCATATTCGCTTCACCTCCCCGGCTTACGCGACTTCGATGATAACCAGGGTGGTATCATCGTTTTTCAATGAACGTTCCCGGCGCTGCGTCTGGACCCAATCGGCCCATCGTTCCAGCGAGTCCAACGCCAGCAACTGCTCCCAGGGATGCCCACCGGCTGAATGGTTGTCCAGAATCCAGCAAGCCAGGGCGTCGGAGGCCAGTATGAACAAGTCGCCCGGAGCGCACTCCCCCCGGCTCCGCCGGACTCCTTCGCCAAGCCCCCGGTTGTTGACGGGGTTGCTGCAAATCAGGACGGGGGTGTTGTTGAACTGGCCGGCGTCCTCCAAGGGGAAGGACATGAGCATGGCGTCTTGCCGGACCACGAACAGGCAGCAATCGCCGAGGGCCGCCGCCTGCCAGGACAGGCCGCTCGAACCGTCCGGTCCGATGGTCAGTCCAAGCAGAGTCGCCAACGCTCCGGCCCGGGTTTTGGCCTCTCCGTGCCAGGTGATGCGGTCCCAGGGGACGGCCTTGTTCCATTTCGCCGCGCATGGCTCCAGCCAACTTTCCAGGGCGCCCCGGGTTGGGCCGGAGAGGTCGAATGGACCCTCGACGAAGGCTTGCGTCAGGATCTGCGCCCACTCCCTGGCGAAGGCGGACACGCTGGCGCCGTCGGAAAGGGCGATTGTAGCCGTATCAGGCCGACGGTCTTTACCCAACCGGTAGTCGAAACGGGAATCGTCCTCGTATTCTTCCGGGCGGTTGCCCGCTTTGGGCAGCCAGAATAATTTCGGAGTCCGCAGTTCCATTGGCAACCTCGATTCAGTGCAAGTTTGAAGGCCCGCGGGTGCCGATGTCCAGGAATTGCACCAAGGCCGTCATGTCCGCGTTGAAAACAAACCCTCTCGAATTTTCGGTAACCGGCAAGTCCAAAGTCGCCGCCAGGTTACGGCTGGGCTCCGGCAATACCGAAGACATGCGGAACAGTCTTTTGGCCAGGTCGTCGGGCAAGGCGTCCTCCGTGTCCGGGTACTGGACCGGCATCGCGGCTACTTCCGAAAGGTGGATGTTAAAGACCAGCGCGTTTCCATCGTTGGTCCCAAGACCCATTATCTCCTGGACCTGGCTTTCCGGGTTTCCATCAGTCGCGTCGCCGTCCGAGATGTTGATTACGATAGGGGGAACGAGTCCGGGTGGTCGTCTGTCCAACTCCGGAGGGACCGGGAGGCGGTTTCCAACGCTTCACACATTGGGGTCCCGTATTCGGCGACAGGACGGAACCAGACCGGCACTTTCCGGGTTACATCTATCAGGCCTCCGGCCCCGTCGGACTCCTTGACCTGCCTTTCTTCCACCTCGGCCACGTCAACTATCTGGCTGACGAGGAGGAATGGATCGTCTGGGGAGGTCCCGGTGAAGGCGCTTCTCACCGTTGCCCGTCCTGTGCTGTCTGTGTTATAGCTGATAACCCCGATGTGGAAGTAGTCCCGTATCTCCATTCCCTGGGAGCAGCGTTGGGACACTGCGTTGAGGATACCGTTTACCGCGTTTGCCGCCTGGTCCATTTTGCGTTGACCGGGCTGACCGCTTAGCGCCTGCATCATCGAACCTGACTGGTCAATCATGAAGAGGAATCAGGCGGGGTTATTCCGGCTGATGTCGGCGGTATATGGCATGGCGGTTTCTCTCCTTGCAATATAAGAATCGGCTTGGCAGGCCCGTGATGGGCATACAGTCCGCCGGCAGGGTACAGGCTATGGGCCCATACGCTCATGTCCGCTTCCGAGTCATCTGAGTTTATCCTCCTTTTTGTCACCCTCGGCCAACAGGGAGCGGTAATTGACGGATGGCTTGTCGATAGGCTCCGGCTCATCCGGGGAAGGTCCGGCCTCGGGCTCGTCTACGGTTGGCGCGGACTCCGGCTCCACCGCTTTGTTCTCCTCCGCCAGCAAATCTCGGAAACTTACGGAGGGTGCAGGGGCGGGTTGCGGCTCGTCTACAAAAGGCGGCGACTCCGGCTCGAGGCTTTTGTCCTCCGTCGGCATTGAATTGAGGGGAAGCCGATTGAAGGAGCGGCGTTCGCCGGCTGGCCCGGGAAAGGGGTTTGCTCCGGCCCGGAAGCCACTATTTGAGGCACGGTTGGCGCTGGAGCGATGACTTCCCTGATTACCGTGACCTGCTCAACCCTGTTGTTGGACAAGTTCTTGAAGAAGGAGACTACGGCGACTGCGCCAACGGCGACTACCGCGATCCACCCCGGCATAGCCATCGCCCATGACAAGTCATCATTCAGTCCCAGTCCTTGGAGAATGTAGTAGAAGATTGCCCCTATGACAAAGGAGCCAAACACTGCGAGAGTTCCGAGACCCGCGACTATGACCTTTCTGTCAAATTGTTCAGGAAGCTCATGCTGTCCTTCCCTGCTATGCTCGCCCGGTCTCCGGGACCGGGCGGCCCGGCACTCACTCGGCGAAACGCTAACCGCCCGCTCCGGGGCCTGAATGCGCTGATTCCAGCATTGGACACCATATGCCCCATGTTTTCATAAAATATCCCTTTCGGGCGTAGAGCGCAAATAGGAGCGGCCTTCCCAAATCCACCACCTGATGGTGGATTTGGGGCCAAGTCGTTGTGTTTACTTTGGCGACGAAATCAGGTTATGCTACGTGCTGTTATCCCTGACCAATAACCCCCACCCAGACAACTCTGGCAGGCATCAGCTATGACCGCTCCTCAAGACGTTTCCGGGCAAAATAAAGGGGTGATCTTCTCAGGTATGCGCCCCACCGGGCAACTCCACCTGGGAAATTACCTCGGCGCTCTGGCCAACTGGGTAGACCTTCAGCAGGACTATAGCTGCATCTACTGCGCGGTGGACATCCACGCCCTCACCACCATAGAGACGGCTGACGATGCCGCCCAGATACAGCCAAATATCGAGCAGATGGTCCTGGACTGGCTGGCGGCGGGCATCGACCCTGACCAGAGCATCGTATTTGTCCAGTCCCACGTGCCCGAGGTTATGAGCCTTCACACTCTGCTCAGCATGGTCACGCCTCTAAGCTGGCTCATGCGCGTGCCCAGCCTGAAAGAGAAAGTGCGTCAAATGGACGGCGGCGAGGAAATCGAGGAGGACGATTTAGACGAAGACGCCCTGGTAGACCCCGGGATGGTCAATTACGGTCTGGTGGGATACCCGGTGCTTCAGACTGCCGATATCATCCTCTACAAAGCGGATACTGTCCCCGTGGGACAGGACCAGGTGCCTCACCTGGAGTTGGCGCGGGAGATCGTGAGGCGCTTTAACTACCGATACGGTGACACCTTCCCTGAACCCCAGGCCAAACTGACCGAAGACCCGTTGATTGTGGGGTTGGACGGCAAACAAAAGATGAGCAAGTCCCTGGACAACCACCTCGAGTTGGGCGCAACCCCCGAGGAGACTACCCGCCGGGTCCTGACCGCCTTCACGGACCCCCAACGGCAACGGCGGACCGACCCAGGCCGGCCCGAGGTGTGCAACGTCTACAGTTTGCACAACATCTTCAGCCCTGACCAGGAGACCCGCGCGGTCTACCAGGAGTGCATCACCGCCCAACGAGGGTGCGTGGATTGCAAGCGGCACCTGGCAACAAGCATCAACGACTACCTGGCAGAGTTGCGGGAGAAGCGGCAGGAGTTCCAGCAGAGGCCGGGCTACGTCCGGGAAGTGCTGGCCGCGGGCGCGGAACGGGCCAGAGTAATCGCCCGGCGCACCATCGAAGAAGTCTACGAAAAGATGGGACTGGTCTAACCGCCGCCCCATCGCCGAAAGGGCTGAGTAAACATGACCTCCCCGACCCACCCGGAAATTCCCAAGTCCAAGTCGGGCCGTGACGTCATGGATGTTGTCACCGAAGCGGCCCATCTGGCCGGTCAAATCATTCTGGACCGGTTCAATACGTCCCTGGAGGTCAGCTTCAAGGGCCGGGCCGACATCGTAACCGACGTGGACTTTGCCGCCGAGAAAGCAGTGCTGGAGTTGCTCAGGGGTGAGTACCCCGATTTCGGCGTCCTGGCCGAGGAGTCCAGCCCGGTGGAGACCGGGTCGCCTTTTACCTGGGTCGTAGACCCCCTGGACGGCACTCGAAACTATGCCATCGGAGTGCCCCATTTCTGTACTGTCGTCGCTCTGGCCCACAACGAAGAAACGGTGCTGGGCGTGACATACGACCCGGTGCGCAATGAACTTTTCAGCGCCGAGGCGGGCAAGGGCGCGACCCTCAATGGCAGCCCCATAGCCGTCACCGGCAAAGACGATATTGAATCTGCCATAGTGTGCTTCGATCTCGGGTACGTGGACGAGAAGGCAGGGCTTGCTCTCGACCTGTTACGCTCGTTCTGGCCGAACATCCAGGGGTTCCGGCTCATGGGGTCAGCGGCCTTGGGTATGGCCTACGCGGCGGCGGGACGGGTAGACCTGTATTTCCACCACTCCCTATCCCCCTGGGACACCGTGTCGGGCCTGCTCCTGTCTCGCGAAGCCGGAGGTGAGGTCGTGGACCGCCAGGGCAACCGGGCCAGCCTGCACACACCCAGCGTGATCGTCTCCAGCCCCGCCCTTATCCAGAGCTTCCTCAACGCCAGCGAAGGCCACCCCTGGCGACAGGGGTAGGGAAAAACCCGTTACTCCAGCCGCCGCATTTTCGGCAACCCGATTGCAGTGCAAACGCTGACGACCGTCAGGACCGCGCCGTTAATCAGAAGCGCCCCCGGGGGTCCCAGCAATCCTCCCAACCACCCAACTTCAAGGTGGCCGGCAGGGGCTACTCCGATGCTAAGCACCCAGGAGCCCATGGCCCGGCCCCGTTCCTCGTCGGCTACGTTGGATTGCATAAGGGTCTTATAGATTGTGTCCACGGCCATTGCGCAGGCGTTGACGAATAGCAGCACCCCGAGGAAGAAATAGAGGTTGTCGGACAAGGAGAAGGCCATCTGGCCCGCGCCGAAGCCGATGGCGATTACAAACATCATCAACCCCTTCTTGCGGACGTGTCCCATCGCCGCCAGAAGCCAGAGCCCTACCAGTCCTCCCGCCTGCCTCGTGGCAGTCATAATGCCGAGTCCGGCGGGCCCCACACCAAGGACCTCCCTGGCGAACACGGGCAGCAGCGTCATATGGGTGAAGCCAAACACTTCCGTAACGGCGGTGAGGAACATCAGGATCAGCAGAATGCGGTTCTCCCGCACCAGCCGGACGTAGCCCATCAGGTTGTTGAGCACCGGTTCTATGGCAGCCTTGGCCGAGCGGCCAGGGTTGCGAATGGTGAAGATGACCAGTGTGGAGCCCAGGTAGCAGAACGCTATGGCGATGTATTGCCACCCCGGCCCGAAGGACTCGATCAGCACTCCCGAAGCCAGGGACCCGGCAATGCCGCCTCCCTGGTTGGCCATCGCACCCAGGGCGAGTCCGTTGAGAGCGAACCCCGGTCCGACAATGTCGTAGGTAAAGGCTTGGCGGATGGTGATCGCGAAGGCCATCAGACCGCCCAAGCCAAGTACCAGGCCTATGACGAACCAGACGTTGGTGAGATTGCTAAGCAGGAGCAGGGCCATCAATCCGGCGGCGCCAACTGCTCCGAGGGTGCCTAGCCAGAGCAGAGTCCGGCGCTCCCACCGGTCGGCGACCACGCCAGAGAACACGCCTAGAATAAAAAACGGCAGCATCCTAGCCGCTGCGCCTACACCCACCATCCACGGGGAGTCCGTTAGCTCGAAGATCAGCCACCCCAGGGCTACCTGTTCCATACCAGTGCCCAGGGCGTAGAGGACGGTGGACGCCCAAAGAAGCCGGAAGTCCCTGAATCGGAAGGAAGCGGCCCAGGCGCCGGTCCCCAGGGACCGGGTCAATGAGGACATGGACAAATAGCCATGCACACCATTCTCGTCATTTTGGCTGGATGATCCCGGCTCGCACGAGTTCCTCGATTTCCTGCTCGGAGAACCCTGATTCCGAAAGCACCTCGCGGCTATGCTCCCCCAGCTCCGGCGCGCGCCTGCGGATGTTGCCGGGCGTTTCGGAGAGCTTCACCGGGATGCCGATGTTATGTAAAGTGCCGAGCTGTGGGTCTTCCAAGTCAACCAGCATCTCTCGGGCCTGGACCTGCGGGTCCCGATAGACTTGCTCCATGTCGTAGATCGGTCCAGCCACGACCCCGGCGGCAGCCAGCATCTCCACCCAATGCGCGGTTGTCTCCTGGCTGAAGGTTTCCTCCAGAAGCGCGGCCAACTCGGCCTCTCTGGCCTTGCGATCGCCGGGCAACTTGAACCGGGGGTCTTCGATCAGCGCTTCCTGGCCCATGGCGCGGCAGAGGTGTTCCCACGTTGGTTGAGTCGCGGAACCGATGTTCAGGTATCCATCCCTGGTCCGAAGCGCCTGATAGGGGGCGGCGACCCGGTGGGCGGAACCCAGCGGGCCGGGGACGCCACCGTCTGCGAAGTAGCCTGAAGACTCCCAGATCGTGTAGGAGATCCCTGCTTCCATGAGCGAAGTGTCCACCATCTGCCCCTGGCCGGTCCTCTGAGCATGGATGTAGGCGCAGAGGATACCGTTGGCGGCCAGCAGACCGGCGGATATGTCCGTGATCGGCACACCCACCTTCGCGGGCGGGCCGCCGGGGTGGCCGGTGATGCTCATTAACCCGCTCATACCCTGGGCAATGAGGTCGAACCCTCCCTGGTCCTTGTAAGGGCCCGTGCTGCCAAACCCGGAAATCGAGCAGTAGACCAGGCTCGGCTTCAGGGCAGCAAGTTCCGAGAAGCTGAGCCCCAGCCGCTCCATGACGCCGGGACGAAAATTTTCGACTACCACGTCGGCGCGTTCCACAAGCCTCTTGAACACCGACTGACCTGCTTCAGTCCGCAAGTCCAGAACGAGGCTGCGTTTGTTGCGATTGGCGGCCATGAAGCCTGCTGAATTGGCGCCGACGAACGGAGGCCCCATGCGGCGGTTATCGTCTCCGCCGGCCGGTTTCTCCACTTTAATAACATCCGCGCCCATGTCGGCCAGCATCATAGTGCATACCGGCCCGGCCATTATCTGGGTTAGGTCGAGCACCACGACACCCGATAGGGCTAGCGGTCTTGCGCCTGTCTGCATGTCACTTCTCACGATTTCGCATGATCCGGCTGGGGATAAGCATGTGTCCAGCAACGCTGAAGCGTACCTATTTTGACTCTTGGGCATCCAAGTATACTAGAGTCCACCGTTCGGCGGCCACGGACCGGGCGGCCGCGGATCTATCTGCCAGGGCGGATGGACATCTCGAACACCTTTGGAGGACCGGCATGGTGGACGGAGTCTCGACAGGGCCCAAGCCCCCGCCGCGGGTGAAACAAGACGCGGATTATATCTTTCACGAGCTTACGCGGAGCATCTGCCCGGAGTGCAAGCGAGTGATCGACGCCCAGGTCATTATCCGTGACAACAAAGTCTACATGCGCAAGCGGTGTCCCGAACATAGCTGGTTTGAGGCATTGATCAGTTCCGACGCGCAAATGTATGTTGATTCAGTCAAGTTCAACAAGCCTGGCACAATCCCCCTGGAGTTTAGTACCCAGGTGAACGAGGGGTGCCCGCTGGACTGCGGCCTATGCCCGGAGCATAAGCAGCACCTTTGCTTGGCCCTGATCGAGGTCAACACCGGTTGCAATCTAAATTGCCCCGTCTGCTTTGCCAACGCCGGTCTCGGATATAGCCTCACCTTGGAGCAGGTGGGGCGGATGCTCGACCGGTTCGTGGAGATCGAGGGAGACCCGGAAGTGGTGCAGTTCAGCGGCGGGGAACCCACGATCCATCCCCAGATTCTCGACATGGTGCAGGCGGCCCGCGACCGGGGCATCCGCCAGGTGATGATCAACACCAACGGCGTGCGCATCGCGCGGGACGACCGGTTTCTTGAGGAGTTGGCCAAACTGGACCCGGTGGTCTACTTCCAGTTCGATGGGCTTCGGCCGGAGACCTACAAGACTCTACGGGGAGAGGACTTGCTTGATCTAAAGTTAAAGGCCCTCGAACGGATGAACCAGGCCGGGCTGGACGCAGTGCTGGTAGCGGCAGTGGAGCAAGGGGTCAACCTTGACGAGGCCGGCCAGTTGGTGGAATTCGGCCTGAAACACCCTGCCGTGCGCGGCGTTGTGCTTCAACCCGTCACCCACGTTGGCAGACATATCGCCTTCGATCCCATGCAACGGGTCACGATCCCCGACGTGATCCACGGCATCGTCGACCAGACGGAGGGCCGGTTCGTCCTGGAGGACTTTGTTCCGGTGCCATGCTGTTTTCCCACGTGCCAGGTAAACTCCTATGTGTTCGTTGACGGGGACACCGTTATGCCCCTTCCCAGAATGCTGGACATCGACCATTACCTGGACTACATCACCAACCGCGCCCTGCCCAAGCCTCCCAACGCCGCCGATGTGCAAAAGGCCCTGGAAGGCCTCTGGTCGGCTTCAGCCGTGGCGGGCACCGAGACCACGGCGGGCCAGTTCCAGTGCGCGTGCGGGCCGGGCATGGACCTGGGGTACGAGCTTTCTCACCTGAAGGACCACGTTTTCCAGATCGCCATCAAGGACTTCCTGGACGCTTATACGTTCAACGTGAAGCAGGTGATGAAGTGCTGTGTGGGGATTCTGGTTCCGGACGGGAGAGCCATACCCTTCTGCGCCTACAATTCCGTGGGTTACCGGGAGCAGGTCAGGCAGCAGTTGGCGTTGGAACAAGCCGCCTCTCGCCGGGCTGCCGGGCCGTAAGTCGAGATGACTCCGTCCGAACAAGCCGCGGCGAAGGCATGTTGCGCCGACCTGTATCAGTCGGACCTCGCCAAGATGCTATTCGGGGATACCCTGCACCCTGGAGGGATCGGCCTGACCAACCAGATGACGCGGCTTATGGGTATCCAACCGGGGGAGTTGGTTCTAGACCTGGCCAGTGGTCAGGGGGCGAGCTCGTTGGCTGTGTCACGGGTGTGCCGGTGCAGGGTGGTGGGGGTCGAGTTCGGCGCACAGGCCGCAGCCGGGGCCCGCAGCCGCTCCATGTCACAGCACGGCGGCGCGCTCGCCTCCTTCGTTCAGGGCGACGCCGAGGGTCTCCCCATACGTACCGGCTCCTTCGACGGCGCTATCTGCGAGTGCTCGGTAAGCCTGTTTATCGACAAAGCCGCCGCCGTAGCCGAGGTTGCCAGGGTGCTGCGTCCTGGCGGACGGTTCGGTTTAAGCGACGTGGCGGTCATGCCC
Organism: Dehalococcoidia bacterium; assembly: GCA_965216155.1. GTDB lineage: Bacteria > Chloroflexota > Dehalococcoidia > Lucifugimonadales > UBA3495 > CATOSP01. Next base: position 1,193,399 of record CBDCFD010000007.1, on the reverse strand, counting down.
GGCAGTTTACCGGCAGAGCTAGGAGGCACGGTGGGGCAACTGTTATGCCTTGCCGATGCGCTGGACGTCCGGGGATATCTGGACTTGCTCGAAGGCGCGGGACTGGTGGTGACTCAGCGGCACGATGCCTCGCAGGACATTCTCCGAATCGTGGATGAAGTCGAATCCAAATTGGGTTTCTTCAGCGCGTGGTCCGCCGTCACCGGTCGAACAGGTACAGCCAACTCTATTCTCGACCAGGCGCCCCGGTTGATGGCAATGGTCCGAAGTCTGGTCAATGCGGGCGACCTGGGCTATTGGGTCTTCGTCGCCGAGAAACCCGGGTGAGGTTGACGTGGGCCCAAGGCTACCCGGAGTTACCCCACTGGTCGTAGAAGGTCACTTCCTCCACCGGCGCGCGCCTGGTGGGACCGTACCTGGAACCTTCCGCCGGGAAACCGATGGGCAGCAAGGCCGCAGTCTCGACGTTGTCCGGGATTCCCAGCAACTCCTTGATCTCGTCCTCGTATCTTTTGTGCAAGGAGGTGATTACACTCCCCAAGCCCAGCCCACGGGCGGCGAGCAGTATGTTTTGCACCGCGGGATAGATGGAGCCGCCCCGGCTCAAGTTGGTGGGGCCGCCGTTATGTTGGATACAGGCGAGAATCAATACCGGTACTTCGTGCAGATGCTCGGCCATGTAATCCGAGGCGGCGCGGCGGCGTGCCGGAATGTTGGCAGGGGGTGCGCCGGCATCGTACCTGGAGGTGCGTGCCTGGTTGTAATACTCGCCGATCTTCCGCTTCAATTCGGTGTCCCGGATTACCAGGAACCGCCAGTCCTGCCGGTTGCTGCCGCTGGGCGCCTTGGTGGCAGCTTCGATCAGCTTGCGGACCATGTCATCGGGGACCGGATCGGGTTTGAACTCACGTATTGCACGCTGGGAGTAGATCGCTTCGAAGAGTCCAATCTCCTCGGGCATTCCGTCGCTCCTTGTTGGCCCTGGGTTGGGGCGTGGGCGAATTGAACGATTGCCCCGGCCACCCTGAGATTTTACACCGACGGCGGGACCAACGCACGAAGAAGGCCAAGACGCGGCGGCACTTTAGGACTATTTCCGCCGTCAGATAATCCACTATGGCGCGCTCGCGTAGTAAAGTAGACAGACTTGGGTAATACCACTGCGATTTCGCGGTACGCTCGACTAAGCAACATTGGAGGTGAGTTACCATGTCGGAACAGCGACCTGAGGGCCTTGCTCCTCCCGGCGGCAACCGGGGTGCGAGTCTTGCCAAAGGAGCGGTCACCGGCGGTGTTTTAACCGCGCCGTTAATCGGGTTGATGTTTCTGTTCGACAAACTGTCCGGGCTGCCTTTCGCGCCCTTCATGTTGTTCGACTGGATTACGCGCGTCTTACCCGGCGGGTTGGTCACCTTCGGCATCGACGCGATGATCGACGTGATGAATATGGTGGGGATGAGCGTCGCATCAACCGCAAAGACCGCGGAGCAGATCGTCGCCATCTTTTCCTTCTTCCTGTTGGGAGTAGTGCTGGGAGCAATCTACTTCGCCGTTATGAGGCAACTTCATGCGGCGCCGCGCGCCGGTGTAGGGGTTGTCATGGGAGCGGTATTCGGTGCGCCCATGATCGCGGTGAGTCTGCCGATGGAGCAGTCCGGGACCGGACCGGTGTTCACGGTTGCCGGCCTGGGGGTCTTGTTCCTTGCGTGGGGACTGGCGTTCCTCCCGGTATACCAGAGACTGGTCCACGCCGGGACTGACCTTGTCACCGAGGAAGAGATTCGCTGGGCGCGAAGCATCAACCGCCGCCAGTTCCTGGTACGGCTGGGCGCGTCGGCGGCGACGGTCACGGTGGTTAGCGCGGGGCTAGGTTCAGTGCTGGCGCAGCGGGAGCAGAGGTTGTTGGAACAGGCGACGGCCGCGACAGGCGCAGATCAAGAGACTTTACCCAGACGGCCGTTGCCAAACGACGGAGACCCGGTGACGCCGGCTCCCGGCACCCGGACGGAGTACACCCCCCTTGAGGACCATTACAAGGTGTTCATACGCACTGAACCCACTAAAATCGACATCGATACCTGGGAACTGCCCATCACCGGGTTGGTGGCCAACCCCATGGCGCTGACCCTGGACGACATCCGGAACAACTACGAGCCGCGGGACCAGTATGTAACCCTCTCCTGCATTTCCGGGCGGATCGGCACCAGCCTGATCAGCACAACCTGGTGGACAGGGGTGAGCCTTCAGAAGATCCTGGCCGACGTGCAACCGCAGGCCGAGGCACGCTATTTGATAATCACCTCGGGCGACGGGTTCTACGAGACCGTCGCCCTGGACCTGATCGCCTCGGACGAGCGGATCATGCTGTGTTACGAATGGGACGGCAAGCCTCTACCCTTCGATCACGGCTTCCCATTGAGGATTTGGTTGCCCGACCGCTATGGCATGAAACAACCCAAGTGGATCACGGGCATAGAGGTCACATCGGAGTACGAGCCCGGCTACTGGGTATCAAGAGATTGGGACGAGGTAGCCCGTGTGAAAGCCACTTCGGTCATCGACACGGTGGCGGTCCATGACGTGGAGGTGGTGGACGGGCAGGGTTATATTCCGGTGGGGGGGATCGCCTTCGCGGGCGCCCGGGGCATCTCCAGAGTCGAGGTGCGCGTTGATGGCGGCCCGTGGGAGGAAGCCCGATTGAGGTCTCCCCTGTCGGAAACGACCTGGGTTATTTGGCGATACGAGTGGCCCTTCCAGGAAGGCGAGCACACCTTCGAGGTTAGGTGCGCGGAGGCCGATGGGACGCCGCAGATCGAAGAGAGCAAGGGGAACCGTCCCGACGGGGCATCAGGGGTCCACAAAAGGAAGACCCGCATTTAAGGGCCCAAAGGTCTGTGCCGGCAGCCCAGGAGGCTTCCTGTGCTTCGCCTATTCCTATGCGTGGAATGTTATTATAGTATTGGTTAATGGTTCTCACCGGCCCATAGCTAGATTGAGTAGTAGCGGACGTTTGTGTGGCGGCTATTGACGTGGTCTTGGTCTTAGAAATTCTGACGGCGGTGTTCGCCGGCTATCTTCTGGGCTCCATTCCGTGCGCGCTTATCGCGGCGCGGCTAAGGGGCAGAAATATTTTTGAGACCGGCAGCACTCTGGCTGGCACGGCCAATGTGTTTTGGAACATTGGACGCCGCACAGGTACGTTGGTCTTCGTCGGAGACGTAGCCAAGGGCTCCGCGGCAGTGCTGGCCGCCACGCGGGTGTTGGACGTACCTGAGCACCTGGTCCTCATCGTGGCGGGGGCGGCTATCCTCGGACACTGGAAATCGCTGTTTGCCGGGTTCCGGGGCGGTGATGGAATGGCGACCTTGATGGGCCTCACGATGGCCATGGAGCCCCAGCTTGCACCCATAGGGATCGCTACCGGTCTGGCCTTCGTCCTACTGCTGTGGCGCACACCGTATCGCTCGGCCTGGGGCATCGTGGCATGCTTCACGCTGATGCTAGTGTTAAGCCTGACCATGCAGACGGAGCGAGGACTGGTGCTGGGCCTTACCTTCCTGGCTTCCCTGGTCCTGCTCCGGAGCACCCTGACCCGAAGGAGGAGCCTAGCCCGGAACGGAGACAAGGACGTCGATCTCGATCTGGACGACGGAATTGACCTCGACGATGAAGACCTGGACGGCGAAGCGGACCTGCTCCCGCGAAACGGTTAGTCCCGTATGCCCGGCTCCCCTCGTTCCTGGGACTGTTTCAGTCTCCTCAACTCCAGCACCCACCCCAGGTCATCGTCGTCCGAGGCATCCGCTCTCAGGTCAGGCACGAGGGCCATTGCGCGTTCCAGGTGTGGGACACAGCTGTCGACGTCCCCGTTGCTGGCATAGAGACGCGCCGCGTTGTAATGCGCGGCGGCGAATTCGGGAGCTGCATCCAATGCGGCCAGGTATTCCGCCAGCGCCTTATCCCGGTCTCCCAGGGCTTCGAAGGCGGCTCCCCGGTTGCTTAGCGACTCGGCGAAGTCCGGTCTGAGGCTCACGGCTTGACCATAGTCCTCGACCGCCCGCTCGTAGTCACCCACCGCATCGTAGGCTAGTCCCCGGTTGTTTAACGCCTCGGCGTCGTCGGGATCCAGTTCCAGCACGCGGGAATAGTCCGAGATGGCAGCGTCGATGTGCTCAAGGAAGTAGTGGGTCCTGGCCCGGTTGAAATAGGCATCGGCGTTCAATGGATTGTGTTCGATAGCCGTACCGTAATCCTCGATGGCCTCATAATGCCGCCCCAACTCGTCCAGCGACGCGCCCCGGTTGAGGTAGGCATTGGAGAGGTCCGGACGCAGCGCGATGGCCCGCTCGAACGCCTCGACCGCTTCATCGTGGCGAGCCAGCCTGGCCAGGACGACTCCCGAGTTGTAGACCGCCTGCAGGTAATCAGGTCTAATCTCCAAAGCCCGAGTGTAGTCAACAACAGCCTGGTCCCGCTGCCGTAGGTCGTCGTAGGCGTTGCCGCGCTGGTAATAGGCCTCCGCCAACCGGGGTTCCCGTTCCAGGACCGCACTCAACTCACTCACCGCGTCCTGCGCCTGCCCCAACCTGAGATAGGTGAGCCCAAGGTTGAATCTGGCGTCCAAATCGGACGGGTCCGCGAGAAGGGCATTTCGGAAGGACTCGAGGGCTTCAGCGTAGCGGCCCACCGCAAAGCAGCCGTTGCCGTACAACAGACCGCCCGCCTGCGGAGAAGCGGCGGCAATCCGCTCCAAAGCCTCCTCGACCTCCCGCCTTGAGTCACCGGTGAGTCTCCCGCCCCGTGGCCTGGGAGTGATCCGGGTTACTCCGATTGCGTGTTGCTCCAGCAACTCAGCAAGTTTGGCGAGGAGTGGATTGTGTGGTTGAGTCAACGTTGGAGACCGTCCTGGTATAAGCTCGTATAGTGCGGCCAGGGGGCAGCGGACTTCCGATACCCTCATTGACGCTTGGACGCCGCAGATGCCCTCGCACAAGGATAGCATATCACGGAGTTTCCGGGCCGGAGACTCACATTGAACGATGTCCTATTCCCGCTTACAATGGGCTTTGACCGAGCATCCCGATTCCAGGGAGTCGAAAGTGACCCAAGCAGCCGACACCAATGTAACCATTTATACCCACCCGGACTGCGCCTACTCCGCCGCGGCCAAGATGGACTACCGCAGGCGCAAGGTCGCATACGTGGAAGTCGACATCTCCAAGGAGCCGGATAAGATAGCCGACCTCCTAGAGTACTCCAAAGGGAACCGAGTTACCCCGGTCATCGTCGAGGAAGGAACGGTCACCATAGGCTTCAAGGGCGGCTATTGAGACTTCTAGACCGGGCCAGTTGGCCCGAAGCATTTGGAAGCTCCGGCTTCCGCAGGCCCCCAGAATGGCTGGCTGCCTGACATTCCCATGACACTTGCCGCTTGTGGGGGACAAAAGCGCCATGCTAGGATTCGCCTTGATCCAACTGGCGATTACCCTTTGGCCGCCGTCGGCATACTCCGCGCAGCCACGCGGAATTAAGAACGCCGTCACCAGGGTGAACGCCAGGAACACAGAGTAGCCGGTCACTGAAAAGGAGTGAGGATGGCAGGGATGGATAAAGACAAAGAGGCCGCGCTGGCAATCGCCCTGGGCCGCATAGAAAAGGACTACGGTAAAGGCGCAGTGATGCGCTTGGGGGAGGTGAGCCAACAACTGGCTACCGAGGTAATCCCCACCGGGTCATTGGCCCTGGACGTAGCCCTGGGAGCAGGCGGCATCCCCAAGGGCAGGGTGACGGAAATATTCGGCGCAGAGTCCGCCGGAAAGTCCACCCTGGGAATCCACATCATGGCCGAAACTCAGCAGTTGGGTGGTATCGCCGCCTACATTGACGTGGAGCACGCCTTGGACCCCAATTACGCCAACAATTGCGGTCTCGACCTGGAGCACCTGATCATCGCCCAACCCGACAGCGCCGAACAAGCCCTGGACATCACCGAGCAACTTGTACGCAGCGGCGCAATTGACGCTGTAGTCTTGGACAGTGTAGCCGCCCTTGTACCCCAGTCGGAGATCGAGGGCGACATGGGCGACCCCCACGTGGGGGCTCAAGCCCGGCTCATGTCGCAAGCACTGAGAAAGCTCACCTCTACCATACACCGCTCCCGCACCGCGGTGATCTTCATCAACCAGCTAAGGGAGAAAATAGGCATCTCCTACGGCAATCCCGAAGTCACTCCCGGCGGCAGGGCGCTCAAATTCTACAGTTCCGTGCGCATCGACCTGCGCCGCATCGAGTCCATCAAGCAAGGCTCTGAGATCATTGGGAACCGCGTCCGGGCCAGAGTAGTCAAGAACAAAATCGCGGCCCCGTTCCGAGTCGCCGAGTTCGACATTATGTTCAATCACGGGATCAGCAAGATGGGGGACCTCCTAGAGCTTGGCGCCGCCCAGGATATCATCAAGAAATCCGGTTCCTTCTACTCCTACGGGGAGACACGCCTGGGACAAGGTCGAGAGAATTCCAAGGAATTCCTTGCCCAGCACCCTGAGATTGCGGCATCGGTAGAAGCCCGGATCCGCGGCCTGGAACCCGGAACTGAAGCTGTCGCGGCCGTGCCGGACGTTGCCGCCGAAGACTACAAGCTCCCCGGCCCACCGGAGCCAGACAACTCCAAATAACCTCCAGACTTCGGCTGAGCACAGCACCATGCGCCACAGAAGGCCACGCGAAGAGCAAGCAGGGGACGGTTCCCTGGCCCAGGCATGGGAAGCGTCCCTGCGCTTGCTCGCCTACCGCGCCCGTAGCGAGGCCGAAATCCGCAGACGCCTTACCGCAAGGTTCAGCGCCGAGACCATAGAGCAGACAGTCACATCGCTCCATGCACGCGGGTATCTGGATGACGCCGCTTTCGCCAGGGATTGGAGGGACAGCAGAGAGCGCCGCCGCCCCAGGGGGGAAGCGTTAATCCGGCAGGAGCTATTGGGATTGGGTGTGGCCGCAGATGTGGTCCGAGAAGCGCTGAAAGACTACGATGCTTACTCCAACGCATACCGCGCCGGTCGAAAGCTGGCACAACGGTTACCTGTAGACGACTATCCCGAGTTCCGCAAGCGTCTCTGGGCCCACCTTCAACGCAGAGGGTTCCACTCAGGAGTAATCACCGGGGTAGTCCATCGCCTATGGGGAGAGTTAACGGAGCTTCTGCATGGCGAGGTAGACCCCCGCGGCGAGGAATAGCAGAGTATAGAGGCTGAAGAAGGCCAAGATCGCAACCGCAACGACGTAGGCCAGTACCACCGAGACTCCAGCCGCAAGCGACAAGAGGTAGCTGCGCTTCTGGTTAACAGACCGGCTGATGAGTTCCCCGGACGCATATCCGATTGCGACGGCAGGCAAAGAGGCCAGTATCACCGGCAGCCGCCCATCAAACAGCAAGATGATAAAGAGGTTGAAGAACCACCAAAGGACTCCGCCACCTACCCCGGCCATGGCGGCGACGGCGAATCCCCGAAGGTAGTGCGTGGGTTGAACATCGAAGGTCGGAGCGCGGACCGCCCGGCCACATTCCTGGCAGCGGATCCCCACCGGGGCCTGAACCATGCACTGGGTGCAGATCGAGCGTCCGCAATGTCCGCAAGAGAGCCGCGTCTCAACCCCGGGATGCCATTCGCAGTAGGTTACCGTTTCCGGCCCCTCGTCCACCTGCTGTATGTTTTCCGTGCTCACAGTCCGCTCCGAGTCCGGCTAGTCCGACGTCCGAGGCGACCGGTGGACCCACTCAGCGTAATCGTCCATGTCCCGGTCCAAGAATAAGCGATTGAATAAGACTTTCTTCTTCGGCAATCCCGCGGGTAAGGGCGTCCAATTGGACAGCAACCGCTTCAACACCACCAGGGTTAGCACTCCTATACCGTACCAGGTTACCACAATGGGGTCCTGGGCGATGACCGTCCAGACCGGGAGCAGGACCAATGCCACAAGTACCCAAACTCCGGAGTTGCGGGTCAAGGCCCAGCCGGCGCCCACCAACAGCAATGACGCCATCAGCACGAACGGAGAGAGAATCAACATACTGCCTAAAGCAATCGTGATGCCCCTTCCGCCCTGAAACCGCAGGAAAATTGACCAATTGTGCCCCGCCAGGGCCAGGAGCGGCGCACCAATAAGCAGAGCAGACGACTCTGGATCGAGCCCGAATACGCGCCAACCAATAACGACCGGAACTGAGCCCTTCGCCAGCACATCAAATAGCCCCAGGGCCACACCCCAGACCTTCCCCAAAAGCCGGGAGGCGTTGGACGCCCCCGCGTTGCCACTACCGTATTCCCGGATATCGGTGTTCTTCAGAAATCTGGCGGCTAGGTAGGTGGAGGGAATCGAGCCCAACAGATAGGAAAAGACGTAGATCCCGGAGATTTCGATTAACACGCCTAACACGACGGCAACACAATGGGGATACGAGCGGGACGCTACCGCAGATTCCGGGCCGCCTCCTCTAGTTGCTCAACCGTCTCGAGGGGAGGTCCCAAGGTCCCTGGCAAAAGCTCACCGGTGTTTCCGAGCCCATGGTAATCGCTGCCGCCGCAGGGGATGAGGCCGTATTCTCCGGCTAACTCTGCGAGATGATTTACCGTCTCGGCATCATACTGGGCATAGTGGACTTCCATCCCCATCAGCCCGGCGTCTTTCAGGAGGGCAATGGCGGGTTCCATATCCACCAGGTAGGCAGGGTGGGCCAAAACAGGGACTGCGCCAAACCGTTTCAGCAGTTCAACCGCCTGGTCCGGCGACATCTTGGCCCGTTCTACGTAGGCAAGGCCCTTGCGTCCCAGGTATTCCGGAAAGGCATCCTTGGGCTCTTTGCAATAACCCTTCTCCACCATGGCCAGCGCGATATGGGGCCGGCCGACGGCCGTGCCCTCGCCAGCGATCTCCTTGACCCGCTCCCAGTCGATGTGGATGCCCAGCGTGGCCAGCTTGTCCACCATCGCCTTACCCCGCTCCAGGCGCCCGTCGCGGAACCGCCCCAGAAGGGATTGTAGATCGGGGTCTGTGTGGTCCAAGAAATACCCCAGCATGTGGATTTCATCGCCGGGGATGTCGGTGCTGATCTCAATGGCCGGGATGATTCTCAGGTCGGGAAATTCTTTAGCCGCCTCGAATGCTTCGGCCAGACCTTCAGTCGTGTCATGGTCCGAAATCGCAACTTGCTTCAAACCCTGGCTGGCAACCAGCCGCACCAACTCGGTGGGGGAAAGCCTGCCATCCGAGGCCGTGGTATGCAGGTGGAGGTCCACCAACGCACTCATCCTACTTCACCGTCCTGTCCAAACGCTTGATCGACGAGGCCTTTCCGGTCTCGGGATCGACTTCGATAACCACTGAGTTCATCATGACCGGCCCCCCCGCTACGGTAAGCCGGTGAGGCAAGCCCGTCAGGAACCGGTCCAGTACCGCGTCGGCTTCGCTGCCGATTACCGAATCCACCGGACCTGTCATTCCCACGTCGCTGACGTAAGCCGTACCCATGGGAAGGATGCGGGTGTCGACGGTCCCTACGTGCGTATGCGTACCTACTACGGCGCTTACGCGTCCGTCCAGATACCACCCCATCGCTTGCTTTTCCGACGTCGCCTCGGCGTGGAAATCCACAAGAATCACTTTCGGCCCGTCATCATCGACCACATCGTTGAGAATACCGGTGGCGGTGCGAAACGGGCAGTCCAAGGGCGGCATGAAAACCCGCCCCATCAAGTTCAACACCATTACGCCGTCGTGGACCAGGTAGCCCCTGCCGGGCGCATCGGGGTAATTGGCGGGCCGCACCAGCGGCAGCCCTTCGTCCATGTGCGGTACGATCTCCTTCTGGTCCCAAACGTGGTTGCCGGAAGTCATGACGTCTACTCCGCTTTCCAGCAACTCGTACGCCGTTTCCAGGGTGAGGCCGAAGCCTCCCGCGGTGTTTTCGGCGTTCGCTATCACCAAGTCGATTCCCATCTCCTCGCGCACTTCAGGCACCAACCTGCGGATGGCGCGCCTCCCTGGACGTCCGATAATGTCGCCGATCATAAGTATTCGCAATGGAGTACTCTCTCCCTGGTGAATCCGCTTACACAGCCAAAGGGGGCCGGGGAATTAGCCCCGAGCCCCCTTTTCACGTCCTATGTCATGCCGACCCGGTCGCCGTCTAATATCCCTGGCGCAAACGTCAGACAGACCCGGAGCCAGGCCCGAGAATGGCCCGGCTTACTTAAATCTATCTGGCGTATTCCACACTCCGTGTTTCCCGGATCACGGTTACTTTGATCTGGCCGGGAAAGACCAAGTCTTCCTCGACCTTCCGGGCAATATCCCTGGCCAGTTCGGCGGCGCGGATATCGTCCATGTCGTCCGGCTTGACCATCACACGGACCTCGCGGCCAGCCTGGATTGCGAATGCCCTTTCGACGCCTTCAAACGCGGTCGCGGCCTCTTCCAGGTCCCGGAGCCTCTTTACGTAGAGCTCCAGGGACTCTTTGCGAGCCCCTGGCCGCGAGGCGCTAATCGCGTCGGCGGTAGCGACCAAGAAGGACTCGATGGTCTCGTGTTCGTCGTTGTGGTGCTCCAAAATTCCGCGGTAGGAGCTGTAGTTTACCCCGTGTTTTTGGGCGATCTCCGCCCCGATCTCAGCGTGGGGGCCGGCAACTTCGTGGGTGAGGGCCTTTCCTATGTCGTGCAGCAACCCACCGACCTTGGCAACCTGCTCATTGGCTCCCACCTCGGCGGCAAGCATACCCGCGAGCAGACTGACCTCTACGGAGTGCTTCAGCACGTTTTCGCCGTAGCTGTACCGGTATTTTAGCTGCCCCAGCAGCCTTATTACCTCGGGGTCGAGCCCGCTAACACCCACTTCGAAGGTCGCTTGCTCACCCGCCTTCCGGATAGTCTCTTCAATCTCTGTCTGAGACCGTTGCACTACATCCTCGATGCGTGCAGGTTGAATGCGGCCGTCGGAGATAAGTTTCTCCAAGGCCAGCCGCGCCACCTCTCTCCTCACTGGGTCGAAGCAGGAGATGGTCACGACTTCCGGAGTGTCGTCGATAATGACGTCGACTCCGGTGAGGGATTCCAGGGTCCTGATGTTGCGCCCTTCGCGGCCAATGAGACGACCCTTCATCTCATCGTTGGGCAGGGATACTACAGATGTAGTGGTCTCGGACACAACGTCCGTGGCCAACCGGTTAATGGCAAGGGTAATGATTTTGCGCGCGTTTTCATCCGCGCTCGCCTTGTGTTCCTTCTCTAGCTCATAGTAGCGGCGCGACAGGTCCTGGCGGGCTTGTTCCTCGCCCCTTCTGACCACGATGTCCCGAGCTTCCGCCACATTGAGACCGGCGATCTCCTCGAGGGCTTCGAGTTGCCTGGACTTGAGGGTGTCAGCTTCTTCGAGGGCATGTTGCACCTCGATTTCCCGGGCGTTGATTTGCAATTGGTGCTGCTCAACTGCCTCGGTCTTTCGTTCCAGTTGTTCCTCCCGTTGGACGTAGCGGCGTTCCATACGATTGAGTTCTTCCCGCCGCTGCTTTAACTCGTTCTCACCGGCGGAACGCAGCTTGAGGACTTCCTCTTGGGCCGAAAGTAGAAGCTTCCGGTGTTCCTCCTCTGCTTGGCCTCGGATGCGCTCGGCGCTCTCTTTGGCATTGCCTACCCTTTTTCCATCAACCTTGCTTCTGTAGAACAGCCACCCGGCTATCCCAAACCCTGCTACCGCGAGGACGGCGAGGATAATAACTACAGGTAAATAGCTCATCGCCTATCCTTTACCGCCTTATATGCAGATTTAGGAGAGATATTCTCCTACCAGTTCATGCTACTCAGAAGCGTACTTGGTGTCAAGGAGAATCAGGCTCGGCGAAGGTCCGCGGGCTATTGAGGCGGATGCCCCACTGTCCTATAATGCGATACAAGTACAGTCATATTTCTAACATGGGACCACTAACCTCCCACCCCATTCCCGGCAGGTGGCATTACATGGCGAAGCAGGACTACTATCGGGTTCTTGGCGTTTCCCGGACCGATAGTGAAGAAGAGATCAGGAAGGCTTTTCGCAAGAAGGCCATGGAATTTCATCCTGACCGGAACAGAAACGCCGACGCGGAAGACAAGTTCAAGGAGGTCAACGAAGCCTACCAGGTGCTTTCGGACCAGAAGAAGAGGTCTCAATACGACCGTTTCGGACACGCCGGAATGGGGTCCAACGGGGGCTTCGACCGTCCTTTCGATGGTTTCGACGTATTCGGAGGCTTCGGAGATATCTTCGACTCCTTCTTTGGCGACGCGTCCGGCCGAAGGACTCGGCAACCTCAACGGGGCGCGGATTTGCAACAGCGGGTCGTACTCAGCTTTGAAGAGTCCGTCTTTGGCGCCGAGCGCGAGGTCGAGATCACACGGATGGAGCAGTGCCGGACGTGTTCCGGAGCGAGAAACGAACCTGGCACCCAGGTAGACACCTGTTCCACCTGTCGCGGCACCGGACAGGTCCGCCGGTCCCAGAGAAGCGTCTTCGGTCAGTTTTCCCAGATCACGCCGTGCTCCGATTGCCGCGGCACCGGAAGCGTCATCCAGACCTATTGCTCCACCTGTAAAGGGGAGGGCGCCGAGCGAAGGAAGCGTAAGATCGGAGTCACCATTCCCGCGGGAGTTGACTCCGGAATGCAAGTGCGGCTCACCGGAAAGGGAGACATGGGCCAGGAAGGAGGCCCTCCCGGGAACTTGTACGTCTACGTTGAAGTCAAAGAGCACGAAGAATTCTACCGGGACGGCATCGACCTTGTTTACACCCTCCCGGTGAATCTTGCCGAAGCCGCCCTGGGAGCAAAGCGGAGAATACCTACACTGGACGGTCCCGACCAGGTCTTGTCGGTGCCACAGGGCACTGGCGCGGGGGCCGTGTTCAGGCTTAAGGGCAGGGGAATTCCCGATGTACATAGCGGCCGGAAGGGCGACCTCCGCGTCGTGATTGACCTGAAGGTGCCCAACGACTTGAACTCTCATCAACGCGGCTTGCTGGAGGAGTTGGCCCGCTCGTTCGGCAGGGCAGAAGAACCTGGAGAGGATAACGACCGGGACGATCATGGCGAAGACAGCAACGAGAAGGGTTTTTTTGAACGGATAAAGGGGGCATTCGGCTAGGCTTAGATGCCTTTGCATAGCGCGCTTGATGCGCGGAGGAAAGAGCCTGGAGTAGAGTAGCCACTTGACCCGGGCCGTACCGCTGCCCGGGCCTTTTGTCGGGAGGATGGATGGCCTGGCAAGAACTGAGTATCCGCGTGCCGTATGAGTACGTGGAACCCGTGTCGTACCTGTTTAGCCGGTATGGACACGGACTTTCCATGGAAAAAGACGGGGAAACTGACGAGTCCAAGGAGGCCTGGACCGGGGAAAACCCGGACCGGGATTGGGAGGGTGTGGAGCGGGTGCGGTTGCGCACTTACTTGCAGCACACGTCACGTCAGAGGTTGGCACGCATTGAAGTTGGCCTCAAGCTCGTGGGCCTTCTGGAACCAATGGAAGATCTGACGATCACGCCTGTACCGGATATGGAAGACTGGCAGACTCTATGGCGCAGCCACTTCGACCTGCTCCGGGTTGGTTCCAAGTTGGTGATCAAGCCAACCTGGATAGAGTACGAGAGGTCTGGTGAAGATGTGGTAATTGAGCTGGACCCCGGCATGGCCTTCGGCACAGGTTACCATCCCACTACCCATACCTGCCTCGAAGCCCTGGAAGACCTCGTACAACCCGGGGTGACCGTGCTCGACCTTGGCACCGGATCCGGCATACTGGCTATCACGGCAATTCAGCTTGGGGCGTCGCATGTCGTGGCCCTGGATATCGACCCTCAGGCGATCCGGGCGGCCCGACAAAACTTTCGCCGCACCAGGGTGCAGCGGCAGGTGAGCCTGACCCAGGGCACGGTGCCTCATCCGCTGGCCGGGGAAGGCCAGTTCGACCTGGTTGTGGCCAACATTTCGGCGCGCGCCGTGGGCGAGCGGGCGCCGTTTATCGCCCCGGCATTGAAACCTGGCGGAATGCTGATTGCGTCCGGGATCATGCTCGAACAGTGCGCGGTCGTGGATGAAGCGCTTACCGGACTGGGGATGGTCCTGGACCGGACCTGGCCCAAGGACGAATGGATAAGCCTGGGATACCGGTCTCCGGAGAAGAGCAGCGCCTGATTTTCGGTATCCTATTCCGGGCGCTCGTGCACAAAACCGCTTCTGCCCGTGTGGCTTTCATCTGCGGAATACGCCCAATCAATGGAGCGCATGGAGAGATTGAGTGGTGGGACGACGCGAACCACCTCGTCAATTGGGCGCAGCCGGGGCGCCGGCCCGGCGGAATCGTACCGGGTCTTAGGAAACATTTACGCTTGTAGTGGGGTTTGGCGCGGTCAACGCCATCCTGTGGGAGGTAGCCGAGTACTTCGCCTTTATTCGTCACTCGCCAAGACTAGCCACGGCTTACTCCGACGCGCCGGGCGGCCCGGTACCCGGCCTTACTGGCCCAATTTTGCCGGGTCCGGCAGCCTCCCTTGCGCCGCAACGCCGCAACTAAAATCATCGGTTGCATTATCCCAGGTCAGAATGTAACATCGCTCTGACTCTGGAAGCGCGGCGCAAATATGCAAGTAATGGACCTCAAGCGATTCGAGATCACGGGCCTCCTGGGGTCCGGCGCGGACTATGAGGTGCGTGCCGCTGTCGACCTTGAAACCGGATGTCCGGTCGTGTTGAAGCGCCCTGTGCCCCAGATGATAAGCCGCCAGATGCACGGCAGCACCGAGACCCGCACGGACCAGATGTTGGAGGTCTTCGAGACGTTCTCCGGCAATTTCCCGGGGATTTCACCGATCATCGGGTACTCGGAGCGCGCAAACCACGACGAGTTCTACGGCGACACCCTCGACCATGAATACAGGGTGATCGTCGAAGAACGGGCGAAGGGGATTCCCCTCATGGCCGGGGATATGAGGGCCAGGATCCAGCGGGTCCCCACCGGCGCCGGGCAAAACCTATTCACGCTGTACCCCTTGAACCCGGTGGACCAAAGTGACCCGTTCCCGGTCCACCGGCAACTGCTCGATGCCCAGGAGTTGTTCTTGGCGGCGGGTTACGTGCTTCTCGACATGCGGCCCCAGAACCTCTTCTACCAGCCAGGATCGGGGGGGCTTACCGTCATCGACTGCGCGGACCTGGTCCCGGCGGACGGGGCGCCGAACCCCAGGGGTGGCCGTGCCCGCGATGTGTTCGACTCATACCTGGAGATACTGAAGTTTTACACCACTGCCCAGAGACCTCCTGAACAGGCGGATGGCTACCGGGAGCCCTACGGGCAACGTCCCGTAGTCAACTTCCAGCAGGAACTCGATGCGATGGCGGTGAGTTACAGTGAATTAGACGAACCAGTGAGCGATGCCGCCCAGGTCATGATTGATAAGCTGAAGGCAAGGGATTACTCCGGGTTGCCGGACTTCCGCCGTGATCTGGATGTCTACCTGGAAGCGGTGGCAGCGCGGAACCGGGAACTCCCCGGCCTGGAACAGGCTCAACAGGCCTGGAAAGAGGCCTTGGACCTGCTAAGGGGAGACTATTGGAAGCGTTTTCTATTCGATGCCGAGTCGGAGTTGGCGGGACTGGTCCGGTGATTCAAGCCGCGAGCCAGCGCCTCAGCAAACGGCAACCCAAACTTACTGAGTAAATGTGAGGACCGGCGGATATGCCCGGAAGCAATGTAGCGTCATTTCAAGATAACTCAGCCCACGGCGAAGATAGCTACCTGATTCGTGACCTGGGCAACGACTCTTTCCTGGACGCGGTCATGGACGGAGTCACAGGTCACGGCGGCGAGGAAGCAAGCCAGTCCGTCGTCGAGGCCCTGACCACGGCGGCCCTGACCTCTCCGGAGGATGTCATCCAAATCCTGGAGGAGATGAACGAGGAATTCTACCAGGTCGGAGGGGGACGTTTTCTACTCACCACGGTTTCCGCTGCCCTCTACTTGGACGGGAAGCTGCACGTGCTGGGCGCCGGGGACAGCCCGATATTCCTGGTCGGTCCCGATTCGGCCCAGCAGCTTACCGGGAGGGTCGGGGGCTTCCTGCACGTGGGAGTCGCCAAAGCGATAGGAGCGAGCCAGGGCAAACCCAACCTTGTGCGGACCGAGCTGGAGATGGAACCCGGTAGCCGGTTGGTACTGGCCACCGACGGCGTCACCGACAACGTGATGGCCTCGGAACTGGCGGACATGGTGAGGAAGGCGGCTACTCCGGAAGAAGCGGCGGAGATGGTGAACGCGCTGGTGGAATCGCGCCTCAACGAAGGCCAGGTCCCGGAGCAGTTGGGCAGGCGTTCCCGTCATGACGACCGGACAGCTATCTTCCGATTCTTCGACCCGTAAGCCAATCCAACTGCGCAATCAGCAACATTTCGTCCTAAACCGGGAATCCGCACGCTTGTAGCGGTTATGGTAAGTTGCTACAATTCAGCCGCTCTATCACCACACTGGCGCGTGGGACTGAGGACGAGGAAGAACCAAGAGCGCCGAGTATCCAGGATGATACCCTAGACCGCGCGCGTTGCGTCTCAATTGGACGACCAAATCTACGCAGACAACATTCATATCGGTCCCAGTGTCCACATGCCATAGTTGCAGGACCGGATGTGGCGGCACATACGCCTGGGGGGACGCTCCTCCGGCGATGCCCCAACAAACCTGGATGCCAAGCTGGAAGTCTGGGATAACCCGAACTCGGCCAGTGTCGCGGTGTATGCAGCGCGGTGCGCCAAGTTGGCCCTGGACCGCCGAATCAGCGGAGCCAGCGCCTACTTTATGAACTTTCCGCCCCAGCAGTACACCGGCGATGTTGCCCGCGATATGACCGAGTCGTTCATCTCCGGCAGCGAGTAGGGCAATCCAGGCATACTCTCCCGCCCAAAGAGTCGGAGGGACTGCTTGAAAATCGCAATGGTGTCACCCTATGACTTCACCTGGCCGGGCGGGGTGACCGCCCACGTTTCCCAACTGAGCCGCGAATTGACGCGGTTGGGCCATGACGTCAGGGTGCTTGCCCCCCACTCCCCATCCAGGGAACGCGAGGACGGGGAGAGCTTCGTACACCTGGGGAGGTCGGTCCCCCTGCCCAGCGGCGGCTCCATAGCCCGGGTATCCCTCTCATGGTGGCTGTACCCCAAGGTGCGTACCCTGCTCAAGGACGAGGCGTTTGACATTGTCCATCTGCACGAGCCGATGGCGCCGATCTTACCCCTGTGCGTCCTCGAGTTTTCGCAGGCGGTCAACGTGGGCACGTTCCACGCCTCCTACAAGCGACAGCACTTATACCGCTTCAGCCAGCCGCTCATCAAACGCTGGCATCAGAGATTGCATGGCGGTATCGCGGTTTCTCAGGCTGCCCGGCGTTACGTGAGCGGCGTCTTTCCCGGAGACTACAAGATAATTCCCAACGGGATCGACGTGGACCGTTTCGCGAAAGACCCCGCGCCGTGGCCGGAATACCAGGATGGGAAGACCAATATCCTGTTCGTAGGCCGCTTAGAGAAGCGAAAAGGGTTGAAATACCTCCTGGAAGCCTATGCCCGCCTCAAATGGGAAAGGCCTGACGTCCGCCTCATAGTGGTCGGACCGGGCAACCCGGACCGGGACTCACACCAGATATTAAGCTCCAGAGCCTTGCAAGACGTCATCTTCGTGGGCAAGGCGCCCGAAGACGACCTGCCCAGGTATTACGCCACCGCAGACATCTGCTGCTCGCCGGCCACGGGATCGGAGAGTTTCGGCTACGTGCTTTTGGAAGCTATGGCCTCCAGCAAGCCGATGATTGCCTCCGACATTGAGGGCTACAACGCCATTATCGAACACGGACGGCAGGGGTTGCTGTTCCCACGAAAGGACTCAGACGCTCTGGCGGCGGCCCTGATCCGGTTGATAGACGACCCCGATCTCGCCATGTCCATGGGGGTCAGGGGGCGGGAAGACGTAGAACAGTACCGCTGGGAGGTGGTAGCCGGACAGGTCGAAGAATTTTACCTCGACTGCTTGGGGTCAGCCAATGGGAATGCCTGGACGAGAACAGTTTAGGGGAGCGGTCCTCCGGTACATCGAGCTTCCCGGTGCGCGCTTCCTCCGTGCGCTAAAATTTACCCCAAACTCGATCACTCTCCTTGGCTTCGCCGTCTGCGTCGCGTCGGCTTATCTCGTCGGGGCGAATATGCTGCTCTTGGGCGGGATCGTGTTTCTATTGGGCGGGGCGCTGGACCTTTTCGACGGCGCTCTAGCGCGGCTAACCGGCAAGGCCAGCTCTTTCGGGGCGCTGCTGGATTCCGTCTTCGACAGGTTGGGCGAGGCGGCCCTGTTTGTCGGATTGGCCGCCTACGCCTTACGGCCCGGGTTCGAAGAGCGCCAGCTAATCCCGTTCATCACCGTGGACCAACAATTAATGCCGTTCATAACCGTATTATTGCTGGCGCTGATCTTCTCCCAGGGAGTCAGCTACCTGAGAGCCCGCGGCGAGGGGCTCGGGGTCTTCATCCGTTCCGGCCTCATGACCCGGCCCGAGCGTGTCGTGCTCTTGGGAATCGGTCTACTCATCAATCAAATTTTCTGGGTCCTGCTTATTATCGCCTCGGTGTCCTGCTTCACCCTTTTCCAACGGATGTTCACCATCCGGGGCAAGCTGGACTAGGGTGGATAACCCCCAACATCCCGTGTAAACTGTATGCGTCCCGGCCCAACCTTGAGAGAATTCCCCGTTGCCTCCGGGATTGGGATGGCAATTTCCGGTCCGGCCGGACCCGAACACCGGCGGCCTTCAATCCAGCGGCTACAACGCGCGGGGCGCCAACTTCACGATCTTTGGAGCCTGGCGGATGACCCAGCAAAACCTGATATCAGGCCAGGACAAGGCCCAACTCAAGCGGACCTTCCGCAAGGACCTCAAAGGTCCTGTCCGGATCCAGGTGTTCACCCAGAAGCCGTCGGTGATCACGATTCCCGGGCGGGAATGCCGCTACTGCCCCCAGACACAACAACTCATGGAAGAGGTTGCGGAGCTCTCTCCTAAAATCGAGATGGAGACCGTGGACTTCTATGCCGACCCGCAGACCGCCAAGGACCTGGGAGTTTCCCGCATACCAGCGATACTCCTGAGTGCAGGTGGTGTATCCTGGCTCAAGTTCTACGGCGCACCTTTGGGTTACGAGATGGCCACTATCATCGAGGACATAAAGACCATCTCCCGCGGCGTCAGCCCCTTGAGCATGGACACGCGGCGGAAGCTTCGCCAGCTCAACCAGGATGTGCATATCCAGGTATTCGTCACGCCCAGTTGCCCCTATTGCCCGGCGCTGGGACGCATCGCACACGCGATGGCCCTGGAAAATCAGCTAATCTCCGCCGATGTGGTGGAAGTGCAGGAGTTTCCCAACTTGGGCCAGACATACGGCGTGCGGTCTGTGCCCCTTACCGTGATCAACGAACACATCCGGTTTGCCGGTGCGGCCAGCGAAAGCGACCTGCTGGAAAAAGTCTTGCAGGCCGGAGTACGGGCGGATGCCGAGCCAATCGGCTAAGCCCGGCCGGTCCAGGACCCAGGGCGGGACCACATGGGGCCGTACCTGCCCTGACCTAAATTCGACTAGGAGAATCCGCCTTGCCCAACGAGCTAAAGGGAGAACTCAATGGCCACGGCCTTAGAGTTGCCGTGGTGGTCGCCCGATTCAACGAAGTGGTAACGCGCCCACTACTCGCGGGAGCGCTCGACACGCTGGAGCGTTACGGAGTTAGCGAATCCGACATTAGCGTGGCCTGGGTCCCGGGGTCATTCGAGTTGCCCGTCGTGGCCAAGACCTTCGCCGAATCGGGACGGTACGACTCGGTCATATGCCTCGGCGCGGTGATCCGCGGCGAGACCAGCCACTATGACATGGTGGCGGGCCAGGCCTCCAGCGGCATAGGACGAGTAGGTATGGAGACTGGCGTTCCCACCATTTTCGGTGTACTCACCACCGAAAACATGGACCAGGCCATCAACCGCGCCGGAGGAAAGTCGGGGAACCTGGGGAGCAACGCGGCTATGGCGGCTATCGAAACGGCCCGGCTGGTGCAGGCTATCAAAACCGGCTAGCTCGCGGAGGATGGAATGGACATCGGAATCACCATACCGAACAACTGGGGCGTAGCCGATCCTCAACAGGTGTTGGACCTGGGTCCACTGGCCGAGGAGTTGGGCTATGACTCTCTGTGGGTCATGGACCACCTCTTTAACACCGGCTACATCAGAGAGCGGCTGGAAGACAAGCCCTACTACCACCCGCTGTCCACGCTGTCATACCTGGCCGCGACCACCAAGAGAGTCCTTCTCGGCACGTCGGTGCTGGTCCTGCCCTACCACAACCCTGTGGAATTGGCCAAGTACGCGGCCAGCCTGGACCAGATTTCCGGCGGACGTTTGACTCTGGGAGTCGGTGTTGGCGCAATGACCGAGGAATTCGACGCGCTTGGGATTCCCATGAGCCAACGGGCGTCTTTAACCAACGAGTCCATAGCAATCATGAAGGAGCTGTGGACGAACCCCAGCCCCAGCTATCAGAGCCGGCGCTGGAGCTTCTCCAATCTGCTGTTCTCGCCCAAGCCATTCCAGAAACCCCACGTCCCACTGTGGATCGGCGGCGCCAGTCCCGGCGCCTTGCGCCGGGCAGCCACCCGGGGGAACGGCTGGCACCCCTCCGGACTTTCCGTGGAGGAATTCAGCATAGGACGCCAGGAAATCCGGGACCAGGCCGAGGCCGCTGGAAGAGACCCGGACTCTTTGGTTATGTCACTCAGGGTAGAGGTGGAGGTACACAGCAGGCCGTCTAGCGACCGGGCCGCGAACCGCTCCCGTCTTTCAGGCGACGACCCCGAAGGGATGATCGCCACACTTGAGACTTACGCCGAAGCCGGGCTCGACCACGCTGTGCTGGCGCTAAACTCGGGGGATGTTCCGGCTATCACCGCAGTGATGGAACGGATAGCGGCGGAAGTGATCCCCCGGTTCCGGTAGTTCCTTCGCCTCTGCATTTGCGATGGGAGAGCAGGTCCCACAAGCGGGGGCAGTCTGAGAGAATAACTGTTTATTGAAATGTAATTTTGTATAGGGGATAAGCTGAACCCGTCCAGCGTCCAAGATGCTTCTAACATGATCATTCAGACCGCGTCATTCAAAAACTTGCATGGACATCTAAACCTGGAATTGCATTTTCAGCCTGGCGTTAACATCCTCATCGGCTTAAACGGATCTGGTAAAACATCAGTTTTGAACGCAATGGCGTGGACACTGTCTCCGGCTTCCGTGCAGGACAGCATCCCGGCGGCGTACCTGCTTTCCAGCCTCGAGTTCGACGAAATCAACATCGCCTACACGGACTCTGGGCAGCACGAATACCAGTGTGTGAAAGCGAGGCGTTATGAGGAAGCCATCACAATCGAGGTAACGGGGATAGACAACTCGTTGGAGATTCCTATCGTAGGTGGACCGGACTTAACTCGGTTCAACGCGGCACGGATGGTCGACGAGCCAGCCGACTTAATCACTAGATTGATCGAGGACTGGCGTCATAACCCAGTACTCCAGCACCTAAGCGAGTTGCCTGGCCCATTATACTTGCCCTTGAATCGCCGGTGGACAGAAGAAAGGGAAACCTTGCACAGACATCGTGTAAGACGCTCGACCACCGCAGGCCATCTCCCAATTTCAGAAGTCTTGGCCTTGGCGGAGGGTGCTGTCCGGCAAGAACGGTCCGAAACATTCGCTCTCAATGAAAATCTACGAAACAATATCCTCACCTCGTTGTTTGAAGTGCATGAGTTTGAGGTTTCTTCACGTGTGTGGACCATGGAGGAGTTGAACGATCGGCGGAATAGAGTTTTCGAGGCCTTGGGAAACCTTGGATTAGGCGACGCTCAAAAATTGAGTGAAGACTGCTTTTCTAGGTTGGAAGAGGTTGTTAGGGAACTGGGTGGCCGAACAATACCGGAAAATTTCCCTGACAACCCGAACTCAGATACATGGTTTAAGTGGCTAGGCGAGGCGTCGCCCATCGCGTTTCGAATTGAACGCTTAATACCGCTTATCGAACAGTACGAATCCAGTAGAACGAAGACAACGCAACGGTCCACCGCGTTTCTGAATTCAGTTAACAGTTTCATTCGCGATACCGGCAAAGAACTCAGTTTCTTGCGGGGATTCGACTTGTCGGTAAGATTGCCAAATGGCCAACAAATCAGCAGCCATCATTTATCGTCTGGTGAGTTACAACTGCTTATCCTTTTTACGTTTCTCTATTTTCAGTTCGATGATCCGAACCAGGAATTCTCGGTCTTAGTTGACGAACCGGAGTTGTCTTTGCATGTGGCTTGGCAAAATCGCTACGTCAACAGCGTTCAGGAGGCCAATCCCAACGCACAATTCATCATTGCGACCCACTCACCGGAGATAGCCGGTCCTGCCGAGGATGCAATCATTGACATCAGCCCCCGGGTCAATACTCATACTCAGGTATAGCGACGATGGTCTCGCCGCGAGGCCAGCCTTTTTCGCTCCATACAATGACCTAACGATTATCGTTGAGGATACTGGAAAAGAGAATTTTTATACTCGGATAATGAACCGCCTGTTGCAAGGCCAGCTGAGAATTACCCAAGTCCTTGGTGTTGGGGGGAAACGGCAGGTAATCCAGCGATTCGAGAGCCGTGGCGGTGGTTCACCGCTGCTGCGGGAGTTCTATCTCGTAGACGGCGATTTCGATGAACTCCTTGAGCGTATATCTCCACCCAACAGCCGATTTTACCGGTTGCGCCGATACGACATAGAAAGTTTTTTGATTGAAGAAGTTGCCATTTGCATGGTTGCAGAGGAAGAGTCCCCTGGGTTAACCGCAATCGAATACCGGGATATGTTATGGGTCGATCCTTGGATGGTCGAGGTAGTGGACACGGCGCACCGCTTGGCAGCGTGCGCCGCCTTGTTGCAGGAACTGGACGAAACACAGACCGGAATCTCCCAGTCCATCGAGCGGTATATTGACGGAAACGCAATTTTACCGGACAGATCGAAAATTGAATCGAACATAAAGCAGGTGAGCGCAACTCAATCTGTGGTGGAGCCGCGAGAGTTCGACCGATTGTTGGAGCAAATGGTTGGCCGGATGGGTGCGTCGAATCTTGAACGTATCCGGTGGGTCTCCGGTAAAGATATTCTGATTCCTCTAGTAATAAGGCTATTGCGTCAGTACGTCGGTCGAAGTCTAAGAAAAGAATCGCTGTGCTTCCGGTTAGCCAGGAACTGCGACTTTTCGGAGTTGGCCGAACTACGCGACCGTATCCTCGCAATGGCATAGACTTTCAACTCCCTTGTATGCCGCCCTCGCCGTCAGACTTCCGTTCCCGCGTTGGGGTCGTTCTCCCTGCGCTCCTGCTCTTCCACGTACTCGTTGATCGCCGTCCAGTCCTGCCTTAACTGGACTATTTCGTCGTCCGAGACCTGGGACGACCCGTAGTAGACGATCTGAAAGTCGTCCACGATGCGTCCCACGGGCCCTTCGGGCAACGCTCCTTCAAGGGTCCCCTCATGTTCTCTGGGAGTTTGCCACTCCTGCCGGCCGCGCCCTCGCCGCGCCGCCAACCTCAGCAAGGCATGGTAAAACTCACGCGGGTCTCTGGGCGCGGGCCCACGGGGAACTCCGCGTCGCCCCAAAGCCATCAAGTTGCCCAACAAGCCGTTAGCCATTCCCGCCAGGTCGTCATTGACCCGGTTCCAGCTAAAGACCGATTCCCTGGTTTCTTCCACCTCTCCCGGCACACGCAGCAGACGCCGGAACCGGTATAGCTTGTAAAGCAACCAACTGGCGAAAGAGGCAGCCACCAGAAAGCCCAAAAGTTTCAAGGCCGCCACCAGCAGCGGAGGAAGGCCCCCGTCACCGGCTTCTTCCCGCATCGTCTCGTGGAATTGGCGGATCTGTTCCTGTGCATGGGCCAGTCCGCTCAAATCCCCGCCCCCGAATCGCTCGGATATCCACGTCCCAAGGGCTACGAGCAGTCCTGCCACGTACCCGAGGGCCAGCAGGACCGGCTTGAGCACCCAGAAGCCGATGACGCCGATCAACTTCAGCAGCGACCTGGTTACGTCGTCCAATCCGCCCAGTCCGGCGGCGCTAAGCAGGAGACCCGCGGCCAGCACGGCCCCAACGCAGGCACAAATCGGGAGCCACCAGTGCATCCCCATCACCTGCCCTTCTCCTGCTTCCGAGGAGAAGCGCGCCAATGCCATACCAACCAGTCCGACCCCGAAGAACCCGACGATCAGGAACCCGTTAATCACGTTGGCCGTACTCATGCTATCGATGACCACTGCCAGGAACAGCACCATCAGGCCCCACTGGAAGGAGCCCCGCACCGAGTCCAAAGTTACCTCGTCGTGGGCCAAAGAGCTGCACCGCCACCAGAGCAGGACCAGAAATGCGAACACCAGCACTTGCCGCAAGGCGACGCCGACTCCCGCGCTCATGAACGCCCCCAGCGGAATGATCCCCGTTCCGGTAGCCAGATGGGCCAGAATTAACACCGAAACCAGGCTGGTAATAAGCCCTATTGCGCCACGAAGGTTGGCTGTGAAACGAGTGGTCTGGACGTACAATGAGAGGAGGTAGGACCAAATCGCCCCCACTAACACCACCCAAAACGGCAGTATCGCCAGGGGCTGCTGGACGGCTACGCCAACAATGTTGAAAATCAGGTAGAAGCCGCAAGCTTCTAAGAAAAGCGCTGTCCCGGTAACCAGGCTAGTGCGCAGGAATGGGTTCATAGTCGTCCAGTGCCTCCAGGACTCTTCCTACCCTGTATATTCTTACTCCGGGCGGCTGGATGGCCGGCGCTCCGTCTCCGGCATAAAGTATCTGCACTTCATGCCCAGACCTCTTGATTTGCATGATCTCCTCAACCAACGCCTGAGTCATCACCGCGGTAACCAAAATCACGGTCGCTCCGGCGGGCAGGGACCTCTTTTCCTCCCGGAGAACTTCCACGAGCGGGGTCACGACATAAGGGCCGGCCATCGCCAACGCCTCCAGGACCATGCTTAGTTGGGACAGAGAGGTCCCCATTGGCACGGTCAGCCATTTGCCCGAGTAGCTGGCCACGGCGTTGCTGGCCAGTCCGAAGGTGTAGCCGCGCTCCCCGGCGTAGTGGGCAACCGAAGCTGCGGCGGTTACCGCGCGCTCGAAGCGGCGCCGGTTGCTGCCCTGCCAGGCGTGTTCACTGGTCGTGGCATTCAAGGCGATGAGCACGTTGAGAGAGGCCACTGGCTCAAATACCTTGGTCTGGAGCCGCAGCCTGCGGGCCGAGGCCTTCCAATCTATATGCTTCATCGGGTCGGTGGGCATGTAGTCGCGCTGCCGGACGAAACGGGTAGTGTCCTGGAACAGCGTGTTGATACCTTTGGTATCTCCCAGCGGGTGCTCTTCCGAAAATACGAGCTGGCCAAGGTCCACGACTCTCGGGTAAACCAGGACGTAGTCCACATGGGACATGCGGGTCTCGGAGGCGCTGAATCCAAAGATGTCTCCGCTGCGCAGGCGGACGGGCCCTATACGATGGTAACCCCGGGCGGTACATCGGAGGGAGTATTTCCAGGATGCCTTTTGATAGGGGAGCAGAGACGTGGTAATGGTGTGCTGCTTGGTCACGTCGGTGTTGCTGCCCCGCAGGATAGCCCCCGGCAGGTCCAGCCCCTGGGGGAAGGTGTCCTGAATATCGACCCAAATTAACGGCAGCAGCTTTTCGTTGGAAAGGGTGACCGTGTAGTCGATGGAATCGCCGATAAAAGCGCGTCTCCGGGAAAGTCCGCGCTGGTGGCCGACCCGTTCAAAGGCAAACCGGTCCCAAATCCGCGCCGCGATGGACACTATGATCGCCAGGGCACCAACGATCAGCAAGAGGCCCTGGCTGGCCACGAGCCCAGCGAACACCAGGATGCAGCTGATTGTCAGCCAAAGCTCGTTACGCATACATTAGTGGCCGGTAGCCAGCGCCCGGTGGTCATTGGTCATGCTACCGGAAACCGACCACCGGCCACTGTTACACCGGCACCTCTACCTGTTCGAGAATTTCGTCGATCACTCGCTCCGGGGTCATCTCCCGCAACCGGGCTTGAGACCTGAGAATAATCCGGTGGCACAGAGCGTAAGGGGCCAAGACTTTGATGTCATCGGGGGTCACATAGTCCCTCCCCTGGATCGCGGCCAACGCCTGGCTGCATCTAAACAAGCCCATCGTGGCACGAGGGCTGGCGCCCAGCTCGACGTCGGGATGGCAACGGGTGGCTTGGACTAACCGGACGACATAGGTGCGCAACACCGGTTCGAGATGGACTTGCCGCACCGCCGCCTGATAGGCGACGATTTCCGCCTCTCCTGCCACCGGCGTCATCTCAGTCAACGGGTCCGCGGTCTGGAACCGGGCCAACATCGCCTCTTCTTCAATCTCCATCGGATATCCCAGCTTCAGACGCAAAAGGAACCGGTCTAGCTGGGCTTCCGGGAGGGGGAACGTCCCTTCCAGCTCGATAGGGTTTTGGGTGGCAATCACCATGAACGGGCTGGGGAGGGAAATGGTGACGTCGTCGACCGTCAACTGCCGCTCGGCCATGGCCTCGAGCAACGCCGACTGTGTGCGGGGGGTGGCGCGGTTGATCTCGTCGGCCAACACTACTTGGGCGATGATGGGGCCGGCCCTGAACTCAAACTCGCCTTCCTTCTGGTTGTAGAAGTGGATGCCGGTTATGTCCGAGGGCATAAGGTCCGGGGTGAATTGAATCCGCTTGAAGGAACAGTCCAGAGAGCTTGCCAGGCTTCTTGCAAGGGTCGTTTTCCCGATCCCGGGCACATCCTCGATCAGGATGTGGCCCCCGCTGAGCACCGCCGCCAGCACGAGTTCGATTACCCCGCCCTTCCCAACCAGCACTGTCTCGATATTGGCCTTGATCCTGGCAGCCAGTTGGGCGACCTCGCCTGAAGCGGCGGAAGTTGAAGCCTCTTGTTGTGCCATGTAATTCTCGGAGCGCTTGGCGGGGTCGAAAAGGGGCGTCTTGCCGTTATCGACGACTCAGGTGCTCTTCCACCTCCCTGAGGTCTTTGAAGGAGTCTACGCTCCGCCAGAACGCTCTGGACTTAACCGCCGAGATTTTGCCGGCTTCGGCCAACCGGGGGAACGTCTCCGTCTCGTGGTCGCCCATCTCCGGAAGCTCCTGGGCCATCCGCCGGTCGAAGAGGTATATCCCGGCGTTGATCCAGTAGGGCAACTCCACCTTCTCACGGAACCCGACAACACTCTCACTGTCGTCCATGTCCACGAGGCCATAGGGGCTGACGAATGGGACCACCATTATGGTTGCTTGATGAAAAGGGTTCGAAGCCTTGCTTTCCCGGTACCTGTTGGCCAACGAGCCGAAGCCCTCCTCCGTGATAATGTCACCGTTGAGGACTACAACCGTCTCTTCTTCTTCCGGTACGAGCGGGAAACCCATCTTTATCGCTCCGCCACGTCCCATTGGGGTGTCTTCAACGCTGTAGTGGGCCCGGATACCGAAGTTGTGTCCGTCGCCGAAAAAGTCTTTGATTACCTGCCAGCGGTACCCGGCCAGGAACACGACATCGGTAACCCCGCCCGTCTTCAGCCACTCGATCTGGTGCCACAAAATGGGCTGGCCGCGCACTGGAACCATGGGCTTGGGCACAGTGTCAGTCAAAGGCCGAAGCCGTTCGCCCTGACCGCCTGCGAGAATTAGGGCATACATGTGGACTGCCCTTACAGTGGTGGATAAGTGAATGCCGGGTCAATAATCGCAGCCTAATATAACCGTATCGAGGGTTGGCGGTCAAATGAGTTTTCAGCGGCTAGGGGCTGGTGACCGGGGCGTTGCCATCTAACGCGCGTTAAGCAGTAACGCGAATCCTGTCGTACAAGAACTCGGGGGCGAAGTCGGCCCCATTCGGCCAGACCAGGGTGCGGAGCTCGGGATGAACTTCGAATGCCTGAAAGTAGTCCAATGCCTTCAACGGCACAAAGACAGGACCGAACAGCCGGTCGGATAAGTCAATCTCGCCAGCCGTCCCATCGTCGAACCGCAGCCATAGCACATAGTCCCTGACGTACCGGGCTTCGACTAACGTAAACATGACACTTACTCCAGTGGAGGGATTCGTTGGAGCGGCAGGTGACCCTCCGCCCTCTGCCAATTGGCAAGGAGTTCATCCTTGTGAAGTTCCATCCATTCCAGAATGAGCCCTCTGGCTCGCCGTGGAAAGACCCCCGTGACCAAGCCGTCCGCTATTCTCACCGTCACCTCATACCCGCCATACTTGGCATGGAAATGTGGCGGTGCATGGTCATCGTAGTAGATGGCAATGATGATACCAAGGAATCGGCTAATCTCGGGCATGAGCGGAAGTCATTGAGTGGCGACCCTCAAACTAAGGCACAATGCAGTTCCCATCCCGGGCGAACTCGAATATCGCTTGCTGGATGTCGGCTAGAAGCCATGGACCATTGGGGTTTGGGGGGTAATTTGGGTAAGCGGGGCCAGGATCGGGCACCGGCGTGTTTACCTTGCATTGGAGGTCTCGGCAGATGGCAAGAAACGCGGGATAAGCTATCCCAGGCGCACTGTATTGCCCGATACCGATATTTGAGAAGTACGGTTGGAGGCCTTCTCGAATATGGCTGTCGAGGGCCACATATTTCCAAGGGTTCATAAACATGAGGGTCTTGCTGCCATAAGTAAGATTCCACCCATGCAACCTCGTTACGGCCAAAATGGCGCGCCTCGGGTCGTCAAAGCAGAGAATAGCTTCCCCGGTTCTCTTTCGCACGTCGGATGGCTTGTTGCCTTCAGTCAAATTCTTTCTGACATTGTGTTGGTTGCCACCCCAGTCAGCAATGTCCTGCAAGTCTTCAAGTTCCAGATGACCCAATCGCTTCGCCTTTTTCGGGAGACGCTCCAAAAGACAGCAATAGCCCGGGTAATAACCGCATTTGTTCTGGTACTTCTCGTACCATTTGGGAACTTCCGGACCGAACTGGTCCAGAGTCATGTACATGTTGGCATCTCCAAAACCTCTGGACCGGGCTGATTTCCATAGGGGCGAGGAAACCTGCGGGAAGGAGATGGCTACCCGGCCTGGGTTCGAACCAGGGCTACCAGCTCCAAAGGCTGGTGTGCTACCACTACACCACCGGGCAATGCGTGGGGTTGCGCTCCCCCAACAATTCTATTGTCCAATCCGCGCCTTACCGCGTCAAGTGAGGCACACGCGCTCGCCGTGGTCTTTCGATCCTTTGTCTGAATCAGGATTTCCCGGATTACGGGATATTCTCAGCATTGGAAATATCCTGGAAGTCCTTTAATCCTGATTCAGACAGTCTATCCGCCGCCCCGTCAGGAACCGTTGCAGGATTAGCACCGCCGCCGCCTCATCGACCGAACCCTTCCGTCGGGAAGGCTCCCGCCCCGACTCCCTCAAGATAGCCTCGGCTTCCACCGACGTGAAGCGTTCGTCGGCAGTGAATACGGGTATGGACGCGCGTTTTCTCAGGGCGTTGATGAAGCCTTGAGCGCGTTTGGCCTGCGTCCCGGCGCTCCCGTCCAGGGAGTAAGGCATCCCCACCACGAAGCCTTCGATTCCCCGCTCCCGGCCTGCGGCCAGCACACGGTCCAAGTCCTTGGAAAGCTTGGTGCGCACGAGGTGCCCGGCGGGGAGGACCAACGTGGTTGCCGTGTCGCCAACGGCCAGGCCGATACGTCGCTCTCCCAGGTCCAAAGCCAGCAGTTTCAGCGTCCCGGCCCCCGAATACAGTGTTAGGTTAACCCCTGGCGCACCAGGGCGGCTACGCCGGACAGGGCCTCGTCCAGCTTGCCGGCCTGCCGCCCGCCGGCCTGGGCGATTTCGGGGCGTCCGCCGCCGCCGCCGCCCATGACCCTGGCCGTGTCACGCGCCAGATTCCCAGCGTGCAGGCCCTTGTTCACCAGGTCCGGCGTAACCATGGCCACCAGGAGGGGATTTCCCTCTGCGACGCAGCCCAGCATCACTACGGCGCTTTGGAGCTTTGCCTTCAGGAAGTCCCCCATTTCGCGCATCGCCTCGGGGTTCGAGGCGGATGTGCGAGCCGCGATCACCTTCACGCCTTCAACGTCGGTGACGCGACCCAGGATTCCCTCGGCTTCGGTGCGGAGAGCCGCCCGCTCCACCGCGGCCAGACGCCGCCGCATGTCTTCGTTGTCCTGGATGAAGCCTTCCAGCCTAGTTTCGAGGTCGGCCACGGGGGTCTGAAGCCGTTGGGAGATGGCGTCGAGCCTGGCCGACTGTTCGACGAAAAGCTGCTCCGCCGCCCGTCCGGTAACGGCCTCAATACGCCTCATCCCGCCGCCGATGCTGGATTCCCCCAGTACGAACATGATGCCCACCTGGCCGGTGGCCGACACGTGGGTCCCTCCGCAGACCTCCACGCTGAATGCTTCTCCGCTGAATGCTTCTCCGTTGGACATGCTCACCACTCTCACGACATCGCCGTAGCGGTCTCCGAAGAAGGCCAGAGCCCCCTGGCCCACAGCTTCGGTATAGGTGGTCTCCTGAGACGACACTGCCAGGTTCTCCCGGACCTTGTCGTTTGAGAGGGACTGCACGGAGAGGATCTCATGTGGCGACAGGGCGCTCACGTGGCTGAAGTCGAAACGCAGCCTATCCGGCCCGACATACGATCCCGCCTGTCTGACGTGGGCCCCCAACACCGACCTTAGGCTGGCGTGCAGCAGGTGTGTGCCGCTGTGGTTCCGGGCCGCGTCCAACCGGCGATGTGGGTCCACCTCCGCAGTCACTCGCTCCCCGAGGGAGACATCCCCCCGCTCGACTACGCCCCGATGCACGATAAGCCCGGCGACGGGGCTTTGGGTGTCTCCGACTCGGACTACTCCGTTGGCGGACGCGATGGAACCGTGGTCTCCCACCTGACCGCCGCCTTCAGGATAGAAGGGTGTCTCCTGGAGCACGATCTCTACGTTCTTCCCTTGAGTGGCGAACCCCACCGATTCGCCGTCAGCGATGATGGCGGTTACTGCCGACTCCTGACGCATTCCCTGGTAACCCACGAACCGGCTCGGCTCCACACCCAGGTTTTCGTAGGCCGACAGGATTTCCATGCTGCCGGTAAACGCCTGGCCCGCCCGGGACTGCTCACGGCGGGAGTCCATCTCCCGCTGGAAGCCGGGCATGTCCACTTCCAGACCGGTCTCACGGGCTATCTCGGCGGTCAGCTCCGGCGGGAAACCGTAGGTGTCGTACAGGACGAAAGCCTCCTGCCCTGTGATCAGTCCGCTCAGACGTTCGGCTGCTTCCCTGACAAGTTCCGCGCTCGCGGCGCCGGTATCCGTTTCGGCACTCGATGAGCCCACCAACTGGGTAAACGCCTCGTTAAACAGGGTGAACCCTGTAAACTCCTCCACTTCCGCTCCTTGCCCACCCAGTTGGTCTCCCAGCATGTTGCCTGGAAGGAGAATTGTTTCCCGGCCGTGGGGAATGTCCCGCACGCGCCGTCCGTAAGACTCCCTCCAACTAATCATCCCGCCTAGAATTGAGTTTCCACGGGCGAAAGACTCGGCGAACCGCTCTTCCTCCAGGCGAATAACCCGGAGTATGAAGTCGTGGTTCTCCAGCAACTCCCGGTAGCCGCTGCGGAAATTCTCCAGAACTACCTCAGCCACCTGGGTCAGGAACGGTTCTTCCAAACCCAACCGCCTGCCGTAGCGGATGGCCCGGCGGATGACCCGGCGCAGCACGTAACCCCGGCCTTCGTTGCCCGGCACAACGCCATCCCCAATGAGAAACGTGGCGGCCCGGGAATGTTCCGCCACGACGCGAAGGGAGTAGTCGGTCTCCAAGTCCTCCCCATAGCTCCTGCCGGTAAGCTCACAGGTCTTGGAGACCATCGGCCAGAGGAGATCAGTTTCGAAGATATTGGACTTCTGCTGCAGGACCGCCGCGGCCCGCTCCAGCCCCATGCCGGTATCTACGCTGGGCGCGGGCAGGGGCGTCCGGTTGCGCTCCGGGTCCTGGTAGAACTGCATGAACACCAGGTTCCACAATTCAACGAACCGCTCGCAATCGCAGTTAGGGTGGCAGCCCGGAATTGGTTGGGACTCACCGGTATCCCGTTCCCTGCGGAGCAGGGCCGTCAATGCGTCCGGGGCAACCATCGGGTTACAGCCCTTTTCCGCGCCCCCATCGTAGTGGAGTTCCGAGCATGGCCCGGTGGGGCCTTCGGTACCGGCGGGACCCCACCAGTTGTCCGAGTCGCCGTAGCGGTAGATGCGCTCCACCGGTATCCCGATGTCATCGTGCCAGATTCCGTAGGCTTCGTCGTCATCCAGGTGGACCGTGACAAAAATGCGGTCGGCTTCCAGCCCGAACCCCTGGGTCATAAGCTCCCAGGCAAAGGCCACAGCGTCGTTCTTGAAATAGTCTCCGATGCTGAAGTTGCCCAGCATCTCGAAGAAGGTCAGGTGCTTATGGTCGCCGACCTCGTCTATGTCGGTGGTCCGGAAACTCTTCTGAACGCTGGTCAACCGGCGGTTCGGCGGAGTCTGCTCGCCCATGAAGAATGGTTTGAAGGGGACCATTCCGGCGCTGGTGAACAGAAGAGTTGGGTCTCCCGCCGGAATTAGGGAGGCGCTGGGCATTCGCAAATGGCCGCGCTCCTCGAAGAACCGCGTGTACAATTCCCTGATCTCGTCACCGGTCATCACTTTCGACCCATCTTCCCCTATTACGGATTACGTTGCTGTGGTCAAAATTGTATTCCACGGCGGATTTAGCGTCAATTAGGGTCAAGTCAGGGAAAGGGCAGGGAAAGTCCCTAGTTGACCACCGCCGAACCGGGACACTAGAATTAACGGGTCATTAACGGGAATCCCCGCCAACCATTTGACGTGGGCGGACCGAATCCAGGTCAAAGAGGTTTGAGGTGTAAATGGACTCCAGCATCATCGGAAAGATCGACAAGGCCAGAAGATACGCCGAGGAAAAAGAGCGGGTCACCATCTCGGAATTGAGCGTCAAATTCGAGGGCAACCACAACACATACGACGTTGGCTTCGGACCGGGCGGCTGGACCTGCCAGTGTCACTTTTTCGAGACCAGGGGAGTGTGCAGTCACATCATGGCCCTCCAGCGTATTCTGGCGGGGATGCTGGTCCAAAAGGAGGACGCGGCGGCGGCCATTTAGCTCGTTCGCCCACTCTTCGCTGTCCACGCTAAGCGCTCCAAGACGCATTCCACATCGCGCCCCATCGCGCGAGTGTGTAGCGTACTTTCCTTTATTCACTGCGACTGGTACACTCGCACCGACTAGAAGCTGGCCAGAAGGCCGGGCCTCGGGGTTTATGTAAACTCCATGGCCACGGTACGACAGGCCGGTTAGGCCGCGCAGGTTGCAGCAAGATACAGAAGAGCCGCAGGCGGGCGCCAGGTCCCGTGTCTTCCTCCCTCCCGCCTTACAATACCCCGCCTACCGCCTTTACTGGCTTGGCATGCTGGTCTCGGTCAGTGGGTTCCAGATGTTCCGGGCGGCCCAGGCGTGGTTCGTCTATGAGCTGACCGGGTCTCCGTTGTTCTTGGGATATGCGGCTGCGGTTAGCGCAGCCCCCGGCATCGTGTTCAACCTGTTCGGGGGCGTGTTCGCCGACAAGCTGGACAAACGCATCCTGGTAATGGTCACCCAGGCGGCCAACGCCGTACTGGTCCTCCTGCTTGCCGCCCTGACCGTGTTGGACGTTGTCCAGGTCTGGCACGTGCTGGTCATCGTCTTTCTCGCGGGATCAGTCGAGGCTTTCGATACACCCGCCCGCCAGGCCATCTACCCGCACCTCATAGACCGCCGAGCGATGATGAGCGC
This sequence comes from Dehalococcoidia bacterium, assembly GCA_965216155.1. GTDB lineage: Bacteria > Chloroflexota > Dehalococcoidia > Lucifugimonadales > UBA3495 > CATOSP01. Next base: position 1,159,370 of record CBDCFD010000007.1, on the reverse strand, counting down.
CGTTGCATTGAACTCGTCGGTGTGGTCGGGCAACAGGATAGTCGCGCCCGCCATCGCCGGTTTCATCATCGCCTGGACCAACATGGAGACCGCCTTCTTCGCCGCCGCGTGCGGTTTCGGCGTTATGGCGGTGGTCATGGTCTTCCTGAAGGTGCCCCCGATCGCTCAGGGTGGAAAGGGCAACCCGATAGAGGACATCTTCGAGGGATTGAGCTTCATCCGCCGCAATTCAATATTCTCGTTCCTGATTGGGATGACATTCTTTAACAGCTTTTTCGGCATGGCCTACATATTCCTGATGCCGGTTTTCGCTCAGGAAAGTCTGGGACTCGGAGCGGGTGAGTATGGGACTCTGCTCAGCGTTGGTGGGGTCGGCTCTCTGCTCGTCACGATTTGGCTGGGTTCCCGGAAGGATACGAAATACAAGGGGTTCCTCATCATCGGCGGCGCGGTCATGTTCGGGATATCGCTGATCGTCTTCGGCATAACATCGGAGTACATAGGTTCCTACCATCTTGCGTTAGTTATCTTGTTCCTCGCCGGGGTTGTGACCTCCACCTACATGATCTCAATCCAGAGTTCGCTGCAAATGATGGTGCCGGACCGGATGCGTGGACGGGTAATGGGGTTCTATGGGATGACATGGAGCATCATGCCACTGGGAGGATTACAAGCCGGGGCGCTGGCCAGCATCGGGTTCATCGGAGCTCCATTCGCGGTGGTCATTGGAGGACTGGCGGTGGCCGTATTTGCCATTGGCCCTGCCCTGCTCAATGGCAAAGTCCGCAACCTGGGCCGTGAACTGGACCAGGGGGAAGCGGTCGCCCGGCAACCCCAACCCTCCGCCTCCTCCGGTGACTCCTGAGTATTGGGGCGCGTCATGCAATCTAGATACTTCATCGGATACGGGGTCAACGGATACGGGGTCAACCCTCCGGATGTACAGTGGCCCAACGGCGCAAGGCTCGCCGCGCCGGTAGAGGAAGGGACCGCCCATCCAAAGATGATGCCGGTGGGCCTCCACTGACGTATCATCGGCAAGCCGGGCCGGGCAGCCGGGCTCGACCGCTTCCTAAAATACGCCTCCGAAAAAGAAGGAGTCTGGTTCGCGCGCCGCCTGGACATAGCCCGCTGGTGGAAGTAACACTACCCGCCGGTCTAGGCCATCAGGGTCCTTCAATTGTTACCCAGGACCAGTCTTCCCGCAGTTCCAGCGAAAGCTGGAAACCAGAAATGCCGGCGTGACCGAATATGCCCCAAAGGACCAAATCCTGGCTTCCGGCTCAAGGCCGGAATGACGGATGGGTTAGGACAATCGCATCAAGTCTGAACAGTTACAAGCCATGAGAAAATTGCGAAACGTTGTGCTTCGCCAGATACTGGCCTGAATCACTCCGAAAATACCAACTCGTCTTTACTATGAAAATCGCCTATTTTCATCCTCATGTGTGGCCCTCGCAAGGCCATGAGTATTTCCCGCGAAAGCGGGAATCCACTACGTTTGCTATGGGCTCCCGCTTTCGCGGGAGCGACGGATGGGGGCAGTGGAGTTTCGCAATTTTCTCAGCCATGGGCGTCGTTGACACCGGATAGGGCTCAAGTTACACTCCAAGCTGGGTAGGGCTATATTGCAGCATTCTCTTTTGGGATTCCTCGTCGTCGGTTTGAACCACCGGAGCGCGCCCCTCGAGGTGCGCGAAAGATTGTCGCTTAGCGCCGATCAGCTACCGGACGCCCTGGCCGGGATGAACGAATTCGGCGTCCCAGGGGCCATCATATCCACCTGTAATCGTTCCGAATTCTACACCATGGAGCCGGGTAACCCTTCTACTCAGTCCCACTGGAGAATAGGAGACCGGCGGTGCCGAGAGTTCCTGTCAGACTACTTCGATATCCCGCTGGTCGACGTCGAACGCTACCTCTACTGTCACCGCGACGAAGATTGCATCAGGCATCTCTTCCGGGTGGCATCGAGCCTGGATTCAATGATCCAGGGGGAGGACCAGATCATTGGCCAGGTCCGGGAATCACTTTACAACGCCATGCGGGCCGAAACCATCAACGGCCCAATGCTCCAACTCTTCCAGCAGGCCCTCCGGGTGGGGCGGAAGGTACGCCGGGACACGGGAATTGGAAAGAACGCGCTGTCGGTGAGCCGGGCATGCGTGGAGATGGCCAGAAACACTCTCGGGGACCTCAGCCAACTTCAGGCCATGGTAGTCGGCGCAGGGGACGCAGCCGGTCTCGCCGCGAAGGTCCTGAACCTGTCGGGCGTTAAGGATATTACCGTCACCAACCGCACTCACGAGCGGGCGCAGGAGCTGGCAAAGACTCTTTCGGGCCGGGCGGTCCAGTTTGAAGACCTGCCAAACGCACTGACCGAAGCCGACCTCGTGATATCCTGCACCGGCTCACCGGGGTACATCCTGAGCTCGGACACGGTGCAAGAGGCGATGGCGTCCCGCCCTCAAAGACCCCTATTCCTCCTGGACATCGCGGTCCCGCGAGACATAGACCCCGGCGCAGCGGGGATCAGCAACGTCACACTCCACGACGTGGATGACCTGGACTCAGTGTCCGACGCCCATAGGTTGGAGAGGAACGGCGACGCTGCCGAGGCGGAGGAAGTCGTCGAAGAGGAGACGGCCAGGTTCCTCGATTGGTGCGCCGCCCAAAGGTCCCTGCCAACAGTAGTCGCGCTACGCGACCGGGCCGAACGGATACGGCAGCAGGAGATAAGCAGGACTGTCCGCAGGACCGACATGGACTTCACCCCGGAGCAACTGGCGGCCCTGGACGCCATGACCCGGGCAATGGTGAAGAAATTGCTTCATGGGCCGACTGTCTACCTGAAGGGCCACGGCAATTCTGTAGACCTGCGCCAGGCTAGAGAGATCTTTCAACTACCCGAAGAGGAGATTTAGCGGCTACGGATCCGGACCGCGTAACCTTATTCGGGTCCCAAGGTTTTGAAGAGGAATTTCTAGCCGGTGAATATGACGTCGTTGGTCGAGAAATACGCACTGCTTCCGTCCGAGATAGACGAACTTAGTCTCCGGATGGTGGAGGACTCCCTGCCGGGTTCGCTGGAATTGACCCCGGCGGAGCGTTACGTTGTCTGCCGTATCGTACGCGCCGAGGGAGACCCGGACATCGCCCGGGATGTCCGCTTTAGCCCCGGAGCAGTCGAGCGGGGGCTGGAGGCGCTGAAGAAGCCGGTGGACGTCGTCACGGATGTCCGTATGGTGCAGGTGGGCATCTCCAGATCACTTCTCAACCGGCACGGGATTTCGACTCACTGCATGATCGACACTCCGCAGACTCACGAGAGGGCACGCAGAGAGGGCACGACCCGCTCCGTTGCGGCGGTCCGGGAGCTGGCTCCGCGCATGAACGGGGCAGTGGCGGCAATCGGCAATGCCCCGACCGCCTTGCTGGCCCTTCTCGACCTGGTCAGGAACGGCGAGGTATCCCCGGAGTTGGTGATCGGTATGCCAGTGGGGTTCGTTGCTTGCGCCGAGTCCAAGGAGGAGCTTCTGGCCACCGAGGTCCCGTTTATAAGTATTGTTGGGCGGCGAGGTGGAAGCTCCGCGGCGGCGGCGACGGTCAATGCCTTGTTGTCCCTGATGTCCGACGGAGCAACACAGTGACACAAGAACGACAAACTTCCGGCGGAACCGGCCGGGACACTACCGCAGGTACCTGGGGCGTCGTCCTGGTGGCCCACGGCAGTCAGCGCGGAGCTAGCTCCGCCGAATGTTCCTGCTCGTGGGGAATCCCAGGAGCAGGGACGCCGGAGTGGTGCCTGCACTGCCCCAGCACTCCGCAGGGACTTAACGACGCGACTCTCAGGCTGCAGGATGTCCTCGGCGCGGATCTGGCCCAAGTCCAGCTTTCCTGCCTGGAATTCATCGAGCCTCGGCCAGACCAGACGATAGAAGACATGGCCGCCCAGGGGCTGCAACGAGTCGTCGTCTTGCCGTATCTTCTAGGACAGGGGAAGCATGTCACCCTGGAGATGGACGAGATTCTTGACGAAGCCCGGGAGGCGCTGCCGGGAGTAGACCTGCGCCTCGCCGACGTCCTCGGCGCTGACCCGAGGCTGGCCAGTGTAGTTGTGGAGCGGGTGCTTACCCTTGAAGCGTCCACTTCGGCGGCTCCCGCGGCAGGGACCACCACCGGAGTCCTGATCGTCAAGGCCGGCACCAAGAACCAATACGATGACTGCGTTTGGCTCCACGAGCTAGGCCGCCGCGTGGAAGCCACTCTGGGTGAGAGCTACGCCGTAGCGGTTGCCCAGTCCCATTACGGTGACCCTACGGTGGAAATCGCGGCCGCCCAACTCGTCGACGAGCGCGGAGTTTCCCGGATCGTAATGGCGCCCTACGTGTTCTTTCCAGGGTTGATCCTAAAGCGAAACGTTCTGGGAGGACTGGACAGGTTGCAGGCCAGGTACCCGCATATCTCCATGGCCGTAACTCCTCCTCTGGGTGTTGACGACAGGGTGGTCGAAGTGGCCGCCGACCGGGTCCGCCACGTCTGGGACCAGGCCCCACATGCGGGTCCTTAACCCACGCCTCGAAGGTATGAATCCGACATGACCGATCAAGCAAACAATCAGGAACTCCCCGAAAGCGACTACAGCCGTCAGACCGTGCGGCGGCGCGGGATGCGCACGGGCTATACCACGGGTTCCACCGCTGCGGCGGCGACCAAGGCCGCCGCGCAGACGTTGCTTACGGGTGCCGCAGTTAGTGAAGTTTCGATTCACCTGCCGGTAGGCCGAGACGCTACCTTCGCGGTGGAACGCAGCGAACGATCGCCCGACGGCGCCGCGGTCATGTGCGCGGTACTCAAAGACGGTGGCGACGATCCTGACGTCACCCACGGGGCCGAGATTTGCGCGTTGGTTTCCCTCCAGCCCTCCGTTGCCGTAACCAAGCCCATCTCGGGGGGGATTGGCGTTGGAACGGTGACACGACCGGGAACCGGCATCGAGGTCGGCGACCCGGCGATCACCCGTGTGCCCAGGAGGATGATCCTCCAGTCGTTGGAGGATGCCGGGAGGGAATTCGGTCTGCCGGAGGGCAAGAGCTTGGTGGTTGAAATATCCGTTCCTGAAGGTGTGGAGATCGCCAAGAAGACTACCAACAGCCGGTTGGGCATCCTGGATGGCATCTCGATCCTGGGAAGCACCGGCGTGGTGCAGCCCTATTCCACTGCCGCATGGCGGGCCAGCGTCCACCTTGCCATAGACGTGGCCGCGGCCAACAACTTATCCCACCTGGTGTTGACCACCGGTACCCAAAGCGAAGCGTTTGCCAAGCAACGGCTCGACCTACCCGACATGGCATATATCGAGGCGGGCATCTTCAGTGGACACTCGATGAAGCGTTGCGTGATGCGGGATATTGGCCGGGCAACCCATGCAGGCATGGTGGGCAAATTTTCCAAGATGGCAATGGGGTATTTCGTAACTCACGTGGCGGGAAACAGGGTGGACACATCTTTCCTGGCCGGCCTGGCCGCCGAGTGCGGGGCTCCGGCCAAAGTGCAAGAGGAAATGACCGGGGCAGCCAGCGCCCGCCACTTCCAGGAAATCGCCCAGGCCAACGGCCTCCTTTCGGTTTTCCCTCTGATGTGCCAGCGGGTCTGCGAGCAGAGCCGGAAATACCTGAGCGACGATTCGGACGCGCTCATCATTGACGCCCTCTGTTTCGATTTCGACGGCACGTTGCTCGGCCAAGCGTCCACATCCCCCGGAGGAATCCCATTGGTAGCCAACGCTGGCGCGTGACCTCATGGTTGAAACGGGCCAGTCCAAGATACTCCGCCGTCTCGGCCTTTCCGACGAAGACTTCGAGCAGCGACGGCCACTCAGGGGACAGATCACCAAGCGGGAAGTCCGGGCCGTGACACTGTACTCCCTGGGTCTATGTTCCACCAGCACTGTTTGGGACATCGGCGCGGGTACCGGTTCGGTCTCGGTGGAGGCGGGGTTGATCTCCCATTGCGGGACCGTATACGCCATCGAACGTGACGAAGAGAGCCTGCCCCTCCTCCGGAACAACCTGTACCGGTGGGGCTGCGGAAATGTTCAAGTCGTCTTGGGAGAGGCCCCCGAAGCCCTGACCCAGTTGCCGGACCCTGACGCTGTGTTCGTTGGCGGAAGCGGTGGCAACCTGGCCGGGATTCTGGACGTCGTGGGAAGGCGCCTAGCCCCCAAGGGCCGGATTGTGGCGAATTTGGCGGCGCTGGAGCGCACGAATGAAGTCTACTGCAAGTTAAAGGATATGGGATTCGGCGCTGACGTCGTTATGGTAAATGCGGCGCGAGGGAAGGAATTGCCCGATGGCAGCCTGCGCCTCGAATCTCTAAACCCTGTATTCGTCGTGACCGGGAGGCGGGAGGAATGACGGAATGAGCACGGGCCAGTCAACCACCAGGTATGGCTGCCTCTACGGAGTCGGGGTCGGCCCCGGGGACCCGGAGTTGTTAACCTTGAAGGCGATGCGGGTACTGCAGGAAGTGCCGGTCATCTGTGTGCCCCAGGCCGAGACGAGCCAGGACAGCTACGCGCTGGAGATCGTGCGGACTTACTTGGACCAGGACAAACAAGAGATTATGCGTCTCACATTCCCCACCGACGACGCCGAAGCGGCCGGGGAAGTCTGGCGCAACGCGGCCGACCGGATTGGGGAAAGATTGGCACGGGACCAGAACGTGGCCTTCATCACCGAAGGTGACCCGATGTTGTACAGCACCTTCTCCTACGTATTGGACGCGGTGTGTCAGCACTATCCTGAAGCGCCCATCGAGATAGTCCCCGGTGTCTCCTCCGTGATGGCGGCGGCGGCCAGTTCGGGAGTCCCTCTCGTCACTCACGGACAACGTTTGGCCATCCTTCCGGCGGTCTACGGCATAGATGACCTATCGGAAGCCATCGCCAATTATGACACTATCGTCTTGATGAAAGTGAACCGCACTCTTCTCCAAGCCCTGGCTAACCTTGAGCAACTAGGGCTGGCAGGTAAGGGCATCTACGTCCGCAGGGCATCAACAGCCAGGGAAGAGGTTGTCCGCGATTTGTCGAAGTTGTCGGAAGAGGACCTGGACTATTTCTCCCTTCTAATCATAAAAAGGTGAAAATATGACCATATCGACCGGCAAAGTGTACATCGTGGGGGGCGGCCCCGGAGACCCGGAACTGCTGACCCTCAAGGCTAAGTCAATCATCGAGACGGCGGACGTAATAATCTACGCCGATTCCTTGGTGCATCCGTCCATAGTCGACTTCGCCAAGCCCGGCGCGGAGGTCCACGGCAGCAAGACCTTGAGCTTGCCCGAGATTATGGACCTAACTCTGGAATCCGTCAGGCAGGGGAAGACGGTTGCCCGCGTACAGAGCGGTGACCCTTCCATCTACGGCGCAATCCTGGAACAGATGCGCGTGCTAGAAGCGGAGGGAGTGGACTTCGAGATCATTCCAGGGGTGAGCGCCGCCTTCGCCGCCGCCGCACGCCTGAAGACCGAACTCACGGTCCCGGATGTTTCCCAGACGGTGATATTGACCCGCTTCGAGGGCAGGGTTGCGATGCCTCCGGGAGAACAGCTCCAGGACCTGGCAGCCCACGGCAGCACCTTGGTGATTTTCCTCAGCATAACCCGTATGTTCACCATCGTGCGCCAACTTTTGGAAGCCGGCTACCGGGAGGACACACCTGTGGCAGTCGTCTACCGGGTGGGCTGGCCCGAAGAGCAGATTATCCGCGGGGACCTCACGGACATCGTCGCAAAAGTCCGTGACTCCAAGATCACCCTCCAGGCAATGATAATGGTGGGCAAGGCTTTCGACCCGAACCTGCTGCGCACCGAGCCGGATGCGGAGGACGGGTTCTCATCATCCCACCTCTACTCCAACGAATATACCCATCTCTATCGCCGGGCTAAGGTAGGATAGCTCTGCCGACCGGCTCGCGGTGATGGCAGAGGACCGGAGACCGGGTAGGGCCGGAGATGAGCAAGACCGCCATCGTCGCTATCTCGCGCAACGGCGCCCGGCTGGGACGGACGTTGGTTACCGTCCTGGCTCCCGGAGCAACCCTGTACGTGGACAGGCGCTTCACCGCACCCGGAGACGAGGCGCAACCCTTCGACCTGCCGGCGCGCCCTGTGGTCCAGCAAGCCTTCCAGGACTACGAGTTTCTGGTCTTGCTGATGCCCGTAGGCGCGGCAATACGGTTACTGGCCCCCCGTTTGGCAGACAAGCGCCTGGACGCGGGCGTGGTCTGCGTCGACGACGGGGGGAACTTCGCTGTCAGCTTGTTGTCAGGGCACCTTGGCGGGGCGGACCGGCTGGCCCAGCGCGTAGCCGCCATTCTGGGAGCAACCCCGGTTATCACATCAGCCTCCCATACGGGAGGAACCCTCGCGGTAGACCTGCTTGGAGAGGACATGGGCTGGTCGATGGAGGCGGATTCCACCACTGTGACCCGGGCTAGCGCCGCGGTGATCAACGGAGACCCGGTAGGGGTTTACCAGGATGCGGGCGACAGAAATTGGTGGCCCCCCGGACAGGCATTGCCCCACAACATTCAAGTATTCGGCTCCTTCGAAGAGCTCAAGGCCTCGACTTGCGCAGCTTCTCTGGTTATCAGCGACAGGTCTCGTCCGGGAGATGGTCCCGGCCCTGGCTTTCCGGAGTCCCTTCCGGGCAAGTCAACCGTCGTGTACCGGCCCCGGAGTCTGGCAGTGGGGATGGGCTGCCGCCGGGGTGTTCCCCTGGAAGAATTGGAAGCCCTGCTGGACGAGACCCTGGAGCAACACAACCTTTCCAGGGCGAGTGTGCGTTGCATCGCCACCGCGGACCTGAAACGGGACGAGGTGGGAATCTTGCTCCTTGCGAGCAGGCTTGGGGTCGAGGTCCAGTGTTATAGCGGGGAGGAACTTAACTCCGTATTTGATAAGGGCGGCGCCGGTTCTCCGAACGACGCAGCGGCCCGGCAAGAAGGGGCCGGACCGTTTATCAGGCCCACGCCCTCCCCGGTCGCGCACCGGCTGATAGGGGTTTGGGGTGTGTCGGAACCTGCGGCGCTGTTGGCTTCAGGGGCCAAAGGGCTCCTGGTGACGCGTCAGAAAACCCACCGGGCAACCATCGCAATAGCGCGGCTCGACTCCGCCTGACTTTCGGAGGGGCTGGGCGAGGTGTCAGTGGGGTTGAAAAGCATACGTATTGCCGGACCCAAATGTTGGCTCCTCCTAGCGCATTGACCATCTCTGCGGCTAAACTATATCTATGAACATGAGCGAAGCGGGAAAACTATATCTGGTGGGTCTCGGCCCGGGAGACGAAAAATTCCTGGCCCCGGCCGCGGTTGCCGCTTTGCAACAATGCGACACCGTAATCGGTTACCGGCTCTATATCCAGCAGGTGGAAGGGCTTCTCTCGGGCAAAGAGCAGGTCGCGATGGAACTCGGTCAGGAGATGGAACGGGCGTACCGGGCAGTTGAATTGGCATCCGCCGGCCGGGTCGTCGGGGTCATATCTTCGGGGGACGCCGGCATCTACGGGATGTCCGGACCTGTGTTTTTGGCACTGTCAGAGATCGGTTGGGACGGCCACAACCCCGAGTTAGAGACGATTCCCGGAGTCTCAGCGATGCAGGCGGCGGCAGCCCTGCTGGGTGCGCCGCTAATGCAGGACTTTTGCGCCATCAGCTTGAGCAACCTGTTGACGCCCTGGGAGGCCATTCAGCGGCGGCTACAGGCCGCTGCCCAGGGAGATTTCGTGGTGGCCCTTTACAACCCCCGTAGCAGGCGCCGCGACTGGCAGCTATTGGAAGCTCGGCGAATCCTCCTAGAGCACCGCCCAGGCACAACCCCCGTGGGGATTGTCCGGGAGGCATTCCGCCCGGGCCAAAGGGTAACCATCACAGACCTGGAACACCTGGAAGAGCACGCCGAGTCCGTGGACATGGTAACCACGGTATTGATCGGCAATTCCACGACCTACACCCATGCCGGACTTATGGCGACACCGCGAGGGTACGAAGAGAAAAGGAGGCCGATCGGACCCTCATAAGGGTCACAGTAACACGCAAGTAATTCCCATCGGGGCGGGACAGTCTCAAGGACCACATGAGCGATACAGATGACTATCAGAGGAGAGATGGAGATGAAGAAAACAGGTACCTTCTTGACCGGCTTACTTGCCGGCGTCGCAGCGGGCGCCGTGGCGGCTTTGCTGCTGACTCCTAAAAAGGGCGAAGAAGCAAGGGAGATCATCACCGGGCGAGCCGTTGACCTCAAGGAAAGAGCCAGTGGTCCAATAGAGTCTCTGCGGAACCGGGCCCGCAGGGTACGCGGCCAGTCTAGCGTGGAAGAGTCCGCAGAAGAAGCGGCCAACGATTCCGCCAATGGCTCGACCGAACGCGATTAATGCCAGACCCAAGTCGCCGGCAATGGTGACCTGCGCTTGAGTGCATAACGCGCTCTCCCTCGACCACAGCACGCATGGACTCCACCATGGAAGAATCGAGTAATGCCTTCCCCCAATAGCGACCGAGCGCAAAGGCAAATTTACGTTTGCCAGCGCTCACGCCAGACGGCGGGGAAGGCCCCGCTCATTTAGCCGTAAATCCACTGGAGATGGTGTACTCGTAGATTCTGTCGGTAAACTTGTTCCGTTCACGTGGACATGCCAGCACTTAGACAATCACGCCGGAGCGCCCCATGATCGAAGCTGACGGGATCTGCAAGGCGTATGGGCCAATTCAAGCCCTGCAAAACATCTCATTTCAAGTTGATGCCGGAGAAGTAGTCGGACTTCTGGGGCCAAACGGCGCGGGCAAATCGACGCTGATGAAGGTCCTCACCGGGCTCCTCCAGCCCGACGAGGGCCGGGCCTGCATTGACAACCTCGATGTCGTATCCAACACTCTCGCCGTCCAAAAGCGCATCGGTTACTTACCCGAAAGCGCGCCGCTTTACCCGGAAATGTCAGTGCAGGCGCATCTGAACATGATTGCCGATCTGCGCCAAGTACCCAAGACGGAGAGGCTGGCGCTCTTCTCCCAGGCCGTGAGAGCCACCTCATTGGAGGACCAACTGGCCCGGCCCATCGGCCACCTCAGCAAAGGCTACCGGCAGCGCGTGGGCCTCGCCCAGACCATCCTCCACAATCCCATGTTGCTCATACTGGACGAGCCTACCGCCGGCCTAGACCCAATCCAGATCGTCGAGGTGCGCCACCTGGTCCGCCGGCTGGCCCAGAGGAGCACCATCCTGCTCTCCACACATATACTCTCCGAGGTGGAAGCGGTCTGCGACCGTGTGATAATTCTGCTGAACGGACAGATTAAGGCCGACGCCCGGTTGTCCGATCTATCGTCCCTGTCAGCCACAATCCTCGTGTTGCAGCCTGACTCCAAAGACATTGCCGCGGACCTGTGGGAGCTCCCCGGTGTGCAAGCCGTGGACTCCCGCCAGACCGCAGATGGAGACGAATACCGCTTGATCGGAGGCGATGTAGACCTTCGGCCGGTGATCTACGATTTGGCCCGGCGGAACGACTGGCCGCTGCAAGAGCTTCGCAGGGAGGTCCGGACCCTGGAGTCAGTCTTCAACGACCTGGTCTCAGAGGATGGATTCCCCCCTGGCGAGGAGATGGGGAGCGTCCAGTGACCGGCTCGTGGACACCCATGTGGGTAGTAGCCCGCAAGGAGATGCGGGCCTATTTCGGGTCCCCGTTGGCCCTGATTTTCGTCGGCGTATTCCTCGTCGTCACCTTCTTCCTCTTTTTCTGGGTAGAGACCTTCTTCGCGCGGAACATCGCAGACATTCGCCCTCTCTTCCGGTGGATGCCCATTGTCATGGTCTTCCTGGTGGCCACGCTGACCATGCGCCAGTGGAGCGAAGAACAGCGGGCGGGCACGCTGGAGGTACTGCTCACCCTCCCTGTCCCCCGTCTGCAACTGGTACTAGGCAAGCTAATCGCGGTGATGGCGCTCATCGGCCTGGCCCTGGCCCTGACCCTATTCCTGCCAATGTCCGTCAGCATACTGGGCGACCTCGACTGGGGACCGGTGGCCGGGGGGTACCTGGCAACCGTTTTAATGGCCTCCGCCTATACTGCCATCGGACTTTTCGTTTCATCACGGACGGAAAACCAGATCGTTGCCCTGATCGTCACGGTGCTCATCTGCGCGGTCTTCTACCTCATAGGCTCGCAGGAAGTCACCGTGTTTGCCGGGGAGCGGATGGAAACCCTTCTGCGGGGCGTGGGAACAGGCAGCAGGTTCGAAAGCATCGAACGCGGCGTCATCGACCTGCGGGACCTGGTCTATTACCTCTCCCTGACCGCGGTATTCGTGCTATTCAACCTGGTCTCAGTCGACATGAAGCGCTGGGGCAGCGGGGCGAATACGGCGCTCTACCGGCGGAACGCCGTGATAGCCGCAATCTTGATTACCGCGAACCTCGCCGTCTTGAACGCCTGGTTATCCCCACTCTCCGGTCTGCGCCTTGACCTCACGACACAGGGGCAATTCAGCCTCTCCGATCCCACCAAGGACCTGGTGAGCAACCTGGGAGAGCCGCTGCTGCTCCGGGGATACATCAGCGACCGTAATCACCCCGCGCTGGCGCCGTTGACGCCAACCATCGCGGATTTGATGCGGGAGTACGAGATCGCGTCGGACGGCAGGATTACCGCAGAGGTGGTGGACCCACGAGAAGAAGAAGGACTGGAACAGGAAGCCAATCAGGTCTACGGGATCCGGGCCCAACCTTTCCGGATAGCAGACCGGTACCAGACTTCCGTGGTCAACTCCTACTTCGACATCCTGGTGCGGTACGGCGACCAGTTCGTAACCTTAAACTTCCAGGACTTGATCGAGGTGGAACCGCGGAGAGGCGGGCCGCCGGACGTGCGCCTGAGAAACCTTGAGTTCGACTTGACCAGAGCGATAAAACGTGTCGTGACCGGATTTCAGGACCTCGACCTGGCCTACGCCAGCTTGGAAGAGCCTTTGAGGCTCACGGCTTTCGTCACTCCCGGCACCCTCCCCGAATCCCTCCAAGGCGTGGAGGACAGAATCGCCGCAGTGGGTCTAGAGTTCCAGGAATCCGCCGGAGGCAAGGTCCTGTTCGAGTTGCTGGACCCTGATCTCCCTGAAAGCGAAGTTACCCGCCAAGTCCTTGAGGAAAACTACGGACTGGCAGCCTACCCGGTCTCCTTTTTTTCGCCAGACTCCTACTACCTTCACATGATTCTGGAATCGGAAGGCGAGACCTCCATCATCTATCCCGAAGGCGGGATGCGCGAGGACGAGATTCGGGCCAGCGTCGAGGCGGCGGTCCGGCGCGCCGTGCCCGGGTTCCTTAAGACCGTTGGCCTCTGGGCTCCACCCCAGGAACCACCGCAGACACAAGGCGGTATCCCAAGCTCAATCTCCTCCTGGAACATCGCAGCGGACCAGATCGCCCAGGACTACACCCTGTCCCTGGTGGACCTGAGCGATGGCCGCGTGCCCACGGAAGTGGACGTTCTGGTGGTGATGGCCCCTCAGGGAATGACGGAAGCGGAGCGGTTCGCCATAGACCAGTACCTTATGGGCGGCGGGTCCATAGTAATCGCCGCCGGGAGCTACCAGCTATCCCCCCTGTTGTTCGGCGGTATCCTGGCGGTGGATGAGCTGGAGGGCGGCCTGAACGACATGCTCGCCAGCTACGGGGTCACCGTTGGCCGGGACTTGGTGCTGGACCCCCAAAACCAGCCGTTTCCAATCAGGACCCAGCGAACGATCGGCGGAATCAGGGTGTCCGAATTCCAAAACATGGACTACCCCTTCTTCGTGGACGTACGCCGGGACGGTATGGCGGATGAGAGCCCCGTGACCGTCGACCTGCCGGCCACCACAATGCAGTGGGCCACGGCGCTGGAGATAGACCCGGAAAAGAACATAGACCGGGAAGTCACTGCACTGCTATGGTCGACCGAGGATTCGTGGGTCTCCGGCTCCCAATCGGTACAGCCCGACCCGACGGTGTTCCCGGAATACGGGTTCCCGGTGGAGGGAGAGCAGGCATCCCGGACGTTGGCCGTCAGTATAAGGGGGCCTTTCGAGAGCTACTACGCGGGCGAGCCCTCTCCGCTGGAAGGCGAGGACCGGTCCGGCCAGCAAGAGGCCCATCGGGTGATAGAGTCTTCCCCGGAGACTTCCCGCCTGCTGGTAATCGCAAGTTCGGAGTTTCTGAGCGACCCCGTATTGGAGCTTTCCAGGGCGGTGTCCGCAGACCGTAGCTTGCTCAACTTGCAATTCTTCAAAAACGCGGTGGACTGGTCCGCGGAGGACGACGACCTGCTGGGCTTGCGTTTCCGCGGCGCCCAGTCCCGGCTGCTCAAGCCCCTGGACGAGCAGGAACAGACCTTCTGGGAGTTCGCCAACTATGGAGTGGCGTTGTTCGCCCTACTGGTCATAGGAGGGGTGTGGGCCATCCGGCAGCGGAGCGAGGCGCCCATCACCCTGTCCGGTGATGGTGACCAACCGTGAACCTGCAAAACAAAGTTCTAGCCGGAGTCCTAGCGCTTCAGGCCGTAGCGCTCATCGTTGCGTTCTGGCCCAGGCCGGCCGGGCCGGGCATCGAGCAACTTATCGAGGGGTTGGAGGAACCGAACGTCATCGCCGTTACCATTACCGATGGCGAAGGCAAGTCCATCCGAATCGCCCGCGACCCCTTCGGGTGCGTCCTGCCCGACGCAGATGACTATCCCTGCGCCAAGAACAGGCTGCCAGATTTTTTACGCCGCATAGTCCCGCTGACCACGGCGTCGCTGGTTGCGGACACGGCAGGGAGCCACGCCCGCCTCAACGTGGCGGAGGATAACTTCGAACGGACCATAGATCTGGAGTTAGCGGGAGGAGCAAAGCACAAGTTTTACCTGGGGACGTCGCCTCGTGGCCGGTCGGGACACGCCCGCCTTAATGGTCAGGACGAGGTGTACCTGGCACCTGGCCTCTCTGCCTTCGACGCACCCGTGCGCGAAGACGCCTGGGTCGACCCCGTTTACTTCTCTGTGCCCCAGGACCAAGTGACATCGGTCGCCATCGAGAACGCCGCCGGGAGCGTCTCCATCCAGAAGGACGAGTCCGGCGACTGGAAATTCGAGGGCGAGCAGCCCGCCCAATCCATAGACCAGGCCAAGGCCAGGAGCCTGGTGAGCAGCGCCACCTCCATCCGGCTTTCCCGTCCGCTGGGCAAGCAAGAGTTGGACCCTTATGGCCTCGACCGGCCCGCCGCGACCGTCACCGTCCGCACAGGTGATAGCGAGGAGCGCGTAATCCGAATCGGCGCAAGGTTGGGAGCAGACGGCTTTGTTGCCAAGTCCTCGGAGTCTGACTACTATGTGGTCGTGGGCGAGTCAGTTGCCCAGGACTTGATCGACCAAAATCCGGAATCTCTCCTGGAGACCCCGGCGGAGGCGACCCCAGCCCGCTCCAACTAGCCTGGGCCGGACCAACACGTCAACCCGCACCTGTCTTTTACCCGGCAAACCACAAATCGGCCTACTCCGCAGCTTCCTCCATCCGAGGTGAATCCATGCAACCCAATCCCGACAATAGCCTGGAACAAGACCTTCTCTTCGCCATAGTCAAGGAAAAGTACGGCCATCTACTGACCGAAGAGCAGTTGGAAGGTGTGCGCGGGGCCGTGTCCGGCCTCCGCGACGTGTTCCGCCCGCTGCGGGCCATACGCTTGACCAACGACGTGGAGCCCTTCTCCAACTTCAAGCCGTTTCGAGGCGAGTAAAATAACGGAAGAGTTCACCTTCACCCCGATCAGGCAGCTTGCCGGACTGCTCAGGAACAAGTCCATTTCCCCGGTGGAGCTTGCCCAGTCCTGCCTGGCCCGTCTCGAACGGCTGGGCCCCAGCTACAATTCGGTGGTGACCGTGACCACTGACCGCGCCCTGGTCCTGGCAAGGACCGCCGAGTCGGAGATCGCGGCGGGGCGGTTTCGGAGCCTGTTGCACGGCATTCCGTGGGGAGCGAAAGACCTGCTCTCCACATCCGGCGGCATACCCACAACCTGGGGAGCCGCGCCGTTCAAGGACCAGCAATTCGACGGGGACGCCACTGTAATCACCAGGTTGGAGGAGTCCGGCGCGCCATTGGCCGCGAAGCTGGCGATGATTGAGTTGGCAGGCGGGATGGGTTACACCCACCCGGACGCTTCGCTTACCGGTCCTCCCAGGAATCCGTGGGATAGAGGGCGCTGGACCGGCGGTTCTTCCAGCGGGTCGGGCGCGTCGGTAGCCGCCGGGCTGGTCCCATTCGCCATTGGTTCCGAGACCTGGGGGTCCATCCTGTCGCCTTCGGCAAGCTGCGGCCTCTCCGGGCTTCGGCCCACTTACGGCCGGGTCAGCCGCCACGGAGCGATGGCGCTCTGCTGGACCCTGGACAAGCTGGGCCCAATCTGTCTCACTGCCGACGATTGCGGAATAGTGCTCGAAGCCATCTCAGGGCCGGACCCTAATGACCCTTCGACCTACTCCGAGAGATTCACCTACGACGCCCAATATCAGCCCGGCCGCAAGTACAAGGTCGGAGTGCTGAAGGGCATCCTCGACGACGCCGAGGACGCCGTTAAGGAAAACTTTGAGGCCGCGATGGCCAGCCTGGCCGACGTGGCGGATTTCGAGGAGATGGAATTCACGGAGTTCCCGTATACCGAGGTCACTTCAACGATTCTGATGGTCGAGTCGGCCAGCGCCTTCGAGGACTTTATAGCCGAGGGCGGCCCCCAAAACCTGTCCGCTCCCGGTTACCACGGGCGGGGTCCCTACGCCCGGCCCGCGGTCCTGGCTACCGACTACATCAAGGCGCTCCGGCTTCGCGGCGTGATGGCGCGGCAAGTGGACGAGGTCATGTCCGGCTACGACGCCTTGGCCGCGCCTACATCCATGAACACCGCGACGCCTATAGACGAGGAGTTCCGAAGCCGCTCCATGACATCCTCCGGGCCGGGCGACCTGATGGGCGCAGTGGGCAACGGTTGCGGACTGCCCGCCATATCAGTTCCCAGCGGGTTCGATTCAGACGGGCTGCCCACGGGAATCCAGTTTATGTCAAGGGCCTATGACGAGAACATTTGCATTGCCATCGCCCGTGAGTATCAGGCCCGCACCGGCTGGCACACCACCCACCCGCAGGAGCCAATAGGGTAGCCTCACCCCCGCGGCCTCCGGCGAACGCAATCCCTAAAGACCGCAGCCTGGAAAAATTCATCGGGAAGAAGCTTCATCCGCCTGGGCGCGCGGTGTAAGCAACAGGCCGCGCCGTACAGAGCAATCTCCACCGGCCTGTAGTCCTCCCCCGCGGTCTACTACCACGCAGACTCCGGGTCCCTCGGGATTTATCGTGTTGCCAGCCCTGTGCTCGAAACTGTGTAGATCAGCGCCGAAGCAGTTGCTGATTGGCAGGAGTGTTATGTCCGGTTCCCCTGTAGACACAGGTTGACAGGGGTATGTAAGAACGAGATTATAGCTACGGACCGGCCCGTCACCTCTGGATTCCGGCCTACGCCGGAATGATGGAATGGGCCTGATAGTGGGTATTTGGGGGCGATTTTATATCTGAGTAAGTCTGCCCTGCTATGCGAACTCACGTTCAACTCCAGAGTTCCCAAATGAAATACATACCCTTGTCAGCCCTGTCAGGGGGGGTAAATTAACCTACCAAAAAGGGAGGCCGAGTCACGTTAATTTTATGTTAGGCTCGTGGTGCATGATTAACCCTGAATACGGAAAGGCCAGCGAAACTGGTGGAGGAGACGCCCATGCACAGCAAAAGGTTGTTCAGGTTACTGGTAATCGCTGCACTGGCCGCCCTGGCAATTACACTGGGAGTGGCCATGCCCGGCGTGTACGGCGACGGTGATGATAAGCAGTACTCCATCCCGGAAAAGACCGAACTGAAGTACCCCAACCTTGGCTCCGCCCTCAACCAACTGGTCGCCAGGGTCGAAGAGTAGGGAGCCACGGCGGAGGACGCCGCCGGTGACGCCCCGGTACACCGGGAAGGGTCAGTGGCGGTGACGATTTACCTGTCCGGGAACGTGGCCGAAGTGGTGAGCTTTCTGGAAGACAACGGCGGCGACCCGCGGAACGTGGGCGAGGACTACATCGAAGCCTACGTCCCGGTGACGCTGCTGGGGCCAGTCTCGGAACAGACCGGGGTCATCCGGGTCCGGGAAATCGTGCCGCCACAGGAGGAGTACGGCCCAATTACCAGCCAAGGTGTGCAGGCGCACCTGTCGGCGGCCTGGAACCAGGCCGAGTATAGTGGCCTGGGCGTCAAGGTTGGAATAATTGATGTAGGATTTGAAGGCTTCAGCGGCCTCATAGGAACTGAGCTGCCCGCAACGGTCCAGGCCCGGTGTTACACGGACATAGGCGTCTTTACCCAGGACTTGGCGGACTGCGAGGTAGATAGCAACCACGGCACACTGGTTGCAGAGTCGCTCATAGATATTGCCCCGGAGGTGTCCCTGTACATTGCCAAGCCGATTTCAAAGGGAGACATGCAAAACCTGCAAGCTGCCGTCGACTGGATGGTCTCGGAGGGCGTATCGGTTATCAACCACTCGGTAAGCTGGCTACTGGACGGCCCCGGCGACGGCACATCCCCATCCAGCGACAGTCCACTAAAAACCGTGGACCGGGCGGTGGACGACGGAATCATTTGGGTCAACGCAGCGGGCAATTATGCTCGGAGAACCTGGTTCGCCCGCAGTCCCAACATCAGCACGACGAGTAGTCGTGGGTTTATCAACTTCGAGTTCGCCGAGTCTGATAACGGCAACGATATGCCGCTCCTTGAGGAGGGGGACTCGGTTAGAGTCCAGTTGCGGTGGGACGATAGCTGGGGTGGAGCGACCAGCGATCTCGACCTTTACATTGGGAACCCTGCCACCGGTGATTTGTTTCTGGTTAGCAATGACCCTCAATCGGGAGGCGCTGGACACAATCCATACGAAACGTTGAGATTTCGGGTTCTCATCGCCGGAGTATACGACGTAGTGGTGCATCACCAAAGCGGCAGTTTGCCAGACTGGATTCAGGTGACAGTTTGGGGCGTTGATTCTATCCAGCACCACACCGGGAACGGCAGCATTAACAACCCCGGGGAAAGCGCCAACCCCGGCATGTTGGCGGTGGGGGCGGCCCCTTGGTACGACGTGAACACCATCGAGCCTTACAGCAGCCGGGGCCCCACTCCCGACGGCCGGGTCGAGGTCAAGCCCGAAATCGTCGGAGCGGCTTGCGGGGAAACGGCATTGGCTCCCCTGGATGCCGACAACGAGGGTTTCTGTGGAACCAGCCAGGCGGCGCCCCACGTAGCTGGCATGGCGGCGCTGGTGCGCCAGCGGTTCCCCGGGCATACCCCGGTCCAGGTTGCCGCCTATCTGAAAGACAACTCGGAGCAGCGGGAGACTCCTGACCCCAACAACACCTGGGGGCATGGGTTCGCCCAACTGCCACCGGAATGCGCGGAAGAGTTGCCCGTCGACGGAGCGGTCAGCGGGGAATGGGCCGCCGGCTGCGAATCGGAGGTCGCGGAACGGGGCTACGCCCGCTACTACAGCTTCACCCTGGCGGCGGAGTCAGAGGTGACCGTCACCCTGGAGTCAACCATCTACACCTGCCTGTACCTGCGGCGGGGAGAGGAAAGGTCCGGGAGGGCGTTGCATGAAAACGACGACCACCAGGGCAGCACGGTTAGGTCGCAGATACAGGCAACGTTGCAGCCGGGCGGCTACACCATCGAGGCCACCACCTACACGCCCGGGCAGACCGGCGGCTTCACCCTGACCGTCACGGGCCTGGAGACCGCCGGGCCGGGGCCGGGGCCTGACCCCGGCGACCCCTGCGCGGAAGCGTTGAGCGGCGACGGAGCGGTCACCGGGGCATGGGCCGCCGGCTGCGAATCGGAGGTCGCGGAACGGGGCTACGCCCGCTACTACAGCTTCACCCTGGCGGCGGAGTCGGAGGTGACCGTCACCCTGAAGTCAACGGGGGCGACAACCGCCGACACCTACCTGTACCTGCGGCGGGGGGAGGAAAGGTCCGGGACGCCGCTGTACGAAAACGACGACCACCAGGGCAGCACGGCCATGTCGCAGATACAGGCGGCGTTGCAGCCGGGCGGCTACACCATCGAGGCCACCACCTACACGCCCGGGCAGACCGGCGGCTTCACCCTGACCGTCACGGGCCTGGAGACCGCCGGGCCGGGGCCGGGCCCTGACCCCGCGACCCCTGCGCGGAAGCGTTGAGCGGCGACGGAGCGGTCAGCGGGGCATGGGCCGCCGGCTGCGAATCGGAGGTCGCGGAACGGGGCTACGCCCGCTACTACAGCTTCACCCTGGCGGCGGAGTCGGAGGTGACCGTCACCCTGAAGTCAACGGGGGCGACAACCGCCGACACCTACCTGTACCTGCGGCGGGGGGAGGAAAGGTCCGGGACGCCGCTGTACGAAAACGACGACCACCAGGGCAGCACGGCCATGTCGCAGATACAGGCGGCGTTGCAGCCGGGCGGCTACACTATCGAGGCCACCACCTACACGCCCGGGCAGACCGGCGGCTTCACCCTGACCATAGCCGGCCTGGGAGCCGCCGTTGCGCCCCAGAGTTGTAGTGTGGGGTTGACGTTGGACCCGGGGGACAGGTGCGGCTATCAGGACTTCTCCATAGAGGTTGATAGTTCGGGAACGGCCATAATGCGTTTCACCGGCGACAGTGTGGATTTTGCCAATCTATCGCTGGTCAGAAACGGCAACAGTTGGAACATCGAAGTTCTCCCTTAGCTGGACGCGGTTGAGTCCGCGCTGAGGGACAGTCTGTACCACCGCGGCCCTCTGCATCCCCGACGAAAAAGCCCCTCCCGGTTAACGGGAGGGGCTTGTCACATTGGCGTGAACGGGCGGTCTATTCCTCGTCGCCGTATTGGGCCTTGAGCGATTCGACCACTGCCGGGTCAGCCAGGGTGGTGGTGTCGCCCAGGGCGCGGCCCTCGGCCACGTCCCGCAGCAACCGGCGCATGATCTTGCCGCTGCGGGTCTTGGGCAGTTCCGCCGCAAAGTGGATGTCGTCGGGCCGGCAGATGGGGCCGATCTTGGTGACGACGTGCTGCTTCAGCTCGGCAATCAGGGCGTCGGACGCAGTCACATGCTCCTTAATGGTGACGAAAGCGACAATCGCCTGGCCCTTGATCTCGTCGGACCGTCCGATACAAGCAGCCTCCGCCACGTTGGAATTGTCCACCAGGGCGCTTTCGATCTCCATGGTGCTAACCCGGTGAGCCGCCACGTTGATCACGTCGTCTACCCGGCCCAGGATCCAGTAGTAGCCGTCTTCGTCGATCTTCGCGCCGTCCCCGGTGAAGTAAATGTTGGGGTACTTGGACCAATACTGTTCCTGGTACCGTTCCGGGTCGCCGTAGATCGTCCGCAGCATGGAAGGCCAGGGTCTCTTGATGACCAGGTAGCCGCCTCCGCCCGGCCCAACCGAGTTGCCCGCCTCGTCCAGCACATCAACTTCGATGCCGGGGAAGGCATGTGTAGCCGATCCGGGTTTCAGCGTAGTGAGTCCCGGCATCGGCGTGATCAAGATGGAGCCGGTCTCAGTCTGCCACCAGGTGTCAACCACCGGGCAGCGTCCGCCGCCGACGTTCTGCCAGTACCAGACCCACGCCTCCGGGTTGATGGGCTCGCCGACGCTGCCCAGCAGGCGCAGGCTGGACATGTTATGCTTGTCCAGGTATTTCTCGCCCCAGCGCATGAAGGTGCGTATGGCGGTGGGGGCAGTGTAGAGGATGGTGCAGGCGTACTTCTCAACGATGGCCCAGAACCGGTCGCGGTCCGGGTAATCCGGAGAGCCTTCGTACATTACCGTGGTCGCTCCGTTGGCCAGGGGGCCATAAACAATGTAGCTGTGCCCGGTGACCCAACCGATGTCGGCGGTGCACCAGTACACATCGTCCTCCTTCATGTCGAAAATCCACTTGGTGGTGGCGTATGTGCCGGTGAGATAGCCCCCGGTGGTGTGGACGATACCCTTGGGCTTACCGGTGGTGCCGCTGGTGTAGAGCATGTACAGCATGTCTTCGCTGTCCATGACCTCCGGCTCGCAGGTCAAAGGCTGGTCCGCAACCAGGTCGTGCCACCAGACGTCGCGGCCATCCACCATCATGTCATCTCCGGTGCCGGTCCGGCGCACCACGACAACTTTTTCGACCGGTGTATCGCCGGTAATGGAGTCGTCCGCGTTCTGCTTGAGAGGCACGACGTTGCCGCGGCGCCAACCACCGTCGGCGGTGATCATGATCTTCGACTGGGAGTCGTTGATCCGGTCTCGCAGGGAATCGGCGCTGAATCCACCAAACACGATGCTGTGGGGAGCCCCGATGCGGGCACAGGCAAGCATGGCAATGGGAAGTTCCGGGACCATGGGCAGGTAGATGGTTACGCGGTCGCCCTTCTTGACCCCGAGGCTCTTGAGCCCGTTGGCGAATTTACAGACCTCCCGGTACAGGTCCTGATAGGTATAGACCGCCCAGTCTCCGGGTTCGCCTTCCCAGATGATGGCTGCTTTGTTGCGCCGCGCGGTCTTCAGGTGGCGGTCGATGCAGTTGTAGGAAACGTTGAGCTTGCCCCCCACGAACCATTTGGCGAACGGAGGGTTCCAATCTAGTACCTGGTCCCACTTCTGGAACCAATCAAGCTCGCCCGCTAATCCGGCCCAAAAGGCTTCCGGGTCACGGCTGGCTTCTTCATAAATGGAGGGGTCAGGCATATTGGCCTGTTGGACAAAACCCTCCGGTGGCGGGAAGGACCGGTCTTCCTGTAATAATGCTTCGATGCTTCCGGTATTTTCTACCACGACGCTGCCTCCATGATCCTATTGGACTGGGGTGCTCGCTTGCCGATTGCTATCAAGGGGCCACTCGTTCAATCGACCAAGGGATGACCAGCACTTTGTAACACGGGGCGCGGGTTGTTGTAAATGTGGGGAACCGCTGCTATCGCGCTAATAACCCGCGAAAGGCTCGTTAATCAGGACTAGATCTGCGGAGCAAGCGTACTCGCATCCGAAGGCTTCTCCCAACTGCCGAGCGTGTTGCGTCAGAAAATCGAAGGTGCGATGGGCCGAGTCTCCCAGGTTTTCGAGGTATACGGCGTGCTCCCTCAGAGACGCCAGCCCAGTTTCCCAGTGTGCTGAAACGTCCACGGCGTGGGTTGGCGGACTGGCGCCGAACACTGCTGCGAACCGGACACCATTCCAGGGCTCGTGCCCTTCCGTCAGCAACTCGGGGAAAATCCAGCGGTTGCCTGCGTCCCGGGCAGCGTCCAACAATGCCAGGCCGGCCCAGCGGTGGTCCGCCATATTCAGATGCCCGGTTGGGAACTGGAGGTGATAGTTTATGGTAATCAGCACCTCCGGGCGGCGCATCCGGATGGCCCGGCTGATGTCCCGGCGCAGCCCGGCGCTGTACTCGATTACGCCGTCGGGATAATCGAGGAATTCGACCGTATCCACACCCACTACATGGGCGCTGTTGACTTCTTCCTGGACCCGGAGCGGTCCTGCCTGCCACGGCGGCATACTGTCGATCCCAGCCTCTCCACGGCTGGCCAACAAATAGGCAATTCGCTTACCCTGGGAAGTCCAACGGGCGACTGCGGCGGCCGCGCCATACTCCAAGTCGTCGGGGTGAGCCACAACTGCCAGCGCTGTCTGCCAGTCTTCCGGGATGGGCGTGAGAACGTTCGGCGGCTGGGTCATGAAAACTCCTGATTGCTGAAACTAAGATAGGCGCCACGGGGGATTGTGTTGGCCGCCAAGCAAATTAGACCGGTTGACGAGTGCAGAGACGGTCCTACTCAGCTCTCAGGCTTGCGCAACACGTGATGATGAAGTTTGGCGCCCGGAACTCGTCGTCGAAAGTGGGATTCTCAACCAACTGCGCGTCCGATGGGACCGGCTCCTTCAGGCCTTCGAGGACAAATCCCGCATCCAAAAAGGCCGTGATGTAGCTCGACAGGGTCCGGTGCATGTTGATAAACGGCCTGTCCCACCAGGCTTGAGGACTCGATAGGCCGCCTCGATAGAACTCCGGTAGTCCAGAAGATCGACCATGACTATGTATGAAACGGCCAGGTCGAAGCCCTCGCCGTCCAGGTCCGCCAGGCCCTCAGCGTTACCTGCGAGGTAGGTAATGTGGGCTGTGCCCTGCGCGCGTGCCCGGTGTGCAACAATGGTTGGGTTAGGTCCACTCCAGTGACCTCAGCGCCAAGGCCTGCCAAGACCCTGCAAAAGCGTCCCTCGCCGCAGCCGATATCCACGATACGACGGCCAGAGACGGCTCCCAAGGCGTCGAGCATCCAGGAGTCCAGCATACCGGTACGGACCGACTGGTCCTGCCCGATCCAGTCCTCGGCCGACTCTTCCCATTGGACTTGAAGCCTCTGTCTCAGGTCCAAAGTCCTGTGATCACTCCGGATACGGATTGGAAATCAATGCCTGTGTCCCGCCACTTGCGGTGGGATTAGTGGAACCCCTCCGGAGGTGGACAACATGCCAACTGCGCCCGGGTTGTACCACCCATAGCCTTCCCACACTGGGCGAGTTGTACCCAAGAGCCGCTTCAACCCAGCACCCAACCGTTACGCCGGTCAAGAAGGTAAGTCCAGGGGGATGGAAGTCCGACTCTTGGGAATTCATGGGGTACGACTCAAGAACACACCAAGCCGGATTCGGACCTGCGATTTAGCTGTCAACAGCCGCCAACTCTACCGCTGGGCTACTCAGCAACGGTAAAAAGGGGCGTGCCAAAGGCGCGACTACAACTTTAGCATCGGGCCGGGGCACAAACAACAGTATTTTGGCCAGTCACAACTGCCGAGTAGACGCGCCTGCCTCTTACTCAACGTCGAGCGGCTACGAGAGGTTTCTCGATGATCGCCGCCGAGGACTCTCCGATAATGGTACCATACGGCTAGCCCAAGACGGGTGTCCGTCCGGTGCGCCAGACAGGATCACGGCCTCGGGGCGCCCGGCTTTCACAACGTTCCCGGCAGGTGAAGTTCGCGGGTACCGAGGGGTATCGAGTAGACTCAAACCCAAGGCCGGGAATCCGGCTCGGAACCGATATTGAAAAGGAAAAGGAAGGGAATCAGAGATGAACTCGAACCGTAAACCTGTCGCCGTCGTGGTGGGGGCGACCTCCAAGTGGCAGGCAGATGGCCGCAATACCAAACTGGCGCATGGCAGGGCGCTCGACGACAGCGGCCTCCCCGTAGGCGTGCGTTGGGGCGTCGGAGGCGCCATAGCCCAAAAGTTTGCAATGGAGGGCCTTTTCGTCGTTCTCACAACCCGTACTACGGCTAATGCGTCCCCCTTGCAGGAAGCAATCCAAGAGCTAGGCGGCGAAAGCATGATTGTCGAGCTGGACTTGGTGTCGAGCGACTCCATATCCAATGCATTCGCCCAGATTCGAGAGCAAGCTGGCGATCCCGAGGTCTTGGTATACAACGCGGGCTACTTGGAGGGGCGCGATCTTCCGCCGGAGATGGAACTGCTGGAACACATACCGGTTGAAATGTTCGACACCGCGCAGCACATCTCCAGCCGTGGGCCGTTCTTGGTCGCCAAAGAGGTGTTGCCCGCCATGCGAGAACGCGGCGAGGGCTCGTTCTTCATTTCCAACAACTCCTCGTCCTTGCGCGGGCGGAAGCGGTACACCGGACAGTCGCTGTACTATCCGCGAGTGATGATGCGTACGTTGGCGCAGGTGCTGACCGAAGAATATTCCGAATATGGCATACACGTAGCCAACATCGTAATAGACGGCACCATTGACTCTCCAGGGACAAGAGCCCTGCCGAGGTCCCAGCAGAACCCTGATGTAGTGATAAACCCAGTGAAAATCGCCGAGGCCTTCTACTATCTGCACACCCAGGACAAGTCCTGTTGGACACACGAACTCCAATTGACTCCATTCCCGACCAAGCCCAGCTTTTAAGGGCGTCAAATTAGCGACGGCGCCTACCGAAAATCTTCCTGAATTCTCCATCGCCGCTTGGCGCGAGGGTGCGGCAACCGTTTTTGGGCCGGGGATCCGACACCGGTCCAAGAGGTCACGCGCGGCAGCCATTCGTTACACCATCCCAATTTCTCAATCGACAACAAAAACTTCGGTACTCGTGGGCTGTCGGTTTGAGCAATCCTGTAACTGACAGCCCTTAGCCTCCCACCACGCTGGATTGTAGCCCCCTGCCAGCGGGTACGAGAACCGCCGAGGATTTCAACACCCGTCAACTCCACTACCGCCTCCGGTCCCCACTAGCCCACCGGACTTGACGAAATCAAGAACTTTCACACTGCGGTTCGTTCTGGACTTTTAGTCAGGCCCTAGTGTCCTGTATTCAAAGTTCGCTGGCAAAAGCGGGCGACGTTGGCCAGGATTTGGTCGGCGGTCTTGGTCCAGACAAAAGGTTTGGGGTCTTCGTTGGTGACGTCCAGGTAGCGGTAGATGGCAGTCTCCAGTTCGGCGCTGCTCTGATGCACGCCGCGGCGCAACTGCTTTTCGGTGAGCAGACCGAACCAGCGCTCCACCAGGTTCAGCCAGGAGGCGCTGGTGGGTGTGAAGTGCATATGGAAGCGGGGCCGCTTGGCAAACCAGTTCCGGATCAGCGCCGTCTTGTGGGTGGCGTAGTTGTCCGCGATCAGGTGGACGTCGAGGTCGGCGGGCACCTCGGCCTCGATGGTATCGAGGAATTTGCGGAACTCCACGGCCCGGCGCCGTTGGTGGCAACGACCAATCACCTTGCCGGTCCTGGTGTCTAAGGCGGCGAACAGCGAAGTGGCGCCGTGACGCAGGTAATCATGGGTGCGCCGTTCCACTTGTCCCGGGCGCATGGGCAATAGCGGACGGGTGCGATCCAACGCCTGGATCTGGGACTTCTCGTCCACGCACAGGACCAACGCCCGATCCGGTGGATTCAGGTATAGCCCTACAACGTCCCTGACCTTCTCGATGAAGAAGGGGTCCGACGACAACTTGAAGGTCTCCGTGCGGTGGGGCTGCAATCCGAAGGCCCGCCAGATGCGGCTGACCGTGTTGTGGCTCAGCCCGCTGCGCTGGGCCATGGACCGGGTGCTCCAATGGGTCGCGTCCCGGGGCGCGGTCTCCAGCGTCAGCGTAATAACACGCTCCACGTCGTCATCGGTAACCGCTCGAGGCCGTCCGCTGCGCGGTTCGTCCGGCAGTCCGTCCAGCCTCCGTTCCAGGAAGCGAGAACCCCACTTCCCCACCGTCTCATCGGACACTCCCAGGTCGGTGCCCACCGTGGTATTGCTGCGGCCTTCGGCACAGCCCAAAATCATTCTGGCCCGCAGCGCCAAAGCTTGCGCCGTTTTCGGACGACGAACCCACCGTTCCAAGGTTTCACGCTCCACGTCATCCAAAATTAGCGGCGGCATTGGTCGTCCGATTGCCATGGTCATCCTCCTCTGGGCTGCTAACCCGGAGGATACCTCATCGCGAATACTATTACAATTAACTTCAGTTACACCACACTAGTGCTGCCCTACTGGGAGAGTTCCTCAGGAGCGGGTCTATCCCAATGAGCAGGCGCTCATCGACTTGGTGGCCACCGAGCGGGTGGAGAGACGCCGGGCGCTGGCCTACTCCACCCACGCCTGCACCATGGACATCACCGAGAGGATAGACGGCATCATCACCGACACGGTTCCCGCGTGTCGGTGATGAAGGCCGAGGCGGTGTCCCGGAGTGGCGAGAGGCGTCGGTGGCCAATAGGGTTAAGGAGGGCATCGACATGCCTATCTGCTATCCCAGGTTGGTTCAGACCGGCCTCCACCAGCCCGACTTCCCGACCCTCTGCTGGTTTGAAACAGATAGGCTCAGGATGGGCGGTGTGGTGCGCCATACTCAACACACGTTAGGAACACCGCTTTTGGTATTCCCGGGTTGTGTTGGGTATTGCGCATGGGGCGCCCGCTCATCCCTGCCGAAGCCGACATACCAACACATATTTGGGAGTAGCGAAACGGGTCGAAACGGGTGTCTCAGCATTGACACCCATAGCGCCCCCATAGCGACTCCGCTATACTATCCGTGCTAATCTGTGTATATCTGGTGCTAGTCAAGACCGGGAAAGAAGGAAAATTACCCGTACACGCACGACAAGATATGTGAACCTGTTGAGCGTTGTCCTTACCCTGGCCCTTACGGCAGCGCTCGCGGCCTGCGGCTCTGATGAGCCGGACGCCGGGACCGGCCCTGACCGGACCGCATCCACCCCAACGGAGACGTCGGCCTCCCCCGCACAGACGCCTTCTACGCCAGGGTCAGTGGACGCGCCCACTGCCACCGTTGCGCCGCGACCTACGGCTACGACAGCGCCGCCCGCGGCCTCCGGCTCCGTCGAAACGGACCGGGAAGCGCTGGTTGCCCTCTACAACGCAATATACGTTTGGAACTGGAAAAACTTGCTGAGCGACGCGCCCCTCAGCGAATGGTCCGGCGTCAAAACTGACGACGATGGGCGCGTTATAGGGTTGGATCTCAGCCACCACGACTTGTTCGGGGAGATACCGCCGGAGCTGGGCAGCCTGTCCTACCTGACAAGGCTGACCCTCCAAGGCAACGACTTGAGCGGGTGCGTGCCAAGCAGCCTGGAACGCCGGTTGCGCAACGACCCTGACCCTCTGCCCTTCTGCTGAAGCCACGCGACCCGACCTCAGCCGGGGGCGGACGGCATATCGTCCTGGAGGCGCTCCCAGCGCGTGTTGCCTATGGCGCATAGCGCTGCCGAGAAACGGGTGTCAGCCTCTCCTTCCGTCGGCCTCCCGGTCGACGGCGGTTTGACCGCTCCGGTGCATGCTGACGCCCTTGACCGCCAGACCTTCAGCCGACGTTGAAGGGTGGAGGCCAGGTCCAGAGTGAGTTTCCTCTTATTGGCTTCGATGCCTGCCGCTTCCCCAGATGGACCATCTGACGCAGAAGAGGGCGAACGAAGAAGAGGAATCAATGCCCCACCGGAAAATGGGCAACAGAAAAGGGCCGCACACATGAACCGAGCGGGCTGAAACGCAAAAAAGGCCGCATACATGGCCGTGCAGGGGGAGGAACACCGCGATTCGGTGTTCCTCCCCCTGTGTGTTGCGGCCTAGCGCCCCGCGCCGACCGGCTCCGCCTCCCGCTCCCGGTCCTGCTCAAGGGCGAGCGCCCACTCGAACAGGGACGCGGCTGCGGGCTTTGGCTTCCGGCTGCGGACCTTGGGCTTGAACGGCTCCTCGGCCATGAACTCGGCCCAGGAGAACGGCGTCCGCTGCCTTCCCACACACCGGCGCTGCCATGTGACGGATGCACAGCGCGCCCCTCTTTTGCTACGCTCGACACATGGCGCCTTCCGACCAACGGCTACTCGATTCCCTCAGCCGGATGCCGTTCATCGACACGGCAGAACTAGCCGGTATCCTCGGCGAAGCTCCGGCGACGGTCCACCGCGCACTGACCGGCCTGCTTACGGACAGCATCGTCGGGAGGGTGAGTCACGGCACTGCCCACCTGCCTTCGAGCCAGAGATACCACCTGACGGCCAACGGCATCCGCGAGGCTGCCAGGGCCCTCGGCTTCGAGACCTCCTCGGACTTCGTGCGGGCATACCCCGTGTCCAGAGAATGGCTGGCGCTGCTCATCCGCAGGATGGACGCGGTGGCCGCCGTCTACCGAATCGCCGCCTCGCTCTCCCCCGGCATCGACGGCCTCAGATCCCACGTGGAGTTCCACCGCCGGGGCCGCTTCGACGCCACCATCACCCTCCACGACGGCCGAACGTTCGGCGTGGTGCGCCAGCAGGGGCCCGGCCCTGCGGCGCCGGTCGCTCTACGACCGGCTGAGAGCCATAGCGGAGTACGACTACACCCGCCGCCCCGACATCGTTCTAATTCTGGTTCCGAGCGTGTGGGAAGAGAGACTGACGACGAGGTTCTGTGAGGAACGAAACCTCCGTGACTGCTTCGTCGCCGTGGAGTCCAGGCCCGCAAACGCCGGCTGATCCATCAACTCTCACTACCCCCACCGGCATGGCTTTTCTACCCTTGCTACGCCAGATCCCAGCAGAGTTGTTCGGAGTATCATTAGCTTCCCGGCGTTGATCGGGGCACTCGACGCGGCGCGTTCTGTACTTCCTGCAAGCTGGTAAGGTCCATGGGCGGCATGTCCACGTCGATAAACTCCTTGACGCCGTTGGCCAGCTCATTGTAGCTATCAAACCAGGCCCGCAACCGGCCCCGCCACGCCTCCAGCCCACCACTGGCATGGAGCTCGAAAACCGCCTCCCGTCCGTCCAAACCAGACGAAACCTGGTCCCAGGCGAGCTGCAACAGCGCCGCTCGTTGCAGCGCAGTGTAGCCGCCCCCGCCAAAGGCGTCTTCCAGTTCGGCGGCCATCTCCGGGTCTGCAAAGTCGGTGTCGGCAGGGGCGCTAACCAACGACGATCCGGGAAGGCCGCGCAGGATTTCAGACATTCGTTGGCGGACTTTGAGGGTGTTGATTCCTGCAGCGGCCACATGGAGCTGGTTTGGAAGGGCGTGGCCGCTCTCCGTCGTCTCCGGCTCCAGCTCCGCGGCCGTCATGCAGGTGCGGGTGGTCTGGACGTTGACGGTCAGTTCGACTAGCTGCTCGATGGTCTGGGGATTTTCCTTGAGGCCCATGACTTCAGCTAAGGCAAGCGCTAGACCCAGTGTCAACTCAGCTTTGGCGAGCCAACCGTAGCTATGATGCCAGAGCAGCCAGGATATTAGCGAATGGCGCCGAGGTTGGTTAAGGCGCTCCCCGGTAAAAACGCGAGAGCGAGGGACGAAAACGTCCTCCAGCCACACCATGGAGTCTAGTTCATCAAACCGGCTGCTCAACGGTGATAGGAATGGATTCCTGGACTTGGCGACAGGCCGGCGGGCCACAACTCGAATCCCGCGGCTATTCACTGGAACGATGAACCAAAGCCACCTCCCGCTGCCCGGTGGCAGCTCATCCCTGCTGGTGATCAGCAAGTCCTCGGCGAAGGGTGTACTGGTGTGCATCTGTACCTTGCCACTGACCACGATACCTTCAGCGGTTTCGCTAACCAGACGGAGCGCCACCCGCTCGCTCTCAGCCTGGCGGAGCCGTGTCCCAATTAAAGGACCACCTCCGGCGAAGGTCAAAAACCTGCCGCTGTTAGCCAGAGATTCCCGATACGCCTCAGCCGCCTCAATCTCCTCGGAGGAGTTGTTCAGCCGCTTGAGAACATTCAGCATCCCCAGGGCTATCAAGGCGCCGTAGCCTGGGGTGTGAGTCATGTTCCCACCGGTCAAGAAATGCACCGCGCTAATCGCCTTCCCCAGGCTTCTCAAATCCGTAGACGTCTTCGGAGGGGTAAGCGCGAGAGGATATCGCTGGCCGTTTCCATCAGGCCCGGTCAGAAGGATGTCCTGCCAGTCGGCGTCGAAGTGGCGATCATACCCGCGGCGTACTCATCCACCATCGCCGACGTCGCCGGGTCAGGACGATTGCAAAGTCAGGGAGGGGAGTTTATAAAGACAGGGAAGTGAGAGACGGGAGTGTGCGGATATGGAGGCGGCGGAATCTCTGTTCGAGTGCTTGGAGCAGGTGCCGGACCCCAGGAGGGCCAGAGGGGTCAGACATCCCTTTCAAGCCATTCTGCGTCTGACCCTGCTGGGCTTGGTCTGCGGTCAGACCACCATGGCCCACATCGCCCTCTTCGCCAGGATGAACTGGCCGGCGCTGAAGGAGCCCTTGGGGTTTCTCCGGGACCACCCGCCCCACGCCACCACCATCTCGCGCACCTTGGCAGGAGTCTCCCGCGAGCAGTTGCAGGGCGCCCTGACCGGCTGGGCGGCCCGCGTGGTGGCGGACCGGGAACTGGACGCCTCGGTGGACGGCAAGTGGGCCAAGCAGTCCAGGGACGCCAACGGGAATCCCCTGGTGATGGTGAACGTGCTGGCCCATGACCTGAAGTTGTGCCTGGCCCAGTGGCCGGCGTCGGAAAAGCGTTACGAACCCGGGGTGTTGCGGGAGCAACTGGGGCCATTGTTCGAGCGTTATCCCGGGCTGCGGCTGCTGACCATGGACGCCCTCTATGCGGAGCGGGGCCTGTGCCAGGCCATAGTCAGCCAGGGGCGGGACTACCTGGTGCGAATCAAGGGGAACCAGCCTGAGGCGCTGGCCGCATTGGCCGACGGGTTTGCCGCAGAGGAGTTGGGGGAGCCGCAGGCGGAGACCCTGGAAAAAAAGCGGGGGCGATTGAGAGACGGCGGATTTGGACCGATGCCCTGCTGGGCGGCTACATCCGGGATGAGTTGGGATTTCCCGGGGCGCGGCAGGGTGCGATGGTGGAGAAGGAGAGCGTGGATATAGCCACCGGGGAGGTGAGCCGGGAGCGCTGGTATCTGCTGACCAGCCTGAGTTCCCGGCAGTGCAGGCCAAAGGAACTGCTTCGAGTGTTTCGCAACCACTGGAGCGTTGAGAACAGCCTGCATCACGTGAAGGACCGCAGCTGGGATGAGGACGTCCACACGCTGCGCCGTCCGGGTCTGGGCGAAGTATACGCCACCTTGGTCAACACCGGGTTGAACGCGCTGCGCCTGGAAGGATGGTTTCCTGCCCGGATGTCCATGCCCCTGCGAGCCAAGACTTGCGCCTTCCGCCCAACGCAGACCATCGCCCAACTATTCGGGCGAGTTTCCTGACTTTGCAATCCTCCTGGTCGCCGGGTGGGTCGTGACGTCTGCCACAGCGCCTTCCCCCACCACCCATACGTTGCGCCCATCGCGTAGACTCTCTTTGTACTCAGCCCCTGTCCGCATGTTTCACATTCCACAAGATGACTGGGTCCATTCTACACTGGTGACTTGATACACGCCTGGAACAGGTCCAGAGCAGCAATGATGGTGAGCCGTGCGGTACTGTATTACAGACTTTCGAGTTGGTGGTGGGTCTTCAGTCTAATTCGCGCTAACAACCAAAACCGGGGGACGACGGTTCGGGGACCGACCATGGGTTTTGGACCGAACTAACGGTGCACGACTCGGCTGCGGTCCGCGAGTAAGCGAGTAAGCGAGTAAGGTGATAAACGCTAAAGCCCTATTTTTGGATTAGGGCTCGAGGTGGACCCGGGAATTCGGACAGGCGGTTAAGTGAGATTTCTGCTCCTAAACTAAAGACGGCGGTGGCTGTCAAGGAGGAGCAAGACGTGTCAAAAGAACGGAGAAAGCACAGCGCATCATTTAAGGCGAAAGTGGCCCCTGGCCTGGGCCGGGGCAGGCTCTGGAAGCGGTCAAGGGCGAGGAAACGGTGGCCCAATTAGCTGTCCGGTACGAGTTCCATCCGGGCCATATCCGGCCGTGGAAGAAAGTCCTGCTGGAGGGAGAGGGGAGTGCCTTCGGTGTAGTCCTAGCGTTTGCTACCAACACCAACGTTGAGTTTCCCTTTCCAGGCATTTTGTCGACCTATGTAATTCATACGATTTAGAATTCTTTGGGCAACGGGTCGAGAAACCGCAACGACCATTCGGTTTGCTTCGTTACCTGCACCCTTCGCTGACACAATACTGGTGTGGGCAGATACCGCATCACAACCGCACCACCGACTCAAACGTGGTACTGCGTACAGCTCCCTTAGGTCCACCTGATAAGGCGCGAGCCGCCGGTCATGTAGCATCTCCCCGTCTTAATGCCAGTCGTGAGTGGCGGGCATGGGAACGCGGAGGTGGATGCCCCCGCACCTCGGAGGGAGTCAGCTTCGTCGCCTCCGACAGGGCGGCCTCCAACAGGGTGGCTGGCGATGAATTTGGGTTTCGGAGGCGGTGGACGGAGACGCCGTGGTGCTGGGCCTACCAGGACGATGACGTAAGCAGGAAATAAGATTTGACCACTTGCTCTCCGGCCATCATCATCCCCTTCGTGTCCAGGGCAGACTCCACGAAGCCCACCGCTGCCCATTCACCGTCGAGTCCTAGCGAGATTGGTTCGCCCTTTTCGTCCTCGACGACTCGTATGAGCATACTAAGGGCTGGCTGAGCGTTTCCTGTCCTCCGATTCCTGGTCACAAGCTATCCCACCAGTCCTGCTCTCCTCCAGATAACTGTAGGCAATGGGCACACCAACGAGCAAGTCGGATCTGTCAGCCCAAAGACCGAGGCTGGGGACCTGTCACCCAGGAGAGTTCGCCGCCGAAGGGCCAAAAGCCCCTGAATGCCTCTATCGCCCCCTGCTCAGCTTCCATGGCCGCCACGTACTGGTCCAGCATGTGCGGAGCCGACCATCCCGCGACAGCCTGAACGAAAGGCCGGGTAACCCCTTGGCGTGTCGCGTGGGCCACGAAGGTCCGGCGGAAGATGTGGCAAGTGTCCTGTATCCCCCAACTTACGCACCAGTTCAGCCAGGTCCTGATCGCCTGACACCGGCTGCGGATCGTGCGGGGCGCCAGATCGCGATCCTTCATCCCGCCGAGGTGCTCGAAGATGTGAAGGGATGTCAGATCGGCGAGGGACTGGCAGGATGGAGGGGCGCCCGGAGAAAGAGTCTGGGTTCCTTGTTGGAGAACTTGACGGTCGCGTCAGTGCTGCCTTCGATGCGGTGATAGCGGAGGTAATTATCGAGGGTTTCCGGCAACCTCCCGGTTACTGCTGAGCGTGGCCCAGCTTTGGACCGGGAAATAGCCTCCGATATAACCATTCATAGTTTGCCGACTATGAACGCCTGTTTCGTATCTGTGGCTCCCGAGGCAGGATTCGAACCTGCGACCTAGCGGTTAACAGCCGCCCGCTCTACCGCTGAGCTACTCGGGAACGATCAACCAAGATGCACACTTGGTACGCTTTAGATTTTAGCATCAGGTCAGGCCACAAACAACCGTACTCCGGCATGCCCAGAATCATTCGATTATCTGGATCAAGGACGCTCCTGCGCCGCTACTACCCCAACCGTCATTCCTGCCCCCGTATCCAGTACGGGGCAGGCCTTGAGCCGGAATCCAGGAACCCTCCCTTGGAATTTCGTTCAGACACCTGAGCATTTCCGGGTTCCAGCCCCCGTTCGAGCCGTGGGCAGGCTTTTCGCTGGGACGACGATGGAGCCGGTTGCGGTCATAATCGAAAAGCCCTGCCGGCATGCCTCCCGGGTCTTTCGACTGTTCTCCAGACTAGGTTCTGTTGACATTTCACCGTAACCAGATGAGAGCGGCGGTGAAATGCAGGAAGCCCAGGTATCGGGCGTCCAGCTTCTCAAACCGGGGAAATATCCGGCGATAGTGCTTTATCTTGTTAATGAAGCATTCGACCAGATGACGCTCCCGGTACAGATGCCGGTCATAGCCGGCGGGTTCCTTGCGGTTCGAGCGAGGCGGAATGACCGGATTCATACCCAGTTCCAGAATGTGTCGGCGAAACTCCCGGGCATCGTACCCTTTGTCGGCCAGTACGTGCTCGCCAGCATAACCGGCGATTAACCCCTCCGCCTGGGTGATGTCGTGCTGTTGCCCTCCGGTCAGGATGAATCGCAAGGGGTTGCCCAAGCCGTCCACGCTCACGTGAATCTTGGTGCTGAACCCGCCTCGGCTCCGGCCCAGGGCCTGAGAAGCCTGGCCACCGTTTTTTGCGGAGCTCCCGCCGCGCAAGGGTGAGCCCGGACCACCGTGCTGTCAATGATCAGGTATTCCATGTCCGGGTCGTCGGAGAAATGTTGATGCATTTGTTCCCAGACCCCTTGGTCAGTCCAACGGGCGAATCTTTTGTAGACGGTGTTCCAATTCCCGTATTCGGCCGGAAGCAGCCGCCACTGGGCCCCAGATCGGTTAATCCATAGGACGGCCTCGACAAAACGCCGACCATCCGCTTCCTGGCCGACGTACAGGCCGGTACAGCCACGCAAGAAATCGAGAATCCTGGCCCACTTTTCTGGTGATAGTCTGATGTTTGACATACGGCCATTATAATGAAATATCAACACACCCTAGAGTGTTTCAGGCATTCCCGCGAAAGCGAGGATGCCGAGATGGTAAGGGGCCGGAACGTTCCCGATACCAAGATCATCTGGATTCCGGGTGAACGAGAGCGTCCCAGAAGTCCAGGCGGTTTAGGAAATACCATGTGTGGGCTCGTTACCACCCGCATTAACCATGTTCCGTTGTTGTTATAGTCCACATATGCCAGCTTATATTGCGTATCACGTTGACTTTAAGACTTCGGAGACGGGCTCCAACCCCGGAAAGACGGGTTGGGAGGATCGGAGGATAGATGCGGTCGTATCTCCTACGCTGATAAGGGCTGGAGTTTTGTGTTTGGGGACATATTGTGCCATTTGGGGGCATTCGCCTCCTTGGGGGAATAGGTTTTTGGTGGTGGCTGATGTTTGGCAATAGTGATGGTAGGGAAGTGACACCGGGGATGGGAAGGGGATGATGTCAGTGGGATTCCGGGGTGGGTCCTTCGAATGCGCTGGGTTGGGGTTAGGTTGGGTGGTCCTTCGACTACGCTGCGCTACGCGCAGGACGAGTGGGTTAGGCATCCGGCAAGGGCCGGGATGCGCGGTCGCGGGAGCTCCCCCGGACAGAAGCCAACGGAATAGACTCGCTGGCCTGCCTCGACCATCTCTCCTATTTCGGTCCACTCAACAGGCCGCGCCATTCGGCGTGAATCCAGACTTGCTTTCAGGGCGTATATTCGTTTGTATGAGGGGTTTGGTGTACCCACTGTCCTAGACATTAGGCGCATTTTTCTTCCCCTCTTCCCGTGGGCGTCTAACCCCCAGGCGCCCCCGGACCGGGGGCTGCGTGGTTTTCCTCTTTCGTAGCCCCCTTCCGCAAATTACCCCGGCAAGCCCTGGCCTTTTCCCCCGCCGTCGTTGCGCCTAATATTCCGACCGATCACCCTATGCCCCTGGCGTTACCGCGTCATTCACCCGAGTCCAAAGGTTCCCCTATTCCATCCGTGTGCTAGGGTCTGTGGACAATCAGTCTCTATCCATGAATAATATCATGATAATGGAGGTTTTATGGCACGTGCAATGCTGACCGACCATCAATGGGACCTCATCGCCCCCTTGCTCTCGGGAAAGGCCGGTTCCCCAGGACGTAGCGGCCAAGACAACCGGAAGACGCTCGAAGGCATTCTATGGGTAATGCGGACCGGCTGTCCTTGGCGCGATATGCCCGACACCTACGGCCATTGGAATACCGTCCATCGCCGCTTCCGCCGCTGGGCCAAGAACGGGGTCTTCGACCGCATCTTTGAAGCCGCCAACGGCGACCCCGACCTTCGGAGCGTCATGGTAGACGGGAGTTTTGTCAAAGTCCACCAACATGCTACAGGCGCCCCAAAAGAGGTTGCCCGCCTGATGAATCGGCAACAAGACAGTCCATCGGCCGGAGTCGAGGCGGGCTGAATACGAAGTTAATGGCATTGGTGGACAGGACCGGACGACTGGTCAGGTTCACCATAAAACCAGGGAACGCCGCTGAGAACAAGGAGCTGTCAACTCTTCTCAACGGCGTCCAGACGGATGAACTAATAGCAGACAAAGCCTACGATACAAACCCCATCCGCTTGTCGCTCACCACGGACGGGATTATAGCAACTATCCCTCCCAAATCAAACCGGAAGGTCCAGTACGAGTACGATAAGGAGAGTTATAAGACCCGGCACAGGGTGGAGAATTACTTTGCCCGTTTGAAGCAGTTCCGGGGAATCGCAACCCGCTACTGCAAGCTAGGGGAAAGCTTCGAAGCGTTTATCAGCCTGGCGGACTGGTTTCTGGAGACGAAGGAGATTCGGCCGAGGGGGATTCCGGCCTGGGGAGGATAAAGGGGATAATCTACCGGATATAGTAGCCAACAAGATTGACAGCTACATTATATGGGCTGATAATCTTACCAAATAGAAAACCCCAGCGTGGCAACGCCAGGGCCTTCAGGGAAGCTAACTTGTCTCCGCAACAAGAACAGGTTACCTCTCCCAAATAGGCTCTGTCAATAGGCCCCGCTGGAGTTTCTTCCAACGGGGCCTATTTTCATGGGACCGCCACTGGCGGGAGTTCCCAAAGGCTGCCACAGCCGTGTGCGATTGTACACGGAAGCCTGGGGAACTGCCATAGGTTTAGTCGAGCCGCCCGACGGTGAGATCATCTGAAGGTGATACTCATGGGTAAGATCATCGTAAAGACCCGTGTGGTTCGCCGGGTCAAGGTCCGAGTGACCTCCAGCCGGCCACCTCGTCAGCCCGTTATTCGCCAGACCGTGCGGGTCTCCGTGCGGCGGCGCTAGCCTCTCAGGACCCACAGCAATGACCACGGCCCGGAGTAGACTACTCCGGGCCGTGGTCATTGCTGCTCCTCTCCGCCGGTATAGTCCATTTGCTCTCTACTTACTGTTGCAGTAATTGACCAGTTCCTCGCCTGATGCGAACATAGTCATGGACGCTGCAATCGTCGTGGACCTCATGTCCGCACCCATGCCCATTGACATGTAATCCCAACCGGCATTGCGTAGGGCCTGACAAGCGCGGCGAATCTCCGCATCTGTGGGACGCGGACCCATCATCCCCACATTGTCCTTGACGCTCTCGTCTATACTGCCGAAGCCACTGAACGTTGGCAGGATGTAGTCACGAGAGTCCAAATCATCGCTGACATCGCTAATAGCGGCTCCAAAAGCGGCTAGCCAGACAATGACTACCACCAACGCGACAACATTGGTTGCCATGCCGGTAATGGACATTCCGGTTCCCTGTCCAGTCTTCCGGTTCCTGAAGAACCCAATGGCGGCAAGCGGCAGTCCTACCGCAATACAGGGAAAGGCTATGAACGCACCTACAACCGGGATGAATCCGAAGATTAACGCCACAATGCCGAGGACCATTCCTGTGATACCCATTGGGGAACCCCCTTACAAGTAGGATTTGGCTACTTGCCACAGTCGCCTGGTCCAGTGCGTAAGCCTCGCAAGGGGGCACGAGGCCAAACCCCCTATCGGGCTTACGCAATACCTTCGACTATGAGAGGTTGAACTGTTCAGGGACTGTGGCGCGTCAACTATACCCCTTTGATTTCTGATTGTCCACAGACCCTAGCTCACTCTCTTGGAATAACCGGAGCAATTCATCTGCACTAACTTTATTGATAGTCACTCAACTATCACTATGGTTATACAAGCAGTATTATTGATAAATACACGCACCATAGCTATAATGCTCTTGAAGCACATAGGAGCCGTCAGCTATGAGCAATTACTACGATCGACTGGAAATTCCCAGGACTGCGTCCCAAAACGACGTCCGGAAGTCCTACCGGCGCCTCGCCCGCCAATACCACCCCGATGTCAATAAGGGGGACAAGGCCTCGGAGGAAAAATTCAAGGAGATCAATGA
The DNA here is from genome assembly GCA_965216155.1 of Dehalococcoidia bacterium. GTDB lineage: Bacteria > Chloroflexota > Dehalococcoidia > Lucifugimonadales > UBA3495 > CATOSP01. The sequence goes on along the minus strand of CBDCFD010000007.1, from coordinate 1,119,858 downwards.
GGCCTACGGCGTCTTGTCGGATGCGGATAAGCGCCGCAAGTACGACCGGTACGGCGATGACTGGGAACATGCCGCCCAGATCGACGAGAACGCCGCCCGCCGCCAACAGGAACCCACGTTCCACTGGTCCACCGACATGCGTTCGCAACCGGACGTCGATTTCGATACCGACCCCGGGGGGATTTTCGACGGCCTATTTCGCAACATGCGGAACCACGCTCGTCAAGCCCCGCCTACGGAGTATAGCGCCGAGGTAACCTTGGAAGAAGCCTACCTGGGAACGGCCAGGGTGGTCGATCTGGCCGACGGCAGGAGGTTGGAGGTCAAAATTCCCGCGGGGGTCGACAACGGCTCAAGGATCCGTATTTCGCCCGACGGCAAGTCGTCCAGAGACCTATACCTGGTGGTGTCGGTTAAGGAGCACCCGCGCATTCAGCGCCAGGGACGGGACCTGTACACGGAGGTTGAAGCCTCCCTGGAGGACGCCATTCTGGGGACCGACCTGACCGTGCAGACCTTGACCGGGCGCCTGGCATTGACGATACCACCGGAAACGCAGAACGGCCGGCGGTTCCGCCTGGCCGGTCAGGGTATGCCGTCGTTGAACAACCCCAAATCCCGGGGCGACCTCTTCGCCACGGTTAAGGTGAAGTTGCCCACCGGACTCAGCGACGAAGAGAAAGGGCTAATCCGCCGCTTCCGAGATATCCGGTCTCAGAGGGGAGATCAACCGTGACCAGAGACGACCGGTTGAAGGAAGAACCATGTTTCGTCATAAGCGTGGCAGCCCGAATGGTGGGTCTGCACGCCCAGACCCTCCGGTATTACGAGCGCGTCGGCCTCATCTGGCCTTCCCGGACGGTTGGGAGGCAACGGCTCTACTCGGTGGCCGATATCGAGCGGCTGAACCGGATTAAGACCCTCACCGAAGATATGGGCGTAAACCTGGCCGGGGCTGAAATAGCCATGAAACTTATGGCCCGAATCGAAGAACTGGAGTCGGAGGTCCAGCAACTCACACAAGCCGTCAACCGGCTCCGGTCCGGGACCGCCAACACCAGGACCGGCGCATAACAGACCGATAGTGACAGGAGGTGTCACGATGGTATTGAGACCCGAGCAATTCACCGAGCAAGCTCGTGAAGTAATCGCCAACTCCCAGGAGTTGATGCGGCGTTACCGCCACAGCCAATGGGACGTTGAGCACATCCTGTTGTCGCTGCTAGAACTGGAACACGGACTACCCACAGACATTCTCTCCGAATTGGGTATTCCCACCGAGACAGTCAAGGCGCGGCTTCGCCACGTCTTGGAAGCTGCACCCAGGGTTACCAACCAGAGCGCCCAAATCTACACCACACCCAGAGCGGCGGCGCTGCTAGACAACGCAAAGGCCGAAGCAGACCGGCTCAGCGATGAGTACATCGGGACCGAACACCTTCTTATATCCGCCGTAAAAGACACCCAGGGCGACTCCGCGGCAATCCCGAATTCTTTCAGGATTGCCGCGGAGAGAGTATACGAGGCGCTGAAGGGCATCCGGGGCAGCCGCCGTGTTGACGACCCAAGGGCCGAGAGTCATTACCGCTCCCTGGAAAAGTACACCGTCGATCTGACCAAACTGGCTGGCGAAGGGAAGCTGGACCCAGTGGTGGGAAGGGATTATGAGATCCGCCGGGTCATGCAAACTCTAACGCGGCGGCGTAAGAACAACCCGGTCATCATCGGAGAGGCAGGTGTGGGCAAGACAGCCATTGCCGAGGGGTTGGCGTCCCGAATCGTGTCCGGAGACGTGCCAAACTCCCTGGCAGGCCGCCGGGTGCTGGCCCTGGACATGGGCTTGCTGGTAGCTGGGTCCAAGTTCCGCGGCGAGTTCGAGGAGCGGCTGAAGTCCGTTATGGACGAAATCAAGGAGGCCCGGGGAGAGATCATACTGTTTTTGGATGAAATTCATACCATGGTTGGAGCAGGCGCGGCGGAAGGCGGTATCGACGCCAACAACATGCTCAAGCCAGCCCTGGCAAGGGGCGAGCTCCAGTGCATCGGCGCAACCACCACTGACGAGTACCGCCGTTACATTGAAAAGGACGCCGCCCTGGAACGGCGTTTCCAGCCCATCTATCTGGAAGAACCCTCGGCGGAGGAGACACTGGAGATTCTTCGGGTGCTCCGGCACGCTACGAGGCCCATCACAAGGTTAAGATAGACGACTCTGCCTTGAGCGCCGCTGCCCGTCTCAGCGACCGCTACATTGCTGACAGGCACTTGCCGGACAAGGCGGTGGACTTCATCGACGAGGCAGCCAGCAAGCTGCGGATAGACTCGGAAAGTCTTCCACAAGATCTCAAAGACACCGAGGACAAAATCCACCGGCTCGCCGACCAGGAGGAAGCGGCGTCCCAGCGCTCGGAGTACGAGCGGGCGGCACAGCTCCGCACGGAACGGCTCAGGCTGGAAGAGGAGTTCAACAAGGCAAAACAGGAGACCTTGGGAAACCGGGTCTTGGACATGGTGGTGGACGAGAACGACATCGCCGAACTTCTATCCAAGTGGACCGGCATCCCTGCGGGGAGAATGTTGGAAGGGGAGGGCGAGCGGCTGGTCAACATGGAGGAGGGGCTGCACCAGCGCCTCATTGGGAAGGAAGAGGCTGTCAGGGCTGTTTCGGAAGCCATCCGCCGGTCCAGGTCCGGCCTAAGCGACCCCAGACGCCCCATCGGTAGTTTCATTTTCCTCGGGCCAACGGGTGTTGGCAAGACGGAATTGGCCAAGGCCCTTGCCGAGTACCTCTTCGACGACGAGAGCAACATGGTGCGAGTCGACATGTCGGAGTACATGGAAAAGCATACCGTTTCGCGGTTGACCGGCGCGCCTCCCGGCTACGTCGGCTACGTCGGCTACGATGAGGCGGGGCAGTTGACCGAGGCCGTGCGTAGGCGTCCTTACCGGGTGCTACTCTTCGACGAGATTGAGAAGGCCCACCCGGACGTTCTAAACATCCTTCTGCAAATCCTGGAGGACGGGCGCCTCACCGATGGGCACGGACGCACCGTTGATTTCCGCAATACGGTAATTATAATGACCAGTAATCTCGGGACCGAAGGGTTCAGACGCCAGTCCTTCGGGTTCCGCACCGACGCCAACGGTCATAGCTCGAACGAGGAGCGCCTGCGCGAGTCGGTCAACGATGCCCTGAAGCGGGCCGTCCGTCCTGAGTTCCTAAACCGGATCGACGAAATCATCGTCTTCCAGCCCTTGACCCAGGAACAGATCGTTCAGGTCGTCGGGCTTATGGTCAAGGACGTACAGGAAAGGTTGATGGACAGAGGAATCACCTTTGAGCTTACACCCGAAGCCGCCCTGTGGTTGGCCGAGGAAGGATTCGATCCGGAATACGGGGCGCGCCCGCCGCGCCGCGCCGTCCAGCGTCATCTGGAGAATGCCCTGTCAAAGCGGATCCTGGCAGGCGGCCTGCGGGAAGGCGATCACGTTGTAGTAGACGCCGGTGACGGGGGACTTGTCTTAGACATCTCCGAACCGGCTGCCCAAACGGCCTAGACCATGCCGTCCCCTTCGAAGCCGAATGCAGCCTGGGATTCATAGAGTGGAACACAAGACCGTAAACTTGGACGGCGTCAACGTCCACTACGTGGAAGCCGGCGTGGGCCCGGCACTGGTCCTGGTACATGGCTTGGGAGCGTCCCACGTCACGTGGTACGAAAATATCCAGCCTTTGGCCGACGCCGGCTTTCGCGTATTCGCGCCCGACCTGCCCGGACACGGCGATTCGGACAAGCCTGAGTCCATCAACTACGACCCGTTGGCCGGGGCCGACCTGATTGACAGGTTCTTGACCGCCGCGGGTGTTGAGCGGGCGGCCCTGGTGGGCAACTCCGCCGGTGGGTTGGTGGCGGCGCTCTACGCTCTGGAGTATCCCAAGCGGGTCGAAAGGTTGATCTTGGTGGCAGCCGGAGGACTTGGACGCGACATGACCTGGTTTCTCCGGCTCGTCTCCCTCCCCGTGTTGGGAGAGATCATCTATCAGCCCTGGTTGCAGAGCGTTGGGCAACTCAACCGGAAGATGCTGTTCCACCGGACTCCACCCGTGGCCGACGAGGTATTCTCGGAGTTGGACCGTGTACGGTCTCTTCCAGGCTCCCGGCGCGCCCTGCTGCGGTCCATTCGCTCCAGCATCAACTACGCGGGGCTGCGGGAGCAGCGGTTCATCCTCGACCGGCTGGCCCAACTTGAGATGCCTGTCCTGACCATCTGGGGCGAGAACGACCTGATTCTGCCCGTCGAACACGCCTCGTCGGTCCGCAATGCGTTGCCGTCCAGCCTCGTTAAGACTATCCCCGAATGCGGACATTGGCCTCACATGGAGAAGGCCGCCGAATTCAACCAGTTGCTCACCTTGTTTCTGGAAGGGGCGCTGGACCAAGAACCTCGCCCTCCAAGGTGAGGAAGCTGGTAGTCCAGGCGACCCACCGTACCAGACTCATCCATTGGCGGCGTACTGACAACCTGGTGAGGCTGGCCCTGGTCCTGGCCGCACTGGCCATGACCGGAACCGCGTACCTGCTACGAGACCAGATAACCCTGGACCAAGTTGGCTATAGCGGAATCGCCCTCGCCTCCCTGATCGCCAGCGCCGGACTTATTATCCCGGTCCCAGCCCTGGGAGCGGTCTGCGCAGGCGGCGTATGGCTCAATCCGATAGCCGTGGGGTTGGTGGCCGGATCGGCTGAGACTATGGGCGAGCTCAGCGGCTACTTTCTCGGATATGGAAGCCAGGTAGCGATTAGCCGGAGCCGTTGGTACGGCCGAGTGGAGCCGTGGATGCAGCGGCGAGGTTGGCTGCCGTTGTTCCTGTTGTCGCTGTGCCCAAACCCCTTCTTCGATATCGCCGGCCTTGCCGCCGGGGCTTTGCGCTACCCAATCTGGCGCTTCCTCGCCGTAGTGTGGGCAGGCAAGGCGCTAAAATTCCTGATCGTGGCCCACCTCTGTGCCTACGGTAAGGTCTGGGTATTAGACCTGTTGGGCTATTAGCCCGGTGGCAGGACAGCCCGGTTGCGTGTATCCTTTGAATATCAGGAGTAATGGTTTGCAGATACGTGGGCCAGGCTCCCGGGGTGGGGTCCGTCCCGCACGCTGGTATTGCAAGCTGGAAAGGTGGACCCAGTGATCCGCAGTCTGAACGGCAAGACGCCGAAGATCCATCCCTCAGTATTCGTCAGTGAGACAGCCTACATAGTAGGAGACGTGACCATCGGTGAAGGCTCCAGCGTTTGGCCGGGAGCAGTAATTCGCGGCGACTACGGTCAGATCATAATCGGCAAAAACTGCTCCATCCAGGACAACTGTGTACTGCACACCGACGACTACCTGGAGTTGGGTGACAATGTGCTGATGACCCACGGTGCAGTGGTCCACGGCGGCGTCATTGGGAGCAACGTCCTCCTGGGGATGAATTCGGCGGTGCTGGAAAGCGCCCGCGTTGGAAACTACTGCCTGGTCGGCGCCTGCGCCCTGGTGTTGGCCGGCGCGGATATCCCCGACAACTCCCTGGTCCTGGGCGTCCCCGGCCGCGTGTCGGCGCTGTCCGAAGAGAACATGGAACGGCTCAAGGACCCCACAGCCGTTTACGTGAAGAATGCCCATACCTACATCGAAGCGGGTCTTGGGCTCCAAATCCCTCGCGAACAGACGTAGGCCATCTGCCATGACTAGCGAGAGCGAAAAGCTGCCCCTCCCCCTGGAGGGGGTCCGCGTATTGGACGTCACCCACATCGTCGCCGGCCCCTACTGCTCCATGATCCTTGCCGACATGGGCGCAGAGGTGATCAAGATCGAAAGGCCCCGGACCGGTGAGCGGGCACGCATTAACACCCCATTTATCGAATTCGAAAACGGCAACCGGGTCAGCGCCCGGTACTTGGGGGTGAACCGAAACAAGAAGAGCGTGACCCTCGACCTGCGCGACCCCCGGTGCAAGTCGGCGTTTGAGAACATGGTCCGGGCATCCGACATTCTCCTCGACAACTGGGGTCCGGGCGCGCTGCGTCGTTTGGGTCTGGGGTACGAAGTCTTGTCGGAGTTAAATCCGGCCCTGGTCTATGCCAGCATCACGGGCTACGGAGACGCCGAGGGTCTGCGCGGCCCCTACTCCACGTGGCCGGCCAACAACCCTTGCGTGCAGGGTATGGGCGGATGGATGGAGATGACCGGCGCTCCCGGCGGGCCACCCCAGATGGTGGGTGACAACATAGGCGATTCGGTCCCCGGCGTTTGGACGGCCCTGGGCATCATGATGGCCCTGGAGACCCGGAGAAAGACCGGACGCGGACAGCACGTGGATATGGCCATGTACGATTGCATGGTTGCCCACACCACCAGCAGCATGCCCCTGTACCAGGCTACCGGACAGACTACCGGGCGAGCCAGGGAGAACATGTTCAGCGCCCAGCTAGTCCTAAAAGCCAAGGACGGCTATGCCGTGCTCGCCGGCGCAGGCGACGAGGAAAAGTGGGTGGCGCTGTGGGAACTGATCGGACGCCCCGAGCTAGGCGAAGATCCCCGGTACCGCGGACTGGGCATCAGCGGAGAGTTCTACTTCGAACACATCGTCCCCGCGATCGAGGAGTGGTCCCAGCATCTTCCCAAGCTGGAGGTGGCGGAGAGACTGGTCGAGATCGGCTACTCCATGGGAATGGTCCAGAATACGGAAGACTTGGACAATTGTCCCCACCTCGAAGCGCGTAACATGTTCGTAGACAGCGGCGACACGTTCGGGGGGCCTTTCCGCACCGTCAACACACCCATCAAATTAACAGGCTCGGTGGACACCCCAGTCGCTCCACCGCCACTATTGGGGGAGCACAACGAGGAAATCCTGTGCGGAATCGGGGGCCTGTCGCCCGGCGAGTTAACAGTGATGCAGTCCGAGGGAGTCGTTTGAGAAAGAGGTCAAGACCACTTGTTTAGAGCGCCCAGGGGCACCAGCGACCTGCTGCCGGAACAGCAGAAGTATTGGCGTTACATCGAGTCCAAGGCGATGGAGTTGGCCGGAGAATACGGGTTTGGCCGGATCGACACGCCGGTATTCGAAGACTCGGACCTATTCATCCGGTCTGTTGGCGAGGGTACGGACATAGTCGAAAAGGAGATGTACACCTTCGAGGACCGGGGCGGGGACAGCGTTACCTTGCGTCCCGAGGGCACTGCCCCTGTATGCCGCGCTTACCTGGAACATGGAATGCACAACTTGCCCCAGCCCGTGCGGATGTATTACTTCTGCCCCGTGTTCCGGTACGAACGCCCCCAGGCCGGGCGGTTCCGGGAGCACCACCAGTTTGGCCTGGAGGTCCTGGGAGACCCGGACCCGTCCGTCGACGCCGAAGTCATAGAGTTCGCGTCGCGTTTCATGGGGTCTCTTGGGCTTTCAGACATCAATATCCTGGTCAACAGCATTGGCGACCCCGAATGCCGTCCCGGTTACATATCCCGGCTAAGGGACTATTACTCCGGTCTCAGGGCGCAACTCTGCCCGGACTGCCTCACCAGGCTGGAGCGCAACCCTCTGCGGCTTCTGGACTGCAAGGTGGAGACTTGCCACGCGCTGGGCGATGAAGCGCCCCGTTCCGCCGATCACTTGTGCCAGCCGTGTCAAGACCACTGGGACCGGTTGGGGGAGTACCTGGCGGCCATGGAGATTGCCTATCAGGTGGACCACCGCCTGGTGCGTGGGCTGGACTACTACACCCGGACAGTATTCGAGGTCCAACCACAGGACGTTGGAGGCCAGTCTACGATTTTGGGCGGCGGCAGGTACGACGGTCTGGTCGAAGAATTGGGAGGCCGTGCTACGCCGGGCATAGGATTCGCCACCGGAATGGAGCGGTTGACCCTCAATCTGCAGCGGGGCGGCGTCGCTGTACCGGATGTCCCAGCCCCGTCGTATCTGGTGGCTAACGTCGGATCAGGAGCCAGGGCGGCAGCCCTCAAGCTGGCGGCTGATCTTCGCCGGGCGGGAGTCGGCGCGGTCCTCAGCAGCGGCTCAAGGGCGCTGCGGGGTCAGATGCGCCAGGCAAACGCGCTGAATATTCCCTACGCATTGATCTTGGGCGACGACGAAATCGAGCGGGGAGAGGTGATGGTACGGGACATGCTGGCTTCGACCCAGGAGTTACGGTCCATGCGGGAATTTATTGACGAGGTATCCGGCAAGACCAACTGATATCCGCACCCTTCCTCGCCCGTCCTTTTTGGGAATGAAGCCTAACCCCGAGAGAATCCGGGCTCCGGCCTATCTTATTCCATGACATTTGACGGTTGACTCGCGAGCCACATTATTAGAACATACGTGCGTTCCCATAAGACTCTAGTACCTATCCAGATTTTCTAAAGGACGCACTTGTGACATGAAGATATTCTATCGGGGTTACATGATCCATCGGCCAATTCCTGACTTCGACGCCACCATCTACGGACGCCTGCCCGAACGGACCGAGTTGACGGCTTGCGAGTCTAACCGGGAAGCCATGGAGTGGGTTGACCAATATATGCAGTACAAGAACAACCCTCGCCCGTCCATCTGGTCGCTATTGGCCCTGTCATAGGCCGGGTAAGGCAGGCGCCAGTTTGTAGCGCCTGCCTTACCTCAACTGTTTAGTTGCTATCGTCGGCGGTTGCGCCGGCGGCTGCCTGGGCCCGCCGGTCTTTCTCCTTGAAGTGGGGGATGACGTATTTACCGAACAGGCGAATCGAATTCTTCACCTCGGCGTCGGTGGCTGGACCAGCCTGGAATATGGGCATGATTTCGTCCGCTCCGATGCGCTCGTAGTTTTCGATCACCTCGATACACTGGTCGGGAGTACCGACGCAGAACCGGCCTGAAGACAGGACTTCATCCGGGCTAACTCCCTGGCGCATCTGCGGGTCCCACTCGACTCGTCGAACATGGTGACGGTAGTCTTCGGGCACGTTTCTGGTGTCGAACCCGGACCAACCGCGCTCGTAGTTGCGCAGCCTGATGTTGATGTTCCAGGCCGCGATCTCAGCCCCTCGCTCCCTGGCGCGCTGCTTGTTTTCGTCGCAAAAACCGATGCTGGAGGCCACTACCTGGTCGTTGACGAACTTGCCCACGGGGTTGGCCGTTTTCAAGGCTTCCTTGTAGATGCCTATGCGACGTTCCACGGTCTCGTATTGGCCGAGCACGTTGCACAGGCAGCCAAGGCCCATCTCTCCCGCGATCTGGAATGTGTCCTCCTGGCTGCAGGCCGACCATAGGGGCGGGTGCGGCTTCTGCATTGGCTTGGGGATAACCTCCCGCTCCGGCACATTAAAGTACCTTCCCTGGTGGGAAAAGGTCTCCTGTGTCCAGATGCCAGGCAGCATCCTGAGAGACTCTTCCCAGATGCCCCTGGTGTCTTCAAGGTCGATTCCGAAGGGGGTTATCTGGTAGGGGTTGCCCGCCCGGCCCACACCGACGTCGACCCTACCGCCACTCATCACGTCCAACGTGGCCGTCTTGACCGCCACGTGCAGCGGGTGGTGTACTGGCAGCAGCACCACGCCAAAACCAAGACGCATGTTGGTCGTGTGCTGGCTTAACACTGCAAGCATTACCTCGGAGGCGCTGGAGTGCGCCCACTCGGTGAGGAAGTGGTGCTCGACAAACCAGACGTGCTCGAAGCCCGCCTCCTCGGCCATCACCACCTGGTCCACTATCTCTCGCAATCGCTGGTGTTCCGCTTCCGGCGGAGCGGGCCGCGGCACCTGCACCTCATAGAACATGCCAAACTTCATCGTGACTACACTCCCACGGGCCTTATGGTCTAAGGGTATCCCGTCTCTTGGGTACCCTAACCCGAATTTTGGCGTATTCTAGGCGGGTCTTCGCGCCGAGTCAAACGGGACTGATCTCATGAGCACATCATCAGGGCGCCAGCCCGGCGGCCGCACACTTGCATATGCCGCGGTGGTCGACCTTTCCCATGTGGTGCATCCGGGGATTCCGCTGTGGCCAGGCGACCCCGCCGTCCTATTCGAAGATGCGGCTGACCTGGAGAAGGACGGTTTCACTCTGCGCCGGTTTTCCATGGGAGAACACAGCGCCACCCACATGAACGCCCCGCCGGCTTTCATCCCGGCGGAGCAACCATCGACTCCTACGAGCCGGAGCGCCTGGTGACTCCCGCCATAGTCATAGACGTCCGGGCACTAGCCTCGACAAACGCCGACTATGCCCTGACCCGGCGAGACGTTGAAGAATGGGAACGGGTGTATGGCGCGGTGACCGATGGGTCCGTGGTCCTTCTCCGAACCGGCTGGCAGGAAAAATGGGGAGAGCCCGACCGGTATTTTGGGTACGACACCTCTGGCAAGCCCCATTTCCCAGGTTTTGGCATGGACGCGGCCCGATACCTTATCCCGATACCTTATATCGGACCGGCGCGCCGCCGGTCTGGGCATAGACACCCACGGGCTGGAGCCAGGCGCTGCCAATGGTTATCCGGTCAACTCGTTGGTGCTGGAACGGCCCCGGCTGGCCCTGGAAAACCTGACCAACCTGGACCGCGCCCCTCCAACCGGCGCAACCATAGTCATCGGGATCCTCCGCCTGGAAGGCGGTAGCGGGTCGCCGGTTTCGGTGTTGGCCTTCGTCCCTTAACCTGGCCTTAATCTGCTGCTTGGGTTAAATCGTGTCGATTCCGGCGCGGGCGCAGTCCTCATCCTCTTGGGACGTCCCGCCACCAACGCCGCATGCTCCCTCCACCGCCCCGTTGCGGATGATAGGCACACCGCCTTGTCCCATGATCATGTGCCCGCCCTCGGCAATGGCGATGCCGCGGGGCGTGGGCTGGTCCGCCCGCTCCTGGAGTTCACCGCTGGTCCGGCCAAATGCCGCCGAGGCCACGGCCTTACCCTGCGAGCCGTAAACCCCGGCCCAGATTGCGCCGTCCATGCGGTTGAAGGCGATCAAGCGGCCTCCCGCGTCACACACCGCCACATTAACCTTGATGTTCAGCTCCTCAGCCTTGGCAATTGCTCCGGCCACGATCTTGTTTGCTTCCGCGAGGTTTAGCGCCATGGGTCACCTCCTGATACCGATAACGGTATGTCCGAATCATCCTGGTCGATCAAGAATGCGGGACAATTCTACCGCCCTGCTTAGAGCTTGCCAACAGCCCGGATACGGTGTTCACAGGGTCTTTTGGTTCTTGGGGTATTTGTCTGAACTGTGATTCATGTGATTCTAAAAGTTGCCATGATTTTCAGGACCGGCAAAATCAGCGGAATCTCCCAATCACAAAAATCAACGGTTCAGACGACAATTAAAAGGCCCTGCACGGTGTTCATGGCCACGTACAGCCAGGCCACTGCCAGGTGTTATACTTCTTTGGCTAACGAGATTCTATGGGGACGGGAACGGCCGTTGCTGACCAAACGCATCATTCCCTGCCTGGACGTTGATGGCGGGCGGGTCGTCAAGGGGACCAGCTTCGTCGACATTCGGGACGCTGGGGACCCCGCCGAATTGGCATACCTTTACGACCGTGAAGGCGGAGACGAGTTGGTATTTTTGGACATAACGGCCAGCTCAGACTCGAGGGACACCATGGTCGACGTGGTGCAACGGGTCTCCGACCAGGTATTCATTCCCCTGACCGTGGGCGGCGGGCTGCGAAGCGTAGAAGACGTGCGGCGGATGCTCAACGCCGGTGCGGACAAGGTCTCACTCAACACCGCGGCGGTTAACAACCCTTCTCTCGTTTCCCAGGGCGCGGACCAGTTCGGGAACCAGTGCATAGTGGTGGCCATCGACGCCAAGAGGGTCACCGGCGACACCCCTACCGCACCAGCCAGCCGGGAGGGACTCGCCCTGGACGCTGACTCACGCTGGGAAGTCTATACCCACGGAGGGCGGACTCCCACAGGACTGGACGCAGTCAAGTGGGCGGTCCGCGCGGTGGAGCTAGGATCGGGAGAGATACTGCTCACCAGCATGGACGCTGACGGTCATCAAGCCGGCTACGACCTGGGACTGACCCGCGCCATCTCCGAAGCCGTTCCGGTTCCGGTGATCGCCAGTGGCGGCGCTGGGACGCTGGAGCACCTGTACGAAGCGTTCACGGACGGCCGGGCGGACGCCGTTCTCGCCGCAAGCATTTTCCACTTTGGCACGTACTCGATCTCGGAGGCGAAGGAGTACCTGGGCGGGCGGGGCATCCCCGTGCGCCCCAGGGCGCATCCCGTACCCTGAGTCCGGGCCGGGCCACACCCGCCCAACGCGAACTACACGCTCCAATCAAGCAAGAGGGGAGACGACCGCATACTGCCATGAGACAAGTCACTACGATCATCTTCGACATGTACGACACCCTGGTGGACAACGAACCCCAGCGTTGGGACACGACCTTCGCCGACATCGCCTCGACACAGGGTCTGGGAGTAACAGGGCGAGACCTCGCGGATGCGTGGCATGCCGCAGAGGAAGGGTTCAAGTCCCGTAGAGTCGCGCCGGGCGCGCGGTTCGAGAGCTATTTCGAGGGCTGGAAGGACTGCTTCGCCAATGCCTTCATCATGTTGGGAGTGACAGGAGACGCCGACTCCGCAGCCAACAAGGCGATACGAGACCTGTGCAGCCGGAGTCCGTTCCCCGAGACCCACGAAGCCCTCGACATCCTCCAGGAAAATTGGCGCACCGCCGTACTATCCAACGCCGACGACCGGTACTTGATACCCAACATCCACCTTCTCGGCCGGTCCTTCGAGGCCATTCTTTCCTCGGAATCGGCCCGGTGCTACAAGCCTTTGCCTCAGTTGTTCCAGACCATGCTGCGCCGGTTGAGCGTCGCGCCGTCGGAATCAGTCTATGTGGGCGACAAGCAGTTCGAAGACGTGCAGGGGGCAAGCGGAGTGGGGATGCATACCGTTTGGGTGAACCGCGCCGGCGCCGACCCCAATCCCGCACTTCCCACCCCGGAGTTCCAGATCAGCAGTTTGCTGGAGCTACCCGCCATCCTGACGGGTGCGCCCCGAGACTAACCCATCCCCGCCCTAAAGAAAGGTAAGAGATGAAAGTAAAGCTGAACGAAAACGGACTTGTGCCCGCCATCGCCCAGGACATCAACACGGGTCAGGTGTTAATGCTCGGTTACATGAACCCCGGTTCACTGAAACGGACGGTGGAAGGGGTACAGGTATGGTTCTATAGCCGCAGCCGCGAGGACCTGTGGCACAAAGGCGAGGTGTCGGGCAACTACCTGAACCTGAAGGAAGCTTGGTTGGACTGCGACGGGGATACAATCTTGCTGAAGGTCCAGCCCGACGGCCCGGTGTGTCACACCGGAGAGACTTCCTGCTTCTTCAACCCTCTGGAAGGGCTTCCCGAAGACTACGAGACCCACGATGAAGGCTCCGGCATTCTGGAAGAGCTATTCGCCGTAATCAAGGACCGTCAACACGAAATGCCCGAAGGCAGCTACACCACACGGTTGTTTCAAGATGGAGTAGACCGCATTGCCCAAAAGGTGATCGAGGAAGCGGGCGAGACGGCTATCGCCGCCGTGCAGCGCGATGAGTCCGCTCTACCCCGCGAGATGGCAGATATGCTTTACCATGCCCTGGTGTTGCTGGCAGCTTCCGGCCTCGCGCCCTCCGACGTCTGGGAAGAGTTGCGGAACCGTAGGGGGTAGCCGGGAATCCCTTATTTCCGGGTTACACATCCCCCGGCAGGGTCTCCCCCGTCTGGTACACCGCCCACTCAGCGCCCCGGTAGACGGTGACCTTGCCAGACCCCACGACGCGCCAACTTCCGGGGCGTCCCAGGCAACCGGTACGGGCGTCCACTCCCAGGAACGTCAGCCCCGCCGGTGCGTCTGATAGCAGGTCTCGGGACACCTCGGCGGGGTCCCTGTTCTCGTGGTGAGGGAGCACGACGATACCCGGGGCAAGTCCCAGGGCCTCCACCCAGCCCCCGCTGCGGGGCCGCCGCATATAAGACCCCATCACCATCGCCCCGGCGCTGGACCCGGCCAAAACTGCGCCTCGTTCCACTGCCGCCAGGATTGCGGTGAGCAACCGGGAATCTCTGAGGGTCTCCAGCAGATGGTCTGGACTGCCTCCGGTGAAGTAGACCACTTCGGTGTCTACCACGGGCTGGATGAAACTTTCGTCGTCGGCCTGCGCCTTCTCCAGCACCATCAACTGGCTGGAATCACCACCCAGGCTGCCGAAGTGGACCACCCCGTCGTTTGCGGCCTTGGCGGGGCCGGTGACGGCGGCGGTAGGAATTATTAGCACCTTCGCTGGGTCCCCGCCGGAAGACCGCATGATCTCCCGGTCCATATCCTCGCACCTGACTCTGAACTCTTCTCCGCCAACCAGCGCTATTTCTCCCGGCATCGGTATGTCCTCACAATCTGATGAATATGGATTCCCGGCTAGACCAAATATGCAAGAATCGAAGCGGCCAACCCCAGGAACATGACAAAGCCTATCACATCGGTGAACGTGGTATCCGCCGCAATCCCTGTGGAACAGGGCAATCGCGTCTTGAATTGGACTGCTGACACCCCGCCCTTCCCATCTGGGGTGACCACCCGTTACCATAACCCTTGCCGGAATCCCGTCCCGGTCCAAATCCCTAACCCGCCACCCAGGCCCAATGTACCAAAATGGCGCACAATTACCCTAAAATAAATTCTCCAGCCTCAGAACACCTGAATGTGTGCCATCGCACCATATCCAAAATCTGAAGGAGCAAAGCAGCCGGCAGCATGAGCAATAGCTCTGAAATTAACGTCCTGTGGTCCCGCGTCAGCGCCCTCAAACGTAAACTGGCCCGTCCGTTGGCGGAACTCCACCTCCAACGCATGGCCCGTGAGCTATGCCTGGAGTGGACCTGCGCCCAGGCAGACCGCCAACCCTTTCCCAACTCTCAAGCCTTTGTCATCCGGGTCGCCAAAGCCGGTTACCGTCTCCATACCTTCACGGCCGTCGTCCGCTACCTGGAACGCTGCCGCCTTGAAAAACCAACCGCCCAACCCCCGGCGTCTCCTCCGGACCCTGCTGCCCCGGACCCCAACGCTGTAGGGGCAACCCTTGTGGTTGCCTATTCTGGCCGTGAAGAGGTTAAGATGCGATTGCCCTGCCCTGTGCAAAGTGTGATAAACACATACTCTTTCAACCTGGTTTCGGGCATAGTGTGTGGTAAAATCTGTTAACGCCGGGCGGTTAGGCTAATGGCCGCCCTTACTTTTTTACTTAACAACTTTTGCCCGGGGACGCAGTGCGATGGTCACTCCGCTCGTAATTGACACAATCCGGCAATTGGTAACCCAGAGTGTGGAAACCGCCCGCCAGGATGGGACTATCCGGCTCGAAACGATGCCGGATATAGTGGTGGAGCGGCCCTCCAACGCAGACCACGGTGACTTCGCCACCAGCCTTCCCCTCCGCCTGGCCCGCGCTACCCGCATGAACCCCCTTCAACTCGCGGAGTCGCTGGTGGAGCGCATACCCGGAACCGGCATGTTGGAAAGCGTGGCCGCCGCTCCTCCGGGGTTTATCAACTTCCGTCTGCGGGACGCGTGGGTCCAACAGCAGGTTGAGACCGTCCGGGAAGCGGGCGCGGGGTACGGGAACCTGGACATCGGCGGGCAGCAGCCCACTATGGTGGAGTTTGTCAGCGTAAATCCCACCGGTCCGGTCCATGTGGGACACACCCGGGGGGCGGTCCTGGGCAGCACGTTGGCCCGTGTCCTGGAAGCCGCGGGCTATCAGGTGACCCAGGAATATTATGTAAACGACGCGGGCACCCAGATGGAAGTGTTTTACGGCTCCGTCTTTGCCCGGTATCAAGAGGTCCTCGGCCGCCAGGCCGAGTTGCCCGCCGGAGGTTACCAGGGAGAGTACGTCACCGAATTGGCCCAGGAGATCGCCAACGCCCAGGGCCGGCGTTACCTGGATATGCCCGAACCAGACGCGCTCCGGGAGATCGGAGACTTGGCGCGGGAAAAGATGATCGACCTGATCCGGGAAGACCTAAATCGAATCGGCGTGTCATTCGACATCTGGTTCAGCGAACGCTCCCTCTTCAGGGATGGGGACTACCAGCGGGCGGTTGACCTACTCCGCGAAAAGAACTATTTGGCGGAACGGGAGAACGCGACCTGGTTCACATCCAGCGCCCTGGGTGACGACAAGGACAACGTGGTGATCCGCTCCAGCGGCGATCCCACTTATTTCGCCTCGGATATCGCCTATCACTACAACAAGTTCATGGTGCGGGGATTCCAGTCGGTGGTGAACATCTGGGGCGCGGACCACCAAGGCCACGTGCCTCGGATGAAGACCGCCGTAGCAGCCCTGGGCATCGACCCGGAAAAGCTGACGATCCTCATCTCTCAGATGGTTACACTGAAGAGAGGCGATCAGGTCGTTCGCGCGTCCAAACGGGCCGGGGAGTTTGTCACCCTCCGGGAACTTGCGGAGGAGGTAGGGGCCGACGCCTGCCGGTTCTTCTTTCTCGCGAGGACTCCGTCCACGCAGATGGAATTTGACCTGGAACTAGCAAAGAGAGAGTCTTCCGAGAACCCCGTATATTATGTTCAGTACGCCCACGCCCGAAACGCGGGAATCCTGGCCCTGGCGCGCAATCAGAACATCGACTGGAGCCAGGGTGACCTAAGCTTGCTCAACGACCCCAGCGAGCTTAGCCTGATTAGGACGATGATCCGGCTCCCCGAACTGGTGGAACACATGGCGCGCACCCTGGAACCCCACCACCTTCCCCACTACGCAATGGAACTGGCGACAACGTTCCACTGGTTCTACGAAAACTGCCGCGTGATCTCCTCAAGGCCGGAGGACAACGAGATTAGCCTTGCCCGGCTCAAGCTCGTGGAGTCCGCTCAGGTCGTGTTCCGCCGCACCCTGGAATTGATGGGAATGAGCACGCCGGAACGCATGTGATCTGAGGCAATTTCGGCGTTATTGGCCGGGATTGGGTTGCTTGAATTGTGCCGGAATTGGGTTTATTATTGCCCCAACACCCAGGTTGGGAGAATACACCGAAGGGTTTCGTATACGGAGGCGGAATATTCAGCCCTCAAACGTAGCCTCAGATCGGGAATCCCGCCGCGATACCACCAACTTGACCGCTGGATGGAGTAACCCTGGTGAGAACCGGGGTATAGGCCATCTAACGGCAATAGGAGTTTGAGGCATATAAGACTAGATGAGAACGTTAACACGAGTCATGGGTCTGGCGGGGCGCCATCGCGGGCGTCTCACTCTCGCGTATATCACCAGTGTCTTCGCATTGGGCCTCTCCCTACTAATCCCTGCCCTCGTCGGCAGAGCGATCAACCTCCTGGTAGGTTACGAGTCCCAAGGCGCCGGGGAACCCGGGGTCATCGTCGCCCACACGGATGTGGCTCAGTCCGCCCTCTTCATTCTCGCCTTGCTCCTGCTGGCGGCAAGCCTTTGCAGGGGTCTTTTCGACTTCGCTAGGACTTACCTCACCGATTCCCTCTCCCAAAAGGTCTCCTACGATATTCGCAACATGATGTACGACAAGTTGCAGCATCTGAGCTTTGCCTTCCACGACAAGGAACACACCGGAAACCTCATGTCGAAGGTGACATCGGACGTCGAGGCGATCCGGCGATTCGTGAACATGGGAATGGTTCGGGGCGTTGAGGTGCCCTTCAGGGTCGGTGCGGTCGTTGCCTATATGGCTTTCCTGAACTGGGAACTGACCCTCTTCACCTTGATATTGATCCCATTCCTCCTCTTCCAATCCTCCATCGTTATGATCCGGCTGCGGGCCATGTGGCTGCACGTCCAGCAAGTGATGGGAGAATTGGTCACCATCCTCCAGGAGAATCTGGTCGGCATCCACGTAGTCAAAGCTTTCGCCGCTGAGAGCTACGAGAGGAAGAGGTACAATCTCAAGGCCGAGGAGCTGCGGGAGGAGTACTTCCGGAACGAGCGGTTGCAGGGCACTAACGTGGCCTGGATGACCCTGTACTTCAGCGTAATCTTGGGCGTGGTGCTCTGGTACGGCGGATGGGAGATCATTCGTGGCGATCTAGACGCCGGAGCCTTTGCCACCTTTATCCTCCTGATGAACCAACTCACGTTCCCGGTACGCATGACCCCGCAGATCGTAGGCAGCTTCGCCCGCGCGGTCTCTTCCGGACGCCGGATTTACGAGGTGCTGGACTCGGAGTCCCCCGTGGTCGAAAGGCCCAACGCCAGGGTGATGGGCAGGGCGGAAGGTCACGTACGCTTCAACGATGTCTCCTTCTCCTACGACCCGCGGATTCCCGGGCTCCAACACGTCGAGACGGAGGCGGAACCCGACCAGATCACCGCGATTCTCGGAGCGCCGGGCAGCGGCAAAACCACGATCGTCAACCTGCTTCCCCGCTTCTACGAAGTCACGGGAGGCTATATTACGCTGGACGGCGCCGACATCCGGGAGTTTACCCTGGCGTCGTTGCGCCACAACGTAGGGATCGTGCAACAGGACATCTTCCTATTTAACGCCACGATCAACGACAACATAGCGTACGCCTCGCCCGACGCCACGTTGGACGACGTGATCAACGCTGCCAAGGTGGCGCAACTGCACGACCATATCATGAGTCTCCCACACAGTTACGACACCTGGGTGGGGGAACGCGGCGTGACCCTTTCCGGAGGGCAAAGGCAGCGGCTAGCCATTGCTCGTACAATCTTGCTCGACCCCCCTGTCTTAATCCTGGACGACTCGACCTCCAGCGTCGACGTGGAGACCGAGCGGCTGATCCACCAGGCCATGACCGATGTGATGAAAGGCCGCACAACTTTCGTGATCGCCCATCGGCTGAGCACGGTCCGCGACGCGGATATCATCCTCGTCCTGAAGGACGGGGTGGTGGCTGAGCGGGGGAATCACGAATCGCTGATGGCGCTCGGCGGAATTTACCGGGAGATCTACGATCTCCAGCTACGTCCGCAAGAAGAAGTCCTCTTGGACGCCACAATCATTGGAGACGACGGAGGTGACAGTTAAATGCGCGGAGGAGGAGGAATGGGAGGCGGCTTCGGCGGAATGATGGGCGGCATGCGCGGCCTGCACTCCGGCGGAATGAACTCCCCCAACCTGGACAATCTTACCGACGAAGGCATAGTCGGCTCGGCTTTCGATAACCGGGTCGTTATGCGCCTGTTGACCTATCTAAAACCTCACAAACGGGACGCCCTCTTTTCCATCGTCGCGATTCTGGTTTACACCGTCGGAAACGTAAGCGTGCCCCTGTTCTTGCTCCTTGGAATCGAGTGGGCGATAAACGACGGCGATATCAGAAAACTACACGCCGTTGCACTGATATTCCTCGGCGTAACAATATTGTACTGCAGCGCGATGTACGTTCAGTACATCCTGATGCCCAAGTTGGGTCAGGCCATCCTATATACTCTCAGGATCCAGATGTTCGGGCATCTACAAGACCTCTCTCCCTCGTTCTTCCACCGCACTCCTGTGGGCCGGATCATGTCTAGGAGCCAAAGCGACGTCCTGCAACTCACCGAGACTTTCGAGCTCATGGTGCAGAGCATCGCCGATATCCTGAGCCTGGTCGGCATCTTGCTGGTGATGCTGGTGATATTGCCCGCCCTCGGTCTGGCAGACTGGAAGCTGTCGCTGATCTGTCTCAGCGTCATCCCGGTGCTGTTCTTTATCCTTGGGTACTGGCAAAAGTTCGCGCGTCGTTCGTTCATGCGCATCCGCCGGGCCATCGCCATGGTCAACGGCGAGTACAACCAGAACATCACTGGAGTCCGCGTTGTCGAGAGCATGAACCGGCAGGACGTGAACCTTAAACACTTCTCTGAACTGAACAACGAGCACCTGGAAGCCAACCTGCAAGCCAGCCGGTTCTCCGGCGGCCTCCAACCCATGGTCGAAGTCCTCATCGGCTTCGCCTTCGGCGTCGTAGTCGTCATGGGAGGCCGCCTGGTGGTCGGGTCCGGTGAGCCGGAATGGGGAGTCCTGGTGGCCTTCCCCATGTGGATCCAGCGATTCTTCGAGCCGATTCGCCACCTCACCATGCAGTACACCCAATTGCAGCGCGGCATGGCCGCCGGTGTGCGGATCTTCGAGGTCATTGACCTCCAACCCGAGATCAACGACAAAGAAGGCGCCGTTGACATGCCTCCAGTCGAAGGCGGGATCAAGTTCGAAGACGTCAACTTCCACTATGTCCCGGGTATCGACGTTCTCAAGGATATCAACCTGGACATCGCGCCGGGTGAAAACGTCGCGCTGGTGGGATCTACCGGCGCGGGTAAGAGTACCCTGGTCACCTTGATCTACCGCTTCGCTGATGTGACCAGCGGTCGCATTAGCATTGACGGCCACGACATCCGGGATGTCAAGAGGACGTCCTTGGTGAACCAGATGAGCATGGTGCTCCAGGAGCCCTACTTGTTCTCAGGCACAGTGTCGGAAAACATTCGCTACCTGCACGAGGATGCCACCGATGAAGAGGTTGAGATTGCCGCCAAGGCCGTCGGCGCTCACGACTTCATCATGGCTCTGGATGGCGGCTACAATTCCACCCTGGCGGAACGGGGAAGCAACCTCAGCGTGGGACAGCGCCAGTTGGTCAGTTTCGCCCGCGCGGTGATTGGCAACCCGCGGATCATCGTCCTCGATGAGGCAACGGCCAACATCGATACTCACACCGAGCTATTGATCCAGGCCGCCTTGCAGCGCGTATTAAAGGGGCGCACGTCCATCGTCATCGCCCACCGTCTATCCACAATCCGGAACGCCGATAAGATCGTCGTCCTGGACCGTGGAGGGGTTGTGGAAACAGGGAAACACGAAGAACTCCTCACCAATAACGGAGTCTACGCCCGGCTGTATGCGATCAACTACGGCCTCAAACGGGAGCAAACCGAGGCATCGGGCAACGGTACTGCCGACCTACAGGCGGCCGCTCCCGCCGATGACAACTAGCCCCTGCCCTTAACCAAAGCGCCAAAAAGATATCCCCCGGTCCCAGGAATTGGGACCGGGGGATATCTTTTTGGCCGGCCATTTGCACGTTGCGCCGTGCGGACCTTGGATGATTAAATACCGGAGGAAACCGGACACGACTAGGACGCCGCGTCTTCACCCGCCCCGAGCACTCGGCTCATTGCTTCCTGGAACACAGTATAAGGGTGGGCCCCGGTGAATAGCAGGTTCCCGACCAGGAAGGTAGGTATTCCTCTGATCCCATACTGAAGCGCCTGTTGATACTGGCCCATTACAACAGAGGAAAGCTGCTGGTCCTCCAGCGTCTTGACCAGATCAGCGGAGTCAAGTCCTACCTGGGCGCCGATTCCGCCGACAACTTCGAGGTCGCCCAGGTCCTTGCCCTCGCCCCAGAACGCCTGATAGGCAGCCTGGTGGAACTCCATAAACTTCCCGTGCCGTTGGGCGTAGTCGGTCGCTTCCAGTGCGTACATGGTATTGGGGGTGACCGGAGGAGGCTTCATTATCAGACCGGCTTCACGAGCGTAGCCGCGCAGCGGTTCAGATAATTCATCCGGGCTCTCGCCAGACCTAGGCTCCCGTGCCAAGCCTTCCTTGGGAGTATCCGGACGCAGCAGGTAAGCCCGGCCTTCGATCTCGATATTGTACTCTTGCTCCAGTTTTTCGACCCGCTCCAGGCCGATATAGCACCAGGGTCAAACGTAGTCGTACCAAATGGACACCTTGACCGGTTCGTCGCCTTGTCCTGGACGCTGAATTGGTATCGTCATCGTTCGGCTCCTAATTCGCACCGGCAATGAATCCCGGCGCGGGATGACAGGGGGTTGGGCGCGAAGCTAAGGACTAGGACTCGTGGTGGTTGAGTGAAAGGGACTGGGGAGCGCCTTCAAGGAGAGACCCTAGCTCGTCCAGGGTGGAGATCTTAGGGCAATCCGTAATGTCTGCCTGCCAGCCTCCGCGGTCCATCAACACGCCGTGTATACCCACGGCCCGCGCTCCCAGGACATCCGAGCGGTACTGGTCGCCAACATGGACTGCTTCTCCCGCCTCGACATTAACGTGGGATAATGCGGCAAGGAACATTGCCTTGTCGGGCTTCTCAGTCCCTGCCTCGATGGGGCTTAGGCAGAAGTCCAAGTAGGGGGATAACCCCAACTGCCGGCAAAGCTCGTCCATGTCGCGCCGCAGGTTGGACAAAACACCCAATCGATAGCCCTGCTCTTTCAGAGAAGCCAGGGCAGGAATAGTATCATCGAAGGGGACGAAGTCTTTAGGGACGGAGATGGCGAGTTCCCAAATCTGCCGCGCCAATGCCAATGACACAGGCACACCGGCATTTTCCAAGATGATCTGCTCGTAGTGGGCGAAGAAGTCGAGCCGTTCCTCCGCCGTTCGCAGACTGAGGGAATGCCGGGCGTTCTCCTGGTTGAAGAAAACGTCGGCCACCGAATAGCCATGATTGATCTTGGACTTGGATACTCCCAACCCCAACTCCCTGCATGCGGCCTGCTGGATCTCATCAAGGGGAGGCCAGAATTGCACCAGGGTGTTGTAAAGGTCGAAAGATATCGCTTTGATCATCTATGCTGCCGCTTCCTTGCTCCCCTGGAAACCTCACCGACGTGGGCTCCCGGCCCATTTCCATAGCTAACTGGAGTCCCTTCAAGGGGGGATGGGCTGAGGCATTCTAGCACACCCTGCCAGGGTTTGGAATCCTAGCCAACCATGAGAAAATTGCGAAACTCCCTGGCTGAGGTTGCTACCGCTGCTGGGGGACGAATACCGCCAAAATATCAGCGAAGTCCACTTACTCTCATTGGCCGATGAATCCTATCCACGCCATTTTTATTCCGCCTCTTCGGCAACTAAAGAGTTTCGCCAGATACTGGCCTGTATCACTACGAAAATACCAACTCGTCTTTCCCGCGAAAGCGGGAATCCACTACGATAGCTCTGGGCTCCCGCTTTCGCGGGAGCGACGGATGGGGGCGGTGAAGTTTTGCAATTTTCTCAACCATACAACCAAGGTCCTACGAGTCAACGAGAGCGGACTGCGGCTGATACTTGCTTCCAAAGTCGCGGTTAAGTATGCTGAGCCTTGGTCGAGACCAGATTGGTTACCAGATCAGTTAATGGGGAGAGGCGGGACATGCGGCTTGCCGTGGGCGCAGATCATGCCGGGTTCGAGTTGAAGCAACTCTTGGTGCCCTGGCTGGAATCGGCGGGACACTCAGTTTTGGACATGGGCGCGCACGAGTTGGACAACGACGACGATTACCCGGACTTCGCCGCCGCGGTGGCCGAGACGGTACGGACCGGCGGCGTCGAACGGGGCATAATCGTCTGCGGCAGCGGCGTAGGCGCATCCATCACCGCCAACAAAATCCCAGGGGTACGCGCCTGTGTCTGCCATGACACCTATACCGCCCACCAGGGTGTCGAGCATGACGACATGAACGTCATCTGCGTCGGCGCTCGCGTGATCGGACTGGACCTGTCCAAGGATATCATCACGTCGTTTCTGGGAGCCAATTTCATTCCGGAACCCCGATTCAAGCGGCGATTGGAGAAGCTGAATGCGGTGGAGAAGAGGGGACAGGAAGCCGCCTCTTGAGGTCACGCCCGGATTATTCCCTAAGGCTGGTCTAGCAGGGCCAGGGCCTCGGTCACTTCGGCGGGAGAGTCCACCCTGTGCAGCGCCCGAGTGGACTGCCTCGCGCTCCCAACGAACACTGCAATACCGTTTCCGCTTTGGACTACGTCGAATCCGTCCTCATCTGTCACGTCATCCCCGAAGAACATCGTTAGCGCCGCTTCCGGAAACATCTCCTGCAGCTTGGCTATCGCTTTCCCTTTGCCCCAATCCAGGTTGGGCCGGACCTCCAATACCATCTTACCTGTTGTGGTCCTCAGTTGGCCCGAAGCTAGGTAGGGTTCCAAGGTATCGGTGAAGCCGCGCTGGACATCGGCCACCATATTCTCCGGAGTCAACCGGTAATGGACACTCAGCGTCAGTCCCTTGTCCTCGATTATGACTCCCGGAAGTCCGGAGAGTGCTCTCCGCAGGCCCTCTAGCGCCCCCATTAGAGTCTCCCGCACCTGTTCGGCGGCAGGATGAATGAAAGAGACTCCTGGGCCGGACATCTCAAACCCATGGTTGCCCGCGTAGATCAGACCAGACACGCCGACCCTGCCGGTCACATCTCCCAGACGCCTGCCGCTGATCACTCCGGAGATGTACTTTCCCCGCTGGCTGAGGCCGGTCAGATGATTCTTGGTATTGGGAAGGATGGCAGCAAGCTCGGGCCGTTCCACGATTGGCGCGAGGGTCCCGTCGAAGTCAAATAGGACCAGCACTTTCTCCGCGTCGTGTACGCGCCGGGCAACGCTGGGCCAAACACTCAGCAGGTGAGGCACAATAGCAATGATGCGGACGGTGAGGGGTGAGACAAACTCGGCACAGGCGGACTAGCGATTGCGTATGGGCCGCCTCGCCCTGCGGGCCCCCTGCATGAGCTCGACCAAGAGCCTGGCAGCCCATTTGTAAATGTTGTTTTCGCGGACTATGGACCTCATCCGCACCATGCGGGAGCGGCGTTCCTCGTGGGGCATTTCGACAGCTTCCAATATGGCGTCGGCGAAACGCTCAGTGGCGTAAGGATTGACGATCAGAGCGTCGGTCAATTCGTGGGCAGCCCCGGTGAAGGGACTGAGAATCAGAACACCGTCCTCGTCGAACCGGCTGGCGACGTACTCTTTGGCTACCAGGTTCATCCCATCGTGCAGCGAACTTACTACACAGAACTGGGCCAGCCGCCGCAGTGCGAGGAGGGACACGTTGGGCAGGTCAGTAGGGAGGTAGATGATCGGTTTCCAGTCCTTTACGGCAAACCGTCCGTTAATCTCCTCCAGCAGTCCCTCTATTTGCTCGGCAAGCTGCTGGTAGGCGTCGATACTGGTGCGGCTCATCACCCCAGCCTGCACGAACACCACTTTTCCGATGTACTCCGGGTTCTTCTCCAGGAACCGGCCCATGGCCCGGAAGCGGTGTGGTATCCCTTTGGTGTAGTCGATGCGGTCGATACCCAACCCGACTACCTTGCCCTCCAACCCCAGCTCGTCAGCCAGGCGTTCCATTTCCTCGGTGACGTACACGCTGGCGGCGCGCTCGCAGATATCCTCGAAGTCGACGCTGATGGGGAATGGTCTCACGAGGGTAGGTTCACTCCTGTAGCTGACAAGCGAGTAGTCGAGGTCAACCCTGCTATCTATGGTGCGGGAGACGGTGTCCAGGAAGTTATCGCAATGATCCCCGATATGGAACCCAAGCAGGTCGTTGCCCAAGAGCCCGTCAAGCAACTCTTCCTGCCAGGGGCAGATGCGGAAAATCTCAGGGTTGGGCCACGGGATGTGCCAGAACTGGCCGGTGATGACGTCTGGATCGGCGTCTCTGATGAGCCGGGGCAAAAGGGCCAGGTGGTAGTCCTGGGTGAACACGGCCGCCGGGCGTCCATCAATCTCGTCGAGGACCTGCTTTGCGAACTCTTCGTTCACCGCCTTGTAGGTCTGCCAATCGTCTGCGTCGAATACCGGCTCAGTGTAGGCGTTGTGACAGAGGGGCCAAAGGCCTTCATTGGAGAAGCCATAGTAATACCCTTGCTCTTGCGCTTCTGTCAGCCAAATCAGGCGCAGCGTATAGGCCGGGTTGTCCGGTGGAACGGCGATCTTGTTTTGTTCGTCCACCGCGAACCAGTCGCCCTTGCCTCCGCCGTAGGCGACCCACGTGCCGCCGCATTCCTGCATCAGGGGATCAATGGCGGTGGTCAGGCCTCCGGCAGGCACAACGTAACGCAGCTCTCCTTCAATAAGTTCGTGGATGTAGGGTTGTCGGTTAGAGACCACGACCAACCGGTAATCCCCGATCTCGCGTTGGACTAGCCTGCGCAGGTTTTCGCTATTCCAAGTAGGAGTGGTCACTATCTGGCCCTGCCGGGGCGGCAACATTGGTATCAAGCCCGAATCCGCTGCAGCCGGGATGCGCGTTAGTGGGAATCAACGCGCCGGGGGAGGCATGGGTTGGCAAACCCGTCTGTCCGGCCCAATTCTGCCACAGCAGACCCCGCAAATCAACCGGCGGTGATGGCAGGGTCTTTCTATTCGCCCTCTCCCTGGAGGGAGAGGGCCGGGGCGAGGGGGGACCTCCGGGTCAAACATGCTTGCCAGGGGAAAAACACCCCTCACCCCCAACCCCTCTCCCGTGGCTGACAAGGGTATGTATTTCATTTGGGAACTCTGGAGTTGAACGTGAGTTCGCATAGCAGGGCAGACTTACTCAGATATAAAATCGCCCCCAAATACCCACTATCAGGCCCATTCCATCATTCCGGCGTAGGCCGGAATCCAGAGGTGGCGGGCCGGTTCGTAGCTATAATCTCGTTCTTACATACCCCTGTCAGCCCGTGGGGAGGGGGGAGCCTTTGCAGAGAATAGAAAGACCCTGGCGGTGATGGGGCCGCCGATGCACATCACTTGAGCAACCTCACCCGACTCACCCGGAGACATCACCTCCGCGCGCGCCAAAAACGCTCTTCAGGCCGGAGAGAATTCGAGCAGACAGACGGCGGGATTCAGCCAATGACCGGGCCGCTTCACGTTCGCGTTTCTCCTGTTCAATGCGTTCCCGGCGTTCCCGCTCCTCTTGCTCAATGCGTTCCTGACGTTCGTGTTCTTCTTGCTCCCGCCGTAATTGCCGCTCCTGCTCCTCTTGATTCAGACGCTCTTGGAGCCTTCGCTCCCGCCGATGGAGATCTTGTTCCTGGCGTTCCAGTTGTTGCCTCTCCATCTCCCGCTTCATACGTTCTTGCCGGAGACATTCCATCTCCCGCTGTACCCCCGCGCGTTCCTCCCGAAGCGGCTCCATCTCCCGCTGCAGCCTCGCACGTTCCTCCCGCAGGCCCACTACCTCGTGCTGTAGCCCCACACGTTCCCGCTGCAGGTGTTCCCGCTGAGAACCCGTGCCTTTGTATTGCGATGTGGAACCAGCGTCGCCTCGCCTCCGCCCACCAGCCGAGTTGCCAGTCTGATTTGCACCTTGACCGTCCCTGCCTTCCTGCGTTCTTCCGCCAGGGGGTCGGGCCATACCCGACCCCCTCCTGTTACTCTGGTTGGTTCCTGTTCGGCTACCGTCGGCGGTCGAGCCGTTCCTGGTCGAACTATTTCTGCCGGATGCCTGTTCAGAGGTGCTGCCTCGGGAAGTTCCTCGCTGTTTATCGTACTCAGCCCGCTTCTTGGGGTCGGAAAGTATTCCGTTGGCCTCGTTGATGTCCTGCATCTTTACGGTGGCATTCGGGTGCTTGTTGACATCCGGGTGCCACTCCCTAGCCTCTCGGCGATAAGCATTGCCTATTTCATCCTGGTTAGCAGTAGGAGAGACACCGAGAATGGTATAATAATCCTGCTTCGGCATGGTCATGGTCCAAGGCATATAGTTTCGGGCTGGGCTGCGTGACTGCCTGTCTCATGGTAATATATCGGCTATGTCGACAGAATCCAAGCCCACGCTGATAAGGCGGCTACGTTACTTTCCCTGGATATTTGACAAATCATGCCCGGTTATTGAGGAGGCGCTATGTTCGTCAGAAGGGACCTGACCGACTCGGTTCCCACCCCGGAAGGAGACATGCACTATGTCAGGCAGGGGAGCGGGTTCCCCCTGGTGATGCTCCACCCTCTGGGCACTTCCACCTGGGCCTGGCACACGGTAATCGACTCCCTGAGCCAGCATTACACTTGCTATGCTTTTGACATGCTCGGACATGGTGAGTCCGACAAACCGACTCGCCATTTCAACATCCCGGATTACGCCAACGCCCTTGACCACGCCTGCCAGCTCCTGAACATCCACCGCGGCCACTACGTGGGCAACTCGGTGGGAGCGGTCCTGGCGACGGAGATGGCGGCCAGCTTCCCGGAACGGCTGGACAAGCTGGTGCTTGTCGGGATGCCCGTATGGCCCCCCTTCACCGCCCCGCAGCGGCTTGCCGAGTCAGCGGGCGGATACGACGAAGACGGTCTGCCCAAGCCCAGGACGATGGAAGACGTCAGGGCTTCCACTACCTTCGCAGACCCTCAACCGGAATGGGTCGAGGCGCAGAACCAGACCAGGGCCCAGGCCGGTGTTTGGGTAAAGAACCTGATGGAATCCCTGGCCCACTACGACGTTATGTCGCGCCTGCCCCTGATCCAGGCCTCGGCCACCATGGTAATGTACGGTGAGATCGACCGGCTGCGGGACGGAGAAGAACTGCTACACAACAACATCCGCAACGCCACCAAGGTCGTGCTTCCCGGACTAGGCCACATTCCCCAGATCGAGGACCCCGAGGCGTTCGTAGGTGCGTTGCTGCCCTTCTTGCAGCCTGCATAGCGCCTCCATTCAAGTAGGAAATTTGACGTGATCGGCATCCGGCACTACCTGCGCGGACCAGGGACATGGGCCGATCACGTTGCGCTCGTACCCACGGAGACGAATTGACCACCAGCCGCCGCCCTCTGCGTTTGATGGAGACCTTCCGGTCCGTATTTTATACACCCATCTACGTGGCGGTGGCCGGGGGCTTCTTGGAGACCGAGGGCCTCGACGTCTCCTTCTCCACCTGTCCGCCCCGGTACGCCCATCCCCTTAGCGCATTGATTCAGGGCGCGGCCGACATCACCCAGAGCGGTATAATGCGCTCGATCATCGCGTCGGATTGGGGAGCGGAGAGTGTTCCCTCTCATTTCGCCAAGATTAACGCCCGAGACGGCTTCTTTGTTTTGGGCCGCCAGCCTACCGGCCAATTCCGGTGGGAGACGCTAAGCGGCGCGACTGTCATTCCGGTTGGATTTTCGCCCATGCCTTGGGCTTCCTTCCAGTTCGCGCTACGCAAGAACGGTGTGGACCCGGGCAACCTGGTCCTAATGCCCGGCCTTACGCTAGACCAGGCAGTCGACGCCTTCAAACAAGGGCGCGCTGAGTTTATCCACCTGCCCGGGCCTGCCGCCGAGATCCTTCTGGCGGACGGGAATGTACACCTGGCCGCAGCGTTGGGGCCCGTGAACGGTCACATCGCCTACAGCTCTTTCGCCGCCACCAATGCTTTCCTGGATCGGGAGCAGGACACTGTTCAGCGGTTCGTGTTGGGGTTCTCCCGGGCCCTCCGCTGGTTGCACGGCACTCCGGCTCTAACCGTAGGTGAATTGGCCGCCCAGTTCTTCCCGGACATATCCCAGGACTTGATCGTCGAGTCCGTGCGCCACTATAAAGAGCAAGACACTTGGCCGGAGGACCCGCGGCTGGACCCACCCGAATTTGATGGCCTTCAAGACATACTCATAGCTGCGGGAATGGTGCAGGAGCGCCAACCCTACAACAAAGTAGTGCGTCCGGAGTTCATCCAGTCCGCACTGGGATAACGAAGTCTTCCAGGTGAGTCCTCTCCAAGCCCACAGGGACCGTTTACCCCGGTCCGGATTCTTGGTTCGCAACATCTTGCTGCAAGCCATGCTGCTTCCGGTTGCCCTCTGGTTATCTGCCGGGCAGGGCGAGTTGTTGGCCAACGGGTCGACCCGGTTGCTGGTCAAAGACGCCCAGGCTGGTCCGTACCTGCTGCAGGTTGGTATCCTGCCGGGAACTCCCAGGGTTGGCACATTGCACGTCACCGTCCTGGTCAACGAAGCGGCTGGCGGGACTCCCCTTACCGGCGCGTTGGTGGACATCACGGTAATAGGACCAGAGGGGGGGACAGACGCCGGTCCGGTGAGGGCTGCCAACTCGGTGCAGGACCTCCGGTTTTACGAAGCTAATTTGCCCCTGGATGCGGAAGGTAGCTGGACATTAGCCGTCGAGGCCAATGGACCGCTGGGAAATGGACAACTCAGCCTGCCGATGCAAGTCAGAGCCTCTCAAAGTCTCGATCTCGTTTACGTCCTGGCAACAGTCGTCGCGCTGGCCGCACTGGGTCTCTGGATTTGGGACAAAATCAAGGCGGGGCGCAGGAGGCAGAGCGGGGAACCGTGAACCGTTCGACGTCAAGTTGAGACACCTTAAAATAGTCCTGCCGCTGGCACTCCTCGCCCTCATCATCGGGGCCGCACCGGTTTACGCCCACGGGTTCGGCGAGCGTACCGAGTTGCCGGTCCCTCTCGCCTACTTCCTGTTGGGTTCGGGCGCGGTGGTTGCGCTTTCCTTCGTAATCATGGGAGTGTTTGTCAAAGGCACGGCTGGCGGCGGCACGTATTGGCGTTACGACCTGCTCCGGCACGGGTGGTTGAAGCTGGTCCTCACCAGCCCGGTCCTAGGCGTGGTCGTCAAGTTTTTTTCCGTGTTCCTGCTCGTGGTAGTGGTTGCCACAGGGTTGTTCGGCAACCAAACGCCCTCCGCCAACTTTGCCCCCAGTTTTGTATGGATAGTCTGGTGGGTTGGAATGGCCTATGTTGCGGCCCTGATAGGAAATGTCTGGGCCCTTACAAATCCGTGGAAGGTCATATTCGGATGGTGGGAATGGTGGTACGCAAAACTTGGGCGCGGGAAATCACTCCCGCCGGCCCGAGAGTACCCCGAGGCGTGGGGCATGTGGCCTGCTTTGGTACTGTTTCTGGCCTTTTCATGGCTCCAGGACGCATTTCCCAGGTCTGCAACACCCATGCTGGTAGCTGGGATGGCCATCGCTTACTCGGTGTTGACGTTTGCGGGGATGGCGGTCTTCGGCAAGCATCAGTGGTTGAGGAGCGGCGAGGTTTTCTCCGTGGTCTTCAGTTTTCTGGCCCGTTTCTCTCTCACGGAGGTCCGGGTCGTGGACCCCGAAGTCTGCAAGGAATGTACCGGGGGTTGCCAGGGCCAGGACGATGGCTGTGTGGACTGCTATGAATGCTTCGCCAGGTGTGAGACCCGGCAACTCAATCTGAGGCCCTTCGCCATGGGCTTGTCCCGCAACGAGCGGGTGTCCAACGACATGCTGGCGGTGGTCGTGCTCCTGCTGGCAACAGTCACCTTCGATGGATTCAGCGCAACCCCTGCCTGGGCGGAAGTGCAGTCCCTCTTCTTGACGACTTTCCCGGGCCTCATCGGCAACCAATCCATCAATGGACTGGTTATCGCCGACACTCTGGGAGTGATTCTTTTCCCGGTGACTTTCTTCCTGGTATACCTGCTCTTTTCGTTCCTGATGTCCGGGTCTGTAGGCGGGAGGTTCAGCGCGCTGGAGCTGTCGCGGACCTTCGCCTACTCGCTGATACCCATCGCCCTGGCCTACAACATCTCCCACTTTATTACCCTGCTCTTGATCCAGGGACAATTGATTATAAACCTTGCCTCGGACCCCTTCGGCTTCGGCTGGGACATATTCGGCACTGCCGGGTACCAGGTGTACCAGGGCATCATAACCGCCGAAATCCTGTGGTTCTTGTCGGTAGGCGTCGTCGTCGCAGGCCACATCATTGCGGTGTATTTGGCGCACCTGGCCTCCGTGCGCGTCTTCAAAGACCGCAGCCTGGCAATGAACAGCCAATACCCAATGCTGACCCTGATGGTGATGTACACGGTGGTCAGCCTCTGGATTCTGGCTCAGCCCATTGTCGCGTAACGTCCCGGCCTCCCCCGAACGCCGCAGGGCCTTTTCATTGTTCCGGCGAGAGCGCGATGGAGCCGGGTGCGGTCATAATCGAAAGGCCCTGAAACGCCGGGTAGCAGGTTCCCCACGTTGCCGTCGATGGTGTAAGATGAAACATACTAATTATCGCGGGCGTACTTGTCCGCTTACTCGGAGCTACACGTATTCACTGGGAGGAAAGTCTTGGCCAAGATCACAATAGTCGGTACCGGGCTAATCGGCACCTCCCTTGCCCTGGCGCTGAAACAGGCGCAACTGAAGAACGTGGAGATCGTGGGCACCGACGCCGATAGCCGGGCGCGGGGCGGCGCTCAAAAGTCCGGGGCTTTCGACAACGTCGAAAACAGGTTGCTGCATGCCATCCGCGACGTCGACATTGTCGTGCTGGCAACTCCGATCATGGCGATGCGGGAACTCATGGAGATCCTTGGCGCCGAGTTACCCGATGGCTGTCTCGTAACCGATGTCGGGAGTTCCAAGCGCGTGGTGATGGACTGGGCCGAAGAGTTCCTGCCCAAAACCATAGATTTCGTGGGCGGGCATCCGATGGCGGGCAGAGAGACGCCGGGGCCGGAAAACGCCGACGCCAACCTCTTTCGCAACAAGGCCTACTGCGTGATTCCAAGCCTCGACGCGCGCCAGCAGGCCGTATCGGAGGTTGCGACCCTCGTTCAGGCAGTGGGAGCGAAGCCCTTCTACATTGGCATAGACGAACACGATAGTTTCGTTGCTGCCGCCAGCCACCTGCCGTTCCTGCTCTCAGTCGGATTGATGGGTTGCACATCCAAGAGCGCCAACTGGGAAGATATCTCCCAGCTAGCCTCCTCTGGCTACCATGATCTGACCCGGCTGGCGTCGGGAGACCCGATCATGCACCGGGACATCTGCGTCACCAACTCGCAGCACATCGTCGCGTGGATTGATGCCTTCATTCGGGAGCTTTACGATATCCGAAAGTCGCTGGACACGGATTCCGAAGAGGAAACCCTGGACCTGCAGCGGACCGTAGAGGTACTTGCGTCGGAAGCTCTTGAAAAAAAGTCGATGGAGTCGGATACCGAGGGTCTGCAAAAACTCTTCGAAGACGCTGCCGAGGCGCGCGCACGGTGGTTGGCCGGTGACGCCAACACCGGGTCGCGGCCGGCGTCACCGGAGATACCCAGCTTCGCTGAGAGCATGGGCGAGATGTTCGCCGGGCGCCGGCTCATGGAGGCCCAGAAGCGGTTCTTCGGCGGGGACAAAGACCGCCGCCGTTAACAACCCGGTTCCACCCATGGCTGCCACCCCCACCAGTCGTGTTTCGATCCCAGAGGGCCGGAAGATAAGAGTGCAGCAAGCGTCAACGGATAACAACCCTCCGCTGCTGGTGGTTATCTCCGGGCCCTCGGGCGTGGGCAAGGACGCCGCCTTGGCCGCATTGAAGCAACTAGACCGCCCCTGGCACTTCGCGGTCACGGCCACCACCCGCCAAAAGAGGGAAGGGGAGCGGGATGGCGCACACTACATCTTTCTAGACACTTCTACATTTCTGGAGCTAAAGGAGCAAAACGAACTCCTGGAGTCCGCCCAGGTATTTGGACGCTGGTATGGGGTCCCACGCAGCCAGGTGCGGGACCCCCTGCAAGCCAACCGTGACGTGTTCCTAAAAATCGACGTGCAGGGAGCGGCCGCCGTTCGCGAGATTGCGCCCGAAGCAGTGTTCATCTTCATGGCTCCCGGCCGCCTGGACGACCTCAAAGACCGCTTGGAGGCCAGGATGACCGAACACCCGGAAGAGATTGAACTGCGGCTACAGACAGCCAGGGACGAACTGGCCCGCATGGCGGAATTCGACTACTTGGTCGTGAATCGGACCGGAGAGTTGGACAAGGCTATCGCTGATATCGAAGCGATAATCACAGCCGAGAAATGCCGGATTTCACCACGCAATGTCCCCCGGATATGAGCATACAGGTGGAAGAGAGCCTCCATGACAGATAAACCCAATCAGGCGCCTCTGAGACCCCGGCTGCCCGAATGGCTCAAGGTGCGCGCCCCCGGCAGTCCCGGATACATCCGTCTGAAGAATCTGGTGCAGGAAAAGCGGCTTCACACCGTATGCGAAGAGGCCCACTGCCCGAATATCGGCGAGTGTTGGGGCAGGGGCACTGCCACTTTCATGATCCTGGGTGACATCTGCACCCGCCGCTGCCACTACTGTGCCGTCACGACCGGCAGGCCCGTGGGAATAGACCTGCAGGAGCCGGACCGTCTGGCCGAGACTGTGGAGACCATGGGTTTAAGCTATTGCGTGATCACGTCGGTGAACCGGGACGACCTGCAGGACGGCGGGGCGTTCATTTTCGCATCCTGCATTAAACGCGTCCGGGAAAGGACCCCTGATTGTAGGGTGGAAGTGCTTATCCCCGACTTCGGCGGTTCCTGGCCGGCGTTGAAGAAGGTGGTAGACGAGCGGCCGGACGTCTTGAACCACAACATCGAGTCCTCCAAGAGGGTCTTCCCCCGGGTCCGGCCCAAGGGAGACTACCGGCTTTCATTGGACCTACTCGCCGTGGCCAAAGAACTCGATCCGGACATCGTCACCAAGTCGGGTATCATCGCCGGGATGGGAGAGAGCTTCGACGAGATAGTAGAGACCATGGGGGACCTGAGACGGGTGAACTGTGACTTGCTCACCGTCGGGCAGTATCTCAGGCCCTCGGCTAAGCACATCCCCATTGACCGCTTCTACACCCCCGCGGAGTTCGCCGAGTTGCGCGAGATCGGGGACCGGATGGGGTTCAAACATGTCGCTTCGGGGCCGCTGGTACGCAGCTCCTACCACGCCGACGAGCAGCACGACGCGTCGAGGCTGTCCATTTCCCCGCTCTAGCTCTCCAGCCTTCTTTGCCGTATGACCTTCCCGTAAAAAGCCAGACTGACGCCAAAGGGGACCATGAAATAGACGACCCGGAAGAGCAGGGACACCAGCACGGCTTGTTCCAATGGGACCCCCAGCAGGTGATAGACTCCGGCCATAGAGCCCTCCTGCACGCCTATACCCCCTGGGACCATGGACACTACGCCGGCAGCGACGCCTATGGCAAAACCGGTGACGATCACTTCCAGGGCCACTCCCGCGCCCAGTGCCTCAAAGCACAACCAGACTGCTCCCACCCTCACGGCCCGGTCCGCAACTATCAAACCGACGGGCAGCATCAGGGAAAGAGGCCGGCTGCGCACGTGGGTCAGGCCGCTGCGCAGAGTATCGTCAAAGTCTTGCAATCCCCGGGCCAGGTCCCGCCGTGTAATCATCCATCCCGCAAGACCCACAAACCGCAGCGCAACCCTTCTTACAGGATGTGCAAAGAAGACGACCGTCGTGGCGGCGAACGCTAGGCCCAATGCCACAGCGCCAACACCGGCGGCTAATGCCAGCGATTCCGGCAACGAATGGCTCAGCGAAAGGTATGCCATCCCTCCGGGTATTAGTGCGAAGAAAATAAGACTCTCAAGATAACCATGGAACAGCGAAGGGGCCAGGGCGTCCCCTGTACTCACACCTCGCCGCACCATTAGCAAGAGGCGCAGAGAGTGTCCGGCCACTCCTCCGATGGCCGTAATCATCGCGGAGGAGATGAATCCAATCCCGAAGAGTGTCCGGTAATCGAGGAGTATGCCGAAGGAACGGTTGAGCAGGGCGTAACTATACGAAGAACAAGCGTAAGCTAGAAATGACGCGGCCAGCGCTCCGGCCATCGGCTTCCACTCGGAAGCCACCACCGAGCCTTTGACGTCCCGCCAGTCAAGGGAGATCACCAGAATTCCCAGGAGGGCAAAGCCGATGACCCCGGCCAAGAGCGCCCTGTTTTGTTTTCCGGATAGCTGCATCCAGTGGACTCAACCCCATGGGGCTTCCCTGCGTGTCCCCGGCAATCGACCCGGCAATCGAATAGAGGAAAAGGTAGATCAGGGACCGCGTGCAATGAGTCTCCGCTCTTAGCCTACCGGTACGCCATCAACTAAATCAATACCCACAATCCCGGTCCAAGGAATATACTCCGGTTACACTACGCAACCTGCTGGGTGCGAAACCGTATCCCGGTCACCCTATCGATTGCCCAAATGCCTTCAGAGCACAACTACAATCATCCGGATGACGATGGGGGAGACCTACTGCTGGTCAATGCCCGGGTCCTAACGATGGACCCCGCTAGGCCCACCGCCAAGGTTGTCGCGGTCCGAGGAGGCCTGATCGCCGAGGTGGGAGACAGCTCCCTGATAACCGCACGACCCGGGAGTCGAGCGCGTACCATCGACTGCCGGGGAATGGCTCTAGTCCCGGGGCTGATCGACGCCCATTGCCACGTGTTGGCTCAGGCGTCGGCAATGCGGGGGCTGGAATGTGGTCCGGTGGCCGTCTCTTCCATCGCCGGGTTGCAGAGAATTGTACGCGCACAGGCTGAGATGACGCCGCCAGGACAGTGGATACACGGGTCCGGCTACGACGACACCTATATCGCCGAGGGCCGGCACCCCAACCGCAGGGACCTGGACCAGGCCGCGTCCCTCCACCCGGTCCGGCTTGACCACCGGAGCGGACATGCTTCGGTCTTGAATAGCCTGGGGATGGAGCTGGCGGGTATACGTGCCGGCACTCCCGACCCTCCGGAGGGTGTCATTGACCGGGACGGAGCGACCGGCCAACCCACCGGGCTGTTCTTGGAAATGTCCGGGTATTTGCGCGACCGCCTCGGCCAGACAAGCACGGCCTCCGAGGTGGAGAAAGGCGTGACACGCCTAAACGAGACTCTCCTCCGGTCAGGAGTGACTTCGGTGCAGGACGCGGGGCCGGAAAATAGCCTTTCCCGCTGGCAAGCCTTCCAGCAACTCCATGCCTCCGGGCTGATGCAATTCCGAGTCACTATGATGGCAGGATTCGCACACCTGGGAGAGTTAGGCAACCATGGGTTGAACTGGGGTAGCGGCGGCGATTGTCTACGGTTAGGCCACGCAAAGATCATGCTTTCAATGACCACCGGCGCACTGTACCCAGCCAAGGAAACGCTGCGAGACATGGTCGAAGACTCACATCAACGCGGGTTTCCCGTGGCGGTCCATGCCGTGGAACAGGAGGCCGTCGCTGAAGCGGCTCTGGCTCTGGCAGAGGCTGGCCCGGTCCAAGGGCACTCCATTGGCGCCTGGGACAGGATTGAGCATTGCTCAGAATGTCCGCCGGACCTGGTTGATCTGGTGAAGGCGTCGGGGGCTACTGTGGTGACACAACCTGGGTTCGTCTATTGGAACGGAGACCGCTACCTCGAGCGGGTCGACGCGGACCTGCTGCCCCATCTTTATCCCGTGGGGACGCTCGTCAGAAAGCGTGTCCCAGTGGCCTTCAGTTCCGACGCTCCGGTAATTGGTCCCAACCCTTGGCCAGGCATTTACGGCGCCGTGACCCGGCGCACCAGGCAAGGACAAAATTTACCAGCACAGGAAAGTCCTCGGGGCACGAGTCAAAGCGTATCGGTGGATGAGGCCCTTCGGATGTATACCAGCGCCGGAGCAGCGGCGGAGGGGTCGGAATTGAAGAAGGGGAGCATAACCCCGGGAAAGCTAGCCGATCTGGCATTGCTGGACATCGACCCAACCAACGTCGACCCGCAACGGCTAAAGGATATCCGCGCGGTATTGACTATCGTTGAAGGGCGGGAAGTCTGGAACGCGGGGTTGTGACCCTTTGGCTAGAGTTTTTCTATCGGCTCCGATCCAGCATGTATTCAAGGAGTGTCAGCAGGGAACGGCGGGCCGGTCCGTCGGGAAGGATTTCAAGCGACTCTGCGGCTTTGACGCAGTATTGTCCGATAACCTCGTAACACTCGTCCACTATGGTCGAGTTGTTAATCATCTCCAGAACGGTATCCAGGTTCCCATGGTGGGATGGATCGGCGAATAGCGCCTGGACCGGATTATCGTCCGGGTACTTCTCCATGAGCATGATTGTTGGGAGAGTGAGCACACCCTGGAGCAAGTCCTTTCCAACGGGTTTACCCATCTCGCTCGCGTCGCCCTGGACGTCCAACAAGTCGTCCACCATTTGAAACGCCATACCGATGTTGAAGCAGTACTCGCGCATGGCTTGGACCTGGGGCTCCGGAGCGCCGCCCAGGATCGCTCCGGTCTCTCCCGCAGTGCAGAACAAGGAGGCGGTCTTGTGGTATATGCGGTCTCGGTACAGTTCGAGTGCCCGGTCAGTATTGAAGGCGTTGAAGAATTCCACCAACTCCCCGCTGGCCAACTCCATGATCGTCTCGGAGAACCTGCGGATGACGCGGACATTATGCGTGTCGCAGACGAAGGTGGCAGACGTGGCAAACAGGTAGTCGCCAAATAGTACAGCCACGTGCTTTCCCCAAAGATTGCTGACCGTGGGCCGCCCACGCCGGAGGTCCGAATCGTCAACCGTGTCGTCATGGATTAACGTAGCCAGGTGCAAAAGCTCCACCGCGCCAGCCATGATGATGGGGTATTCGGAGTCATGTTGGTAGCAGTCCGCGGCCAGCAACGTGATCGCGGGCCGGACCCGTTTGCCGCCGGAACTGAGTACGTGGTCAATCAGGGGTTGAAGGTGTCCTGGACTGGTGGACCGGAGCCCCTGTAGCCGTTCTTCCACCAAGGCAAGCTTCGCTTGAATAGGGGCATATATCGAGCCGGTCCGCTCATCAATTCCCTTGAGCAACCTTCCCCCTATGTAACGGCGACGCCCAGCCGCTGAATCTCTTCATCGACTGCCTGGGGGTCCAACTTGGTGAACAAGGGTGCGGGCCGGCGCAGGGCGTTGCCTCCTTCGATCTCCCCTACGAGGTGATCAAAGTCCCAACTCCTGGTCTCCACGCTTCCATCCAACCCCAAAAACTCGTGCACACGTTGGGAGCTGAAGGGAAGGAAGGGGAACAGCAGCATCTTGAGGCAGTTAAGCACGCGGACCGCAGTATAAAGCGTAGTTGCCGCGCTTTCCCGGTCGGTCTTGATCGCCTGCCACGGGGCCTGGGCATCAAGGTAACGGTTGGTGCGTTGGGCCAGAGTGAACGCCCGCCCAATAGCGGCCTTGAAGTGGCAACCGTGCAAGTCCCGGCCGACGCCGTCCATCACTGCACGAGCCACTTCCAATAGTTCCAGGTCTTGCTCACGCTCCGGACCCGGCGTGGGCACCAGACCATCGAAGTTACGGTAGGTGAAGGAAAGGACCCGGTTAACCAGGTTGCCGTAGGTGGCGACCAATTCCTCGTTGTTTCGCCGGACGAACTCACCCCAAGAGAAGTCGGTGTCTCCCGATTCCGGCATGTTGATAGACAGGAGGTACCGGAGGGGGTCGGGGTCGTAGCGGTCGAGATAGTCCGGGACCCACACCGCCCAATTCTCGCTGGTGGAGAACTTACGCCCCTCAAGGCTGAGAAACTCATTTGATGGCACGTCGTATGGAAGATTCAGCCCTCCGTATCCCATCAACATGGCGGGCCAGATAATGGTGTGGAATGGGATGTTGTCTTTGCCGATGAAGTAATAGGACCTGGTCTGCTCGTCCTGCCAGAAGTCCTTCCACTCCTCGTCATTTCCGTTCGAGTGTGCCCACTCAACGGCCGCGGAGAGATAGCCTATCACCGCCTCGAACCACACGTATATGCGTTTGCCATCGTTACCCTCTACCGGTATGGGCACGCCCCAGTTCAGATCGCGGGTGATGGCTCTGTCCTTCAGCCCCGATTCCAGGAATCGGCGGGTGAAGTTCAGGACGTTGGGGCGCCAATGAGTCTGCTTTTCGACCCACTCCAACAGGGGTTCCTGGAATGCCGAAAGCCTTAGGAAGAAATGCTCGGAATCCCGGAACTCGGGCGAGGTGCCCGAAAGAGCGCACTTGGCGCTGACCAAGTCGATAGGGTCGAGGGTCCGGCCGCAACTGTCGCATTGGTCTCCCCTCGCCCGCTCGAACCCGCAGTGGGGGCAGGTGCCGTTGACATACCTATCCGGCAAGAAGCGGTCGCAATCGGGGCAGTAGGCCAGCAGCATCGACTCCTGGTAAATGTAGCCACCGTCCATCAGCTTTTGAAACACATCGTGAGTCACCCGCTGATGGTTCTCCGTGTGGGTAGTGGTAAACAGATCGAAGGTTATCCCCAGCCTTTCCCAAGTGTCCAGGAACTGGGGATGGTACCTGTTGAGTATCTCTTCCGGAGTTGCGCCTTCCTGCTCGGCTCGGACCGTAATAGGGGTGCCGTGACTATCGCTGCCAGACACCATCAACACCTGGTTTCCTCTGAGGCGATGGTACCGGGCGAATATATCGGCGGCCAGATAACAACCCGCCACGTGGCCCAGATGCAGGGGCCCGTTGGCGTAAGGCCAGGCAACTCCGATGAAGATCCGCTCGGGCAACCGGTGTTCCTCCACTCATGCTGGCGCCGAGATCGCGCTGGGCTTCATTCTAACATACGCGATACCATCGTGAGTCTATCTTGTCCGGCCCAACGCCGTGGATCCAGCGTTGGAAATTCAAATTTGACCTAAACCTCAAAGGACACTCGGGGCTACTTCCTGACAAATTTGACCTAAACCTCAAACTTGTGATAGGAATGTTTTCGTGAATCGATCAATGACAACGTGATGCGTACGGGCTCACTATCGCGGTGGCTCAAATCTTATGTAGACCGGTATGTTCCGTTGATACCCGAATCGGGTAGCTTACAGGCTAATCTGGCTATCGTATTCTGATTCGTTGGACCCTTGAGAAGTGACGCGGAGACAGGACCGGCCTGTTTCCAGCGTTGGGGCGGCTCGGTGCGGTTGGCAACCCTCGACTTGACCATTATCGGTCTCTTTAATAATTCCGATCTTTTGCCATTGGCGGCTCAACTCCGGCCCTGCACCGGTCCATGTTCGAAGGGACGTTCGTGGATTTATGGGCAGAATAGCGGAAAATTCGGCAAAGGGACAAAATAATCCAGGTAGCCCAGGCCAAGACCATGGAAGGGTAACCCTGGAAGAGGCCCGGGTCCCGGCGTCGGACTACGTTCAGAGCTCCAAGGGTCGTGGTATGGATGGACGGACACTCGCACTCGTGGGGCTTGGGTCCGTCGCCGCGATGAGTCTGGCCGGATTCGCGCTAGCAGGGCTGCCGGGCACGTGGACCACCGCCCCGGCCCAACCCCCACACGTGACGCTGGACATTTCCTCCGCCGGGATAGAGCCGGACGCTGGCGTCCGGCTCAACTCTCCCACCAGCGATGTCAGCCTGTACGTCGAGCCGCAATCGGTGGTCGTAGAAAGCATCCTTACCTACAAGGGAGTTTCAGCCTGGGGCATCCGGGACCTACCGCTTGGCTTCGTAGCGACGGCCAAAGTGTTCGATCTGTCTCTCTCTTCGGATGAAGGGCCGAACGGCGGCATAATCTCGCTGCTAAAGCCTGGCGTATTGACAGTCTCTTTGAGCGCCGAAGAGTTCGCTTTTGCAGATTACGACGAGTCCAGGGTCGTAGTACATCACCTTGACGCCCTAACCGGCCATTGGCGGCCAATCTGGACGGACGTGGATTTTGCCTCCAATAAAGTCCAGGCGCAAATCGAGAGCCTGGGCACATTTGCGTTGGCGATTCAGTGGCCGTTAAGAGTCCAAGCCAGTCCTCCAGAGTCATCAAGGGCACTTACCGCCCAAACGGCGGAAATCGATAATGACCTTGCCTACACCGCCCCGGGGTCTCCTTGGCTCAGGGCTCCTGCCGTCGAGGACGCGGCGCAACTCCCCACCTCAAACCCTCGGGCCTCAATCGAGCCTATAGGCCCCAACCCTCACCCTCCCGGTGTGTCGGCGGGAGAGGACAGACTCGTTACCGCGCCCACAAAAGAACACCCTTCAGTGATAACCCTCGATCCGGAGATTCTCGCGCCGGCCAGGTTCAAACCAGCGCCTTCCCCCACACCAACCGCTCTACCTTTGATTGTGCAGCGCAATGAGCCTCTAACCGCCACGCCGCCGCCATCACCCACGCCTGTCCCGTCGCAGGACTGGGCGCTGGAGGAGGTCCAGGCAAGAGGAAATGTGGTTAGGGTATACCTGAAGTTGCTGGGTCCGGGACTGGTCGCGGTCTCACTGGACGGATTGGAAACTGAGGAGATCAAGACTGTAATTCCGTATCAAATGCACGTGTTTCGAGGCGTATCTCCGGGGGTCCGCAGGGTGAGAATATGGACGCCCGGTGTGGCCCAGTACGAGAGGGTCCGGAGCATCCAAGTATACGCGCCCACACCAACGCCTCCGTATCCGCCAACCTCTACGGCCAGGCCGGCCCGGACGCCTCAACCCAGGTACCGGCTATTCATCAACCAGGTCCAGGTACCCGCTCAAAACTTGTTGGTCTTCATCGCAGACGGACAAGTTACACTGAGCCAGGCGCCTGCTCCGGACGGGCGGTACGCCAAGGGGGAGAGAGTCGTGGTGTTGGTGAGCCCCAGGTCCGGATGGCCGTTGTCCTGGGGCGGGGTCGATAACCATGATGGGCTCATCGGAAAAGTCCAGATGGTGGCTGACAGGTTTGTGTCCGTCAAGATCGGACCCCCGCCACCAACCCCTGTCATCAAGGTGTTCCCAAACCGTGTGTCTGTCACGAGACACGTCCCGCTCCCGGTTCCTCAACCCGCGCGGGTCCCCACACCTCAACCCACACCTGAGCCCACACCGGTGCCTACACCTCAACCCACTCCTGTGCCCACACCTCAACCCACTCCTGTGCCCACACCGGTGCCTACACCTCAACCCACACCTGAGCCCACGCCGGTGCCCACGCCGGTGCCCACGCCTCAGCCTACACCGGTGCCTACACCTCAACCCACACCTGAGCCCACGCCGGCGCCAGCAGGAAAGATAGTGTTCGCGTCCAACAGGGACGGCGACTTCGAGATTTACGTCATGGATGCGGATGGGTCCAATCTGCAGCGTCTGACAGAAAACACTGCCGACGACCGGCATCCGGCCTGGTCCCCGGACGGCGCCAAGATTGCATTCGACAGCCGGCGGGATGGCAACTGGGAAGTCTACGTGATGAACAAAGCGGGCAGCGACGTGATCCGCCTAACTAGTAATCTGGCTGACGACCTTCACCCCGCCTGGTCTTCTAACGGCGGCGAGATTGCGTTCGAATCTAATCGGGATGTCCAGCGCGAAATCTACGCCATGTTCCCGGACGGAGCCAGAAAGATGAACATATCCAGGTCTCCATCAGATGATGAGACGAACCCTGATTGGTCGTCTGACGGGGCTAAAATTGCGTTCAGCCGGCCCAATGGGAACGGCTACGATATACACACGATGGACGTTGGAAAGTGGGGGGTATCCACCCAGCTTACTAAAGATATCACCGCCAGAGAACCGGATTGGTCGCCGGATGGTGCGAGGCTAGCAATTACTACTGGAGATGGCCAAGACTCTCGAATATCCGCGGTCCGAGCGGATGGGTCAGGGCTTACGTTATTGACTCCGGAGCGCCGCGCCTGGTCTCCTTCCTGGTCGCCGGATGGAGCGAACCTTGTCTACACCTCCGACAAGGACGGGAATCAAGAACTCTACATCATGGATGCGATTGGGTCCAACCATGTCCGGTTGACTAACGATCCGGGCGCAGACACGGACCCGGACTGGAAGCCTTAAAACGGAAATGGACAGGCTTTTCAATAATCGTGATGAGTGACTTAGTGAGGAAGAACAGGTTGATGAGACCATCTCTCAAGAGCAGGCCGAGTACCTGGCGGTCAGATACGTCCATGACCACCGGGGACCTGACCACGGGCGCCCCGGCAACCAAAAGACAACCTGGATGGTGAATAGCGCCGAGGAGAGTGAAGGGTGCTTCCCGGTTGGCCCGTCAAGCAGGAGCCTGTTTACCATCCCGGCGATTTTGTTGGCGGGGTCGGCCTCAGTCGTGGCAGCCGCCTTGATTTGGTTGGCGATATCAGGCCCAATCTCAAACGCCCACACACCCGGACTTCCCCCGGCGCATACGTCGATGGTTGCGGTAACACCAGGGCAAGGAGCGCAGCTTTCCTCTCCCCACGGCGTGGTCAGAATAGACGTGGCTCCCGGGTCGGTGGCCAGCGACGGCGAATTGACTTATCGGAGGGTGTCTCCGATGAATATCGCGCCCGCTCCACCGGGAGTCATAC
The DNA here is from genome assembly GCA_965216155.1 of Dehalococcoidia bacterium. GTDB lineage: Bacteria > Chloroflexota > Dehalococcoidia > Lucifugimonadales > UBA3495 > CATOSP01. The sequence goes on along the minus strand of CBDCFD010000007.1, from coordinate 1,075,980 downwards.
CAACTGGCAAAGTATTCGATCTATCACTCGCCGGGAATGGCCCGGAACAATACGGCACGCTTGAATTACTGAAACCGGTGCTCCTCACTGTGAGTCTAAACGGTGAGGAACTGGCAATCGCGGTCACCAATCCAGCCCGAATCAAGATCTACCATATCAGCGAGGGCGACCGCACATGGGAACCGATACCTACCACGGTGGACCTTAAGGCCGCAACAGCCCAGGCACTAACCGGTTCCTTAAGCATATTCGCGCTCACGATATCAACCCCGGAGCAGGCGCCGGCAGCGGTTCTCCTGGATATCCCGCCGCATACTCGCGCCAGACCATCGCAAGAGCCTGCTAATAAGAGCCGAGACAAGAATACCGAAGTACCGCCGGAACCACGAGACCATTCAACGATGTCTCGCCCCCCTTCGCTGGGGCTGGAATCAACCGGCGCGTTCTCGTTGGACCTAGCGCCGACAGCCGCCTCCGCAACGGGTGCGGAGAAAACTCCCACGCCTACACGCGAAATGATGGCAACCCCGGCGGAGGCGCCCGCACCCAGCCCATCTGCCCCTCCGGCGATGGTCCCGGTTTTGGTCCCAATCGCTTCGCCGGTACCACGGCCCGAACCGATGCCGGCTAAGGCTTGGAAGCTGAATAAGACAGAGGTCTTTGGGAGCACGGTACGCGTCATTGTAAACGTTTCGGGACCCGCAGTCCCCAGAGTGTCCTTAAACGGGATGGAAACACCCGAGACCTATATCTCAGAAGAATACCAGGAGCACGTGTTTCGGAAAGTCTCGCCGGGTGAACACCGGGTCCGCGTTTGGACGCCCACCGTCCCAGCCCACGAAGAGACCAGGTTGGTGACGGTAGCGCCGCCAACACCGGCGCCGGTACCCTCGCCTACAGCCACTCCCATACCGCGCTACAGGCTGTTCATAAATGGCGTACCAGTTCCGCCCCGCCACATATTGGTGTCGCTTGACGACGGGACGGTCAGCCTGAGCAAAGGGCCCGGATATGACGGTAAGTACCTCGTCGGGACGGAAGTTACCATTGTGGCCAGCCCAAAGGCAGGATTCAGAGTCTCCTGGGGAGGCGTGGACAGCCAGACGGGTGGATTTGGTACCGTGGGGTTGGTGGCGGACCGCTATCTGGACCTGGAGATAGAACGTCAGTTGCCGTCGCCTACCCAAACCGTCGCCGCCGATTCCACGCCCTCTCCAACCGTGACGGCGACCCCGGCTCCCAAGCGTACAGCCACTCCCAGACCCACCAAAAGGAGTAAATCCCGGTCCACCGCAACGCCCATCCCAACGGCCATGCCCACCCCAACAGCCACGCGCGTCCCAACGCCCGCCCCAACGGCCACACGCGCCCCGACGCCCATCCCTACCCCGGTGTCAACCAACCCAAACGGGGAGAGGCTGGTTGCCTCTAAGCGGGATGGGGATGGGGACCTCGAGATATACGTCGTGGATGTGAGTGAGTCTACCTGGGAAAGACTGACCGACAACGATGACGGCGACATCGATCCCGCCTGGTCTCCCGATTGGAGAAGAGTGGTCTTCGCCAGCGATCGAACAGGCAATTGGGAAATATTCGTGATGGACCGAGAGGGCGTCAACCAGGAGCCGTTGACCAATAACCCGGCTGATGACAGATCCCCGGCTTGGTCTCGTGACGGAAAGGAGATCGTATGGGACACCAACCGGAATGGGAAATGGGAAACGTGGGTAATGTGCGCCGATGGCGCCTTGCGCCGGCCCGTGAATACTCTGGTGGAGATTCCGCCATGTTCCTGACGGTGACCGCTTGGCAAGTCAACCCGGGGATTGAAGGGATTGAATGTAGGCGGCCCTTCGATCAAGCAGAGGCTTGACGGCATGTACTATTCTGATCGCGGTGCAATCAACATATAATGGGGTGACACCAACCTGGAGGTGTGAGATGGCGGGCATTACCGTGCGTAATCTGGATGAAGACATCCGGCGGCGCCTGCGGGTGCGAGCCGCAGAGAATGGCCGCTCCATGGAGCAAGAGGCCCGTGAGATCCTGCGAGCGGCACTGGACCAGGAAATTCCTTCGGTCAAGAACCTCAGAACGGCTATCCAAAGATGCGGTATCGAAGTCATCAATCCGTGGGCGATGGGTTGATCGACTCCCTGAACTGGCGAGTATTGTCCGCCACAACGCGCAGACATCGACTTTTCGGTGGAACCTTACGTTGGAGCAATGTAAGTGTTCAGACTTGAGGGGAAATGAGCAACCTGCGGGTTTCCAGGAAGGGGTTTAGGCCCCTGGCCCGCCAGGTGCCGAAGAGGGACGCCAAGGTCATTTTGCTACCGGTTCCCTCATCCGAACGGGTCCCGCCGCTGATTTTCCGGCTGACCACCAGGTGGCGAAGACTGCGTTCCGCAGCGTTATTGTCCGAAGGCGTCTCCGGGTGAGACACGAAGACAAACAATTCCCCGTATCAAGTACGGGGCAGGCTCTTGATGTGACGCTCAATCCGCCGGCAGAGCTTGGCTTGCACCGCCAATGGGTCTTCCATGAATGGACGGCACAGCGCCAGCAGCCGCTCTTCCAGCGCCAGTTGCCCCCGGGACGGCGGACGCCCTCCGGCCGATGCCCAAGCCCTGGCCTTGGCGTAAAGCCGTTGCACCCCCAATGCCCACTAGGTCAGCCTGCCGTCTTCCGGGTACAAGACCTTCAGCTTGTGGATGTCCCGCAGCAGATGGGCCCAACACCTCTGTTTCAATCCGGGGTAGTGATCGTAGGAGGCGTAGAAATCGCTCACCAGAATCCCGCCGAAGGACTCGCCCAGGACCTCGTCCACCACCTCCTTGCCCCGGCCCCGGCGCAGGAAGAACCGCTCCGTGGGAGTGCTGAAAAGCCTGCCCCCGGCCCGGACCGGGGGTCCAAACGTAGCCGTTTCTCCCGTTCTCCCGCCAACCCGTCTCATCGGCGTGGACCACCGGGCTGGACCGGATGCACTCCAGGACCTCGCCCACTTCCGGCCCTCCCTGCCGGGCAACTTGGTGGACGGCCCGGACGATGGCCCCAACGCTCAGTTTCAACTGATGAAACGTTCGCAGATACCATTGGATTGTCCTTATGGGCAGCCGTCCCTCTTCCCGCAGGGTCGCGATCAGACTCACCAGAGCCTGCCCCGTACTGGATACGGGGTTGGCTCCCAGGCGTTGACGGCCCGCGGCCAGACCTTTCAGAGGGTCCTGGGGCAACCGCCGTTTCCGGCACAGCGGACACGTCCGGGCTATGAAGACATGCTCTGTAACTTCGGCAGGAGACGCCGGAAGTTCGATGACCTCCCGGGTCCGCTGCGCCCAACCCCCGCTCAGGGTAGTATGGCATTCGGGGCAAAACTCCGGGGCGTGGGTCACTTGCGCTGCGGGTTCCATCCGCGGCCGGGCAAAGCCGTGGGGACGCTTCCTGCGGGGCTTCTTTTCTTCCTCCGCCGCCTCCTTGCGCCTGGCGGCCGGTTTGTGCCCCGGCATCCTGGCCCCCGGCCCGCCGCCGCCGGACAGCCGGGCCTCCAGACTCTCGACCCGCTGGCGCAGTTCCGCGATAATCTCCAGCAGCGTCTCCCGGCTCGCCTGGTTCAAGTCCACTTCCGTTTCCATAGTTCTCTTATGCCACAATCGCGCCCCGGACGCCAGCGTTTTCCGCTCAACGAGAAGATTAGCATATTCGCCTCACCAAGTCTGAACAGTTACGGAGCAATCCCGATGTTGACACAAGGCGGATGCTGCTGTTACGATTCATTAACAGAAAATTGACGGAATCCGCGATGAAGGGGAGTAATAAGGGCACCCTGCCTTAGAGAGTCGGCGATTGGTGAAAGTCCGGTGGCAGCAAGGCTCCCAACTCGCCCCGGAGCGGCCCGCTTGAACTAATAAGTAGAGCGCGGCGGTTGACCCCGTTAAACGTCTCCAAGCTGTTGCGAATGGTGGACCACTCCAATCAGGGAGTGCCTTGAGCCGATACAGCCAAGGTTCCAGCGTTCGGAAAAGAAGGGTGGTACCGCGGGAATTCAGACCCGTCCCTTCGGGGGATGGGTTTTTTCTTGTGCAGTTTTTGTCGAATACGGCCTAAGGATGAGAGATGGAGTTAACCGGCGCGGAAATCGTTTGTGAGAGCCTCCTGAAAGAGGGAGTCGACGTCATGTTTGGGCTACCCGGAGGGGCTGTCTTGCCCTTATACGGCGCCCTCGCAAAATACCCCCAACTACGGCACATCCTGGTCCGGCACGAGCAGGGCGCCGCAATGGCCGCCGACGGCTATGCCCGGGTCACCGGCAAGGTCGGCGTTTGCGCCGCTACCTCCGGCCCGGGCGCTACCAACCTGGTCACCGGCCTCGCCTCCGCTCAGATGGACTCGGTGCCCATAGTCGCCATCACAGGGCAGGTGCCGCGCGCCGCCATAGGGAGGGACGCCTTCCAGGAAACCGACATTTCCGGCATCACACTGCCCATCACCAAGCACAATTACCTGGTGATGGAGGTGGAAGACATCGCTCCGGCGATTAAAGAAGCCTTCCACATCGCCCGCACCGGCCGGCCCGGAGTCGTCCTTGTCGATATTCCCAAGGACGTTCTGCTAGGTGACAAGGCGGAGTTTGTCTGGCCGGACGAAGTCAACTTGGCCGGGTACAATCCCCCCGGCGAAGGTAACCCCGAGGACGTCGCACGAGCTGCCAAGTTGATCAACGAGGCGAAACGCCCAATTATCTTCGCAGGCCACGGAGTGCTGATTTCCCATGCCTATGAGGAACTGCGGGAGTTGGCCGAGAAAGCCCAGATCCCCGTGGTGCCCACACTCCTGGGGATAAGCTCATTCCCCACCGATCACTATCTGAACCTCGGTATGGCCGGGATGCACGGCATGGCCTATTCCAGCCTGGCTATCAACGAGGCGGACCTGCTCATCTCCCTGGGTATGCGCTTCGATGACCGGATCACCGGCCGTATCGCGGACTTCGCCCCCAACGCCAAGATAGTCCACGTTGACGTCGACCCTTCCGAGGTCAGCAAGAATATTAAGGCCACTGCCCCGGTGGTCGGTGACCTGAAACGGGTCCTGGGTCAGCTTCTCCCGTTGGTCGAGCCTAATGTCCACATCGACTGGCTCAAGCGCACCGACTCTTTGCGGGCCGAGCATCCTTCGCTGCACATCCGGGACTCAGACGTCCTGCTACCCCAATACGTCCTGAACCAACTCTCTGAAGCCACCAAGGGTGACTCGATCATAGTCACCGGAGTCGGGCAACACCAGATGTGGGCAGCACAGTACTGCGGTTTCCACGAGCCCAACACCCTTATCACCTCCGGAGGCCTTGGCTCTATGGGGTTCGAGGTCCCGGCGGCCCTGGGCGCGAAGGTAGGCAGACCCGACAAGACTGTCTGGTCCATCGCAGGGGACGGCGGGTTCCAAATGACCCTCTGTGACCTTTCGACAGCCGTGGAAAACAACATCAATGTTAAATTCGCCATTTTCAACAATGGGGTCCTGGGAATGGTCAAGCAATGGCAGGACCTCTTCTATGAGAAGGACTTCTTCGCCACGGTCTACTCGGGGAACCCCGACTTCGTTAAGCTGGCCGAAGCCTACGGGATTCCAGGACTGCGAGTCACCGAAAAGGACCAGGTAGCCGACACGATCCAAAAGGCTATGGAAATACCCGGACCCGTAGTAATCGATTTCGTGGTGAAGGACGACGAAAACGTGTACCCAATGATCCCGGCTGGTGAGTCCGTCAACGAAATGATGGAACAGCCCGTAACCGAAGGATAGCCCCAAATGACCCTCAAAAGAGAACACCACACTATCGTCGCCTTGGTCGAGGACAAGCCCGGTGTCCTGGCCCGCATCGCCAGCTTGTTCCGCCGCCGGGGATTCAACATCTCCAGCCTGGCCGTTGGCAATAGCGAACAACCGGGGCTTTCACGCATGACCTTCGTCGTAAGCGGCGATGCAGACACGGTGGTCCAGGTGACCAAGCAACTGGACAAGTTGATCGACGTCATCCGGGTTGCGGACCTTTCCGATCAGGAGACTGTTGCCAGGGAATTGTCTCTGGTCAAGGTGAAGACCACCACCGCCACCAGGGCCGAGATAATCCAGATGGTGCATCTATTTCGCGCCAACGTCGTGGACGTTGGCGCCCAATCGATGGTCATCGAGGTCACCGGAGAACAGGACAAGATTAACGCCTTGCACGACCTCCTGGAGCCCTTTGGAATAATCGAAATGCAGCGCACCGGTCTGGTCGCCATGGTCCGTGGGCAAGACAATGCCAGGGTGAGCGACACGGTAGGCATCGAGATTCTGGGCAATGGGGCCAGGGCTGGATTCCCCGGCTAAGAACCCGGCAATACAGTAGCGAAATCGAATCTAAGGAAAAGCACCTAAAGGAATACGCGAGAGCATTATGGTAGACGTTTATTACGACAAGGACGCGGACCTCTCCATCATCTCCGGAAAGACGATCGGGATTGTCGGGTACGGCTCCCAGGGCCACGCCCACGCCCTCAACCTCAAAGACAACGGTCAAAATGTCATCGTGGGTCTATACCCTGAGAGCCGCAGCCGAATAACAGCCCGGGAAGCCGGCCTGGAAGTTGCCGACGTACCGGAAGTCGCCGAGCGGGCCGACATTTTGATGATGGTCGTCCCCGACCACATTCAGGGGGGAGTCTTCCGGGATCAGATCGCGCCCAACCTGAAGCCGGGCAGCGCATTCATGGTAGCCCACGGCTTTAGCATCCACTACCGTGAAATCGTCCCCTCGGCCGATATGGATGTGATGATGGTCGCCCCCAAGGCCCCTGGACACCGGATGCGGGAACTCTTTGTACAGGGAGTGGGCGTTCCCAGCCTGTTGGCCGTCCACCAGGACGCCACGGGCCACGCCAAGGAGATTGGCCTGGCCTACGCCAAGGGCGTGGGTTCCACCGGGGCAGGAGTCTTGGAGACGACGATCAAAGACGAGACCGAGAGCGATCTCTTTGGCGAGCAGTCGATCCTTTGCGGCGGGGTCACCGCCCTTGTCAACGCGGCCTTCGAGACGCTGGTAGAGGCAGGATACCCCCAGGAAATCGCCTACTTCGAGTGCCTGCACGAACTAAAGATGATCGTCGACTTGATGTACCAGGGCGGGCACAATTACATGCACTTCTCGGTTAGCGACACCGCCGAGTACGGGTCGCTGAGCCGCCGCAACCGGATTATCGACGAACACGTCCGCGAGAACATGCGGGCCGTGTTGAAGGAGATCCAGGACGGCACCTTCGCCCGGGAATGGATATCCGAGAACGACGAGGGCCGTCCCAGGTTCATTCCGATGCGTGAAGCGGCGCAGAATGCGCCTATCGAGGCCATCGGAAAGGAACTCCGGGCCATGATGCCCTGGATGGACCCCAAATAGGTGTATGGGACTGTTGTGGACCGACTTGGAGGATAGGAGAACCATTTTGAGAACTAAGGAGCGGCTGAGTGTAGTCCACCGTCGCACGCTGGTCTTGGCCGGGCTGGGTGCGGTGGACTACATGCCCCTGTGACCCCTTTCTGGTAGGCCAAATTTCTATGGCATTTGCGTTCCATAGGCGCCAACTACAAGAGAAATAGTACCTGGCCCCGCCAAACCTGACGGCGGGGTCCACCAGGAAGGAGTAGAGAAAAGGGTTATGGCTGACGATAAAGTGCTTTTCTTGGACACCACACTCCGAGACGGGGAGCAGTCCGCCGGCATTGGAATGACGGGCGAAGAAAAAATGGAGATCGCTCGCCAGCTTCAGAAAATGCGAGTCGACATCATCGAGGCGGGGTTCGCCGCCAGTTCGCCAGGAGACTTCGAGGCGATCAGCAACATCGCCCGCGAGATTAAGGGGCCCATCATCGCGTCACTGGCCAGGGCCGTGCCCAACGACATCGATCAAGCATGGGAGTCCGTCAAGCATGCCGAAAGGCCCCGCATCCACGTGTTCCTGTCCTCGTCGGAAATCCACCAGATGCATCAGCTCCGCAAAAACCGGGAAGAAGTGATGGAGATGGCCGTGACCATGGTGGAGCGGGCCAAGAGCTACTGTCCCGACGTGGAATTCTCCCCAATGGACGCAACCCGCACCAACAAGGAATACTTGTTCCAGATGATGGAAGAGGTTATCCGTGCCGGAGCGACGACGATCAACATTGCAGACACCGTCGGATACGCCATCCCATCCGACTTTGCCGAATTGCTGCGTGAACTCCAGCGCAAAGTGCACGGGATCGACGGAGTGACCCTGAGCGTCCACTGCCACAACGACCTGGGTCTGGCGGTTTCCAACAGCCTGGCCGCCATTCAAGCCGGTGCGTTCCAGGTGGAAGGTTGCATCAACGGCATCGGTGAGCGTGCCGGCAACGCCTCCCTGGAAGAGATCATCATGGCGGTGGACACTCGCAGAGACCTATTCAAGGTCGAGACCGGCATCGACACCACCCAGATCTATTCCACCAGCCGGTTGGTCAGCCGGGTCACCGGCATGTCGGTACAGGCAAACAAGGCGGTGGTCGGCGAGAACGCTTTCCGCCACGCATCCGGTATCCACCAAGACGGAGTCCTCAAGGACCGGTCGACTTACGAAGTCATGCAGCCGGAGCGAGTCGGAGTCCCCGGCAGTAGCCTCGTGCTTGGCAAGCTCAGCGGCCGCGCCGGCCTCCAGTCCAGGTTGGAAGCCCTCGGCTACACCCTCTCCCGCGAGGAGATCAACAATGTCTTTGAGTCCTTCAAAGACCTGGCCGATAAGAAGCGGGAGGTAACCGACCGCGATCTGGAAATCCTCATGGACGAGGAGAAGAGGGTCTCGACCGAGCCCATCAGCTACACTCTCGACCACGTCCAGTTCACCAGCGGCGACCATGACGTTCCCACCGCGACTGTTCGGCTGATCGGCCCTGACCAGTCAATAATAACCGATGCGTCCACGGGTAATGGCCCTGTAGATGCAGTCTGTAACGCCATCGACCGTGTAGTAGGTTGTAAATGCAGCCTGGTGGACTTCAACGTCCAGTCCGTGACCGAAGGTATAGACTCCATGGGGACCGTGACAATCCGAATCGAGAGTGACGGGAATACTTACACGGGCCGCGGCGCCTCAACCGACATCATCGTCGCCAGCGCCAAGGCGTACCTGAGCGCCGTCAACCGGATGCTGGCTGCCGACGAGGAAGCCCGCATTCCCGCGGCTGGCAGCACGCCGGACTAACCTCTCCATCAGGTTGCTTTCGGATTGACCCGTGGATCGAAACGGGCGCACGAGGGTGCGCCCGTTTCGCCTTTGGGCGCTCCACTCCATTAACATCTTGCCAAACATTCGGTCATACGGCTGCATGGTGTAGACGATCATTAGGCGACACCCCCCATCGTGAACTGCTCACTAGGGAACGATACATGCTTACGAAGCTGACCGTCCGGCATTTCAAACGGTTCGAAGATGTCGAAATCGAACTCGGCAGCCCCGTCGTGTTCATTGGGCCCAACAACTCTGGCAAAACGTCAGCCATGCAGGCGTTGGCGCTTTGGGACATCGGCCTGAAGAGGTGGAACGAAAGGCGGTCCAAACGGACCACTCCGGAACAACGCCCCGGCGTCACCGTCAACCGCCGGGACTTGGTTGCGATTCCGGTTCCCAACGCCCGTCTCCTCTGGAGCGGCCTCCATGTTCGGGACATGACAAGAGGCGCCGGGGGTCAACGCACCGAAAACGTCAGAATAGACGTCGTAGTCGAAGGGACGGCACGCGGGCGGCAGTGGACATGCGCTCTTGAGTTCGACTACGCGAACGAAGAATCATTCTATTGCCGGCCAATGCGGATTTCTCCGGATAATGTCCGCGAGCGAATGACAATCCCTAACGAAGCCGGGGAGGAGCAGATAGCCTTCTTGCCGCCGATGTCTGGTCTCGCCGCTACCGAAACGCGGCTGGATCTGGGAGCCGTCAACGTTCGCATTGGGGAAGGTCGGACTGCCGAAGTCTTACGCAATCTCTGTTCTCGTGTTCACGATGAACGCCCTAGCGATTGGGAGAAGTTGGTGGCTCAAGCCGCCGACCTTTTTGGGGCGAGGCTTGACCCTCCCAGATACATCGTCGACCGCGGAGAGATAGAGATGACCTACGGGGAACGTGGAATTACTCTGGACCTCTCGTCGTCAGGCCGCGGACTGCAACAGACGTTGCTCATCCTCGCTTACATGTATGCTAACCCCGGGACGGTTCTGCTCCTGGATGAACCCGATGCTCACTTGGAAATTCTGCGTCAGCGACAGACCTATCAAATGATAACGGAGGTCGCCAATAACAGCGGCAGTCAGATAATCGCGGCGAGCCACTCGGAAGTGATTCTGAACGAAGCAGCCGGCAGGGATATGGTAATCGCATTTGTGGGGTCTCCGCATCGCCTGGACAACCGTGGCTCCCAGGTCCGCAAAGCGCTTCAGGAAATCGGCTTCGACCAATACTATCAGGCCGAGCAGACTGGCTGGGTGCTCTACCTGGAAGGTTCAACAGACTTGGCAGTTTTGCAGGCCTTCGCCAGGCGATTGGGACATGAGGACGCGGTTCGAGTGCTGAACCGGCCATTCGTCCACTACGTTGGGAATGATCGCAACGCGGCAGTCAGCCACTATTATGGGATCAGGGAGGCGCTGCCAAATTTGGCCGAAGTGGCGCTTTTTGACAGGCTTGAACCCGGCCCCCCTGGGAATATGCCATTTATGACTTGAAGAAGGCGAGAGATAGAGAACTATTTTTGCACGACAGAAACTTTGAAGCGGTTCGCACGCCATACCGCGGAATTTGACCTCGCTGAGCAGCCATTGTTCATCGAGATCGAAGTCCAAAAGCGTCTGGATGCGATGGGCCACGCCATTGAGACGGTCGAAACCGCCATGGAGACTCTGGGACAAGGCTCGCCATGGAGCCCGGACACCAAGGTGAGTGACGATTTCCTACCAAACCTTTTCCGTGTGTATTTTCGTGAGCTCAACTTGCCTGACCTGATGAACAAAAAGGACTTTTACGAACTGGTCCAGTACGTTCCCGACCACGAGATTGACCCGGAAATCCGTGAGAAGCTGGATGAGATTGCGCGTGTCGCCAAGGAAGCCCAACCACTGGCATGACTTGACGGGGCCTCTACACCAGCTTCATCTGGAACCCTGAGTCAATTTTCCTGCCGGTGCGGTCCATATGCACCGCCGGGTATCCCAGCGAGCGCAGGTGAGACGCAAGTTCCGGGAAACCGTTCACTGTGTATACCTGCTTCGGCTGCGCTTTTTCGACGTAACCGACAAGCTCGGTAAAGTCCGGATGGTCGCTGAAGGGCAAGGAAGCATCGCCCCGCCGTCCCCATTGCCGCCCTCCGCCCATGGCCCAGCCCGTCAGCTCCATTGTCCTGATTCGGCGGTGGCCCTTGATGGCAGCGGAAGTCTTCTTTCCCGGAGGGCAGATCAAAACCGTCCCTTCGGGCCACTCACCCGCGTAGCATTGGTACTGTCCGGGGAACTCGATACCGGCTTCCTGGTAGACCAGAGCCTTGTCGAATATGCTCTCCTCGACCAGGACATCGAAACCCTCGGTCAACAAGTGACTCAGAATCTCCTGGGACTTGCCTAGAGTGTACCCCTGGACTACAGGTCTTTCTCCCTTGGCCAGCCAATTCTTCAGAGTGAGGTAGGCGGTATCAAGAACCTGGTCCTGGTCTGGAAAAACATACCTGGGCTGACCGTAGGTTGCCTCAATTACCAGAATGTCGCAAGAAGGGTACTCAAGGGGTTCGTTGGTGGGGCTGGGACGGACTTTGATGTCGCCCGTGTATAGCAGCCGTTCCCCGTTGGACTTGGACTCAACCAACGCCTGGGCGGACCCAAGGCAGTGCCCGGCGGGGTACAGGGTGAGGGTGTACTCAGGAGTATCCAGCGGTTCGTGGTATTCCAGGGTCACAGGGTCCGACTTCTTCAGGTAGCCGTCAAGGATGCGCCGGGTGTTGGATGTCAGGACCGGGCGGCTATGCCGTGCCGTGTGGTCTGAATGGGCATGAGATATGAGCCCCAGGTCCTTCCTGCGCAGGGAGTCCAACCAGAGGTCCAGTTCCGGGAGATAGACCCCCCGGTCGAAAACTACCTCCACGTCCACACACCTCACAATCGGGAATTCAGCGCCCCGTGTCCCCGAGTATACACTCTTAAACGGAAGCAGTGGCCTGGAATCCTGAATCCTCGCTGCCAGTCGTCAGAAACGCCATCCTGGGTTATACTGTTCCAGGCGCTCCAACCCTGGGGCGCGGACACAGAAACACACATAAGAAAGGTAAGTATATGCCTGCAGAAGTTGGCGACATCGCCCCGGATTTCAAGCTTCCATCGGTCAATGAAGGAGACATCACTCTAAGCCAATATAAGGGTGAGAAGAGTGTAGTTCTCTCCTTCCATGTGTTCGATTTCACATCTGGTTGAACGACTCAAGCGACCCTCTTCCGGCAGTTTCACGGCCGGTTCGAGGAGCAAAATGCCCAGGTACTGGGCATCAGTTGCGACACCATTCCAGCACACCGCGCGTGGACTACCGCTTTGGGCGGGCTTCCCTACCCGGAACTGTCTGACTTCCATCCCAAGGGGGTCGCCACTCAGGCCTACGGGCTCTACAACGAGGAGCGAGGGGGCGGCAACCGCGCCGTCATCATCGTGGACAAAGAAGGGGTGGTAAGGTTCAGGGAGACCTACGAGCCGGGAATCCTGCCAGACCCGGAAAGCATCCTCGCGGCGCTGGCAAATATAGATTAGCCCCGGCCAGCTGTTAGTTCCCGATCTCCTGTATCAAATAGCAGACTGTACCTCGGGGGACGTTGATGACCACTTCGTCCCCCAGGTTTCGGTCTTGGATCGCCTGACCTATGGGAGACACGTTGGATATCTTGCCCGCGGCTATGTCAGCCTCTCGCACGTCCACCAGCGTATAAACCATCTTCTTGCCTGAAGACACATCCTTCAACGTAATCTTCGCTCCCAGCGCGACTCGCTGCCTTGGCTCCGCAGGGGCTGCATCGATTAGTTGCGCCTTTGATAGGCTATCTTCCAGGTCCCGGATTTGGGACTCGATCATGCCTTGCCGCTCCTTGGCGGCATCGAGGGGGGCGTTCTCGCGGAAATCCTTGTCGGCCATGGCCAATCGAATATCCTCGACCACGCTTACCCGCTCCCCTTTCAGTGACGCCAACCGCGCTTGAAGCTGATCGTACCCCTCCTGACTGAGCCTGGCCGCATCAGAGAGGGACCCATTCCCTCTCGATCGGTCTGTCTTGCGTCCGGCTGTAGTCCTGCGGGTCCTGGGAACCCTCAAGTGGGCGGCGAGCCCTATCTTGACCAGTCCCTCTTCCTTGAGGTAGGCGAGGAACAGTTTTACGGGACTAAGCCGCTGTGCTGAGTCAGTCCCTCCCAATCCAATATGCTGGGCATAGTCCGCCACTTCAGAAGGAGAAAGATCGCCGACCTTCCTGTCCCTCCCGCACCATGCGACGAAGCGTCCAAGCTCTTGATGTCCTTCCTGGGCCTTCTTGCGGCCTTTCTTGGCCGCTACGAATCGCGTAACTGCTTCGGAGAGAGAGGGGGCGATTTCACTTTCCAAATTTTTCCTCCTTAAGCTGCCGGCCGGTGGGCTTCACGAGACCTGGCTAGAGGAAGCGCCAAAGATGGACTTGCCAGTCCACCAATGTGTGCGTTCGTTTACGATATCCTCCATCTCTAGGCACCGGTCCGTTTATATCCCACCGATTGATGGACGATTTGGGACATGCATAGCACTTATCATGCACTGTTACGTATGTCCTACTTCTTCGGGCGAGGATAATGATAGCAGTTTCGTCCTAGTATAGCAATCCAACCCTTTGACGGTAACTGTTCAGACTGGCCTAAATCTGATGAGCCAGATAGACTACGAGCATGAAACTGCCTGTGAATTTAGCCGGGGCTTCCCGGGAGGAATTGATTGAGATAATCGGTCAACTCATCAGCTTAATCGAGGCCCAGGAAGCCCGGATTGCAGAGTTGGAAGGCCAACAGAGGCCGCTGGATGCCGGACTGAAGGAGAGGAAGCCACCTTCTTGGGCCAAGGCCAACCGGCCAGCCCGCTCCAAGAAAGAACGCAAGAAGCGTACCCACGGGTTTGTCCGGCGTCGGGAGGAGCCGACCCATAGGGTAGAGCACGCCACGGCCAGTTGTCCCGGTTGCCGGGTCCCTCTGGCCGGCGGGAGGGTGCGCCGGCGCCGCCAGATTATAACCATACCCCGGGTGCGGGCGCGGGTAACTGAGCACGTGGTGTTGGAACGCACTTGCCGGAAGTGCGGGCAGCGGTGGTCCCCGGAACCGGATTGGAGCGCCCTCGCGGTAGGGCGGCAACGGGTGGGAATCTCAGTCCAGCAGGAAGTATGCGTGCTCCGGGAGGAGTGCCGGCTTCCCTATGGGGTGATTCAACGCTACCTGAAGTGGCGCTACAGACTGGGCCTTAGCGTGGGGGAACTGGTGGCCTTGGTGCGTGGAGTGGCCAGGCTAGGCCAGGAGGAGTACAACCAGCTACAGCAAGAGATTCGAGCCAGTCCGGTGGTGTATGGGGACGAGACAGGCTGGCGGGAAGATGGCCGCAACGGGTATCTCTGGAGCTTCAGCAATCCGGAAGTACGTTACTTCCTCCGCCGGGCCAGCCGGGGAAGGCAAGTGGTTGCGGAGGTGTTGGGGGATGAGTTTGACGGGGTGCTGGTCAGTGACTTCTACGGCGCTTACAACGTGCATCAAGGGCTGCATCAGAGATGTTGGACCCATCTCCTGCGGGACATCCACCAACTGAAGGAGCGATACCCTCAACACCAAGGACTGGCCGAATGGGCCCACCAGGTGCGGGAGGTGTATGACCAGGCGCAGGCATATCCCGGCCCTGACCCGGGCCTGCCGGAAACGGTGCAGCGGGCCCAGCGGGTAAAGCTGCAACAGCAGCGCCGGAAGCGGCTATGGTCCATCTGCAAGCCTTACCTGGACGGCGATGCGCCCATGAGGGTGCTGTGCCAGCGGGTGGAACGCTTCTTGCCGGAGTTGTTCGCTTTCGTCGCCGATCCCCGGGTGAGCGCGGACAACAACGCGGCGGAGCGCAGCCTGCGCCCAACGGTGGTGGCCGGAAGATCAGCGGCGGGACCCGTTCGGAGCAGGGAAGCGAAACCAAGAGTATCCTCGCTTCCTTGTTCGGCACATGGCGCTTGCGAGGCTGCAACCCCTACCATGCCCTGAACTCCATCCTCTCCCAACCCCAACTCGCCCCAGTCTGAACAGTTACCTTTGACCGCACGGGTGGTTCGCGGATGTTTCACGGGGGGGTTAAGGAGTATACTAGCCACCGGCTCAAACCCACTCACCTGATATGGGGAGGACAATCCATGAAGGCGGTGCAAATAAACGAGTACGGCGGGCCCGAAGCCCTGCGGTACCAGGATGTCCCGGACCTCACACCGGTCGGCGGGGAAGCCTTGGTCGAAATCCAAGCCGTGGGCGTCAACTACACCGACGTCTACAGCCGCGCGGGCGTTAATCCCGGCCCACCCTTGCCAAGAACTATCGGAGTGGAGGGCGCTGGAACGGTCCGCTCGGTGGCCCAGGGCGTATCCGATGTCGCCGTGGGAGACGTAGTCGCCTATTGCAGCATCGCCGGTTCCTATGCAGAACAGGCCGTGGTCCCGGCCTCGCGGCTTATCAAGATGCCCGCCGGGCTAGACGCCCGCGACGGGGCCGCAGCCATGCTCCAAGGAATGACGGCCCACTACCTCTGCTACTCAACCTACCCGGTGAAGCAGGGTGACCGGACACTCATCCACGCAGGCGCCGGCGGCGTCGGGCTGCTGCTCATCCAGATGGTCAAGGCCTTGGGAGGCTACGTCTTCTCCACGGTGTCCACGGATGCCAAGGCGGACTTGGCCCGGGAAGCGGGAGCCGATCACGTTATTTTGTATACTCGGCAAGACTTCGCCGAAGAGATAAAGAAGGCCACCAACGGCGAGGGCGTGCAGGCCGTCTACGACTCGGTGGGCAAGACCACCTTCGACCAGAGCATGACCTGTCTCGCGCCGCGTGGCTACCTCGTGCTATACGGACAGGCCAGCGGTCCGGTCCCGGCCATGGACCCCAGGGTCCTGGGCAACGGTTCTCTGTTCCTCACCCGCCCCGGCCTGGGCGACTACACCGCCACCAGAGAGGAACTGGAACAACGGGCGGGTGACGTGTTGGGCTGGGTCCAGTCCGGCGCACTCAAGCTCAGGGTGGAACATGTATTCCCGCTGGCGGAGGCTTCCGAGGCGCACCGGCAGCTCGAGGGGCGGGCGACCACGGGCAAAGTCCTGCTGGTCCCATAAGCTCCGGCAGCCTGGAAAATTGTTGACTGTCAAGGTCAACTATCCCTATAATTGGAAATAGCCCATCCGGCGGAGGCAAAAATGGCAGAGCAGCCCAGCATTAAAGACGTATACGACACTCTGAAGAGCGTTTACGACCCCGAGATACCGGTGAACGTGGTCGACCTCGGCCTCATCTACGACGTACAGGTCAACGATAGCGACGTATACGTGCAGATGACGCTGACATTCCCCGGCTGTGGCATGGGCCCCTATATCGCCCAGCAGGCGGAATGGGCAATCAACGACATCGAAGGCGTTGGAGAAGTGGAGATTGAACTGGTGTTCGATCCTCCCTGGTCTCCCGACCTCATCAGCGAAGAAGCAAAGGCCCAACTGGGCCTCTAGTCCCGGCGCAGCGGCCCGGCCTACCCCATTTACACCAACCTGCGGTCGCTATGGCAGTCCGGCGGGAGGATTACATGGCAACCCCTCAGGAGAATACCCGGCTGGAGCAGATCAAGCGTAGCTGGCAGCAGAAGCGCGAGATCACCGACCGCCTCTCCAAGATCAAGACCAAAATCGGTGTCTACAGCGGCAAGGGCGGCGTGGGTAAAACCACGGTTGCCGTTAACCTTGCCGTTACGCTTGCCCAGGAAGGCAGCAGGGTTGGGCTGCTGGACGTGGACATCGACTGCCCCAACGTGACCAAGGTCCTGGGAATCGAGGAGAAGCCCGGCTACGTCGACGGGCAAATCCATCCTTCGGAAAAGTGGGGTGTCCGCGTCGTCTCCATGGCCTTCTTCCAGGAAAACGAGGAGGAGGCGATCATCTGGCGCGGACCCATGATCCACAACGCCATCAACCAGTTCTTACAGGTGACCGACTGGGGAGACTTGGACTACCTCGTGGTTGACCTGCCCCCTGGCACGTCGGACTCGCCCCTCACAGTAATGCAGACCTTGCCCATGGACGGCTTTGTCGTGGTCAGCACTCCTCAAGAGTTGGCCAACATGGATGCCAAGCGGTGCATTAACATGATCCGGAAGCTCAACCTGGGTGTGCTGGGAGTGGTCGAGAACTACACAGGGGATGTTTTCGGGGAGGGCGCCGGCCGGGTCTTGGCCGAGGAGGTCGAGGCCCCCTTCCTGGGCACGCTGGCCCTGCGTTCTGCCTACCGGGACACTTCGAAACCCACCGTCCTGTCCGACCCCGCGGTAGCGGAAGAATTCTCCTTCGTGGTCAGGAATGTGCGCGAGAGCCTGCGGGAGATGGGCAGAGAAGCCGATTAGGACTGACCGCAGCGCATAGCCGCCTAGTCCCCGCTGGCCGCCTCCGCCACCTGACTTTCCTTCTCTGCCGTTCCGCGCCTCTGACCCCTGCCGTTCCGTGAAACTCTGCGCGGTCCGGACGAGATACCCATCAAAAGCTCCACTTCCCGGTTCATGGCTTCCTGGGAGTAATTGCTCGTCTCCCCCATCCTCCGGAACTTTTGGTAGCGGCGTTTGAGCAGTTTCCCCTGGGAGAGTTTGGTCAGTTCTCCAATATTCTTCAGCAACGCGACCTGAATGGCCCTGGCGGCTTCCTGCAGGCTGGTGTGTGAGCCGCCGGCGGGCTCGGGGACGATCTGGTCCACGATCCCTAACTCCACGCAGTCTTGGGCAGTTAGCATCAAGGCTTCCGCGGCTTCCCGGTCCAGCATGTGGTCTGGGTAGGGACCACCAAGGTTGTGGTTCAGCGATATTGGGGAATAGATAGCGTACTCCTGCATCAATACGCGGTCGGACAGCCCCAGGGCCAGCGCCCCCTCACTACCCGCTTCCCCGATTATCACGCTGACGATGGGCGTGGGAGCTTCCGCCATAAGCGAAAGGGTCTTGGCGATGGCGTTTCCGATCCCCTGCTCCTCGGCCTCCAGCCCGGGGTCCGCACCCTGGGTATCCACCAGGGTAATCAACGGGAGCTTGAACCGGCTGGAAAGGTTGATGAGCCGCTGGGCTTTTCGCAGACCGTCGGGGTAAACATGGTACCGTTCGCCCTCGCCGTGGGGGCGGCGCTGTTGCCCGATAATCGCCACGGGTTCACCGCACAGGAATCCCAGACCTCCAACTACGGAACGGTCATCGCTGTTGAGCCTGTCGCCGTGAAGCTCGATGAAGGGGTCCAACAGCGTCCGCATGTAACTCAACGCCAGTGGACGTGATTCGTCGTGGGCGATGGCCACTGCTCTCCAAGCGTCGGAGTCTGGCGAATCATCATTGAGAGACTCCTCACGGTCGGAGCGGAGTAGCTCCCTCTGGGCATCCTTCCCTTGCTTCTGGGCCGTGAGCGCTTGCAGCAGCGTAGATATCCTGGGAGTCAGCGCCTCCCGGTCCACCACATTGTCCAAGAGTCCGTGCCCCAGGTGCGCCTCGGCCGTGTGAGCGTCTAGGGGGAGTGGACGGTTGGAGGCTTCCCGCATTGTCCGCAAAGGTGAGAGGCCGATAAGGGAACCTGGCTCAGCAAGGATTACATCCGCAAGGTTGGCGAAACTAGCGTAGGCCTGGCCGGTGGACGGGTTGGCCAGAACGACGATGAACGGGACGTTCTTCTCCCGGAGCCGGTTGGCGGCGGCAACCGTCTTGGCCATCTGCATCAGGGACAGGACGCCTTCCTGTACCCTGGTGCCGCCGCCGGTAACCAGCGCAACCAACGGCATTTCTCGTCTCGCCGCAGTTTCCAGGGCCGTGGCGACCTTCTCGCCCACCACACTCCCCATGCTGCCGCCCATGAAGCCGAAGTCCAGCACCACAAGTATGGTTTCTATGCCGTCTATCTTGCAGCGCCCGGTGACGGCAGCCTCGGTAAGCCCAGTGCGGTTCTGGTCCTGGGTCAGCAACTTGTGGTAGGGGCCTCTTCGAGAGAAAGAGAGGGGAGCTACTGAACTCAGGTATTTGTGAGACTCTTTGAACGACCCCTTGTCAGCCAACAGTTCCACTCGCTCTCGGGCCGACAGAGTGTAATGGAAACGGCAGTAGGGGCAGACACGGTGCGTGAGGTAAGCCTGGGACTCGCTGATCGGCTCCTCGCAAAGCAGGCAGCGGTCATGCACGGGTGATAGGTATGCGTTGTCCCGGTCACCATTGCGCCCGAATAGATGGACGAGAAAATCCGCCAGGTTTCTCAAAAGCGCGTCTCCGCGTTCGGAGGACGATACGCTCCCCTGACCTCGCCGCATCTGAACGCGATTTTCTAATCTGCATCATACTACCTGAAGTCTCAAAAATAAACTTGGCTGGGGCAGATTTGTCATGTACACTCAGCCCAGGTTGGCCTCGGCGTGGAGGTGTAACGCATGGCAATATCTAACGAGACCCTTAGAAGAATGATCGCCGATTTCGGTGGGTTCGAGTTGTCCGACGCGGAGTTGGACCTGGTCAGACCCGAGCTGGAAAGCTACCTGACCGAGGTGCAGAACCTCCGCGGCCTGGACTTGTCCTCGGTTATGTCATCCCGCCTGCTCAGGGCGGCGGAAGGGGGCGCAGCAGATGCCTAGCTCCGAACTTCTCAAACTGACCATCTCCGAGATTGCCCCAATGGTCCAGTCTCGGGAGGTGTCCCCTGTAGACCTGACCGAAGCCGCGCTTGCCGAGGCGGAGTTGCGTCAACCTGTATTGAATTCTTTCATTACAATTCTGCGCGGTCAGGCGATGGCAGAGGCGGAGCGGCAAGAAGCGGCCTTGGCCCGGGGTGAGTACCTGGGCCCGCTGCACGGAATCCCCATCGGAATCAAGGACAACATCGCCACCGCCGGAATCACCACGACCGTCGGAAGTAAGGTCCTGAAGGACCACGTGCCCGCCGAAGACGCCGAGGTAGTGCGGCGTTGCCGGGCGGCAGGGGCGATCATCATCGGCAAGGAGAACCTGGAAGAGTTCGCCGCCGGAGCGACTTCCAACAATCCCCACTACGGCGCAGTACACAACCCGTGGGGTCTCGACCACATTCCGGGAGGTTCCAGCGGGGGAGGAGGCGCGAATGTGGCCGCCGGTGTCACCTTCGCTTCTCTGGGGACGGACCTGGGCGGGTCCGTGCGGCTCCCCGGCGCCTTCTGCGGAGTGGTGGGGCTGAAGCAGACCTTTGGCCGGGTTAGCCAACGGGGTCTGATGGTCACCAGCTTCAACGGCGACCACATTGGACCGCTCACCAGATCGGTGCGCGACAGCGCACTGGTCCTTCAGGCAATCGCCGGTTACGACCCTCTCGACCCCAGCGCCATGCCAGTACCAGTCGAGGATTACGCCCTGGTATTGGAGCGGGGGGCCCGCGGTCTGACCATGGGGATACCATCCAATTACTACTTCGACCTTCTGGACTCGGAGGTGGAGGCAGCCGTCCGCAGGGCCATCGCGGCACTCGAAGAGCTTGGCATCGCCAGCCGGGAGGTAAGCCTTCCCAGCATGGAGTACGCCGGTGCCCTGCGCTTCTCCAGCATGGCCGACAGCGTCGTCACCCACGAACCGTTGATCGCGTCCAACCGGCAAGATTACAGCCCCGACACCCTTTACCGCACCCTTGCGGGACAATTCGTTCTGGGCAGGGACTATTCCAAGGCCCTCAAAGTACAGCGAATCATCAAAGAAGAACACGCCAGAGTCTTACAAGAAGTGGACTTCCTGGTGACCCCGACCACTCCCCTGCCCGCGCCGCGGATCGACGCCGAAACAATCACCGTGGGTGGCGAGGAACAGAAGGTGCGTGGTCCCGGCTCCGGGCTGATCTCCCGCAACACCAGCCCCATGAACGCCACGGGATTCCCAGCTATCTCGGTACCCTGCGGTTTCAGCGAAGCCGGTCTCCCCATCGGGCTCCAGTTCATCGGACGCCCGTGGGAGGAGGGGTCCCTGTTCCGTATAGCCCAGACGTATGAAGACGTGTCACCAAGCCGGGGCCATTGGCCCCAACTCGATGAGGAATAGCGCCCTCCCCTTGTCTCCAACCCCTCCAGGAGGTGACCAGCCGTGCCTTTGCCACCAGACCGGGTAGACTACAGTCCGATCATAGACCGTCCCATCATCAAATGGCCCAACGAGGCCAGAGTGGCCGTCTGGATCGCTCCCAACGTTGAGCATTACGAGTACATGCCGGCCAACGATGGAGTCCGAAACCCCTGGCCGCGAACACCTTACCCGGACGTTCAGCAGTACGCCTACCGGGACTACGGCAACCGGGTCGGGTTCTGGCGCATGTTGGAGCCGCTGGACAAACACAACATCCGTTGCTGCGTGTCCCTCAACATGGCCGTTCTGGAACACTTTCCCGAGATCGCCGAGGCGATGGTCGAAAGAGACTGGGATTTCATGAGCCACGGCATCTACAACACCCGCTACATGTACACCTTTACTGAGGAGCAGGAGCGGGAGTTCTACCGCGACACCATCGACACCCTCAAGCTCCACACCGGCAAGCAACTCAAGGGCATGTTGGGCCCGGCCATCTCCGGCAGTGTCAATACTCCTGATCTTATGGCTGAGGCCGGCCTGGTCTACCACACTGATTGGATGCACGACGATCAGCCGGTGCCCATCAAGGTCAATACCGGCAAGCTCATATCTGTGCCCTACTCCATCGAGCTAAACGACTCATCGGTGCTGCGGGACAACCATTACGAGGGCGACTACTTCGCGCGCATCTGCAAGGACCAATTCGACCAGCTATACAAGGAAGGCGCGGAGAGCGGGCGGGTCATGTGCATCGCCTTGCACCCGTTCCTAATGGGCCAGCCGCACCGGGTCAAATACCTCGACGAAATGCTGGCCTACATCATGTCCCACGACGGCGTCTGGCAGACCACGGCGGACGAGATCGCCGACTTCTACATCGAGCATTATTACGACCAGGCAGTGGCGCACGCGCAGGAAATAAACAAGTAGAGGTAGAATACATGCCCGCACAACGCCGCTACGGCCTGGACCATGAACACCACGAGTGGTCTCCCCTAAACGGCAGGGGCCGCCTGCGATGGCCCGATGACGCCCGGGTGGCCATCCGCGTCATAATCAACCTCGAACACATGGAGTGGCAGGCGCCCGAGGGGAGCTTCCAGTCAAGCGGCCTGGCCGGCGGATCGGCGGCGCGTCCTTTCCCGGACTATGCCCGCTTGTCCCACCGCGAATATGGACACCGGGTCGGGATATTCCGCGTCTTGGACGTGCTCGATCGGCACGGTATCCCTCCTACGGTGGCCATGGACGCCATGACTGCGGCCAACTACCCTTACCTCGTCCGCCACCTCTCCGGCCGGGGTTGCGAGTTCATCGGCCACGGTATCTCGGTCAGCCGTATGATCACCAGCCGGATGACATCGGAAGAGGAGCGGGGATACATCCAGGAGTCTCTGACGACCCTGAACAACGCCACGGGTTCAGAGGCCAAGGGGTGGCTGGGGCCGGAATACGGCGAGTCTTCCCGCACCCCTCAGCTCTTGGCCGAAGCCGGCATTCGGTACGTCTGCGACTGGGTGAACGACGAGCAGCCCTACCCGATGACCACGCCGGAAGGCGAACTCTACGCCCTCCCCATCATGTGGGAACTGGACGACGTCAGCGCGTTGGCGGACCGGAAGGTCACTGTCGATAGATACGAGGACATGCTGAAGGAAGCCTTCGATGCACTCTACGAGGACGGAGCGGCTAACGGGCGATTGTTGACCCTGCACCTGCACCCCTGGCTCATCGGCCAACCCTTCCGCATTGGCTACCTGGATGCCGCGCTGGCGCACATGATCCGGCGTCAGGGCGTATGGGCCGCCACCGGCTCGGACATCGTGGCCTGGTACCGTCAACACCGGCCCGGCGCCTGATCCGGGGCAAGCCGGGGTTTGGGGGACGCGGGCAAAGCCCGTCATTCGTGGTCGAGGGAATGGGACTGGCCGCCGCCGTCCGCGGCGTCTGGAGTGTGACGCAGGGAGAACCCCACCGGGGACGTGTCGCCGATCTCAAGGCTCCGGTCCCCCGTGAGTAATCGCAAGCGCGCCCGGTCTTCCCTCCTGGAGATCACAAAGGGTCGTGGGGCTGCTAACCGAAGCTCCTCCAGGTCAGGCAGCACGTCCTCAATGAGGTCTATAGTACGCTCTATCACCTCGGCGTTATCGCTGTTCTCGTAGAAGTTGCGATGCAACTCATTGGCCCTGCTGGTCGCCGCAATAATATACGTGTGCTCATACTCTGTTCCGATATGATGCCCTATGTCCACTACATTGTCGTGCGCCCGGTGTCGCCAGCCTCTTTCTTGGGCGATTGCCTTGAGGGCCTGGGCCATCGCCCCCCAGGTCTTCTCCGATGCCTGGAGACGGTTGCCGCGTTCCAGTTCCTCTCTGGCGTGCTGAATGAACCGTCGGCTTATTGTCATTCTGTCTTCGGGGCTTGCAGCCCCAGGCTGGGGCAACGGCGTTGTCATTGCTTTACTCCGGCAGCGGCCTGATAGTCTTGCACCTCCCTATGATAGCAAACCGGGAGTGAAAACAGGTGGAATCGCCGGGCGTAAATTTACCTTGACACCTATATATGCCTCGCTTATGCTGGCGCAAATTTTCCCGCCCATCCAATCATACGTCGCCATGTTTTCATGGTCGCTGGCGCGGCTTCCCCCAATACTGAAACGCAAGTCGGGAAGGCGACCAGTCGAGCGCAGTCTTCCACGCAATACCTGATGCCTTCGTTCAGAACATGGCGGGCACTCGCATCACTATGACGGCGGACCAGGAGATATCGCATGGACCATAGCGAGGTGGTGCGGCGGGCCAAGGACGCCGGAGTCCAGCTCGTGTTCTTTCTCTACTGCGACAACGGCGGAGTAATCCGTGGGAAGAGCACTCACATTTCCAGCCTGGAGGGGAGGCTCGACTCGGGGATCGGTCTCACCGTTGCCATGCAGGCCATGAGCGACATGGACCAGCTTCAGGCGGTGGAAGGAATGGGTCCGGTCGGTGAAATCAGGCTCGTGCCGGACCTGGACACCTTTACCGTTCTCCCCTACGCACCGAAACGCGCCCTGATGTTAGTCGACATGATTACCCTCGACCGCAGTCCGTGGGACGCCTGCCCCAGGACCTTCCTCAAGCGAATAATCGACAAGGCCGAGACCAAGGGATTGACCATTCAGGCCGCCTTCGAGCCGGAATGGACTCTTGCTCGCAAGGAAGGCGACCGGTACTTTCCCTGCGACGAAAGCCTCTGTTTCAGCAGCCTCGGCGCAACCACGTCCCAGATTGTGATCGACGACATCGTGGCCGCCCTGGAAGCCCAGGGGTTGCGTGTCGAGCAATACTACCCGGAGCTAGGCCACGGCCAGCAGGAGTTGAGCATCAGGCACGCCGATGCGCTCCGCGCCGCCGATAACCACATCGTCTATCGGGAAACAGTACGGACCGTGGCCTGGCAGCATGGTTTCTACGCTTCCTTCGCCCCCAAACCCTTTGCCGACCAGGCGGGCAACGGTTGTCACATCCACTTCAGCACATGGGACCGGAACGGGGAACGCAACCTCTTCTTCGACCCGGTGGACCCACTGAACCTGAGCCGCATCGCCTACCAGTTCATCGGCGGCGTCCTGGAACATCTGCCCGGTCTTGTGGCCCTGACCTGCCCCAGCATGAACAGCTATCGAAGGCTCGCCCCCGGCTCCTGGAGATCGGCCTTTGCCTGCTTTGGACCGGACAACCGCGAGGCGGCCCTGCGGGTGCCGTCCCTGTTCTGGGGAGAGGAGATGGCATCCTCCAACCTGGAACTTAAAGCCTCAGACTCCAGTGCCAACCCCTATATTGCGCTTGGCGGCCTGATCGCTGCGGGACTCGACGGTGTGGAGCGTGACGTCCGTCCCGGTGATGGGCAGCGGGTGGACGTGGACCCCGCCCGGCTGACCCTGGAAGAACTGGCAAACCGGGGGATCAAACGCCTTCCCGCCACTCTCGCGGAAGCCATCGCCGCGCTGGAAAGTGACGCTGTGTTGACCGGCGCGATGGGGGCTGGACTGGCGGCCTCCTACCTCGCAATCCGGCGGGGCGATTGGGAACTGTTCTCCCAATACGACGCCGAATGCGAACTCAAGAACCACTTCTACAAGTACTGAATGCGAGGCTGCCCATGCCGCAGGACAAGATTATCTATTGCATCGACGCCAGCGCGCTGCTACAGACCGGAGAACGTTACCCGGCCAACGAATTCCCCGAAGTGTGGGAGACGCTGGCGCGTCTGGCCGCGGCTGGTGAAGTCATAGCCCCGGCGCAGGCGCTTCACGAGTTGCTCCACCGGGCCGGGCCTGAGTTGCTGGCCTGGGCCGAGGCGAACCCGGCGCTTTTCCACGACGCCGGCGCGGAGCGGGAAGCCTTGGCTGCTGAAATCGCAACGCGGTACGAGAGCGTCTTTGACACCAAGGCCGACCCGCCCGACAGCGGCCCCTTCGCCGTAGCCCTGGCCGTGACGCACCGGAGTAAGAAAGGCAATGCGGACATTGAGTACACGCTGGTCGCGGACAGGCCGCTGTACGTACGCCCCGACATAGTGGACGTATGCGAAGACCCGGCCTATGACCTCGATATTGTGGCGCCCATTCGAATGTTGCGGAACCTTGGCCTTAACGTGCCGGCCCCGCCGAACAGCCTGGCAGACTTGTACGGGTTATGGAAAGGCATGGAAATAACGGAAGATGACATTGAGGCTTCCAAGTTCAAGACCAGGTGGTTTCCCGTGTGATTTACGTTCTGGATGCCAATACCTTGGTCTGGCATGTCTCTGGAAGCCCGCGGCTTTCCCGGCGTGTCAGACTCATCTTGGACAATCTTGGCCCCACGACCGGTTGGTGGTGCCCGCTATCGCAATCGCCGAAGCTTGGGACGTCGCGCGCAAGCAGCGAGGCGACTTTGCGCCTTTCCAAGAGGTGATGCAATTCGTCCGCACAGGAAACACAACAGTGATGGATCTCAACCTGGAATTACTGGCGCAGATGGACGATCCGGCGCTGGACGTTCTCCGCCAATGGCCAAGGCTCTGGGTGGACATACACGATATGATAGTCGTCGCTGCCGCGCTGTTGCTGCGAGACGTTAGGGACGACGCCGTGTCCATAATCTCCAGCGACGGCGAAATGAGGGAGCAGCCCGTTATCCCATGCCTCTGGTGAACCCAGGCGAATTCTCGGTACTGAAACCTTCTTGACACTGTACTATGCCTGGCTTATGCTGACGCAAATTTTCCCGCTGTTGCCATTCAGCTATGGCTGATGATGCGGTTGCCTCTATACCGGGGCGCAGGTGGAGTTACCCCGCACACGCGGGGATAGACCGGTGACCAGATGAGCAACGTAGACAGACTCATGGAGGGCGCCTTGGACATCCACGTCCACTGCGCCCCTGACCCCAGGGTGGTACGCCGGGGCAGCGCCATCGACGTGGCCGAACAGGCGCGGGACATGGGTATGCGCGGGATGGTGCTCAAGAGCCACGAATACCCCACTCACCCGGTTGCATACACTGCCACTCAGGCTGTACCCGGCATCACCCTCATCGGCGGAGTTGCCCTGGACGTGGAAGTGGGTGGGCTAAACCCTACGGCAGTTGAAGCAACCGCCAATATGGGCGGCCGGGTCGTCTGGATGCCCACATTCTCTGCCCGCGCCGACCGGGAGCACAAAGGGCTCAACGGCGGCATCTCCTTGCTCGACGGCAATGGCAAGCTGGTACCCGAAGTCTACCCGATCCTGGAGTGCATCAAGGCCCACGATATGGTTCTCGCCACCGGGCATATCTCAACGGCGGAGAGCATGGCTCTCGTAGAGGAAGCCCGCAACATGGCTATCCAGCGCATCGTGGTCACCCACGCCACGACGATGTCCTTCTGGACAGGGATGACCATCGAAGACATGAAGACGCTGGCGTCCATGGGCGCTTACATCGAGCATTGCCTTCACGTGATGATGCCGCTGACCCACCGGTTGAACCCCACGGAAATGGTGGACACGATTACGGCCATCGGGATGGAGAACTGCATCATCAGCACCGATTTCGGCCAGGACTTCCACCCCATGCCCGCCGAGGGCCTGCGTATGGGCATCGCCACCCTGCTTCAAGCCGGCTTGGAGGAGGTGGAGGTGGGGATGCTGGTTAAGGACAACCCGACACGTTTAATGGGGTTGTAGCCCAGCCCGCGCTTAACCGGCAAAGGACATCTCAATCCACAAGACCTCGTTCCCCGCCCTCCCATCCGGCAGGGCCTTGGCCCATTCCGCGATACGGTACCCCACAACCCACGCTATACCTCGTTCGGATACCAGCAGAGGGATACGGCCGCGCCAGGCGCGCGGCGCCTTGGTATCTGTGTAGAAATCTTGCAGTTTCTTTTCCCCTTCCATTCCCAAGGGACGGAATCTGTCCCCGCCATGCCAGGTCCGGAGCGACAACCGGATGCCCATTGCCGCGAATGAAAACTTCCCGGTGCGCCGGAACCCATCGGCCTCCGCTGCCGGCGGCGGGCCACCTGGAAAGACTCCTGAGCCCTGTTCTGGGAAGGGTGAAGGCGTTAGAGATTCCTCGGCTCTCAACCTGACCTTCCAGCCGCCAACGAAGTATTCCTTCTCTTCCCCAATCCTTGGCGGGACCTCCAGAACATACTCTCCCTCCAGCGCTGGAAAAGGGCAGAGGGGGCGGTCTTCTTTGGCAAGCCGCAGGTAGCCATAGTCTCGCACGAGGACCAACCCCTCCGGCAGTTGGACGTTCGCGCCCGAATCCGCACCTTCTATCATCCTCAGCATCTCGGTCACGTGACTCTCCCGGAGCCGCCGGGTGTCCCCAACAATGACCGCGTAGGCCCGCCTCAGCACTGCCGACCGCAGAGCGGGATGGAGCGCCTCCAACGCTGTTAGGTCGAGGCTTACTAGCCCATCGGACTGGCCGGCCAGTGACGGCCAGTGACGGTCCACCTCGGATTCCACGAAGTCAGTCTCAAGGGCGGCTGTACGGGACAGCCGGAGCAAGGACTCCCGGACCCTGGGGTTGTACTCCGCTGCCAAATGGGGAAGCAACTCGCCCCGCACCCGGTTCCGGGTGAACCGGGGCAACAGGTTGCCGCTGTCCATGCGGTACGCCTGGCCAAGCTTGTGGCAATAGGCTGCCGTATCCGCCTTCGTCACACTTAACAACGGGCGAAAGAGGCTGACGTCCCGGACGCCCCTGGGCCACGGCCACGGCGCGACTTCGCTCATGCCCCGCAGCCCGTGAAGGCCGGCGCCGCGAAGCACGTGCAACAATACGGTTTCCGCCTGGTCGTCCGAGGTGTGGCCCAACGCCACCATGACCGCGCCAACTCTTCTTGCCGTTGCGGACAGAAAGGAGTAGCGCATTTCCCTGGCGAGTTGTTCGAAGGACGTAATCTTCCGGCCAGCCTGATATTCGGTGGGGTCCTGCTTTTCGATGGTGTATGGGAGACCCAGGTCTTCAGCCAGTGCAGCGACGAAGCGGGCGTCTTCCACAGCTTCCTCACCCCGGAAGTCATGGTCAAGGTGGGCAACATGCAGGGTCAATCCAAATGGGCCGGAGAGCCGGAGCAAGCTGCGCAGAAGGGCTACGGAATCGGGCCCGCCGGAGACGGCCACCACCAGCGTGTTTCCCGTTGCAGCTTCCCCAACACGCCTTATCGCCGCGGCGGCTTGCCGGTCAACGTCCGGGACGGCGGCCATATATCTAGGTTACCGGTTCTCCGGAGACAGGTGGCAGGTGGAGTTATACGAGACCAGCCTGCGCCTCCCGTTGTTGCTATCGACAACGCAGATAGACGCCAGGTTCAGGGCCATGTTGTGGAAGTTGGTCCATGGGATTCCCAGTACCTTGCAAATGATGGTCCGGATGGTGAAGTTGTGCGACACCACCGCCAGGGCTTCATCCCCGCCGTGGGCCTGCTCCATTTCCAGGAATGTTTGCCAGGCACGGTCTTGCAGTTGCGCCAGGGACTCGCCGCCCGGCATCAATACAGGACCGGGGTCTTCCCGCCACGAGTTATAGAAGCCGGGCCACCGCTCCCGCAGCTCCGGCCCGCTAAGCCCTTCCATCTCTCCCAGGTCCAATTCCCGCAGGCCGGACATGGTAGTAATCGGCAGAGAGGTCAATCTTGAAATCTCGGTAGCAAGTTGCATCGTGCGGGCCAAGGGACTGGAATAGAGGGCGGTGGGAGCGTCAATGGCCACGGCGGGAGCGGTCTCCCTTGCCTGGGACAGGCCCCGGTCGTTCATGGGGACGTCATATTGGCCCAGGAACTTGCCCAGCTTGTTCCACTCTGTCTCGCCATGGCGCACCAGCAGGGCCTTCACCGATTGGCCTCTTCCTGATCGGTACGCGCCCGGCGCACTTCCACTGTGTCGATCCTCACTCCACTCATCTCCATCACCGTAAGCCGCAGCGAATCATACTCCACTACGTCTCCCGTGTCCGGTATACGCCCGAGTTTGTCCAGGATGAATCCGGCGACAGTCTGGTAGTCTCCCTCGGGAATACCCAGGTCCAACTCATCGTTGATCTCATGAATCCCCACGCCGGCGTCCACGCGGTAGGTATGCTCGTCTACCGGAATGTAGACCTCTTCGGGTGTGTTGCCCTCGTCCCCCACCTGGCCGACGATAATCTCCAGCAGTTGCTTGGAGGTAGCCAGCCCGGCGATGCCGCCGAACTCGTCCACGGTGAGGACAAGACCGTGCCCGCCCTTCTGCATTTCGCTGAAAGTATCCCCCACAGCCTTGATCTCGGGTACGAAATAGGCCCTCCGCATCAGACCGGTGACACTGTCCTGGGGTTGCAGTTTCCCCTGTCCCAGGGCCTGCAATACGTCCTTGCTTGAGAGCACCCCGACTACGTTCTCCATCGAGTCCTGGTAGACGGGGAACCGCGTATGGCTGAAATGAGAGTAAAGGGACAGGAAGTGCTCCAGAGTATCCCCGCACTCCAACCAGATTATTTCCGGTCTGGGGGTCATGATATCCCGCATCTGGCGGTCCCCAAACCTGAAAACCTTCTCCAGAAGCTCGGCTTCGTTTTGCTCCACGACCCCCGCTTGGGCGCCGACGGAAATCAACGTGCGGATCTCCTCTTCTCCAATCTGGGGAGTCGAGCCGCTAATACCCAACAGCCGGTTGCAAAGGGAACTCAACGCCTGAAGCAGCCGGGTCCCAGGGGCCAAAACGAACTCGACCACAGTCAGGGGGCGGGATACGGCAAATGCAACGGCCTCCGACCTTCGCCAGGCTATCGTCTTGGGGAGGGTTTCTCCGAATATGAGAAGGGCCAGGGTCACTCCGAAGGTGGAGAGCAATACCGCTTTGGAATTGTTCCCCATGACGCCAACGACGAGGGAAGTGCCAAGCACCGCCACCGCCGTGTTCACCAGGTTATTGCTCAGAAGTACCGTAGCCAGGAATTTCTCCGGCCTTTGGATCAGCCGGGCGACCCGGCTCGCCCCAGGTTCGCCGATGCTAACCAGGTGGGTCAGCCTCGCCCGGGAAAGGGCAATCAGGGCCGTCTCCGATCCGGAGAAGAAGCCTGATAGCACCAGGCAAACGCAAAGTAGAGCTAACCGCCATAAGTCCGAGGAATCCATGTTCTGAGAACACCTCCACAGGCCAGTCCGGTGTGGACCGTTGCGACGGCCTGTTTGCGGATGATAGCATCGGCCGTCCAGGAGTGTAAAGTTGACTCGAATCCGCCTTCAACCTATCATTCCCAGGGTCAAATGAGGTCGCGTAGGCGTGGGCTAGCACGTACTCCAGCCTCGTTCCGAATGAATTTGTGCCCGGCATACCGAGGTTGAATGGGACTGAAAATCCTGGGGATAGAGACTTCTTGCGATGAGACCGCCGTCGGCGTGGTTGAGGACGGCTCCCGCATGCTTACGAATATCATCGCGTCGCAAGTCGATCTGCATTCCCCCTATGGAGGGATCGTCCCCGAGGTAGCCTCCCGCCAGCATGTCCGGGACATGGTCCCGGTGGTGGAGAGGGCGGTGGCCGAGGGCGGATTGACCCTGGAGGACATCGACGCGGTCGCCGTAACCTACGGCCCTGGACTGGGCGGCGCGTTAATCACCGGGTTGAACACCGCTAAGGCGTTGTCGTTTTCCCTGGACCTGCCTCTGATCGGCGTAAACCACCTGGAGGGCCACATCTACGCCTCCTGGCTCACCTCCCACGTCCCCGGCCAGGACCCGGGATTCCCGTTGGCTTGCCTTATCGCGTCCGGAGGCCACACCGACTTGGTCTTGATGGAAGGGCACGGCAGTTACAAACTCCTGGGCCGCACCAGGGACGACGCGGCGGGCGAAGCGTTCGACAAGGCTGCCAGGATCCTCGGACTGGGATTTCCCGGTGGTCCCGAGATTCAGCGGGTGTCGGAGGGAGCCACTAGCCAGGAGCGGCTGCCCCGAGCCTGGATGCGGGGAACGCTGGACTTCAGTTTCAGCGGGGTCAAGACCGCCCTGTTACACATGGCACAGGCCAGGGGAGTCTATCCTGAAGTCGTGGAATCTATGGAGGACGCGGAGCTAAACCGGCTCGTGCGGGAGATGGCTGCCGCCTTCCAGGAGTCCCTGGTCGACGTGATGACCGCCAAGCTATTCCAAGCCGGGGAGAAATACGGCGCCAGGGGTCTCCTATTGGGCGGGGGAGTAGCGGCCAATGCCCGGCTGCGCCAACAGATCGCCGAACGCTCCCCGCTGCCGGTCATTATCCCCCCGCCGATTCTGTGCACCGACAACGGCGCTATGATCGCGGCCTGCGCCTATTTCCAATACCAGCGGGGAGACCAATTCGGTCTGGAGATGGACATAGATCCGGGCTTATCCCTGGGTTAAGCTTGCGGCCTCCGGACACTGAAGACCGCATTTACCAGTTGGTGGACCTGCTCCTTTGCGGTCTTGGTCCGGCAGGGGAACGTAAACGCCCAGGTGCTCCCCTGAAATGACACGCTGCCTCTTTCGCTGGTGAAGTAATGCTTCCAGACCAACCACCCGCCGGCTATCACGGCCAATAGCACCACGATAGCCCCCACGTCCATGTGAATGACTGGAATCGTGGGGCCTTCAAACCGCCCGGTTGATTGGTAGGCCACAACCAGGTAAACCACCAACCCGCATAGCACCACTAACAGGCCTTGTAACAGCGACCCCATGCCTCTGGACTCGGACCGCACAGCCACGGCATGAAGGAATTCCAGCGGCACAAGGTAGGACTCATTCTGCCCGTCTTCCTGGGTAAAGGCCATGACACGCTGGTTGGTTGCGACCAGCAAATTACCTTCCACGGGGGGCTCGTCGGTCGACCCAAGAGAGGAGGAAAAGAGGTGAATGACCCTCTCTTCCGGCAGCATCGCCACCTTTCGGACACGGGTGAGGTAACTACCGCGCGCAGGCGCCCCGTTCAGCATCATCTTCCCGCAAATATACTATCACACTCTTGTCCAGCCCTTCGTTATCGGCAACGACGGTTAGTTGGAAATCATGTAACCATTCACTATTGGAAGGTTCGAATGAGTCCCTAATGGCCCTGGTCGGGTGTGACTAAAAGTGGTTGGAAATCGAGGCAGTTTACAAGAGTGGAAAGGGGTGGCAATCTCTTGCATAGACGGATAGTGGCGGCGCGGGCAGCGCCGTGGAGGAGAGCGCCATGAAGCGGGAGCGGGCACTGCGGGAGATAATGGAACAGGCCATTGGAGAGATGCGGGAAGTCCTGAGCCGGGAAACAGAGGAGGACGGAGCGGAGCAGTGGGACCCGGACGCCTGGGAGGAAGAGGTGGTCCGGTTTAGCCGGCAATTGGGCCAACGGATGGTGCAAACTTGGGGTGAGGTGAAGAGTGAGCAAGCCAAAGCTCAGGCCCCTTTTGCGCCGGTTGCGGGGGAAGACGCCACCTGCACCGGCGGCAGTCCCTATGGTGGTTGAGCGCCTTTGGCCGGATCGAGGTCCAGGCGCCGTACCTGCGTTGCCCCCGGGACCACATCAGCCACCGGCCCTTCCAGAGGTTGACCGGGTTGAAATGCCAGGGCAAGTCTTTAGTCTTGCAGCGGGCCTTGACCGACTTTGGCGCGGAGAAGTCTTTCCAGCGGGCCAGTGAGCAACTCAAGGAACACTACGGAGTTGATTTGCACCGCAGCAGCGTAAGAGAGGTAGTGGAGAACCAGGCGGGAAGAGCCGCCGGATTTGTGGACCGGGAGCGCCGGGAGGCCGTCGCCGGCTACGAGAGCCGGGTGAATTTCCGGTCTGGGGAAACCCTGGCTGATCGTGGAGAGCGACGGCTCCATGATACGCACCGGGGAGTTGGAGCCGGCGCTGGAGGGTGGAGTGAGTCCTCGTATCGGGTACGGGGCAGGGGCCGCCCCAAGCGGAGGAGGCGCACCCAGTGGCGGGAAGTGCGGCTTAGCGTGGTGGAGACCCCTGGGAATGGGGAGCGGCGCTACGCGGCGGCGCTGGGTTCTCCTGAAAGGGTGGGAGAGCAGATGTTGGCCTTGGCGCTGCAGTCCGGCTTATGGGGAGAACACCCGGATGCACGGCGTGGGAGATGGCGCGCCCTGGATTGCGCAGCAGATCGCGGGAGTTTTCCCCGGCAGAGCTTCCTCCTGGACCGCTATCACCTTTTGGAACACCTGTATGAGGGGGCTTCCGCCGTGGCGAAAGGTGATGGGGAATCCGCCCGGGTTTGGGTCAGCGAGCAGGTGGAGCGCATTGACCAGGGCCAGGTCGCTGAGGTGGTGGCGGAATGCCGGGGCCATCCTGGAGCAGGTGGGGAGCATCCCCTGAACCGGTTGGCCGGCTATCTGGAGAGCCGCCGAGAGCAGTTGGATTATGCTACCGCCCAAGAGCAAGGTCTGCCTCTGGGGAGTGGTGCAGTGGAAGGGGATCACCGGCACGTGATTCAGGCCCGGTTGAAGCTGCCTGGAACCTGGTGGAAAGTGGACGCAGTGAACCCCATGCTTGCCTTGAGGACCCTGCGGGCTAACGGCCAGTGGGATGCCTTCTGGCATTGATACCAACTGCTTTTAGTCACACCCGCCCTGGTCGCCCTGGTGAGAAAATTGCAAAACTCTTTAGTTGCCGAAGAGGTGGAATAAAAATGGCGTGGATAGGATTCATCGGCCAATGAGAGTAAGTGGACTTCGCTGATATTTTGGCGGTATTCGTCCCCCAGCAGCAGTAGCAACCTCAGCCAGGGAGTTGTAACTGTTCAGACTTGAGGGGATCCGAGGGTTTGAAGGTCGAAAATCGGGAGCTAATCCACGTTGCTGACGCTCAGGCTGAGGGCTATCCAACGGCTTTCGACCAATTCGACCCACCAAGTCTGAACAGTTACACAGTTAGAGAAAATTGCGAAACTCTTCAGTTGCCGAAGAGGCAGAATAAAAATGGCGTGGATAGGATTCATCGGCCAATGAGAGTAAGTGGACTTCGCTGATATTTTGGCGGTATTCGTCCCCCAGCAGCGGTAGCAACCTCAGCCGGGGAGTTTCGCAATTTTCTCACAGTTACCCGCAGATTGACTTATTAACCCGATCCGTGGTAGCGTCTACGTTGTTAACGGCCTTGATGGAGACGAGTAGGTAGGGGTAGGCGCTAAGCGAACCTGGTCTAGTGAAAGCAGGTGCGCCGAGCTTAACCGAAAATCACTCCGGAGCCGCCAGCCGAACCCCCGGATTTGCCGGGGAGCGTAAGCCGGGCCGGGTTCGTCGCCCGTTATCAACGACGGGGCATGTTAGTGTCCTTCTTGAGAGGTCCTCGCTTCGCGGGGGCAATTAGGGTGGTACCGCGGGATTTTGCGAGTCTCGTCCCTAGAGGGCGGGGCTTTTTTATTTGCTCAAATTCATGTCCCATTGCAACAGTAAGACCTACACTTGCAGGGATTCGGACCAACGTCAATCGGGAACAATCTGGAGGTTACGGTGAAACTCAAAGGCGCTGAGATAATGTGTCAGGCCTTGCTCCGCGAGGGAGTGGATGTGTTGTTTGGTTATCCTGGCGGGGCTATTCTACCCTTCTATGACGCCCTATGGAGCTATCCTCAGCTTCGTCATATCCTGGTCCGCCACGAGCAGGCCGCGGCCCACGCCGCCGACGGCTACGCGCGAGTCACCGGCAAGGTTGGCGTCTGTCTAGCGACCTCCGGTCCGGGCGCCACCAACCTGGTAACCGGGATCATGGGGGCCAAGGCCGACTCTGTGCCCATGGTGGCTATTACGGGGCAGGTCGCCCGCTCCGCCCTGGGCTCTGAAGCCTTTCAAGAGTGCGACACCTGCTCAATCACCGCTCCGTGTACCAAGAAGACCTACATGGTCATGTCGGCCCGCGACCTTGCTCCTACTATCCAGGAGGCATTCCAGGTTGCGCTTGAGGGTCGACCCGGCCCGGTCTTGATCGACGTTCCCCGCGACGTGCAATTGGAGGAAGCCGAGTTGGAGTTCCCGGACGTGGGGCGCGGCAGGACTGCCCTGTTGTCCAGGGACACCCTCCAGCACGTATCCGAGGCCGCCAGGCTCATCAACGACGCCGAACGGCCAGTGATAATCGGCGGGCACGGTATTCTGGCATCGGGCGCCGGCGGGGAATTGAGGCAACTGGCCGAAGCCACCGGCATTCCCGTGATCACAACCCTCCTGGGCCTGAGCGGGTTCCCCGGCAGCCATCCCCTGAGCCTGGGTATGCTCGGGATGCACGGTATGTACTGGGCCAACCTGGCCGTCGACCAGGCCGACGTAGTCATCGGTCTTGGAATGCGCTTCGATGACCGGGTCACCGGCAGAACTTCGGGGTTCGCCCCGCACGCCCGAATCATCCACCTGGACATCGAACCCTCCCAGGTCGGTAAGAACGTGCCGGTTGAGGTGCCGCTGGTGGGCGATGCCAAGAAGGTGCTCTCGGCGCTGGTGCCGCTGGTGGAACACAGAGACCGGCCCGAGTGGATGGGTTACATCAATGACCTGCGCAGGGATCACCCATCCCTGGCCATCCCCAACGGGCATGTCTTGCAGGTGCAACACGTACTCCGGGACCTGAACGACTTGATGCAAGAAGACGACCGGACGGTGGTTGTCACCGGAGTCGGCCAACACCAGATGTGGGCTGCCCAGTTCCTCTCCTTCGACCGCTGCAACACCTTCGTCTCGTCCGGCGGCCTCGGCGCAATGGGCTTTGAGTTGCCCGCTGCGATGGGTGTACAGGCTGGAAAGCCGGACACTCCCGTATGGAGCCTCGCCGGGGACGGGGGGTTCCAGATGGTCTCTCAGGAACTGGCCACGGTGGCGGAAGAGAAACTGCCGGTGAAGATCGCCCTGTTCAACAACGGCTACCTGGGGATGGTGCGCCAATGGCAGGAGATGTTTTTCGAGAACCACCTGAAGGCTGTACCGATCTCCGGCCCCAATTATGTCAAGCTGTCCGAAGCATACGGAGTTCCCGCCATCCGGGTCACCGACCGCGAGGAGGTAATGCCGGCGCTGCGGCAAGCCCAGGAATACGACGGACCGTTTCTGATCGAGTTCGTAGTGGACCCCGGAGCCAACGTGTATCCCATGGTCCCCCCCGGAGGCTCCCTGGCCGACACCATCGAAGACCCGCTGGTGGTGAACGGCGCGGGCTAGGGAGAGGGTTGGGGTGAGGGGGGCAACTACGCCTCCAAGATGGTCGCCCTGAGCATGGGGTTAGGCCCTCACCCTAGCCCTCTCCATTCGGGAGAGGAGACTTTATTCCGAGGCGGCCCTGCGTCTTCTTCCCGCGAGGTAGAATCCGAAAGCGACCGCAACCAACAGAGCAATGCCGCCAAGAGCGGCGGCGATTGCCACGACCAGCGCCAGGGCGCCGCCCTCCGAATTTTCAAAGAACGACACCCCTATATTGGCATCGGGCCGCTGCCCGGTTGCGGCGGAACCCCGCGCCGCAACCGCTCCCCCTTCGGTGACGCGTTTGGTGCGTACCTCGCCCTGGCTCTCCAGGAATTCAATCATCCGCTGGAAATCAGCTGCGAACACGCGCATGGACAGGTTAGAAGTCTCCCATTCGCCATTCACCGTGATGGACACTCTATCGACGCGCCCATCCAGGGACAGCGCAAACTCCTTGGCCGCTTCAATGCTGCCGCCGACGTCCAATACCTCCACGCCCAGGGATGCGGAAGGAGGTTCCGGGAAAAGCTCGTCCGGGAGGGACAGGGCCACCGTGATGGTCGCCAGGGCGATGCGCCGCTCCAGGAAGTTTAGTTGGCCCTGGAAACGTTCGATTTCAGACCTGACGCGAGCCAATTCCCTCTCTATTGCCAATACCTCGCCGACCGCGTTGGCCCTCTCCAGAAGCGCCAGCAGACTCTTCTCTTCCCGAAGGGCGCTGCTCAAACGAGCTTTCAGGTCTATGAACCGCTCCGAGACGTCTTCGGACCCCTGGCTGGTGCTCTGGACGCTGCCCACGGCTTCGATACGCGCCAGAGCCGGGGAGAACTCCTCCTGGGGCACGCGAATAGTCATTGCAGCCCGCTGCCGTAGCGGTCCTCCGCCGCTGTCCAAATGCTCCACAAAACCGCCCACGCTTTCCGCGATAATCCGCACCTGGTCGACGGCATCCTGCACGGCCTCGACTTCCAGGGAAACGGAGGCCGTGGATATTACTTTCCGCTCAGTAATTTGAAGGAGTGGCGCGGAACCATTTGAGGCCGGGGAGGACCCGGTTACAGCCTTCTGCGCCATGGCCTCCACCGGCACTTCCCGTATCACTTCCTTTTCCACAACGACCTGCCGTTGGTCCCGAGTTGACATGGAGGGTCCCGCCGCGCCCGCCGCGCCCAGGCTCATGTCCGAGCTCTGTTGCCACGTCTCAGCGTCCATTTGCGCCGCGCTTCCCGCGCAGGCCAGCATTAGCGCCAATACCGCAACCACAACCAGGCTTGGCAATCTGCACATGCTCCCACCTCCTAAACTTCCCATAATGATGATAGACGTTCAGCCCAGCAGAATTGTTCCCGGACCATACCTTGTTTCACCGGCTCTGGACGGTCTCTCGATTGGGAATCCGCGCCTGGTCTCAATAGCTTGCGGCCTGCCGTCTAATCCCCTAGACTGGTTATGATCGAGCCGTATGGTCGTCCAGAGCGTTCGTTTCATCGTCCAGGTGACTTATCGGAGGAGACAGTGGAGAAGGTAACGATTCAAGAGGCTTCGCGGCGGCTGAACCTGTCTCAAGCTGACATCCGCGAATCCATCCGCAACGGAGAACTGAAAGCGGAGCGGGAGTCCAGCCCGTCGGGCGGGAACCGCTGGATGGTGGAGATGCCCGAGGACGGCTGGGAGAACGGCTTCAAGTCCTCTCTCCGCAACCTCGCCCAGAACATGACGCCATGGTGGTGGTCCAACGAACGCAAAGTCGGATTTGTCCACTACGTGGGGGACTTGGGCATCGAAGAGATTGAGCCGCTATATCTTTGCGGCCTCAAGGGTGACAATGTCTGGGACGCCACTGGCCACACCTTGCAGCAGCGGTGCCCTGAGTGCGCGGAAATAGCCAAGGAGCGAGACCTGCCCCACGCCTGACCGCGCCCTCCGCGTGCTCGGTCAGTCTAGCCTCCGCCGCCCGCGCCTGACCCTATTCCCGGCTCGGTCATAGCCTCCGGGTTCAACAGGCTATCCAGTTCAGCGTCCGTCAAGCTGGTCTTTAGCTTGGCCACTTCCCTGATGGTCTGGCCTGTTGCCGAGGCCTCCTTGGCGATGTCCGCCGCCGCGTCGTAGCCGATGGCGGGCGACAACCCGGTTCCCAGCATGAGTCCCCGCTCAACCATCTCTGGCCCCACGGACGTGGCCTCAATACCCTTAACGCATTGCTCGGCGAAGTTGTTGGCCGACGACGCCAACAGGGCAATGGACTGGAGGATATTGTAGGCCGCAACTGGCATCATCGTGTTAAGCTCGAAGTAGCTGCCGTGGCCTGCCATCGCAACCGTGGTGTGATTGCCCATAACCTGGGCAACCACCTGAATCACCGACTCTGAGATCACCGGGTTGACCTTTCCGGGCATGATCGAGCTTCCGGGCTGCACCTCAGGAACCGTAATCTCCCCCAGCCCGGCCCTCGGACCGCACGCCAAGAACCGGATGTCGTTCGCTATCTTGTGCAAACTGATGGCGATGGTCTTCAGGATGCCGCTGGCCTCGACCGTCGCATCCAGGGCCGCCTGGGCCTGGAAGTGATTGTCCGTCTCCCGGATATTGACGCCGGTCATCTCCGACAGCAGTAGGCACGTACGGGAGGAGAATTCCGGATGCGTGTTCACGCCGGTCCCCACCGCAGTCCCGCCCAGGGCCACTTCGGCCAATGCGTCCTGGGCCCTTCCCAGCCGCTTGATGCTGTTTTCCGCCTGACCGGCAAAACCGAGAAACTGTTGTCCCAACCGGATGGGAGTGGCGTCCTGCAGGTGAGTGCGCCCCGTCTTGATGACAGGCCAAAACTCTTCTGACTTATTTCGCAGCTCGGTTGCCAGGAAATGTAGTCCGGGAACCAGGTCCTCCTTGATCGCCAGTAGCGACGCCAGGTGGATGCAGGTGGGAATGACGTCGTTGGAAGACTGCCCCATATTGACGTGGTCGTTGGGGTGGACCAATCGCGACCCCAGGTCGCCGCCCATTATCTGGGAGGCCCGGTTGGCAATGACCTCGTTGGCGTTGGTGTTGGTGGAGGTGCCTGAGCCGGTCTGGAAAATGTCTAGGACAAACTGCTCGTCCAGCTTGCCGTCGGCGACTTCCTGGGCCGCACTGACGATGGCGTCGGCTATGTTCTGGTCCAGCAGGCCCAACGCAGAGTTGGTGCGCGCGGCGGCCAGCTTTACCAGGCCAAGCGCGCGGATAAAGGACCTGGAAAACCGCAGGTCGCTTATCGGGAAGTTGAGCACCGCCCGCATGGTTGAAGCGCCGTACAGGGCGTCGGCGGGCACTTCCATAGGACCCATGGAATCTCGTTCCACGCGGACGTTAGCGTTGGTGGTCATTGTGGCCACTCCTCCTTAATTTGCAAATTATGTGAACGGCGGCAAGTTCAGCATCCGCCTAGCTCCGGGTTCCGGTTAGAAGTCCATCCCGTATACTTCCCGGCGTATCTGGCGGGCATATCTGCGATGGCCGCTGCCAGCCAACCGGAGGAACTGCTCCCTGGTCAGCCCGGCTAACC
Organism: Dehalococcoidia bacterium; assembly: GCA_965216155.1. Lineage (GTDB taxonomy): Bacteria > Chloroflexota > Dehalococcoidia > Lucifugimonadales > UBA3495 > CATOSP01. The sequence continues at coordinate 1,035,369 of CBDCFD010000007.1, read as the reverse complement.
TAACGATTCCGCCCAAAGTCCCAGGGTCCATATCGCTGCCCCGGTGGTCGGGTAAGACGAGAATGGTGCCGGGCGCTTTCGGATGTACCAACCGATGGTGTGAACCCACCTATCCATCATCTTGCCAACCCACCATCTTGAATCTGGCTATTGCATCGGCAAAAGCAACGCCTCTAATAAACGGGGGCATTATCCGTTACTCGGTTATCCGGTTCACGCTGACGGCGGCCGTCTTGACCGGATAACCTGCTGCACGGTATTCGTACACCAACTGCCGGATACGGCGCTTTACCGCTTTGGATTCACCTGTCAACCAAGCAGTAATGGCTTCCTGAATGTTTGCAAGGGCATCCGCCTGGTCCTCGCCTTGTGAACAACAACCAAGCAGCGCGGGGCAAAACGCCGCCCATCCGTATCCGGACTCGACCAACACTACGTCATAATAGGCGGCGCCGGATTCTATAACCTGAACTACTGCTGCTTTATCAATCGGTTTGTGAGCCGCCGGAGTGGATGCTACGAACCGGAAACGTCGGGGCTGGTGAGGGTTTTCGGACCTAGTTACAACCATTCTAACCGTCTGGCCGGACGCGAGAGTATACTCCGAGCCGTCAAGAGAGCCAATACCTCGCCCGACCTTGGTATTGCGGACGTGGTCGAATTCGATAATCTCCATCAGCTTGCTCAATCGGTCCATCGCATCTGGAGGAATGTGACGGGTCAAGAACTCCCTAAATCCAAATTCGGCAAACAGAACGTCTACAACTTCCTTGCCTTCCATCATGCCTCTACAGGTTATTAGTCTTCCATCCCGTACACTTCCCGGCGTATCTGCCGGGCGTATCTGCGACTCCCGCTGCCGGTCAGCCGGAGGAACTGCTCCCCGGTCAGACCGGCAAGTTCAATGGCTCTGCCCAAAGTCGCTGGGCCTATGTCATGGCGGCGATGGTCAGGCAAGGAGAGACGGACCCCTGGTCTTTTCGGATGCACCATGTGATGATGTGAACCTTCTTGTCCGTAGTCTTGCCAACCCACCATCCTGAATCTGGCGATTGCCTCTGCAAACGCAACACCCCTAATATAGGGAGGCATCAGTCACTTATCCGGTCTACGTTGACATTAACCGTCTTGGCTGGAAAACCGGCTTCCCTGTATTCGTCCAGCCACTTCTGCGTACGGCGCTTTACGTCGCGGGCTTCAAACTTCAACCATCCGGCGATGGCTTCCTGGATATTTGCCAAGGCATCCGTCTCACTATCGCCTTGCGAGACGCAACCGAGGAGGGCAGGGCACATCACCGCCCAACCGTCGTCGGTCTCCACCAGCACCACTTCATAAGTGATTCCGGTCTCCGTGGCTTGAACTGCCACAGTCTTTTCCGTTGCCACTTCCTTGCCTTCCATCATGCCTCCAACGGATTGATTCAACACGGCAGGCGTCGGCGCCCTACCGGCCCTCCTTGATCCAGTCCGCCACACGTTCTGCGATCATCAACGTGGTTGCGTTGGTGTTCGCGCGGATCACGTCGGGCATGACCGAGGCATCCACAACCCGCAGCCCGTCCAACCCATGGACGTGGCAATACTGGTCGACCACGGCCATGACGTCCGATGCCTGGCCCATCTTGCAAGTGCCGGAGATGTGGTGTTGGGTGTAGGCGTTGCGCAGCATCCAGTTATCCAACGATTCGTCCGAAACCAGATCGGCGTCGGTAGGGTTCAACCGCTCCGCTATCATTTCGGAGAAGGGCGGTTGCTCAGCCAACTTCAACGCCAGACGCAAAGCCCCGCGCATTCGTTCCCGGTCGTAGGGGTCGGAGAGGTAATCGTAGTTGAAGTTGGGCTGCACGTGGGGATCGGTGGACACCAGCTGAAGCTCGCCCGCCGACACTGCGTTTTGAAGGGCGCAGCTCAGCCCGAAGTGAAAGTCATCGCTCTCGATTTGGACGCTGGCCGGACGATGCTCGCTGGTCATCAGGATTGGGCTGAGCTGGAAATCGGCCCGCGTGGGTGACCCCGGATTACTGAACCTCAAACCCACCTGAATGCTGGGCGCGGAATCATCGGGCGCCTCGCCGTGGCCCCGGAATAGGATAAACGCAGCGGGATGGTCACGCAGATTTTGGCCCACGCCGGGAAGCTCGTGCACCACGTCGATGCCCAGACCGGTCAGTTGGTCCCTGGGGCCCACGCCCGACATCATGAGTATTTGGGGAGATGCCACCGCTCCGCTCGAGAGAACGATCTGGTCTCCGGTAACGGTGAATCTCTCTCCACCGCTCTCCGCCTCCACGCCAACGGCCCGTTTGCCTTCAAAGAGAATTCGCCGCACCGTCACGTCGCCCCTGATTGTGATGTTCAGCCGGTGGCGGGCCATGGCCAGATAGGTCAGCGCCGCGCTCATGCGGACTCCGTCTATGTTGTTCAAAGGCCGGGACGCGATCCCGTTGGAATCTGGATGGTTCTGGTCCGGGTCCTCCGGGAATCCGATGCCCACGCAGGCGTCGTAAAAGGCCTGAAACGCGGGTAGCCAGTCCTCCCGCTTCTGGCGGCGCACCGGAATGGGGCCCTCGCTGCCGTGGAAGTCTCCTCCGGGGTAGTCCAGGTCGGTCTCCAACTTCCGGAAGTAGGGTAGCACGCTGGTAAAAGCCCACTCGTCGTTGCCCCACTCGGCCCAGTTATCGTAGTCCTCGGGAACGCCGCGGAAGAGCACCTGGCCATTGATGGCGCTGGAGCCGCCGGTGGCCCGGCCGCGGGGAATCACTATGGGTTCCGGCTGAAGCGGCGTCGCGGTGGCGCGGTAGTCCCAGCTATGCGGACCGTAGGCCGAACGCCAAATGTTGTAGCCTTCTTTGAGGTCTATGGGCAGATGTTCAAACTCCGGATAGTCGGGACCAGCTTCCAGTAGGAGGACCGATTTGCTGCTGTCCTCGGACAGCCTGGCTGCCAGCACACAGCCAGCCGAACCGCCTCCGATAACGATGTAATCGTAATTCATGGTGCTAGCCTTCCTGACACAAACGCTGGTTCTACCAGATTGACCGGAGCAGGTCCTCCAAATCCCGGGGACTTCGAACGGGACGGACGTTGCGGGTGATAGCGAAGTCGGTCATGGAGTCCCGGGCGATCTCTTCGATGCCCTCTTGAGGAACGACAACTTGCCGCAGCATCGTCGGCATTCCGAGGTCGAGATAGGTCTGCCCGGTCCATTCCACCGCTCTCTCGGCAGCCTGCCGGTCATCGTCACCGTCGTTCGCCAATCCCAGCAACGATGCCAATCGAGACTGTCCCGCCAGGTTGCATTCCATGTTGAACCGCATCCCTGGAGCAGTCAGGATGGAGTAGGCCGCTCCGTGGCTGCACTCCGGGTACCGGGTATCCAGTGAGTGGGCAAGGGCCCCGGTCACGCCCAATGCCCGCCCACCGGGACCGCTGTCCGAGGCCCGGTTGCTCAGGTAAGCCGCGGCGCAAAGGTCCAGGCGGGCCTGGCCGTCCTCCGGCGAGGCGCTCACCAGGGGAAGGTTTTCCCGCATCAAACGAAGGGACTGCAACAAGTCGCCTTCGACCAGGGGATTCGGAAGCCGCTCTGACTGCAAACCTCCAAGGACTCCGCTGAGGCAGGAAGCTGCCGCGCTAATGCACAACGACGGCGGGGCGGTGAGGAGCGCTCCAGTATCCCAGAAAAGCGCCGACGGCCGGGTCTTTGGGTCGAACAGTTCCACCCTATGCCCCGTCTCTGGATCGACGACCGCGGTCCCGGCGCGGGTGGCGGCCGTGGTTGGGGTGGTCAACACGACGATGTTCGGGATTTTAGGTTTCATCAACCTGGGACTGACCGGCGGATGACCGGGGGGATACTGTGTTGCGTGGTCCTGTGCGCGGCCTCCCTCGGCCAGCAGGATAACGATTGCTCTCGCGGTGACTACGGCGCTTCCGCCTCCCAGCGCGATTATAGTATCCGCACCGGCTTCGGCGGCCATAGAGACCCCCGACTCCACCGACGGCAGCGGAGACCCGGCCTTGACCCCATCGAACAACCCCGCGAACCGCTCGCCCAGGGCGTCCTCGACCCGCCCCGGCAAGTCGGTATCATGGGCCACCGTCCGCCCGCAAACGACAAACGCCCGCCTGCCCCGCGCCCGGTCCACTTCCTCGCCCAAGCGAGACAAAACCCCGTCTCCGCCGTGAATGCGGATAGGGTATCTACAGAACGAAAGACCGTCTCCAAGACCACTGGCGCCTCCCGCGCCGCCCGGCTCTACCGGCTGGCGATCCGCCGTCCTATGTTGCCATTGGCCGCCGCTTTTGGCAACCTGGAATATGGTTGGAGAAAATTGCGAAACTCCCCGGCTGAGCTTGCTACCGCTGCTGGGGGACGAATACCGCCAAAGTATCAGACGAATTCCACTCACTCTCATTGGCCGATGAATCCTATCCACGCCATTTTTATTCCACCTCTTCGGAGACTAAAGAGTTTCGCAATTTTCTCATGGTTGACAGATTCCGCAAGCAGCCTGAGGGGTGTGTTAGAGGCCCCTTGCCCCCTGGGAGGACCTGACAAGAGTATGTAAAGACCACCTCGACCGAAGGGCGAGAACCCTTCCCCCCTTTTCGAAGGGGGGCACCGGGGGATTTCCGTAACCCCGGCGAACCTGGAGGGGCGGGAGATTCGCTCGCTAATCCCCCAACCCCCTTTGAAAAGTGGGGACTTGCCTGCCGGAGACCAATACATGCCCCTGTGAGCCTGGGGGAGAGGACTTCTACCTCACCCTCTTAAAGCCTATCCTAATAACCCGGCGGCTCTGAGAGCGATAAGGGCGCAGGCGAAATGAAGAAAGGCGATGTAGTTGGTGGGAGACTTGTCCCAGCGGACCAGAATGCGCCGGAAGGGTTCATCCAGCTGTGGGTGCGTTCCACCACCCAGCGCCGGGCTTTGAAGCCGGCCTCTTTCTTGATGGCCTGAGCCTCTTCCCCACGGCTGCGGATGTGGGCCGTGAAGCCAAACTCGTCCACGGTCCGGCGCACCTCGTCAAAGTCGTAGCCCTTGTCCAGGCACAGACCCTGGGGACGCTCCGGAGCGGGCGCGGGGCGCGGCACGGGGAGGCTGTCCACCGTGGCCCGCACCAGCTTCATATCGTGGCGGTTGGCTCCGTCCACTGCCAGCCCCGCCGGAATGCCCCCGGCTTCGGTCAACAGACTGCGTTTGACCCCGCTCTTGCCCCGGTCCGTGGGATTGGGACCGGTTTCCCCCCCCGCCCAGGGGGGATTTGGTCAAGGCCCCGTCCATGCTCAGCCAACTCCAGTCCAAACCCTTCAATTCGTCATAGCGTTCCAGCCCGGTCCGCCACAGCTCCAGGAACACCCCGGCGGCGGCCCATTCCTGGAAGCGCAGGTGGGCGGTGGAGCCGGAGCAAATGCCGGTGGCATCCAGGGACTTCCACTGGCAGCCGGTGCGCAGCACGTAGAAGATACCGTTGGCGCAGGTCCGGTCCGGGACCCGGGGGCGGCCTCCGCCCAAGGGATGGGTATTCACCCGCTGGGGAAGGAGTGGAGCCAGCGCCTCCCACAGCTCGTCGGATACCTGGAAGGAGCCGGTGGTGGGGTTGACCGGCGCCGCTGGGCCGGCGCGGGGCGGTCGTGGCGGCTTGGGTTCCTTCGCTTTCGTCATGCCACCAGTTTAGCTCGAATTCTGTTTTTAGGATAGGCTCTTAGACCACGGCGGCGGGCGCAACGGAGAACGCCGTTTGGGGGTTGGCGAAAGGCGCAGTTCGGCCAGGGTGTAGGTTCCTGGGAAACTGCTTAGTGAGGGGAAAGGAGAGGAGCGCAGTGCCGCCACTGGCTGCGTTGCCAGCGATCAGCCAGGTGGAAACTGCGTTGCAACCATAAGCGTCCGGTCTGTCGCTGCTGGAAGACCGGAGCGTGTTGAATCTGCGGACGGACTACCCTTGTTCCGTAGCTATGCCGCAGTCATGGTAGAATGGCCAGAGCTTGTTATCCGCTCCAACCGCAGTGTGAAGGAACAGCGAAGCAGGTAGACCGCTCCGCAAGTGAGTCCGACAGGGAAAGGGTTGCCGGGGACGCCGTGCTGGGCCTAGCTGACACCTCCTCGATTCAGTCCGTGGGGAGGAATACCGCCTTTGGTTAGGATACCTGGTGAAGCGCACCGTGCGCCTCGGATATGTCCCTCGCAGACGCCCATCGGGAGAGCAAGGCTCGATCCTCCTGTGTCGGTCCGGCATGGGCGGCCGTTCGGAGAGCAGGGCTCGATCCTATGCGGCCGGTCCCGGGTCCAGGGACGGGACCCTCCAGTTTTCTCGGCTAGAAACCCTGGAAAAAGCCTGACTACGCAATCCAGTATCCGGCACCGGGGACGCCGGCGCAAGGGTCTTGCCGTCACAGTGCCAAAGTGCTCGCCAAGTGTTGCCTTTTTTTGACCAAAACTCTAAGCCAGTTCCGGCGCCGGAGTCGTCCACCTCCTCGATTCAGTCCGTGGGGCAGGGATTCCGCCTGGGATTGGGTTGCCGTGCGAAGCGCACCGTGCGCCTCGATGGTAAGGGGTTCACCGGCTGCGGGCAGAGTGTCGGTCACTCCGCCGTGGCAGCAATTCCCTCGCGGGCGCTCCGGGGAGAGAAGCCTCGATCCTCACGGAGCAGGCCCGGGCGAGCAGGGATCACGCCCCCAGGTTTCTGGGCAGTGGAAACGCTGGAAAAGCCAGACAACGCATCCAGTATCCGGCCCCGGCAGGCCCGCCGCAAGGGTTTTGGGGCCTACCCGCCAGGATCGTTGACATCCATCGGACAAGAAACAGACAAGAATTGAACAGGACTTGACCCGATTGACGACGGACCCCGCCACCGGCGCCCACGACGACATCGCCCTGGGCTTTGCTGACCTTATCGTTCCCCACGTTGTCGTCCCCCACGAGGCCCATCACTACGTTCCCGCTGGCAATGGCACTGGCCGCCAAGGTCCGGTGCTTCAGCCTCAGCAGCCGCGCCGCGCCCTGGCGACCCCCGCTGGTGCGCCATCCGGTTCACCAGGGCCATGACTCAGCGCTCGTACACGTTCACCACGCCGCCATCGCCGCCGCAGTTGCCAGCGTCAGCCATCCGGCTTGCAGCGCCGTTACCCTCGCCCGCCACCAGGGTCCCGTCTCCCCGCCCACCGGGTGGCCGGGGCCGACGCCACCCTGGCCGGCCTGATCCACATCCTCCCGACCCCTGCTGACCCCTGGGGGTACAAAATGTACTTCTCCATATAGAGGCATTGTCCCCCTGTCCCGATTCTCCAGGGGTGCAAAATGTACCGCTCAAACGGGGCCGATGCACCCCCTGACCGGAACCTGCTCTGGAATCCAACTGTTTACTGCCATTGACCTGAAATGCGACTGCCCACCCCATTTCAGCTACGAATTCCCTGCCACAGACCAATGCACTTCAAGTCCAAATTCCTGTACACGTCCATAACGTCGAGCCGGACCCTGCATATCCCGCGCCTTGAAAGGGGGGTCTGCAAGACCCCGGTTGGCGGCAACCAGGGTCATCAGGCCGGGGATATTCACGAATCTCCGGCCACCGAACCGGTGCCGGTGCCGGCTTGAACCTGCCCGACCTGGGTGAAGCGTCCCGGGAGGTATGCCATCTGCCGCCGCCCACCCCGGCAGCTCCGGCCCACGTCACCCGCTACCCGAAACTGCAATTCCTACAATACAATCACTGCAATAACGTTGACACAGAGCCGCGAAAAACTCGCCGCCTGATTGACTCTGCCCGACGCTGAATTCCGCCTGATTCACGTTGGAAAAGTCCCCGGTTGCCTAATGCAATGCACTTCAGATTCCCTTACAGGACTGCCACTGTGAAAACCGGCCCGCAGCGATTGTACTTTGACCTTTCGGCCTGCCACCAGCCAACCGGCCCGGCCAGCCCGCCGCCGACAGAATAGCTTACCGCAATGCGGGCGCCCCAGGCGCCGCCGGCACTCCCGCCCCGCGACCCGGCACGGAAACCAGGCCCGCCGCCCCGACGCAAACACCCATCGAACCCGCGCCAGCGCGTCGCCAATGCTCCCGCCCGGCCATCCAGCCCGGGACCCGCCGCCAGCCCACCCCTGGCGTCAACTTGGGGGACATCCCCGCCCGCCTGGGCCACCGGCAAGATTGCGAATGCCACCAGCCGGGCCTGCCAATGCCCTGCGGGACACGGGCTAACCCGTATTCCCCATTTGGCTCAAACAAGTGATGCGGTAAATAGGCAACTTTCTGGCTTTTCTAGTCGTTACATGAATCTCTTAGCCGTATTTCAGATAACTTGCGTACCGGCATTGGAGGCACCCGATGGGTGACCGCGAAAAGGCCTCTCTTCGGCTCCAATTCAATCCCCAAATCCGGCTGGAGTTACATGGCGCCACCATCACCTCCGACGCCGGACTGCTGGCATTCCGAGAACTGGATGACGCCCTGGACCTTACCCCCATAGCCTCCGGCTATCTCCAGGAAAGCCGTACCGGCCGCAACATCCGCCACCACCTGGTCCCTCTGCTCCGCCAGTCCATCTACAGCCGCTTGGCCGGCTACGATGATACCAACGATGCAGAACGTCTTTCCCAAGACCCAGCATGAGAGTTGTCGTGGGCTGGCAAGGCTCAGACCGCAACGCCGCCAGAACCAACACCATGAGCCGTTTTGAGACGGAGACTCTGACTCAAGAGGACAACCTAAAGGGGCTGGCCCTGATGAATCCCCAGTGGGTGGAGCTGGCCATGGCTCACACTCCACACCGGCGAGTGATTCTGGACATGGACAGTTCGGAGAGTCCAGTGCATGGTCAGCAGGAAGGAGCCGCCTACAACGGGCACTTCGAGTGTGTCTGCTATCATCCCCTCTTTCTGTTCAACCAGTTTGGGGATTGCGAAGGAGCGACGCTACGACCCGGAAACGTGCATAGTGCCGATGGCTGGCAGGAACTCCTTGAGCCGGTGGTGAAAGGATACCAGAAGAAAGGACTGCGGTTGCTGTTCCGGGGTGACGCTGCTTTTGCCAAGCCGGAGCTATACGAGTATCTGGAACAAGGAAAGATCGGGTACGCCATCCGGCTTCCCGCCAATCAGGTAATTCAGGAGCAGATCCAACCCTTGCTGGAGCGTCCTACCGAATGGCCATCCCGGGAGCCTAGCGTCTCCTACCATGACTTTCCCTATCAGGCCCAGAGTTGGCACTTACCCAGGCGAGTGGTGGCCAAGGTGGAGTGGCATCAGAGGGAGCTATTTCCCAGGGTTGGTTTCATCGTGACCAACCTGAGCTATCCACCCAAAGGCATAGTCCGCTTTTACAATGGCCGTGGCACGGCGGAGCAGTGGATCAAGGAGGGCAAGTGCGCCCTGAACTGGACCCGGCTTTCCTGCCACAAGTTCGTGGCCAACCAGGTGAGGCTATGGCTGTTCGTCCTGACTTACAACCTGGGCAACTTTATGAGAAGGCTGGTGTTGCCGGAGGATATGAAGCACTGGACTCTGACCAGTCTTCAGACCAGGCTGATCAAGACGGGTGGGCGACTGGTACGCCACGCAAGGATGCTGGTGTTTCAGCTTGCCGAGGTGCTGGTAACCAGGGAAATGCTGACCGGGATACTAGAACGGATCAGCCGGCTTCGGCTGGCGCCTGGCTAGCCTGCTTTGAGAGCACAGGTATTTCGGACAGTTATGGGGTCGTCCGGGGTAAATAGACCGCCCCGAGGGAGACGCTTGGGCAGGGGCAGGCAATTCTAGACTTTTACGCTCGTCAGGGGGGTGGTTACCCTATGGGAGTGGGTCAGTTGAGTGAATCGGATGCAGTTGACGCCCTCAGGCTGCCGTTTTCTAGTTCACGGCACGCCAGAGGGTCCAATCGCAGGGCAATCACTTTGATCTGGGGAATCCCGGGCTAAACCAAAGCCGCCCCCGCCAGAGTCCGGTAGAGGGCCTTCGCCCACGTGATTCAGCTTGGCGACGACCATGATCATCCCCGGGCCACACGCTTTGCCGTTTCCCTTTTCCTGTTCTACCCCACCATGGGGCGCCAGTCGGGAAGGGGGCTTTACCACGGAGCCAGCGCACCGGCGACCTCGGCCCGGCCCCACCGCCGACAGACAAAGCGCCGCCCGGCCTACTCCCGTCCGCCCCGCCTGCTGGTAATCACGCCGGTCCCCGCCCTGGTCATCGGCCATATTCGCACCGTCACCTGCAGCCCCGATCCCCGGTTTCCGCCTGAGCCTGCCCGACGGGTGTGAAGCGTCGCGTGACGTATGCCGTTTCCAGCCGCAGCACCCCGCTGACCGTGGGCAACTGCGCCACCTGGACAGAATGCACTTTGCCCAAATTCCCGTTCCCAGGACTTCCTGTAAGAGCCTGTTTACAATCTCTTCAGGATTAGCACCGCGAAGGCGAGAACCACCATTTGCAGACTGGTATTGAGCTTCCTCTCGCAGTTCTTCCAAAGGCGGCGGCACTTCTCCAGCCAGCCGAAAGACCGCTCCACCACCCATCGTTTCGGCAGCACCACGAAAGTGTGCAGTTCGTTGCGTTTCACCACTTCCACCGAGGCTCCCAGCAGGCTCTGCACCGCCGCGGCAAAGGGTTTCCCGGTGTATCCCCCATCCACCAGCACATTCTGCACCTGGCTCAGGTTGGCCCGGCGCCGGTCAAACATAGCCAAAGCCCCAGCACGGTCGGTAACGTTGGCGGTGGTCACGTGAATCGCATGGGGCAACCCCTGAGTGTCCACGGCGATGTGGCGCTTGATTCCAGACACCTTCTTGCCCGAGTCATAGCCCTTGTTCCCGGCGCTGTCGGTGTTCTTGACGCTCTGGGAGTCCACGATACAGAAGCTGGTCCGTTCTTTCCGACCATTGCTTCGCCGGGCCGCGCCAACCGATTTTTTTAAGACCTGCTCCAGAATGGAATGCTTCGCCGGGTCGGGTCGCTCGCTCCATTGCCGGAAATACTTGTAGCAGGTGCGCCAATCCGGGAAGTCCGCAGGCAGCATCCGCCACTGGCACCCGCTTTTGAGGATATAGATCACCCCGCAGAAAACGTCGTACAAGTCCATGGTGCGGGGCTTGGTCCGGCGGCGGGCCGACTCCAAATAGGGAAGAATCCGGGCAAATTGTTCCCGGCTGATGTCGCTGGAATAGGAATGAGACATGATTACCCCTCCTCTGGTAACAGACTCAACTTAACATATTGCAAAGATCGTAGACAGGCTCTTAGATCTTACCGGCCCTCTGGCGCTTCTACAGGTGCAGCCCTGAAAACTGCCCTGGGACAGCTCAATCAGCTCCACGTCGACATGCCAAATCAGGGTTGGTACTATCCGCTGTTGCTCGAAGCAGTTCAGGGATTGAGCCTGGACAGTCAGGTGGCCATCCTTTCCCGACTCCCCTCAGGTTCAGGGGTTGGACCGCCCATAGACCGCCAGATGCTACGAAAACTTGGGAAGCAGTCGGCACCGGCATACCGGGCATTTCTGTATTTGGCATGCGAGTGGGACCGCTACGGCGGCCACAATGGCCGACTGGTGAGGCCCACCCGCCCTGAGGTCTTACGGGATCCCGCTGGTCACGTCCTGGAAGCAACGGGCACCGTTGCGCTGGAGAAGGGCAGACGCCCGGCAACATCACCTCACCACCCACGCGCCGTTCAGACGGGAGGACGTGAGCTCAATCCCTCGCGGTACCGTTACCCGGAATATGACGGAGATGACCTCATAGGACTTTGTTACCACATCAATGGAATACCAAAGGACCACCGGCGGAAATACCTCACACGTGCAGTTAAAAGGCTGGAGTACATGGAGTCCCTCGGTGCAGTCTCTATTGAGCGATTAAACCCCGGATGGAAACACGAATTGCCCTGGCGCATCATGCCCCCAGACATTAGCCAAAATATTCCGGATGTGATTAGTTGTCCCGTCTAACATGGGATGTGACCAGTTGTCCCGTTTCACGTTACCAGTTGTCCCGTTTCACGTTATTTCTAGATACGAATTTACCCCACCCCTACATGCCCTACTACCCTACAAGGGTAGGGGGGAGGGGGGCGGACGTCCTTGACGGCCGCCGCTCCCCTCCCATTTTCAATTCGGCCCGCGGAGTTGGACCATGACATATCGAGTATGTGACTGTCCTGAGGCCTGTGGCTGCTATACCCAAGGCCACTTCGAAATGAAAACTTTGACTGGACCCAACCGGTGAAGGGCTAAGGCTGTGAGCTGTAAAGCGCCTTTGGCCAAGTCCTGATTGGACATTGTGGTTTCTCCTGCCGGCCTGGCGGACCGCGGCGAAGGGCTTCGGTTCGTCGCTGGCTAGTCCTTGATCGGTTGAGGCGGGTGATGCGGTCCTGCGGCCCTGGGGCCACCGCTCCGGCCTTGGCGAAGTAGGCGGCAAGGGCATCCAGGTCAATCCCGCCCCCGTTCCTCTCGCTGCCTTCCTCCAGCACGCTGAAGCCGCTGCCGCCGTCCGCCAGGTAGCTGTTGACGGCGACCCGGTAGCGCCCGCCGGGCTCAATCGCCACGCCATCAATCGCAATGCTCCACGCATTCACTCCGGATCCCACCGGAGCGGCTGCGTCCCACGTGTAGCTGAACCCTGCGGACACCTGGAGTATATTGCCGTAAACAGATCTGGGGGCTGGTGTACGCAATCGTCCGTCGTGGGTCGAGGGTAGAGCGGGGCAGTGGCTCCTCCGCTGACTTGTGATCTACCCCGGTGTAAAATGCCTTATCCCTTTTGTTGGAGGCTCTTTATGCCCAGTAACAACGATAACCATGCCAACCAGATGAACCCGAACAACGATGCCTACTGGGAGTCCAGGGGGCATGATGAACGGCCGGATAATTGGGAAGATGAGGCTGACGATGGTGATGGGGGCAACGACGATAACCGCGCCAACCAACTGAATCCCAACAATGATGCGTACACGTCGTCGCGGGGAGAGTAACTCTCCGGTTAAGGCGGGAGTGCTTCCCTTCGGGTGGACTGGCAGGAATAGCGTGACCGGATGTTCGCCTTACCCTCAACCCGTGAGGGCTTCTCGGGGTTGCATCCGGGCCTCGCGTTCTCTGGACCAGGGCAAAGTCACGGTCCGGGGTCTGCCTGGAGTCTAAAACATGGTGCTCTGCCCGCTGTGCCTGACGGCAGCGTTTTCCTTGGCCGTGCGCCTTGACTGGGATGCTTGGTGTTTCGCGGTGCAGGTTTCGCACCTGGTCCGGTCCGGGACCGCGGGGTTCGGGCAGTCCTTGCATAGCCCAAGGGACTTGGCCTCGTCCCGCCTTGCCTGGGCGACGCGGCGTTGTAGTTCCTTGCACTCCAGCGTCTGGCGCCTCTTTTGGTCGTACTCTCAGCGTACCTGCTTCTTGGCTTCGACCTCGGCCGGGGTTGGCTCGGGACAGCGCTTTGACGTTCGTTCCTTTGGCGCCGCCTTCTTGCTAGGCTTTCTGACCTTCGGTTTCCTGGGTGGCTTCCGCACCGGAGGTTTCTTGGCCTTTTGAGGTCGGGGTCCCGGGCCCTTCGGTGGCGGTAGCTCGAATGAGTCGACTATGGTGATCCGGTGTCTTTTAGGGGGAAGTACCCCCGTGGCCGGGGGATCCCCGGGACTCGTTCCCGGTTATCCCTCTGCCCGGTCTGTCTTGGCCCGCATGGTGGTTTCCCATCCATCGCTCCCCGAGGCTTTCCACCAAGTCGGCGGGGATGGGGACCTCCCGGCCCCAATTGCTCTTGTTGCCCGTCACCTCCGGCCTGAGGGAGATGATCGGCGGGTCCCGGGAGTCCCGCAGTCCCGTCCGGAGCATGATCCTCATGGCCATCCGCGTCGACCAGCGCCTGGGCCTCCTCGGCGGTGAAGTAGTCGGGCAGGGCTTTGGGTTTTCTCGCCATGGCTTCGTTTCTCTCGGGGTATTTCCGCAACCTGGGCACTGGGCCGAGGGGTGCTCGTGTAAAGACAACGGGGCGTGAGGGTTAATGGCGAGGTTGCCCTGACCCCCGAAACTTCAACACGTTCCGCAGAATCTTGCTCCTTATCAGCAGGACCTGCGTATACACCCCGTCCCGCCGGTCTCCCCAGTATCTGATCTGCTCCGCTGTCAGCAGGGTCTCGGTCAGCATTTCGTCCGGAGGACGTTCCCAGTGTATGATCCGTCCCGCCGTAACGAAGAGCGCCTTGGGCTCATCCATTGCCTGCATGTCAAATGGTGATTCCAATATCGTTCTCCTCTCGGACTTGCTGTCGTTCGCATTCGGCGTCTTGGCCCCATCTCCGGGAATGGGAAGGGCGGAACCTCCGCCCGCCCTTCCCATTCCCCTACCCCTGATGGGGATATGGGGTATATGGAGACCCCCCAGCTTTAGCTACGAAAGCGTGGCCGGCTGGGCAGTTCAGCGTGGCTGGCTAGGCAGGTAAACGTGCCGGCTAGGCAGGTGGGTCCAGGCTCCAGTCAGGACCCCACCCATGCGGCGGGAGAATGCGCAGTCCCTGCTCCCTCGACCGTGTTCTGGCCGTTTCCAGCAGGATGACTTTGTCATTGGCCAGGCGTTCCAGCGTCTCACGTGCCCGCGCGCGGTTCCGCCTGTCGTTCGCCACACCCTGCGGGTAAACCAGCCTGACCACGTCCCGGGGTCCCAGTACGGGATACCGGTCCACGGCCGGATTGCGCTCCCGTCTCCCAGTCCTGACAGCCCGCGGGTCTGTGTACCGGTCTATCGGCCTCCCCCGCCGGTCTCTGAGGGGCTGACCGTCCACGCCAACAATTTGCTCCTGTTCATCCCGCATCACCTCCGGCCTGGTGGCTTGGATGATCCGGCCCTTCCGCGTCCCGTAGGTGTCGATGTAGTAGCTGGCTGCCAGATACCCCCGGAACTTCCGGGCCGATTCGGCGCCGTACTTGGAGAGGTGCGGCCGGCTGATCATCGGTCCCTGTCCGCTGCCCGGCGGCAGTTCCACGTCCAGATAGAGTGTGTCGTCCAGGCGTGTGGTCTCGCCGGGAAGGGTGACTGCCCTGACCGGCAGCCATAGCCTCCGTTCCCATGGTATGTAGATGTGTACGAGGTGCTGCAACGTCTGCCTCAGCTTCGGGAGGTCGCGCCCTCTGTGCCACCCCCCCGGCTAGAGCCAGTCGGCCATGTCCCGGAGCGTGAGGCGCACCCTCCGTAGTTGATGGTGCGGACCTATGGACGCCGCCGTGACTCCCAGTATCCAGAGCCTGAAAGGCAAGGGGACTTCATTCTCGCCGTCTGAGGGAGCGGTGCCGCTGGCATCGTAGAGCAACAGGAGCGGGTTGGCCCTGGCGTGCTCAAAGTTGGGGAGAAGGGCCATGCCCTCTGTCATGGGCCCGAGGCTCGCCAGGCCGGAGGCTGCTGGCATGTCGGGCAGTTGGACCAAGTCCCGGACCCGCACCGGAGCGGGAATAATCGCCGTGGTCCGGCGGTCCGGCTCCACAAGCAGTGGGCGTTTCTGCCATGCTGTGACGAGAGGAGCCAAGGGATGGCGGACCCCGTCATACACCTTCAGCCACTCGGCGTGTACGTCCGCCACGGGGAGGATCTTGATAGAAGTAATGCCGGAGTCGGGGTCGGTGTGATACACCATGGCTGCCAGATGTGGACCTTCCCAGCCAGGCAGGGTGGTGCTTCCCGGTCCGTAGACCCTTTCTATGAGTTCCCAGTGTGTAATGTCTCTAGGGCAGTCGGCTCTGTCCACTAGCACCGAATTCAGCCGTTGCATGGCCTCTTCTGTTGCATCGACGGGGACTACCTCCCACCACTCGAGTAAGTCGTTTTCGGACGGGATCATCTCAGCGGGGCATTCGGTGCTCTGGCCCGTGGCCCACACAACCCGGGATACGGCCGAGAGAATCTCCGGCGCGGTACTAGCATCCAAAACCGCAAAATCCAAGTCAGACGAGTCTCGACTCATACGCGCCCCCACCGCTGTTCTGATTCTTCCGGCTCTTGGTAGCATTTGTCTGGGTCTGGGTCTCCCCATACCAGGGTCCATGCACCCTCCAGCGCCTGCCGTGGTCATCATCCCACTTCAAGTGTAGGGCGGGCACTTGGGGGCCATAATTGGACTTCTGGAGGGTGAGCTTCCATTCGAGGGGACGCGTGTCTGGCTGTTGATGTGGGGGTGCTGGCCCGAAGAGTTCTTGGGAGATCTCCCAGACTACCCTGCAAGCACCACGCCAGTCGGTGCTGCCCGATTGATGTCCCTCCTTGTTGGGGTGAGCCAACAGCAACACCGCGCATTCTGCCGCCTGGGCCCAGGCGTCCCAGTCAGCGACGAACGCTCGCACGAGGCCGCGGTCGTTCTCGTTGGCGCTGTACGCGGCGGCCAAGGGGTCTAGAACCATCAACCGAGCCCCCAACTTCTCGGCTGCCTGCCGTGCGGCCGTCCCGGCAGGGGTGATCTCGGCCAATGTGGATGTATGGCGCCCCTGCTGCGGGGACCAAAGTGGCCCACGGCCTGCCAGAGTGGTGAAGTGAAGGTTGCCCATCCGGGCCGGATTCACCCATGGGGCATTTGTATTATGTTGGATCTCATTGAGCCTCCGGCCGAACTCCTCTCGCTCGTCCTCCCACGAACAGAACAGGTTTGGGAATCCCTGTCCCTTCGGGATCGCACCGCCCAATGGCATGAGACTACCGGGGGTCTGGATCCAGCGACGGTCGTGGCCTCCGCCTGATGCGATACCGGCCGCCAACTGCAGGCCCAGTCGGGACTTGCCGCCGCCGGCGATACCCCAGAACAGGCACACTCGATTTGCTGGCAACCAGTCGTGCACGAGCCACTCCCGTGGTGGCGGATTGAGGTGGTCCTGCCACGTCTCGAGCACTAAAGGACGAGACCTGAAGACCTCCTCCCGCTCCCGACGCACGTCCTCGGCAGAGGTATGGGGCGTCTCCTCCACTGGCTGGTCCAGCATGCTAGCAAGGCGTCGAGGGCCGCGAGAAGCCTCTCCGCACCACTGGCTGGGTCCTGGCGGTAGGCCCTGCGGGCCAGAATTACTTCCAGCTGCGCCTTTTCCAGGTCGTCCTCCGGGACCTCTTCGTGCTCAAAAACTGTGGACATGTCACATCTCCTCCTGCTGTTGTGTCGCGATGTCTGCCTGTCGGGCGATCTCGGACCTAGGCCACGTGGAGTACATCTCTCGGAGCGTCTGGGCGTAGCTGATCCAGCCCTCCTCCAAGGCGGGGAAGGGGCATTGTGTGCCCTGGTCCGCCGGATCTTTTCCATCCCGGACGTGCACGACTCGGGCGGTCCCGCCCGCAGCCTGGACTGCCAGCCGCAGGCTAGACGCAGCTCGGCGCCCGGTCCCGGATTGGTCATGGTCGGCGTGTATGACGACGCCTGGGGGAGTGGCGGCTAGGGCTCGCACCAGAGGAGCGTCTGTCGCCAGCCTCGCTGGGGTCCCAAGTGCGGCTATGATTGGTCCCTCGAACCGGGACGAGAGCGCCAAAGCATCAGCCAAACCCTCGCATATTCGGATCGGACTGACGGCATCAGCCAAGGCGGGGTATCCGATCACGCAGATCGAGCCCCGGACCTCCCCGAGGCTCCGTTTGCCCAAACCACCGTCCCGGGTTGCGCGGTCCAGGGACGGATATCCCCGGGCGTCGACCGCCACCGTATGGACGGCCGTGGGGACTGGAATGTCCGGCCATGCGTCCGACCATGCAGGGAGTGGTGCGAGCATGGCGATCAGGCTCCCGGCCCCCTGGTGGCGGGGGCCTGCGTCCAGCCACCGGACCGCACCAGGGAGCGGGAACCCGGCGCGCCATAGGTGCCTATGGGCAAGCCATAGGCGCGCCGGGTGCTCGGGTGTCCCGGGGACCGGTGCGGACCTTTTCCAGAGGCGCAACGCGTCGGCAGTGGCATTCCTGTCCCGGCTGGCGGTCGAGGAGGGCCGGGATGGTTGCCTGCGCTCCGATACCCCGGACGGGGGACTCCTGCCTGGCGGCCTGCCCGACGGTGGCATGAGGCCCCGCTCGCGAAGCCATGCCAGTGCCTGTGACCGGTCCATGCCCGCCTCGTGCTGGAGAAAGGTGAGCACGCCGCCGCCGCGGTCAGCCTCAAAATTGTGAAACGTCCCTGCCCTCGAAGACGGATGGGTATAGACGACCAGCGACCCACGGCTCCCCCACCTCAACATCCCCCGGCGCGGAGAACCCAGACGAGGATTCGGCTCGCCTCGAAAATGTCGCGCGGCATCCACGATGCACTGGCCCCAGTCGACCGATGTGTCGCCATATTGCTGCATAGGTATCTCCTCGTCGGTTCATTTTGCAGGGGGGGCAATAGAGTTGCTCGTCCCCCCCCGCACCAATTTTGAAACCAGTTTTCGTTCACATTTCTGGTGTGCAATGAAGTCCCTTAACGAATGGGCTGGCCCCGTATGGCGCTTCTGAACCACAATGAAAAAGCCCGGCTTCCGCCGGGCCGATGAAGGTACGGATGTACGTGGCGTCAGGGCAAGCACAAGCCCGCCCGCGGCGTCAAGCCGCGTCGTGTTGTTTCGCGCACGTCCTGTCCCTGACAGCACGCACAGTTGGCCGGCTCACCCCGAAGGTCCTGGCGTCCGCGCGGACAGACCCTCCGTTCTCCAGGAAGTCTCTGACGGCCTGCATCTTCTCTGGAGACAGCGCCGGGGGCCTGCCACTCCCCTCTTTCCTTCGCCGCAGTGGAATGCACCCATAACCCGCGCCAGGTCCACGTCGCCGGCGGCAGGCCAGCGTACAGGAATGCCGCTTCTGCGAAATCACGGATGAGGACTGCCCCGATTGCGTGGAGGATGAGTCCCATCCAGAAGAAGGAACCGCCGAAGATTTCCAGACCAGTGGGCAGCCCGGACTCAGCGACGCTGCTTGACCCTCTGCCGTGCGCGAAATAACATCACATTTCACCAAACTGGACAAAATCGAGAACCTTCACGTTGAGGATCGTTCAAGATATATAATCGGGCGCAGGCAACATGCTGTGGTAGACCTCGTGCCACTGATCTGTTGCAGGTGGCCGGTCGGATGGATGCATTGCTGAGCGCAAAGGTTAGACTTCCCGTAGCCCACGATCGTCTCGGTACGAGCGAGTGCCGTCGGCGTAGCGCCGGGAATTCGAGAGCCCCCTAGGATGACTAGATTCGAGGCGCTTGAAGTCGAGAGTTGGCGCCAGTTCGGGTCGGTTCAGATCGAATTCCACCCTCGGGCAACGATCATTACCGGTGCGAATGGCTCTGGCAAAACAACGCTCCTCAGTATTTTGAGTCAGCACTTCGGATGGGCGCCGGCCTTCATAGGCACTCTCCGAATTGATGCCAGGGGAGCTCGAATGTACTTCTCCGGATTCACCAGTGACGTCGCCGAAGGGGACGTTGATGTGGGGAAACTCACCTACGACGACGGATCCGTCGCGGTCCTCCAGGCACCCACAGAGGGAGCTTCCTTCCAGATCATAATCCGTGATTCACAGGCAGTGCCCGGCATCTACATCACCTCGCACCGACCGGTCTACACCTATCAAATGGTGGCCGATATCCCCACCGAGGTGCAGGCAGGTGACCAGCTGTTCAGCCAATACCTGAACACTATTCGGCAGTTCTATCAACCCAACGTGCGGATTCAGTCTCCCAGCCACCGACTAAAGGCGGCATTGATCTCGCTGGCGGTGTTCGGCTATGGAAACCCAGTCGTTGCACCGAACGACGAGGCGCGCGAGACATTCGAAGGTTTCTCGAGAGTCCTCAGCCGCGTGCTGCCACCTGATCTCGACTTCCACGGGATCGTTATCCGAATGCCAGAGGTGATCTTGGAAACGGGGACCGGCGACTTTTCGTTGGACGCAGCGTCGGGCGGCATCGCCGCACTTGTGGACGTTGCTTGGCAGATCTACATGAGGTCTCGTTCGGCTGGGGCCTTCACTGTGCTGATGGACGAGCCTGAGAACCACCTCCATCCAAGCCTGCAACGTTCCTTGCTTCCTGGACTCCTTTCCGCGTTTCCTCAAGCGCAATTCATCGTTTCTACACACAATCCGTTCGTCGTGACATCGGTCCGGGATTCGAACGTCATAGTCCTCAACTTCATCGACGGACGCGTGAAGTCCACGAAGCTCCAGGATGTCGATCGGTCGGCCACAGCAAATCAGGTCCTTACAGACGTTCTCGGGGTGCCGTTCCCCGTCCCTCTCTGGGTGGAAGATGAAGTCGAGAAGATTGTGAACTCCGTCCGGGACAAAGATCTCACCATGGAGCTTCTGTCCACACTTAGAGCGCAGCTCAACGCGATCGGCCTGGGTCACCTGTTTCCAGAGGTCATAGACCGCCTTTTGCCGGCCGACGGCACTGGTTAGGGCGGACGAGGGTGATTCGCCTGAACCAAGGAGCGCAGCCTCAGGCCCTCGTCGAGAACGGCGAGGCGTGGACTGCCGAGTACGTGAAATGGTGCGAGAATCCGGCCGGGCCGGAACCGCGGCGCTACGCTCACCCAGAAATCCGCATAGCGCTCGAGTTGGAAACGAATTCGAAGTGCGCGTATTGCGAGGGGCGAATCAGCGATGTCGCCTATACGCACATCGAACACAAGCTACCGAAGCGTAAGCACCCGCAGTTGGTCTGTGATTGGGAGAACTTAACTATCGCCTGCCCTAAGTGCAACACGAACAAGGGCGACTACGACGTACCTGAATGCCTACTCCTTGATCCCCACGTAGACGACGTAGAGGAGGAGATGGTCTTCTTCGGCCCCCTCGCATTGGCACGCGGCGGGCCCCGGGTGCGCGCCACGATTACGTGCTTAGCTCTAAATCGGATGGCCTTACTCTTCGCGCGCGGCGAAGCTATCACACATCTGGATAGGCTGCTCGATCTCGTGGAGCGCGCAGGCAGCGAACCAGATGTGTTGCGATCGCTCTGGCTTGACATCGACGTGATGACGGCCGCAGCGGGGGAATTCGCTTCCGCTTGCCGCCACTTCCTCGCGTCGCAGATAGCGGAGCGAGGCCTTACCAAACCTTGAAGTGAACTACCCTGCTACCCCGCCCTGCGGCCAAGATCTGCCTACATATTGGGCTGTGCACCACGACCATAGCGCGCCCTTTCCGCAGGGTTAGCCCGAGTCGCGTTGTCGGACGTACGTCCTGTCCTTGACGGCCCTCACGGTGGGCCGGCTCACTCCGAAGGCCCTGGCGGCCGCGCTCACTGAGCCGCCGTTGTCCAGGAAGTCCCGGACGGCCCGCAGCTTCTCGGAGTCCAGCGCCGGGGGCCTGCCGCCGGTCCTCCCCTCGGCGGCGGCGCGGTCGACGCCTGCCCTGATCCGGTCCCGGATGGTCTCCCTTTCCCATTCGGCCAGGGAGAGCAGCATGTGCAGCATGAGGCGGGCGGTTGGGCTGTCGTCGCTCGTGTCCAGGCCCTCCGCCAGGGAGCGGATGTGGATGCCCTGGGCGTGCAGCTCCTCGATGGTCCTGAGACCCTCGGTGAGGTTACGCGCCAGGCGGTCGATCCGCGGGACCACGACGACGTCGCCGGGCTGGAGCTTCTCCCGGAGCTGCTGCCAGGCGGGGCGGCGCATGTTCCGGCCCGAGGCGACGTCGGTGAAGATGCGGTCGTCCCTGATCCCGTGGCCGGTGAGGATACGGCTCTGGGTGGCCAGCCCGCCCGCGCCCTCCGCCTGGGAGACCCGGATATAGCCGAAGACTGCGGGGTCCATGTGGCCACCTCCCCATGTGGCAATCAAACACCTGTTTGTTTGCCACTCTCTTTCCCGGAGTCTATCCGTATCTGGAGTGGGTGGCAATCAACTGCTGGAGAAAACGCCAGACTGGAGAAAACGGGGGTTAGGGGTTTTATTGTCAGGAAGGACTGGGCTGCAGTCTCGCCCGCGCCGGACAACTCTAAATGTCCACAGACCCTAATACTACAGCAGCACATCCGCTGAGGTGGAGCCTTCAACCGCTCGCTTGAGTTGGATTCAGCTTTGCCACGATTGTTGCTAAACCAAAGCCAAGGTGAAATGCGCAGAAACATGGGGTAAATTGGCGAAGGGGCAGAGTTAGCTTTTCCAGGCGTCAGAGAGGGGTTGGTGATGGGTGCGAGAGAGATACATCGGGATTTGGAACAATGGGAGATGGATGCCAAGGCCTTGCGCCGGCGGATGATCCTGGCGCCCACGCCCCGGGAGCGGGAGCGGTGGAACGCCGTCTGGCTGCTGGCCCAGGGCTGGACGGCAGCCAGACGGCGGAGGCGCTGGAGCGGGACCCACACACCATCGGCCGGTGGGCGTCGGCCTTCGGCGAGGGAGGGCCTGCGGCCTTGATATTCGAGCAGTCCGGGGGGTCCCCCCCGCGCTTGACGAGAGGCAGCGGGAGGAGTTGAAGGCGGCGGTGCAGGAGTTGCCGGAGCAGGCAGGCATCCAACTGGCCAACTGGTACTGGAAAGGAGTCCGGCAGTTTGTCTGGGAACGATTCGGCATCAGTTTGAGCCGTAGCAGTTGCCTGAACTGGCTGCGCCGCTTGGGATTTGCCTTCAAGCGGCCCAAGAAGCGTCTGCTCAAGGCGGATCAGGCCAAACGGAAGTCATTCGTGGAGGAGTACGCCGCCCTGTGGGAGGAGGCTCAACGGACTGAAGCCAGAATATTCTTTGCTGATGAGGCCCACTTCCGGGCGGACGCGGAACTGCGGGGCAAGTGGGTGCTGAAGGGTGAACCGGCCCTGGTGGACTCCACCAGCCCGCGGTACGGGGAGAAGGCCAGCTACTACTCGGCGGTGTGCCTGGAGACCGGTGAGGTGGAGTGGATGAAACTGGAGGGCAACAGCAACTCCGGGACCTCGGCGGCCTTCTTGGACCAGTTGAGGAAGGGGCACGCTGGACCGCTGAATGTGATCTGGGACAACGCGCCGGCGCATCGTGGGGAGGCGGTGCGGGAGTACCTCAGGACGCCTGAGCTGGAGCTGAGGCTGATGAACCCCCGTTTTCACGAGGGCAGGCTCTGCCGGGCTACAGCCCGGACTTCAATGCCGATGAGGCCATCTGGGGCTGGGCGAGAGAGAGCCTGCCCTCGTGAAAACGGGGGAGGCCACTGGAAATCTGTGTCTGGGGACCAAGGCCTTGGTGCAGGAGAGGGTCGGCAACTTCCTGGCCGGACTGGCCAGCCGGGGAAACGAGGTGAGGCGCCGCTGCCGGACGGTCCTGCAGTCAAGGGCCGAAGCACTCCTGCCAAATTCCCAGCCCGATTCCCCGCCTCAGGCGAATGCACATCCCACCTTGGCCTTGGTTTAGACTGCAACTGACAACTGCCCCCGTGCACGACTTCAGGCCCGAAGGCGCAGGCATGCTGAGACTTGCTGTGGCTTGGTAGGGTGTGGGTCCTAACCATTTGGTAGAATCAATGCATGGATATTGAAGCTATCAAGAAGAACGCACTGAGAGCAATCATGCCCCTCAAGTCTGCAGATGTAGACTATTACGGCGGTACACGTACGCTATCAGGTCGAGGTCTTCCAGAGTACTATCTTGTCTACTTCCTCTTGGTGGATTTACTCGGCTTCAGCTGTCTGGGTAAAGGCGAAAAAGTCGCTTGGTCGATCCCTGTGGACCTTGAAGGGCACCTCCTGCATATTGAACACCGTAAGCTAGGGCTTGGAATTTTCTCTTATGAGGATCCCGACTCAGAAGACTCTGCCAAAGAGGTTCTTCGCCTAGTACGACAAGGGGTACGAACAGCTCGACCATATCTGGATTGGCGTGCTGAAGAAGCCGTCAACAGCTCGCAGATCAACGTCGTAAATGGATCCATCGACCTGTACGGCCGGTTCGAGTTTCTGATCGGAGAGTACAAGTCCAAGCTTGCGGAGGCTGAGAAGAAGGCCCACGAACCAGGAACAATTGGGTATGCAAGTGGTAGCGTTAGATTCCGCTTTCCTGACTGGAAGCTCACCAGAGAGGCAGAGTGGTTGGCCCTGTCTGCGATCGAGAGTTTCTTCAGTTGGGCTGAGCACGTGTTTATCTTGCTGGCCATTATGCAAGGGAAATGCATTACGGGAGAGGCCGTTAAGGATCTCGCACGTGCCGATTGGAAGCAAAAGTTCCGAGCGGCGCTTGATGTCGACTCTCCCGAGATTAAGCGGCACTACGATGACCTAACGGCCGTTCGTGACCAAGTCAGGAACTTCGTTGCCCATGGTTCATTCGGGAAGAACGGTGAGGCGTTCCGATTCCATTCATCGGTCGGCGCAGTCCCAGTGCTGTTGCCCCATCAGGAAGGGAGACACTCGTACAGGTTCCTTCAACGGGGAAGAGTCTTGGCTGAAAGTGAGGCTATTTCGTCTATTGAGCGCTTCATTGAATGCATCAAGACCGGCCCGTTAGCACCTGCATGGACTTTCCTTGACACCGGGATGGACTTAGTGCTGACACAGGCCCGTTATGGCCACTATAAGCACGCTCTGAGGTCCATGGACTCCATGGAAGAGTTAGTTGAGATGGAGACTTACTTTGCCGATGCGTATGCCGATATGGACTGGTGGTTGCTCCCGTAATCTCCTCAGTCCGAGCGCCAGTGACTCAGAGATCCTGTCCCGATGGTAAGCTCCCGCAGACAGCAAATACGGAGCCCCCGGCTGCAGCCCCGGCCCGGTCTATGGGTACATACCCCAGATGGATTCCCCTCGGCACATGGGCCTGGCGTCGTGAGCGTTAGGCCTGCGGGTCTTCGCCACAGGAGCTGCAGAGGCGAGGCGCCTCGCCCAACGGCTGGAAATCCACTATACGCCGAAGCATGGGAGTTGGCTCAATATGGCCGAGATAGAGCTTGGAGTGCTGGCCAGGCAGTGCCTGGACCGCCGGATTCCCTGCCGGGACATGCTGGAACACCAGACCCAAGCGTGGCAGAACCAACGGAACCGTGATGCAATCCGGGTGGACTGGCGTTTCACTACCGAGGACGCCCGCATCAAATTGAAGTCCCTGTATCCCTCAATCCAATACTGACGGACTACTAAACTGAAGCCAAGGTGGAATCTACATTTGCGGAGCGACGAAGATTAGCCCAGCTCGTCCGGTGAAGATATTCTTCCCGTACTTACAGGACGGCCTGTTGCCTCCACTTGACCTCCGCCATATGCGCATCCCACCTTGGCTTTAGTTTAGTAGGCCAACTTCTTTGAAATGATGGGTTATTCTGTGGTGACGTTCGCAGTCAGATGCTTGCCCCGAGTAGTCTAGTCAACCAAATTACCGGCTTTGCACAATGAAGCTTTTTTAATTCTGATTCATTGTGCAAAATTTATTTCAATTCAGGATTCCAGAGGTTGATGGAGTGGTGTTTTCATCCCATCTGGGCCATGTTGATGGCCGGGTGGCGTCGTCCTTGCATGCGGTCGCTCGCCATTTCAGCGCGTTCCGGAGTTTCCCCCGTTCATTCTCCCGTGCTGGTCATCTCCAGGGCATCCACGGGCATGAGCCTTTGTCCGTGCGGGTCCACGGCCAGGAGGGCGTGTTCCAAGGCCATGGCGCCGAGCAGGGTTGGTTCCCCTTCTTCGCCGAAGGCGACCGGCGTGGGAAACTGTTGCCCTTCCAGCCGGATGATTGCCCATCCCTGCTCTCTGGGTACCCGCCGTCCGTCGGCCAGCAGGGCGGTGTAGGTCCGGGCGGCGGGTATGTCCAGGGCTTCCAGGATGGATCGGGGCACCTTGGTGAATGTGGCCCCGGTGTCCACCAGGGCTTCCAACTCCTGGAATCTCTGGCCGCTCTGGTCGCCTATCTCAACCGTTATTCGGAAAGTTCCCATTCCTGTCCTCTGCATCTGCCCGAGCTTCACGGCTGGGTCGTAGCTGAACCAGCTGTGTCCGGTGCGGAAGCTCTACGTCTTCGCGGTCTTGGCCTTGGGGCGATTCGTTGTGCAAAAAGTCTTTTATTCATTTTAATTCCGATTCATTGTGCAAAGCCCAAATTACCCATCATTTCAACGATTTCGGACCACTAGGGGTATTTTCATTTTGGCCTGTTTTGTCGTCGATTGCGCCATTGTTTCGGGCTTTATAGTGAAGGTCACCCCTATAGCTGCTGTGACGCATGCCCCGAAGACGATCTTCCAGAACCATAATTCTTCCTAACTCATGGAAGAGCTAAACCAAAACCAAGGTGGGATGTGCATTTACAATACATCGGTGATTGGGCTGGGATTCTCGCAGAAATCCTTCGGCCTTTGATTGCAGGACGGTGCGGCAGCGGCCCTTGACCTCGTCTTTCCGGATGGACAGCCCGCAGAGGAAATTCCCGACCCTCTCCTTTACCAGGGCCTTGGTTCCCAAGCACAGGTTTCCGGTGGCTTCCTCTCTCGCCCAGCCCCAGATGGCCTCATCGGCGTTGAAGTCCGGGCTGTAGACCGGCAGAGCCTGCCCTCGTGAAAACGGGGGTTCATCAGCCGCAGCCCCAAGCCCGGCGTCCGCAGATACTCCCGCACCGCCTCGCCGCGGTGCGCCGGCGCGTTGTCCCAAATCACGCCTAGCGGCCCGGAGTGCCTCTGCCGCAACCGCTCCAGGAAGGCAGCCGAGGTTCCGGAGTTGCTGTTCCCCTCCAGGTCCATCCCCTCCACCTCACCGGTCTCCAGGCACACTGCCGAGTAGTAGCTGGCCTTTTCGCCATAGCTCGGGCTGGTCGAGTCCACCAAGGCCGACTCTCCCTTTAGCACCCATTTGCCTCTCAGTTCGGCATCGGCCCGGAAATGGGCCTCGTCGGCGAAGAATATCTTCGCTCCCGTACGCCACGCCTCGTCCGACAGGGTGGCGTACTCCGCCACGAAGGCCTCCCGCTTCTGCTCATCTGCCTTGACCAGACGCTTCTTGGGACGCTTCAGGACAAACCCCAAGCGGTGCAGATAGTTCAGGCAAGTGCTGCGGCTCAGGCCAATGCCGAAACGCTTCGAGACAAACTGCCGCACCACTTTCCAGTTCCAGTTGGCCATTTCTATGCCCGACATCTCGGGCAACTCCTGCACTGCCCCCGTCAACTCCGCCTGTTGCGTCTCGCCAAGTGCGGGGGGGAACCCCCGGTCTGCTCAAATATCAAGGCTGCAGGCCCTCCCTCGCCGAAGGCGGCGGCCCATCTGCCGATGGTGTGAGCATCCCGGCCCAGCGCCTGGGCGGTGCCCGAGGCGGTCAGGCCCCGGCACAGGAGCCACAGTGCGTGCCACCGTTCTCTCTCCCGGGGTGTCGGCGCTAGGTACATCCTGCTGCGCACACTAGCCAAGTCCAACTGCCACCCCTCCAAGTCCGGCCTTATCCCCCTCATACCCATCACCATCCCAACTCAGTCTGCTCCCAGTCCTGACGCTATGCCTCCCTGATTCTAGCCGACCCAAATGCGGGTTTCACCTTGGCTTTGGTTTAGCATGATAACCTTGTATTTTGGTCTTTTGCGCCGGACCGTCGTTTTGGAGTGCCCTGGGTTATCCCCGGGTGTGGAACCCGACTACTTAGCTGCAATTCCTCTCCTCGTTCCCGACAGAGTAAGGGTTGCCGCTTCTAATTATGAAGTTTATACCCAAGAACTTCCGACAGATTAACGATAAAAGCTCTATCGTTAGGGTCAACTAATGAATGCCATTCTTGTAGGTAACTGGCGAGATCCGTTGAGGAGGTGGGGAACTTGGTGATGGTATTCCATCCTTGGGTGTGATTCTCGAAGATCGGCAGAAGAATATATGCTATCAATGCTTGGTTAACTCGCTGATCATCCTGAGCAACATTCTCGGTACGTAATTCCTTTTGATGAGAAAGTATCCAATTTGGAAGAGTTACGCCCGGTGGTAGGTGTGCTTCTGGAGTAGAAAGCCTGTTATCCGAGTATTTCGAGAACTTTTTTGCATAAGTTTCCGTACCAGGGATAGATGGGCAATGGAGCCATTGACCGGCCATCCGTCGAAGACAAAATATGGAGGCGATCTCGCACATTGTCTCATGTAGCCATGAATTTGGGTTTCCAAGCAGTGATTCGTAATGGTCAGTTAGTACATGGCAAAATTCGTGGGCGAATTGAAAGACGTATTGGTTCCAGCGAGTGCCTTTAACCTTAAGGTGGATTCTGATTGGGTCGTGTCGAGAATTGAGGTTGAGAGTTATGGGTGCTTTGGGGTGCGGTGATGCGCCTTGCACATGAATTGTCCCAATGAAGGGGTCTCTGAGGAATTGGTTCAGGTGATTAGCGGTATCTGTTAACAATGCGCGAATTCCGGAAGTTTCGAGGTCGGTTAGGTCACTGGCAACGAACACGATCTTCATAGATGTTTGTCTCCTAACCACGAAGTAGGTACGACCTGGTGGTTCGAAATCTTTGAAATGATGGCCAATTTCATTGACGGGATTACTTGGCGAGGATTGGACTACTAAACTAAAGCCAAGGTGAAATGTACATTCCAAGAACGAGGTTCTGAGACGTCGCAGGCCCGTCCTTTAATCAGGGGAAGTATTCCGTTAGCATACCAAGGCCTATTCTAAGTGCGCTTCATATGTAGATTCCACCTTGGTATCAGTTTAGGCCCTTCTGTTCTATCCGCCACGAGCCTGACCGGACCGCCCTGGGCGTCTCCCGTGCTGCCATGAGGCCCGGATGACCCCTGAGTCGATCCTCCTTGTCATCCACGTATGGCTCACGCCGAGGATCTCGCAGGCCTCGCTCTGTGTGTACCACCCCTCCCTGTCGCTGAAGGAAACGCGTATCCTCCTGGCTCGGACCGTGACCGCGTGCACGGACCTTTTCATCCTGGTGGCTATCTGGGACGCGGACTTCCTGGGGACGAGCGCCCTGAGGAGATCGTCCTCCGCGGGGGTCCAGGGCCTGTAGGCTTTCCGTTGTCCAAGCCCCATCTTGTAGGCCTGGTAGGTGACCGCCTTGGGGGTGGTGCCCAGCGTGGCGGCTATCCTCTCGCTGGACCGCATGGTGCCGTTGTACTGGGATAGTGGGACGGTTTTACCCGTTTTGTGCAAAACGGTTGGCCCCTTCCTGCTTCGGTTCTGACGACTTGTCCCGGTATGCCTGCCGGCCTTTGGCCAGTCCCATTTGTTGCGGACCGGTCGCGGTTGTTTCCGGCCCCGGGCCGTTGCCCTGCGGCAACTGTCGTCTGACGGCGGTTATCCCCTCCGCCGGCCGTTTGGCTTCTTGCTGCCTCCTGTCCTGCTCGGGAGCATGCGTCAACAGGGCGAGGAGCCATAGCAGCTGCCTGCCCAGTCTCAGTATGTTGACGGCGGCGTTCGCGTCTGCGTCCATCTCCGTCAGGCAGCGCCCGCACCGGAAGACCGCTTTGTCAATGGCGGCGGGATGTTGGGCCACTGGGGCGGAGTAAAGGTGAGACGGCGCTGCCGGACGGTCCTGCCATCAAGGGCCGAAACACTCCCGCCCCGATTCCCAGCACCCGGCAAATGCACATCCCACCTTGGCTTTGGTTTAGTCTTCTCCCAGTGGGAGCACATCTACGCCAACCCCATGGTCACTGCGGCTGCTCTTGACCGGGTGGCCACCACTCGGTCATCTTGGAATTCGACGTCCTCAGCTGTGGGACCGGGGTAGCACATCAGCGCGGTAAGGAACGGGAGGGGAGCCGGCAAGAATAATCTGCGCCAACTGGCCGGCAAGGCTTATTGTAGTTGTAGCTGATCACCTGGAAATGAACGGCCAGAGCTACAGGCTCAAGCGCAGCCGTGAGAACGCCTCCTCGCAAGCTCCAGAGAAGCCGGAAGACGCATTACGCACCGTCAACGCTGCCCCTTCCTACTCCTTTAACGTCGCTACCCTGACCGATTTACTGCAGACTGCGATGATATGTCAGTGCCACGCCGGTTCAGGTCTGACCCTACTGCTGACTGGCTCTAATGCCTGGGGCAAGTGTTCATCGATTGGTCCCAACGTGGAAGAATCGCAAAGTGATTCTCATGCCTTGTGGCCATGTCCGATTGATCCTAGCACTATATGTAATCTTTACTACTGAATGCTCCCAACGAGCAATGAGTATCTGATCTCAGGGAAGGGGTAGCTTGCGGCGTCCTCTAACCATCGCGCAACGGAAGGATGGTCCGCCAGCCCACACTTTGACATTGCAAGGGCCAATTGGCCGCAGCGCATTCTCAATAGTGGGACCTCGCTGGTGTGGCTGTGAATTCGATCGTATCGCAGTTCCTCGGAAAGATACGCCAGTCCTTGGAGTGCATACTCCTTTATGGGTTCTCTGATCTCCTCTGTTCCTTTGCTGAATGCTAGTGCGGCAACTTCCAGGGCTAATGGAAGGGCTACTTCATTGCGGGCTGCTATAATCACGCCAACCTCTCGAAATACGTCGCTCGGAGGCTGAAGTCCCCCAGAAGCTTCCTCATTTTGCATCCCGATCCAAGAGACCAAACACGACAAGGCGCTGACAACCGCTTCTCTGTCTTGAGATGACAAAGCGGACCTCAACCAGAAGACCATGTCACCTATTCGGCTAGGAAGTATCCGAGCTAGTTCCCCAATGGGTTTCAAGGCAGGAATTCCCGCTTCTGTTAGGTCTTTAAGCTTCGCGTAAAGGTGTTCACCAACTTCCTCTGGAATAGCAACGCACCTTAGAATCAAAGCTATTCCTTCAATTGCCAGAATAGTTGGACGACGACTCGCGTCAGGAACCAAAGGACCTTTACGAGGGAAAGCACCTTCCTTTGACCAAACCGTGAGAATATGAATGATTCGCTCACGTTCACCTTCGGTGAGGCCAAATGGTCGGCCATGATCGGCACAAACAGAAAGTGCGGCACCAATGTTCCAAATGGTGTCCTCTAAGCTGTTCTGGTTATCTGCCCTGTGGCCTAGACTGAATGCCACCGTGTCGCCTTCCGTGGATCCAGTGTCTGGAGCACTTATGGGAATCGTGGAAAACCACTTGAGGCGAAATCGCTTTTCCGCTATGCCGGGTTGAGGTTCTGGGTAAACCAGAAATGCCCAATCGTATAGGTCGGTTCCCGCTGGAAGTCCATCTTGCGGGGTGTGTTTGTCGGACCACAGGGCATTGCCGATTCGAGAAAGTTCGCTCGGAGCAAATTGGTTCGGGGATCTCAACGTGTCTAATCTGGTGGCCGCCCTCCGTCGTGCTTCGCCGCCAGCAATTAATCCACGTGTCAGAAGGCTGCTTAACAACTGCCAACTTTCCTCGTTTTGGGCATTCCGTTCCGGCAGAAGTTTTCCAGAGAGGCTGTCCAACAAGTTCCCAGGGTCAGGGTGGCGGGACTCGATTTGAACTTCAAAACCGTCCAAGCCGACTATCGGTGCACTAAGGACGCCTAGTATCCGCTGGGACTCGAGATGGGGTGGAATGGCATCCCAAGAGCGTCTCATCAAATTCCAAACGGGCTCTGACAGCCACGGATGGGAAAGGATGCGATTCTGCCTGTCGGCGTAGTACGCCATTGACTTGTCAAAGATCTCCAATGCTTGGTCTGTTTCCAGCCGCAGTACAAGTCTGGACAGTACTTCCATGGAGGCTCGGGTTTGCTCAACGCGTCCATTGCTCAACCCGTATTCAATCAAATTGATGCAATCTGCGGCCAGAGCCTTTGCTGAATCAGCGGACAGAATAGCGAGGCGATTCCGCGTCACCACGGCCTGGAGAGTTGGATCATTTTCGTGGCTTGAGGTTCTGAGCACGAGGTGAACGGCAAATTCCGGACTTTCGTCTGAGATATTTGTTGCGGCTGAGCCCAGCATCCGCCTGGCGACGTCCACGCCGCCAATCCCCGCGCTTCGCGTTTCGTGAGGCAAACCAGCAATTTCCGACAACCGTATAGCCCTGTATGCAGCTCGCCATGGGCTGGCGTTTGTGAAAGTCAGGCGAGTTTGCCTTCTCCGTCCCAAGTCGAAATTGGGTGATTCCCTTTTTTCGCTTTCGCTACTTAACCTGCGATGAATGAGGTCTTTTTCCGACCACGCATCGCACTTCAGCTGGGAAAGCTCGTCCCACCTCTTTTGGCACATTCTCCAACTTTCCAAGGTCACGGCGGAACACAGTGCCCATCCCTCGAGTGAAGCACTGGCAATGTCCCTATCGCTTCGCCTAGAGGTCCTTATAGAATCCATTGCTCGTTTGACGAGCTCGTAAGCCTCTTCTCCCTTTACCGATTCGTAAAGTAGCGCGGCCTTACGAACCATCCAAGCAGGATCGCAATCCTCAATGGACCATTCGGCAAGTCGTGATTCCAGCGTGTGAAAGTCTAGTGAGTTGACCGCCCACAGACACAGTTCATGCCGGACGCGATGATAGACATCATCGCTATCCTGTATAAATTGCTTAAGCGCCTCTATGCGCTGGTCGAATAGTTCTCCGTCATGCTGAAAGCGAGCGCTGGTAAGGAGAGTAAGGGCCACACTACGCCATGCCTCCCTCACATTTTCCCAGTTAAGCTCAGTGGAGGGTAATCGCTCGATCGTTCTCTCATGGCAGTTTATGGACCGCAAGGCGTGGTCCGCTGCGTCCTCCAGGTCTCTGGAGATCGGTTGAAGGAGAATCTCGCGTCTCCACACTAATTCTCTGATAAATTCGAGGCGCTCAGGCAAGGAAATATTGTCCATCAAGGTTAGGAACTGGCGCTCCCCATCGTCAGTGCGCCAACTTAGCTCCTCACGTTGGTCTCCAGACGGGAAAACAAGCCATCCTGGGTACAGCAACCTGTTCTTCTTCCAGATACTGATTGTTTTTCGGAAGAATTCCAACGGAGCAGTCGTTCTTGTCTCCGCGTTGTTTTCGGGCTCTGGTTCAGGCAAATCCGAAGTTGACTCTTTAACAGGGTACAAGTAACCAGGGATGGTCCTACTCCACTCATGTCTCGGGGAAGGCCATTCAGTGGCGTCATATGGCTGCCCTCTCTCCAAGGTAAACATTAGCCACTCGATTGCATAACGATGACGCAAGTGTTCCGGCCACTTCCCTGCCTGCGGATGGTGCGCCAAGTCTACGGGAACTACTCCTCTAGTATCTTCCAGCATTCTGCGTCGATACGGGGACAGACCGAACCACCCACACAAATAAATTCTGGGTGCCGCCTTGCCAAGATGGTCCCTGACCCAGCCTGACCAGTGTAGAAAATTGGGGGCGTTTCCGGAAAATCCGATCAAGCAGAGCACCGATTCCATCATCGCCTGCTGGACCGTATTCACAAACAGAGCGTATTTGGTCGGATATGTTCGATAATCCTCTTCCGTAAATATGAGAGGGAACTGAGCTGGAAGTGAACCGTGCAACTTGACTACCCGCGGCTGATTCGCCAGGGGGATCTGATCCACGTTCTCCACAGCGTGGTAACCACGCTCAACTACTTTTGGACGAGCTCGCTCCAACAGTGTGTCCCAGTTTGTGGTAAACACATCTCGCCACGGTAAGCGTAGCAACCGCTCGTGTAAGT
This sequence comes from Dehalococcoidia bacterium, assembly GCA_965216155.1. Classification (GTDB taxonomy): domain Bacteria; phylum Chloroflexota; class Dehalococcoidia; order Lucifugimonadales; family UBA3495; genus CATOSP01. The sequence goes on along the minus strand of CBDCFD010000007.1, from coordinate 1,001,944 downwards.
CGCCGGGAGCAAAATCGTCGTTTCGTGTCTGTTCCAGAAGAAACCGATGCAGGTCGGTGCGCCCGAATGCGGTCTCATATTCTTGAGCGATCCTAAGAAAGTCGTCGGTAGAACTTGGCCTGATACTAGTTGCCGACTCATCATCCAACGAATCTATGGGATACAGCCTGTTGGTTACTTCCGTCGCAAGATCCTGCCACAGGGGAGAATCGGCTACCCCCGAGCGAACCTTGTTCGCACACCGGCTAAAACCGCTGCCCACCATGACTGAAGCACCTGTGCCAGGTCGGCTCCACAATGCGTCCCGAATTCGCTCAATGTGGGGTTGATCGGAAAAAGACACTTCTTAACTTCCTTATCTCTGCAACTTGTTAAGAGGGGTGGTCTATGCAAAAACACAACTGTTGACTGAAACCTTCCATGATTGCCACCAGGTAGAGAAAGCCACGGGCCATGGGCAGATAGGTGCTGTCGGCGGCCCACACCTGGTTGGGCCGGGTGACCCTGGCGTTCCTCACCAGGTAGGGATAGACTCGATGCTCCGGCGCCGGTTGGCTGGTCCTGGGACGCCTGTAGATGGCCCGCAGCCCCATGACTCTCATCAGCCGCTGCACCCGCTTCCGGCTTACTGGTATACCCTGCCGGTCCAGCCAGGCCTTCATTCGCCTCGACCCGTAGAAGGGGGTCTCCAGGTACTGACGGTCCATCTCCCTCATCAGGGACAGGTCCGCTTCGGAAGTCCCCTTGGCACGGTAGTAGAGGCTGGAACGGCTAACGCCCAGCAACGTGCACTGCCACACTATCGGCAGGGACGGATGCTCCCGGTTCACCATCTCCCGATGCCGGCCCGGACTCATGGACCGGACCTCTCCGCCAAGAAATCCCGCTCCACCTTCAGCTGGCCGATCTCCTGGTACAACCGGGCGATAAGGGCGGCGTCGTTCCTGCCCTTCTGTTCCTTACCGTTGCTGAAGACCCCGGAGGCGCCCTCCACAAGGGATTTCTTCCAAGCTTGAATCTGTCCGGGGTGGACCTCGTGCCGGGCGGCTGGTTGGGCCACCGTATCCTCGCCCTTCACCGCCTCCAGCGCCACCTTGGCCTTGAAGGCCGGGCTGTGCTTTCTGCGTCCTATCGACATATCCCCCTCCTTCCCGACAGCTACCGCTGCCCTTAGTTTAGGAGCAGGACTCTCACTTAGCTACCTGTCCGATTTTCCGGGTCCACCTCAGTGCTGTGTGGCGCTGCTTCCTGGGACGCCTGAGGTCGTCTGTCAGGATTTGGTCGATGACGGCGGTGAAGGGCTCCAGCTTAGGACGCCGGGGCGGATTCTGCCGCCGGTAGCCCGGCGGCGCTGAGTAGGCCAGAATCTTGCGCACCGTGTCCCGGTGCAGGCCGAACACCCGGGAGACCTCCCGGATGCTCATCCCATCCACCATCACCGCCCGCCGGACCCGTAGATACACGTCCACCTGGTACATCCATCCCACCACCCATAAGCACGACTTCGAACCTATGGATGGCAGAGGACGGTACATTTTTCAACCGCCACAATGTCAGGCAGTCAATCCGTCCAGGTGGTCCACTTTACCTCCGCCTTTTACAGAAACGGTGGGGAAGTGGCGTTCCCGGTTCTTGGAACGGCGATTGGACGGCCTGTCGGACGAGCCCCGCAGCGGCCGGCCGCGAGCGGTTACTGATGAAGACGTGGAACGGGTGATTACGCTGACGCTGGAGTCCACACCCAAGGACGCCACGCACTGGAGCACCCGGTCCATGGCCCAGCGTTCCGGTCTGAGCCACACCACGGTCAGCCGCATCTGGCGCGCCTTCGCACTGCAACCTCACCGCACCGAAACCTTCAAGCTGCCGGCGGACCCCTTCTTCATCGAAAAGGTTCGGGACATTGTGGGCCTCTACCTTGATCCGCCGGACCGGGCGTTGGTCTTGTGCGTGGACGAGAAGTCCCAGATTCAGGCCCTGGACCGCACCAGGCAGCTGTTGCCCCTGCGCCCGGGCCAGGTGGAGCGGCGCACCCATGATTACGTGCGCCACGGCGCCACGTCCCTCTTCGCCGCGTTGGACGCCAGGACCGGCCAGGTGATTGGCCAATGCCACCGGCGCCACCGGGCCGTGGAGTTCCGCAAGTTCCTCGATGCCATCGAAGCCGAGGCGCCAGCTGAGTTGGATGTGCACCTGATTGCGGACAACTACGCCACCCACAAGACGGCGCTGATACGGAACTGGTTCGCCAAGCGGCCCCGCTTCCATATCCATTTCACGCCCACCAGCGCCTCCTGGCTGAACCTGGTGGAGCGTTGGTTCGGGCTGCTCACCGAAAAGCAGTTGCGCCGTGGAGTGCATCAGAGCAGCGGCGAACTGGAGGCTGCCATCTACCGTTACCTGGACGTCACCAACGAAGACCCCAAGCCCTTGGTCTGGACCAAGACCGCTGACCAAATCCTGGCCAGCGTGGCCCGCTGTTGCCGACGCCGGAACCTCTGGACCAAGACCGCTGACCAAATCCTGGCCAGCGTGGCCCGCTGTTGCCGACGCACTTTAGATACAAGACACTAGCTACCTCGTCCGGTTCAATGCCCTGTTGGGCAAAATATGCCCGCGACCGATTTTCCTTGCTCGCCATCTGATCCCAAGCATAGTGCAGACGGCTCACGGACTCATCCTCCAGGGCAAGCCTGAACTGTCGCCCTTGGCCCAATCCTCGCAGCAGGACACTGTTTACCAGGGCATTGACTACCTGCTCGGACTCAACCGGCACAGGGACTGAGATGCCCAGGCTTTGCCGTATGGTTCTCGCCTTGCGCAGAAGGACGTCGAGCACCACGAGGTCAACTTCGTTGTCTGCCCCGTAGAGGAGCACGGTCTTTATCACTGCCTTGCTCTGGCCGAAGCGATCCACCCGACCTTCTCGCTGCTCCAAGCGATTGGGGTTCCAGGGGAGGTCGTAGTGCACAACGGCGTTGTAGTGTTCTTGGAGGTTGACGCCCTCGCTCAGACAGTCCGTCGCTACCAGGACCCGCATCGGCTCCTTCGCCAGCGTCAGCACTATCTCCTTACGTTGCTCGCTGTCGCCCTCGTTCCCCGTTACCGCCTTGACCTGCAATCCTGGATGTTGCTGTTGCAAGGCGCTCTGGATGTGCTGTGCGACGTAATAGGCGGTCTGAATGAAGCGACAGTAGACGATGGGACTGTAGCCCTCGGCCAGCAGGTCCGAAATGGCCTGAGCAGCCTCACGGATTTTCGCGTCTGCGACAGGGCCGGCGAGAGCGTCCGCGCGCCTTAGAAATGTGTCCAATCTCCTCACTTCACTCGCATCGAGAGTGGAGTCGGAGTCACTGAGTTGGGCCGTCGGCACGTAATCAGTGGCTTGGTCCTCGTCGGCGGAGTCCATGATCTGTTGGCCGAAAACCTCGTCAAGCACGGCCTCGTTCTGCCGTCCAGCCAAAGACGGCTTGCGGTTCGCCAGCACTGCCCGCGCAGCCATTGGGCTGGAGAGAACGCAGCGCAAGATGGACAACGCGGCCCAATATCGAACTCGCTGGCGTTGCTCCACCATGCCTTGGTCGGAAACATACTCCCTACAGTAGGTCAGAATGTCCTGGTAGAGCCGATGGTAGTCGGCCGACATCTGGTAGCTGCGCTCAACAGCCTCACGCTCCGGGAACGGTGTATCCACTCCGAGCCAGCGCTGAAGGTCGGTTCGCTTCCGTTGGATGACGTGCGGCGCCAGACTGGAGCGCGGCACGTCCGATTCTTCCGGCACGTCAAACGACGGGTTCACGAGTCCAAGCAGCGACCTGAAGCTCTCCTCGATGCCGCTGTGTGGCGTCGCGGTCGCCAAGACCATGTGCCTCTGAGGATCCCGAGCGAGGTCCCTCACCAAGGCGTAACGCTGATGTTGCGCGCCGCTGTGGTCGCCTCGCGGCCTCGCGGCCGTGTGCGCCTCGTCCACGATGATGAACTCGGGGGCATTGTCCAGGAAGCGTTGTCGATTCCGATCCGACTTGACGAAATCGATGCTGACGACCATGTGGCGATAGTGCTGGTAGAGGGAGACATCGCCACGCGGAAGTTGGCGCTCCAATCTCCCAATCCGCGAAGACTGGACGACTGCCGCATCGATATTGAACTTCGTTCGCAGCTCCTCTTCCCATTGCTCGCACAGGTGCGGAGCACAGAGAACGCAGATGCGGCGCACAGCTCCCCGGTCCAACAGCTCACGGGCGATCATGGCTGCCTCTATGGTCTTGCCCACGCCAACATCGTCTGCGATGAGCAAACGCACCGGGTCTAGCCGGAGCGCCATGATGAGCGGGACGAACTGATAGGGACGCGGAATGACGGACAGCCGCCCCATCGAACGGAACGGCCCAGCGCCGCTTCTCAAACCGAGGCGTACGGCGTCACGGAGCAGGAGCGAACCAGTGAAGTCTCCGGCCAGATTGGGATCGGGTTTTTGGTATTCGGATGGATCAAGGGCCTCTGGCTCCAGTGGGAGATATATTCCCACAGCCTCAGTATCATAGCCGTCGACTGGCCGAAGCCGAACTACCTCTGGCTCATCCGGGGGCAAGACCACCCAGTCTCGGCCGCGGGCACGAACCAGCCCCCCGGGGGTCCATTTGCTTCCTTGAACTGTGGCCACTATGTTACCTGCCTTAGTGTCAGCCCTGACCCCAAGGCCTCCACAGCGAACCTTGGGGTGAAAGGGGCGGAGCTAACCCTGACGCTCTGAATCTGGCCAACGTCGTAGGAACGAACCTCGCCGGTGTCGGACTGCACTGCGTAGAGGGTGAGTTGACCGGAGCGGGTCATCCTTAGACTGTAAGGCTCAATCAAGTGGTTGCGATCTTGATAGCCGAGCTCAACACAGAGATGGTTGGCGGCAGCGAAGCGCATTTCCTCGACAGGCACTCTTTGGCCCCACACAGACAAGACAGAAGGAGGGTTCCATGAATCGTCGATTTCCTCGGTGTGTGGGATAGGAGGCAACCCCCTGACCTGAGACTGTCCCTCAAGCCATGTGTAGAGGCGAGGCAATTCTTCCCATAAGGCGGAGAAGGGCGGCAGCGCTGGAAGCTGATGGGCCAGCATGTTGGCCCATTCGTCCTCCAGCTCCCTCAGGAAGGGCGATGCCTGGATAGCCTTGCTCGTGAAAACCTCCACGCCCTTAGATTTGCACTTCTCCCGGTACACGGACCGGAGGAGGGCAGCCCCAGCAAGAACAGATGCCCTTCTGTACAGGAAGATTATGTCGTAGAGATCACGAGGCCGGGCTCTCTCTCCCATAGCCCGCAGCTTCTCGGCGAAAGTCTCCTCAAAGCTGTAGCATCGCACCTCAGCGGGCACCGGCAGGGCGTCGGGGTACTCGTGGGCGATGGGGCGCAGGACAGTGGGACGCACCACGTGTTCCGCAGTGGTCAGGTCGAGCCGGAGGCTTGCGATACCAGGCGCGTTCCGTGGGCCACGGTAGTAGATACGCCCCTCGGCTGACCGACCATCGGGGCGCTGCCGCACTATTGGTTCCCTTCCCTGAAAGTCAATCCCGGACTCCTCGTAGACACGCTCGAAGACGCCTTTCAAGAGCGGAATCACCTGACTTGCCTCTGCCGGGCCTCCGGGCAGCACCGTAAAGTCCAGATCCTCAGAGAATCGGTAGGTCTCGACGTAGCACTTCTTCAGGCACGTGCCGCCCTTGAAGACCCACGAGGTGGATAGGCTAGGGTCCGACCCGATTCCCCAAAGCACCCACCCGATGACGTAGTCCTTCTCGATCACATCCTCTCGGATGCCCCACTCGTAGATCCTCTCGTTGAGGTCCGTTCTGGTAATCAACCGGCCATACCTTCCGATGGGACTCTCCCGTTCTCACGCAGCCTCCACCTCCACGCTACGGGTCCTTCGTTGGGCAAGCTGGGATCCAAGAGACCGATGCCGGAGCTCACACTCGTTTCGCAGGCCTGGAGAAGAGAGGGTGCATGGATATCCAATGTCTCCAGAAGGTAACCCAGGCGCTTGAAGCTCGTGCGGTTGCCGACCCGTCGGGCGTAATCCTCAAGAAGAGTGTCGTCACGGTGCTCGCCCCTGAAGTAGGTGTCCACCACGTCGGCGATGTGGCGAATGCCTCCCCCCAGCGTTGGGTCGTCGAGGATATCGACGATCGTACGCGAAGGATCAGAAACGTATACTCTAGTCTGGTCCCGCCAGACGGGCTTGGTTCCGAACGTCTTTCGCGGAGTGGTGCGCCTGATGCGAAATGGGAACCCCTGGATATCGGCCTCCTTCCCCCTCACCCGTTTGGTGGTGACGACCACGGTCTCTCGGAATATCTGCTCGGTCAGGTCCCAATGCTCGCACGCCGTCCACCCCCCAACATAATAGTCGGGGCCGAAGAGCTTCGACGCGATGACCCACGGGTCTTCCCGCCACAAACTCGGGTCGATGGCGTCAAGGGGTATGGGTGCGTAGAGGCCACGGCAGACACGCACCAGCCATCCTCTCTCGGCCAGATACGCAAGGAAACGGTGCGTGCGAGGCATAGTGAAGGAGAGGGCGGCGGCGGCCTCCCGGACGTAGAACGGCCCCGTGGCGCTCCGGTACAAGGAGGTGAGGAGTCGCCTGTTCCTCTCCGAGATGCCCTTCGGCCCCATGGTGGTTGCCAACAGCTATTCCTTCTACAATATTGAAGATACTGCGTCTATGATATACTCCATAGGCCTACGAGGCAATGGGGCCCCTTCCCTATTGATTGCCGGTGGCGAGATGATCTCGGCTAGCTTCGCCGCCTGATAGGGAGAGGGACACGGAGTCTACCTGAGTAGGATCAGAATCGTGGAGAGTCGCTGATAAGGAAGGTTTGAATGTTCACCACCTTTTCGCTTTCGTTAAAAGCCCTGCTCAATGATGTTCAAAGCGGGAAAATCCAACTCCCGGACTTCCAGCGAGGTTGGGTGTGGGACGAAGATAAAATCAGAGGGCTTCTGGCCAGCATCTCTAGAGGATTTCCGGTGGGCGCCGTGATGACGCTCTCAGCAGGAGGCGACATTAGATTCAGGACCCGTTTGGTCGAAGGAGTCAGTGAAAACGGGATTACTTCACCTGACCGGTTCCTTCTGGACGGTCAGCAGCGGTTGACGTCGCTGTACCAAGCACTATTGCATCCAGCTGCCGTTTCCACTCAGGACAGCCGCGGCGAGAAGCGGCTGAGTTGGTTCTACATCGACATGCGTCGAGCAATCTCCGATGCCGCCGACAGAGAAGATGCAGTCATCGTTGTTCCCGAGAACAAGAAGGTCACCCGGGACTTTGGACGCGAGACGGTTTTGGACCTCTCCAGCCCTGAGTTCGAGTACGAAGAGCTCATGTTCCCGACTGAGAAGCTATTCGACCCCTTGGAATGGACTCTCAACTACACCAGGTATTGGGGGAGCCGTGCGAGCCTGCACCCAGCGGGGGACCCTACTGAATTCTTCAGCAGCTTCAATGATGGGGTAATCAAGCCATTCGCGGACTATCTGTTGCCTGTCATCCATTTGGAGAAGGAAACGCCAAAGGAGGCTGTCTGCACCGTATTCGAGAAGGTCAATACCGGTGGAGTCCCGCTCAACGTCTTCGAGCTGGCGACGGCCTCATTCGCCGCTGAGTCCGAGGAGTTCTCACTCCGAGACGACTGGCGGGACCGACGGCAGCGCTTGTACCCCAGCTACGGAGGCGTGCTGCAAGGGGTCGAAGGTGAGCATTTCCTACAGGCCGTAGCGCTCCTCAAGACACAGGCAGACCGAAGAGAAGCTATCGAAAGAGGCCAACCAGCAACCCGGCTACCTGCTATCAGCTGTAAGAAACGCGATATCCTCAATTTGCGCCTCCACGATTACCAGAAGTGGGCCGATGAGGTGGAAGGAGGATTTCGCAAAGCAGCAGCATTTTTACAGAGCCAATTCATCTTCGGACGGTACAACGTTCCATACAATACTCAACTGATGCCTCTGGCCGCACTGTACGTGGAGTTGGGTGCCGAGTTAGAACCTGCTTTGGCTAGAGAAAAACTCGCGCGTTGGTACTGGTCGGGCATTTTCGGGGAAGGGTACGGCGGAACCACCGAAACCCAATATGCTCTGGACCTGGCTCAAGTCGCGGAGTGTGTCAGAGGGGGTGTCGAGCCTGTCCTAATTGCCCAGGCCAACTTCATCCCTGAGCGCCTGCTGACGCTTCGCACTCGCAACAGCGCGGCCTACAAGGGCTTGTACGCATTGCAGATGAAGAACGGGGCAAGTGATTGGCGAAGCGACGTACAGTTGTCCCTGGCCACTTACAACAACGAGAATATCGATATACACCATGTTTTCCCAGTCGCCTGGTGCAGGAGCACAGAGGGTAAGCCTGCCATCCCATCGCACCTGTACGATTCAGTCATCAACAAGACTCCGCTTAGTGCAGCCACGAACCGAATCATTGGTGGCCGTGGCCCGGCGGTCTACTTGAAACGTCTTCAGGAAGACATGGGCAGTGCGAGATTGGAGCAAGCGCTTGAGGCTCATTGGTTGAATCCCCGGCATTTGGAGGCCAATAACTTCCAAGATTCCTTCATAGAACGCGGGGATGTCTTGCTCAAGTTGATCGGTCAGGCCATGGGCCGAGATCTCGGCAGCGGGCGTGAGGTCTTCCGGAAGGCTCTCCAGGACATATTATCTTCTGCTGAGTATTTCGAGTCGTTCCAAGAAGAGGAGCCGGAGTACAACGCCCTCGGAGATGATGCCTCAGACGGGCAAGGTGCCGTCGCAAGCGATTAACCTCCGCTACGCGTGCCGATTGAAGAACAGAGAACTCTTTACCAATGTCGGGTCCTTTCAGCGTGTGGTGGGCCTGCAAGTCGTCTCCGTCCTAGATGCCCTCCTCAAGTCGAAAGCAGCATAGGAGGACCTAACAATGGTCAACAATTGCCAAAGGCTCGGCTCGACCTCGAATTCTCACGTAGGTCGAGCTTTTGAGACTGCGGCCCAAGATTACTTTCGCCAAAAGGGCATTTCGCTCCAAAGAGGCCATAGTGTGCAGATCGGTGTTTCCAGTAAGAAGAACAGGAAGTTCGACCTTGGGTCTGACGACCCGCCTGTGTTGGTTGAATGCAAATCCCATACATGGCCCCGCGGCGGCAATGTTCCGAGTGCAAAAATGACCGTATGGAACGAGGCAATGTATTTGTTCCTATTGGCTCCGATGCGGTTCCGGAAGGTCCTTTTCGTGCTGCGAGATTTCAATGAAGGACGGAGTGAGAGCCTAGTACCATTTCCACTTGAATATGCCTTATACCGGATATTTGTTTCACCTGTTAGTCATTCCCGCGCAAGCAGGAATCCAGAGTTAGAGGCAGCTTTCCAGTATCAACAAATCTAGCTGGAAACGGTACTAGGCCATCCGATATTTCCTGGTTAGCAAATTTCCCAGACGAGCGGCAAAACTTCAGCAGCATAGCGGAGGCAAGTATGGCATCTCTCAGCCGGCAACTTGCGCAGTGGGTCGTAGGGCTGCGCTATGACGATCTCCCGCCCGCGGTGGTCGATCGCGCCAAGGGCGTCACGCTTCACAGTCTCGCCTCCGTGCTCCTCGGCTCTCAGGCGCCGGGAGGCCAGCAGGCCGTGCAGCTCATCACCGCGGAAGAATCTGGTGTGGGCCACGGCGCCACCATCATGGTGGACGGCGCCAGGGTGACCAAGGGTGGAGCCGCCTTCAGCAACGCGGAGATGGCCATGGCGGGCGGCAAGCTGGATTCCTTCCGCATGCTCACTCATCCGGGCACCAGCATCCTCCCGGGCGCCTTTGTGGCTGCGGAAACCGCCGGCGCCTCCGGCCGGGACTTCCTCGCCGGTCTTGCCGCCGGTTACGAGGTCATGGAGCGGATGGCGGCCGACTTCATTCCGACGGTGATGGCGCGGGGCTTTCACGCTGGGCCGGTGTTTGGCATCTTTGGCCCAGCCGTCGCTGCCGCCAAGATCCTGAACTTTACTGAGGATCAGGTGAATAGCACCATCGCGCTCTGCGTGCACCTGGCGGCAGGTAATCTCGAAGGGCCTCGGACCGGCGGCCGCGCCCTGCGCGAGGGGGCCGCAGTACGCAACGCTATGCTGGCAGTGGCGCTGGCGCAGCAGGGACACGTGGGCGGCGAGACCGTCCTGGAAGGCGACGCGGGGTTCTATCACGCCTACGCGGGCAACAACCAAGGCCGGCTCACCTACAGCTTTGCCGGCGCCACACAGACCAGCCTGGACAAAATCACCACCGGGCTGGGGCAGGACTGGATGTTCCTCGAGACGCTCTACCGCATCTACTCGACGGCCGGCTACAACATTGCCCATGTCGACGTCACGGCGCAGCTCTGTGCCGAGCACAACATCCGATATGAGGATGTCGAGCGCGTCGAGGCCGTGGTGAACTGGCTCGAGACCCAGTATCCCAGCCCGGCCTTCCCGAGCCGGCGGGAAGACGCGGCCCCGCAGCCGGGAAGCACGCCGTACTACACTGCCTACGGCGTTGTCCAGCGCGGCTTCCCGGTGCTGCCGAGCCAGCGGGGTGACGCCAACGACCCGCCCGAGGTTCTGGAACTAATGCATCGGGTGACGCTCATCCCGTCGCATGAGATGACCCTCTTCGGACCGCGCATCACGATCTACACCAGAGACGGCAAGAGCTACACGAAGCAGGCCACCGGGCGCGAATTTATGTGGGACTTCGACGAGGAGGCGCGCAGGATTCGCGACGTTATCCCGGGTCTTCCGATCCCAGCGGCGCAGTTCGAGGATATCATCGCGACCTGCCGCGACCTCGACCGCCAGGACCGGGCCGACAGGCTCATTCAGCTCACTTTGAAGCAAGGGTAGCCGGCTGCTGTAACTAAGGTTTTCGCTGTCAAAGTCTTATCCTCTTGACCTGCACCCCGAAAACCGGTCCATGGATACTTGGAATCCTCCGGAGCAAATCAGGAGGAGAAGATGCGAGACAGCAGGTTCACGGAGGCGCAATCATCGGGATCTTGCAGGAGGCGGATGGGGGGTCGCCGACGTCTGAGGTGTGCCGCGGGCACGGGATCTCCACGGCGACGTTCTGCAACTGGAAGGACGAGTATCTCAACAAGCACTGGTTCACGAACTTGCCCGCAGCCCGTCGCATTGTGGAGACTTGGCGGGATGACTACAATGCCGTCCGTCCCCACAGTGCCTTGGGCAACCGAACGCCCCGGGAGTTCGCACACCAGGGAGGTAGGCGCCGGACGGATTCCAGGTCCCCGTGGACCTAATTCAGGGGCCAGGTCAGATGAAGGAGCGGGGCGTGAGGTGATGCGGGCGTGCATCGGCGCAGGGGGAACTCTTACCGGGGAGCACGGCATCGGGGTGGAGAAGCAGATGTACATGCACCGGGCCTTCAGCGAGCAGGACATGGCTGCCACGAAGCGGCTGCGGGCGGCCTTCTGCCCCGATGCGGGCTTCAACCCCGGCAAGATCTTTCCTGACGAGGCTCAGCCGCATCGGGGTCGGAATTACATAAGCCCGTGCCCCAAGCCTATGGGATCTATGTCTAGCGCCCGGATGGAACGGCAAATTCAGATTCCACCAGGAGAGAATGATGAGCAACTTTGAGAAATTGCAGGGCCGCCTGGCAGCGGGGGAGACGATCTTGATGGACGGGGGTATGGGCTCGGAGTTCGAGAGGCGGGGGCTGGCAAGCCCCACCATGTGGTCGGGCGGTCCGATGCTCACCCATCCCGAGTTGGTGAGGGATATTCATCAGGAATACATAGAAGCGGGCGCCGAGATCATCATCACAAACACCTTTGGCACAGGGCGTGACATGCTGGAAAGGGGCGGCCTCGAGCATAAGGTGGCCGAGGCCAACAAGCTGGGAATCGAAGCGGCGGTACAGGCAAGGAGAAACGCCGGGACAGAGGACTCGGTGGTCATTGCGGCCTCCGTATCTACGATGGCTCCCAAGGCACATGCGGAAGTTCCGGTGCCCTATGAGAAAGCTCTAGAGACCTACCGGGAGCAGCTGGGAGAGCTGGCCAAAGGCGGCCCGGACGTGGCGGTGGGCGAGATGTTGGTCCGGATATCAGACACGCTGGCGGTGATAGAAGCGGCAGCGGAGTTGGGTCTACCGGTGTGGGTCGGGCTCTCCCTGGTCCGGGATGGAGACGGGCTTTACCTGGGCATCCAAGACAGGCATGGAAGCGAGACCCTTCAAGACGCCATGGACGCCATCAAGGACAGGGACATCGCATCGGTATTCATAATGCACACGCCGGTGGACGACACGGGGCCCGGGCTGGAGATAGTCAAGAAGAATTGGCCGGGAACCTTCGGCGCCTACGCCCATTTCCCCGGCCACGGCGGCCCAACCCCCAAGGCAAATGTCCTGGACCCACAGCAGTACCTGGAATACGCCAAGGGGTGGAGTGAGCAGGGGGCGCGGATAGTTGGAGGGTGCTGCGGCACGAGACCCGACCACATCCGGGCACTCAGGGAGTGGCTGTCCGGCTCCTAGCCCGGAGTCCGAAATCTTTGAAATGAGGAGTAGCCGAGATTGATATGAGCACCCGGCGATACTTGGGCAACGCTGCTCCGCGTCGAGATTCATACTCTTGTTGCCTTCATTTCAAAGCTGTTCCCCTACTAGCCCGGAGTCCGCCAAGCTTCCGTACAACATCATGGCCATCCCTGACTCCCTGCAATGGGAGATCGATCGGACCCCTCGCAACCGTAAGATTACTCACGGGCCGGGCCTCAGTGGGTTTGCCGTCGACGGCATCGAACCCGGGGCCGCGGTCTTCCCAAACGCCATCGAGGAAGTGAGTCTGCGATAATCCCACCCGGGCTTCCCAAGCTCGGGCCTGACCCCAAATGGGACCGGCGCAATGCCCTCAACGGGTATCGGTTCACGTGGATTCCTGCTGCGACCTGGCCACTCCCCGTTGCTATAATGGCATTGCAAGCTCGAAAGTGGTTCTGTCTACCGTCCAAACTGGCCCACCAAACTTCCTTGCGTCCTTCAGCTTTGCTTATAATAGGCTCGTCTCCATCCCATCGACCGGCACGTACTCAACACCGGCAACCGGAGGATCTGAGATGGTAAGCGCACAATCTCATCACAACCTCGAACAGGGTGACATATCTCTGCCCGTCACCGGCCGCCCGGTGGTGCGCTCCACCGAGGGGGTCATCTCCTCCGGCCACTACCTGACGTCCATGGCCGGTATGCGAATGTTGATGGCCGGCGGCAACGCCTTCGACGCGCTGGTGGCCGCCGGATTCGCCGCCGCTGTCGTCGAACCCATCGCCTCCTATTCCCTGGCCGCCGAGGGCGTCTTCATGCTCTACGATGCTTCCAGCGGAGACCTGCTGTCCCTGTCGGGACAGGGCACGGCGCCCGGCAATGCCACCGCCGACTTCTACCTTTCCCGGGGCCACCAACGCATTCCCACCGGTCCCGGGAAGGATGCCCCCCTCTCCTTTACGCTGCCCGGCATCGTTGACGCATTCATCTCCTTGCTGGAACGCTACGGGACCATGGAACTGTCCGACGTCATCGCTCCGGCCGTCAGCTACGCCGCAGAGGGAATCCCCAACTACGAGTACATGCTGGAGCGACTCAATTCCACTTCCGGTCAACGGCAATTCGATAACTTCCCGCCCGGCGGATGGGATGTATTCTACCATGACCGGGAAGTGCCTCCCGCCGGTTCCCTATTGGTGCAGCCCGGGCTGGCCACCACCCTGCAGACCCTGCACGACGCCTCGGCAGAAGCCCCGGGCGACCGCTCCCAGCGGATGCAGGCCGCCCGCGACGCCTTTTATCGCGGCCCCATTGCCAGGCTGATTGTCGAGTGTTCGGAAAAGGTCGGCGGCATCATTTCCACGGAGGACCTCGCCTCCTACTCCAGCCGGTTTGAGACTCCCGTCGGCGGCAGCTTCCACGGTTACGAAATCCAGGGCCAGGACTCGTGGAGTCAGGGCCCCATGCTCATGCAAACCCTGAACATCCTGGAGAACTTCGACCTCAAAGCGATGGGTCACAATAGTCCGGCCTACATCCATGCCGTGGCCGAAGCCCTGAAACTGTGTTTCGGCGACCGGGAGGCTTTCTACGCCGACCCCGAATACGCCACCGTCCCGGTGGACGGACTGCTGTCGAAAGAATACGCCGCCGAGCGCGCCCATTTGATTGACCCCGAAGGCGCGTACCCGGCCCAACCTCCGGCCGGAGACCCCTGGCGCTTCTCCAAACACCGGGGCTCCACCCCGTCCCCCGTCATGTCCGAGCCGGCGGTAGCCGGTGCTGACCCGTCCGCCGACGACGGCACCACCCACGTTTCAGTCCTTGACCGGCATGGCAACCTCGTATGCGGCACCATCAGCGGCGGTTCCTTCGCTAAATCCGTGTTCTTCCCTGAGCTGGGTTGCGCCCTGAGCACACGCATAGAGATGTTCAACTGCGAACCCGGCCATCCCAACGTCGTCGAACCCGGCAAGCGTCCCAGGACCACCCTGGTAAACTACATCATCTCCAAAGAGGGGCAACCTCTGATGACCGTCGGATGTCCCGGCGGCGACAATCAGGTCCAGGCCAACGTGCAGTTGATGCTCAACTCCCTCGTTTTTGGAATGGACCCCCAGCAGGCCGTGGAGGCGCCCCGGTTCGCCACCGCCAGCAATGTCAATTCCTTTTATCCCCACGTCTATTATCCGGGCCAACTCGACCTGGAACCGGGAATCCCCGATTCCACCGCCAATGCGCTGCGGGTTCTGGGGCACAAAATTGAACGGACCGCCAACTGTGGCCTGGGAGCCACTGTCTCGGTCCGGGACGACGCAGCCGGCTCTCTCAGCACCGGCGCCGATCCGCGGCGGGCCTGCTACGCCCTGGCCCTGTAGGAATTATACGGCGCGGCAGCGCGTTCCAGCCAACCCCCAACTTCCCCAAAACAACGACGTCCGACGCTTAATGGCGCCAGCCTTTGCACTGCGTCCGACCGCGGCAGCCTGAGTTCCAGTCCTGCACCACCCCACCAAACTGGACAAAATCGAGAACCTTCGTGCTGAGGTTCGTTCTGACGTTGTAAAGCTTTCGCGGCGGCACACCTCCTGAGTTGCAACAGGCTCCCATGGGTGCGAGTGGAGGAAATGAACCGGGGTTCCCAAGTGACGTCGCAGGAGTAGGACCATGTCACTGAGGCTAGTCAACTGGAATGTCGAGTGGGCTAAGCCCTCGTCGCCGCGCGGCGCTGAGGTCCTGCGTCGCGTCCATGGACATGTCCCCGAGGTTGTCTGTCTCACCGAGACGCACGACGGGCTGCTGTCTCAAGAGGGGCACACGATCTGCTCGCGGCCCGACTATGGGTACGCGCTCAAGGAAGATCGGCGGAAGGTCATGCTCTGGTCAAGGGAACCTTGGGATCAGGTCGATGACGTGGGAATCGATTCGATGCCGCCCGGACGGTTCGTGTCCGGCGTCACACAGACGTCAGTGGGCGAGGTCACCGTTATCGGGATCTGTATTCCCTGGTTCGGCTCACGGACTGAGGCTAGACGCAAGTTGGAACGCAAGATGCAGTGGGAGGACCACGAACAGTACTTGGCCGGTCTCACGAAAGTTCTCGAACGGGCGTCTGCGAAGCGTCTGATAGTGATGGGGGACTTCAATCAAACTATAGGGCCAGGCAGCCGCGCACGGCCTCAATTGAGATTGGCGCTTCAGGAGGCCTTTCCACCAAGCATGACAATCGCGACCTCAACGCTTGCCTTCCAGGGACGCAGAAGCATCGACCATATTGCACTGAGTGCGGATTTGGCAGTTGGCTCCCTGGGCGTGATCAGCAACATTCACGAGGGGAGGAAACTGTCAGACCATTTCGGCGTTTTCGCCGACTTGTCTGCCCAGCACTTCCAGTAGCGGTTTGGCTCTTTCTGTAGGGGGTGGACCACAGAAGACATATGGTGGGATTTCTCACAGGATCACCGGAGGATGAATTGGCCGTAACAGTAGTGAGTTGGAACATCGCCAGGAGCCACGAGCCGTGGCGTCAGCTGCTGCAGATGGACGCCGACGTCGCTCTCTTGCAGGAGGCTGCGCCGCCACCGGACGACGCGGTGCGACTGCGGGACGCGACGCTCCCGCCCGCGGAGGGCGCTGGCCCCTTGGACATCGGCCCGCAAAAGGCGTGGGACTCGCATTCGTGGAACTCCGACTGGTGGCGCGGGCGGGGCAACGCACTGTTCGACCGCTGGCCGATGGTGGTGCGCCTCTCGGACCGGGTCGACGTCGAGTGGTTCAAACAGGTCGGTCCAACAGGGTGGCCGGAGCAGGACGAGATCGCCGTCAGCGGCATCGGGACGATAACGGCGGCCCGCGTCACGCCACGCGACGGCTCGACTGAGCCGTTTATCGCCGTCTCCATGTACGGCCGATGGACCGGGCCGCATCCGAGCGTCAAGACCGCGTGGAGCTATGGCTACGCCGACGGCTCCGTCCACCGCATCATCTCGGACCTCTCGACGTTCATCGGACACGAGAATCCGCAGACGCATCGTATCCTGGCCGCCGGCGACCTCAACATCGCGCACGGCTACGGCGATGGCGGCAGTCCTCCGTACTGGGAGGCACGCTACCGGTCCGTGTTCGAGAGGATGGCGGCCATTGGGCTGGAGTTCGTAGGGCCGCAGGCGCCGAACGGGCGACAGGCGGAGACGCCAGCGACGCACGACCCGAGGACTCGCGCAACGTGGTCACGTTCTACCTCCCCGGCAAGAACCCAGCGACGGCAAGCAACAACCAGCTGGACTACGTCTTCGCCTCGCGCGGCTTCCACGGGAGCGTGAAGGTGCGAGCCATGAACTCGTTCGAAGAGTGGGCCAGCCGGAAAGATGAGGTGAGGCGGCGCTGCCGGACGGTCCTGCAATCAAGGGCCGATGAACTCCTGCGAGACTCCGAGCACGGTTCCCTACCTTCGGCAAATGCACATCCCACTTTGGCCTTGGTTTAGTGCAACGCAGCCTATGCCGGCTAGATGGTGAAGGCGCCGGAGGGGTTCCCCTGCTGAGTTTTCCTGCCCGGACTTGACCTGTTCTTCGACTTCCCCTGCCCTGCCAGCTACTTCACTCGGAGAGGCCGATTGCGGTTGTTGGGTTCCAAACAAGGCCATTTTCCTCTTTGCTTATCATCGGCCGACCGAAGTTGATCTCCCCGGAAGGCACTGTGGCATTACACACAAGGACATTGCGCTCACAAATGCAGAATTAGTCACGGGGACCGCCCAGGCGGTTGGAAAAAACCGTTCCAGGAATACGTCAACCACTTGCATTTCGCCCGCGGCATACTTGCCGATTAGCCAGCCTGCGGCGGTAAGAAGCAGAACGATGAAGGCTTCCTGGGGGCCAAAGGCCACGGCGATCGCCCCGACCAGCACCCCGCCTATTGTGCAGATTAGCTTGATGTTGAACATATAACAGGCCCGCTCCTTCAGGTAAGCCTATTCAATCAGGTGGTGTTCCGGGAGGCGTTCATATCGCACCCGGGTGATGTGAACCCGATCCACTTCCAGGCCGGTCAGCCGCTCCACCACCCCCTTGACTCTGCTTTGAACGTCGTCCCGGACTTCGCGCAGGTCCGCCCCCATTTCCAGACGGGGCTGGCAGGAAATAGTGATGTGGCCGGGCTCCCCGGGCGGCGTCTTCCGCCGGACGCTGAGCCGGCACCGCAGGTCAACAACGCTCCGGTTGGCCGTGCCGGTGTGCTCGACCAGAGTGCGGATGCTTGCCGGTTCAACACTGAGGTGGGCCTAGACGTACCGAACTGCGAACTTTTCGCTGGGAGGTACTCATACTGGGAAGACGCCATCCAAATACCAGTGGGCAGATTGCGGCACCCGATGATTGACGGCCCCCGTCCCAGTGCATACCATCCCAGCAGCAGTCGAAGGTGTCACGTCAACGTCACATCCAGGAGGCAAGGAGTGAAGTACGACTACATTGTCATCGGCGCAGGGTCGGCGGGCGCCATCCTCGCCACGAGGCTCTCGGAAGACTCCAACACCTCGGTGCTCCTGCTGGAGGCCGGCCCGGACTACCCGGACATCGACAGCCTCCCGGAAGAGGTCAAGTACGGCTACAAGTCGACCAAGAGCGTCTGGGAGAGCGACCACAACTGGCAGTACACGGCCAGGGGCACCGAGGAGGCCGAAATAGAGATTCCCAGGGGCAGGGTGACCGGCGGGTCCAGCGCCATCAACGGACAGGTCTTCCTCCGCGGCATTCCCGAGGACTACGACGACTGGGCGAAATTGGGAAACGGCGAATGGAGCTTCCAGAAGCTGGCGCCCTACTTCAATATGGTGGAGACGGACACCACCTACCAGGACGACCCCGGGGATTTCCATGGCTCCAGCGGGCCAATTATCTGCCACCGGTTCCCACAGGAGGAGTGGCGGCAAGGGAACAGGGTCTGGTTCGAGGCCTGGCGAGACAACGGTCACCCGTACTGTGAAGACCACAACGCTCCCGGCACCACCGGAGTGGGGCCCATACCCCTGAACAATCCCAACGGCATCCGTTGGTCCACGGCCATAGGGTACCTGGGCCTCTCGCGCCACCGGCTCAACCTGACCATCAGGGCCAATGTGACGGTCAAGAGGATACTCTTCGACACCACCGGGGAACGCCCCAGGGCGACGGGCGTCGAGGCGGTCTCCGACGGAGAGACATTCGTCGTCGAGGCCGAAGAGATCATCCTCAGCGCGGGCGCCATCGGGTCGCCGCAGATACTGATGCTCTCCGGGGTCGGTCCCGGTGACCACCTGAGGGAGCACGGAATAGAGACCGTCATCGACTCACCGGGGGTCGGCAAGAACCTGGCTGACCATCCTCTAATCAGCATACTGTGGGCCACGAAGCCGGAGGTGGAGCTGCGCCGCTTCGTGCCCAACGCTCAGCTGCTGGTGAGGTACACGGCCGAGGGCTCTCCACTGGAGAACGACATGATCGTCTACCTGTCCGCCGGTGCAGGCAGGGGACGCAACAGGGGCGGCGAGCACGGCGATCTTGTGGGCCTAGGCGCCGCCCTCGGGCTCAACCTGGCGCTGTCCAAAGGCGAGGTCAGGCTCCGCTCCAACGACTATAGGGACCAGCCCTATCTCAACTACAATCTCCTGGACCACGAGGAGGACCTGCGCAGGTACCGGGACGGCGTCCGCCTGTTGGTCAGTCTGGAGGAGCATCCGGCGATGGCCGCCGTGATCGACAAGAGGGTCTACCCCGAGGACTCGGACCTGGAGTCGGATGAGGCCCTGGACCTTTGGATGAAGAGGTGGGTGGGGACCGGCCACCACGTCTCCTGCACCGCCAGGATGGGACCCAGCTCAGACCGCATGGCCGTGGTGGACCAGTACGGCAAGGTCTGCGGAGCGGAGGGTCTGCGGGTCGTGGACGCCTCGATCATGCCCGAATGCGTCCGGGCCAACATCAACGTCACCGTCCTGACGATAGGCGAGCGCGTCGCAGACTTCATCAAGCAGGGGAAGTGAAAATCGGATTCCCCCTCTCGATGTGAGAGCTGCAGGGCGTCTGATGGCCGGCGGGAGAACGATGCGGGGCTGTGATCTGCTGGTCCGCTGGATGGGCGCCGCCGAGACCGCTTTGAACGGCGGAGCGGAATTGGATAGCTTTGGACACCGGCCGGAGTCTCACACACTCCCGTGGAATGAGCGCCCGTAAGTTGCAAAGGAGAGCCCATGAGCAGCGTTGGGTACAATCCGGCAGCCCAATTCGACGTCGAAATTACCAGTCTGGTCTACCTGGAACACCAGAGCGGCAGCCTGGACGCAACCATCTACCAGCCCCGGGGCGAAGGGGCCTTTCCGGGTTTGCTGGACGTTCACGGCGGCAGATGGTTCCTGAACGATCGTTCCGACGACCATCTCATGAACCTGGCCCTCGCGGCCAGCGGCATAGTGGTCGCCGCCGTGGACTTCAGGTTGGCCCCGCAACACCCCTACCCGGCCCAGGTAATCGACACCAACTATGCTACCCGCTGGATGAAGGCCCAGTCCCGACAGCTCAACATTGACCCGGCGTCGGTGGGCGCATTGGGCTGCTCCAGCGGCGGCCATACTGTAGCCCTGAACGGGATGCGCCCCAAGGACCCCCGCTATGCGTCGGTGCCGCTCCCCGGAGGGGAAGACGTGGACGCTTCACTGCGATTCATGCTGTGCTGCTGGCCCGTCCTCGACCCCTACGCCCGCTACCTCTGGGGCCGCGATATTGGCGACGAGCGGTTCATTGGCCCCACCGAGTCCTACTTTACGGACCCCGCGAGCCTCCACGAAGGAAACCCTCAGGAGGCGCTGGAACGGGGAGAGAAAGTGGAGTTGCCGCCTGCGATAATCATCCAGGGCACCAATGACTCCAACATCCCCCAGTTCATTCCCCATAAGTTCGAGGCCGCGTACCGGGCCGCGGGAGGCCACGTAGAGCTGGAACTGTTCGAGGGGATGCCCCACCGCTTCGGCAATATGCCCGGAGCTGAATCCGAACGGGCCATCGGGTTGATGAAGGGCTTTATCGCGCGGCAGTTGTCACACCCGGTGGTGGCGCTATAACAGGTCTTTCAAGCGGCCCGCTGCCGGTAGAGTTCAATTTCCGGACCCGTGCCAGACCGAAGAACCAAAAATCCTTAATTCGGAGGCCTGAAAATGCCAGTCAAAGGGACCACGCTAACCAGTCTTCGTCCACTGATGCAGGGTGTCAACGGAATGGTTGTAGCCAGCCACCCCGGTGCCGCCATGGCCGGTCTGGAAGTCCTGAAAAACGGTGGCAACGCGATTGACGCCGGAGTGGCCGTTGGCTTGGCGTTGAACGTGGTGCATGTCGATGATTGCAGCTTCCTGGGCGTGGCTCCCACCGTCATATACCTGGCTGACCGGAAAGAAGTTACCACTATTGACGGGCTCGGGGTCTGGCCCAAGGCCGCGTCGGTCGAGTACTTTCAAAAAAACCACGGCGGAAAGATTCCAACCGGCGTTCTCTCGTCCTTAACGCCGGCCGCCGCCGATTCGTGGCTTACGTCTCTGTCCAGGTTTGGCACGATGACCTTCGGACAGGTGGCGACCGCGGCCATCGACCTGGCTGGAAACGGTTTCCCCATGTTCCGTTATCTGGCCGGCCGGTTCAAGTCCGCCTTCGACCAATACAACGCCCACCCCTCAACCGCCGAGATATACCTGCCTGGCGGCCGCGCCCCCAAACAGGGGGAGATGTTCTATCAAAAGGACCTGGCCGCCACCCTGTCCAAAATCGCGGATGTGGAGGCTTCCAACGCCGGGACAGGCCGGGAGGCCGCGCTCAAGGCGGCCAGAGACTATATCTACGTCGGCGAGCTGGGCCGCAGGATTGCCTCATACAACCAGGAGATGGGAGGCCTCCTCACCGAGGAAGACCTAGCCCGGTATCATGTCCAGGTGGCTCCGCCCGTGACGGTAAATTACAAGGGCTACGACGTCTACAGCACAGGGCCGTGGGGCCAGGGGCCGGCGTTCCCCCAAGCCCTCAAGATTCTGGAGGGGTACGACCTGGCGTCCATGGGCCACAATTCCGCCGAGTACATCCATACGGTGAGCCAGGCCTTGAATTTGGCCTTTGCCGACCGGGAGCAGTACGTGGGAGACCCGGATTTCGTGGACGTGCCAATCAATGAAATGCTGGCGGAGGAATACTTGGTCAAGCGCCGCTCTCTAATCGACCCGGACGTGGCCTGGCCGGGCACGCCCCCCGCGGGAGACCCGAGAAACGGGAAAGCGACTATCGACGGCGCCCCGCAGTCCCCCAGGGAGGCGGCGGTCCCGGTTGGCACAGCCGGAGTCAGCGGCGGCGGGACTTCTTACTTCGCCGTAATCGACCGGGATGGAAACATCTTCTCCTCAACCCCCAGCGAGGGCACCAAGAACGGCGGGCCAATAATTCCGGGCACCGGCCTGGCGTTCTCATTGCGCGGCTCCCAGTCCAAGCTGACCGAAGGCCATCCGGCATCGGTCGCAGGGGGCAAGCGGCCCAGGCTCACTCCCGCGCCTGCTCTGGTGTTGCGCGACGGCGAGCCCGTAATGGCCCTTGGCGCCCACGGCGGCGACCATATCCCGCAGGGCACTCTGCAACTGCTGTTGAACGTCTTGGAGTTTGGCCTCGACCCTCAAGAGGCCGTGGAGGAACCCCGCTTCTACAGCTATAACTTCCCCAGTTCGAACTGGGCGTCCAAATATGAGCCGGGGATGCTGCGGTTGGAAGGCCGTATTTCCGGTGAAGTGGCCGAGAAATTACGGCGGAAGGGCCACACGATAGAGCAGTATCCAGATTGGTGGGAAGGTTCAGCCTTGTACTGTGTCATCACCCGCAACCCGGAGACCAGGGTGCTGCAGGGCGGCGCAGACCCGCGGTGCGAGGCCTACGCCGTCGGTTTCTAAACTAAAGTCATGGTGGAGTCCACACCCCACCGCTTGTACGTCATTGGGTTAGTTCGGGCGCCAAATCCCCCGCAATCTCCTCCAACTGCTCCAACGCGGCGCGGAGGTCCTCCAGGATTTCCTCGGCGATGACGTCGGGCGAAGGGAGGTTGGCGGTGTCTTCCATGCTTTCGTCGCGGAGCCAGAAGATGTCCAGGTTGGCCTTGTCGCGCTTCACCAAGTCATCGTAGCTGAAGCGGCGGAAGCGTTCCGTCTCCTCGCGCTGCAGGCGGTTCTCAGGGTTGTAGCAGGCCACAAAGTCGTCCAGATCGGCGCGGGTGAGCGGGTTGGTCTTCAGAGTAAAGCGGCGGTTGGTCCGCAGGTCATAAATCCACAGTTCCTTGGTCCAGGGCGTCTCGCTCGCCGGCTTGCGGTCGAAGAACAGCACGTTGGCCTTGACGCCCTGGGCGTAGAAGATGCCCGTCGGCAGCCGCAGCAGGGTATGGACGTCGCACTCCGCCAGCAGCCGGCGGCGCACCGTCTCACCGGCGCCGCCCTCGAACAGCACGTTGTCCGGCACCACGATGGCCGCCCGGCCGGTGTTCCTAAGCAGAGTACGCACGTGCTGCAGGAAGTTGAGCTGCTTGTTGCTGGTAGTTGCCCAGAAGTCGGGACGCTCCACCGTCAGGGACTCCCGTTCCGACTCGCCCTCGCTGTTGACAAAGGTCAGGCTGGACTTGCGGCCGAAGGGAGGGTTGGTCAGCACCATGTCGTAGTTGACGCCGGGATGGGACCGAAGGCTGTCGTCCACGGTGATGTTGGTCTCGTCGCCGCCGATGCCGTGGAGGTACAGGTTCATCACGCCCAGCCGGGCCGCGCTGTCCACGATCTCCCAGCCGTGCAGGGCGCTCCTCTGCAGATGCTCCAGTTGGCCCCGGTCCATCGTCGGGTGATGGCCGACGATGAAGTCGTGGGCGGCCAGCAGGAAACCGGCGGTGCCGCAGGCCGGGTCGCAGATGGTGTCGTCCGGGCCGGGGCGCATCACGTCCACGATGGCCCGGATCAGAGGGCGCGGCGTGAAATACTGCCCGGCGCCAGTCTTCACGTCCTGCGCGTTGCGCTCCATCAGCGACTCGTAGGCGTCGCCCTTCACGTCGGCGTCCATCGACAGCCAGTTCTCGCTGTTGATGAGCTCCCGGACCAGCCGGGTCAACATGGCCGGTTCCTGGATCCTGTTCTGGGCCTTGCGGAAAATCACGCCCAGGGTGCCGGGCTGCCCGCCCAGCGTCTCCAGCGTGCGCCGGTAGTGGGATTCCAACTCGTCGCCGTCCCGGGCCAGCAGGTCGGACCAGCCGTAGCCGTCGGGGATGGGCGGCGGCTGGTAGCCGGGCAGCAGGGTGTAGGGTGTAGGGCGGACGGCTGCGCTCGTGCATCATCTTGAGGAAGATGAGGTAGGTGAGCTGCTCCAGGTAGTCGCCGTAGGACAGCCCGGCGTCGCGCAGAATGTTGCAGTAGTTCCACAGCTTTTGCCCGATGTTCACCGAGGTCGTCATGCCGCTGCCTTCCTTGTCCTGCGCCGCCCGGACTTGCCCTTGCCGGGAGCTGACGCCTGCGCTTCCGCCTCGCGCTCGGCCCTGATTCGCTCCAGAAGCGCCGACGCCGGTTCGTCGCCGGGGTCCTGGGGTACCAGCTTGCCGGAGAACGCCTGCTTGAGGATGCTCTGGCGCAGCCGCTCCGCCCGGGCCAGACTGGCCTCCACGGTGGCCTCCGCCTGCTGCACCACCGACAGCCGCCGCTCCACCTCCGCCACGATGCGGCGCTGCTCAGCCAGCGGCGGGAGGTGAATCGACAGACCCTTGATCAAACCTAGGTTCAAGTTTGGTTGGACCCCTCCTGATGACATCCGCCTAGTAGCTTCGTAGTTGCTTTGAAGGAATACCTTGCTATAAGGGCGACAATCTGCAGCAGAGTCCTCCATGATTACCGCAGCTATCGCTTGGTTGATTGTGGAAGGGAACAACAATTCGGAACACTTACCGCGAGTCCTTCCTTCTCCATACATTGCGACTAAGAGAGTCTGAGCGGGATAAAGGAATAGTCGACACTCCTGGACGGCCTGTTCGGTAACGGAATTGTTTGGCGACGACACAACTTCTTCGTTCAGGGCAGAACTGGTTACCCAGGGAACTGAACCATCCTGATAGTATTCAGCCTTCGAGGTCAACGGCGTCGAGCCCGTACCTATAGAGGCCAACTGCTCCAAACTCGCCCACACCCACCCCTCCGGCAGTTCCGGCAGGTCGGAGGCGTCCGGGGCGGAGGCTTCCTTGTACTTGCCCCGCCGCTTCACCTGCGACTCCCAGCAGGCGCGGCGCTCGGCCAGGATGCGCTTCAGCAGGATGCCCGCAGGCTCGTAGTCGCGGCCTTCGGAGCGGGCCAGCTCCGCCTCGGTGGGGACCAGCCGGCCCTCACAGGCGGCCTTGAGGACGCTGGCCCGGTAGCGCTTCAGGTTGGCCTGCGCCCGACGCAGCGCCGACACCGATGCGTCCAGCCGCGTGAACTGCGTCTCGATCTCCGCCACGATGCGCCGCTGCTCGGCGAGGGGGGGGAGGGGGATCGGAGTCTCCTCTATATGCTCCCGCTTCAGATTGTTGATATTTATACCTGCCGAAAGCGTGGAAACACGGTTTCGGTATTCCTCAGACTGTGTGAACCATGCAATATACCGATCGTCTGTACTCGCTTCTGGCCTCAGGCCCAAACAGAAAGCACCGAACGAGCCAGGCCATTCTCTTTTGAGGTGAGCCGCTTTTCCTACCACAGACCGACTACCGCTAGAAGCGGCAATTACGATGTCTCCAGGTCGTAAAAATTGCTCCTGCTTCACGTAGTGACCAGGAACGTAAACCAGATTGTCAAAGTTCAATTCTTGCTCGATATTGGTGGCGCGGATGATAGGCACTAGGCCCTCCTCGGCCACGTACCGTGCATCAATTTTTTTGTAAGAAACTCCTCTAACGACCGTTATTAGGTCCCCCAAAATAGCGCTGACCCAACCGCGGGGAGTCATATGTTTGGTCATTCAGATTCGCTCCCGCTGTCGGTTCCCAGGTCAGCGTGGTTTTCAACGAATTCTACGGGAATCCCCGTTCGTCCCATTTGAGATGCTAGTTCCTCTTCTTCTGGCACTAGGGCGGACAGATTTGGGCTTCTCTCTTGGTGTACGATTGCATGGATTTTGTGGAATCCAGTCCCCCAGCGACTCATTTCTTTACGCATGGAATCCAAACTCTTAGATGCCTCTTTGATCCAATTCCTACGGAAGAGGGTTCCATGAAATTGCGAAAAATCAACG
The DNA here is from genome assembly GCA_965216155.1 of Dehalococcoidia bacterium. Taxonomy (GTDB): domain Bacteria; phylum Chloroflexota; class Dehalococcoidia; order Lucifugimonadales; family UBA3495; genus CATOSP01. The sequence goes on along the minus strand of CBDCFD010000007.1, from coordinate 976,106 downwards.
ACATAGGTACTTCTGATCGGCTTACCGATTAGATTTTTGTACCTCACATCTATAGTCCAAGGTTCTTGGGCTGCACGCCGGAATTCTTCCTCAGTCACAGTTCCAAGAGTAAATCTAAGAGTGTATCCGACCTCCATATAGTCTAACCCGTCTCGAATCGCCGGCAATTGGTTAACTCGAGGTGGAGCATTACCCACAAAACTCTTGCGAAAGTAGCTCGGATCACCGCTAAAGTCGAACCTCACATCCTTAGCAGGACCTTGGCCGACATTTCGAATAACAAGTTCATACCCGGGATGCCCATCTTGGTCCACCTCCGCTTGAACACTGACGCGTGGCTCCGATTGTATCTGACTTCCCCGTACTGCCTTACCTGACTCAAGTCGATTCGGCCAGTTCTCGCCTCCACCGCAGCCATCGGGACGAATGAGATAGGACAATCGTCTCCTATGATATTTGCGAACGAACGAGGGTTTACTAAGCATAGCTGCCCAATGGTAGCCTCTGCCCAGCCTGCGGGGAGGTCCGCCTGGGTCATCATCCGCCAGTCTCAACGGCGACCTGTTGCGACAGATCAAGAGTTGGAATTTCCACGTCTATGGCGGCGCTGCGGGGTTCGGGGATGGCTTCGCCATCCTCGACCATCATTTCGACGTGGAAATTGGCGGCCTCCCGGATTAGTTGACTGGTTTCCTCGAAGGTGTCGGCGGCGGCGATGCAGCCGGGCAGGTCCGGCAAGTGCGCCGAATAGCCGTTGCCGGTTTTGACCACTATCGCCACGTATTTCATTGGTAGTCCTCGCCTCCCTTTACCTCCCGGCTCCGATTATCCTGTCGTACTCGGCGTGACTGCCGATCCAGACCCACCAGAAAGTGCCATCTTCCTCACGGGCTAACGCCCGGTAATCCAGCCCCACCCGGACAGACCAGAATCGCCCGACCCGGCGGAAATGCAGGGACGGATGCCGAGGATCCAATTTGAGGAGTTCGAAATTTCCTCTCGCAAGTCTTTGGATGCTCTCTGGCAAATGCTCAAAACGCTCCCAAAACCTGGGCGTACTCCGGTGCATCTAGAGTTCTTTGCCGGTGCCTTTCCGCCTGGCTTCAAGGGCTTCGGCAATCAGGAAGTCGAGTTTTCCTGCTTCAGAATCACTCTCGATTACCCGGTCCCACTTTCCCCAATCAAACTCGGTGAACCAGTTCCTGAAATTGGCGTAATCGGCTTCGGACAGCGCCAGAACTGCCTGCTGTATTTCCGGCAAGGTTTTCATGGAGAACCCTCCCCACTATTCATTTTCATAAATTGTACCACCGAGCTTTCCCTACCCCGCCAGCGCCAGGTTCAGCTCCTCCAGCAGCGCCGCCAGCTCGTCGCCGAAGACAGCGTAGGCCCGGCCTATGCCGCCGCGCTGGGCGAAGGGGGCGTACTGGAGGTCGCCGGAATCGATACTGACGCTGCCGGCGATGTGGTCTTTGATGTCCTCAAGCCATTGCCTCTGCTCGTCGGTGAAGTCCCGTCCGGCGACTTCCTGCATCGCCAGCCAGCCGCTGAACCGCTCCTCCACCTGCTCTGCGAAGGGCGCCAACTCGTCGTCGCTGCCGATGGCGTAGCGCACCAGCGACACTACGTCGGCCAGCACCCGCTGGCTGGAGCCGCGCACCCGAGACTGGTCAAGCTGCCGGTAGGCGTCCCACAGCCCCGCCGGAGTCCATGAGCGGGGCGGGCTCTGCAGCGCGTTGGCCAGGGCCCGGATGTCCGCGTAGCTGAGCCGCTGGCTGTAGGGCCGCTGGTACAGCACCTGCAGGGCGGTAATCTCGTCGCGGTGCTCCTCGATGTACTCCCGGAAGGAGCGGGTGAGCGCGTCGGCCTCCGCCCCGGAGAACTCCGCCCGGATCACCGTGTCTTGGGATACCGTGTCGATGGTCTGCTCGTAGGCGCGGTGGATCTCGATCAGCCGTTGCCGCAGGTCCGGGTTGGCGGCGAAGGGCTTGGCTGCAGCATCCAGCAGTTCCTTTTCGGCCTTTGCGATGGCCTCTTCCGTCGGGTCATCCTGTCCGGTGGCCTGCTGCGCCTCTTTCAGCGCGGCGTCCGGGTCGGTGGCGTTAAGCAGCTCTTTCACCAACTCCTTCAGGGTGGCGCCCCCAGCCACGCCCTCCACTGACTTCCCGTCCTGGGGCGAGAGCCGACGGTCAAGGCGGGCGAGGCGACTGGCCAGCGAAGACAGGGTGTCCGTGTCGCGGTCGCCCATGGCCACCATGTCCAGCAACTTGTCGAAGGGCACCGACGGGTGGCGGTCCAGCGAATAGGACTCGGACAGTTCGCTTTCGGTGACGCCCACAGCGTCCACGATGACGAAGCGCTCCTTGCCTTTGGCGTCCGGCGTTACCGCATTGAAGTCGGTGTCGGAGATGGTACGGACGCCCCGCCCCTTCATCTGTTCGAAGAAGTTGCGGCTGCGCACGTTGCGCATGAAGAACACCACCTCCACCGGTTTGATGTCGGTGCCGGTGGCGATCATATCCACGGTGACCACGATGCGGGGATTGAAGCTGTTCCGGAACTGGGTGATCAGGCCCTCGGGCTTGACTCCAGTGGTGCGGTAGGTGATCTTCTGGCAGAAGTCGTTGCCCTTGCCGAATTCCTCCCGCACGATGCCGACGATGTCGTCGGCGTGGCTGTCGTCCTTGGCGAAGATGATGGTCTTGGGCACGTATTCGCGGCCCGGGAATATCTCGGTCGTTACCTTGTCGCGGAAGGTCTGGATGACTGTGCGTATCTGGTCCACCGCCACCACGTCCCGGTCGAGCTGGCCCGGGGAGTAAGGGAGTTCTTCATCCAGTTCCTCCCACCGGACGTTGCGGGTGCGGCGGTCACGCCGGTCCACCGTCATGCCAGCCTCTATCGTAGACCCTTCCTCGGTAATCTTCGTCTCGATGCGGTAGACGTTGTAGCCCACGTTGATGCCGTCGGCCACCGCCTGCTGGTGGTTGTACTCTATGACCAGGTTCTGGTTGAAGAAGCCGATGGTCTGCTTGGAGGGCGTGGCGGTCAGGCCGATGAGGAAGGCGTCGAAGTACTCCAGCACCTGCCGCCACAAGTCGTAGATGGAGCGGTGGCACTCGTCGGTGATGATGAAGTCGAACTCCTCGATTGGGAAGTTCGGGTTGTATTCCACGGTCTGCGGCGAGCGCCTGGCCGACGCCACGTCGAAACCGGAAAACTCTTCCGATTCCGGGTCCAGCTCCTCACCCCTCAGCATGGAGTAGACCCGCTGGATGGTGGCGATGCACACCCGGCTCACCGGGTCGATGCTGTTCGATTGCAGGAGCTGAACGTTGTAGAACTCGGTGAATTTGCGCCCGTCGCCGGGCACGGTGAACCCCTGGAACTCCCGGTACGCCTGTCGTCCCAGGTTGCTGCGGTCTACGAGGAACAGCACCCGTCTTGCGCCCGCGTGCCGGATGAGGCGATAGACTTGGTTGCAGGCCATAAACGTCTTGCCGCTGCCGGTGGCCATCTGCACCAAGGAGCGCGGGCGGGCCTCGGCCAACGACTGCTCCAGGTTGCGGATGGCCTCAGCCTGCACGGGCCAGAGACCTGACTCGTCCAGCGAAGGCATTTCGGTCAGCCTGCGTCGAAGGGTGAACGGGGTTGAATAGGTGGACTGTTCCCCGGCTACCTGCCGTTGGCCCGTGTTCCAGGACAGCGTGGACGAGTCCAGCCATTCAGCCAGCGTCGTTGGGGTATGGAAAGAGAAGACGTTCCGGCTCCGAGGCTGAGGGTCCAGTCCGTTGGTGAACCGCGTCTCCACCCCGGTGCTCTCGTACAGGAACGGCAGCGGGCGGATGTAGGCTGGCAGGTTGACCGGCAGACCCGCTCCGTACTTTCCCGACTGGCTCTCCACTCCGGTAAGGGTGTGGCCCTCGGGCTTCGCCTCGACCACGCCCGCTGCACTGCCGTCCACGTAGAGCAGGTAGTCGGCGGTCCCGTGGCCGGGCCGCAGCAGAAACTCCCGTAACGCGACGCCGCGGGCTGCATGGACATTGAGCGCGCCCATGTCCTGCACCGTCCAGCCAGCCTGACAGAGCAGCCGGTCGATGTTTGCCCTTGCTCGTTGTTCGGGAGTATTGCTGCTCACAAGTCCTCCTCGCTATGACCATTTGAGGTTGAGGACCATGCATTGACGTCTACGCGCTCTTGTCGCAAATCAATACAGGAGAGTTCTCCCGAGTCTTGCCATAACCTCTACATTCTACAGGGATAAGTTGCTACGTGTGGGCCATCCCTTTTCGTCCCTTATAGAAGGACGTGGAGTAGGGATCCAAGAGGAACAGCAACCGGAGACTGGGTTAACACATCCTGGCGTATCGATCCTTGTCAAGGATTCGGGCGATAACCGAGTCCCTTTCCTGGCGGTTTCCCTCGTCCTTCGGCACCGCGGGCTCATACAGGTACAGATGTTCTTCGATGTGCCTCGGGCTGGAGGCCACCTCGACGATTGGCACCATGAACGCCCAGTCGGCGGCGAGGTCGATCCATTCCCCGTCGATCTTCAGGTCCTCGACATCAATGGCGTCAAAAAGCCGTTTCCGGAAAGTGCGAAGGTGCTGCTAAACGTTGCTGTCCCACCGCCGTGGATTGTCGAAGTTCGGCGGATAGAAAGCCTCCTTGTCGAGCCTCAGCATAGACCCCACCGTAACGTCGGCGCCGTCCCGGTACTCGGCCCGGACCCGCTCCAGAACGTGCTCCCCGATCAGGGCGTCGGCGGCGTCCAGGGTGATTATCACCGACTCCGGGTCAGCGCAGAAATTCACGACGGCGTTCCACGTCCTGGAGCAGCAACTGTCCCCGCAGTTCCGCCGCCGCCACAATCCGCTGGCGCTCCTCACTGTCCTCCGGCAACTCCCCCTGCGCCTGCCGCGACAATTCCAACAACCGGTCGGCGTCTCCCACAACCCCGGCCAGCAGCGCCGTCCGGGCCCGCTTGTCGCTCCAGTCAATGGTCGACTCACCCTTCACGCTGGATCCCAGGTACCGCTCATATCCCCGGGCCTTGGCCCACTCTTTGACAGTAGACTTCTCCACTGCCGCCAGCGCCCACAACAGTTTGACGATCCCGTCCGCCAACAGATTGTAGGTGTCCTTGACCGCGCCATGACCCAGGATGTTGGTCGTGTCCAACGCCACCCGCATCCCGCGCCCTTTCAGATACCCCGACTCCCGGGCCAAACGCAGGCTGGACTCGAATACCTCCCGCACCTTGCCGTGCAGTATCAGCTGGGCGCGGAACACCTGCAGCGTGCTCTTGGCGAAGGGCCTATCCTCCACCTCAATCCCCAAGGCCACCCCCGGTCGTGGCCGGGGGCAGGCTCTTCCAGCGGATGTCGAAGTCGGCTCTGGCCTTGGCCTCGGCGTCGCTCCACCTTGTCGCGGGGTTGGAGCAGCAGCGCCGTGGCCAGCAGGCTGGGCGGCACGCTATCCCGGCCATTGTCGGCGCAGTAGAACTCGGCGAAGTCGGCGTCCCGAAACAGGCGGCTACGCAGCAAGGCCAGCAGACCGTAGAAGGTGTCCTTGCCCACGTGGTCCAGATACAGCCGGTCCGCTTCCCACAGACCCCTCTAGTCCGATCGCTCTCCCAGCATTCTCAGCCCTCGCTATGCTTGTTGACTCCAAGTATAGCGAGGGCCCGGCTGCCGCCTCTTCCCGGCCAGATTTCTAGCAGGCCACGGCCGGCACCGACGCGGGAGAAGCGGACGCGGAGAACCAGGACTAGACCGGCCGGGGTCGTACCCACGCCTGGCAACCACAGGAGAGGTTCTGGGCAGGACAAGGCCTTCTCCCTGACGTGAGGAGAGGAGTTGGTCAACATTAGCAGGATCACCAGGAGCCGGTTACTGTCAGAACACCCCCCAGGTCGGATCTAAGCCCTCTTCCGCCATGGCCACCAGCTCCGTGAGCGCCGGAGCCCTGGCGCTGACTCCTCCGGGGCCGCCGGCAAGGCCCTGGACATTCTCTCGATAGTCTGCTGAGCGGTGGTCAGGTTGCCCAGAACCTGCTGAAAGCGCAGCTCCGACTCCTTCAGCTCCTTCTGGCGGTAATCGGCAACCTCCTGCAGTGACTTCACCTGGTGCTCCAGAGTCATCACGTAGTCAGCAGTAGTGTCACCAAGACTACCCCGTGCAGCCGCATCTGCTGCCATCGGTGCGTCTGCAGCTGAAGGTGCAGATGAGTCCTCATCGAGAAGCACATAAACCCGCTCTCGGCTCCCGTAGTCTTCTTTTTCCACGGAAAGCTCACCTCGCTGAATCCGGCGGTCGATGGTGCTGATGGAGACACCCAAGTGCCTCGCTGCCTCAGTCCTGCTGACTCGTGCAACCAAACCTCACCTCACGCTGCAGTTGCAGTGGTGCATACGATGTTAGCCCCCTTGATGCAGGTGGTGCACCTTGCGGAGAAGTCCACTTTCAGCGAATTCCCGAATACCTAGGCGGCGTCAAGTCACCCGTTGGCCTCCGGACAACTTTATGGTAACCTCTTCAGAACTTTTTAGAGATTAACAGAGCGTTTCGGGGGCAAAAGGAGACGAACAATGATTTGCGACCACTGCCGTAAGGACCGGAAAAAGCTGTACTGTCGGGATGATTGGAGGTTATGCATCGGTTGCATGATGCGGCTCCTCATCAAGGAGGGACTGGTAACCATGGAGACGGAGTCCCGAGCTACCGCAGAGGACGAGGTCCGTGCAGCGTAGGTACACCGGCCCCAGTGCGGAGACCGTGGCCCGGTGCCTGCCTCGCAGCTCCAATCGCCCTGACCATGATGGACGCTGGCGTTTACGAGGGTACTGCCACGGCCATGGAGATAAGCGCGACTCCGCAAGCCTGACAGTTCAAGACCGCCAGGACGGCGGCATCACGGTGCATTGTTTCGCCGGTTGCCAGCGACGGGAGATCATCACTGCGCTGGAACAGGCCACCGGGCTAATGATTTGGGACGCGTGGGACAGCCCAGGGCAAGTACAGAGTCGAGTTTCTGACACCCAGGGCATTATCAGAACACCTGAAAGGCCAGAAAAGGGCCAGAATCATGGCCCTACGCGCAGCGTGGATATGCTGGCAATCGCCCGGGGCACCTGGGAGAAGGCTCAAGCCGTTTCCACGAATCCGGATCACCCCACCCGACGCTGGCTGGACGCCCGGAACCTCTGGCGGCCCGGTTTTCCCTTGCCCAACTCCATCCGGTGGCTCCCTGCAGGTGAGCATTACCAGGGCAGAGGACCCCACACTGGTGCAGGTTCCCTGCTGGCCTTAGCAGCCCCTCCGGCAGCCTGGACTGAAGCCTGGCCAGCCCTACCGGAAGCCCGGGCTGTGCAGCTCATCGCCGTCGACCAGGGCGGTGCTCCTGCCCTGGACCGGCCGGCGGAAAACGGAGGCCTTGGCAAACGTTCCTACGGGTCAACGGCCGGTCTGATTGTGGTGTTCGGCAACCCCGTTCTCTCCGAAGCTATAAGCCCGGTTCGAGTGGCAGAGGGAGTTGCCGACGCCCTGGCGCTGGCCAGCAGGTACGCAGGCCCCGCGGTAGCCACCCTAGGAACCTCCGGCATGGCCGAGGAGGAGGGCAGCAACCTTGTGGAGTGGCTGGCTAAAGCAGCATTCGGAACGGTGATTCATGCCGACGCCGACGCCGGCGGGGAACACAACGCCCGCCAGCTCCGGCGCCAGCTCATCGCCGCTGCCAAGAGACCTATCACGGCGGTACTGCCCGTCCAGGGCAAGGATGCAGCTGAGGCTGCCGCTGTCGTCCCCTTCTCTGCCTTGCCGGAGGGCTGGGAAGATTACGCAAAAACCCTTGCGGAGACAACCAGTTGGCCTCGGTGGGAAATCGCTCGCCAGGCCTCTTGCATTTTGAGTGAGGTGGCGGATGACTCTTAACAGAAACAACGGGCATGACAGTCTGGCCGGTGCCGAGCTGGCCCCGGATGGGCTGGACCTAGTGCAGCAGCTGCAGCACCACTTGGCAAGAAATCCCGAGGACGTACAGACCTGGCAGGCCCTGCAGCAGCTGCAGACCACCACCAGCGTGGAGCCCCTCCCTCTTCACCGCTGGAAGGACATTCCAAAGCCACCGGACCAGCCCTGGTTAATTCCGGAATGGCTGCCCGTTGGCGCAGTCACCCTGCTGTCGGGGAAAGGAGGTGTCGGCAAATCCAGACTGGCGTTGCAGTTGGCCGCGGCAATCGCCGGAGGCGCCGGTTCGGATGCTAACTGGGGTGGTCCAGCATTATCACCGAACATTACCGAGAGCGTCCCGGTTATTTTTGCCTCATGGGAGGACCCTCCAGCTGTAATCTCCCGCCGACTATCGCAAATGTCAGGTGCCGGTGCGCCCTGGGTCAATCCGACAATGCCCTTGTATATCCCCGGTGAGGCGGACCTCGGCCTCACCGGATCGGAACCCCTTTATGGCACTCAGGAACGCTGGGGCCCCTGCGAGTTAACACCCCTAGCACACCAGCTTTTTGAGGCTGCAGAGCGCGTTAACGCCGGACTAGTGGTGCTGGACTCCGTCGCAGCCATCTATTCGGCCAACGAGAACGACCGGGCCGAAGTCCGGGGATTCCTGAGCGCACTGGCAAGGCGGGCATACGAAGGCGATCGGTCCGTATTGCTGCTAGCCCACCCGCCGAAGTCCGGCTCTGACTATTCAGGTTCGACTGATTGGCTGGCTGGTGTACGCGCCCTGTGGACTCTCGGAACGGAGCCCTGGGGACCTCCGCCGAAAAACAAGGCTCCCGACGAGCGGCCCTTGGCTTGGAAGCTGCTCTGCGTGAAGTCCAACTATGCCGACAGCCTGCCCGCCACCCGCCGCCTAGACTGGCAGGGCTCAAGATTGGCAGACTCCGGACTATGGGAATCAGCTGAGACCACCCTTAACGAGAGGGTCAATTATGACTAGCTTCCCAAAGAGCAGCGCCGACGTCATAACGGAAATAGCGGATCATCTCATTCAGTCCGAGGGGCTACCCCCCGACACCCCTCGCCCGACGCTGGCAGACTTGGAAACCTGGCATCAGGATGGCAAATGCCCGCTCGAAGCCCGTGTTGAAACAGAACGCCGCCTAAAACTGTTGCTACTGGACCAAATTGCCTGGTCTCCCCGGGACGAGCCTGTCATTCTGTACCAGCTGAGCCAGGACGGGAATATAAAGTGGTCATCAACCCCGCTTGGTCCGGTCACCTGGGCGGTTGAAACGACCATAGCCGAACTTTACGAGGAATGGAGGAAGGTTCCGGAAAACGAACGCCCACCGTCCCCACTATCCCCTATTATTCGGGCCTGGCTTAATCGGGCTGAAGAAGTCAAGCCTGAACGAAGACCCCGGGGCATTCTACCCAGGGACGTCGCGAACCGTACCGCCCTCTTGCCAGGATTCGATGCTCCTAACCAACCCCCCACACAGCCTGGTTTGGTTAAGACATCCGCACCTGCAATGGCACATCTGCCCGGCCTTGTCCCTGACGCTCCGGCTTTGCCTGCCCTGCTCAGGTTGTATGACAGGGTGCAGGGGATGGAGCAGGGCAAGAAGGGTGCTGTCCCTCTCCCCATGCGTCTGTTCATTGAGGGTTGCCTTTCCCTGCCCACTGGCGCCCGTGACGGGAGACTCCGGCAAATGCGCTTTACCATCCGAGAGATAGCGGGGGAGTGGCTGGCCTGGGACCTTAGAGCCTGTTTACAATCTCTTCAGGATTAGCACCGCGAAGGCGAGAACCACCATTTGCAGACTGGTATTGAGCTTCCTCTCGCAGTTCTTCCAAAGGCGGCGGCACTTCTCCAGCCAGCCGAAAGACCGCTCCACCACCCATCCCCCCGTCTTCACGGGGGGCTAAAGGCAGGCAGCACCACGAAAGTGTGCAGTTCGTTGCGTTTCACCACTTCCACCGAGGCTCCCAGCAGGCTCTGCACCGCCGCGGCAAAGGGTTTCCCGGTGTATCCCCCATCCACCAGCACATTCTGCACCTGGCTCAGGTTGGCCCGGCGCCGGTCAAACATAGCCAAAGCCCCAGCACGGTCGGTAACGTTGGCGGTGGTCACGTGAATCGCATGGGGCAACCCCTGAGTGTCCACGGCGATGTGGCGCTTGATTCCAGACACCTTCTTGCCCGAGTCATAGCCCTTGTTCCCGGCGCTGTCGGTGTTCTTGACGCTCTGGGAGTCCACGATACAGAAGCTGGTCCGTTCTTTCCGACCATTGCTTCGCCGGGCCGCGCCAACCGATTTTTTTAAGACCTGCTCCAGAATGGAATGCTTCGCCGGGTCGGGTCGCTCGCTCCATTGCCGGAAATACTTGTAGCAGGTGCGCCAATCCGGGAAGTCCGCAGGCAGCATCCGCCACTGGCACCCGCTTTTGAGGATATAGATCACCCCGCAGAAAACGTCGTACAAGTCCATGGTGCGGGGGCTTGGTCCGGCGGCGGGCCGACTCCAAATAGGGAAGAATCCGGGCAAATTGTTCCCGGCTGATGTCGCTGGAATAGGAATGAGACATGATTACCCCTCCTCTGGTAACAGACTCAACTTAACATATTGCAAAGATCGTAGACAGGCTCTGAGGGGCCTTCCCGCAAACGTGATTAACGGTGTCCCAACCCTGTCAGACCCAAAAAGACGAAACCGGGTGCATTTGTTGCAGAACCCGCGCCCTGGCCTGTCCCAGCGCCGGACGCGCCACTCGCACGCCCTTCACCCCGTGCAGCCTGGTGACGTGCTTGACGCGTCAGACCTGACACGTAATGACGTGAAAATACGCCCTGCCCTCTGGAGCCTCACCACGTCCCCGCCTTTCTCTGCCAGCCCTTCCGTGCCGCCGTGTTCCTGCACGTTACCGCTGCCGCCGGGGAATTGCGCCGGATTGCCTGCCCAGCTGGAGCAGCCGCATCGCTGGGAACGATGGTGCCGGAGTCCCCAGCGCCCCGGTCGGCCACTCCGCTGGACCATCCCGCTGGCTTCCTTGACCCACCTGGCAGCGTCTCCCGGCCCCGGCCAACCATCTGCCCGGCCCTGCTGACGGCCTCGCCCGGCCCTGTCCCGCCCGGTTGGACAAACTGTCCGATTTCGTAGCTGGCGCTGTCCAAAACCGCCCGCCGTCGCCGGTGGCGCACTGTCCGATTTCGTTCCTGGCACTGTCCAACGGGGCTGGAAGCTGCTCTGGAATCCAAGTGCTCGCTGAATACGTCCTGTAGGGGCCTAGTTCCCCCGATTTCACGTTTGAGACGGACAATTTGGACAACTGTCCACCAACTCCCAATCCCTGTACACGGGTAGGACACCCCTGGGGCCGCCGGTAAACCCGCGCTCTAAAAGGGGTGACGCGTGCGTCACCCCTTATGAGGCATACGCGCCGCGCGCAGGCTGGCCGGGACATGGTAACCATCTCCCGGCCCTCCCGGACGGTTCATCCGGCCCGCCGCTCCCCCACGTTCCAAATTCCCCATCTCCAATAGGGCCGTGCCCCATCGCCCCCGAAATCCCCATGTTCCACGTGGAACATTTCGTAGCTGGCCCTGCCCCATGGCCCTGGAACCCGTCCTTCCCGGAAAGTGTTGCCTGAATTGGCCCCAAAACCCCCGAAATTCCCCGATTCCAGCTACGAAACCGGCCCCCTGCCCCGTCCTGCCCCAAGTCCAAATCCCTGTACACGTCTATGACATTACAACCGGAGCGTAGCGTACCAAACCTTATAGGGTAGTTCACGGGTGAACCCATGGTTCATGGATGAACCACCCTATAGGGGGTTCCGGTTTGAAACTGCGCGCCTCCACACTGGAGGCAAAAGCCGGTTCCGGCGGGTAATTGACGCCGACAACCGGGGGAGGGATATGATGCGAAAGTACAAAGACAAGGTCCGCAGGGACCAGACCGGCAGGTCGGCCACGCACTCCATGGCCGCATTCCCGGTTTACACGGCGGAACATCGGGGACGGTGCGGCAAGGGCTGCGCGTCCTGGCCAAGATCATCGCCCGCGCCCACCTGCGGCGTCAGGCGGAATGGAGCAGCGCCGTCTCGCCCGGCCCTCCGCCTATGGGCAGGCACGGTGAGCGAGCAATTCCCGAAATCGGCGGCCTAAACCGACATTTGCCCCCTGCATCAGAGCTTCCGTAGAGATACCATTGAAGCGGTTGAGACTTGCTAGATTGTTAGCGTCCTCTCTGGCAAGTCACGATGCGGCAACTGCGGTTGCATCCATCACTGAGACGGAGGCCATAAGAAATGCGTTCTATTCATGGCTGGGTTTCCCGGTTGGCTGGTGTTTCTTGGGCGGAATCCCGCCAAGGAATCACCACCAATCTCTGGATAAGCTTAATCGGCCTGGCGGTGCTCACGCCATTAATCTGGTGTTTCGACTTGGTGGGCGGGCCGTTAAACAACACTGTCCTGAATCTGCTGTATGCGGCGATTCCTTTGTTGCTGCTCTTGGACGCAAAAGGCGGCAACCCCGAGAGCCGCCGACTCAACCTGGGAATTCTGGCGTCAGTGGCGGTGCTAACGGTTGTTCTGGTGGTCGCGGTCGGCGATGAGTACGACCTGATTTTCCTGAGGGTAAACGGCAGTATGCTGTTCATATCCCTCCCGGCTTTGTTCGTCTTCCTGAAACTGATCTGGATGAAGCCGCTATTGGGATTCGGAATCGTGCCGGCGATGGTCCTGGCGTTGTTCTACCTGGTGAGGTGGGGAATTCCGGCTGGCAATAGGATTGACTACGTGCTGGTTCCGTTTCCGATGGTCCTCATCATCGGTGTTGTTCTGGCTCTCGTGGGATGGGTGCTGCTGGCACGTGCAGAACGGCTTCGACAGCGCCTCATCTACGGACCCTTGCTTGATGGAAAGCCTTTCGATGTTGTTCCTGTTCTTGCCGCTCATTGTACTCGCGATTGTGGCTCCCAGAACGCTTTCGAATGGGGAGACTTGGTCGGCGGTGTTCGGTACTATCGTCGGGGTCCTATTCAGCAGCGTGGTCTCGGTGCCGCTCAGGCAATTCCTGTTGGATTGGGGCAAACTCCCGCCAAATCGCAGGTGGGAAGGTTCCGTTGACACTGAAACTGAATAGGAGTATCTGAGAAGGCATTTTATGCCCGACCGCCTAGTCCACCAAGGCCGCCCCGCAGGCATCTCGATTAGCGGAAGTTGGTCATCAGGATACTATCCCAGCGTGCTGTGTCCTCCGTCTAGGCGGGGCTTTCGCAACCTGTCTTGTCTTCGAGTCAGCAGCCTGCTTCACACGGAATGCCAGCAGAGACAACGAAGGAAACGAATCCGTCATCTGCCTAAAGTTGCAATTCTTTCCGTGAATGACTATCATTGACTATATGGCAGAAGACACACTCCCCCGATTAGTCGTGCCCAGCCTAGAGGACCGTTTGCGGGTCATGCCCGCCGTGGTGGTCACCGGCGCCCGGCAGACGGGCAAGAGCACCTTGGCCCAAGAACTGACCTCCGGCCGCCGCCGCTTCTTCACCCTGGACGACCTAGACGTGCTGGACGCGGCCCGCCGCGACCCAGAGGCCCTGCTGGGAGGCAACCAACCAGTTACCATTGACGAGGTGCAACGGGAGCCTGACCTTCTGCACGCGGTGAAGCGTGCTATTGACCGCCAACGCCAACCGGGGAGATTCCTTCTGACCGGCTCGGCCAACCTGCTTCTGATGCGCCAGGTGTCCGAATCGCTGGCGGGTCGGGCCAGCTACCTAACCCTCTGGCCAATGACCCGGCGGGAGCAGAGGGGCCTGGGGCGCGGAGGACTTTGGGAGGAACTACTGGATGCGCAAGACGAGGACTGGCCTGACTTGGTGGCCGCCCACCCGGACCAGCCGGAGGACTGGCGGCTGCTGGCGCGCCGGGGAGGATTCCCTTCCCCGGCACTCCACCTGGATTCGGACCGGGAGAGGCAGGTCTGGTTTGACGGCTACGTGCGTACCTACCTGGAACGGGACTTGCAGGGTCTCTCTGCTATTTCCGCATTGCCCGACTTCCGCCGTCTGATGCGAGCTGCCTGCCTCCGCATGGGCCAACTGGTCAATCAGGCAGAGCTGGGCCGCGACGTGGCGCTGCCACAGCCAACGGTGCACCGCTACCTCAATCTGCTGGAAACATCGTACCTGCTGGTGCGGCTGCCCGCCTATGCTGTCAACCGCACCAAGCGGCTGATCAAGTCGCCCAAGGTCTATTGGGGCGATACCGGGGTGGCGCTGCATCTTACCCAGGAAGAGGAACCGCGAGGGGCACACCTGGAAAACCTGGTGCTGCACGACCTGTTGACCTGGCGGGACACCCGTCTTGACCGGGCCGAGGTCTTTTACTGGCGCACCACCATCGGAGAAGAGGTGGACTTTGTAATTGAGGCGGGAAACCGCCTGCTGCCCATTGAAGTCAAGGCGACGGGGCGGCCGCGTCTCCGGGACATAACCCATCTGCGCACCTTCCGGGCCGAGTACGGGGAAAGGGCCAGGGCCGGGCTTCTGCTGCACGGAGGCGAGATGCTGGATTGGATTGCGCCCGACGTGCTGGCCGCGCCTTGGTGGAAGGTGCTGTGAGTAGCTCAATCCCTGTACCAAACCATCAATCAACCGTAAGTCACTCCAGAATTGCGGCATGGCCAGTCGTGGCTAATTCAGACCGACGAAGGCTTCTAGTGGAGGTGTCCTGATAATGCCGTACGACATCGCCAAAATGAGGGCAGAGCTGAACCACCACGTAGCTCCTCTTTTCGGCAACAGAATCACCGGAGAGCGCATCAATGAATCATTTGAATTCATGCGGGCATCCGACGGGAGGCTAGGTGAGCGATTGCCTTCCATCTGCCTGATACCTCGTCCCGATGCAAATGGGGACGAGGTTGTGGACTGCACCCGTACCACAGTCAACAGCCACGCGATTCAAGATAAAGTGCTGAGACGCATCGCCAGCGGTAACCCGTCCAAAGTCATCGACTTCATGGATATTCACACCCCGCGAATAGATCGGAAATGCCAAGGCCCAAACGGAGAACTCTGGCACAAGATGCCTTGGAACATCGAGCGGATGCCGCCCCAGCCTATATCACCCGGCTCAGCGTCAACCAGGCACTTCGCCTGCAATCCTTGCGACAAGAGGACATTCCAAGAGATAGAAGATGCGGCCATCCGATGGCCAACTTGGCCCGGAACGCTCGTCATCGACGACCTCCATTCGAACAAATGGCAACGTCTCTTGTCCCAGCAGATGTTCCTGCTAATTTACCGATGCCTACTCCAATACATCAGCCAAATCAGAGGATTGGTCGCAGCCAGCGAGTATGCGGTGACCAACGACTGCCGAATCACCGGCCTCTACCGGGAAATCCTCAAAGCCCGGCAGTTATACAGCCAAGGCGCACTGGAGGAGTTGCAACTGCTGAAATCCAGATACGACCGGAGATTAACGGGAATCGCAGACCTGCCGATGATTCACTACATCGTGGCTCTTGAACCGGCATTCCCAATCGCATCGACTGCGTTTACGCCGATGGGTTACCAGCACATGGCAACCACCGTCTACCCAGAACCGATAGAACGATACAGCCACCCGACAGAGTGGCAACACTGGTTGGTCATTTCGGCGGAATCGTCACACAGAGGGGAGTTAGAACGGCTCATCGGTGCGATAGTGGAAGCTGCCCATAGAACCATCCAGAACATCCAGAATTCCATAGAATGGACGGTAAACCACGTCGCCAGCACAGGACAAATGAGTACCTACGGCAGACCCGAATCCTACGAGCTATTCTGTCAGAAACACCCTGATGGAGCGAGACGAATCGAAAGCGATAAACCCAACATGATTGTCGTTGAATACTACGAGAGGTACATGGGTAAGGCATTGCTTCACCTCGGCTAAACGTCAACGCCTCATCCGCTCGATTCCCGCTCGGACAGACCTTCTGGCCACGGCACATCGGCCACAAGAACCTTGGGACGAATTTGAACAGGACTGAGCAAGAGCCGGTTTCCAGAATCAACGCCAAGACTGGCAGTTGCCCCTTACAGTAACGGGTATTCGTAGAGATACTATAATTAGAATATGGTCGAGAGTTGCGACGGTGCAGGATCGGCGATGGGCAACACGGAAACCACTCCGGCAGACTTGGCAGCATATCCGGTAACCGAGGAGGACATGACGGCGGCTCTCAACGCGGCCCTAGCAGCGGGCGACCTGGCCCGCATCATGGGCACCCTGGGCGAAATGACCCGCGCCCACCGGATGAGAAGGGTCGCCCAGGAGACCGGCCTGGGCCGGGAGAGCCTCTACAAGTCCATGCGGGCCGGGGCCAGGCCGATTCAACCGAGAAGTACAGCAGCCCATCCCAAGACAAGCAGACGCAAGGAGGACAGCATGAGGAAACAGGTGCAACCCCTCAGAGCCTGTCTACGATCTTTGCAATATGTTAAGTTGAGTCTGTTACCAGAGGAGGGGTAATCATGTCTCATTCCTATTCCAGCGACATCAGCCGGGAACAATTTGCCCGGATTCTTCCCTATTTGGAGTCGGCCCGCCGCCGGACCAAGCCCCGCACCATGGACTTGTACGACGTTTTCTGCGGGGTGATCTATATCCTCAAAAGCGGGTGCCAGTGGCGGATGCTGCCTGCGGACTTCCCGGATTGGCGCACCTGCTACAAGTATTTCCGGCAATGGAGCGAGCGACCCGACCCGGCGAAGCATTCCATTCTGGAGCAGGTCTTAAAAAAATCGGTTGGCGCGGCCCGGCGAAGCAATGGTCGGAAAGAACGGACCAGCTTCTGTATCGTGGACTCCCAGAGCGTCAAGAACACCGACAGCGCCGGGAACAAGGGCTATGACTCGGGCAAGAAGGTGTCTGGAATCAAGCGCCACATCGCCGTGGACACTCAGGGGTTGCCCCATGCGATTCACGTGACCACCGCCAACGTTACCGACCGTGCTGGGGCTTTGGCTATGTTTGACCGGCGCCGGGCCAACCTGAGCCAGGTGCAGAATGTGCTGGTGGATGGGGGATACACCGGGAAACCCTTTGCCGCGGCGGTGCAGAGCCTGCTGGGAGCCTCGGTGGAAGTGGTGAAACGCAACGAACTGCACACTTTCGTGGTGCTGCCGAAACGATGGGTGGTGGAGCGGTCTTTCGGCTGGCTGGAGAAGTGCCGCCGCCTTTGGAAGAACTGCGAGAGGAAGCTCAATACCAGTCTGCAAATGGTGGTTCTCGCCTTCGCGGTGCTAATCCTGAAGAGATTGTAAACAGGCTCTAAGTGGACTTCGCTGATATTTTGGCGGTATTCGTCCCCCAGCAGCGGTAGCAACCTCAGCTAGGGAGTTTCGCAATTTTCTCCCAATATGTCAACGGTTGACTCATGAAGTAACTGTTCAGACTGGCCTAAATCTGATGAGCCAGATAGACTACGAGCATGAAACTGCCTGTGAATTTAGCCGGGGCTTCCCGGGAGGAATTGATTGAGATAATCGGTCAACTCATCAGCTTAATCGAGGCCCAGGAAGCCCGGATTGCAGAGTTGGAAGGCCAACAGAGGCCGCTGGATGCCGGACTGAAGGAGAGGAAGCCACCTTCTTGGGCCAAGGCCAACCGGCCAGCCCGCTCCAAGAAAGAACGCAAGAAGCGTACCCACGGGTTTGTCCGGCGTCGGGAGGAGCCGACCCATAGGGTAGAGCACGCCACGGCCAGTTGTCCCGGTTGCCGGGTCCCTCTGGCCGGCGGGAGGGTGCGCCGGCGCCGCCAGATTATAACCATACCCCGGGTGCGGGCGCGGGTAACTGAGCACGTGGTGTTGGAACGCACTTGCCGGAAGTGCGGGCAGCGGTGGTCCCCGGAACCGGATTGGAGCGCCCTCGCGGTAGGGCGGCAACGGGTGGGAATCTCAGTCCAGCAGGAAGTATGCGTGCTCCGGGAGGAGTGCCGGCTTCCCTATGGGGTGATTCAACGCTACCTGAAGTGGCGCTACAGACTGGGCCTTAGCGTGGGGGAACTGGTGGCCTTGGTGCGTGGAGTGGCCAGGCTAGGCCAGGAGGAGTACAACCAGCTACAGCAAGAGATTCGAGCCAGTCCGGTGGTGTATGGGGACGAGACAGGCTGGCGGGAAGATGGCCGCAACGGGTATCTCTGGAGCTTCAGCAATCCGGAAGTACGTTACTTCCTCCGCCGGGCCAGCCGGGGAAGGCAAGTGGTTGCGGAGGTGTTGGGGGATGAGTTTGACGGGGTGCTGGTCAGTGACTTCTACGGCGCTTACAACGTGCATCAAGGGCTGCATCAGAGATGTTGGACCCATCTCCTGCGGGACATCCACCAACTGAAGGAGCGATACCCTCAACACCAAGGACTGGCCGAATGGGCCCACCAGGTGCGGGAGGTGTATGACCAGGCGCAGGCATATCCCGGCCCTGACCCGGGCCTGCCGGAAACGGTGCAGCGGGCCCAGCGGGTAAAGCTGCAACAGCAGCGCCGGAAGCGGCTATGGTCCATCTGCAAGCCTTACCTGGACGGCGATGCGCCCATGAGGGTGCTGTGCCAGCGGGTGGAACGCTTCTTGCCGGAGTTGTTCGCTTTCGTCGCCGATCCCCGGGTGAGCGCGGACAACAACGCGGCGGAGCGCAGCCTGCGCCCAACGGTGGTGAGCCGGAAGATCAGCGGCGGGACCCGTTCGGAGCAGGGAAGCGAAACCAAGAGTATCCTCGCTTCCTTGTTCGGCACATGGCGCTTGCGAGGCTGCAACCCCTACCATGCCCTGAACTCCATCCTCTCCCAACCCCAACTCGCCCCAGTCTGAACAGTTACCTCATGAAGATATACGGCTCTATAATGCCGTGGTTTCGTCGCTTGGCGCCGATACTCCCTGTGGCCCGGCGGACGAAAATATTGTGAATGCCAACAAGCCCCTCAGGAGGTTGTGATGAGCCGTCACCCATGGAAACGCCCCAGAGCATCGATGCCATTGGTGATGGCACTGGTGCTGGTCGTAGCCTTGGCCTGTGGGGGTGCCGCTACGGCCACGTTACCTGCCCCCACAGCCACTTCGCCGGCCGCCGAGAAGCCTACAGCGGTCTCAGCGGCGCCCACAGCGCCCGGTGAGGTCCCCACCGCAACACCCCTGCCGGTTGCGACCGATCCTATACCAGGGTTCGGCGAGGACCCTGTTCGCGGGGGCGTCGTAGATATGCAGGCTTTTGAGCCTCCGGGGTCCGATACCTACTACGGTGGGAGCAACGCGGATAACACCATGACCCACGTGGGCCCTATCTTCAATCAGATCGTGGAGTTCGACCCGGACACCCGCGAGGGACTGGATTTGAGGGGAGGTGTCGCCGAGAGTTGGGAAGTCGCCGACGGCGGCCTTACCTACAATTTCAAGCTCCGGGAAAATATGAAGTTCCACGACGGCACGACCCTGGAGATGAAGGACGTCCTCCACACCCTCACAACCGCCTTCACTCCCGATGAACTCGAGTTCCCGGAAGTTAAAGAGGAGCTCCAGGGCCGTACTCTCGGCAACGCGCAGACGGTCCAAGTTTATATGAAAGACTGGGAAGCGGTGGACGAGGGGACACTGGCTATGCACCTCAACTTCCCCAGCATCGCCTTCCTGACCACGTTCGCCACATACCGTTTCCCGATTCTCTCCGAGGATGCGATAGCGGAACACGGCACCTTCAAGGTACCCAACGAAGGTACTCTCGTGGGCACCGGCCCCTACATGTTCGTTGAGTATGACAAGGACATCGTAACCGAACTGGAGAGGAACCCGAACTACCACCTCGAGGGGAGGCCGTACCTCGACGGCATCCGCTTCTTCCCCATAATCGACATAGGCACCATCATAGCCGCCTACAAGACGGAGCAGGTGCTAATGAGCGCCGACTACGTAACCAACCTGAACATTCCCGATGTTGTGAAACTTCAGGAAGAGATGGGGGACAAGCTGAGACTCATCACTACGACCGTACCCGACAACCCCAGGGGCGTAATGATGAATACAAAAAAGGCGCCTTTTGATGATCCCCGCGTGAGAAAGGCCATGAACCTGATCGTACACCGGCAGCCCGTAATCGAGACCATCACCGCGGGCAGGGGCTTCATGGGGACGCCGATACCCTGCGGCTTCGGCTGGAGCTTCCCATGCGAGGAAGCCCTGCAGATGCCCGGTATGCGTGAACTGGACGGGGAGAAGCACCCAGACGACATAGCAGAGGCGCAGAGACTAATGGAAGCCGCGGGCGCAGGCCCAGGGACCAAGGTTCAACTCACATGCCGGCTGGTGGTGGAGTACTGCGACATAATGCTGATCATCCAGTCCCAGTTAGAGAGGTGGCTGGAGTGGGACATAAACACCAGGTCTCTGGAGAGCACGGCAGGGTACGACGAATACAGGGCGGGGAATTACCAGTTCGCGATTCAGGCCGTCGGTTTCAGCTTCCCGGATCCGGACGCTTCGGCTGCTTCCTACAGGAAGGGCAGCACATCACATACCCAGAGGACCTTCTACTACAACGAGGAGGCCGAGCCCCTCTGGACACTGATAAACACGGAGACCGACTTTGCGAAGCGACGGGATGCGGTGCTTAAGGTCAACCAATTGCTAATGGATGACCACTCGTGGGCCAACGTGTATTTCTCGGTCCGCGCATGGCCCGTGAACACCAGGATAAAGAACTTCATAGACCCGGCTGGCCGTGGTGCGTACATACAGTGGGACCAGATTTGGTGCGACACCTGTTAGCCAACTAGGAACTGCATATACCTAGACCGCTAATGGCCCCTGCTTTAGCACTAAAGCAGGGGCCATTCTAGTAGGTCGAATTCCTCCGCGCAAGCCTAGTTAGGTACCCAGGCCATCGCCCCGACTTCGCTAAATTCTCGCTTTAGCTTTTGCCACGAATCGCCGGCGTCGCTGCTCGAATAAACCTCACCCAGCAGGCTGGAGGCGAGAACGAAATCCGGGTCCGCGGGGTGTGTGGCAATGGACCAGATGTTGGAATTGGGCTCCACCGGCAGAGGCCGTGTCTCCCAGGTCTCACCAGCGTCCTTGGACCGTTGGATCGCCCCGGTGCTGCCTATGGCCGTGTCTCCGACCGCGGCGAAGATCACGTTGGGGTCATCCGGCTTGATGGCGATACCCCGGCTGTAGGGCAGAATAAACCGGTCGGTGGTGACCACAGACTGCCAGCTTTCACCCATGTCTGTGGTGGCGAAGATTTCACGGGGAGTGCTGGCCAGGACCTTGTTCGGCTCCCCTGGACTGATAGCCATGCCGTGGATGTCGGGATTGACTCCACCTTGAATATGGGTCCAGGTGTCCCCGCCATCCAGACTGCGGTACACGCCATCCACCTCAACTCCAGCCCAAACGGTGCGGTGGTCCTTCGGGTCGACCATCAACATAGTCACCATCGGAGGGCCGATATGACATTCTTGGGCCATCTGTACGGACAGCTTCGTCCAACTATTGCCGCCGTCCCGGGAGCGGAAGAGGGCCGCGGGTTTGATGCCTACAAAATAGTTTGGGTGTCCTCGGGGTCGATGGCGATCGACCAGATCGGTATGCCGTCCATGGGCGACCACAGCTTCTCCCATGTGGCGCCCTTATCTTCACTGCGGTATATGCCGTGGTCCGATCCGGCCAGGATGCGCCTGGGGTCGTCGGGGTAAACCGCCAGAGCCCGGACCTGGCAACCCAGGGGGAAGGGGTCTCTGATCCGGCTCCAGTTCTCCCCGCTGTCCGGGCTATGCCAGACCCCGCCTCCGAAGCCTACAGCTCCTACGCATATACTATAGTTCTTTTCCATAGCAGCAACCGCCTCTACGTATAGATTTCCCCTTCCGTAGGGGATCAATGACGACACTATGTCTGGAAGTATACTGGTTTTCGCTTCCGAAACCCATCATTCAGTGTCCTTCAATAAGTCAGCAGCGCGGAGCCCTGCCTCGGCCACCACCCTGGAGGGCATCGAATCAAACTGCGGTGCGACGCGCTTGGCCCACGGCACGCTGAGAGGATAGGTCAGTCCCTTTTGGATAGCGATGGATGTTCGGGTAAATGGGAGAGTGCTGGCCCCATCTTGACTGTACGCAGTACCATATTCAAATTAGCGGTTGAATCCTAAGGAATTAATGTGGGGGGAACTATAATGACCCACGCTAAGGGCGGCAAGGTTGGAGGAAGCGATATTTTGCTCAGTATGCGGGTCGACCGGCGGGAGTTTCTGCGGCGGATGGCGATAATTGGCGGAGGCGCAGTGGTGGGAGGAATGTTTTTGAGCGGTCTGGCTTGCTCCACTGAGGCGCCCACTCCCATGGTTGTCCCCACGCCGGGGCCGGGAGAGGCGGTGTCTCCTGACGCCCCCCGCATTGAGGCTGGACCGGTGGAATTCGCCGCCGCCGCCACAATGATGGGGTATTTGTCTCGACCGAAAGAAGGCGGGCCCAACCCGTCGATTCTAATCATCCACGAAAACCGGGGGATGCAACCCCATTTCCCCGACATTACCCGGCGTTACGCTCTGCAAGGGTATACGGCGTTGAGCGTCGACTTGCTTTCGCGTAAGGGCGGGACGGGGACATTTGCTGACAGCGGCCAGGCCAGGGACGCGCTGCGGGAGATTACCCAGGATGAATTTATGGCCGACTTGAACGCCAGTGTTGATTATCTCCAGACGCTGGCCCACGTCCGGGCAGACCGGATTGGGGTAACGGGGTTCTGTTTCGGGGGCGGATTGACCTGGCTCATGTCGGTGCGGAACCCGGAGATTGCGGCGGCGGTCCCCTTCTATGGGTCGGCCCCGCCCTTGGACGAGGTCCCCAACCTGAACGCACCAGTCCTGGGAATCTACGCGGGCGATGACGACCGGATCAACTCCGGAGTCCCGGAATTAGAGGCGGCGTTGCAGCAAAACGGGAAAAACTACCGGGTAATGACCTACCCAGGAACAAGACACGCTTTCTTCAACGACACCGGGCAACGATACAATCAGGAGGCCGCCACTTCGGCCTGGCAAGAGACCTTGGGGTGGTTTGATGAGCATCTGAAGACCTAACACCATTCAATCATTAACATTTCAGCGTATTTACGGAGGAGGCAACTGATGGCTGACGAACAAATCCGAGTGGGGCTTATAGGGGCTGGCGGCAATGTACGGGCGCGTCACATCCCCGGGTTTCAGGGTGTAGACGACTGCGAGATCGTGGCGGTGGCCAACCGGAGCATTGAATCGGGGAGGGCCATCGCCGATCAATTCAACATCGCAACGGTTTACAGTAATTGGCGGGAGTTGCTGGACGACGAGAGCATTAACGCTGTGTGCATCGGCACCTGGCCTTACATGCACCGCACGATGACCCTGGCCGCTTTGGAAGCTGGCAAACACGTCCTCACTGAGGCTCGCATGGCCTCCGACGCGGCGGAAGCCCGCGATATGCTCGCCGCCTCAAGGGCCCATCCGCACCTGGTCTGTCAACTAACCCCGACGTCCACCAGCTACACCATCGATAACGTGCTAAAGCGTTTGATCGACGAGGGCCACCTGGGCGAGCTGTTGTCGGTGGACTTCACGTCCCTGCAGAACAACTTCGCCGATTTTGACAGTCCCCTGCACTGGCGCCAGGA
The DNA here is from genome assembly GCA_965216155.1 of Dehalococcoidia bacterium. Taxonomy (GTDB): domain Bacteria; phylum Chloroflexota; class Dehalococcoidia; order Lucifugimonadales; family UBA3495; genus CATOSP01. The sequence continues at coordinate 952,452 of CBDCFD010000007.1, read as the reverse complement.
CCGGTCGCTCAGCGGTTACAACACCCTCAACATCGGGGCGTCCTACGAGTCGATGATGCGCTGGTTGGGCCGGGGGAACCGGGTCATCGCTATGTCCAAGATCCATGTGCCATACCGGAAGGACGAGAATGGATATCCTGCCTCGGTCACTATTCCCGACCACGTCGATATTCTGTATGAGTTGGCCAACGGGGCACAGGTCCACATGAAGATGAGCGCCACCTCCGGACTCAATGGAGGCAATCACATCTGGATGTTCGGCACCGAGGGCACGATCCACGTCGACCCTCAACGCAAGGTCTGGGCCGGGAAGCGCGGGGACCGGGAACTCGCGGAAGTTCCCAATCCCCCGGAAACCCAGGCCAGGTACCGGGTGGAGGAGCAATTCACCAACGCCATACGAGGCAAAGAAAAGGTGGACATGGCGGCCTTCGAGACCGGAGTACACTACATGGAGTGGTCGGAAGCGGTGTACCGCAGCGCCATGACGGGTCAGGCGGTCTACCTGCCCATCTAGGCCGTCAAGCTCGGGTCGTGCCGCTGAATGGATAACCTGAAGACAGGCCGCAACCTGTTGGTTGATTTCCGGGTGCGGCCTGTTCTTTTGGAATGGAATTCCAGCGCGAGTCTCGTCGAAGAGCCGTCAACTGGAAAAGAGATAGCTGGCGACGACCGGAATTGGCGGCCTAACTTCCCTTCAGAGCCACCAGCTTGCTGTCGATTTCCTCCGCCTGCAAAGACAGCCTCTCCCACTCATCCCAGAGCGATTGCTCCTCCTCTTTGAGTACAATGTACTGTTCTCCTGAGGACGCGAGCTGCTCCGGGTCGCCAAACTGGTCCGGCGTGGAGAACAAGGTCTCCAACTCCGTTATCCGGGCCTCGTGGCCGGACAACGAGACATTTATCTCCTCTATCCGCATCGCCAGCCTGCGGGCCTCCCTGTTCAGTAACCGGCGTTGATCCTCTTCGGCGCTCAGCGGCCGGCCGGAGCGTCTCCTGCCGGGTCCCTGTCCCGAGTCAGCGCCGGCCGCTCCGTTGGCTGTTGCATTGACGCCTATCTTCACGGTCTCGGTCTGTTTCCGGTACAGGTAACTGTCGTAGTCGCCCGGGAACACCGTCGGCTTGCCACCGTCGATCTCGATTATCATGTTGGCGACCTGACGAATGAGGGTCCGGTCGTGGGTAATGAGGCAGATCGTGCCGTGATAGTCCTCGAGGGCGTCCGCGAGTATCTCCCTGGAGGCGATATCGAGGTGGTTGGTAGGCTCATCCATCAGGAGCAGGTTGCTCGGTTGGAGGAGCAGCTTGGCCAGGGCAACCCGCGCTTTTTCCCCGCCGGAAAGTACAGAAATCGGTTTGCGTACATCGTCGCCGCTGAACAGGAAGCCGCCGAGGGTGGTACGCAGGTTCTGCTCCGACTCCCTTGGAGCAGCCTGTTGCAGTTCCTCAATTATCGAATTGTCGGGGTTTAAGAGTTCGAGGACGTGCTGTGCGTAGTAGGCCGTCACCACGTTGTGTCCGGTCTTTCTTTCTCCCTCATCAAAGGGAAGGACGCCTGCCAGTATCTTCAACATGGTCGTCTTGCCCGCGCCGTTCGGTCCCACCAGGGCGACACGGTCTCCGCGAGAAAGCTCCAGATTCATGCCGCGATACACAGCGTTATCGCCGTAGGACTTGCTCACGTTGGACAGCCAAATGACATTGGAACCGCTGCGCGGGGGCTCCGGGAACGAGTACCGGATTTTCTTGGTCGCCCTTGGCAGCTCGATAATCTGCACCTTCTCAAGCTGCTTCAAACGGCTTTGCACCTGGCTGGCCTTCCTGGCCTTGGAGCGGAAACGCTCCACAAAGCGCATCTGCTTCTGTATCTCGCGCTCCTGCCTGGCCGCCGCCGCTTGCTTGACCTGAAGGGACCGCTCCCGCGCAACGAGGTAATCGTCATAGCCGCCCTTCATGAGCACCACCTCGTCCGCCTCGATGGCAAGGACCTTGGTGGCAACCTGGTTCAGAAAAGCGCGGTCGTGAGATGTGACGAGCACCCCGCCCTGGAAAGAGGCCAGGTACTTCTCGAACCACAGATTTGCTTCGAGGTCCAAGTGGTTGGTCGGTTCGTCCAGGAGCAGCAGGCCGGGGTCCTGGAATAGTATCCTGGCAAGGCTTGCCCGCATGACCCAGCCGCCGCTGAACTCGCCCATGGACCGGAGAAAGTCGCTTTGCTTAAACCCAAGTCCGGAGAGGATCGCCTTGGCCTCGTGTTCCCGGTCGTCTCCGCCTGCGGCCTCCAACTCCGCGTCAAGCCGGCTGAGGCGTTCCAACAGGTCCCCCTGTTTTACGGGACCGGTCTCCGATGACAGGACCTCACGTGTGGCAGCAATCCGGTCCATGAGAGCTATCACGTCTGACCTGGCGTCCAACACCTCCCGGAGCAGAGGCTTGCCGTTAAACGACGCGGGCTCTTGCTTGAGATAGCCTATGGTGACGCCGCGCTGCGTGGATATGCTCCCGGTTTCCGGAGTCATATCCCCTGCCAGAATATCCATGAGCGTGGTCTTGCCGGAGCCGTTGGCGCCAATCAGCGCGATACGTTCTCCGGCGGCCACGCTAAAGGTTAGACCGCTGAAAAGAGTCCTGGTCGAGTAGGCTTTGCTGATGTTGGATGCGAGTAACATATTATTTTGCCCAGGCAACCATTATATCCAATCGACGCAAATACAGGGGAGAACGAGGGGAAGTGTTTTGGGCCTTTCGATTATCAAGCCGGCGCCCCCTCGTCGTTCCGGCCCGCGTATCCAGTACGTGGCAGGTCTTGACCCGGAATTGCTCGTATTGGCCACGATCTGTCACATCGACAATCCGGGTCCAAGTTTTCGATGGGACGGCTGGAAGACCAGTCCAGGGTAACTATTGCGAGTCCAGGAGTAGGCCGGTGGACAGCCCCGACGGCAAGGTGTCACGGGCAGGGTCATCATCCGGCGTGCGGCACGGCCGGAGTTTTTTTATTATTGGGGCCAATGTGTGCCGTTCCGAGCTAATGAGCCTGGGTAGCCGGTTGGGGATTTGGACCGGGGCCGTCATCCGACAATGTTTATGGTAACGGGTGGTTACCGCAGGTGGGAAGGGCGAGGTGTCAGCAGCCTAATTCAAGACGGGATTGCCCCGGCGAAGCCTTGCAACCGGACAGCGACTGTGTCCAGCCGCTCCATCACCCGGCCCCCTAGGGACTGCCGGCCTCCACTGTTGACAGGAACTGGAGCACATGTTCCGCGTATTTGGCCGGTTCCTCGCTGTGGGGCCGCACCTCCGCCCATCTACAATTGGGCACCAAACGGTGGACCATCTCAGCCACACGCCTGGGATGAACGTCGTTGTTCCCCGGCATCACCATCCCAGGGACCTGGATGCTCTTCAATGCCTTTTCGGTCATCCCCAGCGTCGGATACCGGCCGTCGAAAAGAGCGTAAATAGTGTCGCGCATTACCTGGAGGAAGTCGTCTGTATTCATGGCTTCCAGAGACTTGCGATACCCGGAATCGGACTGGGCTATCTCCGGACTGAAGGGGGAAAAGCGGTCGTCGGCATCGAACGCTTCAACCACCGCGGAAATGCCTTCCTTTTCCGCCATATCCATGCTCTTGAACAGCTTCCCAGTGAGGTAGCCGTCGCAAATGACCCCTCCGGCAATGTTGGAGGGGAAGATGGCGCGCACGCGGTCCGGACGCCGGAAGGCGCAGCCCAGTGAGATGGCCGCCCCAAAAGACCCGCCGCCGAGATAGGCCCGGTCTATCCCCAGAGCATCCATCAAGCCGAATACGTCATCGCACACCATGTCCCAGGTCTGCACTACCAGCGGGCTGCGGGACCGGCCTCCGAAGCGGCGGTCGTAGACCACCACGCGGTGTTCCCGGGATAGAGCGTCAATCACCCCATGGTAACTACTGGCGGCTCCCTGGAGCCCGCCGGGAGAGAGAATGATGGGCGGGCCGCTCCCGGATTCTTCGTAGTAGATGTCCGCGCCGTTCACTTTGGCAGTTGCCACTTGTAACCTCCCAGGAAGTTATCCTGTTCTCCGTCTGATCGGGCAATGGAGACCGGCCTTTCGTGGATTATAGGTGGGCTTACCGCACATGACAACGCGCGAGCCAACCTCGTAACTATTCAGACTCGTGGGGCGGACCGGCTGGATCCCACATCGGTCATCTTCGTGACGATCCTCTAACGATGTCCCGCCGCCGCAACTCGCCATTACCATGAGAATAGAAAGTTCACGCGAAGAGCCTGCCCCCGGCTTGAACGGGGGCCGGAACGACGGGGTGAGGTCAGGACGAGAATGAAAAGACCCTGAGTCCAACCCGCAGATAGCCCGCACTTTTTGATTGTGCATGGTATAACTCTTTGGACATGAATCGCAAAAGCCATATTCCTGATGGCCGGTGTTCTATTCGTAAGCCAGGATATATTGGACAGGACTGACCCAACGTATAAGCTCATCGAGGTTTTGGTCACCGGTCCGGAAGGGGATGACCTCTGTTGCGGGTCTTAATCATCGGAGCCAGCGGTTTCATTGGACAACACCTGGTCCGGCGCCTAAATGAGACGCCCGGCCATGAAGTCGTTGGCACCTTCCGGTCTCGCGCCCCTCGTGACGACGCTAACTCCTGGCGCCGAGTCGAACTGACCGACGCGGCGGGGTTGGAACAGGTATTTCAACTAGCCCGGCCTAATGTGGTCGTACACCTTGCGGCCATCGCCGACATCAGAACTGCCGAACGAGACCCGGAGAGGGCCACGGCGGTCAACGTGTCCGCCACGTCTTCGGTAGCCCGGCTAAGCAGCCTGCACGGGGCAAAGTTGGTCTTCGTTTCTACCGAGTACGTATTCGGGGGGGAGCGCGGGTACTACCCGGAGGATGCTACCCCAGGACCCACCACCCACTACGGTCAGACCAAATGGGAGGCTGAGCAGGAAGTGGCGAAACTGTCCTCCCCGTGGAATATTCTCCGGACCAGTATCGTATATGGCTGGCCGGAGCCGGGACAACGGAATTTCGCCCCCTGGTTGATCGAACGACTTCGCAGCGGCCAATCTTACATTGCCCCCACTGATGTATATAGGACTCCGATTTACGTTGAACACCTAACCGACGCCATCGCAAAGTTGGTTGAGGAAGATTATTTGGGCATCCACCACGTGGCTGGCGCAGATTGGGTGAGCATGTATGATTTTGCCTGCGCGGTTGCCGAGGCGTTCCGCCTTGACCGCGGGCAGGTGGTCCCGACGAGCGCCGCTGCGGGAGTATTGGCGGGCTCCGGCGCACAGGAGCAGGACGCGGCGTCTCTGAACCCAGATTTGCTGGGGCTGGACTGTGTCCGGACGATGCGATTACTGGGTCTGGCACAACCGAGCCTAATTGAAGGGCTCGCGGCGATGCGAGCGAGCCCTCAGGGCGACTGACGGCAGGTCCCGGGTCATGGTTAATGCAGTCACCTCCCCTCTCAGAAGGGCGATGCCGCCCTGCTGTCGGGCGCTGATTCCCGTAGATGCTCTCTATCTGCCACGAATCCAGCGAGTTCAGCTCAGCGTCCGCACTCCGGGAGCGCAACGAGACGCCGGCGCAATCTTTCCGGCCGGGATAGTCTCGCACCGCGGCACACTGCTTTCCATTTATGCAGACCTTGACCAAGCTTCGGTCCAAGCTTCGGTCCAAGCTTCGGTCCAAGCTTCGGTCCAAGCTTCGGTCCAAGCTTCGGTCTATGAATACTCGCAGTAGAAGGGGCTCTCGTCTGGGTCGACCCGCGGGGCTACCGGCTGGCGGCCGCAGCCGAGTTCAGCTCGCGGATGGCGTTGAGTGTTTCCGGGCTAGCCGGCTTGCCCATTTCGACGTTTTGAACCGTCTCCCAAGACCGAAGCACCTCTGCCATAACGTCTTCGTCCGACTGGTCAATGTCGATTGGGATGCCGATCTGGGCCCACGACTGAAAGCCGGTAAGCCAGAACACCTCGGTGGGGTTGTTCTCCGGATCGCGGAAATAGCAACCAATAGCGCTCGCATGAGTGACGATGCGGTCTAGCTGGTACCCGTGCGCCTGGATGCGACGATTGAAGTCACGGAGATCATCGAGGGAACCCACGCGCATTGAAATCTGCTGGATCCAGTGCGGGTCTTCGAGCGAAGTCCGTCCGTTAATCAGTGCTATCTCGTGGTCGACGGCCTCCGGGTCAGCACTGAAAAACGCCCCGAGCGGACCGACCTTGGTCAGCGTCATGCCCATGAAATTCGCATAGAAGTCTTTCATGAGATCGAGGTCATGAACGTAGAAACCAATATGACCGAGGCCTTTGACTTTCGCTGACATATCGTTCTCCTCTTCAATATTTTGTGGGGCAACCCATTATGCCCTTTTCCCCGGTTAGACATTGGAACTGAGCACTATAGCTAATCGGATTTTACACTGGTTAGCAAAAATTATACCCGTTCTTGTTGGCGTTGGGCGAATATGCACTTGCCCCGAGAAAATTGCGAAACTCCACTGCCCCCATCCGTCTTTCCCGCGAAAGCGGGAGACCAGAGCTATCGTAGTGGATTCCCGCTTTCGCGGGAAAGACGAGTTGGTATTTTCGTAGTGATACAGGCCAGTATCTGGCGAAGCACAACGTTTCGCAATTTTCTCTTGGCTGGTAACTGCTCAGACTCGTGGGGGCGGAGCGGCTGGATCCCACATAGGTCATCGTTGTGATAATCCGCTAACGATGTCCCGCCGCCGCAACCCGTCATTACCGCGTGGAGCCTGACCCCGGCTTGAACGGGGGCGGGAGTCTATGGGCTTCGGTCGGCGATGCCGGTATATCAGCAGGACCAGTTGATTATGAGATAGTTTTTTAATGGTCCGCAGTACAGCTTATCGAGTTGTTGGTCGTCCCGTGAGTGTCTTCGTTGGCTTTGGAGACGGTCCAAGTCCTCCAGGTTCTTGGGCAGGACGAGTTGATTCTTTACATAATAATCCGGCAGGGTTGCCTTTCATAACCTCGGGTCAACCGGCTCGCTTTCAAGGGCAAGCACCGCAAAGATGCACTCATGTACCCGGTACAGAGGCTCTCGCTCAACAAAGCGCCGCAGACCCTCGACACCAAGCGCAAATTCCCGAAGCGCCAGCGACCTCTTCGTAGACAGGCCGCGATTTCGTAGACGTTCTATGTTTTCCGGCAGCGTGTACTCCGGGCCGTAAACAATCCGCAGGTACTCAGAACCGCGGCACTTCACAGCGGGTTGCACCAATCCTCGTTTGCCCCTCGCAATAAAGTCCAACGGCTTCACGACCATACCCTCGCCGCCGTTGCCGGTAAGTTCCTCCCACCATTGCGTAGCCTCAATCTCGTCCGAGCCGTTCAGGTCCACTACTTTGTAATTGGTTTCCTGGAGCAAGCCAGGATCGGCTTGGCCCAGGCGCCTGCCAGCCTCCAGATGCCACAGATGGTCCTGGCCGGTATGCGCCCGTCCCTCGCTCGCCAGCAGGTGGAATGGCGCCAGTTTGATATCGGCGAGCGACGTTACCGGCCAGCAGTACCGTGCATAGGAGTCGGTGTAGAGTTCCGCCAGGCGTAGGCGCTCTTCGACTCTCACCAGGGACTCACCGGCTTCCGTGCCACCAGCGTCCGTGCCACGAGCGGACGTCTGCTGAAGGACATCTTTGGCGGCGGTGAGGCCGGTCCGCGCTGCGATTCCAACCGCCGCGTATTGCTCGCGGAGAAGCTCCTGCGCCTTGACGGACCAGGGCATGAGTTCACAATCCAGCACCACCCAATCGGTCTCCAGTTCTTCCCAAAGACCGGCGGTTGTAAACGCCCCGGCGACACGTTCCAAAAACCGCCCCTCAAGAACTCGGTCTTCAAAAAACCTTCGTCCCGTCCGAGTGTAGCAGGCGCCAATACCCTCGCCGGTGATCCCGAACCGCCGCTCGATGGCCGCCGCGTCCTGCCCGATAACGACGATAGCCCGTGAGCCCATGTGTTTCTCTTCGCAGACTACGCTGGACACGCCGTTATTCCGGAAGTAAGTAAACACCTCTGTTGGATGCTCAAGCATGCCGGGGAGTTTAGAAGTTTCACACGGCGAGATTGTGGGCGGGAGGTACACCAACCAGCGGGGGTCCAAGGCAAAACGGCCCATCACCTCGAGAGCTGCCGCAGCGTTTTCTTCCCGCACCGTAATATTGCCGCGCAGCCGGGTCGATACGATCCGCTTCCCTAGCACATCGTCAATGTCGAGAAGGTCCTTTGCGCGAGCCTCGGTTGGCACGGAAGGCTCTTCAGACTGGATAGCCTCACCTAAAGGTTTCGCCGGCTCGTAATAGACCCGCGCCGCCGGGACCGACACAAGCTCTGTTTCCGGGTACCGGAGCGCGGTCAGCTTGCCACCGAAGACACAGCCTGTATCAATGTTCATGGTGCGGTTGAGCCAGGCGGGTTCCACTACCGGGGTATGGCCGTAGACCACCATCGCGCGTCCGCGATAGCTGGCTGCCCAGTTGGCGCGCACTGGGAGCCCCCACTCGTCGGTTTCTCCCGTGGTCTCGCCGTAAAGGCAGAAGTCTCGAACACGCGCCGACGCACGGCCCTGATATTCCGGCTTCATGCCCGCGTGGGCCACCACCAATTCTCCTCCATCGAGAACATAGTGGCTTATCAGTCCGTCCAGGAACGAGGCGGCCTGCTCCCGGAACGCAGGGGTCTCCATCTCCATCTGTGCGAGTGATTCCGCCAGTCCGTGTGATACCTGTACGTTCCTGCCCTTGAGCTTACGGACGAGCTTGGACTCGTGGTTGCCTGCTACGCACAGTGCGACACCATCCCCCACCATGGACATCACGAGTTTGAGCACTTCGGCAACGCCCGGGCCGCGGTCTACCAGATCGCCAACGAAGACGGCCTTGCGCCCTTGCGGATGTGTAACAGAAAAGCCGGTCCCCTCAGCACCGTCAGCGCGGGCCGTCACCCGGTACCCGAGCCGTTCGAGGAGAAGGACAAGTTCATCGAAGCACCCGTGGACGTCGCCAATGATGTCGAAGGGCCCGCGCTCGTGCTGGAGGTTGGTCCATAACGGCACGCGCTCTATGCTGACCTGATCCACCTCTTCAGGAGAGTTGAGCACGAACACGGACCGGAATCCCTCGCGTTTCAGTCCACGCAGCGACCGTCTGAGCTGTTCCACCTGGCGGTGAACAACTCTCGGACTGAACGGCCGGTCGGGGCGGTCTTTGTTGCGGGCCAGGCACACTGCTTCCGGCATGTTCAGCACGATAGCCACCGGGAAGCAATCATGCTCCCTGGCGAGTCCAACCAGAGGCTTACGGGCTTCCGGCTGTACGCTGGTCGCATCAATGACGGTGAGGCGGCCAGCCCGCAGGCGTGTAGCCGCGATGAAGTTGACCAATGCGAAGGCGTCGGGCGTCGCGGCCTGGTCAGTGGCGTCATCCGCTACCATAGCGCGGCAGACGTCCGAAGACACGACTTCCGTGGGCTTGAAGTGCTCGGACGCCAGGGTCGACTTTCCCGACCCCGTAGGGCCGATGAGCGCCACGAGACACAATTCCGGAATGGTGATCTTCATTTGGTAAAGATACCCATCTGAGTCGGGGGGCCGTGAATGGGGTCCTCAGGACCGATGGCCTGGAAGCGCACGTCGTACTTCCGGCGGTCCGCGACTTGCTGCGACCAGTCCTGAAATTGCCCCCGAGTCCACTCGAACCGGTGGTCCCTATGCCTGAACGTTCCAGCAGGCAGTCCGTCGAAGAGAGTATTGTACTCCGCATTGGGCGTCGTGATGATGACCCCACCGGGCTTGGCGTGGCCGAATACGACCTCCTCAAACATGTCAAGCCGCGGGGCGTCTATGTGCTCGATTACCTCCATCGCTATCGCCGCGTCATAGCCGGATAGCCGTTTATCCTTGTAGGTCAACGATCCGTGGAGCAGGGTGACGCGCTCCCGCTGCCGGTTGGGCAGAGTATCGAGATGCAACCGATTTCGAGCCGCTGACAACGCCCGGTGCGAGACGTCCAGGCCGGTAACCGAACGAAGCGACGGCTCACCAAGCAACTCGCTCATCAACCTTCCTTCGCCGCATCCGAGGTCGAGCACCCTGGTTGCGCCAAGCGAGCGGACCGTGGACAGGACTGCTTGAATTCGCTGCTCCCCCAATCGAAGAGGGGCTTCAAGTTGCTCTTCTTCTTGCTCTTGCCGCGCTCCGGCGGCCATTGGACCAGTTTGCCCAGCGTCAAGGAGTTGGGCCAGGGCCTGGCGCACAAGGTCACGTTGGCGTTTCAGGTAACGGCGTGAGATGAGGTCTCGCTGCGGATGGCTGTTCAACCACCCCTCACCGAAGCGCAACAGCTTGGCTACCTCATCGTCACCGACCCAGTAATGTTTGTCGTCGTCCAGCACCGGCAGAAGCACATACAGATGTGCGAGTAGGTCCCGGAGCCGAGATTCCGCCGTGAGGCCCACGCTGAAGTAAGGGCTGTCACCCCACTCAGGAAAGCGCCCATCCAGAGGGTGACCCTGAACCTCAACAGTGTAACCAAGAGGCTCGAACAATTTTCTGATCAGGTTCTCTCCTTCTCGGGATGGGACCACCGAAATTCGAGCCTCTAAGGGAATCGCCAGCTCTGCTAATTCAGGGCGCTCTTTGCTATTGCCGGACAGCGCACTACCGAATACTGAGGCGATAGCCACGCTTAGGTGCGACGACGCGACGTAGGGGCGATCATTCACATATTGCTCAAGCCAGCCGCCGGCGTTGGCCGCACCCGGCTTCGGACGTACAAGGCCTATCGGATCAATGTCCAGAAGAAGCGCGACAGTACAGCGGTCATTCTCCGCTTCAGGGTAGAAAACATCAGCCCGGCCGAACGGGAGTTTGAAGGACTGAAATCGAGCAGGGTTCTTATGCACCAAAAACCCGAGGTCGGTTGCAGGCTGATGCGTTGTAGATATGGTGAGCAGCATAAGGTCAATGGTACGGCAGAGGAAGCCCGGCTTACAAGCTCGGCTAGACCCCAAAGCAGGACGCAGAACATCCAGCAGTTTGACTGGAGTGAAGAAAGGGTCAACGAGGAACTCCACAACCGGATTGTCCCGGCCTACCACACCGTAATGGCTAGGGCTAACGAAGGCGGTCTAAGCCCGCGACAGGCAACATTCGATATTGCGGTGGAGCGGGTGGCTCGCACTGTCCAGTTGAGAGGCTTCGTGTAAAGAGTGTACTTTGTTGCCGAGCCAAGAGCCAATTCGCGCAAGTTTCAATGACTCGGGGACTTCCAACCCTGGCCGGCGGCTCTGGGGTGAGCGGCAACGTCAGGGTTTTATTGGATTCTAATGCTCTGTTTGGTTGGCCGCTTCAAGTAACAGCCTAAGCGACTACCAGGACTTGAGGACCGGCAGCACTTCTTTAGCGAAGAGCTTCAGGCCCCGCTCCGCAATATGGAAAGGCGTGCCACCGAAGCGGAAAGCGACGTTCAACTCGAAATTGCCGAGCAGGGCCCGGCGTTCCTCAAGCCCCCGTAGAATCTTGTCCGGCGTGCCCCAACTAGCCGCCTTCATGAAGCCTTCGACTGCCCCTTCGAGACCAGCGGAACGCGCGATCTCGGCCTTCTGCTGATAAGCGTCGTAACCCTTCACCGATCGGAAATGGTCTCCAAGAAATTCGTAGTGGTAAAAATTGCTTTCGACAAATTTACCTTGATATTGACGCGCTTCTTCCTCACACTGGGCAATATCTGTGCCGCAGACGACGAATTCGCTGAGCATCAGGGCTGGTGGCTCCGTGCCGTGGAATTCACGGTGTAAGGCGCGGCCACGCTCGATCCCAGGCATCCGCATTTCCCAGGGGCGGTCCGCGAACATAATGATATGCGCGCCAAGTTTGCTTGCCGAGAGAACAGATTCCTCACTAGCTGCGACGGCGTAGATACGGCCGTCGAAGGAATGCTGAGGCCTGGGCCGGATTTCCGTGCGGGGCTGCTTGTAGTAAGTCCCGTTGCCCTCGATAAAGCCGGTCCCAAGAGCCTCTACGATCATGGGCGCCGCTTCGTCGAAGCGTTCCCGCGATTCATCCATGCTGATACCGAAGGCTTCGAATTCCCGCCGCGCGAGACCTCGCCCGAACCCCAGCCGGAGTCGGCCGTTACTCAACAAGTCGAGAACTACAGCGTTCTCCGCCACCCGTAACGGCTCATGCCAGGGAAGGATCACGGCGGCTGTCCCCACATCGATGTCAGGATGCTTCGCCGCAATGTGGGTCATTAACTGGATATTGTCTGGCACGAAGGAATAATCGTTGAAATGATGCTCTGCGGACCAGAGGCAATCAAACCCCTCATCGGCCGCGATTTCAGCGAGGCGCAACTCCTCCTCCCACATCTGGCCGTCCGAGCCATTTTCCCAGCCGTAACTCGAGAATATCATCATCATTCCGACATCCATTCGAATACTCCTTCCGGTCCATTCAGCGGCCCAGCCTCGCCAGCGATGCGCCTGAATAGTATAACGGCTTTCCCGTGTACCGCGTTTACCCACGGCGACGCCGATTGACCTACCTCCCTGGCTGCAGATTGGAGCCGAACGGTTATCATCGAAGGGCCATGGCCTGATACGCCCCGATAGATCACCTACAGGACTTGTCTGGGCCGGGGTGTTTTTGTGCCGCCGGAGACTGAGGTTCATGGATGATCCAACTGACTTGGCCGCCGATTCCCGATGCCAACCCAAAGGAACAGTTATACTAACCCGGCAATTTGCCGTTCGAAGGATTAACCTGGACCCGTGCCGAGCTGGCGCACTTGGAGGAGGAAAACACCAATGCATTGTGGAGTGATGGTCACTGGTTACAACCAAGGCGACTGGGACCGTCTGATGGAGGGAGATTATGACCGCCCGCCGGCGGTGCCTGACGCCAAGAATATGGATGACACTCTCTATATGGGGGAACTAATTGAGCCGCTGGGCTTCGATTCGATCTGGGCAACCGAACACTACGGTTCTGCCTACTCGATGCAGCCGAACCCATTGCAATACCTAGTACCGTTTCAATTTAATTCTATTGGATATACATGTTTGAGCTTACTGCGAGCGTCCCCCGGTCGTGGCCGAGGGCAGGCTCTGGGTGGAGAACCGCCAGTCTATGATGGTGGCGGCCTCGTTGCGCTCACGTTCGAGCGCCGCGGCCTCCCGTCTCAGCAAAGCTTCATCGCCGGTACGGCGGTCCAGACACTGTCTGCTGAAGACGCTCAACTCAATCTCAGCCATGTTCAGCCAGCTTCCATGAGTGGGAGTGTAATGAAACTCCAGCCGTTTGGCGATGCGCCGGGCTTCGGACGGCTCAAACGCTTCGTAGAGTGAGCCGGGCTTGTGGGTGTTGAGATTGTCCAGGACCAGCCTGATCACCTCTGCGTCAGGGTATGCGCTGTCCACCAGCCACTTCATCTGATAAGCGAAGTCCACGGCAGTCCGGCGCCCGGTCACCTCGACGTGCCTCCACCCACCCTTCGGTTCACAGATCATGAACAGATTCCGGGTCCCGTTTCGCTGGTACTCAGTGTCATAGCGTTCCACCCGTCCGGGGGCGGCCTTGATGGGCGGCCTCACATCCCCGGTCAATTGCCTGGAGGTCTCGTCGAAACACACTACCGGACGCTCCGGGTTGTACTCTTGGTGGTACAAGTCCAGCACGTCCTCCATCCGCGCCACGAACTCCCCGCTCACCTTGGGGATACACCACTCTTTCTTCTTCCAGGGCTTGAGTTCATTCAGGGCTTGAGTTCATTTTTTGAGTATCCGGCGCACCGTCTCAAGGGAGATGCTCTCAGCAAACTCCAACTCCACCACCTTGCCGGCCAGCAACTGGAGCGTCCAGTGCGTGTGTCCTTCGGGCGCTGCGCTGCACGCGAAGGCGATCAGGTGGGCTTCCTGCTTGCCGTCCAACTTGCGCTCCCGGCCCGGCCGCGGCCTGTCATTGATGGCGGCCTCAAGTCCTTCCTCCACGTACCGCTTCCGCGCTCTGGCAACGGCAGCGGCGTTGACCAAAAGCACACCGGCTATCTCACGGTCCCGAAGTCCTTCGTCAGCTTTGAGCAGCGCGAGCGCCCGCTTGACAGTGCGGACTGGCGCCTTGCCCCGGTGGGAAACCTCATTGAGGCAGGTCCGTTCGGACCCGGTCAGTTTGATTTTATACTTGATGGCAGCCATGACTGGGCACTTCCTCACAGAAAGATCATACCCAAGTATGACTGCCTTATCACATTCTTACAAATCTATCTGGAACCGGTACTAGTATTACAACGACGCTTCCTCAATTTGGTCCATTTTTGGCCGGAAATCGCTTCGCGGAAGACAAGTTGTCAAGCGGACGGGCGGGTCTCCATGAAGAGGCGCTCAAAGTCCCTTTCTTGCGAATCGTCGTTGTAATACTAGTGGGCCCTTACTATAGTGGAATCAATCATGACGTATTCGTTGTCCGGGTCCTCCAGCAGCTCCTAAGTATTTTCTCCCAGTTCTCAGACCTAGCCCAGCGGGTGAAACGCTTGGGGCCGCTCCCGGTTGCCGTAACCGGTAGGTGGTAGGTCCTTCAGTTGGGCACCACTGCGCAGCACCACAGGACGCCGTTCACGAAGTTCCAGTTGTCTCTGGCCTTAACCCCCATCCAACCGGGACCCCCGGGCAAATAGTCCTGTATCCGGCGCCACTGAGGTGTCGAAAATCAGGGTCATTAGGACAGTGATATTCACGAACATTGGGACACCCTGAACGCCCTTGTTTTGGACTTGTATCAGGTTACAGCAGAGCGGTCAATCGCCTCCTTCCTGGCCTGCGCCCAGCAGCGCGCGATGCTGAGATTGACGTTCCCGGTAGCTGCTGCCCTCGATGACGATCTAGTAGCTGGCGTTGGCCAACCGGTCGAGAGCGCTGTTGCCCAGGATGGGGTCCTCGAAGAGACCGAGCCACTCGTCCACGGCCCGGTTGCTGGTTATGACGAAGCTGGACACCCGGTGCCGGTTCGGGATCAGCTTGTACAGGTCCGCGGATTGCTGAGGGTCGAGGCGATGGAGCCCCAGGTCGTCCAGGATGAGCAGGTCTGGCGTCAAGAAGGACCGGATGGCGCGGTCCACCAAACTGGACAAAATCAAGAACCTTCATACGAAAGACACAATAGCAACGGAAGACTGCACTACTCGTGGGCGGTGAATCTGGATGCCAGCATGTAAGATCACAGGGACAGATAATTGGCTCTGCGGGATCTGTCGCATATGAGTGGTTCGACCCTTCTCAGACGGGGTAGGATTGAGCGGACAGAAGTGAGAAGAGTTTGAGATGGGTGACTGGATAGCCAGGAGGTAAGTGCATCGAAAGAATGTTTACTTGGAGGAGCAGGAGTTTCGGCTACAGGGATGGCGACAACCTCTGGACCTATTAGGGCAAACACATTGGAAGGTTCCATGCCGATGAAGTCTACGGTCCTGATTGGCGCTAGTTGGGAGGGTTGAAGAATGGCGAGCTAATCACCAAGATCACCAAGATCACCAAGAGGTCGAGGAGCAGAAGCGGCTTCACACCGTGCAGGAACCGCATGGCACAAGCGAAGACAGTCGCTCGCATCGGCAGTGTGATGCTTGTAGGTTACAACAAATTCCCTGAGGTAGACGGCTGTTGATGCACCGAACTCAGTGAACGCCTCAGGACTCGAACAATCCCAAATACGCCAAGAAAAGGGTCCGAGGCTTAGAGACTATCTGGCTCGTAACAAGCGCCTTAGATCTTGTATCTTGAGGTAGGCGTGGGGATTTAGTTTACTGGAGTGGTTTTGGGTGCGGCAGACCGGCAGGGTCTTGGTCCCGGCAGGCCGTCTGAAAGCGAGGTCCGCCGCACCTTTCCCAGCAGAGCCCGGACAGTTGCTTGGGCCGCTCAAGCCCGCGTTTTGCAAGAAAGGGCCGGACCTCGACCAGGAGTGAATATGAATCAGGAAGCTACTTACGTGGGCATCGATGTGGCCAAGGACCGGGTGGACGTGGCCTTGCGGCCATCGGGCGACATCTGGAGTGTAGCCTATGACGAGTCCGGGATCAGCGGTTTGGTGGCCCAGTTGCGGGTACTGGAGCCGGAGATGGTGTTGCTGGAGGCGACCGGAGGCTTGGAAATACCGCTGGCGGCCGCCTTGGCGGCGGCGTCCCTGCCGGTGGCGGTGGTCAATCCCCGCCAGGTGCGCAACTTCGCCAAGGCCACGGGGAAACTGGCCAAGACCGACTCCCTGGACGCCCGAGTGCTGGCCCATTTCGCCGAGGCAGTCCAGCCGCCGGTGCGTCCCCTGCCCGATGCTGACACCCAGGAGCTCCACTCTCTCACCACTGCCGCAACCAGGTGATGACTATGCTTGTGGCGGAGAAGAATCGTCTGGGCCGGGCCAGCCGGGCCAGCCGGGCCGTGCGTCCGCGCATCCAAGCCCACATAGCGTGGCTGGAGCAGGAGTTGTCTGACTTGGACCAGGGACTGCGAGAGACGCTGCGCCGGAGCCCGGTGTGGCGGGAGAAGGACGATCTCCTGCGTTCCGTTCCCGGTGTGGGGGAACGGCTCTCCCTGACGCTGCTGGCGCATCTGCCGGAACTGGGCACCCTGGACCGGAAACAGATAGCCGCTCTGGTGGGTGTGGCCCCCATGAACCGGGACAGCGGGAACATGCGGGGCAAGCGGACCGTCGCCGGAGGCCGGGCCCGGGTGCGGGCTGTCCTTTATATGGGGGCATTGGTGGGCAGCCGGCACAACCCGGTGCTGCGGGAGTTCTACCAGAGGTTGCTGGCAGCGGGCAAGACGAAGAAGCTGGCGCTGACCGCTTGCATGCGCAAGCTGCTCATCATCCTCAATGCCATGGTGAAGAGCGGCCAACGTTGGAACCAACGCGTTGTTATTCCTTGACATCAAAGACAGTTGCTTTCAGTTGCCACAGCTTGTCGTAAACCTTGTAAGGGACTTCAACTTCCCTCAACCGCTCTACCCGCTAGTATGACGGTGTGATCCTTACGTTAACTGACTGCGGTCCTCGAAAGGGTGAATTTACAACTACGGTTTCCTCTTGTCCGGGCGCGAGGGTTACGTGCCTGTTCTCACTCGTGCGGTCACTGCCGGTGTCGAAGGAGACACTCACCAAAAACTCTCCCTCGACAGAGTCGACGTTCTTGAGCCCGTATTGGACTTGAGGGACCGTTACCCGCAGGGGCCACCCCCATTGCTACTTCCTCGCCTTTCCCTCCCTCACAAAGGTTTTCTCGTACCTTAGGGGTTCGTGCTCGTAATAGGCCTGGACGACGGTCTCGGTCCCCACTTCTGTGTTGAGAACCACAACTGCGACCACAATGAGGGCGATTGAAATTAATCCGATCCTTAGGTAATCCATCATCTCTGGGCCTCCCTTCCCTCTGGCAACGGCTAAATGACTGTAGCCTGTTTCATGATCTAGTGATCAGACGGTCGCCAGAGTTGCGGACGTCGTCCCCGGATTGAACGGTGCCTCATCGGTACACACCACCGCTTGACGCAGTTCAAGTGAACGCAGGCTCCCATCCACTATCTCGTATCGGTGTCCGCCCAAGCCCATCCTTATGAGTTCGGCGATGACAACCGCCGCCGTGACTGCGCCGACAAATGACGCCCCAACCGTGCGCCCAGCCAATGTTGTAATTCCACAATCGTCGATCCCGTGTTGGGCTAGTGCGCGGTACGCCGGTTTGTCGGCCGCAGCATCCTCATCAGATTGGTGTCTCGGCGTTCCCCAACGATGCCTCGCAGACCGGTACGCCGGGAAGGTGTGAGCCTGAAATGCAAGGTACTCATGGGTGCCAGCACCGAGTCCCGCCTCAATGACGCGCTCGAAACCGACATCTTCAAGGTCGGCTCTGGCGGGAGCATTGTCAACTCCACACAGGGCAACGCGTGGCTCGTCTCCAACAACCCCCTGATGTCTCCTCCAAAGCGACGTTCAATTATCGAAGTCCTAAATCCGCGCGACTCACACCAGAGGGCCATAGCCCGCGTCTTCTTCACTCCGAGCTTTCTCCGCGTTGTGAGTAGCGATGTACTATCGTTCGCCTCTACAAGCTCATCGAAATCCTGTAGTACGAGGCTGACCTCTTCCGGAGAGCCGTATGGGAGGAGTCCGAGTGTCCAGAGGAACGCCTGGCCCAGATGACCGAGACCGATGAGCCAGGCGCTCGCTGGCAGCGAGCCAATTGATGTCCTTGTCTGGTTGCCAAAGTGACAATCCCACATCTCGTCGTCCCGCCACTGCATTATCACCGCGGACGAACTGGAATGCCTCGGAAACCCCAAGTGCGCCAGCAAGCACACCTGCAGGGACGCACTCCTGCCGCTCCGGCAGACGAAGGTTGTGGTCGAGGGGTGCAACGCCCCCACACCAGCCATCAAACGTTGCGCGCACAGCGAATTCTGCGTCAATAAGCGGTTTGCATTCGCTCCCTATGACAATCCGTGGAACGCCAGGAGCGCAGTTGGTCACGACCCCTTGCAGATTTACGATAGCCTCCCCCAGGGTGCGGCAGCGGCCCCAAGGCACAAGCAGAGGCACATCGAGAGCACCCTCGACACACACACCACCAAGAAAGCTGCGACGTCCTGCATTCACCGCCGTCAGAACGGTTGCTTGCAACGTCGCCGAGTGGGCTACGCTGCTCTCCACCACGATCCCGAGGCGATAGCCGTCAAAGAGACGCTGTGCCTCCTCAAGGCTTGCTGCTTCTCCGGTGTCGAGAACTAGTTTGAGGTGCCTATGCAGCTGGTCTGGTCCAATGACTGCATTTGTTGTCATGCCCATACTCCTGTGTAGAAGAAGCATCCTGCGCGGCCCCTGTTGTGACCGCGCCACTGGTGACTACCGAGATACTCGTAGACGCCTATGTCCCGCATCCTGAAGTTTGTTGCGAAGTTCGGCACGATCAGCGCCACGTGACCGAGATACTCGTAGGGGATCTGGCGCGCAGGACCGGGCCCACCATGCGTATGCAAGTCAGCAAGTACATTCAGTCCAGTCTGCCGACAGAACTGCCACAGCGGTCCGAAACCTGCTCCATCGAAGACGACAATGCCCGAGTCGAGACAGGTCGGGTCGAAGTCGTCGTAGTAGGCGAATCGCACCACTCGGCCACGCGAACCTTCTTGGAGACCGAGCAAGAACGCGCCACTCTCGTGCCGTCCCTCTCCGCGGCTGGCAACCTCAGCGAGTCCTCGCTGCCACACTTTCCTGGGGCAGCTCAGCCGGTGCTTAGGCGCCGCGAGGGCCCGAATAGTCGCTCGAATTGAGAAGGTCATGGACGATCCTCAAGTAGTGTGTGATATCGCCTGCCGGTGACCAAATCATCGCGGGGTGCTGCGTCCGCCAGGCGTCGTGGCCCTCAATCGATAGCCGATCACAAGGCAGATAGAGGCACTGGCCGCTCTTCCAGTCGGGATTGAAGGCCAGGGACACTCGCCTCGGTCCACTCGGCCATCGCTCTGGTGGCAGCGGGGCATCGCCGTCAGCATTCCATGGTTGGGCTGTCGGTGGCGCTTGTGGGTAGTTTGTGCACTCGAACCTCAGCGCGTACTCGGGCGGCCCACCCACCCTCTCGGCCGCCTGAACGGCGATCAGAGCGTGGGGCCACTTTAGGGAGAGCAGGCGCCACCGCCCGCGGTCAACGCCGCTTTGGAACGGGCCAGCTTCGAGGTGGGATCGGAAGACCTGCTCGTCCACTCCCATCGGGTGCCCGAACAAGCTCTATCCCTCCACGCGCTGCTTGGGCACAAGGTCGAAGCAGAGCGTCCCGTCGGAAAACTTCACGAGGGTACCGATATGCACATCCTCGTCGGGCCGGTCAACTGAGTTGCACACCTGGAGCACATGCTCCGTGGCATCCACCGGCGACATGTCATACTGTTCCTTCCCGACCGCCCACTCCTTCACCCAATCGACCGTCGCCGATGGCGGGAAGAAGCCCTTCTTTTGGTCCCGGCGGTAGTTGACCGTCACATCACCCCCTTACAGCGATGGATGTGCACGCGGCTGCGGGGAGCTAGGCCGACCTCATCGATTTTCACGTCCAACTCCAGCGGGACATCCGTGTTCTCGACGAAGACGCACACCTCTGAGTCCTCGGGCGCGCTGAGGCCATGCTCGCGGGCAACCTTGACGATATCCGCTACCGTATCCTTGGGACCCAGTTTCACCAGGGTAATTTTCGGAATCCCCTCTCCCTGGATGAAGATCTCTATGTGGTCTGCCGCTTCAAGCTGTGTCATTCGACTGTCTTTTCTCCCACAGTGGTGGGATCTCTAAATTGGGGGCGCCCTGCGATGGACTGGGCGTTTTTTGATTCCCTACTAGTAGTCCGAAATCTTTGTAATGATGAGTTGCTTGGTACAGGGCCTTTGCCATGACATATTGGGCCCATGCAGACAATTGCCGCGCAACCCGGCATTCCACCCCTCATAACAAGGATGTTAGTCTACTAGGGCTACACCCTGGTCAGATACCTGCGGCGCTACGGCTCGGTGTCCCACAGGGTTCAGCAAAGGCTGGACGAGGAGTTCCGGCTGATTGAGCGCCACGGCCTGGCCGGGTTCCTGCTGCTCTACCGTGAGATTGTCCTGTTGGCCCAGGAAATCATGGGGGAGAAGGGGCTGGCCCACCCGGAGACGCCCCTGGAGGAACGGCCGCCGGGCCGGGGCCGGGGCTCCCGGTGGCCCTGCTGGTGGGTTACCTCATCGGCATCAGCCACGTGGACCCGCTCAGGTGGGGCCTGACCCTGGAGCGGTTCATCTCCGAGGACACCTCCCTGCTGCCGGACATCGACCTGGACTTCCCCCGCGCTTTGCGGGACGAACTCATCCGGCGGGTGCACCGCCGCTTCGGGCCGGATAACGCCGTCCTGGCCGGGGCCATCGGCACCTACTCGGTCAAGGGCATCGTTCAGGACCTGGGCAAGGCCCTGGGGTTGCCTGGAGAGGACCTGAAACTGCTCTCCCGGCAGCTTCACTCCCACGACGCCGCCGACCTGGAAGGGGAGATGCTGGCCCTGCCCGCCTTCCGCGACAGCGTGGAAGCGCCGGGGTGGCGGGAGTTGGTCGAGATGGCTCCCCAACTGATGCACGCCCCCCGCAGCCTGGGCCAGCACGTCGGCGGCATGGTGCTCAGCAGTTCCCCGATACCAGAGATGGTCCCGGTCCGGGCCGGGGCCATCTCCGGCCGCTACATCATGGACTGGAACAAGGACAGCGTGGCCGACGCCAACTTCGCCAAGATTGACATCCTCTCCCTGCCGGTGCTGGACCAGTTGGAGGAAGCCCTGGACCTGATTGAGGCGAAAGAGGGCCATCGTCCCGACCTGGGCCGCATCAGGCCGGACGACCCGGCCGTGTACGAAATGATCGGGCAGGGAAAGTCGAAAGGGGTATTCCTGCTCCAGTCCCCGGCCCAACTGAAGATGGGGCAGCGGCTCAGGTCCCGCAACCTGCTGGATTTGGCCTACCAGGTGGCACTGATCCGGCCCGGCGTGGGGGTGCAGGGCAGCGCGGTGTCCCAGTTCGTGGAGCGCTACCGCTATGGGGCGTCGTGGGAGTACGACCACCCGCTGGAGGAGCGGGCCCTGGAGCGGGGCTGCGGCGTCATCGTCTGGCAGGAACAGGTGGTGCAGCTCATCAGGGACGTGGCCGGCATGACCGCCGCCCAGGCCGACGAGATCCGTAGGGCCTTCGCCAGGCCCAACAACGCCCATCTCATCGCCATGCACCGGCTGCGCTTCCTGGAAGGGGCGCGGGGAAAGGGAGTGCCGAAGGCAATCGCGGAGAAGATATTCGCCAAGATCAACGGGCAGTATATGTTCCCCGAAAGCCACTCCCACGCCTTCGCCATAACCGCGTACCAGGCCGCCTGGCTGAAACGTTACCACCCGGTGGAGTTCTTCGTGTCCCTGGTCAACAACCAGCCCATGGGCTTCTACCCGGTGGAGACGTTGAAACAGGACGCGCGGCGTTTCGGCGTCCCCTTCCTGAACCCCTGTGTCAACCGCAGCGGGGTTGACTGCAGGGTCTTTCGATTCTCAAGGAGCAGAAATTCCGAGGAGGGCTAGAGCCTCCAGAGGCTTGTAGCTGTAGTGTCGCAGCGCCGCCGCGATATTGGTTGCCCCGGTTTGTCGCAACAGCCCCAGTGTCGTGTTGCGCAAGGCCGCCATCACCTGGGGCGCCGACCCGCTCCTCACCTGGGATGCGTCCTCTTTCATCGTCACGTCCCGCACGTAATGCAGCCGGTTCTCGATCTCCCAATGGCTCCGCCACAGGCACAGCAACTCTTGGGGCCCAGCCTGAGCCGGACTCAAACTGGTGATGGCGTAGGCCAACTCCTTTCTGGTCGCTCCCTTACGGGTCACCTTGCGCTCCACACAGCACACCTGCCGTACCTGGGGCCAGTCCAGATACTCATTGAGGGCGGTGGAGGTCCACAGGGTACGCTCTTCCCAACGGTCGCCGTGCCGCCCGCACTCCCCAGCCGTGGCCAACTCTTCCCCCCAGGGTGGTTCGGCAAACAGCAGGGCAATATCGGCCCGCAGGGTGGGCTGGTTATCCTTCACCACCCGGAAATAGTCGCCGCCTTGCTCCATCACCCCCGTTTTCACGAGGGCAGGCTCTGCCGGCTCAGGTTCTTCTGGCATACAGGGCGTCCCCAGTTACCACCCGGCCGGCCAGATCAACCTGGCCCAACAGTTCCGGCGCCGCGCTCAACTCCGCTTCCTTCTCCCCTACCCCCCTTTTGAGCCAGGGTCAGGCCCGGTTGCTGCCCATATAGCGCCACCAGATGCACCCCAGGCAGTTCCTCGCCATGAATGCCCCGCAGACTTTTCCCGTCAATGGCCGCCGCCTGCGCCCGGTCGCCCAATTCCTCCTGGGCCCACTCCTGGAGCGCCGTCTCGAAAGCCTCCCGGTCCAACCGTTTGAAGACCAGCTGCAAAGTGGATACCGCCGGGGTCTTGCTCCCTTTGAAACCCAGCCTGGGAGCCAAATCGCCATGCTCCCGGCCCCATTGGTGAATGGCGTAGAGGCTGTGGCAGTTGGCCGGCATGGCACAGACCGCCAGGGTTAGAATCGCGGGCAGGCTATGGCGTCTTCCCGAAGGATTGCGGGGGTCCGGCACTTGCTCGAAGGCTTTCACCAGCCTGGACCCTGGATTTTCAATTCTTTTCTCCATTTCCTCATGTTATTCTCTCGGTTCAAGAATCGAAAGACCCTGGGGTTGACTGCAGGACGATTGCAAAGTCAGGAAGTTGGCCCGAATAGTTGGGCGATGGTCTGCATTGGGCTGAAGGCGCAAGTCTTGGCTCGCAGGGGCATGGACATCCGGGGGGAAACCATCCTTCCAGGCGCAGGGCGTTCAGCCCGGTGTTGACCAGGGTGGCGTATACTTCCCCCAGCCCGGGACGGCGCAGCGTGTGGACGTCCTCATCCCAGCTGCGGTCCTTCACGTGATGCAGGCTGTTCTCAACGCTCCAGTGGTTGCGAAAAACCAGAAGCAGTTCCTTTGGCCTGCACTGCCGGGAATGCAGGCTGGTCAGCAGATACCAACGCTCCCGGCCCACCTCCCTGGCGACTATATCCACGCTCTCCTTCTCCACCATCGCGCCCTGCCCTGCCCCGCCCCGGGAAATCCCGACTCCTCCCGGATGTAGTCGGCCAGTGCGTTATCGGTCCAGATCCGCCGCCTATCGATCGCCCCCGCTTTTTTCCCAGGGTCTCCGCCTGCGGCTCCCCCAACTCCTCTGCGGCAAACCCGTCGGCCAATGCGGCCAGCGCTTCAGGCTGGTTCCCCTTGATTCGGACCAGATAGTCCCGCCCCTGGCTGACTATGGCCTGGCACAGGTCCCGCTCCGCATAGAGGGCGTCCATGGTCAGCAGCCGCAGCCCGGGATAGCGCTGGAACAATTGCCCCAGTTGCTCCCGCAACACCCCGGGTTCGTGCCGCTTTCCCGACGCCGGCCACTGGGCCAGGCACAACTTCAGGTCATGGGCCAGCACGTTCACCATGACCAGGGGATTCCCCTTGGCGTCCTCGGACTGCTTGGTCCACTTGCCGTCCACCGAGGCATTCAGCCTCCCGGTCCGCCACCACGCGGGCCACCCAGCCAGTCAGGGCGCCCTGCAATTGTTCATGCGAGACCCCTGCCAAGGTGCGCGAGATGGTGGCGGCGTGGGGCGGGTGGTCCCGGAGAAACCCCAAGGGCTCCTTCAGAGCCGGCCAGTTCATCCTGGCGAAGAGGGCGATGTGGGCCATGTGGGCCATGGTGGTCTGACCGCAGACCAAGCCCGGCAGGGTCAGACGCAGAATGGCTTGAAAGGGATGGCGGACTCCCCTGGCCCTCCTGGGGTCCGGCGCCTGCTCCAAGCACCTGAAAAGAGATTCCGCCGCCTCCATATCCCCGCACTCCCGTCTCTCACTTATCTACCTTATGTAAACATCCCTCGCCAACTTTGCAACCGTCCTGGGGGTCCGGGTAGAGTGCTGGACTAGGGGTTGAACCACATGCCGTTGACGCGCACGGTGGGGTCTAGCCGGGGTTCCCAGTTGATCTTGGGGTCTACGGCGAAGAACACCGGCAGATCGAACAGGGAGATGAACAGCACGTCCTCGTGGAATTTGTCCCCCAGCGCCTCCATCAGTTTGCGGCGTTCGTCACCGGAGGCTGCCACTGCGGGGCCTATTTGGTCCTGAATTCCGCCTGGGCTGGGGTCGCAGATCAGCGACCTGATTCCCCGGCAGTTCATGTAGAAGCGGACCTGGCGGCCAAAGTCCAACGACTCGTTGGAAGGCTGGTTGCCGATAAGGTCACCCGTGGGGCAGCTAGCGCCGCCCGCGTCTACGGCTGCCTGGAAGTCTTCGTTGGTGGCCTTGAGAAGGTCGATCTCCCTGCCCGCGGCTTCCATAATCTCCTTAACCGCTGTGCCGATGCCGCAAAGGGTAAGCTCGCTGCGCTTGGCGGGTTCGATTACCCGGAAGTCTACGTTGATTCCCACGGAGGTCCAGAAAGCCTGCAACGATTCCGAGACCTCCCGCTGCTTGGGGATGCGGGTGCCGCGGCTAACGATGGTCATCTTGTTGTCCGGGTTGTAGCCTGCGTCTTGGAGGAGTTGCTTGGACTTGGCAGGGTCGAACTCGTAGGGCGCCGTGTTGGCCTCGGTGGCCCCGATTATGCCGGGCCAGATGATGTTGCCTCGGCAGGTGGTGTAGCCGCCGTAGAGAGACGCGATCATCTCTTCGCAGTTGATGGCGTGGGCCATCGCTTGCCGCACCTGTTTTTTCTTCAACTCCGGGTGCCACACAGTGTTGATGGTCAGTGCGTAGGACTCGGCGGAGGTGCCCACCCGGATCATCTCAGGCGGCAAGACGCTAATCGCGTCCACACCCACGTCCCAGGCCATGTCCGCCTCACTGCCCTGGATCATACCGGCCATCACCGTTGGCTCCCCGGCCCAGACCCATTTGACGTTCTGGATGAAGGGCTTCTGGAACTCGAAATGGTCGCCAACGGGGACGTAGTCCTCATAGGCTTCCTGGGTGACCGACACACCGGCCCGCCATTCCACGTGTTTGTAGGGGCCGAAGCCGTTGGTAGTGCGGATGTACTCCTCCTCCGGCGCACTGCTGATCCACTCCGGCGCTTCGAAAGTAACGAAGAATGTCGTGTTGGGGAAGATGGGGCACGGGGCGCCGCAATTGATGTCGACGGTATACTCGTCAACCGCATCCGCTGTGAAGGGGCCGGTGAGGGTGGTGCTGCCAAACTCGGAGTTGGGGTGTCCTTCGTAGTTCAAGCTGGGCAGCGCGGCCTGGGCGTTCCAGGCTTCACCATTGTGGAACTCGACGCCCTCGCGCAGATGGTAGCGCCAGGTGTCTACATCTACCTGTTCCCAGCTCTCGGTGCCGCTGGTGGGAACGATGCGCAGGTCGTCGCCCGATTGCCAAGTAAGTGGGTCTTGCATAGACAGGGTCATGCCCTGGAGCAGGCTGGCCCCGGAGCCGCCGCGGGCGCTGAGGCCAATGGGCTCGTGGGGGACCACCAAGGTAATGCTGTCCCTGGCGGACTGTATTCCGCTGGGCAGGGGCGTGTTGGTGGGTGCGGGGGTGAAGGTTGCCGCTGCCGGTGGGGTGTTGGTGGGCTGGTCTACGCTTGCGCCCGACCCGGCAGACGGTGTAGTGGCTCCTGTGGGCGCAGTCGTAGGTTCAGAACCTCCGCCACAGGCGATGATTAGGGCGGTTAACAGAGCGAACAGGCCCAGTAAGCCGGGCCACCGGAGTTTAGTTGTAGACTGTTTCATGACGATTCTCCAACCTCCTGAAATTGGACAAAGGAATGGTCCAAGCATGATAGAGTGTCTGATAAAAGTAGTACGGCAAGCAAGATGTAGATGCCGCCGATTTTGATGGATTGGGGGAATGATTCAACGCGGTCCGGCTTAGATCGATATCCCCGCTTCCTTGGACTCTTTGGTGGCCTTGAGCCAGCGCCATCTCTGTAGCGGGTCGCTGACTGCCCGCATCCAGACACCGAAGAGGTTGAATGACAGGGCCGTCAGGAAAATGGCAACGCCTGGCACGACGATTATCCACCACGCAGAAGTGATGTATTCACGGCCAGAGGACAACATCAGACCCCAGGACGACTCGGGTGGTTGGATTCCCAGCCCGAGGAAACTCAATGCGGACTCGGTTAGGATGTTGGCTGGAACGTCCAAGGCGGCCAATGTGAGGATTGGCGTAAACAGGTTGGGTAGCATGTGCCGGGACAGAATCCGCGAATTGCTGCATCCGATGGCTCGGGCCGCGTCAATAAAGTTCTGTTCCCGCAACGACATCACCACTCCCCGCGTGATACGGCAATAGAGCATCCAGCGGGCGACCGCGAAAACTATGATGATGTTCTTAAAGCTGGGTCCCAGGACGAATATCACCATTAGTGCCAGGAACAGCAGGGGCACGGACATAAACACGTCCACAGCTCTCATAATGATGTCGTCGACGATACCTCTGTAATACCCGGCCATCATCCCCAGAAATACGCCTATCGTGCCGGAAACCACAACCCCCAGAAAGCCCACTGCGATGGAGATGCGGCCACCATAGATCAGGCGGCTTACCAGGTCCCTGCCCAAATGGTCCGTACCCAGAACGAAGTAACGTTCCTCCTGCACGTCCCTGGCCGCGGTGTCCTTGACTGTTGCGATTCCAGATGAGAACGGAGGAAGGTGCCGGAGGTCCAACTGCTGCTCCTCGGGTTTGTGTGGGGCCGTGAAGGGGGCCAGGACCACAACCACAACGATCAGCAGAATAAACGATCCCGATACCAGCGTAATGCGGTCATTCAGGAACGCCTGGAATAGAGGGTGCCGCCACATAGCGGCCAAGGGATTCACCCTGCGTTCCAAGTTTAATGCCGAGTCTTGCACTTCGCTACCTTATCATCCAGTCGTTATTGGCATTTTCTAGTCTTATCGGCGATGGCAGCAACGTAGGGGCGCTTCGCGGCGCGCCCCTACTTGTAAGCGATTCGTGGGTCCAACCAGGTATAGATTAAGTCTACGATCAGGTTGATTAGCATCACCATCAGGGCCACAGTGAATACGGTGGCGGTGATTACTGGCAAGTCCCTTACATATATCGCGTCGATGAGCAGCTTCCCCAACCCTGGCCATCCGAATATGGTCTCGGTGATGGTGGCCCCGTTCATGAAGCCGGCCATCTCCGCCCCCATCACGGTCACGATCGCGATGGAGGCGTTCTTGAGCACGTGACCGTAGAGCACTGTCCTTTCGGCCAGTCCCTTTGCCCGGGCTGTGGACACGTATTGTTTTCCCATCTCGTCGATCATTACGGCCCGCGTTATCTGGGCATTGCGCCCCATGACCCTGGGGCAAAGGGCGCTGGCCGGTAGGACCAGGTACTTCCACCCTTCGGGTCCTAGGCCGTTGAACCCTGACGTGGGCAGCAGGTCGAATTGTACGGCCACAATCAGAATAATCATCAGGGCCAGCCAGAAGTCCGGGATGGAAATAACAGCGAAGGAGAGGACGTTGACGACACGGTCCATGATCCCTCTGGGATGCCTGGCAGCCATCATGCCAATGGGGATGCCCAGCGCGCCGAGAGACCAGGCGACCAGCGCTAAGAGCGCGGTGTTGGGCAAACGCTCCAACACCAAGTCGCGGGCTTCAATGTGGAACCGGTAGGACTTTCCAAAATCCCCTTTGAAAATGTTCGCGAAGAACTCTCTGAACCTTACGTGCAGTGGACGGTCGAACCCGTACTCTTTCCTCAGGGCCTCGATTTGTTGGTCAGTAGCGTCGTCGCTAAGCAGTAGCTCCACCGGATCGCCGAGAACGTTGGTGGCGAAGAACAGCAAGGCCATCAGCCCCAGGACGATGAAGACCGAGTGACCGGCCCGGCGGATCATGTAGTTGCGCACTGCGTGTCCTCGGGGAGGGAAGTATTAAGATACACTACTCTGGAGAATGTTCTTCGAAGCGATGTGTCGCTAGAGGTCCTTACGCTACCCGATGCCCTACTTAGTAAAGTACATGGTGTTCGCCCGGATCCTTGGGGCGTAGTTGGGCTCCCACTCCAGGTCGGCCGACAGGCCGTACACGACAACGTTCATGAAGTTGGGAACGAAGTGGAAGTGATTGTGGACATGGTCGGCGATCTCCTGCATCCGCTGTGTGCGCAGGGGGCCGGTATCGGTGGCCATTGCGATGGCGATCATCTCTTCCAGATTGTCTTCGCAGATCAGTCCGCTGGTAAAGCAGCTATTCCGGAGGATGGCCTGGCGTGAGAAGTCCAAAGACTCTGTGGAGGTAGCGGGAGCTGTTAGGTTGGCCGAAGTGAACAGGGGAGCCGAAGGCCCTAGGGAACGGCATTTTTCGAGCAGGTTGGCTCCGGGCGCCGCGTAAATTTCGGTCTTGGTCCGCCCTCTGGAGCAGTTGGACCGGCCGATTTCCGAATGGACTTTGGACTCAACCACGTTCAACCTGGCGTTGATCCCTATTTCTCTCCAGTAGGACACCACCGCCTCGCCGTACTCCACGTCCTTGGGGACGCGCTGCGAACGCTTGCTGAGGACGATCTCGTTGGCTGGATCGTAGTTGGCCTGTTTCAGCAATTCTCTGGCCCTGTCCGGGTCGAAACCGTAAGGTTTAGAATTCTCGTCCGTGATTCCAACGGTGCCCTTCTGGGCGATATTTCCGTAGCACTCCAACAGGTTGTCGTATAACTGAGCCATCAACTTTTCACAGTCGATGGCTAGGTTTAGAGCTTCCCGCACTTCGACCTTTCTCAGCTCGGGATGGAAAACTGTGTCCATAGTGTAGATGTAGGCTTCGTTGTTGGTGGCAACCTTGAATTTGGGTGCCCGGCTGGTGTCGTCCAGATTAATCTCAGCCCAGTCCGCTTCTTCGGCTTCCAGCATGGCGGCACGTACCAGAGGCTCGTTGCGCCACTGCTGGATCACCGTCTGCAATATGGGGGCGCGGGCGTCGGAGGCGGCGTTGGGCAGGTAGTCTTCATTCTTCTCCAACTCCACCCGGATGCCCCGCTTCCACTCGACGATCTTGTAGGGGCCAAGTCCCACGGTCATGGTCTCGACCTCGTCCGGTGTGGCGTTCTGATACCAGCCTACATCCTGGAACTTGGTGAATATGACGGTGCGGGGGAGGATGGGGCAGGCTATCTTGCACACGACGTCCAACGTCAAATCGTCGACAGCTTCGCCGCTTATCACGCCGTGGAAGCTGAAGTCGTTGCCGTTGTTGTGGCCGCTGGTCTCCTCGTCGCCGAAGAAGTCTATCCAAAACGCGGCTTGCTCGGCGTTCCAGGGCGCTCCGTTATGGAACTTGACTCCGTCTCTAAGGTGGAAGCGCCATCGGTCCGGGTTGATCTGCTCCCAACTGTCGATCTGTTGGAGGGGCACCACCTCGAAGGTCTTGCTGTCGATCCATGTGAGGGGGTCGCTGGCCATGTCATCGCAGACCGTGTTCTGGATGTTGCCCCCGCAGTTTTGGCTGGCGGCGCCCAGGGTGGTTGGCTCCTCATTGGTCACGATGATTACAGTGTCGCGGGCGCTTGACACGCTAACCTGTGCCGGAGCCTCGGTCGGCTCCGCCTGCTGCTCCATGGCCTTGGTCGGTGCTATTCCGGCCGTTGGTTCCTGGCGAGGCACGGCCGTCGGGTCAACCGCAACCGGAGCGGCGGCCGGGGGAGCTTCCGCTCCGCCACAGGAGATGAGGAGGACTGTTAAGAGGGCGATCATGCCCAGACCACCTCGGCCAATTTGGTCCATAAACCGCATTTTCATGGTGTTTTTGCAACCTCCTGGGCTTGCTAATACGACGCGATAACCCATATACGACATATACAAAAGTGGAATGCCACAATATATCATGCCGTGAGACGGTGTCAACTAGCGGTCGTCGCGGTTGCTCCGTCCAAACCACCTGCGCCGACGCTCGGGGCGGTCCAAGTTGACTTCAGAAATGTGTTCTAGCCATCCTCCGATTGCGATGTAGCGAAAGTCGTAACCCATGAACGCGTCCAACGCCCCGGCCAGAGAGTAGAGGAACAAGAGTACGGCGATTAGGAAGGCGAATTCAGGAAGAAAGAATCCCGACGCCGCGGCAACGCCAAACAGCAGTATCAGCAGTTGGACTACCGACGCCTGCATCGCCTGGAACGCACCCCAAACCATGCGTCTGCGCCTGAAGGACCGGGAGACCATATATGCGACGACCGGGCAGGGGGCCAAGGACCAGGCGAAGTCATGGATGAAAAAGCCCAGAGGGACACCGATGATCAGCGTGCTGGCATGGGCCACGCAACTACCCCATCGCTCTGCCCTGGAGTAGGGAGAGGCGCTGGACTCACGGCTTCCGGTAGGTGGTTCTCCTCCCAAGCGGGTGGTTGCCCCCTGGTGGCGGCTCAGAACACCGGAAGAGCTTAGCTACCACTGCCGATACCCAGCTCACGCAAGGCCACCTGGCTCTCCCGCGGCAGGGTAAGCCCCTGGTCCAACGCCGACTCAAACATCCGGTAGATGGATGCCAGGTCGTCGGCGGCAGGGCGTTGGCCTTGTCCGCGGTTTGCAGCCAGAACGGGTAACGAATCGTAGGCCTGGTCTACGTTCCAGAAGAAAGCCAGAATCCAGGCCAGTTCCCGCTCACTGGTGGGCGGCGGGATGTCGTTCAGGTCGATCAGGGCATTGTTGACTTTGGTGTAGCGCAGGATCCCGGCCTTGTCATTGGAGTCCCGGCCATAATACCGGCGGCGGGAGAGGTCGACCACCCGGCGGGTGTAGTCCTCCACACCGTAAATTTCACGGGGTACCCATTGAGAGCGGAGGTCCACTACCCGCTCCCTCTGGCGGTTCAGGATTCCCACGGCGATGTCCGTGCCCAGTGCGGAGTCGTGCTCGAACTCCACGGCTTCCCGTAGCAACGCCTCCTGTAGCATGAGGGTCAACTCACGGGGAATTTTTCGATACAGGGCGCCACTAGCCTCTTCGTTGCTGTCGGCGCCTACACCGCCGGTGTTGAATACGTAATACTCTTGGGGCATGCCGCCATCGTGAATCTGATGCAAGACCTGGTGCATCAGGTTGGCGTTATCGTCTTCCAATCCGATGATGAACGGGTCCGAGAAGTACTCGACGTATGGCCTGCCGATTGCGCCTACAGCCGCACCCATCTGCACAGCCTCGCCGTACATCAATACCCGGATATATTGCTCCAGGTTCACCTTGCGCAGCGGCGGGATCACGGTGTTTTGGCGCATCACCGCCTGCCAGAAAATGCGGTCGGTATTCTCCATAGGGACGTGAACGCTATCACTCACTTCGCCCTTGGTGATGTTCTCTATCAGGTGCCGAGAGCCCTTCCTGGTAATCAGGCGGGGGCGTGATAGAGTCACCCGCATGTTGCGGACCGGGTTCTGCAGGTAATCCGGCGTTCCATGTGCCAGGTTGACCGGCACGTTCTCCAGGGTCTCCTGTTCATTGGGGGCTTCCCTGGTCCCGCGGATGGCCTCGTAAGTGATAGGGTCTTCTGCTTCGTTGAGGCCGAAAGGCATGGCGTAGAAGTTATTCTCGGTGCCGTCGATCCCGTGAGTGATTCGGAAGGCCTTCCCGTTCCTGGAAGTCTCGATGACTTCGTCCAGGGGCTGAAGGAGGATAATATCGTCGTTCATGGGGAAGACACCTTCGTCAGGGTCTTCCGTAAGCCCGAGGTGCTTGGCAAGCTCGCTGTTGGCCAACTCGATCATGATTGTGAGGGTGCTTTTGCCGTGGAGCGATGGCCCGATGGTGAGCATGGCCGTATTTTTCATATTGCCGGAGAGGGTCCTGGCGCTGGCAAGGCTGAGCGCCGCCTGGATCGCCAGCCCCCGCTTCTGTTTGACCAGGAACATGGCAATGGACAGGGGGCCCATCTTATGTTCCCCGACGTAGTCGAAACCCAGATGCAGCGACAGCCCTTTGGTCGGGGCCTTGAAAACGAGTTGGGGAAGACCGGCTTCACGAATTCGTGAAATCAGGTCGTCGGGCAGGTCCAAGTCTTCGAGCCAATGAGGAATGGACACTTCGAGGATATCGGGCGGGCTGGTGAATTCGCTGGCGGGTAGGTCGAAGGTCAACTGGCGCCACATGATGGGAATCTGCATGTACCGGGTGCCAAAGAGCAACTGCCGCGCGTGGAACGAGCGCCCGGGAGCGTCACAGATTTGCCGGTCCGATTGGACTATGTTTTGTCCGGCCTCAAAGCTGCGCTCCATATACTCGATGATGTGTGGTAATACCTCGGCGAATAGGGCCTGGTTCTCTTCGCTGAACGCTTCGGCGTCCCTGTTGCGGGAGAAGCCATCCACCAGATATTGAGTGAGGTCCGGGCGGCGGACCACGCCAAGTTGGCTGAAGAAAGCCAGACCGCCACTGTCCAGCCTGACCGCGGCTTCGGGCCACGCCCGGCGTGCCGCCCTGCCTTCGGAGTTGGCTTCGGCGGCTTCCCTCTCAACCTGCGCGGCTTCTTCAAGGATCCGGTCTTGGGTCTCTTTGGGCATGTCCTGCAGTACCGGAACTTGGCCAAGCAGCCAGTCGTTGGGGGGGTTAAAGTATTGGCTGGATGTAGAGTGCCCGCGCCGGGCTAATGCCGTAAGTTGGTCCAGCGCTTCGGCGAAGTCCGGATTGATGGCTGGAGCCTCGAGGGGCGATGACTGGCCCTGCTGGTGTTGCAGACTCATTGCGTCGTCTCTTAAGGGGTTACTGCAGTATTTGAAAGGCGGGTCCGAGCGGATGGGAACCCAAAGCCTAACCATACTACATTGTTGCCGCAACCAAGTAAAGAGATGAGAAAATTGCGAAACTCCACTGCCCCCATCCGTCGCTCCCGCGAAAGCGGGAGCCCAGAGCTATCGTAGTGGATTCCCGCTTTCCCGGGAAAGACGAGTTGGTATTATCGTAGCGATACAGGCCAATATCTGGCGAAGCACAAGGTTTCGCAATTTTCTCAGAGATGCGACTTCCGAGGCCAGGGTATTCGAGCCCGGTTTTGCGGCCCGTGGAACGGACCGCGGCCGGCCTCTAAAAGCCATTTGGCCATTTGGATGGTATTCTATTGTCTAACGGCTCAGGCCGATCGGAGGAATTTACCGTGAAAGTATTCGGAAGTATCCCCAGGGACGATATCGGCAAGATTCCAGACCGGGCGCGGTGGGCCGAGGATATGGGCTACGACGGCATCAACACCAACGAGGACTTTTCCAGCCCGTTCATGGCCCTGACACTGGCCGCCGAGCATACGGAGAGAATATTGTTGGGCACGTCGATAGCAGTGGTCTTCCCGGTGAGCCCAATGACTACGGCGTATATGGCCTGGGAGCTGCAGAAATACTCCCAAGGCCGCTTCCGGCTGGGGATGGGTAGCCAGGTCAAGGGGCACATCGAGCGCCGGTTCAGCACTCCCTGGGTGGCTCCCGGCCCCAGGATGCGCGATTATGTCCTCTCCCTCAAAGCCATCTGGGACACCTTCCAAAACGGCGGGCCACTCCGGTTCGACGGCGAGCATTACCAATTCAGCCTGATCACTCCCCATTTCAACCCCGGACCGATTGAATACCCACATCCCAAGATATTTATCGCCGCCGTGGGGCCGTATATGTTCAGGCTGGCCGGAGAGCATTGCGACGGTGTGCTGCCCCACGGGTTTATGACCCCCAAATATATGGATGAAGTGGCCCTGCCCAACCTGGAGAAGGGGCTCAAGCGGTCGGAAAGGACGCTGGAGGACATCGAGATTAGCACCGGAGGCTTCCTGGTGATGGGTGAAAACGAGGAGCAGCTTGGCGAAGCGTTCCAGGCAGCCAAACGCCGCATTGCGTTCTACGGCTCGACCCGCACCTACAAGGGCGTCATGGACATTCATGGTTGGGGAGACGTGTGCTTGGAGCTTAATCGCCTGGCTTCCGGCGGCAAGTGGGACGACATGCCCACGCTCATCACCGACGAGATGGTCGAGACCTTCGCCACCATCGGGACATACGACCAAATTGTGGACAAGGTCAAGGAGCGCTACGGGGGCTACGCCACCCAGGTAGGCTTCAGTCTGCCGGTGGAGAAGGCGGGCGATGAGATTCGGCTGAAGGAGAAGATTCACGATCTTAAGCAGATATAAAACGTTGCTATGAAAATGCCCCGCTCCCTCATTCCGGCCCCGTACTCGAGGAGAATCATGGCAATCCTCTAATCATACGAATCACAGTTCAGACTGTTGCTCAGCCGAGTCGAAGCGCCGCTACCCCAAAATCACTGACACCTTCCCCCTTCCCAACTTCGATAGACGTTCCCTATCATAACTATTGCCAAACATTTAGACCCAATCAAAAATCTCAACCCGCCACTGAGGCTAATTGGCACACAATGGCGGAAAATTGCCCCAATACAAAAACCCCAACCTTTCCGCCCGCCGAAGGCATGGGCGTTCGTTGCAACCACCTCACCACGGTGATAGAGTAGCCACTGCCCACAAATCGCTCCGAAACTCATTGCAAAGTTGTACGAATACGGACTGATAGGCGACATGTCTTCGGCGGCGCTTGTCGGGATCGACGGGTCCGTCGACTGGTGTTGCCTCCCACGCTTCGACTCGCCCAGCGTCTTCGCCGCCATCCTCGACCAGGAAATTGGGGGGCGGTTCCGCATTGGCCCCGTCGGCCCCATTCTCGAGACACGGCAGGAATACCTTGCCGACACCAACATCCTTGAAACTACGTTCAGGACCGGCTCCGGCACAGTATCCATCACTGACTTTATGCCTATTCCCGACGATGATGGCGATGGCAGACCGGATATCCAGCCGAACAACCCCCCGGAAATCCACCGAATAGTTACCTGCCACAACGGGGAGGTCGAACTGCGCTGCGACTTCCAGCCACGGCACGACTACGCCCGGACTCTTCCCAGCTTTCGTCCGCTGCGCGGCAGTTCCGCCGCCGGTGCGGTCGAAGCCCGGGGCGGCGGCCAGACCCTCTCCCTTTTGGCCAGCATCCCGCTGCCCTTCGACGACCGCGGCGTCACCTGCAAATTCACTCTTGCCGAGGGCCAGACCGCGACCTTTGTCCTGGCCTACGGCCGCCCTGCCGGCCTCGAACACCTCCGCACCTCGGAGAAACTGGACCTGACCCGGCGCTACTGGCAGGAGTTGGTGGCCGGGATGGGCTACGAAGGACTCTGGCGCGACTCCGTTGTCCGTTCTTTCCTGGCGCTTCACCTCATGATCTACCGGCGCACGGGGGCAATCGTCGCCGCGCCGACAACCAGCCTGCCGGAAACCATCGGCGGTTCGCGCAACTGGGACTACCGCTTCTCCTGGCTGCGCGACGCCAGCTTCACAGTGGATGTCCTATATCGTCTGGGAGACACTTACGGGGCTGACCGCTACATCCACTGGCTGTTGGAACAGTGCCAGTTGCACCGCCGCCGGACTCGCATCGTTTATGGCATCAGCCCCGACTCATCGCTCCGGGAGTCCACCTTCGGCCATCTGAAAGGGTATGAGAATTCCCGCCCCGTCCGCGTCGGCAACGCCGCGGCGGAGCATATTCAGATGGACGTCTTCGGAGAAGTCATTCTCACCATTCATTCCTTGCTCGTGCTTAACGGAACGATACCGGAGGAGGTCTGGGAGTTAGTCCATTCCCTGGCTGAAACCGTTATGGCCAATTGGCGGCGGAAGGACCGAGGCGTCTGGGAAGTGCGTGGCGAACAGCAACACTTCGTTTATTCCAAGGTGATGTGCTGGGCCGCCCTCGACTACGCGGCATATATCGCCGCTGCTATGGGGCGCAGGCAATTGTACCGCCGCTGGTCTCTCGCCGCTGACGGTATCAAGTCCGAAATCCTGGACTCGGGATGGAGTCCCACCAAGCAGGCATTCCGGCAGCGGTACGGCAACGATGCCCTGGACGCCTCCAACCTGGCAATACCTTTTATGGCCATGGTCCCCCGCGACGACCCCCGCGTCCGGCAGAATTTGGACGCCATCGAACGGGAACTGACCGACGGCCCGCTGGTCTGGCGCTATCTCCCGGAAGAAACGGACGACGGGCTGGAAGGCCAGCCGGAAGGCGCTTTCACCCTGCTCAGTTTTTGGCTGATCGGGAACCTCATATATACCGGGCAGACCGACCGGGCTTTCGATTACTTCCAGGAAATGATTATACGGCACTCCAACCATCTGGGACTCTTCGCCGAGATGATTGACAAGGACTCCAACCGGCAACTGGGCAACTTCCCCCAGGCGTATTCGCACACCGGCCTGATTCACACCGCCCTAAACCTCTCCGGCTACATTGCAGACACTCCTACCAGGCGCACGAACCGCCCAATCTAGGCGCCGCCCCAGGATGATCGCG
Organism: Dehalococcoidia bacterium; assembly: GCA_965216155.1. GTDB lineage: Bacteria > Chloroflexota > Dehalococcoidia > Lucifugimonadales > UBA3495 > CATOSP01. The sequence goes on along the minus strand of CBDCFD010000007.1, from coordinate 915,434 downwards.
AAGTATTTCTGTCTTTCTATGGAGAAATCCCGGCACATTCCGTCATTCCCGCCTGCGAGGGAATGACGATAGGTGTTCTTGCGGACTTCGCAATCGTCTTGGTAGGTGCCCCAGGGCAATCGCGTCTTGAATTGGACTGCTGACACCCCGCCCTTCCCATCTGGGGTGACCACCCGTTACCATAACCCTTGCCGGAATTCCGTCCCGGTCCAAATCCCTAACCCGCCGCCCAGACCCAATGTACCAAAATGGCGCACAATTACCCTAAAATAAATTCTCCAGCCTCAGAACACCTGAATGTGTGCCATCGCACCATATCCAAAATCTGAAGGAGCAAACCAGCCGGCGCCATGACTCTTAGCTCTGAAATTTACGACCTGTGGTCCCGCGTCAGCGCCCTCAAACGTGACTTGGCCCGTCCGTTGGCGGAACTCCGCCTCCAACGCATGGCCCGTGAGCTATGCCTGGAGTGGACCTGCGCCCAGGCAGACCGCCAACCCTTTCCCGGCCCTCAAACCTTTGTCATCCGGGTCGCCAAAGCCGGTTACCGTCTCCATACCTTCACGGCCGTCGTACGCTACCTGGAACGCTGCCGCCTTGAAAAACCAACCGCCCAACCCCCGCTGCCTTGGACCCCATCGCTGTAGGGTCAACCCTTGTGGTTGCCTATTCTGGCCGTGAAGAGGTTAAGATGCGATTGCCCTGGTAGGTGCCCGGTGCCGGCAGCGCCGGAAGAGCGCCGATGTTATAATCGCCAAAATCCAACCTTTGACGGGAGGACACCGATGGGTTACACGCCGAACCACCTGGGCCACGTCAACATTTATGTCCGGAACGCCGAAGAGGCCCATAAATGGTACGAGGACATTCTTGGTCTGCATACCTATGACTTCGTTCCCGGCCGGGCTGCTTTCTTGTCGGCCAATCTGGACGAGTCCCATGAGATCGCGTTGATGGAAGTTGGCGCGGATGCCGCGGGTCCTGAGACGGGCCGCGTGGGCCTGAACCACATGGCCTGGCGGATGGACAACCTGGAGGACCTGAAGGAGTTCTACTACCGGCTCAAGGAACGGGACATCTCCATGGGTATCGGCGACCACAGCATTTCCCTGGGGATCTACTTCCAGGACCCCGACGGCAACGGCATCGAGGTTTACTACGAGCTGCCCAGGGACCAGTGGCACCGCCAGGAGAACCTGTTCCTGCACGGCGACAACCCCAAGGGCAAATTCCCCGGTCCCTGGGACGAGATTCTGGAGAAGCAGAAGGCCGCCGCAGCCCGGTAACTTTCCCCTGGGTCACAGGGGTCCTGTTCGGGGTCATTCGGCCCCGTTTAGCTCCCTTTCGGCCGGCTACACTCCGCACGGTATCAGCGGTAAAAGCAGCGGGCTCGGTGTTTAAAGCCGAACTCGCTGCTTCGTTGTGGAGCCCGGGCGAATCTGAGCGGAGTGTAACGCAGCCGAAGGACCGGACATGTCGAAATGCGGCCCGATCACAGGTCCATGCGGAGGCTCAGACCAGGCTCTGCGGTCTCCGGTTCGATGCACTCAGGCCCCGAATTCCTGGGGGAGTTCACCGCACTGGAGACGACGTAGGAGTCCAACCCCTCGGTTGGCGACGGGACCAGCAACGATGTGAGGGGGTCGGCCTCTTCGGTCATTGGGTCCAGCCACAGGGGTTCCGTTTCCTGAGAGAGAATTACAGGCATCCGGTTGTGGATCGGAGCGATGAAGCCGTTTGGCTTGGTTGTTACGATGCTGCAGGAGCGGACGGTTTCTCCCTCCGGAGACTTCCAGGTCTCCCACAATCCGGCAAATGCAAATGGTTCCCGGGACTTCAAGAATATATAGGTAGGGATTTTAGCCTTGCCATCTTTGCGCCACTCGAAGAACCCATCGGCCAGGATCAGGCAGCGCCGCCTCTTGAACGCAGCCCGGAAGGCCGGTTTGGCGGCGGCGGTCTCGCCCACGGCATTTATCATGCGGTAGCCGATCTTGGGGTCCTTGGCCCAGAACGGAATGAGCCCCCAACGCATGTGCTCGACCCGCCGTTGACCGTTGTTGACCACGGTAAGGACCTGCTGACTAGGGGCGATGTTGTATCTGGGCTGGTAGTCCATAACCCGTGCCTCGAAGCCGAACCGGGACTGGAGATCGTTCATGTTTGTCACGAGGGTAAACCGTCCGCACACTGTTTTGTCTCCTTCAGCCTCCGTTGGCCCTGGCCAGCAGGGAGGGCAGAGTCATGTCCGACAGGGCGTCGAGCCGCAGGTCGGCATGGTCGATTCGCAGGTCTCTCGTCATTGGGTTGGGGACGGCAACGCAAAACGCTCCGGCGGTCTTGGCGGCGGTGACGCCGTTGGCCGAGTCTTCAATAACCAGAGAATTGGCCGGGACGGTGTCAAGGTTGGCAGCCGACAGCAGGTAAAGCTCCGGATCGGGTTTGACGCGGGCCACATCATCGGCGCAATTCACGGAGTCGAAGTAATGAATTAGCCCGCGACGCTTCAGGTGCCCATCAACCCAGTCATGCCGGGAACTCGATGCTACGGCCAGCTTCAGCCCCAGTCCTTTCGCCGCCTGAATGTATTCCAGCACGCCCGGCAGCAGCGGGTTGGACTCGACCACTTCCAGATAACGTTGCCGCCTTTGCCCGGTCAAACGCGGACAGTCTACGGCGTGTCCCAGGAGGTCCTCCAGTAGCGCGCAGATCTCCATGCGGCGGCTGCTTTCGCCGATGAACTGGGTCCACCACGACCGGTCTAGTACGACTCCGAATCCCTGAAACGTCTCCTGCCACGTGGCGAAATCCGGGGTCTCGGTATCGATTATTACGCCGTCGAAGTCGAAAATCAGCGTGTCTATCACTGGTAATCTCTCAGGGCCAATGCTTCGCCAACGTTGGCTAATCTAGAGGGATTCGATAGAGGTGTCAATCTGGTGCCGGCATTGGGTAACCGCGCCCCGCTCTTGTGGCGGGACCGAGAGCTTACCGCGATCAACCCGGCGTTCCCGCGTTTCTGAACTTGGTGGTATATAATTCAGGACGGCCCCGAGAAATCTGCGCCGAGGTATGAGACCAATGCTGTACATGGTTTCGCTAAGCCACAGCCCTCAACAGTGTCCTGGTGTGGCCGTCGAAATCCGGGACCGGGCCCTGCTGATGGCATCCACGATGACCGAAGTCCTGCAAAGTCATGGGTGCAGCTATCAGGGCGGTTGGGTCGGTAAGTCCTCGCACCAAACGTTCCTGGTCCTGGACGCTCCCGATGCCCACTCCGCCGATAGCGCATTGGTGGACCTGGGACTGGCGGTCTGGAACACTGCGACGATCTTTCCGGTAATCACCCTGGAGGATGCTTTTGGGGGTCTGCCGGACTGAGTCAAAGTTAATTGGAATCGTTAGAAACATTAGTTGGAAGGTGAAAAGATGACGGCTCCAGAATGGGTGGGCGACGCTCTGGTCGAAGGACAGATAACCGAACGGGAATTTGTGCTGGACGCCGGGAACGGGCTGATTCCGGGAATCTTGTGGATGCCAGAGGAAGTGGAAAAACCCCTGCCCCTGGTGCTCTTCGGCCACGGCGGCAGCGGACATAAACGGGTCTCCAGGTCCCTGATGCTGGGCCGGAGGCTAGCCGGCGTGTCCCAGTTTGCCATGGTGGCCATAGACGGTCCGGCCCACGGCAGCCGGCAGGGCCCCGAATTGTCGGACCTGTATGCCGAGAAAGGGTTCGACAATGTCATAGATGGCATGGTCGGTGATTGGCTGTCAACGTTGGCCTCCTTCTCCGAGATGGACGTTATAAACGCCGACCGGGCGGCCTACATGGGTTTCTCCATGGGTACCCGCTTCGGGTTGCCATTCGTCGCGGCCGCCGGAGACAAGCTGCGCTGCGCCGCCCTGGGTAAGAACGCCTTGGAGAGAAGGACCGAGCCGAACGGGAACGACGCCCTCGGGGAACGGTTCAAGAGGGACGCGCCCAACGTCAAGATTCCCTTGCTGTTCCATATGCAGTGGGACGACGAGCTCTTTTCCAGGGAGTCTCAATGTGACCTGTTCGATCTGTTAGGCTCGGAAGACAAGCGGATGGTCTGCTACCCCGGCCCCCACGGCAAGTCGTCTCCGGAATCGGTAGACCAATGGTGCCGATTCGTCGAGGGACGCCTGAATGCGTAGGCTTTGCCACTTCATGGCGATGGTGAGACAATCAGCCGAGACTGATTAGGTAGAGGTATTGGAAAGCATGGCTGACAAGGAGATTCGAGGGGTCATAGTCCCCATTCTCACCCCGTTGAACAACGACGAGACGGTGGACGTCCCTTCTTTGAGGCGTCTGGTCAATTACCTGATCGACAGCGGCGTTCACGGTATCTGGGTTTCCGGGACCACTGGAGAGTTTGCCAACCTGTCCGACGAGCAACGGCTCATCAGCATCGAGACCGTGGTGGATGAGGTATCGGGCCGGGTCCCCATCATCGGCAACATCTCCGGGGCAAGCACGCAGCTATCTCTCAACATGGCCCTGGCGGTGCAGGAGATGGGGTTGGACGGCGTGGCCGTAACTCCTCCCTATTACTACCCCAACGCGCAGGACGAGTTGCTGGACCACTACCGGTATATCAGCGACCGCTCCGGTCTGCCTCTGTGGGTGTATAACATTCCGCAAACGGTGAAGACGGCCGTTGCGCCGGGCACGGTGGCAACCCTGGCCAGTGAGGGGGCGGTGGTCGGGATCAAAGATAGCTCCGGGGCCGGTGAGTTGCTGGCGGAGCTGAATATCCTGTGCGAGCAGGGAGACCTGAAGTTACTACGGTTCCTTGGCACCGTGTTCCGCATTACCGTCGCGGGTGGAGTGGGAGTCGACGGAGTGATCCCCGGACTCGCCAATCTGGCCGCCAATGCTTCGGCCAGGGGTTGGGAGGCTGGTGAGGCGGGCGACGCCGCCACTGTCCGCGAGTGCAACGCCAAGCTGTTGATCGCGGGAAAGATCGCCCTTCTTGCCAAGGGAGGCGGGGCGAACGCCGCCAGCTTCGCCGGGATGAAGTCGGCGCTGAAGATGATGGGGGTGTTGGACAACGACACAGTTTCCCGGCCGCTCCGCCCTTTGACCGAAGAAGAGAAGAAGGGCATCCCCGCCATTCTGGAAGAGATGGGGCTGTCCAACGGCCACTGAGTTAGTCCAATGGGACTTGAGTCGAGTTGCGATGGGGCCTCGGTCGGCCCCATCGGCATGTTAGGGGCGATCATAAAAAGTTACATTGCCGGCGTCAAAAGATGCGGGTAGATAGCACTGAAGGGCCAACGGTACGGGAACAGAGACAGCCGGGGCAGCCGGCTGCCCCGCCGCGGCGACGGCGTTTCCAGACGTTTACGTCATTAAAGAGCAAGGACTTCCGGCTACTCTGGGCCGGCAACATCTTCGACCACATGGCCCTGTGGCTGCAACTCATCACCTTGAGCTGGCTCGTCTGGGACCTCACGGAGTCTGCCCTACTTTCCGGGACGGCCGCCGGCTTGCGGGGATTCCCCACACTGATTATAGGCCCCTGGGCAGGCGTGGTCGCCGACCGGGTGGACCGGCGAAAGGTGGTCATCTGGTTCCAGTTCTTCTTGAGCGGAGTGGCGTTCCTGTTCGCGTTTCTGGTGGCCACCGCCACGGTGCAGGTCTGGCATGTATTCGCCTATGCCGGCGTGTCCGCCGTCTGTTTCGCATTCATCATGCCCGCCCGCCAGTCCCTGATCGTCAACACTGTACCGCCCGGCGACCTGGGCAACGCCTTCGCACTCAGCGCAATGACCGTCACGGTGAACCGGCTTATAGGCGGAATGTTGGGCGGTCTGCTCATCACGACAGTCGGAGTCATGTGGAATTTCTACGTGGAAGGGGCGGCCTACCTGGTTACGGCGTTGCTGTTACTCCCAATGAGGACACCCTACCGAGCCGAGTCCACCGCCCGCCGAGAATCGGTGCTGGCCAACCTGAAAGCCGGCTTCGTGTATATATGGGCCGAGAACCGGATCATTCTGCACCTAATCATAATGAGCTTGATCCTGACGTTTTGCTTCATTCCCCTGCCAGCGTTGCTGCCCGCTTACGCCGCAGAGGTGATGCACGCGGAGGCCAATGTCGGGGGGTACTTGATGGCTGCCCAGGGAGTCGGGGGCGTGGCCACAACCTTCCTGATTGCCTCCCTGGGGTTCGGAATCAAGAAGGGGAAGCTGGCTTTGATTGCCCTGGTGGTGGGTTCGACAGCCATACTCGTCCTGTCCCAGTCCCAATGGCTGTTTCTCTCCCTGGGCATGATGGTGTGCCTCGGGCTTTGCCAGACCAGTTTCATCGTGAGCAACCAGACCCTGGTGCAGCAGATGGTGCCGGACAACCTGCGCGGCCGTGTGACCAGCATATACATGCTCGAGCATGGGCTCGGTCCGGTTGGAATCTTCCTCATCGGGTTGTTGATGGACATTTACACGGTATCCGGCGCGCTCACGCTGGTGGCAGTTTTGAGTTTAGCCACGGCTATATTCTTCCTTGTAATCTTCCGCAGGGTGCGCGTAATGGACTAGAGGCAGGCCCCGGCCAGTTACACGGTCCGAAGGAGAGGATACTATGCGATACGACGTAATCATCATTGGAGCGGGTTCGGCGGGGTGTGTGTTGGCTTCCAGGTTGTCGGAGGATGCAAGCCGGTCGGTGTTGTTGCTGGAGGCAGGCCCCGACTACCCTGACTTCGAGCAGTTGCCATATGAGCTGAAGCATGATGCCAATCAGGCCGCTTCCGAGGCAGGCGCGGCGCATAACTGGTCGCTGTCCGGCAAGGCAAGCCGCCTGGGGCAGGATGGCGTGGCGGTCGCACGGGGTAAGGTGGTCGGAGGCACGAGCGCCATCAACCACCAGATATTCTTGCGCGGGACTCCCGAAGACTACGACGGATGGGACAGATTGGGCAACGAGGGGTGGAGCTTTCTGGACGTTTTGCCCTACTTCCGGAAGTTGGAGACCGACGCCGACATCCGGGACGACTTCCACGGGTCCGACGGTCCGATCCCGGTCCGACGCCACTTGCGAGACTCATGGCTGCCCCTGCATTCCGCGTTCTACGAGGCTTGCCGCTCGGTAGGCTTTCCCGAAGACGTGGACATGAACCACCCGGACTCCGGCGGGGTGGGGCCTGTCCCTCTGAACAACTATCAGGGCATTAGGTACAGCACCGCCCTGGGCTACCTCGATCCGTGCCGCCACCGCCTCAACCTCACCGTCAAGCCCAGCGTGCTCGTAAAGCGCGTCCTGTTTGATGGAGTCCGGGCCACCGCGATAGAGGCAGAGAGCGGGGGCGAGAGCTTTACGATCGAGGGGGAGCGCATCATCCTGAGCGCCGGCGCCGTGGCCTCACCGCAACTGCTTATGCTGTCCGGTGTCGGCCCTTCGGAGCAACTGGGAGCACTCGGGATCGGCAGCGTCCTCGACCTGCCCGGGGTCGGACGGAACATGAAGAACCACCCCTCGGTGTCACTCAGGTTCCGACCCGTGGATGGTTACGCCCTTGCTTCGGACGCTCCCAGGAACCAGGTTGCGCTGAGATTTGCCGCGCCGGACTCGGACAACAGAAACGATATTCAAGTGCAACCATTGACTTCCGGGCCTTTGGGCCGGGAGGCGGAGGAGATCCGCGCCGGTTGCCGACTTGAACTGCCCCTGAGTGTGGGGGAGTTGCGGTTGGCTTCCTCAGATCCCAGGGTGCAACCTGTGCTGGACTACCAGTCTTTGTCCGACTCATGGGACCTGCAGAGACTGCGGGAGTCGGTCAGGTTGTGCGTACGGCTGTTTAAAGACCGTGCGTTCGATGGCATCATAGCGGACCGCATCGCGCCTTCCGACGCGGACCTCGCTTCCGGCGCGGACCTGGATGCCTGGCTCCATCGCAGCGTGGGGATAGCAGGGCATACCTGCGGCACCTGCAAGATGGGCCCGGACTCGGACCCGATGGCGGTAGTAGACCAGCAATGCCGGGTGCGCGGTCTGGAGAACCTGTGGGTCATCGACGCCTCAATCATGCCCGAGATACCAAGGGCCAACACCAACGCAACAGTCATTATGATTGCGGAAAGGGCGGCGGAGTTCGTGGGGTAGAGATACGAACCAAGTCTTAATCCAGTAGAGGATCTAGCTTGTCCAGAAGCAACCCCACATTGCGAAGCCCTGATGCGACTCCCTCGGGTGTGTCCCAGTTTTCGTAAAAGTTAGTGTGCAGGTAACCGGCAACCTGGAATAGGGTGAAAATCTGCGAGTCTCCAGTCTCCTCGACTAACGACCTCACAATTTGATGAATCAGAAAGTGACTGTTGTGCTGCCAGCCCCGTTGATCGGCCACAGCTTTCAACATTTGGGCAGCCGCGCCCCAGCCTTTCTCCGATGCCTGCCGTGGGTCCCCCTGTGCCAATTCCAGTGTTGCTTGACTTAGAACCTGTTTACAATCTCTTCAGGATTAGCGTTGCGAAGGCGAGAACCACCATTTGCAGGCTGGTATTGAGCTTTCGTTCGCAGTTCTTCCAGAGCCGGCGGCACTTCTCCAGCCAGGCGAAAGACCGCTCCACCACCCATCTCTTCGGCAGCACCACGAAGGTGTGCAGTTCGTTGCGTTTCACCACTTCCACCGCGGCTCCCAACAGGCTTCGCACCCCAGCGGCAAAGGGCTTCCCGGTGTAACCCCCATCCACCAGCACGTTCTGCACCTGGTTGAGGCCATCCCGGTGCCGGTCAAACATCGCCAAGGCCCCGGCCCGGTCGGTCACGTTGGCCGTGGTTATGTGGATCGCGTGGGGCAACCCCTGCGTGTCCACCGCGATGTGGCGCTTGATTCCGGACACCTTCTTGCCCGCGTCATAGCCCTTGTTCCCGGCACTGTCAGTGTTCTTCACGCTCTGGGAGTCCACGATACAGAAGCTGGTCCGCTCTTTCCGTCCATTGCTTTGCCGGGCCTCGCCAACCAATTTTTTTTAAGACCTGCTCCAGAATGGAATCCTCATCCGGGCCGGGCCGCTCGCTCCATTGCCGGAAATACTTGTAGCAGGTGCGCCAATCGGGGAAGTCCGCAGGCAGCATGCGCCACTGGCAGCCGCTTTTCAGGAGGTACAACACCCCGCAGAAAACGTCGTACAGGTCCACGGTGCGGGGCTTGGTCCGACGCCGGACCGACTCCAGCGTCGGCAGAATCCGGGCGAATTGCTCCCGGCTGATGTCGCTGGGATAGGAATGAGACATGCTTACCCCTCCCTTGGTAATAGTCTCAACTTAACGTATTCCAAAGATCGTCAACAGGCTCTTAGCAATTCCCTACTTGCCGTACGGTAAGACGACGCTTGAGTCATAAGTAATCCTCACTTTCCTAAGTATTAAGTTTATTCGCAAGGTATATTTCTGTCTACGAACCAGGAGCATCCGCCGTTGCAATGCGGGCTCCGTGGACTTACTATTCAGCACACACGATAAGGCAGGTGATAGGAATGGCAGCAACGAGCATTCTAGTGGGAACCGTGGGTCAGGGGATCATGCGCAGCCCGGATGGAGGCGAGACCTGGCAGCGGGCCGGAGTCAACCAGGGGATTTACCAGAACGCGATGGTCCGGTCTTTGCGGAACCATCCCAGCAGGCCGAATGTGGTCTTCGGGGGCACCGACAGGGGCCTCTACCGGAGCGACGATTCCGGTTATAATTGGTCGCCGGTCCCGGGCCCTCTGGAAGGGAAACCCGTATTCGTGGTCGCCATAGACTCTGGCAACCCCGATCTCATGTACGCCGCGACTGGTACTCCCGACCCGGTGGAGTTTTTCAAGTCTACCGACGGGGGCAGCACCTGGGCGCAGCGTCCCGTGGAAGTCGCCAGGGACTGTCCGATAGGGCATCCCCTCCCCACCGCAATCGCAATAGACCCGACCAACCCACAGAGCATCTGGTTGGGCATCGAGGTCGACGGGTTGCGGCATAGCACCGACGGCGGGGACACATGGGAGAAGGCCGGGACAGATATCCCGAACTTGGACGTCCACAATGTGGCGGTTACGGCTGGCCCGCCCAAGACCGTGGTAGTGGTGGTTAACAACGACGTGTGGACCACGACCGACGAGGGCTCCACCTGGAGGCAGGTTGGGATCCGGGAAGTGTTCCCATACACCTACCCCAGGGGAATTATAGTCCAGCCGGATGACCCGAAGACCATTTTCATTACCATCGGAGACACGACCCCGGGGCAGACTGGGACGGTGATGAAGTCCACCGACGCGGGACAGACGTGGGACCAGATGTCGCTATCCACACCGCCCAACAGCGCGATGTGGGTGGTGGACATACCGCCTTCGGACCCGCAGGTCGCTTTTGCGGGCAGCCGTTACGGCCACCTGTTCAGGAGCAACGATGGCGGGGACTCCTGGAGCAAGCTCTCCAGGGAGTTCAGCGAGATCGCGGCGGTGCTGGCCGTCCCGGTTTAACGGTCCCGGGTTAGAGAGTCAGGCTTTGGGACCCCTGTAGCCTAATCGCCGGCGGCTACGGGGGTCTCGACGTTAAAGTGGGGCATGACACCTTCGGCGAAGCGCTCCAACTGCTCCACCATGACGTTCAAGGGCGCGCCCATACGGTTGCATCCCACGTGCATATATTCCAGTCCGGGATATTTCTCCTGGATCTCCATGATCCGCTCGGTGACCATCTCGGCGGTACCGCACAGCCATGCGCCGGCGGCGACGAAGTCTTCCATGGTGGGCAGACCGGCGTAACGGGCGCGTTTGGGGTCTCCGAGGGCGATGATCTGGTCTGGTGTGAGACCCCGGAAGAAGCCCAGAGGGGCGAACATCTTCATGTCCTCTTCCAGGTATTTGCGCGCCTGGTTGATGGCGTCTTCTTCGCTGTCGGCGATAAAGGTTGAAAGCCCGATGGTGAGCCGGCCTCCCATCTCCACTTCGCGTCCGTGGCGGGCCAGGGTTTCAGTCCATTGCCGGATCACATCTTCCGACGCCCCGCCGGTTACCGCGCCGCCGCCGATGATCGCCTGAATGTCGTGGCTGGCCATGAAGTCCATGGCCCGCTGGCTGGCGCTTACCATCGGCTGCCAGATTTCGACGGGCAGGTTCCTGGGCCGTGGCACCAGGGTCAACTCTTTGAGTTCGTAGCCACGGTAGGGAACGTCCGGCGGCAGCTTGTAGAACTTTCCCTCGTGGGAGAAGGACTTTTCGTTGAACGCCTTCAGGATGATCTCGACTTGCTCTTCGAACAGCTCGCGGTTGGCGTCGCTGTCAGTGTTGGTGCTGGGGGCGCCGAACGTGTCCACCTCGCGGGAGTGGTAGCCCCGGCCAACCCCGAAAATCACACGGCCATTGGTCAGGATGTCCGCGGCGGCGAAGTCCTCGGCCAACCGGAGCGGGTGCCACATGGGGTTGATATTGAAGCCGCAGCCAAACTTCAACTGCTTGGTCAGATGGGCCAGGTGGACGTAGAGCAATATCAGATTGGGGATTACCTCGTTGCCCTCATGTTGAAAATGATGCTCCGCCGCCCAGAAGCTGTGGTAGCCCAGCCGGTCCATGGTGGTTACCAGTTGTTCCGTGCGGTCGAAAATGGTCACGAGGTGGTCGTTGTCGAACCGGCGGTCGTTGACCGGCGTGGCTTCAAGTCCTATGTCCCCGAGATCGACGTGCCCTGCGTAAAGACTGCCAAAATGCTTAATCATGCTGAATGTCCTGGCTAAATGATTGGGTGTTTTGCAATTGGGCGACCCGCCTCGCCCTAGAGCGCCGGCCTGCGGGTGTGCCAGTCCGTGGCCTGCTCATAGGCGTAGGCTACGTTAAAGACCGTCTGCTCGTCGAAGGGCTTGCCTCCGATCTGGAAACCGATGGGCAACCCATCCGATGTGAACCCGCAGTTGATGCTCAATGCGGGTGAACTGGCAAGGCTGAACGGCGTGGTCATCCCGGAGCGGTTGCGGTTGCTGTTCTCCTTGTTGTCGATGATGGGGTCTGGCTCTACCTTGGGGGCGGCTGTGCCCATCGTCGGCATGACCAGGACGTCGTAATCGGAGAGCGTGTCGAGGATGTTCTGACGGAGCAACGCTCGAAGTTTAAGGGCCTTGTAGTAGGCAAGTGCCGGAGTGAGACTCCAGGTAAGGTAGGAGATGCGGTTGTCGTGGTTGATTTCCGAAATCCGATTTCGGACCAGGTCCCGGTGATTGGTCGGTGCTTCGACCCTCAGCACACTGGAGATGGTGTTGGCGGCGCTCGTCAACGGTATTGATACCTCCTCCACGTTTGCGCCCAACTCAGCCAGCGAGTTGACGGCCTGGGTTACGGCGTCGCGCACTTCCGGATCAACCAGGTCCGTATATATCATTTCCCGGACCACGCCGACCCTCTTGCCGGACAGGTCGGGATTGAGGTTGTCCCGGTAGCTGGGAACAGGCGTGTTCCAGGTGTAGGGGTCGTTGGGGTCGTGGCCTGCGATGGCCTGAAGGGTCAGGGCGCAGTCCTCCACCGACCTGGACAGCGGTCCGATGGTGTCCATAGACCACATTCCCGGTCTCAGACCAAAACGGCTTACCCTGCCCCAGGACGGACGCAGCCCCACCAATCCGCACCAGGCAGCCGGGCCTCGAACGGACCCGCCGGTGTCCTCGCCCAGGGACGTGGCGCACATGAAGGCAGCCGTGGCCCCGCCGGAGCCGCTGCTTGACCCCCCGGTAAACCGTTCCGGGTCCCAGGGGTTGCGGGCGGTGTCGAAAGCGTGGGACAGGCTGGTCGTGCCAAACTCGGTCATGTTGAGTTTGCCCAGCAAGATAGCCCCCGCCGACTTCAGTTTGGCGATGACCGTGGCGTCATGGTCTGGAACGAAATCGTTGTAGATCGGGGTCCCGGAGGTGGTACGGATCCCCCTGGTGTTGAGCTGGTCTTTGACCGCCACGGGCACTCCGTGCAGGGGACCCGTGTATTCGCCCCGGTCGAGGGCCTGCTCGGACTCCCGGGCAGCCTGCATGGCCTCATCGCGGCAAACTGTTAGGTAAGCGTAGAGCTTGCCATTCAGTAGGTCGATGCGGTCCAGGTAAGCCTCTACGACCTCCACCGGAGATACCGTGCGGTCCTTGATAAGCTCGGAGAGTTGGGTTACCGGCAGGAAGGGAATATCGGATTTGTCCATGCAGCAACCGCCTTATTTGTTTGATGGCCGGATGGGTCACGCTGTTTGGCCCAGTATGCCTTGGGCCCTTGGATCGCGCAAGTTGGGGGGCTTGGAGATGCAGGGTCTTTCGATTCTTTACCAGACTGGAGCATACCTGTCATGCCCGCGAGAGCGTATATCCGGAGATGGCAATGGACCGAAAGGTTCCCAACGCAAGAGGTCTCTGGATTCCGAGTGAATCCCGGAACGACGGCCCAGAGGGAAGAGGGATAAACCTTATCACATGTCCTACGGCAATAGAGGCCGGTATGGAGGCAGGATTTTTTGGGTGGGGACATATTGTGACATTTAGGGACAATTATTCTCCTTGGGGGGGGGTCGGTCGTAGCTGATGTTTGCTTATAGTGATGGTAGGGAGGTGCAATGCGAGGATGGAAGGGGCAAATGTCAGTGATGTCCGGGTGATGGGTCATTGGTCCGCGCTTCCCTCGACTGCACCGCGCTCAGCATAGGCGCGAGTTAGACTCAGGATGTGCGGATGATGCCTTGGGAATCCAACATTTTTGAAGTGATTGAATGAAGCTTGCACATCTGGACGGTGGCAAAATTGTCTCAGTATTGCCGAGCAGTGACCTCAATCTCTGCTACCCGTCATTTCAAAGATTACTGACTACCAGATGCAGACAATCGAAAGGTCCTGCCTGGGACTCCTTACTCTTCTCCCTACCGGGAGGAGCGGCGGCGAGGTGCCGACGGAGGTTGGGTAGGTGGGGTATGATTGGGTTCTACGGCCAGGCCGTAGAACCCAAAGGGGAGGAGCATCCTTGAACAGTAGACTGCCTGAAGAGCCTGTAGACGCTGCCGGCTTCAGAGACCGAGGCAACCAGTATAGCCGCCACGGGAATTACGAACGGGCGATTCAGGACTACAATCAGGCCATCGAACTAGACGCTGAATTTGCCGACGCCTATTACGACCGGGGATTCTCCTACTATGAGGTTGGCTACTATGAGCAGGCCCTGGCCGACCTGTCCCGGGCGATTCAGCTTAATCCCCAAGGCGCACGCTATTATTCGCGACGTTCCCTGGTCTACCTTTTTGCGGACGAGATGGAGTTGGCCCAAGCGGACGAGGAGATGTCGGACTCGCTCCGGGACCAGGGATTCGAATAGGCTTCGAAACCAACTTAATAACCCGATTAGCGCACTGCCGGGAGCACTTCCTCTGTGAATCTGGCCATCTGGTCCACCTGGTGCCGCGACGCGAACCTTACGATAAAGTAGTCCGCGCCGGACTCTTTGTAGCTCTGTATGGCTTCGATGCACTTCTGCGGCGGGCCGAACACGCATAGCAATTGCTTGCTGATTACGTCGTAGGGCACGCTGTAGTACGCCTGCATGAACTTGTCGCCCTCGGCCAGGGCCGCGCCTTCTTCGTTGAGGTTCACGGAGATATAGAGGCAACGGCCGATGCTCTGGGGGTCCTTGCCGACCTTCAAGGCTCGGTCTTCGATCCTGTCCCAGCACTGTTGAAATAACTCCGCCGACGGCACATTTGTAATCCAGGCATCGCCAAGCTCGGCCACGCGGTTGAGGCCGCGCCGGACCCAATTGCTGGAGATCCAGATCGGGATGGACTCTTGGACTGGCCGCGGTTCCAGGGTGACGGCTTTGATGGGGTAATACTCGCTTTCGCTGGAAACCTCGTCCGTAGTCCAGAGCGCCCGCATCAGTTTGATGCTCTCCTCCATCCTGGATGCCCTCTCCTGGATGGGGACGCCAACGGCGTGGTGCTCGTCGACGAACATCTGGTTATTGCTCCGGCCCGCTCCTACGCCCAGAATCGTCCGGCCGCCGGAGATGTTGTCTATGGTTGCCGCGGCGTGGGCGAGATGTACCGGATGCCGTAGGGCATTGAGCAGGATGGCGGTGCCGATCTTGACCCTTTGGGTGCGGGCTCCGATGGTGGCCATCGCGGTCAGAGGTTCCAGCCTCGGCTTCGACGTAATACTGTCTCCGACCCAAACGGAGTCATACCCGGCCCGCTCTGCGGTCTCGGCCATCTGCCAGACCAGCTCGGTCCTCGGCCCACCGCTGCCCGCGTAAACCAGCACTCCTCGGGTCGGCAATAAGACTCCGAAGTTACTTACCGGTGTCATTCGTTCTACCTGCCCTCTCTTGCATGTGGTTGGCCTATTATATATATTCGGCAACGACAGGGCGATGCCATGGGGCCGGACAGGAAACAGTTTAGGAGGCGAGAGGCATGTTCGAAGGGTTCGACCAACTCCAGATCGAGACCAGCGGCGCGACGATCAATTTGGTAAAGGGAGGTTCCGGGCCTCCTCTGCTATTGCTCCACGGTTACCCCCAGTCTCACGTGATGTGGCACAAGATTGCGCCGCGGCTGGCGGAGGACTTCACCGTGGTCGCGCCCGACCTCCGGGGTTACGGAGACAGCAGCAAGCCCCACGGCGACCCGGAGCACCTGACGTACTCCAAGCGGGAGATGGCGCGAGACCAGGCGGAAGTAATGGCCCATCTGGGGTTCGATACATTCCTATTGGTCGGACATGACCGCGGAGCGCGGGTCTCACACAGGCTGACCAAGGACCATTCGGAAAGGGTATTGAAGCTGGCCACGCTGGACATCATCCCGACACACAAGATGTTTCAGATAGTGAACAAGGAGATGGCGACCAACACCTACCACTGGTTCTTTCTCATACAGCCCTACGACTTTCCAGAGCGGATGATCGGCGCTTCGGCGGACTACTTCATCCGCAGCCGGTTCACCCGTGGAGCAAATGCGGAGACGGTCTTCCCACCTGAGGCGGTTGAAGAATACGTGCGCTGTTACTGTGATCCGGGGACTATCCACGGGACATGCGAGGACTATCGGGCCGGAGCCAGCATCGATCTGGTCCACGACGAAGCCGACTTCGACAACAAGGTTACCTGTCCGATGCTGGCTCTGTGGAGCGAGACCGGCTACGTGGGCCGGACCCAAAACGTGCTGGAAGTCTGGAAAGAATACGCGACCAACGTGCGGGGATTTTCACTGCCCGCGGGACACTTCCTCGCAGAGGAGTTGCCGGACGCTACCTATGAGGCGATAGTGGGGTTTTTGCAGGAGAAGGAGTGAGTGCGGAGTACGCTATTTCTTGGTCCTCGATTATCAGAGAACGCCCAACGACCTTGAGCGCCTTTTCAATCTGGCTCATGTGAGTGCGGTACCTTGGGTCCAGCAGTTTGCAAACGGCGTCTTCGCTGACTTTCAACTGCTCGGCCATATCGGCCTTCGTAATCCCCTGCTTGCGCATAGCCGAGTAAACGACAAGGCTTGCTGCCGCAATCGTCGGCAGCGAAATCAAGATCTGGTCCTCGGCAAGGGGGCTAGGAACGGGTAAATCTTGTTGACGTTTAACGTAGATATTTAAGGCAACAATCAAGCAGTCCTCAGCCATCTCGATGGCTTCCTGCCAGGACCAACCGCAAGTTAAGCCCTCCGGTACGTCGGGAAAAGATACGTTGTAGGCTTCCCTCCCCGTCGTCCTTTTTTCTTCGTCATCTAGGGTAATATTACTGGGGTAAGCGTAACGCATACATCAAAACTCCCGGTGATTGATGTTGAGGTCCCTGAACATGGATGCCAATGTATTGGGTGCAATCTCGCCACGTTGTACGACGGTGTCATGGTTGCCAATGGTGAGTACCCCATGGCTGCCCTTTCCACGGCTAGGGTCAAAACTATACTCCAGCCCATTTCTGCGGGCGTAGCGTCTGGCTCGCCTCAAGAATTCCCTTCCGTTCACGCCCCGACGTTAGGAGCTAATTGTAATTTTATCAACCACACTCTGTCAGTAGGCACACGACTTATCTGCAACAAAAGGTCGGGCTCAGAATGGCGGCGGATTGGCAAGATAGGTTAAAATGATGGAGTACCACCTTATCTCACACTTGGGCCGGTGTAGCTCAGTGGTAGAGCAGCGGTTTCGTAAACCGCAGGTCAAGGGTTCGAATCCCCTCACCGGCTCCAGCCCTTATGTAGCTTGAAGGAAACTCCCCAACGCCGGGATACACGAGCCGCACGGCTTTGGGAAGCGCAGGAGCAAGCCATGACATCCCCTTCGCCACACCAAGATTCAGTGGCCACCGAAGAGAAGATGGCACGGCTCAAGTCCATTCTCCAAGAGATGGGATCGGTTATCGTCGCTTACTCCGGCGGCGTGGACAGCGCATTCCTGGCGGCGGTTTCGCACCGGGTTTTAGGGAGCAAGTCTCTAGCACTCACCGCGGAATCGCCAAGCCTCGCCCCCTCGGAACTGCGTGACGCGGTCTCCCTCGCCCGGGACCTTGGGTTGAACCACCGGGTGGTCCAGACCCAGGAGGTGGAGCGGGCCGACTACCTGGCCAACAACCCGAACCGATGTTACTTTTGCAAGGACGAGCTTTACACGCACGTAAGCCGTATCGCAGGGGATGAAGGGTTTAGTTGGGTGGCCAACGGCACCAACATGGACGACCTGGGAGACTTTCGGCCAGGGCAGAACGCGGCCAAGCAGTACGGGGTCCGCAGCCCGCTGGTCGAGGCTGAGTTGTCCAAGACCGAAATTCGCTCACTATCCAGAGATATGGGACTACCAGTTTGGGACAAGCCGGCCCAGGCGTGCCTGTCGTCGCGCATACCCTACGGCACACCCGTTTCGGTGGAGGCCCTTACCCAGATCGCCAGCGCCGAGGAGTACCTGCGCGGCTTGGGACTGGGCCAGCTAAGGGTGCGCCACCATGGGACCGTCGCCCGCATTGAGGTGCCGCCCAGCGACTTTGCGGCCCTGCTGGACGAAGAAGTCCGTAACGGGATTACCCGGCACTTCCGGTCCATCGGCTACTCATACGTAACGCTGGACCTTGAGGGCTTCAGGTCTGGCAGCATGAATGAGGTGCTCAGCAATGCGGCTAGTGGCCGGTGAGTAGTAGATAGCCGCTGAACGCTGACCACTGACGACTGGCCTCGAGGAGGAAACCCATCGACGAGACCCGGCTCAGGGAGATCTTGCGCCAGTACCGAGACGGCGATGTTCACCAGGACGAGGTTGTGCGGCTGTTGCGGGACCTGCCATACGAAGACCTTGGTTACGCCAAAGTTGACCATCATCGGGCGCTGCGTAAGGGGTTCCCTGAGGTGATATTCGGTCAAGGGAAGACTCCTGAACAGGTGGCGGAGATTGTCGAGGCGGTCCTCCAGCAGTCCGATGTCGTACTAGTGACCCGCGCTACTCCCGATGCGTTCTCTGCGGTAAGCCGCAAGGCTCAGGACGCCGCGTACTGTGAGACAGCCAGGGCGATATTCGTGAACCGCGGCGATGGCCAACAAACGGTACCGGGGGTGCTGGTATTATGCGGTGGCACCGCCGATCTGCCCGTGGCCACGGAAGCCGTCCTGACCGCCGAACTTATGGGTTGCGGCGTCGAAACGGTGTTTGACGTAGGAGTCGCGGGAATACACCGGTTGCTCGACCAGCGTGACGCGCTGGCACGGGCCAGGGTAGTGGTTGCGGTTGCGGGGATGGAGGGCGCGCTGCCCTCGGTGGTCGGGGGGCTGGTGGACGTACCGGTGATTGCCGTTCCCACCAGCGTTGGCTACGGCGCGAGTTTTCAGGGACTCGCCGCCTTGCTGGCTATGCTGAACGGATGCGCTCCCGGAGTCGGCGTGGTCAATATCGACAACGGTTTCGGGGCCGGATACCTGGCGGCCATGATTGTCCTGGGGTCTCACGCCAAGGGCGGGGACCAGCAGTAGCCACGGATGACCTCTGGCATCACCGAGACCCAACCCCTTCAGTTCAGCCCCTACAGATACGTCATTGTGGTCCTGGCGCTGGCCGCCCATTTTTCCGTAGGCGTCAGCATGTTTTCCGTGTCCCCGATCCTGCTGAATATCATTGGCGGCTACGGCATAGACCGCGCAACGGCTGGTTTTCTTGTCTCTTTGCCATTGTTGGCCGCGTCGGCCGTGGGTCTGCCGGGTGGATTTATCGCGGTCAAGCTGGGGATCAGGACCACTTTCACCCTGGGTTGGTGGATGGTGGGAGTGGTCGCGCTGTCTTACTTTGCCCCGAATTTCCCAAGTCTGCTAGGTCTACGTTTGTTGTACGGCCTGGGTGCGGCGCTGCTGCTGGTCGCCACGGGCCCGCTGCTGATGCAGTGGTTCAAACCCAAGGAAGTCCTGGTGATGAACGGCTTAAACACCGCGGTGCTGAGCCTCGGAATAGCCCTTTCAGTATCGACCGCCGCGCCTCTGTCGGGTCTCGTAGGCTGGCAGGGAGCGTTGAGCCTGTATGGCGCGGTGGGAGTCGGGGGAGCGGTGTTGTGGAGCGCATTGGGAAGGGCGCGGGGCGGAGGGACCGGGGTTGCAACAGGTATATCAGTACGTGAGGTCGGCGCGGTCCTCAAAGACCGGGCGATCGTGCTGCTGCTCGCTGCCGACGCCGGAGTGTTGGTCCAGTACACTGCGCTGAGCGGTTGGCTTCCCACGTTCTATGCTGAGGTCAGGGCCATGACTCCTGAACTGGCGGGGTTTGTTACGGGTCTGCTGCCGCTTGTAGGCGTTTTCGCTGTGCTACTCGGGGCATTTCTACCGCTTCGGGTTGGGACACCTCGCATCTATCTGATATTTCCGGGAGTAATGGTGGTTCTGGGCGGGCTTGGGACGTTCATGTTCACCAACAGCCTGGCGGTTTATACGTCTCTGGTGGTCGTGGGGGTAGGCTCATGGCTATACGTGCCCACTCTACTGTCGACGACCATGGCTCTGGCTGAGCGGGACCCCCGGAAGGTGGCGATTATCTGGGGCTGCCTTTTGACTTTTTCCGGCGCGGCGATGTTTATATCCCCGATTATGGTCGGGGTCCTGCGGGACCAATTGGACAGCTTTACGCCGGGATTCCTGGTTTGTTGCGCGGCGTCCACCACGTTGCTGGCCGCGGGAGTTTTCCTGCCACAGGCGGTCCGGCCCGAGGCGTAGAGTCAGCAGGACGATCACAAGAAATCGGGCGCACGCGATGGTTGCCCGCTGCGCTCGGCGTTGACAACGTATGGAGCGGCGCGTAACTTTAGTGACGCCCCATGAGGTCAGAAACGTAAGTGTGCGGATGGTCCGCACCGGAGGTCACCCTGGAAGGTGATCCCGGCAAGAAGGAGGCAAATATGGCACGAGCACCCATCCCAACGCGAGAAAGTGTCCCGGAACAGTACCGCGCCGTGTTCGACGAAGTGGTCCAGGAGAGGGGTGGCCCGCCGGCTACCGGCCCCGGTACTGTGACGCTGAACAGCCCAGAACTGGCGAAGCGGGCGAATAATTTCTCGGCCTATCTGCGCCAGGGATCGGGTCTGCCCGCCAAGGTGCAGGAACTGTCCATGCTCGTCACCGCTCGCGAACTTGATTGTCAGTACATCTGGAACGCCCATGCAGCTTCAGGCAGGCGTGAGGGTCTGAGCGACGCACTGGTCGACGCGATGCGCGACAAGCGCGACCTTCCGGAACTTGCGCCCGACGAAGCGGCCGTGGTCAACCTGGGCAGGGACTTCTACCGCACCCACCGGGTTAGCGACGCTAGTTATCAAGCCGCGGTGGACCAATTCGGCGTTCATGGCCTCACTAATCTAGTCAATCTGATGGGCTACTATGCGCTTCTGGCCTTCAACGCCAACACTTTCATGATCGATCTCCCTGCCGACCGCACGGAGCCAGAACTTCCCGTCTAAGGTCATCAGTCACCCGGCGACAAAACTAACAGGAGGTCTTTTCCGATGAGCGAGACTTCCATCCAGTGGCAACAGTGGGGGGAGCAGGTGTTTCGCGCCTCCGAGGACTCGCAGAAGCCAGTGCTTCTCGCTCTGGGTGCAACCTGGTGCCACTGGTGCCACGTCATGGACGAGACCTCCTACTCCGACCCGCGGATCGTGGATTTGGTCAACTCCCGCTTCGTACCGGTGCGCGTGGACGTGGACCAACGGCCCGATGTCTCCCGCCGCTATAACCAGGGCGGGTATCCTTCCCTGGCCATTCTAGACCACGAGGGTTCGTTGATTGCCGGGCGGATTTACACTCCGCCCGATGTCTTGCTGCCCGCTCTGCAACAAATTAGCGAAACGTACCCTTCAACCGTCTCCGCGCCGACGCCTCTTGACGATTCAGCCTTCCCCAACGCCGGGCGGCAGGCGCCGGCCTCCGCCGATGGTTCGCCCGTAGCTCAGGTCTTGGAAAGGCTGCAAGAACTCGAAGACCCTGAATACGGCGGTTTCGGCGATGAGCCAAAGCAGCCGCCTTGGGAAGCGATAGGCTTCCTACTGGCGCGGTACAGCCTCACCGGAGACATGCGCCTGCTTGGGATGTTAACCGAGGCTTTGAACGGGATCCTGGCGGGTTTGTACGACGGGCGGGACCATGGGTTCTTCCGGTACTCGGTATCGCGGGACTGGAAAGTCCCCCACTACGAAAAGATGCTCCTGACCAACGCGGGCCTGATTACGGCGTGCCTGGAAGTCTATCAGGCCACCGGGCGCGACTACCAGGTCACGGCCTTCGAGGCCACCAACTATCTGTTCCGCGCCTTGTACGACCGTGAGGCGGGCCTGTTTTACGCCAGCCAGGACGCGGGCGAGGAGTATTACCGCCTTCCCTGGAAGGACCGGACTCCCGGTCTTGCTCCTTCCATAGACACCACTTTCTATACCGACTGGAACGCCGCTGCCGCCAGTGCCGTGATAAAGGCGTATGATGTTCTTGGCGATGATACCTACCTCGAAAGGGCGACGCGCGTACTTGACGGGCTTTGGAGTCTGCCGGAGCCGGATCGGACCCATGACCGGGGCTTGCCACACGTAGTTGGCGCATCGGGCCAACAGCACCGTTACCTGGTTGACCAAGTCCAGGCGGCTCGAGCTTTTTTGGACCTTCACCAGTCCACGGGTCAACGTGTGTACTTGGAGCGGGCCGTGGAATTGGTGCAGTGCTCGCGGGAAATGTTCGCCGTTCCCGGCGGCGGCTTTTGCGACGTTTTCCAAGAGCCGGGAGTGTCCGGGCCTGCTCCCAGACCCGAGCTTCCCCTTCTCGAAAACTCATGGATGGCAGAGACGCTCGTCAAGCTATCCCTGCTTACCGGCAATGCGGAATACTTAGGAGAAGCCCGCCGGACTCTGGAAGCGTTCAAGGGTGTGGCTCCGGGCGTGAGCTACCTGGGGCCTCCGGGTTCCCGGCGCATGGAGGAAGACGAGGAAGCCCTGTTCCTTCCCGCCGGTTCAGCCTGGGGCCGGGCGTGGGACATGCTCGAAAGCGGCCCGGTCCACATGATATTGGTGGGAGAGGCTTCCGAACTCACCGCGCAGCGGTTGTTCAGGGCCGCTTCCCAAGCGTATGCGCCTCACAAGGTGTTGGAGCAATTGAGTCCCAGCCGCGACGGCGACCGCATCGCCGAGTTGGGATTTCCAACCGGGGGAGCGCCGGCGCTCTACGTTTGCATGAATGGCGTATGTTTAGCGCCGCTGGCCTGGCCCACCGAGGTCAGGCAATTGGCGAAGACCCGCCCTTGGGCAAACCAAGTGGTTAGTGGCTAGGAAAGAGTGTGTACCGAACACTGATCACTAGGCACCGGCCACTAGCCACTGAATTAAGGAGGCCGTCGAAATGGCAGTACAACCCTACAAGGTACATGTCCCGGACTCAGTGCTTCAGGACCTGAAAGACCGGTTGGCGCGTACTCGATGGCCCGATGAGATTCCGGGTTCGGGTTGGGACTACGGCTCCAACCTGGACTATATCAAAGAGCTGGTGGAATACTGGCGCACCGAGTTCGACTGGCGCGCCCAGGAGGAGCGCATCAACCGCTTCTCCCACTTCACCGCAGATGTGGAAGGGCTAAACATCCACTTTATCCATGAACGGGGCAAGGGCCCGGACCCGATTCCGCTGATCATTACCCACGGCTGGCCCAGCACTTTCTTCGAAATACTCAAGGTAGTGGAGCCCCTGACCGACCCGGAAAACCACGGCGGCAGCCCAGAGGACTCCTTTGACGTTGTAGTCCCATCCATGCCGGGTTATGGGTTCTCGTCGCTTACCACCGAGAGGGGTATGAACCCGGCCAAAGTGGGCGATCTGTGGGTCAAGCTCATGCGGGACAGCCTGGGCTACTCCCGGTTTGCCGCCCAGGGCGGGGACTGGGGAGCCAGCGTCACCGCCCACCTGGGGTTCACCTACCCGGACGAGGTGATCGGGATTCACGTCACTTCGGCTTCGGGAGTCGTCGCAAGCTCCCATACCGGCCCAGGGATGGCGCCCCTCACCGAGGCGGAGCAGAAGTACGTGGCAGGCCGGGAGCAGTGGCGTCAGGACGAGGGCGGCTATTCTCATATTCAAGGCACCAAGCCTCAGACTCTCTCCTACGGGTTGAACGACTCTCCGGCGGGGTTGGCGGCCTGGATAGTCGAGAAGTTCCGGACCTGGAGCGACTGCGGCGGGGATGTGGAAAGCAGCTATACCAAGGACGAGTTGTTGACCACGGTTACCATCTACTGGGCCACCGGGACGATCAACTCTTCAACCAGGCTTTACTACGAGTCCCAGCGCAACCCATTGTCCCCGGCGCCCGGGCAGAAGATGAGAGTCCCCAGCGGCATAGCGGTATTCCCCCAGGAGATCAGCCGTCCCCCCAGGGAGTGGGCCGAGCGCGCCTACGACCTCCGCCGCTGGACCGAGATGCCCAGGGGCGGCCACTTCGCGGCCATGGAGGAGCCGGAATTGCTGGTGGAGGACATCCGGGCCTTCTTCCGGGACCTCCGCAACTAGGAGGCGGCCTCCTAAGCCAGCATATAAATGCGGATCGCAAGGCTTGCCAACATCGCCCCGGAATGGGTGTTCACCCAAGCCGGGGCGGTCCTGCTCATAGCCGTCCTGGTCAACCTGGCGACCAGCTTCCCCAACTACACCCACAGCATTACGCTGCCCTCTATGGAGGCGGCGTTCGGCCTGTCCCATACGGAGGCCGGGCTGCTCATTACGATCACTTGGGCCGCACGGATGGGCAGAGCACCCTGGCTTCCGGTACTCTGGCCCCGAGGTACGGGAGCCGGGCAATCATCGTCAGTGGGGTTATCGTCGGAGGGGTGTCCATGGTCTTGCTGGGCGTTTCGCCCAACTATGCGGTGGCCGTGATGGCGATGGCGTTGATGGGCCTCACCAGCGGGGCAGGGATCACACCGATGATGGGGTTGCTTGCGGGATGGTTTCCGGTGCGGACCCGGGGGCTTGCGGCGGGGTTCGCCTCAGCCGGGGGCAGTACGGCATTCATTTTATCAGGCGCCATCGCACCTTTTTTGACTGCCAGAAGCATTGAGAATGGCTGACGGCATACCTGGGCGGGGCTGGGTGTTGTTGTTGTGGTTATCGGAGTAACCGCGCTACTGGCGATCAGGGAGCCCCGCAGGGATGGGTCACAGGGCTCACCAGTGGCAGAAGCCCGCCGCCAGAGCGTACGGTCCTGGCCCATCGAAGCATACAAGACGCCGTTGCTGTGGCTGTCAACCCTTCTCGCCTTCACGTATGGTTGGTCCACCAGCATATTCAGCACATTTTTCGGCGTATACCTGGCCGAGGAAAACACCGTCCCCTTGGCCACGGTAGGGCAGTTATTGATTGTCATAGGTGTATTAAGCGTGGGAAGCGGAGTGGTATGGGGCAGGTTGTCCGACCGTATTGGCAGGTCCCCAGGAGGATTGCAAAGTCAGGAAACTCGCCCGAATAGTTGGGCGATGGTCTGCGTTGGGCGGAAGGCGCAAGTCTTGGCTCGCAGGGGCATGGACATCCGGGCAGGAAACCATCCTTCCAGGCGCAGCGCGTTCAACCCGGTGTTGACCAAGGTGGCGTATACTTCGCCCAGACCCGGACGGCGCAGCGTGTGGACGTCCTCATCCCAGCTGCGGTCCTTCACGTGATGCAGGCTGTTCTCAACGCTCCAGTGGTTGCGAAACACTCGAAGCAGTTCCTTTGGCCTGCACTGCCGGGAACTCAGGCTGGTCAGCAGATACCAGCGCTCCCGGCTCACCTCCCCGGTGGCTATATCCACGCTCTCCTTCTCCACCATCGCACCCTGCCGCGCCCCGGGAAATCCCAACTCATCCCGGATGTAGCCGCCCAGCAGGGCATCGGTCCAAATCCGCCGTCTCTCAATCGCCCCCGCTTTTTTTCCAGGGTCTCCGCCTGCGGCTCCCCCAACTCCTCTGCGGCAAACCCGTCGGCCAATGCGGCCAGCGCCTCAGGCTGGTTCCCCTTGATTCGCACCAGGTAGTCCCGCCCCTGGCTGACTATGGCCTGGCACAGGCCCCGCTCCGCATAGAGGGCGTCCATGGTCAGCAGCCGCAGCCCGGGATAACGCTCGAACAATGGCCCCAGTTGCTCCCGCAACACCCCGGGTTCGTAACGCTTTTCCGACGCCGGCCACTGGGCCAGGCACAACTTCAGGTCATGGGCCAGCACGTTCACCATCACCAGGGGATTCCCGTTGGCGTCCCTGGACTGCTTGGCCCACTTGCCGTCCACCGAGGCGTCCAGTTCCCGGTCCGCCACCACGCGGGCCGCCCAGCCGGTCAGGGCGCCCTGCAACTGCTCGCGGGAGACTCCTGCCAAGGTGCGCGAGATGGTGGTGGCGTGGGGCGGGTGGTCCCGGAGAAACCCCAAGGGCTCCTTCAGCGCCGGCCAGTTCATCCTGGCGAAGAGGGCGATGTGGGCCATGGTGGTCTGACCGCAGACCAAGCCCAGCAGGGTCAGACGCAGAATGGCTTGAAAGGGATGTCTGACCCCTCTGGCCCTCCTGGGGTCCGGCACCTGCTCCAAGCACTCGAACAGAGATTCCGCCGCCTCCATATCCGCACACTCCCGTCTCTCACTTCCCTGTCTTTATAAACTCCCCTCCCTGACTTTGCAATCGTCCTGCATGCTAAGGAACTTTGGTTGAAATTTGTTACGATCAAGCTTAAGACGGGTGTTTGTAAGGGCAAAGTAGTGTACAGATCTTTGGTTAGGAATCATACAGCAAGGTGAAGGAATGCAGTAGAAAGGTGCAGGGTGTGGTTCCTGAGCATTCGTAACTTCCTACATCTTCCGCACCTTGAACCCCTGAGTCGGGCTACTCCTTGAGGTCTCGCCGGGAATAAGATAGTGGTGGAAAGCCTCTGAGTCGCTGGTCTTTCCATTTCTATAGGTACTGTATATCTTTGGTATCAGGGTGCCGAACGAGTTTTCTTCTTGTGCATAAACAAAGTGCGTTCCCGTCACCGCTGAAAAGGCCGGACTTTGCCGACCGTTAATAAAAATGGCCGGAACTACGATCCCAACGCCTAATACCAGCAAGAGATTTGGGGAGAATCTATCGCCGTATCTTTTCACAAATTCTGCGAATTTTGCTAACAGGGTCTCAGGAATTAACGGAAGCGCACCGGAGAGTATGAAGGAGAATATCTGGCTGTGTTCATCAGTATCAGGATCAAACGCACCGACCTGTTCGACGGAAGGACCTTGGATACTGCCGTAGTGTCGATAGTGGACGATTTCTTCCCCAATGGGGAGAGCTTGGGGATGTGTGCTGGGGGGAGCTATAAGTCGGCGACGCAGCCGTTTGACGGACGCGACTTTCTCAAACGAATTCTCCAGTTCGGTGGAATCTAAAGAACTCTTGATCTCTCCTACAGCGATGACTCCTTCACACGGGTAGTATGTGGCTTCTGGAGTATCGTTTATCGAAAACACGGGACATATCTCGCGCTCGTATAAAACGACATCCTGTTGTCGACTGACGTCCCCATAACTGTCAATAACGCAACCGGAACCTACAGCGATGCCTCTAGGAAGGATCTGTTCCAATTGATTTCGTACCGGAACTTCCCTGGCTCCGCCAACCAATCCTGGCGTAGTCGCCTGGCGGGCGTCGGCGAATTCCCTCACTAGGCGTCGGCCTACGCTCTCGATATAACCCGCTGAATCAAATCGTGGTTTCATTCCAGTATCAATGTGCCTTTCTATCAGTTGGTTCGAAAGTGTGCCAAGCGTTACTGTACTACAAATTTTTGAATGGGCAGTGGCCCTTAGCCCCCAAAGGAAGGAAAGCTCGAATGCCGTTAGGGGGCCTGACTTGACGGTAGGCAGCACAATTTTTGAGATGTCGCTAGGATTGTGAGTCGGTTAGGTCCTACGCGGAATTGTACTTCGAGGGTAATTACAAGAACCGACGTAGTGTGCGCAAAACCCTAGGCTCCGCAACAAGGAGTTTGGCAGCCTCCTCCTCTTTAGAGGGCTGGAGACCCGTTAGTCAGGTCGCGCCCGTTCAAGTGTCCCGGCTTAGCCAACCATGGGTCTGCCGGCTGTTCATGGCCGAGCTCTGTTCTTCATTGCTGCTTCTAACCGGAACGGGTGTTGGTATCATTGGCATGAGCAGCGGGACTCTCGCTTAATTCCACCTCGATCCTGTCCAACTGACCGGGTCCACCTAATTCCTTTCCTTTCAGGGACGGCAGTATATTTGGACTCAAGCGGGAGGATGCTCAAGGTATTATACTTCCAGTAGCCGGCGACTAATGGGCACTATCAGCCAGTCGCGGAAACCCGGCCACAACCTCTATGGTTATTTGCGACAAGGGCTGAAATTGCGAATCGACGTCTAAGAACCTGTCTACGATCTGTGGAATATGTTAAGTTGAGACTATTACCAAGGCAGGGTAATCATGTCTCATTCCTATCCCAGCGACATTAGCCGGGAGCAATTTGCCCGGATTCTTCCCACGTTGGAGGCGGCCCGCCGACGGACCAAGCCCCGCACCGTGGACTTGTACGACGTTTTCTGCGGGGTGCTGTACCTCCTGAAAAGCGGGCGCCAGTGGCGGATGCTGCCTGCGGACTTCCCGGATTGGCGCACTGGCTACAAGTATTTCCGGCAATGGAGTGAGCGGCCCGACCCGGAGCAAGAATCCATTCTGGAGCAGGTCTTAAAAAATCGGTTGGCACGGCCCGACGGAGCAATGGTCGAAAAGAGCAGACCAGTTTCTGCATCGTGGACGCCCAGAGCGTCAGGAACACTGACAGCGCCGAGCACAAGGGCTATGACGCGGGCAAGAAGGTGTCCGGGATCAAGCGTCACATCGCGGTGGACACGCAGGGGTTGCCCCATGCGATTCACGTGACCACCGCCAACGTTACCGACCGGGCTGGGGCTTTGGCGATGTTTGACCAACGCCAGGCCGACCTGAGCCGGGTGCAGAACGTGCTGGTCGATGGGGGTTACACCGGGAAGCCCTTTGCCGCGGCGGTACAGAGCCTGTTGGGAGCCTCGGTGGAAGTGGTGAAACGCAATGAACTGCACACCTTCGTGGTGCTGCCTGCCTTTAGCCCCCGTGAAGACGGGGGGATGGGTGGTGGAGCGATCCTTTGCCTGGCTGGAGAAGTGCCGCCGGCTCTGGAAGAACTGCGAGAGAAAGCTGAATACCAGTCTGCAAATGGTGGTTCTTGCCTTCGCGACGCTAATCCTGAAGAGATTGTAAACAGGCTCTAAGAGCCTATCCTAATAACCCGGCGGCTCTGAGAGCGATAAGGGCGCAGGCGAAATGAAGAAAGGCGATGTAGTTGGTGGGAGACTTGTCCCAGCGCACCAGAATGCGCCGGAAGGGTTCATCCAGCTGTGGGTGCGTTCCACCACCCAGCGCCGGGCTTTGAAGCCGGCCTCTTTCTTGATGGCCTGAGCCTCTTCCCCACGGCTGCGGATGTGGGCCGTGAAGCCAAACTCGTCCACGGTCCGGCGCACCTCATCAAAGTCGTAGCCCTTGTCCAGGCACAGACCCTGGGGACGCTCCGGAGCGGGCGCGGGGCGCGGCACGGGGAGGCTGTCCACCGTGGCCCGCACCAGCTTCATATCGTGGCGGTTGGCTCCGTCCACTGCCAGCCCCGCCGGAATGCCCCCGGCTTCGGTCAACAGACTGCGTTTGACCCCGCTCTTGCCCCGGTCCGTGGGATTGGGACCGGTTTCCCCCCCCGCCCAGGGGGGATTTGGTCAAGGCCCCGTCCATGCTCAGCCAACTCCAGTCCAAACCCTTCAATTCGTCATAGCGTTCCAGCCCGGTCCGCCACAGCTCCAGGAACACCCCGGCGGCGGCCCATTCCTGGAAGCGCAGGTGGGCGGTGGAGCCGGAGCAAATGCCGGTGGCATCCAGGGCTTTCCATTGGCAGCCGGTGCGCAGCACGTAGAAGATACCGTTGGCGCAGGTCCGGTCCGGGACCCGGGGGCGGCCTCCGCCCAAGGGATGGGTATTCACCCGCTGGGGAAGGAGTGGAGCCAGCGCCTCCCACAGCTCGTCGGATACCTGGAAGGAGCCGGTGGTGGGGTTGACCGGCGCCGCTGGGCCGGCGCGGGGCGGTCGTGGCGGCTTGGGTTCCTTCGCTTTCGTCATACGACCAGTTTAGCTCGAATTTTGTTTTTAGGATAGGCTCTAAGTGGGCCGATACCGCCCGAACTGGGCAGGCTCTCCAACCTACAAGTTTTGCGAATCGATAACAACCGGCTAAGCGGGTGCATACCTGAAGGGCTGCGGGCCGTGGCCGTGTCTGATAATGACCTTTCTACTCTTGGACTGCCGTTCTGCGAAGTCACGGTGACGCCGATGCCCCGGCCCACATTGACGCCAACGCCGACGCCGGGGGAACGCTGGAAATATCTCTGAATCCGGGAAACGTGGCCGCCTCCGGGCTGGTGGGAGGCCCCTTTCGCTCGTCGAGCAAAGTAGTGAGATTGACCAACAAGTCCTCGAACGCGGCAAGCATCGACTGGGAGACAATTGTATCCGAGGACTGGGTGAGCGCGTCGCCCGGCGGCGGGCCCCTGGCGGGCGGTCAATCCGTAAGCGTGACGGTGAGCATCAACGACAAGGCCATCCAGCTGGGCCGGGGGTGTACTCAACGGATGTATGGTTCGTAAATTCCACGTTCCCCCAGGAGAACCTCACTTATGGGGCCACGCTGGAAATCGTCTCCCTGTCGGGGCCGTCGGCAGGGGGCGGAAATCCGGGGGCGCCAAGAGAAACGTCCTCCGGGACGGGAGTTGACGGGAAGGCTGAGGCGCCCGCGCCGCCCCCGGAGTTGCGGCGGGGCTTCTTCGTAAACTCTACCACCGCGGCTTCGGGGGCCGCCGCCGGGATGTCCTGGCTTTTTGACCCGGTAACGCTGGCTCTCATTGGCATAGGGCTGACGCTGCTGTCCACCGCCATTCAATCGGCCAGAGGGAAATAGATATGGCTGCGCAGGAAACCGGAGCAGCGTCCCCGCCCGAGGCATTGTCCCAACCGGCCCCGGTCGCCCCGGGCAATACGGGGGGACTCCCCCGGCTTGTCTCGGTCGTTTTCCGCGTGGCAATGAGCGTGCTGGTTGGCTCGCCATTCCTCGTGGCGGGCGCGGTCTTGCTGTCCGACTCCGAACTGTCCCCCTGGGCCGCGCTGTCGATACTGCTGGTGGGGGGCGGTCATAGTCCTCGCCGGGATATACCTCAGCGTGGTAGGGTCCCGGCCCCGGCTGGACCTCCTGCCCGGGGAGCGGACGCTGGCGCTGCGCCACCCCTCGATGAAGCCGGCCTTCGCCAGGATTGGGTTGAGCCTCCCCCTGTTCGCCGCGGCGGGCTACCTCCTGGAGTTTACCACTCTGCCCTACGCCTACCCTTTCGCGCCTTTCCTGGTAGCCATGTACCTCTACTTCCGGGGGATTTTCCGGTACTGGGTGAACCACCATACCAGCTACTTCGTCACTGACCGCCGGGTGGTGAACATGTACCGCTTCGCCTGGCTGGAAACCACCGAGATACCGGTGCATTCCATCAACTCCATATCCGAGGCCCGGAGCTTCATCGAGATGATAACGGCCCGGGGCAGCGTGGTGGTGGCCAGCGGCATCGGCAGCCGCCACAAGGTGCAAATGCAGGAGATAGACAACCCAGCCCCCTTGCCCGGTCCATCCGCGAACTGGTCCAGTAGGGTCTGCGGATTAAGAGCCTATCCTAATAATACCCTTTTTGTGCGGGTGTTACCCATTTTTAGGATAGGCTCCTAGTATTACAACGACGGTTGGGATGATAGGATGACGGGGTAGTTGGGGAAGGCTTGGGCAAGTGAGGCAGGGAAGTGGATGCTGCGGTTTTCGAGCAGGTGTACGGGGCCTTTCAGGATTTTCACGCTTACTTCGCTCCGCTGTTTGGCCGCAGGGAAGCGCGGGACCACAGCCGCCATTACCTCCAGGCTCTCCTGGTACAGTCCGGGGAGCGGCGCAACGCCGAGAATCTGTCGGAGACGGTTCCCGCGTCAGCCAGGGTGATGCAGCGGTTTCTCGCTGAATCCCCCTGGGATGACGACACAGTCATAGGACGCCTTCAAGAGTACCTGGGACCCCGGCTTGGACATCCGGATGCGGTGTGGGTGCTGGACGGCAGCGACTTCCCGAAGCAGGGCAGGAAGTCCGTGGGAGTGGCCCGTCAGTACTGCGGGAGGCTGGGCAAGGTGGCCAGCTGCCAGGCCGGAATGTTCCTCGCCTACGTCAGCCCGCTGGGACGGGCCCTGGTGGACAAACGGCTTTATCTGCCGGAGAGCTGGACCTCGGACAAAGACCGGTGTGAGCCGGCGGGGGTTCCGGAGGAGAGGCAGGGCTACCGGTCGAAGACCCAATTGGCGCTGAAGATGGTGGAGCGGGCCTTGGAGCGGGGACATCTGAGGGCCGGATGGGTTGCGGGGGACGACGCCTTCGGGATGTCGCCGTCCTTCCGCGAGGGACTGGCGGCGCTGGGGATGCGCTACGTGCTGGACGTTCCCGGCGGCGCCACGGTCTGGCCGCTGGAGCCAGCCTGGACCAGTCCGGAGCATCAGGGGACCGGGCGTCCCCGCAAGCCCAGGCTGGTGGGCGGGCAGCGGCGCACCATGGAGGAGCGCAGTGATGAATTGCCGGAGGAGGCCTGGCGTGAGATTACGGTGGCCGAGGGAAGCCAGGGTCCCCGCAGCTACCTGTTCAGCGCTCAGAGGGTGCGTCCAACCAGCAGGCGGAAGCCTGGCGAAATCCACTGGGCCATTTACCGCCGGAACCTGGACGGCAGCGAGACCCGCTACTACCTGTCCAACGATCCGGAGGATACTCCCCTGGAGACCCTGGCATACGTGGGTGGCTCCCGGTGGCGCATAGAAACGGAGTTCGAGACGGAGAAGAGCAACGTGGGGCTGGACGAGTACGAGACCCGCACCCCGTATCCAGTACGGGGCAGGCTCTGGGCGGGATGGCATCATCACGTCGCCCTATGCCTGCTGGGCGGAGCGTTTCTGCTGAGCCTGCAACAGGCTTGGGGGGAAAAAGATGCCCCGGATCACGAGACCGCAGAGCCTGCCCTCGTGTAAACGGGGGTCTACCGGGTGGTGCGGGAGATGCTGCCCTGGGAACGGTTCGGGCCGGCTGAACTGCTGCGGTGGCTGGAGGAGACGCAAGAATGCAACGAGCGGGCCAGACGCTCCCATGCCAAGCGTAGAGCCGCCCTTCGTACATCCCCGGACACCCCTCCTTGAACCGTCGTTGTAATACTAACAGGCTGCTGAACAAAGGTGTTCACGTCCGGAATCGACGGGTCAAGTCGTTGATGCCCGGGTCCTGTTGGAGGAAATTGTGCCGTTCACACGGGACTTTCAGCCCCTTCGGCTTCGCGGACCGGCCCTCTTGGGGGCACCGGGCATAGCTAGACCCAGCTAGCCCATTGTCAGGTCATGCCATCCGGGCTTCCGGAGTTGCCGCCGCCTGCCCCAGCAGCTTGGCCATCCGAACCAGGTTGTAGGCCGTGGCCACCAAGTTCCCCGCCAGACCAGTCCGGTCCAATCCCCGGTAACGGGTCCGCCGGAATCCTCCCACGGTCTTCATCCAGCCAAAGATCTCCTCAACCCGTTTCCGAAACCCGTTTCCGAATCCGCTGGCTGACCGCGTACCCAGTATGCCGGGTGGTCCGGCCATCAATGGCGCTGGACCGCCCCTTGTTGTTCTGCGCGACGTGCGGCGTTACCCCGCGCCGCCGCAGGTCCGCCACGCAGTCCCGGGTGTCGCAGCCTTTGTCTCCGCCCAGCGTTCTGGGATGAAAGCCCCGTCCCCGGGCTTGCTCCAACAGTTCCGGCACAATATCCCGCTCCGCCGTACCCGTCGCTCGGGTGGTCTGAAAGTCCACCAGCATTCCATGCCGGTTTTCCATCAGGGCGTGGGCCATGAACACCAGCCTGGCCTTCTTGCCTTTACCCTTGCGCAGCAACCGGGCCTCCGGGTCCGTAGTGCTTTGGTGGGTGGCTTTGGTGGGTGGCATTGCTGCGCCGTTCCCCATGGAAGTCAACCGAGGGGTTGCCCGGGTCGGCATCGGTTGCCCTGGGCGGATCACCGTCCTTGGGTTTGAAGCTCTTCAGGCTGGCTGCCGCCTCAATCAGGGTTCCATCCACCGTGAAGCGCTCGTCCGGCAGCAGGCCCTGCCGCTCCGCTTCCAGCACCACCTCGCCGAACAAAGCCTGGCCCACTCCGTGCCTCAGCAGCCGCTCCCGGTTCTTGGTGAAGGTGGTGGCATCGAAGCTGGGCTCAATCAGGTTCATATCCAGAAACCACCGGAAGAGGAGGTTGTAGTCCAACTGTTCGCAGAATGCCCGTTCACTGCGCACCGAGTACAGGGCAATCAGCAATGACGACTTCAGCAGCCGCTCGGGCGGGATCGACGGACGGCCCACATTGGCGTACATCCGGTCCGGGTCCGGGGATAGCGCCTTCAGGGCTTGGTCCGCCAGCATCTTGATAACACGCAGGGGATGATCCGTTGGCGCTCGCGTTTCCAGGTCCTCGCATTTCCAGGTCAATGAAGGCCAGCATAGTCACCTGTGAATCATATCTCCCGCGCATCGGCTCAACCTCCGTCCAGGGTGGCGTCCAGGGTGATCCTATTTTAACCCGTTCCCTCTGGACTGTCGGGCCACGCCGGGTTTTTCAGCAGCCTGCTAGTCCAGTTCGGGCCGTTGGTGGCGTTGTAGAGCGCGACGAGGGCGGCCCGGTCCGACTCCGGCGTCTGCCGCGCTGGCCGGGCCAGGACCGGCCATGCTCCCAAGCAGGAGGCCCAAAACCATGATTCCGGTCAACGCCTTTTTGGACATGGCAACTCTACCGTTCATTCGCAGTGCAGCGGCCTGTTTGCCGCAGAGCCTCCCCGCGGCCCCGGCGAACGCCGGGTGCGGCTATGGGAGCGGCTCCAATCATGGGACGATTATAGGACAACGAGCAATGGTACGGAAGCGTTCGATTGCCCCGGGCCGGGTCTTTTCATTTTCGTCTGAAAGAACTATTGGTCAGAAACCTTTGAAATGATGAGTATCCGGGTTGCCTGACAATCCTTAAGCAATGTCAAGCAATGCCGCTGCCTGCCAAGATACATGCTCTGTATGCCATCAATGCAAAGATGTTGGACTACTATGCGGGTTATGTTAGAAGTCCCCTCTCCCCACGCTGACAGGGGTAGGTAAGGATAAAAGCCCCCACTTTTCAAAGAGATGTTGGGGAGATTAGCGAGCGTATGCAAGCGCGCCCCACCACTCCAAGTTCACGGGGGTTACGGGAATCCCCCCGGCATCCCCTGACGGGGGCGCCGCCCCCCTTTGAAAAGTGGAGGATTTTTCCTGCCCTTCGGGCAAGGCGGCCTTTACATACCCCTGTCAGCCTCTCCCCACGGGAGAAGGGACTTCTAACATACCCTCTAATATCGGTATACTGGCGGAAAACAGCCATGCGACGAGGTTTGACATGCCTGAGATGAGCGGGGCCAGGGCGCTGGTGGGTTCACTGGCGCGAAACGGGGTCGAAGTCGTGTTCGGACTGCCCGGCGTCCAGATTATGGACGCTTTCGACGCCTTGTACTACGAACCGGGCATCCGGCTGGTGTTGGCCCGGCACGAGCAGGCGACCACCTACATGGCCGACGGTTACGCCCGGACTACCGGCAAGCCCGGCGTTGCCCTGGTGGTGCCGGGGCCGGGGGCCTTGAACGCGACGGCAGGGCTAGGGACGGCCTACGCGACATCTTCGCCGGTCCTGCTGATATCCGGCCAAATCGAGAGCTACAACCTGGGCCAAAACCGTGGCGCCCTTCACGAAATCGGGGAGCAGTTGGACGTCTTCGAGCACCTGACCAAGTGGCGCGACCGGGCCATGTCCGTGGAGCGGATTCCCGGCATGGTCGAATCCGCCTTCCGCCAGTTGACCTCGGGCCGGCCCAGGCCGGTGGAGATAGAGGTCCCGTGGGACGTGCTGCCCATGACCGAAGACGTAGACCTTCCCGAACCGGAAGGCCCGGCAAAAACTCCTCCCGACCCTGCGCTCATCAGGGAAGCGGCCCAACTGCTCGGTCAAGCCCGGCGCCCTCTTATCTGGGCCGGCGGCGGGGCAAGGGAAGCCGACCTGTCGGCGGAGTTGCTGGAGTTGGCGGAGGCCCTGAACGCCCCCATAATCACCACTCCCGAAGGCAAAGGCGCAATCCCCGAAGACCACGCCCTTTCCCTTGGCAGTTTCTACTACGCCCACGGGCCCGGCCGCATGGCCCTGCCGCAAGCCGACGTTATCCTGGCCATCGGCAGCCGGATGCTCTTCACGCCCAGCGTCCCCTGGGGTATTCAACCCAACCAGAAGCTTGTCCAGATCGACGCGGACCCCGAAGAGCTGGGCCGGAACATCTCCACCACCATCGGAATCAACGCCGACGGCAAGCTGGGCGTACAAGCCTTGCTGGAGGAACTGGGCGGGAAGACCCGCGCCAGCCAATGGACCGGGGCCGAGACCACCGCCATCCGCCGCCAGTCCGACGGGGAAATACGTGAGATGGCCCCTTTGCAGGTGGAGATTATCGAGACCATCCGGCGGGAACTGGATGACGACGCCATCATGGTGGCGGGCACCACCGACATAGGCTATTGGAGCCACCTGGCCTACCCTGTCCTGAAGCCCCGCTCTTATCTCACGTCTTCCTATTTCGCCACCCTGGGCTACGCCTTTCCCACCGCCCTTGGGGCGAAGGTCGGCAACCCCCACAGGCAGGTTGTGGCCACCACGGGTGATGGCGGCTTCGGGTATGCCTCCAGTGAGTTGGCCACCGCCGTTCAGGAAGGCATCAACGTGGTGACCCTGGTGTTCAACAACGAGTTGCTGGGCGCGTCCCACCACGACCAGCAGCAACGTTTCGGCGGCAGGGTCATCGGCACCCGCCTGCACAACCCTGATTTCGCCCAACTCGCGGAGGTATACGGGGCCCTGGGAATCAAGCTGGACGGCCATGAAGGGCTCGGCGATGCGTTGCACACCGCCTTGCGGGCCGGCCGCCCGGCTGTAATCGAAGTGCCCATTCCCAATCTCGCACCACCGTTCCAGGTGACGCCCCATGTACTGGAAAACGCGAGGGGCTGATCCTTGGCCGCCGGATGCTAGAATACAGGCACATCGGTTTGTAAGGGATAGAGAGTTGGCCATAGATACGCGGCGGATCCGGCGCTACCGGTCCCAAAGTCTACGCCTGCTGGGCGACGCCTTGGACCACGTCCGCATGGGACGCTGGAGCCGGGGGGAAGACCTGCTCTGGGGTAGCCTCACCCAGGCGGTTAAGGGCGTTGCACTGGCCCGTGGGCTGGAGTTGGACGGCGATGAGGCTGTGCGGGCCTTTGCCGAGGAATTAGGCGAAGCGACACGCGACCGGAGGCTTCGCAACGGGTTTGAACGCCTTCGGTCCTTCGGTGAGATCGTCCAGGGAGTACGGGATTCCCGCGCAAGGGTCGACCGGTTGTACCCCATTCTGGAAGACATCACCAACGCGGTGGAGCGTTTATGGGAGATGGTCCCAGTCGATGAGTAACGATAGTTTGCCGGACCCGGCCCGGTCCCGCGGCGTAAACCCAGGGGCGGCCACGCCGCTCACAGTGGCGGTCCAGACCCATGGCTGCAAGCTGAACCAGGCCGACAGCGACCAGCTTGCCAGGCGGTTCGTCGAGGCAGGTTACCGGGTCGTGGGACCAGGCGCCCCGGCCGACGTGTATGTGCTCAACACTTGCACCGTAACCAGCACCGCCGACTCCAAGGCCCGGCAAGCACTTCGCAAGGCCCATCGCTCCAACCCCGGCGCGTTGATCGTTGCGACCGGTTGCTATGCCCAGCGGAACGCGGACGAATTGGCCCTGGTCGAAGGAGTTGGGCTGGTCGTCGGCAATGTGGAAAAGGAGCGAATTCCGGCGCTCGTTTCTCAGACCCTCAGCAGGGACCTCGATGGCCTCGGTATCGGCGCACGTCAGCCTCTCCCCATCTCGTTTCCTGATAACAACGCCGGAGAGTCCCCACACACAACCGACAAGGACGGCCTCCGGCCTCCGCCCGCCCGCAACCGGGCGATGGTAAAGATTCAGGAAGGTTGCAACCAGGTCTGCGCCTACTGCATCGTGCCCAAGGTGCGGGGGCGGGAACAGAGTATCCCACCGGAGGCATTGGTCCAACAGATAAACGACCGGTGCGGCGAAGGCTTCCAGGAAGTGGTCCTGACCGGGACTCAACTTGGCTCCTATGGCTACGACATCCCCGGAATGACTCTCTCGGGACTGCTGGAGAAGATACTGACAGGGACGAGCATCCCCAGGATCAGAGTATCCTCACTTCAGGCCCAGGAGATAACCCCGTCGCTATTGGACCTGTGGCAGGACAAACGTCTCTG
Organism: Dehalococcoidia bacterium; assembly: GCA_965216155.1. Classification (GTDB taxonomy): domain Bacteria; phylum Chloroflexota; class Dehalococcoidia; order Lucifugimonadales; family UBA3495; genus CATOSP01. Next base: position 877,461 of record CBDCFD010000007.1, on the reverse strand, counting down.
CCCCCACTTTCATGTGCCGCTCCAATGCGGGAGCGACCCGGTGTTGCGGGCCATGAGGCGGCGCTATACGACGGCTGAGTTCGCATCAACCTTGGAATTGGTGCGTACCCGGATGCCGGACGCGGGGATCACCACCGATGTCATAGTCGGCTTCCCTGGAGAGGGCGAAGCCGAGTTCCATGCAAGCCGGGAATTTGCGGAGCGGATGCGATTCAGCGGAATGCACGTCTTCCCCTTCTCCCCCCGTCCCGGAACCAGCGCCGCCTACCTGGACGACACGACCCCGGCTCAAGTGAAGAAGGAGCGCACGTCCCAAATGCTGGAGATCGCCGGTTGCGGAGCGTTAGAATTTCGCCTCGGTCAGTTGGGGAGCGTCCGACAGGCGCTCTGGGAGTCATCGGGGCGCGGGGAAGGTGGGCAGACATGGTGGGGACTGACAGATAACTACATCCGCGTTAAAACCGTGAGCGGGCAAGACCTGCGGAACCGCGTAACGCCGGTCAAGCTTACCGCGCTCGAAGAAGATGCAATTATCGTCACGGTCCACTGACTGGCGGTCTACCCTGGGGCTCCTCAATTCTCATTGCCGGACCTCTCAGTCGTTCCGGCCCCCGCATCCGGTACGGGGCAGGCTTTGAGCCGGAACCCAGGATGTGTCCGGGAAGAACGCGACCTGCGCCTTAGCATTTCTGGGTCCCGGCTTTCGCCGGGACGACGTGGAAGGCGAGTCTCGCACGTGAATCGAAAGGCCCTGCGGTCTACACATCAGCGGAAACTAAGTGTCAAAACGAAGAAGCGGCAGCCATCCGGTCATCTCTGCTTGACCGTGCGGCTGCCGCTAGGTTTTGCCGGGGATCGGAAGGGGGACCAAAGCCCGGAATTGTTAGAGTTCCACCGGCCTCAGATACACCGTGTCTCCTTTGCGTTCCAGGTAACCGGCTCGGACGTCATGTCCGTGGGAGAAGACCAACAGCCAGCCCTGCTTCTCCCCCTCCGTCAAAAGCTCCCGTTTCTGCTCCAGGGTAGTTTCCGGGGAGCGGTCGAAGGCCGAGATTACGGAAAGATTGAGGTGGTGGGGCGTCGGCACTATGTCACCTAGGAAGACGATGCGCTCGCCGCCGTGGTTGAACATGACCATCTGATGACCCCTGGCGTGACCATCGGTGACTATGACGTTTAGTCCCGGAAGAATCTCCGAGTCTCCGTCCAGCATTTCCAATTGGCCGCGCTCTTCTATGGGAAGGAAATTGTCGGCGCGATGGTTCACGTGGCACCGCTCGTTGGGGTTGCACGCTTCGTCCCAGCAGGCCTGCTGGACGTAGTATTGGGCCTTGGGGAAGGTTGGCACCAAGTTGCCGGCCCGGTCCAGTTTCGTGCATCCGCCGCTATGATCGAAATGAAGATGGGAAAGTATTACTGCGTGAATGTCCTTGGGACCTAGCCCAAATCCCTTGAGCCCGCGGAGAAGCCTGCTGGGAACCAGCCCCAACTGCTCCCGGTTCTCGGTGTCCGCCTCCTTGGACCCCACACCGGTATCTACGAGAATATTCTGCCCGCAAACCTGAAGCAGCAGGCAGTTGAGGCCCAGTGTCATCCGATTCTTGCGGTCGGTGACCACGCTGTTTTCCCAGGCGACCTTGGGCACCTGGCCGAACATGGATCCCCCGTCTAGTTTTATTACACCATCGTTTATCACCTTGACAGCTGTCGACATCATCTATGCACTCATACCCCTCTGCGAATTTTGTTCTTAACTCGCTCCCCCTCGAAGACGCCCTCCAATGTGATGGAAAACCAAATAAGGATGACTAACTAATTAAGGCTTCAAATAGGGCCGGTCCAGACCTGGACCATTTGACTAAAGGACACTGCGATCGGGGTTGGAGTTAGCCCGGATTCCAAAAGTCTATGTTTAGCCAACACACTTGACGCTCCCCATCACCTCCTTGCTTTTCAAGACTCGGGCTGGTCTCCTCCTCCAAGCCAACTGTTACAAAGAGTAGCCTGTCTAAGGCGAGGGCTGTCAAGGTGTTTTTGTACGTCTTTTATAAGAAAACTCAAATTTATACTATATAATAATCGGTATTATGTAATGCTATGGCCTGTCACTGGAAGGGTGGTCCGGGGAGGAATGGGGAGCACCGGGAAGAGGAGGCTTGGGAACGCGCGCTCCGTTTGCATCACAGATGCTATACTGTGAGTGACATGACTTGTACGCCGGATAAGAACAGGTCAGATCAACCAACCGTAACCAGGACACTCAATGGCTGTCAAAGTAGCGATCATCAACATGAAGGGCGGCGTGGGCAAATCTACCCTGACCGCCCAACTCGCCTGGCAATTCGCCGGGATGAGACGATGGTTGAAGCGAGTCCTAGTCATTGATTTGGACCCTCAATTCAATGCTAGCCAGTATCTTCTCGGGGCAACCAGATATGGAGCTATTCACGATTCCGGGAGCCCTACGGTTTGGAACATTTTCGAGCAATTCAGCCGGACCCCGAGCGGCGGCGTTCCCCCGGCGCTCGATATAAGCTCAGTGGTCCACAATGTAGCAAGTTTTCAGGAAGGGTCTCGGATAGACCTGATTCCCTCACGCTTAGAGCTATCCCTACGCTACGCAACCAGGCCCAGAAGGAAACCCTTTTGGAGCGCGCGGTCTCGACTATAGAAGACCAGTACGATTTGATTCTCTTGGACTGCCCGCCAACTGAGTCAATGTTAACGACCGCAGCATATCTCGCCAACGATTTTTATCCTGGTGCCGGTCCGTCCTGAGTTTCTGTCCTCAATCGGTTTGCCCCTACTGGTCCGGTCAATGGATGACTTCCAACAGCAACATAGCAATCATCAGCTAGAGTTGGCCGGAATTGTTTTTAACTCGGTATCAGAATATGCGCCCGAGGAACACCTGTCCAAACAATCTGTCTAGCAACTCGCGGGCCAACACGTATGGGACGTTTTCCAGTCAGAGATACCATTTTCCCGGTCTTACCCTAAAGGAGCCAGGGAAGGCACGCCCATCTTTTGGACTTCTTATGCCCGCCAAAAGCAAGCAGCGAGATTCCATACTTTTGCGTCCGAGTTTGCACAGAGAATTGGCCTATGAAAAACGCCAAAGAGTTCGACCTCCTCGCCGACATAGCAAAATTGCTCAATAAGTATGGGCCTGAAACTTTTGAAGCCCTTGCGAATTTGATGAGCTCACCGGAAACGATCCGCAGCTTGGCGGAGGTGTTGCAAACCACGGTACGAGTCTCTCGGAAAGCGCACATGTCGAACGGCGAGGCTGGCGCCGGAAATCCAGTCCTTCCAGTTCGTAAAGAATTGGCTTCCGTTAAAGCCTCTGACCCGGAAAAACACGCGCTTCTGCTGGACTTTTACGAAGCCTTACAGGAGAAACGCGCTCTTCCGACGCTTAGACAACTGAGAGACTTTGTGGTGGACCAGGGTCTGCCTGCCATTGAAACCACCACGAGGCAAAAGGCGATCCCATCTTTAATCAGGTTCCTGGTCGACCTGCCGACGGACGAGTTGGCAAGCAAAATCAGCGATGCCGGAGCCATGCCGAGAGAGCACAACGCCCTACAAGGCTGGAGTGAGATAATCCTGGGCAAAGACCGTCTCTCGCGGCCTGAGCAAGGTCAAGTCTAATTTTCACGCAGGGGGCGCACAAGCCAATCGGCCCTGCCTTGCCCGCGTTCCCTACCCCCTACCGTTGGGCTTGCTCGATTCTGGCCCAACTATCACGCAACGGGACCGTGCGGTTGAACACCAGGTTTTCCGCCGTGGAATCGACCGAGTCCACGCAGAAATAACCCTGCCTTTCGAACTGGTACCGGTTGCCTGGCGCAGCCCCTGCCAGACTGGGTTCGACCTTGCAGGCGGTCAGGATCTCGAGCGAACCGGGGTTAAGGTCGGCCATAAAGTCGCCGCTGCTCTCTCCGCTGCCGGGGACCTGTGACCTGAACAGCGTGTCGTAGAGCCGGACTTCCGCGTCAAGGGCGTGGGCAGCGGAAACCCAATGAAGCGTGGACCGGACCCTCCGTCCGTCGGGAGATGACCCTCCTCGCGACTCTGGATCAAAAGTGCAATGAAGCTCCACTATCTCCCCGGTTGCCTCGTCCTTGACCACGTCTGTGCAGGTGATGTAGCAGGCGTATCTCAACCGCACTTCACGTCCCGGCGCCAGGCGGAAGAACCTCCGGGGAGGGTCCTCGCGGAAGTCGTCCCGTTCGATGTATACCACTCGGGAGAAGGGCACCTTGCGTGACCCCATCGAAGAGTCTTCCGGGTTGTTTGCCGCTTCGAACTCTTCTTCTTCGTCTTCTGGGTAGTTGTCTATCACTACCCGCAGCGGGTTCAACACGGCCATCACCCTGGGCGATTTGAGGTTCAGATCTTCCCGGACGCAGTTCTCTAATAAACCCAGATCCACCAGCGCGTTCCTCTTGGCAATCCCAGTGCCGTCAACGAAGTTGCGGATCGCCTCGGGAGTGTATCCGCGCCTGCGCATGGCAGACAGGGTGGGCATCCGGGGATCGTTCCACCCAGAAACATGCCCCTCTTGCACCAACTGGATCAGCCTCCGCTTGCTGACCACGGTATGGCTGACATTCAGACGCGCAAACTCGATTTGTTGGGGATGGTAGATGTCGAGCTCCTCCAAAAACCAATCGTACAGCGGCCTGTGGTCTTCAAATTCCAGGGTGCAGATCGAGTGGGTGATGCCTTCAATGGAGTCAGACTGACCGTGGGCGAAGTCGTAGGTTGGATAGATACACCACTTGTCACCAGTGCGGTGGTGTGACTCATGCAGAATGCGGTACAGCACGGGGTCCCGCATGTTCAGGTTGGGCGAGGCCATGTCGATCTTCGCCCTTAGCACGCGCTCGCCGTCTTCATACTCCCCGGCCCGCATCCGCTCGAACAGGTCGAGGTTCTCCTCCAATGAACGGTCCCGGTAGGGACTGTTCTTGCCCGGCTCGGTCAGAGTGCCCCGGTACTCCCGTATCTCCCGGGCCGAAAGGTCGCATACGTACGCCTTGCCTTTCCGGATGAGCGCCACGGCGTAGTCGTAAAGCTGGTCGAAGTAGTCCGAGGCGTAATAGAGGTGGTCTCCCCAGTCCCAACCCAACCAGCGGATGTCCTCCATAATGGAGTCGACGTATTCAGTCTCCTCCCTGCTGGGGTTGGTGTCGTCGAAACGAAGATGGCACCTCCCACCCTCGTGCTCCGATGCGATTCCGAAGTCAACGGAGATGGCCTTGGCATGGCCAATGTGGAGGTATCCGTTGGGTTCTGGTGGAAAGCGAGTCACGACGCGGCCGCCGAATTTGCCGGTGGCCATGTGGTCGGCGATTATCGTGTGTATGAAGTCGGAGTGTCCCGCGGAGTCGTCGGAGGTCATACGTCCTTACCTCGTTTAGTGGTCAGTGACCGGCGGCCAGTGGTTAGTAGAAGCTGGTCACTGACCACTAGCCGCTAACCACTAAAATGGCCCGTTCGAGCCGGCGCAACACTCGCTCGCGCCCCAATACTTCCATAGTCTCGAAAAGCGGAGGAGTGACAGTACGGCCCGTCACGGCAGTCCTCAATGCTCCGAAGAACTGACGGGGTCTCAGCCCAAGCTCTTGACCCGCCGCCCGTAACATCCCTTCCAGGTGCTGGTTCTCGAAGCTGGTAGACTCCCGTAGGTGCTCCAACGCGGCCTGCAAAGCTTCCCGCGTGGAACCGGGATCCATACCCCGCTGCACCAGCGTCTTGGCGTCGTATTCCGGCAGGTCTTCGAAGAAGTACCGGGTCATCTCCGCAGCATCGGAAAGCAGCTTAATCCGTTCCTGTACCAGCGGAGCAATGGCGGTCACGTAGTCCCGTTCCACTGGCAGCAGCCCTTGTGGCAGGTCCCTCTCCAGGAAGGGCATCATCCGCTCCGCAAGCTCTTCGGCGGCCAACGCCCGGATGTAGACGCCGTTCATCCAGGTCAGTTTCTCCCGGTCGAATATCGCTGATGACTTGGTGACATGCTCCAGCGAGAAACCGTTGATAATGGTGTCCGTCGACATAACCTCGGTCTTGTCGTCAAGGGACCAGCCGAGCAGGACCATGAAATTTAAGAGTGCTTCCGGCAGATACCCCTCATCCCTGTAGTCAAGAAGAGCCGTTGCGCCATGCCGTTTGGAAAGCTTTGCTCTGTCCGGCCCCATGATAATCGGCAGGTGGCCGAACTCGGGCGGTTCGAAGTCCAAGGCACCGTAGAGTTGTAAATGCCGCGGCGTACTGGGCAGCCATTCCTCCGCCCGAAGCACGTGGCTGATCTCCATCAGGTGGTCGTCCGTGACCACTCCCAGATGGTAAGTGGGAAATCCGTCAGACTTTAGGATTACGAAGTCATCCAGAAGTTCGTTCCGCCATTCCACATGACCTCTTATCAAGTCCTCAACCTCGGTGATACCCGACGTGGGCATGGCGAACCGGATTACAGATGGGGATCCTTCCGCATCCAGGTCACTCCGTTGTTCCGGCGACAGGTGGCGGCATCGCCGGTCGTAACCCGAGCCCTGCCTTTGCGTTTGCTGCTCTTTCCGCATCTCGTCGAGGCGTTCGCGAGTGCAGTAGCAGCGGTAGGCGTGGCCACGCTCGACCAGGGTGTTTGCCAGCTCTTTGTAAATATCCAACCGCTGGGACTGGACATAGGGCGCGTGTGGGCCGTCTACTCGGGGGCCTTCATCCCAGTCGATTTTCAGCCATTCCAGACTTTCCAGCACCGCGTCGAGGGCGCCCGGCACCAACCGTTCCTGGTCGGTGTCTTCGACTCGCACGACAAAGTCTCCGCCGTGACGCCGGGCGAAGAGCCAATTGAACAGGGCGGTACGGATGTTGCCGATGTGGGGCTCGCCGGTGGGGCTGGGGGCGAATCTGACGCGGACGTTTTCCGCCACTTTAACCCTCCTGAGACTATCAAAACCATTTTACCACGAAGGTAATGGGACTACGCCGGGAGCTGCGCGGAGAGTTTTTCCAACACCTCCTCCAATCCTGCGGGGAGAGAAGAGTGGAATTCTAGTTCCTCGCCGCTGACCGGGTGCCGAAATCCCAGGTGATGAGCGTGGAGGAACTGCCGCGACAGCAGGGGGTTCCTCCTTCCGTACACATCGTCGCCAAGCAGCGGGTTACCGAGATAAGACAGGTGGACGCGGATTTGGTGGGTGCGCCCGGTTTCCAAGAACACCTCTATCAGGCTGTGTCCCGGTGGGTTCTCCAGGACTTTGTACCTGGTGCGCGCCTCCCGCCCGCCGGCAACCACCGCCATCCGCTTGCGGTTACGCGGGTCCCTGGCTATGGGGAGGTCGATGACCCCGGTAGGAGGCTTGACTTCTCCAACTGCCAGGGCCAGGTAACCCTTGGTCACTTCACGCGACTTGATCTGTTGCGAGAGCGACAGGTGGGCAGCGTGGGTCTTGGCAACCATCATCAGTCCCGAAGTGTCCTTGTCGAGCCGGTGGACTATCCCGGGCCTTATATCGCCCCCGATCCCCTCAATGTCAGGACAGAGGGCCAGCAGTCCGTTTACGATGGTCCGATCAGGATGCCCTGGCCCCGGATGGACCGGGATTCCGGCAGGCTTGTCCAAGACCACGATCTGGCTGTCCTGATAGACCAGGTCCAACGGCAGGGACTGCGGGACCAACCCCAAGGCCCTGGGCGGCGGGATGGTCAAAGACACTAGGTCGCCAACTTTGACCTTTTGCGATGACCGCGCCGGTCTTCCGTTTAGCCTAACATGACCCTCGGAGATCAGGCGCTGCAACTGGGCACGGGTAAGACTGGAATGCTTGCGGGCCAGGAATTGGTCGAGCCTGATTTGTCCGGTATCGGCCTTGTACTCCCTGGTCTGCCCGGTTCTCATTTCTGCTCCGGGAGTTCGCGGCCGGGAAGCCCCGGCGTTCCATGTGGGCTCGAATCCTGGGACCGCAGCACGACGCCGCAGGACAGGCATCCCCTGCCCAGGGGAACGGAGCGGAGTCCGCCACCGCAGACCGGGCAACCGGCCGGAGACGCTAATGGAGTATCCGGGGCGCTCGCAGGGGTCACTATGGCTACAGCATCCCCAACATGCCTTTGGCGCGTCCGCGACCCTGGGCCCACGAAAATCCAGGCCAAAAGCACCAGGCCGATGACAATTGAGGAGTCCGCGATGTTGAACACCGGCCAAGGCCCCACGTCCAGAAAGTCAGTGACGTGGCCCAGGCGCACACGGTCAATCAGATTTCCGAATGCCCCGCCAATCTGCAACCCGAGACTCAATCGCAGCATGATCGTGCGATGCTTTTGGGTGTAGTAGACCACTACAAGGACGCCGATCCCGAGGAGTGCAACCAGAATGAGGGGTAAGTTATTGTCCTGCAAAAGGCCGAACGCGCTGCCGGTGTTTTGAACGTGGGTTATCCTCAGGAAGCCGTAATCAGGGAAAGAGTCTCGAAAGGGCAGGAAAGCCCGCACCAAGAACTTGGTGAATTGGTCGCACAGGAATACCAAGGCAGCCAATTGAAGTAGGAAGAAGTCGGTGTATATCCCGGATGGCCCCGAAGCCGGTGGCCTTGGAGCATCTCCAACACGGTCCATGAGCGGCTACTTCAGTCTCTCCAGGAAGTACCTGCCGACCCTGGGCGCCAACTCGTCTTCATAGCCGCCCCAGAAGTGGTCCGCGCCAGCCACGATGTGACAATCAGGCCGGGTGGAGAAAGTGTCCATCAAGGCGGCCAATTCTTCAGCCTGCACCAGCTTGTCCCGATCGCCGGAGATTATAAACGCCGGCCGCTTGCCCTTCTTGAGCGGCGTATTCTCTAAGGCCCGCAGTGGAGGCGATATCAGGGCCAGGGCTTTGACCTTTTTATGCAAGGACTCGTTCCCCAAGACGACGGAGGAGCCAAAGGAGTACCCGGCCAGGCCGATCTTCTTGCCGTCGACGCCGGGCCAGGCCTTCATCAGGTCAATCGCAGCCAGCGTCTCTTGGTATTCCAGCTCTCCCTTGGAGTGTTCACCATCGCTGTTGCCTACACCACGGAAGTTGAACCGCAGCGTTGCCATGCCCTGTTCGACCAGCGCAAAAGACACACTAAGAACCACGCTGTTGTCCATGCTTCCGCCGAAAAGCGGGTGGGGATGGCAGATGACGACCCCGGGAAAGGGGCCGGCGATCCCATCCGGCTGGGCTAACACGCCTTCAATGTTCAGGTCTTTGGCTTTGAACGAAACTGCACTCTGACGCACGTTCCCGGCCCTCCTGTAGTGTAGTCTCATCTTAGGAGAGCCGTTCCGGTTTGGCAACCGTGCCCGGCGAGGGACCAGGGCCTTTCAATTGTCACGCTGGCCCCCCACCATCGTTCCGGCCTTGAGCCGGAACCCAGGAATCCTCCCCCTATATTCACGTTCAGATACCTGAGTAGTTCTGGTTTCCAGCTTTCGCTGGAAAGACGATCGAGCCGGTTTCGGTGATAATCGACATGCCCTGGGGCGAAGTGACCGTTTACTGACGGTTGAAAGCCCATTTGCTAGAATAGCCTAAGATTCAAGGGAGAGAGGCCTCAATGAACGTTATCGATTTACGCAGCGACACCGTGACCAAACCTACCGGCGAGATGCGCCGCGCCATGTACGAAGCCGAAGTGGGCGACGATGTTTACGGCGAAGACCCGTCGATCAACAAGTTGCAGGAACGAGCCGCTGAGATTCTGGGCATGGAAGCCGGGCTACTCACCGCCAGCGGCACCATGAGCAACCTGGTGGCCGCGTTGACCCACTGCCAGCGCGGCGACGAGATCGTGATGGGCGACCAGGCCCACATGTTCTGGAACGAGTCCGCCGGAGCATCTGCCCTGGCGGGAGCTCAGGTCCGGTTGGTGCCCAACGATGACCAGGGGAGAATCGACCCCGGAGACCTGGCGGCGGCCATCCGTCCCAGGGGAAACGTCCACATGCCCCCGACAACCCTCGTGTGCCTGGAGAACACCCACAACCGGTGCAGCGGAGGGGTCCTCACCCCCGAAGACACTGCCCGGATCGCCGAAGTCGCCCATGCAGCGGGAGCGAAAGTACATCTGGACGGGGCAAGAATCTTCAACGCCGCCGTGTCCCTGGAAGTGCCCCCCAGCGAGTTGGTGAAAGACGTGGACGATGTCTCCTTTTGCCTGTCCAAAGCCCTGAGCTGCCCGGTGGGGTCGGTGCTTTGCGGTTCCAAAGAATTCATCGCGGATGCCCTCAAATGGCGCAAGATGGTAGGCGGTGGCATGCGGCAGGCCGGGATACTGGCCGCCGCTGGCCTGGTTGCCCTGGACAGCATGGTGGAGCGGTTGGCCGACGACCACGCCAACGCCCGCCGGCTCGCCCAGGGACTGGCCGACATTGGTGGACTCACGCTCGACCCGGACAGCATTCAGACCAACATTGTAATCTTCGACGTGGACAAGTCCGTCGGCTCCGCCGCGGACCTCACCGCCGCCCTGGACAGGGAAGGCGTGAATGTCTCTTCTCCCGGCCCCAACTCCATCCGCATGGTTACTCACCGCCACATCTCCATCGAAGACGTGGATGAGGCGCTGGGGCGAGTGTCGCGGGTTATGAGTGAGCTCATGCGGACTGGCTGAGTTTTCGCACCAAGGATAAAACACAACACCGGCGAACTGCCGGCAACTTATCCCTCTATAGACTGAAAACAAAGAATGCAGGGGGTATCCGCTTGTGGACATTAGAGAAGGCCGCCAATCAACTGAGTCGTATGTACAGAGACGCTCCAAAAGGCAGGGTCTTTCCATTTGGGTGGTTGGACTTGCGCATAGGGGTTGGAGAGGCCGCCTTCTCAAGTTGGAACACGAGAACCGAATAGCTATGAGAACCACCTCACGACCTGAAAAGAAATGCTGCCGTATCGCCGGGTCAGCGCCTTTCGGTCCTCATAGCTACAGGGGCCATTGCATTGGCAGTGAGCTTGTCGAATCAGGACCGGACTGCCCTTCAAGAAGCATGGGACGGAAGGCGGAAACCAGCATTGTCCGAAGAACCGAAAGGCCCTGGCGGATTGACGCGGCCACTGCCATTCGGGACTTGGGTCGTGATAGACTGGCCCTCGGAAAATTTACATTCTGGGAGGTCTTTATGCCTATACCCCGAATGCTTTTCTGGCTGTCAGCGCTTGGGATTTTGAGCGTCGCCCTGGTCCTCGCAGCCTGTGGCTCCTCCAGCGAGCCGCAGATTCCCGACACCACCTCCGCCTCAATGCTGGCTTACTTGGAAGAAGTGGATTACCAGAATAACGATGACTGGAAACTCTGGCCTGGAACAGGAGAGAGAAGTACCAAGGCGGCGACCCCCACGGCATGCTCCTGACCACTTACCTCAACCCGGCAGCCTTCGAGGCTATCGAGTAGAACACCACCACGCCCCCGGGTCCATCATTGTCAAGGAAAACTACACCCCGCGGGCGACCACGCCGCCAACACTGTCATGTACAAGAAGTCCGGCTACAACCCCGACCATAGCGACTGGTTTTGGCTCAAGGTTCTGGCCGACGGCACGGTGGAGAAGGAAGGCAAAGTGGAAGGCTGCCAGAAGTGCCACGGGGATGCCCCAGACTACGTTTGGGGACCGCAGCAATAGGCGCCCTACCCGCTGGGTCCACCGGGAGACAAATCAAGGCGCAGACACGGCGACCCTGTCCGTAGTTCGCCTTGATATTGGGATGCGGCCCGGCGCTATCCAGGCCAATTGACCACAGCCGGAACAGTTACGTTCAGCCAGGGTCTTTCTATTCCCTCTCCCGTGGGGAGAGGGGAGCCTTTGCAGAGAATAGAAAGACCCTGCTCCAAAAGGTGAGAAAGTGGCCCACATTCATCTCTTTGGCATAATGTACGCCCGAGAGATGGAATCTATGTCCCTTGCAGATTTGGTTATCCATGCAAGTATACCGAAATCGTATGCTACGGAAGTCAATAAAGGGAAGAATTTGGTCAAGTATGTCGAAGTGAAACAATAGCTAAAGCTGCTGTATTCACCGGAAACTTGTCCGAACCTTAGCGTCAAGAGCGCGGACAATCCTCGATTGAGGCTGCGATACCCTACTCAAAGGAGGTTTGTCATGGTAGTCCGCGAAGAAGATATCGGACGCATTGGCAGGGCTATCTACCAAGACAAAATACTCAAAAGCTTGGATGAGACGGCGGACAAGGGAAAGCTCGTCGTCATAGACGTGAATAGCGGGGACTACGAGGCCGCCGATGGTCTTCAACCTGATGATGACATTACCACCGAAGAGCGGATGAGGTCCCGGCGTCCGAACGCTGTCACCTGGGCCGAGCGTGTCGGCTACCAGGCGCCATACCGAATGCCGAGCATTCGCCTACTCGAGATTCCAGAGATTGCAGAATTGTGATTAGAGGGCGCGTCGGCACAAACCGGGAAGCAAGGCTTACAGTCGAAATTGCTGGCGCCAGCGGCATGGCCCAACCGGTGGAATTTGTTCTGGATACCGGGTTTAACGGTTGGCTGACCTTGTTCCAGGATGTGATAGACCGGGTTGGGTTAACGTCCGCAAGGCCGCAATCGGGAATCCTAGCAGACGGTCAAAGGGTAGAATTCAGGACATTCACAGCGAGTGCATGGTGGCATGGACAGCGACGAAACGTAGAGATTGTCGAATCTCCCGGTGATCCCTTGCTTGGAATATCCATGCTGTGGGGCAGTAATGTCACCTTGCAGGCTTGGAAGGGGGGATTTAATCATCGAGGAAGTTGAGCCGCGGGACCGCGTATCCTGAAAGTATAGGGGCAGGTGAGATATGGTCGAAATCGACTTGGACAAAGCAACCACCGCGCTCCTCATCGCCGACTTCTACGCCGACGCCATGGGCAACCTGGAGCACGCTTCCAGCCGGGGCGTAGTGGAGAAAACCGTGGCGTTGCAGCGGGCGGCGCGGGACGCCGGCTTATTCGTGTGCTATTCGGCCACAGTGTTCCGGCAAGGCTACCCGGAGATCAGCGACCGGAACAAGACCTTCAGTCAGCGCAAGAACTCCGGCCAGCCCGCGGTCAGCGACCCGGTTAGCTTGATTCATCCCGCTGTCACTCCCGCATCTGGGGAGGTCGTAGCCGGGAAGCACCGGGTCAACGCTCTGTTTGGGACAGACCTGGACATGGCGCTTCGGGCCAATGGTGTAGAGACTCTGGTTATCCTGGGGGATATGCTACCAGCGGTGTGGTGCTCTCCACCGTCCGTTACGCCGCCGACCTGGACTATCGCCTCTTGGTAGTAGAGGACTGCTGCGCCGACCAGGACCCCGAAGTGCATGATTTCCTGACCCAGCGCATCTTTCCCAGGCAGGCCGACGTGGTCAACTCGCAAGACGTAATCGAGGCCCTGCGCCGGGGGTAGCGGGGGCACCTACGAACTTGGCCCGGCACACGTAGAGTATCTATCGGTTCCAAGGCGGTTTGAGAACTTGAACTAATTTACGTTCGATTGCAAGACGCTCCCTATTTCCACCTTCAACCTCGTGGAACCAGAGAGACATCTCTGTTCCACTTTTATTGGTCTGGAGAATCAGGTTGTTAATCCTGCAATTGGTTTCTTGCCCGCCCTTGAAACAGTTCCGAGGAGAGATAGTACCATAACCCATTGGCTCCCAACGGGTTTCCAGGTTTTGACACTCACCAACATAAAGTGCATCATCTCCACCTGCGAGGACATAAACTCCTCCTTTCCTCCAGCCTTTAGCCACACTAAAGCGACAGAACGGCCCGCCAGCATATTTGTGTAGCGGGGTTTCATTTGCTTTAGCATAGCGAGATTGGGGCATCTCATTATCGCTGTCCAGCCGTATGCGACCGACCTTCGCAAACTTATACCCTGCGATGAGACGTTTCATCAGCTATCATCTTGAGGTTTTCGATGCCTCGGATGGATTGCTACCGCCCTGCTCACTCCCACTACTCTTTCACCCGGCTCTCGCTGGCAAGGCGCGTACCGCTTCTATTATGATGCGAGCCGAATCAAGTAGTTCCCGAAGAGACTGACCGCGAGGAAGCGTATGCCGGCCCGTTTGATAAGTGAGGCGTTCCGTGCCCGTCTAAGGATAGCCAGCCTTTGCCCCATATCTTCGGTCAGCGCATTTAACGCTTCTGCAACACGTCTGTGGGCTTCCGGTCTTTCGGGGAAGCTCGCGTAGCCCTTGTCGACCAACCCGTCATGGACGGTCAGGAAGGCAGCGTAATAGGCCCGGTCTACGGCGGAACGCTGTGCCGCCGCATCGGGCGTTTCAGCCAGTTGCATGGCGATAGCCAAGTACGCTGAAGGCTGGATTGGTTCGAAGCTACGGGTCGCTCTCGAAGTCATAATAGAACTTGTTAGCTAAGATGGACTTTGCTGGGCCGTCCATTTCCTGCCGCATATCCCAAACAACCTTCAGATAATTGAGCCAGAGTCTCTTCGCCTTGGGCCGTCCGCAGTCAAAATCCAAAGTCAGCAGCATGTATTCCCAGTCGGCTTCAGGGTCCTGGTAGTTCTCGACTTTAATCTTCTTTAGCGGCCACCTGCGTTTGGCCGCAACTTGCCTAGTCAGGTCCAGCAACTGGTCAAGTAGAGGCCGCCCAACCTCTCCAAGGAGCCGCTCGGCAACCGTTTCCTCAGTCCTCCAGACGACTGGTATTTGCATTGCTACCCTAGTCATGGCTTCGACTGTATGTTATTTAACCTACGTTTCCAAGTCCTCACGACCCCACCACTCCCTCACCCGGTCCGCGATCTCCCGCTCAGAACCTTCGCTGGTAGGCTCGTAGTACCGGCGGCCTTTGAGCTGAGGCGGCAGATATTCCTGGTCGGTGAAGTGCCCTTCATAGTCGTGGGAGTACCTGTAGTCCTTCCCGTAACCCATATCACGCATGAGTCCGGTGACGGCGTTCCGAAGGTGAAGAGGCACTGGATGATTGGACTGTTGTCTGACGTCCGCCAGGGCTCTCTCGATCCCCAGGTAAGCCGAGTTGCTTTTCGGCGCAGTGGCCAGGTAGACGGTAGCTTCGGCCAGCGGGATGCGCGCCTCGGGCATTCCCAGGAAGTGCGCCGCCTGCTGAGCCGCTATCGCGACCGGCAACGCCTCGGGTTGGGCAAGTCCGATGTCCTCGGCGGCCAGCACGACCAGACGCCGGGCGATGAAGAGTGGGTCCTCTCCGGCTTCGATCATCCGTGCCAGCCAATAAAGAGCTCCATCAGGGGACGAACCACGCACCGACTTTATGAAAGCCGAGATCGTGTCGTAGTGCCCCTCTCCGGCCTTGTCGTACAGCGGGGAGCGGCGCTGGAGCGCATCGGAGATGGTGACCAGATCGACAGAGCTTGCGTTGGTAGAAGCGGAGGCCAAGGCGGCGGTCTCCAGGGCGTTCAAGGCCACCCGAGCGTCACCGTTGGCGATGTTGACCAGGTGGTCCAGGGCCGGTTGGTCAATCTGGAGCCCCAATTCTCCCAACCCGCGCTCGAGAGACATCAAAGCGCGTTGGACTATGGTTTCCACTTCCTCAGACTTTAGCGATTCCAGGGCGAAGACCCGGCACCGGGACAGTAAAGGCGCGTTGACCTCGAACGACGGGTTCTCGGTGGTCGCTCCGATGAATGTAACCGTTCCGTCTTCCACGTGGGGCAGAATCACATCTTGCTGGGCCTTGTTGAACCGGTGAATCTCGTCCACGAAGAGGATCGTAGACTGCTGATACATCCCCTGCCGGTCTCTAGCTTCTGAGATGATGCGCCGCAGGTCCGCCACTCCGGAAGTGACCGCGCTGACTGGCTCAAAGGACATCACGGTCGCGCCGGCAACTAGCCGGGCCAGTGTGGTCTTCCCGGTCCCGGGCGGCCCCCAGAGGATGAACGACGGGGGATTCCCCGCGGCGAGGGCCCGGCGCAGCACCCGGCCCTCGCCGATTATGTGCTGCTGGCCAACAAACTCCTCGAAGCTTCGCGGGCGCATTCTGTCGGCCAGCGGGGCGTCCCTGGCGGCTTGTTGCTGACGTTGATGGTCGAATAGGGACTCGGAAGAGGCCATTTCACGTGACCTTCGGAGGCTTCAGCGGTTGGACCGGACCGGGGAAAACCGGCGTGAGCTAATCGAGCCGGGGCATCACGTCGCTGGCGAAAAGTCGCATCGAAGATTCCACCTCGGCATGGGTCAATAGCCCGCCCGTGTTGAACCAGCAAATGAATCCCTGGGGATGGTACCGCGCCTCGAACTCGCGCAGTTTCTCCACCACCTGGTCAGGGGTGCCGATGGCCGCGAACTCGTCCTGTACCGTCTCGTAGTCCAGTGATTGGGCGCGTGATGAGCCGCGGGCCGACCCGCCCATATCCCTGAGGGTCCCCAGGTAGTTGTTGATTGTCCTCTCGAAGCCCTTGCGGGCCTCGGCTTCGGACTCGGCGACATTGACGTGGACCGTTACGTTGACTTTGAGCTTGGACTTGTCGTGTCTGGCCTCAGTCAACTCCTTGCGGTAGGATGCCAGGCCGTCTATCGCGCCTTGAGTGGTGACGATGGTGGGGGCCACCAGGATGTTGTGGCCGAGGCTGCCCACGATGCCAAAGGTGTCGGCGCTGTTGGCCGCGATGTATACCGGCGGATGGGGCTCCTGGAGGGGTCTGGGTGCGATCGTCAGGTCTTCAGCCTGATAGTAAGTTCCCTGGTAAGAGAATTTCTCGTTGGTCCACATGCCCAGGACTATCTCCAGCCCTTCCAAAAACCGCTCGCGCGCCTCGTCGCGGTCGATGCCATAGCCCTCGAAGTGGGTGGGGATGGACCCTCGGCCAATGCCAAAAATGGACCGGCCACCCGACAAGACGTCCAAGGCAGCGGCTTCTTCCGCCAGCCGGATGGGATGGTGCAAAGGCATCAAGTGTACGGCGGTGCCTATCCTGATCTTGCTGGTGGTCTGCGCAATGGCCGAGGCCACCAGCAAGGGGGCGGGCATGACGGAAAAACGGGGGTTGAAGTGGAGTTCGGCCAGCCATGCGGAGTCGAAACCCAATTCATCCGCCAACTGGCACTGGGCGATGGTGTCCTGGTACCGGGCCGCCGGCGACTGGTCCGCCGTGCACGGCATCTGGTAGAAAACACCGAAATTCATTAACGTCTCCTGGGCATCGATAACTGGCGCATCAAGGCGGCGGCGGGGCGGCCGCGTGGACTCACTATACGGCTACAGGGGGATATTGCCATGCTTTTTGGCAGGCAGACTATCCCTCTTGTTTTGCAACATCTCCATGGCCCGGATCACACGCCCACGTGTATCTGCCGGGTCGATTACGTCATCTACAAAACCCCGGTTGGCGGCAACGTAGGGGTTGGTGAACTTTACCTGGTAGTCGTCGATAAGCTCCTGCCGGGTCCGGGCCGGGTCTTCGGCGGCGGCGATCTGCTCCCGGTAGATTATGTTAATTGCGCCCTCGGCTCCCATCACGGCGATCTCCGCCGAGGGCCAGACCAGGTTGAGGTCCGACCGCAGGTGCTTGCTGCTCATCACGATGTAGGCCCCGCCGTATGCCTTGCGGGTTATGATGCAGACCTTCGGCACCGTGGCCTCTGCATAGGCGTAGATGAGCTTGGCGCCGTGGCGGATAATCCCGCCGTATTCCTGCTCCACCCCGGGCATGAAACCGGGAACATCCACCAGGGTCACCAGCGGGATATTGAAACAATCGCAGAAGCGGACGAACCGGGCCGCCTTGCTGGAGGCATCGATGTCCAACACCCCGGCCAGGTAATTGGGCTGGTTCCCCACGATCCCGGCGGGGCGGCCAGCAAAGCGGGCAAATCCTACGACCACGTTGGGAGCGAAGTTCTGGTGGACTTCCATGAACTCTTCATCGTCGACTATACGGTAGATGATGTCCCGCATGTCGTAAGGGCGGTTGGCGTCGTCCGGAACTACGTAGCGAAGTTCAGGGTCGGGGCGAGTGGACGAGACTCCCGCCCCGATCATGGGCGGGTCTTCGAGGTTGTTGCCGGGTAGGAAGCCGAGCAACCGGCGCACCTCGGTCAGGCACTCCTCCTCGCTGGCGAAGACGAACTGAGCGACCCCGCTGCGCGTGGCGTGGGCGAGGGCGCCTCCCAGGTCCTCATGGGTTACATCTTCACCGGTGACGGCCTTGATCACGTCGGGCCCCGTGATGTACATCTGGCCGGTGCCCTGGACCATGAATATGAAGTCTGTAATCGCCGGGGAATACACCGCCCCTCCGGCGGCGGGCCCCACGATGACCGAGATCTGAGGCACCACTCCCGAGAACAGGGTATTGCGGAGGAAGATGTCACCGTATCCCGCGAGGCTTCCGGTCCCTTCTTGAATCCGGGCTCCCCCGGAATCGTTCAGGCCGACAAAAGGGCATCCGGTCTTGGCGGCCAGGTCCATTGCCTTGCATATCTTCTGGCTAACGACCTCAGATAGGGAGCCGCCAAATACGGTGAAGTCCTGGGCGTAGGCAAAGACCTGGCGTCCGTCCACCTTCCCATAGCCCGTGACCACCGCGTCGCCGAGGAATCTCTGGTCGGCCAGTCCAAAGTCGGTGGTCCGGTGAGTGACGAAGGTGTCCAACTCCTCGAAGGTGCCGGGATCCATGAGCAGCGCGATTCTCTCCCTGGCCGTGAGCTTGCCCCGGGAATGCTGCTGATCGATGCGACGCTGCCCGCCACCCTGATGGGCCTCCTGGCGCATGGCCGCGAGGTCGGTCAGCTTCTGGTCGATCAAACGGTTTTCTGCTGCCACAGCCCCTCCGCTGGATAGTCTAACCCACAATTGGAGCCATCGTAGCAGACGGGGTTTGTGCGGTGCAAGAAACGCATTTCTGGTGCTAGAATCAAGCGAAACGCACCGCTACGGATTGATGCAATTACCCCACGACGCGGCATGCTCCAATAATACCTGCCCCACGCGATGAGCTGACTGATTGCCCTCAAACAAATACCTCCAAGAAGTGACAGTCTCCGGCAGTGAACCGCTGGTCTGGGGTCGGCGTACATACGTCATGGGCATAGTCAACGTCACACCCGATTCATTTTCGGGCGACGGGCTGGGATCAGACGTTTCTAAGGCCGTAGATCGGGCGCTGCAAATGGAGGCCGAGGGAGCGGACATTTTGGACGTGGGGGCGGAATCCACCCGGCCGGGGTCCGTCCCGGTTTCGGCCAAAGAGGAGCTGCAACGGCTAATCCCGTCGTTGAAAGCCGTCGCCGAAAGGGTGCGGATACCGGTCAGCGTGGACACCTGCAAGGCCGAGGTGGCCCGCCGCGCGCTGCAGGCCGGGGCAACCATCATCAACGACCAATGGGGCCTGCTGGCCGACCCCGCGATGGCTGTGTTGGCGGCACACTCCGGCGTCCCTATAATCCTTATGCATAATCAGCGAGGACGACGCTATTCCAACCTAATTCCAGACATCCAAGCGTCGCTCTCACGTAGCGCCGGCATCGGTCTGGATGCCGGAATATCCCGGGAGAAGATCATCCTGGACCCCGGGATAGGGTTCGGCAAGACTCCCGATCACAACTTGGAGGTCTTGCGCCGACTGCGCGAGATCAAGGACCTGGGTTACCCGCTGTTGGTCGGAGCTTCTCGCAAGTCGACTATAGGGCTGGTGCTCGGCCTTCCGGTTGATCAGCGAGTCGAAGGGACCGCCGCCACCGTCAGTCTCTCCATAAGTGAAGGGGCCGACATCATCAGGGTCCACGATGTTCAGCACATGGTACGCGTCAGCCGTATGACCGATGCCGTAGTGCGGGGGTGGAGGCCGCCTGATTGGCCCTCGTAACCGCATATCTGGGCCTGGGTTCCAACCTGGGCGCACGCCTGGACAATTTACAACAGGCGTGCAGTCTGGTCCGCATGCAGGAGGGCGTTCTAACGCCCGTGAGGTCGTCACCGGTTTACGAGACCGCTCCCTGGGGAGTGACGGACCAGCCCGATTTTCTAAACTGTGCGCTGGAAATCGGGACTTCGCTGGACTTCGCTGGAGCCCGCATCTCTGCTTCGATGGGTCAAGCGGACCGAGACCGCAATTGGGCGGGAGTGGAGCCCGCGGTTCGGCCCGAGGAAGATTGACATAGACATCCTTTTCTACGGTGACCGGACCATAGCGGAGCCCGATCTTCAGGTCCCCCATCCCCGGTTACACGAGCGGGCTTTCGTGTTGGTCCCCCTGGCAGACCTGGCGCCAGGCTTGCGCCACCCGGTCCTGGGAAAGACCATTCAGGAACTGGCCGCCGTGTCCCCAGAGACCGGGGGAGTCAGGCTCTGGGGGCTGCCCTTGAACATTGCGAGCGCTCGCGAAGAGAACGCTTAAGGCTGGCAGGAAGACGACAGGTTGACATTCCACTTCCCCTATCGCATATTTGTATACGTGTAAGACTCACGCCCGCCCCCGTTTGCAACGATCCCACAGGAAATCAAGGGTTGCTCTAGCGGTGTGCGGCCGATCTATCGAGGAGATAGCATGGCAGATAAGCAGCTAACATTCGATCAAGACGCCCGTTCCAGCCTGATGCGCGGAGTGGATAAGTTGACCCGCGTAGTCGGCCTGACCCTGGGACCCAGCGGACGAAACGTACTACTCAGCCGCATGTTCGGCCTGCCGGTGGTGTGCAGTGATGGCGTTACCATCGCTAAAGAGGTCGAGTTGCCGGACGCCTACGAGAACATGGGCGCACAGTTGGTGAAGGAGGCAGCCTCCAAGACCAATGACGTGGTGGGCGATGGCACCACCACTTCGGTGGTACTAGCCCAGGCCATGATCCGGGGCGGATTTATGAACGTCGCCGCCGGAGCCGGCGGCATGGCCGTAAAAGACGGCATCGACCAGGCAGTCGACGCGGTTGTCGAAGAACTCAAGCGCCAGGCCGTTCCGGTAGAAGACCGTGAGCAGATCGCCAGGGTTGCCGCCCTGTCCGCCCACGAAGAGACAATCGCATCCTTGCTGGCCGACGCGATGGACAAAGTTGGCCGGGACGGTGTGATCACCGTCGAAGAATCCAAATCCCTGACTGATGAACTGGAGTTCGTCGAGGGTGTAAGGGTCGACCGAGGTTACCTGTCGCCCCACTTCGTAACCGACACCGAGCGAATGGAAGCGGCGCTGGAGGAACCCTGGATCTTCCTGACAGACCAGAAGATCAGCGCCCCCAGCGATGTCGTCCCGATTATGGAGAAAATCATTCAGGGAGGACGCCGTCCCCTGGTGATTATTGCCGAGGATGTTGAAGGTGAGGCCCTTGCCACCCTGGTCGTAAACAAAATGCGCGGCACGCTTGACTGCGCCGCCATCAAGGCCCCGGGATTTGGCGAACGGCGCAAGGCCCTTTTGGAAGATATTGCTACCCTGACCGGCGCCACCGTCATTAGCAACGACGTGGGTCTGAAACCGGAATCCGCCGAACTGGAGCAGCTTGGGTCCGCCCGCCGAATGGTGGTAATGAAAGACGACAGCACCATCATTGAGGGCCGGGGTTCCTCTCAGGCAGTACGGGACAGGGCGGAGCAACTTCGGGTGCAAATCGAGGAGACCACGTCAGACTACGACCGGGAAAAGCTCCAGGAACGCATGGCTTCCCTGGTTGGAGGCGTCGCGGTGATCAAGGTCGGCGGAGTCACCGAACCCGAGGTCAACGAGCGAAAGTCCCGGACTGAAGACGCACTGGCCGCCACCAGGGCTGCGGTAGAAGAAGGGATCGTTCCCGGAGGCGGGGTTGCCATGATCCGGTCCGAGCACGTGCTGACCGACCTGGAAGCCAGGCTTTCCGGCGACGAGGCACTGGGTGTCCGCCTGGTCCGGCATGCTCTGAGTGCTCCCCTGGTCCTCATCGCGAAAAACGCCGGTTACCCCGGAGAGGTGATCGTCGAAGGTGTGCGCCGAGGCGAGGGAGATTGGGGGTTCGACGCCGAACAGGGCGAGTTCTGCCACCTCATACAACAGGGGATCGTCGACCCGGTGAAGGTCACGCGCTCGGCCCTGGAAAACGCCGGTAGCATCGCCGGTATGATGTTAACCACGCAAGCGGTAATCACCGAGATCCCCAAGGAAGAACCGCTGCCCGCCGACGTTCAAGACTTTATGCACGATTAGCCTTACGGGCTGCATCTTTTCGATGATTTGTGGCGGGCGTCAAGACCGCCCGCCACTTTCGATTTCAGGACAGTTTCGAGCCGCCATCTGGAATGAGCCATGATTACCGGAGCGCTAGACAGAGAATCCATAGGCGATCTCGTCTTGGGAAAACCCCCTCTTATTGAGCACTATATCTCCCTGGACGAGCAACTTCAGCCCAACGGCTTCGACCTAACCCTGCAGGAGGTGAGCAGGATGACATCGGCCGGCGGCATGGGGGCGGGGTTAGAGCAGCGGGAGCTGGCCGAAACGGAACCGATGCCTTTCGACGCCGGGGGCTGGCTTCGTCTGCCACTAGGCCCATACTTGCTGACCTTCAACGAGGTCTTGAATCTGCCCCTAGACCTCACAGCCCTGGGATTCCCTCGCTCCAGCTTGCTGCGAAGCGGCGTAAGCATCCACACTGCCGTCGGCGACGCCGGATACAGGGGACGCCCCCAGGCTTTGATGGTGGTCCACAACCCGGCCGGGTACCGTGTCCAGCGGGACGCCCGGCTATGGCAGTTGATGTTTTTCCAACTGGCAAAGCCAGTCAGCCAGGGCTATCAGGGAAGGTTCCTGGGGGAGAATCTCTAGCGTACCCGTCCGTTCGCCTCTCGATAAGCGTCGGTTAGGGAGTCTAGCGGGGCATCGGGGAATTCCCGGACCATATTCCCTTGGCCGATCGCAGAAGGACTGACGAGTTCCTCAACCCGCGCCATGGATTCAGGGGCGTCCTCGGTGAAGACGCTCCCCCAGAGTTTCAGTCTCGCGCCTCCGCGCGAATTGTAAACATTGACGAATCCGGCCCCTTGAGGGTGCATTCTTGGCAGCAGAATGACGTCCCCGCGGACGCCGAAAAAGATTCTAGGTCAACAGGACTCCCTGTTTCGAGGGTAGCCGCCCAGTCGTACAACCTTCTAAGGTCTCCCCATGACTTTTCAGGTCTCGGCTCGATCGATTCTTTAAGCCTTCCCCGCCAGGCGCCAACCTGCCGCGGCCGGACATCGTCCTCTTGACATCGTCCTCCTCCGCCCGAAGCCGGACCAAATAACCCACAGCCTCCGGAAGGGGGATAAATTAACTGGTTTCCACCAGAAGTTTGTTCCCAGAACGGCATGGTGCCAGTCTGATACAACTGGTATCGAGCCCGTTCTGATTCAGCCACAACACACTGGTGGTCAACTCTTTGGATCATCCCCCGCAAACCAAAATGATTCGCGGGCATTCGGTGTGCATCTCCGGCGCACCAGGGTTGACGTATTCCAGATGTTGGTAGACTCGGAGGGCCGAGTGTCTTCGCCGATGCCGCGACTGGCAAGATAATAGCGGTGAGCCTCAATGACCTGGGCCAACGTGATGCTTGAAATCGTTGCGGCGTGCCGGACTGCTTGTAGCTCCATCGCCCCGCCTCGCTCGTCGCGCTTGAGCTCGATCACCACCAGCCGAGAGTCACGGTCTATAGCCAGTTGGTCGATCCTTCTCAGGGAATCTTCCCACTCGCCCAATTCTTCACCTGCTATAAAGAGGCCATCTTCCAACATCTCGGGCCGATCCCACAGGACTCTCTGCAGGTATGTTCGTTCCAGAATTCCTTCAGCCTCGAAAGACGTGACTGGCAACGGTTCCATGTCGTGATCGTTCAAGCGGTAAATGGCCATACGTTCATCCCCACGTAGGACTGTTCTGATATCTTAGTAGGACGTATCCTGTTCCGGAAATGCAGAGAACTCATCCACTGCGGTGGAAGTAAGTTGGGACCATGACCGACCTCACAGATCTGGTTAACGAATGCGCCCATCAAAATGGCTTTGACCTGATACGGATCACCTCCGCCAAGGAGTTTGCCCGCGACCGCGACATCACCCTCGAACGGATCAGGGACGGTCAGATGGACGGCCTGCCCTGGTTCAGCGAGTCGCGGGTGCGGAGGGGCACCGACCCGCAGGAATTGCTTCCCGGTGCGCGTTCCATCATCTGCCTGGGTTTAAGCTACTTGTTTCCGGAGGATGAGACCGGTTCTCCGCAGCCGATGACAGGAAAGGTGGCCCGGTACGCCAGGCTTCGAGACTACCACCGCGTGATGAAACGGCGGATGCGATTACTCGTTGAGAATCTATCCGCGACCCTGGAATCACAGGTGTCCGCCCGATGGTATGTGGATGACGGCCCGATGTTGGACCGTGCGGCGGCAAACCGGTCGGGCTTGGGATGGTTTGGCAAGAACACCAACATCCTCACACCCAGTCATGGCTCGTGGGTGTTTCTGGGCCAGATCATCACCGACCTGGAGCTAACACCTGACCCGCCGCTGGCCAAGACCTGCGGCTCGTGCGTCCGCTGCATCGACGCATGTCCCACCGGAGCATTCGTCGCGCCCTACGTCCTCGACAACACCCGCTGCATCTCGTACCAGACCATCGAAAACCGGGGGCCTATCCCCCGGGAACTGCGGCCCCAGATGCTTGACTGGGTCTTCGGCTGCGACATCTGCCAAGAAGTTTGCCCCGTCAACCGGAAAGCCGCCCAAGGTACCCCCGTGCTTTGGGAACGACCGTCCACCCCGGCCTCCAAAATGTCACGTAACGGCGGCCTGGAACGCCTTGACCTGGTCGCGCTGCTCCAAATGACCGAGGATGAATTCCGCCAACGCTTCAGCGGCACGCCCATCATGCGGGCGAAGTGGGAGGGGATGCGGCGCAACGCTTGTGTCGCCCTGGGGAACCTGGCCGACCCCGAATCGGTGCCCGCCCTTCGCGAAGCCTTGGTCTCCGCGTCGCCGTTGGTGCGTGGTCACGCTGCTTGGGCCTTGGGCAGGATAGGGAACCCAGAGGCTGTTGAAGCGTTAAAACTAGCCATGTCAGTGGAGGCCGATGCGGGGGTGGTGATGGAGATTAACGCGGCCCTGGAACCGGCGCCAGGGGCAACAGATCCGGTCTAGGCCCCTTCGTATGCCAGGGTGTCAGGACGGAGATTCCAGCTTGGCCATCTGGAGCATAGCGTCCAAAACGCGTTTAGCGCAGGCCGGGTCCTGGTCGTTCAACATCTCAACCAAGACCTCCGGCACGATTTGCCAGGCCACGCCAAACTTGTCGGTAACCCAGCCGCACGACTGCGGCGATCCTCCGTCGGCCAGTGCGTCCCAGAGACGGTCGACTTCCTCCTGAGAGTCGCAGCCTACGAAGAACTAGGTGGCGGGTGAGAACGTGAACATGGGGCCGCCGTTGATGGCCATGAAGTCTTCCCAGCGCAGGTTGAAAAAGACCAGTTGGACCGTTCCAGGGACCGCGCCAAAGGCCTCGGCGTCCCCGTTGTATTTTTTGAATGGACTTTTGAGTCCCTGAACAAGGACGTGTAGAAGTCGGCGGCTTCCTCCGCCTGGGTGTCAAACCAAAGGCAGGGCGTGATCTTCCTCATTGGTGATGCCCTTCAATCCTACTGGCTGTCCAGACCAGCGAAGTACCTGTCCAGGCGGTTAAAGCTGGAGTGCCAGCCTCCTTCAACGCCCATCTGCTCGTGGTTCGCCCTATCCTCCGCCGATTGGTGCAGCATCCGCAGCGTCATCGTGGTCTCGCCGCCAGACTCTTCTAGCAACGTGGATGTAACCACCCCTTGGGGCAGATCTGACACGCCAGGGCCTTCGAAAGCCTCGCCGAACTCATCGGTGGCCACAAATCGTTCCGGTTCGAGGATTTCGGCGAAGACCCCTTCCACGGGGTACTTCGTACCATCGGGAGCGGTCATCACGTATTTCCACCTGCCGCCGGGCTGGAAGTCCAATTCTTCCACCGTCGTGGAGAAGCCCTCCGGACCCCACCACTGCTCAATCCGGTCCCGCTCCGTCATCGCTCGCCACACCAGTTCTCTTGGAGCCTGGAAAGTGCGGATGACAACGATTTCCCTGTCCGATGGGGAGTCATGGATTCCGCCCGGACCTGGCGTCATGTTTCCTCCTACTGAGTCCCGTACAGCCGGGTAACGTGGAATGGCCTAAGTTGGGGCCGTACGTAGGTCAGTCCGCGGCCCTGCCCCTGGTCTGGGCGGCGGGTTGGCGGCGAGGAGGTTGGGTCCTACCGGACATATCGGCCCCATTCTCACCCTGGGGCCCGCTCCTGGCGGAGTCCCTTCCACGGCCCCTTCTCGACCCGCCCTTCTTCCGGCGGACAGTCTCGGATATGACAGGAGCGGTGTCGCGATTATATTTTTCCCCAAGACTGAGCTTCTTCATCTCCTCTTCGATTAGGAGAAAATCACTCTTGGGGAGCAGGTGCAAGTTGCCCTGAAACGCCATGTACCAATTTTCGGGAGGCCAGCGTCTCACGTAGTCCAGCCTGGGCGCCAGCAGGTTGGCGTCAATGAACTGGCTGTTAGTCAAGATGATTTCCGGCTTGGTCTGGACCCGGTAGGGCCAGTCCGCAACGCCTTCCTTTTCCCAGATGGGGGTTACATCCTCGACGTAGGACGCAGTTGCCGTCGCCGTCGCCGTGAAACGGCGGAGGTGGGTGACATAGAAGAGGATCCGGTCACCGGACCCGATGCGCTGGACCTTGCGGCGGTGCTGTCCCTTCAAGCCCAGCAGCTTGAATCCCATATCGCGGGTTATACCGTAGTTGGTCTCGTTGCAAACGACCATCCAAAAGTTATGGGGCATGGCTACCTCGGTGCGATATACGCGTGGAGCGAGTTAGCTCGCGGGTCTGCGCGGGTCTATATGAAGGCATTTTATCACGTGCGGCGGCGGGACCCACGAGCCCAATGAATCCCGGTCCAGGGCAGTACCCGGTAGGACCGGCCGGTGGTTGTTGTTGCGGACCGGTTGGTGTACCATCTCCCCAGTTATTCGCCCCGGCGGCTAGCCGGGCTGCCTGCCGTCAAATTACACCTACTCAGAGGGTATTGGCATGACATCTAGTGCTCGAGGGCAGCGCGACATCGCCATAGTCGGCGTCGCGGAGTCCGATGAGATGGGTACCGTCCCAAACAAGTCGTCCCTGCAGCACCACGCAGAAGCGGCGCACAACGCGCTGGCAGATGCGGGACTCTCCAAGTCGGACGTCGACGGGCTCTTCACCGCCGGTTTTTCCACCCTTGCAACCGCCGAATACATGGGAATTCAGCCCGGCTATACCGACAATACTTCCGTGGGCGGCTCTTCCTTCGTGATCCACGTTGCCCATGCGGTAGCCGCTATTCGCGCCGGGTTCTGCGAAGTGGCTTTGATCACCCACGGCCAAGCGGGGCGCTCGACCAGGGGCAGGGTGGGTGGAGACCCCAACCAACCGACGGCCCAGTACGAAGCCGCCTACGGGATGATTGGGCCTCCGATCAACTACGCGTTGGCCTGCTCCCGGTACATGCACCAATACGGCGAAGACCGCACGCGGCAGGCCATGGCCGAGATCGCCGTATCCACGCGCAAATGGGCCAACCTCAACCCGAAGGCCGCGATGCACGACAATCCCATGACCTTCGACGACTACCACAACTCCAGGTGGGTTGCGTGGCCGTTCCACCTGTTCGACTGCTGCCTGGTCACCGACTCGGGGGCGGCCATAATTGTGACTACGGCCGAGCGGGCGAGGAATTGCGCCAAAGAGCCAGTGTGGGTGCTAGGCGCGGCCGAGAGCCACGACCACAACATGATTAGCATGATGCCGTCTCTCACCTCACTGATCGCCCGGGAGACCGGACCCAAAGCCTTCGGCCGCGCCGGGATGACCACAGACGACATCGACCTGACCATGATCTACGATTCATTCACCTACACGGTGATGCTCACTCTGGAGGCGTTGGGATTCTGCGGCCCCGGAGAGGCAGCCGACTTCGTGGCGGGTCAACGCACCGCCCCCGGAGGCGATTTTCCCCTGAACACCAGCGGCGGCGGCCTTTCCTACACCCACCCCGGAATGTACGGCAGCTTCCTTTTGGTGGAGGCGGTGCGTCAACTACGGGGCGAAGCCGGAGACCGGCAGGTCAAAGGACGGCGAGATCCGACTCAAAATCCCAAGACCTCGGTAGTCAACGGTACGGGAGGCTCGTTGTCCTCCACGGGGACCGTTGTCCTGGCCAGGGATTAATCGCGTAACCCCCAAGCTAAGACCCGATAAGGAGACTAAAAAGGCCCCTGCCCGCGGCGCCGCGGGCAGGGGCCTTTTTCTATCTCACGTATACGGCGCCCGGGATAATGCTAGGTATCAGAAGGGCTTGCCGGCAATCACCACAACGCGCAGAACCGGAGCGAACTCGCACTGGCGCTACGAAGGAAGGAATCGGCTCGTGTGCTAGAGTAGCGGCTATCACGATTATTGGTGCGGCGGTCTACCGACCGTACCTTCTTTTTTACGCCCTCGGCGAATTTTCCGCCTTAGGTGAAAGGATATGCACACATGGAACAGGATATTCGGTCTTTTTTAGAGCATCTTATTGTCGAAAAAGGGTTCTCCCGCAACACTTCGGACGCTTACCGGAACGACCTCAACCAGTTCTGGGAATACTATCAACAGAAAGGAATGCCCGTCGGCAACGGCCACAGCCCCTGGCAGTACGTCGATCTCGACCTGTTAAATGGCTACATCGAAAACCTGCGCGGCGCCAAGGGTTACCGGGACACCACCACTGCTCGCAAGGTGGCATCCATTAAGTCTTTCTTCGGTTTCCTCTCGGAAAACGGCGCGATAACAGAAGACCCCACTCAGTCCCTCGGTTCCCCCAAAGTTGGCCGCAACCTGCCAAAATACCTCACTGAGGAAGAAGTCAACCGGTTGCTGGACAGCGCAAGCAATGCGGGTACGCCCGAGGGTCAACGGGACGCCACTATCCTTGAACTACTCTACGCCACCGGCCTGCGCGTCGGGGAATTGGTGTCCCTGGACGTCCAGAGCCTCGACCTCAATGAGTCCTACATCCGGTGTTGGGGCAAGGGCTCCAAGGAACGCATCGTCTACCTCTACCCCAAAGCGTCGGCGGCACTGAAAGACTATCTGAAAAAGGGTAGAGTGGCGTTGTTGAGTTCCCGCAAAGACCAGAAGGCCCTCTTCGTAAACCACCGGGGCGAGCGGCTGACCCGCCAGTGGGTCTGGAACGTATTGAAGAAATACGGCTCGAAAGCCAAAATCGAAGCACACATCACGCCGCATACGCTACGGCATAGCTTCGCCACCCACTTGCTGCAAAACGGGGCGTCCCTCCGGCACGTACAAGAGTTGTTGGGGCATTCCAGCATCTCCACCACCCAGGTCTATACCCACCTGACAGATAACTACGTACACCAGGAATACGAAAAGAGCCACCCCAGGGCTTAAGCCAGGCCGGACGGAACAGGGCAGCGGAATCGCTCAGTAGTCGTCCGCCGCTCCGCTGCCCAATTATGTCAATCCCTGTTATAGTGATAAAATAGTAGACGGGACCACGGGGACACTTACGGTTCAGGCAGTTGTATCTTGGTCGGGAGGAGATAGGTCCCCATGCCAGGTAAAGCCCGCCGCATCGCATCACGCCAATCTCAGCTAAACCAGCGCCGAAAGAAGCAGCAGCGGGGCCCCAGGGGCATACCCGCCGCGCCAAGCCCTTCCACCAACGGTGAGGGCTCCGTTAACCCCATGCCGGAGAGCTCCCGCCCCACCCCGGCAGTCGCCACAGCTGACCGGCCGGCCCCCGCGCCGTCGCGCCCCAGTCCCGTAAACAGGTCTGGCGCGGTACCCCGGGGCAGGCGAGAGCCTCTTAACACCGCCAGCCATGTTGGGTCCGAGATCAAACGGATACTGGCCCTGTCCGGAGCGGTTGTGGCAGTGATTGTGGCGCTGGCGTTCGTTGTCTAACTCCATGGCAACTTCCCTGTTCGAACGCCGCTTGCTGGCGGCACCCGACCGGCCTGGCGTTTACATCATGAAGGACGCCCGCGGCAACGTGCTGTACGTCGGCAAGGCCAGCGTCCTTAGTAACCGGCTCCGCACCTACTTCGGTTCCCCTTCCAACCTCCCCAACAAGACCCGGCGTATGCTGGGCCAGTTGGACGACTTTGAATGTATCGTCACCGACACCGAGGCCGAGGCGCTGATCCTGGAAAACACTCTGATCAAGCGTCACCGTCCCCGGTACAATGCCCGCCTCAAGGACGATAAGACCTACCCTTACCTGAAGATCGCCCTCAACGAGGAATTCCCCAGGGTCTACATTACCCGGAGGGTATTCAACGACGGGGCACGCTACTTCGGCCCGTTCGCCACCGCCGGCACGGTGCGCAAGACCATGGACTTGGTCAAGCGCCTGTTCCCCTACCGGTCCTGCACCAAGACCATTACCGGTAAGGACCCGCGGCCCTGCCTGGAATACTTCATCAACAGGTGCGTCGCGCCGTGTACAGGCTATGCCACCAAGGAAGACTACAACAGGGTCATCCAGCAGGTAGTCCTCTTCATGGAAGGGGATACCGAAGCGGTTACCCAGGACCTTCAAGACAACATGCAGAAGGCCTCGGACAACCTGGAGTTCGAGCGCGCCGCCGTTTTGCGCGACCGGATGCGCAGCGTAGAACGCGTTGCCGAGGAACAGCGCATCAAGGTTGACGCCAATCCCGTGAGCGACATGGACGTGATCGCCCTCGCCCAGGAGAACCAGGAGACCTGGGTGGAGGTATTCTTCGTCCGGCATAACAAGCTCATCGGCCGCGACCACTTCTTCATGGAGGGGGCGCAGGAAGACGACCCGGGCCTGGTCATCGGGCAATTCATCAAGCAATTCTACCAGTCAGCGTCGGAGATTCCGCCGCGCATCCTGGTGCAGCACCCGTTGGAAGAAGAGGGGTTAATCCGGGACTGGCTCCAGGGCCTTCGCGGCAAAGGGGTCCGCATCGTCCTACCCAGGCGGGGCCAACACAAAAAGCTTATCAACTTGGTAGCGGAGAACGCCAGTCAGGGCCTGAACCAGTACCGAGTCAGGTGGCTGGACAAGGCCGACATCATTCAGAGCGCGATGTCGGAGCTGCAAGAGGAGTTGAGCCTGCCCACCGACCTTCGCCGCATGGAATGCTACGACATTTCCCATATCCAGGGTACCAACACCGTTGCGAGTATGGTGGTCTTCGAGGACGGTGCGCCCAAACCCGCACACTACCGGCGCTTCCGCATCAAGTCTGTGGAGGGTGTGGACGACTTCGAGAGCATGAGAGAGGTGCTGCGGCGGCGGTTCAACCGCATGGCGGAAGTGCGTGCCAAGCAGAAGCAGCAGGATGAAGACAGCCAGCGCTCCACCGACGAGACCTGGGGGGTATTTCCCGACCTGGTATTGATTGACGGGGGGAAGGGTCAGCTTTCAGCGGCCCTTGAAGTGCTCCTGGAAATGGGCTTGGACAACGTACCCCTGGCTTCCCTGGCCAAGGAGAACGAGTGGCTTTTCGTACCACACACCCCGGAGCCCATCATCCTACCGCGCGACTCTCAAGCCTTGTACCTCGTGCAGCGTATCAGGGACGAGGCGCACCGCTTCGCCATCACCTACCACCGCAACCTGCGGAGCAAGAGCAGCCTGCGTTCTCCCATCGACTCGGTAAACGGCATTGGCCCCAAGCGCAAGCGGATGTTGATGCGGAAGTTCGGCTCGCTGAACGGCATCAAGCAAGCCTCGGTCGATGAGATAGCCGCCGTACCGGGAATGACCCGGTCTCTGGCCCTGCTGGTCAAGCAGAGCATTTAATCCCGCATTCCTCAGTACACTTGTACTGCCCTCTCGTGTTGCCTGTACACTTTAGGTTATGTACTATTACGCTACAGTCGTGAAGCTAAAGTGCCTGGTGATTCGCAAGGGGGTTGGAGTGCATGGTCAAAGTCTCTATCACTCTGCCGAATAACGCCCAGATCACCTTCGAATCCGAAGAGCCCGGGGACATTAATCAGATCGTCGGCATGGTGCTTCGGGACCTCCCCCGCGACCTCATGCAGGTGACCTATCCTTCCCCCAGCAATGGCAATGGACCGGCTCCCCTGGAAAAGAGTAGTAGTTTAGAGACTCCTCCTCCGGCGGACCCCCCCGCCGCCCCGGTATCCATCGACCTCCCGCCGGGGACCCTAGAGGATACCGATGCGCAAGAGGGACCGGCTCCGGACCTACCAGCGGACCCCGAACCAGATCTACAGGCTTTCATCGATCGCTCTGCGGACTCCGCGCCATCGGACCGGCGAAAGGCAGAGCAGGCGGCACGGTCGGCGGCGGCTGACGTTGCTTTCATTCATTTCTGCCAATCGGCCAGCCCACTCGGGGACATGCGCAAGGTGGTTGTCGCCGCCGAAGGGGCAGCCCAATTCCTGGAGATGGACAGCGTTTCGGCGGAAGACCTGGAGGAGTTATTCGAGAGGGTGGGATGGCTCCAGCCCCACAACTTTACCCAGACTCTCCGTAACGCCGCCCGCACAAAGTTCCGGTGGCTGGAACGAATGCCTGGACGGCCAGGCCATTACACTGTTACCGAGTTGGGCCGAGCCAAGACCATAAACACCTGACCCTCCCATTATTTGCAGATTTCCCACTTGCAGGTTGCAGCCAGCCTGCGCCAGGACTATTCTAAGCGTGACTATTCTGCATAATACACAGCAACGAGAGTATGTTATCCTCTCGCCTGAACTGAAAAGTCCCAACGGCCTCCCTGTGAGGCCGTTAACCCCAAGTCTAGCTGTTGGGAGTCGTTGGCCATGAGGATGTACCTGAACGGAAACTGGGTCGACAGGCCCGAGACCATCCCGGTGTTTAATCCATTTGACCAAACTGTGATCGACACAGTGCCGAAAGGGACAGCCGCAGACGTGGACCAAGCAATTGCCAGTGCTGTCCGGGGCGCTGAAGCGATGGCCAAACTCCCCGCCTACGAGCGTTACGCAATTCTGCGCCGTACCGCCGACCTGATGGCCGAACGCTCCGAAGGCCTGGGACAGACCATCACGCTGGAAGAAGGCAAGGTCATCTCCGAGGGCCGGGGCGAGGTGCAACGCGCCATCCAGACCATCACCCTTTCCGGCGAGGAGGCCAAGCGGCTCCACGGAGAGACGGTCCCGCTGGACGCTGCGCCAGGCAACGTCAGCCAGTTTGGGTTCACTATCAGGGTGCCGGTGGGAGTGGTAGCCGCCATCGCGCCGTTCAACTTCCCCCTGAATCTGGTCTGCCACAAGGTTGGCCCGGCCCTGGCCGCGGGCAACTCAGTCGTGCTCAAACCTGCCGGTGATACTCCCCTCTCGGCGCTGAAGTTGGTCGAACTGCTGCTGGAAGCCGGGCTTCCTGAAGAAGCGATCCAGTGTGTCACCGGCCCTGGAAGCGAAATCGGCGACGTCCTCACCGGAGACCCGCGGGTGCGAAAGATCACCTTCACGGGCAGCATGGAGATCGGAGAGCGGATTTGCCGCAACGCCGGGATCAAGAAGGTGACAATGGAGCTTGGCTCGAATAGCCCATTGATCGTCATGTCGGACGCGGACATTGAGAGGGTGGCCGCCGCCACCGTGGCCAGCGGGTTTGCCAATGCCGGGCAGGTCTGTATCTCCACTCAGCGCGTATTCGCAGATCGCCGGATTTACGCGGACTTCCTGGACGCCCTGGTCGCGCCGACCGAAGCCTTCTCTACCGGGAACCCCCTGGACGAAGCGGTGCGCATGGGCCCCATGATCCGGGCCAGCGACGCTGACCGGGTGGGACAGTGGATCTCCGAAGCGGTGCAAAACGGCGCGCGAGTCATCGCGGGAGGCGACCACGAGGGCACTATGCACGCCCCCACGGTCGTCGCGGACACCACGGCCAACATGAGGGTCTCCCGTGAAGAGCTGTTCGGACCGGCGGTAGCCGTAGCCGCCTTTGACGATATAGACGACGCCATCGCCAAGGCCAACGACACTCGTTTCGGACTTGCGGCGGGCATCTTCACCCAGAACGTGGACTGGGCCATGCGCTTCGCCAAGGAAGTCCACTCGGGCAACCTGCACATCAACTCCCATCCCCAGTGGCGGGCCGACCTCATGCCTTACGGCGGTCTGAAAGACAGCGGCATGGGCAAAGAGGGCCCCGCATACGCCGTACAAGAAATGACGGAGCTGAAGATGGTGGTATTCCACCAGTGATCTCCCCCTGAGCCCTATTGAATCAGAAAGGACCACCGAAGACATGGAAGTAATTACCCAAGCACCCGGGCGCGCGATGGCAGTCACACCCCACCCCGACGATTGCGAGGGGGGATGCGGCGGCACCCTGTCCAAGTGGATCAGGGAAGCGGGGACCGAAGTGGTCGTTGTCTTGTGTACCAACGGGGACAAGGGCACCTCGGACCGGGACATGACGTCACCCAAGCTGGCTGCCACCAGGGAGCGGGAACAGCAGGAAGCATCCGACGTCATGGGTGCGAACGACGTGGTGTACCTCTCCTACCCTGACGGAGGACTGGAGGATTCGATGCTCTTCCGTAGTCAGGTAGTGCGCACAATCCGCCAGTACAAACCCGACTTGGTCATGGCAATCGACCCTTACCGCAGCGTTAGCCACACCCACCGGGACCACCGTATGAGCGGCCAGGTGGCCCTGGATGCCGCCTATACCTATGCCTGGAGCCATCTGCACTTCCCTGAGCAGATAACCGAGGAAGGTCTTGAACCGCACCGCGTCAAGGAAGCCTATCTGTGGGGCAGCGAGGCGCCAGACGTCTGTGTGGACATCGAGAGCTACATGGACAACAAGATAGACTCCCTAGCCAAGCACGCCAGCCAGATGGGTGGCAGGATGGTCGACAGGGCCGCCCGCATGAGACGATGGGCCGCTCAGAGCTCCGAGCGCACGGGCCTGCCTTACGCCGAGTCCTTCCGGAGGATAAAGTTCGAAATCGGCTCCCTGGGCTGGCAGTTCCTTTACACCTAGAAGGAGCGGGCGCGTCAACTGGCGTCGTGGAACCGGCTGATGATCCTCCTTAGCTGGACTTCTTCTACGGGCTCGCTGGTGGTGAGCGACAGGCTCATCTCGTCCAGTAGCCCGCCGTACCGTTCCAGGTACTTGTCCGCGATCTCGTCGTATTCGCCGACCACGGCGAATGCGTCGAGCATTTCATCGCTGATTAGCTCTCCCATCTCCGCCCATTCCCCGCGCAATGACATCTGGTGAAGCTGAGGGCCCACCTCGCCAAAGCCATGGCACTCCAGCACCGGGAAGTAGGTCCGGGTAGAGGCATAGAACGCGATCCGCCTCCGCACTTCGGCCTTGGCCTCACGGATGCTGGACTGGTTAGCACCGGTGATGATGAACCCGCCGCCGCTTACCTTCACGTCGGATTGGGGCCGTTCCGCCCTCTCGGCTCCCTGCGCGACACCGGGACGGACAATATCCCGAACATATTCCGCAGACGTGAGGCTATGTAGCATCAGGCCGTCGCAGACCTCTCCCGCCACACGGCAGTTATAGGCGTTGACGGCCCCGGTAAACACTTGGGGAGGCGCGTACGCGGACGGTCCCGGATTGAAGAACGGGGTCATTAGTGAGAACTGATAATAACGTCCCTGGTAGTCGAGCTTGTCGCCGTTCGCCCAACAGTCCCAGATGTGGCGCAGCGACTCCACGTACTCCCGTAGCCTCGGTCCCGGCGGTGCCCACTCCGTCGAAAAGCGCCTCTCGATGTGGCCCTTTACCTGCGTGCCAATCCCCAGCCGGAAACGGCCCCTGGAAAGGTCTTGTATATCCCGGCTGGTATGGGCCACCACCATTGGCGACCGGGGGAAGGCTATGGCAACCCTGGTCTCCAACGTAACCCTGGACGTGCTGGTGGCCGCCAAAATCAGTGGAATGAACGGGTCGTTGGAAGTCTCACTGCTGGAGACCCCATCGTAACCCATCGACTCCGCCCAGGCGGCTTCGGAAGCCACAGCGTTCAAATCGTTGGAATGCAGCCGGTAAATTACTCTCATGGCGTCCTCTCGGAGGTGATGTGGCTAAGCGGGGTGAGACGGCGGAAATACTCCGTACTCCCTGGTACCTCAAAGTGCTGGTGTGGTTGGCCGGGGCCTATTCCTCCCGGTCCGTCCCCTGGTATATCGCGTCGGACTTGGCGGCCATGATGAAATCGTTGACGTGCAGGTCTCGTATCTTGTGAGTCCACCAGGTCACCGTGACCCTGCCCCACTCGGTCACGAGCCTGGGATGATGGCCTTCGGAGTCCGCCGCCACGCCTACGGCTCTGGTGAAGCTCAGCGCCTGCTCGAAGTCTTTGAAACGAAAGACCCGGTCAAGCTTCCTGACCCCTTCTTCGGTCACTAGGTCCCAGCCTGGCACCTGGGGGGCGAGTTCGGCCACCTCGGCATCGGTCACAGGCGGAGAATCACGGCAGCAGGCCACGCATTTCTGACTGTTAAGTTCGCTCATATCGTCCTCCCATTCATTCTAGCACAGGGCTCGACTTGGACGAGACCGGAGGTTAACGGTTCAGGGCCTTTCGATTGTCAAGCCGGTGCACCCTCGTCGTTCCGGCCTTGAGCCGGAACGACGAGGGACCCGTGTACGGTCATAATTAAGAGACCCTGCTAACCGTTGCCTGGGCTTGCATATCTAAGGACCAGGCTTGATCACAGGCTCGTCCAATAGTGACAAAGCATCTCCATGGCACTAATATAATGCCCAAACGCACCCTGGGCGGGCCAGTGGTTTTTGGCCCGCATTTTGCAGGAGGACCAGTATGATTCCTGGAGCGATTACAAATTCGTGGCGGCTTCAACTGGCAGACCAGGACCTTGCCAGCCTAATTCAGGAGGCCCGGAACCGGGGCGCCATGCACGTCGAGCTCCGTCAGACTTGCCTGGGTGATTGTGAGAACGGCGAAGGGGAAGCCTGGAGACCAGTGTTGCCCAAGCTGCAAGCCGTGGTCGACGCATTCCCCGACATGACCTTTGACTTGGCTATGGCCTACCCGTGCCTCACCGAAGAAGCCAAGCCCGCCGGGGAGCAGTTCCAGGCAGCCTTGGAAGCGGCCAAAATTGTCGGGCGAGATACGCCTCACCTGCGGATGGTCGACCCCAATACTACTGCTGAGCCTTGGGAGCAGGCCGATGACCTTCCCACTGAGGCGTTGGGACTGGCGGACCTGGCCCGTGAGGCCGCAAGCCAAGGCGTCATCCTTTCGGTGGAAAACTCCGGTCAGCCCCTTCGGAGCATGGCCTTGCTCACACGGGAGGCCCGCGCCCGTCTGACACCGGAAGAGGGCTCGTACCTGGGCTTGTGCCCCGACCCCACCAACCAGCTGCGCCGCCACCCGGACAGCGACCCGTTGGCCGAACTGGATGCGCTGCCCCTGGACATGGTCAAGATCGTGCATTTCAAGCAGGCCCGCCACGGCGCGGCCATTCCCAGCGTGGATACCGGCGACCTCGATTGCCTGCAAATGCAAGAGATCCTGGAACAGAAGGGCTATCAGGGTCCCGCCGTCATGGAGATTCCTCCAGACCAGCAGGTGTTCGACAACCTGGCTTCCAGCTTCGAGTATTTGTGGGAGGCATAATACGGTAGTCACTCAAGGAGGGAGTTATGGGACTGACGCGATTGCACATTGCAATCAGCAATCCGTCCGACAAGGAAAAGACAGAAACGGTCGAGATGCTCATTGATTCCGGGGCCATCTTTTCCGTAGTCCCCGCAAACCTATTGGAGAGATTGGGTATCGAACCCGACTCCGAGGAAACATTCCGTTTGGCCGATGGTTCTAACCATCGTGCGGAAGAGAGGGACCGCTAATTTCAGATATGGCGACCGTATCGGAGGTGTGGCCGTCATATTCGGTGAGCCAACCGATAGCCTGCTGTTGGGCGCACACACCCTTGAGTCACTGGGGTTTAGCCTCGATCCGACTCGGGGAGAGCTCGTGGATATTCCATTTGTCGTGTGAGCGGCTGTGCTGATACCTGACTACAGCCAGTACACGGTATCCATACACTACGACCGGCGGCTTTACCGGGAGGACATCGCCGGTTCCATCGTTCACGCCCGGATGCTGGCCCGCCAGGGCATCATCAGCGAAGAGGACGCAGGGCTGATAGCGGAGGGTTTGGTGGATAGTCCGCCAGGAGATCGAGTCCGGCGATTTCCCCTGGGATGCTTCCCTCGAAGACCTGCACATGGTTTACCTGGGGGCCGGTTAGCCTGATCTAGATTCAAGGAGGGATCGATGGGACTGACACGTCTGAACATAGAGATAAGCCACATGGAGAACCCGGAAGCGACGGAGACGGTAGAGTTGCTCGTTGATTCTGGAGCCGTGTTCTCTATAGTTCCGGGCAACATTTTGGAACGGCTGGGGGTCAAGCCCCACACCGAGCAGCGGTTACGTTTGGCCGATGGTTCCCAGATTGTCAGGAGGAGGGGAGGGGCGCTTTTCAAGTACGGAGACAGGGAAGGAATCGCCACTGTCATCTTCGGTGAACCCAACGACGGTCTCCTGCTCGGCGTGACAACTCTGGAGTCTCTCGGGTTGGGCCTCGACCCCGTCCGGGGGGAGCTTGTCGATATCCAGATGACCGCGTGACTTGTTGCCGTGATGAAAGACTACAGCCAGTACACGGTATCCATACACTATGACCGGCGGCTTTACCGGGAGGACATCGCCGGTTCCATCGTTCACGCCCGGATGCTGGCCCGCCAGGGCATCATCAGTGATGAGGACGCAGGGCTGATAGTGGAGGGTTTGGGGATAGTCCGCCAGGAGATCGAGTCCGGCGATTTCCCCTGGGATGTTTCCCTCGAAGACCTGCACATGAACATCGAAACCCGCTTGCACCAACTCATTGGCCCGGCAGCCGGCCGGTTGCACACCGGGCGGTCGCGGAACGACCAGGTAGCCTTGGACATGCGGCTTTACACCAAAGAGGTAATCGCCGCCACGGTCGATGGCCTACGAGGGATGCAAGGTACATTAGTTTCACTCGCCGGACGGTACATCGACGTGGTGATGCCCGGTTACACCCACATGCAGCGGGCACAGCCCGTCCTATTCGCCCACCATGTACTTTCCTACTTCCAAATGTTCCAACGCGACGTGGAACGGTTCCGGGACTGCCACCGCCGCACCGACGTTTTGCCCCTGGGCAGCGGGGCGTTGGCCGGTGTCACTTACCCAACCGACCGGGAGTATCTGGCCAGGGAATTGGGGTTCAGCCACATCAGCGCCAACAGCATGGACGCCGTATCGGACCGGGACTTCCTGCTGGAGTACCTGTCGGCGGCCTCCATTTGCATGATGCACCTTTCCAGGATGGCCGAGGAGATCGTTCTCTGGTCCAGCCGGGAGTTCGACTTTATCTGTCTGAGCGATGAATTCACCACCGGCAGCAGCATCATGCCGCAAAAACGCAACCCCGACTTCGCCGAGTTGGCCCGCGGCAAGACCGGGAGGGTCTACGGAAACCTCATGGGCCTGCTCACCATCATGAAGGGACTTCCCCTGACTTACAACCGCGACCTCCAAGAGGACAAGGAAGGTTTCTTCGACACCGTGGATACACTACTGCCCACCTTGGCCGTCTTCCAGGGGATGCTAAAGGGACTGACGCTGAATACCGAGCGAGTTACCCGTTTAGCGGGAGAAAGCTTCGTTCTAGCCACCGACCTGGCGGACTACCTCGTTGGCAAAGGGGTGCCTTTTCGGGAAGCCCACGGCATCATGCGGGAACTCTGCGGCTACTGCGAGTCTCAGGGAAAGGAGTTACTTGACCTGAGTTTGAGCGAGTTACAGGGGTTCTCACCCCTGTTCGACGAAGCAGTGTACCAGGTGACTCCTGCGAGTTCGGCGGCAGCCAGGGACAATCCCGGAGGCACGGCCCCCAACCGGGTTGCCCAGGAATTGGAGCGCGCCCAGAAGCTACTACAGGAGGACCCCAATGCCCTCTGACGCCCGCATCCTC
This sequence comes from Dehalococcoidia bacterium, assembly GCA_965216155.1. Lineage (GTDB taxonomy): Bacteria > Chloroflexota > Dehalococcoidia > Lucifugimonadales > UBA3495 > CATOSP01. Next base: position 837,400 of record CBDCFD010000007.1, on the reverse strand, counting down.
ATCGCGCCCTCGGTACTGGCTGCCGACTTCGCCAACCTGGGACAGCAGGTCCGGGAGGCGACGGAAGCCGGGGCTGACCTCATCCACGTGGACGTCATGGACGGCCGCTTCGTCCCCAACATCTCCTTTGGCGAGGTGATAGTCGACGCCATTCGCGGGTCCACCGACGTTCCCCTGAATATCCACCTGATGATCGTGGAGCCAGACGACCTGCTTCCCGCGTTTTTGAAGTCGCCACAGGACCAGGTCATCGTTCATGCGGAGGCCTGCCGTCACTTGCACCGGACGGTTATGCGGGTGAAGGAGGCGGGTTGTCAGGTGGGAGTTGCCATCAATCCGGGCACGCCGATATCAGCAGTGGAGGAGGTGTTGCCGCTGCTTGACTTGGTGCTCGTGATGACGGTGAACCCCGGTTTCGGAGGCCAGTCGTTCATACCCAGCGCATTGGCGAAGGTCGAGAGGCTATATCAGACCATCCAGAGCGAGGGTTACGGGACTCATCTGGAGGTGGACGGGGGAGTGAAGGCGGACTGGACCGCCCAGGACTCGGTACGGGCGGGGGCGGATATCCTTGTTGCGGGCACAGCCATCTTCAACGATGCCGGACCGGTATCCGAGGCTGTGGCCGGGATGCGGACCTGCATGCACGGGATCCGAGCAGGATAAGGGACTCCCGTCAGGGAGCCGACTTACTTCAGGGCGGCGACGGCCTTCCGGACCTTTGAAGACTTGTTGAGCGACCTCAGACAGCGGCTACAAATCTTCACCTTGATTGACCTGCCATCTTGAAACAGCGTCTGCTTGTGGACGTTGGCCTTGAACCGGGTCTTGGTGTGGCGGTTGGAGTGGCTCACGTTGTTCCCACTCATTCCCGCCTTCAAGCAAATTTCACATCTCATGTCGTTGGCATGTCCCCCATGTGGGTCCGAACGGACTTCCGAATTTAGGGTCGAGTATACCACGGGGCTCTTGCCCCCACCACCTGCATGGTTAGGCGTCCGGGGGAATTATCTGGCCCCTGGAACGGTAGATATCCACGGCGGCATACTCGATCACCGAGCCTCTTACGGGCGGCCTTGGTTTCTTGACCTTCACCCGCACCGCATCCACGCGGAATTGGTCCAGCACATTCGAGGCGATGTCGTGCGCCGTAGCCTCCAGCAAGTTTTTGGACTGACCTTCCACGACAGACTGGACCAACCGGTAGAGGCGGGGATAGCTGACTGTATCCTCGAGCTGGTCCGACTTCCCCGCGGGGCTCAAGTCCAATTCAACCGCCAGGTCCACCACGTATGCCTGGCCCAGGGTTCGCTCCTCCGGGTTTACGCCGTGATAACCGTAGAACTGCATCCCTTCGAGGATTATTCGGTCGGGACGATGTGGCCTGTCAACCATGGAGTATCAGCCGTTCCTGGCTTCGATGGCCGCCATCCTTGCCAGAAGGTTCTCGGCGCGCTTGAACACAGGAACGTCGATCATCCGTCCGTCCAAATCGGCGGAACCTCGTCCGTTGGACTCGGCCTCACGAAACGCGCCGACGACTTTCTTGGCATACGCGACTTCCTCGCCTGAGGGGGTGAAAGACTCGTTGATTATGTCAATTTGGGCGGGGTGTATCGCAAACTTTCCGGTGTAGCCCAACTGGCGAATGGTCCTGCAATCCTCTCGCAACCCTTCCGGGTCTCTAAATCCAACAAAAGGAGAGTCAAGGCAGGCAACCCTGGCCGCATGGGCCGCGACGGCCGTCTGAGCCCTGGCGTAATACACTTCTTCCCCTGTATCGGTACGCTGAATGCCGATATCGTTGGTATAGTCCTCGGCTCCGAAAGCGATGGCGATTATGCGGGAAGACGCGGTGGCCATCTGGTAGGGAGCCATCACCGCCAGTGCATTTTCGATCCACGGGATGAGCTTGATCTGGCCCGGTTCCACCCCGGCAGCCGGCTCAAGCGCGCTGATTATCCGGTCGGCGTCCTGCAGATCCTGGGGAGTCTCGACCTTCCCGAGGCTGATGCCCGCCAAGTCCGGAGAAACCAGAGCTTCAAGTTCATCCCTCGTCAGGCCGGTATCCAGAGAGTTCACCCTGACCATGACCCGGCGCCCCTCGCTCCGCAGCCGCGGCACCCATTCACGGGCGACCTCCCTGGCGTTAATCTTCTCGCCAGGTGGGACCGAGTCCTCCAAGTCCACCATCGTCACGTCGGCGTTGAAACCCAACGCCCTTTCCAACATGTTTGGCCGGTTGCCGGGTACGAAGATCAGGCTACGCAGAAGCTCCACTGGCTATCTCCTGTATTTTTCGGATACGGGGCCAGACATTGGCCCTAACATGCTGCACGTACTCGTCGAGCGCGCCTTTCCGCAGGGTCAACTGCCTTTGCTCGTAAATCAATTCGTCTGTAGCCAAGCCCAGTCCCCGGGATGATCGAGAGTCTGAATTAGACTGTGGCCTCACACCAGGCAAGAAGGGACCGCCTGGTTCGGGCCAGTGCCCGCAGGACCGGGAGCCATTATGGCATGGAGCGACCCGATCCGCTACGTGCAATCACTTGGCTACAAGAGATATGGACCGCTCCACTGGTTGTCGGGTACCCGCTCGATCTGACCCGCTACAGGATTCACCCGAAATCTGAGATTCTCCAAGAGTTCGCAACCGATAAGAGGAGTGGAAGCAGGGACCATGAGGGCGCTAAACTCCTGGCCCATCAATGCACCGTCTGCGAAATAAGTATCAACTTCCACAATTCCGGTAGCGCTCATGAGCCTGATTTTGCCCCTGCCCTTCCGCAGACCCAACGCCTCTATTTCCCCTGAGGGGAGTGCCAAATAAGTGGCGCCCGTGTCCGCGAGGAACGTGTAATCCCGAGTCTGTAGGCGCCCGTATATCGTGGCTCGGACATGCGTCGCACCCATGACCATGCCCTCCAAATCAGTGCCCCGGATGCTCAAGTCCCGCCCTTACTGCATGCCCGAATCCTGTCTGGTTCGTGGACCAGTGGTGAGTCCCGCCTCGCCATCGGCGCCGGGGGCATTCTGTCACGGAGCAAAGCCATCCAGGACATTGCGTCATGCCTCTAAAGTTGGTAAGGGGGATGCCTTTCATCATCTGGCACCCGTTCGATCTGTTGCGTCACGGGATTAACTCTATATCGCAGATTTTCCAGTAATTCAACACCTATAAGGGGCGTAGAGGCGGGGGCCATGATCGCCCCAAACCTCTCCCCCCTCAGTTCGCCACGAGCGAAGTACGTATCAACCTCAACCATGCCGGTCGCGCTCACCAGCTTGACTCTGCCCTCAGTCGGTTGAATCCCGAGTGCTTCGATCTCCTCGATAGGCAGCGCAAGGTAAGTAGACCCCGTGTCCACCAGGAACGTGTACTCCCGGGTTTCGTTCTCGCCGAAAACCCTGGCTTGAATGTACGTTATTCCCACGGAACGGTCCCTCCACCTTGCAAGCTAACTCCAATCGAATCTCGACGTGACGCAGTTATGCCACGCGGATAGGCGGCCTGCCACCTGGCGCGGCAGCCCCATCACCCATACGGCGGGTGTCTTTCACCGTCGGGGACTTTCTCGATTTGCCGAGTTACCGGGTTGACCTTGAAACGCAGGTTTTCCAGCAACTCATACCCAAGGAGCGGAGAAGTGGCTGGAATCATTATCGCCGTGAAATCCACGTTCATAAGCTCACCATCCACTACATAGGTTGGAACCTCCACGACTCCGGTCATGGTCGCGATGTGAATTTTCCCCCTACGCTTTTCCAAGCCAAGGGCCTCTATCTCCTCGGGCGGCAATCCCAAGTAAGTTGCGCCCGTATCCACCATGAAAGTGTACTCTCTGGTCTCTGTCCGTCCAATAATCCTGGCTTGCACTTCAGTTACACCCATCTTGAAACGTCCTCCCGTAATTCCCTGCAACCGTGACTGCCCCTTCCTACTCCATGCCGCCCCAGGTCGTGGCCCACTTGGTGTCCACCTTCAAAGTCACGTCGAGTTCCAGGGCGGCCGGCATTTCGTCAAAGACCAGCTCCTGGATCGCGTCCAGTTCATCCTGGGGCACTTCGAAGACCAACTCGTCGTGTACCTGTAGCAGCATCTTGGAGCGGAGGTTTTCCTTGCGCAGACGGTCGTGGACGCGGATCATGGCCAGCTTCATGATGTCGGCGGCCGTACCCTGGATCGGCATGTTGATCGCCATCCGCTCCGCGCCGCCGCGCACGTTGAAATTGGAGGCGTTGATGTCCGGGAGATACCGCCGGCGATGGGAAACGGTCTCCACGTATTGGTTGGAGTGGGCCTGCTCCTTCACGTCCTCGATGTACTGGCTGACTCCGGGGTAGTTGCTGAAATAGCTCTCGATGAATTTGCTGCCTTCCTCCCGGCTGAAGCCCGTTTGCTGGGCGATCCCATGGGGAGACAGACCGTAGATCACCCCGAAGTTCAGGATCTTGGCGATACGGCGCATGTCGGAGTTGACCTCGTTGATCGGCACCTCGAACATGAGCGACGCCGTGGACGAGTGAATATCCTCCCCGCGTCGGAACGCCTCCAGCAAGTCCGGGTCCTGGGAAAGATGCGCCAGCACCCGCAGTTCAATTTGGGAGTAGTCGGCGGAGAACAACACCCAATCCGGCGCGCCATCGGCGACAAAGGCGCGGCGCACGGTGCGCCCCAGTTCCGTACGGACCGGTATGTTCTGCAGGTTCGGGTCGCTGCTTGACACCCTGCCTGTGGCCGAGCCGGTCTGGTTGTACCTGGTGTGGATCCTCCCGGTAACCGGGTTGATCATCTCCGGGAGCGCGTCGACATAGGTTGACTTGAGCTTCGACACCTGCCGGTACTCCAGGATGCCGTCCACCACCGGATGGAGTCCCCGTAGCCCCTCCAGCGCATTGGCGTCGGTGGAGTATCCCGTCTTGGTCCGCTTGGTCCGGGGGAGTCCCAACTCATTGAAGAGTACGTCGCTGAGCGCCTTGGGCGAATTGATGTTGACGCTATGACCGATGGACTGAAATATCTGCTGCTGGACTTCGTTCATCTGGTCGTTCAGGTCCCGCGACATCTCATGGAGGACGCCCGCCTCGACCTTCACTCCGTTCCGCTGCATGTCTACGAGCACGGGCACCAACGGCATTTCCACTTCGTTAAGGAGCTCGGTGAACCCATTGTTGGAAAGCTGCCCCTCGAAAGAGCCCCGCAACCTGCCGGTCATGTCCGCATCCGCCGCGGCGTAGTCCGTCGCCCGCTCAATATCCACCTTGTCGAAGGTCACCTGTTTCCGGCCGGTCCCGATTAGGTCGGTGATGGGGGTCATCTCCAGGCCGAGAACATCGAGGGACATATTCTTCAGGCCCAGCCCCTGGCCGCTCTTTCCGAGCAGGTGGCCTGCGATCATGGTGTCGAAGTCCAGATTACGGCACTCCACACCGTGGCTGGCCAATACAGTTGCGTCAAAATTGGCGTTGTGCGCGCACTTGCGTAACTCGGGCGACTCCAACAAGGGCCGCACCCTGGGGAGCACGGTCTCCAATGGGAGTTGTGGGCCGTCTTGATGGCCCACCGGGACGTACCAGGCCTTGCCGGGCGCAGTCGCAAAGCTCAACCCCACCAGGTCGGCGCGGACCGGGTCGAGGGAGGTGGTCTCCGTGTCGAAGGCGAAACTACCTGCTTCCTCAATCGCGGCGATCATGGCGTCGAGTTGGTCCGACGTCCGGACGGCCAGATAGTCCGTGTCGGCGGTTGCCGGTCCTTGCGGAGTTTGGCCGCCCGTGGCTTCTCCGGCGCCCGTTGGTCCCGGAAGCCTCCCAACGACGCTGAAAAACTCCAGCTCGGTTAGGAGGTCGACCACGGACTTCCGGTTGTAATCCCCGAAACGCGATGCCTCCACGTCCAACTCCACGGGAGATTCCCGGTTGATGGTCGTGAGCAAACGATTTTCAAAAGCCCGTTCCCTGTTCTCTTCCAGGGACTTCTTCACGCTGGGCGGCTTCACTTCGTCCAGGTGTTCGTAGACTCCTTCCAGGTCATGGAAATCTTTCAGAAGGCCAATCGCCCTCTTCTCGCCAACTCTTGGCACTCCGGGGATATTGTCCGATGAGTCTCCAAGCAGGGCCTTGAAGTCGGGCTGCTGGGCCGCGGTCAGACCCGAATAACGGTCCTGCAACTCTGCCTCGTCATAGGTCTTCCGGTCCTGGATGCTATAGAAAAGGTCCACTCGGATTTTAGGCGTTATCAACTGGAAGGTGTCCCGGTCTCCGGTCAGGATCACAGTGTCGATTCCCTGGGCTTCCGCCTGTCTCGCCAGTGTTCCGATTATGTCGTCCGCCTCGTAGCCTTCCGCCTCGAATATTGGCACTCCAAACCCGGTCATAAGCTGCTTCACCCTGTCGAACTGGGGCCTGAGCTCAGGAGGCATTGAAGGCCGCTGTGCCTTGTATTCCTCAAAACGTTCGTGACGGAACGTGGGCGCGGATGTGTCAAATGCCATAGCGCAGTAGGTCGGCTTCCAGTCCTGTAATGCTCGCAGAAACACGTTGGTAAAGCCGTACACGCCGGTGGTGTCTTCGCCCGTGCCGGAGATCGATAGGTGACGTTGCGTAGAGATCGCACGGAACGACCGATGCACCATCGCGTGGCCGTCCATGAGCATCAGGAGGGGCGGTTCCTCATTGGCAAAGAGGGGAAGGGTCCGGTCCTGGTTAGCGGCCATTTGGCACCTCGGCGGCAGGGCGGATGGGAGACCAGGTACTCTTGATCTTTGCGCAGCATTATACACCCAGGCTTTCCGGCGGTCCGAGCGAAGTGACACGTCAATACTGACCAGGGCTACCAGGGCAATCGCATCTCAACCTCTCCACGGCCGGAATAGGCAACCACAAGGGTTGCCCCTACAGCGTTGGGGTCCAAGGCCGTGGCGATACCGGCTAACCCCTCCATCCGCAGTTGCCCCTATGGTGATGGGGTCCGGGGCAGCAGGGTCCGGAAGAGACGCCTTTGGTACATTGGCCTGGGTGGCAGGTCAGGGTGCAATGGCACACATCCGCGTGTCCTGAAGCTGGAGATTTTAGTTTGGGGAAATTGTGGGCCATTTTGGTATATTGGCCTGGGTGGCGGGTTAGGGTGCGATGGCACACATCCGGGTGTCCTGAAGCTGGAGATTTTATTTTGGGGAAATTGTGCGCCATTTTGGTACATTGGCCTAGGTGGCGGGTTTGGGATTTGGACCGGGACGGGATTCCGGCAAGGATTATGGTAACGAGTGGTCACCCCAGGTGGGAAGGGCGGGATGTCAGCAGTCCAATTCAAGACGCGATTGCCCTGCCAGGGCTACGCTGCCTCATGCGGTCTTTTCGCCCTTCGTGCTACAATGGCTACCATCCTGATAAGCCCACTCTGGACGGGGAGAACAGGGCCAATGCCTGTATATGATTACCGGTGCAAGGACTGTAACGAGGTCACATCGGTCTTGACCTATAGCTGGAAGACCGGGTCAGAACCGGCCTGCCGCAAGTGCGGCGGCGGAGAACTGGACCGGTTGATCTCCGGGTTTGCGTTCCACCGCTCCTGGGGAGGAAGCCTGAATTGGGCCCCCAGCGGTGAAACCTTGACCGACGTCAACGAGGACTCTCCCCAGGACCTGGACCGGTTCATGGGCCGCATCAAACAGGAGATGGGCGGAGAAGTAACGTCCGACTTCAACCAGATGCGCAAGGAATTGACCAGCGACTCGTGATTTCCGGGTTCTGACCGATACCACCTGGTGCCACAAGGGTAGAACTAGAGAATGCCGATTTACGAGTACCGATGCCGGGACTGCGGCGAGGTAACTTCTTTCTTCGTCAGAGCAATTGGCGACCCGTTGACGCCTGTTTGCGGCCCTTGCAAAAGCACCAACATGTTACGGCAAATGTCCGCCTTCGCCATGGGCAGGGGCGGGAGCGCGGCACGAGGGGGACCGCCGTTTAACGGCGAGACGCCAGCCCTGGACTACTACCGAGACCCGCGCAACATCGAGAAAAACGTCGAAGAGAGCTTCTCGCGCCATGGCCTCGATGTGCCTGATACAGTCCGCGAGACCATCGACTCGGCCAGAGACGGCAAACTCCCCAAGGGAATGGATATATGACACTACAACACGAACCGGACCAGTCCTTTTACACTTCATTGGTCCACTGCCTGCACTCCCTCGCCGGCGGATGCCCTCAGCGGGAGACCATCTCCCCCGCGCTTTCGCGTGTCCGGGATTTGGCGGAAGCCCTGCAGAGCAAGTCTCCGTCCACAGCGGCGGCCACAGCGGCGGCGCTGACCCTCGACGACGCCCTAACCATGATCGATACGGCTGAGGGACTCCTGTCGGCAATGCGGAGACCGGGTGGCCGGAGCCTGCCCAATTCGCAGGTGGACGCGGCACTGGACCGCGCTCTTGATGACCTGTCGGCTGCGATTGGGGCCGACCTGCGGAAACAACAGTCAGACCGCATACGCGGCCTTTACGTAATCATCGACCCGGAAGTCACCGGCGGCAGGGACCCAATGGACATCGCCAGGGCCTCCGTGAGAGGCGGGGCAGCCATGCTACAACTCCGGGATAAGCTGAGGGACAAGGGACAGATATTGCCTCTGGCGGAGTCACTGCAGGAGCTTTGCGAGGAGAACGGGGTCCTGCTTATCATCAATGACCACGTAGACCTGGCGGCAACCGTCGTCTCAGGCGGCGTCCACGTTGGCCAGACCGACATGCCCGTGGCAGAAGTGCGGAAGCTGCTGGCTCCCCACCAGGTGCTGGGAAGGTCCAACCGGGAGATCGGCCTGCTCGTCGAATCGCAGGAGATGGGCGCCGACCACGTGGCCTTCGGCGCGATCTATGCCTCCACCACCAAGGGCGGCGGGCGCGGGCCCCAGGGGATTGAGCCACTGGTCCGGGCCAGGGCTGCCACCAAGGTGCCGCTGGTAGCCATCGGGGGTATCAACGCGGACAACGTGGCTCCAGTCGTGGAAGCGGGCGCGGACGCCATCTGCGTCACCGCCGCCGTCGGTTCCGCACCCGAGCCGGAGGCCGCCGCCAGCCGGCTTGTGGAAGCCATCCGGTCCGCTGGAGGCAGGGTCTAATGCCTTCCCCATACGGCTCAGATTTGAATAGCATCGGCGCCGAAGCCATCGAACGGCTGACCGAGCGAAATCACGCCAGAGAGCAGGGGCTTGCCGTCTCCAGGGAGGTCGTGCGCTTTTCCGCCAACGCGATCAGAGCGGTACACCGCGAGGACTTCGACGAAGCCCTCCGCCTGATTGGACTGGCCCGCGAGCGGCTTGAGGAGACCGCGCCAATTCGCGAGGAAAGCCCGGAGATATATTTCGCCGGCTTCCTCTCCGACGCTCGCAAGGAATACGCCGAAGCAAACATCACCCTGGCCGTAATTGCCGGCGGCCCTATCCCCCGGTTTGACGACCTAGCGGTTGACGCCTCTTCGTACCTCAACGGGATGGCCGAGACTATCGGCGAGATTCGGCGCTATATCCTGGACACTCTGCGCCGGGACTCCTTCCACCGGTGCCAGGAGCTTATGGAAGTCATGGACGAGATTTACAGCGTGCTCGTAACAGTTGACTTCCCGGAAGGAGTAACCGGGGGACTGCGCCGCAACACCGACCAGATGCGCGGTGTCCTGGAGCGGACCAGAGGCGATCTGACGATGGCCCTACGGCAACATCGGCTGGAGCAGCAGATGGCCGCCTGGGAAAAGAGTCGATGACCCTCCGCATCACCTTTCTCGGTACCGGTGCGGGAGGGTCAATTCACCGGGGCCACACCGCCATCGCCGTTGAGTGCTCCGACGGTACGCGCGTTCTGCTAGACGCCAGTTCCGGAAACACGGTAACCCGCAGTCTGGCGCAACTCGGAATGACGGTTGCGGACTTCCACCAGGTGCTGCTCTCTCACACTCATGCCGATCACATGTCCGGGCTGCCTTCGGTCCAGTTGGTCCACACGCGGTCGTCGGACGATGGTCCTCCCCTCGCGGTCTACGGGCCGGACGAGGTCCTCGAGCAAGCCGAAGGCTTATGCCGGATTCTGTCTCCGGGCCTAACTGTAAACCGCGGCGGGGTAATGAGCGCCGAAGGCCGCCAGGTGATGCGCTGGGACCCGGTCAGAGTCGGTGAGCGGGCCCAAATCGGAGAGTCTACCTTCACATTCTGCTTTCCCGCCGACCACATCCTCGGAGCAGTTGGATGGGTGATTGAAAGCGATGGAGTAAGGGTGGTCTTTTCCGGGGATACGCGGTTTAACTCCACCATAGCCGAAGTGGGCAAGGGAGCGCGTCTTCTAATCCACGAAGCCTATTCCCTGGACTGCGACCGCGAACTTGCCATCGGCGCGGCTCACTCCACGGCCGGCGACGCGGGCCGGTCAGCCGGTAAAGCGGGCGTAGACGAGTTAATTATCACCCACATCACCAACCCATTTCACGAAAATACCCAACCCCTGGTTGACGAAGCCCGGCAGTACTTCCCCGGAGCCGTTTCCGCCGCCTTCGACCTCCAGCAACTTACTGTCGATAGCTGATAGATAATCGTCGCGGCTTGCCTTATAGTGGTCGCAAGCCCAGTCTCCTCTCCGGCATCCCTGGCCCACTCGTAAGCGCTCTTTCTAACCGGGACAGGCTGGAGCCGGTGGTTGTGTAGGGTGGTGAGCACCAGTCCTGGATAGACCTCCCCCAAGGTGTGAATAAGGAGCTATTGACGTGTGGGCATCCGCTCAGACTTGCGCCGTACTCGGCCTGGATGGGTACATCGTACAGGTAGAGATCGACATTTCCCCGGGTCTTCCCGCCTTTCATATCGTTGGACTTCCCGATACCGCGGTCCAGGAAGCCAGAGAAAGAGTCCGTCCGGCGTTGCGCAACAGCGGTTTCGAGTTTCCCTTGAAGCGCATCACGGCCAACCTCGCCCCGGCTGACCTAAAAAAGGCAGGCCCTTCCTACGACCTCTCCATCGCAGTAAGTATCCTGCTCTGCACCGGACAGTTGGAGGCCCTGGACGATGGCGCGATATTCCTGGGCGAGCTGTCCCTTGACGGCAGTCTCCGGCATACGACCGGAATCCTGGCGATGGTGTCCGTGGCAAGGGACCAGGGATACTCCACCGTGTACGTCCCAAGGGTGGACGCAGCCGAGGCAGCTCTGGTCGACGGTGTGACAGTATTCCCCGTCGACAACATCCCATCGTTAATCAGCCATTTTCGCGGCGAGACCCCGATTAGCCCTATAACCAGCAACGGAGTCTCCCTCGGACCCTATTGCGGGCCCACCGACGGCATGAATTTGGCTGACGTGAAGGGTCAGGAACATGCCAAACGCGCCCTGGAAGTGGCGGCGGCCGGGTTCCACAACCTGCTTCTCAACGGACCTCCCGGCAGCGGCAAGACCCTCCTGGCCCGCTGTATGCCGTCCATTCTCCCGCCGATGACTCCTCCCGAAGCCCTGGAAGTCACCAAGATATATAGCGTCAGCGGGAACCTTCCCTCGGATAGCCCGCTGGTGCGCCGGCGTCCGTTCCGCGCACCCCACTACACGATCTCCAACGCCGGTCTCGTCGGCGGAGGGCGCAATCTGCGTCCGGGCGAAATCACAATGAGCCACCGGGGAGTCCTGTTCCTGGACGAACTTCCCGAGTTTAGCCACACCGCGCTGGAATCGCTCCGGCAGCCCTTGGAAGACAGGGTTGTCACCATCAGCCGCGTTGCGGGCACGGTGACCTATCCGGCAAACTTCATGTTCGTGGCGGCAATGAACCCCTGTCCCTGCGGCTACCATACCGCCCCGAACAAGGAATGTATCTGCGCTCCCTCGGCGGTGGTCCGGTACCAGAAGAAAGTAAGCGGGCCGCTACTGGACAGGATAGATGTGTTCGTCGAGGTGCCGCCGGTGGAGTACGAAAAGCTGGTGGACTCTGAACCAGCCGAGGACTCGTCTTACGCCCGGGCCAGGGTCCAGCGGGCACGGGACATGCAGCGGGACCGGTTCGAGGGGACCCCGATGCTGTGCAACGCCGACATGGGCCCCGCCGAAGTCTGGAAGTCCTGCCCCCTGGACGGTCCCGCCAGGAATCTGTTGCAGACTGCCACTCAACGCCTTTATCTCTCGGCGCGCGCGTTCCACCGAATCTTGAAAGTGTCGCGGACCATCGCAGACCTCGAAGGCTCGGCGGATATCAGCGTCGCCCACCTCGCGGAGGCCCTGCAGTACCGTTCCCGTAACTGACCTGCCAGATTCCCTTGCTACTCCCTTTTTCGGCGGCTATGATTAGTGTCATGGAGCCACGAGACGTCAAATACCAACTTGGATCCCTTTCTTTCATCGAACCCAAGACATTCGGACAACCCGGACAGCGGACTTTCAACCTGGTCCTCGAATCCGGCGACGCACGTTGCACCGTCTGGTTGGAAAAGGAACAGTTGTTTCAGTTGGGCATCTACCTGCAGGAAGCAGTCCGGTCCCTTTCCGATGACGAGAGGGTGCGCGAGGGCCGCCTCCGTGAGTCACGGGCCTCGGGTCAGGGAGTCTCCCTTGACTTCAAGGCCGGACAATTCCTGCTGAGCCATGACCAGGAGTCCAACTCCTTCCGCCTTTTGGCCTACGAGATCGAGGAGGAAGAGGGAGAAAAAGAGCCGGAGTCCGTGGGTTTCTGGATCGACGTACGTCAGGCGGAGACTCTGTCTCAGGAAGCCCTGCGAATCTGCGCGGCGGGACGTCCCCGCTGTATTCTGTGTGGACAGCCGATTAACTCGGACGGCCACAACTGCCCCCGCGCCAACGGCCACGCGGTACTGGAGACGGGCTGACCAACGCCCAGGAAGTTACAAGGGTATTCCGTGAGCGTCGACCTATCCACCACTCAGCTGATACGACACGGCGAGATAGTCAGTTGTCAGCTTACTCCTGCGGGCTCGAACTATACCTTCCTGTCCCAACTGGAATTGGAAGGCCGCACCGGCTTCGCAATCTACAAGCCGCGGGACGGTGAGGCGCCACTCTGGGACTTCCCCAGCGGGACCCTTTACAAACGGGAGTACGCCGCTTATCTGCTAAGCCAAGCCCTCGGCTGGGACATGATCCCGTTCACCATCATCCGGGACGGCCCGTATGGGATCGGTTCTGTTCAGCAATACATCGAACACGATCCCCGGCAGAACTACTACAGTCTGCAGGAAGAGGCCGGGCCTCAGCTTCAGACCATAGCCTGCTTCGATTTGGTGGCCAACAGCACAGACCGTAAAGCAAACCACCTGATAATGAGCGAAGACGGCAAGCTCTGGAGCATAGACCACGGGCTGACTTTTCACTCCGACCTTAAGATTCGCACCGTGATCTGGGATTTCTCAGGAGATCCCATACCGGAAGAGCATTTGTCCACTTTGCGAAGGTTTCAGAAGCAACTACGCCACCCCAAGGGCCAAATTCAAGAGTTGCTTGACTTGCTTCTTCCCGAGGAGGTCTCCGCCCTGTCCAGCCGGGTGGCATGGGTCCTTGAGGAGGGAGATTTCCCGGGACTACCGGGGAGGTCAAGCCGGAGACGCCGGCGGCGGGATTAGGACCCGCTGACCGGGCCAGGAAAGACTGCTGGCGTTGGTTCCAGGTCTTAATCGAGAAAGTGGCGGGCGGCTTCTTCTGATACCCTGCGATGTATTTCTTGCAATGGGATGCCTGTCTCTACACCGATCCGCCGGCAATCTTCGTACTCCGGCGCGGCGCTCACGGCCTTCCCGCCGATGTACTTCACCTTAACCGAGACCGTTCCCACACTGGACTCCAGGGAAACGTTGCGCCGTTCAGCCGCATAGCGCTCCACCGGGCGAGATCTCACCCCCAGGGTGGGAGTCTCCCGCAGGACAAGCTCGCAGGCCGCTTCCTCCAACTCCGCGGGGACCAGGGCGGATAGGACTACGCCGGGCCGGTTCTTCTTCATCTGGACCGGAGAGTACCAGACGTCCAGAGCGCCCAGATCGAACAAACGCTCCTGGGCATAACCAACAACCACGCCGGACACATCGTCCATATTGGTTTCAATCAGTACAATGTTGCCCTGCCGGGGCGCGAACCCCGCCGATGGCGCTTCGCCAAGCCAGACCCGCACCACGTTGGAGAAGTTGTCCGGGTCCTTGGAGCCCAATCCCACACCGATGCCCTCAACAGAGAACGCCGGGCGGTGGAATTCTGCCAGGGCCGTAATCAATGCGGCGCCGGTGGGGGTAGTCAGTTCCCCGGCGCCCCTGAAGATGTCAAGGTCCTCCGCTACCGGCGCTCCGGCCATGGCCACAAGTTCGAGCGTCGCCGGTGCGGGGTTCGAGTACCCGCCGTGCCAACGGGGCGGTTCGGAAGCGCCCAATACCAGCGGGGCAGAGTACACATTCTCGACACCAAGCCGGTCCAACCCGGTGACGAAGCCCACAACGTCCACAAGTGTATCTATGCTTCCCAGTTCCTCAAGTTCCAGGGACTCAGCAGGCTCCCCGTGGACGCGGGCTTCGGCCTTCCACAGGTCTTCCAACACCCGGCAAGACCGGTCCTTGGCACGCTGGGACAGGCCACTGCCTCGCACGGTATCGAGCAGCCACCGGGGTGAGTAACGGGCCGGGTCTGCGACGTGAACGCCTAGCTTGGAGCCCCGAATTTCCTTCCGGGTCTCCTGGGTTATGTTGACGTCCCATCCCGAGATTTGCAGCTTGGCCAGGTCTTCCCGCAGGACTTCCAGACTCAGGCCCAGGTCGAGTAATGCCGCCAGCAGCATGTCTCCGCTGGCGCCCCCAATCGGCTGGATGTATGCTACGCGCACGGCAGTCCTATGCGGGTCGGTTAAACGTTAACCAGGAAGTTGATGACGTCTCCGTCTTTCACCAGGTAGGTCTTTCCCTCGGCCCGCACCACGCCTTCCTTGCGTCCCTGGGTGATGCTCCCGCACCGGACCAAGTCGTGGTAGGGGATTACTTCGGCGCGGACAAAACCTCTGTAGAAGTCGGAGTGAATCGTACCGGCCGCCTCTTGGGCGGGAAGGCCCGCGGGAATGCTCCAGGCCCTCACTTCATCGTCCCCCACGGTGAGAAACGACACTAACCCCATCGTCTCGTAGCAGGTCCGGATAACTTGAGAGGTAGCGGGTTCCCCAACACCCAGTTCGGCGCGGAACTCCACCTGCTCCTCCTCGCTCATTGAGGCCAGGTCTTCTTCGAGTCTCCCGCAGACGTTGACCTCGCCGAGTCCCGCAACCACCACCGGGTCCAAGCCCAACTGCTCCAAGCGGGTTTCTGAGGCATCCTCGTCACCGTTGAATGCGACGATCACCGGCTTGCTGGTCAATAGCTGATAGTCTCTGGCCAACTCGGCTTCGGAGTCGGACAAGACCTGCCGCCGGACTGGGATGTCGGCCTCCATCCTTTGCCTGACTTTGACCATCGCGTCCATCTGCCGCTCCAGCAGGGGGCGCTCGGCGGGCTTGGCCTTCTTGATGCCGTCCTCCTGGCGCTGGGCGCCCCGTTCCACCATCTCTAGGTCGGCCAGCATAAGCTCCCCCAGCACGGACAGCAGGTCCCGGCCTGAGTCAACTTCTCCCAGAGGATGGTGGACGGAAGGGTTTGAGAATGCACGGACAACCAGCAGGAACGCGTCGGCGGATTGCAGGGTATTGCGTATCCTGCCGCCGACGTCGAAGGAATTGCCGGAGCTTTCCGTTCCAGCCCAGTCGAAGAAACGTATTTCCGGATAAACGTTCTTCCTCGGGTTGTATATCTCGGCCAGGATACCAACCCGTGGGTCGGGGACCTTGACGACGCCTACCCTGGTAGCGCCTCCGGGCCCGCCGGTTGTGGCCGCGCCACGGCTGGCGGTCAGGGCGTTAAAAAGTGTGGTCTTGCCGCTTCGTGGAAGTCCGATTAATACGAGGTCCATGTTTCGATTATACACCCGATACCGCCGCAGACTGACAACGGACCCACTCTACGGAAGCTGATTAAGAGTCGCAAGCTTAATTAGAGACTATCTAAAATCTTGGCGCGGCGCCCAACCCGTCATTACCGCGAAGAGCCTGCCCCCGGCTTGAACGGGGGCGGGAATCTATGGGCTTCGGTCAGCGATGCCGGCATATCAGCAGGACCAGTTGATTTTGAAATAATTTCTTAGTAAGACTGGAAGAGCTTACCCCACTCGGTCTTTAGCGCGGCGTTGATCCGGCTTCGACCTTTCGTCTTCAGCCAGTACCCGTTGTGGTAAAGGTTGGACGCGAAAAAGGCCCAGCCCACCAACGGCGTCCGGAGCAGGAAAGTCTCCAAAGGCTTGAGCGGGCCCCAGTAGATGAGCTTCTGCCCCCGGCTAGCGAAGGTGTTCTCCACCCCGGAGAATTGCCAATTGGTCTGGCTTATGTCTTCACCGACCACGTCGATCTGCGAGATATCGCCGCAACCCAGGCCCCGTTCGTGGGCCAGCCGGATGAACTTCAGGTCCATTGGCTCGAACCCCATCATCTTCGCTGCCACCGCGTCGATGGCCACCTGGTCGGCGCTGGCCAGAATCCGGTCCTTGATGTGCCAGCGCATCGCCCTGGGACCGGGGCCATCGCCCGCGAAAGTGCCGTCCATGACCGCGAAGATGCCAGGGTGTATCTCCTGTTGGATGGCCAACAGGTCCACCAGCGTCTCGTGAATTACCGAGTGGGTCCAGTGCCTTTTCCGGTTCAGCAGACCGCCGAACGCGTTCTTCATTGCACCCGTCATGGTAGTGAATACGTGGGTCTTCATTGTGGGCAAGTGGACGATATTCTTTCCCTCGAAGCTCTCGGGGATTTGGATGCCCTCGGGGAAGATGTCGTCCAACACCAGCATCCCGGCCTTGGGCTTGTAGTCCACCCAACGGTTAGGCGGCGTATCAAGGTGGATGGTGGGAAGACCCAGCCGGTCCTGTACGGACTTGTGCTTGTTGTTGGCCTCGCCTTCGTAGGAGTCCACCACCACCGTGCCATTGTGAGCGCCGATAAGCTCCCGATGGCCCATCGACCGCAACGCCTTTGTCACGCCCTCCAACTGCCAGGGACTCGTGGAACAGCCAGGGTACCAGTGCTGCCACGAAATGTTGATCTTTAACAGAGTGGGAATGTCGATGCTCAACACGCTGGGGGCATCCGCCATGACCATCGCGCGGTGGAAGTCCTCAAACACGCTCTCGGGACTGGTGGCGACCACGGCTACAACTGACCGCCCGGACCGTCTGCCAGGCCCGGCGCCCGGGGCTTCAGATGGACCGGGTACGGGTGGACCGGGTACGGGTCGACGGGGTATCGGGTTCTGAGATATTTGCACGGACCAAACCTCCGGTCCAGAATCTCGCGGCGAATCTTGGGTTTAGCCGTTTAGCACGAGTACCAACGCCGAAACTACTATCCAGCAGACCACGGAAGCAAGCATGGGAAGGTCCCGCGCGATTAGCAACTCGGGCGACTCGGCCTCTCTGTTCGTGTTCAACAGGTACAGGTAGCGAAAGAGGCCAAAGGTGACGATCGGCACCGTGAGCAACATAGTGTGATTACCAGGAAGATTCTCGGCCTCCACTGTGTATAAAGTATAGCTCAACCATGCCCCGGCAGCCGAGATGTTTAGGAGTTGTCCGATGAGTGGTCCTCTGTATTTACTCATCACGCTGCGTTGTGCCGCTGCCGAGTCACCGCTCAGCCGCACCTCAGCGTAGCGGCGTCCCAACACAAGAAAAAGGGCTCCCGCGCCCGTGGCCACGAACAACCAGGGCGATGGCGCCACGCCGATGGCCACCGCGCCGGCAGTGACCCGAATGACGTAACCGCTGGCCACCGCGAACAAATCGAGCAAGACCACCTGTTTTATCCCCATGCAATAGGCTATGTTCACACCCAGGTACAGTAACGAGATCGCGCCCAGGCCCGGGTTGACCGCCGCCATCACGCCCAGACCCGCCGCGGCAAGAACAACCATCGCCGCCAGGGCAAGGCCCACGCTTACCCGGCCCGAGGCAATGGGCCGGCGCCGCTTCACCGGGTGGCTCCTGTCTGCGTCCCGGTCCATCAAGTCATTCAGCAGGTAGGTGGAGCTGGCCAGGGCGCAGAAAGCCAGGAACACAACAACCAGGGTCAGGAATATTTCAGGCACCGGCCCCAGCGCCTCCGGCGACCACGCCACACGCACCGCGAAGAGGAAAGGGAGGAACACAAGGGCGTTTTTGATCCATTGGTGCGGCCGCATCGTGCGGACCAGTGACTTGAGGCTGCCCAGTCCACCCCCGCGGCTGGCCACGTCGCTACCGGTCTTTTCCTGTGCTTCCATGGGACTCATATCCCGGTGGAGCTTTCGTACACAGTGCCTTCGGCGCCGCCACCCGTAACACCGTTATTCCGCGCCGGAAAAGACTTGTTGAGCGCGGCCAGTGCCGCAAGACCCACCGCTACGGCGAACCAGAGGGTCGCCAGCCTCACCAGAATCGTGCCCGCAGACGCCGCTTCTTTGAGTACGCCGCTTTGCTGTAGCAAAGCTACCATACTGCCTTCGGTCCCCACGAGACCCCCAGGGATGGTAGTCGCTGCCCCAACCAGAGTCGCGGCGCTGTAAATTGGCAGCGCCCGGAGAAGGTCTATCTCGGTGTTCAGGCCGTCCAGAATGAGCCACAGGGCAATCCCTTCACTCACCCATGCGCCGAGTCCCAGCGACACTGCGGCTATTAGCGCACGGGGCCGCATCAGGGCCCGGAGACCTTCCCGGGAAATCTGCAGGCTTTCCCTCCAACGCCTCAGCGGCGGCAGGTCCAGGAGGGTCGACCCGCGGCGGGTCACGACCGGTACGAAGGCCGCCAGGCAGAGGGCCAGTACGGCGGCCATGACCCACAAGACCTGCGGCGGAAACAACGCGATCCCGATGGTTGCCATTAGGAGGACGGAAACCACGTCGGTCAGCCGCTCCATCACGACAACCGGGGCGGACACGGGCGCCGGTATGCCTGTGCGTTCACGTAGCAGATGGCATTTGAATAGCTCCCCCGCTTTCCCAGGCGTGACGGACATTGCCAGCCCCGATAGAAATACCAGAACGCTCACCAGGGGCGGTGCGCCCAGTCCCAGGACTTTGAGATAGTAAGCCCATCGGCAGAACCTGAGTCCGAAGTTGATCGCCGCCAGCCCCAGCGCGCCAATCATGTGCGGGACCGGAAAGCCCGCTACCAGCGCCGACGTATCCCGGAAGTCACCGTAACCCGCGAGACCCACGAATACGAGGACCGCCAGGAGTATCAAAATCAGCAGCTTTCGTCCCGTCACGGTCTGATCGGCCTCCCATATATCACTCGGACGACTTGAGCAGGGAATACATCGCTCCCAATGCTGCCATACTGGCCGCGTAGAACGTGAAGACAGCCACGCCTCCCCAGAGCAGCAAAGGGTTGAGGTCCACTAAAGCCGTGAGCACGCCGGCAATCAAGGCGCAAAGTATGAAGACCAACACGCCAAGCAGTGACCCAAAGACCAGAGCCCTCGGCGCATAGGGCAAGGACCCCCCGTCGACAGAAGATATCCCAAAGTAACCGCCGATAAACGGCCCGAAGGGGATTCCCGCGAAATGCACGACCGGGATCAGAGCCAAGACCACCATGATCCCGAACGCAACCAGGACTCCCTTAATCACAGGACTCCTTTAATCATCTGTTCCTCTGTTCTGGACCCGCCAGACAATATCTCATAGCATCGTACTCGGCGCCAGTATATCCGGCGGCGTGGCGTGGTATTGCAGGTAGCAGGCCAAACAGGCCAGGGTTATACTTGCGTCACTTAAACCGGTGGGGTCATGTCGGGCCTTATGCGGCGGCTGGAAGGCGCACATCCCCCACCGGACCGAATCAAATTCACGCACATGAATCCCTTACAGGAGTCTCTTAGTTGAGTACTGAACGAGACCAGGCCGCGGACGAGGAAGCGCCGCCCGTCGCTGTGCTCCTCGGCATGAATTCTCTTCCCGCCCCGGAAGGCACAGGTATCGCGACGATGACTATCCAGGATAAGCACCGCCAGAGAGCCGGCGTCGTCCAGGGCGGGCTAATCGTGACCCTCGCGGATTATGCCTTATTCGAGGCGGTCCACACCCGGATGCGTCCCGGGGACACTGCCGTTACCGTGGAGATCAAAGTCAACTTCTTAGCCCCGGCGCGAGACGGCGAATTGACCGCCACCGCCAGGCTGATCGGGACCGGACGGCGGATCGTGGTGGGTGAGGTCGACGTTACCGGCGACCATGACACGCTAATCGCCCGTTGCCTCGGTACCTGCCTGGTAAGGACACCCACCAGGTCGTGATGGGCCATTACGCGGCAAGGCCGAGATGGATTTCCCGGCAGGCCGATGCTATAATCGCGATTGGACCGTTGCGGAGGTACGCGCCATGAAAATCCCCATGAGAGTGGACTATGGGGTTCGGGCCCTGGTGGAGTTGGCGCTGAACTACGGGGAAGGCCCGGTCCAGACTTCGGTAATCGCCTCCAAACAGGGCATCCCGGAAGCTTACCTAGACCAGCTTATGACCACCTTGCACAAGTGCGGCTTTATCTTGAGCCGGCGGGGTCCCCAGGGCGGTCATTGGTTGGCCGCCGAGCCATCGGATATCAATTTGGACATGGTGATCCGCACCTTGGACGCCAATACTTCGCCGCTGGACTGCCTCATTAACCCCTTGGACTGCGTGTTTTCCGAGTCCTGCGCCCAGCAAGAGGTCTGGAAGTCGGTGGAGGAAGCGATCCAAGACGTACTGAGCAAGATCACCCTGGCTGAACTGGCCAAACGCCAACGTCACCTGGCAGACGTGTCGGTCTAGAAGCTATGGGAATGGTGCGGGGCGCCCCTTCTAAAAACCCTGCTCCCACGAGTCAACGCTTACTTGACAACCCCGGTCACAGGGAGATAGACTCCAAAAAATCATGACCCACCAACCTCTCTTATCGGTTTGCGCGTGTACCTGTCCACCCACATAGGGGGCAGGACAGTCCTGGCAAACGTAGAGCCTGCGCCCACCCGGCCGGATGACCCTATTGGGGAAGCGCAGGTTTTTTGTGTGTAGCGAAAGGAGCTAACAGCATGACCCAGCAGCCGATGGCCTTGACCCCGGAACAGGTCAAGCGTTACAGCCGCCACATCATCATGAGTGACGTAGGGAGCAGAGGGCAACGCAACCTGCTTCAGTCAAAAGCCCTTATCCTGGGCGCCGGTGGCCTGGGATCTCCGTCCGCCATCTACCTCGCCCTGGCAGGCGTGGGCACCATTGGCCTCGTTGACTTCGACGTGGTTGAGATCTCCAACCTGCAACGTCAGGTCTTGCACCATACGTCCGACATCGGCCGCCCCAAACTCCAGTCGGCCAAAGACAACCTCAAGGCATACAACCCAGACGTCAATGTTGTGCTCCACGAGGTCCGGTTGGAGTCCGAAAACGCCCGCGAGATCATTAGCCAGTACGACATGGTGATTAACGGGGCAGACAACTTTGCAACCCGCTACCTGGTCAATGACGCCTGCTACCTGGAAGGCAAGCCTCTTATCGACGGGAGCATCCTGATTTTCGATGGGCAGTCCACGGTATTTATCCCTGGACAGGGCTGCTACCGGTGCCTCTTCCCGTCGCCGCCTCCTCCCGGAATGGTCCCCAACTGCGCCGAGGCCGGCGTCCTGGGGGCGCTCACCGGTCTGGTTGGGAGTATTCAGGCTACAGAGGCGCTAAAGCTGATGATCGGCATCGGCGAGTCATTGAGTTCACGGCTGCTCTTGATTGACGCCTTGAGCATGAACTTCAGGGAGGTCAAGATTAAGCGGAACCCGAATTGCCCGCTCTGCGGCGACAACCCCACCATAAACGAGCTAATTGATTACGAGGTCTTCTGCGGTCTGGCGGAGCCGGAACCCGCAGTCGCCTCAGACTAGCCCGAAGCAGGTAAATGGTCACCAGGCTTACTTACAAAGGAATCCTTGCCACCATCGGCAACACGCCGATAGTGGAACTCCAGAACATGAGCCCCAAACCGGGCGTGCGTATCTTTGCCAAGCTGGAAGGGCAAAACCCTACCGGTAGCCTCAAAGACCGCATCGCCCTCAAAATGGTGGACCAGGCGGAGCGGGACGGCGAGATCTCGCCTACCCGCACCATTCTGGAGCCGACCAGCGGGAACACCGGCATCTCTATCGCCATGATCGGACGGCTCAAAGGCTACAAGGTCGCGGTGGTGATGCCTGACAACGTGAGTGTAGAGCGAACCCAACTCCTAGAGGCATACGGAGCACAAATCATCACTTCCGACGGGTCCCGGGGCACCAATGGCTCTATCGACGTGGCCCAAGACCTCCTGGAGAAGCGCCCCCACGACTATCACATGCTCTACCAGTACGGCAACAGCGGCAATCCGGGAGCCCACTATGAGACCACCGGACCCGAGATTATCGAAGCTTTGCCCGACCTGACGACCTTCGTGGCCGGACTGGGTACGGGCGGTACGCTAATGGGTGTCGGCCGCCGATTGAAGGAGTACAACCCCCAGATCAAGATAGTCGCAGCCGCACCGGAACCCGACGACTTCATCTCCGGTCTCCGAAGCCTGGAAGAGGGCTTCATCCCCCCGATTCTCGACATCTCGCTTCTGGACTCCAGGATGTTGGTCTCCAGCCTCAACGCCTTCCGCACCACCAAGGAGCTACTGGAACAGGAAGGCATCTTCGCCGGAGTCTCCTCCGGCTCGGTGGTCTATGCCGCCCTGCGGCAAGCCGAACGTATGGAAGAGGGGAACATTGTCTGCCTGCTGGCCGACGGCGGGTGGAAATACCTCAGTACGAGCCTGTGGACCAAGGACTACGAGCAGATGGCCAAAGAGGCCCAGGGCAAGATTTGGTGGTAATTTAGCAGGGTCCGGCCCCACCCATTCGCCCGTTTCGCCCTTTTCACGGCTTCTTGAAAGCCCCCAGCGCACGGTGCTATACTTAGCGGCGTTATCCGGTATAATGTGATGCTTGTCACAAGATGGTCTCTCTTTAGAAAGCGGGGGTTTTCCCGCTTTCTTGTTGATAGACCAAGACAGGGTCTCAGGCACCTTCGCTGAGGAGGCTTGGGCATGAAAAGCGACTTTATGATAGCCTTGACCCAATTGGCCGCGGAACGCCACCTGCCTAGAGAGCAGGTGCTCCAGGCGATTGAAGTGGCCTTGGCTTCCGCTTTCAAAAAAGACAACCCGGCTTCGGGACAGAACATCTCGGTCAAACTCAACCCCAATACTGGGGAAGTGCGCGTTTACGCCCTAAAAACTGTCGTGGACCAAGTTGAGGACCCCGACAGAGAGGTCAATATCAGCGATGCCCAGCGTATCAAGAAGGGCGCGGATATCGGAGATGAGGTGGCCGCAGCGGAGCCCCTGCCCCACAATGCCAGCCGTATTGCCGCCCAAACTGCCAAACAGGTGGTTTTGCAGCGTTTGCGAGAAGCCGAACGCGAACTGCTCTACCAAGAATTCCTGCAGTTCGAAGGAGACGTTGTCTCCGGGGTTATAGACCAGACCGAAGCGGGCCGCTTCATCACCCTGGACCTCGGCGGACGGGCACAAGCAATTCTCCCATACGAGGAACAGGTCGCCACCGAGAGGTACCGCCGGGGCCAACGTGCAAAGGTGTTCGTCCTGAGCGTACGAAACGCCTCCAAGGGTCCGGAAATCCTGGTCTCACGCAGTCATAAGGACATGCTCAAGAGGCTATTCGAAATCGAGGTGCCCGAAGTCCACAACGGGGTCGTGGAGATCAAGGCCATCGCCCGCGAAGCCGGCTTCCGCAGCAAGGTCGCAGTAACCGCGACCCAACAGGGCATAGACCCGGTTGGGTCATGCATCGGCGTGCGCGGAAACCGCATCCAGAGCATCGTTAACGAACTCCAGGGCGAAAAGATAGACATCATCTCCTGGGACAGAGACCCCAAAGTGTTTATCTCCAAAGCCCTCAGCCCTTCGGAAGTGGTCGAGGTTGAACTCGCCATTTCAGACCAGTCTGCGATGGTGGTCGTCCCGGACCGCCAGCTATCCCTCGCCATCGGCAAAGAAGGCCAGAACACCCGGCTGGCAGCCAGGTTGACCGGCTGGCGGTTGGATATCAAGGGCATGACCGAGTGGGAGGAGATCAGAGAAGCCCGCCGGTTACGACAGATCGAACACCCCGTACCCCAGGAAGAACCTGTATTGGAAGCCACAGACGAGTTGGCGGTGGCCGACGGTACCCCAGTCGACGAAGCTGCGGAGATTTCCGACCTGACCGTCGCTGACCTGCTTGACGGCGAGGGAATAGGAACCATCACTTCCCCGGCAATCGGACAGGATGAACAGATGGCCGCCCCGGCCGGCACCACCGAGCAACTGGATGAGGAAGCGGTCTTGGACGCCCTGATCCGGGAAGAGGAATTGGCCGCGGCGGTACAGGTCGAGAGCGCCGAGGGTGGGATCAGCGTCGACGAGTTCGAGTCCTTCACTCTCGATAACGTGGAAGTGCTGGAGGAACAGGACCAGGCGGAAGAAGAGGAGCCGGAGCCGGATGGCTTCGCCGACCTGCCGGAGATGCCGGTCCTAACTCCTGACGCTGGCAAGATCCGTTTTGCCGAAGACATCATAGACGAATCGAGGGGCGGCGGACGCCGGGATCGGAGAGGCCGCCGCGGCGGCAACCGTGCAAGGGGCGCTCGCCAGGGAGGCCGTTAACCCGGCACTCTGCCTCGGGGCCGGAGGGCCGCATTGGTTAAGCCACGACACATCCCCGAACGGCAGTGTGTCGCTTGTGGGCAGCGGTTTCCAAAACGGGACCTCCACCGGGTGGTCCGCACTCCTGATGGACTGGTCTCGGTGGACCCCACGGGAAAGTTAGCCGGGCGTGGCGCCTACCTGTGCGGTTCTTCCAGATGCTGGGAACGAGGAGTCTCCAAGTCTGGTCTCGATAGAAGCTTGGGAGTCTCTCTTTCAGCCGAAAATCGCGACGAAATCATGTTCTATTATCTACATGCGGTGGCCGAGCAATCCTCGGTGGAGCGCTAAATGACTACTGATGGACGCACAGCCCCTGCGAACGACAACGCCCGGGCCGCCGGCGGGGGCCGAAGAGCTAGCCAACCACGCCGGGCCCAGCCCCGGAACCTTATTTTGCCCGAGACTCTGACGATCCAACGCCTTTCCGAGCTAATAGACCAGAGCCCCATCGACGTTATCAAACAGCTCATGCGCAACGGCATCATGGCAGGCATGAACCAGGTCATCGATTACAAGATGGCGACGCTGGTTACCACCGCCTTCGGAATTCGCACGGTTATGGCCGAACCGGAAGCGCCGGTCTCTGTCGAGTCGGAGAACGGTGCGGTGAAAGAGGACGAGGCCGGGATGGAACCCCGCTCGCCTGTGGTGACGATCCTCGGCCATGTCGACCACGGCAAGACAGCCTTACTCGACACCATCAGGACTTCCAGCGTCGCGGATAAGGAAGTTGGTGGCATCACGCAGCACATCGGCGCTTATCAAGTGGACCGGGACGGAGCCATAATAACCTTCCTGGACACTCCCGGCCACGAAGCATTTACCGCGATCCGTGCCCGGGGCTCACGTGTAACCGACATCGCGGTGTTGGTGGTTGCGGCCGACGACGGTATCATGCCCCAGACGGACGAAGCCATCAGCCACGCAAAAGCCGCCGGCGTCCCCATGATTGTCGCCATCAACAAGATGGACCTGCCCGCTGCCGACCCCGAACGGGTCAAGCGGCAGCTCAGCGAAAGAAACCTCCTGGTCGAAGACTGGGGGGGCGAGATCGTTTCGGTGGAGGTTTCCGCCCGCACCGGTGACGGTGTAGAGGAACTACTCGAAAACATCTTGGTGGTGGCCGAGATATCCGAACTCAAGGCCAACCCTGCCAAGCCAGCTTCCGGGGTGGTCATCGAAGCCAAGCTCGACCGTAAACGAGGCCCCACGGCAACCCTCTTGGTCCAGGACGGGACCCTATCCACCGGCAAGTATATTACCGCCGGCGCGGCCTGGGGACGCATCCGGGCCATGACCGACTATCAGTCAAACCCCGTCACGTCCGTTCCCCCTGCGACCCCCGTAGAAGTCCTGGGCTTTGGGTCTCTACCTGAAGCCGGAGACCAATTCTTCGTGGTTTCCCAGGAGCGCACCGCCCGCGGCATGGCGGAAGACCGCGCCGATCTATCCTCCCACCAGCAGGCCCAGGCCAGGGCATTGACCCTCGAAGAAGTGGTAAACCGGACCGCGCCCGGAGACATCAAGGAACTCAACCTTGTCCTCAAGGGGGACGTTCAGGGCAGCGTAGAGGCCGTACATCAGGCCTTGGACCGTCTGACCGAAGCGGACGCCAAGGTCCGGGTCCTCCACGCGGCCTGTGGCAACGTCACCGAGTCGGATGTCCTGTTGGCCAGTGCGTCATCTGCGATCGTGATCGGCTTCAACGTTGGCACCGAGACCAGCGCCGACCGGCTTGCCTTTCGCATGGGTGTCCAGATACGGCACTATCAGATTATCTACCAGCTTATCGACGACGTGTCCCTCGCACTGCATGGAATGTTGGAACCGAAGTTCACTGAAGTAATCGTGGGACACGCCGAGATCCGCGAGGTATTCCCATCCCGCCGCGGCGTCCGCATTGCCGGGTGCCGGGTCACGGATGGGCGTATCACCCGTGGGGCAACGGTCCGGGTGCTGAGGAATGGAGTCGTAGTCCACGACTCACCGATAACCAGCCTTCGCCATTTCCGAGATGAGGTCAACGAAGCCACCCTTGGAACGGAATGCGGCGTGATAATCCAAGGCTTCAATGAATTCGAGGAAGGCGATGTGCTAGAGTCCCACCGGCAAGAAAGGGAAAGGCGCTAGCCTTTCCCCGGACCCATCCTTACGTCTAGCCCCACTTTGCCCTTGGCCGGGAGCCTGCCATGTCCAGACGCATCGACCGCATTAACGAATTATTGCGCACGGAGATAAGCTTCGTCCTGACGCGCAACATCAAGGATCCGCGACTGGGCGGCGTTATCAGTGTCACCCGGGTCGACACGTCCCATGATCTGCGCAACGCCAAGGTGCTCCTCAGTGTCATGGGAGACGTCGACGCCAAGAAGGCCGCGATGGATGGAATCCAGTCCGCAGCCTCTTTCCTGCGAAGGGAACTCAGGGACCGGGTGACCCTCCGCTATACCCCCTTCCTTACCTTCTCCCTCGACGATGCCCTCGAGGACGCCGACCACCTTTTGCAGATCATGGACCGGATAAGGTTGGATGAGGCCCCGGAAGGACTCAGCGGTTCGTCCCTCCCGGAGCAGGAACGGGCAGTCCCCTCTCCGGATGAAGCGTAGACCATGCCGAGAAACCGGAACGACGGCCGCCCTATCGTGAATGGGTTCATAAACTTGTACAAACCCGCCGGCATCACCTCAATGGACGCCCTTCGGCAAGTCAAACGAATCACCGGACAGCGTCAGAAGGTGGGCCACGGCGGAACTATGGACCCATTGGCCAAAGGCGTCCTGCCTGTGTGCTTCGGCCAGGCCACCCGCTTGATGGACTATGTGGTAAGCGGAACCAAACGGTACCTGATGCAGGTCAAGTTGGGCGAGGCCACCTCGACTTACGACGCCGAAGGAGAAGTGGTGGCTACCGGCGACGCCAGCTCCGTCACCCGTTCCCAAGTCGAAGAGGCCCTTCAGCCTTTCCTGGGACTGATTCAACAGACCCCTCCCATGTATAGCGCGATCAAAGTAGGGGGGCAGCGGCTCTACAAGCTGGCCCGGGCCGGCGTCGAAGTCGAGAGGGAGCCGCGGCCTGTCGAGATTTACAACATCAGTATTTTGAAATGCGAGACACCCAACTTGGTGCTGGAAGTGGAATGCGGGAAAGGGGCCTACATGCGTTCACTTGCCCACGACCTCGGCGAAGCGATGGGTTGCCGCGGATATGTTGCCAACCTCGAACGTCTCTCATGCGGGGCATTCCACGCAGACTCCGGGTTCACACCAGAACAATTGGAGGAGGCGGGTCCCGGTCCCGCGGGATGGCAGAGCCACCTTCTACCGGTAGATTGGATTCTCAGAGACCTTAAGTCTCTCTCGGTAGGACCGCACGCTGAGCGTTACCTGCGAAACGGTCAGACTGTTAGCCTTAACGACTCGGGCGCGGGAGCCGGGTATCTGGAACCCTACCGCGCTTACAGCTCAGATGGGCGGTTCCTGGCAGTGGTCCGTTTTGACCGGCCAACGAACTCTTGGAAACCCGTAAAGGTGTTCCAGACAGACACTCCATCCCCCTACGCCCCTTCCCGTTCCTAACCCGCGAGCCCCCATCAGGATGTGGCCCCGCCCCAACGCACACCAATTTTCCTTGACATCCCGTGTGAGCATTGTATATTGAGTGTCACTATCTCAGGGGTCGAGCACGCCTGGGAGCGGAGACCCCAGGCCCGGAAGAGATATTTGGGGAGCAACCCTAATCACCACATCCCACCATCCACCGCATACAACCCGGTGCGACGGAATACATCTCCGCTCACGATCCCGTCAAATGGACGCCGACAGACCGTGACTTATTCTTTGGGGGTGTAGCCGATGGAAGCCTACTGTTTCAAGTGCCGGGGTAAACGGGAGATCCAAGACCCACAACAGGTAACGCTCAAGAACGGCCGCCCCGCGACGCAAGGAGTATGCCCCGTATGCGGGACCAAAGTTTTCCGGATAGGGAAGGCCGCCTGACCGGGAGACCTCCCCTATACCCCAAACCTAACGGCCAGGACTAATAGCCGGAGCAAAACCCAACTTCGTTAGCAAAGAGCAAGGATTCAGTCTCAGCAGGGCGTGTGCTTCCTCGGCATCGAGGCCCGCGCCCGTTGCTATATTCTCGGCCAACTCGGGCGTGAGCAGATCGCCCGGCTCATGAGCATCCGAGTCCAAAACGATGCTGGCTCCGGCAACCCTCGCGGTGTTCACGACGTGACCGTTGGACAAGCTGTGCCCCTTGCGCGCAGACACCTCAAGATACACACCGTTCTCCGCCGCGAGTCTGGCTACTTCATAGGTGATCAGACCCGGATGAGCAAGGATATCCACAGCGGATGAACGCACAGCCGCCTCGTTGGTGCCAGGCTCCACCGGTTCGACGATGGTCTCTCCATGAACGTTGACCAGCTTTGCACCCATTTCCTTCGCCGCGCGAGCTACCATGTCTATGTCCTCTTTGGGCACGTGGGTAATTTCCACGCCGGGGACCGCCAGAATATCCCATCTTTTCGTGGCTTCGGCACAGTCGGTCACCAGGGTCTTCACAACCAGTTCCAGGTTGCCAATGCTAACGTGGTCAGTAACGCCGATGGCCTGGTATCCCCGCACCAACGCCCGCCGGATCAACTCGATGGGAGACAACACACCGTCGCTAAGAAATGTGTGGGTATGAAAGTCGTACATGCACGCCTCTAATCGTCATTCGGGGCTGGCTTACGCACCTATGGGAATCGAAGACCTAGTATAAGGTGGTCATGATCGCCAGAACAAGCCGGGCGTTGACATCTGCCGTCGCCATCCCTACACTGCCGGAGTCCCGGCAAACACCGTCCGGTGGAAGGTCCCGCCCATGAACACCGCCCCAGCACCGCCTCACGCCCAAGTCGGCACTCAGGGAGCCTGCGCCGTGTGTGGCCGTCAATTAGGAGGGGGCGGGCGCTATGTTTTCAAAATGAGAGGCCCAGCGAATGACACGGACGCGCCGCGGGAAGAAGTAGACCTCACCAAATGCCTTCGCTGCGCCCTGAGGCACCGGCCGTTGCTCCGGCGTTCGCTATACGCCGCCCTGGTCGTGGGAACGGTCCTAACCCTGCTGAACCAGGGTGACGTCTTGTTTGCGGGGCAGTGGAGCAACGCCTTCTATTGGAAGGTGCCCCTCACTTACAGCGTGCCATTCATAGTGTCAACCTATGGGGCGTTGACCAACGTCCGCCAATGACCGGGGCCGGAAGACCTGAGTCCCTTCGCAGTAGGAGCAGACTGCCCCCTAAAAGTTATGTAAACTTCCGGATCACGGTCACGACCTTCCCGTGGACCTCGACGTTTCCGGCAGGGCAGTAAATCGGCTCCATCTGGCTGTTCGCAGGTTGAAGCCTCACCTGGTCGCCTTCAAGGTAAAACCTCTTCAGGGTCGCCTCCTCCTGGTCTTTTAGCCACGCCACCACCATCTCCCCGTTGGAAGCCTCCCTTGCCGGCTTAACGATCACCACATCGCCGTCGTCGATCAGTGCGTCGATCATGGATGTACCCTGAACGGTCAGGCCGTAAAGTTTACCGTGGCGCCGGGGGAGGTCGGGGGATACTTCGATGGTGTCGAATTCCTCGCTGGAAGCTGCTTCCTCCGTCGAGAAGACCGGGATAGGGAGGCCGGCGGCAATCCCGCCGACTATCTGCACCCTGGGGGCATTCGACACGGGCTGACCTGCCTCGTCCAGCAACTCTATCCCACGGGCGACGTCTGGCCGCCGGTTGAGATATCCATCCCTGTCCAAGATCTTCAGGTTGTAGTCAACTACCGAAGTGGAGCTAATTTCGCAGGCCCTTTGAACGTCTCGTACTGTGGGCGGGATACCGTTTTCGGCAATGAATTCCTGGATAAAGTCGAGGATTTGCTGCCGTCGTCGAGGGAGTCGTTTCCGCATCGTCATAACCCACCATCTCCAAACCTTTGTTCTAGTCCCAAGCTAACAAAGGCGAGATGGACTGTCAACAATACAATGTCATGGGGTTTCACATGACCCGCAAAGGCACGGAAATACCTGGGGCTAGAAACCGGGGAGCGCGGGGCCAATCGGGGGCGCAGATTAAGCGGTATTGGCTGCCTTGAACCTGTTCAGGCGCAGGGAGAGGCGGGATTTTCCCCGGGATGCCGTGTTTTTGTGGAGTACTCCCTTCTGTACCGCCTTGTCCAGAAGGCTCAGAGCCTCGGTCACCGCTGTCTCGGCGTTACCCACGTCACCGGCTTCCATCGACTGGAGTGCTTTGGCGATTCCTGTGCGGGTGGCGCTCCGTGCGCTGCGGTTGCGTTGAGCGCGCTTTATCGACTGTCGGGCCGCTTTCTTCGCGGGCAATAGGGCCTCCTGAATTTACTGGCTGAAGTGTGCCGCCTCAAGTTCCGGCAGCGACCCATTATAAGACAGCCCACTCTTTTTTTCCAACCGGGGAGTTGGCAGCGTGGGTGGCGCCGCTACACGTCCAGGTTCTGGACGCTCCGTGCGTGGGTGGCGATGAAATTCCTCCTAGGGGCGACTACTTCTCCCATGAGGGTGGAAAAGACGTCGTTTACTTCGACCTCGTCATCAATCTCGACCTGTAGCATCTGCCGTGTCTCCGGGTTCATCGTGGTCTCCCAGAGCTGGTCAGGGTTCATTTCGCCAAGCCCCTTGTACCGCTGCAAGTGGGTGTTGCGGGCGCCATTGAGCTTGGTGATCAAGTCGTCCTTTTCCTCGTCTCCATAGGCGTACTGGACCTTGTTGCCCGTCTGGATACGGTAAAGGGGAGGCTGCGCGATGTAAAGGTATCCATAGTCGATCAGGGCTTGCATGCGCCGGAATATAAGCGTGAGAATGAGCGTCCGGATGTGGGACCCGTCCACGTCGGCGTCGGTCATGATGATGATCTTCTGGTAGCGGACCTTGGCCGGGTCGAACTCATCTCCCTCGCCCGCGCCCACGGCCGCGACCAGCGCTCGAATCTCCTCATGCCCCAAGATGCGGTCCGGCTGCTGGAGAACTCGTTCCACATTGAGAATCTTGCCCTTCAGAGGGAGGATAGCCTGGAATTTGCGGTCCCGGCCCATCTTGGCCGAACCGCCGGCAGACTCGCCCTCCACGATGTACAGCTCGGACTTGGCGGGGTCCCTCTCGGCGCAGTCGGCCAGTTTGCCCGGAAGCGACGACCCGTCCAGGGCGTTCTTGCGGATCACCAGTTCGCGTGCCCGCTTGGCGGCCTCCCGGGCACGCTGCGAGGTGAGGCACTTCTCTATGATGCGCTTGCCGTCGGCCTGGTGCTCTTCCAGGTAGCGGATCAGACCCTCGCTGACCACCGAGTCAACAATGCTTCGGACCTCGGCATTCCCAAGCTTGGTCTTCGTCTGGCCTTCGAACTGGGGGTCCATAAGCTTGACGCTGATGACCGCCGAAAGACCCTCCCGGATGTCGTCTCCAATCAGGTTGGGGTCAGCCTCCTTGATGAAGGACTGTTTACGCGCGTAGTCGTTGATTACGCGCGTCAATGCCGAGCGGAACCCCGTCATGTGAGACCCGCCCTCCTGTGTGTTGATGCAGTTGGCGAAAGAGAGGACCGTCTCGGTAAAGCTGTCGTTGTACTGGACCGCCACCTCTACCAGAGTGTCGTCAACCGACTTCTCGTAGTAGAAGGGGATCTGTTGCATGACCCTGCGGTTCCGGTTTACATTGCGCACCAGGTTCGCGATTCCGCCGTCGAAGAAATATGTCCGCTCGGTATCGCCTTTCCGTACCTCTTCGTGCCAATGGCTAACGAACCGGATCTCCAGGCCCTTATTCAGGTAGGCAATCTCCTTGAAGTGGTTTACCAATACATCAAAGTCATACTCGATCTCAGGGAATATCTTGGGGTCGGGGCGGAAAGCGATTGTGGTCCCGCTCCGGTCCGTCCTCTCACCGCGTTTCAAGTCTTCTAGCGGGTGGCCTTCGGCATACTCCTGAGTATAAACTCGCCCATCCCGCCTGACATCGGCCTTCAGATACTCGGACAGGCCGTTGACCACCGATCCGCCCACGCCGTGCAGCCCGCCCGTCACCTTATACGCACCGCCGCCGAATTTCCCCCCGGCGTGAAGCGTGGTCATAACGGTCTCGAGGGCCGACTTCCCGGTAGCCGGGTGTATGTCGATGGGGATGCCCCGTCCATTGTCGGTAACCGTGATGAGGCCGTCCGCGCCTATGGAGACCCCGACGGCCTCGCAATAACCGGCCATGGCTTCATCGACAGCATTGTCCAGAACCTCGTAGATCAAGTGGTGCAGGCCCCGTTGGTCTGTGCTCCCGATGTACATGCCCGGACGGATGCGAACGGCTTCCAGACCCTCCAACACCTGGATGTCCTTGGCGGTATAGTCGGCTGCGGAGTCCTGAGGCATAAGCAACGTCCCTCTATTTGTCTGGCCGGGCTGAGTGTGATGAGCTACAGGCAACGGCAGAGAACTTTGGTTTCTCTACCTACAATATATTGTATCTATTATAACATTTTATGTTGATGCAGGACTGCTTTTTGATGCCTGAAACGGGGGTTTCCGGGCCAGTTTGAAGCACGGGACTTACCCTTCAAGCTCAGCTCGAAGACCGTACCAAATAGTGGAGCTACCAACTTCATGACTCGGCGCCCGCCAGCCGTACCGATGACCTGGCGAGAGGGTGAAGGGAGCCAAATGGCTCCGGCGCGGACCCGGCTAAGCGCCGCTTATACCATCGCTTATGCCATGGGAGGAAGCATCCGGTGGTAGACTCCCGGAGACCCCTCGGCATGGACCATATTGGGACGCACGGTGTCCCTCCAGGTGTCGGACCCGCCCCCTCCCCAGGCCCGCCATCCGGGACTGTCGGGTACTTCCGGTGAACCCATCTCATGCACCGTAATGAACTTGGGCTCGCCCATCACAGCCTCGAATCTCCGGGCCCGGATGTAGCCCGGTATCTCCTGGGTCTCGGGCAGGCGGTCGTAGTTGTAGAGGTCGTTGAACTGGGACTCCAACTCGGCTGGGACCGACATCCGCCCTACCAGCATCACCGGAGACATTTCGGCCTGCGCGGTCTCCACCGGAACATCGGCCGGGTGGATCAACCGGTACAGGTTGCGGATATACACCGTGGCCACGATGCCTGGCGACATTCGCTTCGACCAATCGGTGGGGTTCGTCAAGTGATATTGCCATGCATCGGAGTACCACGCATCCGGATCGCTTAGCTCATAGCACGCCAGGTACTTGGGACCGCCCCTCGCCGCCTTGTACCGGGCGGCGTTCAGCACACCCGGGATCGACAGCCGTTCCGGGATGTGTTCCTCGTCGTACCAGCGGTTGAACTCGTCCTCCACTTCCGCGGGAACGTCCGCAAATACCATCAAAAGGCCGCGTCCTTTCTTGTCCGACAAGATACACCTCCGCTTATTTGGAAAGGGGATTCCGGGACCGTGGTCTCGCACGTCGATGAGGTGGAATGGAGTCGTCCCCGGAAACGCTCCGGGGGTCAATCTCCAGAGTAATAGTACTTGCCGGTACGGAGACTATCCAGGGCGTACCACATGGGGAGAAACAAGGGTTGGGGCAGGTCATCCAGTGGAAACCAGCCAAAGTCCGTGAACCCTTCAGGCTCGGCCAAAAACGGCTCCTGCCAGCCTATGTCCCCCTGGAATTCGATATCCACGTAATGCTTGCTATAGGCGACAATGTTACATACGCAAAGGAACCGCAATTCCCCCACCGCCAGCCCCAACTCCTCCATCGCCTCTCGGCGGGCGCATTCCTCGAAGGACTCACCAAACTCCAGGTGTCCGCCCGCGGAAGCCCAGGTGTCCTCGCCGTGAGAGCCCTCCCGTTTGGCCAGGAAAACCCGCTCGTCGCGCACGAAAACCACGCCCACTCCCACCTGGGGCATTACAGAATCCTGTACCATGGGAACGAGTATAACATGGGCCAAATCGGCCGATGGGAGGCCGCTGACGCCTCCGTATCTTGCCATAGCGGCGATTATGGGAACCACAGGGTCTTTCGTCTGAACTGTGCTCTCCCTGATAGCCATCATGTCCAACATCAGAACATCATGGCCATCATCAATTGATATGTATCACAGTTCAGACAACATGGTAGGAGGATACCCGCAGGGCCTTTCAATTATGTGGATCAGGGACGCTTATGCGCCGCTACTACCCCATCCGTCATTCCGGCCCCCATATCCGGTACGGGGCAGGCTGTGAGCCGGAATCCAAGAACCCTCCCTTGGAATTTCGTTCAGATACCTGAGCATTTCTGGGTTCCAGCTTTCGCTGGAACAGCGATGGAGCCGGCTGCGGTCATAATCGGAAGACCCAGGGAGCGCCCGGGGCATACTCGCGCCCACGTTTGGGCGTGCCCTATAATGTCTACCGGACCATCGGGTGACCGGCGTGGACCAGATCCAACGTTGGACCCAGGAGGATGGACAAATGGCCCAAGTAAATCGTGTTGCCCTCAGTCCTGCTACTGCGCCCAGGCCCCTGGGAGCGTATTCCCAGGCAGTCAAGGTCAGCGCCGGGACTTTACTGTACGTGGCCGGGCAGGTCGGCGTAGACTCCCGAGAAAACTTGGTCGGCAAGGGCGACGTCTCGACCCAGACGCGCCAGGTGTACCGCAATATCGGGGCAGTCCTCGCTGCGGCGGGAGCTTCCTTCGCCGACGTGGTCGAGTTCACCACCTACCTGGTCGGCCGGGAGTCCATCCAGCCCTTCATCGAAGCGCGCACGGAATTTTCCCGGTCCTGTACCCCAACGCCGACTATCCCCCCAACACCCTCCTCGTCATCAACGGGCTGGTAAATGAAGACATGCTCGTGGAAATCAAAGCCGTCGCCGCTCTGCCCTGATAGCCGGTAGTTACCCCACCATTCTTGCGATTGGGAGGAAACCTTGGCCAACCGAGAACGGCTCCTAAAAACCCTCACTGACCTCATCCGAATCGACAGCCCCACTGGAGAGGAAGACCGGATCGACGACGAAATCAGTTCCCGGCTCGAGGCTCTGGGCTTTCACATCCATCACGACTCCTTCAAGAACCTAATCGCCACGGCGCCGGGGACGGGTGACCCGGTCCTGCTATCCGCGCACATGGACACTGTGGAGCCGGGCAGGGGAATCGATCCCATAATGGACGGGGACGTGCTCCGGTCTGACGGAACGACCATTCTTGGCGGCGACTGCAAGGCGGGCTTGAGCATCGTGCTGGAAGCCATCGCGTCAGTACGGGAGTCCGGCGGTGGCCACCGGCCCATCGAAGTCGCCTTCACCCGCGCCGAGGAGGGCGGTCTTGTGGGCGTACATCACCTGGACTTCACCAGGTTGTCTGCGAAGCAAGGTGTCGTATTCGATGGCGAGGGTCCCGTCAACCGCATCTCCGTCGCCGCCCCATCCCAGAACGTGGTCACCGCAACCATTACTGGCGTGGCCGCCCACGCCGGGGTCGAGCCGGAAAAGGGCCTTTCCGCCATCCTGATTGCCGCCGAGGTCTTGACCCAACTGCCCCTGGGCCGCATCGACGACGAGACCACGTCCAACATCGGCAGAATCGAAGGGGGTCTCAAGCGGAACATCATCCCGGAGGATGCGTTCCTCGACGGCGAGATACGCAGCCGCGACAACAACAAGCTGGACCACTATTCTCAGCGGTTCCGCGACGTGTTCCGGGAGGCCGGCGAGAGACACCCGGACGCCAATATCTCGCTGGACATCCGCAACACCTACCAGGCTTACAACGTCCCCGCCACGCATCCCACAGTGGAAATGGTCGGAAGGGCGCTGGCCCAAATCGGCCTCGCGCCGGCCCTGGAAGCCACCGGAGGAGGTTCCGACGCCAACGTGTTCTACGAAAACGGCATCGTGGCCCTGCCGGTAGGGATTGGGGTAAGGAGTTTTCACACGACGCGGGAGACCGCCGTAATTTCCGAGGTATTACAGGGGGCGGAGTTGTGCGAGGGAGTGATTCGGGGAGTGTGAACCGAAATTTCACATGGATGCACAGGATAGACAGGATTTTATTCCTGAATTATCATCCTGTTTACCCTGTGCATCCATGTAGATTCCTGGTAGATTCCTGGTAGATTCCTGGTCCAGACAGAATTATTTCGCACGATCGGCGAATTTTCCCTCAAGGAGCATCCGCATGACAATCGCATCCAACAAGCGCCAGCTAGGAAGGCCGGTTTCCATTGTTGGGGCGGGCATGTCCGCCTTCGGCGCATTCCAGGACAAGGACAGCCGCGACCTGTTTGTCGAAGCCTTCCAGGACATGCTCGACAACCTGGACCAGGGCATCGACGTCGAGGATATCGAGTGCGCTTACGTGGGCAACTACTCCTCTGACCTCTTCGAGCACCAGGGACATACAGCCCCGATTATCGCCGATTGGCTGGGGATGACTCCGGTGCCGGTTACGCGCATCGAAAACGCCTGCGCCAGCAGTGGCAGCGCCCTCCGCGAAGGTGTCATGGCCATCGCCTCGGGTCTATACGACATTGTCCTGGTGGGCGGCATGGAAAAGATGACCAACCTGCCCACGGAAGGGGTCACCGATGTCTTGGCGACCGCCGCCGACGGGCTGTACGAAGTCCCCGCCGGACTCACCTTCCCCGGAATCTTCGGAGCCATCGCCAAGGCCCACATGGACCGGTACGAGACCAACCTCGACCACCTGCTCAAGGTGGCCATCAAGAACCACGTCAACGGCTCCAAGAACCCCAAGGCCCAGTTCAACGTGACCATCCGCGACCTGATGGAGCGGCGCGTCGCCAGAGCGGAGCAGCGGGGCCAACCCGTCCCTGAGTACAACAACGAGATGGACTTCCTCAACGACCCGGGGGCGAACCCCTGGATTGCCTGGCCGCTCCGGTTGTACGATTGCGCTCCAATTACCGACGGCGCGGCCTGCGTTCTGTTGGTGGCGTCGGACATCGCCCACAACTTCACCGACAAGCCCATAACCATCGCCGGGACGGGACAGGCCAGTGGCCGCCCGCTACATGACGCCGATGAACTGACATCCCTCTCAGCAGCCAAGGCCGCCGCCGCGCGAGCCTACGAAATGGCCGGGGTGACCGCTGAGGACATCCAGGTTGCGGAAGTCCACGACTGCTTTACCATCGCCGAGATTATCGCCTCCGAGGACCTGGGGTTCTTCGAGCCGGGAGCAGGGGCGCGGGCCCTGGACGAGGGAAGGACGGCCCTGGACGGCGATAGGCCGATCAACACCTCCGGCGGCCTGAAGGCCAAAGGGCACCCGGTAGGCGCATCCGGAGTCGCCCAGGTAGCCGAGATATTCCACCAGCTACGGGGCGAGGCGGGAGAGCGGCAGGTCAAGGACCCGAACCTTGAGGTGGGACTAACCCACAACGTCGGCGGCACCGGAGGTACCTGCGTGGTCAACATCCTCCGGCGGGGCTAGGAGTTATCATGGCAGCGGAAACCAGGGCATTTAACGCCACCTCCTTCAACGCCTACCTGACGGAAGAGAAGCGCCTTATGGGTGTGCGCTGCACCGGGTGCGGGACGCTATCCCCGGAACCCCGGCCAATATGCCACTCATGCCACGGACGGGACCTGGAGTGGCACGAGTTCAGCGGCAAGGCCCGGTTGAGCACCTTCACCTGCATCTCCATCGGGCCGGTGTATATGGTCGAGCAGGGCTACGGGCGCAACAACCCATACTGCACCGGCATAGTTGAACTGGAAGAAGGCCCCCGCCTCAGCGCCCGCATAATCGGCGTAGACGCCGCGAACCCCCAGAACATCCAGACCGGCATGGACATGGTGCTGGACCTAGCGGATGTGGACCCGGAGCGGCCCACTCCCATGTTCCGGCCCGCGTAGGTCCGGGATAGCCAGGGCCAACCATGGCCAGGCGCCTCTTGCTGGGAAGTTGTTCATCGCACCGGGAATTCGATATAGACTAGGGGCAATATGACGGGAGACCGGGACTCCAGAGTCCGTTACAGGACATATCTCGCTGACTTCATCGGTCAACTGTGGGGTTATGCGGATACTCACAAGTTGCGCTCATTATTGACGCAGCCACAACGAATATCCGATAGACCACCAGAGTTTAAGCGGATATTCGACGACAAGAACATTCTACTACCCCCTACCGCAAGCAGGGATATAGCAAGGCGAATCTCGAGATTACTTCCACGGGACAGGCGTCACAGATACTTCGGGAGTATGCGGAGTTCTCAGGCTCTAGCGTTAAGTGTATTCGGTGGACTATGCAGTCTCGGAAAGATGGGCCTTCTGGAAGGCTTGGAGGATGACGATGGAAGACAAGCCTTTCCATCGCAGATCGCCGATTATGAAGTAACCCTGGATAAGCCCATATATTGGCTGGGCGAACCGAGACCTACGCAGATCGATGTTTGGTTGCAGGGCGAGTTTAGAGTCGCGGTCGAGTGCAAGCTTACTGAACGGACATTCGGCACATGTTCGCGGCCCACTCTTCGGCCTACAGACTCGAACTACGAACGAGACCACTGCGATGGTAGTTACACTCGGCAAATAGGTCGTACCGCTCGCTGCTCACTGGCACAGCAGAATATAAAATATTGGGAGTACGTTCCACAAGTTTTTACATGGGGCAATCAAAGAGATTTGATGCCTTGCCCGATGGCCAACACGTACCAACTTGTACGCAACTTGCTTACCGGATGCATCTCACCGGCTGGCTCGGCCGAGCCGGAAACTGGCTACACGCTCATAATTTATGACGAGCGGAACCCGTTCTTTCACTCCGACTATGAAGCAGGTTATCAGTTGAAGTCGGTATATGCGGCTCTCCGGTATCCCGCCATCCTCCGGCGATGTTCGTGGCAGAAACTAGCTGCGCACATGTCGAGCGACCTAGACCTCGATTGGCTAGTTGAGGGCCTACAGGAGAAATATGGAATCAAGTAACTAGGTCTCAAAAAGCTATGCTCAGCCTCGCGCGGTAACATAGAACCATTTATATGATTTCTGCTAGCGAAAACGCCCGACCTGATTGGCCGGGCGTCCCTTTTCCCGAGAATTTGCGGGCTACGGGCTAATCCAGGCCGCGGGTGCCAACCCAACCGGTGCCGGAGACGTCGATCATCTCGCCGTTGGGGCCGGCGTACTTGGTCTCCACGTTCTGGGTGCGGGGGCCGCCCATTCCGGCGTGCAGCGCGTGGTTGACCTCGTCCATCGGGTTAGAGCCGGCTTCGGATAACCTGCGCTCGATGTCCTCCAGATTCTCAACCTCGAAACCTATGTGGTGAATGCCCTCCCAGTCCTTGCCGCGCTCTCCGGCCACAGCATCGTTCTGGAAGTCCAGGATGGCCATGTTCACGTTGCCGTCGCTGAGCATGAAGCCCTTGGCGTTCTCGCTCTCCAGCTTGGCGACTTGGCGGAGGCCGAACACCTCGGAATAGAACTTTGCCGTCTTCTCGGCGTCGTTGGTCGCGATGGCGATGTGCTTGATTTGCGGCATTTCGCTACCTCTCCATAGCTGCGTATTGTGGAATCCTGAGATTCGACAAAGATACCATGTTTAATTCTTGCCCGCTACTGCCGGACTATAGCGCCAGCCCCCGGATACATGGACCGGATAGATGAATCTGAAGGCCCGTGTTAGAATGACTCTCAAATAGTCGCCATTCAAGAATGGTTGCCGGAATTGATTGCCCTTCAAGAAACCGGCCCATGGCTTAGAGACGAGGAAAGCAAGATGAACGTACCCGCCAGGATGAAATTCGGAGTGTTCATGGCCCCGTTCCACCCCACCAACGAGAACCCGACCCTCGCCCTGGAGCGCGACTTGGAACTGCTCCAATGGCTGGACACGCTGGGGTACGACGAAGCCTATATCGGCGAACACCATAGCGCGGGCTGGGAGACCATCTGCTCCCCCGAACTATTCATGGCGACCGCCGCCGAGCGCACCAAGAACATCCGGTTGGGCACGGGAGTTATCAGCCTGCCCTACCACCACCCTTATATGGTGGCCAACCGCATGGTGCTGCTGGACCACCTGACCCGTGGCCGGGTCATCCTGGGAGTTGGTCCGGGCGCCCTGGGCACCGACGCCTACATGTTCGGCATCGACCCTTCCCGCCAGCGCGAAATGATGGACGAGTCCTTGGGCGTCATAATCCGTTTGATGACGGAAACAGATCCCTTCACCTACAAGAGCGATTGGTTCGAGCTGAACGACGGGCTGCTCCAACTAAGGCCCTACCAGCAACCCCATGTACCAGTTGCGGTCGCATCCGTCGAATCCCCCGCAGGGGTGACCGTGGCCGGCAAGCATGGAGCGGCGGTCCTATCCATGGCCGTGCCCCGCGGTACGGTACGCAGGACCACTTTGCAGGACCTCTGGTCCATCGCCGAGGAATCGGCGGCCGAACACGGCCAGGAGGTCCGGCGCGAGGACTGGGGTATCGTTTCAGGCGTTCATCTCGCCGAGAGCAAGAAGCAAGCCTACGAGGACATCCGGCAGGGAGGCGCTCGCGTGGTCACCGAGTACTTCCAGAACACTCTCGGCAACAACGCGCCGGACGTTCCCCGCGACCAAATAGTCGACTACATGGTGGACAACAACCAGTGGATCGTCGGAACTCCCGACGACTGCATCGAAGGTATCGAACGCCTCCAGGAGATGAGCGGCGGCTTCGGCAGCTTCATGATCCGGGTTGAAGACTGGGCTTCCAGGGAAAAGGTGATGCACAGTTACGAGCTGTTGGCCCGCTACGTAATGCCCAGGTTCCAGGGCAGCCTGGCCGGCATCCATGCCTCCAACCGCTGGGCCAGCGAGATCAAGGACACCCTCCAGGTCAACCGCCGGGCCGCCATCCAGCGGGCCACCGAGACCTACGACGCGGCCCGCGGAGCAAACTAGCCAGGCCTCGACGCGCGGCGGCCAAACGCCAGGGCCGAGAAGCAATCTGGTGAAGCAATCCGGTTTCGGCTTCCACAGAAATCCGGCGTTCAAACCACAGATGAGGGGCGTAGCTAATCGGCTACGCCCCTTCAACATTTGGAGCGAAGAGCAAAGATATAATTCCATGCCCCCTGGACTTGGGCCGCCGCCGCGCAGTTCTTGGGACCCCTGGCCCACCGTTGAAACAGTCTCGGCTTTTCATCGTACCGAGTACAGATTTCCGCCCCCGTGTTTCCGGCGGGCTGTATTTCCAGTGTCGAATTGGATTAAACTGTCGGAGTGGTTATGTCACCCTCGGAGGGGGCCGACTCGGGGCATGGCGCAGCCCAATATTTGGGCTGACGCATCTACCCGGACGGCCTGTAGCCTGTAAGTCCAGCGGCCACTTGCCCAATCTACGCCATGTTCCCGGGACCGGCGTGCTGAGGTGCCTGTAGTATGCGCAAGACCAAGATCATCGTCACCATCGGCCCAACCTCCAGAGACCGGGATACCCTAGACAAGTTGATTGACACCGGGATGGACTGCGCCCGCCTCAATTTCTCTCACGGCACACTGGAAGAACACGCCAGCGTCATAAGAGACCTGCGCGAATTGTCCCAGGAGAAGGGGAAGCAGGTCGCCATCCTTCAAGATCTGGGTGGCATCAAGCTCAGATTGGGGGAAATGGACGGCACGATCAGACTTGCTCCGGGCCAGATGGTCTCTATGGTGCCCGATGCGGTCTCTCACCAGGAAAACGTTCTGCCATTTCCTCAGCCTTCGGTCCTGAGGAGCCTGCAACCCGGACACCTGGTCTACGTCTCCGATGGCACGGTCTGCCTGGAGGTGATGGGGAGGTCCGGAGAAGAAGTCAAATTGCGGGTACGCAACGCCAGCGCCTTGCTCTCATCCTATAAGGGTGTCAACCTCCCCGGTGTGTCCATCGACCAGCCGGTATTGACCGAGCAGGACAAAATCCACCTCAAATTCGGCGTGGAGCAGGGTTTGGACTGGGTGGCCCTCTCCTTCGTCCGGTCCATGGAAGACGTCCTATACGCCAGGGAGTACCTGGAAAGCATTGGTTGCCAGGCCCTGGTCATGGCCAAGCTTGAGCGCGGAGAGGGGATAGATAACCTCGACTCAATTCTGGACAATATCGACGCCGTGATGGTCGCTCGCGGCGACCTCGGCGTAGAGATACCGATGCAGAAGGTGCCCATAGTCCAGAAGGAGATCGTCAGGAAAGCCAACGACGCAGCCAAGATTTCCGTCATCGCCACCCAAATGCTGCGGTCGATGGTGGAATCGCCAACTCCAACCCGCGCCGAAGTATCGGACATCACCAACGCCGTGCTCGACGGCTGC
This sequence comes from Dehalococcoidia bacterium, assembly GCA_965216155.1. Classification (GTDB taxonomy): domain Bacteria; phylum Chloroflexota; class Dehalococcoidia; order Lucifugimonadales; family UBA3495; genus CATOSP01. The sequence goes on along the minus strand of CBDCFD010000007.1, from coordinate 794,281 downwards.
GACGCGATTCTATTATCCGACGAGACAGCCGTGGGAAGGTTTCCCGTGGAGACCGTGCAGATGGCGGACCTCACAATCCGGGAAGCGGAAAGCGTCTACCCCTACCATCAGGACCACATTTCCCGCAATAGGACGCAAGCCATTGCCTCCGCAGCCGGAAGGCTCGTGCGCTCCTTGCACTCCAAGCCCATAGTGATCACCAGCACGGGCCGGGCTGCCTTCGAGGTCTCCAGGTTCCGGCCGGATAACGACATCATCGTCTTCTCCCACGACGAGGCGATCTTGCGAAAACTGTGTCTGGGCTGGGGCCTTACACCCGTCGGCGTGGTGCCCATCGAGCGTGACGTCGCCCGGTTGGTTTCGTCTCTGGTGCAGGCGTCCATCGCATCTGGGATGGTAAAGGACGACGACGTGGTGACCATCGTCCACGGTTTCCTGCCAGGAGTCTCGGGCACAACCAACACTATCGTGGTGCTGGACATGAAAGAATACCTTTCCCGGACCCAGGCAGAGACAATCCCCACGTGAACTCGGCCAGGGGGTTGGCCGTCTATCTGGTCCTGACTATGGTATTGGCCGGTCAGGCCGCCTGTGCTCAGCCCGCGCCACCCCCCGTCGCAGGCGGAATTCCCGCGCCCACGGCCACACCTCCCCCGGTGCCGGCGGCGACACCCGCGCCCACCAATACACCGCGCCAAACTGCGCTCCCATCCCGGGCGCCTGTGGACGAGTCCGAAATTGTGCCCATTCCCACGCCAGACCCAACAAAGACACGACTGGTCCTGGAACTATGGTCGGTCGTGCCCGAGGGTTTTGCCGCAGTGCAATACCTGGACGCCCAGGCTGTCCGGGCAAGCCCGGAGTTGCAGAGCATCGAGTCACTGGAGGTCCCCCAATTTTTGGCGACTCTGCCTCCAGGCACGCTGTCCCTCATTGACCACCTCATGGCGGCGGCAAGCAACGGCGCCCAAGACTTCCTCCTGTCTATCAAAGGCCCAATCGACGTTGAAGGGCTGCTGGAAGTTGCCGCCTCATATGGGATCTCCCAACAAGGAGTGCAGCGAGAGACGTATAAAGGGTATTCGATCGCCCTGGTAGACCTCTCCGGCATTGTGATTGCTGGCGCCGCGGTAACCGATTCTATCTCTGTGATCGCCGTCGGTTCGTCGGATAGTGCAACGTCAGGGACCGGGGGAATCAGGGCTGCCATAGACGCCTACGACGCCACGGCTCCAAGGATGTCCGACGGTCCACACTTCGCAGAGTTATTGGAATCACTTCCCTCGGGGGTCACCGCCAGCCTTACCGGCGACTGCAACCTGACTTCTCCCTTGGCCGGTGGCGGCGAGTCCCTAACCTGCGAGGCCACAGCCTTCAGTATCAGCCTGGAAAGCGTCAACACATTTAGGGTAAGCGGTGCTGCCGTATTCCAAGACGAGGCCGATGCGGCCGAGGCATTGGTCAAGCTTCAAGGGAGTCTGGTGGTTGGAGGAAAGGAAATCAAGGACGTGGATGCCCATTTAGAAGGCGGTCTACTGCTGTTGTCCTTCTTGATGGAAGCCGGCGAGTTGGCGGAAATGCTCGGTGACTTCCAGGGTTTCCAAATCGGCCCTGTCCGGTAATCGGGAGGGGTTCGCCGTGGAAACGTTAACCGCAGCGGGTGGGGAGGTTACGCCTGGGGTAGCGAGCGCGGAAGCTTCGTCCGGCCCATCAACGAAAGGTCTACGCCACGGGCCAACTCGCGCCCTTCCGCGATAGCCCAGACCACCAGCGATTGGCCGCGAGCCGCGTCGCCGCCTGCGAACACACCGGAGACGGTGGTCATCTTGTTGGCGTCCGTCTTGATGTTTCCCCGGCCATCCAGCTCTACGCCTAGCTGGTCTACCATAGCGCCATGTTCGGGATGGAGAAAGCCCATCGCCAGCAGCACAAGCTCGGTCTCGATCTCGAAATCGCTGTCCGGAACTTCCTGCATTGAGGGCCTGCCGCCATTCTCAGACGGGACCCATTCCACGCGGACTGCCCGTAGCTTCTCCACCTTGCCGCCACGCCCGGAGAACGATTTGGTCAAGACATCGTAATCGCGGACACCACCCTCTTCGTGGGCCGCGGAAGACCGGAGAACGTTCGGCCACTGAGGCCAAGGATTGTCGGGGCGGCGCTCCTCTGGAGGCTCGGACAAAAGCTCGAGCTGGTGTACAATCTCGGCGCCCTGGCGGTGGGCAGTACCCAGGCAGTCCGCGCCAGTGTCGCCGCCGCCCAGAATCACCACACGTTTGCCTTCCGCCGATATCCGCTCGGAGGGATCGACCGTCTGACCCGCCAACAGCCTGTTTTGCTGAGTCAGGTACTCCATCGCGAAATGCACACCGTCCAACTCGCGGCCCGGCACCGGAAGGTCCCGCGGCTGAGTCGAGCCGCAGGTAAGGCAGATTGCGTCGAACTCTTCCAACAATTTGTCCGCCGGGTAATCGATGCCCATGTTGACACCGGGGCGGAAAGTGATTCCTTCCTCGGCCATAAGATCGACCCGGCGTTGGACGACGGCTTTGTCCAGCTTGAAGTCCGGTATGCCCAACGTGAGAAGGCCGCCGATATACTCATCACGTTCAAACACGGTGACCCAGTGGCCGGCGCGGTTGAGCTGCTGCGCGGCGGCCAGACCTGCGGGACCCGATCCCACGACCGCGACTTTCTTCCCGGTGCGCTCCGCCGGTGGTTCGGCTTTTATCCAGCCCTGTTCGAACGCCCGGTCGGCGATTTCCTTCTCGATGTACTCGATCGTCACGGGATCGGAGTTGATGCTAAGCACACATGACGCCTCGCACGGTGCGGGGCAGATGCGTCCCGTGAACTCCGGGAAGTTGTTGGTAGAGAGGAGCACCTGAAGGGCCCTCTCCCAATTGCCCAGGTACACCTGGTGGTTGAACTCGGGGATCACGTTCCCCAGGGGGCAACCCATGTGGCAGAAGGGCACGGAGCAGTCCATACAGCGGCCCCCCTGGTCCCGGGAGTGGTCTTCCGGCCAGGGTTTGTAAAACTCGCGGAAGTCGTTCTTACGCTCTACAGGGGGACGACGTTCCGGACCAGCGCGCTTCAAGCGCATGAATCCACTGGGATCACCCATAGGCAATTACGTCTCGTACCCTTTGCCGTCGATGTGTCGGACCTATCTCTACTCTCCAAGGATTATGGAACAAAGAGACGAGTTAAGCAAATCGGTTACCGGGAGGTCCGTTAATCGTTGCCCACACCCGCGGCTGCGGCCTCTTGGTGTTTGCGCTCCTCAAGGACCCGCCGGTAGTCGCGTGGCATGATCTTCTTGAACCCTGCCAGGGAACGGCCCCAGTTCTCCAATAATGCCCTGGCTCTGGCGCTGCCCGTATGGAGCAGATGCGCTTCGACCATCTCCTTGAGGATGGCCTGGTCCTCCCGGTCTGTGACCTCTTCAAGGTCCGCCAGACCAGGGTTGAATCGCATTTCGAAATCGCCGTCTTCATCGTTCACGAAGGCTATGCCTCCGCTCATCCCCGCGCCGAAATTGCGGCCGGCGCGTCCCAAAACAACTACCACTCCGCCGGTCATGTATTCGCAACCGTGGTCACCGACACTTTCCACAACGGCCTTGACTCCACTGTTCCGTACGCAGAACCGCTCACCGGCCCAGCCGCGGATGAACGCCTCACCGCCCGTCGCGCCGTACATGGCCACGTTGCCGATGATAATGTTCTCCTCGGCCACGAATCCCGCATCCGCGGGCGGGCAGACAACTATTCGGCCCCCGGCCATGCCCTTCCCCATATAGTCGTTGGTATCGCCATCCAGGCGGATATCGATTCCCTTGGCCAGGAATGCGCCGAAGCTCTGGCCGGCCGATCCCGATAGGTGGATCTTTATGGTCCCTTCCGGAAGACCGTCTTCTCCATATTTCTTGGACACCTTCCCGCTGAGCATCGCACCAACGGTCCGGTGGCTGTTGCGGATGGGGAAGTCTATCTCCACGGGCTGCCCGTTCTCCAACGCAGGCTGGGAGAGGGCGATCAACTCATGGTCCAGCGCGTCTTCCAGCCCATGGTCCTGTTCTTCCTGGCAATAGACCGCCACCTCGTCCGACTTGGGATGCCGGTACAACAGCCGGGAGAAGTCCAGGCCCCGTGCCTTCCAATGCTCGATTGCTTCCCGTCCGTCGAGCATGTCGACCCTGCCGATCATCTCGTTCACGGTTCGGAATCCCATCTCGGCCATGATTTCGCGCATCTCTTCTGCGACGAAGGTGAAGTAGTTCACCAGGTACTCCGGTTTCCCTGCAAACATTTTCCGTAGTTCAGGGTCCTGAGTGGCGATACCCACCGAGCAGGTACCCAGGTGGCATTTGCGCAGCATGATACAGCCGTTGACCACCAATGCCCCGGTGGCGTAGCCGAATTCTTCCGCTCCCAGGAGGGCCGCCACCGCGGCGTCCCGGCCCGTCTTGAGCTGACCGTCGGTCTGCAACGAAATCCGGCCGCGGAGGTCGTTGGCCACCAGTACCTGTTGGGTCTCGGCGACGCCCAGTTCCCACGGAAGCCCGGCGTATTTGATGGAGGACTCCGGCGAGTTGCCTGTGCCTCCATCGTGGCCGCTGATCAGGATAACGTCAGAGTGGCCCTTCGCTACACCGGCGGCGACGGTGCCAACCCCCACCTCGGCTACCAGCTTCACGTGGATGCGGGCATCCGGGTTAATTGTTTTCAGATCATGTATCAACTGGGCCAGGTCCTCGATGGAGTAAATGTCGTGGTGCGGCGGTGGAGAGATTAGCTCCACTCCCGGAGTGGTCTTCCGTACCCAGCCGATGTAATCGTCGACCTTGTTACCCGAAATCTGGCCGCCCTCGCCGGGCTTTGATCCCTGGGCCATCTTGATTTGCAGGTCGGTGGCGTTCACCAGGTAGTTGGGTGTAACTCCGAACCTTCCCGATGCAACCTGTTTGACCGCGCTGCTACGTGAATCGCCGTTGGGCTCCGGTTTGTAGCGGTTGAAGTCTTCGCCGCCTTCGCCGGTGTTGCTTCTGGCCCCCAGCCGGTTCATGGCTATAGCCATGGTCTCGTGGGCCTCCTTGCTGATAGAGCCCAGAGACACCGCGCCGGTGGCGAACCGCTTCACTATCTCTGATGCGGGATCCACTTCTTCCAGCGGAATTGAGGGCCAGGTCTTCTTGAACTCCAGCAGACCGCGCAGAGTGGCCATCTTTCTGGACTGGTCGTTGGCGAGACGGGCGAACTCCTTGTAGGCTTCTCCGTTGTTTGCCCGGGCGGCGTACTGGAGCTTTGCTATCGACTCAGGGTTCCACTGATGGTACTCTCCGTCGCGCCGCCATTGGTAGAAGCCACCCATCGGGAGTTCCCGGTTCGCGGCTACCTGGTCGTCCGAGAAAGCGGCACGGTGGCGCTCCAGGGTCTCTTCCTCGACCGTGTCCAAGCCGATACCCTCGATGCGCGAAGGCGTCCAGGTGAAATATTCGTCGATCAATTCCTGGGAAAGTCCGATGGCCTCAAAGATTTGAGCGCCCCGGTAACTCTGCACCGTGGAGATGCCCATCTTGGACATCACCTTGAGCATCCCCTTCTCATTGGCCTTCAGGAAGTTCTTGACCGCGTAATCCGGCTTGGTCCCATTCAACTCGCCGGATTCCGCCATCTCCACCACAGTATCCAGCGACAGGTACGGGTTGACTGCGCCTGCTCCGTAACCTACCAGAAGGGCAAAATGGTGGACTTCCCGGGGTTCTCCCGATTCCACAACCAGCCCGGCCTTGGTCCGCGTACCCTCGCGGATCAGGTGGTGATGTACTGCGGAAGTCGCCAACAGACTCGGGATTGGGGCCCAGCGGGAGTCCACGTTCCGGTCTGAGAGGATGATGATGCTATTCCCGTCGGCTATGGCCTGCGACGCCTGTTCACGGAGCTGTTCCAAGGCGGCCTTCATCGGCTCCGGCCCACCTTGCGTGTCGAATAGCGTGGAGAGGGTGACCGACCGGATGTCTCCCTTGTCAATCCGCCGGATCTTCTCTAGCTCCTCATTGCTGATCAGCGGAGATTTTAGCTTGAGCTGGTGACAGTGCTCGGGTGTTTCCGCGAATAGGTTCCGTTCCCGCCCGATAAACGCTTCGACGGAGGTGACCAAGTCCTCGCGGATGGCGTCCAGCGGTGGGTTGGTCACCTGGGCGAAAAGCTGCTTGAAGTAGCTGAACAGCAATTGGTTCTCGTCGGACAGCACCGCCAGCGGGGCGTCGTTGCCCATGGAACCCACCGCCTCGGCTCCGTGCAGGGCCATAGGCGCGGTGAGCATACGCAGTTCTTCAATCGTGTAGCCGAACACCCTCTGAAGCTGTTGCATATCTGGAGCGCCGCGAGAGTCCTGGCCGCTACCGTTTTTGTGATACGGAGGGAAAGTCAACTCCGGCTCTGGCAAGTCGTCCAGCGAAACTTTGTTCTCTTTGAGCCACTGGCCGTAGGGCTGGCGGCCGGCAAGGTCCTGTTTCATCTCGTCGTCAACGATGATACGGCCCTGCTCCAGGTCGACCAGGAACATGCGGCCCGGCTGGAGACGGCCCTTTTCTTTGATGTTGGCGGCCGGGACGTCCAGTACGCCGGTCTCGGAAGCCATCACCAGCTTGTCGTCGTAGGTCACCAGGTAACGGAAAGGACGCAGTCCGTTTCGGTCCAGGAACCCGCAGATGTGGTGCCCGTTGGACGCGACGATCATCGCCGGACCGTCCCACGGCTCCATGAGGCAGGAGTGGTACTCGTAAAAGTCCTTGCGGTCCTGTGGCATCGTCTCGTGCTGGTCCCAGGCTTCCGGGATCAACATCAGCATCGAATGTGCCAGCTCACGGCCGGTCATCAAAAGAAGCTCGAGGGCGTTGTCGATAGACGCGGTATCGCTTGCGCCGGCAGTCATGACTGGCGGAATCTTCTGCATGTCGCTGCCGAACAGGGGTGACTCGAACTGGGCTTCCCTGGCGTGCATCCAGTTCAGGTTGCCCCGCAAAGTGTTGATCTCGCCGTTATGGGCCAGGTAACGGTATGGGTGGGCCAGCTTCCAATGTCCCAGGGTGTTGGTGCTGAATCGAGAGTGTACTAGCGCGAAGGCGCTGGCCAACTCCGGGTCGGCCAGGTCCAGGTAGAAACCGGATATCTGATTGGCCATCAGCAAGCCCTTGTAGACCATGGTCTTGCCCGACATGCTGCATATATAAAAGTAGTCCGCTTCTTCGTCGGTGATCCCGGCGTCGGTCGTCGAGTGCTCGATCACCTTGCGGATTACGTAGAGCTTTCGCTCCAGTTGCTCCCTGTCCAGGTCTCCCGCGGAGACGAAAACTTGCCGTATCCGGGGGCAAACCGCTCGAGCGTCACGGCCAATCTGTGAAGGGTCTATGGGGACGTCCCGCCATCCGATCAGTTCCAACCCCTCGTCGGAAATGACTTTCTCCACCAGCCCTTTGCATTTGGCTTCCGACTCGTCCTCGGGGGGGAGGAACACCATCCCGGCTCCGTATCTTCCAGGAGGCGGCAGGGGGATTCCCAATTGGGCGCACTGTTTTCGGAGGAACGCGTCCGGCATCTGAATCAGGACACCCGCGCCGTCCCCGGTCTCCGGGTCTCGGCCACAAGCGCCGCGGTGCCCCAAATTGACGAGGACCTGAAGCGATTCGGTGACGATCTGATGGGTCTTCTCACCTTTGACATTGGCGACGAGACCCACACCACAACTATCGTGCTCCAGGTCCGGAGTATACAGTCCGTGTTGGGCTAGCTCATTTAACGCGTCCATAACCTAACTATCAACAGCGCCGACCCGGGGCTCGGCACTCGCGGTGGGCCCTCCATGAACCGCCATCAACGCCCACATTCTCCACCAATGACCATACGCCCCAGGGGCCGCCTGGGAATTTGTTAAATGTATCACAATCTTTTGAGGGATGGGTAGCATTATACCCTCGGCACTCTTGTATGAGTAGGCCTGGGCCGTTAAAATCCTTTGCCAACATGTAACAATTTTGTTACAACCAGGCCCCGGTTGACCGTAACTAGACGGTACGTTATACTAAATTCAGACGTTTCGAAGGAATTGTAGGGGGATTATAGACTGAATTCGACGGAAGTTGCCCAAATGGTGGTAGAGATCGCCTTAGAGAAGCTGGCGGAGGACATCCTCATGCTGGACCTCCGCGCGGTGGCCCCCTTTGCGGACTATTTCGTAATCATGACTGCGGAGTCCACCAGGCAGATACAGGGCCTGGAGGAAGACCTGACCCAGGCCCTAAAGGCTGCGCAGGTCACCCGCTTTCACCGGGAAGGCGCGGCCGCTTCCGGATGGGTGCTCCTGGACTTCAGCGACGTGGTCGTCCACATCATGGGGCCGGAAGAGCGGGAGTTCTATGGGCTGGAGCGGCTGTGGTCGCGGGGCGCCCAGGTCGTCAGGGTTCTGTAATCCAGGGATCCGTGCTACGAGAATAGTCTAGTATCTCTCCCCGCCGGAAGAATAAGCCAATTTCCCGTTCCGCCGATTCGGCGCTATCCGACCCGTGGACGATGTTCCTCCCGATGTTGACGCCCAGGTCTCCTCGGATTGTGCCCGGAGCCGACCCGGCTGGATTGGTCCCCCCCATCGTGTTGCGGACTATCTCAACAACATCGTCCGCCTCCCAGACCATTGCCACCAGCGGCCCGGATGTGATGAAACTCACCAACCCGGCGAAGAACGGCCGTTGCACGTGCTCCCCGTAGTGTTCCCTGGCAGTCGCGTCGTCCAACTGCATTAGCTTCATCGCCACCAGCTTGAGTCCCCGCCGCTCCAGGCGGAGGATCACCTCGCCGCATAGACCGCGCTGGACCCCGTCGGGCTTTACCAGGACCAGTGTTCGCTCCATAACCTCATTCGTATCCTATCGTTCGTATCTTATCGTTATAGTTGAGACCCTTGGTCCGGACCAAGGGTCATGTCTGAGGCCGTTACGCCCCCTGGGGCACCCGGCCCCGCTGCTTGGGGGCCCCGATGCTGGGCATCCGGAGGTAGTAGGGTTGCAAGGCCGCCAGGTCGTCTGGTTCTCCATTGGCCAGCCGTTGCCGGGCAATCTCCACCAGGGCGTTCAACCGGGAAGCCGGCCCCTGCCAGGTGACCACCATCGAACGCGGTCCCAATCGTTTCTTAATGAGTTCTGCGTGGGGACCGGCTCCTTCGCCGCAGAATAACGTGGCCTCGGCAACCGAGTCCAGTAATTCCGCGGGGAGGCATATTGAATCCTCCCGGAGCCGCGCTCCGTCCGGTCCTATGCCGGCCGACGCCACCTCACCTCTACCGGCGTCCAACATTGGACAAACCGGCAAGCCGGAACCCAAAAATGGAAACGCCTCCAGGTCCAGGGTGCCAACCCCGGCCAAAGGTAGACGGGCCGCCAGCGCCATGCCCTTCGCCGCGCTTATCCCCACCCGCAGCGCGCTGAAGCCCCCCGGTCCCAGGGCTACGGCGACGCCATCCAGCGAGGCTGGTTTCAAGCCCCGCCGGCCGAGCAGAGCAGCGACCGAGGGCATAAGTTCAGTGGTATGGTTGACCGTAGAATGCCACGCTTGCACGTCGATCACGCGCTGGTCATCGGCCAACGCCACCCCGGCATACCTGGTGGATGTGTCGATGGCCAAAAGCATCTAGCTCTGTCCCTCCCCGGTTACCGCAATCGAGTCCGCGACTTTTTCCAGCATCACCCGGTAACGGTCGGGGCACTGGACGAAAGAGATCGCGCGCTGGTCGTCCGTCTCTCCGTAGTCCAGGGACATACTCAGAGACTCTCCAGGGAACAGGTCCAACGCCCTCTCCGCCCATTCGACGACGCAGACGCCTTCGCCGAATAGCTGCTCTTCCAGCCCAAGGTCCCAGACTTCCTCCGGGCCACCCAGCCGGTACAGATCAATGTGGTGGAGAGGCAGACGTCCGTGGTAACGGGCCATGAGCACAAACGTCGGGCTTCGCACGTGTCCGGCGACGCCCAGGCCCATCCCTATCCCCTGGGTGAGGCAAGTCTTGCCCGCCCCCAGCGGCCCGGACAAGAGGAAAATATCGCCGGGTTGGGCATTTTCACCCAGAACTCGGCCAACGGCCTGGGTCTCTTCAGGGCTATTGGTGTAGATGCGCAAATCAGCGGGCATCGGTTACCGGAAGTGGTCCCAACCGCCCGTTCCGGGCGTGATCTCGGCTCCCGCTGCATCGACTATGGTCACGCTGCCTGGTTCACCTGTAATTATCTCTCCTATCACCGCCGCAGACGGAGACAGCTTCGGCAATACGCGTTCCATCACCTGCGGAGAGGCGGTAAACAGAAGAAGATAGTCCTCTCCGCCGTACAACGCCAGGTCCAGGTACCGGTCAGGGAAAGACTCCGTCAAATGGGGGTGGACAGGAACACGGTGGGCGTCGACCCTGGCCGCCAGCCCGCTGGCCCTGCAGAGCTTGCCTAGGTCGTCGGCCAGGCCGTCGCTGACGTCCATCGCGGTGGTCACGCCCGCTTCCACGAGAGTCTGGCCGTCGGCTACCGCCGGTTCCGGTCTGCGGTGACGCCAACGCAGGTAATCGGCGGCGTCGACTGAAATCCGGAGCGGGAGGTCTGAAACTTCCTGCTCGGCGAGCATGAGTTCCAAGCCGCCGCCGGAATCTCCCAGAAATCCGGTCACCCCCACCTGGTCCCCTACTTTGGCGGTGGTGCGCAGCATGGGCTCTCCTCCATGCACTCCCGTCAACCCAACTGTGATGAAGGCAACCGGGGACCGCACCATGTCGCCCCCGATTATGGAAACTCCATAGCGGTTGCAGATCTCCAACATGCCTTCGTAGAGGAGTTGAATGTCCTCTACCTCGGTTTCAGGGGGAAGCCCGAGAGTGATGAGGGCATAGAGAGGAAGACCGCCCATGGCCGCGATGTCGCTAACGTTTGATGCGATGCACTTCCAGCCCAGGTCCATCCAAGGGGTAGTCTCCCGAGTAAAGTGGACCCCTTCCACAACCGTATCCGTGGTGAACAATTCGATGGCCGGACCGGTCTTCCAGGCGGCGGTATCGTCTCCGGTGTCCACCTGGAGTTTGAAAGAGAAAGGAGAGGCGTTGTCCGGACCGCCGCGGCGGCGGACCACCATATTGTTGAGCAACTCGATAACGCCGAACTCGCCAAGGTCGCTGATCTTCATACAGGGGAGATTATATCTTCCGGGTTCCGGTGTCTCAAGCGGCGGCGGCCAGGAGGAATCAAAAACGTTCCTGCCCCATTACAGACCTGCTATACTCGGCAGCGCGCAAGCCGGGGCCTCGATTGGCGAAAATTTCCGTTGCAAGCAGCCGAACATTGCATCGACTACCGCGGCAGGAGAATCGAATTCCCCGAGCGGACTCGACGCCACATTCTGCGTAGGCGTCCGGAGATGGACCCCTATCTCTCCCGAACCTGCGAAGTGCTGTCCAGTCCCGACCTTGTATTCTCCCGTCCAGGAAACAACACTCACATCTACTACAAGTCGGGCGTATGCTCCGACGAGTACACCTCATCATACTTTGTAGTGTATGTCAGGTATAATGGCGCTGGACGGGCAATCGAGACGGCCTACTCAACAGCCTACCTGCCGGTTAATGCTTTTATAATCTACCAGCGGACGAACCAAGCATGAGCAAGCAAGTTACACGCATCAACCCCGACCGGCTGGCCGCCGCCAACCGGGACATTTTCAGCCGCATCGAGCAACGAGGGGTTTATCTGGTCTATGATGACGTGCTTGACACCCTGTTCGTTGAGGTTCGCGGCCCAAGAAAGGCGGTCAACGCGCCGGTAGACGAATACGTCATGCTCAGGATTGACCCCGTTTCGCTGGAAGTGACCGGGGGCGAGATTCCTCAGTACCTTTCTGAATTCGTACCTCGCCACCCGCAATTTGCCAATTTCATTGCCAGGCTCGGCGTCTGCACGAATGGAGAGTGTTCTTACTCAGTTTCCGCCACGAAGGTCAAGAGCGTTGGCAGACTGCTCCAGGCCTGGATAACCGCCTTCTACCGCGCTGAGCACAGCGCGCAACCCATCCGGCGCCGGTAGCCAGGATAGCTCACTAGGGCCGCCTCCACAGATCAGGCGAAGGTTACCGGACCCGTTGGTACGCCGGAAGTTAAAGAGCTTAATCGGAGGAGGAATACTAAATGCCAGACATACCCGACGTGGTCCAGGCTAAGGCATTCCAATTGGTAGACGACAACGAAAATTTACGGGCCGAGTTGGCAACGGCTGTGGACGGTTCGCCATACGTATCCTTGATTTGACCAAGACCGCGAAATTCGGTTTGACGTATCCTTGAGTGGTTCTGGCAAGCCGAGTTTGTTTCTATACGACCAGGATGGTGAAGTCCGGCTGTCCGCTTCTATAGATAGGTGATTCTGGCAATCCTGTTTTGTCTCTACATGACCATAACGGCCAAACGCGGTTTGATGTGTCGTTTGGTGAATATGGCAATCTGGATCTGTCCCTACACGACGGTGGTGGCCAAGGCCGCTTATACCTGTCCGTAGATGAGTCTAGCGAGTCAGGTCTGACCATACTTGACGAGAACGGCCAACCCCGATTAGGCGCACACTTGAGCGAAGAAAAGGGCAATGGCAATCCGGTCCTGAATTTATGCGACCAGAACGGGCAGGCCCGGATAGACGCTTTAGTGGGCGAAGATGACGCGCCGGGACTAATGCTGAGCCACCGAGACGGCGAGGGTCGGCTAATAGCGTCTGTAGACCCATTCGGTGAGCCTATCATTGCCCTAGAGAATGATGACCGCCGGACCACGGTAAGGGCCGACGGAGTTAAGAAACAACGAATCTGATCCGCCTTTTCGATCCGGTCAAAGCAACCAGCACGCGCCAAGCCCGCCCGGACAAGTGGTGGGGTCTCAAGCGGAGGCACGGCGTTGCCGGGTGATTGCGAAGTCTGCGTCAAGCGAGTCCTGCCATGACCCGCAAGACCTTTCTCCTCGTCGCCTTGCCCGGCTATAATTAAACGCAACAGGCGCCGGACGGATTTCCAAAACCATTGCCGCCCGGAGCGAGGCGCGCCATGACCACACAACCCATAACCATGCTGCCCTACCGCCACCTGGTTGAAATCGACTATGACAGCCTCGACTTCAACCCGGATGTTACGGAGCCGCCCCCCGACGCAATGGAACAGAACCGCGAACTATACGAGATTCAAAGCCTGCTCCACGCGCACATCACCGATTTCGGCCAGCGCCCCGACATCTTCTTCGACCGGGAAACCAACGTCTGCTACGACACCGGCAACCTGAACCGCCGGATTGCCCCAGACCTGTACCTGGCCTTCGGAGTTGACGCCGAAGCAATCCGTCCAAGGAAACTCTACATCATCGACGAAGTGGGCAAGCCCCCGGACTGGGTACTGGAAGTCGCCTCGGAAAGCACGGCGCAAAACGACTTAACTTACAAGACCTCCCTCTACGCCCGGATAAGGGTCCCCGAATACTGGCGGTTCGACCCCACCGGCGGGAGATACCACGGGGAGCCGCTGACCGGTCTGCGGCTGGAAGGCGGCCAGTACCGGCCCGTAGAGTTGACCACCGAGCCGGACGGCGTCCTCAAGGGATACAGCGCTGTCCTGGGACTCAGCCTGTGCTGGGACCAGGGCTGGCCCCGCTTCTACAACCCCGCAACCGGCGCCTACCTGGAGAACTGGCGGGAGGAACGGGCCGCCCGCGCCGAGGCCGAGGTACGCGCCGACACGGCCGAGGCTGAACTGCGGCAGTTGCGGGAACAACTCCGGCGTCAGCAACCTGGATAGCCCGCGAGGGTTGCCTGTATAAACCCGGCAAAATTTGTCGGGCTGTTGGTGCGCCGGGCATTAAAGCGCCCATCGGAGGAGGAATACTAATGGCTACCGGAAGGAGCAGGACAGACATACCCGACGTGATCCAGGCCAAAGCCTTCCATTTGGCCGGGGATGACGGCAGTGTCCACGCCGCGTTAAGCTTGCGCGACGGCAACCCAATGCTGGCAATGTACGACCAGAACGGCGCCCCCGGCTTATGGTGTCCGCAGGCCCGGATGGTTCGCCGGCGCTGGAAATGCACGACCAGAACGGCAACCTCCGGTTCAAGGTGTCCGTGGAGCCGGATGGTTCGCCAACGCTGCTCATGGGCAACCAGAATCAAGCCGCCCGGTTCAGCGTGTCCGTAGACCCGGATGGTTTGCCGGCGCTGTTCATGCG
>CBDCFD010000007.1:0-775000 GCA_965216155.1 Dehalococcoidia bacterium | reverse complement strand
GTTGCCGCTGCTTCTCGGCTCAATCAGGCGTCTGCTGGACGACTTGACCTCCGAGGGCCGGTAACGTCAGGACCCTGACCCCCAGAGTATCTCATCCCCTATACGGTGAAGCTCTCCACTGTCATACTTCTTGGCAAGTGCCGGCGTGTATTCTTCCGGCTGGCTGGATTCAAGGGGTGGAGGGACATCAATTTCCACCCACAAGGGTCCGTCCTACCTTCAGCCGTCATATACAGTTTTCCAATCTCACGTGCAACACACCCGCCATATCGTTTATCATGCAAGCGCCTCATCTTGACCGGTTGCCCTAGCGCAAATCAATAACAACAAGAGGGACTTATTTTGCCCGCTCCTTTCGAAGGGCTGACGGTGCTGGAATTCGCCGGGGGAATCCCCGGACCCTACTGCTCCCGGCTGCTGGCTGACCTCGGGGCCAGGGTTATAAAGATCGAGCCGCCCGGTTACGGAGACCCTGCCCGCCTCATAGGTCCTTTTCCGGGCAACATCCCGGACCGGGAGACAGGCGGCCTGTTCCTGTTCCTGAACACAGGTAAGCGCAGCATTACCCTGGACCCGGCCATTCCTTCGGGCCGTGAACTGTTCTCTCGGTTGGCCGCCAACGCCGATGTGCTCATAGAGGACCATCAGCCGGGCGAGATGGAGCAGTTGGGCCTTGGCTATGATTGCCTCAAAGCAGCCAATCCTGGACTCGTCTACGTGTCCATAACCCCCTATGGCCAGGACGGACCGAAGGCTCACTGGAAAGCCTCCCATCTCAACAGCTTCCACGCCTCAGGCGAGGGCTACACCCTCCCGGGCGGCCAGACCTACGAATCGTTCCCGAACCGCGCGCCTGTGGCCGCCGGGGCAGACCTGGGAGAATTCGACACGGCGGTCCTGGCTTCCTCCGCCACCGTGGCCGCCCTCTACGCCAGGGAATTCCTGGGGGTTGGCCAACACATCGACATCTCCAAACAGGAGGCCACCCTGGGCATGAACCGCCTGGAGCAGGCCCAATACCTGGGCCAGGGCCGGGAGTTCAACCGCTCTCGCAGCTACGAATACGGCGGAATATTCCCTTGCCGGGACGGCTATGTAATGCTCTACCCAAGGGAGGACCATCAATGGCGGGCGCTGACGGGGATTATGGGCCAACCTGAACTTGGCATGGACGAACGGTTCAGCACCAGGGCGCAACGAATTCGCAACGGCGACGCCCTCAATGCGTATGTCCGGCCCTGGGCGGCCAGTCACGACAAACATGAGATTTACGACCGGGTAGCCCCCAGCGGTTGTCCCGCCGCGTTCTTCGCCAACGCCCAGGACCTCATGGAGTCACCCCAGCTACAGGCCAGGGAGTTCTTCCAAAGCATTGACCATCCGCGCACCGGCCCTGTGACTTATCCCACCAATCCATACCGCATTTCGGGGCTCCCCTGGGCTCCCCCGGCCCCGGCGCCCC
Source organism: Dehalococcoidia bacterium (assembly GCA_965216155.1). Taxonomy (GTDB): domain Bacteria; phylum Chloroflexota; class Dehalococcoidia; order Lucifugimonadales; family UBA3495; genus CATOSP01. Next base: position 773,538 of record CBDCFD010000007.1, on the reverse strand, counting down.
TCCTCGGACAACACAACTACGAGGTCTTCTGCGGCGAATTGGGACTCTCCTCAGAAGAGCTCCCGGACCTTCGCCGCACGGGAGTGATCTAGTACAAATGCCCGAACAGTCCAACTCGCAACGGTCTGCCCTCGAAGGCGTCAGAGTATTGGAATTCACGAACCTTGTCGCCGGTCCCTTCCCCAGTCTCCTGATGGGACTCCTGGGCGCCGAGGTCATCAAGGTTGAGAGTATTACCCAACTCGACGCCGCCCGCCGTCCCCCCTATGCCTACGACGACCCGGACGGGTCACCGGCCTTCAACGGCCTGAACCTCAACAAGCTCAGCGTCCGGTTGAACCTAAAGCAACCCCAGGCGGTGGAGTTGGCCTGCCGTCTGGCCGCAGTCAGCGACGTCGTGTTGGAGAATATGCGGCCCGGCGTGATGGACCGGCTCGGCCTCGGATATCAACGCCTTCGGGAACTAAATCCCAGCATCATCATGGCCTCCGTCTCCACCGCCGGGAGCGTCGGGCCGGAACGCTCCTATCCCGGTTACGCCCCCGCGTTTAGCGCCCTGAGCGGCCTGGCCCACCTGACCGGATATCCCGACGGGCCGCCCGGCGAGCTGCACGCCAGCATCGACTCCCGGTCGGGGGCTACCGCGGCGTTTATCATCTTGTCCACGCTGTTCCACCGGAGACGCACTGGAGAAGGCCAATTCATTGATTTTGCATCCCGCGAAGCCATCACCGTCCTGGGAGCCGAGGCCCTGATGGACTACGCCATGAACGGACAAGTCCGGACCCGGCGCGGCAACCGGTCTCCGGGCGCCGCCCCGCACGGCTGCTACCGTTGCAAGGGTGACGATTCCTGGGTATCGATCTCCGTGAATACCGAGCAGGAGTGGTTCCACCTGTGTCTGGCCGCGGGCCGCGCCGAATGGTCCAGCGACCCCAGGTTCAGCGACGCCCTGCACCGTTATGACAACCAGGACGCCTTGGACGATCTGGTCGGATCGTGGACCAGGCGCCACACTGCCGTCGAAGTGACCGGGTTACTTCAATCCGTGGGGGTGGCGGCCTCTCCATCTATGAGCGCCAAAGACCTCTCCGAGGACGAACACCTGAAGGAACGCGGTGTGTGGCAAGAGATCGAGCATCCTCAGATGGGGCTGCTAAAGATTCAGGGACCCCCGTGGTGGTTATCCGGGACACCACCCAGGATCAGGACCCACGGCCCCATTCTGGGAGAGCATAATCACGAAGTTATCGTCGGTCTCCTCGGGGAGTCCGAGCAACAGCTACAGAATTGGGTGGACGAAGAAGTCATTTACTGAGGAATCGAAACGAAGAAGGAGCACGCGATGAGGCTGGAAGGAAAGGTTGCCCTGGTCACCGGAGGGGCCCACGGCATGGGTGCCGCCGAGGCCAAACTGTTCGCCCGTGAAGGGGCCAAAGTGGTCATCGCAGACATCCGGGAGGAAGACGGCAAGCAGGTGGAGGCGCAGATCGCCGAAGCAGGCGGAGAGGCCATGTTCGTCCAGCTAAACGTTGCCGACGAGCCCGCCTGGGAAGCCGCAGTCCAGCAAGCCGTAGCCCGCTTCGGCAAGCTGGACGTGTTGGTCAACAACGCCGGCATCAGCGGCAGCCGCGAAACGGACTTCCGCAGCACCGAAGCCTGGGACCGCCTGATGAATATCAACGCCAGGGGCGTTTTTCTGGGCATGAAGTACGCCATTCCCGAGATGCAGAAGGCGGGCGGCGGCGCGATCGTCAACATCTCATCAATCTCCGGGATCGTGGGCCAGGACTACGTCCATCCAGGCTATAATGCATCCAAAGGCGCGGTCAGGCTAGTCACCAAGGCAGCGGCGGTCCAGCACGCCAAAGACGGCATCCGGGTCAATTCCGTCCATCCCGGAATGATGCCTCCCATGCTCGGCTCCGAAAACCGGGACCCGGAGCAGCGGCAAAACAGCCTGGCCAGCGTCCCGATGGGCAGGCCCGGAGAGGCTGAAGAAGTCGCCAACGCCGTGCTTTTCCTCGCCTCCGACGAGGCCTCCTACATCACCGGCGCGGAACTCGTGGTGGACGGAGGGTTTACGGCAAATTAAGGTCCGCCCGCCACCGGACCGGGCCGCCTCCCACCTGATAGTGTGACAGAGACCGGCCGCTAATCGGCCCGTTCCGCCCACCGCCCGGCCTCGACTGCGGTCAAAAAGTCCGACACCGTGCGGTTGAACAGGTCCGGCTCCTCCAGATTGATGGTGTGGCCGCTCTGGGGAAATACGGATAGTCCCGCGCTGGGGATGCGGCGCTTCATGAATATGCTCGGCTCTATACAGGGCTCGTCTTCGTCCCCAATCATGATCAGCGCCGGCGCCTGAAGGGTCTTCAACTGTTCTTCTAATTGGTAGACCGTGGGCCTTTTCATCTGAAACCCACGGAAGGTCAGGGCAGACCCCAGCGCGGAATGTGATGCCATACCCTTGCGGAATTCCTCCCATCCCCTGGGGTCCTTGCGGAGCAACTGCACCCGTGTGTTGCTCCTGGTATAGTCTTCAGCGACGGGAGCCATCCCCTCGTCTAGCAATCGTGCCGCCGTCGCCTCGCTATTGGCCAGAAACGCCTCCCTGTCCATGGTGCCGGACCCCGCCGAAGCCACAACCAACGACCGGCACATTTCGGGATACGCAAATCCGAAGTTGAGGGCGACGCTGCCGCCCATGGAGAGTCCGCCAAGATGGGCCTGTTCGATTCCCAGGTGTCCCAGCAGTTGGCGCAGATCGTCGACCGCGTGTTCCTGCGAGTAGGCGGCGGGGTCTTCAGGCACGTCCGAGGGAGGATAGCCCCGGGCCGCATACGTGATGACCCGGTAACGCCGGGTGAAGAACCTGACCTGCGGCTCCCAGCTATCGTAGTTCCCCGCGAACTCGTGGCTCCACACCAAGGGATAGCCCTCGCCGGTGTCTTCGTAGTAGATGTTCACGCCATTGTTGGAAAAACTAGGCATTCCACTCCTCCATCCCGAATTCCCCGCTCGATGATACAATAAGGCTCCTACATTTTATGTCAACTCGGAGGGCGACATGTTTACCAAAGTTCACCACGTTACCTACATAGTCGAGAGCATCCAGGAAATGGCCGACTACCTGGAGAAGAATTTCGGCTTGACCCCCGCGAAAACCGAAGATATCACCGATAGGGGATATAAGGCCATCCTGTACCACATCGGTGAAACGATGGTGGACTTCTTCGAGCCCACCAGGGATGACACCTCGATGGCCCAACAACTGAGGGAAACGGGGCCGGGGGTAGCCCACGTCGCCTGGGGCGTCGACGGCATAGACCAAGTGTTTGACGACCTCAAGGGCAAAGGCAACGAAATGCGCGGAGACGCCCCCACCTTCAGCCCCTTCGGTTACAAGACCCTGAGCATCGACCCGGGCAGCTCTCACGGTATCTACTTCCAACTTGCCGAGGGCGAGGTCTCCAACTAACCGCGAACGCCTGATTGGGGGACAAGTGACATGGAGTACGTAGAACTGGGTCGGACCGGGCTGCGGGTTTCCCGCGCCGGATTTGGTGGCGGTGGCATCGGCCAGGTCTGGGGGCCTACAACGGTCTACGAGTCCGTCCGTGCCATCCACCGCGCCCTGGAGTTGGGCATAAACTTCTTCGACGTCGCGCCGGGCTATGGGGACGGCAAGGCCGAGGAGGTCCTGGGCATCGCCTTGGAGGGCCGCCGGGACGAGGCTGTGGTCGCGACCAAGGTGAGGCTTCGCGCGGAGGAGATGGGCGACGTGGCGGACGCGGTTGCCCGGTCGGTTGAGGTTAGCCTGCGGCGGCTCCGGATGGACTCGGTCGACGTGCTCCACGTTCACAACCGGTTTACCGAACGGCGGGGAGAAGTCCGCGACTCTCTATCCGCCGATGACGCTTTGGGGCCGGTGCTGGACGCCTACCGGCAGATCCAGCAAGCGGGCAAGACCCGGTACATCGGCCTCTCGGCCATGGACCACCACATCCCGGCCATGCACCGTATCCTCGAAAGCGGCGAATATGACACTGTACTCGCCTACTACAACCTGTTGAACTGGACGGCCCAGGAACCCCAACCGCCTGGGGTGTCTCTCATCGACCAGGGCCGGATCATCCCCCTGGCCAGATCTCGGAACATGGGAGTCATCGGAATCCGGTCCCATGCCTCCGGAGCATTAACTCCCGGCGTGGACCGTGAAGTCGCACCCGGAACACTCCTGGCCCAAGACCAAGCCAGTGCCCAAACCTTGGGGTTTTTGACCGGCGGCCCGATCAAGACCCTCTCCCAGGCCGCGATGGTCTTCTCTATGATGAACCAAGAAATCCACACCACAGTACCCGGTGTCAAAAACGTGGCCGAAACCGAGGAGATCGCCGCCTGTGTGGACCTGCCGCCAATCCCGCCGGACCACCTCGCCCGACTGCGCGCCCTCTACGAGAAAGACTTCAAACTGTAGCGGCCCCCTTCCCCGTAACCACACCCGCCGCCGTCATTCCGGCCTCGATCCGGAATCTGGAAGCACACCGCTTTTGAGACGGTCCGGATGCCCGGCATCTCCGGATTCCACCTTCGCCGGAAAGACCGGCGTTGGGCGGAGGACTGAGAAGCACGGGCGTTGTCCTCATGCACGTCTGGAAGCGGGGGAAGTGAAGCGCCAGACCTAAACCTTTGCCCAGACCTCCTCCGCGAAACGCTCCATACGCCCCAGCATGACGTCCAGGTCCTCGGTCTGGCGAAGGAAGTCCAGCACCAGCGAACCCACTCCCATCTCTTCGTAAGCCCGGATGTCACCGGCGATCTGATCAGCGTCTCCCACGAAGGATGGGCGGTCTTGACCGGCCACGGTGTCCTTCAACTCGAATTGGTGCGTCCGGTAGATAACCTCTATCTCTCCGGGGTCCCGCTCGAACCGCCGGGCGTAACGGGCCAGCCGTTCCAGCCCCGCAGCCAGTTGCTCAGGGGTCCCCATGGGGAAGGTCGGGTTGGAACCCAGCGGGTACCAGCCGTTGGCCAACTCGGCAGTCCGGCGCATGGCGGGACGGCTCTCCCCGCCGACCCAAATTGGCGGATGGGGCTTCTGCACCGGCTTGGGCAGGAAACTGATGTTGTCGAAGCTAACGTACTTGCCCTCGAAGTGGGGATCGTCGTTGGTCCACAATTCCTTGAACGCCCGGATATATCCGTCCGTAACCGCTCCCCGCTCCTCGAAGGGCGGCAGGCCAAGGGCTTCAAACTCTTCCCGCATCCAACCGACGCCGCCCCCCACCACCAGGCGTCCTTGAGACAGCACGTCCAGGGTCGCCAGTGCCTTGGCTGCCACCAGGGGGTTGCGGTGCGGAACGATTATCACGCTGGTCACCAGGCGTATCCTGCTGGTCTGCCCCGCCAAAAAAGCCAGCAGGGTCAGTTGTTCCATAGACTCCCCTGACGCCGAGCCGGGAAACTCCCCGCTCTCCGTGTAGGGGTACGCGAGCCGATGTCCTTTGGCACCAGGATGTGGTCGCCGGTAAGCAACGCATCGTAGCCCAATTCCTCGCCTTTTCTGGCGATCACCCCCAGGCGTTCCGGAGTCGCCAATGGCCCCCTGCCGGGCAACGTGAAACCATATTTCATAACGGATGCTCCTCTTCTGTTGCGGGCGGGTCGTTCTCCGAGGTCTTCAGCACCGCGCCCAGGCGGACACGGCTAAGCTCCGTGCGAGGATGGAAGTCACCCAGCACTTCCTCCCGGTCCCGGATAGTCTGCCGGTGCAGCCCCGCCGCCTCATCGTACCGGCCCAGGCAAGCATAGGTGTTCGCCAGGCTGCCTCGGCTCCGCAGAGTGTCCGGGTGCATGGATCCAAGAACGCGCGATCTTTCACGCAGGATATCCTCGAACTGGACCGCCGCCTCATCGTACCGTCCGGCGGCGTAGTAGGTGTTCGCCAGCCGGCTGCGCGCGCGCAGTGTCCCCGCGTCGTCGGGTCCCAGCCGGGCCAATTGGGCGTCCAAAACTTCCAGGTAATGCCGGACCGCTTCGCCAAACCGGCCCGCAGCACGAAGAGACCTTGCCAACCTGTTGCGGGCTTCCAGCGCCTCGGAATGGACCGCGCCGTGGAGCCGCCGCCGGAGGTCGAGCGCCTTGCGCAGCAAGCCTATCGCCTCGGTGAAACTCCCGGCGTCATGGAGCCTGGACGCTTCAGCTTCCATCCGCGCCAGGGTTTCGGGACTGACTGCACAACTGTCCGCGTCCGGCATATTCAGTCGGGAATGGCCGCCCGTTTGACTATACTCCAGGGCCGGCGGACATGCTAATAGGCCCTCGTCAGGACTTCCATCACCTGCTCCTCGCTGGTCATGGGGATGGCGTTGCTCTGGCTGCCGCGGTCGCCAAGGGCCTCGGCTGCGATGATGGGCAGGTCCTCTTCGGGAACTTCCAGTTCCCGGATGCGGTGGGGCATGCCCATCCCAAGCACCAGGTCATCCACGGCCCGCGCCGCCGCCTCTGCCGCGCCCTCGTCGTCCATGCCCCTCGTGTCGACTCCCGCGGCCCTCGCTAACAAAGCCTGTTTCGGGGCTGATACTGGGCGGTTGTACTCCATCACATAGGGCTGGGTCACGCACGATGTATACCCGTACCCCACGGAATAGCGGACGCCGATCACGTGGCCCAAAGCATGGCTGAGGCCCGTGGCGAAGTTGGGAGCGCCCATCATGGAAAGCCAGGCGGCGACAAGGCATTCCAGCCTGGCATTCAGGTCATTGTGCCTTTCACCTGAACGAGGCAAATACTCGAACAACCTCTCGGCAGCCCCAAGGACAGGTGCGTCGATCGCAGGCTGGTTGCCCTGGCAGTACAGCCGTTCGATGCAGTGGTCCAGGGCCTTGACTCCGGTGGACAACCAGAGCCAGTCCGGCGTCCCTACCGTCATCTCCGGGTCCAGGACTATGAGGTCAGCGTATAACCGCGGATGGCGCACTCGGATTTTATGTCCGGCCTGGTCGTCCAGGACATTGCCCCCGCCCATGTTGAACTCACCGGCCGACAGAGTAGTCGGAATGGAAACCTGTAATGGAAGGGCCTTACCTTCCAAGTCTGGAGAGAGCATACCGCCCTGTTCCCGGGCCAAGCCGCGCAGTTGATTATCAGTGGTGACTCCATCCGCCATCAAGACAGCGATCATCCTGGCGGCGTCCGAGATGGTGCTGCCGCCTACTCCCACCAGGGTGTCGGCTCCCAGTGAGACCGCCAGGTTGGCCGCCTCTACCGCCGTGGCCAAAGGCGCGCGCTGGGTGAGGCCGGAATACACCCCGGCCGAACGGGCGCCCAACGCCTCGTTCACCTTCCGAACGGCGTCGGTCTTCTCCGCGACGCTGCGGCCGGACAGGACAAGGACTCGCCTGCCGCCCAGTTGCTCCACTTCCGCGCCCAGGGTGGACACCTTCCCATGCCCGAAAATAACCCGGGTGGGAACCGTGGGGTTGAATTCGCCGGATATGGGCTGTTGGGTCATCAGCGCCACCTCGCGGGCTGATTTTGGACTAATCTTCCAGGGGGACAATGATGAAGAACCGGGGTTGGTCTCCCACAACTCTTGTGAAGTGGCCCGTACCCGTGAGGTCTTCCGCCAACAGCACGGTCCCGGGGCCGCCGTGCTTGACCGTTCCGTCGGGGGTGCCTATCTCAATCTCGCCGGTCAAACTGATGCTGTACTGCCTGCGAGGGGCGGTGTGGTAGTCCAGGAAATAGCCGGGTTGGTACTCCCTGAAGCTTATGCCGGGAGTATTGATAACCGGAGTAGCCATACCGTGAGCGCCCTCGGTGTCGACGAACGGTTGCATTTCGAAGTCCAATTCCTCGATGTGGGACTGTCCGTCGTCGCCGGTGTAAACACGCAGAAAGCTAGGCATGATTCCCTCCTGAGAAGCCCGCGTATGCCAGGGTTGAGCAAAGTTAGGCTCATGGTACAGGAATTCGAGTTAGCGTCAAGGCAGGTAAATGAGTGACGTTTAGCTCATTGACTGCGGGGCGGTAAAGTCGGTAAAGTGGCGCCATCTTAACTGGCACAGTTCAGAGAAGAAATGACAACTCGAAAGCCTGCGTCACCGCGAAGCCGAGTCGCCAGGCCGCCCAAGGGCGGACGAAAGAAAATTGCTTTTGGCTGGTACGGCGGGAAATTCAGTCACCTGAATTTTCTACTGCCGCACTTGCCTACCGACGCAGCACATTTTTGCGACGTATTCGGCGGTTCCGCCGCCGTGCTCATAAACCGCGAGCCGGCGCCGGTCGAGACTTACAACGATCTGGATTCCGAACTGGTCAATTTTTTCGCTACGCTCCGGCATCCTGAACACGGGGAGCGTCTGCTGCGGGAGATTGCTCTAACCCCATTTTCCAGGGAGGAGTTGGAGTTGGCCTGTACCCCGGAATGTGACCTGGACACTGTGGAGCGGGCACGGAGATTCTACGTCAGGGCCCGCCAGACCCGGACCGGTCTAGCCCAAACATCCTCGAAGGGCCGATGGGCGCAATGCGTATTGACCTCCCGGTCCGGGATGTCCGGCGCCGTATCGCGGTGGCTGGGGGCTGTTGAGGACCTGCCTCCGATTGCCGACCGTCTAATGCGAGTGCAAATTGACAACGCGCCGGCGCTGGAGGTCATTCAACGCTACGATACCCCGGATACTCTGTTCTATCTTGACCCGCCTTATGTGCATGATGCACGCGGAGATAAACACGCTTACTACGGCGAAATGTCCGATTTTGAGCACGTAGAACTGGCCAACCTGCTGAGTCAAATCAATGGACGAGCCGCCATATCCGGGTACAGATGTGATTTGTACGATTCTCTATACGCCGAATGGCATCGAGTGGACGCGCCGATAAAGATTTGTCACTCAGTGCGCCAGCCCCGGCAAGAATGTCTTTGGATTAACTACGAACCTCATGCCTGATCTCGACGGCATAGATTCCAACGAACCCGTTGAGCAAACTTCCGCATTGGGGCGTCTCCGAGCAATGTGGCTTGAAGCTCTAGCCAACCCAATTCCGGAAATTGACGACGGCATAGATGAACTAATCAGGTGTTCAGTGGTTAGCATCAGGTACGCCTTGTTGACCCAACTGCTGGGCAAACTTGTAGACCCATCGCGCGACGCCTTGAGCATACAGCGTGGCGAGTCGGATACTGCAGAAGCAGCCGGACGCTGGGATGCCAGGAGCTTTTGCCAGGCGAACGTGGTTCCGTGGGTGGGTGAAACGGCTCAAGTGCTTGGCACGAGTCCAGACCCATACGTCAACAACCCGTTGAGGAGGCCGCGTTTTGACGCCGGGTATGAACCACGACGCGACCGAGCGCTTTGGGACAAGCTGACCGAAACATTAGCGTCGTTGCAGGAACAAGACGACCCGGAATATACCGAAACCCAATTGCGGCATTGTCTAGCGTCTGTGGCCAAGCGATACAACGAGTTGAAGGTTCAGTTCATTGTGCCTCAACGTATATCATTGGACACCACTTCCAACATCGTAGCACGCTATCTCCAAGAGTCCAGCGGCGGTGAGCGTCCTCAGATTATAGTTGCTGCCCTGATGCGGACTATTGGTAAGAGGTTCAACATTTTTGACGAAGTCGTTAGGCAAGGCATCAACGAAGCTGATGCAGCTAATACCAGTCCGGGGGACGTAATTTGCTATCAAAATAGTGAGCAAATGCTCGCGGTGGAAGTGAAAGATCGCGCTGTCAATGCAGCCGACCTTGATACTGCTATTCTCAAGGCTAGAAGCAGTAAAATCGCAGAATTGCTGTTCGCCACCGTATCACCTCAAGTCGGCGACACTATAATGACTCAACGAACAGAGAGGGAATTTGATCTGGGTACCAATGTCTATCAATTTCACATTGACGCATTGCTGCGCGTCGCACTTGCCATTTCCGGGGAAGCCAGCCGGGTCGAGTTTCTGATGCTGGTAGGTGAAGAATTGAACGACCGGGTTACACAACCGGCGCATAAACTGGCGTGGCAAGAATTGCTACGGAATATCTGAACAGTAACCCCACCGCCTATGGTCCCCGCACCGGAAGGTCCGGGTAAGAAGGCGAGGTGGGAAACGGACGGTCCAGGTCGACGCGCCGCATCAGGTAAGCGTCGGAGGCCATGATCTCGTCCATGCGGGGAGGGAAGTCCTCGAACCGGTCGGCGAATGCCCGGATGAGCCTTCCCGACATGCTCCCGCAATCGTCACTGCCCAGGAACACAGCCAATTGCGCGGCCCGTTCGATAGAGGCCCCCTCCCCTGAAGTCACCTGGACTCCCCGTTCGTAGGTGGCTATGTCGCCGATAGCCAGGGCCAGGTCACGGGTCTCTTCCCACATCCGCGTGTGAATGGACCCAGGACTTATGGCGTTGACGGTAACCGGAGTGTCTGCCAACTCCAGCGCCAGGTTCTCCGTCAGACTGACTATCCCCGACTTCGCCGCGTCGTAAGATGACATGTTGGGGCCGCCTACTCCGGACATGTTCACGATGCGGCCCGACCCCCGTTCCAGCATCAATGGCGCCACGGCGCGGCACCCGTAATAAACTCCGAAAAGATGCACCGCGACCGTGCGACTCCACTCTTCAGGGTCGTTCTCCCAGGCCTTGCCAACAGGGCCGATGTTGCCCGCGTTATTGACCATCACGTCGATTACCCCGTACCGGTCCAGGGTACGGGCCACGGCGTCGTCAACCTGCTGGCGCGAGGTAACGTCGGTGACCACCGTGACCACATCGCTGCCTGATTGTTCGGCCACAACGCGCGCCGTCTCTTGCAACTCGGATTCTGTACGGGCGGCGAGAGCCAGTTTCGCGCCCTCGGCTGCGTAAGCCAGGGCGATGGCGCGGCCGATGCCCCGGCCTCCACCGGTGATCAGGGCCACCCGCCCCTCAAGTCGTTTCTGGTCTGCCATATAGCTAATCTCCTACAGGGTCTGTGGGTACAGCACGTGGAGTCCGGCCCCGCTGATGCCCTACGCGGCAGGTACGCCCCCGCCTGGCGCAAGTAGACCGGACTGGACTTGGCGGCGAAGTCCCCCTATCCAAGCCCTGATCAGCGCGTTTGACCGTCCGCATGCCCACGACCTGGCCATCATCCGGTAGACCCAACGCCGGTTAACCCTGGATGGCTTCTCCGGGTCGAGCCACCCGTGATTCCGGACCAGCCGGGATAGTGTTGCCAGGCCAATGAGCGCCGGCCACAAGGCCGCAAGCCGCAACCGCAGGCAGCGTTTGGGTATGGCCAAGATGTACTCCTCGGCGGCGCTGAAATGGTCCAGCGCCTGCTGGACTCCCAGGACCAGGGCTGGCCTTGCGCGAACACCCGAGCATGGGTCCAGAAGGTCATACGGAGTCAACCCAACCGGGGACAACCAGCTCTCTGGGAGGTAGCACCGCCCCAGACGCAGGTCTTTTGGAACGTCGCGTAGCACATTGGTATGCTGTAGCGCCTTGCCGAACCGGACACCCTTTTCGCCCATGCGCTCGAGGTTCCAGTGGGCCAGCGGTGGGGTATGGGCCGCCGATATCCGTGTCCAGAACTCACCCACGCAGCCAGCCACCAGGTAGGTATAGCGGTCCAGAGCGTCGTAGCCGGGCAGGGCCGCCACCCGGCCCGAGTCCTCAGCCGGGAATGTCGTGAGGTCGAATTCCATCCCCTCAGTCAGCGTCGCTACCACCCCGCGCACCATCCCGCGGTCTGGCTCGGCAGTAGCTTCCAACAGGGAGAACGCCTGGGGCAGCACTGTCAGAAGCTCGCGCTCGAATGACAAATCCTGGCGGCCCGCCACGGCCTCACCTATCTCGCGGAGGACGTTCGCTTGGGATGGGCCCCTGATCTGGTCTCGAAACTTCAACAGGCAGGTCAGTCGCAAGTCTGGAGACACGGTCCTCGTGTCGGCGATGGTGTCCGCCGCCCGGGCCAGGAGATACGCCAGCCCGACCGGCCCGCGCAGGTCTTTCGGGAGCACTCTGAGGGTTAGGTAGAAGCTCCTGGAGACTCCCCGCAGCAGGTCTCCAAGGAGACGTTGCTCGTCCAGAATCGCAGGCCCCCGGTCCGCCGGTTTAACGGGCGGACGCTTCCGCCGGTTCAAAGGTAAAATCTGTGGAATCGGTGTTATCCAAAGCCTGTTGCACCAGTTCCTCCGTCGGAAGCGCCGACTCAAGCCTGGCAACCGTTTCCAACTTGGCATGGGTCTCAGGGTGTCGGGGGACGAAGAGGGAACAACAGTCCTGGTCAGGCAGGATGGAGATGGGGAAGGTCCCCAGGCCGCGGGCCACGTCGATAATCTCTTCCTTGTTGTAGCCTATCAGCGGGCGGAGTACCGGCATGTTGGCCACCACATCTATCGCAGCCATGTTATCGAGCGTCTGTGAGCTGACCTGGCCGCAGCTTTCCCCGGTGATGATGGCCTTTGCCCCGCGGCTCCTGGCCAGAGCTTCGGTCACCCGCATCATAAAACGCCGGTAGAGAATCACCCGGTAGGCCGGAGGGGTAGACAGGATAATCTGCTTCTGGGCTTCACTCATTGGGACCAGTGACAGTCGGGAACCGGACTGGTGCCTCGTTAGAAGCTGGACCAGCTCACCCGCTTTCTCGATAGACGTCCTGTCCACCAGCGGATAGCTGTGGAAGTGGACGAAATGGACCCGGCAACCCCGCTTCATCATCTGCCAGGCTGCCACCGGAGAGTCGATCCCGCCGGAGAGCATCGCAGACACCAACCCGCTCACCCCGACAGGCAACCCTCCGTGACCCTTATTCTCTTCGAAGTACACCAGGATTTCCGTTGGAAGCACTTCGATAAAAATTTGCAGGCCAGGGTGGGTCAGGTCCACCCTGGCCCCTGTCAGGTCTTTGACATATTGCCCTAAATCACGGTTTATGTCCGGGGACTTGACGGGGAACCGCTTGTCCGCACGGTTGGCCGTTATCCGGAAGGACTCAAACTCAAATCCTGGCAGATACGAAGCCAGCATATCCTTAACCCGGTCCAAGTCCAGGGGAACGGAATAGCTCTTGTAGAACTTGGCCACTCCGAAGCAGTCTCGCACCCGCTGCTTGACCAACGGCCAAGCTTCCTCGTCCTCCAATGTGAGGCCCACCATCAACTGGCCTTGCCAGACGCGCGTCACTCCGGCTCCACGGGTAGCGGAGCGCAGGTTATCGACCAAGCGGCGCATGAACCAGGGACGGTTCTTGCCTTTTAGGGCGAGTTCATGGGTCTTTACAATGACATGGGTTTTCATGTGCGCCCTATTCTACCGCAATTGGACGGCGGATAGGGCGGGCATTTAACAGTAGCTTGGCTGCGCCGCCTTATCCACACCTGGGTTTTCAAAGTTCCTCAGGCGTGGCCAAGCCTGATTCTCCACTGCCGGAAGAGGGTTGTCCCGGTCCCGGCTCACCTTGTCCAGCTAAGAAACTATCCCAAGACTTAGCGAGCCGCCCGGCCTGTCATTCCCGCTCAGGCCCGCAATTCCCCCGAAGAGCCTGCCCACGGCTTGAACGGGGCGGGAATCTATGGGCTTCGGTCAGCGGCGCCGGTATATTAGCAGGACCAGTTGATTTTGAGATAGTTTCTAACTCCCCGGTCCGAGACATGCCGCCTGCTCAGGCGAACATATCCTCTTTGATGTTGAGCACATCCTGCCGAAGGTCCATATCCTCGTTTATCTCGCCGTTGATCTTGCCCGCACCGTGGATAATGGTCGCGTGGTCTCTGCCTCCCAGGAACCGCCCCACCTGGGTCGGCGACATCTCAAGTTCGTAGATGAGCAAGTACATGGCCACCTGACGCGCCCGCGACACCTTCTTGGTCCGTCCCCGGGCAATCAGTGTCTTGGCTTCAAGGCCGTAATACCGGGCAACGGCTTCCAGAATATCCTCGGGGTTAATGGACTGGCGGCTGTCCTCCGGCCTTCCGTCATCCAAAATTCGGGTCGCCGACTGCATCGTAATCGGGACGTTCATAAGCTGGGACTCGGCGACCATCCGGTTCAGGCTGCCTTCCAGGTCCCTGACGCTCCTCCTCACTCGCTTCGCGATCAACTCGATTACGCTATCTTCGACTCGAACTCCCATGTCATGCGACTTGGAGAAAAGGATAGCCATCCGTGTTTCCAGGTCGGGAGTCTGAATATCCGCCGTGAGCCCCCATTGGAACCGCGACCGCAGCCGGTCTTCCAGTAAAGTTAACCGGTGCGGCGGCCTGTCCGAGCTAATCACCACCTGGTTCCCCGAATTATGCAGGTCGTTGAAGGTGTGAAAGAAGCTTTCGTGGGTCTGCTCTTTGCCGCTGAGGAACTGCACGTCGTCTATGAGCAGCACCTCGAGACTGCGGTACCTCTGCCGGAAGTCCTCGGTCGTCCTCGTGCTGATGGACGAGATGAACTCGTTGGTGAACTGCTCTGAAGTCACGTAGCGGGTCGACTTGCCCTGGCTGGCGCAGACGTGCCCTATGGCATGGAGCAGATGGGTCTTTCCCAGTCCAACCCCGGAATACAGGAACAAGGGGTTCCACGAGTCTCCCGGAGCATGCGCCACCGCCTTCGCCGCGCTATATGCGAACTGGTTGGACGAACCGATCACGAAGGACTCGAAGGTATACTTCAGGTTCAGGTTCGGACGAGTGGCGCTGGCGTAGACCGTCCGCCTGTCCTCGGAAGTCTCGGTTGAGGCGTCGAGCCAACCTTCCTCCTGGCCCTCTCCCGCATCCAGTCCGCTATCGCCCGTTTCTTGGCTGCCCAGCACCTGGAACTGCACTTCAAGTGGAAGCCGGGTTACTTTCTCCACAATTGTCTGAATGGCGTGATATTGGCGCCGCTCCAGCCATTCTACGGCGAACGCCGTGGGCGCTCCCACAATGAAAGTCGTTTCGTTATGCGAGATTCCTTTTGTTCGTTTCAACCAAGTCTCGAACATGGGCTTGGGGACCTGGAGTTGTAGGTCCCCAAGTACCGCCTTCCAGACCTTCTTGGTGGTCATTTCCGATATGTCCAAACATCCCCCGATGGAGCGGCCGAGTCCCTCTCCTCGACGCCAGAATTCGCGGGCTGGACTGCTCGAACATGCCGACCATAAAAAGTCCTTAGCATCAACGTGTTCTGGTAGGGGTCTAGGTCCAACCCTGCAGATGGTTCGCCAGGAAAATCGAGGGTCCAACCGGTTAAACCCGGGTTGGACCTGGTCGACCGGCGCGGGCCTAAGAAACTCTTAGACCCGCCCGGATTTCCGAGTAGCAAACCCAACCACCACCAACATCATCACCATGCTATGAGCGCGAAATTAGCAAGAATGTCGAGACATTGTCAATGCGAAATTGGGCCGGATTTATTCCACATTTCCAGGCTCCGGCCGTGCCTGCTAGCTGCGTCTCCGGGGATATGGCCGGGAGGATGGGGTCCTCGGCGCGCCGCGGCCCAGGCCGGATTTACGAAGACATCGTCGGTTCGGCGGCGTGGAATCCTCGGCGCGCGGCAGCCCAGGGACCAAATCCATTTGCGGCGCTCACGACTGGCGTATATAATCCCCTCCATCGTCGGCTGGTCGAGAGGTTCGCTATGGCCCAGAGGGGGGAATCCAGTTCCGCAGATTCCGGTGACGCCCGCGCCAGCGTGGCTGAACCGGATATTTCCTTGCCCCATGGGCTATCACCCGAAGACCTCATAGACACTTACACGAAGACCGTGTTGGCCCGCACCATGGACGAGCGGATATGGGCCCTGAACCGTCAGGGTAAGGTGCCCATATCCGCCTCCTCCCAGGGCCACGAAGCAGCCGAAATCGGCAGTCTGCTGGCGGCGCAAAAGGACGGTCGCACCTTCCTGTTCCCCTACTACCGGGACTTGGCCCTCAAGATGACCGCGGGACTCACCGCCACCCAGGTCATGTTGTCTTTCATGGGCAAGGAAGGAGACCCCTATAGCAACGGCCGCCAATTTCCCCTCCAGGGCGCAGACCTCCCGCGCAACATCATCCAGATTTCGAACGTAGTTGGCGCGGGTCTTACCCAATCGACGGGCTACGCCCTCGGATGCAGGATGTTGGGCGACGATACCGTTGTGTTGTGCTACTTCGGAGACGGCGCATCCAGCCAGGGCGAGACCCACGAGGCAATGAACTTCGCCGGTGTACACAGTCTCCCCATCGTATACATCTGCGAAAATAACCGCTACGCTATCTCCGTGCCCCAACGCCGCCAGATGGCTGTCGACGATGTAGCCTCCCGTGCCGCAGGCTACGGCTTCCCCGGGATCGTGGTAGATGGGTTGGACCTGCTCGAGGTCTACGCCGCCACCAGGGAGGCTATCAGCCACGCCCGCAACCAGGGTCCGGTCCTTCTCGAAATGAAGGTTGAACGGTTGATGCCTCACACTACGGATGACGATGACCGGCGCTATCGCCCTCCCGAGGAACTCGAAGACGCCCGTAACCGCGACCCGGTCATACGGCTTGGAGCTTTCATGGTGGAGCAGGGTTTCCTCACCGAAAACCACGTGGAGGAGATCAAGGCTGAAGCCCTTCGAATCGTAGACAAAGCCTCCGACGAGGCCGAGGCCGCCAGTCCGCCTGATGTGTCAACTTTATTCGACTCGGTTTATTCCCCCTAGGGGACCACATGGCCGACAAAAGCATAATCGAGGCGATACGCGACGGGCTGCGGGAGGAAATGCACCGGGACCCCTCCGTCTTCGTGATGGGAGAGGACATCGGACGCCGCGGCGGCGTCTTCCTCGCCACTCAGGGCTTGATCGACGATTTCGGTGAGGAGCGCGTGATCGACACCCCCCTGGCGGAAGCATCCATCATGGGCATGGCTCTGGGTTGCGCTTTCCGGGGACTGCGTCCGGTGCCGGAGGTCCAGTTTTCCGACTTCATCTGGCCCACGATCAACCAACTGGTCGGCGAGGCCGCCCGCGCCTGCTACGGCACCAACGGCGCATTGCAGGTACCCATGGTCGTGCGTGTGCCCTATGGCGGAGGCATACGGGGTGGGTTGTTCCACTCTCAGAACGTGGAATCTCTTTTCTTCCACACTCCCGGCCTCAAGGTCATCGTTCCGGGCACTCCTTACGACGCCAAGGGCCTGCTCAAATCGGCCATCCGCGACAACAGCCCTGTCATCTTCCTGGAGCATAAGAAGACCTACCGCCTCGTACGGGGAGAAGTCCCCGACGACCCCTACACTCTTCCTCTGGGAGACGCGGACGTCAAGAGACAGGGCAGCGGCATCACCGTGGCAACCTACGGACTGATGCTTCACTACTGCCTGGAGGCCGCGGAGCAGGTCGCCCTTGATGGCATAGACGTTGAAGTTGTAGACCTGCGGAGCTTATGCCCCCTGGACAAAGACACTGTGCTGGGATCGGTCAAGAAGACCGGAAAGTTGATGATCGTCCACGAGGACAATATCACCGGGGGTGTGGGGGCTGAAATCGCGGCGCTGGCCGCAGGCGAGGCGTTCGAGTACCTGGATGGGCCGATCACCCGAATCTGCGGCCCGGACGTTCCTACCATGCCTTTTGCCCAAAGCCTGGAAGACGCCTATATGCCCAACACAGAAAAGATAGCCGAAGCGCTGCGCAAGCAGGCTGCATACTAGGAGCAGGTGACTGGACCTTGCCCATAACCATTGAGCTTCCTCACGTAGGCGAGTCCGTCGTAGAGGGGACAATAGGGAAGTGGTTGAAGAAACCGGGCGAGTCTATTGCCCGGTTCGAGCCGCTGGTCGAGGTGGTTACCGACAAGGTCACCATGGAAGTCCCGTCTCCGGTGTCCGGGTCACTGTTGCGCGTCCTGGCCGAAGAGGGGGAGACCCTGCCAATGGGGGCTCCGATTGCCGAAGTGGAGACCAGCGAATCCTCGGTGGACGAACCAACTCCGTCGCCGGTCCAACCTGCCCCTGCGGCTCAGGCGGCCAGTGCAAGGGCAACCCAGCCCGCTGGGACAACCGGTTACCTGCTCCGGGACGTGGCCCCGGTGGGTCCGACCGGCGGTGGCGCGGGAGCGCCCGAAGCACTCGAAACTCAACAGCCTCCCCCGGCATCGGATCGGGACATCCCCCGGCACTCCCCCGCCGTAAGGCGGTTGGCCGCGGAGCACGGGGTTGACCTGTCCCGGGTGCAGGGCGCCGGGATGGGAGGCAGAATCACCCGGGACGACCTCCTGCGCTACATAGAGGGCGCTGTCACCGAGGGCGCTGCCGCCGCCCCGGCCCTCCCTCCTCCATCGCCAACCGGTTCGGTGCAGCCAACCCAGGCGCCGTCTCCGGAGGCCGACACCGCTGGCGGCGAAGAGCACATTCTACTGACACCGGTACGGCGTATGATCGCCGAGGCGATGGTCAGAAGTGTCACCCAGATCCCCCACGCCTGGAGCGCCGTAGAGGTCGATGTCAACGGGATGGTAGCCCTCCGGGCTCAGGTGAGACCGTCGTTCGAGCAAAGGGAAGGCGTAGAATTGACCTACCTCCCCTTCATCATCAAGGCCGTTGTCGAGTCTCTGAAGGAACACCCGACTCTCAACGCGTCTTGGGGCGGGGACAAGATCGTCTTGAAGCGCCGCATCAACCTCGGCATAGCGGTCGCTGCCCCGGCAGGTCTGATCGTGCCCGTGATCCACGACGCCGACCGCCTCAGTATAGCCGGGCTGGCCGCCGCCGCCCGCGACCTGACGCTCCGGGCCAGACAGAACAAGCTCACTCTGGAAGACGTTCAGGACGGGACGTTCACCCTCAATAACACCGGCGCGCTGGGATCAATCATGTCCTACCCGATCATCAACCACCCTCAAGCCGCTATCCTGACCACCGAAGCGATCCAGAAGCGCCCCGTGGTCCGCGACGACGCCATCGCGGTCCGCTCTATGATGAATCTTTGCCTATCCTTCGATCACCGGATCAACGACGGGTCCGAATCGGGCGCTTTCCTTCAGGCGGTCAAAGCGCGGCTGGAAGCCGTGTCGCCCGCCACCCCCATTTACTGAGCCGCCGCCATGCCCCCGCTCCGAGAGTGCCGCGTCCTTTCCCTGGGGACCATGGACTACCAGGATGCCTGGGACTTCCAGGTCGCCCTCGCCTCGGGGGTCAGGAACGGAGACCGGCCGAACACTCTGATATTTCTGGAACACCCCCACGTTTACACTCATGGCCGCCTCAGCAAAACAGAACACTTTCTGCTCTCGCCTGAGAAACTGGAGGACATGGGTACCGCAGTCTACGAGACCGACAGAGGCGGGCTCGTGACCTACCACGGTCCGGGCCAGCTTGTCGCCTACCCGGTGGTGGACCTGCGCGGCTGGGGAGGTCCCGTAAAGTACGTGCGGACCCTGGAGCAAGTGATAATCGATGTGCTGTCCGATTTCGGGCTGACCGGGGACACTCCGGAAGGTATTACGGGCGTATGGGCCGGCGGCGCCAAAATAGCTTCGATTGGCGTCAAGATCAGCCGAGGGGTCGCCTATCATGGACTAGCCCTGAATGTGAACACCGACCTCGCGTATTTTGACCACATCATCCCCTGCGGCCTCCACGACCTCACCGTAACCTCGATCGCCCGTCTCCTCGGAGAACCCGCGGAGTTGGAGATGGTCCAATACAGCCTGGCCTTCCACTTCGGGAAACAAATGGGGTTCCACATGGTTGAAGCCCAGCCAGCCTCCTCGCCGCTACTGATTGGAGTGTATCCCGCCTCTTAAATCCCTCCTTCGCAAACTGGCTCAAAGCACCCCTTTCGCGAAACGGGAGGCTGTCGCAAAATTCCTTGATGAAGCAAGGATAGAGGGAAGGAACGGAGTACCAAGTCAGGGTGGAATAAGGGCTTTTCGATTATCAAGCTGGCGCCCCCTCGTCGTTCCGCGGGGCAATCGCGTCTTGAATTGGACTGCTGACACCTCGCCCTTCCCACCTGGGGTGACCACCCCTTACCATAACCCTTGCCAATCCTTGCCGGAATTCCGTCCCGGTCCAAATCCCTAACCCGCCGCCCAGCCCCAATGTACCAAAATGGCCCACAATTTCCCTATAATAAATTCTCCAGCCTCAGAACACCCGGATGTGTGCCATCGCACCATATCCAAAATCTGAAGGAGCAATCCAGCCGGCAGCATGAGCAATGGCTCTGAGGAATAACAGAAAGACCCTGGTGCCAGAGAGAAAATTGCGAAACTCCAAATCAGGCGGTCCCGGCCGGGTTTTTGAGGCCAAAAGTTACGAATTACGGAATCCAGAAATAGGCCGATTGGGGCCGGTTTGAGACGTTGAAACGGCGTTGGTCCAGCGATGTATCAGCGTCGGGTTTCTTGACCTGTGGAATGGGGGAGGGTAGTCCGAGACGATGCTATGAAAGTGGTGCATTATCGGGATTAGGATTGTAATGCCGGTAATTCATGCGCCACCAGATGATGGTGAGTGTAGCGGCTACGATTTGGGCAATAGTCCCGCAAATTAAAATTCCCCAATGTGGGGGACTACCGGCCAGTAGCAGGGTAATGATGAGGATAGCTATGATTGGTAAGAAGGAAACGCAAAGCATTGAGGTCCTTCCGCCTGCTACCATGATGTTGAGGTCTCCCTTTTGTATGCTCAAGAATTTATCCGCCGAAGGCTGTTGATCTTCTTGCATAGAAGCCTCTCAAGAGATTCGGGACGTTGACACGAGCTTCTCTTGGAGGCTATCCTTTACCTAGATTTAGCGGTAAAGGGCATCAACCCCGGTGGTTTAGGCCAGTGATGGAACACTGGCCTTTTCCTTTGCCTGATGTCTCCCAGGCTCCAGAATGGCCTTATAGAACACCTACTGGATAAGGCCTTCTACTTGGCTCCCAGTCTGGTTTGGTTGCTGTCGCTTTCTCTGGGTCCTACCTGGTTTTCAAAACCTATTACATGCCCTGTCGGATCATCCGTATTGACCATGCTGCCACGGCTATCGGGACCACGACGCATAGCGAGATAATGATGGTCAACAGTGGCCACAAGATTACTCTTTCACCGCTGGCCGCTATTATGAATGATGCGGCCAGCGCAATCACTAGAATGAGGCCGTCGCCCATATCTCGAATGAGTCTGACGGCAAGGCTTGTGCAGACAAGCGTTGTGCCTGCAATCCATATCCATGAGATTACTGGCGGCGTCCAGCCGTAGATGGGAACGCTGATAAGCGCGTAACCCTGCCATGCACGGGGGAACAAATCAAACGCCATGTGTATGGCGACTCCGATACACACTCCCATTCCAAACCTCCGTATGACGGGACCGCTGGAGGCTGATCCGAAGGTGAAGGCTGCCAGCGGCAGCAATGGGCCGTGAGTGATCGCCGAGCGGTGGAGCAAGAACCCGATGGACTGGTCGATGTCCGGGGTTCGCAGTCCTATATACAATCCGGCAGCCAGCGCCGCCAGGCTGAGTATTTGCCATGCCGGGATCATTGCGTGTTTCTCACCGAGAACGTTGTAGATACACCTAACCTATGCGACGATCCTGGATCGTGTGAGGCCGGGTACTTGGCCTAGGTTAGGCAATCCCGGAACTCTCGGCGTAAGTCTTGGAGCGGTGACAATGCCGCCGATCCCATCAATCGGTTGAGAAGGTCGGTGACTGGCCACTTGATGAATTCGCCTTGTCTCGCCATGTAGAATCCCACCCTTTCAATCTCGTATTCGTCGTCGTAGTCCAGCAGCAAGTACCCAAGTAGCTGATATATCTCCAACTTCCCGATGGCGGCCTTGACCGTGACTTTGAAGTCAACAAGACAGTTATCCACGATGATATCGCCATCTGCGCCACCCACATCTCCGCTACCCTGGAAGATTGGGTTCAGGATAACCTTATCTAAAAGCCTATCCTGAAACACAAAGAAGAATGCGCGGGACAGGCGATAAAGATCATCGACCCAATGGGTCTGCACAATTTGTAGTAAGGTTTTTACAGTCCAGTCGGACTCGCGCACCAGTGGCGAGGATAACCGAGCTTGGGCTGCCCCCGGTCGAGTCATCTCTTCAAAGAGGGCTAGCACGACGCAGTACCGAGCTAGCAGCTCCTCGTCATTCAGTTCCAGTAGACGGCCCTCCGGTCTTATTCGTGCCAGCACGTCTTCGAGGCTGGCGAAGAAGTCCATTATAATCTCCGAGGGAATCAAGCTGTCTCGTTGGCTTGGCCGAGAGAAAAGCATCCGTTCGGGGTTAGGGCCAATGTATCTTTGTGTTCTGCCTTGAAATCTCCGTAGTACCGACAGGGAACCCAGCGAGTCCATGTGTATACCCATTTTGTCCGCGTACCAAGCTACGGACTGGTCGGTATCTTCCCAGCCCAAATCCGTGCCGCTAATTTCCTGTGCGCCCTGCCATGCGGTTAAGTCTTGGAATGGGGTTGCTCGGAAATAATACCTGGCCCGGTAGTCAAACGCGGTTCCCAGCGTGCCCCAAGGCAGCGGTGCCGCCGGTCGAATCGTCTCCGCTTGGCGGAGCACTGTGTTGGCGTCTCGCACCACTCTCCTCGTGTTTGGAAACTTCTCTTCAAGGAACTTCCTTGCTGGGCTATCGGGTCTGTCCAACTCGGATGTTAGCGGCATTGGCTCCCTCTCTTATAACCAGTTTTAGCTATTGGTATGCCAATTCCCAGCAGTTCAGATTAACAGGGTCGGCCAAGGCCGTCGGCCCGTCGCTATGCTCAATACCCGGTATACCTTGGGGAGTCGCCTCATTCTGTAGAGCTTGGCTTGGGCAATCATCGCCAACTGGTGTGTTGTTAGCAAGATTGCCAAGGCTATCGCCAATTGAAGTCCCATGCCAGGCGTCGAGCCAGAGACGACTAGCCCTCGCGCTCCCATGACCAATGCGAGGGCGGAGGCCAGTACCATAATGGTAGCGAAAAGGGTGGCCCGGCTCTGGGCATATTTGCTCACCATGAAGATGGCAAATATCATCATCGCCGCAGGTGCGCCTATAAGCACAGCCGCCTGCACGGGTTCCACGGTGAAGAAATATGCAGCCCACGGAGACGCCGCCAATGCCATGAGCGTCACCCCGCTATCGGTCCGTTCCAATCCGGCCAACCGTAACCACGGCAGGAAGAAAGCGCCTATTAGGAACAGGGCCATCACAAAGAACAGGGTCCGCACTCCCAATATCAGCCTGCTTTCCATTAAGGTTGGTGTGTGTTGGACTTCTTTGAGATGCCTGTGAACTACTTTAAGATGTTCGTCTCGCTGACATGGCTTATTGCCACTGGTTGGATGCTTTGGACAAGTCTTCGTCCGTATTTTCAGTGGCTTGGCCAAGCACGTCTTTCGTTTCGGACGTGGCCTTAAGCCGGGACCCGGCAGAGAGATCTTCGAGTGATTCTACTTTACGTTGTATGTTCTCTAGTACCGTTTCCACTTGAATATGCCTTATACCGGATATCTGTTTCACCTGTTAGTCATTCCCGCGCAAGCAGGAATCCAGAGTTAGAGGCAGCTTTCCAGTATCAACAAATCTATCTGGAAACGGTACTAGTAGACCACCATCATTGAAACGATGGCTGGTAAAATATGAGGGGACGGCAGCCGAAGGAAAAATGTTGGGAAGTGGGGGGTGGATGTGATGGTGAAGAAATACCGTGTGGCGCTGGCCGAGGAGGCGCAACAGGAACTGAAGGGGCTGGTGTCCCGGGGACGTGCGGTAGCTTACAGGCAGACCCACGCCCGCATCCTGTTGCTCTGCGATGAGAACCAGGCCAACGGGTCCATGAAGGACGAGGAGATGGCCCGGGCCCTCGAGGCGGGAACCGCCACGGTGGAACGGGTGCGCCGCCGCTGTGTGGAGGAAGGTCTGGAGAGGGCCCTGGGACGCAGGGAGCAGCTTAACCGCCGCCCCAAGAAGCTGGATGGCCATGATCCCAGTTGATTGCCTTGGCCTGCTCCCAACCGCCGGAGGGCCGGGCGTACTGGACGCTGCAACTGCTGGCGGACCGGCTGGTGGAATGCGAGATAATTGACGCCATCCACCCGGAGACGGTGCGCAAGACGCTGCCCAACGGACAAGATTCAGACGCCCGGCGAACCTACTGTTCGTACCAGCCCGAAGCAAAGATGTAGCCGTCGTGAAGTACCGCGAAGGTGTGCTTCCTTTGGTTCTCGCCGGTTTCAGGGTTGACTATCACGTACTCCACCCAACGTCCGGCTTCGGTAGCCCCCAGCAGGTCATCGCCATAGAAGTAGCCTGTCGGATCCACCCGCAGGCTGGGATCCCTTCCTCTCAACACGGGGTTGTGGTGGGCAATGGTAAAGCCGCTTTCACCATCGACGATGAAAGCGTACCACTGGCCGTCCACGCTCTCCTCGGTGTCGTAGTAGGCGACAGTGGAATCCAAGCCCACCGCATCGTAAAGGTTAATGGCCTGTTGAACGAAAGCCTGGGTATAGACAGGAGAGTCGGTCTTCCGCGGCCCTTCCTCGTACCAGCCGGACCCGATGGTAATCCCGTCGTGAATTACCATCCACGAATGTTTGGTCTCCACCGAGCCCGTTGCTAGGTTGGTGAAAGTGTAGTCGAACCAGGCACCGTTTTCGTCGGCGGTGGCGGCTACGGCAGCGCCGGTGGGGTAGTTATTGGGACCCGTGACGTCCGAGGCAAGCTGTCCCACCAAAGCTGGATTGGCATGGGCGATCACGGTCCCGTCTTCGTCAATCATGAAGACGTACCACTGGCCGTCCACGCTCTCCTCGGTGTCGTAGTAGGCGACAGTGGAATCCAAGCCCACCGCATCGTAAAGGTTAATGGCCTGTTGAACGAAAGCCTGGGTATAGACAGGAGAGTCGGTCTTCCGCGGCCCTTCCTCGTACCAGCCGGACCCGATGGTAATCCCGTCGTGAATTACCATCCACGAATGTTTGGTCTCCACCGAGCCCGTTGCTAGGTTGGTGAAAGTGTAGTCGAACCAGGCACCGTTTTCGTCGGCGGTGGCGGCTACGGCAGCGCCGGTGGGGTAGTTATTGGGACCCGTGACGTCCGAGGCAAGCTGTCCCACCAAAGCTGGATTGGCATGGGCGATCACGGTCCCGTCTTCGTCAATCATGAAGACGTACCACTGGCCGTCCACGCTCTCCTCGGTGTCGTAGTAGGCGACAGTGGAATCCAAGCCCACCGCATCGTAAAGGTTAATGGCCTGTTGAACGAAAGCCTGGGTATAGACAGGAGAGTCGGTCTTCCGCGGCCCTTCCTCGTACCAGCCGGACCCGATGGTAATCCCGTCGTGAATTACCATCCACGAATGTTTGGTCTCCACCGAGCCCGTTGCTAGGTTGGTGAAAGTGTAGTCGAACCAGGCACCGTTTTCGTCGGCGGTGGCGGCTACGGCAGCGCCGGTGGGGTAGTTATTGGGACCCGTGATGTCCGAGGCAAGCTGTCCCACCAAGGCTGGATTGGCATGGGCGATCACGGTCCCGTCTTCGTCAATCATGAAGACGTACCACTGGCCGTCCACGCTCTCCTTGGTGTTGTAGTAGGCGACAGTGGAATCCAAGCCGTCAGACTCATACCGCCTGATTGCCTCTCGTACAAAGTAATTGGTGTAAGCTTCGGGCATCCATTTGGGAGGCACTGAGGCCTCGGTCTGACCCTGCATCAACTGTTGACCGGACGCTGGACCGTCAGCGGTTATTCTTACTTCAGCGCTTTCCAACTGTTGGAGAACCAGTTGAAGTTCATCCTTGTCCAAAGTGGCCGCTTCACCTGTTGGTCCTGCGGGCCCCGCTGGGCCAGGAGGTCCTTGCTCCCCGGACGGACCGGAGCTTCCCTGGCAAGCCGACATTGACATTACAATTAAGACGATGGGAATCGCTATGAGAAAACCCCGCAATTTTCGCCTCGCATTTCCAATTGTTGTTGATATCCAGTTTAACAAACTGAGTGTTCCGACGTCCCCCCAGTTCCTGGTCTCATCCCGTCTCCACCCAGTAAGCCCGCAAGGACTGACTGGAGCTGGAGTTCCAACGACTTCCGGCGACAAGGTTCCAGGTTTTGTTGGCCCCCACCCAACATAGCTTCAATCCCTGGTTGGACTCAATCCCCAAAACCGTCGGATCAGGCGTACGGCATAGGGGCTGAAAACGGGCGTGAACCGTATACTCGACTGACGGACCAGGCGGGAGCTATTGCGGCTGGGTTAGAGCGCAGTCCTGATAAGACTTGGCTGTCGAAAAAGTGGAAAAGTCTCTCGTCCAAGAACGAGTAATCCGGAGGCAAGAAACTGGAAGTGCTATCTGGTTAGTTTCGGAAAACCCCGATTTCCGCAACCCCGATGTCGCGGCTGTTTACTGGGGGTGGGTCTGTCCAGTAAGCGCCGCCGCACTTTACCAGCACGACCTCCGATATGAGTTCTTGTTGCCCGTCATCCGCAACGTCGGTGTCGGCTCCTACGGCGGACGGGACGCCGACCTGCATCCTGTGAAGCAGAGCGACGGGCGAGCCGGAAGGGGAAACCGGTCACTCAACAGTTACGTATGAGTTGGAAAGCCCTCCGTCAGCCGGAGAAGAGGTGGGAGTCATGGCCTGCTCGAAAACGAAACGAGCATCGAAATACGCAGCAATAGCCTGGCTGTGCCTGCTGGCCATCGTCGTCATCGTGCGGGCCGTCAACCTGCCGCTGGGCAGCGTCCAGCCGGAGGCCGTGATGCTCACCTTCATGATGACCCTGCCCTTCACCTTGGGGTTGACCGGCTTGGTCATCGGCGCAGCCTGGATCTTGGAACGTCGGGGCGGTTAGTGCCGTCTTCGTTGCCGTGGTGCGGCCTGGCCGAGGCCGGCCGCGGAGCCTTCTCGGAAGCATACGCCAACACCCCTGGCAGTCTCCTGCGTCCCGGTCATAACACTCGGCCCTCCGCTCCACCCCAGCCACGATTTCCTGACAGTTAGCTGTTGCGGGCCGAGGGGCATGCATGCTCCAATGACGCCGGTGGGGAAACACCGTCACTGAGGAGTTGGGCGCCATGCCGGAGCAGGAGCAGTTTTCGGACAACGACCGCCTTGACGCGGGGTGCGGCAGACCGGCCCGCCCTGGGTCGGTGGGGAAGGTGGATGTGGCCATCCGTCCTGGGGGAGACAGGCGCGAGGTCTCCAACGACCCGGCCGGGATCGCGGCGCTGGTGGCCCACCTGGAGTCACTGAGGAGTTGGGCGCCATGCCGGAGCAGGAGCAGTTTTCGGACAACGACCGCCTTGACACGGTTCGAATTCGATGATGAAGTCACCGAGTCTACCGGCCTCTTGCCCAGGCTCCCTTTGACCGTGTTGGACGGGTGGGCTAGCTCTGGCACCGGACGGTGCGTTACGGGACTCGCAACGACTGGTTGACGAGGGACACTTGTGATGGACCGGGCGACGGCGCGGCGCTTCTCGTGGGACCGCCTGGCTCGAACCAATTCTTGGGTAACAATTCATGCAACACTCGGTACACTTTGCCTCCGCCGATTACAACGAGGAGATGAAAACGATGGAAAAGTTGACTCTAACGCTGCACAAGACCAAGGACACGAAGAACAAGGTCGTGTACGGCACCAAGGACGGCGACGTCATCCAGAGCGTCTACATCGACAAGGACGCTCTGGGCGACGTTCCACCGGCCACGCTCCAGGTGGTCATATCCCCGCAGTAAGCCCGGGCAGCCTCCTTGACTGGGGAACCGCGCTGGCCCGTCGCGCCGGTGAAGACGAGGTAAAGCGGACCGCTGGAGGCCCGGGACGAGAGACACCTGCTGAATTTACAGAGACAACTGTCTCGCCTGAACCTGCTGATCATCGACGAGTTGGGTTTCGTCCCCCTGTCCCCCAACGGAGCGGAACTGCTCTTCGAGGTCTTCAGCCAACGCTACGAGCGGGGCTCCATCCTGGTCACCACCAACCTGCCCTTCGATGAGTGGACCGAAGTATTTGGCTCGGAACGCCTCACCGGCGCGCTGCTGGACCGTCTCACCCACCACGTCCATATCCTGGAGATGAACGGCGACAGCTACCGCCTCCGGTACAGCCGGCAGAACGCCGCCACCCAGGTCTCGGACGAGCCGGAAGACTCCTGACTCACTCCGGATCCCTGCTCCTGACCTGACCCCGCCCGGCTCCCAATTCAGTTCTTTCTCATCGTGTGGGTGGTACACGATTCCTCCGCCGCAGTGGTACACCTTCTCGCCGCCCTTGACACCCTTGCCCAACGGCATCCCATCTCATGACACATTCGGTCGGGTGTTCAGCCGCCTGGACCCCGAGCAGTTTGGGGTGTGCTTCATGAACTGGGTCAAATCGGTTGCCGAATTGACCCAAGGCCAGGTCGTGGCGGTGGATGGCAAGACCCTGAGAGGAAGTCATAACCGGGGCCAAGGCCGTCCAGCCTTGCATCTGGTGAGCGCCTGGGCCTCTGAGAACCACCTGGTGTTGGGCCAAACCCGCACATCAGCCCACTCCAACGAAATCACGGCAATTCCCCAGTTGCTGTCCCTGCTGGAGTTGCAAGGTTGCATCATCACCATTGATGCCATGGGATGCCAGAAGGAGATAGCCCGGCAGATCGTGGGAGGGGGGTCTGACTACCTTCTGGCGGTCAAGTCCAACCAGGGGGGGGAACTCTATGAGAATATCAAGGACGTGTTCAAGTGCGCCGACCGGGAGGGGACCCTGGACTCTGAACATTACCACTACAAACAGACCAGCAAGGGCCATGGGAGAGTGGAAAGCGGGGAGTGCTGGGTGATAACGGACCGGGAGGAACTGGCCTACGTAGACTCCCACGGCCGGTGGCCGGGGCTGAAAGGAGTTGCCAAGCTCAGCTACCGGCGGAGTTCTGGTGAGCAGGCCCCGACTGAAACGCGTTACTACATCTGCAGCTACCGGGCCACGGCGGAGTCCTTGCTTCAGGCTACCCGGACCCACTGGGGCATCGAGAACAGCCTGCATTGGGTCTTGGACATGGCCTTCGATGAGGACCGATGCCGAGTCAGGACCGGCCATGCCGACCAAAACTTGGCTGTAGCCCGGCACTGGGCGTTGAACCTGCTCAAGCAGGAACGCACCGCGAAAATAGGCATCAAAGCCAAGCGCAAAAAGGCCGGATGGGACTTTCCCTACCTCCATAAAGTCTTGTCATCCTGAAATGCGATTGCCCTGAGCGGGGCCTCATTCCGCTTCTCATTTGGTAAATTACCTGATGTAGTCGTGAGTTATAGAGGAGACTTTTGGGAAATCTAGCTGCTGTACATCGAAAGCCGTTGCTGACTCCGCTATACATAATCGGATGTATGAGCCTGAGGCGAGGGTCACGAAAGATTTCGTAACAGACCAAGTCCGACCATGGCCACAGGGTCCCGTTGGCTCGGCGATATCTTGGATGGAATAGGACCGGGCGAATGGCCGTACAGAGCGAGGAGGACCAATCATGATGCGACCTAACCTGGCAACCGGACTGGACAGGTTAACCGACGATCTACTGGGTCTCGGAAGCATGGTGGAAAAGGCCCTGGTCAAGGCCTTGGACGCCCTGAAACGCAGAGACCTGGAAGCCTCCGCTCAGGTGATCCGGGAAGACGATGGGATAGACGAGGCATGTACCGCGTTGGAGGAGAATACCATCGAGCTGATTGCCTCGCACCAACCGGTCGCCAGGGACCTGAGAAGGTTGATCGCCACGCTCCACATCGCGGAGGAATTGGAGCGGATGGGCGATTACGCCGAAGGTATAGCCAAGATCAGCCTGATGATGGGTGAAGAACCGCCGTTGAAGCCCTTGATCGACATCCCAATTGATGGCAGAAAAGGCGACTGATATGCTAAGGCGCAGCCTGGACGCGCTGGTCAACGGGGACACCGTTGAAGCCAGGGACGTTTGTGACTCCGACGACGAGGTCGATGACCTCTACGACCAGGTATACCGGGACCTACTGGCCTACATGGTGGAGGACCCCGGTACCATCCAGCGGGCAACCTACCTATTGTGGATCGCCCACGACCTGGAGAGAGTCGCGGACCGGGCAACCAACATCGCGGAAAGGGTCCTATACCTGGAGACCGGCCAACTCGATGGGGCGCACGCAGCCGATTAGAGGTTAGGACCGGTTTCACGGGCAAATCGCTCCAATAGCAGGACGAATTCGGGAACAGAATGGTACGACCCAATTGGTACGCCGACCACCCCTCAGCTTGCACCTGTGCTGTTTGTGAGGACAAACGGAACGTCCACCGCATGGTAGACCGGAAGATTGGCAGGAACGAAAAATGCCCCTGCGGAAGCGGCAAGAAGTATAAACGCTGCCACGGCAGGTAGCCGCTGACCCGGCGCGGTCCCGCTTCCCCCACGTATCCACCCGACACCACCCGAACCCGGCGTCCCCCATATATCGAGCGTTCATTGAGCGTCTATTGGTCGTTGAACGCCCTTAACCTTGCTTCCCTCTTTGTCGAATCACATTGCGCATACTTTTGCCCGCGCAAATAGGTGGAAGACCCGAGACCTTCTCGCGACAGATGGTAGTCTTTCTCCCTCCTTCAGCAGTGCGTTAGGACGGAAAACGTCGCAGTCGCGCCCTATGCGGCGTTAATCTCGATAACCGCCCACGATCCCTTGCTGGAATAATTGACATACACAATCTTCACATCCTAGAATTGCCGGACACCACTCCTCAGTCCCGAAAATTTCCAACACTGCAAAAACACTGCAATCGGAGGGAGAGTATGCCGAACTACGACATCATCATCCGAAACGGCACCATCGTCGACGGAACGCGCACGCCGCGCTACACTAGCGACGTCGCCATCAAAGACGGCAAAATCGTCAAGATCGGCGGGCTTAACGGCGGTACCGCCGACCGGGAACTAGACGCCAAAGGCTTGATCGTGGCCCCAGGATTCGTTGACCTGCACACCCACTACGACGCGCAGATCTTCTGGGACCCCTACTGCACGTTGTCCGGCTGGCACGGCGTGACTTCGGTAGCCCTGGGCAACTGCGGGTTCGGCTTCGCGCCCTCCCGGGTGGAAGACCAGGACCGGGCCATGCTCAGCATGACCCGCAACGAGGCCATCCCCTACGACGCCATGAAGGAAGGTATGCCCTGGAACTGGGTCACCTTCCCGGACTTCATCGACGCCCTGACCAACACTCCCAAAGGCGTCAACTGCCTCACCTACGTGCCCCTGACTCCCTTGTACGCCTGGGTCATGGGCTGGGACGAAGCCAAGACCCGCCGCCCCACCGAGGAAGAGCTTCAAGAGATGTGCCGGCTCATTCACGAAGCTATGGACGCCGGCGCTTGCGGTTGGTCGGCCCAGGTCCTCGGCATCAACTCGGTCCAGCGGGACTACGACGGCACCCCGATGATTACCGACATGCTCTCGGAGCATGAGGTCCTGACCTTTGCCCAGGTCCTCCGCGACCGGGACGAGGGCTTCATCGAGTTGGCCTACCAGGAGACCGGCGAAGAGGGTCGTCCCCTGGGAGAAGGGGCCCGATTGTTCTTCGAAAGGGTCGCCGAGGTTTCAGGCCGCCCGGTGCTGTACCAGGCGGTATCCCCCAACTCCGTCCACCCCGAGCAGCACCGCGAGCGCATCCGCTGGCTCGAGAGTTGCGCCGAGCGCGGGCTACGGGTTTACGGGCAAGGCAATACCCGCCGCGGCGGCTTCGAGCTCACCTTCGAAGACTGGAACCTGTTCGACGACACTCCCATGTGGCGCGAGGTCACCCTGGGGGACAAGGCCACCAGGAAGGCCAAGATGCAGGACCCGGAGATGCGCCGCAAGCTGAAGGAAGAATGGGACTCGGGCAGGCGCCCCATCCAGGTCACCCCTGGCTCCGTCGGCAGCCTCCAGGTGATGACCCGCAAGGTAAAGATCGACATCGGGGCCGAGTCTGACTATACCCAGTTGCCGGCCAAGGTGAATGCCGGCGGCGCTGACTACTTCCTGATTAACACTCGCGACGGCTACAAGCTGCTCTCGGTCGTCTGCGCGCACCAGGGCGGCTGCGTCGACAATGAGGGCGGCAAGTTCGTGTGCGACACCCACGGATACGAGTACGAGCACGATGGCGGGCGCTGCATCACCAACCCTGAACTGCGCCTCAGGTCCTTCGTGGTCAACGTTGTGGACGGGCGGATGATCGCCCTCGCGCCCGACGAGACCGAGGCTTCCAGCCCCCAGGCCGGTCAGACGGTGCAGCAGATAGCCGACGAACAGGGCAAGCACGTCATCGACGCGCTGCTGGACCTGTGCGTGGAGGACGACCTGGCTACCGAGTTCTACGCCGAGACCCAGGGCCGCGACACGGCCGCGTTCACCGCCGAGGTGTTGGACTCCAACCACATCGTCGCCGGTGTTTCCGACGGCGGCGCGCACGTAAAGTTCCTCACCGCCGGCATCTACCCGACGGACATGCTGACCTGGCTGGTGCGGGACGAGAAGGTCATCACCCTGGAGGACGCCCACTTCAAGCTGTCCTACCTCCCGGCCCACTTCGGCGGGTTCCGAGACCGGGGCGCGATCAAAGAAGGCTCCCCGGCGGACATCGTGGTCTACGACCTGGAGAAGTTGGAGGTGCTGCCCTCCGAAGTCGCCGAGGACCTGCCCGGCGGGGAATGGCGGCGAATCCAGAAAGCCAAAGGCTACCGCTGGACGATGGTGAACGGACAGATCACCTTTGAGGACGGTGAGCCCACCGGAGCATTCCCCGGACGCCTCCTCCGCAACGGACTGGGGTAGCCATCGGTTTCCAATTTCCTTATGGGACATGCGGGGCCGCAGGCAAGAGTCTGCGGCCCTTTCCTTTGGAAGCCACCCCGCTGGGATGGTATTATCGCCGGAAGTAAAGACGCCCTCACCCTAGCCCTCCCTAGGAGCGAGAGGGGACTTGGCCCCTTCTCCTGAGGGAAAAGGTTGAGATGAGGGCAAATTCACGAGGAAGGAACAGCTATGAAATACGACGTCATCGTTGTGGGGGCAGGGTCCGCGGGCTGCGCCATGGCGGCCCGGTTATCGGAGGACCCGGAACGGTCGGTGTTGCTGCTGGAGGCTGGCCCGGACTATCCGGACATCGACAACTATCCTGAAGACCTGAAGAACGGCTACCACTCGGAACTAGCCTCGCTGCACGACGCGCCCCACAACTGGTCCTTCGTCGGCAAGCCTACCGACGACCGGCCCAACGACATGTACGCTCCCAGGGGAAAGGTC
Organism: Dehalococcoidia bacterium; assembly: GCA_965216155.1. Lineage (GTDB taxonomy): Bacteria > Chloroflexota > Dehalococcoidia > Lucifugimonadales > UBA3495 > CATOSP01. The sequence goes on along the minus strand of CBDCFD010000007.1, from coordinate 740,315 downwards.
GTCGGGGGCACCAGCGCGATCAACGGCCAGGTGTTCCTCCGCGGTCTGCCCGAAGACTACGACTCCTGGGCCGCTCAGGGGAACGAAGAATGGGAGTACTTGAAACTGCTCCCCTTCTTCCGGCGCATGGAAGCCGACCAGGACATCCACGACGACTTCCACGGTAACGATGGCCCGATGCGTGTGCGCCGGCACAAGGAAGAGGCGTGGGAACCCCTGATGTTCGCCTTCCGCGACGCCTGCATTGCCGAGGGGTACGCCTCGGGCCAGGACATGAACAACCCCGACTCCACCGGTGTGGCCCCGCTGCCCATGAATAACATGGCAGGTGTCCGCCTTAGCACGGCGCTTTCTTACATCAACCCGGTGCGCCACCGGCTGAACCTGACCATCCGGCCCAACGCGCTGACAACCCGCATACTGTTTGATGGCAAGCGCGCCACGGGTGTCCAGGTGGAGAGCGGCGGGGAGACCTTCGAGGTCGACGGCGAGCTAATCGTCCTGTCCACCGGCTCCATAGCTTCCCCCCACCTGCTCATGGTGTCCGGTGTGGGGCCCAGGGAACATCTGGAGAGCGTGGGAGTCCCCGTAGTCCACGACCTTCCCGGCGTTGGACAAAACTACCGAGACCACCCCCAGGTTGGGATTGCCTTCAGCGCGCAGGAAGATTTCGAGATGAACTTTGAGGCCCCCAGGACCCAGTTGGGGCTCCGTTACACCGCAACCGGATCGGACCTCCGCAACGACATGGTGATCTTCCCCACCACATTCTCGACACCGATGGGAGACCTCACCGGGCCCGGCGAAGACTTCCGCATGTCGATCCTGCTGAACCTGGCCGCGGGGTCGGGTCAGGTGACACTGGCATCTTCGGACCCCCACGTCCAACCCCTGCTTGAGTATAGATTCCTGGAGAACGACTTGGACACGGAGAGGCTGCGGGACGGCGTGCGGCTGGTGGTGCGTTTGTCAGAGAGCGAGCCGTACCGGGGCATTATGAAGGAGAGGCTGGAGCCCACAGACGAAGACCTGGCGTCGGACGAAACCCTCGACGCCTGGCTGCACCGGACGGTCAGGACCTCCCAGCACCTGGTGGGCACCTGCAAAATGGGACCGGCGTCGGACCCCATGGCCGTGATCGACCAATACGGCAAGGTGCACGGCCTGACCGGGCTGCGGGTCGCCGACGCGTCCGTGATGCCAGACGCTCCTCGAGCCAACACGAATGTAAGCACGATAATGATCGCGGAGCGGATCTCGGATTTCATTAAAGAGGGGCGGTAGGAGGCCGACAATGAAATACGATGTAATCGTCATAGGGGCCGGTTCCGGTGGTTGTACCGTGGCATCGCGGTTGGCCGAAGACGCCGGACGCTCGGTGTTGTTATTGGAGGCGGGACCCGACTATCCAGACTACCAGTATTACCCCGACGACCTAAAATACGGCTACAAGCCCGACGCCTCAGCACAGGGCGCGCCCCACAACTGGACCTGGTGGGCCCAGGGTTCCGCGGACCAGACCGAGATGCTGCCCGCCCCCAGGGGAAAGGTGGTGGGCGGCACCAGCGCGATCAACGGTCAGGTGCTCCTAAGGGGCGTCCCGGAAGACTACGACGGCTGGGCGTCCGAGGGTAACGACGAGTGGTCGTTCATCAACGTCCTCCCCTTCTTCCGCAAGATGGAAACGGACATGGACATCACCGACGACTTTCACGGCAACGAGGGGCCCATCCCGGTGCGCCGGTTCAGGCAGGAGGACTGGCTGCCATTCCAGGAAGCCTTCGTGCAGTCGGCGCTGGAAGCGGGATACCCGGAAGACTATGATATGAATGCCCCCGACTCCGGCGGCGTCGGACCCATTCCGATGAACAACCCCGAGGGTGTGCGCATGAGCACCGCGTTGACCTTCTTGAGCGCGGTGCGTCACCGGCTCAACCTGACGGTGCGGTCCGACGTTATGGTGCGCCGAATCCTGTTCGAAGGAAAGCGGGCCGCAGGCGTGGAAGTCGAGAGCGGAGGAGAAGTCTACCAGATCGAGGCGGACCAGATCGTGCTCAGCGCTGGCGCTATGGCATCTCCCCAATTGCTGATGCTCTCCGGCGTGGGGCCCGCCGGCCATTTGCGGGAGATGGGCATTCCCGTCGTCCACGAGGCGCCCGGCGTGGGCCAGAACCTTCGCGACCACCCCATCGTGGCGGTTATCTGCCAGGTCCGGGACGACCACGAGCAGGACCCTCTGGCGCCCCGGACCCAGACGGCCCTCCGCTACACCGCCGCAGGTTCTCCTAACCGTAACGACATGCAGATCACCGCGTCATCTTTTTCTTCCCCCATCGGCGGGGCGGACCCATTTAACCCCGAGGGAGTCCGCTTCAACTGCATCCTGGAACTGGCCGATGGAGCGGGCGAGGTACGGCTCTCGGCCAACGATCCCACCGTCCAACCGTCCCTCAACTACCGCTACCTGGAACTAGAACGCGACCGGGAGCGGCTGCGGGAATCGGTACGGATTACCGTCAAGCTCTTGGAGCACGGGGCTTTTGGTCCGATAGTCGAAAGGGTCCTGCAACCCACCGAGGAGGACTTGGCGTCCGACGAAGCCCTGGACGCATGGATGCGTAAGACTGTGTTTAACACGACGCACGCTTCTGGGACCTGCAAGATGGGCCCGGCCAGCGACCCCACGGCGGTGGTGGACCAACACTTGAGCATCCACGGCCTGGAAAACATCAAGGTGGCTGACGCCTCGGTGATGCCCAACGTGATCCGGGCGAACACCAACTGCACCACCATAATGATCGGCGAACGCTGCGCCGACTGGATCAAAGGGGGTCAGTAGGCGTCGGGAGGGGTCTAGGCCGCCGAGTCTAGCCTCTTCAGAAGGTCCGTCAAATATCTGTCCTGACCGCCCGCAAGCAGCGGTGGAGAGTCCACAGAGACCCAGTACAGCTCGAACTCAATCGGGGGAGAGCCGTCGGAGGCGTGGGCTTCGTAGTGCCGCCAGCGCCCGGCAGGCTTTCCCGGCAGGTCCAGGTGGAAGTAAGACCGGTGCTGACATTGCGGGGACCCGCCGCGGCGGAGGTTCAGGAATTCGCCGCCCAGGAGGCCTGCCATGGTCAGACCACTCAGGCCGGTCTCTTCCTCCGCATCCCGCATGACGGCGGCTTCCGGCGCTTCACCTTCTTCGACCGTTCCCTGGACTACTTGTATCCCGGCCTCCGGGATACCCACGTGTTCGAACATGAGGAGACGACGCCCGCATGTGATATACGCAACAACTTTCAGGATGGCGACCATGACAGATTCTAACATCCCTTGCCCCTTTCCCCTCCGGGGGAGGACCAGCGTGAACGTTGACGGTATTTGTCGGAAAGGTCGCGCGATTTGTAGTGCGGGTAGCGTGTCTCCGGACCCTCAATCAAGGAGGGGTCAACCGTGAAGTCCCACTCGACGATCTCTTGGACCCATTTCCGTTGACCTGCCCCGCCCACCGCCGCGGTTGCCGCCGCCCCAGAGGATGTCGATACCGTCGCCGAGACGCCGGTTGTAGGTGAGGTCGGTGGTGGCGGTACGTGACAGGGCGGTGAACGGCAACTTGTCCACGGTAAGGTCCCCGTCCGCTCCGACCGAAAGGATCCGGGTCGCGGTGACGGTAGATACTCCCATACCGTCGCCCACGAAGAAGATTGCGTTCTTTGCTCGGCCAAAGGCAGAGGTGTGCCTGCCGATCGAACCGGCTTCCGCCTTGCCTGCCGGACTCCAGGTCCATCCGGTGAAGATTCCCAGATAGACAGCGTCCGCCGCCAGAGCCACGAAAGCCGTCAAGAGCACCCGTTTACGAATGTGTTTCACTCGGTTGTCCTCCAATCCCGTTTACATTCAGGTCCCAACCCAATGGCGCCTTCAGGAAGGATTCCCGGATGCGCCATGTGGGAGTATCAATTGCGCGGGGCCCATAGGTTAAGGGAACTTGAAGGAACGGTTAACATTGGTTTAATTGAGACTGCCAGTCGGATATTCGCGGAAGGCGGCGCCTACCGGCCCAGGTGGGCTAGCTCCCCTTCCACCAACAACCGCACCACCAGGTCGTCCAGCTGCTGCACCGTGTATTGCCCCACACTATGGGAGGTTGTGCCCCCATAGAGCAGAAAGATGAACTTCCCCATGGTGTGCTGCGCAATCTGCCGGAAGATGTACTCCCCCTGATCGTCCAGGCCGCTCGAGGCGATGGGAAAGACCTTGATCCCTAACCGGTTGGCCTCCATCATTTCAGTGGCGTAATCGTAGTCGCGTGGGTAGTCCAGGTGGGGCGGCGCGTCGGCCACCAGGAACACCAGGCGGACCGCATCCTCAAGCCTCCAATCCGGTTAGTGTAGCGCGACGTGCAGCGCCTCATTAACCGACTCCGGGTAGTCGCCGCCGCCGTCGGCCCGCACCTTTTCGATGGTCTTAAGGAACCCGCGGACGTCTCGCTGGAAGTCGAAGGTCCGGGTGACGTAGCTGTCTCCCCTGTCCCGGTAGGTGACCATTCCAAAGCGCAAGTCGGGGCGGGACGGCAGTTTGTCGATGCGCTCGGATATCGACAGCAACGTCGACTTGATCCGCTCGATCTCGTCCGCCATGCTGCTGGTAGAGTCCACTAGGAACAGGACGTCTAGCGGGACGCGCCGGCGGTGGGACTCGCTCATGTCCAATTTGATCACCCATTCGTCTCCCTCGTACCGGTCGACGTCGAGGTATTGGCTCACCCCGTCCTTCTCGACATAAAGGCGGAACACCCGGACGCTGCCCGTGCGGCTAAAGGCTTTGGGGAAGAACTGGGTCCTCCCGTCGGCGTAGGTGCGGCCTTCGAACACGGTGTCGTACTCCGTCGAGACCCAAACCATGGCGTCAGAGATGGGTCGATTGTTTTTGTCGAGCACCCTGATCTTGTACCGCTCCGACACGTCGACGTCGTTGACGTGCGGGCCCCGGTACTCTTGCCGGAAGCGCAGATATTCGTCGAACCGTTCGTTGTCATCGACCTCGCCAGCCGTGAGGCCGCTGGGAGCCGTCCGCCTCTCCTCCGGACGCGGCTTCCTGGCGGCGGGGCGGTCGGGGGCCAATCTCTCCGACTCAGACGGCCCGCGATGGGGGACAGCCTTCTTCTCCACGAGGCGAGCCTGGTCAGCCGGAGGAGGCTTGACCGGCGCCCGGTCCCCGGACGCCGGCACACCTGGGCCAGGATCAGATTGCCAGCTCCGGCCACTCTGTCCAGCGCCGCCCCCGCAAGCCGCCAACGAAGCAACTAACAGTAACAGACAGGACCCCGCGATCAGGATTTTGCTCAAGCGTTTCAACTCTCCACCTCTCTCGATGCGCAGGCCGGGCGGCGGGTTTCGCTGGCCGCGCGGTATACGGCCATACTCGCGGAAACCGCCTGCATCTCAAGATTCAACTTTGTAGAGAAAATTGCGAAACGTTGTGCTTCGCCAGATACTGGCCTGTATCACTACGAAAATACCAACTCGTCTTTCCCGCGAAAAGCCTGCCCCCGGCTTGAACGGGGGCGGGAATCCACTACGATAGCACTTGGCTCCCGCTTTCGCGGGAGCGACGGATGGGGGCAGTGGAGTTTCGCAATTTTCTCCTTTGTAACACTGGCTGGAACTTCCGTGTCAGAAGTGTCACAGTTGTCTGGAACACGCTATTTAGGAAAGGACCAGGTGGGGACGGGGCTGCCCCAAGGGTGGTGTGTTGCAGGGCAATCGCGTCTTGATTTCTGGGGGACAGTGTTTGAAAATCCGCAGGCAACCCGTCATTCCGGCCTTGAGCCGGAATCCAGGATCGTTTCTGACCTGTTACGCTGCTTGTCCACAGAACTTCTGGGTTCCAGCTTTCGCTGGAACGACGGCCAGGGGTGACCGAAATACCCCTGCATAGACTCCGAACAAATGGATTTAAGACGCGATTGCCCTGATCTTCCAGGCCCTCGGCCACCAGGACCGCAGCTAACCCTCCTTGAAAGGCAGTATCATTAATGGTATCATGGCGTTATCGGGAATTTAGGTCCCAGACCAGACAGGAGTGTGAATCATGCACGAGATAAAAATATTGATGAGAGGATTAACCCACGATAGACATACCAGCGGTAATCCAGGAACTTCTTAAGAACCCCAGCGGCATTTAGTTTTCTTATCTCGCCAAGGTATGTGACCACTTCTTTGGGCCTCCTCGGCGGCAGGGAACAAGCCACTCGGTATACCGGACCCCTTGGCCAAGAGACCCACGGGTGAACGTACAGAAGAATCGCAACGGCATCGCTAAAGACTATCAAGTCAGGAAGGCCATAAAAGCTCTTAAGAAGTTAGAAAAGAATTTAACAGTTAGTACTACAACGACGGATTTTCTGGCAAGGTGATTTTTGAGGCGAAATTGAATCTGGCGACATATAGCCGCAAGCCCCCCACGGCAGGCGACTCGGAGTCAGACAGGAAGCATCAGCCGGCTTTTTCTACATACCGTCGTTGTAGTATTAGATGAAGTAGAAGAATTGAATTATGAAAGACCATTACACATATCGAGTAACTTGGTCGCCTGAAGATGGAGAATTTGTTGGGCTGTGCGCAGAGTTTCCGCTGTTAAGTTGGCTTTCTACCAGCCAGGCAGAAGCTTTCTCCGGTATTCACGAATTGGTGTCCGACTGTGTTGCGGATATGCAATCCAACAATGAGCGAGTACCGGAGCCAATGGCGGATCGTGCCTACAGCGGGAAGTTTATGGTCCGCGTCCCCCCCGAAACGCATCGCGCCCTTGTTCTTCAAGCCGCTGAAGCAGGAGTGAGCCTGAACCGTCTGGTGAGTGCGCGGCTTGCCGACGGTTCAGGTTAAGACCGGATGGATATCCGGATAAGCCTTGCCGGCAGTTATGTAACGTAAAAGCCGCACTTGTTTGTCTCCTAGATTACGTCCGCTCACCGTAAGGGCCAGTTTACACAACGACAATCCACTCACTCAACGCAAAGGAATTCATCATGGCAATTGAGGACATCAAGGATTTGGCAGAACGAGTACCTAGCCTGCAGCCGATGCTGGATGACGAGGCAAAGACAAAACAGTTTCTGATTCTCCCTTTAATACGAGCACTTGGGTACGATGATGCCAACCCGGCAGAAGTAGTACCTGAATACACTGCGGATTTTGGAACGAGGACAGGTTGGAAGGCCGACTACGCTTTGATGTCGGGGGAGCGTCCCCTCCTTGTCATGGAGTGTAAACAGCTATCAAACAGGCTTTCCACTGACGAAATTAATCAGCTAGGACGCTACTTCTCTTTCGTTCCTTTTGCCGGAGCCAAAATCGGGATACTTACCAACGGCGTCATCTACAAGTTTTTCACCGACGAAGCAGAACCAAATAAAATGGATGAGGAGCCGTTTTGGCAAGTTAACCTCGAATCTTTGACTGACAATGACCTTACGCAATTCAAGAATTTCACAAAAGATGACTTCGACCCCCTTGGGGCCGTCCAGACAGCGTCTCGCTTCAAATACATCAGTGGAATGAAGGAGACCCTGAACCAACAATATCATCATCAGCCTGATGATGCTTTCGCGGAATGGCTTGCCAGACCCTTACTTCCGCCCAGAAGCAGAATGACCCAAGACATCAAGGAAATGGCGCAGCAAGCTCTCCGTGAGTTTGTTGAAGAGTTGGTCACTGCCCTATTGAGAGGCAATCAAACGTCTACGCCCGTAGTTGAAGAAGAAGCCCCATCTGAAGAATTTGGGGGCTCCTCGGAAGAGATGGAAGAACCGCTTGAAGAAGGGCGCGACACCGAAACCACCGATGAGGAGTTGGAGGGCTACGCGGTTGTCAAAGCTATTGTCGGAGAAGTAGTTGATTCCGAGAGAATAACGCTTCGGGACGCACAGCAATACTGTGCGGTTTTTTTGCACGATAATAACCGGAGGCCGCTGTGCCGTTTTCACTTCAACAGGTCTCAAAAATACATAGGCCTGTTCGATGGCAGCAGGGCTAGCAGTGGCGCTCAAATCGAGACGCGCCACACCATTGAGTCCCTGCAAGAAATCCACAACCACGCCGACCAGCTTCGGGAAACAGCCCGGCGTTACCTGCAATCCTGACTCGAAAACCTTTGCATCGCCAAACCCATAAGGGCAGCCGGAAATGGTTGCCCTCTTCTTACACCGTTGGATAAGGTAGGTGCATGCGCGTTTAAGCCCGAATCCCACCGCTGGACGGCGTGAGGACAGCGGAAGGAGGGTGAGGGAGCCACAGGGGAGATCGCCTGGGCTACATTGGGGCAGAAGGGAGGTCGGCGGACGGTCTTCAGTCGCCGCACAAGGCCCCTATGGCCGTCTGCGGGAGCTGCGATGCGCGGGAATGGCGAGAAAATACGCAGCAGGGAATTCTCGCGGACCGGGTCGCGTGAGTTTGCGGGAACCTTCGGTTGTCCGGTGGGTGGGTCAGTTGCAGGCTGGGAGTGGAATCGCTCGCAGCCGTGCCAGGGCGCGAGTGACCTTCTCCTCTCACGGCCAACGCTTGGGAAGATGCAGGGTCAACCGGCGTGCGGAGCGGGTGAGCCGCCCGGCCAGGGCGAAGAACCGCCGCCGGAGGGTCTTGGTGGTCACGATCCGTTCACCCAGGCCGAGCCGCGCCGTCCAGCGGGCGAGGTTATGCGCCATCACCTGGTCGGCGAGCCAGGCGGCGTTGGCGGCGAAGCGCCCCGAGGGGAGATGGTTCAGCCCTACGCCGTACTTCAGGTCTCGGATGGCATTCTCGATCTCAGCGTGGCGGCGATGGTCGGCCTCCAGTTCGAGGGTCTCCCCCTCCCGGTCGGTGATGAAGCCGTGATAGCTGTAGGTGGCGAAGATGGCCAGTTGGGAACCGGGTGTGGGCTTCACCCGCCGGACGATGAGCCGTACCGGCGCGGCGTCGGGCTCACTCTCGAAGGGGGTGTAGGTAGTCTCGGCCACATCGGCGGCGCCGTCCATCCAGTAGGGGATGGGCGTCCAGTCCTGCTCCGGTATCGCCTCGATGAGATTGTGCAGGCTTTTGTGCTGGCGGATGGTGATGGAGAAGCGCACGGCCAGCTTGCGGCAGACGGCGACCACGGCGTGGGTGTAGAAGCCGCTGTCGGCCCGCACCGTGAGTTGTCCCCTGGCTCCGCCGTAGCGAACCCGTCCCACCGTCTCACGCAGGAAATGGGCAGCGCCGCGGGCGGTGTGGGCCCGGCCCTCGCGCAGGCGGGCCATCAGCACGTCGCCGGTGCCGGCGGCCACGGCCAGCAGCGGATGGTAGCCCCGCGCGCCGGTGTAGCCGTGGTGGCGGGCGCCCTCCTTGTCCAGACCGTAGGTCTCGCAGATGGTGGAGTCCAGGTCGATGGTCAGGGGCGAGTCGCCGGGTCCGGCGCCGGCCTTCCAGGCGCGGGCCAGCAACTCGCGGCTCACCCGGTCCAGTTGGCGGACGTGGCCCCACCTGAAGCTGCGCAGGAAAGTGCCCAAGGTGGAAGGTACCTTGACTACGCAGCCGAGAGCGCAGGCCGTCCTGCCGGTGCGCAACGCATCGGCGTCGTCGATGCAGTCGCCGCCCGCCAGCGCGGACGCAACCAGGGTCATCATCTTGTCGCCGGGATTGGCTCGGCCTGGCGCATCGCCCAGGTCCAGGCGCCGGTCAACCAGTTGGGGCAGACCCAGGTGCAAGGCCAGGGTGGCCGACAGGAGCAGCCCGGCATTGGCCACCAGGCGGTGGTCGTCAAAGACGATGCGAATACGGTCGGGGTGGTTGCGTGGTAGCGTCTATTGGGTGCTCCTTTTCCGGGGTCGGTTTTTTGTTGCAAAACCATTATCCCAGAAGCACAGGAGCACCTTCTTGACGCTCCACGTCGCTGACCCGACGCCCTCCTTCGGTGGATTCGGGATAAGGGGCGGTCGGAGTGGGGTTCAATCGGTACACGTCGAAGTAGCACAACAGAGAGGGGAAGGCCGAGATCGCTGCCTCCCCCCGAGCCAGACTATCCCGGCTCAGTTGATCTACGCACTCCTGCTATTTCCGTGGTGACTTGGGAATAATACTCACTTGGCTTGAAGTAGACGCTTTCTTCTTTTGGAAATACTGGTCGAATGCGCGAGCGTCACTCGTCTCTCCCCTTCTGTACATCTCGGAGATCCACCGAATTAACGCGCGAAAGGGCTCGGTGTCCTCTTCATATCTCAGGAAATCGGCTTCCTCTGCGGACCATGAGACTTCCCACGTGAGGTGATTCCCTGATCTTTCCACTAGCCCGTAGCTCTTGTGCTGCCCTGACCACTCGATTTCCCGGAGCTTCTCCTTAGCGACATTGCCCCAGGTCAATAGTCCTCCACTTAGCAGCACAGCCATATTGGGGGACAAGCTATCCCCGGTCGTGCAGGTAAAATCTACGAATGCTCCTCTTAAAGAGTCAGCTTGTATCTGAGATTTGCCTGCAACTATGAAACCAAAGATCTGTCTGCCGGAACTAGTCTCATTCTTCTCAGTAATATCGATTACTGATGGGTTTTGTATGTTGCCATAACTGCGGTGTAAGGCCATTGGCGCTCCGGTAGTCGGATGCGGCATAACATCATGCACGGGATGGCGCCGAAGTCGCTTGACCGAGGCGATTTTCTTGAACTCATCCTCCAGCAGCTTCTTTGTGAGAGTGCTCTTGACCTGTCCGACAGCGATCACTCCTTCGCATGGATAGTACGTTGTTCCGGGTGTGTCATTTATCGAGAATACCGGGCAGATGTCCCTTTCGTATAGGACGAGGTCGGTCTGTGAACTCGTGCCGCCATAGCCGTCAATTACGAATCCTGAGCCTACGGCGATCCCTCTGGGAAGAAGCTGCTCAAGCTGCTTCTTTACGGGGACTTCCATTGCATCGCCTACAGCAGTGGGCGAAGTGGCCGCCCTGGCATCATCGAACTCGCGGACTAACCGTGCCCCGATACGGGCAATGTGCTTGTCTACATCGAACGCGCTGTCCATATGTTGTTCCTCTTTGCAGCTACTATGTCGGTCCGTCCCGTATTGAATCGGCCAGGAGCGAACGTTCCTTGCCTTTGCCATATTGTGATGGTCATCCGCCTTCTTCCACAGGCTCCGTTGATTGGACACCAAGTGCAAGAGATAGCAGTCCGATGCGTTCCCTCAGCTTCTCGGCTAAGACGTCATCCGATTGGACCCGAGCAATGAGCGTTTGCTCATAGAGTTCTCTCTTCGAGAACTCCAGGGCATGTGCGACCGCTTCGAAAACGCGACTGTCCCGGAGTGGATAGCGAGCTACCAACTGGTCAAATGCGTTGGCATTCAATAGCTCTCTGAATCTCGCCAACTCATCGTGGAAAGGAGATTTGAGCGAGATTTGGAAGTCTGACAAGGCCTGGTCCCTGATGGTCTTCCAGTCTGGGGCCCGCGAAGCTATCTGATCCCTGACAAGATGTTCGCAACGTCTGGCTGCCATCCTTTCGGCAAGGCCACTTTCTCCGAGGGCAACGAAGGCAGCCTGAAGTGCCGATTCTCGCATTGCGTCCGGGTCTCGCCCTAGCGATTGGGCCTGCCAGATGGCTACGGCATCAAGGGCATCGGAGCAGTAGTACAGAGATTCTACAGAGTAAACTTCGAGCGCGAACACTCCACGTTGAGAAAGGGCGTTCACCGCTTCTTGGGATCGCCCGTCGCTGTCAATCAAACCAAATGCCTCTACGTGGTGGAGGTCTTGTGAGCCCCGCATGCCTTCAACGGCTCTTTGGACATCGGTACTCGTGCCGCTGGCCGCGACTGAAATATCCGGGAACAAAGCGTTGTAGATCGGCAAGTCCAAGCTCGTCCCGGTGCCTTCAAAGAAAAGAACTGTACGTCGTGAGCCTAGAATCGCCAGCCGCAACTCTTCCGGCAACTCGTCATTAGGTTGGAGTAGGTCGATGTCCCAGGCCGTAGCTCTGTTGCTCTCCCATTCACATGATCGCACCATGAGGACACTTGCTGTCGGATTGGCAGCGGGGAGACCGAGTTCGTGCGTGGAGACAATGAATGTGCAGTCCTCGCGCTGGGTGAACAAGGCTGCCAAGAACGGGACGACTATGGAACGGTGAAGGTGTCGCTCCGGTTCGTCAATCAACAGCACCGTGCCAGGGTCCACAGTAAGCACGGTCGCTCCGATTATTGCGGCATTCCGTTCTCCATCCGACATTTGAGCGATGCTGTAGGCATCGGTTGCATTACGATGCCTCGCTAGTATCTCCTCGTCCTTTGAATTCTCCAGAGTGATCAACAGTGTTCCCAGCGATAGAAGGTCATTGAGTTGTGTGAACGCTGAAACTGACTCGGCGGCGAGTCTGGAAGCCTCTTCCAGGTTTTTGCTATCCACGAAGCTAGTGATGGAACGGGCGCGTGTATTCTCCTTGGCAACGAGGTCAAAGAGTACCGCTGATTGCTTCTGTTGGGAGTCGTAGTCCCTCCATCTGGCCTTGTCGTTTTTCTCACGGTTTGTACTTTGTTCTTCGAACTGCCTCCGGCCAAGCGGAGTGAGATTGAGGCTCCCAGAGTCTAGCCATGTCTGCCGGTGGGCTGAAATGCGGCGAATGTTTCGACCTTGGTGCCCAGAAACGAGGTGTTGGATCAATGCCGACTTTCCTGAGCCGTTCGGACCAACGATGAAAAGGCGGTCACTGGATTGGAGAGAAATAGGCAATGGCTCACCTGAGACGCGGGGAATATCCCAGTTGATGGTATGACCTGAAGGTGCGTCCATTGATCTGCTCCTTAGAGCCTATCCTAAAATCAAGTTATGCCCCCTATCGCAGCTATGAAATGCCATAGCCCAAAGGTTTATTAGGATAGACTCTAAGACACCAGGACCCTCTTCGTCGCCTCTGTACATCCAATTCCCCAAAGGTTCCCCCACCAGCCTCTCCCGCGCCGTTGGTAATTTGTTGCGAGTTCAAGAAGACGCCATGCATTTCGGCATTCCGCATATTGACCAAATCAATTTTCTTACATACGAGTATCGTAACAAAGGGTACCATATTAGTTAGTTGACGATGACTAATTGCATGGTTATAATCCTATAACTTCTAACACTTGGCGTATCCTGTTTCTAAATCACAGCATGCTCAACTATGGCGTAAATTATACGATAAACGTCTCAATGATTATGATACTTGGTGTATTACGCTAATCAGATGTTGAAGGGGACCTGGCGATATTTAACTTTGGAGGCTTAACCATGAAGTGCCGACAGATATGGAGTCCAAACCTTGCGTTGCTCACCTTCATCGCATTCGCCTCGGCCATGATCATAGCTTGCGGCAGCGGCTCCGCCCCATCCCAGCCAGCAGAGTCCGCCCAACCGGCATCCGTGGCGGAGACGCAGGCAGAGGTTACCAAAGGAGCGGAACCCATAGCCGAAGGTTGGCAACCGCCGACTCTTGTAGGCCGGGCGCCAACCACCATGGCCGAAGTCGCGGTCGCGACCCAGGCGGCTCCGACCTCCGCTCCCGCGGCTACCACGGAGCCCGAAATAGCCATCAAGACCGGCGGAACAATTCTTGCCCACGCCTACGCCAACCCCAGGCAGGCAATGGTTCACCGGTCCGGCTCTCCCCTCACCAGGGTCACCGGAGCAGTGTTTAACAATCTCATCGAGTTCAACCCGGAGACCGACGACCCCGTTGACCTACGGTGCGAGCTTTGCACCTCATGGGAATTAGGCGCGGACGGGATGACCTACACTTTCAAGATCGTGGAGAATGCGAATTGGCATGACGGCGTGCCCCTCACCGCTGACGATATCGCTTTTAGCTTCCGGGCCATGAAGGACCCTGACAGCGTGCCCGCCCTGGTGGGCCGGAACACATCATCCGCGGTGTTGTCCTGGACAGACTTGACCGAAAGCTGGCGCGTGATTGACCCGTATACGGTGGAGGTTGTGACCCAGTTCCCGGCGCCGGACTTTCTTCCCCTGATCGCCGTTGATACCAATTCGATCATAGCGAAGCACACCGTACTGGACCAGGGGATCGCCCAGACCAGCTCAGATTGGCAAAATTTTAATGGCTCCGGTCCCTTCCGAATAGTGGAATTCACCACGGACGTGGGCTACAGACACGAAAAGAACGACGATTACTGGCGTGAGGGGTACCCCAGGGTCGACGGTATCCAACACATTATCATCCTTGACGCTGGCACCATTGCAGCCGCCTATCTGACCGAAAAAGTCTACATCCAGAATGGCCCTAGCAACAACCTTAAGGTCAACCAGATAGTCCAGTTGGAGAAGGACGGCAAAGACGTCCTCAGGGTGGAATGGAAAGGACCCAGTTCCCTATATGCAATGTTAATCAATGCCAGCGTCAAACCCTTCGACGACCCGAGGGTAAGAAAGGCCCTCTATCTGGCGATGCACCGTCAGGCCTACGTCGACACTTTCTTCGACGGCAGGGCCTGGATGGGCACACCAATGCCACCTGGGACATGGTTTGGAAAGACTCCGGAAGAGGTAGATCAACTCCCGGGCTTCCGAGAACTGAATGGCGAGAAGCACCCCGATGACATCGCGGAAGCGCGGAGACTGTTGACTGAGGCCGGCTTGTATCCCGGCGGTTTCGAGGCGACCATTATGGCGAGAATCGCAGTGTTCTACGGCGATATGGCCGTGCTGGCCCAAGAGCAGTACAAGCGGTTCCTGAACATCGACTTCAACATCCGCCCGGTTGAGGCCGCCGCCGGTTTCGACGCCTACGAGCGTGGCGATTATCAGGTTGCCATGCAAGGGCTAGGCCTATCAATACTATCGCCTACGTCGGCGTTGGACTTTTACGCGGCGGGGTACGGTATTCCACGAAACACGAGATTCGACCCGAATCCGAACCCGAGGGTTCAAGAGTTAATCGAGTTGCAACGCAAGGAATTGGACACGGACAAGCGGCGCGCTATGGTCCAAGAGGTCGACGACGTCCTACTACAGGGTGACAACACGGTGGTGGGCGCTTTCTGGTTCAACCGCGGTTGGGTGTCAAACCTCCGGATTCAGAACTTCCACCCCACCGCCAGCGGTCAGATACAGTTTGGATGGGAACACCTCTGGTGCGACCCCGCGTGTTAACTTTCGCTTCGTAAGCGCCTCGGGCCAGGGCCACGTTTAGCCCTGGCCCGAGGCGTCTAATCTACTGGCCAGACCGCCCGGCGATCCCACGGTTGGAGCGGAAAGATGCAGGCTTATATAGCCAAGCGGTTGCTTCTCTTTATCCCCACTGTCTTTTTGGTAACAGCGATTGTGTTTATCCTCCTTCGCGTTGTCCCCGGAGACCCTGCGTTGTTGCTTCTCGCGGGAGATGTGGCCGAGGAAGACCTCAATTTCCAGAAGGATAAGTTAGAAGCACTCCGAAAGGAACTGGGGACCGACAAAAACATTATTCTTCAGTACTTTGACTGGATCCTGGGTATGCTCCGGGGCGATTTCGGTCAGTCCTTCTTCTACCAGACTGCTGCCATAGACGACATCAAGAAGAAGTTCCCAGTCACCCTGGAATTGGCGATCATGGCGGTGCTCCTGGCAATCTGCGTGGCCGTGCCTTTGGGCGTAATTTCCGCCATAAAGCAAGATACTAAGGCGGACTACGCCACCAGACTAATCACTCTGATGGGGATTGCCCTCCCGAACTTTTGGGTCGGAATCATGGTAATTCTGTTCCTGGTCATTCTATTCGACTGGATTCCTCCGCTACTCTATAGCGATCTATGGACTGATCCGTGGAGAAATGCCCAGCAGCTCTTCTTTCCGGCAATGGCCCTGGGATTCTCCAACATGGCCTTTATAGCCCGGATCACCAGGTCCGCCATGCTGGAGGTATTGCGGGAGGACTATATCCGGACCGCGCGCGCCAAGGGTCTAGGCGAACGCGTAATCATGTCCCGTCACGCCCTGCGGAATGCAATGTTGCCTGTGGTGACCGTAGCAGGTTACGAGTTTGGATCGCTTATTTCTGGCACCGTAGCAATCGAGGTCATCTTCACTGTACCGGGAATGGGCCGGTTGTTGATAAGCAGCATCCTCTGGCGCGATTACACTATGATTCAGGCCATTATCGTCATCCTAGCGGTGCTCGTGCTGACCCTAAACGTCTTTTTGGACCTGCTCTATGCCTGGTTGAACCCCAGAATCCGGTACACGTAACCTGAACTCGCCATCACGAGGAGAGCAATGAGTCAGCAGCCCGTAGATACAACTTCCTTTGACCACCTTGCCGGCTCCGGCCTGAGGCCAAAGCGCACTTTCTGGCAGAACGTCGGGCAGTTCGTCCGGCACAAGCCGTTGGGTGTATTCGGTGGTCTAATCGGAAGCCTCCTGATATTCGTCGCCGTGTTTGCAGGGCTGCTTGCAACTCACGACTATACATTCCCGAACTCCTCGAGGATCCTGGCGCCGCCCGACTCCGAGATGTGGTTGGGCGGAGACTCCCTGGGCCGGGACATGTACAGCAGACTCCTTCACGGAGCCCGAATCTCCCTCTACGTGGGCATACTCAGTTCCTTCATTGGCACAACTATAGGCATGGTCGTAGGTGTCGCCAGCGTTCATTACGGGGGGTTGGCGGACCTCCTGGTCCAGAGGATCGTTGACGCCATGATAGCCTTTCCCGGCTTGATCCTTGCGATTGCCATCATGGCCGCGTTGGGAGCATCAATCAACAACGTCGTTATCGCCCTAAGCATAGCCTACATACCCAGCGCCACCCGCATACTTCGCTCACAGTCGCTGGCGATCAAAGAGATGGACTATATCCTGGCTTCCCGAGCTCTGGGCGTAGGCGACTGGCGGATCATGCTTCGGCACATTATCCCCAATTGTTTTTCGCTCTACATCGTGATTGTCACTATCCACCTAGGCGGCGCCATCATTGCCGAGGCTGGCCTCAGTTTCCTCGGAATAGGCGCACCTCCTCAAGAGCCATCCTGGGGGGCCATGTTGAGCGGGGCCGCCCAGAACGTACGCATAGCGCCTTGGCAGGCGGTCTTCCCCGGCCTATGCATCGCCATGGTGGTGTTCGGATGGAACCTCCTGGGTGATGCGATGCGGGACGTCTTGGACCCGCGGTTGCGCGGTACGACTTAGAGCCTATCCTAAAAACCAAATTCAGGCTAGACTAGGAGAATGACGAAAGCGAAAGAACCCAAGCCGCCCCGGCCGAAGCGGGAGGGCCCGGCCACGCCAACCAACGCCACCACCGGCGCTTTCCGGGTTTCCGACGAGCTTTGGGAAGTGCTGGCGCCTCTGATCCCCCAGCATGTGAATACCCATCCTCTGGGCGGGGGCCGCCCCCGAGTTGCCGACCGCACCTGCGCCGACGGCATATTCTACGTGCTGCGCTCCGGTTGCCAGTGGAAAGCCCTGGACGCCACGGGCATCTGTTCCGGCTCCACGGCCCATCTGCGCTTCCAGGAATGGGTGGCCGCCGGGGTGTTCCTGGAGCTATGGTGGACGGGACTGGAGTTGGCTGAGCATGGACGGGGCGATGACCAAATCGCCCTTGGGCGGTGTAAAAGGCGGAGGTAAAGTGGACCACCTGGACGGATTGACTGCCTGACTTTTGGCGGTTGAAAAATGTACCGTCCTCTGCCATCCATAGGTTCGAAGTCGTGCTTATGGGTGGTGGGATGGATGTACCAGGTGGACGTGTATCTACGGGTCCGGCGGGCGGTGATGGTGGATGGAATGAGCATACGGGAGGTCTCCCGGGTGTTCGGGTTGCACCGGGACACGGTGCGCAAGATTCTGGCCTACTCAGCGCCGCCGGGCTACCGGCGGCAGACTCCGCCCCGGCGTCCTAACCCTTCGACAAGCTCAGGAGGAGCCCTTCACCGCCGTCATCGACCAAATCCTGGTAGACGACCTCAGGCGTCCCAGGAAGCAGCGCCACACAGCCCAGCGGATCTTCCAGCGGCTCAGGGACGAGCATGGGTTCGGCGGCCAGTACACCATAGTCAAGGACTACGTAAGGGAGTACCGCCGCCGGTCGCAGGAGATGTTCGTGCCCCTGTCCCATCCGCCGGGCCACGCCCAGTGCGACTTTGGCGAGGCCCTGGTGATCATCTGCGGGGTGGAACAGAAAGCCCACTGCTTCGTCCTGGACTTGCCCCATAGCGACGGATGCTTCGTCAAGGCTTACCCGGCCGAGACCACCGAGGCCTTCCTGGACGGCCACGTGCCGGCCTTCGCATTCCTGGGCGGAGTGCCCCAGAGCATCCTGTACGACAACACCAAGCTGGCCGTGGCCAGGATCCTGGGGGATGGACGGAGGAAGCGCACCCGGGCCTTCACGGAACTCCAGTCCCACTACCTGTTCGATGACCGGTTCGGCCGTCCCGGCAAGGGCAACGGCAAGGGGAAGGTCGAGGGGATGGCCGGGTATATGCGGCGCAACTTCCTGGCGCCGGCGCCATCCTTCGAGAGCTTTGAGACCCTGAACGCCCACCTGGAGCGTCGCTGCCTGGCGCGGATGGATGCCAGGTTGAGGGGTCATTCAGAGAGCATAGGTCAACGGATGGAACGGGACCTGGAGGCCCTGCTGCCTCTGCCGGAGGCGCCCTATGACGCCTGCGAGAAACAGGCAGGCCGGGTGAGTTCGCTGTCGCTGGTGAGGTACAGGACCAACGACTACTCGGCGCCGGTGGCCTACGGGCACCGCGACGTTCTGATAAAAGGCTACGTGGACCGGGTGGTCATCAGTTGCGGGTTCGAGGTCATCGCCCGCCATCACCGCTCCTACCAGCGGGACGATTTTGTGTTCGACCCCGTCCACTACCTGCCCCTGCTGGAGCAGAAGACGGGCGCCCTGGACCAGGCCGCTCCCCTGCAGGGATGGGACCTTCCCGAGGAGTTTGCCACGCTGCGCCGGTTGCTGGAGTCCCGGATGGGACGAAGGGGCAAGCGGGAGTTCGTCCAAGTGCTCAGACTGCTGGAGAAATTCAGCCTGGAAGAAGTGCAATCGGCGGTGAAAGATGCCCTCCGGCTGGGGGCCCTGAGCTTCGATGCGGTGAAGCACCTGGTGCTCTGCCGGCTGGAGGGACGGCCGCCCCGCCTCGACCTGGAGCTCTATCCCTACCTGCCCCGGGTGAGCGTGAACACCACATCGGCCGGGGACTACATGACATTGCTGTCGGGGAGGGCGGCAGAACAGCCGGTCCACGCTGCTTTTGGAGCATCACCTGAAGGAACTGAAACTGCCCAGCTTCCTCCGGGAGTACGGGAAGATGGCGGCCCAGTGCGCCGCCGAGGGAGTGGACCACCCAACCTATCTGTTGCGGCTGGGCGAACTGGAACTCATCGACCGCCACCAGCGCATGGTGGAGCGGCGGATCCGGGCTGCCCGCTTCCCTGCCGTCAAAAGCGTGGACACCTTCGACTTTACCGCCATCCCGTCGGTGAACAAGGCGCTGGTGATGGAACTGGCCCGGTGCGAATACGTACAGCGCCGGGAGAATATCATCGCCGTCGGCAACAGCGGCGCCGGCAAGACCCACATCGCTCTGGGGCTGGGCCTGGCCGCCTGCCAGAAAGGGATGTCCGTGGGCTTCACCACCGCCGCCCTGGTCCACGAGTTGATGGAGGCCAGGGATGAAAGACGTCTGCTCAACCTCCAGAGACAACTCTCCCGCCTCAGCCTGCTGATCATCGACGAACTGGGCTTCGTCCCCCTGTCTCCCACCGGGGCGGAGTTGCTCTTCGAGGTCTTCAGCCAGCGCTACGAGCGGGGCTCCATCCTGGTGACCACCACCTGCCCTTCGACGAGTGGACCGAGGTCTTCGGCTCGGAGAGGCTGACCGGGGCCCTGCTGGACCGCCTCACCCACCACGTCCACATCCTGGAGATGAACGGCGAGAGCTACCGTCTCAAGCGTAGCAGGGAGAACGCTGTCTCCCAGGTCTCGGATGATCCGGACGATTCCTGACTCACTCTGGGGCTGCGGACCCCCGCTCCTGACCTGACCCCGCCCGGCTCCCAATTTGGTTCTTTCCCATCGTGCCGGTGGTACACGATTCCTCCGCCGCAGTGGAACACCTTGTCGCCGCCCTTGTATCTTGGCTTGGAGGTGGATAATTTTCTCTCTTGAAGGTGTGCGGGGTGCGGCAGACCGGCCCGCCCTGGGTCATGCAAGCTTGGGTCGCCGCACCCTTATCAGGAGCCCGCACAGTTGCCTGGGCCACCAAGCCCGCATCTCGCAAGGACGGGCCGACGGTTCGCAGGGAGGTTCTCATGGACAACACGGTATCTACGTAGGGATCGATGTGGCCAAGGCCCAGGTGGATGTGGCCATCCGTCCTGGGGGAGACAGGCGCGAGGTCTCCAACGACCCGGCCGGGATCGCGGCGCTGGTGGCCCAGATGCAGCAACGCAGCCCTGGTGCTGGAGGCTACGGGTGGGCTGGAACTGCCCTTGGTGGCAGCCCTGGCAGCTGCCTCCCTGCCGGTGGTGGTAGTCAACCCTCGCCAGGTGGGACTTTGCCAAGGCCACTGGGCGGCTGGCCAAAACCGATTCCCTGGATGCGGCGGTCCTGGCTCACTTCGCCGAGGCCGTCCGTCCTCCCCGGCGTCCCCTCCGGGACGCCGAGACCCAAGTCCTCAGCTCGCTGGTGGCCCGCAGACACCAGGTGATGACCATGCTGGTAGCGGAGAGGAACCGCCTCTCCAGTGCTGCCATGGCCGTCCGGCCCAGCATCGAGGCCCACATCGCCTGGCTCAAGCAGCAGCTGGACGACCTGGACCAGGGCTTGCGCCAGACCCTCCGCCAGAGTCCTGTATGGCGGGAGAAGGACGACCTGCTGCGCAGCGTACCTGGCATCGGAAACCAGATCTCCCTTACCCTTCTGGCATACCTGCCCGAACTGGGCACTCTCAACCGCCGGCAGATCGCTGCCCTGGTGGGCGTGGCTCCCTTCAACCGGGACAGTGGTACCCTGCGGGGCAAACGCACCGTCTGGGGTGGACGGGCCAGGGTCCGCACAGCCCTCTACATGGGAGCGTTGGTAGCCAGCCGCTTCAACCCGGTCATCAGGGACTTCTACCAGCGCCTGTTGTCGCAAGCCGAAAAAGCTGGCTCTGACCGCCTGTATGCGCAAGCTGCTGATAATCCTCAACTCCATGCTCAAGTACGGCTCGTCTTGGAACCACCCGGACACCAAGTCCCTCACCCATTCCTATTGACTTTCAAGACAGTTGCTTGACAGTTCATGGAGGCTGGCAAGGAGAGGCTTACCCGTGAGACGGTGCGGGACGCCACGGGCCAGGAGATCCAGCAACTCAGGCGTGACAACGACGAGCTCAAGCAACTGGTGGCCGACCTGTCCCTGGAGGTCTACCGTATCAAAAAAACGGCTATCCCAGTGCCTGCCGACGATGTCGGTACCAACGCATGAGCGCGTCCGAGAAGACGACGGTCCTGGCCAGGGTAGCTTCGTCCACGCTTCCAAAGCGTCAGGTACTCAAGGACCTGGGTGTCCCCAAGAGCACCTACTATCGTGGCTGACGCGTATCGTGGCTGACGCGCGAGCAACGGTGCCAAGGGCTTGAGAATCAACCGGGAGGCGGCCTGGCACCCTGGAACCGCCTGAGTCAACCTGAGGAGCAAGCGGTCCTGACGGTGGCACGTCGAGCGCCTGAACTGAGCTGTCGTCAACTTGCCGCCTGGATCACCGACAACCAGGGCTTCTCTGTCTCCGAGTCCACGGTCTACCGCATCCTGCGCAGGGAGGGTCTGGTCAAGTCACCCGAGATGCAGCTCAAGGCCGGCAAGGAGTATCACCGCAAGACCACCGGTCCCAACCAGATGTTGGCAACCGACGCCTCCTACTTCAAGGTCATCGGGTGGGGCTACTACTACTTGATGACGGTGATGGATGACTTCTCCCGCTTCATCCTGGCCCATAAGCTCCAACGCGACATGACCTCAGCCTCTTTCATAGAGGTGGTGCAGGAGGCCGTGGACAGGACGGGCATGAACCAGGTCCCGATAACGGACAGGACCAGGTTGCTGAGCGACAACGGCCCCGGCTATGTATCAAGAGCCTTCAGGGACTACCTGGGGATGGTGGGCATTGGGCATATCCTGGCAGCCCCTTTCCATCCTCAGACCAACGGCAAGCTTGAGCGCTACCACCAGACCCTCAAACGGGACGTGAACCAGTTGCCCTATGAGTTGCCTTCAGACCTGGAGGCGGCCATCGTGGCCTTCGTCAGCTACTACAACTACCGGCGCTATCACAAGGCTCTGGGGAACGTGACGCCCTCCGACGTGCTGAGGGGCAGGCGCGAAGACATACTGCGACGGAGAGGGGAGGTGAAGGCTCAAACAATCGAACAGCGAAGACAGCACAACAAGGCCCTCAGGGAGCTCACTACACCTCAAAACAGCCCCTGGTATCTCGGGTCTCAAAGTGTGCCATTTTTGCTGGTTGCCAACAGTCCACAATCTCACCGAAGAGAGGTATGCGACCTTGGGTAACGATGGTCACGAAGTAAGCCCCGGGTTGGGCATAGTCATACCCATTCAGGCGGATGGATCTGCGGTGGTGGAGTTACGGGCTGTATCGACGGTTCATTGAGGCATCTACCACAGGTTGCATGATGTCCATGTAGGGGCGGTTCGCGAACCGCCCCTACAATTGCCGGTTGCGACGTCTTTGTTAAAGTAGAACACGACTGCATCTCTACAACAACCGAATCGGCAATCTCGTTTGTGATTCAACGATCGCAAATCCCATTCGATGTAGGTCTCTACTTGAATAATCGTCCGTTTGCAACGACTCAATGGCTTCTGGGGGTAGTTCTAGGCTGTCAAAAGAAACAAGTTGAAACTGCATTTCGGAACTAGCTTTGATTCCTTTAGCCTGAAATGCAGCATTTAGCTCTCTAGAATTGCTTTGTAAGTATGATTCGTGCCACTTAAGCTCGTGCAGAAGCTTCATTCCCCACCACCTGCACATAAGGCTGCTGCCATCAGCCATCATTCCTCCGCCGAGCGGAGCGATGGCCTTGCCTCCAGAGGCTCGAGCGTAGTTAGCCCTTTTTCTTCTTACCTCCCTTTCTTCGTCCTCTGTGATGGAAGAGCCCCTCACTCCTCGAAGCACTCGTGGATTGATTAACTCCGGCCAGTTGGAATCTACTATCTTGAGGAGGTCTTGTCTGACCCAGCGGAGCTTTGTCATATCCCTATGAAGTCTTACGTCCACAAAATATGCGGCCTCTTCTGTCACTATCACTAATAGCAGGTAATCTTTTCCTTTCACAATCCCAGACTCGTCGAGTTGTGAGCTAAGATGAAAATGGTGCATGCCGTAATCCAATAGAATCCAGTCCTGGGTCCTTGAATTGCTAACCCTTCCACTCAGGTATGGCAGAACGGTCTGGCCTTCAGCAAGAAGATACCTAATTCGAAAAGCTGTCTGCCAAGCATCTAGTGCTTTTTCCCTATTGTCCTCGTCGTTCTCACGGGCAAGAGCACCTAAAGAATCGTGGATCTCATCGGAGAAGTGAACTGTACGCGGTCGCGGATGAATCCTTCTGGTGCGCATCTCAAAATATCGTGTCGCAAAGTCACTGGCGCTTTCTTTGTCTCCGTAACTGATGCCTTCAGCAGAAAAGTAATGCTTAACGATATCTATCAGGTCGTTTTCCAAACTCATTTTCATACGTGTCCTAGCAACTGCGGCTCGCTTCCCGGCTTAACCCAATTCTAGTGAACAGCCGTTCGAGTGGCAAGCGAGAAGCCGCACCTATCTTAGCAGGTGCGGCTTCTTCTAAGCGGCTATGAAGGGGATTGTGGCTAGGGTATATCCAGCTATGACCTACTCTGTGGGCCAGCCGTCCGGGATCTCGTTGGCTTCCAGTGTATCCGTAATGGCGTCGGTGGCCGCGTCTGTGACCCCCAACTGCTCCAGACCCTGATGTTGAAGTCCCACTCATGCAGCATGTCAATGACATCCAGTGTTGGCCCATACCAGAAGCGTGGCCCCAAGTATGTTTTCTTCGACGAGTTGATACCCTTTTTGAAGAGAGGTCAGAGCTTAGTTGTGTATCATCACATGTCCCGCCGCGGTTCCTCAGTAGACCAGGTTCGGGGACGGCTTGCCGAGATCGAGGAGAGGCTGGGGCATGGGGCATGGGGCATTTGCCCTGTTATACCACCGGGGCAGCGCTAGGGCTTTCTTCGTGATACCGGTCGAGGAGCATCGAGGATTTCTTAGTTCCAGAGCCGAGAAATTTCTTGACGGTGCTTGGTCCCGGCACTTTGAGCTTGTCACTCCGGCTTGAGTATCGTTTTCCTGTTCCCATCTCTTTGGCGGTTCGGAAATTCTCGACTCGTTAATCTTGGCAGGTGGCTAGGTTGCCGGAATCTAGCATTAAGCATGTCGTCCTCATTTCAGGGCCGATCGGGTCTGGCAAGACGACCCTTAGTCGGCTTTTGGAGTTGCGCTTCGGGTTCTGCGTCGTCAGTACCCGGGAACTCCTGACTCCGCTGTCCGGAGGCCGGCGTGCCCTTCAGGCTGCGGGGGTTTCGTTGGATGAATCCACTGCTGGCAGGTGGGTTAGGGACGGGCTACTTGGGTTGCGGAGCCGGTCGCCTACTGGAGCCTTTTTTGTGGTTGATTCGGTGAGGACTCTCGACCAGTTGAAGTGGGTAAGAAAGGCCTTGGGGGGCATGTGTGAAGCACGTACATCTGACAGCCAGTCCGGAGGTGTTGTCCGGCAGGTACGATTCCAAGCACGAGGGGCACCGATATCAAGATGTTGTCGCCGACCCGGTGGAACGGAGAGTTACCCTCTTGGCGTCGCTGGCAGACTTGGTTGTTGATACGGGGTTCCGGGTACCTGATTCAGTTTTGGAGCGTGTGGCAGACTTCCTTGATTTGAGGTCGTGATGGAATCCCGGCAGATCCTGCCCGGCGTCCACTATGAGCTGGACGTGGGCATGAGCCTATATTGGTTCGATGCTAAGCAAGGTGTAGATAGATCTCTCTTCTCCTGTAACCTCATTGACCTGTAGGGTAGGCTGCAATACAACTCGACATGACGAATTTAATCTCGTCTGCTCTACTTCCGAAATAGCATCTTCGTGAATCGAGCCGTCGAGTCGCTCATCTGTGTCCGAAGTTTCGATTTCAAATCGCAACGTACGAACGTTTCCACCTACAAACCTGCCTTCGAGGGTCAGATTATCCTTAGTTAAGTCCGCAAATGACTCAATTTGCGCTATTATGTTCCGTGCCGTCTCCTCGTTCATGCTAATATGACGTAGGTTCAAAGTCCCCGGTTGGCTCCAGCTTAGTGAAGCTGTGCTTAAGGAAGTCTCAATCGTCGATAACAAGTCCTTGTAATTCTTAGCAACACGGGCCTTCAATTCCGTTAAATGGTCAGTCAACTCGGAGGCTTGATAGCCAACGGCAAGCAAATCGAAAAGCCTCTCCAAACTTTCCTTTACCAATGATTCGCCAAATAAATCATCCTGCTTGTTTGTTTCAAAGCGGATTCCAAATGATCCAGCATATGTGCTTATTGGATCTAGTCGTGTTGCATTAAGTATGGAATCTGGTATTCCCCCTCTTGAAGTAGGTTCGCCGGCTTTTGCCTGTCCAACTGCGTCGACAAGTCTCTGCAAGTTGCCCATCAACTGACCAGCGATCTTGGCACTGATTCTTCCCGTAGGATCTGAAGACTTACTCTCCATCTTCACATTCACTACATGTGCCCGCTCCCTAGTAGCAAGGTCACCGACGTCCTTCGGTACAGGGATACTAAGCTTTGCCCCTTGACGCGGTAGTGTATCGCTCGGTAAGGCGGATGCATCGGTCATAACCGTTTTGGTAATGGAATCCGTATGCAAATCCTTATCTACTACAAACAAGTATCCATCCTCAGGGGCATTCAGCCCGTCTAGGGACGGTATCTCTCCTGAGAGAATCTCCTGAAGGCGCTGTTCGCTGACAGGTAGATAAATCCACCTTTCAGTTGACTCGTCCGAATCGTTCCACCAAGCAAGAAACAACTGCTTACTCTGACTTCTTTGCAGCAGGAGACGAGGCCCATCGTAATATTGAAGCACTCTGTCAAGAGTAAATGCTCTCCACGGAGGATGGGGCAGTATTACTCCTCTTACATCGGATATCATCAGGAACACACCTTTGAGCTATATGATCTGTAAGACTTGGGCGGAGCCCAACGGATCAAAACCTCGTGCTTTCCACCAAGTGTTGTGAGAATCCAAGCCCCCGCCTGTTTGAATTGCTTTCCCCGATGCCGGCGTAAGAAATAGGCGTGCTATCTTGCCGCCAAGTTTTGGATATTGTTGAGCACATTCAATAGCGTGCATGCGCTCTGCATGAACCGAGAGGCCCATCGTTTCACATTGAGTTCTCCTACCACGACTGATTTCTCTCTCGGCCCGGTTACGATTCAGGTGGTACATTGAAACGAAGTCGCTTGGTGCAGGAGGGTCGTTTCCTACGATGCGGTAATATGTCCCATCAGCAGGTGGAGCGTGTTCGGGTGGACAATCTTCTGGGAAGTCCTCGGGCCAATTGTAAGGGAGCAATGGATTCACCAGTCCAAGCGAGTGTTGGGCGCTGATTGCATCACGCAAACTCTCAGCACCGGCGCGGATGACTCGGGCTGCTCCCGCCTATTGTATAGCAGACTGGGCGTCAACCGGCTTCCTATGCCTCAAGGCCACAGCCAGGAAGTACCCGGCCAACCCGGTGAGCCCAATACCCCGATACCGAGTCCGGGAGAAGACCCTCCCACCGTCATCATCCACCCGAATATCTACTCAACCTGCTTGCGAATCTTCTGGTTCACCCCATAGAGAATATTCCGTATAGACTGACTATAGGCCGTCAGCGATAATGGGACAGTTGGAGAGGCGAGATTTCAGGGGTTGTTTCGAAGGATGGCGAGTGGTTTGAGGAGGAACCATCAGACTGACCGGCATCGGCATGACATCGTGTAGAGCCCCTACGCGCCGCTGCATCATAATGACGGGGTGACGGGCCCTTGGAGGCTCACAGGCCTCCCAGCCACATCTCGAAGACGGTACCACCTACTATCCACTTAGGCCCACCTAAGTGGACTCGCACCGGTGTCCGAATCACGAAGTGTCGGAGACTTCATCAAAGCACGAACATCCCCAATTTCTAAGCGGCTTTAGACTGCTCGTTTTGGTCTAGCGTCCATTGTCTCCACATCGGAACTCCGTCCCGCACAGCCAGACAGTCATGAGCCGTAAGCCCTGTGGACTGTGTGGGATGATGAGGCAGCCTCTATTTCCAGTGACCGAACAAGTCGTTTCCAAGCAACTTCGCCAGCTTCTTCCTGTTCTTCCAGCGGGGCGTCTCCTCTCCCGTTTCCCAAGACCTGGCGGTCAGCTGATGCACGCCAATGTATTCAGCCATCTGGGCCCGGGTCAGGCCCATCTCCACCCGTTTCGATTGCAGAGTGGCGCCCAAATCCGGAAGAGATACGCGCCGAGGGTGAAAACTTCGCCCTTGTGGGGAAGACTGAGGAAGTGGGCGATTGGACCTCCCGCGTCTCCACCACGATAGTCGTGAAATTCTATTGCACACCACCCGCCCTAGCCGTTTCGCAATTGTCCAAATCAGTGTGGGCGCCTCTTGATCATCGGCCTCTTCGCTCCGAGGAAAATGCCTTTGACCAAGTCGGGCTGATTCGCGAGGCCATTCGGTATCCCCCAGGCTTGACGGGCGCCGGGCAAGGGCCTACAAATGGCACGAAGTCCCTCCGAAAGTAAACCTCACAGCCTGCCCCTGGGCCGGCCGCCGCCCGGCCGCTGCCGAGCCCTTCCAACAGACGCCGCTCTCCCAAGCCGGTCCCCAGGGCTCACCTGCCGGTGAAACTGCTTGGCGTCCTCCTCTCCCAATGTCCTGAAGTAGGTCTCCGGTATCTTCCTCCAGCCGCCGACTATTTTCAGGACCTGCTCCGGCATCCCGGCCCGAAGGGCGTTGACCGCATAGGAATGGCGGAACCTGTGAGGACGCAGGTCGGCGATTCCCGCTCGCTTTCCCAAGCGCTTCAGGACTTGGGATATGCCGTTGGGCAGTAGGGCCTCGCCTTGCTCAGACACCCACAGCAGGCTGGTGCGGGGCATGAGGGACTCCCTTTCCTGGAGATAGTCCCACACTACCGGCCTTGCTGCGTCGCTAATTGGCATCCTGCGTTCTTTCCGTCCCTTGCCCATTACCAGCAATGTGCCATTTGTAAGGTCCACGTCATCCAGCCGCAACCTGGCGATCTCGGCGAGTCGCCCCGGCGTGTCCCAAAGCGTGTAGAGGAGTGCCCGGTCGCGAACCAACCGGAAGTGGTGGGCGGAAGTCCTGGCGAGGGCGGGGTCGGCCAGGGTGAGGAGGTCCCTCATCTGGTCTTCCGTGACGACGGGAACCGTTTTCTCATCCAGGCTGGGCGGCTTGATGTGGACCAAAGGGTTTTCGCCGGCGTATCCACGTTCCACGAGCCAGTTGAAAAACCGGTGAAGACGGCGGTACTGAGCGTTGATGTGGCCCTTGGACAGCTTCTTGGGGACTATGTTCTCCCGCTCTCCGAACCACCTGGTCCGGTCCTGAAGGTACGCAAGGTATTCCTCCAGGTGCTCGGTGGTGATCTCCTGTACATCAGGCCACTGCTGCTGCTCTGAGTAGAGTGCAGCCATTGCGACACTGGTTTCCAGGCTGGCCAGGTACCCCTCGGAGTACCGGTTGGAGGCCTTCAGGCTGCTGATGAACCGTTTGCCGTATGCACGAAGACTGTGGTCAAAAACCTGCTTGACGACCATTCATCTGGTGGCACCTGAGAGAAGAAGCCGTCATTTTGTATCTGATTTTACCAGAAACTGCGGAAATGGTGGGCCTGGATAGACTCGAACTATCGACCTCGGTCTTATCAGGACAGAATCCAATGAGAACGGGGAAGCAGTAATGTGGGCATGGTATGATGGGTTAATGGAGAGTGGATTTTGTCAGAACCGTGCATGCTTGGCGGCTAGGGACGGGGAGCCGTTGACAGCCGCTCGGCCCGCCGTTTACAGTTTTCATATCGTTTCGTGGCCCGAGGCTGTGCTAAGTGTACCAATGCCCAAGGGCGTAAGGTCCGTACCGCCCGACTTAGCAAAGCGAAATGGTTGGCGGCTTACTGATAGTTCCCCGCTTCGTCACACAACACAGCAATTCCGGGCAATCTCTTCTTGGGTGCGAGGCGAGGCTTGCAATGGCTAGGGGTCATATACGCCAGCGTTCAAAAAAGAACAAGGACTCTCATACCGTCTATATCTACCTGGGCGTAGACCAGGTAACGGGTAGGAAGAAGTACAAGACCGAGGTCGTGCATACCGGCAAACGTGACGCCGAGAAACGGCTCACGGAGTTGCTGAGGCAACACGACACGGGGATGTACGTAGAACCTCCCAAGGAGACCACGGCAGAGTTTCTGGAGCACTGGTTCCATGACTATGCGGAGACTCACGTCAGCCGGCGCACATTGGAGGGCTACCGGGGGATCCTGGACCGGCATATCATTCCTGCTATCGGCCATATCAGACTGGACAAGCTTACTTCCCGCCACATCGATTCCTTCGAGTCCGATAGCCTGCGCCGGGGGCTGTCTGAACAGACCGTATTACACCACCATCGTTTGATCTTTCAGGCCCTGAGGTGGGGCGTCCGGATGGGTACCTTGGCGCGGAACGTGGCTGAGGCGGTGGAGCCGCCCAGGCCGAAGCAATATCAGGCACGGACACTGGGCTGGGAAGAGGTGTATAAGTTCCTGCAAGTCGCCCAACCGAGCGGCTATTATGCACTGTTTCTGATAGCCATACTCACCGGGATCAGACGCTCCGAGTTGTTGGCATTACGGTGGCGGGACCTGGACATGGAAGCCGGACCTCTGGCGGTTAGTCGCGGTGTAGTGCGCCTTGGCACGGGAGAAATGGTAATCGGGCCACCCAAGTCTGGCAAAGCCAGGATGCTGCACTTGCCTGGAGAAACGATGAGTTGCTTCAAGAGGATGGAAGAGGAGGTAGATTGCAACACGGTCCAGAGAGATAGTCTAATATTCTGTCGAGGGGACGGCACGCCGCTCCGCCCCGGCACGGTGTCCAAGGCTTTCAGCAAATTGACCAAGAAAGCTGGACTTCAGGGGATTCGCCTCCACGACCTGCGCCATACCCACGCCAGCCTGCTGCTGGGAGAGGGAGTGCATCTCAAGGTGGTGTCGGAGCGGTTGGGGCATTCGGGGATTGCGATTACCGCAGACCTCTACTCTCATGTCATGCCAGGCCTTCAGAGGGAGGCGGCAATGCAATTGGACAAAAGAATGGAGTCACTGAAGGGCGGTGGATTTACAAATGATTTACACAATGGCCTGAAGACGCACGAAAATCCCTCGATTTAGCTACGCGGAGGGATGGCAGAGCGGACGAATGCGCCGGTCTTGAAAACCGGTATACCTCCGGGTATCGTGGGTCCGAATCCCACTCCCTCCGCCACTTATAAGGGATAAATGAGCGTGATACCGGCGTTAATGAGACTGATATAAGCAATTATATACCACTTTATCTACCAATAGTTGGCCAGTGGTTTGGACCTGCACTGCCCGGCTTTTTCCTCGCCACACTTACAACTGAAACTCCCGCGTCATGCGGAGACGACGGCTTTGCCGAGCCAGTCCGCGCCAGTACATGGCACTGCCGATTTTCGTAGCTCGTCCGGTTCGCTCCGGGCCTGACCCCCCATCTCACAGAAACTTCGCGTTTCGCAGCCATCCCGGTCGGCAACCCTTTCTTCGGGCGATCCTGTACTCGGTTGCCGCTGCCCATCCCCCTCCCATCACCTCCAGGCCGGGGGTTTGATTCCCCGGAGTCTTGTCAAGTTCATCTCAGACGGCTTGTTGAAAAAGCCGGTTTCTGATGGGGAAGGGCGAATGGCGGGGGTGGATGTTCAGCTTCCTACCGTGGTGAGACGAGGGCAACTGGGCAACGATGTCCCCAACTCACCGGTTGCTGGAACCGGGGAAGGCCGCCTGAACCGTCAGGCTCAGGCGGTCCCGTGGTGGAGCCCAACCGGCGTACGGCCTTCAGCACATTGCGGGCTATGGCGCCATGAATCCCTCGCAGTCAACCTTCCACAACCCCCGCAGCCGGGACTTCGCCCATTCCAGCCGGTCTAATAACGCGAAGATCCCTTCGGCAATGGTCTGTGTTAGTAGCAAGCATCGTTAAGCCCGTGTCCGGCCCGTGCAGAGGCAACTAACTGGTGCGGCCGTGCCGGGTGCGTATGCTCATGGCGAGACGTGTTGTCTGGACGAAGACCGAATAAACGTTGGTGCAGATTGCCCGTTGGGTAGCATGGTCCGGGAGTCTTACGACTGCATCATTGGTGACGCTCCAAGCGGAGCGATCCCGTTCCATAGATTGTTCGAGTTTAGTGACTCCCTCCGGCGACACGTCTACCTTGCAGGCGTGGAGGGAATGATGAGCACACGCAAGGGCAAAGCAAAACCGGAAGGGCTGTCCCAGCTGAACCTGAACGCGGCGGGTATCGACGTGGGCGCCACCAGCCATTTCGTCGCGGTTCCCGCAAACCACGCGGAGCAGCCGGTGCGAGAGTTTGCCGCCTTCACGGCGGACCTGTATCGACTGGCTGACTGGCTGACCGAGTGTGGCGTGCAGACCGTGGTCATGGAATCCACCGGGGTGTACTGGATACCTCTGTTCGGTGTGCTGGAAGAGCGCGGATTTGAGGTGATGCTGGTGGACCCGCGGCGCATCAAGAACGTGCCCGGCCGCAAGACTGACGTGCTGGACTGCCAGTGGCTGCAGCAACTGCACACCTACGGACTGCTGTCGGGAGCCTTCCGGCCTGACGGGGACATACGCCGCCTGCGCAGCTACCTGCGGCAGCGGGCCATGCTGGTGGAGTACGCTTCCCACCACATCCAGCATATGCAGAAGGCCTTGACCCAGATGAACGTGAAGCTCCAGCACGTCATCGCAGACATCACGGGCAAGACGGGCATGGACATCATGGAGGCCATCGCCGGCGGCGAACGGAACCCCCGGACGCTGGCGCGGCTGCGCGACCGCAGGACCAAGGCCGACGAGGCGACCATTGCCAAGTCGCTGCAGGGCCATTGGCGGGAGGAGCACCTCTTCGAGCTAACCCAGGCCCTGGAGCTGTACCGGGCGTATCAGGCCAGGATTGCCGAGTGCGACCGTGAGATTGAAGCCCAGTTGGAGCGGTTTGAAGACCGCAGCGACGGCGAGCCTCCGGCTCCCAACGGCAAGAAGCGCAATCAGAAGAACGCGCCCCGCTTCGATGTCCAGCGCCAACTGTACCGGATGACCGGGGTGGACCTGACCCGGATCGACGGCGTGGACGGCTTCACGGCGCTCAAGGTGCTCAGCGAGATTGGCGCCGATATGACGAAATGGCCCAGCGCCAAGCACTTCGCGTCCTGGCTGGGACTCAGCCCGAACAACCGGGTCACCGGCGGCAGAGTCATCAGCTCCAAGACCAAGGCCTGCGCCAACCGGGGCGCGGCGGCGCTGCGTCTGGCGGCCAACGCGCTGCACCGCTCCGACAGCGCTCTGGGCGCCTTCCTGCGCCGCAAGAAAGCCCATCTGGGAGCGCCCAAAGCCATCACGGCGACAGCGCACAAGCTAGCCTGCGTCATCTACTCCATGCTGCGGTACGGCCAGGAGTACGTGGACGCTGGCGCCGAATACTACGAAAGTCAGTATCAGCACCGGGCGTTGCGCTCGGCCAAGCGTCGGGCGGCCCAACTGGGCTACCAGCTGGTGCCCATGTCCGATGGTAAGCAACAGGATACCGGCCTACCTCTCAACCCGGCGGCGGGCGCGGTCTGAAAAACCTGGTTAGTCGGGAGGTCTCGCAGATGGTGGAATCGAGGTCGATGGTGAACGGCGTGTCGCCGGGTCCCGCCCCCGCCTGCCAGGCCCGGGCCAGCAGCTCCCGGCTCACCCGGTCGAGTTGACGGACGTGGCCCCACCGGAAACTGCGCAGGAAAGTGCCCAGAGCCTGGCCTCGCGAAAGCGGGGGGTGGATGGCGCCTTGACCGTGCCGCCCAGGGTGCAGGCCGTCCCCCCGGTGCGCAACGCATCGGCGTCGTCGATGCAGTCGCCGCCCGCCAGCGCGGAAGCCACCAGCGTCATGCATCTTGTCGCCGGTGTTGGCCCGCCCCGGCGCACTGCCGAGATCGAGGTGATAGTCTACGAGTTCCCCCAGGCCCATGTGTTGGGCGAGGGTGGCTGGCAGGAGCAGGCCGGCATTGGCCACCAGGCGGTGGTCGTCAAAGGCGATGCGAATACGGTCGGGGTGGTTGCGTGGTAGCATCTATTGGGTGCTCCTTTTCCGGGGTCGGTTTTTTGTTGCAAAACCATTATCCCAGAAGCACAGGAGTACCTCCTTGCCGCTTCAGGACGCTAACCTGACGCCCTCCTCCGGTGGATTCGGGCTAATCTCGCCGCATTAGCGTCGGTGGCTGTCATGATGATCACTGCGGCTATACCTATCGCAAACTACCTCGAACCTAGATGGCGACCAGCCGATCCCGTTTATCTTGGCTGGGCGATTGGGGTTGTGCGAGGGGACACCAAGCAGTTCTTCCAGATTGGCCCATACGGACGCTACGACTGGCCCCACGGAAGAGACAGCGTGGAGGTCCCGACGCCAATCATCCGGAACGCCCGCGCGCTTCGATGTGTGTTCGGACAGGACGGGCACTTGGTTATGGGAATAGCTTATCCCAGCCATATCCAGGAAGAGGAACAACACATCCGGATAAACTCATCTGTCATAAGTGGGGGCACTGCGGTCCTTGGGTCAGAGACGGTACCGGTAGAGATTCCGTGGGAGAAAACTACGTTTCTTTATCTGCCCATATTCATGAATTGGGATGAAGCAGAAACGTGGGGACAAAGACACACGTGGAACCTCAACAGGACGTACGCAATCGGGGGAGCCCACATGGCCTACTCCCAACAGAGACTGGCCGAGCCGTTTGTTCTCAGCGAGAACCCACCTATTCCTCGGTGTTCGCCGGACGGCTGATATTGATGGGCGCTGATGGTCTAGAGTGCCCTGCTCGCGGGGGATCGAACCAGGGCATCAAAGGGCATCAAGTAGAAGTGGTATCGCCGAAAGCGTGGCTGGCCGACGGACCTCAAATGGTTGCAGCCAACTCCACCGCCCAAGAGTAGCGCAGTTTTCCGTTGCTATTGTGTCTTTCGTATGAAGGTTCTAAAGTTTGTACGTTCGCCAAAGTTTGTACGGACACCACCGAGGCTCCATACACTGCGGCTGAGCGCCTTGCCTTTCTTCCGCAGCCTGTTAGGATACCCGCTGACGAACTGAGCGTCCGATCATGCGCCGAACCGCATCGCGAGGGCATTTCGGGAGGAAAGTCAATGTCTGCTGGGTTCAGACAACGCCACATGAGAGTGATTGAGTTGAACGAAAACGACGTTTCATCTCAGAGCCTGTTTACAATCTCTTCAGGATTAGCACCGCGAAGGCGAGAACCACCATTTGCAGACTGGTATTGAGCTTCCTCTCGCAGTTCTTCCAAAGGCGGCGGCACTTCTCCAGCCAGCCGAAAGACCGCTCCACCACCCATCCCCCCGTCTTCACGGGGGCTAAAGGCAGGCAGCACCACGAAAGTGTGCAGTTCGTTGCGTTTCACCACTTCCACCGAGGCTCCCAGCAGGCTCTGCACCGCCGCGGCAAAGGGTTTCCCGGTGTATCCCCCATCCACCAGCACATTCTGCACCTGGCTCAGGTTGGCCCGGCGCCGGTCAAACATAGCCAAAGCCCCAGCACGGTCGGTAACGTTGGCGGTGGTCACGTGAATCGCATGGGGCAACCCCTGAGTGTCCACGGCGATGTGGCGCTTGATTCCAGACACCTTCTTGCCCGAGTCATAGCCCTTGTTCCCGGCGCTGTCGGTGTTCTTGACGCTCTGGGAGTCCACGATACAGAAGCTGGTCCGTTCTTTCCGACCATTGCTTCGCCGGGCCGCGCCAACCGATTTTTTTAAGACCTGCTCCAGAATGGAATGCTTCGCCGGGTCGGGTCGCTCGCTCCATTGCCGGAAATACTTGTAGCAGGTGCGCCAATCCGGGAAGTCCGCAGGCAGCATCCGCCACTGGCACCCGCTTTTGAGGATATAGATCACCCCGCAGAAAACGTCGTACAAGTCCATGGTGCGGGGCTTGGTCCGGCGGCGGGCCGACTCCAAATAGGGAAGAATCCGGGCAAATTGTTCCCGGCTGATGTCGCTGGAATAGGAATGAGACATGATTACCCCTCCTCTGGTAACAGACTCAACTTAACATATTGCAAAGATCGTAGACAGGCTCTCAGATACGAATGAACCATCGTCGTGAGCTTGAAGTTGTCGATGCCGCCCTCGATCAGATTCTCCAAGGCTTAGATGCTTTCGCCTATGAGAAGCAACGACCAGATAGCCGACTGGAAGATGCCCAAATGTTCCTTGCCGTGAGAAGTTTCAATTCACTGCACATTGCCAGACAGTTATTGGAACGCGGCTACTACCAGCAGGCGTCTGTACTGGTACGGATGGCCATGGAGGACCAGCTTGTTGCAGAAGACGCAGAAACCCATCCTCCAACGTTGGACTCGCTACTCGATGATAAAGGATCTATCAGCAGTGGAGACCTGACCTATGGCAAAATGGCTGAACGAATTTCACCCGAAGCCAAAAAAGCGTGGGATGAGAAATACGGATTCCTCAGCGAAAGAGCCGCACACCCACGGCGTCGAAGCCTGTTGGCACTCACAACTGTACGTCGGACTTTACTCCCTGGTGGTCACTACGATGAAGTACAAGTTAAGGTGACGTTCCTCTGTCTCCTAGAGCAACTTGGGCAGGTGCTACGTACAGTTGGTCTCCTGACAGCGAATCTAGAATGCCATTGGGTTGAAGGAGCTAGGCCGGTACTCAGGGATATGACAACTCTCTATCGAGAAATAGCTCAGATCCGGACGGCATAGGCGGGTTCGGCACCTAGGCTGCGCGCCACGCCGTTCCCTACGGCCCCACCCTCTCCGGGTGGTACTCTACTCTCCAGCAATCTTGAATGGACCCAAACCGACCGCCCACGAGTACTTAAGCTTTCCGTGTCTATTGAGTCCAGAGAGTGAAGGTTCTTGATTTTGTCCAGTTAGGTGGAGGGAACGTTTAGGGGACTCCGTGAGCCCACTGAAGTAAATGCGCGAAACATGTGGTCATCGGCCTTTACACCGTTGTCGATATGTCCTAGCCTGCGGCGAGTCAGACAATTGGTCGGAGTGAAACATGGGCAGGAAATGGCCCGCTCGAAACGCGGAATCAAGGCGCAACGAGTTGCTCGAACCTCTCTCGAGGAAGGACCTCAGATTGTGTCCAAGCGCGGAGTGTAAGCCGCGGTGAGGGCTCTCATGGACCAGTTCCGGAAGCTGTAACGGATGGCCAAGATGGACCTCAAGGAGTAGCGCCTGCACCCGGAAGCGCGGACTGAGAACACCCGGCAGGCATCGCCGCAGACCACCCTTGGGGGCCGGGTAGACCAGCGTTCCTCCTCGATGCCAACGCGGTCTCCGAACTGCGTAGCTCCCCTCAAGGTGGTGCTGCCCTTGAATGGATCGTGGATGTGCCGACGGACCAACTCTTCACGTCGGCCGCTTCGGCCGGAGGGATGCAGTTGGCGCCCGAAATCACTCGCGAACAGGACAAGACGTGGAAGAACAAGATATTAGCCAGCGAGTCCTAAAATATCATCAAGCGCACGTTTCGAGGATGCTGACATGGGCGGGTATCGAAGAAGAACGCGCTGTTTATCTCTGCGACTACAACAACGTCGTGCGGGATCTGGCCAATCCCTCCCCGGACGAATGGACTCTTGTGCGGGCTGCAATGCTCCACATCACCCATTCCGAGGATTTGCGATTGGAACACAACCGATGGCTGGGTGAACAGATCCTCGGGAGCTTCGTAAAGGAAGCCCAACACCACTTGTACGACTTGGTCTTGGAGACTCGGCGCGACCGTCCTGACCCTCGGTTCGACCCGCAGGAAATGTTCCCAAACCATCGGATGACGGCCCGAGAAGCAACTTACTACTACAGCCGCGCCGCCTTGGCCGTTCTAGCGTGCGAAGAAGACCCGGACCAGGCCATTGTGTTGTTAGAGGACCTCAACGCAATTTTTGACCCGCAGATCCGCTACCGACTTCCCGGGGGAAAACACCCACTGTACTCGGATTGGGTGTTAGGACGGTTGCCGGTCCTTTATGAGACGGGTGGGCGCTATGAGGATGCCTTAAACACTACGCCTATCTCCTTTGATCTTTTTGGGCGCAACATTGCATCTTGCGAAGTTGCGGTTCGCAGGTTAAACGGCTGGTTGGATCAACTCTCTGGGTCTGGTGGCGTATCTGAGGTGGAACGCTTTCTAGACGTTATCTACGAATGGATGAATAAGGCCAGCGATGTTGACAAGGAGGAGCGGGACCACATTGGAGAATGCCCCACCCCAACGCGCCAGTTCTGGGCCTGGTACTACGGCAATGCCCTGGGCCGGCTGCTGATTGCAAGACCATCCATGCGGGCGTCCCTGCTTGACGAGACTGAGGCCGGGGAGTGGGAAAACTGTTGGCATATAGCCGGAGTCCTGTTTGAGACTCTTCCCGAGTCGTGGGACGAGTACCGTAAACGGGCCTTGAAGTTCTACAATTCCTCCGATCTTGAAGTTCTACAATTCCTCCGATCTTGAATATAACCGGCAAGGCTCCGTGCCATGGAATGTAACTCAGCCGCCGCACCTGAGCGCCCAGAGCGACCTCTATTGGGCCATGCGAGTAGGGTTTGCCGACGCTCACTCTCAGAATGCGGGGCAGCGGCGAGTATCCTTGGCTGGTATTGCCGATTCCCTGGAGCGTATGGAGACAATCACATCCGGCACGGCGCAGCGTGTATTGCGCACTGAGCGCAACACCGACAACCTCCTGGAAGACTTGAAAGACCGCCTGCCCCCTAATCACGAATACTGGTATGGACAGTTGCTGGAGGAATTGCCCGGTCTGATGAGCGGACTGCCTCGCTCAACCGTCGACCATCTCATTGACGCTTCGGGGTACAAATTCCTAAAGGAATGGGACTACTGCAAAGTCTCTCTCTGTAAATCCGTGGAGTCGCTGTTCAACCGAATACTCGTCCCGCGAATCCAGGCAATTCCCGAATCCGGCAAACTGAACCTTGCCCTTCCCAGAGGAAAGCGGTCCCCCAGGAAGCGTTCCCCCGAGGAGTGGGACGAAATTTCAATGCCTGGATGGGTCCAGATTCTCAGGACGGCAACAGAAAAGGACATAAACTCCGCCCTCCGTTCGACCCTTCCCCAAGCATTCCCTAACATTGATTTGGACGCCGTGGTTAACCTCAACGTGGAACTGGCAACAATTGCCCGTCTAAGGGGCGGTTCCGCCCACGACTCTGGAACCGCAAATGACCGAAAGGCCAGTGACGCCAAAGAACTCTGGGACCTCGTGGTGGGGAACGACCACGGGGGATTCCTGGCCAAATTTCACTCAGCACTGGGCTTGACCTAAGACGGTCAGGCGTCTTGAAATGCCGGCGGGTCCTGGTAGCCGGTCAGGGTCGTCTCAATGCGCAAATGGGATTGAGTTTGGTGCGGGTGTCCTGGGTGGGGAGAGGCCATTTTACTTGGGTAGTGTCCCGGTTCTGTTGGTCTGACCCGCCACCTCCGAACTGATCCAGCTGAAATGCAGGTCCTATGGGATGCCGGATTTACCCCCGTACTCGCATGCCAGACCACGTCGGGCCAGGCAGGGCCAACGGGCAATTCCATTCAGAATCCTGTTTGCTGGAGACGATCCCGATGGATCCCGCGAGCAACAATTTCCGCGTCGTTTGTCTGTAGGATCGGGAACTGCAGTTAGTGCTCCATTCCGGACTCGCTCGACGCTATTTGCGTTCAGGATGTGAGAGATGGCAACTCCTAGATACGGCGACCTGATACGGCTGGGACCCGACGACGGCGAAGTCATGGAGGTGCTGAAACGAGTGCCGTTAGGCGCGGGCGTTTCGCAAGGGAGCATCAGCGAGGATGCTCTCCAAAAGCTGCTGTTTCGTTTCCCAGAAACTCTTCCAATCGCCGCTATAGACGCGACCTACGCCGGTGCGGTCCCGATTTGCCAAGAATTGCGTACGCCTGCAGGCTTCGTTGATGCGTTGTACGTGAACCCGCTCGGTCAGATCACCCTGACGGAGTTCAAACTTTGGCGGAATCCGCAATCGCGTCGTGAGGTGATCGGTCAAATATTGGATTACGCAAAGGAACTCGCATCCTGGAGCTACGAGGATCTGCAGCGCCAAGTGTCAATTGCGCTCAATAAGAGCGGAAATACACTCTACAGCCTGGTGGAAGCCCACGCTCGGGGAATCAATGAGGCGGATTTCGTTGACAATGTCACGCGACACCTGAGACGTGGCGAGTTCCTACTGCTCATAGTGGGGGACGGAATTCAGGAAGGTGTGTCGAACATAGTCGACTTCGTACAGCGCCACAGCGGCCTGCACTTCAACCTGGCGCTGGTGGAAGCCGCCCTTTATCGGGATGCCGCCAATCACCTCATCGTCCAGCCCCGCGTCCTGGCGCGGACCGAGGTCGTCCAACGTTTCGTTGTCGACGGCGACTTTGTCAGAAAAATCATGGCCGACGATGTCGAAATCCAGGAGGATGCCCTTTCGGACCAGGAAGAAGAAAACCTGCGGTTCTGGAGAGCGGTGGTCCGGGAATACTCTTTCGCGGACCCGACTGTAGCCGTACCTTCTCCCAGCAAGGAATCCACGTTGTATGTGCAGGTGCGGGGTTCAGGGTACGGGGATTGGGGCCTGTGTTTCGACGGGTACCTGCAACGAAACGCCTCCCATATAGGCTGCTTTCTGATGGCCCGGAGGGACCAATCACGAGCCGTCCGGATTTTCGATGAACTCGTGTCGACGCTGGACGAACTGAAACCGGAATTAGGCGAGGAATTGGAGATCTGGAATAACGCTCAGGGCCGTCCCAGGTTGGGGTTTCGAAGGCAGGGGAGCTTGTCTTTCCTCGCTGGTAGCGAGTCCAGCGATAGCTATGCAGAATCTGTATCCTGGATGCGACACGACTTGAATCGCCTGGTGAGCGGACTTCACCCGCGTATTCAGTCGATGCTGGATGATGACGGGTAAGACTCTACCGGAATAAAGTTGCACTCGTCGCCTGTATTCGCAAGCTGCTGATCACACTCAACAGCATGGTGAAGTCAGGTCGTGTCCCGCGTCAACTAGTTTTGCCGGTTCACCTCCTCGGCTTGGCCCCGTTGCTGAGCAGCGTTGGTGCGGTAGCTGGGGACGTCAAACTCCAGGATGACGGAGTGATGGACCACCCGGTCGATTGCCGCGGCGGTGGCCATTGGGTTGGCAAAGATGCGTTCCCACTCCGAGAAGACCAGGTTTGAGGTGATGCCCAGCGACCTCCGTCCGTAGCGTTCGGCGATGAGTGTGAAGAGGACCTCGGACTCTTCGGCGCCCTGGGGGAGGTAGCCCAGGTCGTCGAGGAGCAGGAAGTCGAAGTTGTCCAGCTTGCGCAGCCGGCGGGGCAGATCCAGGTCGCGTTTGGCGACGAGGAGTTCCTGCACCAGGCGGTAGGCCGGGGCGAAGAGGACGGAGTGGCCGGCTTCCACCAGGCGGTGGCCCAAGGCGCACAGGGCGTGGGTCTTGCCGGTGCCGGGCAGCCCGAAGGCCAGGACGTTGACGCCGCGCTCGACGAAGCTGCCCTGGGCCAGATGGTCCAGTTGCTGGCGCAGCGCCAGGGGGACCCGATTGTGCTCGAAGGTTTCCCAGGTCTTGCCCGAGGGCAGCCTGGACTCCCGGCGCAGTCGGGTGATGCGGCGGTGGCGGCGGTCCTCAGCCTCCTGTTCCAGGACCTCGAGGAAGGTGGGCAAGGCGTCGCCGTGGCCGGCCGCGGTGAAACGGGCCACCGTCTCCGCAGCTACCGTGGGCAGCTTGAATTGACCGCACAGCTGGCCGATGCGTTCCTGAATGACGCTGGCGTCAGGGTCCATCATCCGCACAGCCCCGCCGCCAGGCTGACCGTGAGCAGGCGGTCGTAGACTTTCAGGTCCGGCTTCCCAGACCAGACCAGCGCTGGGGCTTCGGGCGGCTTGGGCTCGGCCAGGTCCCGCACTCCGGCGTAGTCGAAGGACTCACCCGCCTCCAGCAGCAACGACCGGGAGCTGTCCACCGTGGCTACCATGGTGGTCGCCGCTAGGTGCAGGATCCGCACGTACTCCACGTCGGCACGCTCACCGCGCCACTTCCGCAGCGCGTCGTAGGCGAGGCGGAAGTGCATGGTGGGAAACAGCTGCTCCCGGAAGCGGTAGCGGGCGAAGGCCCCGGGCTTGCGCACCAGGGAGCCGATGACGTGGCGGTAATTGACGTGGGCTTCCCCCTCGCCACGCACCCGCTCCATGCGTTCCACCAGATGGCCCTGGTAGTACACTTCCACCCAGTCGGCGTACAGCCGGATCTGCACCTCCTTGCCGATGAGACGGGAGGGCACGGTGTAGGTCCGCTTGGCTACTTGGATGGTGCTCCACTTGCGCACCCGGGCTTGGTAGTTGACGTATTCCGGCACCGGAGCTGGCGGCAGGGGCCGTAGGCAAGCCATTTCCTGCTCCAGCTTCCCCTCTACCAGGCGATTGCGTCTGGCAACCATCTGCCGGACAAAGCTGGCGTAGTCGCCGGCGGTATTGAAATCGCGGCTGCCCCGCAGGATGAGGGCCTGGTCGAGGGCGTCCTTGAGCCGGTAGTGAGCCTGCTCGGCGACCCCGTTTTCATGGCTCTGGCCGCGATTGATGCGGGTGGAGTGGAGACCGTAGTGGTCCAAGAGCGCGGCGTAATTGTCGTTTAGGGCACGGCCGCGGCTGCGTTTCACCTCGTGGGTGGCGGCTGGGGTATTGTCGCTGCGCAGTATCTGGGGGACCCCGCCCAGGGTCCAGAGGGCATTCTGCAATCCCTGCTGCAAGGCCAGGAAGGTCTCGCCGGCGGCAACCTCGGCGTAGCGCCACCCCGAGTGGCTGAGAATCAGCTGGAACAGCAGATGCCGGTAGGGCTGGCCCGCGATGGTCACCTTGAGTTCCCCGCAGTGAGTGAAGTCAATCTGGGCTTCGCGGCCCGGCGTATGCTCCTGGGGGAAGTACACCTCCCGCTCCGGACCGTGCAGCGCCCTCCAATCCTGTAATCGTCGTTGCAGGGTGCGCAGCTGGGCGGCGCTGAACCGCCCGGGATGCTGCTCCTCCAGCCAGTCGATAATTGTCGTTGCCTTCAGCTTGCCCGCCGGATCGCCCCGCAGCAGGGGCTCGATCTCATCCTCCCACACCCCGTCGAAGGGGTCGGGCCGAGTGCGCCACCGATGCTCCGGTTTCGTCGCCGACGGCAACAGGCCACTCTGCCACTTCCGTGCTGAACGCACGCTCATCCCAGCCTGGGCCGCCGCCGTTTCCTGTGTTTTGCCTTCCATACGTTTCTGCCTCATTAGCCTGACTTGTCGGTCTGTAAACAACGGTACCTCCGTACCGAATGATTACCCCATAACGACCGGCAAAAATAGTCGACGCCACCGGCAGAACTAATTGCCGTTAATCAGAAGCCGTGATTTCGTATCTGAAAATGCCCTTTTGGAGGGCTCTGGTGGCCTAGAATAGTCTGGAAGACCGGACGGACAAAAACATCTGAGGAGGGAAAGAGATGCGAAACAAGGGGGATTTTCTGGCGGGCCTGCTTGCGGGAACAGTGGCCGGCGCCGTTGCGGCATTGGTCCTGACCCCGAAAAGTGGTAGCGAGGCCAGGGAATTCATTGCCGATCGAGCAGTCAGACTCAGGGAGAGGACTGAGGGTCCATTATCCAACATCGG
Organism: Dehalococcoidia bacterium; assembly: GCA_965216155.1. Lineage (GTDB taxonomy): Bacteria > Chloroflexota > Dehalococcoidia > Lucifugimonadales > UBA3495 > CATOSP01. The sequence goes on along the minus strand of CBDCFD010000007.1, from coordinate 697,244 downwards.
AAACAGGGTCCGCAGGGCGAGGGACGCGGACGAAGAAGTGGACAGCCGCAACAACCTCTCCGACTAAACCCGAATCCACCGGTGGACACCGATGGACGGCGTGAGGACAGCGGAAGGGGGGTGAGGGAGTTACAGGCGCGATGATCCGGGCTCGAATTTGGGTAGACGGGAGGTTGGCGGCGGTCTGCAGGCGCTTTTGGGGCACCGATGGCAGCCTGCAGCGGCTGTGGTGAGCGAGATGGCGGGATAGGACACGGCAAGAGGCGCTCGCGGACTGGGATGGCGCGAGTTGGCGGGGACGTTCAGTTGGACGGATGGCGGGTCAGTGGCGGACGGGCGCCGTCAGGCTGGGATCGGAGTGATTGAACGCGTGGGTCAAGTCGCTACGGCGACAACCACGATGCTCCACGACGTGGTCGTCGGAGCGATCCGCGGCTCAAGCGACGCGGGAGCGGAACTGGGCACGGCAACTCAGAACGCCGTCGAGGGTGCGCGGCGCGTCGGTAGGCCTGACCGTCGAGGAATCGGTGACCCCGCACAAGTGGGCAGTAGGCACAACCTTTGAGTGGGAATTCGATTTCCCCATCACCACCAACCCTGCCTACGAAGCCAAGCCGGCACCTAAACGCAAGACCAGGACGTCTGCCAATCCAAAAGCAGTATCCTCTCGTGACCGTAAAACCCCGAAACCAGCGACGGTCCAAACCGCAAGCCGAAAGCATCCTAGAAGCCAAAGAGAGTCCGCCTAACCCCGGACGAACAACGGACCTGCCGCATCCGGGCAGGTCCGTTGCTCATCCTGCGCTGATAAGCACCGAAAGTCATGGAAACCTCGTACATCCAAAGGGGAAGGCCAGGACAACGTGATGAACTAATGCCACACCATGGTCTGCAAGCGCGGACACGGAACACCGAGTGGGCCTTCCAGCCCTCGCACTCAACCGTCGATGCTCTATAATCACAACGTAGCGTTGAGAGGACAACACACCATGTACCCGCCCGAATATCAGCACCTGCTGGACTTCCTGGACAGCAACCCCGAGTACCTGCAAGACATGCGGGCCCGGCTGCTGATGCCCGACCTCATCGCCCTGCCGGAGCAATTCGCCCAGCTGGTGGGCCTCGTGACCGAACTCAGCGCCAGCTTCCACGATTTTGCCGAAGCCACCGACCGCCGGCTGGATGCATTGGAAGGCCATGCCGCGGAGATAAACCGCCGCCTCACGTCCCTGGAAACCAACCTGGCGTCCCTCCAGACGAACGTGGCGTCCCTGAACGGCAGCGACCTCGAAAACCGCGCCCGGCTGAACATCCTGAACATCGCCATGAATGAACTCGCCCTCACGAGGGGGCGCATCCTGCTCGCCGCCGGCCGGGACACCGACCACGGGTTCCTCGAGGCCATCAACGCGGCCGAGGAAGCCGGCCGCATCACCGAGCAGCAGGCGGACCACGTGATGGTGGCGGACATCATCATCCGAGCCCGCCGCGCCGACGACAAACGGTACGTCCACGCCGTGTTTGAAGTCTCGCGCACCATCAGGCTGGACGACATCCGGAGAGCCCACGACAGGGCCGCCACGGTGGCGGCCGCCACCGGTGAGGCCACCATCGCGGCCGTGGTCGGCGGGGTGATCCAGCCGCAACAACAGCGGCAGGCCGACGAGATGGACGTCAAGGTCCTGTTGCCGCCCATGCTCCGGCAGCAGACGCAGAGCGCAGACGAAACGGCGGACCCCATCTGCTGAACGCAGAGCGAACGCCCCGCTGGCGCGCCCGGAGTGTCACACCGCCCAGCTATAGCCCGCACTTCAACGCCGCGGTTCTTGGCGCAGTTCGGCAACTACGCTGGTGATGCAGTCCGCGCCGTACTGTAGGACCAAGGCTTCGCAGCCCGAGATCTGCGTGATGAGAGCACCTGATGGGCGTCGATAATGCCCTGTCCAGACGGACAACAGAAAGGCAGGGCTTGGGGCGCGCCCCAGGTCCAGGCGCCGGTCAACCAGTTGGGGTAGGGCCCAGGTGCAAGGGCCAGGGTGGCCGGAAGGATCAACCCAGCGTTGGCCACCAGTCGGCGCTCATCGAAGGCGATGTGGATGCCGTCGGGGTGGCTGCGTGGCAGCACCTATTGCGTGCTCCTTGTTTCTGGTTGGTTTTCCGTCTCGAAAACCATTATCCCAGATGCACAGGAGCACTTTCTTACCCATTCAACCCGCCGCGACTCTCATCTTTTCGGTGGATTCGGGTTTAAGAAGAGACTGGAGACGTTATGACCACCAGGGGAACGGACGACCAGGTTGCACACGAAATAACCCAACTGCGCGGGGTAGCCGAGTCAACGGATGCAAGGTTGGCAAATATCCACGAAACCCTGCAAGCCACACAGGAGGACATCCGGGTAGGCAACGCGGCTATCTTGGAGAGCGTTCTAAAAACGGATATCAAGACAACTCTTATCCTGGAGACCGTTCAGGCCACGGACATCAAGACAGGTCTTATCCTGGAAACCTTGGTGGCCACGCGGGAGGACATCCAGGTAGGGAACGCGGCCACCCTGGAGGTCCTGCGGGAAATACGGGAAACCCTCGGCGAGATGAGCCAACAACTGAGTCGATTGTACTGAACCGATTGTGACGGTGATGTTCCCCAAAAAGGTCAACGACCTCATTTTTGAGGATTGAATGTTTCCCCGCCCGCCCAATCCGCGAAAGAGGAGTTATGGTGAAGATTAAACAAGCGGCGTCTTTCTTAGTGCTGGTGATCTCTCTGGCCTGCGCGCCACAGGCAACTCAGGTCACCGCTCCACCGTCCCCGCAACCTTCCCCGGTGATGGTCGAAACCGTTGAGGCTCCATCAACCTCGATACCTGCCCTCGCTCCTAACATCCCTACTGTTGCCCCTGTTGCTACCGCTACACCTCCTACGCCCACGCCTACGCCGATACCCACACCAGCCCCAATGCCGAAGGATTACACCACTGAAGAATTCAAGCGTTTGCCTGACTTGAAGGGGCTATGTGAGAGTGGCGATGGCGAGTACGAGGCCAGACAACTTGCCGAGGTTTGGCTGGAAGATAGGGAGAAATTCGATTACAAATTGCTTAACGGGTTGTACGGAAAACACTGGGACAGAACCGATGAATACTCGGCTGACAAAAGAGAACTGATTCTGGGTTTCCGATATGCAATATCGGAGATGGAACGGGTTTGTCTTTCGCTATGAGGCACACGCCGTTCAACGAACACTGAAAGCGAAGTTAAATATGTAATTCCCATTTTTTACTCGATCCATCCGCGGGGTCGACCTTAACTCCGTTTTTGCAGTCCTGCTTCAACCAGGGCTCTGCTGGTCTTTAATTGCCCGAGGCCGTTGTAATTGAGCTCACCGGCGCCCAGCTTATCTTCCCTTCCTCGCAGGCGAGGGTGTGACATGTTCCCACCTGGAAGTCGTAATCTGTGCTACGGGGCAACTGGAAACGCCGCGCTTCATGGGGTTCAAAGTACCTCTGTAAAGTAAATCCATTCGGATTTGGTCCTATGACACCCCACATGCGAGGCCAATTGGTGGCAACAGTCGGGACGAGTTCACCATATGCATTCGTGGGAGCTGGAGCATCTATCCAGTCAATTGCATCGCTCTTGCGATACCGAGCAACGTACCCGGGATCAAACTCGCTCCCGTTCCAATTCAGCGCCACCCTGGCTGGTCCAGGGCCGCGAGTCCTCGTGGAAAATGTTATATCCCTGGGCGGCTCGGGGGATAACAACGACATCACTCCACCATTTCGGCCTACATGAGTCGAAATTGGGTCTAATGTGACGTCGATGGTGGCTGGCGAAGAATCAGGTGTATTGTTCGTCCCGTCACACTTGGTGCGAGGGATATCGTTGCCATCCTCATCGACGCCCTTGACGTCGTAATTGGAATTGATTGGATACACCGAGTATCGGTACGTATCCTGATCGCCTGTGTCTTCGTATGCGCCGACGAAGATGTCGTGCACGGAATTCCTGACGACACCATGTGTCCATAGGATGCAAACGGTCTGTTTCCCCTGGGCGGATGACGCATATCCAGGCTTATCTGCTTCCGGCAGGGTTCCTAGCCATTCCTTCTGGACCACATACCCCTCGACTCCATCATCTTCTGATGCTTCATCCCATGTGAGCCGGACGGATTGATGCTGAGGAGTCCCTGCCACTCCGAAACCGGTTATCGCTGGCAGACCTGCCAGGGGGGGATCCTCTTCAACGGGGAGTGACAGCACCTCTGATGTGTATGCGTCCCAGGGAGGCAGACGGACAAACCCCAGGTTTTTCCTGGTTTCCTCGTCTGGGTCCGTGAATCCGGGAGGCCAATCGTCCAGACCATAGTCCGACGGTTCATACTCGTTCAAATCAACGTAGTCGGCATCCACGTATCCCCACGTATTACCATCCGGATAGATGTGCGCGGGGTTGCAGGATAGGTCATCCGATGGCGTGATGCCGTCGCCCTTTTCATTCACTGAGTGGATTACGAGTTTGTAGTTCTCACTGGGATCCCAATACCGGTCCCTGCCGCCGAATTTTTCAAAGACAGCGAGCACCGTTATCCTGGACTTATCTTTGTCATAGCCTCCGGATAGCATGCAGAGACGGTTGTACGGGGAATCGTCGTCCTTGAGTAGCGATGAATAAACGACGTATCCATCGTCACTGGGGTCGTAGTCCCAGGAGACAATCGCGGCGAACTTCCTCGCTTGACCGTTACCCTTTCCGCTGTGAGTCAGCTCAATTTCCACGTTCGTAGGAACAGACGGTATCCGCTGCTCTTCCTCCGCAGCGACAGTTCCAGGCGTGCCGGGGACAATCAACAGGGCTAGCGCCATCACTGCAAATCCGAGGATCCAAAGGTTCTTCATGAATGTACCTCTGAAATAGATGGGGTTCCTTGCCTTCCCGGAGTATCCTGTCATTTACAAAACTTCCGTTTATCCATTTTATCCCTCTCCTGAGTCCCATGCCCTGGAGTGCTGGTCTGAGTTCCAAGAACTCGTTTCTGCTCCAACGTGTCGATCTGCGGGGTAGGTTAGCACATGGAGGGTCGCGCCCGTTGGGCTATGCTATTTCACCGTCCAGTGTGCTGTGCGGCTGGTAGGGGAGCGCATCTCCTCTCCCCTGTTTTTGTTGGATGTGAAGAGGTTCCAGCGGGGTCTGAGGGTCCTCGGCCCGTAATCGGGATGCCGTCAGAAGGTCTGGGTCTGTCCAGAGTGCTGGTCCCTTTTCTGCGCTGCTCTTTCGCGGGCCTCCCTTTGATACTGCCGGTGTTGCTCGGCACAAGCTTGGCAACGGCTCTCGTCCGGGATGGGGGGAGATCCGCATTCCACGCAGATGCCCAGGAGCTTGGCCTTGTCCCTTCTTTCTTGGGCGGCGCGGCGATTCAGTTCCCTGCGCTCTGGCGTCTGTCGCCTCTGCCGCTCGTACTCGCGGCGGGTCTTTTGCTTGGCTCCACCTCTTCTGGTGTCGGCTGGACCCTTGACTACCCGCCCGCACGGTCCACTTTACCGCCGCCCTTGACACCCCTCGGAATCCGGTAGCCGGAAGCAGCCCAGCCTTCTCACGCAGGCGGAACACACTCCGGTCAGGAAGACGCAACCGTTCATCGTAAGGACTACCCGGACTACCCGGACTACCCGGCCCGCCCTTTTCTCAAGGCGCCTGGATGGGACGAGCGGTAGCGCCCGTCCACCACGTCTCGCAGGGTGTTCAGGAGTTGGTCCCTGCCCCACAGCTTGGGCAAGTACCCCGTCGCTCCCGCGGCCAATGCATCGTCCATCGAGTCACGGTCCGAAAAGGCGGTCAGCATGAGGACCTTCGCGTCGGGCAACGCCGTCGTGATCTCCCGGCACGCGTCGATGCCGTTCATGCCGGGCATCAGCACGTCCATCAGGATGACATCGGGCCGGAGCCTCTCCGCCAAACCCAGGGCTTCTTCTCCCTCGCCGGTCTGCCCGACCACAGTGAAGTCATCCGAGTGTTCCAACGCCTCCTGAAGGCCCCTCCGGACGATCTCATTGTCGTCGACCAGAATCACTCTGATTGTCGCTCTTGTTGACACGCTACAAACCTCCAGGACTTGCTTGGTAGGGGACTACGCAGGTTACCCTCGTGCCGACTCCATCAACGCCTGGCGACACCTCCAGGCGACCGCCCATGCGCTGCGCGCTGGCGCCCATGTTGCGGAGACCGTGGCCCCATCTCACCCCCTCCAGGGGCATCCCGATGCCATCGTCCGACACGGTCAGACACAGCTGGTCGGCCTGGAAATCGAGGCGGACTTCGACCCGGCTGGCCCTGGCATGGAGCAACACGTTGGTCATCGCGTTGTGGACGATCCCGAAGAGCTGGCCACGGACCGCCGAAGGCAGGTCCCGTTCGTCGCCATCCTGCACCACCTCTACGGGCAGGGACGTAATGGCCGTGAACGAATAGGCGTGGGAGTTCAACGCCGCCCCCAGACCCATGCCCTCGAAGATGCGCCCCGAGTCAATGGGGTGCCTCAGCTCCCAAAGGGCCGTCCGGGACAGAGTGTAGGTCTCGTCCAGTTTCGCCGCCAGTTCGTCACCGGTCTTCCTGGCCAGGTCCCTGGCCGTCTCGATGCCCAGGCCCACAACGTACACGGACTGCGCCACCGTGTCGTGGATGGTGCGGGAGAGCTCGACACGCTCCCTCTGGAGCGCCCGCTCCCGTTCCACGGCCTCCTGCCTCTTCATCCTCTCGGAGCTGGAGACCAGATTGACGGCCGTCACTACTGTATACATGACGGCGATCCTTGCAATCAGGGCCTTGTCATCTTTGGCATCAAAGTTGAGGCCCTCTCCCACTGTCAGACTCACGAAGGTGTAGATGACGGCCGTCATGGTCACCCAGGCGAAGGTCAGTCTGAAGGAGCCGAAGAAGACGGCAAACCCGGCCAGGGCAGGGTAATACAGCAAGTAGAAGAAGTAGTTGCTGAAGCCGCCACCGGCTACCATGCCGGCCGTGATCAGGACCACGTCCATAGCGCTGAGAGCGAGCATCCAGCGCAATGTCACCGTGCGACCTGAGCGGAGGCGGTAGTGCACGTACCCGTTCAACCCTGCCAACAGTGCAAGGAAGAGCATGTAAGCCACGTATTTGAAGAGGATGAATTCGGGGCGGTAGATCAAAAGGAACACGCAAGCGAAGAAAATCGACCAGCGCCCCCAGACCAAAATCGTCGCCGGATACCGCAACTCATCCGCGTCGCTGGCGATTGAGCCCCAACGGCTCACTGGACAAGCGCCGGTTGCTGCCGCCAGCAGTCTCGAAGCGCAGCTCCGAGGTCCTGAAGAGATCGGGTTCGGTGTCGCGCCGGGACTATGCATCTTGACCTGTGCTTTCGGAGGTCTCCTTCCCGGTGACCTGCCCCATGCCCATGGGCATCCGGTAGCCCACACGAAGCTCCGTGAAGATGTAGGTTGGATTGTCGGCATCGTCGCCCAGCTTGCGGCGGATGGCGCTTATGGAGGTGCGCATGGGCCGCACGTCGGCATCGCCATCCGAGCCCCAGACTCGCCTCAGCAGGTGATCGTAGGTCAACACCCTTCCCGCGTTCACGGATAGCTCGACGAGCAGACGGTACTGGATGGCAGTCAGATCTATGGGCTTGCCGGCAAGCGTCACCAGGCGTTCGGCGTAGTTGATGGTGAGGTCTCCCACGACGTAGGGAACTGCCGGTTCGGACAAGGTGCGCCTGCGCAGAGCCGCCTTGATTCGGGCCACAAGCTCTGTCGGCGAGAAGGGCTTGACGACGTAATCGTCCGCCCCCATCTCGAAGGCCCTGGCGACGAGGCGGTCCTGGCCGTAGGCGGACACGAAGATGACCGGAATGTCTCTCGCCGCCACGATGTCCTTCATCAGGTCGATCCCGTCGATTCCCGGCAGCATCAGGTCGAGGAGGACCAGATGGGGCTTGTTCTCCTCCATAAGGCGCAGCACATCGTCGGGGTCGCTGGTAGCGACCACCGCATAGCCCGACTTGATCAGGGCGTCGCGGATGTACCTGAGCGCCTGGAGGTCGTCGTCCACCGCCAGGATGCGCACCTGTTCCCGCACCGGCCTGCGCGAGGGTCTGGTGGAGAGCTGAGGGGGCGGCGCCGGGGAGACGAACCCCGCCTCTTCCACCGTCGGAAGGGTGAATGTAAAGGCAGCGCCCAGGCCCGGCCCGTCGCTCTCGGCCCATATCCGTCCCCCGTGCGCCTCGATTATCCCCTTGCAGACCGCGAGGCCCAACCCTGTGTCTCCTCCCTGCTCCTCGCTCTCCAACCGGGAGAACTTCCGGAACAGGTGCGGCAGGCTCTCCGCAGCGATGCCCCTGCCGTCATCGGAGACCGACACCGAGACCTGGAGGTCGCCGGGTGCGGCGCTCACCCGTATGGTGGACGTCTCCGGTGAGTGCCTGGCCGCGTTGGCCAGCAGGTTGCCGAGCACCTGGACGATGCGCGATCTGTCCGCCATGACCCAGGGCAGTTCCGGCGGGATGTCGATGCGAAGGTTGTGCTCATGCCCACCGATACGGAAGGAATTCCCGGCCTCGGACGTCAGAACAGCGACATCCGTCGGGCCCGGGGTGATGGACAGGGTGCCAGTCGCTAAGCGGGCCACATCCAGGAGGTCTGCGATAAGCGCGCGCATCCGGTCCGTCTGTTCGAAGATAATCCGATGGAACTGGCGCACCTCGGCGGGGTGCATGTCCGAGGACTCGTCCAGCAGCGCGGACACCGAGCCCCTGACCGTGGCCAGGGGCGTGCGCAGCTCGTGGCTCACCATCGCCAGGAACTCGGCCCTCAGCCGCTCGATCTCCTGCAGAGGGGTCATGTCCTGCATCGTCACGACAAGGGTCTCGATCTCACCGTCCTCGGAGCGAATGGGCGTGGCGTTTATCAGTACGGTGACGCTCCGGCCGTCGGGCACCTGCAAAGCCACCTCCTCCGCCCGCACCGTCTCTCCGGCGCTCAACGCCTGGGACATCGGCAGTTCCTCCAGGGAAATCTCCCGCCCATCGGCCCGCCGGACGGTCATGACCTCCAGGAGATGCTCCGGGGGCTGGTCCGGATTCCGCAGCGTGTCCATCATCCTCATCGTCTCCCGGTTGAAGGACAGCGGGGCTCCCGTCCTGACGTCGAAGACAGCCACGCCCACGGGAGAGGTATTTATCAGAGTCTCCAGATCGTTCCTGGCCCGCCGCTCGTCCCGGTACCTCCTGGCGTTGGCTATGACCATCGCCGCCTGGGAGGCGAACATCTGCAGGGTCTCCTCGTCTTCCCGGGTGAACTCGTCACCGTGTTCTCGCTCGGCCAGGAAGAGGTTGCCGAAGCGCTCGCCCCGGTGGAAGACCGGCGCTGCCAGGAACGGGATGGCGGAACCCACCGGCATGGGCGGGCTGAGATTCGGAAGGCCCATGGACCTGATGTGACCGAGCAGGTCCGGAACCCGCAGCGGCTCCTGAAAACTGTTGAGGTGGTTGAAGATCTCCAATCCCGCAGACCCATGTCCCCAGACGCCCTCGGCCTCTTCGGGGGTCATCCCGGAGGAGAGGAAATCCCGTACCCGTCCGGACTCATCAAGGAGGGTGATCACGCCATAGCGGGCCCGTGTCAGCGCCCGGGCGGAGTCCAGGACCTCCTGCAGCACGGTGTCGAAGTCGAGGCTCTCGTTGATGCGCAGACCGGCCTCGCTCAGCCTGGACACCCGTTCCCTCAGGGCCTCGATCTGTCGCAGGAGGTCGTCCTCTCGGTCCACTCTCCAACCTCCAATGGGGCAAGGGATCGCCGATGTTCCCGTCCATCTCGCCCTGCTGAATGGGGCCCGGATCGCGGGCTTAACCAGAGCGATTATATCCCGCTTACACCAACGTCACAACAATTGGGCGAAGATCGCTGAATTCTTCACGGCCAGTTTACACCAAGCCTGTACACTGAAAAAGTAGCCCGACCCATGAGCGAGAGGTGTTTGCTTCGAGTTCGGCAGGCAGCGCGGCCAGCCGGAAGGAGGGCCCAGCCGCCTTGTCCCACATGGGGCCCTACATTGATTTGCCAAGGGAATAATTCTGACCCGGCACGGAAGGGATGCTGAAATGACACTGAAGGCGTTAGGTGATGCCAGGGGCCAGACAGCTCCCACCGATCCGGGGATGTGCGTGACCGGTCTGGTGAACGCGGTGGACGGGTGAATGGCGCAGATAGTCTGTGCTCACGGTCTTACGCATATTGATTTCGCCCTCCTCAGGCTCTTCCGGGATTCAAGGAATGGACCACCACACAGATGGCCCAGGCGTTGCCCCTGGCGAGGTCGAGCATTAGCCGTACTGTGACAAAACCAGTGGACAGGGGACTGATCCAGAGGCGGCGACTGCTCAGCGACCGGAGGGTGGTCATTCTAACGTTGACCCAGGAGGGGATGACGCTGACGCAGGACCTGCACCGGCGCGTCCAGGCATTCGAAGCCGAGGTCTGCAGGAGCGTTAGCGACAAGAGATGGGGGTCTTTATTGCTGTCACCTCAACAATCATGGCGAACCATGTTGCCTTGGTGTAATCGAGGATTCCGCAACCCAAGACTTGAGAAGGGCCAATACCGGTCCTGCTCAAGAACGACTCAAGCTCGGAAGAAGAGCCGTAGCAAGCCGACCGACGGTCTGCAGGCGGCCGTTCTCCCGGGCTTCTCTCGCGTCGCAATGGAGAGCCCGCAGCTGTGATTCGTCGACGCAGTAAGTTCGGCATATTCTTCTTTGTTGTTGCCGTGGTCCTAGGTCTGGTCACCGCTATCGGCGCTTTCCAGGGTTCGCCGGCCCACGCCCAAGAGAAGCACAACGGCACTGTCTCCCTGACTGCCGCCCAGATAGAGGTCTACGAGGGTGCAGCGGTCCTCCTTACCCTGACCCGCTCCGGTGGCCCGATGGGGGAAGCGGTGACTGTCCGGCTCCAATCCTGGGAGCAAGACCGGACCATCGGCTTCGGGGTCAATCCGAGCAGCCAGATTCACTATGTGACCATCGAACCGTGGCAAGACACGGCCACGCTGACCGTCACAGCGTACGTGGACGGCGTGAGTGAACCGGGCTTCGACCCTCTCGAGGTAAATATCACGGACGTCGGCAGCGGATACCGGAAGGCCAGCCCTTCGTCGGCCACCGTCCAGATCGACGACCCGCCAGGCAACATCCCCATTATCGGAATATCCTCCAGCATTGGGACTGTGGCGGAGGGAGGAAGTGCCGACTACACCATCACCCGCAGCGGGGATCTCTCTTCCAGCGTAACAGTGAACCTCCGGTACGACGATCCGCACGAGCTGCTCCGGGGAAATCATTGGGATCCTCCACCCTACTACATGACGGAATTTTCCATTCAGGCCAATGATGACGAACGCAATCTAACGCTAAGCATTCCTGACGATCAGAGGGACGTGGACGGGCAGTCCTTCACCTTGACCGTGGCGCCCTCCGACGACTACCTGCTGGGCAACACGGGCCTCTCTACCGATACCACCTGGGAGGTTACGGACAACGACACCGCCCAGGAACTGGAGATCCAATTCGGCAGGAACGGGGTGAGCAGCTTTGACGTAGTAAACGAGGGAGATAATACCCTGAAATTCGTCGTCAATCGCCGCCAGCAGGACGCCAATAGAGGACAGACAACTCCCATCGTGGTGCGGGTAGAGACCGACCGAAGCGGGCCGGACCCGCTCCTGGACGACTGGACGAAAGACGCTTCTACGGGCCGGCTCTTCAAGGAATATCCCCTGGAACTGGCCGGCAGCCAAACCTCGGTTGCGCAGGATATCGAAGCCATCGAAAACAGGTCCGAGGAGGGCGACTGGAGCTACTGGGCGTCGATAAAGACGTTGGAGGACGTGGACGGCAACCCCATAACCGACGCCAAGGAAGCCGAGTACTGGACGGTGAACCCGGGGTTCAGGGAGGCGACGGTCTCCGCGACCGACAGCGGGGGGCACACCGGCACGGTGTACCTGAGCACCACCCAGACAGAGGTCTACGAAGGCGCAGAAGTCCTCTTTACCTTGACCCGCTCCGGCGGCCCGATAGGCGAAGCGAGGACCGTCGAGGTGAGCGTGCGGGAGCCCAACCGGGGTTCTTCCACCTTCCTCTCGACGGGAGTGAACTACTACGCAACCTTCGAACCGTGGGAAAGCACAACCACCCTGAGCGTCGTGGCATATGTGGACAATGAGACGGAGGAAGATGCCCCCGACCCCCTGGAAGCGTCTCTCACGGATGCCGGCACGGGATATCTGATCGGGAACGCGGCTGCCGTGGTGGTAGAGATCAACGACCCGCCAGTCAGCATCCCCGTTGTCGACATAACCTCCGACCCGGAAATTGTGGATGAGGGAGATGTTGCCGTATTCACCCTGACCCGCAGCGGGGATACGTCTTCGAACCTAACAGTGACCCTCGAGTACCAAGATGTCCACGAGTTGCTCAGGGGGAACCACTGGGAGCCTGCGCCCCAATTGCCCACGGCAGTAACCATTCCGGCCGGTGCGACCACACTCGACGTATCCATACCTGTTCCCGACGATCAGAGGGACGTAACTGGGAATCCAAGATTGTTCCGGCTGCTCGTAGTGCCCTCTGACGATTACCTGCTGGGCGGAAGCGGATACGGCCCAGTGGTCGGCACGAAGGTCAGAGACAACGACACCGCCCAAGAGCTGGAGTTTTGGTGGGGCTTTGTCGAAGCTGAGGCAGGCGCCTGGAGGAACGGCGAGGAGTGGAGAACCTGCGACGTCAGCCCCTGCATACCCGGGCCCGCCGAGGGGACTTTCTACTACGAAAACGCCCGGAACTTCCACCCCGATTACGCGTTGCAGGAACTCTGGCCCGCTCACTTCGGAGTCATCCGGCGCGCCGAGGACGTGGGCCAGACCGCTACCTTCATCGTTCGCGTGGAGCACACCCGGGGCTGGGAGAGCCCTCGCCACGCTCACTGGCCTATCGATCCCGTGACCGGCAATCACTACTTTGAGTTCCCCCTGACTCTGACCGGAAACCAGAGACAGCTCGTGGGGCGGATAGAACTGCTGGACAACGGTATTCCGGACCCGGTGGGCTGGGAATATTCGGCCGAGATCAAAAGGATTGAGGACGTCTCCAACGGCACGGTGCTGACCCCTGCTGAGGAGGCCATGTACTGGACGGTGGACGAACAGCCGAACCGGCTCCGGAGAAACGTGATCCAACCCTCAGACCGAGGCTTCCCGCGCATCTACTTTACCGATGCGGCGCCGGACCCGGTGATGGAAGGCGAGCAGGCAACCTTCACAATCGTGCGTAGTGGGGGGAACGCCCTGGAGCCCCTCGATATACAGGTGCGCACCTGGGAGCCGAACCGGCTCGGGCCCGACGGCGCCAACCCCAGCGAGCAGATCCACACGTTCACACTGCCGGCCGTCCCCATGACCAACAGTTGGGTCGCCTCTGGGAAACATACCATTTCATTCCCGGTCACCGCCACCGACGATGGGGATCATGAATTTTCAGATTTCCTGGAAGCCGAACTGACGGATAGCGTCCAACGATACGCGGGTTTTGAAGACGGTGCGCGGGTCGGGATCGTAGATGACGACATCGTTGGCGTCACCGTCTACCCCACCGCCATCACTGCAGTGGCCGGCAGAAGCAACGAGTATTCGGTGACGCTGGACACCAGGCCGGTTGGAGACGTGACGGTTACCATCGATGGGGTGACGGGCACGGATCTGCTTGTTGACAGCAGCACCCTCACCTTCACCCCTGCCGATTGGAATACTGCTCAGATGATTAGTGTCACTGCAGTGCAGAATGCTGCGCCGGGCACGGTGACACTGACCCATACCGTCGGTTCTGCCGGCGATGCCCTCTACGACGCAGCGACTGCCGAAGACGTAATCGTGACCATTCTTGAAGCGCCGGACCCCCCGCTGGTCCAGGTGGGAGCGACTGCATCCGACCAGGTCCTGACCGTGGCCGAGGGCGGGAGCGAGACTTACTCGGTAGTGTTGAGCTCACAGCCTGCCGGGGACGTCACCGTTGACATCGGGGGCTTCCCCGGCACAGACCTCTCGCTGGACAACACTGCTCTGACCTTCACCGATCGGGACTGGGACATCCCGCAGACGGTGACGGTGACAGCCAGCCCGGACGCCGACGTGGTCGACGACACCATTACGCTCACGCACACCGTCACCTCGGTCGACGATGGAAACTACGACGGCCTGACCGCCGGCAACGTTACCGTCACCGTGACCGACGACGACGTCCCGGCGGTGGCCGTGAATTTCCAGCAGGGCACGTACACGGTCGTCGAGGGGGCCACGGTCCCGGTCACTGTGACCCTCAGCGCAGACCCGAAGCGGACGGTGTACGTCCCGCTGACCACGGCGAACCAGGGGGGCGCTGAGAGTTTCGACCATTACGGGGTCCCCTCCATCCTGACCTTCAACAGTGGGCAGACGGAACAGACCTTCACCTTCGTCGCCATCCAGGACATGGATGACGACAACGGCGAAAGCGTGAAGCTGGGTCTGGGCAATACCCTGCCAGCCGGCATGTTTGCAGGAAACACCAATGAGGCTGTCGTAAGCATCACTGACGACGACGGGCCGCCGGTGACCGTGAACTTCGAGTACGAATTTTACACCGTGCTCGAGGGGAGCACGGTCGCGGTAACGGTGACTTTGTCCGTCGACCCCGAGAGAACGGTGATCGTTCCGCTGACCGCCAGTAACCGCCGTGGCGCAACGAGCGACGACTACAGCCCCGTGCCCGACAGCGTGATCTTCTACAGCGGTGAGACGGAGAAGAGCTTCACCTTCACAGCCATCGAGGACGTGGTTGACGACGAAGGGGAGATCGTGAGGCTGGGGATCGGCCGCTCGTTGCCCGCCGGTGTGTCTGCGGGAACCCTCGATCAGGCCGAGGTCTTTATTAGCGGCGAAAGGACGACCCACATCCAGAGAGTAAACCCCAACGGGACCCCCAGTGACAACACCACCGTTGCTGGGCTCTTCACCGTGAGGGTCCAGTTCCAGCCGTCAGCCAGCGAGCTGGCGATGGAGGACCTGGAAATCACTGGCGGCACGGTCCAGGAATTTTGGCTGTACCCAAGATTGAGCACCAACGTCTGGTACGTCAAAATCCTGGCCGACGAGATTGAGCCCGCCCTGGACGACGACATCCTGCCCGGCGAGGAAGCGCCCACCGTCACCGTCCGGGTTCCCCCGGACGTGGTGGAAGGCGGGAATCCGGCTGCGGAGGTAACCTACGACGTGTTGCCTTCCTTTACCGCCCTGCTCACCACCAATGCAACGGAGCCGGTCACCGGCAACTTCAACGTGACCGTTACCTTCAGTGAAGACGTCACCGAATTTCCCGGTGGCACAGAGGGCAGCGCCGTGTGGTACTTCTCTCCGAGTGAGGACCTGGTGATCACCCACGGGACCTACGTCAGACACCGGAGGGAGACGGACCGGGTCTGGGTCATCACCGTGATGCCCAACAGCGCTCCGGGCTTGACGACCATAACCCTTCCGCATGGGACGGTGGCCACCGAGTTCAACACGGAGGTCTGGAACCAGCACGCCAGCATTGAGGTCCGAGCCGGCCAGCGGACCGTAGACTTCAAACAGGCCACCTACATGGTAGATGAGGGCGCCCACGTCACCGTGACGGTGACCCTGGACGCCGACCCTCTGACCACCGTCGAGATACCGCTGACCTTAGGGGGTCAGGGCGATGCAGACGCAGCTGACTACTCGGGGATACCTGCCAGCCTGACGTTCAACAGCGGGGACATTGAGAAGACCTTCACCTTCTCGGCAACGGACGACTCCATAGATGACGACGGGGAGAGCGTGAAGATCGTCATCGGAATCCCGCTCCCCAATGGCATCGTGCGGGGCAACACCTTCGAGACCACTGTAAGCATCACGGACGACGACACCGCCGGAGTAAACATCTCCGAGAGCTCGCTGGAGATCGAAGAAGGAACCTGGGCCGATTACATGGTGGTTCTGACCTCCGAACCCGTCGGGGACGTGACGGTCACCATGGAGGGCGTCACCGGTACGGACCTGAGCCTGGACAACGCCATCCTTACCTTTACCGCCCTCGATTGGAGCATTCAGCAGACGGTGACCGTAATGGCGGACCACGACGATGACGCGGTCGCCGAACCGGTGGTCACGATCACACACACGCCAAGCTCTGCCGCAGACGCCAATTATGAAGGCCTGAGCGTGGGCGTCGTTGAGGTGACCGTGGTTGAGGATGACCGCGTTGGTCTGAGGGTGACTCCCCGTAGGCAGACTGTAACCGAGGGGCGCAGCGGGTCCTTCGCCTTCGAGTTGTACTCGCAGCCTACAGCGGATGTGACATTAACGGCGATATCCACCAACGTTAATAGACACACTTTCACGCCCCAGACCTGGAATATTCCTTGGGCTTTGTCGACCACGTGCCCCCAGGACACCGACACCATAACCTTTGCCGCTGACCTTTATTTATCAGTTAGTGGTGGGGACTACAACGGGGTGAAGGTGGGCAAGGCAATTGTCACTTGCAAAGACGACGATCCGGTGATGAGATACTCGCTGTCGGAGGTGGCACCGGTTGAAGAGGATGCGGGCACGGTGCGCGTCGGGATCCAGGGGGTGACGAACGAAGATGGAGTGCCGAGCATCGACTACCGCGTGACATTGGCGGCCCTTGAGGACACCGCGGAGGCGGACAGTGACTACGAGGGAGTGAAGGAGGTACTCAATTTCGCGGTGGACGACTTTGTGGAGTTCGTGAATGACAATGGAAAGACTCGATACCGTCAGACGGTGTACTTCGACTTCGTCATCCACGACGACATATCTGCCGAGGAAGAGGAGTCCTTTCGGATCCGGCTATGGTCCGCCAAAGGGTATGAATGGCCGGCATACGGTGTTCGCGAAAGAAGGGTGACGATCATTGACAACGACTCCATCGGGGTGACCATCTCCGAGACATCGCTGGAGATCGAAGAGGGGGACTCGGACACCTACGAGGTGGAGCTGAACAGCGAACCCGACGGGGACGTGACGGTGACCATCGGGGGGGGCACCGGTACGGACCTGTCCCTGGACCAGGACACCCTGACCTTCTCAGACCAGGACTGGTACGTGCCGCAGACGGTGACCGTCACGGCGGACCACGACGGTGACGCGGTGGACGAAGCGCAGGTCACCCTCACCCACACCGCCACTTCGCCGGACGACGGCGCTTATGACGGCGTGGACGCCGACGATGTGACCGTGACGGTTACCGACGACGACCCGCAGATGGATTACACGCTGGTGGACGCCGGACCGTTTGTACGGGCACTGTGCAGGTCGAGGTCGTGGCGGTGACAAACGAAGATGGAGTGCCGAGCATCGACTACGCCGTTGCGGTGCAGTCTGAGGATGTCACCACAAACTCGGGCGGAGACTACGAGGAAGTGGACGAGACACTCATGTTTACCGTGGCGGACTTTGCGGCGTTCACGGATGGAGATGGGGAGACTCGATACCGTCAGTCAGTGTACTTCGACCTCGTCATCCTCGACAACCGGTTCGATGAAGACGCGGAGACTTTCCTGCTCAAACTGATGGAAAGCCCGGGGTACGAAGGTTCGGTCTTCGGTGTTGCCCAAATAAGCGTGACGATCAACGACAACGACACTGCGGGGGTGACGGTGACTCCCACGGCGTTGACGATCGAGGAGGGGGACTCGGACACCTACGAGCTGGAGCTGGACACGGAGCCCGCCGGGGACGTGACGGTCACGATTAACGATCCAGCGGACAGTGAGGTTACCGCGGAGCCCGCGTCGTGGACCTTCACCCCCACCAACTGGCACGTAGCCAAGACCGTTACGGTAACGGCGGGTCACGACAGCGACGGGATCGATGAGGCCGCTGCGACGATCACCCACACGGTCAGCTCCACCTTCGCCCAGTACGACGGCCTGGACGCCGACGATGTGACCGTGACGGTTACGGATGACGACCCGCAGATGGAGTACTCGCTGGTGGAGGTGGGACCGGTTGACGAGGATGCGGGCACTGTGCAGGTCGAGGTCGTGGCGGTGACGAACGAAGATGGAGTGCCGAACATCGGCTACGCCGTTGCGGTGCAGTCCGAGGATGTCACCGCACGGTCGCCTGGAGACTACGAGGAAGTGGACGAGACACTCGTGTTTGCCGTGGCGGACTTTGCGGCGTTCACGGATGGAGCTGGGGAGACTCGATACCGTCAGTCGGTGTACTTCGACGTCGTCATCATCGACAACCAGTACGATGAAGACGCGGAGACTTTCCTGCTCAAACTGATGGAAAGCTCGGGGCAGCAAGAGTCGGTCTTCGGTGTTCCCGAAATAGAGGTGACGATCAACGATGACGACGAACCTGGGGTGAGCATCTCCAAGACATCGCTGGATATCGAGGAGGGGGGCTCGGACACCTACGAGGTGGAGCTGGACACGGAACCGGCCGGGGACGTTATGGTCACCATCGAGGGAACCACCGGTACGGACCTGAGCCTGGACCAGGACACCCTGACCTTCACCGAACAGAACTGGGACCAGCCGCAGAGGGTGACCGTCACGGCGGACCACGACGGCGACGCGGTGAACGAAGAGCAGGCCACCCTGACCCACACCGCCAGTTCGCTGGAAGATGACTATGACGGCCTGAAGGCCGCCGACGTAACCGTGACGATCAACGATGACGACGAACCTGGGGTGAGCATCTCCAAGACATCGCTGGATATCGAGGAGGGGGGCTCGGACACCTACGAGGTGGAGCTGGACACGGAACCGGCCGGGGACGTTATGGTCACCATCGAGGGAACCACCGGTACGGACCTGAGCCTGGACCAGGACACCCTGACCTTCACCGAACAGAACTGGGACCAGCCGCAGAGGGTGACCGTCACGGCGGACCACGACGGCGACGCGGTGAACGAAGAGCAGGCCACCCTGACCCACACCGCCAGTTCGCTGGAAGATGACTATGACGGCCTGAAGGCCGCCGACGTAACCGTGACCATCACCGACGACGACGAACCTGGGGTGAGCATCTCCAAGACATCGCTGGATATCGAGGAGGGGGGCTCGGACACCTACGAGGTGGAGCTGGACACGGAACCGGCCGGGGACGTTATGGTCACCATCGAGGGAACCACCGGTACGGACCTGAGCCTGGACCAGGACACCCTGACCTTCACCGAACAGAACTGGGACCAGCCGCAGAGGGTGACCGTCACGGCGGACCACGACGGCGACGCGGTGAACGAAGAGCAGGCCACCCTGACCCACACCGCCAGTTCGCTGGAAGATGACTATGACGGCCTGAAGGCCGCCGACGTAACCGTGACCATCACCGACGACGACGTGCCGGCCGTGGAGGTGAGCTTCGAGCTGGCGACCTACACCGTGTCGGAGGGCAGCGGCGTCACCGTCAAGGTGAAGCTCAACGCCGAGCCGGAGCGGCAGGTGGAGATACCGCTGATCCTGACGAACCAGGGGGCGTCGGACGACGACTACTCCGGCGTGCCCACCAGCGTCACGTTTGGTCTCACGGACACCTCCAAGACCTTCACCTTCACGGCGGACCAGGACAGCGTGGACGACGACGGGGAGAGCGTCAAGCTCACCTTCGACAGCCCATTGCCCGCGGGGGTGTCTAGAGGGAGCGTCCCTGAGGCCATCGTCTCCATCACCGACGACGATGCCCCGTCGTCCCTGACTGTCAACTTCGAGGCCAGCACCTACAACGTCACAGAGGGCGGCACCGTGGAGATTGTGCTCACCCTGGACGACGATCCGGAGCGGACGGTGACCGTCCCCCTCTCCAAGACCAATAAGGACGGGGCGTCGGACTCCGACTACGTCGGAGTGCCTACAAGCGTCATCTTCAACGCTGGTGAGATCTCGAAGTCCTTTATGTTCTCCGCTGTCTCGGACCGGATCGGTGACCCGGGCGAGAAGGTGTCCTTCAAGCTGGAAAACCTGCCTTCGGGCACCACAGCCGGCACGACCGGCGAGACAGTGGTCACCATAGAGGATGTGGCGCCCCAGGGGTCCACGACCGTCAGTTTCGGTGCGGATACCTACGGAGTGTCGGAAGGCTTGTCCACCACCATCACGGTGGTGATGAGCCCGGCCCCGGGAAGTGACGCGATCATCCCGATAGAGATTGAGGACGAGGACGAGGACGGGGCGAGCAGCGCCGACTACTCGCTCTCGGAGACCAGCGTCACCTTCGGCCCCACGGACACCGAGCAGAGCTTCACCTTCACGGCGAACCAGGACAGCGTGGACGACGACGGAGAGAGCGTGGACCTGGTCTTCGGGACCCTGCCCGGCGGAGTGTCTGCCGGCCCAGTCCCCAAGGCCACCGTCTCCATCACCGACGACGACGTGCCGGCCGTGGAGGTGAGCTTCGAGCTGGCGACCTACACCGTGTCGGAGGGCAGCGGCGTCACCGTCAAGGTGAAGCTCAACGCCGAGCCTGAGCGGACGGTGGACATTACGCTGGTCCCGGCGAACCAGGGTGATACATCCAACGACGACTACTCCGGCGTGCCCACCAGCCTCACCTTCGGCCCCACGGACACCGAGCAGAGCTTCACCTTCACGGCGAACCAGGACAGCGTGGACGACGACGGGGAGAGCGTGGAGCTCACCTTCGGGGACACCCTGCCCGCGGGCGTGACCTTGGGCAGCCCCGCCGAGGCCACCGTCTCCATCACCGACGACGACGAGCCGGCCGTGGAGGTGAGCTTCGAGCACTCGACCTACACCGTGGCGGAGGGTGAGACGGAGACGGTCAAGGTGAAGCTCAACGCCGAGCCTGAGCGGACGGTGGACATTACGCTGGTCCCGGCGAACCAGGGTGATACATCCAACGACGACTACTCCGGCGTCCCCGCCAGCCTCACCTTCAACTCTGGCGAAACCGAGAAGACCTTCAGGTTCACGGCGACCCAGGACAGCGTGGACGACGACGGGGAGAGCGTGGAGCTGGGGTTCGGGGACACCCTGCCCGCGGGCGTGACCTTGGGAACCCACGCCGAGGCCATCGTCTCCATCACCGACGACGATGCCCCGTCGTCCCTGACTGTCAACTTCGAGGCCAGCACCTACAACGTCACAGAGGGCGGCACCGTGGAGATTGTGCTCACCCTGGACGACGATCCGGAGCGGACGGTGACCGTCCCCCTCTCCAAGACCAATAAGGACGGGGCGTCGGACTCCGACTACGTCGGAGTGCCTACAAGCGTCATCTTCAACGCTGGTGAGATCTCGAAGTCCTTTATGTTCTCCGCTGTCTCGGACCGGATCGGTGACCCGGGCGAGAAGGTGTCCTTCAAGCTGGAAAACCTGCCTTCGGGCACCACAGCCGGCACGACCGGCGAGACAGTGGTCACCATAGAGGATGTGGCGCCCCAGGGGTCCACGACCGTCAGTTTCGGTGCGGATACCTACGGAGTGTCGGAAGGCTTGTCCACCACCATCACGGTGGTGATGAGCCCGGCCCCGGGAAGTGACGCGATCATCCTGATAGCCACTGAGGGACGGAACGGGGCCACCCCAGCAGACTACTCCGTGGTGCCCGCCAGCGTCACCTTCGGCCCCACGGACACCTCCAAGACCTTCACCTTCGAGGCTGCCGATGATGCGGAGGACGACGACGGGGAGACCGTGAAGCTGACCTTCGTGAACCTGCCCGCGGGGGTGAGCGCCGGGAGCGTCCCTGAGACCACCGTCTCCATCATCGACGACGACGTGCCGGCCGTGGAGGTGAGCTTCGGCTCGGCTATGTACTCTGCCACCGAGGGCGGCCTTGACGCGGTGGTAACGGTGCAGTTGAGCAGCCCGGCTCCGCACCGGGTGGAAATTCCGATAACCGCCGCCGGGATGAACGGCGCCAGCGATGACGACTGGACAGGGGTGCCAGAGGAGTTGATCTTTGCCTCGGGCGAGCAGAGCAAGACTTTCACGGTGATGGCTTACGACGACACAGTGGAGGACGATGGGGAGACTGTGGACCTTGGGTTTGGCGCCCTACCGGCAGGGTTCGTGGCAGGCAACCCTAGCGCGGCCACTGTGGAATTGATGAACATGGAACATACTTCCCAGGACTGCGGCACCGCTATTTGGTGTGCCACCGTGACGCTGGCAGGCTATGAGAATAACATTAACGGAGGAGGAGACTACTCCGAGAAGTTGGCCAATTCCAGTCTTATTGGCAATAACTACTTCACCTACAATGGCACAACGTACCACGTACCAGTAATCTACAGTGTTTTGCAACACCATTACTTCTATCTATCCAGATTTGTTATTAAGTTACGTCCTTACGACGCGGTGGACGAAAATGGCACAGCAGATGATTACACCAACTGGACACTGTACGTTGACGGCGAAGCCTTTCCCTTTACGCAGGATCGTATGGTGGGTGGCGGCTTCAGATGGCGGCATCCGAATTTTTACGACTTCAGGCCCGGCACTACGTTCGACCTGCGCATAGAAGAAACTGCAAATAGTCAAGCAAGGGCGATAGATGAGGCACCGCCTGCGCCCATGTACCTGACCGTATTTGAGGACGATTCTTATCTATCCGTGGATTGGGAAAGGCCGCCCATGGACGAGGGGCAGGATGTGCTCTTCTATAACGAAACGTCCGTGCCAGAAGTGACCAGGTACAGAGTGGAATTGAAAAAAGCCGGCAATAAATATAAATGGGCCAGCGCACGATCAGAGTCGATTTCATATCCGAGCTCCCGATCAGGCCTCGTTAATCTGAGCAACGGAGTCGAATACACCCTGCGCGTGTTTGCAATCAACCAGTATGGTGAAAGTCCTCCATCGCCCGAGGTTACCGGCACGCCGCACGAAATGACTCCACCAGGACTCTTGACGGCTACCGTGGATGGCTCGACGTTGACTCTGACTTACGATGAGGTGCTTGATGGCACTGCGGTACCAGCGATGGATACTTTTACGGTCTCAGTTGACGGCAGCGACCGCGTTGTTCAGAGTGTCTCCATTGAAGGCAGTCAGGTGAAGTTGACGCTGGCCTCATCAGTTGGGGAGGGAGACAGCGTAGCTCTGAGTTACAAGAAACCCTTGTATATGGAGAGACCGCGCATCCAGGACTCAGTCGGCAACGCCGCTTCTTCAATCAGGAACAAGACGGTGACCAGCGCGCCGGCAGAAGCGGTTGGAACCCGAGCGAACTCTCCGGCGACTGGCGCGCCCGTCATCACTGGAATCCCACGGGTGGGCGAGATGCTGACGGCGGACACCTCCAGCATTGAGGACGATGACGGACTGGAAAAAGTGTCCTACTCTTACCAGTGGATTCGCAATGATGGGACTGACGATACTGACATTGCGGGCGCGACTGGCTCCACCTACATCATGGCATCGGGGGACGAGGGTAAAGCCATAAAGGTCAGGGTGACCTTTACCGACGATGCCGGCAATGAGCAGTTTCTGACCAGCGCGGCGGTGGCGGCCCCGGTTTCCCGGTCTGACCGGCTGCCCGCGGCGCCGGGTACTCCAATTGTCTCCCCCGAGGACACGGGAGCGCTGACGGTCTCCTGGAAAATGGCCCCGGACGGCGGCGGCCCGCCCATTACCGGGTACCTGGTGCAGTGGAAGGAAGCCGACGACAGGTGGGAGACTGCGGCCGATGTCTCGGAGGCGACAGTCACCGGGACGACCCACACCATCACTGGTCTGACCGACGGAGTGGAATACGCTATACGAGTCGTCGCCAACAGCGGAGCTGACAATAGTCCTGCTTCCGAAGAGGCCTTCGGCACGCCCCGGGAAACGACTCCGCCGGAGTTCTCTGCCGCCATAGCGGACGGGGCGACGTTGACGTTGACTTACGACGAGGCTCTGGACGAGAACTCGGTGCCGGGGGCGGACACCTTCACGGTGATGGCCGGCAGCGAGGAACGTGGGATTGCCCGCGTTTCGGTGGCCGGAGCCGCAGTGATTCTGATCCTGGATTCGGCCGTGGTGTCGGAGGACGAGGTTACTGTCAGCTATGCCGCCCCGGCTGATGAATCCGCCATTCGCATTAGAGACGCGGCGGCCAATCACGCGGCATCGTTCGACAACCAGGCGGTGACCAACAACACCGCAACCGGGCAACCAACCGTCACCGGCACGGCCCGGGTGGGTGAGATACTGACAGCGGACACTACCGGCATCACCGACGCGGACGGGTTGGACAACGTGTCCTACAGCTACCAGTGGGTTGCCAATGACGGAGGTACGGATGCCGACATCTCCGGCGAGACGGATGCCACCTACACCCTGGTGGCCGACGACGAGGGCAAGACCATCAAGGTGCGGGTCACCATCATCGACGACGCGGGGAACGAGGCAACGCTGACCAGTGCGGCCACGGAGGCGGTTGGCTTTGCTGTCCAGCAGCAGGGGGCTTCCAACACGCCCACAACCGGGGAGCCAACCATCACCGGAGCCGCCCAGGTGGGCGAGATGCTGACGGCGGACACCTCCGGCATTGCCGATGATGACGGGTTGGTCAACGCGACCTTCAGCTACCAGTGGGTTGCCAATGATGGAACCAGCGATACGGACATCTTCGGTGCGGCGGATAACACCTACACCCTGGTTGACGACGACGAGGGCCAGACCATCAAGGTGCGGGTCATCGTCACCGACGACGCGGAGAACGAGACAACGCTGACCAGCGAGGCTACGGACTCAGTGGAGGCAGCGCCGCAGCCCGACAGTCCGGCCACCGGGGAACCGACCATCAGCGGCACGGCCCAGGTGGGCGAGATGCTGACGGCGGACACCTCCAGCATTGCCGACGATGACGGGTTGGTCAACGCGACCTTCAGCTACCAGTGGCTGGGCGACGATACGGACATCGCGGGCGCTACGAGCTCCACTTATACCCTGGCTGAAACCGACGAGGGTCAGACCATCAAGGTGAGGGTCATCGTCACCGACGACGCGGAGAACGAGACAACGCTGACCAGCGAGGCTACGGCAGTTGTGGCGGCTCCCGAGCCGCCAGCCATGCCCACGGGCCTGTCTGCCGCCGCCATCTCCCACGACGCCGTGACCCTCACCTGGGACGACCCGCAGGACGATGCCATCACCGGCTACGTCATCCTGCGCCGCGACCGGGAGATCCACCCGGTGGGGACCTTCGTCACCATCGCAGGCGACACCGGCTCCGCGGACACCACCTACACCGACGCTACGGTCGAGCCGGAAAAGCAATATAACTACAAGATCCAGGCCATCAACGAGCACGGGGAGGTGAGCGAGAAGTCCGACTGGGTCCGGGCCAACACCCCGACAGCGCCCCCGGCTGACAGTCCGGCCACCGGGGAGCCGACCATCAGCGGCACGGCCCAGGTGGGCCAGACCCTCACGGCGGACACCTCGGGCATCGCCGACGCCGACGGTTTGACCAACGTCTCCTACAGATACCAGTGGGTTGTGACTGACGGTGGTGCGTATATCGATATCTCCGGCGAGACGGGAGCGACCTACACCCTGGTGTCTGTCGACCGCGGTTTGCACATCCTGGTGCGGGTGTCCTTCACCGACGATGCTGGCAAACGAGAGAGGCTGACCAGCGCGGCGACTGACGTGGTGGCGGCCGAGGCCTAGCCAAACAATCCGGCTACCGGGCAACCGACCATCACCGGCACGGTCCGGGTGGGGGAGGAGCTGACCGTGGACACCTCGGGCATCGCCGATGACGAGTGCATGGAGAATGCCGTCTTCACCTACCGGTGGATGGCCGGCGGGACGGACATCCCGGGGGCACCGGGGCCAGCTACACCCTGACCGAGGACGACGAGGGGCTGACGATCCAGGTGTGGGTGAGTTTCACCGACGACGTGGGGAACGAGGAAACGTTGACCAGCGCGGCGACGGAGGCGGTTGCCGCCACGCCGAACACTTCGGCAAGGGGGCGACCGACCATCAGCGGGACTGTTCGGGTGGGGGTGACGCTGACGGCAGACACCACGGGTATCGACGACGACGGCCTGCCGATCACATTCACCTACCAGTGGGTGCAGGTCGCTTCCGACGACACCGAAACCGATGTCGGCAACAACAGCACCTACACGGTGTCGTCCTCCGACGAGGGCAGCACCATCAGAGTGGACGTGAGTTTCACAGACCTGGCGAGCAACCCCGAGGGACCGCTTCCGAGGGAGGCCACGGCGGCGGTAGTGCCGGCGGCAGGCCCATGTCCCGCAGGCAACGGCTGTCCGGCACCAGGTATCAGGTGCAGGTCCGCGCCACCAACGCCGAGGGCAACGGGCCCTGGACACCGGCCGTCGCAGGCAGCACTGCCCAAAATTCGGACTCCTACCCGCCAGCGGTGACCTATGGCCTCCGCGCAACGGGCGTCAGCGAGACCCGGATCGACCTGTCCTGGAACGCTCCCGCCCGCGCGGGGATAGACTGCCTCTAGCTTTACTCGACAAGGAGATAAGTCAGATGGTCACATGGCGTACTTCCATTCTACTAGGAGCAGCCAGTCTGTTGGTGGCTTCCTTCGGTTGTGCCGGCGCAGATTCTACGCCTAGCGCACTCACTCCCGTTCCGATAGAGCGGGTCATTCCCGAGGGAATGGTATCCCCAACGGACCCGGCCGCTGAATCAGTCTCCCCAAATAGCGTTTCTGATGGGACCACGTCGACCTCCGCCTCAGCTATTGCTGGCGGGGCGTCTTCCAATACCAAGGACAAACCGGACCCGGCGGTCGCGGCTCCAATTCAACCAGCGTCCGACGCCGGCAAGGACTTGACCGATGCCCAACAGCGAGACATGGACGCCCAAATCGCTGAGTTGAGGAAGTCGCCCGATGTCCTCGCAGAGTGCGCCAGGGAGAACCGCGACAGCGTTCCGGCGCCCGGTTCAGCCGGGGAAATCGAATGGTACGCGGCTGCGGCCATCAAGTATGCTGCCTGCGCTTCAAGCAAGACGACAGGCGTGGATTTGGGGGGGAAGTAACGTGAAGAAGATCGGCTTGGTCTTGGCGCTCGCCGGGATGCTTCTGGCCGGGAGCATGGCGTGGTCGAATTTGACCCACGCCGGCCAACCCCCAGACTGCGCTCCGGAAGACAGGGTAGTAGCTGGCAACACCAATACTGACTGCAAGTGGGACTACCGTATGGACGACCTTACTGGGGTGCGGTTCGTTGTCTTGGAGCGTGAGGGAGCGGACGCCTGCTATGGCGCCTTGGAGTTTTATCCGTACGACGTTGGTGATTTGGCTCCCGTTAACGGTCTGCGACTTCGATTCGCGGACATGAGCGGGGATGGGAGATCTGTCGAGTGGTCACGATATAGTGATGGCTCGTCGGTGCGTTGGGACTTGGAGGGTCAGCGTTACGTAGTGGCTCAGCCTTATGAAGGTGGCAATTCTTCATTGCGGATGTTGGGGTATCTTTACTCCCTGAACGATCGTATACCGGAGGAATGGAGTCCAAGGTCTAGTAGTGGATTGTACGGCCAACTTTGGAATTACCGGAATGTTCTATTGAGGAATAACGATTGGGGTGGTGACCGGAGTGTCAACTATACTTCCCGGTGGCTCCCTATTCCGCCCGAAATCAACGACTTCCCCGTGACGCTCAACGCCTGTCTCGCCGGGGTCAAGTTGCGGTTGGAGACAGAGGCACAGGTGGAAGAGGACAGAGCCAAGCTCGCCGCCCAGGAGCTTGCCAAACAGCACGCCCTCAACGAAGAGAAGGCCAAGGCCGCGCTCGACGCCCAACGGCTGGCGTCGGCTCAAAAGGCCCTCCAGATACAGCGGGAGACAGAGTTGACCAAGACGCGCTCGCTGATCGCCCGGTTGGAGCGCGACAAGATAATCCTCAGCATCTGGAACGACATCGTTCTGGCACGGCTCCGGGGGTTCCAGGAGCGGGCTGAAATCACCAACAGATACCTAGCGGAGATAGAGGCCAACGCCGCTGCGTTCAGCGCCAAGGTCCGCGAGAAGTACGAAGAACTCCAACGGCTGGAGGCGTTGAACCAGGCCATCGCGGACTCAATAGCGGCCCATAACGCAGAGATCGAAGCGCAACTGGCTGCCGCCGCCGAGTTGGAGGCCAAGAACATGGCGAAACTCGAGGACCTGTCGGTCACGCCTCCGACTCCCGCGCCGGCTCCCGGCGGGTAAAAGGACAAAACCATGCACAAACCTCACCCCGTCTTTGTTACAACGTTACCCGGCACCCTGCTTTGACGTTACATGGACTTCGTGACATTCGTATCGCTCTTGGAGCGGAAGGCATTGTTCTTTGCCAAGGCAAGTCAGCTAGTACTCAGTCAACTTAGTTTTAGCAATGATTTAAGAAAACGGACAATTACGCTATCCTGCCTGGTGGGAAGTGTTGTTGGCGGGGGTGGCGGTGATGGTCCGGGACAAGTACGCGGTGCGGCTGGCACAGGAACAACGGGAAGATCTCCAGCGACTGATCCGGGTTGGGAAACGCCCGGCCCGAGTCACCGCCAGGGCCCGGATTCTCCTAAAGAGCGACGACGGTTGGCCGGCGCCCCAAGTGGCTGAAGCCCTGGATGTGGCCTTGGGCACCGTGTATCGGGTCAAGCAGCGCTTTACCGAAGAAGGGTTGGCGGGGGTTCTGAAGGACCGTCCCCAGGCCAACCGGCGCCGGAAGCTGGACGACCGGGGCGAGGCCCACCTGATCGCCCTGGCCTGCAGTCCGCCGCCGGCAGAGCATGACCACTGGACCCTGCGCTGGCTGGCAAGGTGCCTTTGCCGAGTACCGGCAGCGCCGGGTGGTGGTGGAGCACCGGTTGGCGCGGCTGGTCCAACTGGGAATCCGCCAGTCCCGCTACTTCGGGCGCGCCAAGACGAAATTCCAGTTGTACCTGGCGGCCACGGTGGCCAACCTGACCCTGGTGGCCGCCAAGGCCGGCCGGCCAACACCGGCGGCGGTTCCAGCGCCGGCAGCGCCCTCCGTGCCGGGACCATCCGTTCCGCCTTTGATTTCGTCCCGGCGCGGCTCGGTCAAATCTTGACCCTGGCCTTGCTTGCGTCGGCCTCACTGCCGGAATACACTTCCCCGAACAGGGGTTTCCGGCCAGATTTCTAGGACGGGGCCCATCCGGCCAGGGCGTTTCGAGGGGCCCGGGCCAAGCCCAGTCCGGCAGCCGTGCGGTGGCGCAAGAAATGGAGGAGACCTCGACTCCTGAACAGAGGACAACGTGGGGGAACGCTTCCGCTTCACCTCTGCCGGACAGAGCGTATGGAGTGAGGCATCCGCAGACCGGACGCCTGCGCGCCCATCAGGACGGAGGGCAAACATGGAGAAAAAACCCACTCCAGGTCCGCACCGGGCACTAGCACATCGCCGGCCGGGCCCACCTGCCGAAGTGGAGGAGAAGTCACCGAATGAGCAACACCACTGGAAATCTGGACGACATCACTTTTGAAGAGTTCTGCGAGGAATGGCTCTCGGAGTTCCGAAACGGGACCCTTACATCCCTGGAAAAGGGACAACAGTTCGCCATAAAACTGGTCACCCAATGGCTGGGAGTACATGGCGATGACGATGGCCTGGTGATTTGTGACGGAACCGGAGACGGAGGAATCGACATTGCCTACCTGCACAGGGCTGACATCGAAGATGAAATGCAGGGCGGTCAGTCAGTTGAAGGTGATACCTGGTACTTGGTGCAGAGCAAGTGCGGCACCTCTTTCCAGGGAGATGAGACCATCATCGATGAGGGCCGTAAGATAATCTCCACCCTCGCCGGTGAGAACACCCGTTTGTCTGACACCGTCAGCCAACTTGTGGGACGACTGGATACTTTCCAACAACAGGCCTCTTGCCAGGACCGGATCGTCTTGGTGCTTGCCACGGAACAACCTATCACTGAGTCGCAGAGACAGGCACTGAACGAAATACGCTTACTTGGGTCACACAGGTTCCCCAACGTCTTCGATGTCGAGGACATTTCGTTGCAGACCATTTGGGAGGCCAGGGATACGGTTGAGGCACCTGGACTATCCTTACCTGTCATCGGCAATTTCGTTGATCCTGCCCCCGGAGTCCGGGTGGGTACGATTCCGCTGACCCAGATGTACGGATTTCTGGCAGCATACCGGGACAAGACCGGTAATCTCGACCAGTTGTATGAGAAAAATGTAAGGCAGTTCTTGGGCAGTCGCCGGAAAATCAACCGCAGAATTGCTGACACTCTCCGTGACACCCCAGAACTCTTCGGGCTCTACAACAACGGCATTACCATCGTGGTGTCCGACTATACCACTCGGTCAGACGGGTCGTGCGTCCTGTCCGACCCGTATGTTGTCAATGGTTGCCAGACTACTAGAACAATATGGGACGTTTTGCGCCAGCGCCTCGACTCCGGCGGCACCGGAAAGAGCAAGGAGCTTGACGACTGGCGCCAGCGTGCGGAACAGGGAGTCGTGGTAGCTAAAATAGTTAAAGGCGATAGCGCCCAGATCACCGACATTACACGGTTTACCAATTCACAGAACTCCGTCCGGGAACAGGACTTCATAGCATTGCGTGATGACTTCCGAAGCTGGCAGCGCGTTGCCGAGGAGCGATATGGCATATACCTCGAGATCCAAAGGGGCGGATGGGACGCCCGAAAGGCCTATCAAAAGTCTCATCCAGGCGCACGGCAGTTCTCGGAAGCAGCCAACGCCTTCGACTTGCTGAAGGTTTACGCAGCAGGATGGCTGCGGGAACCAGGCACAGCCAATGGGGCCAGGCGGACTTTCCATCCAGGCGGAAGGACCTTTATCCGCATTACGGAAGAGGACGAGCGCATCGATGTGGATGACTTGTACGCCGCCTACCGCCTACAAACGATGGCTGACCGGTTTAAATTCGGGAGACGCGCTGACTATCAGAGCCGCGGCCTGACCAAATATTTGTTCTACTTCGTGGTTCTTGAGTTCCTGCGGGAGACGCTTATCAGAGCGAATCTCTCACATGCCAACTCTGAATTGACACGAGCGCTGCTGCGCCTTGATCAAGAGGAGCATCAGGAAGCACTTGAAGGTCTGCTCGACGCAGCGATTGAGGTGATCGACGAATACATGAACCGGGAATCTGATGATTCCGTGTTCAAAGAGCCGGAATTCCAAGACGATGTATTCAGGTTTCTCAAATCGGATCGGCTGGGGCGAAACGAGAATTTCGCTCCCCTCCTGAAGAGCTTGGTGTCGGAACACAAGCGTTTATTCGGAAGGCGGAGTGGCGCTGGTAAGGCTTCACCTAGAGATCTGCTTGCTCAGGCAGTCGCATGACGGAAAAACGGGCAGTATTGGAGGCGTCACCGGCATAGCGACCTGAAAAGCCGGGCATCAATGCGGCGACAGCGCACAAGCTGGCCCGCATCATCTACTCCATGCTGCGGTACGGCCAGGAATACGTGGATGCCGGCGCGGAATACTACGAGAGACAGTATCAGCAGCGGGCGTTGCGCGCGGCCAAGGGCCGGGCGGCACAACTGGGCTACCAACTGGTGCCCATGTTCGATGCCCAACCTTCGGGCCTGCCCCACGGATCAGAGGCCGCCGCCCCGTGACAGTTTCGGTTAGTCCATAGCAGAGTTATGCCCCTATCCGGGCCGTGCAGAGGCGACTAACTGGTGAGTCCGCCCAAGGATGTATGCTCATGGTAAGGCGCGTCGTCGGGACCAAGGCCGAGTGGACACTGGCGCCTATTGCCCGATCCGTAGCATGGCCCGGGAGTCTTACGACGGCATCATTGGTGACGCCCCGATCGGGGCGATCCCGTTGAGGAGAGTGGCTACGTTCTGTGGCTACGTTCCGTGGCTCCCTCCGGCGACACGTCTACCTTGTAGGCGTGGAGGGAATGATGAGCCGCAGACGCCGGAGCAGCGCAAAACCGGCAGGGCTGTCCCAGCTGAACCTGAACGCGGCGGGCATTGACGTGGGCGCTGCCAGCCATTTCGTGGCGGTGCCCGCCGACCGGGCGGAACCGCCGGTTCGAGAGTTCGAGGCCTTCACGGCGGACCTGTACCGTCTGGCGGACTGGTTGGCCCAGTGCAGTGTGGAGACCGTGGTCATGGAGTCCACCGGCGTGTACTGGATACCCCCCTGTTCGGGGTGCTGGAAGAGCGGGACTTCCAGGTGATGCTGGTGGACCCCAGACGCATCAAGAACGTGCCTGGTCGCAAGACCGGCGTGCTGGACTGCCAGTGGCTGCAGCAGCTGCACACCTACGGCCTGCTGTCGGGGGCCTTCCGTCCCGATGGGGAGATCCGACGCCTACGCAGTTACCTGCGGCAGCGGGCCATGCTGGTGGAGTACGCGGCCCAACATATCCAGCACATGCAGAAAGCCTTGACCCAGATGAACGTAAAACTCCACCACGTCATTAGCGACATCACCGGCAAGACCGGCATGGACATCATGGAGGCAATCGTGGGTGGCCAACGGGACCCGCAGCAGCTGACGCAATTGCGCGACCCCAGGATCAAGGCCGACGAGGCGACCATCGCCAAGTCGTTGCAGGGCATTGGAGGGAGGAGCACATCTTCGAACTGACCCAGGCCCTGGAACTGTACCGAGTGTATCAGGATAAGATTGCCGAGTGCGACCGGGAGATTGAAGCCCAGTTGGAGCGTTTCGAGGATCACAGCAACGGTGATCCTCCAGCGGCGAAGTCCGGCCGGAGACGCAGCAAAGGAAACGCCCCACGCTTCGACGTTTGGACGCACCTGTACCGGATGACGGGGGTTGACCTGACCCGGATCGACGGTGTGGATGCCTACACCGCGCTCAAGGTGGTGAGTGAGATTGGCATCGACATGACGAAATGGACGAGTGCGAAGCACTTTGCGTCCTGGTTGGGGCTGAGCCCAAACAACCGCATCACCGGTGGGAGGGTGATCAGCTCCAAGACCAAGCCCAGCGCCAACCGTGCGGCGGCGGCCTTGCGTCTGGCGGCCAACGCGCTGCATCGCTCCGACAGCGCCCTGGGCGCCTTCCTGCGCCGGAAGAAAGCCCACCTGGGAGCGCCCAAGGCCATCACCGCCACCGCCCACAAGCTGGCTAGGCTCATCTATTCCATGCTGCGCTACGGCCAGGAATACGTGGATGCCGGCGCGGAATACTACGAGAGACAGTATCAGCAGCGGGCGTTGCGCGCGGCCAAGCGCCGGGCGGCACAACTGGGCTACCAACTGGTGCCCATGCCCGAAGCTCCGGAACACACCACCTACGCACCTCCTCGCGCGCCGGTTGCCGCGTAACGACTGTGGTTAGTGAGGAGGAGGTCTCGCAGATCGTCGAATCGAGGTCGATGGTGAATGGCGCGTCGCCGGGTCCGGCCCCCGCCTGCCAGGCCCGGGCCAGCAGCTCACGGCTCACCCGGTCCAACTGACGGACATGGCCCCACCTGAAGCTGCGCAGGAAAGTGCCCAGAGCCTGCCAAGGCCAGGGCGGCCGGAAGTATCAGCCCGGCATTGGTGGCTCGCGAAAGCGGGGGGTGGAGGGCGCCTTGACTACGCAGCCGAGAGTGCAGGCGGTCCCGCCGGCACGCAGCGCATCGGCGTCGTCGATGCAATCTCTGCCGGCCAGCGCGGAGGTCACCAGCGTCATCATCTTGTCGCCGGTGTTCGCCCGCCCCGGCGCGCCGCCGAGGTCGAGGTGCTTCCGGAGGAGTTGGGGCAGACCCAGGTGCAAGGCCAGGGCGGCCGGAAGTATCAGCCCGGCATTGGTGGCCAGGCGGTGGTCGTCGAAGGCGATACGGATACGGATGTGGTCGGGGTGGTGGCGTGGTAGCATCTATTGGGAGTCCTTTTCTGGGGTCGGTTTGCTGTTACAAACCATTATCTCAGATTCAGAGGCGCACCATTTTGCTTCTTCAGCAGGCTTCCCACACGCCGTCGTTCGGTGGATTAGGGCTAAGGGAAATGTGACATTGTATCTTTGGGCGCAGAAAAGCTCCGAGTACCCCAACCTGATTACCGTGACGCTGCACACCAACTGGGAAGGCGTTACCTTGGCCAGCACGTCGCTGCGGGACGGCCCGCGCATCGTCAAATTCAACGACTACGGGGTTGACGTGGAGCCGTCGGATCGGTGGGGATGGTGGCCGGCCAGCACAACATCAACATCAGCTGTATGTATGAAGGTGGGACGCCTCAGCCCCCGCGGACAGGCAATGATGGTGCTGGGGCTGGAAGACCCGGTGCCCCCGGCGGTCATGCAGGAGATTCGGGGCCTGCCCCCTGTCAACAGCGCCCAGTTGGTGGAGCTTTAGGCCAGAGGAGATAACCATGACTCCCCGGAAGTTTGGAAGACTCGCCGAAGTGGATTTGGACTCCATCTGGCTTTACGAAAACAATGATTTTAGTGATTTTAGTCGTTGGCTGGTTGATAACCCGGACTTGCTGGGCAATGCGTTGGGCCTGCGGTTGAAAATCGTCCAGACGCAATTGGCATTCGGTAATCTCCGACAGGCCATCCTCGCAGAAGAAGCCAAGGGTGGGAAAGTAGCAATCGAGAGTTACCTTGACCGGGCCAACCGTACTGATCAAGGTCGATTGCTCACGTATGCGGCGGGATGTGACGCAATATATGCGGTATGGGTTGCGCTGCGTTTTACCGCCGAGGATCGCGCCACCATAGATTGGCTCAACCGGCTGGGCCCGGATAAGGTCTGGTTTTACGGTGTTGAGATTAGGGCTGTCAGGATTGACGACTCTCTCCCGGCCCCGTATTTCCGTGTGGTGGCTGCTCCCAAAGCTCTGTACCAAGGATTCTTCCAGCCGCTCATCGACGACCCATGTCAGGAATGCTTTGCCGAAGACTCCCAAGATTACGAAGAGGAAGACCCGGAGTGGTGGTTCCACTCCAGGTTCGACAATGTCTTGTATGGGGCCGGTGTTGTGGGCAATCGCGCCTACGTGTGGGGTTACTGCAGAAATTCTGGTTCTCAGGACATCAGCGACCAGATATTCGGTGATCTTGAGTCTGGAGAAACCCTGAGCGCAGACGGCTACTCCCTCAACGGCCACTGGTTTTGGGAAAGACTGGGCAATTGGCATTGGTTCGAATTGAACATAGATATGGACGGCTCCATAGACAACCCGCCTGAGAAACTTAACGAAATCTGGGAGTGGGTGCTGGAAAATCTCCCAAAGCTAAAAGGAATCTTGGACCCCCGGTTGGAGAGACTCCTGGCCGACATTTATGCTTGAGATTCCCGTTTGACACCCCCCCTGACAGGGGTATGTAAGAACGAGATTATAGCTACGAACCGGCCCGCCACCTCTGGATTCCGGCCTACGCCGGAATGGGCCTGATAGTGGGCATTTGGGGGCGATTTTATATCTGAGTAAGTCTGCCCTGCTATGCGAACTCACGTTTAACTCCAGAGTTCCCAAATGAAATACATACCCTTGTCAGGGCCGTCCCCCCGCCGCCGCCCACTCCCTGGCCTTGGCGTAGAGCCGTTGCGCTCCATGAGCCCACCGGGCCAGTACTGCGTCTCCGGGTACAACGCCTTCAGCGCGTGAATGTCCCGCAGCAGAGCCTGCCCCGTGCTAGATACGGGGTGGGCCCAACATCTCTGTTTGAGTCCGGGGTAGTGGTGGCAGGCCACGTAGAAGCCGCTCACCGGAATCCCTTCGAAGGACTCGCCCAGGACCTCGTCCACCACCTCCCCGCCCCGGCCACGGCGCAGGAAGAACCGCTCCGCGGGCGTGCTGAAAAGCCTGCCCCCGGCCCGGACCGGGGGTCCAGACGTAGCCGTTTTTCCCGTTCTCCCGCCAACCCGTTTCATCGGCGTGGACCACCGGGCTGGAACGAATGCGCTCCAGCGACCCGTCCACTTCCCGCCCTCCCTGCCGGGCAACCTGGTGGACGGCCCGGACGACGGCCCCAACGCTCAGTTTCAACTGGTGGAACGTTCGCAGATACCATTGGATGGTCCTTACCGGCAGCCGGGCCTCTTCCCGCAGGGTCACTATCAGGCTTGACAGAGCCTGCCCCGTACTGGATACGGGGTTGACCCCCAGGCGTTGACGGCCTACAGCCAGACCTTTCAGAGGGCCCCGGGGCAGCCGCCGTTTCCGGCACAAGGGACAGGTCCGGGCTATGAATACGTGCTCCGTGACTTCCGCCGGGACTACCGGAATGTCTATGACTTCCCGGGTCCGCTGCACCCAACCCCCGCTCAGGGCAGTATGGCATTCAGGGCAAGACTCCGGGGCGTGGACCACCCGCCCGGCGGGTTCCATCCGCGGCCGGGCGAAGCCGTGCTGACGCTTCTTTCGCGGCTTCTTCTCCTGCTCCGCCGGCTTCTTGCGCCTGGCGGCAGGTTTATGCCCCGGCATCCTGGCCCCCAGCCCGCCGCCGGACAGCCGGGCCTCCAAGCTTTCGACCCGCTGGCGCAGTTCGGCAATCGCGCCCTGTTGCCCGGTGATGACCCCCTGCTGTTCCGCGATAACCGCCAGCAGAGCCTGCCCCGTACTGGATACGGGGGTTTCCCGGCTCGCCAGGTCCAGTCCTGTTTCCATTGTTCCTTTATGCCACAACTCCGCCCCGGCCGCCAGTGCTTTTCAGCCCGGCGGCGGGCTTCGCCAAATTCGCCTCACCAAGTCTGAACAGTTACAATTCCATTTGATTGTGGCTTATGACAGTAGCATAATAATAATACCCAATTCTAAGTTAGTATTGACAATGGAGAGGGTATAATTGTACTAAATTACGCACCGCACCAGAGAACCTAGCTTGGGCAAGCCAACCTTTCTTTCTGTCCCCCGGGAAAACAGGTATCTATTCGGCAACGCCCTGGTTGCGCTGACAATGCGGACCTTCTGCGACCTACCCAACGCCCCGGGCCTACACGCTTCTTGTCTCAAATTCCTCCGCCAGAGTGATCGCTGAGCGTTGGTCTGGGATATGCCGGACCACACGCCCAACAGCTATGACCTGCCCTGGTCGGTGCATGGCAGTATCTTCAGGAGTTGATGCTGACCATCAACCATCGGACCGCCGCATCTATTTCCAGGTAACTATAAAAAGAGGAGAACTCGAATGAACGGACAAGTATTGGATTATTCCGCTCAAACCAACTCGGGGTTAATCTCGGGGGAGGACGGCACCCGATATACTTTCATCGGGGCCGAATGGAAAGAAACGGTCAATCCCAGCCGAGGAATGCGTGTAGATTTCGAGTCCCAGGGAACCAACGCTGTCTCTATCTACCGGGCTGTGGGGACTTCCGCGCCCGGTGGATCCATCTCCGATGCGTTCAGCGGCGAAAAGAACAAGCTGGTCGCCGGGTTGCTGGGAATTTTTCTCGGCTGGGTGGGGGCGCACAAGTTCTATCTTGGCTTTAGCCGCCCGGCGCGCCTACAGGCAGCAATTGGCGGCGGCGGTTTCTTAGCTTTGATAGTCTTTTCCGTCATCTTGTCACCCATCGCATTTGCCGTCGGTGGCTACTCTGCCTTGGGGTTCGTAGGGGTTTTGGGAATTCTGGGCACTATTAGCTGGCTGGTTATGGCGGGAATGGGAGTGATAGGTCTTATCGAAGGCATCATGTACCTGACCAAGTCCGATGATGCCTTCGAACAAATCTACGTTGTCGATAAGAAACAGTGGTTTTAGTCCGTAACTGTTCAGACTTGAGGGGAAATGAGTAACCGATGGGTTTCCAGGAAGGGATTGAGGCCCTTAGCACGCCAAGCGCCGAAGAGGGAGGCCAGAGCCATTTTGCTGTCGCTGCCCTCATCCGAGCGGGTCCCGCCGCTGATTTTCCGGCTGACTACCAGGTGGCGAAGACTGCGTTCCGCAGCGTTATTGTCCGAGGGCGCCTCCGGGTGAGACACGAAGACAAACAATTCCCCGTATCAAGTACGGGGCAGGCTCTTGATATGACGCTCAATCCGCCGGCAGAGCTTGGCTTGCACCGCCAACGGGTCTTCCAGAAAAGGCTGGCACAGCGTCAGCAACCGCTCCTCCAGCGCCAATTGGCCTTGGCGCAGGGGCCGTCCTCCCGCCGCCGCCCACTCCCTGGCCTTGGTGTAGAGTCGCTGCACTCCATGGGCCCACTTCGCCAAGACCGTATCTTCCGGGTACAGCGCCTTCAGTTTGTGGATGTCCCGCAGCAGGTGGGCCCAACACCGCTGTTTCAATCCGGGGCAGTGATCGTAGGAGGCGTAGAAGTCGCTCACCAGAATCCCGGCGAAGGACTCGCCCAGGACCTCGTCCACCACCTCCTTGCCCCGGCCCCGGCCCGGACCGGGGGTCCAAACGCAGCCGTTGACCCCGTTCTCCCGCCAGCCCGTCTCATCGGCGTGGACCACCGGGCTGGAACGGATGCACTCCAGGATATCGCCCACTTCCCGCCCTCCCTGCCGGGCAACCTGGTGGACGGCCCGGACGATGGCCCCAACGCTCAGTTTCAACTGATGGACCGTTCG
This sequence comes from Dehalococcoidia bacterium, assembly GCA_965216155.1. Taxonomy (GTDB): domain Bacteria; phylum Chloroflexota; class Dehalococcoidia; order Lucifugimonadales; family UBA3495; genus CATOSP01. The sequence continues at coordinate 658,682 of CBDCFD010000007.1, read as the reverse complement.
CAGATACCATTGGATTGTCCTTACGGGCAGCCGGCCCTCTTCCCGCAGGGTCACTATCAGGCTCACCAAAGCCTGCCCCGTACTGGATACGGGGTTGGCTCCCAGGCGTTGACGGCCCGCGGCCAGGCCTTTCAGAGGGTCCCGGGGCAGCCTCCGTTTCCGGCACAGCGGACACGTCCGGGCTATGAAGACATGCTCTGTAACTTCGGCAGGACACACCGGAAGTTCGATGACCTCCCGGGTCCGCTGCACCCAATCCCCGCTCAGCGTAGTATGGCATTCGGGGCAAAACTCCGGAGCGTGGGTCACACTTGCGCTGCAGGTTCCATCCGCGGCCGGGCAAAGCCGTGCTGACGCTTCCTGCGGGGCTTCTTTCCTTCCCCCGCCGCCCTCTTGCGCCTGGCGGCCGGTTTGTGCCCCGGCATCCTGGCTCCCGGTCCCCCACCGGACAGACGGGCTTCCAGGCTCTCGACCCGCTGGCGCAGTTCGAAGATGACCCCCTGCTGTTCCGCGATAACCGCCAGCAGAGTTTCCCGGCTCGCCTGGTCCAAGTCCAGTCTCGTTTCCATTGTTCTCTTATGCCACATCCGGCCCCCGGACGCCAGTGTTTTTCAGCCTGGCGGCGGGGTTCGGCAAATTCACCTCATCAAGTCTGAACAGTTACTTTAGTCCGTATTAAGGTGAGGCATTTAATATAATGGCAGGGGCGCAAGCCCCTGCGCCCCTACGTTGCTGCTACACCAGTCGGGCTTAGCCCGAATCCACGGATGGACGGGGTGAGGGAGTTACAAGCGCGATGATCCGGGCTCGAATTCGGGTAGATGGGAGGTTGGCGGGGGGTCTGCAAGCGCTTTTGGGGGCGCCAATGGTGGTCTGCGATGGGCGCTGGGGGACAAGAGAGGACAGAGGACACGGCAAGACGCCCTCGCGGCCCGGACTGGCGCGAGTTGGCGGGGACGTTGGGTCAGTGGCGGACGGGCGGGGTCAGGCTGGGAGTGGAATGGCTCGCAGCCGTGCCAGGGCGCGGCTGAACTGGGTTTCCCAAGGCCAATGCTGGGGAAGATGCAAGGTGAGGCGGCGCGCCGAGCGGGTGATCCGTCCGGCCAGGGAGAAGAACCTCCGCCGGAGCGTCTTGGTGGTCACGATCTGCTCACCCAGGCCGATGCGGGCTGTCCAGCGGGCCAGGTTGTGGGCCATCGCCTGTACCGCCAGCCAGGCGGCGTTGGCGGCGAAGCGGCCCGAGGGGAGATGGTCCAGTCCGACGCCGTACTTCAGGTCTCGGATGGCATTCTCGATCTCGGCGTGGCGGCGATGATCAGCCTCCAGTTCCAGGGTCTCTCCGTCCCGGTCGGTGATGAAGCCGTAATAGTTGTAGGTGGCGAAGAGGGCCAGTTGGGAACCGGGCGCGGGCTTCACCCGCCGGACGATGAGCCGCACCGGCGCGGCGCCGGGCTCACTCCGGAAGGGGACATACGTGGTCTCGGCCACGGCGGCGGCGCCCTCCATCCAGTAAGGTATCGGCGTCCAGTCATCCTCGGGTATGGCCTCGATGAGATTGCGCAGGCTCTGGCGCTGACGGATGGTGATGGAGAAGCGGACCTTCGTCCGGCGGCAGACGGCGACCACGGTGTGGGTATAGAAGCCGCTGTCGGCCCGCATGGTGAGTTGTCCCCTGGCCCCGCCGTAGCGAACCCGGCTCACCGTTTCACGCAGGAAGTGGGCGGCGCCGCGGGCGGTGTTGGCCCGGCCCTCGCGCAGCCGGGCCATCAGCACGTCCCCGGTGCTGGCGGCGACGGCCAGCAGCGGATGGTAGCCCCGTGCGCCGGTGTAGCCGTGGTGGCGGGCGCCCTCCTTGGCCAGACCGTAGGTCTCGCAGATGGTGGAGTCCAGGTTGATGGTCAGGGGCCCGTCGCCGGGTCCGGCCCCAGCCGCCCAGGCCCGGGCCAGCAACTCGCGGCTCACCCCCGGTCCAGTTGGCGGACATGGCCCCACCTGAAGCTGCGCAGGAAGGCGCCCAGAGCCTGCCCTCGCGAAAGCGGGGGGTGGAGGGCGCTTTGACCGTGCCGCCCAGGGCGCGGGCGGTCCCGTCGGCGCGCAGCGCATCGGCGTCGTCAATGCAGTCGCCACCGGCCAACGCGGAGGCCACCAGCGTCATCATCTTGTCGCCGGTGTTGGCTCTGCCTGTTGCATGGCCCAGGTCCAGGCGCCGGTCAACCAGTTGGGGCAGGCCAAGGCGCAGCGCCAAGGTGGCCGGCAGGACCAGCCCGGCATTGGCCACCAGGCGGTGATCGTCGAAGGAGACACGGAGGCGGTCGGGGTGTTTGCGTGGTAGCATCTATTGGGTGCTCCTTTTCCGGGACCGGTTTGCTGTTACAAAACCATTATCCCAGATTCAGAGGAGCACCCTTTGGCCACTTCGGGACGCTGACCCGACGCCCTCCTTCGGTAGATTCGGGCTAAAGCAGGCTGGTTTGCCGGTAGATCCCCTCAAGACTGAAGCGGAGCTGATGATTCATGTCCCAACCTTTACAGAGCCCGGTGCAGGGCGGAGGGAATAACATTGTTGACAAGTAAAAGTTTTATCTATTTGTCAATGTTTTTGGCAATCATGGCTATGATTACTGTGGTTGCCTGCACGTCGTCGGAGGAAGCCCCGGATGGCCATAAGGAGACAATCATCTTTGCAGACCTCGACTGGCGCAGCTCCCAGCTTCAGAACCGGATAGCCCAGTATCTGGTTGAATTCGGCTATGGCTATCCCACAGACGTGAAGTTCGGCTCCACCCTGCCGTCGTTCGAAGATCTGGAGAATGGCGCGATTCAAGTCTCTATGGAAATCTGGTTGCCCAACCAGGAAGTGGAATGGGGACTGGCGATTGCTGAAGGCTCTGTCCTCTCTCTTGGCAAGAGCCTGGGTTCCGACTGGCAGTCCGCCTTTGTCATTCCTGCTTACTTGCAGGAACAGTACCCGGATTTGGACAGCGTCGAAGACCTGAAGGAACAGAAGTATAAGGACCTGTTCAAGACCGCTGATACCGGCGACAAGGCGCGGCTGGTGTCCTGCGGACTTGGATGGGCCTGCGAAGCCGAGAACGCCGCTCAGATACAGGGCTACGAACTGGAAGAACATGTGCACATAGTTAACCCCGTCGACGGAGACGCTTTGAACAGCGACCTGTTCGGCGCCTACGAACGACAGGAGCCGTGGCTCGGATACCAGTGGGGCACTAACGACCTGGCAATCACGCTGGACTTGGTTCGCCTGGAAGAGCAGGCCTACACCCATGAGTGCTATTTCACCACCAGCGCCTGCGCCTATGAGGACGCCACGATACTCGTTGCGGTAAATTCCGATCTGCTGTCAGCCGCTCCCGATGTCATTCAAATGCTGCGCAAATGGGATTTCAACGTCGAAGAGTATAAAGCGGCATTTCACTGGCAGGTTCAAAATCCCAACTCCGACAACGCCGCTACTGCCCTCTGGTGGCTGAGGGACAATGAGGCCGTCTGGACTACTTGGGTCACCGCAGACGCCGCCGAGGGCGTGAAGGCTGCCTTGGCCGATGGTGATGAGCCTGAAGGCTGGCCAGAGGAGTAAACTGAGTCCCGTGTTCATACGGATTAAATGAGGTTGAAGGTCTTCCAGTCATTGTTGGGTCGGCGCGTGTCCAGGGAATCCTGCAGCCTTTCCCTTACAGTGAGACCGGGAGTGAGAAGGAGGAAGCGGCGAACGAACCGGTCGTCCACCTGTCCTGACGCATAGTGATTCGCAGCTTGCCAGAGAATGAGCATGGCCATGACCGGCGTTTTGCCAGTGTCAGTGGCCATCTTGTGGGCCAGACGGTCTATGCCGTCGTGTATTTGAGATTGATCCTCTGGAGGTCCTGGGGGATATCCGTCGGGCTGGTCTCCCGCAGGTAGATATGGGTGAGGACCGCATCAATCTGGGCGAAGTAAAGGGGGAATTCCTCCCGGTCGGTCCAATGATTGATGAGGTCCCTCGTCGTCGAGGTGACGCCCGGGTATCCGGCATGTTGCCAGTCCGTTGTTCCTTGTCGGATCCGGTCGACCAGCTTGAGCTCTTCCCAATTCACGCCGATGTTTCCGGGTTGGGGGGCTGACAGGCTGACAGGGGTATGTAAGAACGAGATCATAGCTACGAACCGGCCCGCCACCTCTGGATTCCGGCCTACGCCGGAATGATGGAATGGACCTGATAGTGTGTATTTCGGGGCGATTTTGTATTTGAGCAAGTCTGCCCAACCATATAATCTCACGTTTAACTCCGGAGTTCCCAAATGAAATACATACCCCTGTCAGCCTCACCCCCCTTCCGCTGTTCTCACGCCGTCCATCGGTGGACTCGGGCTTATGATGAGGCACGGTGTCGAGGTCATCGACCTGGCCGCCGCCAGGCAACTCCTGGGGGCGTTCATCCAGTGAAGTCCCGAGCACTGGAACAGGGACATCGGCAGGCCCGCAGCATGGGGGACGCACGGAGAGATCACAGGCCAGGGTCCGAGGGAAATGAAGGGTCAAGGGGTTGAGTAAAGACGGAGAAACCGGAAGTGAATGTCAACCCTGGACGGCCGTTCAGGCCGGTGCGTCCGAGGCCGGCAGCTGAGCGGAGGGGTCGACGCCCGGCTTTCCGCCAACGAAAAAGAGCAGGCACGTATGAATGGACAGGTGAGGCAAAGCGCGCCGACCAGAAACCGGGGCCGCCCACGGTCTGATGCGAACGGGAAAGGGAACGCTTGCGCTCGCATAGGAGAGAGTCTACGGCTGCGCTCCGGGGGACCCGTGCGCCATGCCGGGACAGCGCGCGCACCACACCGGAAGAACCTGCGGCTACCCGCAGCCCCTCGTCCGCTTCAAGGAGCAGGCAGTCTTCAGACACTCGACCTGCGGGACCGTTTGTCTGGGCGAGGTGTGGGGAGTCGGGCAATTTGGAATCTCAGCGAGAGTGGTATAGTGCCTGAGAGGCGGATCTCACTTTTTCTGGATGGCGGTGAATATGCCAACGCATGCTGATATAACGGCAGGGGAGGCGCCGGTGCTGGAAAGCGCAATTCCCGCTATTGAGCGGCTCGAAAGCCTCATTGCGGCTACTAATACTGCGCAGATGTCCGCCCTCCACAACGTCTTCCCCAAGTTGGAACATCTGGCGAAAGTGCTTGCCACGGATCGGGCGGAACAAAATAGGAACCTCAACAAGTTCGAAGCGGATGAGAGTCTAAAGAGGCTGGAGAAGCTCTCGGAAGAGCAACGTGTCGAGTTTGATGCGCTCGATCTTGTTGGTCAATTGAGGTTGGAATCCGGCCGAGCCCTTTGGGGGTGGGAGGAATTTCATTCTGGCGTGCTAGCCTGGCTAATGGGCCCAAAGCAAAGTCACGGTGTTGGCGACCGTTTCCTGAAGAAATTTCTTCTCTGTGCCGGAGTGCCATCAGCATGCCGCTCAGCCGATTGGTCGGCGACAGAAGTAATACGGGAATGGGAAAACGTAGTTGATGGACAATGGGGATACCTAGATATTCTAATCGTGAACCAAGCAGAGCAGGTCGTGTGTGCCATCGAAAACAAGGTGTTTTCCAGTGAACACAGTGAGCAACTGACCCGTTACCGGTCAGCGTTGGAGGTCGACTACTCGACTTTCACCAAATACTACGTGTTCTTGACACCGTGGGGCACCCACCCTTTCCGCGAGGAGGAGAAGGGATACTGGACACCTCTCACTTACTCCATGGTTTTCGGCATCATCCAACAGATAGTGGACAACTGCGACAATTCCACGAACGAGGACATCCGCGCGTTCTTGCGCCAATACGCAACCACGTTGAGGAGAAATCTCATGCCTGAGACCAGCGTTTCACAACTGGCGCGAAAACTCTATCTGGAACACCGGGAAGCAGTAGAGGAAATAATCGCCAATAAGCCTGACTGGGTGGCTGAAGCCAAGCAGTGGCTCAAGGAAGCAGTCGCACAGCAACAAGAGTGGATATTAGACTTGGAAGAGAGCAATTTCGTGCGATTCAGGTCGACCGGCTGTGACCAGTATGAAGTAACGCAAACAGGAAGTGGTTGGGCTCCCCGTTCCAATGCCTTGTTGCTTTTCCAGTTCAGGTTCTATAACGGGCTTCCCTGGCTCGACCTCGGACTTTCTCCTGGGGACGCAGTTAACAATCGCTTGAGACAAAAACTGTTCGAGGCGGTGCGGCAACATCCGAAACTCTTCAGACCCAAATCCACCTCGCTGAACGATGGCTGGACAATTTTGCACGAGGAGAATGACTATATCTTGGATGAAGCCGATTACGGGGTTGGATGGGACGACGGCACCGCCCGTGCCAAGATAGAAGCGTGGGTAGCGCACTTCGCCGGGAATGAATTCCCCGCAATGAACGAGATTATCGTTAACTGCCTCCGCGAATATGAGGCTGAGGAGCAAACCTAAACCAAAGCCAAGGTGGGATGTACATTCGAGGGGCGATGAAGATTGGCTGGGTTGCGCCAGTGAAGCCCCCTCATCCGTACTTGGAGAATGATCCGGCACCGCTGTTTGACCTCCACTATCTGCGCATTTCACCTTGACTTTGCTTTAGTAAAGTCTGCCAATGCAACACGGGAACGTGACTGGCCCTGCGCCCGCCGGGCCAATTTCTTGATCCTTATCCGAATTGACGAGCACACCGATCCCGAAGGAGGCCGACCACGATGGTGCGCATAGCGGGGCGAGACATCGAAGTATACCAACCATCTGAGAAGACGCGGACGAATGTCGGCGGCATATTGGGAATGGTCCTGGGCGGCGCGGTGGCAGCGGTCATTGCTGGTTTCCTCGTTTACCTGATCTCGAGATGGATCGGGTTCTACGTCCAGATCTTTTCTCCCTTAGTCATCGGTTTCACTGCCAGTGTTGGGTTGCTGGTGGGATCGTTAATCGGAAATATGAGGGAGAATAGGACAGGGACCTGGGCCCTGGTCGCAGCCGGGACCGCATCCCTGGGGTACTTGTCATTGCTCTTCTTCATAAGTCATCGCTTAGACGCTTCCAATCCAATAGGGATGCTGGTCGTCATGGCGAGAGTGCCGGAAAATACCTTCTTGGGTTTCAGTGTGCCTTTGTGGGCCTGGTGGGCGTTCGAATCAGGAATTGCCGTCGCATTCTCCATCTTTATCACGCTCTTGGTCCGAGAGATAGAGACCTTTTCCCCTTCCTGCCTCGACTGCGGAAGAGCCTTCAAGACTAGGCTGCTGTTCGTAATTCCTAGCGCTCGGGCTGAGGACGCCCTCCAGGCGATAGCCGACGATGACTACCAAAGAATAAAAGACCTGGAGGTGGACTATCGCGACGGCGAGCTAAAGGTCGTCATCGACTATTGCAGTGACTTGTCCCACCCTGCATACCTAACAATAACGGACAAAATACTTTCGAATAACCCGGATTTGGTCCGCCTCGCTGTGATGTCGAGCGAGGGCGCCGCCATCCTGTTGGATGACGCCTCTTCCGGGACCGAAGAAAGCTCGATAGCGTCCGACGGGACCGGCCAAACGACCGTCGTAGATTCCACCGTCCGAGCAGAGCAGGTTTCTATGGGAACCCAGGGAGCGCAGAAAGCCCAGGAAGCGCAGGGAACCCCGCTGGCCGACGAGGCTTTCGTTCCGGACGTTTCTCCTCCGATACCGGAGATTACCAGGGTGCCCCAGAGGGCAGGACTGGTGATTGAAGTCTTCAGACCCACGGACCAAACCACCCTGTTACGCGTCCTGGCGATGCTGATTGGGGGCGTGGTGGCGGGATCTGCCGCTTCATTGTTGGTTTACTTTATCTCAGGGTGGACCGGATTCTACATTCCGGTCGTTTTCGGTGCGCTAATCGGGTTTGCGGTATTCATAGGGGTGGGGATGGGAGAAATTAGGGGCAGGGTCGAACGGAAAGGGGTCTATTGGGCCGTGGCCGTGGCTGCGGGGTGCCTGAGCTATCTGGCTTTGCAATTTCTAATGGGGCGAGCGGCAGACCCCGGAGATCCGGTGGGCGGGTTGATATCTGAGGCCGCATCCTGGCAGAGGCTTTTCCTGGGATTGAGCATTCCTTCTTTGGTCGTGTGGCTCCTGGATGCAACAGTATTGGTCTTGGTCGCAGGTTATTTCTCCACATCAACCCTTGGCGACCCCTATTGCCTGAAATGCGAGGCACTGTGTAAGAGTAGGCCGTTATTCGCAACCTCCAACGAACTGTCCGGAAACGTGATGAATGCCCTGGGAGACAGGGACTACCAGGCGCTTAAACACCTCGAAGTTGAACGTCCACCTGTTCGCGACCGGCTGAATGCCCAGATATACTATTGCAATGATAGTGACCATGACGGGTACTTGACATTGACCAGTGTTAGACCCAAGGGGAGCTCCGAAACAGACGAAAAGGAGTTGGTCCGCTATGCGGTGGTCAAGGACGGCGGCGGCGCCATCCTTAGACGGGACTTCCCGCGGATGCACTAAACTAAGCCCGAATCCACCGATGGGAGGCGTGAAGGCTGGGCAAATTGGGATGAGGGAGCCTACAAGGGAGAAAGCCTGGGCTCCATTGGGACCGATGTGACACGGCATAGGGTTTTCAGTAGCCGCACCGGGCCTCGAGAGCGGTCTATGGAGGCTGGGAATCGCGTGATAGTGAGACCGGACGCAGCAGGATGCACTCGCGGACCGGGCGGACGCGAGTTTGGAGGCCTTGGGTCGGTTGCGGATAGTGCCGTCAGGCTGGGAGTGGGATGGCTCGCAGTCGGGCCAGGGCGAGAGTGGCCTGCTCAGCCCAGGGCCAGCCCCGGGGAAGATGCAAAGTGAGTCTGCGCGCCGAGCGGGTGAGCCGTCCGGCCATAGAGAAGAAGCGTCGCCGCAGGGTCTTGGTGGTCACCAGTTGCTCGCCCAGACCGATGCACGCTGCCCAACGGGCCAGATTATGCGCCAGCACCTGGACGGCCAGGCGGCGTTGGCGGCGAAACGGCCTGACGGGAGATGATTGAGTCCCACGCCGTACTTGAGGTCTCGGATGGCATTCTCGACCTCGGCGTGGCGGCGATGGCCGGCCTCCAGCTCCAGGGTATCCTCGTCCCGGTCGGTGATGAAGCCGTGATAGCTGTAGCTGGCGAATAGGGCCAGCTGGGAACCGGGCGTGGGCTTCACCCGCCGGACGATGAGCCGCACCGGCGCGGCATCGGGCTTGCTCCTGAAGGGAGTGTAAGCGGTCTCGGCCACATCGGCGGCGCCGTCCATCCAGTAGGGGATGGGCGTCCAGTCCTGCTCCGGTATCGCCTCGATGAGATTGCGCAGACTTTGGTGCTGGCGGATGGTGATGGAGAAGCGCACGTTCATCTTGCGGCAGACGGATACCACGCTATGAGTGTAGAAGCCGCTGTCGGCCCGCACCGTGAGTTGCCCCCGGGCTCCGGCATGGCGAACCCGGCTCACCGTCTCCCGCAGGAAGTGGGCGGTGCCCCGAGCGGTGTTGGCGCGGCCCTCGCGCAGCCGAGACATCAGCACGTCGCCGGTTCCGGCGGCCACGGCCAGCAGCGGGTGATAGCCTCGCTTGCCAGTGTAGCCCCCGTATCAAGTACGGGGCAGGCTATGGTGTCGCGCCCCCTCCTTGGCCAGCCCGTAGGTCTCGCAGATGGTGGAGTCCAGGTCGATGGTCAGGGGCCCGTCGCCGGGTCCGGCCCCAGCCGCCCAGGCCCGGGCCAGCAGTTCCCGGCTCACCCGGTCCAGTTGGCGGACATGGCCCCACCTGAAGCTGCGCAGGAAGGCGCCCAGAGCCTGCCCTCGCGAAAGCGGGGGGTGGAGGGCGCCTTAGCCGTGAAACCGAGAACGCGAGCGGTCCCGCCGGCGCGCAGCGCATCGGCGTCGTTGATGCAGTCGCACCGGCAACGCGGAGGCCACCAGCGTCATCATCTTGTCGCCGGTGTTGGCTCTGCCTGTTGCATGGCCCAGGTCCAGGCGCCGGTCAACCAGTTGGGGCAGGCCAAGGCGCAGGGCGAGGGTGCACGGAAGAATCAGCCCGGCATTGGCCACCAGGCGGCGGTCGTCGAAGGTGATTTGGATCCGGTCGGGGTGGTTGCGTGGCAGCATCTATTGAGTGCTCCTTTTCCGGGGTCGGTTTTCTGTTGCAAAACCATTATCCTGGATTCAGAGGAGCACCTTCCTGCCACTTCAGGACGCTAACCTAACGCCCTCCCTCGGTGGATTCGGGTTAAGTAGGCCCGAAATCCAAATTGGAAATAAATGCTGCTATACCTACTTTAAGTAAGGGAGGTGCTGAGAATGACGACGACGACCGACACTGTGAATGGTCAACTACGCCCCCGGAGGCCGGCCCCTGTGCGGAGCTGAGAGCTTGATCGCGGTCTTCACCGACGATCCGCACTGGTGGCCGGTTGCGACGACTGCCTCGAGCTCGTCGCCGAGGACCTGAAGGGCCACAACAACTACTGCGCCATTGCCTCCACTGCCGGCAGGAGATCACCGCCACCTGAGGCGTGGAATGGCGGCGAGTGGTCCGGAGGCCCTTCCAGCACTGCGGGAAGGGCGGCCGGTAGCCGCCAGCTGCAGTTGTTCTGATTCAGAAAAAGCTTCACCCTTAGCGTTCAGTCTTTTCGAAGACAACGGCAGTTATCATGCACCACCTGGTGCGCCGGAAAGGCATCTCGATAATGGATGGTTTTCGGACATGATTACGTCCAGCGGTCAGAACAGGCCTTGTGCGAAGATGAGCTTCTGATCCCCGTAACCTACGTCCGCGCATGGGTCAGCGAGGCAGGCCGCGACTACAAGTACCTAGAGACCCAGTTCAACATCCTGACAGGCTACGGCGTCCGCTATGATCTCATCTACCAGGACGCAGGGAGCGGCCGCTCCCTGAAGCGCCCTGGCAGGCAGTAGCTGATGACCAGGACCCGGCGGGCGACACCATCGTCTTCGCCCTGTACACCGACGGCAGGGGAAGACCGCGACAATTTAGGCACGAACGGCTCCCAATGGCCCCGGCGCACTGCAGACCGGCGGGCAAACCTGATACTCGGAACCTCCCTGCTGCCCCGCACCAGAAACCTGTCGAGCCCTCCACCTGTTCCGCTTGCAACGTGCCCAGTCCAGCCAGCCCTTGCCAAACTCCGGCCCGATGGCCCACACTCACGCCCACACAGCATCGGACAACGCCATGCTCATACTGCACGCCGCCCAAGTCAAAGGAAATCTCGTCCTCTGGAGCGAGGACTCCGAACCACGCATGGCGCAGTCCGACCGGCAGGCGGATGGAAAACACCCCTACTGCGCCCAAGCCCAGCGCATAGCGGAAGCGGTCGGCCTCGAAACGGGCGACGACAGCTACGCCAGCGCAATCGCCTGGCTGCCCAGCCGGGGCGAAGCTCCCGTGCCTTCCAGCCCCATGGCCGGCCCCATGCCCAAGTCGCGAGCCAAGCCGCGCATCAGGCCATGGACCGTAACAACTCTCCGGCTGGGGCCGGAGCAGGCCGCCCAGTTGCTGCAGACGTGCCACCAGCGGCACGTCCTGAAACCCGGCGTCGCCATTGGAACCGACCTGGCCTACTGGACCCACGCCCTGGAGCTGGCAGCCTCCCTGACGGTCCGGCAACAATTCCTGCCCGGCCTGTCCGAACGTGGCGCCCAGAGCGTGGCGGCATGGATTCCGGTGTTCATCGGGGGGGAAGCACACCGGCTGGCCGAGCTGGCCGGACTGATGCCGGCATCAGCAAGGGCGCTCACCGGCACCGGGGCCACCGAACCGCCATCCACCCCGGCCCAAGCCGTCCTCCGAGAGTTCATAATAGCCCAGGTCGACCATCTGGTACGCGCCGGCACGGATACCGAAAACCCGGCGCAACCAGAGTTCGACTCCGCCCACGACGCTTGGCTGTCCGCCTTGAACCATCCCAACCCGGCGGTCCGGAGCAACCCGGCGCGGCTCCAGCAACTCCGCCGCCAGGTCGCCGAATGGCAAAGGCCCCTGGCCATCGCCGCCAACTCTCCATACCGGCTCTACCTCAGGCTGGAGGAGCCGCCCGAACCCGGCCCAGAGGACGAGACGCCGATCGTCCGGCGGGATGACTGGTACCTGCGCTACCTGCTCCAGCCCCACAACGACCAGAGCCTCCTGCTCCCCGCCGAGGCCGTGTGGAAAAATCGGGTCAATGGACCCCACCCGGACTTCAACCCCGCCGAGTTCCTGCTGAGTTCCCTGGCCCAGGCCGGCTCGGTGTGCCCGCCCATCACCGACAGCCTGAAGCGCAAGCAACCTGCCGGATACCGGCTGAACACCGAGGAGGCCTACGGGTTCCTGGAAAGCCAGGCCGCCGCGCTGCAACAGGCTGGGTTCGGCGTGCTGCTGCCCGCTTGGTGGACCCGGCAGGGCGCCAGGACCATGCCCGGCATCCACGCCAGGGCCAAGACCCCGGTCATGCAGGGCGGCTCCGGCATGACCATGACCTCCCTGATCGACCTCGATGTCGAAATGGCCCTGGGCGACGACCCCATATCGGTGCAGGAACTGGAGGAACTGGCCGAGTTGAAGGTGCCGTTGGTGCGGTTCCGGGGCCAGTGGGTGGAGATCAACGCCGACGAAATCCGGGCCGCCGCTGATTTCTGGCGCAACCGCAAGCAGATCAGCCTGCGGGAAGTCGTGCAGATCGGGCTGGGCGCCGACCAGCGGGCCCAAGACGACAACGTCTCCCTGGCGGCCGACGACAGGCTCCGAGAGCTTCTGGAACGCCTGCAGCAGAAGGGCCGGATTGAGCGGATGGACGCCCCCGAGGACTTCGTCGGGCAGCTCCGGCCCTACCAGCAGCTGGGCTACTCATGGCTGGCTTTCCTCAGGGAATGGGGGCTGGGAGCCTGCCTGGCCGACGACATGGGCCTGGGCAAGACCGTCCAGACCCTGGCCGCCCTGCAGCAGGACCGCCAGCAGGGCAACGGCCGGCCCAACCTGCTGGTCTGCCCAACATCCGTGATCAACAACTGGCAGCGGGAGGCTGCCAGGTTCACGCCGGACCTGCCCGTGCTGCTGCACCACGGCCCGAACCGCCATCGCGGAGCTGCCTTCCGTAGCCAGGCTGACGGCCAACATCTGGTCGTCACCAGCTACGGTACCATGCACCGGGACCGGGACCTGCTCGGCACCGTACCCTGGCGGGCGGCCATCCTGGATGAGGCCCAGAACATCAAGAACCCGGCGTCCCAGCAGGCCCGGACCGCCCAGGGACTCCGGGCCGATTACCGGATAGCCCTCACCGGCACGCCGGTGGAGAACCATGTCGGCGACCTCTGGTCCATCATGCAGTTCCTGAACCCCGGCCTCCTGGGTTCCCAAGCCGAGTTCAAGCGCAACTACTTCCAGCCCATCCAGACCGACCGGGACGGAGCGGCGGCGGCTCGCCTCCAGAAAGCCACCGGGCCCTTCATCCTGCGCCGACTCAAGACCGACCGGTCCATCATCGACGACCTGCCCGACAAGAACGAGACCAAGCAGTACTGCAACCTGACCAAGGAGCAGGCAACGCTCTATCAAGCCGTGTTGCGTGAGGCGGAGACCCGGCTGGAATCCGCCGAGGGCATGAAACGCCGGGGTTCCATCCTGGAAACCCTGACCAAGCTCAAGCAGGCCTGCAACCACCCACGCCAGCTGCTGGGTGACAACTCCGCCATCACCGGACGCTCCGGCAAGCTGGCCCGCCTGCAGGAGATCCTCGATGAGGTATTGCCCGGCGGGGACCGGGTGCTGCTGTTCAGCCAGTTCGCCGAGATGGGAGCCATCCTGCAACAACACGTGCAGGAGACCTACGGCCTCGAAACCCCGTTCCTCCACGGCGGCGCAACCCGGAAACAGCGGGACCTGATGGTGCAACGCTTCCAGGACGACCCCGACGGCCCGCAGGTGTTCGTCCTGTCCCTCAAGGCCGGGGGCTCCGGCCTCAACCTGCCCCGGGCCAACCACGTGATCCACTACGACCGGTGGTGGAACCCCGCCGTGGAGAACCAGGCCACCGACCGGGCCTTCCGCATCGGCCAGACCAGGGACGTCCACGTCCACAAGCTGATCTGCGCCGGCACCCTGGAGGACCGCATCGACCTCATGATCGAAATCAAGCAGGAGACCGCCGACCAGGTGGTGGGAACCACCTCGGAACGGTGGCTCACCGAGCTGTCCAACGCCGAACTCCGGGACGTGCTGGCCCTAAGCGCGACCCCAGTGGACTGACCCGGCGGGCTCATGGAAGACAGCCCAAGCTCCTCCCCAACACAGGAACGACGATGAGTTACAACGACTACCTGTACACCAAGCCAATTGAAGTCAGAGGCGGCATCAGGGCCGGGTCGAAACGTGGCGCCTTCGGCTCCAGCTGGTGGGCCAAGCGGTGGCTCCAGACTCTGGAGGAATTCCGAATCGGAAGCCGCCTCGACCGGGGCCGTTCCTACGCCCGCCGGGGACAGGTCATGTCCATCGACGTCCAGCCCGGCGGCGTCACGGCCAAGGTGCAGGGCTCCCGCAAACGTCCCTACAACGTGAGCATCGAGGTCCGGACCATCAGCCCGCCGGACTGGGAACACCTCCAGGAGGCCATGGCGGAACAGCCCATTATCGCTGCCAGCCTGCTGTCGGGCCGTATGCCGGACAACATCGAGGACACCTTCCGGGCCGCCGGCCTATCCATGTTCCCTGACCGGCAGGACGACCTGGAAACGGACTGTTCGTGCCCCGACTGGTCCAACCCATGCAAGCACGTCGCCGCCGTGTACCTGCTGCTGGGTGAGGAGTTCGACCGGGACCCCTTCCTGATCTTCCGGATGCGGGGCATGGACCGGGAGGACCTGCTGGGCCCGGAGTTCCGCCGCTCCGCCCAGACCCTGGAGGGACCCACACTGCCCGCCGAGCCCCTGCCGCCGGAACCCGGCGAGTTCTGGACCAACCCGCTGACGGCGCTGCGGGAAAAGGACCATTCCGGCCCGGCCGTCATACCCGACCTGGCTGCCGCCCTGCCGCAGCAACTGGGCCGGTTCCCGCTCTGGCAGGGCAACCGGGAATTCGTCCCGGCCATGCTGGACATCTACCGCGCCGCCTCGCAACGGGCCGTCGAGCTCCACATGGGACCGGCGGAACCGCCTGACAACCCAGCACCGGAGAGCGAGGCGGAGCAGGCACGGGACACAACCGCGGCTCCCGTCCGCTAGCACTTCAACGACGGGTTTGAGGTGACGGTCCCGGCCTGACGATACGGCACCCGGTGCGACGTCTCTCGAAGGAGCGGCGCGCCCGTTCGTTGAGTAGCTGTGGCTGGAGGATTCCCAAAGGCGCAACGATCGGGCCATACGCTCCCATGCTAAGCGTCGAACCGCCCTTCGTACGTCCAGAAGTCCCTTCTTGAACCGTCGTTGTAATACTGATAATCCGGCGGCTCCGGGGCAACAGGCCGCCAGGTCTAATTGTCGTTGATCAGGGGGTGCACCCTTTTGCTCTCCTTCCAGCTCTTGGCCTGGCGTAGCATCTCCAAGGCGTTGGTGCGGGTTGCGCCGCTATCGGAGCCCAGCATCTGACTAAGTTCCGTCACCCTGGCCTCGCCGTCCAGGATCTCCACCGATGTCACGGTCCTATCATGCGAGGCAAGTTTCGTAACCTTAGCGTGGTGGTCTGCGTAGCACGCTATTTGCGGGAGGTGAGTTACGCATAGCACCAGGTGGCTCTTGGACAGACCCCATAGTTTCTGACCCAAGACACTCCCGACTCGACCACCTACACCCGCATCGACCTCGTCGAACACGAGTATTGGGATCTGGTCAGCCGTGGATAGGATGGTCTTTATGGCGAGCATCAGCCTGGAGGCTTCTCCCCCCGAGGCGATCCTGGCCAGGGGCCGTGGCGGTTCGCCCGCGTTCAGTGAGATCAAGAATTCCACGGAGTCTACGCCGGTCCCGTTGAACGCGAGGTGCCTGATGGACTCCCCACCCAAAGAAGGTGTTGCGTACGGGACCCCATCCGCGGTCCCAACCGGCACACCGCCTTCAGAGTCTGATTGACGGATATCCACAAGCACTTGGGCATGCCCGAAGGCCAGCCCAGCGACCTCTTCCTGTATCGCATCAGCCAGGCCCCTGGCTGCGTGTTGCCGGGCTTCGGAGAGCTGACCCGCAAGCCTGCCGACCTGCCTTCGAAGGTCCATCTCTCGGGCCTTCAATCCCTCCGCACGCTCTTCCCTGTGGCATAGCTTTTCCAGCTCCTGCGAGGCCCTCTCGCCGAAGGCCAGGATTTCTCCGATGGTGCTGCCGTACTTCCTTTTGAGACGGTTGATCAAGTCCAAACGCTCCTCAAGCTCATGAAGACGCTCCGGGCTGTATTCGATGCCGTCACGATAGCTTCGGAGTGCACGCGCCAACTCGTCCACCTGGTGCATCAAGGCGTCCACCGACTCAAGGTTCTGTCTCAATGAGGGGTCCAATTGCTCCAATTGGGAAAGGTCCTTGGACACCTGCCCGATAAGGTCCATGACCGATTCGCGCCGGTCGAAGCTATCGTATAACGCTCTGTAGGCGTGGTCGGACAGTGTGATAATTTGTTCTGCGTTGGCGACCCGGTCCCTCTCCAGGGTCAGGTCATCATATTCAGTCGGGCGTAGATTTGCTGTGCTGATTTCTCCTACCTGATACCTCAGAAAATCCACCCGTTGAGCAACCTCTGCTTCATCCTCCCGCAGCCGGTCCAGCTCTTGGCGCACCTCCGTTAGCTGGCGGGCCCATTCTGCCACCTCGGTGCGAAGCTGCCATAACCCACCATACTTGTCCAGGATATCCATGTGCTCACGTACGCGGAGAAGGGATAAGTGCTGATGCTGGCCATGGATGTCCACCAGGTGTTGGGCCAGTGTGCTTAACAGTCTGAGAGGTACGATTCGCCCGTTCACACGGCAGGTGTTGCGCCCATCCAGGTTGACCTCCCGAGCGAGAAGTATCTCCTCTTCGCCAACGTCAATTTCGTACTCATTCAGAGCAACCTTGATTTTTTGAGAGATGTCGCCGCCAAGCAGGAAGATGCCCTCTACTCTGGACTGGCGTGCACCGGAACGTACCATGCCAACATCGGCGCGTCCTCCAATTAGAAAGCCCAGCGCATCCACGATGATCGACTTGCCGGCCCCCGTCTCCCCGGTCAGCACACTAAAGCCGGGCGCCAACTCAATGTCGAGCTGTTCTATGGTGGCGAAATTGGTGACACTAAGGAGTCTGAGCATGGCTGTGTCCGAAACTACACCCCTCGGAGCAGTGCCCTTTGGTCGCAGTGCCCCTTGGTCTACCCGAATTGACGGTCACCTTTGGCGCTCATGCAAATGCAGCGTCCAGATGTGGCGAGGGACAGAGCCCCGCTTCCGCGCCTGTTGCCTCACCAGATGACGTTGCCGACATTCTAGCCGCTGATTCCTGTTCCGACCAAAGCTGATTCGCCTCTGTAACGCTGTTCCACTGCGCGCTCATCGGAAGAAGCGTAGACCAGTCTCCTGGCCATGACGCTGCGCCAGCCCTTCACCCTGCGCTGCAGGGTCCGCAGGTCCTCGTACAGCCGGCCCTGGTTCCTCTTGACCGCCAGCACGTAGTCGGCATCCCGGCTCACAATCTGTTGGGTGATGCTCTTCTGGCAGCCCATGGCGCCAATGGTGACGATGCAACCCGACACATCCAACAGGTTGTGTGAAACGCCCACGGTCTTTAGGCCAGTGATCGCCACAGTCATTAGTCCACCCTGGGCGGGACTGATTAAGATTTGTATCAGGTTGCCTTTGGCGAGTCAATCACCTTCCTTTCACCCAGCAGCTTCCGGTGGGGCGAGAGTTTTTCCCTGTAGCTGTTTCCCTCGATGACGATCTGGTAGCTGGCGTTGGCCAGGCGGTCCAGGGCGCTGTTGCCCAGGATCGGGTCATCAAAGAGGCTGAGCCATTCTTCCACGGACCGGTTGCTGGTGATGACGAGGCTGGAGACCCGGTGTCGGCTGATGATCAGCTCGTAGAGGTCTGCGGATTGCTGGGCAGTGAGGCGGTAGAGACCCAGATCGTCCAGAATCAGCAGGTCCGGGCTAAGCAAGGACCGGAAGGCGCGATCCGCCGAATTGTCGGCCCTGACTTGGTTCATGCTCCTGAAGAAGTCGTCGGCATGGCAGAGGCGTACGGTGTGGCCGGCCCTGATGGCAGTGTAGCCCAGGGCCTGGGCCAGGAAGGTCTTGCCCACGCCAGCCGGTCCCACCAGCAGCACGTGCTCGTGCCTGGACAGGAACTCCAGGGAGAAGGCGGCTCCAGGAGCCTGCGGTCGAGGGTGACGGCGGCGGACCAGTCGAAGTCCTCCAGGCGGCAGGTCTCCTCGAAGCCGGCACCCTGCAGTCGCAGTTCCAGGCGGCGGTCCGCCCGGCGATTGACCTCGTCGCTGAGGATGATTTCCAGGAGGGAAGCGTAGTCCAGCTGGTCCCTGCGGGCCAAGGCAATGCGTTCGGGCAGGGTGGCGGCCATGGGTCCCAGCTGGAGCCGCTTGAGCAGGGGCGTGAGTTCGGTGGCACGGGTCATGATTGACCTCCTTCTGTTGACTGTTGGCCGTAGCCTTTCTCAAGGAGGAGACGTCGCCTGGGCGGGCGAAGCGTCCCGCGGGCAGCGGTGATGGATGTTCCGGGGCCTCCTGTTGTTCCAGGGCCTGGATCAAGATGCGCTCCACGCGACGCACGTCAATCAGGTCCACCTCCAAAGCCCTGCGGCACGCCGAATCGAGGCGTTCGGAGGTGTAGCGCTGACCCAGGCGAAGGAGTTTGTGGCCCTGCCTGATCCTGGCCCATGGGAGGGCCCCGTCAAACGGGCGGTCGGCGAAGATGGCTACTGCCGGGCCCAACTCCGCCGCGCTGCGCTTGATCCCCTCGGGCGCCCAGAGGGTGTAGGCACTCAGCTCGGCAGGATAGTCCTGGGTGTCAGTGGCGCGGCCACCGCGAGGCTGACGAGGGTGGACCTTGATCAGGCGTCCCCAGTGGTAGATGCGCACCAGCTTGAGGCCCAGCCCGATCTCCACCTGCTGCCCTGGCGGGCACAGGGCCGAAGGCACCGAGTAGAGGGCGTACTGGCAGGCCACGTGGTGATCGGGATGCACCTTGGCGTTGCGCCAGTGGGTGACTTCGTAGGGCTCGCCGTCCCAGAGAGACAGGGCCTGTCGTTCCTCATCCAGGAAGACCTGCAGGGGCTGACGCCGGGTGGTGCCGTGGATGCGCCTTCCCGCGACATCTCGACACCAGCGCGCCGCCTCGTCCCTGAGGTGTCTCAGATCCTTGAACTCACCGCCCTTGAAGAAGCGCTCAGGTACGTACTGGACGCCCCGCTCCACCTTGGGCTTGTCCTTGGGGTGGCGCACCCGGGCCGGGTCGGTGATGAAGCCACGGTGCTGGGAGTATTCCAGAAAGCCACGGGTCAGGCGGGGGTGCAGTGCGTCGCGCCTGCCACCGCGGCGGGGAAGTTGTCGATGACCAAGTACTTGGGGATGCGCCGAAGAAGGCCCAGGCCGCTTCCAGGCCGGCGATCACCTCCTCCAGCTTCTGGCTGTAGGTGGGCCACAGGAAGCTGTGCCTGGAGTGGGCCAGCACCACTATCAGGACCCACACCGTGCAGCGGCGGCCCGCCTCCTGGTCCTGGATGAAGCCCAGGCGGCCGAAGTCCAGTTCCGCCACCTCTCCAGGCCCGCTCTGCTCCATCCGCACCGTTCTGGCGCTGCGACGTCGCCAGTTGCGCCGTTGCAGGAAACGCCGCAGCGACGTGTAGGACACCTGACAGCCCCGCTGGGCCAGCAATTCGCCAATGCGGGTCACCCTTGCAGCCGGTCAACGGTGATCCATCGGTGGATTTGATCGCTCCAGGGCTGCAGCAGGTCCTCGGCGGGCGTCGCTTTCTTCCGTGGTCCGCTCCGGCTCAGGGCTACCAGCCGGCTCAGTTGTTCCTCACTGGGGTCCGGCCCTTCCCGGCTTACCCCAACCTCTTCCGCTGCCGCCAAGTATTTCCGGACGGTATCTCTCGATAGTCCGGTCCCCGACGCTATGTGTCGCTGACTGTTTCCCTTTTGCCAGCGCCGGATCACTTCTGCCATGTCCACTCGGGACACCTCCTTGTAGGCCATCTCCCCTCCTCACTTTGAAGTGCGGAGATGGTCTTCTATTTGGTGCCCAGGGTGGACTGAAGATCCTGGCGATGTGGCCTAAAGACCTTGGCGATTTCTCAAGTTACCGGTCTATAGTTCGTGATCAATTACACTTGGATCCCCCGCAACCGCGGGGATAGACCGAAGGCGAGCACGGCCAGGAAACACACCGGGCAGCCCACCCCGCAGGCGCGGGGATGAACCCTCCTAAAAGACAAGTATTTGTAGACAGCTTCTCCTTTGAGGAGCCCAACCGCCGGGGAACCCCCAAGAAATCCACTACCCCCAGCAGGGCAACCACCAAGAAACCCAAGGCCAACGGGAAGAAAGCCATGCCTCAACCCGCGGCCCAACCCAGGAAGACGAAGGCGAGGGTCGAGCCGACACCAGCAGAGGTGGAAGCCAGGCAGGAGAGACAACGAGAGTACGAACGCCGGAGGGCCCAGACTCCAGAGCGCAAGGAACTAAAACGCCGCAGCACCCAGGAAACAAGGGACAAGGCCAAGCTTCTGGGCATCTGTGTAGGATGCGGGGCTCCCCCCATCCCGGACCAGACACGCTGCAAAATCTGCGCTAAGCGCCACCGGGAGTACCCAAGGCAAGCCAAGGAAAGAGCTTCCCAGCAGAAGGAACAAGCCTCCGGACAGACCCGCATCTTCTGACGACAACCCCGGGCACGGGCCGCGGACCCTCGTCCCAGCCCATAACTGCGGCAAACAGGCCCGCTGGAACCTCTTCATGTCCACAGAAAGGTCCTAAACCAGATCCAAGGTGAAATACGCAGAAGCATGGGGTAAATTTACGGAGGAATTGGGTTAGCCCGTTATGGGGTCAGGGAGGGGTTGGTGATGAGTGTGAGGCAGGTAGACCAGTTTCTCGAACAATGGCAGATGGAAGCCAAGGATCTGCACCGGCGGCTTATTCTAGCGCCGACACCGCGGGAACGGGAACGATGGCACGCCATCTGGCTGCTGGCCCAAGGATGGACCGCTTCGGGTACGGCGCAGGCCTTGGGACGAGATCCGCACACCATCGGACCGCTGCGGCAGGACTACGAATACCGGCGGGAGGGTACCCGCAACCTGTTCTTGGCCTGCGAGCCCTTGGCGGGTTGGCGAGAGGTGGCGGTCACGGAGCGGCGCACGATGCAAGACTTCGCCCGCCGGATGCGCTGGCTGGCGGATGAAGCCTACCCGGAAGCCGAGGTGGTAAGGGTTGTCTTGGACAATCTGAATACCCATCGCCCTGAATACCCATCGCCGGGCATCGCTGTACGAGACTTTCCCGGCTGAGGAAGCCCGGAGGATTGCCAGGCGGCTGGAGTTCCACTACACCCCCAAGCACGGGAGTTGGTTGAATCCTGTCCTGAGCTTGTCGAAGGGATGGCGGAGATCGAGTTCAGCGTACTGTCCCGCTCCTGCCTCAGACAGCGGCTCTCCGGCGAGGAGGCCCTGAGGAGGGAAGTAGACGCTCTGGTCACGGAGCGCAACGCCGCCAGAGCCACCATCAACTGGCGGTTCAACACCCGGGACGCACGAACCGAACTTCACCGCCTTACCCTTCCGATTTCACGGTTGACTGAGTACTAGAGCTCGTCTACGAAATCGGAAAGGGCTTTGTAAGCCTCTTCAGGCGAGATCGACTTCCTGTGTTCGATTAGCTCTCGACAGGCTCGGTTGATTGACTCCTCTGGGGTATTAGTATGCCACCACCAGCCACTCTTGACCGTTGATACCCTGTACAAACTAGGTCCTCCCTTGTTGAGGGTAATTGTCAGGGTGTTCATTCCATCCGAGACCGTGACTTCGCGGCCATCCGAGTCTTCCACCTGGAAAGTCTCCCCTTCGTATTTGTACTCCTTTGCCATGAGACCACTCCATCGAATCAGAGGGTTTGTTCCTGTTCCAAAGCCTTAACTCAACACTTACCAAATGGCGGAACCAGCGACGACTGGCATTACCTGACAAGCTAGTTTTATATTATACAGCAAGCCTATTCTACGGTTACTCTCCAGATTTTGACCAGGCTCGTCCCGATCAGATAAAATGCTCGCACTTCTCCAATGCGGCTTGGCCATCCAAGGGGGACCAATGGGGCAGGTATTCGTTAATATCGAGGTGGGACACCCAGACGGTGGGGACCTGATTGGTCTTCCTGAAGTGTTGGTTGACACGGGTGCTACTCACACCGTACTACCGGAATCCATTTTGTATCAGCTTCACGTGGAGCCGAAGGATTTCGTCAACATTGGCCTTGTGGGACAAGAGGAGGTGAAGTGGGGAATCGGACAGGCCAATATACGAATCGCAGGACAGCAACAGACGTGGGCTTGTCCCGTTTATTTCTGTCCTGATGAAGAATACTTGTTGGGAGCTACTACCCTCGAAGCTTTTGGCCTTTTGGTAGATCCCTCGGAGAACGTACTTTTACCAAAGTCAGTTAGAGCCAGACCCATCTGACACGGCACCGAGCAAAGTAGAGGGGCGGGATCATTCCCGCCTCTTTCTGTATCCGCTGACATTTGCCCATGGACTTCGGGTACCAGGTGGTGCTAGTGTTCTGTATCTAAAGTGCGTCGGTAACAGCGGGCCACGCTGGCCAGGATTTGGTCAGCGGTCTTGGTCCAGACCAAGGGCTTGGGGTCTTCGTTGGTGACGTCCAGGTAACGGTAGATGGCAGCTTCCAGTTCGCCGCTGCTCTGATGCACTCCACGGCGCAACTGCTTTTCGGTGAGCAGCCCAAACCAGCGCTCCACCAGGTTCAGCCAGGAGGCGCTGGTGGGCGTGAAGTGGATATGGAAGCGGGGCCGTTTGGCGAACCAGTTCCGGATCAGCGCCGTCTTGTGGGTGGCGTAGTTGTCCGCAATCAGGTGCACGTCCAACCCGGCGGGCACCGCGGACTCGATGGCATCGAGGAACTTGCGGAACTCCACGGCCCGGTGGCGGCGGTGGCACTGGCCAATCACCTTGCCGGTCCTGGCGTCCAGCGCGGCGAAGAGGGACGTGGCGCCGTGGCGCACGTAATCATGGGTGCGCCGCTCCACCTGGCCCGGGCGCAGGGGCAACAGCGGCCTGGTGCGGTCCAGGGCCTGAATCTGGGACTTCTCGTCCACGCACAAGACCAACGCCCGGTCCGGCGGATCAAGGTAGAGGCCCACAATGTCCCGAACCTTTTCAATGTCCCGAACCTTTTCAATGAAGAAGGGGTCCGCCGGCAGCTTGAAGGTTTCGGTGCGGTGAGGTTGCAGTGCGAAGGCGCGCCAGATGCGGCTGACCGTGGTGTGGCTCAGACCGGAACGCTGGGCCATGGACCGGGTGCTCCAGTGCGTGGCGTCCTTGGGTGTGGACTCCAGCGTCAGCGTAATCACCCGTTCCACGTCTTCATCAGTAACCGCTCGCGGCCGGCCGCTGCGGGGCTCGTCCGGCAGGCCGTCCAATCGCCGTTCCAAGAACCGGGAACGCCACTTCCCCACCGTTTCGTCGGACACCTCCAAGTCGGCAGCCACTGCGCTGTTGCTGCGACCTTCGGCGCAGGCCAGAATCATTCTGGCCCGCAGCGCCAGGCCCTGGGCCGTCTTGGGGCGACGAACCCACCGTTCCAGCGTTTCCCTTTCGCTGTCGTCCAATATCAGCGGCGGCATTGGCCTTCCGATCGCCATGATCATCCCTCTCCTGAGTCGGTGATCGAAAGGCTACCTCATTGCGAACACTATGACTACTAACTTCAGTTACACCACACTAGTAGTCAGTCACTCTTGCAATGGCAGGATGATTCTCACGGTTCACAGTCAGTTCCGCTTCTAGTTCCCTAAACCTTGCCTCTCAGCAACTGTCATTTCTGGTATGACTGACTACTAGTATTACAACGACGGATTGTCCGGCAAGGTGATTTTTGTAGTGAAATTGAACCTGGCGACATGCTGCCGAAAGCTTCCCACGATAGGTGGTTCCGAGTCAGACCAGAAGCTTCAGCCGCATTTTTCTTCAACCTGTCGTTGTAATACTAGCTGGCTGCAGCGGCTACAGACTTTTCTTATCAGCTCATCTAAAACTCCATGGAGACGGAAATCCACTTCACTACTGACCACTTGCCCTTTGGCCAATTCTTGAACCAAAGCGTCGAGTTGCGGTAGCGCATTAGAATACATGGCACCCCGCGCACTAGTGAACTGACAGGATACCGCGGCCAGTGCCTGCCCAAGTTGAAGCGCCCTTTCTAGGCCAGCCTCCCGTGTGCCCCAGAACGATCTAGCTCCATACCTGCCTAGCGAGTGAATTATCCCAGACGTGCACCAATCGCCAGCGCCAGCTTCGTCGGCAATGTGATTGACTTTGAAGGCGGGCATATATTTCCATGGTCCGATGCCTTTGTCGCTCTGACGACGACGGTATCTAAGACCGGCTCGACCAATTGTCTGTACCTCAAGAGGAACCACAATATCCTCGAGCAACTCTGATGTATCTGAGAACCTTTCATGCGAATACTTCAAGATATGGCTCAGTTTGGTCGCCTCAATGAACAGCTTTATTTCTCCGACTCCAGAAGGCTCGAAAACTATTAGTGCACCTTGCTTTCGATATGTTCTAGCAAGCTGCAGGGTACCTCGTGACGTGCGATCGAAGTAAAAGACTTCAGGGCGCCTAAGCTCTGCCAGTACCTGTTTAGTCATTTCCCCAGAAACGGCTCTATACCTGAGCAGATAATTCCCACAATGTGGGCAATAAAGTCTATACGAGTGTCTGCGGTGTCCATTCTTGGAATTACTGATTCCTTCGATTATTGAGGGAGTGCTCCCTAATGGTTCCTGCCTGACAAACCTAGTATCGACTCCATACCCAGCCAAATCCGATAGTACGATTCCCGCTGCACTGTCTTGTCCTAGTCTGGCAACCGGATACGAATTCCAACCGAGATATGCAAGTATGGCCATGACATTGCCACAGGACCCCCCAGCTCTGACAATGTACTGGTCTGGAATATCTGCTTCGATAACGATATCCAAGGTTACCAAGCCAGAGCCAATGCACGCCGCCTGCCGCTGCAGGGGAGTTATGAACTTACTACCGGACATATGGCTCACCAGCTACCCAGACTTCAAATAGGTTGTCAGAAACTGTCTCGGGAGTGTTAGCGGCGATCTCATATCCTTCTGACTCTACATGAGCTATACCTACGCTATACCCTATTCGCTTTAATTCGTAAGCAGCCAACAGTCCGCCAAGAGACAGGAGTTTGCTAGACAGCGTCGATATCACCACTTTGCATCCACCCAGCGGCGCAAGCGCATCGGCATAGTGCCTGACCGCTGAGACAATCTCTCGATAAACGCCGAAAGGGTTCTGTTCAGGGACATACATGAAATTGGCCGGCTCTACGCGAAGTCGGTCAAACAGGTATGGTCTATACTCAAGAAGCAAGTCATCTGTCCGTCTTGGATTTGCGCAAGGGAACGGGAACGCAGGTACAATTTCATCCGGCGTAACAAGGTCGTATATACGCTCGAAGTGGGGGGTCTTACCTTCTCCTAATATTGGCATCCACACCTTAGGAACGTCTGCGGTGGATTCTTGCTCAATACCACTCTCGAACCCATGCAAGTATGTAGCATCATCACTAAGCCCTTTATCTGCGATTGCTCGGTCAAGTAGAGGGTCATTGCTTGTCAATACGTGCAGGTTTACGTTGCCAGTTTCGGCCATCATATCAACCAATAAAGCAGCTTCGCAAGCATAGGCATGTATATGGACCGAGGTAAAGCGTTGATGTCCAATAGAATGTCTGTGAATTCTGCAATGTCGTTGACAGATTCAAAGACCTCTGCAGCACGGCGGGACCCAA
This sequence comes from Dehalococcoidia bacterium, assembly GCA_965216155.1. Classification (GTDB taxonomy): domain Bacteria; phylum Chloroflexota; class Dehalococcoidia; order Lucifugimonadales; family UBA3495; genus CATOSP01. Next base: position 632,645 of record CBDCFD010000007.1, on the reverse strand, counting down.
CACGTCGCCTACCGTCGGCGGACAACATATCTATCCGTCGTTTCACAATCTGACCGGGTCTATTAAAGACAGCACCTAAAGTTTCCGCATTGGAAGCGGCCAGGTCATCATGCACTCTAGAAGGCGACGTGGATCCCTCGTCGTACTCTACTACCAGGCAACGTCTGATTCCTTCCCCTCCAAGACGCATGATGGCCCTTGCAGCTGCGGACATGCGGGGATCAAACCCTGAACCGACTACGAACAAGAGGTCTCGCTTGCGTGAGTGTATGAGAGAATTCCAGAACGGGACAAACTCGGAGCTCCCCCTGAGTGTGTATCCTAGCCAGCGGTCTGGTCTTCCCAAAGCCGCATTCAAAACAGTCGTTCTCCGTCACTCGTATATTCGCTGCCCGTCTCCAGTGCCCAAAGCGCTAATTCATTGGGCCTTCTTGCGCGCCATCCACCGTACTGCAAGGGAAGATCAAAGTAACAGCACAGAAACCGATTCAGATAGAGAACCATGCGTCTGTCGTATCCCTGGGAATGGTCCAATACTGCCTCCAACAGGTTCTGAGCAAGGCAAATTCCAATGACTCTCGAAAGTGTTCTGAGATCAGGTCGGTTGGCAAGATATTTGTCGTCTCGCAGTTGGTCTCTCTCTGCCATAGTAATCGAAATGCCAGTTACTCCTGGTGCATACGGCGCGTTAGGCTGATAAGTTTCTCGTTTCGCAAACCAGCCGACCGCTTCTACGAACCTCCGCACTTCAGTTTGCAACGGTACGCCTCTTAACACATCCTCGCCCCACCACTGTCTAGCTGCTCTCTTTAAAATCGCGTGTTGCCTTTCGACCGTCAAAGAGGATGGCTTTCCTAATATGGATGCTGAGCTGGCTTCTTCAAAAAGTTCTCCGGCGATGGCGAGAAACAATTCTATGTTCCAAGTTGCTAATGACGCCAACTTCCCAACTCCAAAATAGTAAGGAAGTTGGAATCGACTCGCCAGGAAGAGTTCAGCAGCAGCCTTTACGGCTGAGTTATCCTTTTTCCTCAGGTCGTCAAGTGACAAAGGGAGGTCGAATGAAAGTTGACGATTTCGATTTTCCCTAGCAATAAGAATGTCTAAGGCCTGCCAGGCGACCCCGCGCTCATAAGTCGTTCCTTCCCTTGATTCCGCTTCAGCAAGCCAAGATTGGAATCTATCTTTCTCACTCCAGCTGGCTTTCACTTCTTCTCTGGTCTTGGCACTTGCCTCCTCCAACGTGGCAGTCATCTCTGGAGTCTCAAGAGCGCTCGGCACGCAACTTCCGAATGAATCGATTCCATCTTGTTGGGCTTCACGTACTCTCTTGTCGGCGATGGCCAAAACAGTCCGCTGAAAGCGCATTGGGTGGTCGCGCCAATATTTTTCTAAAGTGACTGCGTTTTCACTGTAGTCCCTGTCACGCCTTGCGCCGATATCCAGCAACTCATCGGATCGCAGAGCTTCGAGCCGCTCAGCAAGCCATACGGCTGGTCCATCCCTGATTTCATTCAAAGCTTTCCCAAGGCTTAGGCGCTGTGAGGGTGCAAGTTTGTGTACGTCGTCCAACATTACCAATAGCCTTGAGGCGACTGGGATATCGTCCACCAACACATGCGCAGGCTTTAGCAGTCTGAGACTCGACAAATCAGAGTGCCCGACTGAATCGAGGGGCTGAGGGTCCAGGCTATCCAGGGTTCTCGAAATCGCGGTCTCGATGGCACTTGCCCATTCAAACAGCTCACGTCCATCGCTACGATGCGGTATACCCAATCCACGACATACGTCCACGTCCCCTCTTATTGTGAGTCTGTGAAGGTTGGCTGGGTATTCAAGACTCCGGAGTTGCAGAGCAGCCCGCATGGTGGACAACACAATTCGACAATTCAGAAATGCAAAAAAGAGCCGCTCTCTGTAGCGGTCATCCCAGGGCAAGTCATCCAGAGTGGCGTAGTTCTTCCCGCACGAAAGCATGATCCCGAGCAATTGTGGACCGTTTTCATCTACGGCACCGATATCCTTCATCTGTGCATATAATTCTCTATACTCCTCCTGTCTTGCATTTGCGTAAAGGTTAATCACGCTGGCCGGCGTAAAAGCCCGCATGATGGAGGTTTTGCCGCCTCCCGGGGCACTTCGTATTATGAAAAGCGGCGAAAATGGCTCTTTCTCGGGTATCAATTCAAGCACACCTGGACCAAACAAACGCAGGAACGTTGTGTCCGACGCTATATGCTCAGACGCCCGCATGCGAAAGGGGTTGCGCGGATCACGCATCATTCCTCCCTATGGCGACTCACTCTTGGGAATAAGGCTTTGGTTTTGAGCCCGGGCTTATCCGCCCACAGCAGATAGACGGAATTGTTGGGTGCGTTGTGTGTTAGAACGAGAGGAAGCGAACACGCGCCATATCCGTGGATCACATCGGGCCCACCTTTCAACAAGTGCCTGTCCATGATGGAACAGTCATAGTATTTGTAGAGAAGCGCATCAAACTCGGGTGCATTTCCCGCCGTAACTAAGGTGTCACCACCCAAGACATGAACGGGCAACAGTGAACATTTGGGCCAGTCATCTCGCCAACGGTTCGCAAGGCGCTGATTCAACGCTTCCATAGCCCTAGATGTGCACATGTAAAGCACGACGTAAACTGAAAGGGAACCCACATCCAGTAATTCTGTACGCTCGTTCCTTTCCAACAACGTCGACAGGCACCGTACCGTCTTGCCCTTTAATTCGCCCTCCTCCTCTCGCAGTAAAGAATCACCACTCCCTGAAAAGTCGTCTATCAGGAATAGATTCTCGAACCTTGCCTCTGGAGAATCCAGCTCTTCTCTCAACTCTTTCACCATGTCCGACGCCTTCTCATCAGACAGCTGGTAAGTTGCATGCACCTGCTCGTTGCTCAATTCGGCCTTTCGCCTTAGTACATCCACTCTTGCTCCATCGCTCAAGCCCAGGAACAGCGACTTCCGCTCCAGTTTCTTGAATTGATCGGATCCAAGTAGCTTGGCAACCGCATATTCAGGCACATCGGTATCGGCAGCCGCCTTCTGGAGCAAGATATGGCGAATGTAGTCAGGATACGTAAGTCCCACCAGATGTCGCATTTCCGCTTCAGAGACAAACAGTATTTTATTGGTTACAAAGTCGTAAGCTATTGGCCGCTCTGCCTCGTCAAAATTACTTAGCCAGATAGCCAGGCTCTCGATAAAGTGCATTCCAGGAGAAAACTGTTCATATTCGTCATACTTGTAGCTTGCGAGGGCTTGTAGTATGGGCCTCTCTCTGGCCACATCGGCAGGAGACCAATGCATAACTTCGGCGAGGAGCCGTTCCGCGAGGCCCTCCCTCACAGAATTTCTCCAACCAGGGAACTTGTGTCGATGCGAAATTCTCCGCCCTCGAAGCGCATTGCCTGAATGTAGTCAAGGGTTGCACTGGGACCGCGGTGCCCAGATGATGCGAGATTCCAAGCCCATAGGGTGTTCTTGGGGCAATCAGCGACACTCAGGCTGTGGGGATTCGAAAGTAGCGCGAAATCATTCCCTGTGCGATTGCCCTTGTCACCGATCCGAAGGACCTGACCACCTAACCGGTCACGTCGAACCACTTCAAGACATGCTTCGACCACAGAATGTTTAGAGACATCAGCTCTCAAGATATCAATCGCATGCGATGAGCGCATCACTGAGACGTCGGGGATGTCGGCGTCCGTCACGATTTCGGAAACGAGCTCTTGAACCAATTCGAGTGGCACGTGGGCCTCTGGCATCAACGTAAGTTGTTCCATCCTCACCTCGAGGCTGGCAAGAGATGGAAGCAGCGGATGATTTTGAATCAAGGCAACAAGACCTTCTAGTTGTGGGGAAGTAGATCCTGCTTGTGCAGGTGGTCCCGCATCGAGCCGGCGAACTTGAGATCCGTTGTAGTATCCGACAATAATCTTGTGATGCAGGGCGACGTCCAGGCTTTCGCGAAGAGCCGCTCCAACAGAGCGACCTCGGCCACTAGCAATGCCAAGTGCTATCCCATGGTTCACTATGTCAGAAAGTGCGTTAGCAATAGACTGAGGTAGTGGGCCAAACCGGTCTTCAATGGGACAAAGGGTTTCATCGTAGTCAAAGACTATTCCCTGGTATTTGGTAGCACCTAGAGTTTCCAAATAGCTATGGAGGTTCAACTTTACGACAGCAACAGCAGGGCGTGAGAAGGATCTGGGATCACTCCCCAGCTTGCGGCTCAACAAAGTATCCGCATCAGGCTTACGACTTGGTCCTTCAGGGGCCTTCACACGCATGTGATAAAGTTTCCGGCCGTACGCAGGCACCATTGGACGCCCGGGGTCGACATCCTCAAGTGAAGCTATCTGCCCAATCAGAGTCATGCCGTTTGTCACAAGCTCTATCGCGGCTAGGGGTCCTTCATGTTCAGCTTCGACGCGAATGATCTCCACTTCAGGAGGAAGGAGTCTTAGGGTATTGTCAAAAAGCTTGGCCCAACGAGGCGTAACGAGGGCAACTATTGTCGTGGACGTACCACGCCTGGACAGCCAGTGGTGTCTTCCATGGGCAAAGTTTCTTAAGTCAGAAAGATGCACATCGGCTAGACCCGATTCGACGAGCTTTGATTCTATGTCATTGGCCGCTACCTTACCCCAACCGGCATATAGGATTGAATATGTTGACCGGTGCGAAGTGACCTGCAACGTTGAAGGCATAGATAAAACCGGTAACAAGCTGGGCAATTTAGGAGCATTAGCTGAATAGCCACGGTAAAGAAGAACCATGGAAGCCAAGAGAGAATTGGTGGCCAAAAAGCCGTCCTTAGCGACCGGCGGAGCGAAGTTGACGATCTCGCTCATTCCATAATTTGCCGGTCGCCTGATAAGGCTGGACTCTTTGGCAAAAGTTAGGACAACTACTCTCTTTGGCTCGCCGCGGGTTGCCCAATCAAATGCCTGGGCAATGTCTGGGTTGGTACCTCTTGCGGTAACAAGGCCTAAAGCATAAGGTCTGACGGTGGAGCCAGCTAGCAACTCAAGTGGAGTTCCGTACTTTGAAGGGTTCCCCGTCGAAAATTCATGTAGCATCGCCCAGTAGGACGCAGCAGTTAATGAGCCACCTGATCCGATGGAGAATAAGGGGTATTGCCTTATTGCCTCAATCGCATTCGCAAAGTCATCAATAGGGCAGTTGGTTGCCCAATCATAGGTCAGGGCCAGTTCTTCTAACTCTTTGGCGTATCGCCTGCCCACTATCCTTGCCCTCCATTGACGGGGGTTCCCCAGCTGAATTGTTCTTGTCACGCACACGTGATTCGCACGACTTCCATAGAGGTGAAATATATTTCAACGATGGAGCCTTTCCCTTATCTCGGCTATCGCAAGACGCTCTACAACTTGTAACCATCTTATCTCATCCAGCCGTTTGGCAATCCGCCGGGCCTCTGGTGCCGGGAACGTCTCGTACAGGGATGCCGGACGATCCGTGTTCAGGTTGTCCATGACCACCCGTACCACCGGAATCTCCGGGTAAGCTTCGTCCACCAGCCAACGCATCCGATGGGCGAAGTCCTCCATCGTGCGCCGCTGGGTCACCGCCACGTGACGCCAGCCCGCCAAGGGCTCACAGGTCAGGAACAGGTTGCGGACGCCCTCCCTCCGGTACTCTCGTAGTCCTGCCGCAGCGGAATACCGGGCCGGGGCGGAGAGATGGCCGCGTCTCGGCCAACAACTGGGTCGAGGTCTCGTCAAAGCAGACCACCGGCCGTCGAGGGTCATAGGGTTCGGCGTAGAGGTCCAGCAGGTCCTCCATGTTGGCCACGAACTCGGCGCTCACCTTGGGGATGCACCATTCCTTCTTCTACCAGGGCTTGAGGGCGTTTTTTTGAGACGCTGGCGCACCCCTTCGTGGGACATGGAGGACGCCAACCTCAACTCCATCACCTTGCCAGCCAGCAGGCGCAGGATCCAGTGGTCATGCCCTGCCGGCGGCGGACTGCAGGCCAGGGCGATCAGGTGGGCCTCGCCCCGGTCGTCCAGCTTCCGGCGCCGGTTGGCCTGGGGACGGTCCTTCAGAACCCCCGCCAACCCTTCTTCGGTAAAGCGCTGCTTGACCCGATACACGGTGCCCAAGGCCACATCCAGGGCTTCAGCCACTTGGGGCGCCGGCCAACCGTCGTCGCTCTTTAGGAGAATCCGGGCCCTGGCGGTGACTCGGGCCGGGCGTTTCCCAACCCGGATCAGTCGCTGGAGATCTTCCCGTTGTTCCTGTGCCAGCCGCACCGCGTATTTGTCCCTGACCATCACTGCCACCCCCGCCATCAACACTTCCCACCAGGCAGGATAGCTCAATTGGCCCCTTTCTTAAACAAATCCCAAAACCAAGTTGACTGCCAAGTAACAAGCAGTTACTTACCCCTGCACGGCCCGGAACGCGGGCATAGGAATGCTGAGTACTAGTGCCAGTCACATAAGTGGGCCTACCCCGGTCGAATACGGCATATTCAACTCTCTGGCTAACGTCGATCTGGGCGTCGCCGTAATCGACCTCGATTCCCGCTTCGTCAATTTCAAGCGGATCAATCCTGTACTTTCCAACGAAGTAATTGCACAGTTCCTCTGGTGACGTGTTTAGAACGCGGTCCTCGCTCAACGGACCGATTTCCAAGGAAATCGCTTGCTCTTGCCCAGCTAGGACGTCCCTTAAATCGGCGCCCTTGAATAGGAAGTTTGTCAAAGTTCAATCCTCGGGTGTAACTGTGGATAAGGGTACATCTAATCTAAAGAGTGAAGCTCTTCCAATGTACCTGAAGGGCGGACCGACACCGACGCTTGACCCCCCTCTATATGCACATTTCACCTTGGTATCAGTTTAGAAGCGCTTACGCTTACCCTCTCCGGGCGTTGAACGAGTCTTGCGGATATCCGAATAGCTCCGCAACATCTTTGCAAATCCTCATGGTCTGCCCTCCGGTGTGATTACAAGCGGCGTAGTACCCAGTATCACCAATTTGCTTGGGCGATCTCAAATCTCCTTCGGACCTTGAGAAATATCGATGCACGTTGCCCTGTAAGGTCAAGATTTTCTCGAAATCCTCGGAGTGCCGCTCGTGAATAAGCTCGCAAAACTCGGTTAGAACAAATCTCCAGTTTCTGGACTCCCGCTCTTCCGAATCAAACGTCCAATACACCGTTCTGCCTCCTCGATTCCCGCCAGCGGCTGGTGGAGGGGAAACCGCGGATGATACCCGAAACCTTGACCGATGTTGCGCCAAAAACTTGGTCACCTGCGGCTTCTGGGGCAGGACTCCGCATATTTCACCGGTTAATTCGGTCAATAGCCTCACCAGTTCTTCGTTAGGCGTGGCAATTATCTGGTTCCATGCCTCAAGCATTCCCTTCTGGACCCTGTTGCTAACTTGCCTGTCGTCAATCACTCTCTTGGCAGCGTGTACGGCTTCACCGGACGCCACTTTGTCTTTGGCCAGGTAGTCCTCGAACTGCTTTTGCGCCGCATTGGCTGCCATGGTTCCGAGGTTGATTTCGGCGAAACGTTTCTCGGGCCAGGCTAAGTCCCGCTCGCTCCCCTGGGGTCTCTCGTATCGTGGCACATATAACCACCAAGTCTGGCCGTTGGTCAGCACGGCCAGGTCAACAGAGTGTTGAGAACTGTAGGTCAGCAACTGTCTTTGGTGATTCTCCAAGCTCACACTGGGCCGCTTGACTTCAATAAAAACAGCGCTTTCCGAATCGGGATTGAGAGCATAAGCAACTCGGTCCCGCTCCCTGCCAACCCGATGCTCTGGTTTTATCTCCGATGGGTTAAACGGGTTCCACTCAAGGGCGGATAGCAATCTAATGACAACGAATTGCTTGACGCTTTCCTCGTCGAGACTTTCTAGGTCGAGGTTTCTTTTTATGTCAGAGATCGCTTGCGAAATTGTTTCCGGCATATTTCAATCCTCTAACTCGCCATTGGAGTGTGATTCGGAGTTTACGTAGCTCTTGCAGATTCTCTCTCTTTACACTCTTGGAGGATAGCCGACTCTGCCGGAACTATGCAAGGGGCCTGCCCCAGGGCTATCGCATTTGGAATTCCAACGGCCTCGTCGAGTTGAAATGTGCAAGCTCCGTCGATATATTTCGGCCAACTGTGGGCTAGAATCTCCGGAATCGCCTAGAGTGACGGGAGTTCAGGCCCGAAAATCCGAGGAGACTCGCCGGTAGCGCGGCCTGCAGACCTGGAAATTTCCTAATGCGATAGCCCTTGGGCCTGCCCCATTTTATTTTCATCGAATGAAGACGTGATCGCCGCCCTACACTCCCAGCGCCTCCCGGAGCTCCCTGATTTGGCCCATGTGCTCCCCCCAGTGGCGGGCGAACACGCCGTCCAACAACCCCACCGGAGTCCGCTGGTCGTCCCTATCGTAGCTTCTCAAGCGCGCCAGGGCGGACTTCCCCGTCAGGTCCTGTTCGCCGGCCGATTCCAACGCGGCCTGGATTCCCCGGAACAGTACGGTTATCTCTTCAACAACGGCCTCGAAATCGTTGGACTGCCGCTCCGGAGTTATGTTGGTGCGGTCCGCCCACACCTCAAATTCGGTGATTTCTCCGGAAAGAATGCCCCTCAACACTGTATGGACATCGCCCGCGGGCGTATCTAGCAGGTGGTAGACGATTTCCCGGACCGACCAGGCGGTGGAGTCGGGCTTCCAGTCGAGACAGTAGTCCATCCCTTCCAGCAACCCGAGCAACTCGGACTGTATCCCTCGCGCCCTCTCTAGCTGGGTCTCTTTCTGGGTTGTCACTTGTCCTCCAAGGAACTTGGCCCCGCCGCTAAGGGCGAATGACCATCAGGACAGGATAATCATCGGAAGCAGCGTGGCGACCCCCCCCCAATATAGCCCATAGCCGGCTGGTCCTGCGGTAAGCGGGGTCCACGACGCCCCTGGACACTCCTTCTCTCGCCAGTTGCAACATCTTGCGTTCCAGGGGTATCAACACCGCTAGCCAGATGATGGCCGTGATGACCAGCATGATGAAGGATGCGCCCAACCAGGGTTCCTGGAAGCGGCGCCATCCGGTCTGGGAGACGATTAGTATACCTGTCGCCATCAAGACCGCCAGCCCGGGTCCGGTGAAGAAGCAATCTGAAAGGACGACCAGCCGGGAAGTTACGGCCATAGTCTCCAGACTCCCTGACCGGTCGGCCCGCATCTTCCAGAAGGCGGCCGTGATCAGGTTTCCCAGGTACACCACAGCGGAGATAACGTGAATTGCGATCAAGACCCTGAGCATTATTCTCCCCTAAAAGCGTCGTGACTAAACTAAGGATTCTCTGAACAAGTCCATTAACGCCGACATGGCTGTATCTGAAATACTGGACTTGGCAGACTTATTCAGAGGTTCCCTAAAGCCAAGGTGGGATCTACATTTGTGGGGCGATGAAGATTGGCTTAGCCCGAATCCACCGATGGACGCGGATGGACGGCGTTAGGACAGTAAAAGGGGTGTGAGGGAGTTACAAGCGCGATGATCCGGGCTCGAATTCGGGTAGACGGGAGGTTGGCGGGGGGCTGCAATCGCTTTTGGGGGCGCCAATGGCGGTCTGCGATGGGCGCTGGGGGACAAGAGAGGACAGAGGACACGGCAAGAGGCGCTCGCGGACTGGGATGGCGCGAGTTGGCGGGGACGTTCAGTTGGCCGGATGACGGGTCAGTGGCAGACTGGTGCCGTCACGCTGGGAGTGGAATGGCTCGCAGCCGGGCCATGGCGCGAGTGACCTTCTCCTGCCACGGTCAGCGCTTGGGCAGATGCAAAGTGAGGCGGCGCGCCGAGCGGGTGAGCCGTCCCGCCAGGGAGAAGAACCGCCGCCGGAGGGTCTTGGTGGTCACGATCTGCTCGCCCAGGCCGATGCGGGCTGTCCAGCGGGCCAGGTTGTGCGCCATCACCTGTACCGCCAGCCAGGCGGCGTTGGCGGCGAAGCGCCCCGAGGGGAGATGGTTCAGCCCTACGCCGTACTTCAGGTCTCGGATGGCATTCTCGATCTCGGCGTGGCGGCGATGGCCGGCCTCCAGTTCGAGGGTCTCCCCCTCCCGGTCGGTGATGAAGCCGTGATAGCTGTAGGTGGCGAAGAGGGCCAGTTGGGAACCGGGCGTGGGCTTCACCCGCCGGACGATGAGCCGTACCGGCGCGGCGTCGGGCTCACTCTGGAAGGGGGTGTAGGTAGTCTCGGCCACATCGGCGGCGCCGTCCACCCAGTAGGGAATCGGCGTCCAGGCATCTTCGGGTATGGCCTCGATGAGATTGCGCAGGCTTTTGTGCTGGCGGATGGTGATGGAGAAGCGCACGTCCAGCTTGCGGCAGGCGGCGACCACGCTATGGGTGTAGAAGCCGCTGCCGGCCCGCACCATGAGTTGCCCCCGGGCTCCGGCGTAGCGCACCCGCCCCACCGTCTCACGCAGGAAATGGGCGGCGCCCCGGGCGATGTTGGCGCGGCCCTCGCGCAGCCGGGACATCAGCACGTCCCCGGTGCCGGCGGCGATGGCCAACAGCGGGTGATAGCCCCGCTCGCCCCAGACCCTTTCCAGCAGATGCTCGTAGGTCAACAGCCGGCTCCGAGGCAGCGCCAAACTCCGGGAAATCTGTGGCTTCCCCGGCCCTGTCCCAAGTGGAGGTACTTTCTGCCGGTTCTTCAACCGCCTGACCTATTTCCAACCGCTGGTCGAGCAGTGTTTGAACAAAATCACCGACCAGATCGGCCCGAAGTTGCCGAACTTCGTAAGGGTGGTGGCCACCGACGCCACCGTGTTCGAGACTTACGGCAACCCTTACCGCCGCACCGTCAATGGCGACCCCTCCGGCGATATGGACGCTCGCTGGGGCTACAAGAACAGCGTCAAGACCAAGGACAAGGAGGGTATTGAGTGGTGCTTCGGCTACAAGATGCATGCCATATCTGACGCCCTGTATGGAATACCGCTCGGCTTTGTTCTCACTCCGGCCAACACGAACGAATCCCCTCTTCTGCCGGACGACGTACAGAAGGTACGGGAGGCATATCCTTGGCTCCAGCCAAGGTTCCTCGTTGCGGACCGAGGATATGACTCCGACAGGAACTTTGATTTCCTGATGAACCGGAAAATCGTTCCCGTCATTCATATCAGAAAGCCCGGAGGGAAACAGGTGCTTCACAGGGACATCTACACAGCAAGGGGTTCTCCAACCTGTCAGGGCGGGAAGGAGATGACGTACGTCAGGACGGACCTGGGTACCGGTCATCACCTGTTCCGGTGCCCCAATGGCGGATGTCCACTCAAGACCAAGAGGGGCGTCCATTACTGCTCCGATGACGTCTGGGAAGATCCTGCTGACGAACCCCGGATCGTAGGCGTCCTGCCGAGGCCCAGCCCGCTCTGGAAGAAACTATACCGCCAGAGATGGAGCATCGAACGGCTATTCCGCAGCCTGAAACATAGCCGCAACCTCGAACAGCATTGTTTCAGGGGGATTGGGAAGGTGTTGCTGCACGCCACGCTCTCGGTCCTGACATACTCTGCGACCGTGCTGGCCCGACTGAACTCCGGAGATGGGCGACGAATACGGTTGATGCGGGTAAACGCTCCATAGTTTCACTCATTCTTGGAATGCCCCCGTTCACGACCCTCGACCATCATGGCCTCGGCTATATTCCATGCCAAAGTAGCAATCGAGTTCATTACCTCTTTATTGTAATGGTCTTCGTCCTCAATCTCGCCATAATCGATGACATGCAATAAACCTTCTGAAATTTTAGGTGAGGCAAGTACCCCTGTTAAAGCATGACCTGCAAAAAATTCTATTGTATTAATCTGGTTCATTTGACTAACGCCTAACTAACATACGAACCATTACAGCACCAGTGTCATCGTGATGATGATTGGCGATATAGTCTTTCGATTCTGTTTGGTACTGATCCAGCATCGCCTTCATATCTAGACGCAAGTCCCGATTCAATTTGTAAGTCCACCCCAGGATGGCCATGATCGCAATCAGCCAAGCCAGCCACAAGTTCCAGGTTGGAATAGCCTCCATTTCTACCTCGTAGCAGCGTTTTCACTGCTAGAACCTTCATTGGTGATGGGTACCGTATCAAAGGTATCTGCCGATTGCAAGGCAATCAGGACCATCGCCGCTTGTAGCGGCGATGGTCCTCCGGGTGAATGCGCCATAGACGCCAATTGCGCCACCTGTTAGTACGATGACGGAGTACCGAGATACGCGGGGCCTTTTACCACCAAGCCTCTCACCCCGTTGTCAGCATATCTGTACGTTCCTTCTGCACGAGCCGTATAACACTCATCACCAGGAGGATGCCGGGACTCTGGCCAAATAAAGAGCATCGTTCGCAACCGACGATGGCAGTTGCCCTTCTGGGCTGAATGACTAACAGCTGAACCTCTTGGTGAGGCTGCACACCTGCTACTCCACAAAAAAATAACTGCGGGCCCTTTGACAAGGCACCCCGAACTTTTTGAGGACGAACGACGAACAATGCGTCTCGTCCGAAAACACAATTCTTCGCCTGCCTGACAGGCGGAGGGTCCACCCCCAGAGAATCCGGCGTGCCCCTGATCACCGATTCTGTGTTCGGGGTGTTGCCGTATGTCTGCCGAAGACACTCAGCTAATGCGAATTTCCGAGATTCTCATCCTGCTCGCGATCTCCAAGTCGACCTACTACGAACTCAGAAAAGCAGGGAAGTTGGGCCCTGCCCTGAGAGTCGGCCAGCGAGGCGTGCGTCACCGGAGGACCGACGTGGAAGCCTACGCGACGTCCCTGGTTGCGGCCCGCTAGCATGTCCCGGTCGCCGGGCGTTGGAAGCGGATGACAAAAGGGCGGCAGGAAGCAGCGGCGACCTGTGCCCAGGGGCGGCAGGAAGCAGCGGCCCTCAGGGTGTGGACAGAAACCCAGCCCATTCATCCATCAGCGGGCGGCGCAGTTCCAGGAGGTCGGTGCGGGCGTAGGCCATCTCGGTGGAGCCGCCCAGGTTGTGGGCCAGGGCCGCCTCGCTGGTGAACCACCGGTCGTCGCCGCCCCGGACCTCAATGCACCAGTCCTTGAAGCTGCTGCGGAACCCGTGAGGCACGGCGGGGATTCCCAGCCGACGCAGCAACACCGTGAGGGTCATGTCGGACAGAGCCTTCCCTGGCCGTCCGGCGGGGAAGACCAACCCGGTGCCATGACCGTTCAATTCCCTGGCCTTGCCCAGGATTTCCAGGGAACGTCCAGACAGCGGGACCGTGTGCTCTCTCCGGGCCTTCATGCGCTCCGCCGGCACCTTCCAGGTGGCGGACTGCAGGTCCATTTCGCCCCAGGTTGCCAGTCTCGCCTCACTGGACCGGGCTGCAGTGAGCACCAGGAACTCGAATGCCAGCCTGGTCGCCATGTCGGCCCCGGACTCCCTGACAGTTTTGAGGGCCGCTGGAACGTCGAGGACGGGAAGGGCTGCGTGGTGGCGCTTCACCCGGGAAACCCTGGGCAAGGCCCGGGTGATGGCCCTGCCTGCAGGGTTGTCGGGCCGCCATCCCTGGGCGACGACCCAATCGAACACGGTCTCCATGCGCTGGCGGACCCGGCTGGCCGTCTCCGGACTTGCTGGTCCAAATAGGGGTCAGGATGGTCAGAACGTCACCGCTGGTCAACCTCGTCCACCGGTTTCCTCCCGATAACCGGATGGGCGTAGGTGGCCAGGGTACTGGTCCATTGGGCCGCGTGCTTGGCGTTGCTCCAGGTGGGCCGGTGCATCTCGATAACCCGTTCCGCGGCTTCGGAGAAGCTGGGAACGGCAGGGCGTCGCCGTTCCTCGGCGGCCTGCCGTTTCTCGGCCAGGGGGTCCCGTCCCTGTTTGACGGCCCGCTGGTTGGCGGCGGCCAGTTCCCGGGCATCAGCGAGGGAGATGGCGGGGTACCCGCCCAGGCCCAGCATGGTGCGTTTGCCCGCGACCGTGACTCTTTGCACCCACTGTTTGGTTCCCGACAGTTCCACCCTGAGGTTCAGGCCATTGCCGTCGGAGTACATCCCGGGTTTGGAGACAGTGCGCACCATGGCGGCCGAAAGGGTCTGATGATTCCGCGTTCCGGGCATCCGGCGCCTCCGGAAATATATACCACTTTATATACCAACTTGGGCCGGATTCTAACGGAAGCCGGCGGGCCTTACAAGACCTCGATTGCTTCCTGTTGATACTGATTCGTGCGCAAGTCGCAGGATAATATGGTTCGTGGAAGTCTTTTGCGGTCCGCTGAAGGTAGTGAGGCGGCGGACACTCCCTCCGCCACTTTGATGTCCGTTGCCGTCCAGCAGCCTCGCTTACTATGGACCACAGGTGTGCTTTCGCCGTGGTCCGCAGGTTCCAGGCTGTTGCTGTTCGCTGGGAGTTGTTTTGTCGGAACCGGGGCTTGAAGCGGGGGGTAAGTTGAGGAAATTCAGCTTCGGCGGGCCGCCAGCCATGCGCTACCCCGCATTCCGGGCCTTCTGGTTCGCGATGGTGGCGTCGGTCAGCGGGTTCCAGATACTCCGGTTCGGGCAGTTCTGGTTGATCTTCGAACTGACGGGATCGCCGCTAGCCCTGGGATACGTGGGCCTGGCCAATGGCGTTCCCGCAATCGTGCTCAACCTCTTCGGCGGCGTCGCGGCCGACCGTCTGGACCAGCGGCGGCTAATCGTGGCGGCCCAGGCAATCATCGCGGCCATGATATTCGGGCTGGCGACCCTAACATTGCTGGACATGGTGCAGGTGTGGCACCTGTTGACCATGGCCTTCCTGGCGGAGGCCATCGAGGCCTTCGACCAACCGGCCCGCCGGGCCTTGTTCCCCCACCTCATCGAGCGCAAGGACATGATGAGCGCCGTGGCCATGAACTCGGCGGTCTGGCCTGGCACCCGCATCGCAGCCCCCGCCGTGGCTGGAGTGATCATCGCAGCCTTCGGCACGGCCACCGCCTTCTACGTATCGGGGGTGGGGTTCTTGGTCATGGCCGTGGTGGTCTACTTCCTGCCCGTCCCCCGGGTCGCCGGGCGGGCGAAAGCTGGGGCCTTCCAGGACCTGAAGGAGGGGGTTGGCTTCGTCGCCCGAAACTCCATCTTCTCCTGCCTCATGGCCCTTACCTTCTTCAACAGCTTCTTTGGAATGGCCTACATCCCACTCATGCCCATCTTCGCCGTGGACATATTGAAAGTGGGCGCCGACGGCCAGGGGTGGCTCATGGGCATCGGCGGGATCGCATCGCTGATGGCCAGCATCTGGTTTGCCGCCTGGGGCGGCAACACCTCAAAGACCCTGCTCATCATCGGCGGCGGGATAATGAGCGGACTGTCGGTGGCTGCCTTCGCCGTCACCTCGGTTTGGGTTGGCAGCTTCCCCCTGGCGATGGTCCTCATGTTCGTGGTGGGACTGTTCAACACCATGCAGAACACCGCCCTTCAGGCATCCATGCAGATACTGGTCCCGGACCACATCCGGGGGCGGGTTATGGGCCTGTACGGGATGACCTACAACATCCGGCCTCTGGGAGGAATGCAGGCCGGGGCGTTGGCGGGGTTCATCACCGCCCCCTTCGCCATAGCCATCGGAGGGCTGGCCGTCGTTGTGTTCGCTGTTGGTGCCGCCATGACCAACCTGGACCTGCGCCGGCTCACGGACCTAGTGCGGGAGTCCGAGTCCCGCCTGAGCGCCGGTGAGGGGGGTGCGCCTGTGGCGCGAGCCAACGCTGCCGGGGGTTAGCCTCCTTCCGAGGTGTGCCGCTTTTCCTTAGTGAAGGTCCGAAAGGACAGGCGTTCAGGCGATGGGCGCCGCCACCTTCTCAATGTCGAACCCGTAGGTCGAACCCGTAGGTCGAACCCGTAGAGGGACGCCGCGGCCCCGCCCACGATGCTCGCCTGCTCCTGGACCGGCACACCCTCGAGAATCTCGCTCAGCACCTCACGGGACCGGGGGAAAGTGGACTCGGAGTGAGGGTAGTCGCTGCCCCACATCAGGCGGTCGACGCCGATGATGTCGCGTAGGCGAACGCCGACGGCGTCTTCCTGAAAACTCAGGTAAACATTGTTGCGGAAGAAGTCACTGGGAC
This sequence comes from Dehalococcoidia bacterium, assembly GCA_965216155.1. Classification (GTDB taxonomy): domain Bacteria; phylum Chloroflexota; class Dehalococcoidia; order Lucifugimonadales; family UBA3495; genus CATOSP01. Next base: position 616,529 of record CBDCFD010000007.1, on the reverse strand, counting down.
GCGCATCACCCCTGAAACGGTGGGAGGCTTCTTCCTGCCGCTCGACATAGGTATAGTCCATGGAGTCCAGGATATACGGGACTCACGAAAGCTCGAATTCAACGATGGCCAGCTTGAGCTTGGGGAAACGCTCGAACACGCCGGAGAAAATCATGACGCACATCGAGGTCGCCGGGTAGAAGACCTTGGTGGCCCGCCCGCTGGCGTCGCGCACCGAAGTTGCTCCCGCGCCCCGGGTGCGGCCCTCGCGGCGAGTCGCAGTGTGCAGGCTGACCGGCATATCCAGGTCTTGAGCCGCAGCCCAGAAAGGTTCGTACTCCGGGCTGTCGTAACGCCGGTGTTCCTGCGGATACTCGGAAATCATTGCCGCCGCCATGCCGATCCCGGCGCAACGCTCCAACTCGGCCACTCCCTCGGACACCTCGTCCAGGTTAATCATGGCCACGCCCTTGAGCCGGTGGGGGTTGGTGGCGCAGAACTCCGCGAGCCAGTCGTTGTAGGTGCGGAAAATGGCTGACATCAGGCGGGAGTCGGCGACCCTGAAGTAGAACAGCCCTTGAGACGGATAGAGCAACTCACCCGAGACGCCGTCTATCTTCATGTCGCGGATGTGTTGCTCGGGGTCGTATCCACCGGTATGCACGTCCTCGAAGCGCCCGTGAGCGGAGATCTGTTCAGGATTCTTGAAGCGGGCGCCGGCATTGGAAATGAGGCCGATGCCGGCAATCATTTGGTCCTCTTCGATCACCAGATGGTCCGCTTCTCCCACTCGCTGCATTCTCGGCGCGCGTTCCCGGAACTCGGCGTCAATGCGCTCAGTCCACAAGTCGGGCGGCTCGAACACATGGGAATCGGAAGATATCACGAGGAGATTGTCCATACCGGCCTCCTAAATCCCGCCACAGCAATCGCGCTCGGCGATAGTGACGAGCTAGTTCAACATCGACCTCAAGGAATCAGGTTGACGCTCGCGGGACTTCCCGCATAGAACTCCCCGAGTCCGGGGCATGTGGACTTGTCGCTACTTGCCAGACGACGCCGCAGCTTTTCGCATCTCCTCCAGGTAGCTATTGCTGGACGAACTTATCAACCGGCTCACGCTGCCGTGGAAGTATTGGGCGCCCATATCCAGAAACTTGGGAACAAAAGCGTCCGGGCAACTACAACCCGCGATCTTCCCCCCCTCCCGGATGGTGGCGATACCCCGCTCCATGAGCGCCTGCACCTCCGGGTGGGTCTGCTGTCCAGCGTATCCCATCGACGCCGACAGGTCCCCCGACCCGATGAAGAACACGTCCACTCCATCTACCGTGACCATCTCCTCCAGGTTTTCGATGGCCTCGACTTCCTCGACCATGAGGCAGACCAGCGTGTTCCGGTTGGCGTCTTCCACAAATTCGGCCGTGTTCCCGGCGAACCCGTACTCCGCCGGACGGCCCCCGCTGAACACGCCCCGGTGTCCTTGGAGCGGGTACTTCACGGCGTCAACTGCGGCCCGGGCTTCTTCCGCCGTGTTTACGTGGGGAATCTGCACCCCCCATGCGCCTCTGTCCAGGAACGGCGCAATAATCTCCGGCTTGTTGCTTACGGGCCGGACTATCGGGGCTATTCCGGTGAGTTCGGCGGCGCGGATCAGGTCCTCCGAGTTTTCGACCGTCACCGAGCCATGTTCATTATCGATCAATATCCAGTCAAACCCCAGGTGCCCAAGCATCTCCACCATCGGGGCGGATGGAAAAGTGAGCATCACGCCGAACGCGGCCTGCCCGGCTTCCAACTTCTGCTTTAACGTGTTTTCTTTCATATCTTACCCTTGGACGTAATTGTCCGGATGATATTGGCTAATTGGACCTGGCTAAATGAACTTGGCGCATTCGTCTATGATCGGCATCACCTCGTCCCGTTCGGCCGAAGGCAACCCGAAGACCAGCCGGTCCACGCCCGCCGCCTCCATGTTCTTGATGAAGCCCTCGTCTCTGGGGGTCCCGAAGATGGAGACCGAGATAGACGCCGGGTCGCGTCCCGCCTCTTCGGCTTGGCGGCGGAGCAGGGCAATCTTTTCCGGCAGGCTGGGGCCTTGGGAGCCCCTGCCACCGATGGGCATCCAACCATCGCCAAACTCGATTACGCGGTCAAATGTAGTGGGACCGTCTCCGCCCATGATAATGGGAGGGTGTGGCCGTTGCACCGGCTTGGGCCATGCCCAAATCTTGTCGAAATCTACGAATTCGCCGTGGAACTCCGGCTCGTCCTGGGTCCAGATTTCTTTCATAGCCAGCACCCGCTCCCGGAGCAGCCGCCAGCGGCTACGATAGCGCGTCCCGTGATTGCCCATCTCTTCCGCGTTCCAACCTCCGCCAATTCCGAACAGGAACCTTCCATTGGAAAGCCGGTCAACGCTGGCCACTTCTTTTGCCGTGGTAATGGGGTCTCGCTCGATCAGCAGGCAAATCCCGGTGCCCAATTTCAGGTTGGTCGTCGCCCCCGCGGCGGCGGTCAGGGCAACGAAGGGGTCGTAGGTATGCCAGTAGTCCCGGGGCAGGTCGGCCCCGCCGGGCCAGGGACTCCGGCGGTCGGCAGGGATATGGGTGTGTTCCGGCACCCACATCGACTCGAACCCGCGGTCTTCCAGCATACGGGCCAGGTCGTCGGGTCGTATGGAGTAATCGGTAGAGAACATTGAAGCGCCGAATTGCATGGGGACCTCCAATAGAATTCACGATGGGAGACTGCCATTCACAAAGCCGTTTGGATTATACCGTAGCCTGAAGTGGGCCGGCCCCTACGCCGGCCGTTTCCTGCCGGTCTTCTCCTCAAATAGCTGCCAGGTACGGTCATTGAAGGGATAATACTTGCCGGGAGAACACTGCTCGATTTCCAACTGGGCCTTAATCACCTCCTCCACTTCTTCCCGCTCTCGGGCAATCTGTATCACCTCGTCGACGATTGCCCTTGGAACCACCACGGCTCCGTCGTCATCGCCCACAATGGCGTCCCCGGGCCTGACCAGGACGCCGCCGCACTGGATGGCGCCATTGACCTGCCAGGGCCAGAACTCGGCGGGCCCCTGTTTGGCGGTGGTGGTGGCGCAAAACACCGGAAAGCCGTATTCCTTCAGCGCCCTGCTGTCCCTGGCAGCACCGTCGGTGACCAACCCGCCAACCTGCCGCTGCTTCAACCGCAAGAACTTGATGTCGCCCCCGATGGAACTGTACTTCCAACCCATGGCGTCGATGACCAGCACCTCGCCGGGGCCGCACAACTCGAAGGCCACGTACTCCGCCGACTGGTCGCCCTTGGGTTTATCCTCGGCCAAGTCGGGCCGGTGGGGCACGAAACGCAGCGTCACCGCCCGCCCCGCCATACTCTGACCCAACTGCAAGGGATGTGCGCCGTGTATATACCCCATAGGCCAACCCTTGACCCATAACCCGTCCATCAATGTCTGGGTAGGAATTTTCTTCAAGACTTCCAGGGTTGCGTCGGGGATGGGAGTAACCTCTGCCATCTCATACCACCTGCCGGAATCTGGCCCACAAATCCCCCCAATTGTATCCCGCGCCGGTAGCCCTGCAAAGGCGTCCGGGTTGACAGGCAGGGTCATTCGATTACGTGGATCAACGACGCTTATGCGCCGCTACTACCCCATTCGTCATACCGGCCCCCCTATCCAGTACGGGGCAGGCTTTGAGCCGGCCTCCAGGAACCCATCCTTCGAATCACGTTCAGATCCCTGAGCATTTCTGGGTTCCAGCGAAAGCCGGAACTACGATGGAGTCGGTTGCGGTCACAAGCGAAAGGCCCTGGGTTGACAGGGCAGCAGCGGCTCACTAGGCTATAGCCATTATTCGGGGCATTGTCCCAACCGCCGTGGAGGATTGCATGGGGTTATACAAAACGGAAACTAATGCGTTAATGCCGTCGAAAACAAGGGGCGCACTCGCCTTGGCGTTCATTTTTGTGATGTTGGCTGTGGTGGCGTGCGGAGGAGCCGCCGCGACTCCTGTAGTAGTTGAGAAGATAGTCGAAAAAGAGGTGGTCAAAGAAGTAGAGAAAGAGGTGGTCAAAGAAAAAATCGTAGTGGCCACCGCCGTACCGGGCATCGCAGCACCACAAATCCGGCGGGACCCGTTGGCCAAGAGCGGCGGAGTGCTCAAGACCGGGGCCGGGTCCACCCCCGGCACCTGGGACGTCAACCAGTCTCCAAGCTCCTCTGTGCTGAGCCCTGTAGGCCCCAGACTCGAGGGCTTGATGAAGGTAAACCCCTTTGACCGAGGTCTGACCATCGTCCCTGGACTGGCACACGCTTGGGAGGTTTCGGACGACGGATTGCTCATCACCTTCCACCTGCGCGACAACGCTAAGTTCCACGATGGTACACCGGTCACTCCCGATGACGTCGTAGCCTCTTGGACCAGGATTCACGCCCCTCCCGAGGGTGTGCTTAGCTATCGGAAAGACTGGTTCAGCCGTATCGAGGAAGTAAAGGCGGTGGACGATCTGACCGTGGAGTTTGTCTTCAGAGAAACCTCGGCTGAGATTCTTCGATTCATAGCTTCCGACTGGAACGCGGTGTTCCCCAAAGCGGTCCTGGAAGAGTACGACAACGACCTGAAGTCCTACGTAATGCATCCCGCTGCCGGGCCATTCCAAATGGCCGAGCTTAAGGCCGGAGAGGTGATCCGGTACGAAAAGTTCCAGGACTACTGGAACGAGGGTCTGCCATACTTGGACGGCATCGAGATTCACTTGCTGGGATCCGGACGATTCGCCGCGTTCCTCGTAGGTCAACTCGATACACTCCAGGTCAATAATCCCGTGGACTTCCAGTTGGCCCTCGACAAGGGAGTTCAAGGAGAGAAAGCCATAGTTCCCATCGTCCACGCCATATATTTCAACCTTGAGGTCGAACCGTTTAACGACGTGCGTGTCCGCAAGGCCATCGACTTGGTCATTGACCGCGACGAGTGGGCTACCGTTACTGCCGACCTCACCACCCCGGCCAAGGGCAGATGGGCTCCCCCGGGCAACGCATACGCCCTGCCGGAATCGGAACTCAACAAGCTCCCGGCGTTTAACCCGGACCGGGAAGCTCGAGTCTCACAGGCCAAGGCCCTGCTGGCCGAAGCAGGTTACGCTAACGGGTTCGACGCGGACATGACGGCTGGTAGCCCGCCCCATGTCGTAGTGCACGGCGAGTTCGTTCAGGCCGTTCTAAAAGACACTCTCAACATCAACCTGAACCTGGAAACCCTCGACTGGTCAGTCTGGATCGCCCGCGCCAAGGAGCAGCAGTTCAGTATTACCAGCGGAGCACAGTTCACGACCCTGCACGACCCATCCGACTTCATGAACGTCTTTTGGCGTACCGGTGGTGCACAGAATTGGACAGGTTGGTCCAACGCCGAATTCGACGGAATCATGGACCAAGTGGACACCGAGCTCGACCCCCTCAAGCGTAAGGAACTGGTGCAGCAGGCCTTTAAGATACTGGACCAGGAGGTCCCCCAAATGACTGGCGGCTGGGAAGTCGATGGTCACATGTGGTGGCCCTACGTGAAGGGGTTCCCGAGCAGAGGGCCCGCACTTGGACGGTATGTATATTACGACCGCCAGACCCTCTGGCTCGACCGCTAGTCTTCGCCCTTATAGCCCACGATTTCGATGGTTGCCGGGGTGGTCCCGGCAGCCATCGAAACATTAAAGCCTTTAAGGTGCATAAACACCCTATGCGACTGTTAAAGGAGACCACGCGCCCATGATGGGACCATCTATAGACGCGCCGGCAGAAGTTTCCAATGGTAGGCGCACCCATCGAACAGGGTTCGGAGCCACTATATTCAGATTCATCCGGCGCTATCCGGTGGGCGGTGCGATGGGAGTGGTTATCGCGCTTCTGGCCTTCGTCGCGATAGCAGCCCCCGTGATATCGCCATACGACCCAATCCAGATCAAAGTCTTGGAAGCGCGGGAGGGCCCTTCTTCTCGGCATTTAATCGGAACGGATTATATGGGACGGGACCTCTTGAGCAGAGTTATCTACGGCGCGAGGATTTCCCTTGCAATATCCGTGGCCGTCGTTGTGATCAGCACGACGCTGGCTATGGCTCTGGGCGTGGCCAGCGGTTACATTGGAGGCCGATTCGACATGATCACCCAACGGGTGATGGAAGTTATTCTGGCCTTCCCCGGTCTAGTGCTCGCCCTGGCGCTGCTCACAGCTATGGGCGCTGGAGTCGTCCCAATACTCATCGCGTTAACGGTGGTGAGAATACCCGCTACGACGCGAGTAACCAGGTCGGTCGCGCTTGCCGTGAAAGAATACCCCTTTGTCGAGGCGGCGCGGGCGACCGGCGCGTCCCATATGCGCATCATGCTGCGCCACGTCGCGCCTCAGACCGTGGCGCCCGTTCTGGTACTGGCAACAGCTTCGCTGGGAACGGTGATCATAGCCGAGGCGAGCCTGGGGTTCCTCGGACTTGGGATTCCGCCACCCACGCCCACCTGGGGTAATTTGCTGGGCGGCGTGGTCACGGCCACATTCAAGCCCCTTTGGTGGTTGGTGGTCTTTCCTGGTATCGCCATCGTCATAACTGTACTGGCATTTAATTTGCTGGGCGACAACGTCCGAGACGCTGTTGATCCGCGGCTTCGTGGTACGTAACAGTGCACCGATACTTGACGCGAAGGTTGATTTACGCTATTCCCACTGTGCTGGGCACAACCGCACTCGTATTCGTCGCAATGCGGATTATGCCAGGCGACATGCTGGCCGCCATGCTTGGCGAGGAAGGCGCAGGGCTCCTCTCGGAGGCCGACAGGCAGATCATGATGGCCAAGCTCGGGCTCGACCGGCCGATCTACTTGCAATTCCTTACCTGGCTTTGGGACATAGTACGGTTGGACCTGGGCGAGTCATTTTTCAAGGGTTATCCAAACGCGGAACTCCTGGCCAATCGTGGGCCCATCACAGCCCAGATCGCGATAATGTCCATCCTCTTCTCATGGATAGTCGGTATACCGGTCGGTGTCCTGGCGGCCCTAAAGCGGAACAGCACCGGTGACTATTTCGCCAGATTCACCACCATCTTGTTTCTGGCAACACCCAACTTCTGGTTGGCCAGCCTGGTGGTGTTGGCCTATGTCTTGGTATTCGACTGGATGCCTCCCATGGGCGTAGTCATGCCCTGGGAAGGCCCGTGGCAAAACCTGCAGATAACGGTCATGCCGGCAATCGTCCTGGGGTCGTCGGCTTCGGCGACCATCGCCCGGTTGACCCGCTCCATGCTGCTGGAGGTAGTGCGCGAGGACTACGTCCGCACCGCGCGGGCCAAGGGATTGGGCGAGTCCACCGTCGTCGTAGTCCACGCCTTGAGAAACGCGCTGCTACCCGTGGTTACTCTCTCCGGTCTGCTCATGGGCAGCCTGCTGGGAGGCTCGGTGGTGGTGGAAGTGGCCTTCAACGTGCCTGGCCTGGGCGCGACCATGATCGCGGCCATCCGGGAGCGAGACTTTCTGCTGGTGCAAAACCTGGTCCTCATCTACGCTTTCGTATTCATGTTCGCCAACCTGGTGGTGGACATGTGCTACGCCTGGATCGACCCCCGCATCCACTACGAGTAGCGGGGGTTCCAACCTGGCATTCCCCACTCTCGCGCAGGGGAGACATCTCCGGTGCTCCACCGCGTTCTCACAAGACCTTAACAGTTCCAAGGTGACGGGGAGTTCGATTCTCCTCCATCTCCTCGACTGCGGCCATTTGCTTGCTTGGACAGCGGGGAAAGTAGCGGAAATGTATTCTTGGACTCGTGGTCAGCGGTCCATAAGCTGCTTGCCGGGTCTTTTCGGAGCCCTCCTGAACCCGTAAAGATAAACTCCATCGTTTGAGCGACGGACCCGAAACCGGTTTCCACCGTGTACTGGAAACTGTCCGGCGCTTGGTAGTCTCCGTCCAAACGCACGAACAAGACCACCATATCCCTCACCGTCGTATTCGTCTCCTGAAATACATGGGCGGACCCAAGGGCCTGCATAGCGGCGTTGGACGCATCCAGCACATCCCGGAGCGGCAATGACCCTGGGCCCGGCTTACTTGTAGCGGCGACGGTCTCCTTGTGTAAAAGGCGGAGGTAAAGTGGACCACCTGGACGGATTGACTGCCTGACATTGTGGCGGTTGAAAAATGTACCGTCCTCTGCCATCCATAGGTTCGAAGTCGTGCTTATGGGTGGTGGGATGGATGTACCAGGTGGACGTGTATCTACGGGTCCGGCGGGCGGTGATGGTGGATGGGATGAGCATCCGGGAGGTCTCCCGGGTGTTCGGCCTGCACCGGGACACGGTGCGCAAGATTCTGGCCTACTCAGCGCCGCCGGGCTACCGGCGGCAGACTCCGCCCCGGCGTCCTAACCCTTCGACAAGCTCAGGAGGAGCCCTTCACCGCCGTCATCGACCAAATCCTGGTAGACGACCTCAGGCGTCCCAGGAAGCAGCGCCACACAGCCCAGCGGATCTTCCAGCGGCTCAGGGACGAGCATGGGTTCGGCGGCCAGTACACCATAGTCAAGGACTACGTGAGGGAGCACCGCCGCCGGTCGCAGGAGATGTTCGTGCCCCTGTCCCATCCGCCGGGCCACGCCCAGTGCGACTTTGGCGAGGCCCTGGTGATCATCTGCGGGGTGGAACAGAAAGCCCACTGCTTCGTCCTGGACCTGCCCCATAGCGACGGATGCTTCGTCAAGGCCTATCCCGCCGAGACCACCGAGGCCTTCCTGGACGGCCACGTGCCGGCCTTCGCATTCCTGGGCGGAGTGCCCCGGAGCATCCTGTACGACAACACCAAGCTGGCCGTGGCCAGGATCCTGGGGGATGGACGGAGGAAGCGCACCCGGGCCTTCACGGAACTCCAGTCCCACTACCTGTTCGATGACCGGTTCGGCCGTCCCGGCAAGGGCAACGGCAAGGGGAAGGTCGAGGGGATGGCCGGGTATATGCGGCGCAACTTCCTGGTGCCGGTGCCATCCTTCGAGAGCTTTGAGACCCTGAACGCCCACCTGGAGCGTCGCTGCTTGGCGCGGATGGATGCCAGGTTGAGGGGCCACTCAGAGATCATAGGTCAACGGATGGAACGGGACCTGGAGGCCCTGCTGCCCCTACCTCCGGTGGCCTATGACGCCTGCGAGAAGCAGGCGGGCCGGGTGAGTTCGCTGTCACTGGTCCGGTACCGGACCAACGATTACTCGGCGCCGGTGGCCTACGGGCACCGGGACGTTTTGGTAAAAGGCTATGTGGACCGGGTGGTCATCAGTTGCGGGTCCGAGGTCATCGCCCGCCATCACCGCTCCTACCAGCGGGATGATTTTGTGTTCGACCCCGTCCACTACCTGCCCCTGCTCGAGCAGAAGACGGCGGCCCTGGACCAGGCCGCTCCCCTGCAGGGATGGGACCTTCCCGAGGAGTTTGGCACGCTGCGCCGGTTGCTGGAGTCCCGCATGGGACGAAGGGGCAAGCGGGAGTTCGTCCAGGTACTGCGGCTATTCGAGCATTTTTCGCCTGGGGAGGTCCACGCCGCGGTTCGGTATGCCCTCCGGTTGGGGGCTTTGAGCTTCGACGCGGTGAAGCATCTCGTGCTCTGCCGGCTGGAGGGCAGGCCTCCCCGCCTCGACCTGGAGCTCTACCCCTACCTGCCCCAGGTGCGGGTCAGCATCACTTACGCCGGGGATTACATGACGTTGCTGTCGGGGAGGGCGGCATGAACAGCCGGTCCACGCTGCTTTTGGAGCATCACCTGAAGGAACTGAAGCTGCCCAGCTTCCTCCGGGAGTACGGCAAGATGGCGGCCCAGTGCGCCGCCGAGGGAGTGGACCACCCGGGGTACCTGCTCAGGCTGGCGGAACTGGAACTCATCGACCGCCACCAGCGCATGGTGGAGCGGCGGATCCGCGCCGCCCGCTTCCCCGCCGTCAAGACCTTCGACACCTTCGACTTTACGGCCATCCCGTCGGTGAACAAGGCGCTGGTGATGGAGTTGGCCCGCTGCGAATACGTCGAGCGCCGTGAGAACGTCATCGCCGTCGGCAACAGCGGCGCCGGCAAGACCCACATCGCCCTGGGACTGGGCCTGGCCGCCTGCCAGCGCGGGATGCCGGTGGGCTTCACGACGGCCGCCGCCCTGGTCCACGAGCTGATGGAGGCCCGGGACGAGAGACGTCTGCTCAACCTCCAGAGACAACTTTCCCGCCTCAGCCTGCTGATCATCGACGAGTTGGGATTCGTCCCCCTGTCCCCCACCGGGGCGGAACTGCTCTTCGAGGTCTTCAGCCAGCGCTACGAGCGGGGCTCCATCCTGGTGACCACCAACCTGCCCTTCGACGAGTGGACCGAGGTCTTCGGACCGGAACGCCTGACCGGAGCGCTGCTGGACCGCCTCACCCACCACGTCCACATCCTGGAGATGAACGGCGACAGCTACCGTCTCAAGCGTAGCAGGGAGAGCGCTGTCTCCCAACCTTCAGACGAGCTTCACGAAGAATAGGTTGCATCAAGACCTTCCTGCCTGCCATCTGCTGCCCCACCCGTCTGCAGGGCATTTCCCTCAACAATTGGCACGGACATTTATGCTGGCCACTTAGCTCGGACTTTTTCATGCTGCGGATTCACTGCGTGCAGTTGTTCTACAACTTGAGCGACCCCGGCATGGAGGATTTGCTCTACGAGGCCGAATCAGTCAGGCGTTTCGCCGGCCTGAGCCTATCGGAAGCACTGCCCGACGAGACCACTATCCTGAACTTCCGCCACCTCCTGGAGCGGCACGAACTGGGCAGAAGCCTGCTAGATGAGATCAACGCCCACCTGGAGTCCCAAGGACTGCGGCTGCGGGAGGGGACCATCGTGGACGCCAGTATCATCGAGTCTCCATCATCCACCAAGAACCGGGCTGGTGAGCGGGACCCGGAGATGCATCAGACGAAGAAAGGGAACCAGTGGCATTTCGGGATGAAGGCGCACATCGGGGTGGATTCCGAAACCGGGATAGTGCACAGTCTGAGCACCACGGCAGCCAATGTCCACGACGTGACCGAGGCGCACAATCTGCTGCACGGCGGGGAGACTCGGGTGTGGTGCGATGCCGGGTATCAGGGAGTCCACAAGCGGTATGAGAACCTGGGCCGTGGGGTGGAATGGCAGGTGGCGATGCGTCCGGGAAAACGGCGGAAACTCGACCCTGAGAGTTCGGAAGCGATGGCGGAAAAGCGCAAAGCATCGGTGAGGGCCAAGGTGGAGCACCCGTTCCTGAAGGTGAAGCGGATATTTGGCTACGCCAAGGTGCGCTACCGGGGACTGGCGAAGAACACCGAACGTCTGGCGCTGTTATTCGGACTGGGCAACCTGCTGACGGCGGAGGGGCAACTGACAGGCTGACATGGGCGCCGTGGGTCCAAACCCGTCCGTGGGCCGCCGGCAGGGCCGGTCAAACCCGCAACGGCCCCGATGGAGCGAAATGGGAGGGTGGCCACTCACCAAAACGGCCCAAAGGCAGGGAATTTCCGCGGAAACTCCCCCGGTAACCGCCAGAAAAGCCATAGCCGCTCTTTTTCAGAGGTTCCCTAGGTGGTACAGTTTTACTCCGCCCCAGTGGCCCAACATGCCTCCGCCATTGACATCAGCATTTCTGCCCCGCGTTGGTAACGTTCGTTGAGCAAGCTCTGCTGTGCAGTTTCCGCCTGACGCAACGAGGTCTGCGCTTGGAGCCGAGCGGCGTTGGCCTGGCGTTCAGCCACCAAAGCACGCCATCCGGCGAACACGAAGGCCAGCAGTCCACCAATCAGTAAGCCTACGTTTCTAAGAGTTTCGCTGTTGGACACCGTTGTTGGTGCTGAAGTGTGCAACCAACCCCAAAACCACACCTGCGCCAATTCTATATTGGGACGATTCCGCTGAACACAATACCCCACACCAACTATAATGCCCGGTCTTGACCAGATCCTATCGGTCTTAAATCACCAAATTGAATTGGATTGTCGTTTTAGACGGTAGTCGGAGAAGAAACAAAAATGTGTGACCACTGCCAAATCCGCAAGTCATGGAGAACGGAACTTGATGAGGATGAAGTACTCTCTTGCGAATACATAGAGGATTTAGACGACGATGGCTGCCCGGCGCAAGCAATCGCTCTGATAACGGGGCGATATGTGGAAGACCATCTATGCAAAGACTGCACTGAAAAGGAAACCGACCAATTGGATGAGGGGCTAGGGGACTTTCTGCGGGAGCATGGGTTTCAAAAAAGCGTAGATTATCTGCCTATAACTGAGTCACCCGGGGAATGCACTGGGCCTTCATGCAGCAATCTAGCCAGTTTCGCCAAGATGGTCATCGAGACATGGGGTTATTGTCAAGATCATATGTTGCCTGCCGGTCATGGGGTCACGGAGGTATAGCCTTAGTCAATCTCTGGTCCGCATGGCTACCACTCTCGACCAGGGCCTGGTGCATGTGGACTTGGCACAAATCGCCTCACCTTTCAGGCGGTGAACTTGGTTAAAAGAAATTAGAACAGGTGGAGAAGGGAAAAGGCAATGATTTCACAGTTGCGGCTTTATACCATAAATCGCGGAAAACTGGATGACTTCGTAGAGGGTTGGAAGAAGTTCGTATATCCGCTGCACTACCAGTTTGGTTTCACCATCCCTCAGGCCTGGGTAATCGGAGAACGGAACGAGTTCGTGTGGATAGTGTCCTATGACGGACCCGAAGACTGGGACGCCAAGCAAGCGGCTTACTACGGTTCGCCAGAGCGGGCCGCGGTAGACCCTGAGCTTGACCCTGCTCAATACATCGCCAAGACAGAAAGATGGTTGATCGATCCGGTCCTATCCGGGGAAAGCAACTGAGAGAGGCACCCCTAAGACGGTAAACTACCTTATGGTTAACTCGCATCGTTAACTCTCACCCGGTCCATCGAGCCTGTCCTTTTTCACGACCCATAGTATCCCGGGACCTGAAGGTACAGATACTCCGTACAATATCCAGCTTCAATTTGTCATACTAATGCAGGACATCATGGCCCGAACACCTGTTGTAGCAAGAGAAAGGATTCCCGAAGACCAAAGGGCTACTTTTGACGAGTTGGTGGGTCTACGTGGCAGGGTGCCTACCAGCGAACCTGGCTCCGTGATGCTGAACGCCCCAGAGGTGGCCAAACTCGCCCTTGGATTGGCATTGTATTTGCGGACGGACACATCCCTGGTACCCCGCATCAGGGAGCTCGGCATGCTCGTCGCGGCGCGAGAGAACGACTGCCAATTCATCTGGAACGCTCATGCCCCGGCGGGTCGTAGGGCCGGTTTGCGCGATGACACAGTCGACGCCCTACGCGATGGAAAGGAGCTTCCCGCACTGGCCCCTGATGAAGCAGCGGTGGTGAACTATGGCCGGGAGTTTTTCCGGGACCCACCGGATCAGCCAAACAATCTTCGATGCGGCGCTGGCTCAGTTTGGAGTTCTTGGACTCACGGAACTCACCAACCTTTTGGGCTGCTATGCCATGCTGGCCTTTAACGTCAATGCCTTCGGGGTCGAGCTGCCACCGGAGAGGACCGGGGAAGCGCTGCCTATCTAGGTGTTACCTCTCCAAATAATTGATGGCATAGCAAAGCCCTTATTCCAATCTCATCCGCAAGGCCCGGAAGTTGGCCAGGGGGGCACAATGCCGTTCGGAGACAATGACTGGCTGGCGCTGACCCAGGAATCTACACTGGAGCCGGAGATTCCCATCTGCGACCCCCACCATCATATGTGGGACCGGCGCCCGGAGCGAATTCCCTATCAGAAGTATCTGCTGGACGAGCTATACGCCGACCTGAACAGCGGCCATAACGTCCGGTCCACTGTCTTTATCGAGGCCAGGGCGATGTACCGTATCGACGGCCCAGAAGAGATGCGCCCCGTGGGTGGAGTGGAATTCATCCAGGGTATGGCGGCAGCCGGGGCCACCGGCCTCTATGGACCGGCGCGGGCCGCGGCGGCCATCGTAGGGCATGCCAACCTCCTCCTAGGCGGAAGGGCCGCTCCGGTACTTGAAGCTTTGCAGGCGGCCAGCCCGAACCGGTTTCGCGGGATTCGCCACGGTCTAACTTGGGACCCCCACCCCGATATCCCCAACAATGCCTACAATCGAGAGGCCCAGCTGACCGAGGAGGGTTTCAGGGCCGGGGCCAGGGTGTTGGCTCGCATGGGCTTGTCTTTAGATGCCTGGATGTACTTCCACCAGTTGCCTGAGCTTGTGGACTTCGCCCGGGCGGTTCCCGATTTAACCATTATCCTCAACCATATTGGCGGGCTGCTGCGCATCGGGCCCTACGCCGACCGCGACGAAGAAGTTCTGTCAACCTGGAGGCAAGGAATCGCGGCCGTGGCCCAATGCCCCAACGTCTACGTTAAACTGGGAGGCATCGGCCAGCCCCGCACCGGCTATGATTGGTATGCCAGAAACCAACCCATCGGGTCCGAAGAACTGGCCGAGACCATGGCACCGTACATGAATTATTGCATTGAGCAATTTGGACCCGCCAGGTGCATGTTCGAAAGTAACTTTCCGCCCGACAAGGTGGGGCATTCTTACAACGTGCTATTCAACGCCTTCAAGCGCTTATCCAAGGGTTACTCAGCCGCCGAGCGAGCCGCCGTGTTCCATGACACCGCCGTGCGAGCGTACCGGATTGAATACAAGACAGAGCGATCGATAACGGCTCCCGGCCGCTAACCCGGCTTACCAACCTGGCCGCACGGTCGCAGATTGGCCGGAGGATAGGGCCGCTCTCGCCGACAGCCCCCACCAAGCGTGAGGTATTGCCATGACCACGAAGCAAAAGTCGTTCAGCTATTCTTGGGGTAGGGGGGTACGTGGCCGAAGAAGCCAGGGTGGAAGGGGAGCATCATGTGCCCACGCTACAACTACTGAAGCACACCGAAGGTGAAGCCGCCGGTAACATGAGCGTTAGCCCGAATCCACCGAAGGAGAGGGTCGGGTCAGCGTTCTGAAGCGGCAAGAAGGTGCTCCTCTGAGTCTGGGATAATGGTTTTGGAACAGAAAACCGGTCCCAGAAAAGGAGCCCCCAATAGATGCTGCCACGCCACCACCCCGACCGGATCCAAATCACCTTCGACGACCGCCGCCTGGTGGCCAATGCCGGCCTGCTCCTTCCGGCCACCCCGGCGCGGCACCTCGGCCTGCCCGAACTCGTCCAGCAACACCTCGACCTGGGCGATGCCCCGGGGCGGGCCAACACCGGCGACAAGATGCTGACGCTGGTTGCGTCTGCGCTGGCTGGGGGCGACTGCATCGACGCCGCCGATGTGCTGCGCGCCGGGGGGACGGCCTGCACCCTGGGCGGCACGGTCAAGGCGCCGTCCACCCCCCGCTTTCGCGAGGCCAGGCTCTGGGTGCCTTCCTGCGCAGCTTCAGGTGGGGCCATGTCCACCAACTGGACCGGGTGAGCCGCGAGCTGCTGGCCCGGGCTTGGCAGGCCGGGGCGGGACCCGGCGACAGGCCCCTGACCATTGACCTTGATTCGACGATCTGCGAGACCTCCTCACTAACCACAGTCGTTACGCGGCAACCGGCGCGCGAGGAGGTGCGTAGGTGGTGTGTTCCGGAGCATCGGGCATGGGCACCAACTGGTAGCCGAGTTACGCGGCCCGCCGTTTTGCAGCGCGCAGTGCCCTATGCTGATACTGACTCTCGTAGTATTCTGCGCCGACATCCACGTACTGCTGGCCGTACCGCAGCATGGAGTAGATGAGCCTGGCCAGCTTGTGCGCTGTCGCCGTGATGGCCTTGGGCGCTCCCAAGTGAGCCTTCTTCCGGCGCAGGAAGGCGCCCAGGGCACTGTCGGAGCGATGCAGCGCGTTGGCCGCCAGGCGTAATGCCGCCGCCGCCCGGTTGGCGCTGGGCTTGGTCTTGGAGCTGATCACCCTCCCACCGGTGATGCGGTTGTTTGGGCTCAGCCCCAACCAGGACGCAAAGTGCTTCGCACTCGTCCATTTCGTCATGTCGGCGCCAATCTCACTCACCACCTTGAGCGCGGTGTAGGCATCCACACCGTCGATCCGGGTCAGGTCAACCCCCGTCATCCGGTACAGGTGCGTCCAAACGTCGAAGCGTGGGGCGTTTCCTTTGCTGCGTCTCCGGCCAGACTTCGCCGCTGGAGGATCACCGTTGCTGTGATCCTCGAAACGCTCCAACTGGGCTTCAATCTCCCGGTCGCACTCGGCAATCTTATCCTGATACACTCGGTACAGTTCCAGGGCCTGGGTCAGTTCGAAGATGTGCTCCTCCCTCCAATGGCCCTGCAACGACTTGGCGATGGTAGCCTCGTCGGCCTTGATCCTGGGATCGCGCAATTGCGTCAGCTGCTGCGGGTCCCGGGCCACCTACGATTGCCTCCATGATGTCCATGCCGGTCTTGCCGGTGATGTCGCTAATGACATGGTGGAGTTTTACGTTCATCTGGGTCAAGGCTTTCTGCATGTGCTGGATATGTTGGGCCGCGTACTCCACCAGCATGGCCCGCTGCCGCAGGTAACTGCGTAGGCGTCGGATCTCCCCATCGGGACGGAAGGCCCCCGACAGCAGGCCGTAGGTGTGCAGCTGCTGCAGCCACTGGCAGTCCAGCACGCCGGTCTTGCGACCAGGCACGTTCTTGATGCGTCTGGGGTCCACCAGCATCACCTGGAAGTCCCGCTCTTCCAGCACCCCGAACAGGGGGGTATCCAGTACACGCCGGTGGACTCCATGACCACGGTCTCCACACTGCACTGGGCCAACCAGTCCGCCAGACGGTACAGGTCCGCCGTGAAGGCCTCGAACTCTCGAACCGGCGGTTCCGCCCGGTCGGCGGGCACCGCCACGAAATGGCTGGCAGCGCCCACGTCAATGCCCGCCGCGTTCAGGTTCAGCTGGGACAGCCCTGCCGGTTTTGCGCTGCTCCGGCGTCTGCGGCTCATCATTCCCTCCACGCCTACAAGGTAGACGTGTCGCCGGAGGGAGCCACGGAACGTAGCCACTCTCCTCAACGGGATCGCCCCGGTCGGGGCGTCACCAATGATGCCGTCGTAAGACCCCGGGCCATGCTACGGATCGGGCAATAGGCGCCAGTGTCCACTCGGCCTTGGTCCCGACGACGCGCCTTACCATGAGCATACATCCTTGGGCGGACTCACCAGTTAGTCGCCTCTGCACGGCCCGGATAGGGGCATAACTCTGCTACGGACTGACCAAGGAGGGCGCCCGCCACCACAGCCTGCCCCGTACTTGATACGGGGGCTACACCGGCGCCCGGGGCTATCACCCGCTGCTGGCCGTCGCCGCCGGCACAGGCGACGTGCTGATGGCCCGGCTGCGCGAGGGCCGCGCCAATACCGCCCGCGGCGCCGCCCGCTTCCTGCGTGAGACGGTGGGGCGGGTGCGCTACGCCGGAGCCAGGGGCCAACTCACGGTGCATGCCGGCAGCGGCTTCTATACCCACGCCGTGGTCGCCGTCTGCCGCCGGATGGATGCCCGGTTCTCCATCACCATCCGCCAGCACAAAAGCCTGCGGAACCTGATCGAGGCGATACCAGAGGAGGGCTGGACTCTCATCCCCTACTGGATGGACGGCGCCGCCGATGTCGCCGAGACGACTTACACCTCCTTCCAGAGTGAGCCCGACGCCGCCCCGGTGCGGCTCATTGTCCGGCGGGTGAAGCCCACGCCCGGTTCCCAGCTGGCCCTCTTCGCCACCTACAGCTATCACGGCTTCATCACCGACCGGGACGGAGAGACCCTGGAACTGGAGGCTGATCATCGCCGCCACGCCGAGATCGAGAACGCGATACGCGACCTCAAGTGCGGCGTCGGGCTGAACCATCTCCCCTCGGGGCGCTTCGCCGCCAACGCTGCCTGGCTGGCCGTCCAGACGATGGCGCACAACCTGGCCCGTTGGACGGCGCGGCTCGGTCTGGGAGAGCGGATCGTGACCACCAAGACCTTCCGGCGGCGGTTCTTCTCCCTGGCGGGACGGCTCACCCGCTCGGCGCGCCGGTTGACCCTGCATCTTCCCAAGCGCTGTCCTTGGGAAACCCAGTTCAGTCGCGCCCTCGCCCGGCTGCGAGCCATTCCACTTCCGGCCTGACGCCACCCCTCTGCCACTGACCCGCCAGCCAACCCAACGCCCCCGCAAACTCGCGCCATCCCGGTCCGCGTGTGTCTCTCACCGTGTCCTATCCCGCCATCTCGCTCGCCACAGCCACTGTAGGCCGCCATCGGCGCCCCCCAAAGCGCCTGCAGACCGCCCCCGTCTACCCGAATTCGAGCCCGGATCATCGCGCCTGTAACTCCCTCACCCCCCTTCCACTGTCCTCACGCCGTCCATCCGTGTCCATCGGTGGATTCGGGTTTAGACATTGCGATTTTCAAGACCGCACCAACACTCCAAGCGACCATCTGCGACTGTAGTACTAGCCCCCAGCCCTGAGGTACGCGTATGGTGGGAACTGCGGAAGCGGCTGCGGGCCTCGGGGGAGGGGTCCTCGGCAGAGGCAGTAGTGGCGTAGCTTCGGGGAAGTTACTGACAGCAGCCATTTGCATTTCCCTGGTGGCCCGATGGACAATTGAATCAAAGTGCTTGCGGTAAATGACCCGTCATATCTGACCTGCCAATGTCTGCGAATCTCCCGGGACGGGCGCTGAGTAATCCTCATTACTTCTGATTACTGGGTAATTAGAGGTGTGATATGCCAATGATTGACCAATTCCGTCGGAAAGTGCAACAAGCGAGTGTCAACATTGTGAAGTTGCAAAATGACAAGAGTCGTCTGGCAAAAAAACGTGCTGACCTTCAAAAAAAGATAACCGCCGTTAACAAGACAGTAGCTACGACAAGAAGTATTTCCACAAAAAACATGAAACAGCGCGAAATTGAGCGACTGCATAAAGAATCGTCAGACAACAAAAGCAAAATTGCCAGCATTGATGGAAGGATTGTAGCTGAGCAAAAGAAGCTGAATGATGCCCAAAAATCCTTATCTAATGAAGAAGTGAAGGAAGCTAAGAAACAACAGCGGGAAGCCGATCAATTGGGTCGCCAGACAAAACGGCAAATGGCAGTAATGGGTACAAATCTAAAAAAGCAGAACATCCTTTATGCGGGAGCCATGTCTGAAATAGAAAAGCTCAAGAACCTGCCTGAAAAAATCACTGTCCTATTTCTCGCATCGAATCCGTTAGACCAGGCGCAACTTCGCCTCGACGAAGAAGCCCGTGCAATTCAAGATATGATTCGCAAGTCCGAGCATCGTGATGCGGTGAAGCTGGAATCTCGTTGGGCTGTTAGACCGCTGGATGTGATGCAAGCCATTAACGAATGCAATCCACGAATTGTTCATTTCAGTGGGCATGGCTCGGACCATGATGAAATCGTTTTTCAGGACGAGTCCGGCAATGCGAAGCCCGTCACGAAGGAAGCCATAGACCAAGCGATGTGGGCTTGCTCCGGGAGCATTCAATTGGTGGTTTTCAATACGTGTTACTCTAAGAATCAAGCCGAAGCGGTTGTAGAGCATATTCAAGCCGCTGTAGGTATGAATACTTCAATTGGTGACGACGCAGCTCGAACTTTCGCGTCCCAGTTCTACTCGGCGATTGGATTCGGCAAGTCGGTGAAGGAAGCATTTGAGCAAGCAAAAGCGGCGTTGATGTTAGAAAGCATTCCGGAGGAAGAGACCCCTGAGTTATTTGTCGCGGATGGATTTGACGCAAGCAACTTGTACATAGTTAGGCCGCCCTGCAGCACGTACAGCATAGAACTCACCTCATGAGTCGGTGGTCTGGAACTGCAAACTCCAGCACTGCCGGCGCAGCCCCCACGGGGGCATCCACGCCACCTTCTTCAGGCTCGGGGGAGCATACGTGGGAACCGAAGCACCTGAGAGCCGTATGTGGGGCACTCCCGCCGGTTGTAGGGTCCAGCATGTCAAGGGCGGCGAGAAGGTGTACCACTGCGGCGGAGGAATCGTGTACCACCCGCACGATGAGAAAGAACTGAATTGGGAGCCGGGCGGGGTCAGGAGCAGGGGTCCGCAGTTCCGGAGTGAGTCAGGAGTCTTCCGGCTCGTCCGAGACCTGGGTGGCGGCGTTCTGCCGGCTGTGCCGGAGGCGGTAGCTGTCGCCGTTCATCTCCAGGATATGGACGTGGTGGGTGAGACGGTCCAGCAGCGCGCCGGTGAGGCGTTCCGAGCCAAATACTTCGGTCCACTCATCGAAGGGCAGGTTGGTGGTGACCAGGATGGAGCCCCGCTCGTAGCGTTGGCTGAAGACCTCGAAGAGCAGTTCCGCTCCGTTGGGGGACAGGGGGACGAAACCCAACTCGTCGATGATCAGCAGGTTCAGGCGAGACAGTTGTCTCTGTAAATTCAGCAGGTGTCTCTCGTCCCGGGCCTCCAGCGGTCCGCTTTACCTCGTCTTCACCGGCGCGACGGGCCAGCGCGGTTCCCCAGTCAAGGAGGCTGCCCGGGCTTACTGCGGGGATATGACCACCTGGAGCGTGGCCGGTGGAACGTCGCCCAGAGCGTCCTTGTCGATGTAGACGCTCTGGATGACGTCGCCGTCCTTGGTGCCGTACACGACCTTGTTCTTCGTGTCCTTGGTCTTGTGCAGCGTTAGAGTCAACTTTTCCATCGTTTTCGTAACTGTTCAGACTTGGTGGGTCGAATTGGTCGAAAGCCGTTGGATAGCCCTCAGCCTGAGCGTCAGCAACGTGGATTAGCTCCCGATTTTCGACCTTCAAACCCTCAGATCCCCTCAAGTCTGAACAGTTACCCGTTTTCATCTCCTCGTTGTAATCGGCGGAGGCAAAGTGTACCGAGTGTTGCATGAATTGTTACCCAAGAATTGGTTCGAGCCAGGCGGTCCCACGAGAAGCGCCGCGCCGTCGCCCGGTCCATCACAAGTGTCCCTCGTCAACCAGTCGTTGCGAGTCCCGTAACGCACCGTCCGGTGCCAGAGCTAGCCCACCCGTCCAACACGGTCAAAGGGAGCCTGGGCAAGAGGCCGGTAGACTCGGTGACTTCATCATCGAATTCGAACCGTGTCAAGGCGGTCGTTGTCCGAAAACTGCTCCTGCTCCGGCATGGCGCCCAACTCCTCAGTGACGGTGTTTCCCCACCGGCGTCATTGGAGCATGCATGCCCCTCGGCCCGCAACAGCTAACTGTCAGGAAATCGTGGCTGGGGTGGAGCGGAGGGCCGAGTGTTATGACCGGGACGCAGGAGACTGCCAGGGGTGTTGGCGTATGCTTCCGAGAAGGCTCCGCGGCCGGCCTCGGCCAGGCCGCACCACGGCAACGAAGACGGCACTAACCGCCCCGACGTTCCAAGATCCAGGCTGCGCCGATGACCAAGCCGGTCAACCCCAAGGTGAAGGGCAGGGTCATCATGAAGGTGAGCATCACGGCCTCCGGCTGGACGCTGCCCAGCGGCAGGTTGACGGCCCGCACGATGACGACGATGGCCAGCAGGCACAGCCAGGCTATTGCTGCGTATTTCGATGCTCGTTTCGTTTTCGAGCAGGCCATGACTCCCACCTCTTCTCCGGCTGACGGAGGGCTTTCCAACTCATACGTAACTGTTGAGTGACCGGTTTCCCCTTCCGGCTCGCCCGTCGCTCTGCTTCACAGGATGCAGGTCGGCGTCCCGTCCGCCGTAGGAGCCGACACCGACGTTGCAGATGACGGGCAACAAGAACTCATATCGGAGGTCGTGCTGGTAAAGTGCGGCGGCGCTCACTGGACAGACCCACCCCCAGTAAACAGCCGCGACATCGGGGTTGCGGAAATCGGGGTTTTCCGAAACTAACCAGATAGCACTTCCAGTTTCTTGCCTCCGGATTACTCGTTCTTGGACGAGAGACTTTTCCACTTTTTCGACAGCCAAGTCTTATCAGGACTGCGCTCTAACCCAGCCGCAATAGCTCCCGCCTGGTCCGTCAGTCGAGTATACGGTTCACGCCCGTTTTCAGCCCCTATGCCGTACGCCTGATCCGACGGTTTTGGGGATTGAGTCCAACCAGGGATTGAAGCTATGTTGGGTGGGGGCCAACAAAACCTGGAACCTTGTCGCCGGAAGTCGTTGGAACTCCAGCTCCAGTCAGTCCTTGCGGGCTTACTGGGTGGAGACGGGATGAGACCAGGAACTGGGGGGACGTCGGAACACTCAGTTTGTTATACTGGATATCAACAACAACTGGAAATGTGAGGCGAAAATTGCGGGCTTTTCTCATAGCGATTCCCATCGTCTTAATTGTAATGTCAATGTCGGCTTGCCAGGGAAGCGCCGGTCCGTCCGGGGAGCAAGGACCTCCTGGCCCAGCGGGGCCCGCAGGACCAACAGGTGAAGCGGTCACTTTGGACAAGGATGAACTTCAACTGGTTCTCCAACAGTTGGAAAGCGCTGAAGTAAGAATAACCGCTGACGGTCCAGCGTCCGGTCAACAGTTGATGCAGGGTCAGACCGAGGCCTCAGTGCCTCCCAAATGGATGCCCGAAGCTTACACCAATTACTTTGTACGAGAGGCAATCAGGCGGTATGAGTCTGACGGCTTGGATTCCACTGTCGCCTACTACAACACCAAGGAGAGCGTGGACGGCCAGTGGTACGTCTTCATGATTGACGAAGACGGGACCGTGATCGCCCATGCCAATCCAGCTTTGGTGGGACAGCTTGCCTCGGACATCACGGGTCCCAATAACTACCCCACCGGCGTTGCCGTAGCCGCCACCGCCGACGAAAACGGTGCCTGGTTCGACTACACTTTCACCAACCTGGCAACAGGCTCGGTGGAGACCAAACATTCGTGGATGGTAATTCACGACGGGATTACCTTCGGTTCCGGCTGGTACGAGGAAGGGCCGCGGAAGACCGACGGCCCAGCCTACACCCAAGCAGTAGTCCAGCAGGCTATCAATCTCTACGATGCGCTGGGCTTGGATTCCACTGTCGCCTACTACAACACCAGGGAGAGCGTGGACGGCCAGTGGTATATGTTCATAGTTGACGAGAGCGGAACCATGGTTGCCCACGCCAATCCTGCCCTGCTTGGTCAGAATGTGAACGACATCCCGGGTCCCAATGACTACCCGGCCGGCGCCGCCGTGGCCGCCACCGCGGACGAGGACGGGGCCTGGTTCGACTACACCTTCCTCAACCTGGCCACCGGCACCGTGGAAACCAAGCATTCGTGGATGGTAATCCACGACGGGATTATGTTCGGCTCGGGTTGGTACGAAGAGGGTCCTGGCAAGACCGACTCTCCTGGTTATACCCAGGCAGTAGTCCAGCAGGCCATTAATCTTTACGATGCGGTGGGCCTGGAAGAAACCGTCGCCTACTACAACACCGAGGAGAGCGTGGACGGCCAGTGGTACGTCTTCATGATTGACGAAGACGGGACCGTGACCACCCATGCCAATCCGGCTTTGGTGGGACAGCTAGCCTCGGACGTCCTGGGCCCCAACAATTACCCCACCGGCGCCGCCGTAGCCGCCTCCGCCGACGAAAACGGTGCCTGGTTCGACTACACTTTCACCAACCTAGCAACGGGCTCGGTGGAGACCAAACATTCCTGGATGGTAATTCACGACGGCGTTACCTTCGGGTCCGGCTGGTACGAGGAAGGGCCGCGGAAGACCGACGCCCCGGCCTATACTCAGGCTTTCGTTCAACAGGCCATTAACCTTTACGATGCGGTGGGCTTGGATTCCACTGTCGCCTACTACAACACCGAGGAGAGTGTGGACGGCCAGTGGTACGTCTTCATGATTGACGAAGACGGGACCGTGATCGCCCATGCCAATCCAGCTTTGGTGGGACAGCTAGCCTCGGACGTCCTGGGCCCCAACAATTACCCCACCGGCGCCGCCGTAGCCGCCTCCGCCGACGAAAACGGTGCCTGGTTCGACTACACTTTCACCAACCCTGCCACGGACTCGGTGGAGACCAAACATTCGTGGATGGTAATTCACGACGGGATTACCTTCGGGTCCGGCTGGTACGAGGAAGGGCCGCGGAAGACCGACGCCCCGGCCTACACGGAGGCCGTAGTGCAGCAGGCCATTAATCTCTACGAAGCGGTGGGCTTGGAGGACACCGTTGACTACTACAACACCGGGGAGAATGTGGACGGCCAGTGGTACGCCTTCATCATCGATGGTGAAAGCGGCTTTACCATTGCCCACCACAACCCCGTGTTGAGAGGAAGGGATCCCAGCCTGCGGGTGGATCCGACAGGCTACTTCTATGGCGATGACTTACTGGGGGCTACCGAAGCCGGACGTTGGGTGGAGTACGTGATAGTCAACCCTGAAACCGGCGAGAACCAAAGGAAGCACACCTTCGCGGTACTTCACGACGGCTACATCTTTGCTTCGGGCTGGTACGAACAGTAGGTTCGCCGGGCGTCTGAATCTTGTCCGTTGGGCCCGGCATTAGCCGCTATCCTGGGCCTGCCGACAACCTCTCTTCCTGCTGTCACTTGACAAGCCCTTGCCGTCCAAGGCCGTTCGCTCGCTAACCTTGCACCAACGACACCCTACTCTTGTTGCCCAAACGGGGGATTTCTGCTTGGGGCCGGTTTTGCCAGGGTGTCGGGCCGGGGTGACGTAACCGGGGTTGTGCAACCGAACTTGGGTGAAATTCCCCGGCGGACGCTTGTAATCCAAGTAGCCGGGGAGAAGGAGAGTACCGACGACAGTGAGCGCCGCCTCGGTATGGAGTTCCGACCTGCGGAGCTCCTCTAAGAAATTTGTGAGGTCTCGTGGTGCAGCGGTTCAGCACTCCGGCGCTTCAAGCCGGCGACCCGGGTTCGAATCCCTGCGGGACTACCACTGCGTTCGGGGCTTGGGGTAAACCATGGGCATAATGGGGCTTGTCCGAACCGAGGAGCAAGTATTGAAAGCCATTAGCTTGCACGAACCGTGGGCGTCTCTGATTGCTTCGGGCCACAAGACGCTTGAAATGAGGAACTGGCGGCCTCCCAAGCTATTGGTCGGCTGCACCATCGCAATCCACGCAGCAAAACGAAGGCCCACGAAAGAGGACCTTCGCGTGCTCCAAGAGATCGACCCCGTACCCGAGGGGTATCAACGTGATCCGGCAGGCGTGGTCTCCCCCACCAAGACGACGCCCTTCGGGAAAGTGCTCTGTACTGCACGGTTGGTGGCCGTCTGGCAGGTGGACTCCTAGGTGATGGATGGCCAAGTCCACGGATGGAACGCCGCCGTCGAAAGGATGCTTCGGGTTGACCGCTTCGGGGACTTCAGCAGGGGCCGGCATCTGTGGGAGCTTGCGGATGTGACCCAGCTTCCTTGCCCAGCGAACGCTGTCGGGAGGCAGGGCTTCTGGGAATGGGATCCCGCGCAATAGCGGCCTGGCCCACAGCAAATTGTCTACGCTGGAGGCCCTGAGTCTTGAAAAGCAGGGCCTCCACGCCTTTTCAGGGCTCATTCCCCGCAGTCCGAGATTTTGCGATTCTGAGCGATTCTCAACCCTGCCTAAAACGGGCACTTTCCGCGGGGGACGAGCTGCACGACGCCGGCGAGCTCGGCCAGCTACCGCAGGACCTCGCGGAAACCCCTGCCGAAACGTTTTCCCGCGGAAAGGCCGCCCCAGAGACTTTGCGCAGGCACGACCGTCCCGTAAACGAGGAGATAATCATCAACCTAGTGAGGTAATATCAAAGCAGTAATGTAACAAGAGGGTGGATCGAAAGCCCAGGGGTGAGGAGTCGGTGAGTCGCACTGCCCGGGTTAAAAACGTCTGCCACAGGGTGGTGCGACGGACCAAACAGATATGGAGGAGCAAAAGCAATGATTGACCAAAGTAAGAAGATATTCCCTGTGGCAGAGTGTAAACGGCGGAGGTAAATTGGACCGCGTGGGCGGAAGATTGCTGAGTATCGGCGACTGAATACTATGCCGCCCTCCATCATTCATAGGGTTGTAGCCGACCCCATGGATGGTGCGATGGATGTACAGAGTGGACGTATATCTGCGGGTCCGAAGGGCGGTGATGGTGGAGGGGATGAGCATCCGGGAGACTGCGCGGACATTCGGTCTGCACCGGGACACGGTGCGCAAGATGCTGGCCTACTCCGTGCCTCCGGGTTACCGGAGGCAGACTACCCCCCGGCGTCCCAAGCTGGAGCCCTTCACCGGCGTCATCGACCGTATCCTTGAAGAGGACCAGCGTGTGGTCAGGAAGCAGCGCCACACCGCCAAGCGCATCTTCGAGCGCCTCAGGGACGAGTACGAATTCGACGGTCATTACACCATAGTCAAGGACTATGTAAGAGAGCATCGCCGCCAGACCAAGGAGATGTTCGTGCCGCTGTCCCATCCGCCGGGACACGCCCAGTGCGACTTCGGCGAGGCCCTATGGGTCATCGGCGGGGTGGAGCGCAAGGCCCACTGCTTCATACTGGACCTGCCCCACAGCGACGGCTGCTTCGTGAAGGCCTACCCGGCGGAGACCACCGAGGCCTTCCTGGACGGGCACGTATCAGCGTTCGCCTTCCTGGGCGGGGTGCCCCAGAGCATCCTCTACGACAATACCAAGCTGGCCGTGGCCAGGATCCTGGGAGACGGCCGGCGTCAACGCACCCGCGCCTTCACCGAGCTGCAGTCTCACTACCTGTTCGAGGACCGGTTCGGACGCCCCGGCAAGGGCAACGACAAAGGCAAGGTGGAGGGCCTGGTGGGATAAATGCGCCGAAACGTCCTGGTGCCGGTGCCGTCCTTCGAGAGCTTCGATGCGCTCAATACCTACCTGGAGCGACGTTGCCTGGAACGAATGGACGCCAAGCTCAGGGGACATACGGAGACCATCGGCCATCGGATGGAGCGGGACCTGGACGCCCTGTTGCCGCTGCCGCCAGTAGCCTACGACGCCTGCGAGAGGCAGTCGGGCCGGGTGATTTCCCTGTCGCTGGTAAGGTACAGGACCAACGACTACTCCGTGCCGGCGGCCTACGGACACCGGGACGTCCTGGTTCGGGGCTACGTTGATGAGGTGGTCATCAGCTGCGGGTCTGAGGTCATCGCCAGACACCCCCGATCATACGATCGGGACGACTTCGTCTACGACCCCGTCCACTACCTGCCGCTCCTGGAGCGCAAGCCGGGAGCTCTGGACCAGGCCGCGCCGTTGCAGGGCTGGGCTCTGCCCGATGAGTTCGACACGCTGCAGCTGCTGCTGGAATCCAGGATGGGACGACGGGGCAAGCGGGAATTCGTCCAGGTGCTGAGGCTCTTGGAGGCCTTCTCCCAGCAGGAGGTGGCTGCAGCGGTAAAGGATGCCCTCCGGCAGGGAGCCATCAGCTTCGACGCCGTGAAACACTTGGTGCTGTGCCGGCTGGAGGGGCGGCCGCCCAGGCTGGACCTGGAGATCTATCCCTACATGCCCCGGGTCCGTGTGAGCACCGCGTCCGCCGGGGACTACATGACCTTGCTGTCGGGGAGAGCGGCATGAACGACCGGTCGACGCTGCTGCTGGAACACAACCTGAAGGAGCTGAAGCTGCCCAGTTTTCTCAGGGAATACGGGAAGATGGCAGCGCAGTGCGCCGTCGAGGGTGTGGACCGCCCGGAGTACCTGCTGCGCCTCGCCGAACTGGAGCTCATCGACCGCCACCAGCGCATGGTGGAACGGCGGATCCGGGCCGCCCGCTTTCCCGCAGTCAAGAGTCCAGACACTTTCGACTTTCCAGCCATCCCATCGCTGAACAAGGCCCTGGTGATGGAACTGGCCCGGTGTGAATACATCCAGCGCCGTGAAAACGTCATCGCCGCCGGCAACAGCGGCACCGGCAAGACCCATGTGGCCCTGGGGCTGGGCCTGGCCGCCTGCCAGCGGGGCATGTCGGTGGGGTTCACCGCCGCCGCCCTGGTCCACGAGTTGATGGAGGCCAGAGACGAAAGGCGGCGGCTCAACCTGCAGCGGCAACTGTCACGGGTGAATCTGCTGATCATCGACGAGCTGGGCTTCGTCCCACTTTCCAGGACCGGCGCGGAACTGCTCTTCGAGGTCTTCAGCCAGCGCTACGAGCGGGGCTCCATCATGGTAACCACTAATCTCCCTTTCGACGAGTGGACCGAGGTCTTCGGCTCGGAACGGCTCACCGGAGCGCTGCTGGACCGGCTCACCCACCACGTCCACATCCTGGAGATGAACGGCGAGAGCTACAGGCTCAAACGCAGTAGGGAGACCGCCCCCTCCCATCTGTCAGACGAACCGGACGACGCATAACGCACCGTCAACGCTCCCTCCTCCTGTAACGTCCCCACTCCGACCAATTTACTGCTGACAGTCATCAGGCCAGTGGTACACGATTCCACCGCCCCAGTGGCCCAACTTGTCAGCGCCATTGACACCTTTAATGCCATCGGACCAACGGGCCACTTGCGCCACTTCATCCCTGAGTCCTGCCACCGCCACACCTCATCACCGGATAGTGGCTTATTCTATATCGTTAATCCGAGGCCGCAGTATTGGAAACGGACCGCCCGGCTTTCCCCACTTTAGTAAGGCAGCATCCACGACTCGGAGAAGGCCAACGCGCAGGTGCTGTGCGTCCGGGCGTCCCGTTGCCGGGGGAAAGGCCACCCCTTGGCGAAATTCCCGTTGATGGTAAGACGAGCGCCGTTGGCCGGTATCAGCACCGTTGCCACTCCGTGAGGCCGTTCCGGGTTGCCGCTGGGAAAACTGTGGCTCAGGAACGGCTCCCCAAGGTCGTACCACGTCAGGGCGATTTCTTCACCGCTGGCATTCACTGACTCTGTCCAATAGGACCTCAGGTCGCCGGAGCTTCGGAAGGACGCGTCTCGGGCCCATATTTCCAGATTCCCAAACGTGGCGTTGATTCTGCCCTGTATTTCGCCCTGCAGCCAGCGCGTCATCTGGATGTTGTCGGTGTAAATCCTCGGCTCGTTACCGGTCAGCTCGCTCTGAAGGAACAGCACGTGGCCTGGGCCGCCGGGAGAAAACAGTATTCGCCAGAAGCTGGCGTCGGTGGTGACCGGCCCGTCGTCGGTCTCGCTGAGCCTGATGTACGGGTTTTCCCCGGTGAGCAATACCCGGTTGGGGTCGATGGGGCTGGTGGTCATTTCTCGACTCCTTTGGACTGTTTTGCCGGAAGCGACGGTTACCTAATGTAAATCAGGAGGGACGGACTGACGATCCGATGATAAACCCCTCACTCCTCAATCGCTAGCTCCTTCAGGGTCTGTGCAATGACTCTGGATTCCCGCCTGCGCCGGAATGACTGCGAACTGTTGGATTAGCTCCCGCGACGTTGCACATGGCCTGCCCGTTGTCTCCCGTGGGCTTGCGCTACCTCCTGAAAGTCTTCCAGCCTGGGCAGCAGCAACGGCTTGAGGATTGACGGACCGAACCCGCCCTTCTTCCAGCAATATCCCGCCCACGGGGGGTTCTTCCAGCAGGCTCCCGATCCGACTTTCCAAGTCAGGGCGGAACCGCTCCGGTTCGTCGGTCTGCCGCATCACCAACATGCAGGCTATGTCCACCGAATCAGGGCCGCGCCCGGTCTCCCGTGCCGCCTTCCGCACCCCGTCCGCCGCGTATTTCACATGGTCAACCGGCGTGCAGGCGTTCAACAGCACCCCGTCGGCTATCGCGCCAGCCAGAGGCAGCGCCTTGGGGCCGATGGCCGCCAGGCAATGTGTGGCATCAGCTTGCTCGGCATAATAGCCAGCCGGACGTTGGTCAACCGGGACGATCCATCGGTAGTCGTTGCCGCTTCTCCCGTCAGCAAATCCCGGAGGGTGGCGACCACAGTCTCCATGACCTTCAAGGGGCCGCCGTAGGGCATCCCCATCCTGCCTTGGATGATCCCACTTTCGCTCCGGCCCCAACCCCAAGCACGGCCTCCCGCCGGACATCCGCCCGAGGGTGGCGGTGGACATGGCCAGCAGTACCGCGTTGCGAGTGTAAGGAAAATGGTCTCCTCGTAACAATACCGCTTCGTTACCCACAGCGGTCCGAACCCGGCGCTCCCGGCCCGCCGCGGTTCCTCGCTGCCGTCTATGCCATGGTAAACGACTATTCCAAGCCGGCCCACTGGCCAATGCCTTTCATCATGGCAACAGGCGCTCGGCCAACGCGACAAAGTCGTCTACGATAATGTCGGGCTGGTACTCCGAGTCCTCGGTGGGCAGTTTGTAGCGGTTGACATAGGCCGCCCTGAAGCCACAGGCTTGGGCGCCCAGTATGTCGAAGGCGTGTGCCGCGACCATCATTATCTCCCCGGGCTCGCACCCCAGCCGCTGCACCGCTTTACGGTAAATTCCCGGGGCGGGCTTGAACGCCCCCACCTGGTCCACCGATATAATCGCGTCGAACTCCACCGGCACGTTGCTGACCAGCAGCTTCTCCAAGTACCACTGCTCCCCGTTGGACAGCGCCACCAGCTTGTATCGGCTGCCCAGTGACTTCAGGCCTTCGATGGCGTCCGCATAGGGTCGCAGGTCTATGTAGACCTGCATAAACTCCCGCACACCGTCGGCCGTATAGTTCACGTTGTGTTTCTTCAAGCAGTAGACAAAGGCGCGGCGGCAGGTCTCCAGGTAGCCGCTGTGACCCAGCATCAGCAGGCTGTCCTGGTACTGCTCGATGCGCTGGCGTTCCCTCCAGTCCGCATAGAAGGCTTGCCCGGTCATGTCCGACCCATTGGCCGCCAGGAAGTCCCCGGCCGGGCCGGCCAAGCTTCCCGTCAGGTCCATGACGGTGCCGAATATGTCGAAAGTAAGGAACTTGACCCTTTCCAGGGAATGGTCGGCCATACAATAACCCTCTTACTTGGACCGGTCGGCGACCCGTTCGCCGATCATTATCGCCGTGGCGTTGGCCCTCACCACTTCGGGCATGACGGAAGTTTCTACCACCCGCAGCCCTGCCAGCCCGTGCACCCGGCAGTATCGGTCTATCACCGCCATCGGGTCAGACGCCGGGCCCATCTTGCAGGTGCCCGACATGTGGGTCGCCGGGGTCAGGTTCCCCAATATCCAGGCGTCTAGCGATTCGTAGCTGCTCAGGTCTGCGTCGAACAGGTTGATGCGCCGTTCGATGTACGTCTGGTACGCCGGGTGCTCCAGTTGCTTCAGGCACAAACGTACTCCCTCTCTCACTCATCCTCTGCCGGTCCCAGGGGTCTTCCATGTACCGGTAGTCGAGCAGGGGGTATACGCGGGGGTCATCCGACTCCAGCCGCAGCTCCCCCGACCCTTTGGGAAGCTCCAGGAAGCAGACGATCCGAAGGTCGCCATCTGCCGAAACGACTCCGCAGGGCGGGGCGGAAGGATAGGCTTGGCTGGTCTTGATGTCATTCCGTTCTCTGGGACCCGGAAGCCGTGTAACGAAGGGTGAGGTCGGTCCAGGGGCCATTGGGGTCCGGGACAACGCCGTCTTTCACTCGCAGAGACACCCTTACTCCCGGATGGTACCGCAGGTTCTGGCCTACGCTCGGCAGGTCGTGCACCAGCGGCATGCCCAGTTCCCTTAGTACCACAGTCGCACATGACAGCCAGAACGGTCAACTGGCGTTCATCGTTGCAGTACCGGCTATGGCCCGATGCCGCCGTCCCTTTCTTGATCGGGTTCGAGTCGTCTCTGGCGCACGGATGGAACCTCCTTACCGGTGGATCTGCGGCTGTGGTACTGGGACGTGTTTGCAAACTAAACCCAGACAAAGGCGAATCAACAGTCAAGCCAATCTTTGCCTAGCGGGCGAAGTGGTTGTGGGCGCTTTTACATCTGCCTGACCCGGCGTGCATGTCTTTCCATTGTGCCCTGCTCCGCAGCACCCACGGACAACTTCACGAACTGCCGGTTGTCCTTTGCCGTAACGTCCACACACCCAGGACACCCCGGCAAAACCCTCCCATGCGCACCCGATAGTATGCGCCGAACTCGTACTGTATCATCCTCGTCCCGTCACCCACACTACCGACCCAGACTTACGCTGCACCCCACTGTTCCAAGCTGCTGCCCTGCTTCCGCATTCAGTTTTCCTCCAATCGCCAATTCGCCCTCGACGCCAACAACTTCGCGGACGTCTGATTGGTTCGCTGGCGGGGATCTTCTGTTGACGCCTCTCCCCGTGCCCAGGGTCCAAAATCCACCCCAAGACCCTCAGCCAATCACCGAGGGCGTTGTCACTCCCCCCATCGGTGAAAAGCTGTAAGTGTACCTGCCTCCCTTCCTCACTCGCCTCGAACTCGTTGATATAATGCATTCATGGCCTTGAATGCAACCGGAACTCCCCTCCCGGTCCGGTCCACCCACCGGCTCTTCGCACGCATCGCCGCATCCTTCCGGCCCTACCTGCCCCAGGTCCTTCTGGTCGGTCTGCTGATCCTCTTCTCCGCAGGGTTGGGAGTAATCAACCCCCTGTTGGTCCAGGTGGTTTTCGACCGGGCCCTGTTCCCCGCCTCCGGAGTCCCCGACCTCGACCTGCTGCGGAAGCTTGCCGCCCTCATGGCGGGCGTCATCGCCGTCACCAGCGGCACCGGCATCCTCCAGACCTACCTCACCAACAGCGTCGGCCAGCGGGTCATGAGAGACCTGCGGGACCGGCTGTTCCGCCATCTCCAGAGCCTGTCACTCAACTTCTTCACCGGCACCCGCACCGGGGAGGTCCAGTCCCGGGTGGCCAACGACGTGGGAGGGGTGCGCAACGTGGTCACCACCACCGTCACCGACGTGGTCTCCAACGTGGTGATTTTGGTCAGCACCGTGGTGGCCATGGCCGTCCTCTCCTGGGAATTGACCCTGGTGGCCGTGGGGGTGGTGCCCCTTTTCGCCTTTATCAGCAAGAAGGTGGGGGAGAAACGACGGGCCGTTTCCCGCCTGGTGCAGGAGTCCAATGCCGAGATGACTGCCATTACCCAGGAGACCCTGTCCGTCTCCGGCATAATGCTGACCAAGCTCTTCGGGCGGCAGGACCAGGAGGTTGAGCGGTTCCATCAGGAAAACCAGCGGCTTTCCGACCTGGAAATCCGGCGTCAGATGACCGGTCAGACCGTCTGGTCCATCATGCAGGCCTTCTTCTCCCTGTCCCCGGTGATGGTGTACGTCATCGCCGGTTACCTGCTCCTCGGCCTGGGGGAAGGAGGAATCTCCCCCGGCACCATGGTGGCCTTCACCACCCTCCAGGCCCGTCTATACTTCCCCATCGGAACCCTGCTGAGGGTGTCCGTGGAACTCCAGGCATCGCTGGCCCTCTTCGAGCGCATTTTCGGTTACCTGGACACCCGGCCTGACATCGTGGACGCCCCCGACGCGGTGGACGTCAACCCGCGGACCATCGCCGGCTCCATCAAGTTCGACCGCGTGCGGGTGAACTACGGTACGGCGCGGCCCCGGGAGGAAGCCGACCGGGTTCCCGGCTCCCCCCGCTACGCTCTGGACGGGGTCAGCTTCCAGGTGCAGCCCGGCCAGTTGGCGGCCTTCGTGGGTCCCAGCGGCGCCGGCAAGACCACCATCTCGTACCTCATCCCCCGCCTGTACGATGCCAGCGAGGGTTCCGTGAAGATTGACGGTCTGGACGTCCGCCGGTTGAAGCAGCGGGCGCTGGCAAGCATCATCGGCTACGTTTCCCAGGAAAGCTACCTGTTCCACGCCAGCGTCAGGGACAACCTGCTCTACGGCAGGCCCGACGCCACCGACGATGAGGTCTACGAGGCCGCCCGGGCCGCCAACATCCACGACAGGATCATGGACTTCACCGACGGCTACGATACCGTGGTGGGGGAACGGGGTTACCGGCTATCGGGAGGGGAACGCCAACGGCTGTCCATTGCCCGGGTGATTCTCCACCAGCCCCGGATCCTGGTCCTGGACGAGGCCACGTCGGCCCTGGACACCGCCAGTGAACGGCTGGTCCAGGCCGCCCTGCGCCCCCTGATGGAGGGGCGGACCACCATCGCCATCGCACACCGCTTGTCCACCATCATGGCCGCCGACGTCATCTTCGCCGTTGACCGGGGGCGAATCGTCGAGCAGGGGACACACGGGGAACTGGTGGCCCGGGGCGGCCTGTATCATGACCTGTACCACCAGCAGTTCCAGGGCGGGCTGCTGGAGTGCGAATGCGAGGACGGGGTGGTCATGGCCGACGGGCAGATTGTTTACTCCGAGGATGCCAGCCTGGCCCGGTCAATCTAGCGCGGCTTCACCCGGGTAACCACCTTGTCTCCCGCAAGCTCAATCTGCCGCAGAGGCGCCTGGGCCTGCTCCACTCCCGGCCATCGCATCCGGAGAATCAGATAGCAGGTATCCGGCTCCGTTTCGTACAGCCTGTCAAGGGCATCCTGGACATGGCCCCCACCCTCAACGACGAGAGCATCGCCAACCTCGCTGGCAAGCCCCGGCCCTGATACTACAGCCGCACTGCTGATGTCAGCGGCGATTGCCGGCGTCTGTAGTGACAACTACGCGCTCAAGCCTGGTGCCGCCGTCTCTTTCACGGGAGTCAACCACAATCTGGAGTCACGCTCCAGGTGACACGCCACTGGCCTGGGACGCGCCATCAGGCTTGATGCGCGTCCCCCCACCCATCGGGCACCACAGTTCCGGAGACCGGGGTCCAGCCCGTGAATTCATCCCCACAGGAGTGGGGTCTGCGGACAGTCCCTCCGCCGGAGCCAGATCTGCAAAGGTTCATCCCCGCCCTGCGGGGTCTGTTGATCTGCCATTCCTTGAGCCGTTTGCGGCGAGGGTTCATCCCCGCCGGAGCGGGGGAACCGCGGTGTCCACCGGCGCGGGTAAGTGGTCCAGGGGTCTATCCCCGCGTGGGCGGGGTCCCCTCTCGGTCTGGCCCCAGACGGGGGTTGCCCGGTCCGGTCCTCGTGTTCTTCCTTCCTCACTCGTTCTCCCCCGGCCCTTCCGCTCCGTGCTGTTCCGGTCCGTGCTGTTCCGGTCCGTGCTGTTCCGGTCCGGGTTTCCCCCCCGTCCAGGATCTGTGTTCGGCTCCTTCCTGTTTCCACAGTTTCGTGTATGCCGAGGCGGCGCTGAGCGCCGCCTGCCCGACTTTCCCTCCCACCGGACCGTTGTTCCTGCCCCGGGTCTGCTGCACTCTCCAACTGCCGCTGCCCCAGTTGGCTATCTGCGTCGCCGCCACTCTCTTTCCGTCCTGCCGGATGCTGAATATCCGGGAATGTCCTGATGCGCAGCCCGGCCCGTAGTCCGCCACGCAGTGGTCCATCTCCTCCGATTCCTCCAGGAGTTGCCACTCGTCGGTCAGGGGTATGAGTTGGAACCCGAGGGCCTCGTTCTCTCCCAGCAGGGAGTTCCACGCGAGTATCCCGCCCTTCCGGTTTGCCCTTCTCACGTCGGCCCAGAACGCAGCCTGTTCCCGGTGCCATCTCTCTGACGCCTTGCGGAGTCCTCCCCAGGTCTTCGCCCCCACGCTCTCGTTTCTTCTCGAAGCGTTCCGGACGTAGTCGATTATGTCGTGTGTGTCCTGTCTGATTTCAAAGAGTTTTTCCCGGCCCGCCCCCTCCGCCTCCCGCAGGAAGAGGGTGATTGCCGTCCTGACGTTCTGCTCTCTCGTCCGGCTCGGTTCCCATTCCCCCATGGTCCCGTTCTTGACGACTGCCTCAGCGCAGTGCTGGGCGATTTCTCTTCCGGGTAGTGTCCGGCCCGGGCCATCCCGTCCGTCATCATGGCGGCCTGCCGAGGCCCCAGCCCCTCGAAGGCGCTCCAGGCAATGTCCGTGGGCAGGGCTGCGGCGTATTTCCAGTTCCTGCCTTCCATCCCGTGTTCGGCCATGCTCCTGCGGGCTTCCACTATGAACTGCTCGGGGTGCCTGATTTCCTCGGGCGTTCTGCCAAAGTGGAAGACCCAGGCCAGGGCTCCCGGGTTCGTCCTTCTCAGATCCTCAAGGAGTTCCGCCGGCGCTGCAGCCGGGTTGTACCAGTCCAGGGTCAGGGGCCTGGCCCCGTCGTCCTGGTTCCACCATTCCAGTTTTCCCCCGGGCGTGAGTCTGTTTCCCATTTTCCGGAGGACGCGGGGGGCCAGGATTGCCAGGATGCCGGCATCCAGTTCTTCCGACAGTTTCCTGTCGTCTGCTCCGGCCCTTTTCTCCAGGGGTAGTTCGTTGATGAGTTTCCATGCGGCTCCTGTGAGTGTGGTCCGGTCCGGGACGGGGGCCGTGTTGCTCGTGACGTTTGTGACCGCCGGTCTTGAGGTCCTGGTGCGCCGCCCTCAGGTCGGCGGGCGGCTGATCCCCCGGGGCGCTCTTCAGCTCCGGGGCTCTGTGTCCACGCGGCCGGTGGAGTTCTTTCACTATCGCCGTCGGCAACAGCGGCGCTGGCAAGACCCACGTGGCCCAGGGGCTGGGCCTCGCCGCCTGCCAGCGGGGAATGCCGGTGGGCTTCACCACCGCCGCCGGCCTGGTGCACGAGCTGATGGAGGCCAGGGATGAGAGGCGGCTGCTCAACCTGCAGCGGCAACTGTCCCGGCTCAAGCTGCTGATCGGCGACGAGTTGGGCTTCGTGCCACTATCCCGCACCGGGGCGGAACTGCTCTTCGAGGTCTTCAGCCAGCGCTACGAACGGGGCTCCATCATGGTCACCACCAACCTTCCCTTCGACGAGTGGACCGAGGTCTTCGGCTCGGAGCGGCTGATCGGAGCGTTGCTGGACCGGCTCACCCACCACGTCCACATCCTGGAGATGAACGGCGAGAGCTACCGCCTCAAGCGAAGCAGGGAGAGCGCTGCGTCCCAGGTTCCAGACAACAAAGACGACGGGTAGGTCGCACCAGAAACCGTCCTCCTCCTGCCCTGGTGTACTGGACACCTGTCTGCGTCACGTTCCCACCAACAACTGTCACGGACATTTATGCTGGCCAGTTAGCCCGGACCTTTTCGCTGAACGTCAACAACCCGGGTGGTACACTTTTCCTCCGCCCTGATGGCCCAACATCCCGCCGCCCTTGACAAAGGGGGGATGGAGACCCCCGGAGCCAACATGGGCTACCCCCCGGGTCCCACATCCAGTGACCGGCCCATCCACTCGTTCGAAGGTCTCCGAAGGCGGGACTCCGGAAATGCCAATGATACGGACCGTTGCTGGTTCCAAACGCTTCTGGATTCCGGGTCAAGCCCAGAATGACGGGCTGGGGGCAGGAAAGATACATAAACCCTGAACTATCACGTTGCCTGGCTTTTGTTGACACTCGCTTTGGCCGATCCTAAGATATCGTCAATGGGCGCCTGGCTTAGTGCTTCGGGCTCGATAAACGGAGAGGTGGTAATGCCCCACCAAGAAGACATTCGATTGATGGCCCACTTGATGAGACGCGCGGGATTCGGTGATCCCCGTGAGGAACTAGAGGAGCGTGCCTCCAAAGGCTACGAAGCCGTGGTCGAGGAGCTTCTGTATCCAGAGCGGCAGCCGGCCATAGACGACGAACTGCTGTACCGGTTCTTCCCGGGTTATGAGGGGGCCGGGGCGCCGCCAATTAATCAGGCCGATTGGGTTTTCCGGATGATCAACACCAAACGGCCTCTGGAAGAGAAGATGGCCCTCTTCTGGCATCAGTTGTTCGCCACCAGCAACTCCAAGGTGGACAATCCACCGGAGCTGACTCGCCAGATTGCCATTTTCCGTGAATACGGATTGGGCACTTACCGTGACCTGCTGGTAGAGGTTGCAAAGTCACCAGCCATGATCTTCTGGTTGGACAACCACGGAAATCATGACGGTGCCATAAATGAAAACTGGGGGCGGGAGCTGTTGGAGCTTTTCTCCCTCGGAGTCGGAAACTACTCAGAGGATGATATCAGGGAAGCAGCCAGGGCTTTTACCGGATGGACGATTGCGCCCAAGATTCCCCGTAATCCTTTAGGCCGTTTCTACTGGCAATTCGAGTACAAACCTGAGGACCACGACGATCGGGAGAAGACCTTCCTAGGGTATACCGGGAACTTCAATGGCGAAGACATCGTGGACATTATTGTGGATCAGCCGGCTACGGCCCGGTTCCTGGCCCGCCACCTCTACAGATTCTTCGTCGCCGACGAGCCCCATGTGGCCAGTTGGAACATTACACCACCCATTGATCCTGAAGCCATCGAGTTGTTGGTGGATGCCTACAATGAATCCGGTGGTGACATCCGGTCTATTTTACGAGCATTGTTCAACTCAGAGTTCTTCAAGAATGCCCGCTTCGCCCGGGTTAAAAGCCCGGCTGAATTGATCGTTGGCACTGTGCGTATGGCGGGCAACTATAACGGCTTCACGCCAGGATTCAACAATCTGGCGTTGGAGTGCAGTTGGCAGGGACAGGAGCTTCTGAATCCTCCCAGCGTGGAGGGTTGGCACACAGGCTCCGAATGGATCGACCCTGGCGTTTTGATGCGCCGGGTGAATTTTGCCGCGGGGATATTTGGAGACACCTCGCTACCCGGCGTGCAGGCTATCATTAAACGGGTGCTGGTGAATGTGCAAGGGAATCTTTCCCCTCAGGCGATGGTGGCAGCTTGTCTTGATGCGATGGGACCGTTGGAAGTCAGTGAGGCGACCCACTCTGAATTGATGGTCCATGCCGAAAAATGTGGCGATCTGGCCTGGAGCACCAATGAAGAACTCAGTGCTACGATTCGGAATGTGAGCAAGATATTGACCCTGATCGCCGCCTCACGAGACTATCAGTTTGCCTAGGCAAGCGCTTACAACTAATGTATAGAAGGATATGAAAATGGCATCAACCCATAAAGACCCCGTGCTGGTCGTATTAGAGCTTACCGGGGCCAACGATTACCTCAATACGATCGTTCCTTATAGCAATCCTCTGTATTGGGATAACCGGCCCAAGGTTCATATCGCTGAAGACCAATTACTGCTCATAGATGACGAACTGGCATTCCGGTCTGATACGGAGCCGTTGAAAGATATCTACGACAAGGGCAACATGGCAATCATTCACGGAATCGGATTTGAAAATTCACCCCGTTCGCACTTTCGTGCCATGGACATCTGGCATACCTGCGAGCCGGATTCCATCGGGATTAACGGCTGGCTCGCCAAGGTCATCCGGGACTTGGATCCTGGCGGCGAGAACGTGCTAAAGGGAGTGAGCTTAGGCCAGGGTTTGCCCCGGGCGCTAACCATGCGCGGGGTTCCTGTTACTTCTGTCAACCACCTTCCTACATACGGCGTGCTCTCATCAAATCCGGGAATCGCGTCCGAGCAGGAGCGGATCCAGTTATTGGACAGCTTCGCCCGCATGTACGCTCCCGCCATCGGCACCGGACCGACCATGGAATATCTGGGACAGGCAGGACGGGATGCGTTGAGAGGAGCCGACATCATCCGGGTTGCTCCCGAAACCTATTCTTCAAACGTAGAGTACGCCAATAATCCCATCGCGAGGCGCCTCAGAGACGTGGCCCAGGTGCATCTGGCTGGCCTGGGTACCCAGGTCTTTTACACGTCCTACGGGCCCTTCGACACCCATTATGACCAGATGGGATCACATACCAAACTTTGGATGGACGTTTCCGCTGCCATGCACGACTTCTTCGCCGACCTGCGTGAGCACGACGCCTCAGACGAGGTGGTCATTATGTTGTTCAGCGAGTTTGGACGCCGCGTCCGCGATAACGGCACCGGTACCGACCACGGAGCGGCTGGGGTAGCGTTCGCCATCGGCGACCGGGTAAATGGTGGAATGTACGGGACCTATCCGTCGTTGAAACCGGGGGATCTCACTCAGGGAGACCTGGCGCCCAACTACGATTTCCGTGGCTTCTACTCCACTTTGGCGGACAAATGGTTGGGACTCGACCCGGTACCTATCGTCGGCGGAAACTTCGAGCAAATGTCCTTCGTGTAGCTTTATGATCCCAATTTCGTTCACGGGAGAGCGGATATGCTGACCACCGTCGCCGCCGGCCGGGTGTATGACTACAGCTACTGCATAGGCATGTACAGTCAGTCCGGCCGGGGATTTTGGGATCCCCAAGATTTCGTCCTGGGATCGAACGGTCGAATTTATGTGTTGAGCCGCGGTGCGGAACAATTGGGTCAGCGTGTCAGTAAGATCAACTTTGACCACGAGTTTCAAGGCCAGTTCGGCTCCGTCGGCGCGGAAGACGGGCGCTTTGTTTGGCCCCGGTCAATTGATTTAGACTGTCACGGACGAGTGTTCGTTTCGGACGAGTATGTCAACCGGATAACCATATACGATGAAGAGGGTGCTTATCGTTATCATTGGGGCAGGTCCGGCAGCGAAGACGGGCAGCTAAACGGACCGTCAGGAATTGCTTTCGATTCCCGCGGAACCATTTGGGTGGTGGACAGCTTGAATCACCGGGTGCAAAGTTTCAGCCAGATCGGTGAGTTTCAGTCCAAGTTCGGGAAGCGAGGTGGCGGTGACGGAGATCTGGAGATGCCATGGGGCATCTGCATCGACCGTCAGGACAACATCTACGTCGCGGATTGGGGAAATAACCGGGTGCAAAAATTCGCCCCCACTGGAGAGTTGCTCGTTAAGTTCGAATGCTCCAGCACCGGGGTGGGCTCTCTCAAAGGGCCATCTGGTGTAGCTGTGGACTCAGATGGGGATGTATACGTAACTGACTGGGGGAACCACCGCGTCCAGATCTACGCCGCCGACGGCCAATATATTACAGCGCTGGTCGGTGACGCCCAAGAGCCTTCGCCCTGGACCCAGACCTACATCGACGCCAATCCGGATATCATCAAAGCCAGGCGGCGGACAGATCTGGAGCCTGAATGGCGGTTCCGGCGACCGGTGGCTGTCAACGTTGACGCCGACGACCGGATCATAGTTTTGGAGTCCTACCGGCACCGGCTTCAAATCTATAACAAGCTAAAGGATTACGAAGAACCCTCAATTAACTTGTAGGCGCCTGCGCGCTTCCACATCTGTGCGCGTTCCCGGGCACTTTCCCACGATGTGGTGTGTCAGAGACGCCGGCGGGGTGCTGTGACTCCGAGGCGCATCCCTACGCTGGCAAGGAAGGCATCCAGGTTGACCTTCAGACCCCCGAGGGAAAAGAGGTCGTCCATAAGCTCATCGCCGAGGCTGATGTTCTCTCGCACAACTTTCGCCTCGGCGTTCCGGAGCGTCTCCAAGTCGATTGGGAGACTGCCTGAAGATCAATCCCCGCCTGATCAATGTCTGGATGGCGACCTATGGCGAAAACAGGGTACACGTGCGTAGGCCGGGGGCCCATCCCATACCCGGCGCTATCATGAGGGGCGCCTGCTGCGTCGACCAGGATGCTCTTCTTGCTCCCGGCTTTGCCCCGGTCGGTGGGATTTCGTCCAATGGCGCCCCCCAAAACGCGCTTTGCCTATAGAGCAATCCGTCGACTGCCATTCCCAGTTCACGCCGCTCAACTCCTGGCATTCTTCTATCAGGACCGCCCAGATGCCCTCCAACACCCCACACCCTACCCAGCGTTGGAAGGTCCAAGGATGGTGCTATCGTCTCCCAACTCCTTGGGTAAGTGGTTCCACTGGCAGCCGCTTCGCAGCCGAAAGATAATCCCTTCCAGCATCTTCCGCTGGTCCACCCGTTTGCGCCCCTTCGATTTGGGCGGGTCCAACTCCAGTATCACCGGTCCGATTCGCTCCCAAAGGTCGTCCGGAACATCCCATATAGTAGGTAACGGTTTCCACTCCACCACGATTCACCTCCACCCGCCTTTGGGAACAATCCTAGCGACGACCTTCACCCGTTAACTACTATCTGAAACCCCAATTTGAGATAGTTTCTTAATAACCATCTCGCGCCGGGGATGTCGCCTAGCTGCCAGGCATCGCTGTTGTTGCAGTCCAGGATCACCACGTTGGGATCATCTAATGTGGTGGGGGTCGGGTGCTTTGTAGGTTAGCGGATTTTATCCGCGCGGGGGTGGGTGGCCGCCGCCACTTCCTCGGGCGTCAGACCGGCAAACCGTTGCGGGCGATAGGGCCCCAGCACCGCGTCTGCCGACATCCCGTCGCAGATTTCCTGGGCGGCCAACTGGCTCAACGCCGGAGCCAGGGTAACGCCGCTGTGGGTAAGGGCCACGTACAGGTTGGGCGCCTCGGACGCAAACCCCATCACCGGATAGCCGTCCAATGGCATGGGACGCCAGCCCACCGGGACCGGAACGGCCTGTGCACCGGTGAGTCCCGGCAGATAGTGGCGGGCCCGGGCTATCAGGTCGTCGGCATGGGCCTGGGTGTCGTCTTCGGCCAGACTCTCCTGGTCACCTTCGCCGATCATCAGGCGACCGTCGGCGCACTGGCGCAAATGAATCTCCCGGCGGCCATCGCCCAGGGGCGGCACGTACACCACCGGCACGTTGTAGAGCAAGCGCGGCAGCGGGTTCGTGCGTATCACGACGCCGGGACTTTCCGCCTGAGGCACGTTGACGCCGGCCAGGGCCGCCAAGCGAGTGGTCCCGGTGCCCGCGGCGATGACCACTGCATCCACATCCCGGGGGCCCGAGGAGGTTGCCAGGCTATATATCCGGCCATCATCATACTGCTCAAATCCATGAACTTCCGTGCCGGCATAAATCTCACGACCCATTTCCTGAAGGCGCCGCAGGCAGGCATCAACCACCATTTGCGGCTCCACCTGGCCTTCGTTGGGACTGTACTCTGCAGCGGCCACCGGGCCAACGTCCAGCGCCGGTTCCAGACGCTTCAGCTCGTCGGCGTCGATCAGACGGGTCGGGTACCCCCAGGATTGGAGCTACCGCACCCGGGCCACAAACCCTTCGGCGGCCACCGGGTCGGATACCCAGGAAACCTTGCCGCCCCAGCGGAGGCCGACGCTGTCCGGATCTCTATGCTCTCCGATGTCGGCAGCAAAACGGGGCCACATCTCCAAGGAACGGCGGTTCAGGTCATGATAGCCGATGGGTTCTTTCGCCCCGGCGTTGATCCAGGCGAAGCTGTGGCTCGACGCGCCGTGCCCAGGCTGGCCCTTGTCGATGACGATCACTTGGACGCCGCGCTGGGCCAGACGCCAGCTGATTGCGGCGCCCAGGATGCCGGCGCCAATTACGCCTACGTTTAGAGGTTTCTCGAGAATGACCACCAGTTGCGTCTCCTTTTTGGGCTGTCAGATCAGCTTCTAGTCCAGTTCACCGGTCCGCCTCAGGCAACCGGCAACTCCCGGCCCTTGTCCGACGCCTGATTGATGGTATCGATGAAACGATGCAGGTCAACTGCTACATCGAACGTCGGCAGGCGGTTCTGTCCGGTCCGTACCGCCTCGGCGAACAGGGTATACAACTGCCCGACGTTGAAGGGATCGCCGCGGGGGAAGTCGGACGGCACATAAACGAAACGCTCAGGTATATCCAGGTCCTGCAACTCACGGCTTCTCCGCGCGCCGCGCACCCGCAGCATCTCACCGCGCTGCGACGAGACGCTCCCGGTGGTGACCAGCGTGCCTTC
This sequence comes from Dehalococcoidia bacterium, assembly GCA_965216155.1. Classification (GTDB taxonomy): domain Bacteria; phylum Chloroflexota; class Dehalococcoidia; order Lucifugimonadales; family UBA3495; genus CATOSP01. The sequence goes on along the minus strand of CBDCFD010000007.1, from coordinate 572,995 downwards.
CCGCCCGTAGATCTCCATTCGAAAGCCGCTCCCGGCCCACGGGACAGCTCCGACATGGACCGACGCTGCCGCGCCGCTCTCCAACTGTCCGCTGACTCGCACGTTGTCCGGGGATGTGACCTCCACAAACTGCTGGGTATCGGTCTCATACCATTGCTTTGCTTGGGTGCTGACCATGCACGCCACCCGGGTGAAGTTGCCAGCCACGAAGCGAAGGGCGTCAATGACGTGTCCGTTGGCGATGGTCAGGGTGTTTGCGCCCAGGCTGGCATCGCGCTGCCAGGTGCCGCTGGAAGGGCGTTCCAACGCGCCATCGCGCATGGTGGTCACGTGACACGAGAGCACCTCGCCCACATAGCCGGCCTCGATTTGTTCCTTGACATACAGCAACGCGGGACTAACTCGCGATTGCAGACCTACTGCGGTTTGCACACCCTTGTCCCGGGCCAGAGTTGCGAGTTCCTCGGCTTCGGCGGTATTCTGTCCCAAAGGCCACTCGGTGAAGACGTGCTTGCCAGCTTCGATGGCGGCCTTCGTTGGCTCATAGTGCGATGGAACCCGCACAACCACAGCCACCGCGTCGATCTCCGGCGACACTGCCATTGCCCGGAAATCATGGAAGGCGAGCTTCGCTCCAAAGGCTTGCCGAGCCTCTTCCGCGCTCTCGGGCCGGGTGGTGCAAACTGCGGTGAACTCGACGTCCGGACTGGCCAGTATCGCCGGGTAGTGCGACTGAGCGGCCCAGGTCGCGTTTACGTTCGCACCCACGAACCCCAGGCGTATCTTGTTTGCCATGACGCGTACTCCTTAGGCGGTATTTCTGAGTTGCTGGCGTAAAGCTTGCCGATCAGTCCAAGGAATCGGCTACCTGCCGGGCTTTCGAATTACCTGAGCCAGATTATTCGCCAGTGCTAACCAAAGGACACCTGCTCATCGGCGTAGGCGGCTTCAACGAACCCCTCGATCTAAGTCCAGCGGACGTTATTGGCGTCGCGGGTCAGCTCTATGGCCTCTCCCGAAGAGCTTTCCAGGCCCTTGGGGTGGTACACCAACTCGATGAGGTTGTCGTCGGGATCACTGATGTAAGTGTAACGCTCCCCGGTTCTTCCCTTGTTCCCTGGCGGGGGCCCTCGCCGCCCGTACCGGTGAAAGCGCCGCCACCCGTCCTGGTGTAGGGAACTCCCTGGGTGTCCAGGTGGGCTAGCATGGCGTCGAAGTCCTCAACTTCGATGGCGAAGTGGACCCGCGGCGCCTTGATGGGGTCGTTGGTGTCGGAGGTGTGGATTTCTCCTGTCCCCAACCGCAACTGGAGTTGACGGCGGTTCAAAGCCGGTCCACGGTCGAGAAACTCGGCTCCCAGCACGCGCTCGTACCACTCCTAGGTCCGTTCCCGGTCGGTAATCTGGATGTTGATGTGGTGGATCATGTTTATCTTGGACAAAGCAACACCTCCTGGTTGACCCTTTTAAGGATGGGCCAATTATCCCGCCAAACCTCCACCTGGCGCAAATTGCGCCGCTGATGCCCGCCAAACTGCGATTGGGGGCTTAAGCCCCCAATGTGCCCCCGGTGGTCTCCGGGTTGGCCGCTTCCTCTGTTGACTTCCCGCAGCCTTGCGGCGTATGTTGGCGACCTGAACCAGGCTGCTGAAGTGGGCGCCCCGGCACGGCAGGCACGGCGGGAATAGTACCCGTAGTTGGTGGCGTTGGACGGTATTCAACGAGGGAAAACCCTTTGCCTCCACTTTCCAACATTCCTGTCCTGGTGATCCTGCAAAACCCCGACTTCCGCCTGATGTGGGCGGCTCGGTGGGTCCACGAAATCTCGCGCCGCATGGAACTCCTGGTGCTGGGATACCTCATTTACGAGCTGACCGACTCGGCCTTTCAAGTCGGACTAATTTCCGTTTTCCTGAATGGCCCGCGCCCGCCTTTGTCGTTGGTGGCGGGAATGCTGGCCGACCGGCTGGACCGGTGGCGCATTCTGACCTGTATCCACACCTTCTATTTGCTTGTCGCATTGGGACTGCTGACTCTCTTGATTCTGGGACTCATTCATCCCTGGTATGTTTTCCTTGCCATACTATTGCAGGGCACGGCCAAGGTCCTGGATGACCCCACCCGGCGGGCGGCGCTTTTCGACCTGGCCGGGGAAGCCCGAATCGCCCATGCTATGTCCCTGGAGACCATCACCAACAACGGAGGCAAGATCATGGGCCCATTAGCTGGCGGGCTGTTGATTGCCTTCTATGGGTACACCGGGGCTTTTGTGGTCCTGGTGACCCTGGACCTGATCGCGGCCTGCCTGATGTTCAAGATGCGGCTGCCGAAAGCGGCGTCGGTGGTGGGCAGGGACAGGGTGTTCTCGCAGGGAATCAAGTCAGGCATCGGCCATTCTTTCTCAAATAAGTTTGTGCTGGGGGTGCTTTCCATATCGTTAGTGATGAACGGCATGGTGCTGCCACTGCAATACTTCATACCGGTCATCGCCACCGACGTATTGAAAGTGGGGCCCGCGCTGGGGGGCGTGATAGGCTCGGCGGAAGGTGTTGGTACGCTCATGGGGGCGATAATCATTGCCACGCGCCGGAACTACACGTTTCACGGGCGGTACTTCGTGATAGGCGCCATGATTGTGGCCGTGGGAGTGGCCGCGGTGGCCTGGTCGCCCTGGTTCCTGATTTCCTTCTTGTTGCTCTTCAGCGCCGGTGTTGGTCAGTCAGGATTCAGCACCATGCAGAGCACCATCCTGCTGCTTTCGTCACCGGCCGAAATGCGAGGGCGGATAATGGGGTCCCAGGGGTTGGTCAACGGCCTGGGCCACTTGATCGGAGGGGTGGAAATCGGGGTCATAGCCCGGGCATTCAGCATCTCATTGGCCATAGGCATTAACGCCGGCGTGGGCCTGCTTTTGATGCTGCCGGTGGTCTTGTTGACGCCGTTAGTGTGGCGGCCGGTAGAAGCGTACTACGACACGGCCGGCGTAGCCGCCGCTACGACGCGCGTCGGGAGTGACCGGCGGCCCGACCAAGCCGGTTAGGACCGGGGAAAGCCCGATTCCTTTCCTGGATTTGCGTCACCCATACTCCTTTCTCGGGCAACTGCCCCGGTCAGCGCGGTTCAAGTTCGTCGACTCCTTCTGTTTCGGGTAGCACAAGCCCCCCTCATCCGTGTAAGGCTCCGGGGAGTACCCGGGCGCCTGCTCTAACTGGATGCCGCTCGCCGCACCTCAGGCACGTGTCAATGGCGGAGACATGTTAGACGACCGGGGCGGCGCCAGAGTGCACCACTTGGGTTAGTTGGTCAACGGAGATAACCTCGCTGTCTTATTGTCAATAGCAAGCCGGAATTGGTATTCCCGACGTGTGTTGGTGTAGGGGTAGAATGCTAAACCAAAGCCAAGGTGGAAGCTACATTTGCGGGGCGATGAAGATTGGCTCAGCCGCCACAGGTGAAGCTCTTCACCTGTACCTGGAGGGTGGTCCGTCGCCGCCGATGACTTCCTCCATATGCGTATTTCACCTTGGTATTAGTTTAGGGGATAGCCAGGGCGGCATAGGCTGTCCTCTTTTCCTCGACGTCCTGCCTGCCGGTGCTCCGGGATGCCATCTCCATGACGAAGTCGGGCGGCTTCCCCTGCACGGAGATTATGTAGGCGTTGTTGTCATTGTATGCCTCCGGGCCGGCATCGAAGGCTATGAGCAGGTCGGGGGCCATCCGTTCCGCGGCGGGGGTGCCCGGATCCCGGGTTAAGTACCTCATATATACATGTCTACGCTTCGCAGCATGTCGCCCGACAGGTCCTCAGGCCGTAGAAACAATTGTGGCAAAAGCAGACTTGGCGTTCATGGTCTTCATGTTCTTCCTCATCATCTGAGAAGTTCTCCCTGCCCTCCTTGATCAGAAAGGGGACCAAGACCAGGGCTGACACCGGGTCGGCCCACCACCAGGAAAGTAACGCGTTGAGCCCCAGGCCTACCAGGATGGTCAGGTCTTGAAGGTCGCAGAACAGGCTTTCGATGGCCTCCGCCCTCAACGACCGGGACTGCATCCGGGTGGCGATGCGCATCTTGCCCACGTAGAGGGCGCTCATCACAACAGCGCTCGCAACCACGATCACAACACCTACAAGGCTCGGCTGCGGCTCAGGCAACCAACCCAGCAGGTTAGCCCCGGAATGAATGGCAATGTATGCGGCGAGCAAGAAGAAGCTGAGCCCCAGCAGTTTTCGTGCCCTCCTCTCGGCGGACTCTTCCTCCACTCCCTCCCGCTCTCCAGTCAATCGCCACACCAGGACCCCGCCAGCGAGAAGCTCGACGATGCTGTCCAATCCGAAAGCCAGTAGGGCCACACTCCCAGCCTGAGCGCCTGCCCAAAACGAAACTCCTGCCTCTACCAGGTTCCATAGCAGACCGGCCAACACCAGAATAAGAGCTGTTCGGCGAAGGGCATCCGGTTGAAGCGCCAAGGATGATTTCTCATTCCTCCGTGTGAGTCTGACCCCGAAAAAGCAATGCCATCCAGGAGTTGCCGAAGTTGCGCCTGAGTCTACACTACTGCCTTTTCTGGTCAGATTAACGGGTCTAGGCGTATGACAGTATAGCTGCGGGCCAGGCGAAAGTGGCAGAACCAGCCAATGGACCCTGCTGCCCGTTCCACATCTACCGAAATCGTTTAACAGATAATCCGAGAGGGGTTTCGCATGGCCCCCTACCCTCTCCTTGGCTCTCCTCATGCAGTTCCCACCCTTGCAACGGAGCGGCCTGGTCCAGGGCCGCCGTCTTCTGCTCCAACAGCGCTAGGTAGTGGATGGGGTCGAAGACAAAATCGTCCTTCTAGTAAGAGCGAGGGTGTCGGGGGATGACCTCGGCGCCGCAGCTGATGACCACCTGGTCCACGTAGCCCCACACCACCACCTCCCGGTGTCCGTAGGCCACCGGCGCCGGGTAGTCGTTGGTGCGGTAGCGCACCGGGGACAGTGAACGATCCGACCGGTCTGCTGGTCGCAGGCGTCGTAGGGCGTGTCCGGCAACGGCAGGAGGGCCTCCAGGTCCCGCTCCATCCGCTGGCCGATGGTCTCAGTGTGGCCCCTGAGCCTGGCATCCATCCGGTCCAGGCAGAGCCGCTCCAGGCAGGCATTCAGGGCATCGAAGCTCTCGAAGGACGGAATGGGCACCAGGGAGTTGCGCCGCACGTATCCCACCAAGCCCTCCACTTTACCCTTGTCATTGCCCTTGCCGGGACGCCCGAACCGTTCCTTGAACAGGTAGTGGGACTGAAGCTCGGTGAAGCCGCGGGTGCGCTGGCGGCGCCCGCCCTCCAGTATCTTCGCCACCGCCAGCCTGGTATTGTCGCAGAGGATGCTCCGGGGCACTCCGCCCAGGAAGGCCTCGGTGGTCTCCCCCGGATAGGCATTGACGAAGTAGCCCTCGCTGTGGGGCAGGTCCAGGACGAAGCAGTGGGCCTTCTGCTCCACGCCGCCGATGACCGCCAGGGCCTCGCCGAAGTCGCACTGGGCGTGGCCCGGCGGATGGGACAGCGGCACGAACATCTCCCTGGTCTGGCGGCGATTTTCCCGCACGTAATCCTTGACGATGGTGGATACACCATCGAATCCGTACTCGTCCCTGAGCCTCTCGAAGATGCGTTTGGCCGTGTGGCGTTGCTTCCTGGGAAGCCTGAGGTCCTCTTCAAGGATCCGGTCGATGACGCCGGTGAAGGGCTCCGGCTTGGGGCGCCGGGGCTTGGTCTGTCTCCGGTAGCCCGGAGGGACCGAGTAGGCCAGCATCTTGCGCACCGTGTCCCGGTGCAACCCGAACACCCGGGAAGCCTCCCGGATGCTCATGCCTTCCACCATCACCGCCCGGCAGACCCGCAGATACGATTCCACTTGGTACATCCTTGGCACCTTCCATGGGGTCGAAAATGACCCTATGGATGGCGGAAGGCCGTACGGAATTCAACCGCCAATCGTCAGCGATTTATCCGCCCACGTGGTCCAATTTAACTCTGCCGATTACAGGGACGAAGATGAACACAATAGCGCCGTTGATGACGAGGGAGAGGCTGAGTATGACTCTGACCTTGATCATGGGGGCAGTATCTCGATTGAGATTGGGGCTGTTACTAGTTTCTCCGGGTATTCCATATCGAGGACTCCTTTGATCAGATAGACGCCGGGCGGGACTGGATACCCTTTGGTGTCGATCTGTTCCCAGTGCCCGGTGAATTCCAGCGGTTCGGACGGCGAGACGTTTTGGCTGCGGAGGTCCATCTGGTTGACCTTTCCGCATTGCCAGTACCATAGGTTCTCGCCGGCCTTGTTGGTTATAGCGAAGTCGACGCTGTTGGTGCCTCCGTAGATGTGTGCCGGTGTGGGTGTAAGGTTTTGGATGATAAGTTTCAGGTCCACGGTCTTGCCGTGTTGGACCTGGGCCGGCGCTTCGACCGAGTAGGCGAAGATGTCGCTGAAGCCGGGAGGAATGTTCTCCGTTGTATGATCGGGAGGGATATAGTCGCCGCATCCTATGTTGACGCGGACAGTGTCTCGTGGAACGTCTGTAGTTGCCAGCATTGCTTCTATCCGTTCACGGTTGCCTCGCATTGGTGAGGCGTTAAGGTGTACCTGCCGGAAGCGGTGGCTGATGCCCCAACTGTAGATGCCGGTCCTGTCGTGCTTGTGCATTACATTGCCTATCGTTTGTTTCCACTCTTGAAGCTGGCCCCATGTGTATTTGGCCTCATGGATGACTATTTTCTGGCTTGGGTCTCGGCGGTAAATCTCGTCGAATCTGTCTCTGGCGCCCTGGTGAAGCGCGGGGTCGAAGTTTCCGCGGGTGATATAGACGTGTTTCTCGCTGCCTTTGTTGAGGAACCCTCCAAACTCGCCTATATGGTCTCCGCCCCCTAGTAGACGCAGCCCATATGGGTCGTCGTAGGGCGGCTTGCTCGGCGTGTTGGTGGGCTCCAGGGTTGGCGTGGCAGGGGCTTTGGTTACTGCCGCCGTATGGACCTCGGGGTTGGGGGTGGATGCGTCACAGACGACTGCCAGGAGAAACGAGGCTGTGAAAACCAAGCCGATCAGAATCAGAACAGCGAGGAGCGAAGTCTGTTTCATGGTTGTGTCCGTTCTATTTCTGGCATGAGGTTTTTCTTTCGGTTAGCGAGGGTTGCGGGCGGCTCCTTCGCAGTTCACTTGGGACTCCGCGTCCGGTCCTCCAGCGGGGCCAGTACACCGCTCCGGACTCCACCGCCTCCGCTGCTTCCCTGTCGTTCCTGACGCTGGCTATGGCGGCCTGCGCCGGCTTGCCGGTGAACCGGGTGATGAGCCCGGCGTTCCGGAGGGCCCGGTCGCAGTCCCTCCGGTCCGCCGTGAAGGAGACCTCCATCGCTATGTAACGGGTGTCCGCGCCGTCCGTCGCTTCGATCACCAGGTCGGTGTTCCTGAAGCTGCGGTGGGGGTCCCGGGGCAGGCTGCTTTCGGCCATATCGCTCAGGTCCGTGGCGCTGAGGGTCCGGACGAACTCCAGGCCCATGTCGGACGCTACCCCCCTGGGCATCCTGGATGGCTCGAGTCCTGGCGGAGTCCCCCTTGAGGGTGCCGGTATCTCTCTATGCGGCCCACGCGCTCCTCGAGGTTGGTGGCCCGCGTGTTCTGATCTCGGGCGAACGCGTCGAACTTGACCGGGAGCTTCAGCAGGTCCTCGCCCAGTATCTGGGCCCGGACGGCGTCCCTCCACTGGGGGTTGTTCCTGAGCGCCTCGAGGAAATCGTCCTGGTTGTTGATGGTCGTCATGGCGCGGATTATACGCCGTTCCCTTCTCATTGGTCTGCTTGGCCCGTTGGTGCTGTTTCTTCAGCCGCGGCCCTTCTGTTGGCGTCGCTGCGCCTGCGGGACTGCCGGTGATTCTCGGCGCAGGTGGGGCATCGCGTTTGGCCAAGGATGGCAGGCTTGCTGCAGTTCCGGCACCTGCCGAGTTCCTTGGCCCTCTGTCTCTGTTCCTGGGCAAGTTGCCGCTGGTACTCCCTGCGCTCCGGGCTCTTGTTCTTTATCCGGTCGTACTCACGGCGTTGCAGTAGCTTGGCTTCATGCGCTGCCGGGCCACCAATGTTGGTTTCCTGCCCGTTCTCATCGGGTTGCGGCGGGTGGTCCGGTTTTTCCTTCTTGAGAGAGGGATCTGTGGAGGGTTTGCGAGGCTCTTTCGGCTTTCGCGCCTTTCGTACTGGCTGTTTGACTTTCTCAGGACGTGGTCGGCCTTTGGCCTTCTTGCCCTTGCGTATGGGCTCCGGTAACAGGATGGTCTGCAAAAAAGTATGTGTTTCTGGTGGGTCTATCCCGACGGGTCCGCGGCTTGGGTCTGGGGTGTTGTCAGAGGGACGTGGTCTGCCCGTAGGCATGGTCCCTTTGCTGGGCGGCTCTTTTCTTAGCTCTTCTTGTTCTTGCTTCTCCGTTGGGCCTGCCACCTCCTTCGGGATGCCCTGTGCTTTTCGGCGCACGTCGAGCAGCGGCTCTGGTCCGGTATGGCCGGTAAGCGGCAGATCACACAGAGTCCCTGTTCTTTCACCTTCCGGCGTCGTTCCTGTTCCTGGAGGCGGCGCTGCTCCCTGCGCTCTGGAGTCTGTTTCCTCCGGCGTTCGTACTCGCGACGACTCTCCCCGGCTTGAACCGGTTCAGGTCTGGGCTTCGTCTGTTGGGCCTTTGGAGTCGTCTTCTTGGGAGGTATACTGGCGGAGCCTTTTCGTGGTGTCTTCCTCGCCTGTTTCACCCTGCTGGGAGGACGGCCGCCTGCGTTGCTCGGTTCCGGCAGCGGGAAGGTGACCTCGAAGGTACGGCCTGGAGTTCGGCCTACTGCACGTAGACGCGGGGTTTCCTGCAGGAGTACCGGCTAGGTGTTGTTCCACCGGGGTCCATCCACGCGCCTGCGGGGCCGGGGTCTATCCTCCTGTCGGTTATCACGGGACCCCTGGGCGGTGCTCCTCCCCTCTGCGGCGGCTCAGGGTCCCGTGTCGGCTGGCTCCGTCAGGGCTGGTTCCCGCTGGGGCGGCGGTCCGTCCGGCAGGAATACCCTCATCTCCGTGTACTCTCCGGGCTCGGATCTCACCTCGATGTCCCCCCCGTGCTCCCGGGCGATGTCGTGGGCTAGGCTGAGCCCCAGGCCGGTGTTCCGGCCCGTGTCCCTCGTCGTGAAGAACGGGTTGAACATCTTCTGTTCAATCTCCGGCGTGACGCCCGGTCCGTTGTCCAGGACCGTGATGGTCACGCCGTCCCCGGTCCCCGACGTCCTGACCAGCAGCTCGGGCGTGTAGTCCCCGCCGGCCCCCCGGGCCTTCTCGGCCATTGCCTGGCAGGCGTTGGTGACCAGGTTGGCTATCACCCTGGCTACGTCCTCGGGCACCAGGGTGATCTCCCCCAGGTCCGGGTCCGCCTCCATCGTCACCCGGGCGCTGAACCCCGGTTCATGGACCTGCACTGCCTGATGGCCCCGGTTGGTCTGCTCGGCCGCCAGCTGGTTGAGGTCCACCGGTCTGAATCCCCCGCCGCTCCCCCGGTCTAGGGTCAGCATCCCCGACACTATCCCGTTGGCCCGTTCGCTGTGGTGGTTCACGCGTTCCAGGTTCTCTGATATTTCCTGGATGAGTTCCCTGGCCTCCTCGCGGCTGGCCTCGTCCGGCTGCTCCAGCAGGGGCTCCAGCTCTCTGATGAGCAGGTCCGAGGAGATGGAGAAGTTCTTGATGAACTGGAGGGGGTTGCGCATCTCGTGGGCCACGCCGGCTGACAGCTCGCCCAGCTCCGCCAGCTTCTGCTGGCTGATGATCCGGTCCTGGGTTTTCCTGAGCGTCTCCAGAGTGCTCTCCAGCTCGACGTTCTTCTCCTGCAGCTCCTGGGATAGCAGCCGGACTTGGTCCAGCTGGATGGCCCTCAGGGAGCTCTGCCGGAGCGTCTCCAGCGCCTCCAGCGCCTTGGTGATCTCGTCGTTGCCCGTCGGTTCCACCCGGTACTCCAGGTCTCCCATTCCCATCCGGCGGATCCAGATTTCCCCCTGGACGGTGCGGATGCTCACCCGCACTAGGATGATGATCATGACGAGCGCGACCGCCAGGGCGGCGGCCGGGACCAGGGTGGCGGTTGGGCTGCCCGTGAGGGCGGCGTGAATCGTCGTCCAGGCCAGCAGTCCTAGGATGAGGGCCAGGCATAGGGTTATCTGGACGGTGTTGCGTCTTGGCGAGAACTTGGATACCCCGAAGGGGTCGTTGGAGTCCGGACTCTGGTCCGCCCCCGGTCTGTGTCCGGTCATCTCTGCTCCGGCCTCCTCTGCTGGGTCTGCTCCGGGTGATTTTACTCCCGGGGCTGTTGTTTTCTCCCCTGTTCCAGCTGCCCTTCTGCGGGTTTCCTCGAGGTGCGGCACGTGCGGGACCGGTTGAGTGTATCCCTTGGGGATGGCAGTTTGGCCTTCGGCCCCCGCGGCGTCTTCTTCTCCCCTGCGGGGTGTCCTGGCTCGCGCCGTCGGGTTGCGTGCTGGTTTCGGATCCCTCGGAGCTGTGGTTGTGTTTGCCGCGGGGTTTGGGGAGCGTGAGGGCTCTGGCCTGAGGTTGTCTTTCGGCATGGTTTATCCCCGCGCCCGCGGGTTTTTCCTCGTGGTTGTCCGCGGTCACGCGAGGGACAGGTGGTCCATCCCCGCTTCTGCGGGGCTTGCCCAGTGTGCCATGATCCCCTGTACCCTGTCGGAGGACCGCCCTCGTGCTTTCGGAGCTTGCACAGCAACAGGGGTGAGATGGAAGGCTGCGGCGCGGCGTCGGTTCACCACCTGGATGCTGTTGATGCTCTCGGCAGGTCCGTTTTGCTGTCCGGATTTTGCCTGGCTTTCGGCGGACCGGCCGTCTGTACCAGTTCCAGCCCGCATTTCCTTCCTGCTACAATCTCCCTGCGGGGATTACCGCAAGATGGTCCGCAGGTGGTGAAAGCATGAAGGGTTATCGTTGGACGGCGCGTGTGGCCCTGGCGGGGCTGGGTCTCCTGGCCCTCTGGGCCGGGTTCGTGGCGGTGGTCCGGGTCCTGGACGTCCCGGTTGGGGGAATTCAGCCCGAGGCCTTTGCGCTGACGGCGATGATGACGGCTCCCTTCACCCTGGGGGCCGTGTTGCTCATGACGCTCGGGACCGCCGGTCTTGAGGCCCTGGCGCGCCGCCTCAGGCCGGTGGGCGGCTGATCCCCGGGTGTGCTCTCGCGGGGCTTTGCCGCCCACTCAAATGGCGGTCCCCCTGGCGAGCCCGGCTTGGTTCCACTGGGCCACTGCGGACTCGAAGACGGCGGTATCCCGCCGCCGGAATACGGCATGGAGGCTGCCTGCCTGTGGCCGGAGTTTCCGGCCGGATGAGACCCATGGGCTTCGTCGTGGCGAGGTCTTGCTGGCGACCCCTGGCGGGGAAGGAGACGGGCGGGGAGTTGGTGGTTCACCCCTGGACCTGTGCCAGGTTGACCGCTAGGTTGTAGGCGGACCAGCCGTCCCCGGTCCGGAAGCTCTGGGGCCTGGCCGTCTGCGCGTCACGCATGGTTCCGAACCCGTCGTCGTAGGGGTCGAAGGCCACGATGCGGTCATACCTTACCCGGAACCGCTTCCGGCTCCCGGCGAAGTAGATGTGCCTGGTGGTGAGGCCCAGCATCCCGGTGTCGGCGTGGGCCGACTCCTCCCATTCTATGGGGCGGCTCCGGAAGGTGTTGGGCCGGTAGTACAGGCCCCGTGCCACCCGGATGCTGCACGCCGTGGGAGGTGCCGCGGCGCTCCCGACGGACCACGGTCTCTATGTAGTCGACATCCTAAACCTAAGCCAAGGCGGGATGTACATTCGAGGGACGATGAAGATTGGCCTGGTTGCGCCAGTGAAGACCTCTCATACATACTTGGAGGATGGTCCGGCGCCGCTGCTTGACATCCACTATCTGCGCATTTCACCTTGATATTAGTTTAGATTACCCAGACGAGTTGCTCGGACTTCATCAGGTTGAAGGGGCCCGTTCCGTTCACGCACTGGCGCTGGGGGACGATGCCCTGGGTCACGTCCCGGATCATCTTGGCCTGTAGAGGGCCGTCTGGACGCCGTTCCGGTCCAGGTCGTGCTGGTTCAGTGAGAAGTAATCGGCGTACTTGGCCAGGACGGTCTCCTCCGGTGCTGGCCTCCAAATCACTCGACTGTGCCGCCAGGCCGGGGTTAAGGTGGTGGACGTCATGCACATCCATCGCTACTCCTTCTCTACGATGACGGTTCTGCAGAAACTGCCGCGCCTTTATATCAGGCTCGTCGCTGGGTGGGAGAGCGACAAGATGATCGAGGTGTAGACGGCTTGGAGGGAGAACACAGAGGAGGCGAACGATTTCGTGGAGAAGCGTTCGGGCCGTTTGGTGGGCGGTAGATGCATAAATGCGACGCACACTCCGACAGAAAGACGGCTTGCGAAGGGAGAGACCGTTTAGACTTCCGGCCATTGGCCATATCCGAAAACTGGCAGTTCTCCGTCGTAACCCAAGAGTCGGCAAATAGCTTTAAAGTTCACCCATGTCGTGAATTGATAGTCGTTGACCCATCCCCCATCATCGAAATTTGACCGATACGTTCCTTCGTGGACCAAGGAGTTTCTTACGTCAACGACTCGGCCAATCTCGGAACTGTTCAGACCGAGTTCGAGGCGGTCATTCAGCGACTTGAGCTTGTGGCGAAACGTGTTCCGATATGCACCTTGCAATTGGTTCTTGACGTGTTCCTTGATTTCTTTTGGCAATTTGGTGTTCTCGACCGCCTCTCTCAATATCGGTAACGTCTCGGTAACGAAGTTACGATGAGAAATGGCGTCAGAATCGCCATTGGCATTTGCGATTTTGGAAGCTATCAACTCAGTTAGACTTGATGCTAATAGCCCTTTCGATTCCAAATATGAGGTCTCGTCGCAACCCATGGTAAATTGGTCTATCAACACCTTCACCGCTGTTTGGTCTAGGTTTTGTCTGGAATCTCCGAAGAATGCCCTCGCGAGCTCGGACGGGCTCAACTTTGGGACCGCGCTCATCATGCCGCTTTCCAAGGGTCGAAATCTGATGGTATTGGAATATGGGCGGGTCAAGGCATACTTGTGAACCCTCTCTACCGGTCTCATAGATTTTTCGTCGATGGCCTCTCCGTAGTACCAGTTGACTTGGTTTCCAGTAACCAAGCGAAAGACGTACATAAGGTTGTCCAGGAAGCCCCTGTAGCTTTGCAATGGCAGGAGTTCTTCATGTTAACTCCTGATCCAAACATGAGCGGTTGGCCCTACGCCATGCATATTCCGTAGTCGATGGGCGACTTCTGTATAGTCATCGACAGGCATGATTTCTACTTCGAAGTCGGGAACCTCAAGATTAAAGGGTTCTGGTTCCTGCCCAGAGTTGTTGTCCCAAAGCAGGTTCGAAACTAAGAAACGGGACTTGTGGTAGCCAGCTGCCGATGCTTCCCTACGCGAAGCTTCGATGTATTGAGCACTGAAATTGAGCGCAGTGGGGCGTACAGCTACAGGCATAAACAGCCGGCTTACCCTCGAGAATAGCGTTGGGCCTATGGTCTTGAGATTCCAGCCGTTGTCCTAATGGCGCGATCCTTGGGCAGCCGGCTTACCCTCGAGAATAGCGTTGGGCCTATGGTCTTGAGATTCCAGCCGTCGAAGTCTTGTCCAATAAATGAAAGCTCGCAATTGGGATCAGTCTGGAGTTCAATCCGTGAAGTACGCCTGCGGTCATTTGGAACGAAACCCACGGCCACTCGACCGGACGAAAGATGGGATGCCTCAAAGTACCCCCGGCTTTCCAGTCTGTTGCCGTCTTCCTCGACTGTGACGTCTCCTACCCCCTCATAACTAAGCAATGGTGCCCCGAGTTGTCCTATCTGCTTCATGGCGCGATCCTTGGGCATAGAGTGGTGTCATTCAGCAAGCCGTGGAAGGATTATGGGTGCGGAACGCCCCTCAGGGATGAAATCAGCTAGGGCTATGAGAGAACGGCCTGGTCCATGGCATCTACTAACTGTTCCACCGCGTGGCACAGGCGGCGAAAAGAACGCGAGTTCCGGCGGGCAAGATCCAAATCAATTTCGTTGCTGAAATATGCATGGTGGGGGCTTTGCACAAAATTGATTTTAATCCCCCATTTTTTGTGCAGGTTTGGTTTTTATGGTTGTGGATTCCTGGGCTGTTCGCTTCCGGCCGCTGCGGCTCATGTCTCCTCCTCGTTATTCGGTGCCCAGTGGTTGTGCATCCCGTGGTCCATGAAGTACCGCCTGATCTCCACCCCGTTCTGTTCCAGAGTTTCCCCCACTATGTCTAGTGTGGTGTAACTGAAGTTCATTGTAATAGTATTCGCGATGAGGTATCCTCCGGGTTAGCAGCCCAGAGGAGGATGACCATGGCAATCGGACGACCAATGCCGCCGCTAATTTTGGATGACGTGGAGCGTGAAACCTTGGAACGGTGGGTTCGTCGTCCGAAAACGGCGCAAGCTTTGGCGCTGCGGGCCAGAATGATTTTGGGCTGTGCCGAAGGCCGCAGCAATACCACGGTGGGCACCGACCTGGGAGTGTCCGATGAGACGGTGGGGAAGTGGGGTTCTCGCTTCCTGGAACGGAGGCTGGACGGACTGCCGGACGAACCGCGCAGCGGACGGCCTCGAGCGGTTACCGATGACGACGTGGAGCGTGTTATTACGCTGACGCTGGAGACCGCGCCCCGGGACGCGACCCATTGGAGCACCCGGTCCATGGCCCAGCGCAGCGGGCTGAGCCACAACACGGTCAGCCGCATCTGGCGGGCCTTCGGATTGCAGCCCCACCGCACGGAGACCTTCAAGTTGTCGTCGGACCCCTTCTTCATCGAGAAGGTCAGGGACGTTGTAGGGCTATACCTGAATCCACCGGATCGGGCGTTGGTCCTGTGCGTGGACGAGAAGTCCCAGATCCAGGCGTTGGATCGCACCCGTCCGCTATTGCCCATGCGCCCGGGACAAGTGGAACGGCGCACCCATGATTACCTGCGTCACGGCGCCACTTCGCTGTTCGCCGCCTTAGACACCAGGACCGGCAAGGTGATTGGTCGTTGCCACCAACGGCGCCGGGCCGTGGAGTTCCGCAAATTCCTCGATACCATCGAGGCCGAGGTGCCCGCCGACCTCGACGTCCACCTGATCGCGGACAACTACGCCACCCACAAGACGGCGCTGATCCGGAACTGGTTTGCCAAGCGGCCCCGCTTCCATATGCACTTCACACCCACCAGCGCCTCCTGGCTGAACCTGGTGGAGCGCTGGTTCGGTCTGCTCACCGAAAAGCAGTTGCGCCGCGGCGTGCATCAGAGCAGCGCCGAACTGGAGACTGCCATCTACCGCTACCTGGACGTCACCAACGAAGACCCCAAACCTTTTGTCTGGACCAAGACCGCCGACCAAATCCTGGCCAACGTCGCCCGCTTTTGCCAGCGAACTTTGAATACAGGACACTAGGACGCATTCTCTGCACCTCGGGGGCTCCGTGTCTTCTGGAAAGGCGTATAGCCCGGGAGCGCAGTCCACCTCCCATATCCTCATCACCTCCGTGCTGTCCAGGTCTGCGTAGACTGTCCAGCCGTCAGCTTGTACGCGAAACAGGGTGGGCCTGCTGGGCTGTTGCATGAATCCCGTTGCCGCCAGCCTTCTGGCGTTTGCGTTTACTCGATCCCGTGTATCTCGCCTCAAGAATGAGCCGTATCTATCCTGCCTGATTGGTAAGGGTCTATCCGGGTTTCCCTGCGCTGCCCGTAGGGCATCCTTCAGCCTTTCTCTTGTTCCCTCAAGCCACTGTCTGTGGGCCTGGCTGGTTTCCTTGCATCTTCTGCATATTTTGTCTTCGACGTTCAGGGATTCTTCGCCGTAGGCCCGCTTGGTTAGTCTGTCGACCGTTTCCCATGTCGGTCTGACCTTAATCACCGGTATACTGGAGTCTCTGTATCTCTCCCCAGTGGGCTCTTCTATGTCGTGGTGGACTACGATTTCGATGATGACTCTGGGACTCTTCCCGTCCACTTTCGTTATGACCAGGTCGGACCTGGTACCCTGAATAACGCTCCTCTCTGTTGCGATGGTGGCACCCTGGGATGCTACGTTCACCCCGATTGGTTGGCGGCACCTTGAACAGGGGAACTGGACGAGGTATTTCTCTCCCAGTTGGACGGCGCTCATGAATCCTTGGCATATTGCAGCCTTTGCCGTCTCGTCCAGGGCGTTGTCGGGGTTGCACTCTTCCGATCCTGCATTGTGGGCGAAGTGGTGCCTCTTGATCTGGCCCTTGCGCGGGATCATCTCTTCATCGCATCCAAGGCAGAGGTATCTTGCTCCTATTGCCGCATCTCCGAAGTGGATGACCTCGAATGGTGGCTGGTAGGCTATGGGGTATTGTATGTCGCTCTTCAAGGCCATAGAATTGTCCCGGTCTTCCGAATCAGCAGTCGTGCTCTGATTGGCGTCCCTCCGGCCCGCAGGAGGTAGATGTGGGTCAGGACCGCGTTAATCTGGGCGAAGTAGGGTTGGCAGGCTTCCTCGTCCGTCCAGTGGTTGATGAGGTCCCTGCTGGTCTGAGTGATGCCGGGGTATCCAGTGGCCTGCCATGCGCTGACGGCCTCCCGGATGTCATTGACCAGGTCCAGCGGGGTCCAGACTGCGCCGAACTGGCCGGGAAGCAGTACTCGCCCCCTGGTCCTCCTCGATCCCGCGACAGGAGGGATGTTCTGGGACCCACGCCTCCCATCAAGCACGTTGTCGATGGCCTTGACGCTGTAGTCCAGGTCCCAGTGGTACTCGGGTGGATGGTACGGGGAATTGATGATGGGTTGCCTGACTGGGTCAGTGGGACTGGGCAGTAGCGGGCTTGCTGAGGTCGTCACTTCCTATTCCTGCTGGTTGGTTCGTGACTGCCTCCGCAAGATTATTACTGCCCGCACAGGGCGTCAAGCGTGAGACGTTCGTCTCGGAGGAGACTTGAGGGTCTTGGTGTGTGTCCCAGGGTAGCTCTGAAGAAACTACTCAGGACTCGGCGTCCGGTCCTCCAGCGGGTGCCAGTACACTGCCTCGGACTTCACTGCCTCCGTTGCGTCCCGGTCGTTCCTGACGCTTGCGACGGCGGCCTGCGCCGGTTTCCCGGTGAACCGGGTGATGAGCCCGGCGTTCCGGATAGCCCGGTCGCAGTCCCTCCGGTCCGCGGTGAAGGATATTTCCATCGCTATGTAGCGGGTGCCGGTCCCGTCCGTTGCCTCGATCACCAGATCTGCGCTCCTGAAGCTGCGTCCGATGTCCCTGGGAAGGGCGTTCCCTGACATGTCGCTCAGGTCCGTGGCGCTGAGGGTCCGGACGAACGCTAGACCCATGTCGGACGTTACCCCTTGGGCGTCCTGGATGGCCCGGGTCCTGGCGAAGTCCCCCTTGAGGGTGCCGGTGTCGCTCTCTATGCGGTCCAGCCGGGCGTCTATGTTCGCATGACTCGTCCTCTGCTCTTGGACAAAGGCGTCGAACTTGACCGGGAGTTGAAGCAGTTCCTCGCCCAGGATGCGTGTTCGGACAGCCTCCCGCCAGGATGGGTTGGCGTCGAGGGCTCGGAGGAAGTCGTCGAGGGAGTTGATGGTCGTCACGGTGAGGATTATACTCTGTTCGCCGCTCACTGGTCTGCTTTGTCCGTCGTTGCCGTTTGTCTGGCCGCGGCCCTCCGCCTGGCGTCGCTGCGCCTGCGGGACTGCCGGTTGGCCTCGGCGCAGGTGGGGCATCGCGATTGGCGGGGAATCGCCGGCTTGCTGCAGTTCTGGCACTTGCCAAGCTGCTTGGCCTTCTGTCTCTGTTCCTCAGCGTGGCGCAGCCGGTACTCCCTGCGCTCCGGTGTCCTGTTCCTGGCCCGTTCGTACTCCCGGCGCGCTTCCCTCGCGGTTTCTGGGTCCTTGGCCCTGGTGGCGGGAGGTCTCTTCCCGTCACCTCTGGGTTTCGGCTTGGGGAGTTTCTTCCTGGCGCGTTTGGTCTGCTTGGTTCCTGCGCGTGGCCTGCCGGGTATCGGGAAGGTGTGCTGGAGTAAAATTCTTTTAGGAGACTGTGCGGGCGTCCCGGCTGGGCCGGCAGCGGCGGCCGGGTCTCGGCCAACAACTGGGTGGAGGTCTCGTCAAAGCAGACCACCGGCCGCTTTGGGTTATAGGGTTCGGCGTAGAGGTCCAGCAGGTCATCCATGTTGGCCACGAACTCGGCGCTCACTTGGGGGATGCACCATTCCTTCTTCTGCCAAGGCTTGAGGGCGTTTTTTTGAGCCGCTTTCTCACTCCTTCGTGGGACATGGAGGACGCCAACCCCAATTCCACCACCTTTCCAGCCAGCAGGCGCAGGGTCCAGTGGTCATGGCCCTCCGGCGCTGGGCTGCAGGCCAAGGCGACCAGGTGGGCTTCGCCCCGGTCGTCCAGCTTCCGATGCCGGTTGGCCTGGCGGCGGTCCCACAGGGCCCCAGCCAGTCCCTCCCCGGTAAAACGCTGCTTGATCCGGTACACGGTGCCCAACGCCACATCCAGGGCTTCCGCCACCTGGGGAGCCGCCCAACCATCGTCGCTCTTGAGTAGAATCCGGGCTCGGGCCGTCACTCGGGCGGAGCTTTTCTCGCCCCGAATCAAATGCTGGAGTTCTTCCTTTTGTTCCGGCTCCGGCCGCACTGCGTATTTGTCCCTGACCATCACTGCCACCCCCACCATCGACACTTCCCACCAGGCAGGATAGCGTAATTGTCCGATTTATTAAATATTAGCTCAAACTAAGTTGACTGAGTACTAGTGCAGGCTGTTCTCGATACGGCAGTGGCTGTCGAGCCTACCCGTGGCATTGATGTTGCGGTAGTCAAACGAGGTGAGGCGAGGGTCATAGTCATAGAGGAAAGGCATGGCGAAGTCAGCTTCACTTCTGTCCCTGGCCGCCCGCTGGGGCGGCGACTTGATGCTGTTATCCCTTGCACGTAGACTGATGGACGAGAGTTGAGATCCCCTTTACAGGTTAACCGGCCGCTTCCAGAATAGGCTTAAAAATAAAGCCTCAGGAGGAATCCATGGCTGAAACGAAAGACACCATAGAGCTGTACTTTCACTCGCAACAACCCTACACATACATCAAAGAGGAGGAAATCTCCCAGTACAAGTCGGGCAGAATCGACTTCCCGAACACGTACTTCGACCCGGAAAAGGCACATGTGCTGTACAACCAGTACCACGAGCAGTACGCCCTGGCCGACGAAGAAGGCATCGACGGGATAATGACCAACGAGCATCACGCCTCTTACTGGAACATGAAACCCTCGGCCAACCTGGATGCAGCGGTTATCAGCAAGGTGACAAAGAACGCCAAGATAGCCATCCTGGGCAACATCATCCCGGTGAACGACCCGGTGCGAATGGCCGAGGAACTGGCTATGCTGGACTGCTATTCCGGAGGACGGCTGGTCTCCGGGTTCGTAAGGGGAGGAGCGGTGGAGACCTTGATGGCCGGCCTCGACCCCACCGAGAACCGCGAACGGTTCGAGGAGGCCCACGACCTGATCATCAAGTGCTGGACGGAGCCGGGACCCTTCCGCTGGGAAGGGACGTACTACCACCACCGGGTGGTCAACCCGTGGGTGCTGCCGGTGCAGCAGCCCCATCCCGCTATATGGTTCCCCGGCGGGAGCAGCCCTGAAAGCGTTATTTGGGCGGCAAGCCGCGGCTATACTTACGTGAACCTCGGGGCGTTGATGGACCTGACCCTCGAGTTGAAACAGGTATACATAGATACCGCCAATGAGGCCGGGTTCAAGCCGGGGCCGGAACACTTCGGCTATCAAATACGGGCGGTTGTCGCCGACACCGACGAAAAAGCCCAAGAAATCGGAAAGGGTTTCCTGTGGAACGGCGATCACCGGATGCGTGGGCCCAGGGAGCATAACGATCCTCCGGGTTACCAATCGGCGGTGGCCGCCCGGCTAAGCAGGAGGCGTGCCGGGGGCCCCGACTCGCGAATGACGTACGAGCAGCTTCAGGAAGTGGGCGCGATTGTGGTGGGCAGTCCCGAAACCGTGACGAAGAAGTTGACCCAGACCATCGAGAGCCTCAATCCGGGCTACCTGATCCTAATAGGAAGCGACGGCAACATTAAGCACGAGGAGGTGATGCGGTCGGTCCAACTATTGGGCCGGGAAGTTTTGCCGGCCCTCAAGGAAATCGAGCTGCAACCTTACGAGTGATCGTCGGAGGCAGTCAACCGTCGTGACGGTGGCTGACGGGTTGGCGCTCTATCGGGCCGTCCCCGTTAAATGCCCAACGCCGCTAACCCGGCCCGGGCGATGGCTTCGTCGTCGAGCCCGCTGGGCAGGCCGCCCACGCCGATGGCGCCGACTGCCGCCCCGTCGAGGAAAACGGCGACTCCCCCTGGTATGGCTATCAACTGGGGATCGCCGAAGGACTCAAGCGACCTACCCGAGCTGCTGAGTTGCTCGGCGAAGGCGGCGGTATCCATGGCGCGGACCGCGGAAGTGTAGGCCTTGCGAATGGCGAAGGTGGGCCTCAGGCAGCGGTCCATCCGGGCGTAGGCCAGCAGGTTTCCGGCATCGTCCACCACGGCCATGTCTACCTTGCGCCGGTTAGGGTTCGTGTTGTAATCGCCGATCATGGCCGCAATCGCGTTCTGGGCCTGTTCCAAGCTGATCATGGGCTTGTCGTACATAACATCAACCTCTATATCTCAGCGGTTGGAGGTATCATGGTGTGCCACGGGGTGTTCTGTTCGTAGGCGTGGGCCAGTTTCAACACCAACTCCTCCCCGCCGGGCGGCCCGGCGATTTGAAGGCCCACCGGCAGCCCCCTTCCGCCGAACCCGCAGGGCACGGAAATGGCCGGTGCGTTCGATAGATTGAAGGTATTAGTGCGCATGAACGGCAACCGCGACGCGGTCTCCTTGCTGGTCACCGGGGGGTCGTCCTGGAGCGGGACGGCCTGCCTTCCGGAGGTCGGCATCACCAGCGCGTCGTAGGTCCGGAAAGCCTCCAGCACATCCCCACGCAGCAGGGAGCGGAGCTTCTGGGCCTTATAGTAGGCCTGGGCCGGGAGCAGGCTGCCGGTAAGCAGTCCGATGCGATTATCGTGGCCGAAATCGCGGATTCGTTCCCGGACCCATTCTTTCATGTTGACGGCCGGCTCGACCGCCAGCAACGTACCGGAGATGGCGTTCGCGTGGGCCGCCAACGGAATGGAGACCTCTTCAACCTCGGCGCCCAGTTCCGCTAGAGTGCCGGCAGCGGCTGTGAAGGCGTTGGCTACGTCGGGCTCGACCATGTCGCTGTGGAGCAACTCCGTAACGATTCCCACGCGCCGGCCCCTGATGTCGCCGTCCAAGGCTTGCCGGTAATCGGGCACCGGCGTGTTCCAGGTGGTTGGGTCTTTGGGGTCGTAGCCGGCGATTGCCGACAGGGTGATGGCCGCGTCTTCCACAGTGTGGGAGATCGGCCCTATGGTGTCCATCGACCACACGCCCCGCATCAACCCGTAACGTCTGACCCGTCCCCAGCCAGGCCTCAGCCCGACGACCCCGCACCAAGCCGCCGGGCGTCGAATCGATCCGCCGGTGTCCTCTCCTAAGGAGGTGGCGCAGAGGAAGGCCGCCGTGGCCGCTCCCGACCCGCCGCTGGAGCCACCGGCGGAGATGTCCAGGTCCCAGGGATTGCGGGGGGTGCTGAACCGGTGGGTGAAACCGGTGATGGCGAATTCGCTAAGGTTGGTCTTGCCCAGCAGAATGGGGCCAGCGTTCCTCAGGTTGGAAATTACTGTGGCGTCGTCGCCGGGCACAAAGTTGGCCAAGATGCGCGAGCCCCCGGTAGTGCGGATGCCCTTGGTCCAGATCTGGTCTTTGACCCCCACCGGAATGCCGTGCATCGGGCCGCGGTAGGCGCCGGCCAGGATTTCCCGTTCGGCCTGCCTCGCATCTTCCAGAGCCCGTTGCCGAAGTACCGTGATAAAGGAGTTGAACTTGAAGTCGAGGTCGTCGATCCGTTGCAGGTAGGCCTCGACCACCTCCACAGGAGACGCCTCTTTGCTTTCGATGAGGCTGGCGAGTGCCGACGCGGAGTGGAGAGGAAGTTCGCTCCGGACCATAGGGACCTCCAACGGTTCCCGCCTCCCGATATTCACCAGAGGTTGCAAGCCATCATAGGCGGCAACCCATAGGCCGTCAACGCAAAG
The DNA here is from genome assembly GCA_965216155.1 of Dehalococcoidia bacterium. Taxonomy (GTDB): domain Bacteria; phylum Chloroflexota; class Dehalococcoidia; order Lucifugimonadales; family UBA3495; genus CATOSP01. The sequence goes on along the minus strand of CBDCFD010000007.1, from coordinate 550,733 downwards.
CGCCGGCTGTAAACCACGTTGGCCTCTAGGCCAGAACCGTTGTAAAGTGCGCCTGGTCGCCTGGGAGGCCGTATTAGCAACCGCGATTTATAATCTACGGACGACAATGTCTGCCGACATAGTCAGTGCTGCGATCAGTGTTCGTCCACAGTTCTTCCTACCTCCCCCGATACAGCCGATTGAAGTTGCCGAATCGCTCCGGGTCCAACACCTTTCCCTGTAAAGCCGGGTGGTCGGGGCCGTAGCGGTGGGCCCGGAACACGCCGTTTGCCATGCCGAACTGGGACGGAACAAAGAAGGGGCTGACGAATTCCCACACGATCTCGTTTCCGGGAGTTACCTCGAACAACCTGCCCGCAAGACCTTCGGTTATCAAAGTGTTCCCGTTGGGCAAGCGTTGCGCTCCGCCGGTGAAGTGGGTGAAGAAGGAGACCATCGGCAGGCCCCGGTACTGCCACACGACCTCGCTGGTAGATGGGTCCACCTCGATGACCCGGGAATAGCTGAGTCCCCGGCGGTGGGAACCGTTGTCCAGCAACAGCACGTGACCGTTGTCCAAATAGGTGGGATGGTGTTGATGAGATATGTTACCCGGCCCCCATTTCCAGGTAATCTCTCCCCTCGACCGGTCCACTAACGCCACAGTATCGAGGATGCGGAAGCTGATCAGGAAGGTGCTCCCGTCGGGCGACGAAGTAAGGTCGTTTGCGCCGCCCCAGGCACCGCGGCTTTCCAGGGGGCAAATCACGTCCGTATCCGGGTCCAGGTGGTCTGCGGACCGCCATACGTCCACCTCGGTCCCATCGGACGTAACCTCCACCACCTGATCACTGAACATCTGCTCCGGGTCGCTGGCGGTAGTAAAGCCGCCTCCGACCCTGCGGGTCAGTTCGGCGGATATCCTGTCCCGTTGCAACAGGAATAGGTTGTTCCCGTTGGGAAGCCGGTTGTGGCGCCTCAAGCTGGAGTTGTAATATTCCCAGACCAACCGGCTGTCCCAGTCTAGTTCCCGGATGTGGTCGGCGCCTGGAGGATTGGACCCCTGGTCCCGGAAAAGCAGGTTGCCATTGCCCAACAGGTAGCCGTAGGCGATGCCGCCAGGATAGTGCCAACGGTGGACGAAGTTGCCTTCCATATCTATCAGGTAGGCGTCGTCCCCGCCGTTGGGAGAGAAGAGAGTATACCCCCGGTACGCGCCGGCAGCGTGGTACCGGACCAATCCGTTGGGACGGTAGGACGTAGTCATACGGCTTGCCTCCTATAAGTGTTATCAACATGTGGCCGGGTCCTTCGCCGCTGGGTCCTTCAATGTAAGCCAGCTGTTTCACGCTCATGCTTCATTGCGGCGTCCCTCCTGCAGAGGATACTGAATACGAACCCGGTGGTAAACTTGGCCCAACCCCTCACCCGAATGCCCGGCCCGAGGGCTAAGGAGACGGCTCAAATGCGCATCGCCGTTCCCGACCTGGTGTCCAACTCCTACTTTCCGGCGGTGGCCGCCGTGGAGCTAGGGTTTTTCCAGACGCAGGGAATAGACGTGGAGTTGGAGATGGTCTTCCCGGTGGGCAGGGCCATGGAAGCGTCGCGGGACGGCCGGGTCGACTTCGTGGCCGGTCCCGCCCACGCCACTCTGTCTGCCTTCCCCGGCTGGCAGGGCGCCAAGTTGCTGGCCGCCCTGTCCCAACATACCTTCTGGTTGCTGGTGTTGCGTTCCGGGCTAAGGGTTCTGCCAGGAGATGTTGCGGCGGTCAAGGGTCTGCGTATCGGAGCGGCCCCCGGGCCCGACGCCGCATTGCGCCGGTTGCTGGCCGAGGCGGGCTTAGACCCGACGAGGGACGGCGTGGAGTTGGCTCCGGTACCCGGCAGCGGCGGGCCCGGCGCGTCCTTCGGGGTCCATGCCGCCCAAGCCCTGGCGGAGGGAGTAATCGACGGGTTTTGGGCCAACGCGATGGGAGCTGAAGTGGCGGTGCGGAGCGGGATAGGCAACGTGGTGCTTGACCCGCGGCGAGGTCTCGGTCCGCCGGTAGCGAGGGACTTTACCTTTCCGGCGTTGGTCACCGCCGACAGGTTGATTGAAGACTTTCCCGCCACGGCGGAGGGAGCGGTGCGGGCGGTGGTGGAGGCGCAAGGGGCGCTGCAGGCCGATCTGTCTCTGGCTGCCGAGGTCGGCCAACGGCTGTTCCCACCCGATGAGGCCGCATTGGTCGAGGACCTGGTCCGGCGGGACGCTCCCTTCTACACCGCCGGAATTTCTCCGAACTCCGTAGCCAGTCTCAACGAGTTCTCTCGGAGTATCGGCCTGCTCTCCGGCGACGTGGCCTATGAGCAGGTGGTGGCCAGCCAGTTCACCCATCTTTGGTCTGAACAGTAGGAGTATTCGATGAACGTGGATATCAGGGTGCCCGTCGGCCTGCCGGTCCAACAGACTGCCGATTTCATCGCTGGATGTGAGGCCGCCGGATTTTCCGGGGTTGGAGTCCACGACCATCAGCACAGCGGGCGGGACGTTTTTCTCACCCTGGCCTTGGCCGCCGAGCGTACCTCTCAGCTCGTCCTTTACCCCGCAACTACCAACCCGGTCACCCGCCATTCGATGGTCCTAGCCTCGCTGGCCCACTCGTTGGAGGAGATCGCACCAGAACGGATACGCTTGACCGTGGGCCCAGGCTACCTCTCTGTCGGTAATATTGGCTGGCCCCGGGCCACGGTGGAGGCGATGCGCCGGAGCGTCCTGACCATTCGCCGTCTGCTGCGAGGCGAGCGAGTGGAATTCAACGGGGTGGAAACCCGGCTGCGTAACTTCAGCGACCAGCCGACGCCAGTATTCATGACCGCCGCCGGTCCGAGGATGGTGGAGTTGGCCGGGGAAGTAGCGGACGGCGCCCTGTTGCTTGTCGGCCTTCATCCCAAAGCGGTCGACGCGGCCCGCCGCCGACTGGAAATCGGAACGGTGCGGGCCGGGCGCAGCCTCGACGGTTTCCGGACGATCTTCATCACCCCAACCACGGTGTCGGATGACGGCCCGAGCGCTCGTCGCTTTCCTCAACAGTGGTTCCGACCCGACCAACCGTACCTGAAATACCCCAGCGATTCCAACCTCTTCTGGCTGCGAGAGGCCGGCATCGACCTGGTCGACGATTTCGTCCCTGAGAGCATCGGCGATGCTCAGGCGGCCGAGATATGCGATGCCTTCGGAATATTCGGCACACCTGAGGAATGCTTAGCCAGACTAAAGCGGGCCAGAGACGAATCGGGTATCAATCACGTCTTCATCTTTCCCACTCACACCCAGGAGGGTGGCTACGACATGCCGTGGGCCGAGGTGGACGCCTTCCGGGAGATGATTATCCCGGGTCTGGGCACCCTTTCGTAACGGCTCTCCAATGGTCTTGCCGGTTGAAAACTCTGTTAAACCGGCGCCACCGCCGGGCGTGACAATTGCCGCGCGATAAAGTCCTTCATCAACTCAATGGCCCGTTCGGATTCAGCTCCGGGAATATTGCCGAAGCCGTGGGGCATCCCCGCGAACAGTTCCAGCTCGATGTCGCCTCCGGCGGTCCGGTACGCGGCCTCGAACTTTTGGGGAATAAACAGGGGGACGTTTGAGTCATTGGCGCCCTGGATGATTATCGCAGGAGGCAGCTCCACGGGCTCTCCCCGTTCCAGGACCTCCTGAGGGTTGCCTTCATGGAGGCTTGCGTGATCTGGAAAGTAAGACTCCGTGGGGCCTATCAACCGGTGGTCGCCAATTTCGCGGGCCCAGAGGTAGCGCGCGTGAGGGTCAAGGACGGGCCAACAGCACAGCATGTAACGCAACGAGGCGTCCACATCTGCTCCTCCGCGGAGCGGCAACGCCCTATAGCGGGAGTCCTTGGGGCGCATTCCGCTCAGCGCGACAGTGTGGGCACCGCTGGAACAGCCCAAGGCGCCCACCGATGCCGGGTCTATATTAAGCTGTCGGGACTGGGCCTTCATCCAGCGGGTAGCATAGTTAGTGTCCACGACCTGTCCCGGGTAGGGGTGTTGTGGGGCCAACCTGAAGTCTATTGCGACGACCACAATGCCGCTGGCCGCGAAGGCCGAGTTCATGAGGTGGTCGTGGGAACGGTCGTTCAGGAACCATCTGCCGCCGTGAACGTCCAGCAAACCTGGGAAAGGCCCTTCGCCCTGGGGCTGGTAGATGGTTGCCCCGAGGCTGCCGCTCTGGCGTTCCAGGTAGACCAGATCGGTAATTTCGACGTCGAATTGACCTGCCGGATTGTATCCAACGCTGGTCATGGTGTCTCCTTCGCGACTTAGGGGCGCTCATTCCAGTAGATTCCCACCCTCGCGTTTGACACCCCCATGACCTGCAGCGAGATCCTGGACTCGTAAGAGTCGGTGACGGAGTCCTATGTCCGGAACTTGGGCATCACTTCCTTGGCAAAAAGCTCCATTGAACGCAATACCCTGGAGTGCTCCATACTACCGAAGGACATGCTGGCGCCAAAGTACCCGATGCCGTGTTCGTCCCGCAACTTGGTGATTCGTTGCACACATTGCTCTGGAGTGCCGAAATAAGCGGTGGTCTCCAGTTCCGACTCATAGCTGGCCGGTTCGACGGTGCGGGTCCGGCGCCAGTGGTCCAGGTCCACATTGATTTCATCGCCGTGGGTCAAGGTGCGCCGATAACCCCCCAGGTCCCGCACCCAGGTCAGGGACTGCCTCGGGTATTCCCGGGCTGCCGGTCCGTCTTCCTCCAAGTAGACAAACCGGAAGTAGGGCATTTCCTCCAGAGGCAGATTCTTACCGGCAGCGGCGCAGCGTTCAGCATAAAGGGAAAACAGGCCCAGGTTGTCGGCCTCCGGGGTAGAAAAGCTGGTCAGGATGGGCAGGTCCCGCGCTACGGCAACGTCCACGCTGGCGGGCGTGCGGGATACGGCCAGATACACCGGGGGATGGGGTTGTTGAACTGGCCAGGGAGCTATTGTAAGGTCTTTCACCTGATAAAATTCGCCCTGAAAAGTGAAGTCGGACTGGGTCCACAACCCCAGGATAATGTCCAAGCCCTCCTGAGTTCGCACGTCGCGGGTGTCAAAGTCGATATTGAAGTTACCGTACTCGTAATCTGCCGAGCCACGTCCAACCCCGAAGTCCAGCCTGCCATTGCTTAGCACGTCCAACATTGCGCTCTCTTCAGCCAGGAAAATGGGATTGTGGAACGGCAAGACGCTGACGCCGGCCCCGATCCGGATCTTCCTGGTACGTGCGGCGATGTGGCTGAGCAGCGGCATCAGGGAGGGACAGATGCCGTACCGGCTGGAGTGATGCTCCGCAATCCAGATCGAATCAAAGCCTACCTCCTCGGCGTATTCGACCTGTTCCAGCATTTCACCAAAGATCCGGCTTTGGGCGCTGGTCTCCTGCTCTGTCCAGGAACCCAGCAAAAAAAGGGCAAACTTCATGATGGACGTGGGCCTCCTTCAAACTGGCTTGAAAGGAATTCTACAGGTCTTAGGGAAGATCTGCTCATCGACGCCCATTTTCAGGCGTACTGCCAAATTGTCCTCACGAAGATTGCCAGTGTTTGCGGCGGGACTAGAAACCGACGGCGTAGGCCTCGCACCGCGGGTCCGCGCCGCCCTGCAGCACCTTGGTCTCCGGGTTGCGAGTGATGACACAATACAAGGCTGAACCTTCCCACCAATCGGGATACTGCTCTATCGTGTGGCCCTTCCGCCGTAATTTCTCGGCCACTTCACCGGAAATACGGCCTTCCAACCGCAGCATCCCCGGCTCATATTTGGACGCCCAGTTGGAACTGGGGAAGTTATAGCTATAGAAACGGGGTTCCTCCACGGCCTCTTGAGGGTCGCGGCCAAATTCCAAGACGTTCAACAGCAGTTGCAGAGTGCCTTGCGGGATATGGTCGCCACCGTGGGCGCCAAGGGCCATCACGGGCTCGCCGTCGCGCAACACCAGAGCGGGCGCGGGAGTGAGCCTGGGCCGCTTGCCCCCTGCGACCGACGCCGGATGGCCTTCAGTGAGCTTGGACTGGGAGCCGCGCAATGAGAACGCCAGGCCGGTGCCCGGAATTATTGGCCCGCCGTTCTTGGTGCCCTCGCTGGGGGTGGAGGAGAAGATGTTTCCATCCCGGTCGATTACGGCGAAGTAAGAAGTCCCGCCGCCGCTGACTCCGGCTGTGCCAACAGGGACCGCCGCCTCTCCGGGGGACTGCGGGGCCCCGTCGATAGTCGCCTTTCCGTTTCGCGGGTCTCCCGCGGGGGGCGTACCCGGCCAGGCCAGGTCCGGATCGATTAGAGACCGGCGCTTAGCCAGATATTCCGCCGCCAGCATTTCATTGATCGGCACGTCCACGAAATCCGGGTCTCCCACGTACTGCTCACGGTCGGCAAAGGCCAAATTCAAGGCCTGGTTCACGGTGTGGATGTACTCGGCGGAATTGTGGCCCATGGACGCCAGGTCGTAACCTTCCAGGATCTTGAGGGCTTGAGGGAACGTCGGTCCTTGGCCCCACGGCCCTGTGCTGTAGACGTCGTAGCCCTTGTAGTTTACCGTCACGGGCGGAGCCACTTGGACATGATACCGGGCTAGGTCTTCCTCGGTGAGCATACCCCCCATCTCCCCGTTGTATGCGGCAATCTTGCGGCCAAGTTCGCCGGTGTAGATGTAGTCTCTGGCCTCCTTGAGCGCGGCCTCCCGGCCTTTCCCGGTGTTGGAAGCCTCCACATCGGCGATTTTGGCCAAGGTGGCGGCCAAGTCCTTCTGATAGAACATCTCGCCCTGTTTGGGGGCCCGGCCGCCAGGCAGGTAAATCTCGGCGGTTGACGGGTGCGCGCTGTACTGGTCGAAGGCGGTCTTGAACCGGCCGGCCAGGTAACGGAACATGGGGAAACCGTTTCCGGCCAGGTCGATGGCCGCGGTCGCCACCTCTCCGAAGGTCATCGTGCCAAACGTGGACAGGGAGGTTAGCCACGAATCGGCGGCGGCCGGAGTTAAGGACGAGAGCACGCCGGCCGGAATTCTTCCGCCGTGGTTTTTTTGAAAGTACTCGACCGACGCGGCTTTAGGCCAGACCCCGAGCCCGTCAAGAGTGGTAACTTCTTTCCGGTCAGCCAGGTATATGACCGTGGGCGCCACGCCCAGGAAGCTGCAGTCATCGACATGCACCACGTTCAACGCTAAGCCGACGGCCACTCCGGCGTCAATCGCGTTACCACCGTTTTTCAGGACTTCCAAACCGGCCATGGCGGCACTGGGGTGGCTGGCTACCACCATGCCGTTGACCCCCTGCATCAATGGACGAAGACTGGTTAGCGTGGTCCCTTTGACTGGCATTGAAAGGCCTCCGAATTAACGATTTTCTAGTTCTTTGGTCTGGCGCCAGATGAAGGTGTTGTCCGTGGGTTTCCCGGGCGGGCTGAAGTCCATCTGCAAACGACCAGGGAAAAGGTTGAGCAAACTGGCCAGCGAGAGTGGCGCCTGCCTAGTTTGACATAGTATCAGATGAGAACGTTGCAGGGGACATGCGCGTAGTCATGAATACGTGCCACTTCACACCGCTGGTCGATGGGGATTCGTCGGGACCGAGTTCCCATGGCAGCACCTTAGCTTGTTGTTGCACTTCGTTTGTGAATCCAGGCAATGGCGGGTTGAAGTCGAGATTTCGCTATTTGGAAAATACCTGCACGTAACTTGAAACCCCAACCAAAGCTGGCATAAACCCAAAGCAGGCGTGTTAGTATCAGGTAGGCTGCATCGGCCAGCCCCACCAAACTGGACTCGAACCACTCGCTGCTATTTCCCATCCTTCGGCCCGTGGTGTCAGAACCTATGTCCTAGGCAAATCCACTACCCATGAGTACCGCACTTTTTGGTGTCTATTGATTCCGGGGTAGCGTCTTGACTCCTTCCATGGTCAGGAGCAGGAACTCCGCGAAGGCGCGCTGAATAGCAGTATTTTCCCTGGAATCACGGGCGCATGCACTCGGGGATACTCGGTACCCGCCAGCGTCGTGGTGAGACCGTTCCGCAGGAACTCAGCACTAACCCAAGAGTTGGTGGACTGCTGCACTGGGATCCGCATTCCTGTTGTTGGTTCTGTGGCCTTCGTCCGGGATTCGGAAGCAAGTTGCCGGCAACACGGCGTGTTAGAATTCGGCCATGGATAGCACTAATCAGAAACTGGCAGATATCCACCTCCACCTCTACGGGTCGATTCACTGGAAACATTTTCTTGAATTCGTCAAGGACCGTTCTGTGGACTGGACTCCTTACGAACTTTCATTCCGGGAAGCTTACGGCGAACTTCCGGCAGTTCATGAAATACTGGATCGATATAATCTGGGGAGGCCGGGAGCGGAGAACGAGTTTCGGAGGCTCTTTGTATTTCAGGACGAAGACGGCGGCAACTTTGCCAGGTTTCAAGCCAAGTACAACATGCTGAATTGCGGCATCAAGAGGGCGACTTTGGGGGAAGAAGGTTCCGCCTTTTCGACCCTGGTCTATGGAGTCTGCCATTTCATGCACCAAATTCTGAAACGACAACTTGCGGAGAATATTGGCTACGCCGAGCAACGCATGACGCTACCTTCCGGTTTTACCCGGGACCAGGCCAGGCAAATGCTACTGGCCATGTTGGACGCCTATTCGGAGTATGAAGGCTCCGACATTCAACCACGCCTTGCCGTCAGTCTTTCGAGGGACAATCCCTGGCCCGGATGGGAAGTGACCAGGGAGGTGGCGCTTGGGCCCAGTGGTCACCTGTTGACCGGGATCGACTTTTGCTATCTGGAGGAAGGGCATCCTCCGAAAGAGCAGCGGGAATTTTTCGAAGCGGTGAAGGAGTTCAACCGCGCGCACCCGGAACGGGCCCTGGCAATTCTTTACCACGTTGGAGAAAGCTTCTCCGACAAGTCGCTGGAAAGCGCTGTACGCTGGGTCCACGAGGCCGCGGAGATGGGCGTCCACCGGTTGGGACACGCCATAGCCCTGGGAGTCAGCCCGGACATGTACGGGGTCCACAGCCGCCGGGAGTCCGTTGCGGAACGAATGGACCAGTTCCGCTATGATCTTCGGAACAGGGAAGGACTCAGCAAGTTGGGCGTCCCGGTGGACGATCAGGCGATTGCACAGGAGATGGACCGGCTGCGCAGTCTGCCGCGGCAGGCCCTCCTCACTGTCCATTACGACGAACAGAGGCTCAAAGAGATGCGTCTTCGTCAACGGTATGCGGCCGGCTGCATCAGCGCCCTAGGCTCGGTCGTTGAGATATGTCCGACATCGAACCGCCGTGTTGGCGGCATCTCGCGGCCCGAGCACCATCCGATTGTTCAACTCTGCGAGTGGGGCGTTCCCTTCGTGGTGGGAAGCGACGATCCGGGAATCTTCGACACCACCCTGGCCAAAGAGATTGAGGTTGCGATCTCCCTGTCTGGCCTCCCCGCCGACTTCTTTGATGAAATTGCCGAAAGGTCCTGGCGCTACCGAAGCGAGGTCCTGGTGGGAAGGGCTCATCAGGACCTTCAATGAGGCCATTTTCGAGCGGGTAGTGGAGCCTTTCCGGCCCCGCCCGGTGACAACGTCCCGGAGGCCAACGGGGGCGCCGCTCTGGCTGGCGCGGTATCTCATTCGTAAGGGACCGACGCGCCCCGCCGGATGGCCCGTCCGCCACAACTACGATCCTGCGCCAGGCGGAACGCCGTTTATGACGCTTTGGATACCTCTCCTACGTGCCCCTGCCCTGAGCGGAATCAGGCATGGACACAAGCTCGTCCGGCCAGAACAACGCCTCATCCCGGAGTGCTGGACGTCACCTGACGCAAGGCCCTTGACGTCGAGCGCATCATGGTGCGGGCCCTGGAGCAAAGCGAGACGCCGGAGGGTTCACCACCGCCGCCAGCAGGGACGCTTCGCCAGGCCGCCCGGTGAAGTCTTCGCCCTCGGCAGCGAATCGATGCCGGGAGGTCATCCATGCCCCGCAATGCCGAACTGGACCCGCTGGTCAGGCGCCTCAAGCTCGGCGGCATGCCGGACAGACCAGCGCCGCATCAGGCTAACTGACCGAGAGGCCGGAAATGACGCCTGACTGCCCCAACGCGCACAATAGCCACGATGGTCATAGCCACGATTACCGCGGGGCCAGCCGCCGCCGGTTGCTGATTGCCCTCGCGCTGATTTCCGGCTATATGGCGGTTGAGACAGCCGCCGGCATCCTTTCCGGCAGCCTGGCCCTCCTGGCCGACGCCGCCCATATGCTCACCGACGCCGCCGCCATCGGGCTGGCCCTTTTCGCGATGTGGATTGCGAACCGGCCGGCCTCAATTGAGCGCACTTTCGGATACTATCGCACTGAGGTGCTGGCCGCCCTGTTCAACGCCGTCAGCCTGTGGGTGATTGCCGGCTGGATTTTCTTCGAGGCTTACCACCGCTTTCGGGAAGTCCCAGAGGTGGAAGGCAGCATTGTACTGGTTGCCGGAGGTGTGGGGCTTGTCATCAACCTGATTGCCGCCTGGATACTCCGCCGTTCCGCCGGGCACAGCCTCAACGTTGAAGGCGCATTCCGGCACGTAGTGGCAGACCTGATGGGGTCAATCGGTGTAGTTATTTCCGGTATCCTGGCGCTGGCCTTTGGCTGGTGGATTGCCGACCCCATTCTGGGAGTGCTTATCGGGGCGCTTATCTTGGCCAGTTCCTGGCGTTTGGTAGTCAAGGTTTTTCAGGTACTGCTGGAAGGCACGCCGGCCCACCTGGATATGCACCGGCTCTGCAACGATCTGGAAAACGTGGAAGGTGTGACCTTGGTTCACGATATTCACGCTTGGACTATTACCTCCGGCTATGAGTCACTTACCGCCCACGTACTGGTCGCCCCCGATTATCCGGGGGAGCTGGAAATTCTGCGACGCCGGCTGCAACAGATTGCCTACCAGGATTTCGGCATCTCCCATGTCACCATACAGATGGAGCAATCGCTGGACGGTTGCACCGAACGCCACCACTTTGACCACCCGGCATCCGGGCCGGTTAATGACGCTGTTCGTGCTGATACACCGGATGGGCGGGTTTCAAACCCACCCTTGCCTTTTGGGTCTATTTCGCATAGAAACCGCTAACGCCGGATACTGGCCGGATGATTGAACAGCCGCTCCCCATGTTCGCCGATGCCATCGCCCTGGTTCGAAGCTGACAGGGGTATGTATGGGGTTTCAAGCTGGGGCATGGCGGGTGACCTCCAGGTTGGGCTAGGGTTCGGGCAGCAGCCACACCCGGCTCCAGAGCCGGCCCCGGTGCATCAACTTGGTCAGCCAGACGCTGCCCTGATGGATTACGCTGACACTCCGTCCCGGCCGGTGCCAGGGGCCGCGGTGCGTAGGAGCCAGCGACTTGGGCGGGGACCGCAGGCTGCCGGGGGCTATCTTCCGGTCAAAGGCGTCTTCCACCCTGGTCCCAAATGCCAGGGCCAGCAGAGTCGCCACCGGCAGCACCAGCGGGGACGGTTACGGCGGCGTGGTGGACCTGGTTCAGGGGAAGTTCCTCGGCGTGTCCTTCGCCCGTTTGCGGCCAGGTGGGACCAAGCAAGTCGGCGCATTTCCCCGGCGCCGTCGTAAAGCCCCCTCCCCGCCGGGTTTGCAGTGGCGGGGTAGCACAGGAAAAGGGAATCTGCAAAGCATGTAGCATTGTGAGACTTTCCCCAAGGGATGTCTTGGCCTAAATGTGCGACGCCATCGGCCTAATCTGGATTCCTGAACGCTGGGCACAACGACTACGCAGCGCCGAGGCCAACGGAGCCAACCATCTCCACCTGATGACCGGAGTGAGCTACCAATTGCTCAATGGGGACCTCAAGCCTTCCAGGATGCCATACTCCCGGCACTGGCTCAAAATTACAGCCCAGCGTTTCTCAACTCCTCTTTCAGTGCGGGCAGTCGCCGATGCCGTTCTCGTAGTTCGGTGATAAAGTCGGTCCACGCCGGCTCCCCCGAGAGTTGCCGGTATAGGTCTCGCACTTTGATCAGGTGCGAACACGCCCGCTGGTAGTTGTCCCGGCCCCGGGCCTCAATCAGGCTCTCCACTTGTTGCAGATAGATGTCAACGGCAGCGTGGGGATGCGTCTCCGAAGCAGATTGGGCCACTCGGATTAACTGGTCTTCGCCATATAGAAAACCCGGCTTTCTTTGCTTCACCGATTTCAAAGCCAGGTCTATGTCACCTTCTTCCAGGTAAATGTCGGTTAACAGACCGTATTGCTTAGCGGCGGACCACTCGTCCAGCAGATCCGGACGCAATTCCTGCCAGACACCAAGTTGCTGGGACATCTCTCGTACCTCTTGATACCCGGCGAGATAGGGGCGTGCTTGGAGAAGCCGTTTGGCGAGGGCCAGGGCTTCAGCCAGTTCTCCCCGTTCTTTGTGGCGTTCCTTGAGCCACTCCACCAGGCGATGGTCCTGGCTGGTTTCAATCCTCTTGACCAACAACGGTTCCACGCTTTGGGCGTAGCCATGTTCGCGGAATATGTCCGCCAGGGCCAGCAACTCGTAGTCCCCGGCCGGCTCGGCTTCGGATATCGCTTCGTCTAACCGCCCCAGCGTCAGCAGGCGGCCCACCAAATCGGCCAAACGGCCGCTCTCACGACAAATGCTTAGGAAGGAGGCGTCGTCCAAGTCAGCCATCTGCAAGCCCAACAAGAAACGGCCGTACACTTGGCGGTGATAGTTGTCGCTCCAGCTATTACCCTCGGGCATGGCGGCCCGCACCCAACCGGCAACGGCGCGCTTCTCTTCTCCGGTGGCGTGTTCTAGTATAAGGTCCAGCGCAGCTTCTCCCAAGCCAACCCCTCCATAGTCCACATCAAAACGGTATATTTCAAAGAGGGTTTGCAGGGGTCTTTCCCTGGCTGCGGCGTCGTCACCCGCACCGGCCAGGCAGCACCCCAGCCCTTCCACGCATCGGTCCACCACTTCGCCCAGGTCCCCATCTTCGTCATGTATCATCTCGTAATGTTCCAGTATCCCCTGGGCCACTGCTTGGTACACGATACTCGCGCTGGCGTAGTCATCCAGGGCCAGAAAACCGTCGCCAGCACTCACGGTAATGCCAATGTCCGTGGCAATTCTCCAGGACACCATCCAATCGTTCCCGCCACGTCGAAAAGCAGACGATACCTGGCGACGGTAGGTTTCCGAGTTGACCGGAGTGCGCCGCCGGTCGCCTCCGGGCAAAGCAACTTCCAACAGGGTCTCCAAGTTGGGTTGAAGCCGCAGCATTTGCTTGATTAGGGCAATCAGCTCTTCTTTGCTGCGTTGCTCCAGGCCGGCGTCCGGTTCCGCCACCACTCGGAAGGCGTCGGGCTGGTCCAACCAGGTAAGCAGGAGCGCCCCGACGTGCTTGCAATGTCCACCGTCACCCACCGGACAAGAACAATTGGCCTCTTCGATGCCTTCGGCGCCGAAGGCAACGCCCAAGCGATAAGGCTGGGGCATGGAGCCTTGGCAGCAGGCTTTGAGGGAGCTGCCTTGGCGGCGAGGGTCGAAGATAGCCTCATTTTCGAAGTAGCTTCGACCGAGTTGGAAACTCCGTGAGCCTACCCAGTCTGATATAGTCTCTTCACTTACTGCGGGGATGGTTTCTGACATGACCTTCCACCGGTCCGGGCATTAGCATTGGATACTCCGAGGCTGCCCGATGAACAGAATACGGTTGAGGGCCTCCAGAAGCAGTTCGGCTTAGGCGGCCCCGGTCGGTCTCACCGGGGAGAAAAGTCCCTAGTATCGGGATTCTGATGGGGGAATTATATACCAAATTACAGATTCGGAAGAACATCATCACCGAAAGCGTAACTGTTCAGACTTTGCGGGTCGAATTAGGCGAAAGTTCTTTGATAGCCGTCAGCCTGAGCGTCAGCAACGGGGATTCGCCCCCAATTTTCGCCCTTCAGGTCCTCGGATCCCCTCCAGACTGAACAGTTACCCGAAAACCCAGGGCAATCGCGTTTTAATTCGCAATGATTTTCCTGCCCCACTTTCAGAAGTTAGGGCGAATCGAAAGCACTCGAAATTGGGGCCACCACCGGAACAACACGCGTTTTCCAGGGCAAATTTTCCGAGTGAAATTCGTCCACGCTGTCGATGATGGCATCCATCAGCTTGCCGGTGGGGGAGTCGTCGGCATGTTCGGTGATGGACACCACGCGGATGTCCTTGCGCCGGAGCATGGACTTGAAGGCCACGGCGTGCTCCCGCTTGCGTGTGAAGCGCGAAAACTTCCAGACGAGAATCACCTGGAAGGGGGCGGTGGCCCTGCCGCCCTCGTCGATCATCTTGCGGAACTGGGGCCTATCGGCGATGCGCCCACTCTCGGCCACGTACTCCCGGGCAATTGAATAACCGTTGGCTTTGGCGTAGCCCCGGAGCGCCCTAAGCCGGGCGGCCACGTAGGGGTTCATGTCCTGGCGGTCGCTGGAGACTCTCGCATACAGGGCCGACGGGGTGAGGGGTTGTACCTGTTTTCTCATTTCCCCCACTTTCATTGTGGGTTCGGATTTTGGCGATTGTGGTGGTCAGCAGTCTCGGCGAGGGGGACGGCCTGGAGGCGGAAGCCCAGGGCGCGCAGAACCTTGATCACGGTGTTGAACTCGGGGCTTGCCCCGGCCCGCATGGACTTGTACAGACTCTCCCGTCCCAGGCCGGTCTCCTGGGCGACCCGTCTCATCCGGTGGGCGCGGGTCATTTGCCACAGGGTGCCCATTATCCGGTCCAGAGCCTGCCCCGTACTTGATACGTGGTCGCCCGCTTCCAGGGCCGCGGTCAGGGCAGTCGTCATTTCGTCCGATGTGGCCGGATATGCCGTCGGTGCTTCCGTGCTGCCCATTGCCGTTCCCTCGCGGTCGTGAGCTTGACCCATACCGTACTTATGGGATCTTTACGGATACCTAGAACGCAAGGGGCAACCGTCACTCAGAGCCGCCGATTTCGGGAATTGCTCGCTCATCGTGCCTGCTTATCGGCGGCGGGCCGGAGCGGCTACACGGTTCCGTTCCGACTGCCTCCGCAGGTGGGCGCGGGCGATGATCTTGGCCAGGATGCGCAGCCCCTGCCGCACCGTCTTTCGCTCCCCCGCCGTGTAGACCGGCGGCGCGGCCCTGGTGTTGATGCCAGTGTCGGCCTTCGGCGGTTGTCGTAGTTGTTGTCTCGCATCTTGTCTCTCCCCCGGTTCCCGGCGTCAATTGCCCGCCGGACCTGTAATTTCCCGTCCAGTGTGGAGGCGGGCGGTCCCAAACCGGAACCCCTAATAAGGTAGTTCATCCACGAACCACTGGTTCATGCATGAACTACCCATTGAGGTTTCAGGCGCCACGCCCCAAGGGTGACATTGTACAAGTGTACAGGAATTTGGACTTGGGCAGGGATGGGGCAGAAATGCGGCTTCGTAGCTAAAACCGGCCGATTTCGGGGGGTTGCGGGCCGATTTTGTGAACGAGTTTTGGGAAGGGCTGGTTCCAGGGCCATGGGGCAGGGCCAGCTACGAAATGTTCCACGTGGAACATGGCGATTCCGGAGGCGATGGGGCATTGGGAATATGGGGGAGCGGCGGGCCGGATGGTCCGTTGGGAGGGCCGGGAGATGGTTTCCACGGCCCGGCCAGCCTACGGGCGGCGCGTATGCCACATAAGGGAGGACGCGCGCGTCCTCCCTTTTAGGGCGCGGGTTTTCCGGCGGCGGCAAGTATGTCATACCCGTGTACAGGGATTGGGAGTTGGTGAACAACTGTCCAATTCTGTCCAGCCAAACGTGAAATCGGGGGAAATCATCCCTTACAGGACGTATTCAGCGAGCACTTGGGTTCCAGAGCAGCTTCCACCCCCGTCGGACAGTACCACGTTCAAATTCGGCCAGTTGTCAAGCGGGATATGGGGCTGGTGTTGGACAGCGCCAGCTACACAATCGGACACCTGTCCATCCGGCTTGGATCAGGCCGGGCGGGATGGTTGGTCGGGGCCGTAAGGCGCAGCCCGGCGGGTCTGGGCAGTCAGCGGGGACGGTCGCGACGGTAGGGCCGACCACGGCGTGGGGGTTCAGCAGCCTTTCCCGGCGACGTTGTTCCCACCTGGCGGCAGGCGAACCTGCGCAATTCCTCGGCGTCGGCGGTGACGTGCAGGACCACGGCGGCACGGACGGGCTGGCCGAGAAAGGCGAGGACGTGGAGAGGCTCAAGAACGCGGCGCAATCATGCGTCATTACGTGTCAGACCTGACGCGTCAAGCACGTCACCAGGCTGGAAGCGGTGAACGGCGTGCGCGTTGCGCGTCCGGCGCGGAGACCGGCCGAGGCGCGGGTTCTGCAACAAAATGCACCAGGTTTCGTCTTTGGGGTCTGACAGGGTTGGGACACTGCGATTACGTTGGTGGGAAGGCCCCCTACAGGAAGTGTCGGGAACGGAAAGGTGCATTTTTGTAGTCCTGTCCCAGCCGGTCCAGTTGCAGTCGGTCGGGGGAATTCGGCGGCGGCAATAGTCACACCTGTGCGACACGTCAAGCGTATGCGGTGGGTTAAGGGAGGGACCGGAGCCGCTGCGGTGAGTGCGGGCGTGTATCTGGCCGTTTACCAGGACCAGTACCGACGTGACGCGCCGAACCACAATCGCTTTGGGGCGGTTTTCACAGTGGCCGGGCTATCGAGTAACTGAGTTTTCACGTGCTGGCGACGGCCGGTTCGTGAAGACCATATGAAGGGCGTTCGTGCCCATCGGATTTAGGAACCAGTTCGTACCCAACTGCGCCGCCCTTCGCTTGGCGTTGCGCAACGCTCTCTGGCGGTACTGGCTCTCATAGTACGACGCGCCAGCATCCACATACTTCTGACCGTAACGCAGCATCGATTATATGATCCGCGCCAGCTTGTGAGCCGTGGCCGTGATGGCCTTCGGCGCTCCCAGGTGTGCCTTCTTCCTGCGCAGGAACGCTCCTAACGCACTGTCGGAGCGGTGAAGTGAGCTCGCCGCCATACGGAGCGCCGCAGCTGCCCTGTTGGCGTTGGGCTTCGTCCGTGAGCTGATCACCTTTCCTCCTGTTATCCTGTTGTTGGGACTCAACCCCAACCAAGAGGCGAAATGCTTAGCCGTGGGCCATTTCGTCATGTCCGTTCCCACCTCGCTCACCACCTTCAGCGCCGTATAGCCGTCCACTCCGTCTATCTCGGTCAGGTCCGCGCCAGTCATCCGGTACAGATGCGTCCGAACGTCGAAGCGAGGCGCGTTCCCCTTACTGCGCTTGCTCCCAGGCTTCGTATCCAGCGACCCTCCGCCACTGATATCCTCGAACCTCTTCAACTGCTTTTCGATCTGCCGGTCACACTCATCTATCTTCGTGTGGTACACCTTGTAGAGCTCCAGCGCCTGCGTCAACTCGAAGATGTGCTCCTCCCTCCAGTGTCCACGCAGCGACTTGGCTATCGTGTCCTCGTCCGCCCTGATCCTGGGGTCTCGGAGTTGCGCCAGCTTGCGTGGGTCCCGTTCACCTCTCATGATGGCTACGATGATCTCCATACCGGTCTTCCCAGTGATGTCGCTGATAACGTGCTGGAGCTTGATGTTCATCTGCGTCAATGCCTGTGCATGTGTTGGACATGATGAGCTGCATACTCCACAAGCATCGACCGCTGACGCAGGTAACTCCGAAGGCGCCGTATCTCCGCGTCGGGTCTGAACGCCCCTGACAGCAGTCCGTACGTGTGCAGCTGTTGCAGCCACTGGCAGTCCGATACGTCTGTCTTGCGACCGGGTACGTTCTTGAGGCGGCGGGGATCCACCAACATCACCTCCAAGCCTCGCTCTTCCAAAACCCCGAACAGAGGTATCCAGTAGACTCCGGTAGACTCCATCGCCACGGTCTCCACTCCGTACTGCAATAACCAATCGGCCATACAGTGCAAGTCCAACGTGTAAGCTTCGAACTCTCGCACCGGCTTATCAGAACGGGCTTCGGACACTGCCACAAAGTGACTGCTGGCTCCCACATCGATCCCCGCTGCGTTCAGGTTGACCTAGGACAACTCCTCGGGCAAACCCTTTAATCCGCCACTAGCCCGGCTCTTTCGACCTGCCCTGCCTTCGTTGGGTGTGCTCATCGCCTACTCCCCCGTTTTGACGTAGGCGTGTCGCCAGCGGGGGTCTCCGACCTTCGGACAATCTATCGAACGGGAGCGCCCCGATTGGAGTGTCACCAATGATGCTGCCGTAAGGCTCCCGGACCATGCTGTAAGACGGGCAACAGGCACCAATGCTCAGTCGGTCTTTTTCTGGACGACGCGCCTCCCCATAAGCTTACAAGTCCTACCCAGGCGTCCCAGTTACTCGCCTACGCATGGCCCGGACTCGGCCCTAACCCTGCTGTGACGCCCTCAAGCGGTGGCGCGGCGAACGGGCTGACGTGGAGTACGTGCGCAACCTGCACTTTGCAGCGACAACTAGCGACAACATGGAGTCCACGGTGGACAGTGCCTTGGCCCTGCTGCTGGAGGCCGGTGATCCCTTCGACTACGGCGCGCTCAAGGAACTGGCCAACCCAACTCCACCGCTGGCGCCGGTGCTGAGTCTGCCCAGCATGCCTGACCTCAGGGTCTACGATTCCCTGCTGGCGGGGGTGGCCTGATGACCGACACCGTGGCGATTCAGGTCCGGATTGGTGAGCTGTGCCATCAGTTCCGGCTGCCCACCATGGGGGTGCAGTCGGTGAACCGCTTCACCGCCGCCAGCCACGGCGACGCCCTGGAGACCCTCCTGGAAGTGCTGGAGCAGGAGGCCGAGGATAGAGGCGGCGGCGGATCAACAAACTCCGCAAGGAGTCCAGGCTGCCCTCGGGCAAGACCTGGGAGACATTTGAGCGCGACCGTGTGCCCCCTTGGCGCTACAGCAGCAACTGGGTGAACTGGCTGGCGGCAACTTCGTCGAGCGCGGCGTCAACGTGCTCGCCTTTGGGCTGCCCGGCACCGGCAAGACCCACGCACTGTGCGCCGTCGGACACCGGCTGGTGGAATCGGGACGCTCGGTGCTCTTCGCCCCGGCCTACCGGCTGGTGCAGGACCTCTTGGCGGCCAAGTGGTACCGGGCGCCCACGACAACTACGCAAGCTCGACATCTACGACTTCCTGATGCTGGACGACCTGGGCTACCTGCCCCAGGGTGCCGAGGAATCCGAGGTGCTCTTCACGCTCATCGCCGAACGCCACGAGCGTCGCTCCCTGGGCATCACGTCCAACCTGGTATTCTCCCAGTGGGAGCATATCTTTGCCGACCCCATGGTCACTGCGGCGGCCATCGACCGGGTGGTCCACCACTCGGTCATCCTTGAATTCGACGTCCCAAGCTACCGCACTGGAGTCGCTCAGCAGCGGGGTCAGGAACAGGAGGTGAACGGGCAAGAATAATCGACCGAACCGGCAAAAATAGTTGACGTCAAACATCAACCTGCTGATCGTCGACGAACTGGGATTCGTCCCACTCTCCCGCACCGGTGCGGAACTGCTCTTTGATGTCTTCAGCCAACGCTACGAGCGAGGCTCCATCCTGGTGACCACCAACCTCCCATTCGACGAGTGGACCGAGGTGTTCGGATCGGAGCGCCTCACCGGCGCGTTGCTGGACCGCCTCACCCACCACGTCCACATCCTCGAGATGAACGGCGAGAGCTACCGCCTCAAGCACAGCAAGGAGAACGCCGCGTCTCAAGCTCCAGACGACGCATAGGCCGCCCCGGAAACCGTCCCGATTCCCCCGCCCCGGCTGTTGCCACAGCTGCCTGAGTGACATCTTCCCTGAACAATTGGCCGGACCTTTACGCTGGCCGATGACCCCTGGTGGTACACTTTTGAGCTTGTCTCAGAAGTCCAACACCATAACTATATTCGGAACGCGGATGGATTTACGGGCTTGATGGTTCTCATGGTAGCTCACTTCCACATATTGAAGCCGTCCTGCGTACGACATTCGTGCGGCCAAATACTCCTGAGACAAGCTCACTTTTCCTCCGCCCCAATGGCCCAACATCCCGGGCCTGTTAAAAAAGTCTGCTGCAGTGAACGCAGGGGAGATGCCCATCTACAGCGTCGTCTAAAGTCGAGAAGTAATGTTGACTGATAACACAATTGTGCAACAGTTGAGACCAAAAAGGACGATATTCGGTTCACAGCTTTGGGCGCTGGCCCTCAGTTGGACTTTTTCAACACGCCGATCCCGCCGCCCTTGACAAACGTTTCCTGTCGCCTAAGGTGCTGAACTGTAACGGGAAAGCGAGGTGTATGCGTGGCCTCTGATTTTGAGTGGAATGAGGCGATAGCAAGATTCTTTGCAGAAGGGGTCCCACGGGGAGATGCTCTTTACCTGAGCATAGATGAGGATACGCTAGTTGAAATTGCTTCCTACGCTTTCTCCGAAGAGGGGCTGCCGAACCCGGTGCTAGACTTCGAATTGGCCGTGCAGGAAGAATGCGTTTGAGGATTGAACCATCTTCTATAAGAGCCGCCTCTTAGTGTCGGAACCTCGAAACATCCGAGCTTCGTCAGCTTGCGGGCGGCCTCCCGGTATCTCACGAAACTGGAACCGTGACGACAGCCTCAACGGACACCGGGCCGTTGGCGTCATCCACGTGGATACCCGGCGGCAGGGGACGCCCCTCGTCCTCGTAGATCTCCAAAACCACCGCAAAGGCATCGTCCACGTTGACCAGGCACTCCGAGATTGTGTCGCCCTCGGTTATCAACTCCGGCAGCAAAGGAGAGGTGACGGTGTACCCCCTTCGGGCTGAGGCTCCAGGACCAAGGGTATCCTGGCGATCATACCGAAACTCCCAGTGTTTCCGTTCAGGCTGACTCACTCGCAGAGACGCGCCAGCGGCATCCCGGGCCGGAGTGCCTGAGAAGGCTATCGCAGTTAGCCGTCAATAGGGATTCTGGCGGCGGAGCAGTTCTTCCAACTCGCGGACTCGGGCTTCGGCGGCGTCGGCCCGGGCGCGCTCGTCTGCCAGGGTTGCGATACCCCGGCCCGTGGCCGGGTCGTAAAAACGCAACTCGCCCTCCTCCCAGCGCAGGTGCAGATCCAGCACCGCGCTGTATCCTTGCAAGCCGCCGCCGGGGAGTTCCCCGATGGCTATGGCAACGTAGTCGCCCGTCACCAGCCGCTCCCCGGCCAGCCGCGCCCCGTGATACTCCCCCGTCTCGTCAAACCGCCAGTATTCCCCGATGCCCAGAGCGGCGTAGTCCCCCCGCTTCTCCGTCGCGTCTATGCGTCCGGTGCGCCGGGAGGCGATTTCCAGCACGAAGTCCGGCGGCTTGCCCTGCTCTGAGATGACGTACCCGTTGGCGTAGGCAGCCGGGTCCACGTCGAAGGCCACGAACAGGTCTGGGTAGCGCAGCCCGGTCATATCGCCGGTGGGTACGGGACTGATGTAATGCTCGCCGGCCACCAGGGTGGTTTCCGGGTTCCACAGGTGCTGGGCCAGGTAGTGGGCGCCGCCGGTAATGGCTAACTGGTCGAAACTGGTCATATCGTCGGGCTCGCGTTCGGGCGGGTCCGGCAGCCGGAAGCGGCCCTGGACTTTGGGCTTCCTGGCGAAGATGTCGGGTGTGGTCATATCGCACCTCGCAGCAGGCCCGAGGGCCGGGCTGGCATCGCCACCTCTTTAGCTCCCCCTCAAAGGCATCATTCAACGGAGGACATTCTACACCACCCGGGGCGATTTTCGGACAGCAAGAAAGGCCGCACAACAGGGCAAACGCATTCTAATTGGAGAGGATGGATAGCAGGTAGTCATTGTCCCAGCCGGCCAATTTGCGTTTGGCTTTGATAGAGGCTTTGGAGGTCCGGTCTTGGCGCAGCAGGTTAAGGGCCATATGCCGGACTATCGCCAGGTTTTCCAGCGCGTTCACGGTTCTTACCCGGCTTTCGTCTTCCCTGAAGGACACGTCCAGCACCCAGTGGACCCGGTTCTCGATACCCCAATGGTTTCGAGTCGCCTGCAAGAGCCGCCGGACATCCGACTCCGGACTGGAGATGTAGTAGCGGGTTTCCACCGACACTTGGCCCCCTTTACATCGTTCCGCCGTGACCATCCCGATGCTCCGCAACCCAGGCCAATCACCTCGGGTATCCAGGTAGGACAACTGCTCTGGTCGTCAATGGTCCAACAGCGTCGGGTTTCAACACGTCCGTACCCGCTGCCCACGGTCTGGCGGAAATTGCGCCTCATATCAGCAAATCCGGTCAGCAAATCCGGTCCTCTGTCCGCAGGAAAAAAGGTCTGCCGCATCCTCCGGCAACTTCCCCTGGTTTTCCTTCACCGCCAGAACGCAATCGGCTCCTTGGCTCACAATCTGCCGTGCTATCTTTTTCCGGCAGCCCATGGCGTCAATTGTCACGATGCAGCCCGACACGTCCAGCAGCTTGAGCAACTCAGGTATGGCCGTGATCTCATTGGATTTCGCATCCACCTTGACCTGCCCCAGTACCAAGGAGTTCTCCGAAGCCCAGGCGCTGACCATATGAATGGCCTCCTTACCCGAAGGGCGGTCGTGGGACCGCCGTAAGGTCTTGCCATCCAGTGCAACTACCTGGCCTTGGGTCAGCCGGCTGACGCTGTTCACCCAGTCCATGAAGCAGTTTCGGAATTGTTCCGGGTCAATACCGGCGAACACCCGCGCAAAGGTGTCGGAGCAGGGAACCCCGTGGGGCAGATCCGGGAATCTCCGGAACCATTCGTACTTGCATCGGACGAACAACTCCACATCGTCCCAACCTTCAGCGCCCCCAATGACCGCGCAGATGGTCATCGCAATGATGTCCAGGAGTTGATGCCGTTTCCCTTGATCCCTTCCGGAATCCTCCAAAGCGCCGAAGCGCTCCATCAAGCAGCTGCCTTCACTACTACCCATCTGCACCACCCTACCCTTCAGCTTCTTTCTCACCGCTCGAATCTTACCACTCTACTCCATTACTTGGAGAATGCGTTTGCCCTGGGAGGGTTGACGTTCAGTGTGGGACGAAGCGGACCGGAGGTATAGAATAACTGTTCGGACCTGGTGAGATCGGAATGTCTGCAAGCGGAAAATTCAGGGTTTCGCCCCTGCGGCCTACTCTCAAGTCAACTGATATCAACTGGTACTTGGCAAATTTACCCCGCGATTCCGAACAGTTGCAGGCCACCCAGGGTCTCGACAGTGACCAATATGGTTAGGTATAATCATTAGTTACATGGGGACGCGCGGGTTCGACAGGAGCGTTCTACAGTGGATTGCAGGCCGAGATGCCATCGCTCTCGTTAAACAGGTGGCACAAAACAACTGACAATCGTGAATTTGCACTAGCCGCCTAAACGTGGCTACGTCTGCTCCCCGCTATTCCCGGAAGAGGGGATGCAGGCGCCAAAAGTCCGGGATGCGGCCCCCCTGACGCCGATAGGGCGGGGCTCAAGTTTATCGGCTGGCCCTTGAAAGATTTAGTCGGCGAAAGCAAACAGGGGCGACATTAAAGCGCCGGATAAGCCTGTAGTACATCCTCCTGCGGTGCCTTCTGGACGGGGAGTTCGACCCTCCCCCGTCTCCACCATTCCCAGTAAAATGCTACCTCCTCCAGATTTCACGGCCATGCCAACCCTCTCGTTCATTGCCACAATCGGGCTTCCTTGATTTCGGGGCTTGGTTTTCCCGGGTGCCGCCTCACCACCCTTGCCAGCTTCCAGGTATCTTCCGCATTTGGTCTGCCAGCTAACGCCAAGGTCCGCTCTTCCTTGGACGACCAGTTCTATCCGGAAGGACTCAACGGCTGGCTCAGCCGCATCGACGTCAGCCCCGAGGGTGGCATGTCCGTCAATCAGGACTTTTTCGTCGACTATGGCAAGAGCCGGCCCCACCAGGATTCTTGTGGGACCGGACCCCGGCTAATGAGACCCGTTGCGGCGATGTATTCCCGCGGCTAGGCTTCGTGTACCGTTTTTCCGCCGACGATGGTGCGTTCCACCGGGATATCCTTGATGGTCATGGGGTCCACCTGGGTAGGGTCGGCCCCCAGCACCACCAGGTCGGCCAGCTTACCCGTCTCAATGGACCCTTTGATGGCTTCTTCGAAAGAGGCATAGGCGCTGTGCCGGGTGTATATGCGTAGGGCCTCTTCCACCGTGACCTTCTGGTTCGGCCCCCATTCATTGCCCCGGCTGTCGGTGCGGGTGACGCAACTCTGGATGCCCAACAGCGGCTCGAAGGGGCCGGGAGGGTAGTCCGTCGAGCCGGTGCCTACCACTCCATAGTCCAGGAATGAACGCTGTGCGAACATCCACTGCAGGCGCTCTTCGCCGTAAAACGGCATCTTCTCGCCGTGGTGGTATACGTAGGTGCAGAAGGGAGTGGCAATCGTGCCCAGCCGGTGCATCTTGGTGAGTATGTCAGGATTCACAAGCGTGCAGTGCTCCACCCGGTGCCGCGGGTTAGGCCGCGGGTCGGCCGCCTGGGCCTTCTCGTAGGCATTGAGCACCATTTCGATGGTCAGGTCGCCGTTGGCGTGGATGCACACCTGGAACCCTGCCCGGTGCATTTCCATGACATTTTCTTCGATTTCCTCGGCACTCATCGCCAGAATCCCGTGGTCGCAGTCGCTGCCGATATAGGGCTCCGACAAATAGGCGGTGCGGGCGGCGATGGCGCCGTCGGCCACCATCTTGATGCCGCCCATACGTAGCATGTCATCGCCGAAGCCGGTCTTGAGCCCGGCGTCCCGCAGTGCCTGAAAGTGCTGATGGTACATCAGGGCGTAGACCCGGAGTGACAGGTCGCCGGCGTCCCGGCCCTCCTGGTAGGTGACGAACTCATCCCGGATTACCCGGGCGTCGTGCACGCTGGTCAGCCCCGCCTGGGTCAGCATCTTGCAGATGGTGCGCAGCCCTTCCCGCCGGATTTCCGGCGTGTCCGAGGGAATGAGCCCGAAACGCACGGGTTCGATGGCCCGCTCATAGACCACCCCGTTCAGCTCCCCGGTATCCGGGTCCCGGCCCAGGCGGCCCCCGAAAGGGTCGGGGGTATCCCGCGTAAACCCGGCGGCCTCCAGGGCCATGGTGTTGAGGTAGTAAATATGACCCGCCCGGTGGGAAACCATTATGGGGTGGAATGTGCTCACCGAGTCCAGGTCCTCCCGGAACAGGAAGCGGTTCTCCACTGTCTTGGTATCGTCGAACTTGAAGCCCTGCACCCACTGGCCCGGGGCGGTGGTCTCTACTCGTTCCCGCAGGGCGGTCTGGATGGCGGATATGGTGGGCAGGTCGCAGTCGGCGGCCATTACATGACGGATGCCGCTGTTCAACACGTGGATATGGGCGTCGATGAAACCGGGCAGCACCGTCTTGCCAGTCAGGTCCAGGACCCGGGTGTTGGGGCCAACAAGGTTAGTAAGATCGGCGGCGCTGCCCACGCCGATGAACTTCCCGTCCAGAATCGCAGCGGCTCGAGCGCGGGGCTGGCGCGGGTCCATGGTGATGATGTTCGCGTTGCGGATAACCGTATCCGCTTTTGACCACGTGTTAGTCATATCGACACCTTGGAGTGAGTTAACCCGCCGCAACCCAGTCGACGACACGTTCGCCGATCATGAGAGCCGTGGGATGGAGGCCGCCTGACCTGGGAATGCGCGGCACTATGGAGGAGTCGGCAACCCACAACCCCTGCACTCCTTTGACTCGGCCGTATTGGTCAACAACCGCCATTGGGTCGGAATCCGGCCCCATCTTACAGGTCCCGGAGACGTGCCGGGAGGTCCCGACTGTCTGGCGTATCCACGTGTCGAAAGCGTCGTCGTCGGCTAGAATCTCGTCCGTTGGTTGAATCCGGTAGTCGAATACGTCCCTAAACTCGTCGGATTCCAGGAGCCTAAGCCCGAATCTCAGGCCCTCCCTCACCCGTCGAATGTCGTCAGGATGGTGGAGATATCGATAGTTAAAGGTCGGCTGTACTCCAGGGTCGGCAGACGCCAACCTGACGTATCCTGAACCTTCGGGCAACCCGAGAGTGCATGATATGCGGCCTGCGCGGTCAGGAGGAACGTCTCCGGTCAGGTACCGGGTCCGTATCCCCGGAACTCGCTCCGCCCGTGGGTCGACGACGGTGCTGGCCCTCAGCACCATGTCATTGACCTCGTTCCACCCCTCTGACGTGTAATGCAGACCAAAATGGGGCGCCTCTTCGTCAGAAGTGAGGGTGCCCCCGTCCTTGACCTTGAAGGTAATCTGCGCGCTAAGGTGATTCCAGAGGCTCTGGCCTACACCGGGCGCTTCCTGGACCAGGGGTATTCCGAATTGCTCAAGTTGATCGCGGGGGCCGATCCCCGATAGCATGAGCAGTTGGGGTGACCTGATGGCCCCCGCGCTCAGGACAACACGGTCTGCTTCGAGGGTGAACACTTCGCCCCCGCTCTGTGCTTGCACGCCGACGGCCTTCGAACCTTCGAACAATACCTTCTGGACGTGGACCCCTCCCCTCACAGTGAGGTTGAGCCGGTGGCGCATCGGATTGAGATGGGTAATGGCGGCGCTCATCCTCACGCCGTCCAGTTGGTTGGTGGGGGAGACGCCAAGGCCCGATGGGTTTGCGCCGTTCGTATCCTCGGTGGCGCCGTACCCCGCCCGCACACAGGCGGCATAGAAGGCCTTTTGAACGTCGGACATCTCGCCGGACTGCTTTCGTCTCACCGGCATGGGGCCGCCCGATCCATGAAAATCGTCCTGGATGTCCAGGTCATGCTCCATCTTTCTGTAGAAGGGCAGTACCTTGTCATAGGACCATTCGTCGTTGCCGAGCGCAGACCAGGCGTCAAAATCCTCTGGAAATCCTCTTTGCATTGCCTGACCGTTGATGGATGAACCTCCCCCGATCACCTTGCCCTGTGCGACGTGGATCTCCCCCTGTTCCTCTGTGATTGTTCCGCGCAGGGCCCAGTTGTGTTCCGAGTCCGGGGACTCCGCGAATCTGGTCCCTCCGAACTTTACTTCGTCCGGCAGGTTGGCGTATTCGGGGTAATCATTGCCGGCTTCCAGCAATAATACGGAGGTATTTGCGTCTTCAGCCAACCTGCTGGCCAGGACTGAGCCGGCCGCTCCTCCGCCAACGACAATTACATCGTATTTCATGGACCCTCCCTAAACTTACATTTCTCGGATCTACCTGATTGCCGTGAGAGACATTATAACTAAGAAACGATCATGATATGGGTCCGGCATACGAGTCCGGCCGGACCGGCCAATATTCTGGGTTAAACGTCGATGCTATAGACCCGGGCGGCGGTGTCGTGAAACATTTCAGCCCGGTCCGATGCGGAATAACCCTTGGAAAGCCGCTTGAAGGCGTTGTACAGAACATTATAGGAATAGGATATCTTGTCGACGGGGAAGTTGCTTTCAAACATGCACCTGCTGGGTCCGAACTGCTGTATGCAATAGTCCATGAGCGGACCCAGGGTTTCAGCAAGCTCCTCTGAGCCGATAGGCGTTTCGCGGTCGTGCCAGTAGTAGCCGTATCGAAGTTGCCCAACGCCGCCCAATTTCATGACTATGTTGGGGCATTGGGCTGCTTCTTCCACTCCTTTTCGCCATGCCGGGAGCACTTCGTCGTCCCGGTTGGCGTAGGGGCCTATCCGGACCAGTCCGCCAATGTGGTTTAGGACAATCGTCAAGTCAGGCACGGCCCTGGCGAATTCCGCCAATTCGGACAACTGATGGAAGTAGAGTGAGTTTTCCAGGACCAGGCCCATACCGGCCAGTACTTTCGCCCCTGCCCGGTAACCCTCGGTCGACAATGCGCCTCTGATGTCACGGTTGGCCAGTTCCGGGCTCTCGTCCCAACCCACCGAGTGCCGCACGCCTCGAAAGCGGTTGGGGCTGGCGGTTCGCATGGCTTCCAACACCGGACGCACCCCGTCTCCCAGTTTCAGATCGGCGTGCCCAATGATGGCTGCGGCGGCCCGGGTGGGGCCATGCTCCCCGGTTGCGCTGGCTTCAGCTATGGCTTGGACGTACTCGACCTCTCCCACCGGCTTCATCTCTTCCGGGCCGGTCTGCCGGTATTCGCAGCGCACTTCGATGAACACCGTAGATCGGACATTGTGGCCGCTGTTGACGTCCCCGGTAAGTTCGGGCAGCAGGTATTGCTGGTAGTCCACAGGTTCCGGCCGGGAAACCCAAAGGTGGTGGTGGGTGTCGCAGATCGGGATCTCCGGCTCCAATGTTGCTTCAGGGGTTTTGGCGAGCCATTCGGGACCTCCAAGAACCATGGGACCCTCCGTATTGATGTGTCGCGGCCCAATCATAACATGCCGGCCTACCCGCCCAACGCGGGAGCCGAATTCGGGCCTGTTGTGTGGTCTGAGCCGCCCCGGCGTAGCGTAAAATCATGTGCCTGCGGCCCCTCCGGTTCGGTGATTGGACCGCTGCCAGCATTGAACGTGGCCTTCCCGATGGGGCCTTCTGTTATCATGAAAGTCCAGATCGAGTGTGGACCCAAGAAGGGTTTGCGGCCTCGGAATTCTTGGCATTGAGTGAGTCCCGCGATACTAAATGCGTATCCGGGATTCACAGGGAGACATTATGGAAGAACGCCATCAAGTGATTATCGTGGGTGGAGGTCCCGTGGGAGTCGCAATGGCCGTAGACCTTGGACTGCGCGGTATCGACTGCGTGGTGGTGGGACGTCATATTGCGCCACAACAGATACCTAAAGGGCAAAACCTCACCCAGCGCACCCTGGAGCATTTTTACTTCTGGGGCGTCGTGGACGAGTTGCGTAAAGCCCGCGTGATGCCGAAGGGGTATCCCATCGGCGGAGTGACCGCCTACGGGGATATGATGAGCGAATACTGGTACTCTCCCGCTGGCCGCGAGGTTGTCCGCCGATACTATTACGAGGACAACGAACGGCTACCCCAATACCTGACGGAAGCGGTGTTGCGTAAGCGGGCGGGCGAGTTGCCCAACGTGACTACCCTATTCGGGTGGACTGCGGAAAACATTGTTCAGGATGCGGACGGGGTGAGGGTGACTATCGGCGAAACCGGAGTATCCGCGCAACAAGAAGGCGGATACGAGTGGGGTGGGTTCGTCGACTCCGGTGCTCCCTCTCGCGGCCCCTCTCCAGACCCCTTTCAAGGAACAGCGGTTGGAGCAAAACGAGTATTGGAGGCCGACTACATCGTCGGTTGCGATGGGGCGCGGTCCACTGTTCGTGACCAGATCGGCATTGAACGTTCGGGCTCAGACTTCGACCAGAAGATGCTATTGGCCGTCTTCCGGTCGGAAGAGCTACACGCGGCGTTTGAGCGATTCCCGGGAAGCACCACCTACCGGGCGCTCCACCCGGACTTGAAAGGTTACTGGATGTTCTTTGGGCGCGTCGTCGTGGGTGAGACCTGGTTCTTCCACGCTCCGGTGCCGGCGGACGCCACACCGGAGACCTACGACTTTCAAGCTCTCCTCAACCGTGCGGCGGGGCTGGAGTTCAAAGCCGAATTTGAACACGTAGGGTTCTGGGACCTGCGCGTCTCCGTGGCGGAAAAGTATCAGGTCGGGCGAGTATTCATCGCGGGGGACGCCGCGCACAGCCACCCCCCATACGGGGGCTTCGGGTTGAACAACGGTCTGGAGGACGTGACCAATCTTGGATGGAAGCTGGCCGCCAAGCTCCAGGGCTGGGGAGGCGACGTCCTTTTGGAGTCATACAGCGAGGAACGACGCCCCGTTTTCTGGGAGACCGGCGAGGACTTTATAGCCAGAGGCATTGAACGGGACCGCGAGGTCCTTGAGCGTTATAGCCCCGACAAGGACCTGGAGGAGTTCAAGTCCGCCTGGAAAGAGCTGGAGGAGATTGGAAGCAGGCGGACATCGACCTATGAGCCCAACTATCCCGGCTCATCCGTGGTCATAGGCCCGCCCGGCGCCGTCTGCAGCGCCCACGGGTCGCATTCCTTCGCCGCACGGCCGGGCCACCATCTACCACCGCAGCCGCTTTCAGGGGGACGTTATCTCCCCGCGGAGCTAGGGATGGGATTCACGCTGCTGGCCTTCGGGGCTGAGCGGGAGTCAGTCCAGTCGATCGAGGACGCGGCAAAGTCCCTGAACATCCCCGTCAAAGTGGTGCGTGACACTTATGAAGGAGGGCGCGAGCAGTACGAGGCCAGGTTGGTCCTCGTGCGGCCTGACCAATATGTAGCGTGGTGCGGTGACGCCGCCCCCGATGATGTCAAGGTCCTCCTGTTGAGAGTCACCGGGATGCCTCAATAGGGGCAATTTGACCTTCGGGTGCTGGTCAGGTCCCGCGAAGCCGGTAGAATCAGCCTTTCCGGGCGTGCGGATAGCGTTGGTCCAGATACCGCGAAGCGTAAGCGGGTAACTGTTCAGACTTAAGTGGAATCGGCAGGGCAATCGTATTTGAGGCCAATATCCCCTCCGGTGCCAACTGTAAAAGTTTTGCGCAGCTTTTTCAAAAGCGGGTCCCCCGTCCTCAAGTCTGAACAGTTGCGTAAGCGGACCCGGTGTATCGGTTTTCGTCGTACTGGACTATAATGGGTCTACACGCTTGATTAACGCACCAAGGTTTGACACAAGAACGGACCGTCCCCCCTCTTCTTGTTCGCCCTCCGCTGTTTCTCCTGTGTTGCCACTTTTAGATTAGGGAGTCCGTTCTCGTATGCCTTATCCGTCTTTGTCCGCCCGTGTGCGCCCGGCCAACCGGCCTCAACACCAAGCTATTTGCGGCGACTGCGGCATATCCGCTTCCGTCCCCTTCAAACCCACCCAGGGCAAGCCGGTGTATTGCCGCGCATGCTTCAAGGCCCGCCGCTATCGGCTTTCCTCTACCGTCGATACAGATGTGGCCGAGCTACGCACTGAGGTCAGTACCTACGAGACCATGCAGTGCTCCGAAAATGAGCGAGCCGTTGATAGCCCACCCCCGGAAGGCGCGGTCTTTTCTGAAATGCCTTTGCAAGACGCTACCAAAGCGGCGATTTCCCGGATGAACATATCTACGTCCACACCCATCCAGGAGAAGGCTATCCCACATCTCCTCGCAGGACGGGACTTGATTGGCCAGGCGCGTACGGGGTCCGGAAAGACCTTGGCATTCGCCGTGCCTCTGACCGAGAAGTGCGACCCGTCGGTCCGGCAGGTCCAGGCTCTTGTGCTGGTGCCAACCCGCGAACTGGCCATCCAAGTGGCCGGGGTCGTTAAAGCCCTGGCCTCTTCGCGGAAACTCCGCGTAGACCTGTTGTATGGCGGCCGGCCGTTGAGGCCGGAGTACGCGGCGTTGAGGAGCGGCGCACAGATAGTCATTGGCACTCCGGGCCGTACGTTGGACCATTTGAGGCAAGGGACCCTAGACCTGCGTTCAGTGCGATTTCTGGTGCTGGACGAAGCGGACGAAATGCTTGATCGCGGGTTTGCCCCCGACGTAGAAGCCATCATAGGCCGGACACCCAACGAACGGCAGACGGCGCTTATGTCCGCAACCATGCCTGAGTGGGTGGCCCGGACCGCCGCGAAGCACCTTCGTCAGCCGGTAAGGGTGGAAGTGGACGCGGGATTGCGAGCGCCGCCCTCGGTGGAGCACCTGGTCTACACGATCCAGAAGAGCGACAAGTTGGATGCCCTGCGAACGCTGCTGGACGAGCGAGACGGCGCACCGGTTATCGTTTTCGGTAAGACCAAGCACGGCATCAAACGCTTGGCCGAACAACTCGATTCATTTGGCTACCCGGTGGGGGCGCTCCAGGGAAATCTAAGTCAGAGCGCGCGTGAACGGGTTATGAAGAACTTCCGCTCGGGTGCCGCCTCGATTTTGGTGGCGACGAATGTGGCGGCCAGGGGTCTGGACTTCGAAGGCATTGGCCGGGTTATCAACTATGACCTGCCAGACTCGGAGCAGCTATTCACCCACCGGGTCGGACGTACCGGCCGCATGGGCCGCTACGGCGAGGCCGTAACGTTCATCACCGTGGAGGATGAGCGGAAATGGCGCGAGATTGAGCGGGGCCTGGGACGTCAATTCACCAGGAAGCCCTGGCGGGCGGCCCGCAAGGCAATGTCACTTCGTTAGCGTTGCTAATGGCCTGCTAACGGGCTTGACGATGCCAGATAGTGCCATTCACGTAGGATAGTCTCCAGGGCGGAGATGCCAACGTGAGACGCTGATTTCGACTGTACCGTCGCGGCTCCCTTGGACGCCGCCGGGCCGGGATGACTCTCAGCACCGCCGGGCCGCGGGGATAAAGCGGCTTCTCCTCGGGGCCGTGATTCCGGGTCTGGCTGTGGTGCCCTGCCACCGTATCCGAAAGTATTGCCGTGGCGCCGATGTCCGCTGGCAGGGCGCTGGCCCTTGGACAATTGCGGGTATTGAGGCGAATAGTACGTACATTGGCGAGGATGCCAAAGTACGACAGCGGTCGTGACGCTGCATTCCAGTTCCCCACTTCCCCAACAAGACTGGTTTCCGGCAACTGACGCCCTCGGCTTGAATGACCGGCAACGATTTCATGTCAATGCCGATTCACGGCAACCACGAGAAGGCCAGAGAAGGCCACGACATGACTGCCCGATTGCGGGTTGCGATTGACAGATGCGCCTTGAGTCAGTCCATGCTTGCAAATATAATCCCTCGTACTGACGGCTTCCTGAGACCAATACGAAAAGGTGGAATTACGGAGGTGGGCTTTTGATAGAACCTGTTGGTATTTCTCATTACGGTATCTGTGTGCGCGACCTCGATCGCTCTTTGGCGTTCTACCGGGACATCCTGGGCATGCAGTGCGGACCCATTAGAGAAGAGAACATGTCGGAGCACTTCGGCGACCGTCAGGCTCAGGTCTACCAAAAAACCCGCCAGAGCCGGCGGGCGGCCCGGCTGACTTGGGGAGAAAACGGTTCCGCGCCGTCGTTGGTCCTCAGTAGCCACGATGACACCGCAGTGGAGGGAGAAGCTCCCAAGCTGGACCAGGTCGGTATTCACCACATCTGCTTTTCGGTGAAAGACACCTTGGGGCTGGCAAATCACCTGATTGCAAGTGGTGTCCAGTTGGCGGGATCGCTGGAAAGCTATACTCGGTCAGACGGAAAGGTACACGCCTTCTATGTTTTTGATCCTGACGGGATATTGGTCCAATTCGACGACGGTGGCGGGACCGGTTAGGGCGCATTGCCCGGGAGGCGGTCCTGGGGCGTCCAAAAACCCCGCCACCGTTGGCGGTGTGGCGCTAATTGGCCCAATAAATTTTCCCCGGACTCCCTGGAAGCAATTGCGTCTCGAATAAAGCAATTGTCCGGTGCATTCTGAGGACAGGAGGACTAATCATGCCCGCGAGGAAAGGGATGATCCATACGGTTCTGGGAAATGGGTCCGAAGGTTGGGTTGGGGACGGTGGGCCCGCGTTGTACGCCGCATGTCAGTCCCCCTACGCGTGTGAATTCGACCCCCAGGGAAACATGATCGTGTGCATGGGCCGGCATCACAGGATACGGCGGATGGATGTCGAGACGGGAATCATCACCTTGGTGGCCGGGACCGGAGAAGCTGGCTACACCGGTGATGGCGGCCCCGCTCTCAGTGCCAACATCAATCAACCATATGGACTGGCCATAGACGTCAACGGCGATATGTACTTCTCCCAACGCTTCGACCCTGCGGTCAGGAAGATAGACGGTAGTACCGGGACCATTTCCACCGTTGCCGGTACAGGAGAATTCGGTTACGGCGGCGACGGCGGTCCTGGCAATGAGGCAATGCTCCGGGAGCCCAACGATTTGTATTTGGACGGTAGGGGCGGTCTGTTGATTGCGGACATACAGGACCAGCGTATCCGCCGGGTGGACTTGGAGACGGGAATCATAACGACCTTTGCCGGAACAGGGGAGAAGTCCCGCGCTGGAGACGGAAAACGCGCTACCGAAGCAAGCTTGATGGGACCCAGGGCGGTCTGCTTGGATAGCCTGGGGAACACTTATGTTTGCGAGCGGGAGGGAAATGGAGTCCGCAAAGTCTCACCCGATGGGACCTTGACCACGATAGCCGGAGCTGAATCTGTGTTCGGCTATAGCGGCGACGGTGGCCCGGCCCTGGCGGCTGCCTGGGGTTCTCCCAAGGCAATGCGCTGCGACCTAAATGACAACATCATCGTCGTTGACTCCGAAAATTGCGCAGTCCGGCGAATTGACTGTCTCACCGGCATAGTAACCACCATCGCCGGTGGGCGTCCGGGAGGAGGGGGTGACGGAGGCCCGGCTGTTGAAGCGGGACTGGACCGTCCCCATGGGTGCGGGATAGACGCCG
This sequence comes from Dehalococcoidia bacterium, assembly GCA_965216155.1. Classification (GTDB taxonomy): domain Bacteria; phylum Chloroflexota; class Dehalococcoidia; order Lucifugimonadales; family UBA3495; genus CATOSP01. The sequence goes on along the minus strand of CBDCFD010000007.1, from coordinate 516,399 downwards.
AAGGCGACCTCTACATTGCGGACACCCATAACAATCGAGTCCGAGTCGTGGGGCTTCAGGGGCTTCGATAGTCATAGGGCGGCCTGAATGGGTACGGCATCGGCGCGGTCCGGACATGGCAACCCAGGACAAGAGATTCTCCTAACGCCAATCCTTGACCTCCGGGTCGATTGACGTGGATCTCCCGCGTTCTTACCATCATCGTTATCCGTAACCATCCAGTCCCCGGGTATTCCCACGGGAATTGGGAAGCCTGGCAAACACATCGCTGCCTCGGGGAGGGCAATCATGAGGGACACCCAACTCACAAGGGTACTCGTAGCCAAGCAGGGAATCAGGAGTATCGTCATCGACGGCGCACGGTCCCAGTCTCCCACCTTCGGCGGATTGTCCTTCGGCTCCGTCGGGCAGTACGAAAAGCTTCGCGGCATCGCCTATGGTGAGCTCGATCCCTCGGACCCGCGGAACGCGGTGATTACCGATATCGAACTGGCGCCGAGAAACGACCGTGGCATGGTCGAGTACTCGATGGATATCTTCATCCTCAAGCCAATCAATCTGAGCGCCGGCAACCACCGTCTGCTGTTCGACTTCAATAACCGCGGCCAAATGCGGATGGGACTGCTAAACGACGCGAAACCCACCAACGACCCAACCACGGCCATAGACGCTGGGACGGGATTCATCATGGACCTGGGTTACACCGTGGTGTCGAATGGCTGGGACTGGGGCGCCGAAGGTTTCGACTCGATGAAGATCACCGTTCCCGTGGCCAGGAAAGGTGAAAAGACCATCACTGGCCCCTCCTACGAATACATTACCTTCGACAACAGCACGACATTGACCAGCGAACTCGCCTTCCCGGCAGCCACCCTGGACAAGTCCCAGGCCGAGCTAACCGTGCGAGCTCGCTTGGATGACGAGCCGAACGTAGTCCCGGCGACCGGCTGGGATTACACTTCAAACGACGGTAATGCGGTCCGCCTGCTACCGGACGGGACCCCTTTTGAGCAGAGCTACATCTACGAGTTCACCTACACGGCAAAAGACCCCTTGGTGTCCGGCATTGGCTTAGCGGCCACCCGCGATTTCGTATCCTTCTTGCGGAACGCTACAAGCGCTGAAGACAATCCGCTGGCCGGGGATGTGCAGTACACGTTCAGCTATTCTATCTCCCAGCCATCGCGCACCTTGAACGATTTTCAGGAGCTCGGCTTCAACGAGGACGAGCGCGGCCGGCGCGTATTCGACGGAATACTGAGCTATGTCGGCGGCGGCAGCGGAGACCAGATTAACTACCGGTTTGGGCAGCCCGGCAGGACCGAGCGCAACCGCCAGAACCACTTGTACCCGGAGGGTGTCTTCCCCTTCGCTCATCAGGTGTTGACCGATCACTTGAGTGGCCGGACAGGCGGGCGCAGCGAGCGTTGTATGACCAACAACACCTGTCCCAAGCGCTTCGAGGTCAATTCTGCAAACGAATACTGGTGCAAGGCCAATTCACTGCTCCACACCGATACGCAAGGTCATGACCTGCCCGACCCGGAGAACGTGCGGTTTTACTTGCTGTCCGGATTGTCACACCTTGTGGGTGACATAACAAACCGCAAGAACCTCCAGCAGTTGACGAACGGAGTGAGTCCCTATGCCGCCCATCGCGCGCTCCTGGTAGCGCTTGACCAGTGGGTGACCAAGGGCATTGCGCCACCGGAGAGCAGGGTTCCTCGCCGCGTGGATAACGCGGCCTGTGCGGTGACCCGGCCGGGTTCTCAGACGGGTTTCGTGCCGCAAGAGGAGATAGGCTGGCCCACCATTCCCGGCGTCGCATATAACGGACTGATCACCACCCGATACCATTTGGACTTTGGACCGGAATTCGATCGCGGTGTTGTGTCCAATTACAAGCCAGCACTTGCCGGGCGTCCCGCCTATCCCATATTCGTATCCAAGGTGGATAAAGACGGGAACGAAGTGGCTGGCATCCGCCTGCCGCCGGTGGAGGCGCCGACCGCGACGACCACAGGCTGGGCATTGCGCCGTGCCGGGTTCGGTGAGAACGAAGGCGGGGAAGCGGACGGCCAGCACATCCCCTTCAAGACCACCAAGGAGGAGCGCCTGGCAACCGGCGATCCGCGCCTCTCGCTGGAGGAGCGATACAAGGACCGCGATGGGTATGTGATGGCTGTCGCAAAGGCGTCGGAGCAGCTCGAGAAAGAGCGGTTCCTTCTTCCCGCAGATGTTCAAAGGTATATCGAAGAAGCGCGGGCAAGCAACGTGCTGCTTTCGTAATCGGGGGGTTCGGGTCCGAGGGCCGCTAAGAAACTACCTCAAAACTTGGGGCGTCGGCCTACCCGTCATTACCCGCAAAGAGCCTGCCCCCGGCTTGAACGGAGGCGGGAATCTATGGGCCTCGGTCAGCGATGCCGGTATATCAGCAGGACCAGTTGATTTTGAGATAGGTGCTAGGTCCAATCCTGGCTGCGACGGCATCCGCTCAGGATTGGACTTGGTGGCTGCTTAGGAATAGGGGGGATGGGCCGCAGGTTCGCTAGGCGGTCCCCCTCAATCGTGGGTCCAGCACGTCCCTAAGCGAGTCGCCTAACAGGTTCCAGGCGAACACTACGATGGCGATTGCCAAGCCCGGGAACACTACTACCCAGGGTGATTCCCGTATGTTCTGCGCCCCGGCGGTCAACATTCCTCCCCAGGATGGTTCGCCCGGTGGCACTCCTACCCCCAGGAAGCTAAGGGAAGCCTCGGCTATGATCGCTCCGCCCAGGTGGAAAGTCACGATGACGATGTATACCGCCAGGCAATTGGGGATCATGTGGCGGAGCATGATACGCCAGTCTCCGGAGCCCACCGCCCTGGCAGCCAGGATGTAGTCCATTTCCTTGATTCCCAACGCCTGAGCGCGGAGAATCCTGGCCGTACTGGGTATGTAAATTATGCTCAGCGCGATTACGACGTTGTTGAGGGAGCCCCCAAGGGCGGCCATGATGGCGATGGCCAGGATGAGGGCTGGGAAAGCCATCATGCTATCCACAAGTCTCTGGACCGCAAGGTCGGTCTTGCCTCCGAAGTGGACACTGGCTATTCCCACCACCATCCCGACCGTGGACCCGATAAAGGAACTCATAATCCCAACGTACAAAGAGATCCACGCGCCATGCACGACCCGGCTGAACACATCCCGGCCTATATGGTCGCCGCCGAACCACGCCTGTGGGCTAGGCGGGTCGAAAATGCGGTCAACCTCGGGCTCATAGGGGTCCTCAAGCGCGAAACCCCCAAATTGAGCAAAGACAGCGACGAATACCAAAAGGAAGAACACCACGGCCCCGAAGGCCCCCAGAGGCTTTTGCCGGAAAAAGTTTCCCACTTGCTGCCAAAGGGTACGCCTCGGCCTCATGCCGGGAATAGCTTGCTCGGGAAGAGCCGCCGCTCCACCTTGTTCTAGGTTCATATTCTCCCCCGTGACGGGAATTCTCGATTACGTGTAGCGGATCCGCGGGTTGAGCCAGGCGTAGAGGATATCCATGATCACGTTTAAGAGGACCACTATAACGGTGATGATCACAATGATTGCCTGGACTAGGGCGAAGTCCCGGTGGAAGATCCCATCTACCAGGAGCCGGCCCATCCCGGGTACCAGGAATATCACCTCGATGATTACCGTGCCCGCGATGAGCCTTCCAAACTCATACCCGGAAACCGTGACCACGGGCAAGAGAGCGTTCTTGAGGGCGTGGCGGGAAATCACCACACCCTCTCTGAGGCCCTTGGACCTGGCGGTCCGGATGTAGTCCTCTCGCAATACTTCCAACATGGCGGAGCGAGTCACTCGGGAGATGAAAGCCATATTGGAGAAACCGAGTGCGACCGCCGGGAAGAACAGTTGTTGAATATTGGTCCAAGGATTCTCCCACAGGTTGACGTAGCCTAGAGGGGGTATCCAGTTGAACCACATGACCAGGAAGAAAATTATCATGATCGCCACCCAGAAGTTGGGCAGTGCGATCCCGGCAATGCTGATCAGCCGCCCGGCGTAGTCCCCCCAAGTATCTTGCCTGATCGCCGAGACCACGCCCAGGGGGACTGCGAGTATGCTGGCGAGAAGTACCGCAAGAATTGTGAGCTCAAGGGTGATGGGAAACTTCTTGAATACTCTATCGTTTATCGGTTTCTCGTCCCAGAAAGACAGGCCAAAGTCCAACTGGAGCATGTTCCAAAACCAGATCCCGTATTGAATGTGAATGGGCTTATCGGTACCCAGCTTGGCCCGAAGTTCATCAAGTTCAACCTGAGTGAACTTCGTGTCTCCTTCCTGCGCTTCGGACAAAAGAATGGCCAGGGCCGGGTCACCGGGGATGATCCGCAGGATAATAAAGACCACCACTGTGGCCAAGACTAGGGTAGGAATTAGGAGAAGGACTCTTTTGATCAGATAAGCCCGCATATTTGTCCGTTCCTAGCATGGGGCGTGATGGCGCACCCGCAACTCAATCCATGTTCCCGCTACGCTAACGGGGACAGGCCAAACGTATCAGTCCTGTCCCCGTTAGAAAGCTTGAAGGACCGGCTAACAGTCCGGGTCACACCAGATGTGCTCGTGCTTCAAAGCAATGTGGCTGCTGGCCACCGGGTTGTAATTCTGAATCCTGTTGTTGACGATATGGCCGCCCATGTACCAGTAAAGCCCAATATAGGTGTTGTCCTCGTGGAGAAGTATATCTGCCGCCTCCCGGATGATGACCCTCCGTTGGTCTTGGTTCAGCTCAGACGCTTCCTTAAGGTAAAGCTCATTCACCTTGGGACCAATCGATGTGTTCTTGAAATCACCCCACCTCGCTGCGGTTCCTCCTTCCCTCCACCGGACAAATACGGCGTCAGGGTCCGGAATGGCATAAGACGACGCCTGCAGCGCCCATATGAAGTCGCCCGCTTCATAGGCTGCGAAGCCGGCGACGGGCTCCATTGTCTTGACGGGAGCCTTGATGTTCAAGAACTTCTTTAGTTGCGATGTCACTACTACGGCTATATCCGGGTATCCCAGCGCGGTGCGGGCCGTCATCTCGGCCGTGAATCCATCGGCGTACCCGGCTTCGGTCAGAAGCCTCTTGGCCTCGGCTATGTCGTCGGGGTGTTTCTCACCGTTTAGCTCGCGGAAACCGGGGGCCTGAGCCGCTTCTTCCGGGCTCAAGCCATACCAGGTGCCTGGCGGCATGGGCAGGCCCAGGGTCGCGTTGCCCAAGTTGAAGGTCTGGATCAGGGGCTGGCGGTGGATCGCCAGCATTATTGCCCTTCTGACCCTCACGTCATCAAAAGGCTTCTTCCGAGCATTCAGAATGACCCCCATTTGACCACCAGGGCCAGGGAAGTAGGCCTTGAGTATGTCCTTCGCGTCCTCGGCCAACTGTACCTGTTGTGTAACGGTAAGATTGCTGGAGCGCATGTTCTGCATCAAGACCTTTTCGGTCGTGAAGGCCGCTATGGTCGTACCCGCGTCGAGGATGACGAAATGGGTCATTCCATCTATGCGGGGATACCCTTCCTTGAAGTAGTCGGGGTTCTTCACGAAGACATTCTTCACGTCCGATTCAAACTCTTCGAGGATGAATGGGCCCGACCCGAACAGGTTTTCCGGATTGACGATGGTCTGCGCCATGTGCGGTTCCGTGTCCGGGTCATATTTCTTGATGACTTTCAAGGTGTCTATAGCGAGTTTGGGGATGAAGGTTGGCGATGGGAAATTTGTTTGTATCTCCAGAGTGTGCGGGTCGATGGCCCGGGAGGTCAGGTAGATGGGCTTGATCATGACCGTTGAGGACCTCGTCCCACCCTGCAGTCCCTTGGTGAACTCGGTGTCCACAATTGACTCCAGGCTGAAGATCACGTCCTCTACGGTCACAGGCGAGCCGTCCCACCATTTCGCATTGTCCACCAAGCGGAAGGTATAGGTCGTGCCATCCTCGCCCAATTCCCAGCTAGTGCATAAATCGCACCTAATGTCGTTGTTGACCGGGGTCTCAGGGTTGAACTCTAAGATCTGGTTAAACAGCGGTGAGTAGGTCTGCGATGAAGGACCTGCCCACTGATGTACAGCCTTCACATCCGTGGCCGCATACTGGACCATTGGAACGTGGCCACCGTACTTGATCTGTTGCATAACTACCGGCACGGCGGTGGCCTCCGGAGCAACCGTGGGGGCAGCGGCCTCGCCGGCCCTCCGTGTCGGTGGAAGCGTTGGGAATGTCTGTATTTCGGAAACTGCCGTCGGTTCTACGGACACCGTAGCTTGTTGACTATTCCCCGCGGAGCCTGCGGCTCCCTGGTCCTGTGGCGCTGCAGCGGGCGCCGATGCTGCGTCGGGTCCGGAGGGCGCTGTCGATCCTCCGCAGGCGGCTAAAAAGACCAGGACCAACAACAATGGAGTGAGAACCAAGGCTTTCCTGCCGATTGTGTATTTTCCCCTCATAATACCGGCCTCCTAATCTGTCTTGGACAGGGATTTACCTGTCAGGTGTACCAGCTTGGTGGGTCCAAAGTTTGTTCCAGAGCGGTGACGCCAACAAACAAAAGAGGGCGCTTCCAAGCGCGGTCTACTTGGGACCGTCGGTTTCAGAGGCGATGCTCTCGAACGACGGCCCAAGGTCTCCAGCCTGGAAGCGCCACTATTTTGTGTGTTAAGATCGAACACGGAGCGTGTTAATCGCACGTTCTGCCATCGCCCTAGGTGACTGGTTTGTCAGGCGAGTCCACCCGGGGCGCCTTTTTATTTTATCCAGGTCCCTCTGTTAACCTCGTGATGGGCCCTCGTCCGAGATCGCTTGAACATAAGCGAGGAGTCCCACGGCTGGGAGGAATAGTTACTCAGTAAAAGTGACAGGAATCTAAGTTATCGACATGCAAGGTGTCAAGACGAAGTTCATGATATGCGTATTACGTCAGTATCCGCCAATCAGATAATCTCGAATGTGCTACAAGCGTATTTGCATTTGTCCGAAGCTGTCGAGATCAAGACACCAGTGCCTTTCCGGTATCCGAACTGACGGAGAAATATGGGAACCTACACCATTGTGGAATGAAATCCGCAGGGCCGGCCGAGCATTCTGGAAATTGTCCTGGAGCCCACCATCACAACGCCTATAGAGGCTGCCACGCGGTTAAGGCGGTTAAGAAAGAACAAACCCAGCTCTGAACGTGGCAGAACCGGGTTTGTTCTTTAGGGTATCCGGTGCATGACCGGTGTGTGGGTCCCTAACTGGTCCCGCGCAGCCTGGGGGTCCAGCACATCCCGCAGCGAGTCGCCCAGAAGGTTCCAGGCGAACACAACGATGGCGATCGACAGACCGGGGAATACTCCCAACCAGGGCTGCACCTTTACATTCGGGGCCGCCTTACTCAACATCCCGCCCCATGACGGTTCGCTCGGAGGCGCCCCTACTCCCAGAAAACTGAGGGTTGCCTCGGCTATGATCGCTCCTCCCAAATGGAAGGTTACGATGACTATGAACACGGCGAAGCAGTTGGGAACTATGTGTCGAAGCATGATCCGCAAATGGCCGGCGCCCACCGCTTGGGCCGCCAACAAGTAATCCATCTCCTTGATACCCAGAGCTTGAGCGCGCAGGATTCGAGCAGTGCTGGGAATGTAGATGATGCTCAGGGCGATTACCACGTTGTTTATCGATGACCCAAGTGCGGCCATGATGGCGACAGCCAAGATGAGGGCCGGAAATGCCATCATGCCATCATGCCATCGACAAACCGCTGTGAGAGCAAGTCGATTTTGCCTCCGAAATAGGCGCTGGCCACCCCCACCTTCATGCCTATCGAGCCCCCGATAATTGAGCTCAGCAGGCCCACATATAGCGAAATCCTCGCGCCATAGACGAGTCGGCTGAACACATCACGACCCAGGTCGTCACCCCCCAACCACGCTTCCGCCCCGGGCATGGCAAACACGCGCTCAACCTCGGGTCTATATTGGTCATGAGTTGCGATCAAGGGAGCGAAGAGGGCAACCAAAATGAGGATAAAGGCGACCACCGCCCCGACCGCTCCCATGGGCTTTTGTCTGAAAAAGGCGCTTACGTGCTGTGTGGCAGTACGCTTGGGCCTCAAAACCCCTACGGCTTGCCCGCGAAGCGCTACTTCTACAGCTTGATCCTGCCTCATATCCCCTCCAGTCAAGGGCCACTTCGACTCTGTCGAAGTGGCAGTCATAGCGTAAGCTTGTTATGCGTAGCGGATCCGTGGATTCAGCCATGCGTATGTGAGATCTAGGACCATGTTCAAGACCAGTACAATCACCGTTATCATTACGACTACACCCTGGACCAGGGGGAAGTCCCGCACCTGGATACTACTGATCAGCAGCCGGCCTACTCCGGGCACCATGAATATGGACTCGATGATCACCGTACCGGCAAGGAGCCGCCCAAACTCATAACCGCCAACGGTTACCACGGGCAATAGGGCGTTCTTGAGGGCGTGCCGGTAGATTACCAACCGCTCCGATAGGCCTTTGGAGCGGGCGGTGCGGATGTAGTCCTCGCGGAATACTTCCAGCATGGAAGAACGGGTAACCCGGGCTATAAAAGCCATATGGGTGAACGCCAGAGCCAGGGCGGGGAAGATCATCTGTTGCACATTCGTCCCAGGATCGTTCCACAGGTCGGCGTAACCCAAAGGTGGAATCCAGTCGAACACGAGGACGAGGAAGATTATGATCAGGATAGCTATCCAGAAGTTGGGAAGAGCGATCCCCGCGATGGTAATGAGTCTGGTCGCGTAGTCAGCTACTGTATCTTGCTTTATCGCAGAGATTACTCCCATAGGTATAGCTATTACACCAGCCATAAACATCGCCAGGAACGTTAGCTCCAGCGTGATGGGGAACCTCTGCTTCAAGTCGTCTACAATCGGTGTTTTCCAATAGTAGGAATTCCCAAAATCTAGCTGGAGCATGTGCCAGATCCAGTCCCCATACTGGACATAGATGGGCCGGTCGGTGCCCAGCTCCGCCCTCAGCTTGGCAAGCGCTTCTTGAGTGAAGTCTTGCTCTTCGTTTCCACCCCCTCCTCCTGCGAGGAGCATGATCGCCGGGTCTCCAGGGACTACACGCAGGATGAAAAATATGAGCAGCGTGACCAGCATTAGAGTAGGAATAAACAATAGGACTCTTTTGACTATGTAAGCTTGCATCCTACAATCCCGCCACTGAGAAAAGTCGCTGCGCCCGCAGTTCGAAAATCAGAACCAAATTGTTGAAGATAGGCCGGGCCTGCCAGTCTCGGCCCGGCCTATCCGCGGTCCATTCAAGGACCGGCTGAGCTAGCACGCTGGATCGCACCAGATGTGTTCCCAACTGAACTGGAGCTGAGAACTGGGGTTGGGGTGTAGATTCTGGATTCTCTTGTTGGATATCCAGGCGGTAAAGCGCCACCAGAGGCCCGGATATGCATTGTCCTCGTTCAGGAGTATTTGCTCTGCCTTCTGCACCAGGACTTTGCGCTTTTCCGGGTCCAGTTCCCTCGCTTGTGCGGCGTAAAGCTCCTGGATCCCTTCGACGACGAAGTCGTTGGTCCCTCCACCTAACCACCTTGATATGATGCCGCCCTCAGGGTAACGGCTCCCAAATGCTCCGGTAGGGGTCAAGATGGGCAGCGAGCTGGCCTGGGCCGCCATAGCGAATCCCCCTAGTTGTAGGCTTCGAAGCCAGCCGCCGCCTCAAGAGTTCGGACCTTAGACCTGATATTCAGGAACCGCTCGAGCTGCTCCGAAACCAACTCCGCCACTTCGGGATATTGGATTGCTATTCGGGCGGTGATTACCGTATCGAACCCATTCTCGAGACCGGCCTCTTTCATGAGCCTTCTGGCCTCAGCTAGGTCCTCGGGATGTTTCTCACCGTTAAGCTCCCGGAATCCCGGCGCTTGAGCCGCTTCTTCCCGGCTCATGCTGTACCACTGCCCTGGCGGCAAAGGTACTCCGAGCCAGCCTTTCCCCGCTGAGATGGTCTCCAGGATAGGCTGCCGGTGAATTGCTAGGTAGATGGCCCGTCGAACTTTCGGGTCATCAAAGGGTTTGACTGTGGTATTGAGCATTATGCCGAAGAAGCCTCCCGGACCTATGAATCTCACGTTGATCTTTCCGGGTTCTCCTCCTCGAGCTGTAGTGTCTGGCGAACGCTCAGGTTGTTGCTCGGACCATTCTGGACCAGTACCTGCTCCGTAGCGTAGGCCGCCATGATAGTGGCCGGGTCCGTCATGACGAAATGCTTCAGGCCATCGACGCGGGGCATCCCTTCCTTCCAGTAATCTTCGTTCTTGGTATGCTCATACATGACGTCTTTGACGAATTTCACCCACTTGAATGGACCAGAACCGACAAAGTCATCCGGCCGCTCGAAAGTCTGTAGTTTTCCTTGACCCTGCATCACATGCTTGGGGATTATGTTGGTCACATCCACAGCGAGCATGAGGAGAAACTCCGGCTGATTGAACTTAGTCTTCAATTCTATGGTGCTCTGGTCTATCACCCGTGAAGCGTCGAGATCGATATCGTCTCTGAACAGGATCGTGGAGCTCCTGGTCTGGCCCTTTGTTATCTCGAGACAATCGGGGCACACCATACTCGTGAGGCTGAAAAGTACATCGTCGGCAGTGACCGGCTTGCCATCCCACCAAGTGGCGTTGGGTACCAGGCGGAAGGTATAGGTCACTCCATCCTCGGCCAGGTCCCAACTCTCGGCCAGGTCCCCCCGAATATCGCTCGGGTCATCCGTCTCCGGGTTGTACTCCATGATAGTGCTGAACATTGGGCCTATGGCCCTATCCAGAGGTGAACCAAACTCGTGAAGTGCCTTGGATACCGGATTTGAGTATGCCTGCATGGGGACAATCCCACCTCTGGTCATGGCTACTTGCGGGGCTGGTGTAGGAGCGGTGGTAGCCGCTGGACTCGCCCCGTCGGCCGAACCCGGCGAGGCCTTCGCCGGCTCGGTGGGTTTCTCACCGAATGATGGCGCTACTATAAACTCTTTGGTTGGCGCGGCCATCGCTTCTGGGGATATGGCAGCGCCTTCAACCTTCTCCATCGCTTCTGGAGCTGTGGCGGCCGGTGCCGACTGCCCACATGCAATTACGAACACCAGAGACAGCAACGAAAGCGTGAGAACCAGGTATTTCGGGCTAAGCCCGAATCCACCGATGGGAGGCGTGAAGGCTGGGCAAATTGGGATGAGGGAGCCTACAAGGGAGAAAGCCTGGGCTCCATTGGGACCGATGTGACACGGCATAGGGTTTTCAGTAGCCGCACCGGGCCTCGAGAGCGGTCTATGGAGGCTGGGAATCGCGTGATAGTGAGACCGGACGCAGCAGGATGCACCCGCGGACCGGGCGGACGCGAGTTTGGAGGCGTTGGGTCGGTTGCGGATAGCGCCGTCAGGCTGGGAGTGGGATGGCTCGCAGTCGGGCCAGGGCGAGAGTGGCCTGCTCAGCCCAGGGCCAGCCCCGGGGAAGATGCAAAGTGAGTCTGCGCGCCGAGCGGGTGAGCCGTCCGGCCATAGAGAAGAAGCGTCGCCGCAGGGTCTTGGTGGTCACCAGTTGCTCGCCCAGACCGATGCGCGCTGCCCAACGGGCCAGATTATGCGCCAGCACCTGGACGGCCAGCCAGGCGGCGTTGGCGGCGAAACGGCCTGACGGGAGATGATTGAGTCCCACGCCGTACTTGAGGTCTCGGATGGCATTCTCGACCTCGGCGTGGCGGCGATGGCCGGCCTCCAGCTCCAGGGTATCCTCGTCCCGGTCGGTGATGAAGCCGTGATAGCTGTAGCTGGCGAATAGGGCCAGCTGGGAACCGGGCGTGGGCTTCACCCGCCGGACGATGAGCCGCACCGGCGAGGCATCGGGCTTGCTCCTGAAGGGAGTGTAAGCGGTCTCGGCCACGTCGGCGGCGCCGTCCATCCAGTAAGGGATGGGCGTCCAGTCCGCCTCGGGTATGGCTTCAATGAGATTGCGCAGGCTGGCACGCTGGCGGATGGTGATGGAGAAGCGGACCTTCGTCTTGCGACAGACGGCGACCACGGCGTGGGTGTAGAAGCCGCTGCCGGCCCGCACCGTGAGTTGCCCCTTGGCCCCAGCATGGCGCACCCGTCCCACGGTCTCCCGCAGGAAGTGGGCGGCGCCCCGAGCGGTGTTGGCGCGGCCCTCGAGCAGCCGAGACATTAGCACGTCGCCGGTTCCGGCGGCCACGGCCAGCAGCGGGTGATAGCCTCGCTTGCCAGTGTAGCCCCCGTATCAAGTACGGGGCAGGCTATGGTGTCGCGCCCCCTCCTTGGCCAGCCCGTAGGTCTCGCAGATGGTGGAGTCCAGGTCGATGGTCAGGGGCCCGTCGCCGGGTCCGGCCCCAGCCGCCCAGGCCCGGGCCAGCAGTTCCCGGCTCACCCGGTCCAGTTGGCGGACATGGCCCCACCGGAAGCTGCGCAGGAAGGCGCCCAGAGCCTGCCCTCGCGAAAGCGGGGGGTGGAGGGCGCTTTGACCATGCACCCCAGCACCGGGGAGGTCCGCCCCGCACGCAGCGCATCGGCGTCGTCAATGCAGTCGCCGCCCGCCAGCGCCGAGGCCACCAGCGTCAGCATCTTGTCTCCCGCGTTCGCCCGCCCCGGCGCATCCCCGAGGTCGAGGTGACGGTCAACGAGTTCACGCAGGCCCACGTGCTGGGCCAGAGTGGCTGGAAGGAGCAGCCCAGCATTGTTGACCAGGCGGTGGTCGTCGAAGGCTATTTGGATGCGGTCGGGGTGCTCAAGTGGTAGCATCTGTTGGGTGCTCCTTGTTTCTGGTCGGTTTCCTCTCTCGAAAACCATTATCCCAGATGCAAAGGAGCACTTTCTTACCCCTTCACCACGCCGCGACGCTCATCTCTTCAGTGGATTGGGGCTTAGCATTAAACGCCGTATCATAATCCAAACCTCCAAATCTGTTTCGGACCGGGTTTGCGCTAACGGCCTCCTGATTTTCGCCCATATACGGTTCGCGTCGAATACAGGCTCTTAGTTTGTTCCGCGCAGCCTGGGGTCCAGCACATCCCGCAGCGAGTCGCCCAGAAGGTTCCAGGCGAACACAACGATGGCGATCGACAGACCGGGGAATATTCCCAGCCAGGGAGCTACCCTCACGTATTGTGCCGCCGCTCCCCGCAGCATACCTCCCCAGGATGGATCATCGGGAGAGGCGCCGATGCCTAAGAAGCTAAGGGAAGCCTCGGCGACGATCGCTCCTCCAAAGTGGAAAGTCAGGATAACTATGAACACCGCGAAACAGTTGGGGATCATGTGTCTAATGATGATCCTCCAGTGTCCCGCACCGACAGCGCTAGCGGCCAATATGTAGTCCATTTCTTTGATCGCCAGGGCTTGAGAGCGGAGGATACGTGCGGTGCTGGGTATGTACACGATACTCAAAGCAATTACCACGTTGTGAATAGATGCCCCCAGAGAGGCCATGATGGCGATGGCCAGAATAAGCGTCGGGAAAGTCATCATGGCGTCGACAAATCTCTGGACGATGAGGTCGGTCTTTCCTCCAAAATGGACGCTAGCAACACCAACTAGCAGCCCGATGGTGCAGCCGACCAGTGAACTCACTATACCAACATAAAGAGATATCCTTGCGCCATATACGATTCTGCTGAATACATCGCGGCCGAGGTTGTCACCACCGAACCAATTTGCCGGTCCGGGCGAGGAATAGATGTGCTCAACCGTCGTCGTGTAAGGGTCATGGGTCGCGATGACTGAGGCGAACATCGCGATTACTACTAGAAAACCTGCGACAATCGCTCCGAAGGCCCCCAGAGGTTTGTGCCGGAAAAAGCTTCCGACCTCCTGCAACGCCGTACGCTTTGGTCTCAAGCCAGAGATGGCTCCCTCTGGGAGGGCGGCTTGGGTTGCTGACTCCTGACGCATTCATGCCTCCTGGTTCACGACAGTTAAGCGTAGCGGATCCGCGGGTTCAGCCAAGCGTACACTAAGTCCATAACCATGTTTAGGGCGAGAATCAACACCGCTATGATCACGATTATGGCCTGGATCATGGGGTAATCCCGGTGAGTTGTAGCTTCGATAAGTAGGCGGCCCATACCGGGGATAGTGAATATTGTCTCAATAATCACCGTGCCGGCTAAGAGCCTCCCTAGCTCGTAACCGGAAACGGTTACCACGGGCAGAAGGGCGTTCTTGAGAGCATGCCGGGAAATCACCACCTGTTCGGCCAGACCCTTGGACCGGGCGGTCCGGATATAGTCCTCCCGGAACACATCTAACATCGAGGAGCGTGTAACTCGGGCAATGAAAGCCATATTAGAAAAGCCCAAGGCGACGGCAGGAAAGAAGAGTTGTTGCAGGTTGGTCCATGGGTCTTCCCATATATTTACGTAACCCAACGGAGGTAACCAGTCAAACAACAGGACTAGAAACAGAATCATAAGGATGGCAATCCAGAAATTCGGGATTGCTATCCCCGCGATGGTTACAATTCTGGTTGCGTAGTCGCCCCAAGTGTCTTGATTTATGGCGGAAATGACTCCCAGTGGTACCGCTACGACGCTGGCGAGGATCATGGCTAGGAGTGTCAACTCCAACGTGATGGGAAACCTATCCTTCAGGTCATCCCAAACAGGAGTCTTCCAATAAAAGGACTTGCCAAAGTCCAACTTGAGGCTTCCCCATATCCATTGCGCGTATTGGACATATACGGGCCGGTCCAGCCCCAGTTCCGCCCTCACTTTGGCTAGCTGTGCCTGGGTGTATTCTTCGTCGGCGTCTGTTCCTGCGAGGATCATGGCGGCCGGATCACCGGGGACAATCCGCAGGATTAGAAATATGATCAAGGTGATCAATATCAGAGTTGGAACGAATAGGAGCAACCTTTTGGCTATATAAGCCTGCATCTTGACCTCGCTCCCCATCGGTAGGTCTATAAGTAGGTTCTTTTAGGTCCCAAGTTCGTCCACGACGACATTCATCGGAAGGTCCAATTGAAACTGACCAGGCGCATCTTACGCCTGGTCAGTATTCCATCCGGTGAATAGCTAATTACACGCCGGATCGCACCAGATATGCTCGTGTTTTAGATGTGCGTAGATACTGGGATGGACGTTGAAATTCTGAATCTTAGTGGATACTGCATACGTCCTCATGGTCCGGTAGAGGAGGGGATAGACGTTGTCCTCATTCAAGAGGATTTCGTGTGCCTGCAGGACCAGGTCCTTTCTCTTCTCGGAATCGAGCTCTTTTGATTGCGCCAGGTCCAGGTCGGCTATCCCCGGAACAACGAAGTTATTCCCTTGAGCTCCTCCTGCCGCCCACCGCGCGAAGGTACCTTTGTTGTACCGGCCGAACACCGCATCAGGGTCCATCACGCTGAGAGAAGATCCCTGGACAGCCATCTGCACATTCCCGCTGTCATATTCTTTGTAACCAGCCGAGCTTTCGTACAGCTTGAGCGTGATATCCAGGCCGAGGGATTTGTTGAGTTGGTCCTTCAATACGGCCACTATGTCGGGATACTCCAGCACGTTTCTGGTGGCCAACTCGATACTGAAACCGTCCGGATATCCAGCCTCTTCCAGGAGCCTTTTCGCCTCCGCGAGGTCTTCGGGGTGTTTCTTGCCGTCCAGCTCTCTGAAGCCTGGCATTTGAGCCGCCTCTTCCTCTGAGTAGCTAAACCAGGCGCCCGGAGGCAGCGGCGTGCCCAACAGGTCTAGCCCCTGGCTGAATGTATCTATGAATGCCTGTCGATGGATTGCCAGGTTAATAGCGCGCCTGACCCTAACGTCATCGAGGGGCTTCTTGGTTGTGTTTAGCACCACACCGATCGCGGCGGCAGGGCCGGCAAAATGCACCTCGAGTTCTCCCCCCGCCTCTTCCTTGAGTTGCAGCGCCTCCTTATTGCTCAAGTTGTTGACCAGGCCATTGGTCATTAGCACCTGGCCTGCCTTGAACGACGCGATGATGGTTCCAGAGTCCAAAATGATGAAATGGGTCATTCCGTCGATGCGAGGATACCCATCCTTAAAGTAATTCTCATTCTTGGCGTATTCATTTTTGACGTCTTTCGTGTATCCAAGGTGTGTGAAGGGGCCGGAACCGTTGAAGTCGTCCGGCGCTAGAATGCTTTGAATTTTCCCTTCATCCAGTACTGTATGCCGGGGAATCATTACTACAGTGGCAATGGCAAGCGAGGGAAGAAAACCAGGCGCAGGGAACTTGGTCTTTACCTCCACCGTTTTCGGGTCCAATGCCCGGGAGCTTTCATAGTAAGAGTCGGTCAAGATCGAAGATGACCGGGTCTGGCCTTTGAAGATACCTCCGAACAGGTCCCCAAGCGTATCGGGATCTGCTGTGGCGCTTTCCAGGCTAAACACTATGTCAGCGGCGGTGACGGGCGCTCCATCCCACCAGTTGGCATTCTCGGGCAGACGAAAAGTGTACGTCATGCCGTCGTCCCCAACCTCCCAACTGGAACACAGATCACACCTGATGTCGTCGGGGTCCGCGGTCTCTGGGTTCCACTCGAGAAGACCGTTGAACAGTGGGGCAATGTTCTTGGTCATCGAGTAACCCCACTCATGGGCTGCCCGGTTCGTCGGAGATGCGTAGTCGTGCATGGGGATATGCCCACCGAAATTTATCTCCATAGCTGGGACTGGCGCCTGAGCGGGCTTGGCCATAGCGGTGGGGGCCGGCGTGGAGGCCGGCTCATTACCCGCTACATTTACCGTAGGAGCCGGCTCCTGACGAGCCGGCTCGGGCGTGGGCGTGGCGAAGCCCGCGATAGGCACGGCGGGCGCAGACCTGGCCTCCTGGGTCACCGCTGCCGTATCTGCAACGGGCGCGGTTGTGGAGGGCATCTGGGGAACGGCTGTAGAGGCCGCCCCACCACAGGCGATCACCAATATCAGAGACAGCAACGAAAGCGTAAGAACCAGGTATTTCGGGCTTAGCACTAAACGCCGCATCATAATCCAAACCTCCAAATCTGTTTTAAACCGGCCTCTATAATTTGGGTGATTGGGGCCGCCCCTGAGACTACCGCCCTCCCGTAGCCAAACAAAAAGGGCGCTTCCCGGTCCGCGGGACCTTGGGAGTCGCCGCCGCAGAGACGAAGCTCTGGAACGGCAAGCCCAAAGTATCCGGACTGGAAGCGCCCCCGAGGGCTGTGTTAACATGAACAACGGAGCGTGTTTTCTTCACGTTCCACCATCGCCCTTGGTGACTGGTTTGCAAGGCGAGTCCACCTGGGGCTTTATTTTGCGCTCCCGAGCCTTACTTCCAGTTTGACCGCTTCTATTCGCCCATCGGGCAGCAGGACAAACTCAAGCCGGAGGCTCAGGACCCGCTTATGTGTTGCGGTAATCTAGAGTATTTACATCGGGAATGTCAAGACGCATGTAATGATGTAGGTATTCAGTGAATATCTTAATCCGAGATATTCTTTTATGTGACAGAGTTGCTCATCCTTTTGACGGTATCATGCAAAGTTTGTGAAACAAAGCACTCACTACGTATCAAGGGCAACAGCAACCCGTCCCTGCCTAGCTGTCCAGGAGTATGGTCTTGCTCCGCCGGCCCCGGCTGTATGGTGTTTGTCCATTGGTGGGTCAATATTGTCACGGGGGACGCTTGACCAAGTGGCTGACGCCCCCAATTCCCGGTGCTATACTCGTTCTCAAGTCTCCCCACCGGGCAACCCGGCGTGGGATGCGCAGCACAGAAGGCAGGAGGTGCGACCATGTCCAGGGTCTCGGTGATTCAACACATCAATATCCAGATCAGCGATAAGGACCGGACTCGCGAGTGGTATAAGAAGGTGCTTGGCGCGGAGTTCTTGGACCGCGGCCCCGAACTCAATAAACGGCAACTGCAATTGAGGATCGGAAGCGGAGAGATACACAGCACGCATACTCCCAACCCATCGCCTTCGGGCCATTTCGCGTTGGAGATTCATGACTGGGATGAGATGATCGCCAATCTGGACGCCCTTGGTGTCTCCCATACCCCGCCCACCGTCCGGGAATATAGCAATGGACACTCAACCTACATCCACGACCCGGATGGGAATATGATCGAGTTGGTGCAGCACCCTCTCGGTCTGAAGGACTCAAAGGGCAATAAGGTGGCAGTGGTGCATGACCCCAACGGCCTGACGTGGGACAGGCTCCCGGGCTACGGCCCTTCCGTTTAGACCAGCACCTTAGACCAGCACCCCGGCAGTAAACTGGTCATTGAAGCCATCGCAATTTCAAGGCCCGCAGCCATGAGGACGTGACTCAAGCTCTTTCTCCTGGCTGCGCGATTCCACCGGGCAGAGACACTGGCCGCGGGAGGTGAATTCGTGGCAACTCTCCGCATGCACTCCGGCGTGGAGCTCCATTACTACGACGACGATTTCACCGACCCCTGGCGGTCCTCGCCGACAATCTTGTTGCAGCACGGTTTTTCTCGTAACGGCAAGTTCTGGTATAGTTGGGTCCCCTTGCTGGCCCGCGAGTTCCGCGTCCTGCGGCCGGACATGCGTAGTATGGGAGGCTCAGCCCTTCCAGAGGACGAGTACGAGCCATCCCTGGAAACATTTGTAGAAGACCTTCGCGCTATCCTCGACAATCTTGGTATAGACCAGATCGTGTACGCCGGTGAATCTTTTGGGGGAATCGTCGGGCTCAAGTTTGCCCACACCCATCCCCAGAGGATCCGCGCCCTGGTCCTGTGCAACACCCCATGCCGGCTACCCCGCAGGGAGCGGTCCGGCGGCGGCTGGGACTCCGCTATGAGCCAGAGTATCGGGACCTGGTCGACCGCCACCATTAACATGCGGTTGGACACTCGCGTGGCGCCCGAGGGGCTGAAGGAGTGGTACATCGCCGAGATGGACCGGACCTCTCCCTCCATTGGACGCAAGCTCCAGGGCTATCTCGACACCTTGGACTTTAGCCCTCACCTGAAAGAGGTCGCGACCCCTACCCTGCTATTGACGGGGGAGGAATCACCGACTTCAACCCTGGAACAGCAACAATTCATGGCTGAGGAATTACCGAATTCCCGGTTGGTGGTCTACCCTGGACTGGGGCACGGAGTTAACGCAATTTACCCGGAGTGGTGCACCGAACAGGTGCGGAAGTTTGTAGCTCTCCAGGCGTCATGACCCCCGGCCGCAGACGTCCCATTGGCCAGAGTCCGCCGATCTGTTTTAAGCCCGGATGGTATTTGCCTGAAGGAGAATACGATGCCTTATTTCATGTACGTAGCCCTGCAAGAAGATAACCAGATATCCGTCTTTACCATAGGCCCGGATTCCGGAAAGCTAACTCCCCAGCTTGAGGTATCCGTGCCTGGGGGCCCGTTTACCCTGGCGATCAGCCCGGACCGAAAGTTCCTTTACGCCGGATGCCGGGACGTCCCCCAGATCAACAGCTACCAGATCGACCAGGCTACCGGAGGACTCACGCAAAACGGGTCGGTCTCGCTGGAGTTCAATCCCACCTACATCTCTACAGACCGCAAGGGGAAGTTCGTGCTATCGGCCTACTACCAGGGTGCCCACGTGGGAGTACATCCCATAGGCAGTGATGGGTCGGTGGGTGAGCCGCCGACCGAATGGCTCGAGACCGCGACAGGCGCTCACGCGATGCAGACCGACCCGGCCAATACCTACGCGTTCGTACCGCATATCGCCGGGAACGGCCCAAACGCAATCTTCCAGTTCCGGTTCGACGAAAACACCGGGCGCATAACTCCAAACTCCCCCGCAAGGGTGGAGATTGAAGAGTTCCTGGGACCTCGCCACTTCTGCTTCCACCCCGCGTTAGACGTCCTCTACTTTTCCAACGAGCAGGGTTGCAGCGTAACCGGCTACAATCTGGACACTGCCACAGGGACGTTGTCACCGTTCCAGACGGTCGCCACTCTGCCGGACGGCTACACCGAACGGAACACCTGCTCGCAGATCCTGGTCACCGCGTCCGGGAGGTTCCTATACGCGCCCAACCGGGGCCACAACAGCATCGCCTGTTTCTCGATAGACCCCTCCTCCGGGCAACTGACCCCCGCCGGCAGGGTTGCCTCCGAGGCGATACCCAACGCCATCGGTGTGGACCCGCAGGGCAAGTTCGTCTTCTCTGCCGGCCAGGAGTCGGGCCGTATGGCCACCTTCAGCATCAACGCTGACTCCGGAGAATTGACCCCGCTGGAGACCTACCCCTTGGGAAACAGGCCAGCCTGGGTGTCCATAACCGAACTGCCGGGGTAGGGGGACTCGGGTAGCGTAGAATTAGAGGAAATTCTTGATGTTTCCGGGAATGTGTTGGCGGTGGAGCCTCCTGCAATCCCCGCGGATGTGAAAGAAGAGCTCCCATGGCCTTGTTTGAGCCCCCGCTTGTCTCTCGCGACCAGGTCCGAACTAATATGCTGAAGGGATTCAAAAGCTCAAAGTTTGTTGGCGGCGTGGTGGGCATGTTGGAGAGTGCCACCCGGCCCGCGCGGCACTGGCTTGAAGCCAAGTTTGTCGTGAAGCTGGTTGTGCGGACTTTCAAAGAAATGTCGTCCGACGACGCGACCCACATGGCGGCCGGAGTGTCCTATTACGCCCTTTTCTCGCTGTTTCCACTGTTCCTGTTCCTCATCGCAGCGTTGAGTCTAGTGTTGGAGGCCGACGAAATCCGGTTGAGGCTAGTCGATGCTCTCTCAGGTTATTTCCCAGGGTCGGACCAACTCATCGACGCTAACCTTGAAGCCGTGCTCAAGGTTAGGGGAGCATTGGGAGTTTTCGGGTTCCTGGGCCTACTTTGGTCGGGGAGTGCCGTATTCGGGGGGGTGAGCCGGGCTGTCAACCGGGCCTGGGACGTTCACGTTGACCGCCCCTTTTTCATTAGCAAGCCGCGGCAAATGGCCATGGCCTCAGGGGTAGGTTTGCTGTTCCTGGTGTCCATGGGCGTGGTCGCGTTGGCGCGGGCAGCCGACCGCGTCTTCGTTGACAACGCCGGGGGAGATGCTTCCATGCTCGCCTGGCTTGCACCTACCATTTTGCAGGGAAGCTCCCTGGCCCTGACAACAGCGATGTTCCTGTTGATGTACAAGTTTATGCCAAACACGAGGACCTATTGGCATTACATTTGGCCGGGCGCGGTCTGCGCCGCCGTTCTCTTTGAACTTGCGAAGAACCTTTTCGTTCTCTACTTGAGCACCTTCGCCAATTTTGAAAACGTCTACGGAGCGCTTACACCGGTGATAGTGTTGTCCCTGTGGACCTACGTAAGCGGGCTGATCCTCATCTTTGGAGCCGAGCTCAGTTCCGAGTATGGCCGCTTGCGCCGCGGTATAGACAGAGGCGTGCTATTGCATACGGAGGACCAGGCTGAGGGGACTTTGGAGTGAGAGGCTTGACCCCGAAGCCCCCTAATCTATGGGTCTCCGGGCAAGGCCACCCGTTGGGACAGCAAGCATTTCCTGGTATAGCTCCTCAATCTCTGTCAGGACCACTGGCATGTCATGGCGTTGCATGTCGGCCAGGCCGCGCTTGCCCATGGCCTCCCAACGGTCTCGGTGTCCCAACATGAGAAGCATCTTTTCAGCCAAGTCCTCGACTGTCGGTTCAAAGAGAAAGCCGTTTACTCCGTCCTCAACCAACTCTGGCAACGCAACTGCACTCGCAACCAGAATCGGCAGCCCGGTGGCCATCGCCTCCATCACGGCTAAGCCTTGTAACTCAGCGGCTCCCGCTCCGACGTATACGTCTGAGATATTGTAGAGGCCCGGGAGGTCCTCCTCGGGAACGAACCCGGTGAACACCAACACCCCGTCCAGGCCAAGGCGCTTGGCCAACCCGCGAAACGCGGCCTCGTCTTTACCCCTTCCCACAACCACCGTTTGGACTTTCCCACGGGCGGCCGCCGCAGCCGTGGCGCGGATGACCAGGTCAGTTTTCTTGTCCTTTTCCAACCGGCCGACCACCAGGAACGTGGGGACATCCGGCCGGATACCGTACTTCTCTCGAATGTTCTCCGGCGCCGGACAACCGAAGAATCGCTGCAAGTCGATTCCGTTGGAAATTACCCGAGCGGGTGCGGTCAATCCTGAGCTCCGCAACAGGTCGAGACAAGCATGAGATGGCGCTAGAACACAGTCCAGCTTGTTGTAGACCCGCATGCAGTGTTTCCACATGACTGCCGAACTCGCCGGACGGAGGGGTTTGGGAAAGTATTGAAGCAGGTTCTCCGGCATGAAGTGATTGGTGCCGACTATGGGAATACCGAATTTCCGGGACTGCCTTAAACACCCGTGTCCAACCACAAAATGGTTCTGAATATGAACAATGTCCGGCTGAAAACTGCGAAAGATCCGCTCAAGTTTGGCGTCGATTCGTGCCCATGAGGTGATGCGGAATTCGGGATGGAGGGGTCTGGTCGGAACGGACTTAATGCGGTGGATTGTTACTCCCGGGCTGGATGGATCGGAATGCTCCTCGTCCCGGTACGCCATGTTGGGCGCCACCACTGATACGGAATGCCCCCGCTTAGCCAGTCCCTGGACCAATCGGTGAGTCGCCACCGCTGCGCCGTTCAACTGCGGTGGGTAGGTGTCGTTGGCTATCAGGATTTTCAACTGTCTTTCCCTTACCCTTACACCGCGGGCCGAGATTCCATCACTCCAATTCGGCCGAGGCGAATGTTATTGCTGCACCGGGCTCTCCTCGTGGGTCTACTGACGCATTCTCCGGGTGAATCGTTGCGCGATGCGGTTGTAAAAGTACGTGATGACCAGAAACAGGATGAAAAACCCGGCCAGCCACAACGCACCGTAACCAAATGCTCGCTGAAGGAATCCATAACCCTGCCCTGAACCATAGCCCAGGGCGGTGAAGAACAACGACGTGAGGGCGACGATGGCCATATCCCACCAGAGGAAACGCTTGATCGGGACTTCCAGCGCACCCATTACCGCCAACCCCGGTGGGCTGATGAAGGGGATGGTCTTGATGAACAACAACCACATCCCAAGGTGGTTCGTGATGAAGGCGGATGCTCTCTCCTTGCGCTCTACGCGGATGCCGATGCGTGTCCCAAACTTGTCCAATACCCATTGACCTCCCCAGTGGCCCAAGGAATAGTAGAGGACGTCCGGAAGGAAGTTGGCGAAAAAGGAGAGGAGGAAGACGATTAGTACGTTGAAATGCCCCAGGGCCGCGCCGAGGGCGCCAATGGCAGTGACTGCGGGCCCCTCAATTAGCATCACCAGGAACATGAGCAGGTAGCCGTGCCTGATGAGCCACTCGAGGATTTCCGATTCTGCAAAGAAGGTCAAAGACGTTGACTTCGCCGAGAATGTGGGCCGCAGCAACTATTTTACGCTAAGCATAGCCAAAATCGGAATGGGCGTATACGATGGGAAAATTGCGAAACTCCACTGCCCCCATCCGTCGCTCCCGCGGTGGAAGATGCCCGCGCCTACCGTTACAGTTTGTTTACCCCTCCGTAACTGGCAGGTAATATCGGTCGTGCATGATGAAGTGGGTATGCGCGTAATGCGAGATTAGGGACCAGCAGGGCTACTCACAGTCTGCGGAGCGGGGGCCACGTAAGAGTCGGCGAAAAGCGGATGAACTTGCCCGTCAAGGTGCTCATGGTGGGGGAACACTGGGAGCGGCTAGGTCCCATGCTGACGGGCCTTGCTGCTGTAGGCGTCGTCGAACTCGCCGGTCCCGTGCCCCACGCGGCGCCCGATGTATTGCCCGCCGCGGGTCAGAACTCGGTCATTATCATGTCCGGACTGCCCGACTTGGAAGCGTGGGTAGGGCGGCCCACACGTGAGGAGACGGCGGCTTGTCCCCCGGTCCTCCTCTGCCTCGACCACTCAGGACTTGAAACCGGGGACCTTTATAATTTCGCGGACGATTTCCTGGTCGTACCATGTTCCGCCGCCGAACTGGAGAAACGGTTGCTCAGGCTGGTCAGCAGCGCGGCGCCTGAGCCATCGGCGGATGTGCTACGGTTCGGGGAAATCACGCTGAACGTGGTCATCTATGAGGTCCGTGTCGCGGGAAAGCGAGTGGACCTGGCCTGGATGGAGTTCCAACTCCTGAAGTTCCTGATGGAGAATCCGGGCAGGATCTATACCCGCGACCAACTGCTTTCCGCTGTTTGGGGTGTCGACAGTTTCGGAGGCACGAGGACGGTGGACGTCCATATCCGGAGGCTCCGCCAAAAGCTGGGGCTTCAGGGGAACGCCTGTATCAGGACTGTGGCAAACGTGGGTTACGGCATGATCGAGGAGTAACGCGGCGCGCGGGTCAAACGACTTGGTATACGCACCTGTGCGGCGTCAAGGCCGCCCGCTGAATGGCGGGTATTCGTCTCGTACAGGGACAAGTACAGACCCACTCTCGTGCTCCAGCGCATGTAACCGAGTATGAAATTGAAGAGCCCACCGGGAAACCTCCCCAGGATCAGGATCGCCCACCAGGAGACGAACAGGGCGAATAAGGCGAGAATGGCGTATATAAACAGTGCGATCCCGTGAGGGATTCCAACGTACAGCCAGCCCAAGAACATCTTCAGGACAACCATCCCACGGGAGAGCCGTTCCGGGTAATCCACTTCGAGGTTGACCGGGTGGTCGCCTGTTCCGGCTGAAAATGGCGGATACCGGTCGGTCATGAGGTTCCCTAAATAGGCGTCCACCCGTAGCGACCAGCGATGGTAACCGACGACGAAGTCAAACAGACCCCTGGGGTACTTTCCGGTAAATAGAATGGCGAAAAACGCGATGAAGGTCACCGCCAACGTTACAAGGCCATACAGAATGAGGACTATTCCATGCGGAATTAGGACGTACAGCCACCCGAGGAAGCTCTTGAGGAGCAGGTGAAGCCTGGATAGCCGTTCCGGATACTCTACGGACAAACGTACCGGTGCTGCCTCCGTACTGGCCATGACGCGCCCCCTCCACTAAGCTGCAAGAGCCTGGCCTGTGTCCCACAGACCGGAGATCCCTTTGCCAACAGGTCCGTAGTTCATCCGGTCAGATGCTATATTCTACTGAAATGTCTATATTGCGTTCAATATTGTCGGCCGCAAGATTCTGTGGGTTTCGAGAGGGCTAAGGGAATTTTCGGCGTGGCCGCTGCCCGGAGTGGAACTTGCGCCCGGATGGATCGGGCCCGCTATCCGGCGGTCCTAATCACCACGGCTTCGGTGCAGGCCGCCAGCATTTCCCGGAGCGCGTCCAATTCGCCGGCGGTTACGGTGAGTTCCCATGAGGACTTGACGGTAGTCCAGTTGATAGCGTAATCACACCAGTATCCCTGGTCGGGAGGGCGCCAGTCCTCGGGCCCTTTGCTGCCCTTGGCCCGGTTCGCGGCTGCGGTTGTCGCGATTAGGTGACCATCGAATCCCAGATCGTTGGCGAAGGCGGCTTTTCGGTCCCTATCCCAGGCCCATCCACCCGAGCGGTGCGCGTTGGCCAGCGGCACCATGTGGTCTATGTCCAGCTTTCCGGGGTCTTCGACGACCGTGCCGGTGTACGGCCCGGTCCACTGTCCCGAAGTTACCCGGCACCGGTCTTCGGACTCGAATGTCACCGGGACCAAAGACTCTTCAATGAGCACTTCCTGCCGGGCGTTCTGGCAGTCGCCGTCTTCGTCCCTCCAGTGCCGCCACTCCCGGCGGTTGTAATCAGGGAGATTGGCGGCTACCGGGGCAACCGTCACGTCCAGGTCTACGGGTGAGGATGCGGGAACCCTGGTAGGCGCCGGCGCGGGCGTCGGGGCGCTGGTAGCGGTTGGAGACTGCCGGATGACGGGGCGCGGCACGGACACCGGAGGCGGAGTCAGGGAGTCCACTATCTCACACCCGGTCAGCGCGATGAGCAACGCCGTCAAGAGGAGCGCACACGCCGGTTCCCCGCCCCTTTTCCCTTGCGCTGACCGTTCCCTTGTCACTGCCATCCCACGCCTCCTTCCCCGCCAGGACCGGTTGCCTGCCTCTATTGTCCCGTATTGCCCTGACGGTAAGCTACCGCCAAATGTGGTTCCGTTTGAAATCGGCCGGTGGGCAAACTAACACTCACCGAGAATCTCCCTCGCCGGAGATGATAGGCTCAACGGATAGAGGGATTCCGGGCTATCCAATGTCTTTAGGATTTCCAGGAACTCGCGGCGGAGTTCCGGCGTGCATTGGTACAGCGCATGACAGAGTTCCAATACCTGCGTGTCATAGTTATTTTGACGGTGACGGTTGTTAAAAGCGAGTGGCCCATCTACTCCTGATGACCGCTTATCGTGAAGCCCGTATGCTCCCCGCAGTTCATCAGTTTGCAGGTTGGTAGCGTACTGCGGGGGGATGGGCTTCCAGCACAGCCGCCCTAGGTCTTTCCACTCCCTGACCTGCACCTGCACCACGTCGATGCCCGCGTTCCGAAGTCTCTCGACTTTTTCCTGGGGTGTTTTCGCCGTGACCTCAACTTCCACTACGCGGATAGGGCGGAGGCCCTCGCTATACAAGACCAGGTCCGGCTGGAATCCACGTATGGACTCCACGCTGGTCGGGATAGCGACGTGCTTGTGGGACGGCTGCCCAACTCCCTCCAGCAAGTCGCCGGACATCGACCCGTCCGGCTTTTGAACCCGCACCGGGCCCCGAGCGCAGCTTAGTTCGTCGTGCAACAGCGCGACGGCGTATTCGTGCAAGTACGTCGGCCGCTCCCCAGTGTCGGTAATCCTTTCCCTGTTGGCTAGTCGTCGGTTCCAGTCCATCAATATCCTCTCACTATAGTCCCCGATGCGGATGCAGTAACCTATCACCGACCGATTTCAAATGGAAACCCAAACGTTATTGTAGCGGGAGTTTGGGGCCATTCCTTGCGGGCGGTTGGCGCGGAATTGAAGGATTTTGGGAAGGGGTGTGGGTGGCAAACCTCGTCATTACGGCGAAGGCGGGAATCCGGGAACGGCGGAGTAAGGGCGTTTCGCCAAACACTCCATACGCATCAAACTAAGGAAATGATTGTGGTATCAGGGGCCCGTTGGACAGTCAGCGTCCCCAATCACTGCCTGGATAATTGCGAAACCATGCCCCGGCGCCGGCCGGGGTCGCTTCGGCCCCATCGGAGTTCCTGTCGGCGGGGCGAGCGGGTTGGCGGCTATGGGCTTTGTCCGCCTCTGGCGGCTCTCAGTTGCGCTTCCAGTTGACGGGCCTGGGCTTCGGCGGCGGCGCGGGCTTGCCGTTCGGCGTCAAGTTCGGTTTCGGCGGCGGCGCGGGCCTGGCGTTCTGTGTCAAGTTCGGTTTCGGCGGTGGCGGCGCGGGTTTCGGCGGCGATGCGGTCGTCGTCAGTGTCGTCGTAGGTCCGCAGGTAACGTTGGGCCGCCGGGTCATACCAGCGGAGCCGGCCGTACTCCCAACACAGGTCCAGGCCCAGGACCGCGCTGTGCCCCCAATAATGGTCGTCGTCCACCTTGTTGATGGCGATGGGGACGTATGCGCCGTCAACCAGCCGGTCGCCGGCCAGTCTGTCTTGGTGGTACCGCCCGCCGGTAGGGTCGAAGCGCCAGTACTCGGGGACGCCGTAGTTGGCGTAGCCTTCCCGCTTGGTGGTGTAGTCGTTGCGTCCCGTGGTCTTGGAGGCGACTTCCAGCACGAAGTCCGGCGGCTTGTCCTGTTCGTCTATGGAGTAGCCGTCCCGGGCGATAACCCCGGCCCGGTTTATGCTGAAGGCGACGAGCAGGTCGGGTTTCAACAGGCCCCGGACCTGGCTGGGACGCCAGCCGACCGGGACTTCGCCCAGTACGATGGTGGTGTCGGGCGCTCCAAAGTGCCGGCGCAGGGCCGCCTGGTAACCCTGGTCGTGGAGATAGATGGGGTTCTGCATATCGTCCCTGGGCGGCAATTCCGGAAATGTTGCGTCAGGCGCGGGTCCGGGCGCCGGGGGGCGGAAGGGCCTGGTAGTCATGGCGAACCTCGCGGCGCGGAATGGCGCTGGCTGGAATTATAGGCCCTATCCAGAAAATTGCGAGACCCGCCCGTCTTTCGCGCGAAAGACGGGCGGGTCGTTTACCGCGTTTCCTGGCCTAAAAGAGCATTAGCTTGATGGGTAACACGCCCCCTGTACGTGAAGATGGGGGATTCCCGTTAGCCTTGCCCGCTCAGGTCAGGATTTGGGAGAGGAACGCCTTGGCGCGTTCGTGTTGGGGGTTGTTGAAGAACTCGTTGGGGGAGTTTTCTTCGACGATTTCTCCGAAGTCGAACATCATCACACGGTCGGCGACTTCCCTGGCGAACCCCATTTCGTGGGTCACGACAAGCATGGTCATGCCGGAATTGGCGAGTTCCTGCATCACGTCCAGCACTTCCTTTATCATCTCCGGGTCCAGCGCCGAGGTCGGCTCGTCGAACAGCATGATTTTCGGCTGCATGGCCAAAGCCCGGGCGATGGCTACCCTCTGCTGCTGTCCGCCGGAAAGCTGGCCCGGGTACTTGTCCGCCTGCTCCGGTATGCCCACCCGCTCCAGCAATTCCATTGCGATGTCCCCGGCATCGCTGGACGGCATCTTTCGCACCTTGATGGGCGCCAGGGTGATGTTGCTCAGCACCGAGAGATGGGGGAAGAGGTTGAAGGACTGGAACACCATGCCCACTTCCCGGCGGATGGAGTCGATATTGCGGACGTCGTTGGTGAGTTCGATGCCGTCAACGATGATGTCCCCGCGCTGGTGTTCCTCCAGCCGGTTGATGGTCCGTATGAAGGTGGACTTTCCCGAGCCGGACGGCCCCAGGATGACCACGACTTCCCGCCTCTTGATGGTTGTGGTAACGCCTCGCAGGGCGTGAAACCGGCCGAACCACTTATGCACGTCCCGGCAGATGATGATGTCTTCGGGGCCGGCTTCCGCTTCCTCGATGGCCATAGCTCCCTCCGTGTAGTGGTTAGTGGCCAGTGCGGTCGGCCACTGGCTACCGGCGACTGACCACCGGCTACCGTTGGCCCACGCCCATCTCTTGTTCCACCCGCTGGCTCACGTATGACATGGTGTAGGTGAAAACCCAGAAGACCAGCGCCAGGAAGATGAACAATTCCTGGGTGCTGGCCAGGTACTCCGTGTTGCCTCGAATGAAGGCCCGGCTAATCGCAACCACATCCAGCATACCGATGATGTATACCAGGCTGGTGTCTTTGAACAGGGAGATGAATTGGCCCACGATGGCGGGTATGACGTTGCGGATGGCCTGGGGCAGCAGGATAAACAGGGTGGTCTGCCATCCGGGCAGGCCCAGGGCCCGGGCCGCTTCCGCCTGGCCGGGGCGCAGCGCTTGCAGCCCCCCGCGAATGTTTTCCGCCATGTAGGCCGCGCTGAACAGGGTAATCACCACGGCGGCGCGGAAAAGAGAATTCTGGGGGAAGTTCTCCGGGAAGGCCAGGGGCACCAGCACCTGGGACATGAACAGCAGGGTTATCAGCGGCACCCCCCGGAAGATTTCGATGAAGGCTATGCACAACAGCTTTACGACCGGCAGGTTGCTGCGCCGCCCCAGGGCCAGCGCGATGCCAAGGGGCAGGCATAGCACAATCCCCGCCACCGCCAGCAGCAGGTTCAGCATAAGCCCGCCCCAATAGATGACCGGCACCGGTTGCATTCCGGGTATCCCCGGCAGCCCCCGCAGCAATACCAGCGTCAGCAGGAAAGCGGCGATGCCGAGGATGACAATCCATCGGGCCGACCCCAGGGGCGTGTACCGGGCTACCGTCCACCCCGCGGCCAGCGACGGCAGGTTGGCCAGCAGCAACAGGCGCACGTCCCAACCCATGCTCTCCAGGCTGTAGGGCAGAAAGGCGAAGGCGGCCAGGATTACGGCGATTCCGATGGTCATTCGTTTCGTAATCGCGCCGGTAGGGGCGCCCCTTGTGCCCGCTCTTCCCCACACCATCCCCAACAACGCCGTGACCATCAACAGCGCGACTTGGGGGCGCCAGAAACAGTCCTGCCCCGGGCAAGCCGCCTCGGTGTTGTATTGGCCTATAATCATCCGCCCGCCCAGGGTGACGACGACGGTCCAGTCGGCCTGGAAGAAGACCCATCGCAGGCCGAACCAGAGGCCCAACCCAAGGGCGGTCACGGACAGGACCGTAATCAGGCTGCTGTGCCAGGCGCTGAACAGGTTGGCGCGAATCCAGCCAATCACACCGACTTCGGACCGCGGCGGCGGCAGGGCCGGAGCCGGGCTCACACTGGAAATGGCTCTCACTGTCTAACCCCCCGTTATGCGGATGCGCCGGTTGTACAGGTTGCCGATTAGCGAGTAGGTCAGGCTCAGCGCCAGGTAAGCCGCCATAATCAGGATGAATATGGACACTGCCGGCGCGGTCTGCGTCATCGTCTTGGCTACGTTGGTCAGGTCCGAGTAACCTATGGCGCCAGCCAGGCTGCTGTTCTTGGTCAGGTTGAGGCATTGGCTGATTAGCGGCGGCACTATGACCCTCAGCGCCTGGGGGAAGGTGACCTGGCGCAAGGTATCCATCTGGGAAAGGCCCAGCGCCCGGGCCGCTTCGCTCTGACCCCGGTTTACCGATTGGAGTCCGGCCCGCACGATTTCGGCGATAAATGACGAGGTGTAGGTTACCAGTCCGGCCAGCAGCGCAATCAGACCGCCGGAAAGGGTCAGGCCGCCGCTGATGCGGCCGAAAGTCCCTTGCGGGGCCGGTTGAGAGACGTACAGGGGGGACTCTCCGGATACGGCGCCAACGGCAATCCAGGCGATGGCGGCGAGAACGACCGTGGTTGCCACTCCCGACGTCAGTGGGTATGAAGGCGTCCCGGTCCGCGTTTCCCGTTGCAAAAGCAGGCGGCGGACCAACAGGCCGGCCGCTGCTGCCCCTGCCGCAAGCGCTATCCAGATCAAGGCTCCGTGGGTGTCGTTGGCGGCGGGGAAAGGCAGCGAGAAACCGGCGTTGTTGATGTAAAGCCGCTCCGCGATGACATATCCCTGCCGCACCGGAGGGAGAGCCAGGACGATGTAGAACCAGAAGAATAGCTGCACCAGCAAAGGCACGTTGCGGAAGAATTCGATGTAGACCAGCGCCAATTTGGAAACAATCCAGTTGCCGGACAGCCGGGCCACGCCTATAACGATGCCCAGCGCCGTGGCCAGGATGACGCCGACTATGGAAACAATCAGGGTATTGGTCGCGGCGACGCCAAAGGCGTAGAGGAAAGTGTCGGACGATTCGTAAGGGATGAAGTGCTGGCCGATGGGAGTCTGGTAGGCGCGGGAGAGGAAGCTGAAGCCGTAGGGGATTTCCCGGTCCTGGATGGCGTTGCCGATATTGGCGAAAAACCAGATGACGAGGGTGACCACCAGTATGCCGGACGTGACCTGCGAGATCCAATTAATAACCTGGATGTGCCGCCAGACGGGAATGCCCTTGTAAGTCAGGAATCGGGGTAACTCCGTCATGATGCTTAACTGAAGGTCTCCTTGCCGCGCCTTTGTCCCGGACGCTTGACTTGAGGTTTATTCTCTCACCGGGCTTTACAAATAAGCTAGGATTGGACGGCTAGCCGTCCAATCCTACAGACTGGTCAAGAGCCAATCCGCGCTCACGGACGGAGCAGCGCTATCGCAGGGGCGCCGCGTAGATTTGGCCGCCCTTGGGGCAGTCGTCGCAGGCTGCGTCGGCCCATAGCGCGTTGCGGCCGTTTTCCCTGGGCAGGTTGATGCCCTGGAGTCCCAGGTTGCGGTCGTAAATCTCGCCGTAGTTGCCGACGGCGCGTATCACGTCCTGCGCCGCCGTCTGGTTTATACCCAGGGATTCCTGCCCGTAGGAACCCTCGAAGCCCAGGAGACGGTCAACCTTGGTGTCGCCGGTGGAGGCCGACGGCAGGTTGCCGGAGGTGACTCCGTAGGCTTCGCCGTAGACGAGTATGCCCATCACGGTCTTGACGACATCGAACCATTGCTCGTCGCCGTGGGGGACCACCGGCCCGAGGGGTTCCTCGGAAATGGTCTCCGGCAGAATGACGTGGCCGTCCTTGTTCTCGAAGCCGCTGCTGATGGCGGCCAACTGGGACCGGTCATTTGTGAAGGCGTCGCACTGCCCGCTCTGGTAGGCAGCCACCACGGCGTCGGTGTCCTCGAAGGTCAACGGGTTGATGTTCAGGCTGTACTGGTTGGAGAAGTCTTGCAGGTTCAACTCGGTGGTGGTGCCCTGGGTGACGCAGACGGTGGCGTCCTTCAGTTCCAGGGCGCTGGAGATGCCCGGGTTCTTGTTGACGTTGACCAGGAAGCCCTGGCCGTCGTAGAACATCGTCTGCACGTAATTGCCCCATTGGGCGTCGCGGGAGGTGGTCCAAGTGACGGTCCGCACCAGCAAGTCAACCTCGCCCGACTGGACGGTCGGCCCGCGTTCGGCGGCCGAAATCGGGCGGATTTCGATGGCGCTGGGGTCGCCCAGGACCGCCGCAGCCACGGCCCGGCAAAGGTCGATGTCGAACCCGACGTTATTGCCGGCGTCGTCCAGGGAGCCATAGCCCGGAACGTCGTTGCGGCTGGCGCAGATGA
Organism: Dehalococcoidia bacterium; assembly: GCA_965216155.1. Classification (GTDB taxonomy): domain Bacteria; phylum Chloroflexota; class Dehalococcoidia; order Lucifugimonadales; family UBA3495; genus CATOSP01. The sequence continues at coordinate 483,792 of CBDCFD010000007.1, read as the reverse complement.
GCTTCCCCCGGTCCTTCACCGTTTGAAGCCGGGAACCTTCCATCATGGCCTCCATGCTCTCGACTTTTGTCTTGAGCTCCGCAATCTCCGCGTTCTTGCTATCAATCTCTTGCTGCATGGCCTCCTGGTTCCCGCTGTCGCAGGCGGCCAGCATCGTGAGCGCCAAGGCCATGCAAGCGAGCAATGTAATTAGCCTGAATCTCATTTCCTACCTCCAGTAAACTGCCTCGCAATTCTATCACGCGAGGCACAATATTCGCTATCCCGGTTGCGGTTTTCGCCGCCGTGCATTGGGAAACCAAACGCTGTAGATACCAGCCGTCACCGCCCGGCGTTCTCACGCCTGCGGGACCAGCCCGAATTAAACGCCCTTGAAAACACTGAAGAAGGCTCCCTGGGGGTCCGTCAGCGCTGCGAACCTCCCGATCTCCGGGATGTCGGTGGCGGGCACGATTACGCCTTCGCCCAACGACTGGACCTGGGCAACGGTCGAGTCTACGTCGGATACCGCGAAGTAGACCGGCCAGAGAGGAGGAACCGGTCCCATATCGGGGGTTATCTCCATAACGCCGAGCACTTCGACACCGGCGGAGCGCATCAAGGTGTAGTCCATGCCGCCCATCTTATCGCCGCGCTCCAGACCGAGCAGGCCCGTATAGAAATCAATGGCGGCGCCGGCGTCCGTGGTGAGCAATTCGTTCCAAGTCATCGCGCCCGGGTCGTATTTTACCCTGGCGCCGATGTGGACTTTGGGTTGCCAGGTATAGAACATGGCTCCCTGGGGGTCCTGGATCGCTGCGGTGCGCCCGGCGTCGAACACGTCCATTGGGCCGAAAATGGTGGAGCCGCCCATCTGCCCGGCCCGCTCCACGACGGAATCGACGGCGTCAACGGTAAAGTAAGTGTTCCAATGGGACGGGACCTCCGCGTTTTTTCCTCTTCGCCCTGCTGGTATATTGCGGCCGCTTCCAGGCCGCCCAGCTTTTGCATGTGGTAGAACCAGTTCTCGCCTATCGGCTGCGGGTCGTCCTCCCATCCAAAAAGCGCGCCATAAAAGGCCAGCGCCCCGTCCGAGTCAGTGGTGGAAAGCTCAAGCCATGACGGCGCTCCCTGGGTGTGCGCTGTGACTTCCGGCATGTACTATGTCTCCCTCCTTACGGTGATTTCCGTTCTCAGGGGTGCGGACGGCTAGTCAGCAGTATCCCTTACCGGCTATTATATGTTTCCAGCAAATATACGTCTGTTCCTAGTATTCGGATTTTCCCGATTGTCGTCGCCGTGTTCCGGCGCGTCACGACGGTATATGCGGTCAGCACCTACTTCCGATAGTGGAGGGGGCCAGCGCCCCAGGACGCTCTTGCGGCCTTCGCTGAGGCGAATGGCGGTCGAGGTTATGACCGCGGTGTCCCTGGCCGTTCTGTTCCTGCCAGTCCTTGGTCCTCAGCTCGACCACCACTTCGCCGAACGCAGACCGGACCACGACCACCTTTTCCTGGGGGCCGCGGTCCCCGAACACACTCACTCCTTCGAGGGTCTCCACGCTCACTACCACCAGATTCCTGGTCTGGAGACCGCGAACGGCGGCGGCTCTCATCAGGGGACACCGGCCCAGCGCATCGTCTATCTCACTTCAGATCAAGGTTTCGGGCAGGGACTGCTAGACCTGGCGTCGCGGGTGGTGCAGCAGTGGCCTGTCTTCCCGGCCCATATCGCCAATCTTCGAGTTCCCGGCATGGTCAGGAACAACGTCATCCCGTCCTCGGCGTTCGTTGGGCCGCCAAGGAAACCTCCCCGGGTTTAGCTCCTTTCCCCCATTTCTCATCGTGTAGCAACGGGGCCTGTCCCGGCCAAAGTCTGCGCCGCGAGCGTAGGCGCGGACATGATTGGCCGGGACAGGCCCCGCGTGGGCAACTACTGACTTGAAAAGGAGCATCGCATGTTAGTTGGACTTCGCAATATCATTTTGGCCATTGCATCTGTGTGGGTCGTGCTAGGACTCGGGGCGAGCGGGGTCCTAGCCCACGGCCATCGGCACGTCGGCGGCTACAATTTCGCCGTCGGATTCATCATGGAACCGGCTTACGAAGGGCTGGCAAACGGAGTGGAGGTCCGGGTGACCTGGGCCGCCCATGAAGAAGGCGGCCACGGCCGCGGTGGAAACTCGGCCCAGGGGCATGAGGGCATGGCCGTGGACGTGGAGGGGCACGGAGCGCTGTTCGTTTCCCCGGGCCTCAATCACGAAGACACATTCAGCTTTGAACCCGGCCATGATATGGAGGGTTTGACCATTCCCTACCACAACCACCTGGACCACGATATGACCGGGAGCATCACGGTAACCCACGACGCTCAAGCGTCAGGCACGGTGGAGATCGAGATACACGATAAGATGTACCTGCCTGCCGAAATCACGGTCCAGCCGGGAACCAGGATCGTCTGGACCAACCACACGTCCTCGCCCCAATCCGTGACCAGCGGCGGCGTCCCGATGGGTAGCCGCGCCGACGGGGAGACGGAGGAGGTCCCGGTAGAGGGGTTGGAGGAGACCCTGAAGGTTGAGATCACCCATGTCCCTACCAAGGAGTCCCGCGTCCTGGAGCTCCGGGCAGTTGCGGATAGTCCCGGCCATTACACTGCCGACCTCATCCCAACCGCGCAGGGAGTCTACGAGATGCGCGTATTCGGCGGGATAGAAGGGACCAGCATCGACGAGACCTTTGTCTCCTACGGCGGCGGCGGCGGATTCAGTGACGTTCTGCCCGTCGGCGACCTCCAGTTCCCCGTTCAGTTGCCCGAAGTAAGAGAGATCGAAGGGGCGGTGCGCGGTGCGCTGGACACGGCCCAACAGGCACAGGACGCCGCTCTATCGGCCCAAGCTGCTTCGGCCAACACGCTGGGAATCATCGGGATTGTCCTCGGCGCAGTGGGGACCGTGGCTGGCGCAGGCGGCTTGACTGTGGCGATGAGGAAACGGTAGGCTGCAACGCGGCTCACGCCCCGTACCTCGGCAATCGGGGGTCATTCCGCGAGACCACCCCATCTTTCCCTCCTGTCGCAATCAAATCAAATGCGTCCTGCCCACACATCGAACCTCCCGATTAGATGGAGATGGCCAGCGGCCATCTCCATCGCCGTCGCCTGGACCGTGCTGTGCCTGCTGATTCCATCTGCCGGCGTTCTCGCCCACGCCAACCTGGTCGAGGCTAGTCCCGCCCCCAACTCGGTCCTGGATGAAGCGCCCTCCCAGATTGTTATCTGGTTCACCGAACCAATCGAGCCCAATCTCAGCGAGATACGGGTCCTTGACGCCACCGGGGCAAGGGTAGACAAAGGGAGCACGTCCTTCGACCCGAAGGGCCCAACGGTCATGTCCGTTGGTTTGGGACCCGTCCCCGATGGCACATATACCGTGGCCTGGAAAAACGTCTCAACCATCGACGGCCACCGGGTACGTGGCTCGTTCCTTTTTTCCGTCGGCGTACCGATTGAAAAAGCGGAGTTGGAGACGCCGGATGAACCCCTGCTTCAGTCTCCCGCCGAGCCTTTGCTGCGTTGGTTGGTGCTGGTTAGCGCACTGGCTATGGTGGGTGGCATGGCCTTCGACCTTCTGGTTAGCAGGCCAGTGCTGCTGGCCATGCAGGCCCAGGCTGCCTTCCGCACCCTCGGGACCAGGCTAACATCCTGCTCCTACAAGCTCACGTGGGCCGCAATTATTGTATTTGTCGCCGCATCGTCGCTCCAGTTGCTAGTGCAGGGCTCCCTTATCCACGAGGTCTCGGTCGTAGGAGCGATTGGCGCGCCTGTCTGGTCCACTTTAAGGGAAACCGCCTGGGGCGGTATCTGGCTGTGGCGCGTAGGTCTGACCGCCGTCTTTGCCATCGTTATGGCAGCGCTGGCGTTACTGGCCTGGCGATCCGCCGCACAATCGACGGGAGGTGGCTGGCGGGGATTAGCAAGAATGCTCATCGGGGTCCTGGCGCTGGGCGTGGGCGGCGGAATCCTCTGGACGTTGAGCCTCACAAGTCACGGGGCCGCAACCACGGGTATGCGCACCGCTGCGCTAATCTCCGATTTCATGCACCTGCTGGCGGCGGCGGTGTGGGTCGGGGCCCTATTCCATCTGTGCCTGGCCATCCCGCTCGTGTTGCGCACCCTGTCGCCGCGGCAACGACGCGATTGCTTGAGCAGGTTGATGCCAAGGTTCTCCGTGGTAGCCGGTCTAAGCGTTGCCGTCCTCGTCGTGACCGGTGTATTCAATGGATGGGCCCAGGTTACTGTGCCCGAGGCATTGGGGACCCCTTATGGCCGGGCGTTGGTCCTCAAAGTCGTTCTGGTTGGAATACTCCTGGTCTTCGGGGCGCTGAACCTCCTATGGGTGCGTCCGGGACTGGCGAGACGGGACGGAAGGGAAGTCTGGCTGAAGCGGTTCGTCACCGCCGAAGTGGTCTTGGCCATCCTGGTCCTGGGTGCAGTGGGGCTTCTGACCAGCCTGGAGCCGGCCCGCCAGGTGGCCTCTCGCCAGGGCCTGGGAGTCCCGGAGACCCCGGTGTTCCAGGACACCAACGAGGGGACGACGATGTCGTTTAAGGTGGAGCCCGCCATCGTGGGGGCGAACAATCTGAACATTCTCCTGGAAGACCGGTTGGGCGGGCCAATTACCAGCGCGACCGACGTCCGCGTGCGGGTCAAGTACCTGGACGCCGACCTGGGAGAGGAATCCTCCTCCGCCGTCCCGGTAGGCGATGGCTCCTACGCGCTGGAAGGGGTCCCCCTCAGCATCGCCGGGGACTGGCAGGCTGAGTTGCTGGTGACCAGGCCCGACGCCTTCGACGCCCGCACTGCGTTTCGTTTCGAGGTAACCGGTTCCGGCAGTTGGGCCATCTCGCCGTCGCCCGAAACCGCGCAGTTGCTTTCTGGGATAGGACTGGCGGTGTTGGGCGTGGTGTTTATGGTTGCGGGAATCCCGATGGGGGGTTGGTTCACCCGCGCTGGCGCGGGCGTGATGGCCCCTGGTGTCGCAGGCCTGGTATTGGGGATAGCGCTCCTGGTGAACACGCCCTTGGCCCAATCCGGCCTGGAACTCGTGAACCCTTTCCCTCCCAACCCGGAATCGCTGGAGACCGGCGAGGCCCTGTACGCGCAGACCTGCCAGACCTGCCACGGCGAAGCCGGCAGGGGCGACGGGCCTTTAAGCGCGGGACTGGAACCACCCCCCGCGGACCTTGTCGTCCACGTACCGCTGCACCCGGAACGAGACCTGTTCCGCTACATCCACGACGGCATCCCCGGCACGGCGATGGCCCCCCTTGGCGACACCCTGACCGACGACGAGATATGGCACGTGGTCAATTACATCAGGACGCTTGAATAGTGGTCAGTGGCTAGTGACCAGAGCCGTCCGGCCAACCGCTGACCACTAGCCACTAACGCTTGACGACCACCGTTTCGCAAATCAGGTCATGCAGGCCGCGTTTGTCCTGCCGGAAGGCTATCATCAGGAACCCCGCGCCCAACAAGAAAAACGAAGGAAAATACGCGAGCCATCTTGCGAAGGCGCGTCCACCCCCGATTTTGGAGCCATCGGCCCTTAACACTCGCAAGCCGAGGGCCTTCTTGCCGAGAGTTGTGGACCAGACCGAGACGCCGATTGTGTAGTAGAACGCGCCGACGACCAGATTGATAGTCAGGCTGATTAACGGAATGAACGGAATGAATGAGTGTCCCCAAGAGACCCGCAGTAACGGCCACGGCAAGATTGTCGGCAAAATTGTGATGATTACGAAGACTACACCACCCGACAGGACGACGTAGTCAATGAACCAAGCCGCGAACCTGCGCCAGAATCCCCCCAGAATATGTTCCTGAAGGAGAGCGCCGCAATAGACGCACTCTCCTGCATCGGGGACATTGGTGAGCTGGCACCGAGGGCACACAGGAGCAGATACGGGAGCGTCAGCAGCCGAGCCGGCTGCCAGGCTCGACCCACAGGCATTACAGTACGCGCTATCCTGCGGGTTGACCGCCCCGCAGGTGGGGCAAGTGCTCTGGACCCGAGCCCCGCAGTGGTTGCAGAATATCGCGCCTTCTATAAGTTCCTGTCCGCAGCTTTGACATCGCATCAGGTTATTTCCCTGAACCCAACGTGCCGGCTGCTACGGTTCTCTAGTTGGCGACGGGGGCGGCTCGTCGAACTTTTCTCCCCTCGCTTCAGCCGCCATGCGCCGGTCGTTCCAGTCCTCCCACCGCTTCCGTTCGTCGGCCCTGCCCTCTTCATATCGTCTTTGCTTGTATCTCTCTGAAATTAACACGACCAACTCCAATATGGCGATTACTGCAATTCCGGTTGCGACCGCTGAACCTATCTCCTGCCCGATCGACTTGATGGTTTTCGGCAGTGAGTCCTTCGTATAGTAGAACGCTTCATACCAGACGGCCAGACCTGTAAGGTATACGACCAGAACGACGAACAGGATGAGATATCGAATTTCATTGTATCTGAACATGTCTGCACACAGTCGCCAATCACAGACTCTGGATTCTCTCCCGCTATGGTTGCCGCGGGAGGGTCCCGATAACCGTCTTGACTCACATGGCAGGCCATCGCAGCACGGCTGGTATAGTCAAAGGCCGGCTTCTCCATCGCCAAACGCGATCCGAGCCCACCTAGTGCATCACCAGCCCGCCGTCTACATTGAAGGACTGGCCGGTGATGTTGCGCGCGCCGGGACCGGCGAGAAAGCGGGCCATCGCGGCGATGTCTTCCGGGTCGTTGGGGCGGCCTATGGGGATGCGCGAGTCGCGGGCCTGCTCCAGTTCCTGGATCGAGACTCCCGATGTCGCGGCGCGTCCCTCCATAGTCTCCGCACCCATGGCCGTTAACGTCGATCCGGGGCAGATGGAGTTGACGTTGATGTCGAACCTGGCCAACTGATGCGCGGCGATCATCGTCATTGCCAACACGGCTCCCTTGCTGGCCGCGTAGGCGGCGTTTGACGTCCCGGAGTAGCCTTTCCCGGCGATGGAGGCGATGTTGATGATGCGGCCCCCGGTCCCTTGCTCGATCATCTCCCGGGCGGCGCGCTGCATTCCGAAGAACACGCCTTTGGCGTTCACCCGGTGTATTTGGTCCCAGTCCTCTTCCACGACTTCCATAATGTCCAGGTACTTGGTCACGCCGGCGTTGTTGACAATGATGTCGATACGCCCAAATGCTTGTTTGGCCTCGGCGATCATGCGCTCGATCTGGTTGACGTCTCCCATGTCGGTGGGGACCGCCAGGCTTTCCCGGCCCAGGGCCTTGATGGCGGTAGCGGTCTCCTCCACCGAATCGGCGTTGATGTCCGACACCGCGATATTGGCCCCGGCTTCGGCAAGTTGCAGGGAGATGGCCCGGCCCATGCCGCGCCCGGCGCCGGTAACGACTGCAATCTTATCCTGAATCTCCATTGTTACCTCCCGCCTCTCAGGACGCTTTTACGGTCTTCCGGTTCTCAAATAGTGGTGGCTCTACGTAGGCGCTGGGTGACGACAGCGCCTCGTCGATAATCTGCAACACCGTGGCCACGGCCGGGTTATTCAAGACATTGGCCCGCTTTTCCGGTGTGTCCATAAGGGGAACAAAATCGGGCTGGGCTGCGTTCTGCTCGTCCACGACTTCCGCAGCTTTCCTCAGGCTTTCCTCCAAGTCCTGCTGGCTGACCACACCGTGCAATTTCCAGTTGGCGATTATTGCGCCGTCGATCCGTTCCGTGGCCCGGTCCTTCATCTCCTCTATCTGGTCGAAGTTGGGGACGCCGCTACAGCCGATGCCCCGGTGTACCCACGGTTCCACGTAAGCCAACATGCTGTGGGCATAACGAAGGAGTTGCTCCTGGACCTTCTCCGGCTCTTGCACTTTGTCCCGGTCCAACAGCGGGAAGGTGAGGAGCGCCTGCCTGGAAATGTTGGCGGCCGGAGTATCCTCGATGGACCTCTGGACCTCATCGACATCAACCATGTGGTAGTGCATCGAGTGGATGTCGCTGGGGTACGGCGCGGGCACCCAGGCCGTGTTTCCTCCGGTGCGCGGATGGTCGATCTTACGCTCCAGCATCTCCGCCATAGCTCGGTTGCGTACCTGCATTCCCTTGCCGATCTTGCCCCGCTTGTGCAGGCCGGCCCTTATGCTAACGTCTACATTGTGGCGCTCGTAGCTGGTGTTGAAGATACCCCGGGTCAGGTCGTCCCGGAGGTCCACCGGTCCGGCCTGCATTTGCACCCTGATTTGGGAGCCGGTGCGGTCCAAGAACCCGGTGTTGGTGAAGAACGCCCGGCTCTGGCTGGCTTTCAGGGCCTCCTGGAGCTGGAGGGTCATGCCCAGCTCTTCGTTCATGATACCTATAAGGATAGTCCCTTCGCGGACTCCCAACTTCGCTTCGATGGCCTGAAAGAGCCTGACCTGCTCGGCGACCTCTTCCGCGGTCTGAAGTTTGGGGGCTACTTGATATACGTAGCCCCTTCCGCTGTTGGGGCCACGCACCGGCATCGAGGTCCCACCCGGTCCGGTGTTCTCCCCGTTGGAGCCATTGTCGTGAGAACAGGCGATGAGAGTGGTCAAAAATACGCCGAGGATGCGCTCCGGGACCTCCTGTCCCGCGACGGTTACCATGTCTGTATACATGTGCAACGACACGTTCCGCACCGACATCAGGCTGGTGGCCTTCAGGCTCTTCCGCTCCCCTTGCGTATCGGTGTAAGCCAGGTCGGAGTTGATGGTCTTCAGATTGCCCCTGGAACTGTAGGCTTGAAGGTCTCCGCGGACCAGACCCAGGTAATTCCGGAGCGCCAGAGCCATGTCATCCGCGTCAACGATGGCAACGGCGTCTTCAAAGTCGACGATGTTGGTGATCGCGGACTCCACCATCAGGTCTTTGAATTGGCCGTTCTCCTCGCTGACCTTGCCCCCTTCATAGAGCTGGAATTGTATCCGCAGGCCGTGGTCTTCCAGGAAGAACTCGGCCAGTTCTCCCTTCCCGTCCAGGTTGAAACCGATGAACTTCTCCTTCTCCCGCAGGCCAACTTGTTCTCCACCTATAGTGTGCCCAACCAACTCGTGGACCCCCTGGGAGTTGAGGGTTAAGGAATAGCGTGTCATTTGTCCGAAGACCGCGCCCTGTTCCCACCCAACCACATAGCTGTCGAGGAACGCATTGGTGTCTTCCACCACCATCCTCAGCCGTTGGGGCCGTTGTGCGTCCCGGTCTATATCGGGGTGGATGTCGCTGAGGAAATAGGCGTCATACAAGCTGCCCCAACGGGCATTCGCCCCACCTACAGCCATGCTGGCGTTTGTCACGGGGGTGACCAGTTCTGGTCCATTCTGGTCCATTTCAGGGTCTAGTTGAGGCACCGTCATCTTGAAGTCCAAGGTGCTTTCCGGGGACAGGTAGCCGATCTCAACCAGAAACTCCGCCAGGTCCGCGGCGTCTTGCTCAGCGGAGCCGGCACTGGGCGTCCAGCCGGCGGCCCGCTTCCTGGTGTAATACTCGTCAATCCTGCCCTGGAATTCGGTGCGCTTTCCCAGAAGCTCTCGGTTTCTGGGCCCGAACTCCTCCACGAGATTGCCCAATATTTGAAAGACCTCATCGACGGACCAGCGGGTCCCCTTGACTGTTTCGTCGCGAACGAAGTCGTACAGTACCTGTGCGATGTCCATGTGTGCGCCGGATTCCAGTGTCGCCGTTGCCATGCTCTTGCTCCGAGTGAGGTATCAGAAATCGTAGAGATACCCCCGGCCGGCGCGTTAGCCTTCCGCATATTAGCCTTCCGCATAATAGTGTGGCCGGAGGGGTGGTCCCTTATATACCCGTATATACCGGACTTGTTCGTGGTCCCGCCTTCATCTGAGGCGGGATGAAACACCCAACATCTATGCCCTGAGTCCCTGCGCCGGAATTAAGCCGTGGCAAGTTGTCAAGGAAGGTTGCGTGCGGTAAACCGGATACTACAACTCTAGGAGTGATTGACTAAGCTGTCAAACAGCCCCTTGATTAGGCCCAATGCTAATGATTATCATCTAATAGATGTACTCCTATGATATTGCCTCTGCCCCATTGACAGGGGATGGCCGTTATCGTATTGTCTAGCTGACAAATTGCGCGAAACGTGGACCTATCTAGGATAGTAATTCACCCTCTGGAACAAAGTTACTTTATAAGGAGACTTGCATATGTCAAACAAGGAAGTTCGCGCTGAATTAGCTCATCTGATGCGCCGCGCAGGGTTCGGAGCCACTAAGGAGGAACTCGACCGGTTCGAAGCTCAAGGCTACGAAGCCACCGTCGAGGAGCTGATCGATCCCGCGGAGGAACAACCCGCGGGTGAAATGGCACTGCTGCTGCGGTACATGCCAGGCTGCCTGCTCCCCGGCGGCGTGCCGCTACCGGGCCAGTACAACTGGATGTACAACATGATCACCACCCAGAGGCCCCTCGAAGAGAAGGTCGCCCTCTTTTGGCACCACGTTTTCGCAACCGGCAACTCCAAGGTGGACAACTGCGACCAGATGCTCGAGCAGTTGGTGATGTTCCGCCGCTACGGCACCGGCAACTACCGCGAAATGCTGGTGCAGCTTTCCAAGAACCCCGCCATGATTTTCTGGCTGGACAACAACGAGAACCACCGTGACGCCGTCAACGAGAACTGGGGACGCGAGCTTTTGGAGCTCTTCTCCCTGGGCGTCAGCAACTACACCGAGGTAGACGTCAGGGAAGCCTCCCGCGCCTTCACCGGCTGGACCATCATGCCCAAGCTGCCCCGGCAGCCCTTCGGCCGGTTCCCCTGGTCCTTCGAATATCTGGCAGAGGACCACGACGACGGCGTGAAGACCTTCCTGGGCCATACCGGCAAGCTCAACGGTGAGGACATCATCGACATAATCGTCCGGGAGCCCGCGACGGCCCGCTTCATCTGCCGACACCTGTACAACTTCTTCGTGGCCGACGAGGTCCAGGTCCCGGCTTGGACGATCGAACCGGCACGCGACGAAGAGGCGCTGGACATGATGGTCACCGCCTTCGAAGAGTCCGGTTACGAGATGAAGGCCGTCCTTCGCCTGATGCTCAACTCCGAGTTCTTCAAGAACGCCCGCTACTCCAAGATCAAGAGTCCAGCCGAAGTCGTCGCCAGCACCTTGAAGTTGGTCGGCACCTACCGGACCCCTGAGCCCAGCATTCCCGACATCGGCCCCCAGGCCGGGTACATGGGCCAGTCCCTTCTCGATCCCCCGAGCGTAGAAGGTTGGTACACCGGCTCCGAGTGGATCAACAGCGGATCCCTCCTGGCCAGGATCAACTTCGTGGCCGACCGCGTCGCCGACACTAGCCTGCCCGGTGTGAAGCAGATTATCGATTCCATGAAGGGCGATGGCGTCTCCACCCCCGAACAGCTTCTGGAATCGTCGCTGGAACACATGGGTTACCTGGAGATCGGCGAGGAGACCCGTCAGCAGTTGATGGACCACGCCAAGGCGGAGGGCAACATGGACTGGAGCAACGAGGAAGCTTCCAGCACCCGCGTCGGTGAGATGCTGGCCCTTGTCGGCGCCACCACCGAGTACCAGTTCGGTTAGCCAGTGGACAGTGATCAGTGGCCGGTGGTCAGTCACCGGCCACTGGCAACCAGCCACCGGCCACTAAAAAAGGAGATTAGAGCATGACCTCTACGAAGAAAGACCCGGTCATCGTGGTCTTGCAGCTCACCGGCGGCAACGACTACTTCAACACCGTAATCCCTTACAACGACCCCCTCTACTACGACAACCGTCCCGCCGTTCAATACCGGCAGGAAGACATCATCAAGGTCGACGACCAGCTCGGCTTCGCACCCACCATGGGCCCCATCAAGAATCTCTACGACCAGGGCAAGGTCGCCGTCCTCCACGGCATCGGTTACGCCGACTCGCCCAGGTCCCACTTCCGCTCCATGGACATCTGGCACACCTGCGAGCCGGACAAGGTCGGCACCGAGGGCTGGGCCGGACGCCTGGCGCGCGAGCTCGACCCCAACAAGGAGAACGTCCTTACGGCCATCAACTTCGGCCACGGCCTCCCCCGGGCCCTGGTGGTGCCCGGAGTCCCGGTCGCCGCCATCGCCGACCTGGCCACCTACGGCGTCCTCACCGGCATCAGCGACGAGTCCCAGCGGCTCAAGGCCCTGGACCTCTTCGCCCGCATGTACTCCCCGGCCGTCGGTTCCGGGATGGTCACCGACTACCTGCGCTCCACCGGCATGGAAGCCATGACCGGCGCGGACATCGTCAAGATCGCCCCTGAGATGTACTCCTCCGGCGTCGAGTATCCCAACTCCCCCATCGCCGCTCACCTGAAGGACATCGCCCAGGTCTACCTGGCGGACCTGGGCACCCGCATCTTCTACACCCAGCACGGTTCCTTCGACACCCATGCCGGCGAGGCCGGGGCTCACCCCACCCTCTGGAAGGACGTCTCGGAAGGCATCTCGGCCTTCTTCGACGACCTGCACGCGCACGGTCAGGGTGACAACGTCATCATGTACCTGTTCACCGAGTTCGGACGCCGCGTCCACGACAACGGCTCCGGCACCGACCACGGGGCGGCTGGCGCGGCCTTCGCCATCGGCGACCCGGTCAAGGGAGGCATGTACGGCCGGTACCCCTCCGCCAAGGCCGAGGACCTGGAACAGGGGGACCTGGTCCCCAACTACGACTTCCGGGGCGGGTACACCACCATCCTGGAGGACTGGTTCGGCCTGGACGCCAAGCCCATCGTCAACGGCTCCTTCGAGAAGCACAGCTTCCTCTAAACCGCGACTACGACTAAACCGCGACTACGACCGATTCATGGAGGATAGGACATATGGCGGAAATAACGATAGCCCCTGGCCGCTGCTGGCAGTATAGCCACTACGTAGGCCGCCAGGGAGGCGCTGGCACCGGATTCGGTCAGCCCAACGGTATCGCCATCGGAAACGGCGACGTCATGTACGTGGCCAACCGGGGCGGGAATGGCCGCATCTCCAAGGTCACCGTCGGCCAGGAGTTCATCCGCGAGTTTGGACGGGCCGAAGACAACGGCGAGGACAAGTTCGTCTGGCTGGCCGCCATAGCGGTGGACCGGGACGAGAACGTCTACGCTGCCGACGAGTGGCTGCACCGCGTCACCGTCTTCAACAGCGATGGTGAAGCCATCAATACCTGGGGTGAGCAAGGCGACGGCGAGGGACAGTTGAATGGCCCCACGGGCCTGGCGTTCGACGCCGACGATAACTTCTGGATCGTCAACAGCCTCAACAGCCGCATCCAGAAGTTCTCCAAAGACGGAGAGTACTTGGGCGGCTTCGGTGTGAAGGGTTCCGGTGAAGGCGAGCTGGATATGCCCTGGGGCATCACCATAGACGACGAAGGCGACCTCTACATCGCCGACTGGCGCAACCACCGGGTGCAGAAGTTCAACCCGGATGGCAGCCACATTATGACCTTCGGGTCCGGTAAGAAAACCGGTGTCTCCCCGGACGGCGGCACCCCCTACAGCCACACCTTCCAGTCCCGCAGCGTGGTCAACCCCAAGGACCTGAACCACCCCACCGGCATCGCGGTGGACGGGGATGGCGACGTCTACGTCGTTGACTGGATGAACGAGCGCGTGGTGATCTTCGACCGCGTCGGCGAACCCGTGGCCACCCTGCGCGGCGACGCCTCCGGTCTCTCCAAGTGGGCGCAACTTTCCATTGATGCGAACCCGGACATGGCCAAGGCCCGCAGGCGCGTCAAGAACCCGGAAATCCAGAATTACTTCCGGATGCCAGTCGCTTGCGCGTTTGACCGGAAGAACGACCGGTTGTTGGTAGCCGACACGCTGCGCAGCCGTGTGCAGGTCTACTACAAGGACCGGGAGTACATGGACCCACAGTTCAACCTCTAGCAGAGCTTTCGCTCTGCCTGGAAACCCCAGGATGGAACCAAAAACCGGGGCCTCGATATTGTAGAGGCCCCGGTCCGCGTTTAACGCCAAGGGTCTTAGGCTTTTCCTACCGCCAACGATCCGACGGCTACGGAAGGAAGACTGACCGGCAACTGCTTCCAGGTCTCTCCCAGGTCTTCACTGCAGAACAGGTTGCCGCCATCGGTACCCGCATATACACGCCCCGGGCTCTCGGAGTCCCAGTCGAAGGCGACCACCATGTCCGCAGGCTCTTCCCCTTGGCCTAGCCCTTCCACCAGTGTCCAACTACGGCCGCCGTTGGTGGAACGGTAGAACTGGGGGTCTTTTCGCCCGGCATTGGCCGATACGGTAACCAGCACCAGGTCGGCGTCCTCCGGGTCCGCGGCAATATGCAGCGTGTACCGGCGGTCCAGCCCGGCGTTGATGAGTTCCCAGTGGTCTCCCTCGTCATCCGTGCGGTAAGGGGCGCGGGCGGTCGCCACATAGACCGTATGGGGGCGGCTCCGGCTGAGGTTGACGCAGTGAATATCGTCGTTCAACCCGGGCAGTTGCTTCCATGTCGAACCGCCGTCCTGGGACCGGACCATTCCCCCCACTTCGATGCCCGCGAAGAGCCGGGCGGGGTCATCGTGCGCCATCCGCAGGTCCCGAACGTGGGAGTCGCGAGTCTCTGCGTGGAAACCCCAGTCCTTTGACTCGGGGACTGCTCGAAAACCAGGGCATTCCTGCCAGCTATCTCCGCTGTCGGTGGACTGGAATAGCGCAGCCGGTTCGCTTCCAACGTAAACCGTCGCCGCGTCCGAGGGGTGGGCCAGCACGCTGTGGGCGTAGGGCGTCGGGTAGGAACCCAGGTGTTGCCATGTCAGTCCGCTGTCGTCGGTACGATAGACGCCTGCCTCATACGCCGCCAGGAAGGCCCGCTTCGGATCGACCGGGCTGGCCGTCAGGCGGGCCGCCGCGTGGGGTAGAGGTGTGACGGGCCCCTGCTGCCAGGTCTGGCCATCGTCCTTGCTAAAAACCGCGCATACGCCGTCGTGCATACCTACGTAGACTCGTTGCTCCATATCGATCACCATTCCTTGTTTAGCATTTGCGCCCTCGTGGCTGTTCTGATTCCAATATGCGTCAATTGGGGCGAGCGGTCTCGGCTTAGGTCTCCCAACCTTTCCCCCAACGGCCATCGAAGGCTACCTCTTCTAGCGGCCTCCGTCTTGTTGGCCCGTAGCGAGTGCCCTCTGCGGGAAATCCGATAGGCAGGAGGGCGGCGGTAACCACGTCGTCTGGAATGCCCAAGGCCTCCTTGATCTCGGCCTCAAAACGGGACTGTCGCGTGGTCAATACGCTGGCCAGACCCAAACCCCGCGCTGCAAGCAATATGTTCTGCACGGCAGGGTAAATCGAAGCGCCAGACCCCAATCCCCCTTGGATACAGGCAATGATCAAAACTGGCACTTCGTCCAGATGGTCCTCCAAGTGTTGGGCCAAACTGTACACACGGCGCTGCTGTCCCGTCATGTCGCTCCGGATGTCAAAAGGGTCCCCGGTACGGTAGAGGCCGGCGATCTTGCGTTTGGTCTCGGAATCTCTAACAACGATAAAGCTCCAACCCTGCCTGACCCCACCGGAAGGCGCTTTGATGGCGGCTTGCAATAGGCGGGTGATCATCTCGTCCGGCACAGGATCGGGCTTGAATTGGCGCAGCCCCCGCTGCGTGTCGATGGCCTCAAACAGGCCAATTTCATCGGGCATACTTTGCTCCCTTCTGTTGAATCCACTTTGAGCCCGCGCCCGGTTTCGTCTGACCGAATGCCCGCGGGCAAATGGGCTCTCACAGCAATCGTACCACACAGTATCAGCGTTTTTCGGGGCGGTGCTTTAGTCCGCATTGAGTTTGACTCGGGTCTGGAGACGCCTTAGACTCCACGGCCACCGGCCGGAGGAATACCAGGGTAGGCGAAAACTAAGGCGATAAGTGAGCGGAGGAGGAATGCGCGCGATAATCGGGGGGAGTGGCGCTAATCGCGGTAATTGCGCTGGTTGTGGCCCTTGAGACGTTTGGAGTTCTGCCTGCCGGGATGGAGATGGCGCCGTTCGCGCAGCCCGACCCGAGGTTAGACCCGGACCTCCTCCGCTATGGATATGGAGGGTTTTCCCTAAACCCCGAAGACAACAGCATCGCATATCTCCACCTGGTAAACTCCTCTGAAGAAGCAATCGCGGCTATGTGCGGGAAACGCCCTGGCCATTGCATCGGGCGGCCTGTCCGGGAAGTCCGAACGATCAAGGTCAAGCATACCCTGAGGGACCTCAAACGGTGGAGAGACCTGCTTAGGTCCGAAGCTGGCTTATGGTCATTTGATGGCGTTACTTCAACGAGCGTCCACCTTCTGACAAACCGCGTTCAGGTCGGCGTCGTCTGCGCGGCTAATCTGGAGGTTGTTGAGCGCACGGTGCGTCAACGTATTATCGGTCTGGGAATCCCACAACAAGCGGTCAACTTTAAACTCAGTAGTCCAACTAGGTTCATGCCCAAACCGCCCCCGCCAATCACGTTCGAGTGTGTTCCGCCCGAAGTCATTGACAACGGCGCTGGAACTTCCACTCCGGGGTTTGGTGGGATGTATCGCGAGTCGGAAACCCATTACGTGTACATGTTGCGGCCAGACAAGTACGCTGCCGAGAAATTGGCCGCCACCCATATCGGATGGCGTGCGGTGCGTCGACACGGCGTTGAGGCCATCCAAGGACTCTATACATACGAGCAGTTGAAGGGATGGTATGAAACTCTCTATGAAGGCAACGAAGGAGGCCTGAACGTCGTTGGAGCTATGCTCTGCGACCTAGACGTCAAGGAGCACCGGATTATCATCGAAGTCCAGCGGGAGTGGAACCCGAAGGTCGTGGTGGAGACCGGGGAGTCGTTGACCAGCCTTGGGATTCCTCTCGGAGCTGTAACCATTTTGGATCCGAGATCCGGCTCCCCGATCTTGTTCCAGTGATGCGCGACCTGGACTCGTGTCTGGCGCCCAGCCGCGCCACGGTTGACGACGGCGAAGGCGCAACGTAGACTCCACGCATGAGGTCTGCTCCCGATGTTTTCGATTAGGTGTTACCACGGTAGCGCGAAGCACATTACTCCATAAGGACCTCCGAGGCTCCATATAGAGGAGAGAAGCGATGAAGCTGCAAATAATGTCCCCGGCCGCGGATAGGGTTGATTTCAAAGTACCCCTGGCTCCCCGGCTGGACACCCTGGAAGGCAAGACCATCGGCCTCTACAACAATATGACCGGCGGCGCGGACGTCGCCGTGGACCGGGTTGCCGAACACCTAACTAACCGCTTCTCCGGGATAAAATTCGTGCGCTATGGTGGTGATCTGAGGCCGGGACGTCCCTCCCTGAGCCGCGGTAACCACATCGACGACGAGGAGGCCGGGATCATTGCCGGCGAAGTCGACGCGATGATCGGCGCGACGGCCCATTGAGGCGGCTGCACGTCGTGGCTTGCCCACGACATGGTAGCAATGGAAAAGGCTGGCGTCCCCGTGGTCGGCATTGCGGCCCGCAGCTTCGCCAGGGCTTGGCAGTCCTGCGTCGACGGCTGGGGTCAGCCCGGCACCGCCTTCGTCACCATCCCCCACGCCACCACCGGTCAGCAGCCGGACTACATACACAAGATGGTCGATGAACAGATTGACGACATTATTCTGGGCTTGACCAGGCTAACTGCCTCCCCCGCGGGAAGCGGCCGTGCCAGAAACGGCGGCGAGACCGCTGAGTCCCTGATCGTGGAGATGGACGAAACGCCCCTGGGGTTGGACGCGGTCAACCGCTTCCTGGAGGAACGGGACTGGAGCGACGGTATGCCCGTCATTCCCCCGACCCCCGCAGCGGTCGAAGCGATGCTCAAAGGCACAAGGCGCGATCCCCAGGAAGTCGTAATGGTCATGGAGCCTGGGTTTGGCCTCGCGACGGTTGAAAAGATCGCCGTCAACGCGGTTATGGCGGGTTGCGGGCCTGAGCAGTTCCCGGTGCTCCTCGCCGCAATCGACTGCATCGCTCAGCCGGAAATGAACCACCGCGACATGCAAGTGTCCGGCCATACCGAAGCTCCGCTGATACTGGTCAACGGCCCCATCGCCAGGAAAGCGGGTATCAATTACAGCACGTCCGCCATGGGTCCCGGCGTGGTCAACCGTCCCAATACCTCCATCGGACGGGCGCTTCGGCTGTGTCTGATCAACATCGGGTATTGCAAGGCGGGCGCGGGAGACCCCAACTTCATCGGATTGCCCACCAAATTCGGTATGTGCATCGCCGAGAACGAAGACCTCAGTCCCTGGCAGCCCTACCACATGGACAAGGGGTTCCGGCACGACGAAAGCGCGGTCACGGTGGTGACCGTCACCGGTCCCGCGGATATCCTGGACTCCAGTTCGAGGAAGCCCGAGGACACGCTGGACAACATCGGGTCCAACATGGCCTACCGGCATTCGGGCGCGGGCGCTTGGCTCAGAGGTTGGCAGTCGGCCCAGGTGGGACATACCAACAGGCGGGTGCCCTACCAGGGTCCCTACCATCCCATTATCCTGAGTCCTTCTCGCGCGGTAATCCTCGCAGAAGCCGGAATGAGCAAACAGGACACCCAGGAATGGCTGCACCAGCACTGCCGCATCCGCCTGAGCGACGTGCTTGGCTCCCGCGGAATGCCCAAGGACGAGAACGGAAAGTGGCTCACTCACCCGGAGTTGCAGCACCTGGAGAACGACCCCGGCGCGACGATACCGGCGCTGGAGAGTCCGGAGCAGTACCTGTTGTTTGTAACCGGCGGGTCTACCCACTACGCCAATTTCTTCTACGGCACTTACGGCATCGCCACCATGCCGGTGGAGGACGTGTAGGTCCGGGATCTCCGGGCGGGTAAGCCCATCTCGCAACCGGTCGAAATTGGCGCCGTGAGGATTGGAATGCCAAGGCTAGCAGCCGATAAGTACGTCACTAAGGTCCGGAGGCCGGACGATATAGACCGGTTTTGGGAGGATGTCCTGGCCGAGACGGCCAAGATTCCCCTGGACGTGGAGGTCAAGCACGACCCTCTGAGGTCTTCGGAGACGATAGACGTCTACGAAGTCTTCTACACCAGTCTCGATTACGTGCGTATCGCCGGTTGGTATGCGGTGCCAAAGGAAAGGGATGGGCCGCTGCCTGGCCTGTTGCAAGTGCCCGGCTACAACATGGAACCGCCTATTCCGAAGGCCTGGGCCCGAAAGGGATATGCGGCGTTCAGTGTTGCTCCGCGGGGCAAGCTTCGCAGCAACCGCCAGTTCAACCCCGGCTATCCGGGCCTGCTCACCTACGGTATGGTGGACCGGAACACTTACTCCTACCGGGGCTTCTACATGGATGCCTGCCGGGGCGTGGAGTTCCTGTTGGGCCGGGATGAGGTGGACAGCGGGCGTATCGGCGTCACGGGGCACAGCCAGGGTGGAGGACTGACCGTTTCCACCGCTGCCCTGAGGCCCGAGATCAAGGCCGCGGCGGCGGGCGCACCCTACCTTTGCGGGTACATCGACGCCATCGCACTAACCGACGCCTACCCCTACCAGGAGATAACCGACTACTTGCGAGCGAATCCGGACAGCCGCGGCCAGGTGGAGGAGACCCTTGCCTACTTCGATGGCATTAACCTCGCGCACCGGATTCAATGCCCCATCATCGTAAGTGTGGGCCTCCAGGACAGCACCTGCCCACCCGAGACCGGCTTCGCGATGTTCAATGAAATCTCCAGCGCCGACAAGAAGATCTACGCCTACGACGGACACGGCCACGACGCCAACGGCCACGAGCACGCAGCGATAATAGACGCGTTCCTTGCGGAGCACCTTAAGGCCTAACGGAATTGACGATATGACGACACTTAGCGGCGCGAAGCCGGATGGCTTCGATGGCTTTTGGAAAGCTAACCTGGACGAACTGGCAAGTCTCCCTCCGGCGCCGGAAGTTGTGGAGTTGCCGTTGCGGTCGACGGACTTCGCCACCGCTTACGGGGTCCGCTTAACGTCCATTGGCCCTTACCGGATATTCGCTTATTTGAGCATCCCGAAAGGGAGCGGACCCTTCCCGGCCAAGTATTTCCTGCCCCGTTACGGCAGCGTTGTTGACTTGGTGCCACAGGGAACGGCCAACGATCAGAGGCGTCAGTGTGTCACGTTTTCCGTCAGCGTACGGGGCCAACGGCTTGCCGACCAGCCGTATGCCGCCAGCTTTCCCGGACTGCTTACCGACGGCATAGACGACTTGGACTCCTACGTCTACCGGGGCATTGTGGCGGACTGTTGCCGCGGGTTTGAATACCTGGCCAGCCGGGACGAGGTGGACAACCAGCGCATCGCAGCCACCGGCGCGGACCTAGCGTTTATAACTGCTGCGCTGTGCCCCCGGATTACGCACGTGATAAGCGGCCCGTCCCTGTGTTACGCTGCGGCGGACCTGGCTGCCCGCACCGAGGCATATCCGCTAGAAGAGATCAACGACTACCTTCGGCTTCACCCTTCCCGGAGAGAGGAAGTCCACCACACCCTGTCCTACTTCGATCTAAGGTGGTTCGCACCAAGGGTCACCGCCACAACTCTCCTGATGGCCGGGGCAGACGGGGCATCTCTGGACGCGGCCGCCCTCCAACCTCTGGTCGCATCGCTAAAGGGCAACTGCGATGTCCATGAATCAGAGCACTCGGGGTACAGGGACGGCGTGTTCAGCGAGGAGTGGCTAACCAGCCAGTTTGGCCTCGCGCAACCCAGCCTCCCACCCCACTGGCAGCCGTAGAGTTCTGAATCCCGCTGGCAGTTGGTTAGGAAATAAAGAGGCTCGCCTGTCCTTTTCAGTGTTCACTGATTCAAAGGGGGCCGGAAGGTCAAACAGACTGTAGGCCCTGTGAGTTTTGCGACGCGTAGTGACTGGATGGACCGGGAGGCGGGCGCAGAAAACGAGAACCGAGCGATGGCAGTTAACAGGGATAAGCCAGATAGATGGAAGGATGATATTACACGTTCGGTAGACATGTACAACGACTGGTTTATAGGGTTTGCGCCAGAGGCGTACCGGACGACGCGCGTACAAACAACAGAGGATGTCGAAGCGACTCTCATGGCAACGGAGAACCTGACCAACATTAACGTGGCGCTGCTAAAGGCGAATCCCGCTGCGCTGCCAACATTGCGTATGTCAGCCTGCCCGCCTTTGGCCGTGGACCGGCTTATCGGGCTCGCTGGCGTACCCCCGAACCTTGTCAGGGTCATGGAGAAGAACGGTAGCCTTCCGCCGCGGATGCCGATAAATGAACTGAATAGCTCCCTGGAGAAGATAGCAACTATTATTCAGAGGATGGCAGACCCGGATATCTTCGTCTGGCTGGAGCGCGGGGATAACCCGTTGGACCGGGAGTTGTACAGGGCAGCGACCATTGTGGCGGACCGGCTGTGTGGTGCGGTGGCGAACCCAATCATCCGAAATACCCAGGAGAGACGCCAACTTGCCGCCATTGCGGGATGGCTGGAAGAACAGGGGTATACTAATCTCCCGCCGGGAGAGGGAACACAATACGGTAGTATGTCGCCGAGTACATTCTCGTTCCGGTTGAATGTGCCAGCCCTGCAGGAGGGTACCAGCAGGCTGGTCAACATTCCGGTGGACGCGGTCATCATGCCAAAGGCAACCAGCGCCGGGGACTTGCCATTGTTGGTCGAGGCCAAGTCAGCGGGGGATTTCACGAACGTAAACAATCGACGCAAGGAGGAAGCCGCAAAGATGACGCAGTTGCGCCGGGCCTACGGGCAGAAAGTGCGGTTCATCCTGTTCCTGTGTGGGTACTTCGACAGTGGTTACCTGGGTTATGAGGCGGCAGAAGGAATCGACTGGGTATGGGAGCATCGCATCGGAGACCTCGGGGAATTTGGGTTGTAGATGACGAAGAGTGTCGGGCAACTGGAAGAGCGCCGACTGAAGGTACAGGCGGAACTGGATGCTGCCAAGAGCCAGGCGGAGCGGAACCGTATGGGCCAGTTTGCAACGCCAACGGGGCTCGCCGTTCAGATACTCCGGTATGCGGGAGAACGCCTTGATGAGACCGGAAAAGTCCGGTTCATAGACCCGTCCATCGGGACCGGCTCTTTCTATTCAGCGCTGTTGGACGTGTTTCCTGAAGACCGCCTGGAGTGCGCGATTGGCTACGAGATCGACCCCCATTACGGCGCCCCGGCGAAAAAACTGTGGAGCGAGGCAAAGCTGGATGTCCGCTTGGAGGACTTCACGCTGGCTGAGCCACCGGCGAACACGAAAAGGTTCAACCTGCTAATCTGCAACCCGCCCTATGTGCGGCATCACCATATCGCCAACGAGGAGAAGCGGCGGCTCAAGGGCCGGGCGCGGAAGGCTTGCGGAGTCGAGATTAGCGGGCTTGCGGGCCTGTACTGCTACTTCCTCGGCTTGTGTCACGAGTGGATGGCGGAAGGTGGACTGGCGGGTTGGCTCATACCGAGCGAATTCATGGACGTGAACTATGGCGCGTCGTTGAAGCTCTACTTGCTCGACAAGGTAAAGTTGTTGCACATTCATCGCTTTGACCCG
Source organism: Dehalococcoidia bacterium (assembly GCA_965216155.1). Lineage (GTDB taxonomy): Bacteria > Chloroflexota > Dehalococcoidia > Lucifugimonadales > UBA3495 > CATOSP01. Next base: position 461,208 of record CBDCFD010000007.1, on the reverse strand, counting down.
AACGAAGTGCAGTTCGGTGATGCCCTGGTATCCTCGTCCGTCGTCTGGTTCAACAAGGAAGAGCCACCCCACAATCACCAAGTTCGCATGACCTATGGTGGCTCACTCCAACAACCGCGGCTGGAGCGGCTGGTGCCGATGGAGACGTTGCGGCATAGCCCAAAGTGGACGCAGTACCCGATGAAGGAAAACCGACAGGCACCGGATAGCCCAACGCTGTCGGATTTCTTCAGTATCAAGCGCGGTTTGGCTACAGGATGCAACCGTTACTTCATTCTATCAGCCGACGAAATCAGAGAGCGGGGTCTGCCTGCCGAGGCGTTCCGTCCAATACTGCCTGGTCCGCGACATGTGCCGACAGACGAGGTTGCAGCGGATGAGAAAGGCTGCCCCGTTCTGGAGCGGCGATTGTTCTTGCTGGACTGTCAATTGCCGGAAGAGTATGTCGAGAGTCGGTATCCGGCGCTGCGAGCCTATCTCAAGGAAGGAAGGGCGCAAGGGGTCGCTGACCGCTACTTGTGCCGACGCAGATCGCCCTGGTATTCCCAGGAGCGTCGGCCTGCGGCGCCGTTCCTATGCACTTACCTTGGACGGAGCGGCAACGGAAACAGGCGGCCGTTCCGATTCATCCTGAACCACTCACAGGCCACGGCCCCCAATGTCTACCTGATGCTGTATCCCAGGGAATCACTTGCCGAGGCTCTGAAGAAAACCCCTCAACTAAAGGGACAGATCTGGGAGTTCCTTAACAGTATAAGCCCGGAGATGATGCTTGGCGAGGGCAGGGTGTATGGTGGTGGTCTGCATAAGCTGGAGCCGAGAGAATTAGGAAGGGTTCCGGCGACAGCGCTCGCAGCGTTGCTGCCGGAACCGGGGTGGTCACACGAGCGGAAGCAACTGAAGATGTTTGAGGCGGCTCGCGCTTATGTGGGTGATAGACAACAAAGCGGAAAGGTATTGTGAAAGCATCTTATCTGGGAGCCATGGGGTATTCTCAGCGGCACATGTTTCCCACCACATGGCCAATTCCACCGGCTTACCATGACCCCGAGACCTCCGTGCGCAGCTATCAAGAGGGGATTGAGGAGTGCGAGTTCGCCGAGGAGATGGGGTTCGATTGGGTGAGCTTCTCGGAGCATCACTACTCCGGGCGAATCGCCACCGGCGCTCCCGCCGTGATGGCGGCGGCAGTGGCCGAACGGTGCAAAAGAGTGAAAATCGCCATGCTTGGCCAACTCTTGCCCCTCAATAACCCGGTCCGGTGTGCCGAGGAATTGGGAATGTTGGACAACCTGACCAACGGCCGTCTCATCATCGGTTTCCTCCGGGGGACGCCCAACGAAGACCAGACCTACGGCGTTAATCCATCCGAGGGCCGGGGAAGGCTTTTCGAAGGGATGGACCTTATCCTCAAAGCACTGACGGAACCCCAACCCTTTTCCTGGGAAGGGCGTTATCACCAGTTCCGCACAGTTGCGGTCTGGCCCCGTCCCGTGCAACAACCGCTACCCCCTGTAATTGTCGCGACCCGGAGCGAGGATACCTTGAAGTACGCCGCCGACAACAAGCTGGGGTTGGGGGTGTCCTTCGTTCCGGTGGAGCAGATGGCTTTGGTTACTGACAAATACTACCAATGGTGCGGTGAGGCCGGTTGGCAACCTGAGCCTGATCAGGTGGTGTTTCGGGCCAGTATCTATTTGGCTGAAACGGACAGGCAGGCCGAGGAATGGTTGGCCGGCCGCACAGCCACTGGCCCAGTGCCCGGAGGTATCGCGATGCGGTCTTCGGTATCGCGGGCGATCAGCGCCGCGCGTACAGGGGAAGAGTTCGACCTTCGCAACGTCCTGGCGGGCAGTCCCCAGGGAGATGTTGTCGGAGTTGCCCGAGGTCTGAATTTCATGGGTGGGCCCGACACCGTCGTGGAGCAGATCAAGGAGTACCGTGACCGCTGCGGGGCGGGCGTCGTGGACTTGTTCTTTCAACAACCTGGAGTCGATCACCGGGAAGTTATGCGCGAAATTGACCTGTTCGGCAGGGAAGTCCTGCCGCGCTTGAGGGAAATCTAACTCTGACATTTCAAAGCGGCAAATTGCCCGGAGTAACCAGGACTGTAGTATGACAACAATGGACGGCCACATTGACGTGAAGGGAGCACGTGTCCGGTACTCCGAGGCGGGCGCGGGAGAAACGGTCGTTATCCTGGACGCCGGAATGTGGGCAATCTCGCCCCTGCAAGAAGCGTTGGCCGGCAGTTACCGGGTTGTACGGTTAGAATTTACCGGGTTTTCGGAGATGTCCGAGGAGACCAGTCCCAAGTCGGTTGAGGAGACCGCCGGCCTGGTAGTCCTCGCCATGAGCAAGCTGAATACGGAAAAATATAGCCTTATTGCCGGTTCATCCGCTGCCAGGATTGCCCTATGGCAAGCGTTGCTGGCCCCCGGCCAGGTCGAAGCCCTCGTCTTGATCTCTCCCATAGCGCTGCTTCCCACGGGAGACCCTTCATCTGTGCCGCCAGACCGGCTCGTCGCACGTTCGGAAAACGTAGGACGCTTGGGGCGATCGGAGTCTGTCAGGTCCGGGAGGATGAGTGCGCTTACAGGCAGCGGCGCCCACGACTCGGAATTGGAAAGCCGGCTGGGCGAGGTTTCCTGCGCCACCTTGGCGGTCTTCGGCCAAAGCGATCAGATGGTCGCGCCCGAAGCGCCCCGGATATACCGGGAGAAGATGCCGAACTGCAACATTTCCTTTGTGTACGACGCGGGACACGCGATCCTGGCTGACCGGCCCGAGGCCTTGATCGGCGCGGTGGCTGATTTCATAGAGCGGCGCGAGACGTTCACAGTGGGGCGCGAGTCCGGCCTAGTCAACCCTTAACTGCCCGGCGGCGGTAGTCAGGCGATGATGATAAGTCTGGTTGCATCCCAGGAGAAGTGCTCCCCATGCCATCCTTAGCGTTGCCCGGAGTCGACTTGTGGTATGAGGACACCGGAGGCACGGGAATTCCGGTGGTCTTCATGCACGCCGCGTCAGGCACTTGCGAAAGCTGGGTCTACCAGTTGCCCGCGTTCACTAATGCGGGCTATCGGTGCATCACTTACGACCGCCGGACATGGGGCCGGTCGAAGCCTACGAGCCCAGATGAGCAGCCGGGCTTTGTGGGAGACGACCTTCATGCGCTGGTACTACATCTGGGGTTGGAGCGATTCCACATTGTGGCCACGGCGGCGGGCGGGATTGGCGCGTTGGATTATTCCCTGGACCATCCGGAGCAGGTCATCAGTCTTGTGGCGGCCAATACCATCGGCGGTGTCCAGGACCCGGAATACCTGGAAGTCCAGACCAGGCTAAGGCCGGATGAAATTCAGCGGCTTCCCGTGGAGCTTCGGGAGTTGGGTCCGTCGTATAGAGGGGCGGCCCCTTCCGGGTCCGCCCGTTGGTTGGAGATTGATCTCTCTACCCGGCCTTATGGCAGGTTGCCCGCCCAACCCTTACGGACCACCATCACATACTCCCGCTTGCAGACAATGCGTGTCCCGGTGTTGGTGATGTCCGGTGAGGCCGACCTGCTCTCGCCCCCGCTGCTCATGAGGATACTTGCGGACCATATCCCTACCAGCCGTTTCGTGTCATTGCCTGAAGCGGGACATGCCGGGTTCTGGGAGAGGCCGCACGTCTGGAATGGGTTGGTGCTGGAGTTCCTGGACCAACAGCGCCGCTGACTTTGTCCGATATCCGGGTGGGGTTAACCGGCAGTAGACGGGCTTTCGCTGGGCGCGTCCTGCACTCTCCTTTCCCTCACCAGAATCTGCTGGGCCACGTTGTAGCCCACCGAGACCCTGCCGGTCCCGGTCTCCACTGTCAGGACTCCCAGATAGGGCGCCGCCTCGGCCACTTCTAGGCCCCTGTCAGGAACGACCTGGGAATCGACGAGGAACCGGAGCAGATTGGGGTCTTCTTCCGGAATCCTTTCCACCACGTAAGCCGTGTTGAGTGCGGCGCGGTCGAGAGATATGGAATTAAGGGGTGTCTTCGGTTCGCCGGTACCTGGAATCGGCCTGCCGAATGGGGACTTGGTGGGCTGACCCAACAACTCGAATAACCTCTCCTCCAGCTGAGGAGATACGCCGTGCTCCAGGCGGTGGGCTTCGATATGGGCCTGGTGCGGCTCCATCCCGAGGATCTTAACCACCATCCACTCAACCAGCCGGTGGCGCCGGGCGATATCTTCCCCGCCTTCCATTCCCTTCTTGGTCATTCGGATTCTTTTATCGGCCCCGACTTCCACGAGGCCCTGCTTTTCCATTCGTCTTATCATACCGGCAACCGAAGGGACCGACGTGCCAAGTCCTTCAGTGGGCGGCAACCCCTTGAGGGTCTCGGTAAGCTCGGTAACCGTGGGCTCACCGGTCTCCTCCCAGAGCTTATATAAACACAGGAGGTAGTTCTCTGTGGCCGGGGACAGGCGCTCGTAACTAGCGCTGGGGTGTGGGGATTCGGGGAGAGTATCAACCTTTCTGCGTCGCGGCATATTATTACTTCCGTATCGGTAATCTGGCGCTGGGTGGGCCCGGCGTCATTCGTAGAGTATACACCAACGTTTTCCTGTTGTTCCCTACTCCATTGCTCGCGCGGAACAACTGCGTGCCAGGAATCTCTGGGGTACCGCGCGGTACCCCTTCCCGGACCTCAGCCCCAATTTGGGCCGGACGTCTCGGTGTGGGCGAGCAGGGGAGCGCCCAACCCGTCCGGTGTACCCCCATGACCCCTTAAGAAAGCGGTGACCGTCCGATTGCGTTCCAGTGACACGCTAACCCTGTCTCCCTTCCGGTAATAGGCTGAATGGTCCTGAAGGCTGTGCAGCACAAGGCCCGAAGGAAGTGCGATGGAATAGAGGTAATGGGTCCCCTTGAACGCCCGGTCCACCACCTCGCTCTCTCCCTGGACGAACGGGTAGATGGCCACATCGCTAGGCCGCAGCATCACCTCGGCATCTACCCCCGTTGGCAACCGGTCCTCGGTAGTCAATACACCGATCTCGGTGACCAGCCCGGTATCATCGACGTGTCCCGGCACGAAGTCGGCAATGCCGATGAACTCGGCGACGAAATGGCTGGCGGGCCGGTGAAATACCTCCTCCGGCGGACCTAATTGGACCAACTTTCCGTACTGCATGACGCCAACGGTATCTCCCAAAAGCAGGGCTTCTTCCTGGTCGTGGGTCACGAAGACCGCCGTGGCGTTGCTGGACTGGAGGATGTCCAGAACGTCGCCGCGTACCTGGTCCCGGAGCCGGGGGTCCAGGTTGGAAAATGGCTCGTCCAGCAGGAGTACGTCGGGCTTTGGGGCGAGAGCGCGGGCGAGCGCCAGCCGCTGTTGCTGGCCGCCGGAGAGCTCATGGGGCATTCGCGCCGAGAGTGATTCCATGCCCACCAGCCGCAGCACATCCATGACCCGTTCCCTGCGGCCATCCCGCTGGTGGAGCCCATAGCCCACGTTTTGCTCCACCGTCAGGTGGGGAAACAGCGCGCCGTCCTGAAAGACCATCCCCACTTTGCGGCGTTCCGGAGGGACCCAGACATTCGGGGCCGCCACCAGGTTTCCGTTGACCGATATGGAGCCGGCTGCTGGTTGCTCGAAACCGGCGATTAGTCTTAGTGTCGTCGTCTTGCCGCAGCCGCTGGGACCCAGGAGGACCAATATCTGCCCCGCCTCAATTTCCAGGTCCAGGTTGTCCACGGCCTGAACGCCGCCGAATCCCTTGGATACTCCGGCGCATTGGACAGCCGCGGGCACCGGGGATTACCTGTGTCCTCTCAGGATGAGAAACCCCAGCGGGACGGACGCGCCAAGGATCAGGAGCAGGGCAGGAGCCGCGGCCTGGGCGAAAAACGCTTCGGATGTGGCGGACCAAATCGACGTGGCAAGGGTCTCAAATCCTATTGGACCGAGAATCAGGGTTGCCGGGAGTTCCTTCATCGTTAGCAGGAAAACAAGGGCGGCGCCCGCCAGCATCCCGGGCCGCACCAGGGGGGCCGTTATGGACGCGAAGACCCGCAAAGGACCACTGCCAAGATTGCGCGCGGCTTCCTCCATCTCCGGGCTTACCTGGAGCAGAGATGTCCTGGTGGCCCCCAGGCCCGCGGGCAGGAACAGCACCAGGTACGCCAGTACTAGAAGCACATGGGTCTGGTACAGAGGGGTGGCGTAGTTCGCGCCGAAGAATACCAGGGCCAGTGCGATCACGACACCGGGCAACGCAAAACCAATGTAGGCCATTCGCTCCAGTACGCTGGTGAGCCAACCCGGATGCCTGGTTGCCAGAATGGCTATCGGCAGTGCAGCGGCCACACTAACCAGCGCGGCCAGCCCGGAGATTAGCAGCGAGTTCTTGGCCGCCGACCAGAGGAGCAGCAGCGGTTCCCCGGCGAGAACGCCCCGCATGGTCCAGTAGCTCAGGATGCCGAGGGGTAGGGCCAACGCCAGGATACCCACGGCCGCGCATAAGGCGAGGGCCGGCCAACGCCAGGGGCCGAGCCTGACCAACGAGACAGGCCGTACCGTCCCGTTCGTGCTCCGGTAGTATTTGGACTTTCCCCGGCTCACCACCTCTAGGGAGACGATGCCCAGCGCCACGACAACCAGAATTAGCGACAGGAACGCGGCCAGCGACCTGTCAAGGGACGACTCGTACTGGATGAAGATCGACCATGTGAAGGTCTCGTATTGGAGCAGCGACACTGCTCCGAAATCGCTCAGCGTGTACAGGGCCACCAGCAGGCCACCGGCAAGTATGGCGGGGCGCAGCAGCGGCAGCGTGATGCGGAAGAAAGTCGCTCTCGCGCTGAATCCCAACCCATGTGAGGTCTCTTCCAACGCCGGGTCCAAGCGCCAGAGGGCGGCCCGCACCGGAAAGACCACGTAAGGAAAACTCAGTATGGTAAGGGTCAACATAGCTCCGGGGAACCCGTAGAAATCCGGGATGCGCTCCACACCGAATAGGGACTCCAGGAGGCCCTGCAGCATTCCGCGCGGCCCAAGAGCGACCACGATGATGAAACCGCCGACATAGGTCGGGACTACCAGGGGCAACACCGTAACGACACTCCAGAATTTGCGGAAGGGGAGGTCGGTGCGGACGGTCAACCAGGCAATGGGCACCGCGATGACGATGGACGCGGTTGTGACGGACGTTATGAGCAGCAGGGTACGTCCAAGGGTTTCTACTACGGCGGGGCGAAGGAGGAGGTCCAGACTGCCTGCGTTGACGGCTCTCAACATCAGGTAGACCAGGGGCAGCGCCATCGCAACGGCGACGGCTGCCGCTGGGGCAAGGACGAGTAAGGGCGGGCGCACACGCTTGACGCGGTGGCTTCGCTGTGGAGCCGGGAAGCTCCCTATCTGACGGCGACGCGTAACTGCGGTTGACTGCATCAGATACTAATTGCTTGGTTTGAGTGTTCGATCCGGCGTTGCTGTGTATTCGTGGGTACGTCACATGGCGCTAAGAGCGTACAGGCTGGCCGGAACATTACATAGTATTGGGACAAATTTGTCAACCGTAGCGCCCTTGAATATACAGCATGACAGGCTGGTTGCATCCTGCCCAACCCACACGAGTTAGAAGGCACTCCTCGCGGGTCAGGAACAGCGTCCCTGGACCCTGGAATTAAGTGCCCGGCGACCCCGGCCTGGTCCGGTTGTACGACAGCGTCCCTGGATCCTGGAATTAAGTATTGGACTGCGCACTTGGAAAATCAGGCGTTGTTGGCTAGACTCAGGTGGCTATCCTGAGTAACCGGCGGTATCGGCGGGAGAGAATTCCCAAAACCACCATTTTTGACATGGGTAGTGTGCTGCTTCACCTTGCGTGGGACTGGCTGTGCGCGTCCCGGGCGGCGGTGTCGTGGAACATGCCGGCTCTTTCGGATCCCGTGCAGCGCGTTGAGAGCCGCTTAAAGGCGCCCTATACGACTACTTCCGCCGGGCCATTCCAGCGAAAGTTAGAATCAAAGAATGCCTTGGCCGCCATATAGGACGATGAAAATAGCTGTTGTTTTGGGAATGACGGGATGCTCTGAGGGTGTGTGGTTACCTTCACGGGAATTGACTCGGGGTTGGGCAACAGTTACTCCGCGAGGTCAGGTTTGACAGCCTGCGGGCTGGATGTTAGCGTTTCTATACTAACGAACACGCGGATTTCAGCAATGCAGGATTCCGCGTTGCCCGCACTCCTATGCTTATCGCAACTCAGGAGAATTAATATGGAGAGGCTACGGTTTATCGACGGCGATTCCCATGTGTTGGAACCCGAGGCGATCTGGGAAGACTACCTCGAAGAGAAATACCGCCACCTCATTAACGGTCATGTACGCTGGGTACGGACTGGACAGAACGGCGGAAACGGGACCAACGGGGCTGCCGGGAACGGCGGCGGCAAGAACGCTCTGGCCTTTGAATTGGAGTTGGAAGTGATGGGAACGCGGCCTCTGGGTGAACGCGACCCCAACGCCGCCACTAGGAACTTCCAAGACCGCGACCTGGACGAACTGGACACCGCCTATGGCAAGTGGGCCGATCAGGACTTCCCGGCAAGCGCATACCGTGAAGTGATGGACGTCCACGGCGTTGACCACATGATCCTCTATCCCACCGCCGGGTTCTGGACCACCGGGGTCGCCGATATGGACGGCGAGACCGCAATGGCTATCCGCCGCGCCTACAACCGCTGGCTCGGCGACTATTGCCGGGACATCGGCCGGGGGGCGTGCGGCGCCGCGTCCATTGACTTGCGAGACCCCGCCGCAGCCGCCGAAGAAGTGCGCCGCTGCGTGAAGGAGTACGATTTTAAGGCCGTCCACATGAACCCTGCCCCTGTTCCCAACCTCCGCGTTTTCGACCAGGAGTGCGACGTCCTCTGGAATACCTGCGCCGAACTGGGCGTGCCTGTTGGGCTGCACCCAAGCGCCAACCACCCCTTCGACCAGGGGCTGCTGGACTACCTGCCCGGCTTGCGGAACTGCCGGACCACCGTTTCCTTCGTGCTGGGCAGTATGCTGGTGTGCACCGCCTTTATCATGGGAGGCGTGTTGGAGCGGCATCCGGGCCTGAAGCTGGTATTCCTGGAGTCGGGCTGCGGGTGGGCATCCTTCTGGCTGGACCGGTTGGAAGCGGGCATCCAGGGAGGTACGCGGCGGTTGGCGATCCAGGGCCTAAACCACACCCCGGTCGAGTACTTCCAACGCCAGTGCTTCGTGGCCGCCGATCAGGACGACCCTGGAATCGAGCCGCTGATCAAATCCATCGGCGACCACGTCATCGTCGGGGCTACCGACTTCGGTCATCCCGAAGGGCGGAAGTACTTCAAGGCCAAGCAGGACCTGATGGACCTTCCCGGCGTGTCTCTCGAGAGCAAGCGCAAACTCCTCTGGGATAACGCGCTCCGGGCCTACCCCATAGACCCGGAAGACTAGGATAGCGGGCCGGTTCTCCCGGCCCGTCTAGTCCATCCGGGCCCCGCCGTCCACGTTAATGGACTGACCAGCGATGTTGCGGGCTTCCCCGGGGGAGAGGAAGGCGGGGCTGGCTTTCCGATGTCCTCCGGGGTTTGCTTGCGGCCCAGTTGCTCGCCCAAGAATCTACTTGCGCCCGGTTGTGAATATGCCTAGACAAGTAGAAGGACTAACTCTATATCTCATCCTATCCGTGATTCTCGTCGATTGTCTAATCGCCGTGGTTGTTTGGTATGAGGTATTCTACAATGCAGCTGATTCGTGGCCGCAAACCCTGATAGCAATTGCCCAAGGCATAGGCGCTTCAGTTGCCATAATCCTTGTGATTTTCGCTAATTGGGAGGTTGTTTTGTTGCTTTCAGAAAAATACCGCATGGCGCGTTTTAATGCAGGCAAAGAAGTGGGCAAGGAAGAAGGCAAAGAGTTGGGCAAAGAAGTGGAACGCAATCGCATCCGGGAAATCTTGAGGCAGTCCGGCGTAGAGCTTACTCCCGAGGTCGAGGAGTCCTTGTTTGGCGCACCTGACAAGCATTCTGACAACGGGCAATCGCAGTAATCGTCCCGGCTAGTTCATGCGGGCCCCGCCGTCCACGTTGATGGACTGACCCGTGATGTTGCGGGCGTCCTCGGAGGCGAGGAAGGCGGCCAGCTTTCCGATGTCCTCCGGGGTCTGCTCCCTCCCTAATGGTATCGAGGCGGCCACCCGCTGCTCGAATACCTGCCTCTCCGTCAATCCCGCAAGCTCAGCGTCGCCGCTGCGGTTACGCGCCGCCAGCCGCTCCCACAGGGGCGTCCAAAGCAGGCCGGGACAGATGGCGTTGACGTTGATGTTGTAAGGGGCGAGGCGCAGGGCCAACCCTTGCGTAAGGCTGATGACCCCTGCCTTCGATGCGTTGTAATGGGTGATGGTCGGGCTTCCCTGCCGTCCGGCTATCGACGCGATGTTGATTATCTTGCCGCTGCGCTTCTCCATCATCGGAATGGCAACGGCGTCCGCCGTTAGTGCAACGCCGCGCAGGTTTACCTGGTAGGTGTAGTCCCAATCCTCGATTCCCGCCTGCTGGCGCTCATCCCAACCCGATGCCCCGGCTACACCTGCATTGTTGACCAGAATGTCTATCTTATCGAATCTGGCCAATACCGCCTCAGTCATTGCGTCGATGGACGACGGGTCGGTAACGTCCAGTGCCGCAACCATTGATTGACGTCCAATCTCCCCCACTTCGGCAGCGGCAGCTTCCGCGCCCTCAGTGTTCAGGTCCGCCACCACGATGTCCGCGCCCCGCCCGGCGAGAACCAGGCAAATGCCATGACCTATGCCGCTGGCCCCGCCGGTAACGATAGCCGTCCGTCCTGTCAGGTCCATCCTCTAACCTCCTCGGGCCTCTGCAAGTCCCCTCTCCTAAAGGGAGAGGGTCAGGGTGAGGGCTGTTCCCCGTGCTGGCTACTGTGTGATGGTCGCCAGTTGCTCGAAATAGTCCGGGAAGGTCTTGGAGACACATTCCGGGTTGTTGATGGTTATGGCGGCGTCTCCCAGGGCGGCCAGGGAAAAGCTCATCGCCATGCGATGGTCGTTGTAGGTGTCGATGGTGGCCGGGCTTATCCGCCCTGGGGGCGTAATCTCAAGGTAATCTTCCCCTTCGTGTACCTCTGCGCCCACCTTCCGCAGTTCGGTAGCCATTGCGTTCAAGCGGTCGGTTTCCTTGACCCGCCAGTTGCCGACGTTGCGTATGGCGGTCTTTCCCTGGGCGAACAGGGCGGTAGTGGCGACGGTCATCGCCGCGTCGGGGATGTGGTTCAAGTCCAGGTCAACGCCATGCAACTCTCCGCGGGAAACTTCAATCCAGTCTACGCCCCGTGACACCGACGCGCCCATCTGCTCCAGGACATTGGCCAGGCCAACGTCGCCCTGAACGCTGTTGGCTCCGACTCCGTTGACGCGGACGGCGCCCCCCCGGATGGCGGCGGCGGCCAGGAAGTAGGTGGCGGACGAGGCGTCTCCCTCGACTAGGGCAGAGCCGGGAGACCGGTACACCTGGCGCCCCGGAACCCGGAATTGCTGGTAGCCTGAAGTTTCCACTGTGGCCCCGAAACTCCGCACTACGTCAACGGTCATGTCGATGTACGGCTTGGACACCAACTCGCCTTCGACGTTGATGACCATGTCGTTTTGGGCCAGCGGAGCCGACAAAAGCAGGGCGGTCAGGTATTGGCTGGAGATGTTCCCCCGGACGAAAACTTCGCCGCCCCTGATTCCGTTGGAGATAATCCGCAGCGGCGGATAGCCGTCTCTTTCCAGGTATTCGATGCGGACGCCCAATTGCCGCAAAGCGTCAACCAGGTCCTTGATGGGGCGCTGGTGCATCCTCGGCTCGCCGGTGAGATCGAACACTCCCTGTCCGAGGCAGAGCGCCGCGCACAAGGGCCGGATGGCGGTGCCCGCGTTGCCCAGGAAAAGCTCGGTTTCCTGGGGCGGGAACGGCCCGCCCAGGCCGTGGACTCGGCAGCGGGTCTTGTCCTCCGACAACTCCAGCCTGACGCCCAACTGACGCAGCGCCTCCAGCATGTGCCTGGTATCGTCGCTGTCCAGCAGGTTGTAAACGTCGGTAGTCCCCTGGGCCATCGACGCCAACAGCAGGATGCGGTTGGAAAGGCTCTTGGACCCTGGGAGTTGGATGCTGCCCTGAACGCTCTTGATGGGTTGCAATACTAGCTGGTCCATATTTATGACCTCTTCAGGGAAGGGTATTGCCCTGACCGGGGGAAAGCGGTTCAAGGGAGAGATTGTAGATGGCTTCAGTGGCGGGTCAAAGATAGTTAAGCTAGAGAAAATTGCATAAGTCCTGGGGCTTAAGTATACTATACGATAGTCGTCAACAATGCAACGATAATCGTCACCAGCGGACTATGACCACTCATCAACAGTGCCGACGGCGTACACTAGAGCGTGTTGACATTCAAGCTGCCTCTATGTGATACAACCTTTCGTTTTGAGGTTGGTACGACGGGTAGACCTGTATATACGACTCTTCCATAGTCCCATCCGGCAGTTGGCGTGGGCCGAACCGCCGCTCGATGAGCCAACGTTCCCGGCCCGTTTCATCCATCACGTTGACGAATAAGAACGATGGAACGTTGTGGTCGTCGGGCTGTTGCGCGGGGATATACCTGATGTGGATGGGGCGCGTTATAGCCTCTTTGACGTTGGCATTATCCAGCATCCCCACGTTATGGAAGGACTCGTTGGTGCGGCTACGGTCGATAGGCCCCCCACCGAGCAAACCGTGACCCATCGGACAAAGGCTGCAATGTCATTTTGGTCTGTTCTATCCCGACGACGGGTATCACATCCCCCTGTGCGTTTTCGGCAAAGCGCACTTGCCTGAAATAAACGCCAATGAAATCTCCTGCGTCTTGCCCATTGTCCATATAGTAGAATTCCGCACAGACTTGAAAAGACAGGTTGGGCTGCACAAACTTCTTGGCGCCGAATGCGTCCATGTTGATTAACAGCCCCCAACGGCCTCGGCGCCGTGACGTGCGCATTCTTCAATGGACATTCCTCCGGGGCTGTCATCCCACAGCGTAACGACGGTCTTACGGTTTCGTAGCCCCTTGAGTACCCTTCCGAATACTCCTTTTTTCATGCTTGCTCCGTATTACTTATGGCCATGTGAGCGGGAGAAAACCATCCCACGCTGGACGGTGGATTTAGCTCCGGAAATTCTGAGTGACATAGACTTTACCACCTTTTTAGCGCGGGTAAAGCCAATCCCTTCAGCGCGATAATTGGGGGCAAGGATTTTGCACATGTGCCCCGGGCTGGTCATCCACGCACGTACCGCGTCGTTCGCCAACGCCTGTAAATTCTTACGGCGTTTCCTGCCCGACTTGGTTACCTCATGCGCCCACAATTAGCAATTCAGATATGAGCAACGCCCAGCGCATCATCCAATAACGTATTATCCAATTTTGAATAAGAGACGCGGGGCGCTACCCCGCGTCTCTCCTACGTCGTAGCCAGGGTTGGGTTCCTTGGCGGCGCGGCCATCGTCTCTTCGTCCAGGGGAATGGCGTCCTTCTCGTAAATCTGGACGCGGTAGGACTCGTAATCGGGGACGTAGAGGCGGAATTGGTTGTCCACTCTGACCGAACGGGGCCTCCGGAGGTACTTCTCCTCCTCAAGCTTCCCCATCTCCCGCAACCGGTTGGGCATGGCGTTGGTCATCATGTAAGTGCGGGATACCCTGGACAGGGAGGCGTCGCCCAGGAACTTCCAGATGTAGCGCCCCTCCTGGTTGAACAATTGGACCCGGTTGTTGCCCCAGTCGCACACATATATATCGCCGTGGCCATCTACGGCCACTCCGGTGGGGCGGTTGAACTCCCCGTCTCCGGAGCCTTTTTGTCCTATGACCATAAGCGGCTCACCGGACGGGCTCAGCTTCTGCACCCGCTGGTTGCCCCAATCGGCCACGTACACGTTGCCAAGCTCGTCCACGTGCAGGCCCATGGGAAGCTCGAATTGTCCGGGCTCGGACCCCTGGGAGCCGAATCCGTCCAGGTATTCCCCGTCAGAGGTGAACCGTTGCACCCGGTGGTTCTGCGAGTCGACCACGACAAGGTTGCCTTCGGGGTCGAAGGCTATCCCGGCGGGACCCTTCAACTGTCCGGGCTCTTCTCCTTCGTCGCCGAACTTGGAGACGAATTCTCCGTCCGCGTGGAACCGGGTAATTCGGTGAACGGCCTCGTCGCTAACGAACAGGTCTCCCTCTTCGTCGGTGATCAACTGCACCGGCCATTCAAACTGGCCATCGCCCCTGCCGTAACCGCCGATCTGGACCAGGTCTCCAGACAGTTGCTCGGCATCGTCCAGCGACCATACCCGGATCAGAGATGCGCCTTCGGAACGCAGAAGGACGTAAACTACGTCATCCTTGCCGAAGGCCACGTCCACCGGGAAGTTGGTGATCCGGCGCATTCCCAGGGTCTTGTAGTAGGGAAAGCCCGCTCGGAGCAGTCCATACGGTCTTACCATTTCTGCATCTCCTTCTAGACAGGACCTAGTTCTTGAAGGGCTTGATCTGCTCGTAGTGACCCTTGACTATCGGGGCAGCCTCGACGCTGAGCCATTGCTCCAGCACCGTACCGTATATGCCCCGGAAGTCGATCATGTGGCGCAGGTCCTCACCGTGTTCCCATTCGGTTGGGTCCAGCGGCGGGTACTCGGAATAGAGTCCGCCCTCGATGGGCTTGCCGAACAGGAACGCGCCGCCGCCCGAACCGTGGTCGGTGCCGCTGCCGTTGTCCCTCATCCGCCGTCCGAACTCGGTGAACACCAGCACCGCAACATTGTCGCCCGCGTCGTGGTGGTCCAGGTCATCCAGGAAGTCCGAGATTGCGCCGGACACTTCGGTCATCAGCTTGGGATGGGCCGCCATCTCGTTGGCGTGAGTGTCGTAACCGATGTGGTTAGTGTAGAAAATGCGGGTGCCAAGACCTGCCAGGTGAATGCGCGCGACGTCTCGGAGGCTCTTGGCGATCGGATTGTCGGCGTATTCAATCGGGGACTCGTACTTGGAGGCTACGTCACCCAGCAGGTCGGCCCCTTTCAGGACATCTATGCCGGTCTTGCCGATATACTCCGCCGTGGGGCCTGCCCCGATTGCGCCGCCGTAGATGTTGCGGAACATGGACACGGCCCTGTCTCTCAGGTCCTCCTGCTCGAGTTCCGTCATCACGCCGTAGCCTTCCAGGTCGCCGATGGAGGTCACGGGCACGCCGGAGACCGCCATGGCGCGGGGCAGTCCGCGTCCGATGCTGACGCCGGTGAGCACGTTCTCAGCGTGAGGGTCAAGCTCCCTTACGGCCTGGCCCAGCCAGCCTTCCAGTCCAACCTTGTCAGGCTCGCACGTGTGCCAGATGTCCATGCCGCGGAAGTGGGACCTATTGGAGTTGGGGTAGCCGATCCCCTGGACGATGGCCATCCGGCCATCATCGTAGAGACGTTTGAATGGCTCGGCGTTGTGGTTGATGCCCAGCTCATCATTGATGGGCAGCACTTCGTCGGGGTTGATACGAATCCTCTTCCGGGCGTCGAAGTAATGCCCGTTGTTGAAAGGGACGACCGTATTGAGGAAGTCGTTCCCTCCGGTCATCTGCACCACCACGAGGACCCGGTCATCTTGCTGCGTGCTCATAAAGCTAAATCCCTCTCTCCTGTTTGGCTAACGTGCGTCGGCTTGACCGCATGTTCGCCTGGTAAGTATACCCGCAATGCACTCAGAGTCTCTACCAGTCCCTGAGTTGGGGGGCCTAACCCAGACCGTCGCCTGTAGGACCGGGTGAATGATTCAGTGAGAATCCCGAGGGCGACGTGCCGCCAATTTGCAAACTCCGGTCTCCGGTGATTAACCGCAATCGCTCCCGGTCTTCTCTGGTAGCGATTGTAAACGGACGCGGGGCCGCAACCTGGATGTCCTCCAGGAGCGGCAATACGTCCTCAACCAGATTCATGGTACGCTCGATGACGACGGCATTGTCGTTATTTTCGTAGAAGTTGCGGTGCAACTGGTCGGCCTTATCTGTTGCCGCCACGATGTCCGGATCTCCGTATTCTTTCCCGATCTGGTGTCCTATGTCTACCACATAGTCATGCCCGCGATGCCGCCATCCTCTTCGTTGCGCGATAGCCTTCAACGCCTGGGCCACCGCGCCCCAAGTCTTCTCCGATGCCTGGAGACGGTCGTCTCGCTGAAGTTCCTCTCGGGCCTGTTGAAGGAACCTGCGGCTTATTGCCGTCCGGTCTTCAGGAGTCGCCGTACCGGGTTGCGGCAATGGTGTTGTCATCACACTTCCCTGCGCCCTTCCCGCTTTACGCGAACTGGTAGTCCACCGTGGAGACGATCATCTGGATCAGGTTGATAACGTCCACCTGCTGTTCCTCGTTTTCCAGCCTGACGGCGTTCAGGTCCCTGGCGTAGTCCACCAACAGGCGGCGCGTCTCGTCGCTTACGCGGAGGCCGCCCATCAGGTCCAGGCAGTTGCTGACCAATCCCTCTGGGTCTCCGCCCAGGCCGCCCACACGTTCCAGGATCTCCTTGATGCCTGGCTTCTCCGGGTCGCCGAACTGCTTTTCAGCGAAGTTGACCCGCTCGCTGAGGGTGCCGGAATCGATCCACTCGTGACCCGTGTGCCAGCCCTCCACAGTGGGTGGGTTCAGGAGGTTCTGGCCCATAACCGTGGAAGCGCCGGCGAAGTTTTGCATACCGGGTTTGGGATAGCGGAACTCGCCGGTCTGCTTCAGGACTCCGGCGACCAGCTCAGCGGGACTCTTTACTTTTCTCCGCGGGGCAGCGTTCTTGAAGTAATCGGACTTGAACAGGGAGGCAAGGACGGCCCTCATGTCGCCATTGGATTGCAGGAACACGGTGGCCAACTGTTCGACGGCGTCCTCGTCCCGGGGCGGTTCAATGGACCAGGATGGGACCTGCGGCTCGTCTTCTACGAAGAAGTTGTATAGGTGCCGCGAGATGAACCGGGCCGTCGCCGGTTGCTGGACGATAATCTCGATAATGTCCTCACCATCGAGGTTGCCGGTTTTACCCAGGAAGGTTTTCTCGCCGTAGTCGTGGTCCTCCGGGACGAACTCGAAGACGGCTTGGTGGTGACCCATGGGGTAGAGGGACAGGGGTTGGCGGAAGGTCCAGCCGGTGAAGGCCCGGGACGCACTCTTAATGTCGTCCTCGGAGTAGGCACCTATACCCATGGAGAACAACTCGAGCAGTTCACGGCCGTAGTTCTCGTTGATCTCATCCTTATGGTTCTCGTTGTTGTCCAGCCAAAATATCATGGCGGGGTCTTTGGACAGCTCGAGGAGAATGGTTCTGAAGTCGGAAAGGCCGACCCTGCGGAAGGTGTCGATCTGGCGGAAGATGGACGGTCCGTGCTCGCTCTTGCCCCAGGCGACTGGGTAAATGTGATGGAGAAAAAGGGCCATCTTCTCTTCCAAGGGCCTTGGGGTGTTTATCATCCGGTACAGCCACTTGGCCACGTAGACGGCAACCGGTTCGCCGCCGATGTACCTCTCGATAAATGATTGGTCGACCTCGTCGAAGCGTTCGGGATTAACGAGATCATCGACGATTTCGTCGTAGGTTTTCTCCGCTGTGAGGGTGTCCAACTCCGACGGCGTGGCGCCAAATCCCGCGCGGCGCATCAGGTGCGCAACTTCCATGCGGTCTGATTTCATTCTCAGAATCCTCCGGACGGCGTTCTAGGAGTACCAATGTTGGCCCCCCCGGTCCGCTGGACCGGGATGCTCACTTAGATTATAACGATTCTTGTCGATGCTTCAAGTCCAACCCGCGGGAGCGGCCGGACTATACGAAATTAGGACATGGCGTTAAACTAGGCGGCGGGCCATGTCCAGATGCCCGCGTCTCCATTCGCGAAAAGCCGGAGGACTATGCTGCCAGAGATCATCAAGAAGGGCGACGATTCCGGGAACCGAATGGTCCTCAAGTATGAAGGGCCGGACGCCAACCCCATCTATGCCATTGGCGTGCCCCAGGCCTGGGCGTCGCGTCTCGGGCCTACTTGGAGCTACGTGTTCGAGTCGGACAGGCTGACCGTCGTCGATCCTGGATGTTATGGCACCGTAGACCGGTTGGAACAGGGGCTTCAGACCATCGGTTATTCCTTGGACTCCGTGGGCCGGGTGATCGTGACCCACGGCCACGTGGACCACGACGGCAATTGCTACCCACTGCTTTCCCGCAACGGCGCGGAGCTATGGGCTCACGAAGTGTACGGCTGGTTGGCCCGCCTGGGCCGCAGGGAGATCGAGACCGAGTGGCGGCGCAACTTCCCCGGATACCCCGTGAACGATGACAATAGCTTTTCCGACCGTGTGAAAGAGCATGAACGGCAGATTAGCCAACTCACGCTGTCCAACCCCGTGACCGACGGAATGACAGCCAACGGACTGACCTTCTATTACACACCCGGCCACTCGCCCGATGAGCTTTGCATTCGCTACGGAGACATGCTGTTTTCCGGCGACCATATCCTCCCCCAGATCACTCCGCATCCCAGCGTCGGCCAGAGTTACCCCAAGTTTCAGGAGTCGCTTCCCGATTCTTACAAGGGCGGGAACCGTTACTACGGGTTGGCGGTGTACCTGCGGTCGCTGAAGAGGGTATCGGGCCTGGGAGACGAAATTACCGTGCTGCCGGCCCACCGCGCCTACTACCATGGGACCTTCAATCCCATCAGGCTGGAGCGGAGCACCGAGATACTGGAGCACCATCGGGACCGCTGCGCCGACCTGCTCAAGTTGGTGAGGGATGGGATGGTCGACTTGACGGCCATCACCCGCAAGCACTTCGCCCACATCGGCCTGGATGACCGGATGTTTTACCCCGCCTTCACAGAGGTGATCAGCCACATGGAGTTGCTCCAGGAGGCCGGGGACGTGGCGATGTGGGTCGATGGGGGCAGCAAGGCCCGCTGGAAGGGGACCGAAGCCTTTTCCGAGTTCATCGACAATCTGTACGAACCATCTCCGGCAGCCTAGTCCACAATAGAGTCCAAAAAACTGCGCAGCTTCTCCCCGTACCCCTCCGGGTCTTTGTTCCAGGAACAGGCATGGATGGCTTCCTCGAAGCGAACAAAGGTCACCAGGTCCGGAAGCTGATTGGCGAACCTTTCGCTGGTCTCGATGGGTATGATCTGGTCGTCTCTCCCATGAAATAGCAGCGCCGGGACCGTCAGTTGGTCCGCGTTGCGCACGTAATCCAGGGCGCTCCAGTCCAGTCCGAACCGCAGCGAGGACATTAACTTCCCAATTGGCGTCAGCAGGTACAACAGTCCAAATCGGCGCGCGCCGTTCCTCACAACGAGGTTCAAATCGAGCATCGGGGAGTCCAAGACCAGCCCGCGCACCCTGTCCTTCAGCGGGGACCGGTGCATGAAGTTGGCCACTATCCCACCGCCCATGCTGTAACCCAACAGCGCTACCGACCTGGCCCCCCGGCCTATGGCGTATTCAACGGCGCTCTCCAGGTCCTGCCATTCCGTCTCGCCGAACCTGTGAAATCCGTCGGGACTGGCGGGAGCGCCCGGGTCGTTGCGGTAAGTGATAGCCAGGACCGGTAGCCCGAGTCCGTTCAATTCGGGCAGAAGCCGCAGGTATTCCCGGAGGGGCGCTCCCCTGCCGTGGACCATCAAGACCCAGGTGTCGCGGGTGCCTTCGACATACCATGCCGGGAAATTACCCAGAGGCGAAGGAAAGCTGACCTCCTGGTAGGGCATGCCGAAGGCCTCCCAAGGGTCTCCGGGGAAGGTATAAAAATCGACGCGGGCGAACTCACCGGGCCGGGGACAGTTGGGGCGAGGGTAGAATGCGCAGGTCACCCGGTGGCCGGCATGTTCCAGCCACCGGCCGATTTGGCCGTACCCGCCTTCCCATTCCAGGCCCCAGAGACCCTCACTTATCAAAGGGCTATTACGGTTGGCTGACGGAGCAAGTCCCAGGGTGCAGCGGCCGTCCTGTATGTCGAGGACTTCAAGGTCGTAAGTGCCGGGAAACTCGGTGGGAAGGAGAGCCAACTTTCTTAGCTGCTCGGAGAGAAACCAACCCGCGACGGCCAACGCGCCAAGGACCAAGGCCACCAATGCCAGGGCCGCGGCAATTACCACTGCGTCCGGCTGCCGCGCGGGAAGATGCTCACAGGGCGCGTACCGCTTCCTCGATGCGTTGAGTGGCCTCGGCGTAGCTTGTGCCGGGAGAGAACCGGAGTGGTGCGCCGAAACGCACCGAGATCGACTCCCGGCTGGCTGCAATGCCGGTCTTGCCCTTCCCGTGATTGATCAGACGCAGCGGGACCACCGGGACCCGTCCGTCCACCGCCAGCAGACCCGTGCCGGTCTGGAACGGGAGCATGGGTTTGCCAACCTGTTGGTCTCCCTCCGGAAATACCCCCACGTTCCAACCCCGGTCCAGGACGCTGCCCAGGTGTTCCAGGCTCGGCCTGATGCCACCCTCACGATACAGAGGAAAGGCGTTGCCAACTAGGGAGGAGACCACGGCAATCCAGGTCTTGGCGAAGGTGAATTCAGCGGCGGCGGCATAAGTCATGCGCCTGCGCAGGGGTCTCGGCAGCACCTTAAGGACCAACATGCTGTCCCATATGACGGCGTTGTGGTTGATGGCGAAAATTACCGGGCCGTCCAGTCCTTTCAAGCCTTCCAGGCCGGATACTTCGGCGTGGTATTTCGTCTGGAGCCAGGGGAACAAGACCGTGTGGTGAATGGCTTCCCGGACGTTGGTACACCAGCGTGTCAGGGGCCATTGGAAGAATTTCAGGTTCGGGGCCCCCGACTGTGCCCGCTCCTTGACCAGTTGTTGCAGGTCTCCGAAGGAGGTAGATGGACCTACCAGCGACTCGTCTATGTAGATACCCATTTCCTGCTCGATGAGGGACAGCAGCTCTACCCGGCCCAAGGAGTCCAACGCTAGGTCTCCGCTAAGGGAACATTCCGGCGTAACCGCCGTTAGCGGGGCCTGGCCGACCTGCGCGACCAATTGGACCAGCGGATCGACTTGTTCCATGGCGGCGTTTGGGACCGCGCTCGTGGGCGCGTCCTGAGACGAAGTCCGGGAATTGGTGATCTGGTCGAGCACCAACGCCTTCTTTACCTTCAGGGTGTGGGTCCTTGGGAAGTCCTCTTCCGGCCAGACCGAGTGGCTTGTTATGTATTGATGGTCCGCCAGCTTCGAGTTGACGGCGTCGATGATTGACCTGGAATCCTGTTGGTCTCCAAGAAGAAGGACGGCATGCACCGTCTCCGCGCCTGAGGACTCTCCGGGCAGGCCCACCACCACGCCTTCCGTCACGCCGGGGTGACCGTTGAGCGGTTGCTCGATGTCTTCCGGGAAGACGTTTTGGCCGTTGGCGAGGACAATCATGTCCTTTTTCCGGCCGCGCAGATAGAGCCGGCCCGCCTCGTCCAGGTAACCCAGGTCTCCCGTCTTGTACCACTCGCCTTCGAACGAATCGTTGGTTGCCTGCTGGTTCTTCCAGTAGCCCGGCGTGATGTTCGGCCCCGCGGCGAGGACCTCCCCGTCTTCGGCGACCCTCACCTTTTGTCCGGGGAGGTTCTTGCCCACCGAACCCAATACCCTGTCGGACAACCCGTTGAAGGTGACGACGGGGGATGCTTCCGTCGCCCCGTACCCTTCTACGATGGGGATCCCCAGGTTTTCCCACTTGCGAGCCAGGATGGGGTCCAGGAACGAGCCGCCGGTGAATACGCATCTGAGTCCCCCGCCAAAGCGCCGGTGGACGGTGGCGAACAACCGCCGCCGGGCGGACATTGGCAAATTGGGCGCGATGCCTTGCAGCTTGGCCCAGACCGCAGTCTTCCCCTGCCGCTCAACCTCGCGCTCGATGCCGTTCATCAATAGCTGTAGTCCCTGGGGGACCAACAGCAGGAGGCTGATCTTGTTCTCGTGGAAGGCCTTGAAGAGGAAGGTGGGCTGGCGGCTGACCGGGTAAACGATGCGAGCGCCGGAGAGCAATGGGACCAACAGTCCGCCGCATTGTTCCAGCATGTGGCTGAGAGGGAGCAGGGATAGGATGCGGTCCGTCTCACGGCCTGCGAAGATGCTGGATACGGCCTGGGCGTTGCTAAGGATGTTGCGGTGGGTCAGCATCACCCCTTTGGGGTCTCCGGTAGTGCCGGAGGTGAACATAATCTCGGCCAGGTCGTCGGGACCCACGTTTACCGTGGCTGGTTCCAAGGGGCAGTCAGCAACCCGTTGGTCCAGGTCCTCCAGATGGGCCGCGGGGAGACCGTCGATGGGTGAGGTGTCGGTCCTGCGGGACACCAGCGCCAGTTTGGGCTCGGTCAGGCGGGATACCCGGGTAACGAAGTCCGGGGCGCTCCTCACGTCCAGGGGTACAGTGACTGCGCCAACCCGGAAAGCTCCGAAGAAAGCCATGATCCACTGGGGCATGTTGGGGCCCCACAACAGGACACGGTCTCCCTTTCCCACGCCTTGCTGCTGGAGCCAACTGGCAATCTGGCCCGAGGCGTCCCATAGCTGTTGATAGTTCCAGACCAAGTACTTGTAAGTAGGCTTTACCAGCAGGGCGGGGTTGGATCCAAATTTACGCCTGGATTCGTCCAGCAAATCTACGAGAGTATCCAAGTATTTCCCTCCCGTTCATTTCTGAGAATCATAGCAAACGGACTCGTGGCCCTACAACGGCCCAGCGCCGGAAATCTGGGAAAAATGTGTTGGGAGGACTGGAAGGCGGCTAGTACCGCCTTAGCAGGTGGCGCTTGCGGGCCTCGGCACGGGCGTCAGCGATCGAGCGTTTGATACGGTCCCGTTCGGTCATTGGCGGGTCTGTGATCAAGTCGTAGAAGGCGATGGCTTGCCTGATGACCAAGGCTAGGAGCGCTTTCCTCGCCGGGGAAAGCCGGGCCAGGGTAATTTCTCGAACAGGTGCTAGTGAGGTGCGCTCGCTGGAGGCGTCGATAGGACTACCCTTCGTGACAATCTGTTTGCGGTGGACTTCCACGGCTTCTGGCGGGCTTATTCGGGCAGGTCAATAAGGAGCACCCACATTGGCCGGTTGCCCACGTCCCTGACGTCCAGGGGAACAAGGGTCCCGGAGTCCTGGTCGACGCGGTAGGATGCCAGTTTGCCCGAGTCCAGCCCGGCGGCGTAAAGGAATGTGCCGCGCGGGTCGAGACTGAAGGCCCGCGGCACAGGTTCGGTGGCAACCTGTCCAGTGCAGGTCAACTCACCGCTGCCGCTATCAACAGAGAAGCTGGCCACGCTGTTGTGACCGCGGTTGGGCGCGTACAGAAACCGGCCGGAGGGGCTGATCTGTATCTGGGAGCATGTGTTTTCACCTTCGAATCCGTCGGGCAGGGTAGATACGGTCTGCACGCGGCTAAGGGTGCCGGCGTTGTGGTCCATCCGGTAGGCGCTTACGCTGCAACCCTGCTCGTCAGAGAAGTAGAGCATGTCCATGTTGGGGTTGAAGCAGAAATGCCTGGGTCCCAGGTAACTGTCGTTACCGACGCGGGGTGGCGTATTGGGGGTGAGCCGGCCCGTCGTCTCATCGAACTTGAACTGGAAAATCTCGTTGGGGCCGCGGTTGGCGATGTGGGGCACGTAAGCGAACCGGTTGGTGGGGTCGGTCTGAATTGAGTGCGCACCGCCTGCGGTCTCCAGCCATTCCACCG
Organism: Dehalococcoidia bacterium; assembly: GCA_965216155.1. GTDB lineage: Bacteria > Chloroflexota > Dehalococcoidia > Lucifugimonadales > UBA3495 > CATOSP01. Next base: position 437,434 of record CBDCFD010000007.1, on the reverse strand, counting down.
GAGGCGCGACGGCCGCCCCGCTATCGTCGATGAGGTGGACCGCCGCCCGGCTCTGGTAGTAATAGGCCGACAGGACGAACCTGCCTTTGCGGTCGGTTGCCAGGGCCACGGGCTCGCCCTCCAGAGGAGCTGCGCCGCTCTGGGAGATGGCTCCGGTAGCGGAGTCTATGTCGAAGCTGGCGATGTCGCGGACAGCCCGGCGTCCCACATAGAGGTGCTTCCGTTCCGGGTCTACGCACAGGGCCGCCGGACCCCCGGCAACTGCCGCATCGTGTTGCAGGGTGAGGGCCCCAGTGGCCGGGTCCTGGGTGAAGACCAGAATCTTGTCGTCGTCCTGCAGCGACAAATACATGAAAGTGGTCATCGGTTGGCTCCTTCAGTGGCTATCGGTCGGTGGCTTGCCCGGTTGACCCTGATGACTTCCGCGGCCCTGCACAGGTCGCTGATACCGGTTTTTGGGGTACAGGGGTCAGATGATCCCCATGTCTTGAAGGTTCTCTAGCTCTACGATGCTCAACCCCAGTTCCTCACAGTAGACTTGCTGGTTGTGCTCGCCGAGGTGCGGGGCCGGAGTGCTGCCTGCCATCGGGTTCACACTGTCCAAAAGGAATCCGGGACCAGGGTACAGCATGGGTCCATTGTCGGCGTGGTTGATTTCGACCAGTGCGCCCCTTTCGGCGAGGTGGGGCGACTCGACCACCTGTTGAGGGTTCTGGACCAGGCCGACCACGAGGCCCCGCGCCATCGTCGCCTCCATCAAGTCGAGGTTTTTCCACTGCGCCAGTTTCGGGGCCACCAGGTCATAGAGTTCTTGCCAATTCTCCATACGCTCGCGTCTGCCTGCGAACTTCGGGTCCAGCAACCTTGGTTCTTCCAGGAACTCGGCCCAAGCCTCCATGGGGCGTCCGCCGGTGCCAGCGGTGGTCAGGGTGACCTCGCCATCTTCGGTGAACAGGTGCATTCCGTCCATGACGTTGCCATCGCTGCCGCCCCTTTTGGGGCTGCGGCCCGTGAAGCTGTAGGGGTGGATGAGGCCGGACGGGGTACTGACCGTCGATTCCATGGTGGAAACGTCTATATGCTGAGCCTCTCCGGTCTGTTTGCGGTGCATCAGGGCCGCCAGGGTGGCGATGGACCCGTTCCGGGCGGCGGTAATCTCCATCTGTTCCAACACCGTGCCCATGGGTGGACGGTCTGCAGACCCGGTAACGGCGTGTAGGAAACCCCCGGTCGCCTGGGCCACCAGGTCGTTGGCTTTGAAGTCTCGGTAGGGGCCCGTCTGGCCGAAGTAGGTCATAGATGTGAGGATCAAGCCAGGGTTCGCTTCGGTCAACACCGGGTATCCCAGGCCGATGTCTTCCAGGTATCCCGGGGGGAAACTCTCTATCATCACGTCGGCGTTGGGTACCAGGCGCAACAATAGCCGCCTGCCCTCCGGCCTGCTGACGTCGAGAGTTACGCCCCGTTTGTTGGTGTTGAAAGCCAGGAAAAGAGAGCTTCCGTTTAGTCCAGGTTCTTCACCTACAAAGGGCGGTTCCAACCGCGACGGGTCGCCGCCGCCGGGAGGTTCAACCTTGATCGTGTCCGCTCCCTGGTCGGCGAGGAGTTTGGCGCAATAGGACCCGGAAAGGGACCCGGATAGCTCCAACACCCTTATGTCATCGAGAATCCCCAGCATGTTTTTACTCGTTGGCTAGTTTTGGCCGGTAGCCGGTAATGGTCAAGGCGCGGGCTCGGTGGGCTTGGGGCGGCCGGAAATGATCCCCTCCGCAGCAAGGTCGTCGATCTCCGCCTCGGACAGGCCGGCCAGGGTCCGGAGAATGCGCCAATTGTCCTCGCCCAACGTGGGCACATGCTTGATCTCAAGAGGCATCAGGGGCGCGTGGAACGGCCTCCCCGCGTAGGTGCGGACGCCGGCTTGGGGCGCGTGTTCGTTGAAAAAGTCCTGTAGGTAACCTCGTTCCCTGAGATGGGGATTGGAGGTCAATTCCTCCGCCGTGAAGACCGCCCCACTGGGTACGCCGTACCGTTGGAGGTGGAGCATCAGTTCCTCCGGGCCCTGGGAGCAGGTCCATTGTCCTAGCTGTTCGTCCAATTCATGGCGGGCCTGCAACCTGCCTTCCCGAGTGTCGTACACGCTGTCCGAAGCCCAGTCCGGCGAGTTCATAGCCCTTTTCAGCCTGCGCCATTCTGAGTCGTCGGACACGGCGATGGCGATCCAGCGGTCGTCGCCCTTGCAGGGATAGATATTGTGCGGGGCCTTCCAGATGTGTCCGCATCCCAGCCTGGTCCGTGTAATTCCCCGCTGCGCCTCCAGGACCGCCGGGCCGATGGCGGATACACCCGTCTCCTGCATTGACAGGTCGATGCGCATTCCCTTGCCGGTACGCTCACGGTTGTACAGGGCCAGCATGATCGAGTAGGCCACGTTGTCGCCCGCAGAGTGGTCCATGTAGTTGCTGCTGGCGCGGGCAGACGGACCTCCCTCGTACCCGGTGAGGTAGGAGAGCCCGCAGGCCGCGTCCACCGTCCTGGCCCGCGAACCGGCCCTGCGCCAGGGGCCGGTGTGACCGTAGGCGGTGCAGCTCAGGGAGATGATGCGGGGATTCACCTTGACCAGGGACTCGTGGTCGAACCCAAACCGGCGCATCGTGCCGGGGCGGAAATTATCGGTGACCACGTCGGTGGACTCGACCAACTTGAGGAATAGCTCCTTGCCCTTCGGGTGGACTACCTCGAGGCAGAGGCTTGCCTTGTTGCGCGCGCCGAAGTAGGCGAGTGCGCCTCCTTCGTTCCACCACTCCTCGCTGGGCCGGCCATCGGGGAACGGGCCGGAGCGCCGGTCCTGCATGTGATCAACGCTTTCGACCCGTATAACCTCGGCGCCAAAGTCGGCCAGGAATGAAGTGCCCCAGGGCAGCGCATGCACCTGCTCCAGAGTGAGAACCCTGACTCCATCCAAAACACCCACGACTCTCCCTAATGGCCGGTAGACAAACTCCAGTGGTCAATGACTCGTGACCACCGGCCACTAACCACTAACCACTAACCACTATCTGGGGTTCGTATGCCCTTACTGCTTCGGCGTACTCTTCCCTGGGGAACTGCTCGCCGTTGGGTACCTTCATACCGTCGCAGAAAATTTCCAGCCTGTTGCCATCTGGATCGAGGAAGTAGAAAGAGCGGCTGCCGCTGCCTCCGGCGTTGCCCCCGCCCTCGATCCCGTGGACCAGAGGGCCGCTCACGGGCTCTACGCCCTTGGAGCGCAGGTGGGCCAACGCACGAAAGAACTCGTCGCGGTTATCCACTTCCAGAGCGATCTGCTGGATGAGCCGTACCGGCTGTCCGTCGGCGCTAACGTCCACCCCCGGAGGAGCAGTGGCAATTACGATGTTGTGGTGGTCCTCGTCGAACCGCAGGAAAGCGGTCTCGCTGCCGTTGGGCCGCTTAGTGCGGTGGGTGATGGTGCAACCGATGGCTTCAGTATAGAACTTGAAGGACTCTTCGAAGTCGGATACCAGGAAACCTACATGACCTATGCGCTTGACGTTGATACCCATATCGTTAACCTCACAGTGTAGATTAGATTGGTCATGACAATTGCGCTGGCAGTATACTCCTCTTACGGATGTCAGGGGACTAACAGTGGAAGCCGCCGGTTATGGGCTGATGACCGGCGTGCTCCGCGTAAGGCTCTTCCCTGTAAAGGGACATGGACTTCATCACCGGGGTGTCCTGGATTGAAAACAGGACGGACTCCGTATCTGGAGAGCTGGAGTGCTCGTGCCAGGCCCAGGAGGGCACAACGAAGAAGTCGCCTTCGGTCCAATCGAACCGCTTGCCGTTTATCACGCTGTAGCCTTCACCCTGGAACACTTGGTAGACCTTGCTGCTGGTGTGCCGGTGCGCCTTGGTGTGGATTCCCGGCCGGAGAAGCTGTACCCAGCACGTCATTGACCGCAGCACGGGCCTGCCGGTGGTCGGGTCGCTGAATTCCATTGCCACGTCGTCGAAGGGGTCGGAACCAAGTTCCGACAAGCCCTTCAGCGCGTCGTAGGTCCGGTCCCACTTGTAATGCCACAGCGGGGAGTAGGGCAGCTCTTGCTCTCCCCAGACCGGCCTTAGCGCCCCGGAAGCGTACTTGCGGATGGAATCGCCAACTCCGGTAATGGGCTGGGTGTCTTCTGGGAACGCCTCGTAGAAGTTGGCCCGGAGGTAGCCGACCAACGGAACGTCAAGGCCGTCGAACCAGATCATAGGTTCGGTGCCTTCGTTGCTGTGGTCGTGCCAGGTCCAGGAAGGCGTGAGAATCAGGTCGCCAGGCTCCATGTAACACTTGTCACCTTCGACCGTGGTGTATGCGCCGTTTCCGGTGAGGATCCAGCGAATTGCCGTTGGGGTGTGCCGGTGGGCGGGCGCGGTCTCACCCGGCAGCAGGAGTTGGAGGGCCGCGACCATGGTGTGAGTGGTCCCGCGTTCGAGACCGGGTGTCGCCAGCCGCATGGTCCGCCGTTCCACGTCCCGGTCCGGTGTAACGATTTCGCCGCTTTTGAGGACCAGGGGTTGCACTTCCGACCAACGCCAGAGGAAAGGCTCAATCTCAGGTGGGCCTTGCCTATCCCGGCCTACCCAACCCGGGGAGAGTCTGATGCCGTCGGAGGTGTCATAGTACTCCCGGAGTTCTTCGGGGCCCAGTTTGTCCTGTACTGCCATAGCCTGCACTCCTTGGTGTAATCGTAAGCTGCTCTGGATTTGCGGGTATTGTATCAGAACATAACCGGCGCGCCAGTAGGATTCGTCAGAATCAGGATATTCCCAATCCTGATTCTGACGAATGAAGTAAAGCCTACAAATCAACGCCGCCCGGTTCCAACCCCAAGCGGACCCTGCCGTACTGCCCGGCCACGTTGTCCCAGGCGAGGGAAGTGTGGTGGGTGGCGGCGTGGATGTCGCGGTGAAAGCGCTGCATGGCCCCGGAGTCGAACAGGGAGTGGCCGCCGCTGACGTCGAACAGCCGGTCCACGGCGCGAAGGGCTAGGCGGGTGACGTACACCTGGTCGCGGCGGTATCGGACCCGGTCGTCCACGGTGGGCATTTCGCCCCGCTCGGCGCGGGCGAATATCTCCCCGGTGTCGTGTTCCATCAGCAAACGGGCCGCCGCGACTTCGGCAGCGGACTCGGCCAGCCTAATCTGTATGTTGGGTTTGTCCACGCCCTGACTGGAGTTCTCGAATGTCTCCAACGCCCCTTGCGCCATGCCGAGGACGGGGGACGCCAGGGTGAAGGATAGGATGCTGCGCAGGGGGATGCGGTAGTTGGCCGTACCGTGGAGGTCCCGCCCCGGAGACCTGGCTTCCCGCAGGTCTGTCATGGGCGCCGCCCGGTGCTCGGGCACGAAAGCGTCTTCCAACACGACGTCCTTGCTGCCGGTGCCCCGGAGACCGGAGACAAACCAGGTGTCTTCGATCGCGTAGTCAGATCTGGGAATCATCAACATCAGCGCGCCGTCGGGACCGTTGCCAACGACCAGCATCCAGTCGGCCGCGTCTACACCGCTGGCGAAGTCCCACCTGCCGGAGACCCGGTAGCCACCATTAGCAGGGACCACCTGGCCGCGGGACGGGTTGAACGACGTAGAAGAGAGAGTGTCGTAAGACTTGGACCAATATTCCTCCTGCGCTTCCCTGGGGAACATGCCCGCGATCCAGTTGTGGCTGGCCCAGATGGAGTAGCACCAGGCGGTGGAGCCGCAGCCGCGGCCAAGCTCCGCCGCCACATCGAATACCGAGTCGAAATTGAGGCCAAGCCCGCCGAACATGGCCGGTTGTGCGGCCCGAAGTGCGCCGGTGGAGTGGAGGCCGCGGACGGTCCCTTCCGGCAGGCGTCGCAGCCTCTCGGTCCGTACCGCCCGCTCCCGCAGCTTCGGGACCAACTCTTTGGCCCGTCGGACCAACTCCCCTCGATCGGTCATGGCTCACCAAACATAACACTTACCGCCTACCCTGTGATAGACTCCACCCATTCCGCAGGATGACCCCAAGACGGGGGTTGCGAGACAGAATCCTATACTTGGGCGACGCCGAAAACGCGGGCGGCCTATGCTGGAGGTGCAACGTGAACCTGGGATTTATCGGAGTAGGCAACATGGGTTTTGGCATGGCCAACAACCTTATCAAGGCCGGTCATTCCCTCACGATACACGACCTGGTCCGGGAGCGGGCAACTCCGTTGTTGGAGCAGGGGGCAACCTGGGCGGACTCGCCCCGCGAGGTGGCGGAGGCCAGCGACATCACCTTCACCTCCCTGCCCGCGCCGGTGGACATGGAGGCCGTGGCCCTGGGCGAAGGCGGGGTCCTGGAAGGATCCAAACCCGGTTCCGTCTACATTGACCTTACGAGCAACTCCGCCAGCCTCGTCCAGCGGGTGTGCGAAGCCTTCGCGGCCAAAGGAGTGGAGATGTTGGACGCGCCGGTGAGCGGCGGTGTCGTCGGCGCTCGCAGCGGACGCCTGGCGATCATGGTCGGCGGCGACGAGGCCGTCTACCAGAAGGTCAAGCCGGTGTTGGACGACTTCGGAGACAACGTTGTCTACTGTGGAAGCATCGGGGCCGGTTCGGTCTGCAAGGTCATGCACAACACCATCTCGGCGGTCACCAGCCAGGCCATAAGCGAGTGCTTCACATTGGGCGCGAAGGCCGGGGTCGACCTCAAACCGATGTGGGAAACGGTCCGGCGGGGCGCATTCGGGCGCGGCGCGGGCGGAATTCACGGCCTGCCCGGTAGCTGGTTCAACGGCGACTTCGAGCCCGATTGGGACAAGGGTTTCTTCGCCGTCAAGCTGATGCGGAAGGACGTGGGCCTGGCGACCCAGTTGGGCCGGGAGTTGAACGTCCCAATGGCCCTGGCCAACCTGGCCGAGCAGGAATTGGTGGAAGCCGTTAACCGGGGCTGGGGCGACGACCCGACCAACAAGGTGCGGCTGCTCCAGGAACAGCGGGCCGGGGTGGAGCTTCGGGGAGACATTCCCCAGGGTACGACGCGGCTGGAGATTGAGGAGTAGGGGTTTGGGTTTATCCACGAAGGACGCGAAGGGGTTTTAACGCAAAGATTTCTTTGTGAAACTTCGTGGCCCTTCGGGGATTCTCAAAGCGCCGACACAACCGGGACGTTCGTGTTATGCTTCTAAGAACCTGTCTACGATCTGTGGAATATGTTAAGTTGAGACTATTACCAAGGCAGGGTAATCATGTCTCATTCCTATCCCAGCGACATTAGCCGGGAGCAATTTGCCCGGATTCTTCCCACGTTGGAGGCGGCCCGCCGACGGACCAAGCCCCGCACCGTGGACTTGTACGACGTTTTCTGCGGGGTGCTGTACCTCCTGAAAAGCGGGTGCCAGTGGCGGATGCTGCCTGCGGACTTCCCGGATTGGCGCACTGGCTACAAGTATTTCCGGCAATGGAGTGAGCGGCCCGGCCCGGAGCAAGAATCCATTCTGGAGCAGGTCTTAAAAAAACCGGTTGGCACGGCCCGACGGAGCAATGGTCGAAAAGAGCAGACCAGTTTCTGCATCGTGGACGCCCAGAGCGTCAGGAACACTGACAGCGCCGAGCACAAGGGCTATGACGCGGGCAAGAAGGTGTCCGGGATCAAGCGTCACATCGCGGTGGACACGCAGGGGTTGCCCCATGCGATTCACGTGACCACCGCCAACGTTACCGGCCGGGCTGGGGCTTTGGCGATGTTTGACCAACGCCAGGCCGACCTGAGCCGGGTGCAGAACGTGCTGGTCGATGGGGGTTACACCGGGAAGCCCTTTGCCGCGGCGGTACAGAGCCTGTTGGGAGCCTCGGTGGAAGTGGTGAAACGCAATGAACTGCACACCTTCGTGGTGCTGCCTGCCTTTAGCCCCCGTGAAGACGGGGGGATGGGTGGTGGAGCGATCCTTTGCCTGGCTGGAGAAGTGCCGCCGGCTCTGGAAGAACTGCGAGAGAAAGCTGAATACCAGTCTGCAAATGGTGGTTCTTGCCTTCGCGACGCTAATCCTGAAGAGATTGTAAACAGGCTCTTAGGGATGGGGTGATTCAAGGATCGGGCAACGTTCGATTTGTTTCTTGGGAGGAACGTTACCCACTTCCCGCCGGACATACAGGGACGGGCGAGGATGCGTCTTCAGCGGGTGGTTGCAGCGGAGAGTCTAGCCGACCTTTGGTTTCCTCCATCGGACCGCCTGGAAGTCTTGAGAGGAAATCGCTCCGGCCAGCATAGCATCCGAATCAACGACCAATGGAGAGTGTGTTTCCGCTGGACGCCCCAAGGCGCAACCGATATAGAAATCACTGATTATCATTAAAAAGGGGATTGTGAACATTAACCCGCCGATACACCCCGGGGAACACTTGGCCGAGTTTCTGGATGAACTCGGCATCAGCCAGTCACGGCTGGCAGAAGCCATCGGGGCATCCGAAAGCCGTGTCAAGGAAATCGTTGATTCAAAGCAGCCAATGACCGCTGCCATGGCGCTGCGAATCGGCACAGCCTTCGGGACAACGCCCGAGTTCTGGATGAACCTCCAGAGGATATACGACTTGGAAATCGCTCGCGCTGAGGTGGATACGTCCAAGATAACCCTTCTGGTCGAGGCAGGGCCTTTACAGAGCGTGAGCGCGTAAGCATAGCTTGGAGCGCGGACGGTTAGTGTTACTCTGGGGTTGGCTAAGCGCCAGCCCGCAGCGGGCCGGAAAACGCCCTGACTTCCTTCGCCAGCAGTCAGTTTGCTATCCTTCCAGCGTGGCGACGCCTGACACGCAGGGCTGATTGGGTGTATGCCTATCTCCGGGTGGTAGTCCGGTATCTTGAACTTGCAAAACGCCTCTTCCCGAAGGCGTTCAGGCGCAGTCCTTCTTTGTTGTCGTAGCGTTCCGCCGGGTAGTCCTCGATAATCTCGCCGTCGACGTCCGTTTGCGGCGAGATTTTGCAAATCCTTGTAAAGACTGCGCCATCAATTTCCATCTGTAGCCTCCTCAGACTTCTTTACCCATCCCTCAGCGGCCTGAAAAACTCCCGGACCTCTTCCGCCAGCAGATGAGGCTCTTCCAGCGCGGCGAAGTGGCCTCCCCGGGGCATCTGGGTCCAGCGCTGGAGGTTGTAGGAACGCTCTCCCCATTCCTTGGGTGGGCGGCTGATCTCGGCGGGGAAGGCGGCTACGCCGGTGGGGACTTGTATCTTCTCGTCGCGCCCCATCGTCCAGGTGTAGCTCTGGTTCTCCTTGTACATGCGGGTGGACGAACTGATGGACTCGGTGACCCAGTAGATGGTTACGGTGGTCAAAAGCTCGTCCTTGGTGAAGCGCCTCTCCACGTCGCCGTTGCAGTCGCTCCAGGTGCGGTATTTTTCGACAATCCAGGCCGCCAGCCCCGCCGGGGAATCGTTCAGCCCGTAGGCGAGGGTCTGGGGCTTGGTTCCCTGGATGTGGGCGTAGCCGCCCTCGGCCTGCTGCCATTGCTCCCGGTCGCTAACCAGGGTCTTTTCCGCTTCGGTCAACTCTTTTGCCCCAGGGCCGAGATAGGGTGTGGGCCGGGTGATCGAGGTCAGATGGATACCGATCAGGCTCTCGGCGTGCCCATAGCCCAGCCGGGAGGTAACTCCGGCTCCGATGTCTCCGCCCTGGGAGGCGAAACGCGGATACCCAAGCCCATCCATCAACTTCACCCATAGGGCGGCGGTCTTCCCCACCTCCATGCCCCGCTCCCTGGCGTGGCCGGAAAAACCAAAGCCGGGCAGCGACGGCGCAACCACGTCGAAGGAGTCCGCCGCGTCGCCCCCGTGGGAGGCCGGGTCGGCCAGCAGGGGGATAATCTTGTGCATCTCAAAGAAAGTGCCGGGCCAGCCGTGGGTAATCACCAGCGGCATCGAGTTGGGGCCTTTGCCCCGTTCGTGGATGAAATGGATGTCCAGGCCGTCCACGTCCGCCTTGAAGTGTTGGAAGGAATTGATGAGCTTTTCCTGCGCCCGCCAATCGAAGCCGTCGCGCCAATAATCCACCAACTCTTTCATGTACGCCAGGTTGGAGCCGTAGTCCCAGCCCGTCCCCGGAAGCTCGTCTGGCCAGCGGGTGTCCGGCAGGCGCTGCCGCAAGTCGGCCAGCACCTCGTCGCTCACGTGTATCTCGAAGGGCTTGACATCCATCGGTTTTCTCTCCTGCGTGTGGTTGTGGGAATGTCAGGGATAACGACGGGCAACCGCAAGCTATACCGGCAGCGCCTCTTCGGTCCGCTCTTCCGGTATCTCTACCCCGAAGGCGTTTATGTTGAACGCCAGAAGCGCATAGTAGCCCATCAGCGTCGTGAGTTCGGCCAGCCCCCGGGTGCCAAACTGGGCCATCGCATTCTCGAAAGTGGCTTGGCTGACGGTCCGCGTCCGGAAGAATTCCCGGCCGTAGTCCACAACGGCTTGTTCTTGGGTCGAAAGAGTACCGAGGTCCTTCTTGTCCCGGAGGTTGTCTACCAGTGCGTCGTTCAGTCCGGCGGCCCGGCCTGCCGCGGCGTGGGCGTTCCAGATGAACTGGCAGTTGTTCTCCCTGGCTGTTACCAGCATCGCAAGCTCGATGATCGGGCGGGGCAGGCTTGAGCCGTCGCCCCGTAGATATGCCCGCAGGTGCTCGCCGCGTTTCAACACCTCCGGGACGTGCAGCATCACGGACATTGGCCCTGTTGTGGGCACGCTGCCGCGAGACTCTACATATTCGTCGAATGCGTCCAATTGGTCCTGGGGAACGGCCCCCCGGTTTGGGGCAGGTATTCTAGCCACTTCAGACTCCTTAAACGCTGTTTAGGGCAGCCGCGCAGGGTTGCCCCTACTCTCTAGCTCATCACCGCCGACGCCAGGGCCTCCATTTCGCTCAAGGCCGCGTCCCCGGCCTCTGCCGGTAGCGACACGGTGACCCGGTCCGCGCCGGCGGCCTCCAGACGGCCTATGAGGTCGGGATCGGCGGGAACGTTACAGACCATGAGCCGGATGGACTTTGGGTCCCGGCCGGCCGCTTCCGCCAGTTCGTCCAGGGTTGCCCGTCCCATCCTGACCTGCTCTTCGGTAACCCGGACGGGCATCCAGCCGTCGCCCCAGGCCACCACGCGCTTGAACACGTTTGGCGCGAACCCGCCCAGGTAGACCGGAGGATGGGGGGTCTGCACCGGCTTGGGTGAGCATTTGACCAGGGGAAAGTCGAAGAACCTGCCGTGGAACTCCGCTTCTTCCTTGGTCCAAAGCTCCTTCATCGCCAGGATGGCTTCCCTGGTCTGGCCCCAGCGGTGGCGGAAGTCGCCGCCCATGATCTCGGTCTCCTCCTGGAGCCATCCGGCGCCGATTCCAAACAGGAAGCGCCCGTTGGATATGCGGTCCAGGGTCGCGATCTGCTTGGCTTGGAGGAGAGGGTTATGTTCAGGCACCAGGCTGATGGCCGTACCGAGCTTTATGGTCTCGGTCACCGCCGACGCCCGGGCCAGGCCGATCAACGGGTCTCCGATGTCGGCCATTGAGTCCGGGATCGAGCCGTCGGCGGCGCCCCCGTAGCGAGAGGTGGTATTGACGGGTAGGATGGCGTGCTCCGGCAGCCAAAAAGACTCAAAGCCCAGCGCTTCGGCCTGCTTTGCCAGGACTGCCGGGTCAATCGAGTTGGATGAAACCCTTGCGGAAATACCGATGTCCATGCCTGTCCCTCCGTGGAAGAGATAGCCAGATACTACCACTCCCAAGGGCGCAGGTCGATGGAAAGAGGAATCCGGAGAAGGTCTTTTAACCCCGGCATTAGCCCCTCGCCCTCTGGGCGAGGGGTTGGGGTGAGGGCCGTTCCCTATGAGTTCTCGTTGAACTGTTCCAGGCTGCTGGAGATCTGCTGGCGCAGGATCTCCAACGATGCCAGTCTGGACGCCAGCATTCGCGCGTCGTCGCTGTTGGTGTAGGCGGAGCGCAACTGAAGGTGCAGCTCGCGGTAGGCTGCGGCGTCGGCCTCGATCACGCCCTCTATCAGAGTCCCGCCAAAGGGCGTCGCATCCTCCCCTACCAGTACGACCAGGGGCTCCTCCGATTCCTCGCCAAAGTCCTCCAGCCGGTAGTCCCTGGCGGAAGGCTCCCGCAGGTACGAACCGCGGAACCAGGACAGCGAGTGTTTTACCACGCCCAGCACATACCGCCACTTGTACACTCTGGCCGTATCCGGGGGCAGGCCCCACTCCACATCCCGGTACACCTGGCGCAGCAGGGCGACAGTATCCGCGGCGCAACCGTCCGCCGCCTCGACGAATGTTTCCAGTTCCTCCAGGAACGAGTGGCCCTGCAATACCTGCTGGACCGTCTCGAAAGTCGGGTGCCGCATCCAGGCCGGCCGGTAGCCAAGATCGATGTTCCCCTCCAGCACTCCCTCGAACGCCGCCGGGTCTGTGTTCCCCGCGGCCTCTACCAGATCGTCGAGCCAGTGCAGGTCGGACGACACTTCCAGCAGGGGGAGCGATCTCAGGAATTCAAAGACGAGGCGCAGTCGAGCCTGCTCCTCCGGGGAGCGAGTCCTCCTTCTACGCAGGGGCGAAGATGGCAGGGCCAGCCTTGGCTGCGGACGCGGCGCTGGAGCCATCGCAGCAGTCGACGCCGCTGACGAAGCGGGGGCCGTCCTGACCTCCCTTGCCAATTCCGGGAACGCCGGTTTACTGGGCAACCGGTACCGCCGGCGGCTGTAGTAGGTGTATCCGCCTCCTCCGGCCAGGACCGCCAGCAGGACGCCCAGGACTGGCAGCAGCCAGACCGGGATTCTCCCCGACTTGACCTCGAACTCGCCGCTCCAGGGGCTTGTATTGCCAGCGCGGTCGACGGCTCTCACCCTCCAGTAGTACTTGCCGCGAGAGAGGGCTTCCTCGTCGGCAAGCGAATATGCGGGAGCAGCCAGGCCCGTCTTTTCCAGGATGGGAGCCGTGAACTCCGGGGTGTCGCCTAGTTGCAGGTCGTAGGTCACTCCGCTGGGGTCTTCGACCGGCCCCCATGATAGATCGGGGCGGAATCCGCCGAACATTCCGCCGCTGGCGTCGTCCTCCGGCAGGAGCAGGACCGGCAGCGGGGGAGGGGTGTCTTCCACTGTGAACGTGACCACGGCGCTGAAACCCTGATCGTCACTGGCGACGATCAGGTGCTCGCCGCTGCTGGAGGCAGGGACAATCAACTCCAATTCGAAGGTCCCCGAGGCGTTGGTCTCGGTGGTTTCATTCAAGATGCCATCGCCGTAAGCCACGGGCACCGTGGACTCCGGAGCGAACCCCAGGCCGGTCATCTGTAGCTCGTCACCAATGTTTCCGGAATCGATGCTGAGGTCGAGGGCCTGGGTAACCTCAAAGTCCTGCACCGGGTTGGCCAACCCGGCCAGACCGGTCCCAACCGCCGTGATTTTGTGGACACCGCCCGTCGAAGCCGGCGCCTGCACAGAGGCGGTAAAGGAGCCGAGTCCATTGGCGGGAACGCCGGCAACCTGCGGTGCGCCGTCGTAGGCGATGATGATTCCAGGGTGGTTTGCGGGAAACCCCAGTCCGTTTACCTGGATTACCGTCCCCGGAGGCCCGCTCTGCTGGTCCAGGGAAATCATGGGTATCACCTGGAAGCCCGTCCCTGGCTCCGAGTCCTGCCCTGCCGTGTTGCCGGAGTGGCTGACGGGATGAGGGCCGGACGGAGACTGGGGGACCTGGAAGGCGGCCTTGAAGCTGCCGGTGTCGTCCGCCGTTGGGACAACAGCCACAGACTCGCCGTCGAAATTGATCTTGATGTCCCGTTGGTTTTTGGCGAACCCCCGCCCGGTGACGTTGACCTGCGTACCGGGACCTCCTTGGGCAGGGCTCATATCCAGCATGGGGGTGATTGTGAGGAACTCCTGGGCGGTGTTGTTCGAGGACGCGGCTGGACCGGCGGCCAGGACCTCGTAGTCGCCCCTTGGGAGGGGAGGCACGGTAAATTCGGCGGTCCATGAACCCTGGCGGTCGGCTGAAATCCCCGACTGCTCGGTGTTCCGGTCAACGCTTATGCTGATCCCCCGTTCGCTTGCGCCGAAGCCTGAGCCTGTTACGGAAATCAACTCCGTGGGACCCGCCCGGGTGGTGCTGAGGGAGATGCTCGCGGTAACCAGGAACGGCGTCTTTATCTCGATTCCGCCGCCCTTGATGACTATGGAATAGCTGCGCGCCGGGGAAGGGGGCACCATGAAGTTGGCAGTCCAGGACCCCAGAGAGTCGGCTACAGGTGAGGCGATGGACGTGTTCTCGAAGCTGACCGAGAGGCTTTGTCCCGCCTCGAAGCCATGCCCGGCAATTTCGATGGCGCTTCCGGGATGGCCCAGGGGTTCAGACAGGGACGCGACAGGCGTGACGGTAAAATCCGCCTCTTTCGTTTGCCCGCCTGCGCCGGACGCCTTGATGGCCAGACGCCCTCCCGGAGCGATGGGAATCTTGATACTGGCGGACCAGGACCCGGAGTTATCGGCGACCGTCGTGGCTTGAATCAGGCCGGCGCCCGCGGTTATCGTGACGCCGTCCCTGGAATTGAACCCGCCTCCGGAAATCTGCAAGTCCTCCCCCGGGGAGCCGCTCTTCCGGTCCAGGACCATGTAGGCTGACATCGACAGGGTTGCCTCGGGAACTCTGTCGGCCGGAGTTATGGAGCCCGAGGCTTTCAGCGCGTAGACCCCGGAGGGCAGCGAGGGCATTTCGAATGAGGTCGTCCAAGACCCCTGGACGCTGGCCGCAATGCCCGTGGCCACCGGCCGTTCTTGCAGGGTTACGGTGATGCCCTGCTCGTTTGCGCCGAAGCCCGAACCACGGACCGTGACAGAGCCCCCGCGTTCTGCATTGGCGCTATTGACCGTGATTTTTGGCGTAACGGAAAGGGGGGCCTTGACAGTAGGGCCGGCCCCTGAAACGCTTACTGAATAGACGCCCGCAGCGGACTGGGGGACGGTGAACGGGCGGGAGAAGGCCCCCTGGCTATCGGCGGAGACTGACGCAACCGGGGCATCGGCGAATTTGATGGACAGTCCGTCGGCGTTCGCCGGAAACCCCGTGCCATTGGCAGTAACGGATGAACCCGGCGGGGCCGCCTGAAGAGACAGTGATACCTGCGCGCTGACTGTGAATTCGGTCTCGGTCCTCTTCCCGCCTGCCCCGGTTGCCGAGACCACCAGCCTGCCGCCCGGGCTTGCCGGAACTTCCAGATCGGCGGTCCAGGACCCCCGGCCGTCAGCCCTCACCGATTTGGCCGCAAAATTGTCGCCGGCGGCTATTCTGACGCTCTCCCCGGGCCGGAAACCGGAGCCGCTGACCTTCAGTTTGGTCCCCGGCGGCCCGCTGGACTTGTCCAGGCTCACCTGTGACCCCAGGACAAGGGAATCGGAAGGGGCGTTGCTTCGGGTGGTCGAAGCCCCGTAGGCGCTGACCCTGTGTGAGCCGGCGGCGAGGGAAGGGACGACGATGGAAGAAGTCCATGAACCGTTGGCATCGGCCCTGATTCCGGATGCCGCCTCGGAGCCGCCCACGGTGACGGTGATTCCCCGCTCGTTCCGGTAATAGCCGGAACCGCTCACGGTAACGGTGGCCCCGGGGGTGGCGTCCTCGTTTCCAACGGTCAAGCTCGGCGTCACCGTGAAGCTTAACGACTTGCCTCCAAGCCCCACTGAATTGGATCCTCCGGGGGCTTCAGGCACCTGGAAAGAGGCGGATACCCTTCCTCCGCCATCCAGGGCGACCGTTCGCAAGATCTGACCGTTGAAGGTCAGATTGAGGGAGGAGTTGGCCGCGAATCCCGAACCGGTAATGCTCACCGTGGCGCCGGGAGGGCCGCTGGTCACGCCGAGAGACAGGTCTGAGGTGATGGTGAAGTTTACAGGGTCGGCACTGCCAACCGTTACGGAGCGGTTGCCGGCGGGGAGGGCGGGCACAGTGAAAGAGCCTCTCACTGACCCCTCCTGGTCGGACCTCAGAATCGTACTGAACGGTTGCGCCCCGAACCGCACCTGGATGTTTGTGCGGTTGACGTCGAATCCCTCGCCCGTCACCGTGACCTCCGACCCCACCGGGCCGCTGAGGGGCGACAATGTGACCCCGGATTCCACCGTGAAGGTGTCGGTTGCATCATCTACACGGACGGTCTTCGATCCGGAACCCGACCAGGGGACTGGAAAGCTCCTGGACCACGGAGACCGGGACGCTCCCACGGTTATTGAGCCGATTGTCCTGCCGTCGAAAAAGACGGTGTAGGTGCCCGCAGTGAAGTTCGACCCGGATATGTTCATATTGGTGGTCCTGGGTGAACCACTATTCGGACTCAGAGTTATGGTTGGGGCCAGACGGTTAAAGGTAGCGGTAGCAAAAATGTGAATGGTGCCCGTTGCTCGGCCTACCGTAACTCTACACGTAGTAGAAGTAGAACTGGAACAGTCCCTGCCCCAACCTCCGAAAGATGACCCGGGCTCCGGGGTAGCGGTCAGGGTGATGGCATTGTCGTCCGTATGGTCGTCGTTATTGGTATATGTGCGCGAGCAGTTAGTACTCGAACTGGAAAGGCAGTTAATGCTCCCGTTGTTACTTGTTACTTTCCCTTCACCGTCGCCGAGGATTTCGACTCTCAAGGTGTGGTCGTGTGTGCCAGAATCATCCGTTGGATGCGCCAGCGCAGACTGGGGCAAGTAGAGGAGGGCGAGGCCGACGGTTGCAAGCAATACTAGGGCGGCTGAGAACGGTACCCAGACCCGGTTGAGGCTGAGGGGCCGGACAAGTGCAACCAAAGGACTGGTCAAAATCTCCAAATCTACTGAGCGCCTTCCGCCCTTAGTTATGGACTCAGCCGGTTCCATGTTGGCCGAGTCCGAGGGTGGGTATATTTATGCACTGGCAAATTATAATTATCGCATAGCCGGGTAGTCAACAACATCGTTGCCATGATCCGGTTGAAATTCGTCACCGTTCTGGCAAATACGGCGCGTGTTTACATAACCTATAGAAGATACCACTGTCCACAGCCTGTCAAAATGCAGATTCGGCAATTGACCGCAGGGCGACGCCAACCCCGCCGGACAGTGGTCCACTCGCCAAGTCTCAATAATTCATACGACGCCGGGGCCTCGCAGGATTCCCGTAACCCCGGCACAGCGCTAAGTGTGACTGAAACCGGTTGGACGATGTTAGCAAGCCTCCCGTTATATTGTCTGAATCAGGATTCAGACAATTGCATCCCAACCGGTTTCAGTCACACCCCATAGCGCATGTCGGCTTGATTGAGGACTTAATCATGGTTACAATAAGCAACCAAGACCTGATATGCCATACGAATGGGACGAGTCGAAGAGGGCGGAAAGCGAGAGAGAGCAGAGAGTATGTCGAACGCCAGGACTAAAATCGTCATTCCGTCCCCCGAAGAGGACGCCATCATCAATGCCGGCATTGCCGACGACCCCGATACGTTCGAGTTGGACGACGAATGGTTCGCCAACGCCAAGTCATCCGCCGAGGCTGTGCCGCACATTTTAGAACGCCGCCGCCGGACCAGGGGCAAGCAAAAGTCGCCTGTCAAGAAAGACATCCATATCAGGCTGGACTCCGATATCGTCGAGCACTTTCGCAACGGTGGAGCGGGCTGGCAAACACGCCTGAATGAAGCGCTTCGCCAGGCTGTGTTTGGCGTTGGCCCGGCAGAGAGTTAGCGGGCCTTGGCGGTTCGGGCCTTGGCGGTTGATGTAATATGATAGCTGGCACGGTCCCCTTACGTGGGACCCACTCTAATCAGGAGGAAGCGGTCTTATGCTAGGCTACACGATTAGCGTAGGCAACGTTGAGTTGCTCTCCCTCAGTGACGGGATGCCCGTCCGGTCTCCCTTCGCGCCTTTCCCGGACACTACCATCGAGCAGTGGCGGGAGTTCCCCGAGTTGCTGGACGCAAACGAGCTGATTGGCAGCAGGTACGGGACCACCGGCGTCCGCTCCGAAGGGAAGCTGATTATCGTGGACACCGGCTTGCAGGCCCCCGACGGAACGTTGATGTCCGATATGCGGGCCAAGGGCGTGGACCCCGAAGCGGTGGACCTGGTGGTGTTCACCCACCTCCACCCCGACCACGTGGGCTGGAACCTGACCGGCGGCAAGCCCAACTTTCCCAACGCCCGCTATCTGGTGCCGAGGAATGACTGGGACTACTGGACCCAACCCGATGTGCTGACCGGCGCAACCCACGTGCGCGACCAGGTGGTCCCCCTTGAGGGCCTGGGGTTCATGGACCTGATCGATGACGATTACCAGATCACCGGCGAACTTACGACAGTCTCCACGCCGGGGCATACGCCGGGCCACGTCTCGATAATGATCGCCTCAGGCGGAGAGCGAGGCTACATCCTGGGCGACGTGGCCCACAACCCGGCCCAGGCCCACTACACCGACTGGTGCCCTATATTCGACATCGAGCCGGACCTTTCGCGGCGGACCCGGCATTCCGTGATGGATATGTTGGAGAATGAGACGATTCTTGTCTCCGCCGGACACTTTCCCGACCCCGGATTCGGCCATTTCGTCCGGGTCGAGGGACGCCGCTCCTGGCGGGGCATCTAGCCGGTCAGTCATCTAGGCGCACAATTCAACGAAAGGACGTGCAGCTATGGTAGAAGCGGACACGAGGGTATTGCTGGACTGGGACGCCCTGGAGGTCGGCGAGACCTTCGATACGTATCAATACCTCCTGACCCAGGAGATGATAGACACCTACCGCAAGGGGGTGATGGACCCGGAGGCCAGTTTCCCGACCATCTCTCACAAGGTGGACGTCAAGCAGTACAACGCCAAATACCGGGACGCCGGCTCGGTCAACGCCCGGTGCGCCTTCTACTGCTACAACCCTCCCATCGGGGGCAAGACGATCACTGTGCGGGCCTGGGTCGCCGACAAGTACCTGCGCCGGGGCAAGAACTACATCGTCACCGAGGCGGTCTCGGTCGACGAGGACGGCCGGCTCATAGACCGCGTAATCACCCACGAACTCAAGCAGCCCACCGAGGTTGGTAAGAAATGGGGGGGTTAGTCCGCAGCTACGAGGTAGGCGATGAGCTACCGCCCCTGGTAAAGGAGATGGCCCAGGAGGCTATCAACCTGTTCGAGGGCAGCGCCGGGCAGTTGGGTCCTTCCCAGTTCACCGACGAAGAGACCGCCCGCGAGACCCTGGGGACAGAGGGGACGGTGGCTTCGGGAAGGATGTCATTGTCCTTCGCCATTGAGTTGCTCCGCAGGCACTTCGGCAGCGATGTGTTCAACCACACCGGGACTGTTGACCTTAGATTTTTGAGGCCGGTCCGCCCCGGCGACACGATTACCTTTACCGGGACAGTCACCGGTGTGACCAGGGAAGTGAATGGCAGCCGGGTCTCGGTCGAGATCAAGGCGGAGAACCAGCGCGGCGACACCACCGGAGTCGGCCAGGGCAGCGCCGTAGTCCCCAACGCCTACTTGCCGCAGAATGAGTAGGCTATGACTGCGCGGAGAACCCGCCCGGTGATTCCCGTAATTTACTTCTTATCGATCGTCGACGAGTAACAGGGGGCATATGTCGGATAGCGATTACGAGATTGAGTCATCTGCCGTTTTGGGATCGGACGTTGACGTTATTGCTCGGGCTGCCGGTCCCGGGTATGATGACGACATCGAGGATGAATCGGAGCGCGAAGACGGGGTTGCGCCCGTTAAATACGACGTAACCAGCTATGGTGTTGACTTCGACGTTGACGGGCTTTATCGGAGACTCAAACGGGGGGAGATCGTCGTTCCTTCATTCCAACGGAACTTCGTGTGGACTTTGAGGGAGGCATCACGATTCATAGAAAGTCTATTGCTCGGGCTGCCGGTCCCGGGTATTTTCCTGGCGAGGGACGCTGATTCGGGCGAATTGTTGGTAATTGATGGCCAACAACGCTTGAAATCCCTGATGTTCTTCTATGACGGTGTCTTTAACCCGGGGAATGGAGATGTCAATCCCCGGGAGTTCAGACTGCGGGACGTTCAGGAAACGTTCGATGGGCGCACGTATGACAGCCTGGACGCGAAAGACCGAATTGATTTGGACAACTCCGTGATACACGCCACGGTTGTGAAACAAGACTTCCCGACAGAAGACGACACCAGCATCTACCATATTTTTGAAAGGTTAAATTCAGGTGGACGGAGGCTCCGTCCTCAAGAAATGCGCACGGCGCTTTACCAAGGCGAGTTGATCGACACGGTCCGGGAACTGAACCACCATCCAGCCTGGCGGAACATTTACGGGAAACCTAGTCCGCGTCTAAGGGACCAGGAATTGGTCCTAAGGTTCCTGGCTCTATCCTTTTCTGAGCACAAATACTCGCGCCCGCTCCAGGAATTTCTGACCAAATTCGTCATCGCCAGACGAAATCCGCCTCTGCAAGTCCTGGAATTGTATCGCAAGACATTTACCCAAGTCGCTGACTTGTGGTGGGAAGCCCTGGGCAGCAGAGCATTTAGACCGGTCCGGGCGTTAAACGCGGCAGTGTTCGATTCCATGTTCTGTGGGCTGTCCAAAAGGATAAACTCGTATGACTCTCCCGATGCTGCCGGAATAGTAATAGCCTATGACGACCTATTACGGGATGTTGAGTACCAGGAAGCGGTAAACCAGTCAACATCGGGTGAATGGTCAATGGATACTCGCATGGAAAAAGCAATAAACTGGATGGCGCAGTCGTGAATGAGAAACGTTCAGTTAGTGAGACAGTACCAAGCCATCCGGTCTCTATTCGAACGTACCGACAGGGCTGCATGGCAGGACATCGAGTTACAGGGACATTGGGGAAATTATCTTTGCGTGTTGGCGGCGGGGTTGCTGGAGAATTCTGTCAGGGAGGTTTATGGAGAATTCGTCAGGAACGCCTCAAGTCCTCAGGTAGCTAATCACGCAGTAGCCGGTTTAAACAATGTCTACAGCCCCAAAGCGTCGCGGTTCATAGAGATAGCCCGGTCATTCGACCAATCATGGGGTAGGGACCTTGAAGCCTACATGAATGTCGGCACTGGAGAACGGAGAGACGCGATTGATTCGATAATGAATAACAGACACCGCATTGCCCACGGCCGAAGCACTTCAATTTCAGTCGCGCGCGTCAGGGATTACCTGGAACGGGCCATCGAGGTCATAGACTTTAGCGAGTCAAAATGCCGGGGACAACGAACCGCATGAATCCGTGGAGGCCGCTCGCTGTCAGGGAATTAGAAAGCGGCCGTCATGTGACCGGGCCCCGTCAAGACACCTAGCTGAAGTTGGACCGGGCCGCCTCCAGGTTGGTGTGAATGTCCAGCAGCACCGACTTACCTTCGGCGTTCAACTCCTGGGCCTTCTTGAGAGCATTACCCACTTCGCCCGGTTGGGTCACCGTGATCCCCACCGCGCCCAGGCCCTCGGCGATCTTGGCGTAATCGCCGGTCATGTGGGTTGTCCCGAACAGCTCCGAGGCAGTTGGGTAGCCTCCGGGGTAGGTGGCCATGCCGCCGTTGTTCAGCACGATGGTCGTAATGGGAGCTCCCGCCCGCACCGAGGTCTCGATGTCCAGGCCCGACATTCCGAACGCGCCGTCTCCCATGAAGTTCAGGCAGAAGCGGTCGGGCGCGGCCAGCTTCGCTCCGATCATCAAGGGGATACCGTAGCCCAGGTGCGTAGTCTTTCCCCAGCCGATGTAACTGTGGGGGACCGTGGCCGAGTAGAAAGGCATGATGGTGTCGCGAGGTGCTCCGGCGTCGTGGGTTACCACGCTATTTACCTTATCCAAGTTCCTCTCTAGCTCTCCGATGACCCGGTAAGTGTTGATCGGAACGTCCTCGGAGTTCAGAAGTGGGCTCCACTGGGAGAGCCATTGGCTCTTCAATTCCGCGATTTCAGATGCCACGTTGGACTTCCCTTTGCGGCCCGACTCGCCGGTCCGGGCTTTGACCTCTTCGATCATGGCCTGCAAGGTCAGCTTGGCGTCCCCGGGGAGACCCACGTCCACCGAGAAGTCCTTGTTGATGTCCTCGATGCTCTCGACGTTGTGGACTATCACCTTCCCTCCGGGGATGGGTTGACCATAGCCGGTGCGGGTCATGCTGGAGCCGACTGCAAACAGGACGTCCGATTCCTGAAGCCAGCGCCGCGCTGGCAGGGTCGTGGCGCTGCTGCCTGCGCCCAGCGCCAGGGGATGCCTATCGTCGAAAGAGGACTTGCCGGGCATGGTGCAGTACACCGGAATCTCGGTGAGCTCCGCGAGTTCTCTTAGCTCTTCGGTCGCCTGGGACATCATCACGCCCATACCGGACCAGATCACGGGCTTGGTGGCGTTGAGCAGCAGCGATACCGCGTCCTTGACTGCGCCATTGGATGGCGCCTGGGGCATACGCTTGGGCGGGTTGTACGCCAGGGTTTCATCGGGGACTTCTTGCTGAGCCACGTCCGAGGGTATCTCCACGATCACCGGTCCTGGACGGCCATTGCGGAGGTGATGGAAGGCCCGCCGCATCACGTTCGCCACCTGGTTGGCCTGATAAATCACCTCTCCATGCTTGGAGACAGACTGGTAAGTGCGCACCGGCGAGAAGTTGGGCCGGACTCCATATTGGCTTAGCGCCGGACCGCCGGGCAAGTACAGGATAGGAACGTTGTCGGCGAAGGCTTGGGCGATTCCGCCCATCGAGTTTTCGGAGCCGGGTCCGCCCTGTGTGATCACCACGCCGAACTTATCCCGGTCGTTCATCCGGCTATAACCGTCGGCAGCCATGAGCGCTCCCCGCTCCTGGCGGAACATTACGGTCCGGATGCCTTCTTTGGCAGCGGCCTCGATCAGCTCGTTTGATGGGAAGCAGGCAATCCACTCCACACCTTCCATCTTCAGAATTCGGGCCACGGCTTCTTGAACGTTCATCGCGTACTCTCCAAGGGATAAAGAGGTGCCGGACGCTCTGGTCCGGAATAGGTTGCATCGTCGTGTTGCTCCGCACGATGATAGTTGTTGGCCCCTACAGGGTCAAGCCGGAGGTTGCGGAGGGTGGACCTTAACTACTCGGCGGCTGTCGGCGTAAGGTTGATACACCGGCTATGCGGAAGGGTACAATAGGCTGCGGGAGGAAGGTCATGGTTGATACTATTGATTCACACGTACCCGTCGTCTGGAAGACCAAGCATTCGGAAGTGGACCGCCTGTTGGGGAAGATAGGTAGACCGGTGCTGGATGACGTCCTTAAGTTGTTACAACAATTTGCGAAAGACAACAATTGGCCGTTGCAGCAAATCGACGTCTGTTATCACCAGGACATGGAATTTTCCGATTGGGAAGAGATTCACGTCAAACCGGTGCTCATGCTGCCTTTCGAGGAAGCGGAGGAGTGCCTGGGCAACTTCTTGGACCGTGTGAACATATTTCAGAAGCAACTAGACGAACCAGAGTTGGACGTCTTTATAAGTAAGGTTGAATTTGGTCTCGAGACGGCCTGACACATTTCTACCCATCGATCCCGCTCTATTCCTCGGCCTGGCCACCGATTTGGCCAGGCATAGAAGTTCTGCGTCTCTCCGCTCTGCCGGAGACAGGGCGTACTATGCGGCCTTTTTGACGAGCCGGGACCAATTGGAGCGAAAGAAATACGCCCCATTTACCGGTGGCGCGACGGTCCACACTGAGGTTTGGCGGGTCTTGAGGAATATCAATCGGCGAATGGGAAACTCGCTGAGCGAACTTAGGTTGGCCCGAAACGCTCTTACCTACCAGACCGGGCTCGTCGAACTCCAACAAGGCCGGACTTTGCAATGGATGCTGAACACGGCCCGAACCATAATCGTTTTCGTGAATGGGTTACCTGAACGTACTTGATCGAATAACCTAATCCGCAAGGAGCAATACCGATGGTGACTCCCTTTATTCCCCTGGCGAAAGAGATAGACCGCGTCCTGTCCATGACGGTGCCGCTGGACTCCGATCAGGACAGGCGGTTCCAGCGTTTGCAGGACGAAGTCATCATGATCGACGTCCACCAACACCCTTTTGTCTGCCCCGAGGACATGACCCGGCTCGTGGAGTTCCTGCGGGGCAACAAGTACGCATGGGGTTACGACGCAGTTGAGCATGGCGGCTGGACCGCCGTGACCACTGCCAACGCCTTCCGTGGGTTCGTCAACACCCACGACATGTCCTACACTCGATTTGAAGATCTGCAGACCGAAGTTGCGCTCATGCTCTCTGACATGACGGTCACGGGCAGGGTGGACCTGGTTACCAATGCGGACCAGATCGAAGCCGCCAAACAGAGGGGCCGGGTCGGGTTCATGCCTACCCTGGAGCACCTGGCCATCGGCAGCGAGTTGGACCGCGTGGACACCTTTTACGCCATGGGGGTCCGGCTGGCGGGTTTGACCTACAACCGCAAGAACTTCATCGGCGACGGCATGAACGAGCGCAACGACGGCGGTCTCAGCGAATTCGGCATTGAGGTCGTGGACCGGATGAACCAGCTTGGCATGGCCGTTGACCTTTCCCATGCGTCATTCCGGACGGCGATGGACGCTATCCACTTCTCCCGCGCCCCGGTTACCTTCAGCCACAACGCCGCCTACACGCTCAGGCCCACGACCAGGACGCGCAAGGACGAAGAGCTTGTGGCATGCGCGGAAAAGGGGGGCTTGATCGCCATCACCGCCGTCCCCAACTCACTGAGCGACGACCCGGAGCAGGATATCGACTGCGTTCTCGACCATTACGACTACATGGTGAAGTTGGTTGGAATCGACCACGTGGGCATAGGCACGGACACGAACGTCGGAGACCACGTGGCGTTTCACCAGGTAATGCTCGGGCGTGATCCATCGCAGACCCCAGCCCCTTACCTGGACGGCCTGGAGTCCCCTGCGGACGGCAAGAACATCCTCCGCGGCCTGCTCCGCCGGGGCTACTCGGACGAGGAGATCAAGAAAATCGCCGGGGGTAATGCGCTGGACTTTTTCCGCCGTGTCATGTCGTAAGCCCGATTCGGGTGCAAAATCGACTTCGGCGGCATGGAGCATGGCAAGGAGATGTGCGACAAAGAGGCCATGCCCAGGTTTACCTGGCCTGGTCCGGTCAATCCGTAGAAATCGACAAGGAGGAAAGATGAAAATCTACCGAGTATTTCCCGACGCTGACGGCGATAGCCACATCGAAGAGATGAATCTGGAGGACCACCCCGATCTAGGGGCGCTGATCAATGTCTCCGAGGTAAGAGTCCAGCAATTTGACGGGTCGCGCCACATGGACTTCCATCCGCTGCCCGATCGCAGGCTGATTATCCACCTGTCAGGCGAGGTTGAGATTGGGGCAAGCGACGGCGCCAAGGTCGTATTGAGGGCGGGGGACATTCGATTGATGGAAGACGTTACCGGCAAAGGCCATACCCATAACGACCTTAGCCCGTCGGCCGCGGTCTATGTTCTGTTGCAAGACTGAGGGATTCAGTGGTGAAGCGACGTGACTCATACGGGCCCTGGATTGAACGGTATAGAATCGGGACAATAGACTTCAAGCAGTCCAGGTTTGAGGAAAATGAGATTTATAAGTCCAAAAGGCAATGAGATTTCGACTCTTGATCAGTGGGGGGCGTGTGTAAGGCGTGTCCACTGGAAAGAGGGTCGAAGTGCCTACTCTCTCGCCGAGTTCATCTTGAATCAGAACGGTACTGACTACCTCGTATCACGCATATCGTCCGTTCTATCGCAGCAGGTCAAGTTGGAAACAGCCACGCCGGAATTCAGAGCGCGCTTCGACGATTACCGAGGCCCAAGTAACCTCGATCTCGGTACCTTCGGTCGTGTTGGCTCCAAGTCTAGCCTTTCCGTGGGCGTGGAAGCCAAGGTGGATGAGCCATTTGGGGACGATACCGTGGGCGAAAGGTACCAAAAGGCAATCCGAGAACACCAGCGCAATCCACGGTCAAAAGCGCGTGAAAGAGTAAAGGGTTTGCTCTCACGGTACTTTTCAGACCCTACTGCCCCATGTGCTTCCAGGTTTTCCGGCATCCGTTACCAGTTGCTAACCGGCACAGCCGGAACAGTTGCGGCGCAGAAGGACGTATCGGTGTTCTATGTTGTGGTATTCAAGACCCGCGAGTACAACGAGCAGATGGGCAGAGAGAACCGAGAGGACTACGAGAAGTTTATACAAGCCGCCTACGGCAAGCCACTGCCGCAGGGCAGCAAGGAAATCCAGGCCCACGAACTTACGCTGGACGGGAAACGGTTAATCTGCATCTATGACTATGTAGACTTTTGAACGTCAGTCGCCGCGCCAGTATTTGCCTCTCACCGTGCGGCCCTGGACGAAAAGATGTAAAATCGCTCCACCTGATACCTTGCGGTACCAAATCCAACGGCCTGCACTTTTGGGACGACCCGGGCATACCGTTAGACCCGCAGGCTGCGCACCGAGGGAAAAGCATGAAATTCGGACTCTTCTACGAGTTGCAATGCCCCAAACCCCTGGACGCCGACCAATGGGGTCCGGAGGACGAGCATAAAGTCTTTATGGAAGCCTTGGAGCAGATCGAGTTTGCCGACAAGTTGGGCTTCGACTACGTCTTCGAGGTTGAGCACGACTTCTTGGAGGAATACGCGCACTCCTCCGCGCCGGAGGTTGTGCTTGCCGCCGCCAGCCAACGCACCAAGAACATCCGGCTGGGTCACGGCATCATCCACGCTCCGCCAAGTTTCAATCATCCCATCCGGGTGGCCGAACGTATCTCCACGTTGGATATTGTGTCCGGCGGACGGGTTGAATTCGGCACTGGCGAGGGCGGCGAGATCGAGAACACCGGCTACGGTATCGACGTGACCCAGAAGAAGGCCATGTGGGAAGAGGCGACGCGGGAAGCCGTGAAGATGATGGTCCAGACTCCCTACGAGGGGTACGACGGCCAGTATGTGAAGGTGCCGGTGCGCAACATAGTCCCCAAGCCCCTCCAGAAACCCCACCCGCCGCTTTGGACTGCCGCATCCCGGCGCGAGACCATTTTCGTCGCGGCGCGAATGGGCATCGGAGCGCTCGGGTTCGGTTTCGAGACGCCGGAGGAGGCTGCCGAGCGCATCGACCGTTACTGGGAGCTTGTCCGCGAGGAGTGCAGTCCCTTGGGATATGCCATCAACCCGGCGGTGACGGCCCTTGGCTCGCTGATGTGCTGCCCTACCAACGAGGAGGCTGTGGCCAAGGGCCTGCGAGGGGCGCAGATGTTTGGTTTCCTTTTGGGCCGGGGCCAGCGAAACTATGGCCACGACCACTTCCACCGGCAGTTCGACTCGCTGACCGAGGACGGGCGGCAGCAGGTGTACGCCCAGCGGCAGGGCTTCAACGTCGTGGATGAAGAGCCGGAGGACGAGAGCGCCCGCGCCCTCTACCGGGCCAGCCGTCGCGGAGGTTTCATTGGCAACCCGGAGTTCATCCGCAACACAATCCGCCAGTACGAAGCGGCCCACATCGACCTGATCCTGTTCATCGCCCAGAGCGGCGACCGCAAGCACGAAGACATCATGCCTTCGTTGGAGCTGTTCGCCAAAGAGGTGATGCCCGAGTTCCAGGACCGGCACAAGCACCACCAGAAGTGGCGCGACCAGCAGTTAGAGGGTGTCCCCTTCGAGGTCAACTCCAGCATCTAGCACGCAGCGTCTTTAGGAGGAGCACATGGCTAAGGTCGACGACATACGCGACGACAACTTGCGCGGCCTGGTCGCCGAGGCGCGGGCTGCCTACCGGGAAGGAGACGCCACCACGTCGGTCCACAAGAGCGTTGAGGCGTTGCTATTGCTGATGCAGAAACAGCCGGACCTGATCCAACTAGAGCGGGCTCCGGGCGCACCGGCGCGCAAGGGGTACGTCTGGCCCGCCTTGGGTGTGAAAGTGGAGACCGGCGAAAATCAGCTCCCCCGGGCGGTGTACGCCCGTGACCAGTTCAGCACCGCCGAGGCCATCACCTTTTACGAGTTCGCCGTAGACAGCGCGGTGGCGGCGGAGCTTTAACCCCTACCCTGTAGCCCCCGCGTGTTTCGCCAGGATGTCTTTGATGTCTCCTGGGTTGGTGGATTCGTCGGAAGACCAGCGGCCAAAGCCGCCGTGTTGGTTGACGGCCCGGGTCCAATGCTCCAGTGCCGTTCGCTTGGCGCTGCTTTGGGCGTCCACTTGCCCCTTGGTCTCCAAGACCAACATCTTTCCAGACTGGAAACGGACAAGGAAGTCTGGCCGGTACTTCCGCACTACTCCCCGGTAGATGTAAAGGACCTCAAAACCCAGGTGGTCGTTCTTGACCCAGGCTTCGACCAGGAGATTGTGGTCCAACTCGAAGGCTTCCGAATCTTCCCATGTGCTGTCGAACACGCACATGTTGATGTGGCTGCGGTCGGTGAAATGGCACGGCTTGCCGGTGTACCAGGTGGCCATGTCGCCCGTTGCGCGGATAGGCCGCTCAGGGTCAAATACCGGCTCCCGCCGTTCGGTGTTTTCGAAGCGGATGGCATCCTGGATGTGGTGGACTACCTTGGTCATGTTCAGCGTAATGATAAGGCGTCGGGCCATGTCCTCCTGGTTGAACAGGGTGGGCGTGATGTGGAGTTGTTCAGATTGTATGAATTGCTCGACGAGTTTAACCAACTGGGCGATGAGGGACTCCCGGCTGCCCGGCCACGACTTTTGCATCCCGTCGTAAACGTCTCGGGCCGTCTCGAAGATAATCTTCTGGGTGCGATACTCCTTGGCCAGCGCTTCCAGGTCGATGCTCCTGACATTCGAGAAGTCGGGCTTGCCGTCCACAATCTGAGCGAGTTCGGCGAACCGGACCGTCTCGCTGGTGTTGAGTTCCAGGGGCTGGACCTTCTCCCAATCCAGGGAGAGCCTGGGGCGATAGACGTGCTCGACGCGGATGATGTTGGGCCAACTGATTTCGTGAGCGGCTTTCTCTGCCGACAGCTTGATTTCGGTCTTGGGAGCGGGCGGATTAGGCGCCACGCTCCCATCCGATTCGTGGGGCAGGAAGGTGAACGGAACGCCAAATATGTTGACGTACTCGGGGTCGAACATCCCGGACTTAGGGTTCACCTCGTATGAGGTGCGGCGAAGCCCGCGCCCAACGACCTGCTCGCATAGAAGCTGTCTGCTGAACGCCCTCAGCCCCATAATGTGCGTGACAGTCTTGGCGTCCCAACCCTCGGAGAGCATCCCCACGGAAATGACGTTCTGGACCTTTTCTCCCGGTTGACCGGCCTTACCCACAGTGTCCACCATCCGGCGCAGCCGCTCGGCCCGCTGGACGGCGGTCGGCGCACGACGGGCGGCGCTGTCCTGGTCCGACTCATCGTCTGAGTCGGGAGACACTTCCGCAACCGGCTCCTCGGACTCTTCGGCCCGCTTCAAGACCCTGGAGTCGATATGCAAAATGCCGTCGGGGTTGCACAGTTCGTCGATCAATATGCTTTTTCGACCGAAGGCGTGGTTGATTCGGGCCGCCGTCTCGGTGCGGTTGGCCACGGTGATCATCACCGGCGGTATCTTGTGTCCCTTGTCTTGCCAACTGTTGGCCGTCTCCCTCCAATCGTAACCCAGCAGGTAGTAAGCGTTGGTCACCAGGTCCGGCAATGGCTCATGGGGCTGGGCCCGCCGGTTCAGGTCGTCCCTCACCTCGTCGTCGTTGTAGATGTGATACAGGCGCGACATGTAAGTCTTGGCGTCGGGGACCGCGTCATCCCGGACGACCACTCGCGGCGTCTTCACCAGACCGGACTCGATGGCGTCATTCAACCCGAAGTCGCTGACTATCCAGCCGAAGAGGGACTCCTCGGCCGCCGCCCGGCCCGACGGAGTAAAGGGGGTGGCTGAGAAATCGTAACAGGCCAGAATCCTCCGGGGCCGGTGAATCCGGTCCAGGCCGCCGACCCATTTGGTGGCCTGTTCGACCTCCGATTTCTCGATTCCCCGCGTCGTCGCGCCCCCCGGCGTCCTCCAGGCGTGATGGGCCTCGTCGTTGATGATCAGAAGGTTGCGGGCGCTTGCCATGTCTTCCAGCACGTCGCGGACGTAAGCCTCGTCGCTTTTCGCGCCCCGCTTGTCCACGCTTCGCTTCCGGGCAATCTGGCCCCCGCTCTCCCAGTTCAGGATGTGCCAGTTGCGAACGCGAACCTTCCCCTGGTGGAGCTTTTCCATCAGGCCCGGCGGTACGATGCCAAACTCCTGGTAGTAGTTCTCCCCGGCGGACGGTTTGAGGACGGCAAGACGGCTCTTCACCGTGAGGCCGGGGGCGACCACCAGGATGTTCAGGGAGAACCGGGTGTCTTGGTGGTAGGTGACCTTGTTCAGGATATGCCAGGCAATGACCATAGCCATGACGACCGTCTTGCCCGTACCGGTGGCCATCTTGGCGCATAGCCGCCGAAACTCCCCGCCGTCACCAGGGATGTCCAGGCCGACCTTCTCGCTTTCGGCGGCCTCGGTCAGCCAGATAAGAGTCTCCGCCGCCTCCAACTGGCAGAAGAAAAACCTTCGGTTTTCGAACTCCTCCGAGTCCGTCCAATACTCCAGCAGGCGCTTGGTGATGGCGGTCACGCCGGGATACTCGGCCTCGCGCCAGGCCTTTACCCGCTGCCGGATTTGGTTGACCAGAGGTATTTCAAAGAAGGTCCCGGGGGCATCGAAGGCCCTCGAATTGCCCGACGCTTTCAAGTATCCCGCCGGCCGGCGGCCCTGCTTCCGCGAGAAGGTGCGCCTCTCACGGTCGTAGCGCCAGTATTTCTGAGGCTCATCGTAGAGCTTGTTGATGATGAGCCGGTCTATAGACGATTGTTCCATGTTCATCCCCACGGGTAGTGGTTCCTCGAAATTATGGCCCCTGAATCTGGGCATACGCCTCTTGGGAGGTCAGTATGTTCGCCCCTTGGGGACGCAGCCTTCGCGTCTCGCGCAACAGCCTGTCGCGTCGTGGGGATTGCCTTCCCTCCCAATCAGGCCCGAATACTATATCTGTCTCATCATTAGATATAAGAATTTGCCCTTCCTTGAAAGCCACATAGACGAAGGTCCGGTCAGCATCCTTAGAACCTTCAAAGATAACTTGCCTGATTGCCGCCATCAACCGGTCTTGACGGCCGAGAAAATTGCGGAACTCTTTAGTTGCCGAAGGGCCAGAAGAATAATAGCGTGAATAGGATTCGTCGGCCATTCAGGGTGGGGGAATTCGGCAAATACCTTAACGGTATTCGTCCCCCATTAGCAGTCGCAAGCTCAGTTGGGTAGTTTTGCAATCTTCTCGACGGCCCACAGACACCATGCGGCGCGAGGCTTGTTGCATCCAGTAGAGGAGGATGTATGAATCGGGGCCTGAGACGGAGTTTCCTCTAAACATTGGGATAATATGGCGTTGATACTCACGTTGGATAACTCCTTGCTCGTTCACAATAAGAGCAATTCCCCGGTTGCGAAGATGTCCCAACAGAGTATTTATGTGGGAATCAGGATTGTTCTGCGGATTCAGGAGATGTACAAACACGTTGGTGTCAATCGCCGCCGAGTTCTGGAACGGTGTGTTGGTCATGCTCGCGCTCCAAGGTGCAGCGCCTCTACGACATTTTCGCCGAAGAACTCCATCGGCAGACCGGCTTGCATCCAACCGTTCTCGTAGATGTCAAGATTCTTGACCATCGGCATGTTTCCTCTTTCCTCGTCGAAAGTGAAAAACGCCACGGAAACGTCCTGGTGGGAAAGGTCGCCTCTTGCAATCAGGCGGCGCAGCCTGAGAAGTATGTTGTCGCTATGGGTCTCGATAATGAACCCAACCTTTCTTTTATTCCACAAGTCGGCAAAGAAGCTCCCGAGTTCCAATTGCGCCGTGGGATGAAGTTGGGCTTCGGGCTGCTCGACCATCAACGAGGTGTAGGGGGCCATTACCGCCCCTTGGACAAATATGGGAAGACACTGGCTCACACCAAACCCAAAGTCTGCGATGAGCACTTCGGCCCCGGTTGTTTGGTTCTTTGCCAACGCCCGGCTCAGGTACCCTGATGATGTTCTGAACTTGATACTATCTATGGCTGCGACGCTCCTGATATGCGGCAGAATGAAGTCGTACCTATCATGTTTCTCGGTTACCATTTAGTGTAGATGGGGCAGAGCATATTGTCCCCTCTGCCCCACATTATCATAGGGAGGAGAAGAAGCCACAATTACTCGCTGAGATTCATCCCTAACGGGTGACAAGTGACGGATTGAACCGATGTCATAGCGTGGTACGCTGATTATTTCAGTCTCTACCATACTTCGTAGAAGCAATTCCTGGCTGCGTTCTATCCGTTCTAGTATTTGTTGGGGTGACTCCTCGCTATCGTGTGGCTCGGAAGAATATTCGAGACCGTCAAGCCGAGGTGAGTAGTCCCAAAAAGTGGAGTCATCCAGAATCCTGTTGGCGACTCTAACGAGTTCCTTTCCAGATGCTTCATCTGCCAGAGAGTAAGTTGCTCGCCCTATGCTGGTTCTTTTACTGTAAGAAATCGAAGCGCTTGCCTTATACAACAGTTTGCTGTGATCCATGTCTTCGGACAATTCCAAGTATGCCGATATAGGGTAACCAAGTTGGGCAGTAGCGCTTTTTGTAGAGAGTTCAAAAGTAAGGTTTCTTTTTCGTGTCAGGGAGTTCTTTAGCGCGGAGAAAACCCCCAAATTAACCTTGTCCCCCTCTACGGTCAAGAACTGGGACCTCCCAGGCCCCAACGACTGCTGCAACATCAGCAGAAACTTGATGATGGACGATTTCCCTGAACTGTTGCGGCCGATGAGAACGGTAATCGGTCTGAACCGCACCGTGACTTCATCGTCGAAAATCCTGAAGTTGGCGAGTTTCAACTCCGTCAGCACGAAAGTCACGCTCCGATGGATACGACCCGCAGGCTCTCAATGCCCCTGTCGTCTACTATCTTAATAGCTATGCGCCGGTTCTCCCCCGCCTCGAAAGGCAGAGACACCGTGCCGCGGTAGGCTTCTATCAGGTCTTCGTCTATCTCCGCTTTCAGGTTGTGGGCCAGACGCGCCCAGCCGTCGTTGGTTCCGGCCATTGGGAAGAACACCTGGCGGGGGTAGAGACTGCGCCCTTCGTAGTCCGGGTCCAGCATCCACATTGCTATCCGGTCCTCGCCGCCCGATTCCACGTCGCCGGTCTTGGTGTTGTAGTAGTCGAACCCTTGCACTGCAACCTGCCACTTGCCGGTGTTCTGGCCCCTGCGTATCTGGTGTACCAGAACGTCCGGCTGGCCGATGAGCCAGAAGCTCTCGTTGCTGGCCCGTTTCCTCTTCAGGTCCTCGGTGAGCAGGTCGGCGTTCATCTGCGCCTTCAACAGGGTCAGGCCCGGCCAATTGGTCTCGTCGATGTCCTTGGACGCCTCCGGGTCGAACTGGAAGGCGGCGAAGACGATGACCCGGGGCGTCGGCATCAGGGTCTGGGCTTCTTGAAGGGCTTGATTGACTTGGACCTGCTCCAGGGGCGCGTGTTCGGGGCCGAAGGACACTACGACCCGTTGCGCCGCCCGGGCCGGACCTGACTCCCGAATCGACTCGGCGCCGTCGGTGTTGGGCAGCGATTCCCCGTCGGCATGAAGGTAGCGGCAGCCCGGCAAAGGCTCCAGCCGGGCGAAACGAATGAACTGTCCGGCCTTGCCTCTAATGCCGGTCTTCGACAGTTCGTCCCGCCATTCCGCCTGCCGCAGTGTCTCGCCGGAGCGCCCTACCGAGTCATCGGCGGGCAACGGCTCGGCATCGTCAACAACGTCAACGTCGTCAATGGGCCTGACCGCCGGGGCAGGCACCGCCTCGACGCTGAAGGGGCCGGTGACCCGTCGCTTGCCGGTGTCAACCAACGGCTGGTCGTACAGCGTTTCCTGGGGGGCGTGGCGGGCAATGGCGGCGTCAATCTCAGCCTGGGTCATGCCCTCCTTGATGTCCGGTTGTTGGCGATGGAGCGCAAGGTGACGTGGGGGACGGTCTTGTACTTGAAGCCGCTGCCCACACCCTCGTCGAGGTGGGCCAACTCGTAATAGTCGTAGAGGGCGTCATCAGCCGCTGCTTGGCCAGTGATACGGCCACCCGCGAGGTGTCACAGGTAATCCAGCGACGGCCCCATTGCTCGGCAACGCTGGCAGTGGTACCGCTGCCGCAGGTGGGGTCGAACACCAGGTCGCCGGGGTCAGTGGTCATTAGAAGGCAACGTTCTAATACAGTCGAGGCAGTCTGCACAACGAATCGCTTATCTTGTTCTCCCCATGTATCTTGCCAAGAAGTAGTTAAGACCTTGCACGGAAAGTCGTCGGCATTTCGCTTGTATCTGACATCTGCTCGAAAGCCGATCAGTCTATTCGCCATTTTCAGCTTGTTTAGACCTCCCCTCCCAGTTGCCCAGTGCATGTTAGAAGGTGGCTGATAGGCTCTCTCTTCAAACTCGAAACTGAAACTCAGCCCTTCCGAAAATCCGGGTCTATATAACCTCACTGGTTGGAACCCATCGGTTCCGGCGGATTCCATTTGATACAACTGTCTATACTTAGTGTGTTCCCGGTTCTTCCCGTACCAGATGATGTTGTCGGTTACGTTGTCCAAAAATCTTCCAGCACGTACACCGAACACTCGATACGCGATAGTGGCAACAAAGCCGTCACTTTCAAACACGTCGTCCATTAGAGACCTGACTAAATGCACATTCTGATCAGAAATCTGCACAAAGCAGGAACCGCTCTCGGTCAGCAGCTCCCGCGCCAGCAGCAGGCGGTCGCGTAGGTAGGACAGGTAGGAGTGGATGCCCAGCTCCCAGGTGTCGCGGAACGCCTTGATGGTCTCTGGTTCCTGGGTCAGGTCCTCGTCCCGCCCGTCCCGAACGTCGCGCTTGTTGACGAAGGGCTGGAAGTTGGAGCCGTAGCGGATGCCGTAGGGCGGGTCGATGTATACCATCTGCACCTTGCCGGCCATACCCTCCTTCTCCAGCAGGCTGTTCATCACCAGCAGGCTGTCGCCGGCCACCAAGCGGTTGCTCCAGTTGTGGCGGTGCTGATAGAACTCGATGGCGCTGCGGACGGGCGGGTTCTCCTCAGGCAGCTCGAACAGGCTGCCCTGGGTGAAAGAACCATCGGGCTTGCGCTTGTGCGTGGCTTCGATGATAGTGCGGGGGTCGATGCGCTCGTGGACGTGCAGCGACACCGTAGGCACGTTGAAGGACGTATGCTCCGCCTTGCCGGCCCACTGCAACTGCGGGTCCAGGTGGGGGTCGTAGGAGTAGGTCTTGCGGCCCGCGCCCCGGTCGGTCTCCGGCGTAACCAAGCCTACCGGCGGGTTGTTCAGCCGTTCCTGGCCCCGGTGCTCGTAAGACTCGATAAGCCGCTCTGCCGCCTGCCGGGCGCGTCGTGGTCGTGGCATGATGCTGCTCCTGGTGGCGCTTGGGAAATCAAACCTACCCTATCTCAAAAGGGAATGACGCTTCCCCCTTTTGCAAAAGGCTGAAAGTACGCCGTGGCGGAGGGGCTAGGGGGGATTTACCCCACCGGCAACACCGGCTCCGTCCGTTCGTCGGGCAGGTCCACCTCGAAGGCGTTGAGGAAAAACGCGGTCTGGGCGTAGTTGCCCATGAGCGCGGTAATCTCGACCAAGTGTTGAACGCCGAACTGCTCCATCGCTACCTGGAAGGTGGACGACGTTACCCGGTGGTTCTTGTAGAACTCCGTGCAGAACTTGACGATGGCCGCTTCGTCGGCGGGCATCTCAGGCAACGGTTTCCTGTCACGCAGCGCGTCCACCACGGCGTCGGCAACTCCTTCCCTGCGGGCCGCCGGAGCGTGGGCGTTCCAGATGTAGGGACAGTCCATGGCCCTGGCGGTGGACAGAATAGCCAATTCCTGGATTCGCTTGGGGAAGCTGCTCTCGAAGCGCAGATAGGCCGTTAAGTGACTGCGGCGCCGGGACATCTCCGGGCTATTGACGGTGATGGAGCCGGGACCGCCGGTGATCGTGCCGCCGGTGTCTTTGGTCAGCTCGTCGAATGCTCCCCGGAACTCCTCGGGCACCATGTCTCGGGTTACCACGGGTGTTCGTGCCATGATTCACCTCTCACATATAGTGGAATCGTCTTCTAATCGGTAGGCCGGTTAATCGGTGGCGACGTCCAACGTGACGTTGCCGATTGCCCCGCCTTCTACTGCTTGATGCGCCTCAACCGCGGACTCAAGCGGAAAGCGCGGTCCCAGCAGGTGGGTCAACTTGTCCTGTTCCAACAGAGTTGTGATCTGACCGGAGGCGTCCTGCTTGGCCTGTTCCGGCATGTCG
Organism: Dehalococcoidia bacterium; assembly: GCA_965216155.1. Lineage (GTDB taxonomy): Bacteria > Chloroflexota > Dehalococcoidia > Lucifugimonadales > UBA3495 > CATOSP01. Next base: position 401,050 of record CBDCFD010000007.1, on the reverse strand, counting down.
TAGACCAGCACCGACCGGACGGTCACGTTGCTCGACCCTATTTGGAGCGGCACAGGAGGCTGGGAGGCGGTTCCCTGAGCGTAAATGGAGATGACGCCGTTGGCCCGGATGACCTCCCGGCTGACTGCGAAGTTGCCAGCGAAATCGACTTCTACGATGTGGTCAACTCCCTGTCTGCCGGTTAGCTCCAGAATCCTCTGAACGGTGTCTTCGGTGCGGTAGTTGACCGTGTCTGCCGCGCCCGCCTCAATCGCAATTCGGGCCTTGTGGTCTGAACTCACCGTAGAGATAACTGTTGCGCCGTCCAAACTGGCCAACTGGACCGCGTAGTTGCCCACTGCTCCCGCGCCGCCGGTAACCAGCACCGTCTTGCCCTGGACCGGCCCGTCGGCGAATACGCAGCGGTGGGCGGTCATGGCGGGAACTCCCAGACAAGCGCCCTGTTGGAAACTGATGCCTGATGGCATGGTAATAGCGTGGTTCGAGAGTATGGAGCAATATTCGGCGGCGGTGCCGAAGGGTCTCCCGTATTGGGCCTCGTAGAGCCAGACCCTCTCGCCCACCCGCGACTCGGCGACACCCTCGCCCACGGCCTCGATGACCCCCGAGCCATCCTGGTGCGGGATGACCCTGGGGAAGTCCATGCTTCTGGTCTGACCGTCCCTCCGTTTCCAGTCGGAAGGGTTGATGCCGGAAGAGACTATCTTGACCAGCACCTCACCCGGCCCTGGTTCCGGTCTGGGCATCTCCCCAACCTGCAAGACGTCGGCGGGACCGTTTTGCTCGTACCAAACTGCTTTCATTGGACTACTTCCATTCGCCGTCCGGCGGCCAGATGTTCGTGCTGCCTCTACCCGCGCCCTGGATTCCCTGGACGCGCATATCCTGGGTCGCGTCGCGCCACTTGATGAAGTGGGGGGCCTGGGTGTGGGCCTGGAAGGCTTCCTCGTCCTGGTACACTTCGTAGAGCCAGATGCGGTTGGGGTCTCCGGCGTCCTGAATCACGTCGAACCGCAGGCATCCGGGTTCGTCGTTCACGGAACCCTTGGCGTCGTCTATAATCTCCTTTATGAACTCGTCCACGCATCCTTCTTTGACCTGAATGGGCGCTATTATGACGTACATTCTTCCTCCATGTCAGGGGTTGTCTGGGGACGTGGCGAGTGTAGCAACGGGGGCAATGACAGTCAAATTTAGGATAGGTTACCGGCGGCGATACGCGGAGCCGCGAGGCAAAACCCGGTCAATCCTTATGGAATTGCCTGATGAGGAAAACTCGAACAAGACTCGCATTTGCCCTACGCGGAGGCGCCAGGCCCGATTTCGGCCCCTTAGCTGTTTTACGTCTCCATATCCTGATTCGGCATATCGGTCCACAGCGGCAGAGACACGCCTGGCCGTACTCTGTTCCAGCCGCCGCAAATCTCGCATCGCAGGGGGAGACCAATCTACAACCAAGTTTATATCCCTAATTGCCGCTTCATCTCTTCATTGCTGATGAGATTGCCTTCCGCAGCGGCGCGCCGTCCTTCCTCAATCGCTGCTTCATCCTCCGGCGTCAGGGGCTCGTCGTCCAGGGGCGCTTCCAAAAGGCTTTTGACCACCGGGTCTTTGGTTGCCATCAGGTAGCGCAGGTAACTCCATACCCCTAATAGTTCTTCGTCCGGGAGTTCATCGACAATCTCACGGAGTTCTTGGCGCATTGTTTCTACGTCTTCTTGTTGCTTCGTGCTCATCGCGACTATCCTCCCTGATTTATTGGCTTCGGCGATACGCGGAACCCCGCGGCAATACCCTGGCGACTCTTATGGAACGCTCTCCCTTCGGAAACTCGAGCAAGACTCGCCATTGCCCCACTCGGAGACGCCACGTTTCGTTCCTGCCCCCTAGTTTTATCACGTCCCCGTGTCTCAACGTTGCATATCGATTCACGGCATCCCTGATACGTCTTGACGTATTTCGGTCCAGTCTTCCCATGTCCCGGAGAGCGGGGCCGGACCATTCGACGTAACGGCTCATAGCCCCAGACGACGTTTCATCTCTTCATCGCTTACTACGTCGCCCTTCTCAAGCGCGCGCAACCCCTCCTCAATCGCTGCTTCATCCTCCGGCGTCAGGGGCTCGTCGTCCAGGGGCGCTTCCAAAAGGCTTTTGACCAACGGGTCTTTGGTTGCCATCAAATAGCGCAGGTAACTCCTTACCCCTAACAGGTCTTCGACCGGGAGTTCCTCGACAATCTCCCGGAGTTCCTGGCGCATAGTTTCTACATCTTCTTGTTGCTTCGTGCTCATCGCAACTATCCTCCCTGATTTATTGGCTTCGGCGATACGCGGAGCCGCGGGGCAACACTCGGTCAATCCTCATCTCGTGGTCTTCGTAGTTCAATTCAAACAAGACCCGAATTGGCCCTACTCGGAGGCGCCGAGTTCGATTTCTGGCCCTTAGTTGCCTTACATCGCCACATCTTGATTCTGCATATCGCTCGACAGCCTCCAAGACACGTCCGGCCATGTTCCGGTCCAGTCGTCGCAAATCTCGGAGCGCGGGGGGAGTCCATTCGACAACCCAGTTCATAGACCTAATTGCCGTTTCGCTTCCTCGTGGCTAATGAGCTTACCCTCAGCGGCGGCGCGCATCCCCTCTTCGATTGCGGCTTCGTCTTCCGCCGTCAGCGGCTCGTCGTCCCAGGGCGCTTCCAGCAGGCTTTGGACAAATGGGTCTTCGGAAGCAATTAAGTACCCCAGGTAACGCCTCGCCCCGTATAGCTCCTCGGACGGAAGCCGCTCTACGATCTCACGCAATTCTTGACGCAGAGTTTCCTCATCTTGTGGTCTTGCGGTCATCGCTATGACCCTCCCGTAGGTGTCCGTCTCGGTTCCAGTACATGGCCTTACGTTATAACCCCCTGCTCCACCAGGCCCGTCATCTCCCCCTCGTCAAGCCCCAACAGCCCGGCGTATATCTCCTGGTTATGCTCGCCGTAACGCGGGATGGGCCCCGCAGTGGTGGGAGTCTTGGAGTATTTGATGATGGTCGGTCCGGGCACCAGCATCTTCTTGCCCGGCGGGTCGGGGATCTCCGCCTCGATCATCACTTCCCGCTCCCATAGGTGCTTGTCAGCCAACACCTCCGGGATGGACTTTACCGGCCCCATCGGAATGTCGGCGGCGATCAGGGCGTCTTCCACCTCTTTCACCGTCCGCTCCTCACACCACAGATGCAGCAACTCCATGCGAATCTCAGCCTTGTCGGTGGCGAACATTGGTGCGGCGTATTCGGGGTCGTCGGAGAGGTCGTCGTAGCCCATAACCTTCAACATGCGCTCCCACATCCCAGCCCGGGCAGCCCCGGTGGTGACCCAGCCGTCCTTACAACGAAGGAAAGACCCGGTCCTCACGAAGTCGTTGGTGTTGGTCTCGTAGCACATGGCCAGGGCCACCTCTTCCAGGGTTATGCCCCCGTCCAGCATCGCCACCTCCAGCCATTGCCCCTCGCCGGTGCGGTCCCGGTGACGCAGCGCGCCCAGGATACCGATGGCGGCGTGAAGGGCCGCAGTGCGGTCCATGATCGGGCCGTTAGCCATGATGGGCTGGTCGAACCCCCTGCCGGTCTGGTCACCGATTCCGCTCATCGCCTGGATGATCGGGTCGAAGCACTGCCGGTCCCGGTAGGGCCCGTATTGACCGAAGCCTGAAACCGAGGCCAGGATGATGCCGGGATTGACCTCCGCCATCTTCTCGTAGCCGAACCCCATTTGGTCCATCGTGCCGGGCCGGAAATTCTCCAGCACAACGTCGGAGACTTCCAACAGCCGGTAGAATAGCTCCTTGCCCTTCGGCTCTCGGGTGTTGAGGGTGATGCTCTTCTTGCCCCGGTTGTAGGCGGCGAATTGGACGCTCATCTCGCCGACAAAGGGCCCGGAGTTTCGCAGGTCTCCCCCCTTGCGCCACTCCAGCTTGATCACCTCTGCGCCCATGTCCCGCAGTACCAGCGAACCCCTCGGTGCGGCCTGCCAGCGGGCCAGTTCCAGAATTCGGACACCATCTAATACAGCATTACGGCCGTTCTGCGCCATCGCGTTTCTCCTGCAGTCCGCCCGTCCCCTCGACGGAATTTGCCATGAGTATACCCTCGAATCACCTGCCCCGCACCGCGCGGCCTTCCCTCTTCCGGAGAGGGGGTTATATCAGGGCAATCGCATTGGGCAAATCCCCCCAACCCTCCTTTTTCGAAAGGGGGCTTTTGATTAGCTGGAGGCCGTCCTGATTGTTGGGATGCCCTGGGCCTTTGGCGCGCGGCCCTACCGTCACCAGTGGCTGACGGTGTAGAATTGCGAACATCAATCGGAAACCGGCACGCCGTCGGCAATTGCGTACTTTGTAGCGATAGAGCGGATATGACAGAAGCCCAATCAAGTCTCGTAGAATCACTGAGCGGTCACGCTCGTAATCACCCTGACGCCTGGGAAATTGGCTATTGGGGTGTGACCAGAGGAGGGCGGAATATTCCGGCGTTGCTCCACCGGGACTCGTACCGCGCCGAGTCTCCCCGCATCAGGGTGCTCCTCGTTTCCGGGTTTTCCGGTAATGAGGCGGACGTTGCACTAGCCATGCAGGCTGTGGACTCGGTGGAAGCACGGCAACCCGCGCTATCCGGCAACATCGCCCTGAGCGCTGCTCCGAATGTCAACCCGGAAGGCAATGGAGACCAGGCCCTGGGCTATCCACCGCAAGACGGGTTCTTTTTCGATGCAGACCAACCCGAAAGCCGGTACCTCTGGCGCTGGCTGTGTTTTCAAGCCCCATGCCTGGTGTTGGACATACGCTTTGCCAACTATGTGGCCTGGGAAGCCAACGCCGCGGCCTCGGCGGCCCTTGGGAATGACCTGGGAGCTGGTCCATTGGAACAAAATGGCTCTCTGCTTGAGGCGATAGGCGGCGGGCAGCCTGACGGTCTCGGACCGATCCCTGGCTTGAGGCTGTCCACACCTCCCGAGAGGCTTCTTTCCGAGTTGGACCGGCTGTGGACTGCCATCGTCGGTCTGGAGGGTGCAGCCAGGGCATCCCAAGCCCGGTCGGTCCTGAACGCCCGCCGGGAGCGAAGCGTCGTCGAAGTGGCCCGCGTTCTGGCCTCGGTTTACGGGCATGAACTGGACCCGGTCAACTACACTCAAGGCGTGGGAATAAGCGGAGGCCTGCGCCTGGCGCAACTAGACCCTGAAGGCGAGTCTCCCGCTGCCGGGATAGCCCAACTCATCGCGCCTCGAATGTCGGGCGAGGCTCCCTGGTTTGGTGACAACCCCGGCGGCGCGAACCTAGCGGGGTTGATCTGGGCTGGTGAGCTTGCCGAGGCAACCGGCGACGATCGCTATGCCCAGCTTATCGTGGACGTGGCCAACCGTTACCACGCCGGAGTGGGAGACGGAGCGCCCCCGCCCTGCGACCCCGACTTCCGCACTGAGGACATGTTTATGACCGGAGCCATGCTGGGTCGTGCGTTCCGGCAAACCGGGGAATCGCGTTACATCGACCTGCTGGTCAAGTTCTTGCTCGATGGGGGTATTCAGCAGGAGGACGGCCTATTTTGGCACTGCCGCTCCGGCCCCTTCTTTTGGGGCCGGGGGAATGGGTTCGCCGCGCTGGGACTTACCGAGACGCTGACTTACCTGCCCGCAGACCATGCCGGCCGAGGCGCGATACTGGGCATGTACCGCAGGTTGATGGACGCCCTTATGCGCGTCCAAGCGCCCTCCGGGATGCTGCTCCAGCTATTGGATTATCCAGGCTCGTACCAGGAATTGACCTCCACTTGTATGCTGGGGTACTCCCTGGCCAGGGGATTGCGGCGGGGTTGGCTAGACTCTTCGCATGTCCCGGCATTGGAATTGGCGTGGCGGGCTGTGTCCGAAAGAGTAGACGATCGGGGTAACGTCGTGGACGGCTGCACCGGGACGGGGGTCCAGACCACTGCCAAGGAATACTTGGACCGACCGGCCATATTCGGGTTCGACGACCGCACCGGCAGTATGTCGCTTTGGTTCGCTGTGGAAATGGAGCGATGGCGGAGGGCGGCGCAATGACCGGAGGTTCCCAACCTCCGTCGGAATGGCTCAAATAATAGGAGGAAGCAATGAAGTATGATGTCATAGTCGTTGGAGCAGGTTCCGCGGGTTGCACCGCTGCCACCAGACTGTCGGAAGACCCATCCCGTTCTGTCCTTCTTCTGGAAGCCGGTCCCGATTACCTGGACGTGGAACATTTGCCGGACGAGTTGAAGTATGGTCACACCAGGGATGCCGAGACCCGAGGCGCGGCCCACAACTGGTCCCTGTCAGGAACAATTAACGACACCCAGGGAGAGATTCACGTCGCGCAGGGGCGAGTAGTTGGAGGCGGTGGAGCGATTAACGGCCAGGTCTTGCTGCGGGGTCTCAGCCACGACTTCGACGATTATGCCGCCCTGGGAAACGATCAGTGGTCCTACGTCAACGTCCTCCCCTACTACCGGAGAATGGAGACAGATCTGGATATCCGGGATGATTTCCACGGCACCGATGGTCCGCTGCCTGTTCTTCGCAGGCAGGGAGACAAATGGGCGCCGATTCAAGCTGCCTTCCACCGGGCCTGTGTCGCCGCCGGTTTTCCCGAGACCCACGACATGAACGGCCCGGACTCCACCGGCGTCGGCGCGATCCCCATGAACAACCCGGATGGCATTCGCGTCAGCACGGCCATAAGCCACCTCAGCTAGGCCCGTCACCGCCTGAACCTCACCGTCCGCGCCAATGTGCTCGCCCGGCGGGTGATCTTCGAGGGCAACCGGGCCGTTGGGATGGAGGTTGAAAGCGGCGGAGAGGTGTTCACAGTGGAAGCGGACCAGATCATTCTTTGCAGCGGCGGTCTCCGTTCTTCCCACCTGCTATTGCTGTCTGGGGTCGGACCGGCGGAACATCTGGAGAGCTTCGGGATACCGGTGGTCAGGGACCTGCCCGGTGTGGGTCAAAACCTGCGTAACCACCCCAGCGTCGGCGTCCAACTCCTTGCCAAGGAAGGTGTCGAACTGGTGACCGATAACCCCGGTACGCGGATCGCCCTCCGTTACACGTCGGAAGGTTCCCAACACCCCAACGACATGATGATATCCACCAGTTCGATCTTCGCGTCCCTGAGCGGCGAGGTTATTCCCGATCAGGGGTTCCGCTTCTCCTGCGCCCTGGAATTGCCCATGAGCGCCGGCGAACTCCGGCTCTCTTCCGCCGACCCCCACGTGCAGCCCCAGTTCAACTATCATTACCTGGACGATACCTTCGACCGGGAGCGGCTCCGGGGCGCTGTTCGCCTTTGCGTGGGTCTCCTGGAAACCGAGCCGTACCAGGGCATGGTTTCGACTCGCGTCGCCCCGACGGACGAAGAGCTAGCCGACGACGACCTGCTGGACGCCTACATGCTGCGTACCGTTGGGACGGCGCGCCACGTCTCGGGTACTTGCAAGATGGGCCCGGCGTCGGACCCGATGGCGGTGGTCGACCAGCATCTCAGAGTCCACGGTCTCGAAGGTATCCGCGTGGCCGACCCTTCGATCTTGCCCAATGTTGTCAGGGCCAACACCAATGCCACCGCAATCATGATCGGGGAACGGGTCGCAGATTTCGTGGCTTAGCTGTCGAGTCAGGGCAGGCGTGGTAGATATGGGCGGGCGTGGAGCGTGCTGGCGCGGCTGGACAATCGCACTGTTGCTGGCGGCCGCCGCCGTGATGGCTGCCGCTTGCGACCAATCGCCAGACCAGGATGCTCGACCTGATCCAGACCGATGCCGCGATCAACCCCGGCAACAGCGGCGGCCCGCTGGCCAACGTGTGCGGTGAGGTCGTCGGCATCAACACCGCTGGTATTCCGGGAAGCCAGGGGATTGGCTTTGCCATCAACATCGACGACGCCAAAGTTGTTGCGGCCCAGCTCAAGGAGCATGGACGGGTCCGGCGTGGATTTCTCGGCGTTTCTCCCATCAACCTGCCGCCCGGCGTCGCAAGCGAACTGGACTTGCCAGTCGACGAAGGGGTGTTCCTGGCCCGGGTAAAAATCCAGGTTCGGCGACGGCAACCGCGGGCCTGAAGGACGGGGACGTGATCGTACAGATGGGAGAACAGCCGGTCCCCAATACTGGGGTCTTGTCCCGTTTCCTGATCGCCAACACGCTTGGAGTCACGGTACCGGTGGTGTTCTACCGCGGCGCTGCCCGTATGACGTCGGACATTACTCTGGGCGAGCTGCCATCGGGTTAGAGGCGCTTTTACGTGTCCGCCGATGGGGTGACACACCCCCACTCCCCACAGGAGGTCTTTCTGACATGACCGCTTCCATTTCCGATTTGACATCCAGCGCCCTGCCTTTGATTCCTAGAAAGGTCCTGTTTGGCAACCCGGACAAAGCATCGACCCGGATCAGCCCTGACGGTTCACGGTTGAGCTACCTCGCTCCGGTTGACGGTGTCTTGAACGTCTGGGTTGGGCCGGCAGACGATCATTCCGCCGCCCAGCCCGTTACACGGGACACCGGCCGGGGTATTCACCACTATTTTTGGGCCTTTACCAACCACCACATTCTGTACATCCAGGACCAGAACGGTGACGAGAACTGGCGTCTGTTTGCCGTAGACCTTGATCAGGAAGTAACCACTGATCTCACGCCTATCGAAGGTGTGCAGGCACAGATTCAAGAAGTCAGCCACAAGTTCCCGGACCAAGTGTTGGTGGGCCTCAACGACCGGGACCCCCAGTTGCACGACCTGTACCAAGTTGATATCCGGTCGGGCGAGAGGAGTCTCATTCTCGAAAACCCCGGCTTCCTGGAAATAACCACCGACGACGATTTTCGGGCCCGGTTCGCCTCCAGGCCCACCGAGGACGGCGGCGCCGACGTGCTCCGGCGCACGGGCGACGGTGGATGGGAGTCCTTTGCCCGTATCGAGATGGAGGACGCTTTGACCACCGCGCTGGCCGGATTCGATAGTACGGGGGATGTCCTGTATATGCTTGACAGCCGTGGCCGCGATACTGCCGCATTGACCACCATCGACCTAGCCACCTTCGAGACCAATCTTGTCGTCGAAGACCCGAGGTGTGACGTTGGAGGGGTGATGCTCCACCCCACCGAAAAGACTATCGAGGCCGTGGCTTTCGCTTACGAGAAGATGGAATGGACGGTCCTCGATCCCTCCATCGAGCCCGACATGGCCTATCTGACAGAGTTGGCTCCCGGCGAGATGGATGTGGTGAGCCGCAGCCTGGACGACCGTATCTGGGTCGTGGCCTACATGATGGACGACGGTCCCGTCCGCAACTACATTTACTACCGGGAGGCCGGGGAGGCCCGTTTCCTGTTCACCAACCGTCAGGAGTTGGAGGGTCTGCCTCTGGTCAAGCTGCATCCGATGGTAATTGAGGCGCGGGACGGACTCAAGCTGGTCAGCTACTACACGCTCCCCGTGGGTAACGAGCGAGATGATGAGCCTACACCGGAGAACCCCCTTCCGATGGTCCTGTTGGTCCACGGCGGCCCCTGGGGCAGGGATACCTGGGGGTACAACTCTCTGCGGCAGATGTTGACCAATCGCGGCTACGCCACCTTGAGCGTCAATTTCCGGGGTTCCACAGGGTTCGGCAAGGGTTTCCTGAACGCCGGCAACATGGAGTGGGGCGCGAAGATGCACGACGACCTGCTGGACGGCGTGCAATGGGCGGTGGACAAAGGGATCGCCGACCCGAAGCGGATTGCCATCATGGGCGGCAGCTACGGCGGCTACGCTACCCTGGTGGGCATGACCATGACTCCCGAGGTCTTCGCCTGCGGGGTGGAAATCGTGGGGCCATCTAACTTGACCACGTTGATGGACTCCTTTCCTCCCTATTGGCAGCCGGCCATCGAGATGTTTGCCAAGCGCGTGGGCGACCACCGGACGGAGGAAGGCCGCAGCTTCCTGCTGGAACGTTCTCCGATCACCTACGTGGACCGGATATGCAGGCCCTTGCTCATCGGCCAGGGGGCAAACGACCCCAGGGTAAACCAGTCGGAGTCCGACCAGATCGTAAACGCCATGCGCGAAAAGAACATCCCGGTGACATACGCCCTCTACTCCGATGAAGGCCACGGCTTCGAGCGCCCCGAAAACAACCTTTCCTTCTTCGCCGTCTGCGAAGCATTCCTGGCGCAGCATCTCGGAGGGCGATTCGAGGCCGTTGGGGATGATTTCAAGGGCTCCACGATAGAGGTCCCCGCGGGCGCGGAGCAGGTGCCTGGACTGGCGGATGCGCTGCCATGATTTCCTGGCTTACGGCAGCGGCGTCGGCACACGGATGTACAATAAGTTAGGGATACTCTGAACAAGTCCGTGGCAATGTGGCATAGTAAGACTGGATGAGCTGATACATACCGGGGGTAAGGTCAGATGGACCAGCCGACGTTTGCCGACCTGGAATTCCAGGGCAAGAAGCGGAAGACACGCCGGGAGCTGTTCTTGGAGCGGATGGACGGACTGATTCCCTGGCAGCGGCTGGAGGAGCGCATTCGTCCCTTCTACCCCAAGGCCGGAAGGGGCCGCCGGCCCTATCCGCTGGCCGTGATGCTGCGGGTTCACTGTGTGCAACTGTTCTACAATCTCAGCGATCCCGGCATGGAGGACCCCCGATTTCACGGGGGCGGGCTCTGCTCTACGAGGCCGAATCGGTGCGCCGGTTCGTTGGTCTGAAACTGTCAGAGCCTCTGCCCGACGAGACTACGATTCTCAATTTCCGCCATCTTCTGGAGAATCAGAATCTGGGGCAGGGCCTGTTGCAGGAGATCAACGCCCACCTGGAGTCGCAGGGACTGCGGCTCAGGGAGGGAACCATCGTGGACGCCAGCATCATCGAAGCGCCATCGTCCACCAAGAACCGCGCCTGGGAACGGGACCCGGAGATGCACCAGACGAAGAAGGGGAACCAGTGGCATTTCGGGATGAAGGTTCACATCGGGGTGGACGCGGACACGGGTCTGGTGCACAGCATGAGCACGACGGCGGCCAACGCACATGACATCACCGAGGCACGCAATCTGCTGCACGGCGGGGAGACGATGGTGTGGTGCGACGCCGGGTATCAGGGAGTGCACAAGCGGGCGGAAAACCTGGGGCGGGAGGTTGACTGGCAAGTCGCGATGCGGCCTGGGAAGCGGCGGACACTGGAGACCGGGAGTCCGGAGTATTTGGCGGAGAAGGAGAAGGCGTCGGTAAGGGCCAAGGTGGAGCATCCCTTCCTGAAGGTGAAGCGGATATTCGATTATGGGAAAGTGCGCTACCGGGGATTGGCGAAGAACAGGCAGCGACTGGCATTGTTGCTGGGGCTGGGCAACCTGATGACAGCGGAGGGTCAACTGGCGGGATAGCAGGCGTCACAGGCCCAAACCCCTCCAGTAGGGTGCCTCCGGGCTCGCTACAGCCCTGCCGGGGGCGAAATCACAGAGCGAAAACCATCAGCGGTCCGGGCCAGAAATGCCTCACATACCAGAATACCGGCCCAAGAACCAAAAGACCGGCAGAGCCGCCCCTTGTTCAGAGTATCCTTAGAGGTATGAACGATGGTCGAAGCCACCTCTGGCAAAGTTCGCGTTGTCTGGAAGACAAAGAAGTCCGAGGCTGACCGCATCCTTGGGAAGAGAGGCAGGCCGCTGCTCGATGAAATGGTCGAACACATGAAGCAGGTCGCCAATGACCGGGAGTGGCCGTTGAAGCGAATCGACGTTTGCTACTGGCAGGACGTAGAGATATCCAAGTGGGAGTTGATACGGCTGGTCATGGTATTCGGTGGGAACCCTGACATGGCCCCGGAGTACTGGGAAAGTTATCTGTCAGAGAGCAACGAATTCGGGAAACGTCTCGGCAAGGCAAAGAAAAAAGCGTTCATCGAGAAGTTCGGAATTGGTTTCGAGCCTGCTTGACTACTTCGTTCCAATCGACCCTGCGACTTTGCTCGACCTGGCCATAGAACTGGCGGGGCGGCGGACTCCCGCGGGCCTGCGGAGTGCCGTGGACCGGGCATACTACGCGGCATTCTTGACCAGCCGCGACCAACTTGTCCTCAAGAACTACGCTACGTTCTCCAGTACTCCGTCGGCACACGTAGAAGTGGCGACAGCCCTCGTTCGTATTCAGTTCGACATAGGCCGCAGATTGAGGGAACTTCGTTTCGCCAGAAACGACTTGACTTACCAAACGGGCCGGGTCAGACGTGACCCGGCCAGAACATTGCTGTGGATGTTGGGAACGGCTCACCTGGTGATTGACTACGTGACGGCCTTGCCTCGCCTAGCCTGAGAAGGCGCACGGACTGAAGGACGTTAACCCTGTGGCGATTACGAAGAGAAAATTGCGAAACTACCCAGCTGAGCTTGCGACTGTTAATTGGGGACGAATACCGTTAACGTATTTGCCGAATTCCCCCACCCTGAATGGCCGACGAATCCTATTCACGCTATTATTCTTCTGGCCCTTCGGCAACTAAAGGGTTCCGCAATTTTCTCGGGTCTTGCCAAACCTGCTTAGGCTGTCTCAATACCAATTCCTGTAAAAGGAGCCTCACAATCTTGTTGTGAGGCTCCTTTTACATGGTTTGGACCGTTACGGAAAGCGGAGTTGGATTGGCTTTGTTTCGTTAAGGGTGTCTCAGGTTTGGGAGTTTCGCAATTTTCTCATCTTGCGTTAAGAAATTGACATTTCGCCAATCCTTGCATAAAGTTACAGCATCACGTAACGAATCCAGACTTGATGCGCGGTTGGTCTTGCCCATCGCGCTAATATCCATATCCTAAAGCAACCCGATTTCTAGGGAGGTCTGATATGGTTTCCAGCGGCAGAGAAAAGAACCTGGTTATCATCCAGCTTACGGGGGCTAACGACGCGCTGAACACGGTGGTCCCCTACAACAACGGTCTCTACTATGACTTTCGTCCTAATGTGAACATGCCGACCGAAGAACTGCTCCCGCTCAACGAGGAGTTGGGTCTAACTCCTCACGCGCCCGCAGTCAAGGAACTGTGGGACCGGGGCAAGATGGCCTTGATCAACGGGATCGGCTACGCGAACCCAAACCGCTCCCACTTCCGCTCGATGGACATTTGGCACACCGCTGAGCCTGATAAAATCGCAACCGAGGGGTGGTTGGGCCGCGCCGTCAGGGACATGGACCCCCAGGGCGAAAACGTACTGACAGCCGTCAACTTCGGCCGCGGGCTCCCCAGGTCGTTGGGGTGCAAGGGCGTTCCGGTGGCATCCGTTGGCAACCTGGAGACCTACGGGCTGTTCCCCGAGGTCCAGGACGATCTGCAAAAGAAGTACACCATTGAGGCATTCGCGAGGATGTACGGCCCCGACCGGAACCGTGATCCCATCCTTGAGTCGCTGGGACAGACGGGTCGAGACGCTCTCAAGGGAGCCGACATTTTGAGGACGGCCCCGGCAAAGTACTCGTCCTCTATTGAGTATGGCCAGAGTGGCCTGGCGCAGAGCCTCAAGAACGCTGCCCAGGTGATGTTTGCCGACCTCGGGACCCGGGTCTACTACACGTCCGTCGGGAGCTTCGACACCCACGGCGGCGAGTTGTCGGTCCACGCCGGTCTATGGGACGACGTTTCCGCCGCTATCGGCGATTTCTATTCAGACCTGGAAGAGCACGGCTATGACGAGGACACTTTGATCTTTGTGTGGTCCGAGTTTGGCCGGCGCATCAGGGACAACGGCTCCGGCACCGACCATGGCGCCGGAAGCATTTCGATGGTCTTTGGCGGCCAGGTCAACGGCGGTATGTATGGCCAGTTCCCCTCCCTGGAAGAGGCCGAGCAAAAGGATGGCGACCTTAAGGCAAACAACGACTTCCGCCAGACTTACAGCACGATCCTGGAGCGCTGGCTGGGTATGGACGCTCCTTCCATCGTAAACGGCCAGTTCGAGCAGTTTGAGTTTCTGTCGAAGTAGCTGTCCCCGGCCTGGTACACAAAAATCGATCAGTGAAATCAGGAGGAAGACGCCGTGAGTAATGCGGATATTTCACTTATGGCTCACCTGATGCGCCGTGCCGGATTCGGCGCAACGCGGGACGAGTTGGAAGCGGCCGTCGCCAAGGGCTACGAAGCCGTGGTTGAGGAACTGCTCCACCCTGGAGACCCGCAGGACCTGGCCCAGGACGTCATTCGCCGGTACCATACCGAGCAGGCTGAGCTTCGCCTCTCCGACGGCGCGGCTGCCAATTGGATGTACCGGATGATTACCACCAAGAACCCCTTGGAGGAGAAGCTGGCCCTCTTTTGGCATAGCCTCTTCGCTACCGGGTATGTCAAGCTGAACCAGGCAAATGCCCTGCTTAATCAGATTGAGATGTTCCGCAAATATGGTCTGGGCAACTACGCCGCGTTGCTCGTAGAATTGTCCAAAGACCCGGCCATGATCATTTGGCTGGACAACAATGACAACCACAAAGAGGCCATTAACGAGAACTACGGACGGGAGCTGTTGGAGCTCTTCTCCATGGGCATCGGCAATTACACGGAGGACGACATCAAGGAGTGCGCCCGCGCCTTTACCGGGTGGACCCTGGGCAATGCCGAGTACATGTCCACTCGCGCCAGCCGGGACTCGATCTGGCCCTACAGCCGGATCAACTGGCACTTCCAGTACCGGGACTACGATCACGACGACGGCGAGAAGACCTTCCTTGGCGAGACCGGCAATTTCAACGGCGGCGACATCATCCAGATCATCGCCAAGCAAGAGGCCACCGCCCGCTTCGTCAGCGCCAGGCTATTCCAGTCCTTCGCGGCGGACGAAGTGGATGAGGACGGCGAAAAGGTCATCGATGAGATGATTAAGTCCTATTTCGACTCCGGCTATGAGATACGGTCGGTGATGAGGACCCTGTTCAACTCCGATTATTTCAAGTCTGACAAAGCCCGTTGGGCCAGGGTCAAGGGTCCGGTGGAGTTGGTAATCGGTGCGGTCCGTCTGGCTGGAAGCTACCGGGAGCCCACACCGGGAATCGAGCAGGTTGCCCGGCAGGCCGTCTACATGGGGCAGGGGCTCCTCCAGCCGCCTTCGGTTGAAGGCTGGCATGAGGGGATCGAATGGGTGGACAGCGGTGCGCTGGTGGAACGGGTCAACTTCGTGGCCCACGAGCTTGCCAATGTGCAGAACCCTGGTGTCCGCAGGATCATCGAACGGCTGGCTGAGGACAACGATGGCTCCTTCACGCCCGATGCTCTGGTTGACAAGTGTTTGGATCTCATGGGGCCGGTGGACGTATCGGACGCTACGCGAGCCGCTCTGCTTGGATATGCTGAGCATCTGGGCGAGATCTCGCTGAAGGACCACCAAGTAGGCGACGAGGCGGAAAAGGGCGTCGCGGGCCTTTTGAGCCTGGCCGCGGCTACCAAGGAATTCCAACTGGCCTAGACAGGACCCCCTGGCCGGCTATCAAGACTGGCACTGCTTCAGGAGCGGGGGCTCGATCGATTGGATTGAGCCCCCGTGAACATTCTCCATAGCCAAGGTCTTTCCGTGGCCCCAAGTACCATCAACGTGAGGTAGATAGAGTGAGCACACAGGCTGGTTCCAAGCAGTTGACTCTGGAATACGTCAAGACCATTGGTCTGGCCACTAACCAGACCGGCCGCGGATTCGTCAATCCCTACGATGTGGCCGTGGGAAAGGACGGCCGCATCTTTGTATTGAACCACTGCGACTCCGCCCGCAAGAACCTGATCCGCGTGGGCATCATAAACATGGACGAGGACTACCTGGGAGAGTTTGGCAAGGGTGCCGGCGCGAACGACGACCAGTTTAACTCTCCTGTATCGATGGCATTCGATAGCCGGGAGCGGCTGTATATCACCGACGAGTTGAACCACCGGGTTACCATCTTCGACACGGACGGCAACTTCCTGGAAAAGTGGGACACTAAGGGCAGCGGCCCCGGCGAGTTCAATGGCCCGGCGGGGATCGCCATTGACTCGAATGACAATGTATACATCGTCGACCAGCACAACAGCCGCGTTCAGAAGCTCTCGACTGATGGCAAATTCATCGCCGAGTGGGGCGAATTCGGCAGCGGTCTCGGTCAGTTCAATCTCCCCTGGGGAATAGCGGCCGATTCGGACTCCAACGTCTACGTGGCCGACTGGCGGAACGACCGGATTCAAAAATTCTCCACTGACGGGGCCTATCTCGCCAGCTTCGGGGAGCCGGGCGAAGGTGACGGGCAACTAAGCCGCCCTTCGGGCGTAGCTGTAGACGAAGAAGGTTTTGTCTACGTTGCGGACTGGGGTAACGAAAGGCTCCAGGTGTTCGCCTCCGATGGCAGTTTCGTATTGAAGGAAAGGGGCCGGGCCACCCTCTCCAGATGGGCTCAAGATTATCTGAACGTCAACCTCGAAGAGAAGGCGGCCCGGGAGATTTCCAACCTGGTCCCGGAACTGCCGCCACACTTGAACACCCCTCAGCACGTCTCGGCGCAGACTGAACCTTACTTCTGGGGACCAGTTTCGGTAAGATTGGACAACGATGGCAAGGTCTACATTCCTGAGTCCAATCGCCACCGCGTCCAAATCTACCAACGAAAGTAGAGGATTAAATCGCTGAGCGGCGGGACCGGGCCGATGAATCCGGGAGGTCAGTCCTGCCGCCGCGATTAACGCCGATGGAACCAACAAGACACCAATTGCAAAGAATCCTCGAGTCCCTGCCGCCGGGCGATTGGGTTAATCCCCATATCTTCACCTACGAGGAAGATACCCGTTTCGTGCACGTCCTCATGGCTACCAAACCGGCTACAACGGACCTTTACTGCTATGAACCCGACACGGGAGAGTTCGAACCCCTGATTCTTCCGTAGCGGAATGATTGGCGGGCGGCCTTGCATCCACTGCAATAGGCGTGACCTAATCCCCTATAATTTCAGGCCTCGAAAGACGCTCTGTGTTGTGACCTGTTAAATGTCGTCCAAATGCGGCCGATGAGGAAATGCCGATGACTGGTGGGAAACCCTTCTATTTCATTCTTGGAGTGGTAATTGCCGCGCCGGTGGCGATCTTCGCGTACTGGTTGTTGGCCCCGTTGTTCATCACCAATACTGTCGACGAGGACTTCCCTATGACGGCCAACGCCGTCATACCCGAAGGGATGGAACGTGGGGAGGCGGAGATGATCATGTCCGGGATGGCTCGGATGGAAGAGAAGGTAGAGGAGCCGATGCCCGCGCCGCCTGCCGCCCAGGGTTCACCGGTCCGGGTGAAAGGCGGCGAATTCAGAGACGGAGACCGCCTGCACAAAGGGAGTGGACAGGCGCTGATCTACGATCTTGCCGACAGTTCCAAGGTCCTGCGCTTTGAGGATTTCAACGTGACCAACGGCCCGGATCTAAGGGTGATTCTTACCACCGTGGCGAACCCGGACAGTTCCGGCGACGTCCAAGCGCCGGGATACATCGAACTGGACAAACTGAAGGGGAACGCGGGCAATCAGAACTACCCGATACCAGCCGGGGCCGACGTTGAGGCATTCAAGAGCGTGGTCATATACTGCAAACCGTTCAGGGTGATCTTCGCCGTCGCGCCCCTATCCTGAGAAGCGGGTCATGAGCCGGGTCAACTCATCAGGGCCGACTCTACCTCGCGGGCGAAGGAGATGAGGAGTCCGTCCCCTCCCCTGGGGCCAAGCAGTGAGAGGCCAACTGGCAGGCCATCCACTTCCGCCACCGGCAAGTTGATCTGGGGCCGGCCCGTTAGCCCTGCGATGCACGTTAAGGCACTGTTTTTCGCCCTCAGGTCCCGCCGTTCGGACACGCTCTGGCGCAGCAGGGGCGCGGGGGCGATGGTGGTGGGAAGGCAGGCGATTGCGCCATCCGGGACCAACTCGTTCATACGCTGCACCGCCGCATCCCTGGCCGCCTGTCCCTCATCTATTTGTGCGTCGGTGACAGTCCTCGCGGTGATGTACCGCTCGGCAACCTCGAAGCTGAACCTTGGGTTGACCTCCTCTATCCAGTCCCCCGCCGTCTCCCAAGCTTCCCGGCTTTGGAGTACCTGCTGCTGCTGCGACCACTCAGCCAGGCTGGACGGAGCCAGCCGCTCCGCTCTGGTATGGCCGATCATTCCCCCGATGACGTCTACAGCAGCGCGTAACGCGGCGTCTACGGCTGGCTCGGCCAACAAAAAGGCGTCCTGAGCAATTACCAACTCCAGGGGCTCCGCCGGGCCGGTCTGAGTTTGAAGCACGACCTCGCCCACTCTGGAGAACGTGGTCATATCCCGGGCGAACCAGCCGATGGTGTCGAAACTGGATGCCTGAATCATGAAGCCGGTGAAGGAAATGCGCCCGTGGGTCGGACGCAGTCCGTAGAGGCCGCAAAAACTGGAAGGGACCCTCACCGATCCACCGGTGTCAGAGCCGAGGGCGAAGTCCACCAGACCCCCCGCCACGGCGGATGCGGAACCACTGGAGGATCCCCCGGGCACACGCCCTGGCGCTTTGGGATTAACCGGCGTGCCGTAGTGGACGTTCTCCCCGAAAATGCCCCGGGTCAGCTCGTCGGTAATGGTCTTGCCCACCATCGTGGCTCCGGCGTCGACCAGGGCCCGCACTATCCATGCCGTCTCGTCAGCCGGGGCGTGGGTGGCCTTCCAATCGGGATTGCCGCCCCCGGTCACGTGTCCGGCCACGTCGAAGATGTCCTTGGCGGCGAAACTCAGCCCTGAAAGAGGGCCGCCGGGAGATCCTTCCAAGTAGGCGTCACTGTCCTTGCAAAATGCGTTGAGATGGTCATTGATGGCTCTTCGGCGTGTGGTCATTTGGGGCTCCTCCAGTTCTAAGGCAATGGCGCTCCGAGTCCGCATTATAGGAACCGCTCGGCAGGTTGTCACATCCCTCATTCACCAACTAAAGCCCCTCACTTGGGATACGGAGACGCTAACGGCTGTAAGTGTTCAGACTTGAGGGGAAATGAGCAACCTGCGGGTTTCCAGGAAGGGGTTTAGGCCCCTGGCCCGCCAGGTGCCGAAGAGGGACGCCAAGGTCATTTTGCTACCGGTTCCCTCATCCGAACGGGTCCCGCCGCTGATTTTCCGGCTGACCACCAGGTGGCGAAGACTGCGTTCCGCAGCGTTATTGTCCGAAGGCGTCTCCGGGTGAGACACGAAGACAAACAATTCCCCGTATCAAGTACGGGGCAGGCTCTTGATGTGACGCTCAATCCGCCGGCAGAGCTTGGCTTGTTCCGCAGCGTTATTGTCCGAAGGCGTCTCCGGGTGAGACACGAAGACAAACAATTCCCCGTATCAAGTACGGGGCAGGCTCTTGATGTGGCACCGCCAACGGGTCTTCCAGGAAAGGACGGCACAGCGCCAGCAGCCGCTCTTCCACCGCCAACGGGTCTTCCAGGAAAGGACGGCACAGCGCCAGCAGCCGCTCTTCCAGCGCCAGTTGCCCCCGGGACGGCGGACGCCCTCCGGCCGATGCCCAAGCCCTGGCCTTGGCGTAAAGCCGTTGCACCCCCAATGCCCACTAGGTCAGCCTGCCGTCTTCCGGGTACAAGACCTTCAGCTTGTGGATGTCCCGCAGCAGATGGGCCCAACACCTCTGTTTCAATCCGGGGTAGTGATCGTAGGAGGCGTAGAAATCGCTCACCAGAATCCCGCCGAAGGACTCGCCCAGGACCTCGTCCACCACCTCCTTGCCCCGGCCCCGGCGCAGGAAGAACCGCTCCGTGGGAGTGCTGAAAAGCCTGCCCCCGGCCCGGACCGGGGGTCCAAACGTAGCCGTTTCTCCCGTTCTCCCGCCAACCCGTCTCATCGGCGTGGACCACCGGGCTGGACCGGATGCACTCCAGGACCTCGCCCACTTCCGGCCCTCCCTGCCGGGCAACTTGGTGGACGGCCCGGACGATGGCCCCAACGCTCAGTTTCAACTGATGAAACGTTCGCAGATACCATTGGATTGTCCTTATGGGCAGCCGTCCCTCTTCCCGCAGGGTCGCGATCAGACTCACCAGAGCCTGCCCCGTACTGGATACGGGGTTGGCTCCCAGGCGTTGACGGCCCGCGGCCAGACCTTTCAGAGGGTCCTGGGGCAGCCGCCGTTTCCGGCACAGCGGACACGTCCGGGCTATGAAGACATGCTCTGTAACTTCGGCAGGAGACGCCGGAAGTTCGATGACCTCCCGGGTCCGCTGCGCCCAACCCCCGCTCAGGGTAGTATGGCATTCGGGGCAAAACTCCGGAGCGTGGGTCACTTGCGCTGCGGGTTCCATCCGCGGCCGGGCAAAGCCGTGGGGACGCTTCCTGCGGGGCTTCTTTTCTTCCTCCGCCGCCTCCTTGCGCCTGGCGGCCGGTTTGTGCCCCGGCATCCTGGCCCCCGGCCCGCCGCCGCCGGACAGCCGGGCCTCCAGACTCTCGACCCGCTGGCGCAGTTCCGCGATAATCTCCAGCAGCGTCTCCCGGCTCGCCTGGTTCAAGTCCACTTCCGTTTCCATAGTTCTCTTATGCCACAATCGCGCCCCGGACGCCAGCGTTTTCCGCTCAACGAGAAGATTAGCATATTCGCCCCACCAAGTCTGAACAGTTACTAACGGCTGTGCGGGTGGACTTTCACGTGGGAACACGATTCCTTACACCGCGCCATCTGTTTCCAACTCCCGCAATTCCTCCGCAGTCAGGCCGCCGATGCCGCACAGGATGTCCGAGTTGTGCTGGCCTAGTAGCGGGGGTGTAGTGGCCTCCGGGTCGACGCAACCTGTTAACTGGACGGGTGTCCGCAGCGAGCGGAACTCGCCGCCAAGGGTGTCGCCGGAGTCCAGGAACATACCCCGCCTGTCCAGGTGCTCGCACTGGGCCAGGTCCGCTACTGTCTGGGCCACACCCATGCTGAAACCGATCTCAGTTAGCCTGCCCGCCACCTCCCACTTGGGCCGGTGGCTCGACCAATCTTCGATTGCCGGTATGACCTCCCGATGGTAGAAGTCGCCTGTAGCCCCTTGGCCCAGGAACCGCGCGTCTTCCGTGAGGTCGTTCCTGCCCACCAACTCCCACAGCGCCCGCATCCGGGTTTCAGACCTGACTCCTGCCATGACCACGTAACCGTCGCTGGCTCGGAAGGTGAGTCCCGCAGACGCTATCTGGTCGAGCGAGCGGCCCGGATTCCGTCCCGTAGCCTGGTAGGCGTTCATGTTGCTGACCACGTGCGTCACCATGCACTCGTACATGGCCATGTCGACCAGTTGGCCCCGGCCCGTCTTGCGCCGGGACTCCAAAGCCAGAAGGATGCCCAGAGCCGTCCAGACTCCGGGTACCGAGTCACCGATGTTGTCGCCCACGCCGCGGGGCGGGCCGTCCGGGACACCGGTAATCTCCATCCATCCGGACATGCCCTGAATGCTCAAGTTGTTGGCGGGCCAGTGAGCGTAGGGGCCTGGTAGCGGACCATCGGGGTCTCCGTAACCTGTCAGGCTGGCGTATATCAGCCTGGGGTTGATCCCTTGCAGGTGCTCGTAACCCAACCCCAGGCGTCGAAACGCGCCAGGCCCCCAGTTGTCGATCAGGACGTCGGACTCCCGTACAAGGTTTTCAAATACCTCTTTGCATCTCTGATTTCGGAGGTCGAGGGACACGCTCTTCTTGTTGCGGTTTACGCCCAGGAATCGAGAGCTAATGCGCCGTCCGCCGGAGTCTTCGATGAAGGGCCCACGGCCGCGGGACAAATCTCCGGTGCGGGGCCGCTCCACTTTGATGACTTCGGCTCCCATATCGGCGAGAATCAGGGAGCAAAAGGGGCCCGCCACGATGTGGGTGGCGTCGAGGACACGGATACCTTCCAGCGGCAGCGGCGACTTGGCATCGGCGGACGTCATAGCTACACCTCCATCGGCCCAACCCAGGCCGGAATCCAGGACTATTGTGGACGAGACGCGGGCCGGAGGGAATAAGCCAACGGCTGAAAGAGTGAGCCAAGCCTGAGCAGGCCGGGCTTGGGTCCTCTACAGTTGGTTGACATAAGGCCGAGGGCTGGTTGAACGGGTAATGCGCCGCCTCTGCCGGTATCCCTCAAGCGCGGGTCGAGCACGCCGCGCAATGCGTCACCCGGAAGGTTCCAGGCAAACACGACGATAGTAATTGGCAGACCGGGGAATACACCAAGCCAGGGCGCAACTTCCACATACGCCTGGGCAGCCCCACCGCACGCGGCCGTGAGCAGTGGCGCCGTCTATCTTGAATTGGACTGCTGACACTCGGCCCTTCCCACCTGGGGTGACCACCCGTTACTATAATCCATGCCGGAATTCCGTCCTAATCCAAATCCCTAACCCGCCGCCCAGGGCCAATGTACCAAAATGGCCCACAATTTCCCTGAAATAAATTCTCCAGCTTCAGAACACCCGAATATGTGCCATCACACCCTGACCCGCCACCCAGGCCGATGTACCAAAATGGCCCACAATTTCCCTAAACTAAAATCTCCAGCTTCAGAACACCCGGATGTGTGCCATCGACTATATCCAAAATCTGAAGGAGCAAACCAACCGGCGCCATGAGTCCTGGCTCTGAAATTAACGGGTTGCGGTCCCGGGTCCGCGCCCTCAAACGTAAACTGGCCCGTCCGTTGGCGGAACTCCACCTCCAACGAATGGCCGATGAGCTATGTTTGGAGTGGACCTGCGCCCGGGCAGACCGCCAACCCTTTCCCAACTCTCAAGCCTTTGTCATCCGGGTCGCCGGCTCCGGTTACCGTCTGCATACCTTCACGGCCGTCGTCCGCTACCTGGAACGCTGCCGCGCTCAAAACCAACCGCCCGACCCTCGGGATCTCCTCCAGACCCTGCTGCCCTGGACCCCATCGCTGTAGGGGAAACCCATGTGGGTCCGTATTCTTGCTGTGAAAAGGTTAAGATGCGATTGCCTTGCATCCGGCATCGCCGGGTTGACACCGTAGGTCACCCCGGTACAATCAACCATTATGGACATGGCCCCGGGGAGATTTGATGAGTACAGATAGTGCGACCAGTAACGGACCAGCCGAAGGCGTCTTGACAGGCGCGGATCTTGCGGATTTTCGTAGCGCCTTCGACTCCGACCCTACTAAGCGATTGATGCAAAACGTCGTAAGTCAGCACGATGTTAACGACGCCGCCCTGAACCATGCAATCGTGACCGAAGCCGCCCACAGCTTCTCCACCGTCCTGGACGAATGGGGAGTCACCAACCAGGCACGCTCCGGCCGCTGCTGGATGTTTGCCGGTCTCAACCTGTTCAGGTCAGAGTCCAGGAAGGTCTTGAACCTGAAGGAGTTCGAGTTTAGCCAGAACTACGTGATGTTCTGGGACAAAATGGAGAGGGCCAACTTCCTATTGGAATCGATTATCGAGACGGCGGACCGCCCCGTGGACGACCGGACCGTGGCCTGGCTCCTGCAACGCTCCATCGAAGACGGTGGCCAGTGGGACATGTTCGTGGAATTGGTGAACAAGCACGGCGTGGTTCCAAAGACCGTCATGCCGGAGACTCAAAGCTCCAGCAATTCCATGCGCATGAATTCCATGCTCAACTACCAGATGCGCCAGGGTGCGTTGCGGATTCGCAAGCTCTATGCCACTGAAGCTGGGCTGGACGAGATGCGCCGGCAGAAGCGCAAGGTGCTTAAGTCCATCTACGAAGTATTGTGCATCCACCTGGGTACTCCCCCCAGCCAATTCGACTGGCAATGGAAGGACAAGGATGGAGAGTTCAAGAGGGAAGGGCAAATGACCCCCATGGAGTTTGCCCAAAAGTATGTCGTGACTCCCCTGGAAGAGTATGTATCGTTGGTCCACGATCCCAGGGAAAGCAGTCCGATGGGGAAGACCTTCACCGTGGCTTACCTGGGGAACGTGGCGGGGGCCCCGCCCATCAAGTACTTGAACGTCGATATCCAGTTAATGAAGGACATTGCCATGCAGATGTTGCTGGATGGCAAACCGGTATGGATGGGCTGCGATACCGGGAAGCAAATGCACCGGGACCTGGGAATATGGGACGCCGAGCTCTTCGATTATTCCAGCGTCTACGGCGCAGACTTCGAGATGGACAAGGCCGAGCGATTGGAGTACCACCAGACCCGGATGACTCACGCCATGATGTTCACCGGGGTTGACGTGGTCGACGGCAAGTCCCGCCGCTGGCGTGTCGAGAATAGCTGGGACGACAAGGTGGGGGACAAAGGCTTCTTTATGATGAACGACTCCTGGTTTGCGGAGTACATGTTCGAGATCGCCTGCCCGAAGAATTACCTGCCCGCGGACCTGCAATCCGCGTTGGAACAGGAACCCATCGTGCTTCCTCCGTGGGACCCGATGGGCTCCCTGGCATAGCGGCGACCCACGGCTTTCGAGGGATTGATTCTGAGCCAGTAGTTGGAGACACGCCATGAAGTTCGGTTTTTTCATGATGCCGGCCCATTCCCACTTCGAGAACCCGACCCTTGCATTCGAGCGAGACCTGGAACTTATCGAGTATGCGGAAAGTCTGGGATTCGACGAATTTTGGGTTGGTGAGCACCACTCCGGGGGGTGGGAGACCATCCCCGCGCCGGATATCTTCCTGGCGGCGGCGGCAACCCGCACGAAGCGCATCCGTCTGGGCACGGCGGTGGTCAACCTCTCCTATCACCATCCCTTCGACGTGGCGGAGCGCATGGCGTTCCTGGACCACCTGGCTTATGGGCGCGTGATGCTGGGCTGCGGTCCGGGAGTGCTGGCCCCTGACATCCAGCTCTTCGGCTTGGAACCCGCCGAACTCCGCCCCATGATGAACGAGTCGCTGGACATTATCCTGAAGCTATACCGGGAAGATGGGTTGGTGTCCTACGACGGGAAATACTGGCAGATCAAGGACATGGAGGTCCAAGTCAAGCCTTACCAGGAACCCCACCTACCGATATACGCGGTTAGTTCGGGTAGCGGCAACAGTATCCGCGTGGCTGCCGAGAGAGGGTTGGGCGTGATCTCGGGTGCTTACACGCAGCCGGGAGCGATGGACATCGGCCAGCAATGGGCCGCCTATGAAGAGCTGGCCAATACTGCCGGTTATACTCCCAGCCGGGACAACTGGCGGCTGTCCACCAGCATCTACCTGGCCGATTCCAACGAACAGGCTATGCGCGACGTGTCCGAAGGTGTGATGGAGGAAGCCAACCAGTACTTCTTCCAGACCGGCGGCAAGGTGACTTACGAGGCGTATCCCGGCCAGCCGGCGGAAGAGATTACGGTTGACCAGATCATCGGCCAGCGCAAATGGATCATTGGAGACCCGGACCATTGCGTGCGCCGTATCAAGGAATTGGAAGATGCGACGGGGGGATTTGGCGGCTTGCTGATGGTGTCGGTCGAGTGGACTTCCACCGAGAAGTGGAAGCGGTCCCTGGAACTCTTTGCTAGGTACGTCATGCCCCAGTTCAACCGTTCGTTGCGCGGCATACAGGCGTCGTACAACCGGATGGTAGAGGACAACCGGCTGGGCAGGTTGCCCAGCGCCCGCTCTGGAGTGGTCAGGGTGAACGGGGGTTCTTCCGGCAGTTCGTAGCGGCTGAGGCCCCCAGGTCGTTGGACGCGCCTTATGGGTACGAGCAAGTCCCCTCCCCCTGGAAGGGTAAGGTTAGGATGAGGTGGGAATCCTTGCCTGCAGCATGGTCTGCGGCGAGTGAGGTGCGCGCCTCACCCCAACCCTGGCGTGAGGAGATGGGAAATAGCGGCGAGGTTTAGCGCGGCGCCTCTAAATGTTCTCGTCGTCCAGGGGGATGATGGCGCCTTGGGCTGTGCCATTCTCCAAGACCAGCGTGCCGATGGGCGTGAATAGCTTGAGACGGGAATAGCTTGAATCGGCGTTTTCCCGCCGCGCCTGGGTTGAAGAACAGTATTGCACCCGTTTGTTTCTGCAAGGCATCGCCAAGTGGGAATGGCGGGGTTGGCGTGAGCGTGTTCTCCTTGACTGAGCACCCAAATTCGGCTATAAATGCGGGGTCAACACCCGGTCGTGAGCCGCCTTCACGTGGGCGTTTACACCATAGCTAAAACAAGTCCAGAGAGGTTGCGGCAGTTTGGCTTCGGTTTTCGATCTTCACGTTCACACCAACCAGGGCAGCGCAGATAGTGCGTTAACCCCCGAGGAAATGGTGGCGGAGGCCAAGCGGGTGGGACTTACGGGAATCATGATAACCGAGCATACCGGCTGGGCCCGCCCGGAGTTCGAGGAATTCGCCAAGGACCAGGACCTGGTTTTGGTCAACGCCTTGGAGATGTATACTCCGCTCGGCCATATCATTACCCTCGGACTCGATAGGTACGTCACGGGCTACAATGGGGACATCGAGACCATTAGGACGCTTCGCAGGGAAGTGGACCGGGTTGGCGGCTTAATGATCCTGGCGCATCCCTTCCGTCACTTGCTGGAAACCAGGGGAAATTACACCCAGAACATTCTATTCGAGCGGTGGGAAGAAGTCCCCACCACCCCTGACTACGCCTCCACCCATCCTATTTTCGACTTGCTTGACGAAATAGAGGTGGTAAATGGCGGCAACCTGGAAAACGAAAACCGGTTCGCCCAGAGCGTGGCTGAATTGCTCGGCTTCCAGGGGACAGGTGGAAGCGACGCCCATTCCACCAACGGGTTGGGCAAGGGCGCGACCGTATTTCCCGGCGATATACGCAACCAGGCCGACCTATTGGAGGCGCTGAAATCGGGGGAGTTCTTCCCAATAGAGGGCTTCCACGTCGGGAAACCTGTCGATTATGGGAACGGCTCCGAAGCCAACTCCCTGGCCATGCGGCGCATCCCATAATCGCCGCCTCCGTAGGTTGACTCCCGGTCCCTCAATCGGTCCTGGGATGGGACAGGCTCCCGGTATTCGGCTACAGAAGGAGAATCGAAATGCAGGGCAACACGGCGATCGCCAGTATTCTGAAGATGGAGAACACGGACTACCTCTTCTGCTTCCCTGCAAACACCTTGATCGAAGCGGCTGCCATCGCGGGCATAGAACCCATCATGTCGCGGACCGAGCGGACCACCGTCAACATGGCCGATGGCTACACCCGCGTGACCAATGGGCGAAAGACCGGAGTCGTGGTAACTCAGTCCGGTCCGGGCATTGAAAATGCCTTTGGCGGCATTGCCCACGCCTACGCCGAGTCCACGCCGATTCTGATTCTCCCCGGCGGCACGGCTCGGGACCGGCAGGGCCAGTCCCCCGACTTCGACGCAATGAGCGCCTACGCCAGCGTCACCAAATGGTCGGACCAGATCAACCATGCCAACCGTATTCCGGAGATGATGCGCCGCGCCTATACCGCCCTGCGGTCAGGCCGGGGAAGCCCTGTGATGGTGCAGGTGCCAGGAGACGTGGCCAGCGAAGAGATCAGCGAAGAGTTGTTCGATTACAGGCCGGTCAAGGGGTACCGGAGCGCCGGGGACCCCGAAGACGTGGCCGCCGCCGTGCGGGCCCTTCTGGTTGCCCGGAATCCATTGATCTATGCCGGTCAAGGTGTGCTGTGGGCTGAGGCGTCCAGCGAACTGGTCGAATTGGCCGAACTGACAAACACTCCGGTAATGACCACCAACACCGGGAAGAGCGCCTTCCCGGAGAACCATGCACTGTCGGTAGGAACTGGCGCGGGGACCATGACCAGAATGGCGCGGGAATTCCTGGACAAGGCCGACCTGGTCTTCGGGATCGGTTGCAGCTTTACGACTAACCTGGCTTCGGTGGGAATCCCCAAGGGGAAGACCTTGGTCCAATGCACCGTAGACGTCAAAGACTTGAACAAAGAAGAGCAGATTCATCACGCCGTCGTTGGCGACGCCCGCCTTGTAATCCAACAGCTCATCGACGAGGTGAAGAAGCAGGCCGGAGGCGATGGCCGCCGGGGAGACGGTTCGGTTGAGGCCGAGATCAAGCGCGTCAAGGACGAATGGCTGGAAGAGTGGATGCCGCTGCTCACTTCAGACGAAGTACCCATAAATCCTTACCGGGTCATCTGGGACATGATGCACACGGTTGACCGCACCCAGGCGATCGTGACCCACGACTCGGGTCACCCCCGCGACCAGACCATACCCTTTTACGAGGCAATCGTGCCCAGGGGTTACCTGGGGTGGGGCAACTCGTCCCAATTGGGCTACGGCCTGGGAATCGCGATGGGGGCGAAGCTGGGAGCTCCTGACAAGCTGGTGATCAACATCATGGGGGACGCCGCCATTGGTATGGCGGGGATGGACATCGAGACCGCCGTTCGACACAAGATACCCATCCTGACGTTGGTCCTGAACAACGCTGTTCTCAGCGGTTATTCGAGGAACTACCCGGTTGCGGCGGAGCGCTACGCATTCACCAACCTCTACGGTGAATACGCCAACTTGGCGCAGTCGCTGGGAGCCCACGGTGAAAGGGTGGAAGACCCGGCGGAGATCGTGCCGGCCATCAACAGGGCCCAGGAGAGGATGGCCGATGGCCGCCCCGCACTCATCGAGTTCATGACCAAAGAGGAAAACCGGCTGTCCCGCCTGCCGCCCCGGTAGCCGGTCTCCCCTGGGGTATAGGAGCACCGTTGCCCTTTCTGGCCCTGCGGGGCAGCCGCGTGATAGAGACCGCCGGAGGGATCGCTGGTCCCTATTGCGGTAAGCTCTTCGCCGAATACGGCGCGGATGTCATAAAGGTGGAACCACCGAGTGGCGGAGACCACAGCCGAGGGCGGGATTCTTGGCCTACAGAGGGGCGGGACATCGAAATGAGCCCCTTGTTCCTGCACCTGAACCGGGGCAAACGGGGCGTCACCCTGGACCTGGAGACCGACGCAGGCCGGGGATTGTTCCGCCGACTGGTCTCCCAGTCAGACATTCTGATTGAGAGTTCTCCTCCCGGATACATGACGTCCATCGGGCTCGGCTATGAGGACCTGCGGGAATTGAACCAGCGGCTGGTAATGACCTCGGTAACCCCCTTCGGCCAGACGGGACCTCACAAAGACTATCAATACACTGAGTTGACGATTTTCGCCACCGGTGGCGCGATGTTCCGCGAGGGCAGGTCAGATCGCGAACCTCTGAAGTACGGCGGAGAAATGGGCCAATACTTCGCCGGTACAGCCGCGTCAGCCGCCACGATGGGGGCGTGCTTCCGAGCCTTCATGAAAGGGCAAGGGGAGTGGATCGACATCTCGATCCAGGAGTGTATCGCCGGTCACCCTCACCAGATGGGGCGCCGCGCCCCCTTCGTCTACGATGGAGAGGCCGACCCCAGGAACAACCCCCGCCAGGGTTCCAGCGAAACGCGGGAGACCTACGGGTCGGGGACTTTCCGGTGCAAAGACGGATTCGCCAGCTTCTTACCCCTGGGAGCCAGGATGTGGCCGAACCTTGCCAGGATGATAGACCGGGCCGATTTGTTGGAAGATACAAGATTTTCCTCGTTAGAAGGCCGCGCGGCTCATAACAGCGTGTTAGAGGCCCTGTTCCAGGACTGGTTCGACTCCCATACCATGGCGGAGGTATTCGCGGCGGGTCAACGGGAAGGACTCCCATGCGGACCAGTTCTAACACCGCCGGAGGTA
Organism: Dehalococcoidia bacterium; assembly: GCA_965216155.1. Classification (GTDB taxonomy): domain Bacteria; phylum Chloroflexota; class Dehalococcoidia; order Lucifugimonadales; family UBA3495; genus CATOSP01. The sequence continues at coordinate 371,406 of CBDCFD010000007.1, read as the reverse complement.
TTGGCCGACGGCCACTTTAGTGACAGAGGGTCTTTCTTCCAAATTGACCATCCCCAGGCAGGAATTCTCCGCTATACTGGCCACCCGTTCCGTTTGTCGGCCACAGACCAATTCAGACCAACCCCGGCGCCGCTCCTGGGTCAGCACAACCGGGAGGTATACGAGGGGTTGCTGGGAGTAGGCGAAGATGACCTGGACCGCCTTCGCGTGGAGGGTGTGGTCTGACGACTGCTCGACGCCCTAACGGGATTCTTCACCATGTCGTTGGACCCTGCGCGGACAATGATGAATGATTGCTCCTCCATACAACGTCCTCTCGCCGGGATAAGGGCACTGGAACTGGCCGAGATTTGGGCCGGTCCTCTTTGCGGCGCTGCCCTGGCCGACATGGGCGCCGAGGTAATCAAGATAGAGTCGGTGCAACGGATCTCCCGGGGCCCGATACGCCCTGGGCCGGGTGCATCCGGCTATCCTGACGGCGACCCTGGAGAGCGTCCTTGGAACCGATCGGGCAACTTCAACGCAGTCAATCGAAATAAGCGCAGCGTCACCCTGGACCTGGCCAGTCCCAGGGGAGCCGGTCTGTTCCGGGAGCTTATCGCGGTCAGCGACGTGATGGTGAGCAACTACGCCCCCGGCGTAGTGGACCGTCTCGGCATCGGGTATGAGGCACTGCTTGCGCTGAAACCCGATCTGATCGTGGTCGAGATGCCGGGCTACGGAAAGAGTGGGCCGTATAGGGACTTCCGGAGCATGGGCATGGCCATCGACGCGGTCACGGGACACTCGTCGCTTCGGGGTTACCCGGACATGGACCACACCCAGCTATCCCTGGTACACCACCCGGACGCCGTGGCGGGGCTCACCGCGGCGTTCGGCATCAGCGCTGCCCTGCATTACAGGGCCCGCACCGGCAAGGGCCAGTTCATCGAGTTGACCCAATCGGAATCGTTCCTTCCCCACATCGGCGAAGTGTTCCTGGAATACGGTCTCACCGGAGAATCCCGGGCGCGCCGGGGCAACAGCCATCCCTTGATGTCGCCCCATGGGTGTTATCCGGCCCTGGGTGAGGATAAGTGGGTAACCATCGCCGTCCGCGATGAGGAAGAGTGGCGGGCCTTCTGTCGCGTTACTGGAATCGCCGGCCTGGCAGACGACCCCCGGTTCATCGGTCTGGAATCAAGAGTCGCCAACCGGGAGGCCCTGGGCCGGGCCGTGGCCGAATGGACTTCGGCCCGGGACCGGTACGAAACGGTCGAAATGTTGCAGCAGCAGGGGATTCCGGCGGGCCCAGTGTTGGACTGCGGGGCGGACACTTACGCGGACCCTCATCTGCTGGAACGCGACTATTTCCAGGTTGTAGACCATCCGGACGCGGGTACCCATCTGATGAGTGGCCCGATGTGGAAGATGTCCAGCGATCCCCAACCCCGTCACGAACCCGCTCCGTGCCTGGGTGAGCACAACGGTTATGTCTTGGGCGATATTCTGGGACTGGGCGCGGATGAGCTACGCGACCTGGAGCAAGCGGACATTATCGGCACCAGGCCGCTTCAAGGTGCAGACATGGGAGGGGTCCGCAGGGTTGGGGGAAGTTGACCAGAGCATTGGTAGTTATTGCCGCCGAGACTTCCGGGAGGTCTATGTTTCTTGTCCACTGAATTAAGCGGCTTCCTGCGAGAGATGGAGATTCCTGGTGGTGGTCAGGCCAGGTGTAGCCTCGGATCTTATCAGGATACCGTTGACGCCTGCCTCGCCGACCTGGCGAGGCGTGATGTCGTTGACCGCATTTGGCAGGGAGACCACACTGTCTGGAAGCCCGGCCCCACCGAGATCACCAACCGGCTGGGGTGGCTCACGGTGACCGGCGAGATGCGCGCCGACGTCTCAGACTTGGAGGTGTTCTCGAGGCAGGTCCGGGATGAGGGCTACAGCCACGTCGTGCTTCTGGGCATGGGCGGTAGCAGCCTGGGACCTGAGATGCTGGGGCAGACTTTCGGCAGCGCCTCGGGCTACCCGGAGCTAATAGTTCTGGACTCGACCATACCGGCCCGAATTCAGACTGTCACCGGTGCTATTTCTCCGGCCCGCACTATGTTCCTGGTTTCCTCCAAGTCAGGCTCTACCATAGAACCCAACATGTTCTACCGGTACTTTCGCGGTCTGGTGGAGGAATCCATTGGACCGGGGATCGCTGGCCGCAACTTCATTGCGGTGACCGACTCAGGCTCTCCGCTGGAAACGCTAGGAAAGGCCGAGGGTTTCCGGCGCGTGTTTCTCAACCCTCCCGACATCGGGGGGAGGTATTCCCTGCTGTCCTATTTCGGCCTGGTCCCGGCGGCCATGATTGGGATGGACGTGGGAAGAATGCTTGATCGGGCCGACGATATGCGGCAGGCAACGGCCGAGGGAGTCCCAGCAGGCCAACACGCCGCGGCCTGGCTGGGTGCGATCATAGGCTCACTGGCTCTAGAGGGGCGGGACAAACTCACCTTGATAACTTCGCCCTCCATACCGGCCTTCGGGCTGTGGGCCGAGCAACTTCTCGCCGAGAGCACAGGCAAGGAGGGCAGGGGTGTCATACCCGTGGCTGGGGAACCGCTGGAGTCTCCGGAATGCTATGGAGATGACCGGCTTTTGGTTTACCTGCGGCTGGAAGGCGACGATAACTCCGCTCTTGACGCAGAGATAACCGCCTTACAGCAGTCTGGTCAACCGGTGGTGGGTCTGGGTTTGAGCGATAAGTACGACCTGTTTGCCGAAGCGTACTGTTGGGAGTTTGCTACGGCAATCGCTGGTGCGGTGCTTGGAATCAATCCCTTTGACCAGCCGGACGTCCAATCGGCGAAGGATATGACCGATGGAGTCTTGTCCAGATTCCAGGAGTCAGGCGAGCTACCCGTCTTGGAGAGTTACGGTACTCTAGGCGGCCTGTTGACCCAGGCGTCGCCAGGCGATTATTTGGCGATTATGGCCTATGTCGAAGAGACGCGGGAGTTGAGTGAAGCATTCGACAGGTTTAGGCGCACTATCATGCGGCAGTATCGAATCGCCACGACGGTCGGATACGGACCACGTTTCCTCCACTCCACTGGCCAGCTTCACAAAGGCGGGCCGGCCAAAGCTCTGGTCTTTCAGATTACTTCCTCCCACGATCACGACCTGGCCATCCCGGGCGAGAACTTCAGTTTCGGACATCTGGCGGACGCTCAAGCTTTGGGGGACTTTGAGGCGTTCACGGGGCCGGGATTGCGGAAAGCCCGAATACATGAGATGGGCGGGATAGAAACAGGAGGCCGGCGACCGCTCCTGCGGTTGCGCTAGCCCCAAGATCAGGAGCGAAACATGGAAATCGGGATGATTGGCCTGGGCCGCATGGGCGGCAACATGGCGCACCGTCTGCTTAATGCCGGTCACCGGGTCCTGACCTACGACCGCGACCAGGCAGCGGTGGCAGCAAGCCAGGACCTGGGCGCGGTGGGGCTGGCGTCCTTGGAACATCTAGTTGCCGGCCTTACCGTCCCTCGCGCCGTTTGGGTAATGGTCCCGGCGGGGCAACCCACCGAGGGCGCCATCGAAGACTTGGTCCCGCTCCTACAAGCCGGTGACGTTGTTTTGGATGGTGGGAACTCTTTCTACAAGGACAGCATGCGGCGCGCGGAGAAACTGGCGTCACACGGGATAGATTTCATAGACGTGGGGACCAGCGGCGGTATCTGGGGCCTGACGGACGGCTACGCTTTGATGGTCGGAGGCCCCGATGCGGCGGTGAAACGCCTGGAGCCAATCTTCTACTCCCTAGCTCCTGCCAGCGACAAGGGGTACGCCCACGTCGGACCGTCGGGCGCGGGTCACTTCGTCAAGATGGTGCACAACGGAATCGAGTACGGGTTGATGCAAGCCTACGCCGAAGGATTCGAGTTGCTGGCCGCCAAGGAGGAGTTCAACCTCGACCTGTCCAAGATAGCCGAGTCGTGGCGCAGCGGCAGCGTGGTGCGGTCTTGGCTGCTTGACCTGACGGCGGCGGCATTGAAAGAGGAGCCGGGGTTGGACAGCCTGCAAGCCTACGTCGACGATTCCGGGGAAGGACGCTGGACTGTGCAGGAGTCGGTGGACCTGGGAGTGCCGATCCCGGTTATCACCCTCTCATTGCAGCAGAGGTTCCGGTCGAGACAGGACCAGCCCTTCAGCGGGAGGCTACTGGCAGCTTTGCGTAACCAGTTCGGCGGCCATGCCGTCCGCCGCACCGAGGGGTAACCGTAGGGAAAACTATACTTCCGTCCGGCCTTCGGTGGCAAGGGCATTAAGGGCCTGCTGGACGATACGCCTGCGCAGGTCTTTTTCCTCTGCTAAGGGTAGCTCCGAGTCGCCGGTGGGGTATACGATTCCCTGGCCCCGGATGACCCGGTTGGCGCCCAGGGCCATTGCAACGGGAGTCATGGGAGTCACCTGGGCCACGGGAATGCCAGCTTTTTCCAATTCGTTGGTGATCGCTGCGCCGCAGCGAGTGCTGGTCCCTCAAGTGGAGGTCAGGATCACCGTGTCCACGCCCGCGTCCTTGAGCCTCTGGGCCATCTCCCTGCCGATTCGCCGGCTGTTTTCCAGGGGATTGCCGTTGCCTGTGGTGGACAGGAACTCCTCGTGCAGCTTACCGATTGTTCCTTCGCTTTCCATTTCTCGAAGGGTGTCGACCGGCACCAGTCGGTGGGGGTCCTGCTCTACGTAGCGGTTGTCGTAGCCGCCGTGGGCCACTTCGTAGCTTCCCTCCGGGAGAGCCTCCTGGCCGGCGATGTTGTATGCGCCCCAAACCCTGGAAAATGACCTGGGCAGCCGGTCCGGATTTCCGGTGGGCACCAAGCCGCCGTCGGTCACCAGGGCCACGGTGGCTCGCGAGAGGTCGGCGACCGCCGACGGCACCGGGATCTGCTCGACGGATTGCATGGGGACTTCCGCCTCGAAGGGCTGGTTGCGCAGTTTGGCGAGTAGCATGTCCGCCAGCCGGGAGGCCGCGGGTTTATCCACGAACTCGGAGTTCAACCTTCCTTGAGGAATGTAGCCTTCTGCGGATGGCCTGCCGATGTGCTCGCCGTTTGCCAGCTTCTTTCCCAAAGCGGCCATCGAGGCCAATACCGGCTGCATCTTGGAGACGTCTTCGCCGGAATCGACTATATAAGTGGTGGCGTGGTAGAGATCGGCCCCCGGATTTTCCACCGCCATGGCGGTGATGGTGGGTATGCCCAGTTGCTCGCGGACCGCCTCGCACATGGCCCCGGCGGCGGTCCCGTAGCGGCCGGCCTGGAAACACGGTCCGGCGATGAATAGATCGGCTTGGGCTTCTTGGACTTCCTTGACCACCTCAGCCGCCACGCCGGAGAGGTTTTCGGCGGCATGGTTGTCACCGCATACTATGGTGGCAACAACCTGGGAATCTTCGCCCAGCAATTGGTCCAGCAACCGTCCTGGACCCACGGCGCCGGAACGCGCCTCCAGAGGGGAATCTGCATATTCTTCGCCGCCGATGCCGCCGAAGAACTGGTTGATGTAATGGACCACTCGCATGACGCTCCTCCGGTGTTGGGTCCCTGGACCGGGGACTCAGAGAGTTTGACTAATAGACGATGGATTGAAGCCGCGACGCACCCTGGTTGTTCACCACGCCGCAGACGTCCCCGGACAATAAAACCTGGGTATTCGCCAATGTGTTCGCCACGTCCGGGTTGCCCGCGATTACACGGGAAACGGGCGGCGCGGGCCAGGACACATCGGACCCTTCACTGAGATTGACAATGGCGTCGACTCCGGGGATGTTCATCAGGGCCGCCGATTCCGCCCGCCTGTCGGGAGCGGTGTCGCTGACCAGTATACTTGTCTTCACACCCAGATGCTCGCACCAACGGGCGGTCTCAAACATGTCGGAGTGAGGGGCCCCGCCGGCGTACTTGGTGACTATCGCGCCATCTGCGCCCAGGCCCCACTTGGCCAGGTTCGCAGCCACCATACTGTTGCGGCTGAGTTCGTGCTGTAGCTCGGAGGCCACCGTGGCGATGCAACCAGCGAAGGTCAACTCCCCTGCCTGGTGCAACCGGTACAACTCGGAGATTATGGGGTGATTCTGGTGGTAGAAAGTCTCCAGCCCGCGGGCTGCCCAGGAGTAGGAGATGACCACTGCGCCGTCCAGCCATTCGTTGGGGTGCAACGGCACAGGCAGCATACCCCGCGTGTTTGCCCCGTAGACGATGTGTTCGTCTGGAGCGGTGCCGTGCTGGTGTCCATGCACCTGGCCGATGTAGGCGACCCTGGGAAGATTGTCCCGGCCGTTCTGATGCGGCGGTTCCAGGTCAAGGACCTCGGTGGAAGAGGGTTGTTGGCCGAGGGCTGTCCGGCCCAGATAAACGGCGGCCTTCACCGAAGCTATCCGGAGGGCATTCAACACTCCGTGCCGCGGTACGTCCGGGTGGGCGTGGGGCACCATGACCAGGTGATGCTTCGAGGCGTAAGGGGAAGCCTCCGAGGCGGCGCCGCTCATTTCCAGGATTTTGGTCATGCCCCCGCGCCGGGTGACAAAACCATGATCGCCCCCCGGCTGCCCGCCGTCGACCACCGTAACTACTGCGCCCCTGAGCACGTGAGTTGTGCCCTGGCCGGCAATGGACATGGGACCCAGGATACCGGGGAAATCGCTGCCTGACCCTGGAGCTTTGGCGCGGGGCTCCAGGATGTCGTACACGTATCCCACCCGGCAGGAGTCGCCGGGTTGCACGATCTCCAGATCAACGCTTTCGAGCCTGCGGTCTTCCAGCAGGTACCGGCGCAACTCTTCCAGATTGACGCGCAACGACGAGCCATCGAGCCCGGTGGCGCTGGCCGGGACCAACTCAGCCACCGGGTGAATCGCGAGGGTTAACGACACTGCAAATGTCCTTTGAAGACCAATGGAATCTCTAGGTAGCGGGCTCCATGGTCTCGACCACGGTCTTGGCCAGGTGGCTGCGGGCGTGGGCCATTATCCCTTGCCACTCGGACGAGCCGTAAAACGCCGCCTCTTTGGCCTTGACGTCGTCAGCGTCACCGAAGCTCCGGATCCAGATGAACTGGTCCTTGTCCTGGTTGACCCACATGCCGTCGATCTTGATGCCGTGCTTTTCCTGCATGGGGACCAACTGCTCGGCGAAAAGCTTCACCCATTGGTCCATCATGCCCCGGTTGACGGTATATGTACGCAGTTGTGAGATCATTGCCCCGCCCTCCTATTTACCGGTCCATGACCCGCATGCTGTTGTCCGCCGGGTTGTACTGGTACCGGGTAACGCGGTCAAGCTTCTGAGACTCCAGGCGGATTACAAGGGAACGGCCCTCAGTGCCGATCACGTTCCGCGTATTGTGGATCTCGCCGGGGAGGAAGTAGGCCACGGAGCCATTCTTCTGGGTGAACCGGCCCGTCTCTTTGATCTGGGCCTCGTTTACGCCCTCACCGGGGAAGAACCAGCGCCACTTGGTCTGTTCGATGGTGCCGTCGTATACACCGTAGACGACCCAGGCCGCGCCGTGGTCGTGGGGCAGGTTGTCCTGGCCGGGGCGCTGAACGGAACACATGAGCAGCCAGCCGGGGCCGGGGTGACCCGACTCTTCCTCGAGGTGGAGGTCGACGCGGCCATAGCCGCCTTCCTCGGGGAGGTCCAGCCTTTCTTCGAGCCAACCGGAGACCGCCATCAAATCTTTCAAATGCCCGGAAACGGCCTCAGCCTGCGCCTTGGGGTCACTGATGTTGGCGAATATGTCCTTAACGTCTTCGATGAATCCATCCATCGTGTAAGCCGCTGTCTGTGTCAATTCGGGCCTCCTTAGCAACGTGTAACGGAGTGGGTCACGATCATTTTGAAGGAGCAGGGTTTGGGTGTCAACTTGGAGATATCAGGGCGCGGCAAGGTCTATCCACGAAGGGCCACGAAGTTTCACTGAGGAGGTTTCTTTGCGTCTTTGCGTTAGGTTCCCATTTGCGGACTCTTGTATTGATTGACGGTCGGAATCTGTTTCACTAGAATTCCTGATGCTTGAAAGCCAGGTCAGTAGGAGGGGCTGCTATGACCTCTATTGCCATCAGCGAAGCGAACTCCAGGCTCATCGAACTGGTCGACCAACTACAGCCGGGCGAAGAGATAGAGTTGACGCGGGACGGCGATACCGTAGCCCGGCTGGTGAAAGACGGCGCCCCGAAGAGGACGCGCCGCTTCGGTCTGGGCAAGGGCAAACTGACCATAATTTCGGATGATGACGACTATCTGGAGCACTTCCAGGGTTATCTTCCTTGAACTTGTTGCTTGACACTCATGCGTTCTTGTGGATGTCCCTCGATGACCAGCGACTCAGCGCGACGGCGCGGGAGGCCCTATCCGACGTCGGAAATGAACTGTTCCTCAGCCCTGCATCCTACTGGGAGATTGCAATCAAAGCCTCGATTGGAAAATACAACCTGACCGAGCCCCTTTCCGAGTTGGTGGCGCGGGAAATTGCCGCAAACGGACTGAGAGTGTTGCCAATCCACGTCGAACATGCGGCAAAAGTGGTCTCTTTGCCATTTCATCACAAGGACCCTTTTGACCGGATGCTGATAGCTCAGTCGATTGTAGAGAACATGCCAATCCTGGGCTGCGACACCGTATTCGACCAATATGACGTCGAACGAATCTGGACGTAAAACGCCCTACCTTGTTCATCCTGGAGATTGGTTTATCTAACGCAGGGGCATCTTTGCGTCATTGCGTTAAACGACCTCGTTTGAACGTGGAGGATTTCCGGGACATCATTGGAAAGCCACTAGAGAAACGCCTCACAATTATTGACAGGCCAAGAGCGTGGAAATAAAGTAAATCGTGACCATAATCGGCCCCTCGAGATAGGCGTATGAATGGCTGAGCAGGAAGGTCAACTGACGGCTGGATGCCTGTTCAGTGGGATGGGCGGGTTTGCCTCCGGGCTTGCCGATGCGGGATTTAACATAACATGGGCTACCGATAACGATGAATATGCCTGCCTGGCCTTTCGGCACCGCTTCCCGGACGTGCCATTGGTCGAGAAGGATGTCCGCGACCTGTCCGTGCAGGCGGACGGACTCGCGAACGTTGACGTATTGGCCGCAGGATTTCCTTGCCAGAGCTTTTCACAGGCTGGCGGTCGGCGCGGGTTCGAAGACCCACGGGGGAAGTTGTTCTTTGAAATTCCCCGAATTCTCGAAGAGTTCTCGCCTGAGCGACGGCCCCGGCTTGTTATACTGGAGAACGTGCCATACTTACTCTACGGCGCGGAAGGGGCTTGGTTTGACGCAATGCGCCGGGCATTGCGTCAGGCCGGGTACTGGTTCAGGGATACGTCCTGCTGGACTGTGAATGTTAAGGACGCAACAGATTTGCCGCAAGACCGTCACCGGCTGTTTATGGTAGCCGCGTCGCGCTATCATTTTTCATATAATCCATTTGTTCCCCCTTCGGTAAATGGCGCGGGCAAGAATCATAGTTCGCTCGATGAATTTATCGACCGTACCCGGCCCGGTGCCGAGGACGCCTATCTGCCCTCGGACAATCGTTACTACAAGATGATTGACCGCGAGATTGCTGCGGGTGAGTCGAAGGCGAACATTTACCAGTTGCGGCGTTCCTATGTGCGCGAGAAGAAGAACGGCCTTTGCCCGACCTTGACCGCAAATATGGGCATCGGCGGCCACAACGTGCCGTTCGTAAAGGATGCGTGGGGGATTCGCAAACTCAGCGTTGAGGAAATCGCCCGATTCCAGGGTTTCGACGGGGAACCCCCTCCTCTCTTCCCGGACATCCCGGTATCGGAGCAGTACCGGCTGTTGGGAAATGCCGTGTGCGTGGAATTAGCGCACATGGTTGGGAATCAATGCGCGGAGATTTTGAAACAAGAGAGAGCGCAATGACCACAAAGATTGGCTGGAGGTTTCCCCCAACCAACGGCGGCCGCGTTGACGGTTTTAACGACCCTGGCATAGCACATTTCAATGGCGCTCCGTTGTCGAGCCTCGCGCGGGAGACGATACAAAACTCCCTTGACGCCGGGTGGCGGCTCGGAGAACCGGTTCATGTAACATTTGAACTTAAGGACTTCACCCCCGAGGAACTTGGGCGCAATGAACTGATGTCCGCTATTGAAGCGTCAAAACGGGCGGCGACGGATGATGATCTGGCAAAACAGGCCCTCGAGTCTGCTCGACTAGTTTTGGAGCGAGACAGGGTACCCTGCCTGCGTGTATCTGACCGTAACACAACCGGGCTTCGCGGAGATCAATGGCGTGCGCTCGTTAAGATGCAAGGAGTGAGCCTCAAGCCAGAAGTTGAAGGCGCTGGCGGGTCGCATGGCATCGGGAAGTACGCGCCGTTCGCGGTCTCCGCATTACGTACAGTCTTTTACTGGACCTGCTACGAGGAAGGAGGAAGATGGTAGGCAGGTCGAGTCTTTCCAAGGCAAGTCAGTGCTCATGTCGCACGAGAGTAAAGAAGGGGAGACTCAAGGAACTGGGTTCTTCGGAATCAAAGACGGGTGTCGTGAGCTTAGTGGCCAAGATATTCCAGAGCGTTTTCGGCTGCTCAGTGCGGACCTGAGATCTCCTGTGTATGGAACAAGTCTGTCGATTGCAGGGTTTCTCGAAACTTCTGATTGGCGTCGACGGATTGCTTCGAGCGTGATCGAAAATTTCTTCTATGCGGTCCACCAGGGAAATCTTAAGGTGTTGATTGATCCAGACCAAACTCTCACTGACCTGGGACTACTCGAAATCGACGATGCTTCACTGGGGAAGTGGTTCGATTATCTGGAAGAAAACGTCGGCGACTCCGAGGACTCAGGGGATGAAGGCGGCAGCGCACTGAAACAGGCGCGGGCGTTCTGGCAAATTTCCGATGATGGCAACCTGCCGATTGAGAAGCAGGACGTAGACCTCGGACATTGCCGATTGTGGATTCGCGTTGAGGAAGGCTTACCAAGCAAAGTTGCCTTCGTGCGTCGTACCGGGATGCTGGTGACAACTGAACAGAACGGTCTGATTCGATTTCCAGGATTTCAAGATTTCGCTGCGATGTGTGTCTTTGAGGATCCCCAAGGCAATGAACTTTTGCGCCGGATGGAAAATCCACAACACAATAAGTTCGAGCCTGATCGACTTCCAGAAGGAGAAAGGCGAAGGGGTAGACGAGCCTTGAAACGAATCACCGACTGGATACGCAGCGAGGTTCGTAAGGCCGCGGGTCCTCCGGAAGGGGGCGCGTCAACGGTGCTGTCAGAGCTCGCGGCTTACCTTCCAGACGATGAACCGTTTGAGGATGCTGGCCATGACGGTGAAGGAACCGAAGAACCGGGGTTTGGCGATCGCGTGAAACTAACGCTGAAACCGGTTCGCCGCCCGACACCCCCGGTTCTGAACACGGAAGACGAAGAGTCGGAAGAGGGAGAAGGTGACGGCGAAGACACAGGCTCGATTGGCGGGGCGGGAACTGGCACAAACGGCGGCGAAGGTGGAAACGGAGGGCCGGGCGACGGTGATGGCGAAGGTGGAACCGGCGGACGAGGCGGTGGTCAGGTCAGGTTCAAAAGGATTCCGATCTCAAACGTTCGAATCCTGTCGATTGAAGGGCGCGACAACTGTTACCGGCTCAGTTTTCGAGCGAACGGCAGCGGTGTCGTAAGGCTTAACCTTGAAGAGGCCGGAGACTCGTCGGCGATCCGGCGTGAAGATGTCCGCTCACTTACTGATAACGTGTCTCTGGACCATTTCACAATAGTTGACGGCGAGCGAACGGAGTTGGAAATCACCGCTGACTCTCCGATTGGCGGCAGGGCTTGGCGCCTGTCCGCAGTGGAAGCAAAGGGAGATTAGCGATGAAGTTCGATCCGAGCAAGGCATGGCCGCATCCAGTGCTGCGCCCTCCGAGTTATGGCGACGACTATCCACACGCAGAATTCGAAGTTGAAATAGAAGTCAATCGCATCCAGGGCAGCACCGCAGTCGAAGTGAACGCACAGTTTGAACTTAGCGACCCCGACTTACTCCGTCTCGTCAAGGAACGATTCGGTCAGTATGTGCTTTTGGTCAAGGCGTCAAGGACCCACTTTCGAGATCTCATAGAGTCGGATGGCTCGAATATAACCAAGGTTTACCCCGCGGGTGACTTGTCTGGACGTGTCGAATTCGCCCCGTTTCTCGTATGCACGCAAGAACTGATCGGCTTTCGTGCGGATGGATGGCACCCAGATTTTTCGGGGCGAACTTTCGACATCTCGGCAGGCGCAGTCCTCGCTGAGGACGTGCCCAAAGATTACTGGGTCGATACGGCGGATGAGGCGCCAATCGGGTGCATATTCGGACATAGACCACGGCGTAACCTACCAGACGGCCGTTGGCAGTGCCAACTCGACGACGACCGTATTTGGATCGAGATGTCGACGGCTGATGCTTTACGCTATAACGTAGCCCGAGAGGTCGCCAATAATAAGCCTGAAGGTCAGTACTTAATGAATGGGCTGTACTTGCCTGCCCTAATGGCCGTATTGAACGAGGTAGACCAGAGTGCTGATAACTACCGTGAATTTAGATGGTTTTCATCACTTGATCAGCGTCTTGAGGCAGTGGGATGTAAGCCGTTGGGTTCCAAAGATGCAGACCGTCTGATTGATGCCCAGAAGGTGCTTGACTCGCCCTTTCTCAAGATGCCAGTCATTGCAGATGCGGAGCCGGGCGGACCGTGACGCGACTACAGTATTATACGGAAGATGCGCTTGAGAACCTGCGGAGCACAGTCGCCGACCGTCTTGATTGGTATTATGCGACCGAGGTATCGAGCCCTCCGGTTCCGCCGGTTAATGGGGTGAGGGAGTCGCAGTTGGCAGCCCCCGGTCTTTCAGGCCAACTTGTAATGGACGGGAATGAGCCGTCCATTACAGATGTAGACAACGCGCTTGTTGTCTACAAGTCGCTGTCGAATTTAACGCCGCACCAAGCGTCCATTGAGCGGATGTGGGTTTACCTGTGCCACTGCGATTGTCCCAAATACGTGGCCTGGCGTTGGCTGAACCATCAGCCCGATAAGAACGACGATGCGGTTAGAGAGGTTCGGAACCACTTTTTTGCCACAGGGAACAGAGCGTTGATTCGAGATAACGGGGTTTCTCGCCTCTGGTGGCTAGGGAAGATTGCCCACGACGTTGACCCGGACAATCCACGGGAGTTTCTAACTATCCTGTTGCACCGGCAAGATGTCCGGTCGGCGCTGATTGAGCGTCCGTCGGTGTCGATGAACCGGCGGGTGCTGCGGGGAATATACGACGTGATGCGGGAACATTGGGACGACGGCGGGCGGCTGTTCGAGCGGGAAGCCTTTCGAAGTTGGATGGTGGCGTTGAACCGTCGCGGCGGTGTGACGCTGCTGGACGCGCTGCCAGAGAAGGCGCTGGGGCGGTTGTTGCGGGAGGAAGCGGAGCGCGTTTTGGAGTAACGCGGTTTGGATAACCTAAGTCCGCAAGACCGTTCCTGGTGCATGTCTCAAATCCGGTCGCGGGGGATGAAGCCGGAACTCGCGGTGCGTTCAATGGTGCATCGGATGGGATACCGGTTCCGGCTTCACCGGCGAGACTTGCCCGGCAAGCCTGATTTGACATTGCCTCGCCATAGGGCGGTTATCTTCGTCAACGGCTGTTTCTGGCATTGGCATCCCGACCCGGTCTGCCCAATCGCTGGTCTGCCCAAGTCCAACCTGGAGTATTGGGAACCCAAGCTCACGAGAACGCGGACCCGCGATCAGGAACACACATCCAAACTGGAGGCTTCCGGCTGGCGTGTGTTGGTTGTATGGGAGTGCCAGTTGGGGAATCCTGAGGATGCCCTCAGTTTAATAAGCGAGTTTTTTGCCGCGCCCACAGTACAATAGGCGCGGCGCGAATAGGAGTGCGTCATGCCCGAACGTGTCTGGCACCAATTCCTCACCAAGCAAGACCAGGCCCATCTCGCCTTGAGCGAACACCGGCGCGTGGGGTTCGGGGCCAAACCTGCCTTGTTGCTGATTGACCTTTACCGTTGGGTCTATGGGGACGAGCCACAGCCTTTGTTGGACGCGGTGAAGGACTGGCCGGGTAGCTGCGGGCTGGCGGCCTGGGACGCCATACCCCACATTCAAACGTTGCTGGGGGCGGCCAGGGACGCGGGTATTCCCGTCGTTCACATGACCGGGTTGGACCACGCGGGCATCGAGGGTTGGTCGGCGAGGAGGGGTTACTTGAGCCCAAGAGACCCCGGCCCGGAAATCAGGGAGCGCCGGGAGCGGCAGTACGATATTATCGACGAGGCCGCGCCCATCGACGGTGAGGCCGTCTTGAGGAAGTCATCGCCCAGCGCGTTCTGGGGGACGCCGTTGATGGGTCACCTGAATTACCTGGGCGTGGACACCATCATCACCTGCGGGGAGAGCACCAGCGGATGTGTCCGCGCCAGCGTGGTTGACGGCTGCACCAATCGTTACCGCATGGTCGTCGTCGAGGAATGCGTGTTTGACCGGCACGAGGCGACCCACGCCATGAACCTGTTCGATATGGACCAGAAATACGCCGACGTTCTGCCCCTGGCCGACGTACTGGAGTGGGTCGCCGATTGGAGGGCGTCCCAATAAGGCCCCTTTGTTTTGAACTGTGATTCGTTTGATTTGGGGATTGCCATGATTCGCGTTCCTAATCACGGCCATCGCGCCAATCCCGAGAATCACAGTTCAGAAAATCACACCGCATCGCCCTAGTCAAACTGGGGCATGACCTTGGTGGCGAACAGCTCCAGTTGCCGCATCATCACTTGATGGTCGTAAAGGCCAGTGTTCAGCCAGAGGAACAATTCCTCGAAGTTTAGGGCGGTGTGCAACTCTCTTAGCTGTTTGGCGACCCTGTCAGGCGTCCCCTGAAGCACCAGTCCGGGCGGGAAGCCGAACGCGCCGAACCAGGTGCTGAACACCCAGTCGAAAAGCTCCCGTAGCTCCCGAGCCTGCTCTTCCGTTTCGCCGATACACAGCGTCGCCCCCATTGCGATACCCTGGCCCAGTTTCAGGTCCCTTCCGGCGGATTGGGCCTCGTTGAGATAGGCCCCGAATAGGGCCTGGCAGAACTCGACATCGTCGGACAGGACCACCGGAGTACCGCCCTCGCGGGCCCAAAACCTGGCCGTGGTGGCGCTATAGGTGAAGGGCGCATAAACGTCGGGATAGGGTTTCTGAAAGGGCTTGGGCACGATGCCGATCTCGCGCAGCGTTCCGCCAGCCTCCGCCCCCTGGCCCCATTGCTTGGTAGGAGGCATGTCCCAGATGGTGTCCGCGGGCGGCACTTTCCAAAACTGGCCGTCATAAGAGAAGGTGTCGGTGGTCCAGGCCCGCTTGATGATCTGCCATGCCTCCTCGAAGGCAGCCCGGTTGCGGGCGTCCTGGTCCGACTTGTCCGATGATGTAGCTCCCAGGCCCAGGGGCTGGCCCAGGGTGTTCACCCACCGGGTCTGGTAGCCGCGGGCGAAACCGACGTACATGCGGCCGCGGGTCATCTGGTCCAGGACGGCCACGTCCTCCGCCACCCGCAGAGGGTGATGGGTCGGCAGCACCAAAGCAAGCTGCCCTACCTTGATTTTTTCAGTGCGGGCGGCCACGTAAGCGTCCAGCATCAGCGGGTTGGTGGAAAGCTCGAATCCTTCTATGTGGAAATGGTGCTCGGTAAAGCCCACGCTGTAGTAGCCAAGTTCCTCCCCGAAACGGGCCTGCTCGGCGATCTCGTGCAACATCCGCTGGTACAGGTCGTCCCGGGTCCCGGCCATGCCCTGTTCCAGTTCGGCACGCCGGCCAATGGTAGGCAGCATGAACATGTGATATTTCATCAGATTACACCCTGCTCCCTCAACTCCGTGATCGCCTCTTCCGATAGTCCCAACAGGCGCTGGAACACCAGGTCGTTGTCATGGCCGAGAGGCACGGACCCCCGCCACACCTGTCCCGGGGTGTCCGAGAATTTGGGGATTACACCGGTGCCCTTGACAACCTTTTCGAGACCCACGTCTTCCCATTCAATATGCACGTTCCGGGCCTTGTAATGGGCGTCCTCGGCCATGTCCCTGGGCGTCATAATGGTGCAGCAACCGACCTGGGCCGCGTTGAGGGTTTCGACCACTTCCTGGACCGTGCGCTCCTCGACCCAACCCCGTACTATGGCGTCAAGCTCGTACCATTCCGGGGTGTCCGGGTTGTGGGTGGCGCTTTGCCACTTTTCGTCGGCGGGGTCCAGGCCCAGGACTCCGCACAGCCGATTGAACACTCCGCCGAGGGCGGCGATGTTGACCCACCCGTCGCTGGCCTGGTAGGTGTCGTAGGGCTGGATTATCCCTCCGGCGTTCCCGGAGCGTTCGCGGTTGAGGCCCAATTCGTAGTAGGCCACCATTGTGCCTGCCAATATCCGGTGTATCGCTTCGTATTGGGCCAGGTCGATGACCTGCCCCTTCCCCGTGCGTTGGGCGTTGATGTATCCCGCCAACGTGGACCACATGCAGAAAAGCGCCGTGATGTAATCGCCGGTCCACGGCGCGGCTCTTACCGGCGAGTCCGGCTCCGGGAACCCGGTCAGGTTCATCAGTCCCCCGAAACCCTGGCCGATGAAGTCGTAAGACGCCCTCGTAAGGTAGTCGGCGTGCCCGTCCTGCCCGTAGCCGGAAACGTGGGTTATTACCATGCGGGGGTTCGCTTCCAGGACGGTGGCGTCATCCAAGCCCCACTCGGAGTAGGTGCCGGGGATGGAGCTTTCCATCCAAATGTCCGCCTGGCGCAACAGGTCAAGGAACATCTCCCGTCCCCGGGGATTCGAGATGTCCAGCGTAACGTGAAAGCTGTTGCGGCGGTCCTGGACCCAGCCAGCCGCCGCCATGTGCCCGTTATCGCCGTGGATCGGGAACTCAAGATTCC
Source organism: Dehalococcoidia bacterium (assembly GCA_965216155.1). Lineage (GTDB taxonomy): Bacteria > Chloroflexota > Dehalococcoidia > Lucifugimonadales > UBA3495 > CATOSP01. Next base: position 354,427 of record CBDCFD010000007.1, on the reverse strand, counting down.
TCCACACGGCGTCCCCCCTGCCGGGCCGTTCCACCTGAATTACCTCGGCTCCCATCTCGGCGGCCAACGCCGCGGCGAACGGTTGGGCGATGATGGTGCCGCTGGAGATTACGCGGATTCCCTGGAGTGGACCAAACTGGTGCGGCAGTAATGAAGCGTCACCGGACTCCATAGCCTTCCTCCGGGCCCGAATTTGGCCCGTATTATAGCCCTTGGCCCGAGAACACAGAAGAAGGCCGAGGATTTAACGCAAAGGCGTGATGACGTGCGAAGACGTGATTTGAGGACCATTCAATAGGGATCAGCGGAAAAGTTTTCTTCGCGTAACTTTGGGCCCTTCGCGGATCCGATCTTTGTCTTGCGCGGGTTTGAAAGGGTGTGATACGGTTTGGCCGCTATCGAGAGTTTTAAGGAGGGTAGAGATGGATATTGGAGTCACCGTCCCAATAGTCGAATTCGCTTCCGACCTCGGCGCAGTGCGGGACTACGTACAGGCCGCCGAAGACCTGGGATATAGCCATGTCCGCATCCTGGACCATGTCCTGGGGGCAAATCCCGAGCATCATCCCGAAGTACCCCGCTTCCCCTACACCCACGAAAGCTACATCCACGAGCCTTTCACCCTGATGGCCTACCTCGCCGCCATCACCAAGAAGGTCAATCTGGTCACCGGGATTCTGATCCTGCCCCAACGGCAGACCGCGTTGGTAGCCAAGCAGGCAGCGGAAGTGGACGTCCTAAGCGATGGCCGTCTGCGCCTGGGCATTGGCGTGGGCTGGAACCCGGTCGAATATGAAGCCCTGGGCGAGGACTTCCACACACGCGGCCAGAAGTGTGCGGAGCAGATAACCCTACTGCGCCGCCTTTGGACCGAAGAAGTGGTCGATTTCGAAGGTAAATTCCACAAGATATCTCATGCCGGCATCAAGCCTTTGCCGGTGCAACGGCCAATTCCCATCTGGATGGGCGCAGGCGGCTCGGCCAGCCCTATTCCCACTGACAGAGTGTTGCGGCGGGTGGGCCGCATGGCCGATGGCTGGCTACCCATGTTTGCTCCCGACGAGACCGGGCGCGGCGCGATCGAAAAGGTCCGCGAGTTTGCCCGGGCGGCGGGCCGGGACCCGTCGGAAATCGGCCTGGAGGGCCGGATAACCGCAACGGGCCAAGGGCCGGAGGACTGGGTCACCGAGGTCAAGACCTGGTCAGAATTGGGCGCGACCCATATGTCCGTCGGCACCGGCGGATCGGGCTCGCCGGACCAGCACATCGAAGCCATTCGCCGGGTTAAAGAGGCCACCGGAGAATAGGGTCTCAAACTCAGGAAATCGAGGGCCGTCGTCCATCTCAGACGATGGCCCTTTGTTGGCTACAACAGCCAGGTTCCAATGGACGTATCATTATGATGGAGGTGCGCCATGCCCAGAGTAGCGCTGGACCTGAATAATGCCGAGGACAGGGCCAAGGTCAAGGGACAATGGCGGGTTGGTCCCGGCCTGGTGCCGGGGCAGCCCAACGAAGGACTTACTGCCAGGCTGCTGGAATCACCGGCGCGTCTGCCGGGCTACGACGATTCCGGGTGGGAGGTCTGCGACAACATCCGCGCCAGCCTGTCTGAGGGATTCACCTTTGCCTGGTACCGCATCGCCGTTGAGCTGCCTGAAAGTATCGACGGCATGGAGTTAGCCGGCGCGCGAATGTACTTCGAGGCCAACGTCGACAATTACGGCGAGGTGTGGATCGACGGTGAGATTGATAGAAGCACCGGCGTAATCGTGGGAATAAACGCGCAGCAACGCATCGAGGTGCCAGGAGGCGCGACTCCGGGGGCGAGTCACGTGTTCGCCTGCCTGGTGGGTAATGGTCCGCTGGCCGCGCCCAGGGGCGGCGTGTTCATGCGGTTCGCCACGCTCGCGTTCGAGACGACGGGTTAGACCGCCGTCTTATTCCAGTACGCCGTCCTCTTTCAGGGATTCGAACTCCTCTTCGGAGAGGCCGACGATTTCTCGGAGGGCGATTTCGGTGTGCTGTCCCAGGAGGGGCGCGGGTGTGTCCAGGCTTCCGGGAGTCTTCGAGAGGTTGAACTCGGCACGGTCGCTGGGGTACGGGCCGATCTCCGGATGGTCCAGGAACGTGAAGTGTCCCCGGTGGGTCAGTTGCGGGTCGTCGAACAGGTCGCGGCAGTCGTTGACCATTCCGGCTGGGATCCCAGCCTCTTGAAGCGCGAACATCAGAGGCCGGGGTTCCTTGTCCGCTGTCCACTCCGCAATGAGCGCGTTAAGCTCTTCTTCGTGCTCCTTGCGTCCCAGCAACGTGGAGAACTTCTCTCCCCTGTCTTGGCTCCAACCCACATTCGCCATGAGACCGGCTAGCTTCCGCCATTCCTCGCCGGTCTGGCAGGATATGGCTATCCAGCGGTCGTCACCCCTGCACGGGTAGACTCCGTTGGGGGCCGCGCCCGGTTCCTCGTTGCCGCGCCGCATCTGCTGATGGCCGTTAACGGCGGCGTCCAGCAGGTAGGGAGCGGAAAAATGAAGAGACGCCTCCAGTTGGGACATGTCGAGGTGTGCGCCTTCGCCGGTGCGCCGCTTGTAGTCCAGGGCCGATAGGATCGCGGCAACCGCGAACCTGGGACCGATGAAGTCGGTATACGCACCGTAAGGATTGACCGGGTCTCTGTCGGGCCATCCGGTGATGTTGGACAGACCCGCCAATGAGGAGAGTACCGGACCGAAACCGGGTTGCCGTTCGTAGGGTCCGCCGCGCCCCAGCATCGACGTGCTGAACATGACGATTCCAGGGTTGACCTGCTTCAGGTCCGGATACCCGAGATTCCAGCGCTCCATGGTGCCGGGAGTGAAATTCTCCGTGACCAGGTCTGCCCATTCCGCCAGCTTGAGGACCAGTTCACGAGCCCTGGGATGGGCCATGTCGATAGAGATCCCGTACTTGTTTGGGTTGTAGCTGGCGAAATAACCACTCCGGTTGATCCCCTGGATGCCGCCTCCGAAGGGTGCCGCGCGGCGCAGAGTCTCGGGACGTTTGGATGACTCGACGCGCAGTACGGTTGCGCCGTGTTCCGCCAGGTACCGGGTGGTCATCGGGCCCACGGCCACCCAGCAGAAATCAAGCACCTTGAGACCTTCCAGCGGTTTCCGCGCCATTAGATGGCTCCCCCTTCCTTCAGCGTCGCCAGGTCTTCCGAGGTAAGTCCCAGTTCTCCCTGGTATATCTCCAGGTTGTGTTCCCCGATGAGCGGTGGACGCTTTCTAAAGCCGAGGCGGGAGCCTTCTCGGTCCTTGACGAACAGGCCCGGATAGGTAACGGTGGCGTCCAGTTCCGGGTGTGCGATCTCCCGGAAATAGTCCCTGGCCTCCAGGTGGGGGTGCTTGAGGATGTCCTCCTGCGTGGCCACCGGGAAGAGCAAGATGCGCCGCTCGATGCTCGCCTGGACCAACTCTTCTCTGGTCTTGGTCAGGAAGAACCGCTGCATGGGTCCCACGGCTTTGGCCATCACCTCGGCCCGCACTTGGCCGTAACCCATGTTCTCCCAGTCCACGGAGTTCAGGTATTCGTCGCCGAACCCGTCCTCGTCCATCCAGGCCAGCAAGGTGCGGGTGCTGGCGGCGACTCCCGCGCTGCCGCCCTGGGGTGTGTAGTTGATGAAGCCGTCCTTGCAGGCCCAGCTAGTACGGACCACGTTGTCGCCAGAGGTCTGGCGGAACACGCCCATGCGCTTGAGGATGACTCCCTCCAGGTCCCAACTCTGGGGCGCGTGGGTCAGTGTCTTGGCCACGGCCTGCTGGCAGGAAACATCCACGTGCTGCCCCTGACCTGTCAGCGCCCGGTGGGTGTGGGCCATCATTGCGCCTGTAGCGCCGGCAGCCGCCCCGTGCAGGTATAGGTGGGGGAAGGAGACTCGAACGGGAGGTCTGTCGCTGTCTCCCGTGAGGTACATGAAGCCGCCAAGGGCCATCCCCACGATGTCCGGGCCCTTCCAGTCTCCATAGGGGCCGTCCTTGCCAAAGGGAGAGATCGACACCATGACCAGGCCCGGGTTGATCGAGGATAGGTGGCTATATCCGATATCCAGACCGTCGAGATAACCGGGAGAGAAGGACTCCACGAGAAAATCGGCCTTGGCCACCAGCCGCCCAAGCAGGGCACGGCCGTCCGCGGTTTCCAGGTCCAGGGTGATGCCGCGCTTGTTGGCGGAATAGGCCCACCAGTAGAGGCTCTTCTCCGGATGAGGATCGTTGTGGTAGAAGGGGCCGATGTTGCGGGCCGGGCTGCCGCCGGGAGGTTAGATCTGGACTACGTCGGCGCCCAGGTCCGCAAGTATCTTGCCGCAGAGCAGGCCCCGGTCATCGGTGAGGTCCAGGACACGATAGGGGCTGAGGAACAGGCCTGTTTCCTGATTCTCGTTGGTCATTCGGGCAACTCCGGTAACGACATGGCCCGGCTGGGTCCGCCCCGGGTGAACGGTATTTTAGTCTATGAGGGTGAGCCGTCAAGCCGGGGAAGAGGCCGGGGTGTAGGACGGAGATGCTAAGCCGACGGGACTGGCGGCATCTCCTTGACCCGGTGGAAGCTGAACGCCGACATGGTCATGGCGGCCAGCAACAGGCACATCAAGGAAGTGTAAGCGTTCCTCATGCCGAATGTGAAGGCGGTCTTGACCCCGTCACCGGCGGCGTCCGACACGGCGGCCAGGCTCGGTTCGTACCCCAGGAACCCCATGGTCGCGGTAACAATGGCGGTGGCGACAGCTACGCTGGCCACGTTGGCGCTGTTGCGCACCAGGTTGAGGAAGGCAGTGACGACTCCGTATTTCTCCCTGCTGACGACGCTCAGAATAGAGCTGGTGTTGGGAGAATAGAAAATTCCCATCCCGCTGCTCTGGAGCATCAACGCCGGAATTACCATGAAAGCGGACGTGTCCTCGGAGACCCTGGAGAGGATCGCCAGCCCGGTAACCGAAAGGCAGAGACCGCCGACGGTGAACTTCCTCCATCCGAACCGGTCGGAGAGGTGGCCGCTGAGCGGGCCCAGGAAAGCCATGCAAGCTGCCCCAGGGACCACCATAAGCCCCGCTTGGATCGGCGCGAAGCCGAGCACTTTCTGCAGGTAAAAGGGGGTCAGGAACAGGACAGAGGAACTACCCAGGAACGTGAGAAACGCCGCCGACACGCCGAATGAGAATGTCCGCGCTTTGAATTCTCTGAGGTCGAGCATGGGTGAAGACGTGCGAAGTTCCCACCAGATAAATGCTGCAAGCAAGGCCATGCACCCCGTAAGTCCACCAAAAATATACGGTGACGACAGCCCCACCTTGTGGGTATTCATGATGGTTAGCAGGAAAGCCACCAGGGCCGCGGTGGATAGAGCCGCGCCGGGCCAATCGAAGTTCTGATTGGCGGAGGAGTCTCCATGCTCGAATTGCTTTTGGCGTCCTTCGAGGACGATCTGCGTTGCGACCATGCCAACCAGCGCCAACGGCACGTTGTAGTAAAAGGTCCACCGCCAGCCAAGGGTGTCGACCAGTATCCCGCCAACGGCGGGTCCCGCAACCGCGCCCGTGCCAACGATGGTCATTATCATGCCGATGGCCTTCCCCCTCTCCGAAGGTGGGAAGATGGACGTGATTATGGCCATGCCGGTGCCCTGGGTCATAGCGTTGCCCACGCCTTGAAGAACACGGGCCAAGACCAAGACCAAATACACCGGAGCGACTCCGGCCAAGGCCGCTCCGACGGCAGCTATCAAAGACCCGACGAGGAATACTTCTTTCCTGCCCAAAATGTCCGACAATCGGCCCATAGGCATGAGCAGGGCACTCACGGTAAGGGCAAAGGAGATGACTATCCATTGCACGGTGGGGAGGTCGACCTGGAAGTGGCTGGCGATGGTGGGTAATGCGACGGTGACGCTGCCGTGGTCTGCGACGGAGGCGAATGTCCCGATGGCAACTGCGCCAAATCCCCAGTACTTGTAGTTGGGACTGCGGGTTAAGGATGAACGCATTAATCTAGGATAGCACGTTTATGCGTGATCGCCATGTCCGGATGAAGATGGTCTTGCCTTGGCGGCGAAGTGGGGGACGATGTATTTTCCGAACAGGCGTAAGGTTTCCATAACCTGCGAGTGTTCTATGCTCCCGACCTGGAAAAGGGGCATGACCTCGTCCACTCCGGCAGCCGCGTAGTTTTCCAGGTAACGAATGCAGTCGCCAGGGTCTCCGATGCAATATCGCCCGCTTTTGATCTGGTCCAGCGACGATGTCTCTTCCCGTTTGGGTGAGCCGGGGTCAGAGGAACGCTGATAGTGCCATATATAGTCTTCTGGGACTCGGGCCGGGTCTTGCTCCTGCCAGACGCGCACGTCCCGCAGGGCCTGTTGATTGCGGTACCAATCGATGAGACCCGCCGCCTGCTCTTGGACTTTGAGGCGGTCTTCACCGCAAATGGCGACAGTGCTGACCGACACCCGGTTGTGGACCACTCGCGTTAGGGGGTCCGAGTCCCGGATGCCTTCCCGGTAGGCGCCGACCAGCGGAGCGAGTCCCTCAGCCCCGCCGCCCGCCATCGCCAGGCAACCCAGCCCCATCAAGCCTGCCTTTCTGAAGGTCTCTTCCTGGCTGCACCCCAGCCAGATGGGAGGGTGCGGCGCCTGGACCGGTTTCGGGTGGACCTCCCGGAGGGGGATTTTGTAATAGTTGCCTTCGTAGGTGAATTCCCCTTCAGTCCACGCCCTTGGGATGATCTCCAGGGCCTCGTCCACCATCCCGGTGGCGTCCTTCAGATCGGTGCCGAAGGCGGCCATTTGGTAAGGGTAACCGGACCGGCCCACGCCCAGGTCGACTCTGCCTTTGCTGAGAATGTCCAAGGTGGCGGTGCGGGCCGCAATGTGAAGCGGGTGCTGCACCGGGGGGACGACAACGGCGATGCCCAGCCTCATAACGGTGGTGCGCTGGCTCAGCGCACCCAGGGTAACGTCGGGAGCGCTGGAATGGGACCATTCGGTCCGGAATTGATGGTCCGCCATCCAGACGCTGCTCAAGCCCATCTCCTCGGCAAATGCCACCTGTTCGAGCATATCCAAGAACCGTTGCGACTCGCTGCCGCGAGTCCACGGTCTTGGCACTTGCATTTGATAGAACATGCCAATCTGCATACGCGCCGGTACCTTGCCCGGATGGACCGGAGGCTGCAAACGAGCATCGCCGGTCAGGAATCAGTTGACGAAAACGGCTAACCCTGGCGCACGTACTTGTCCACGCTCTGTTCGGCGGTCAGGGCGAGATAGATGTCGCCGTGGGCATCGACCCAGGAGCCGTGGGCGGACCTTGAAGGCCAACGGGCCAGCACCTTGCCCTCCTGGTCCAGGACGCTGATCTGGGGCGGAGTGCCGTTTTCAGCGCGCTCGCTGATGTAGAAGATGCCCTCGCTGTCTTGGGAGATGTCCAGTGGGCGGTTCATGTCGGTCCACATGGTGATGTACTCACCCTCTTGGGAGAACACCTGGATGCGGCTGTTTTCCCTGTCGCAGAGGTACACGAGTCCGTCCTGCCCAACCAGAAGGCTGTGCGGGAGGTGGAACTCGTTGGGCCCTCCCTTGCCCGGTTGACCCCAGGACGCGATCAACTCACCTGCCGCGGAAAACCGGTGCATCCGGGCGTTGCGGTAGCCGTCGGAAATGTACAGATCTCCCGACGGAGCGGGCACCATCTCCGTCACGTAGTTGAACGGGCCCGCCGCACGCGGCACGACGGTACCGGTCTCCTCAGTCCCGGTGTCGGAGTAGACACCGTGGGTCCCGATGATCTGGAGAGGCTTGCCGTCCAGCGTGTACTTCATAGCCACCGAGCCCTCTCTGTCGGTGAGATACACGATGTCGCCGGTGATGTACAGACCGTGGGGGCTGACGAAATTGCCGTTGCCCCATGAGCTAAGGTAATTGCCGTCCCGGTCGAAGATTACCACCGGGGGCTCGGCCCTTTGAAAAACGTACACCCGGTCCTGGGAATCGGTGGCCACGGCGCTAACGGTGCCGAAGGACTGGCCTGTGGGGAGCTTGGCCCAGTCCTGTACCAGCGTGTAGGTGTATTTGCCTGCGCCTACTGTCGTCATCTCTTCCATGCCTCCGTGGACTCACGCCGCGCCGTAAACGGACAGCAGCCGGGAAAGTCCAGACTGAATCTGCTCGCGTGTAATGTTACTACAATGGTTGGCCCGTGGGGGTATCCCGATGCTGGCAATCTGGATTCAGCATGTGTCGGGTTTGAGAGATCGGGAGGACTTAGCCGCGGCTGTTGTAGCGGTAGTGAGGGTCTGTACCGCCAGCGCCCCAGGACTCATAAAACCGTTCCACATAGGGCATCAACCGGGCAATCATGCCTCGGACCTGCGCGACCTCGGGCTCCAATGACCGGGCGAACTGGTCCCGCAGCTCGTTTGTCACGTCCTCTTTGATCGATCCGGGAAAGCGGCCGTCCCGGAACACGGCTTTTCCATTTATCATCACCGTTTGGACGTCGCGCGGTTTTCCACGGTTGAGAAGGGCGTCCACCGGACCGATCTCCTGGTCCAGGTAAGGGGTCTCGATGGCTGAGAGGTCCGCCAGCACGAGGTCGGCGCGGCGGCCCGGTTCCAGGGTCCCGATGTGAGAACCGAATGCGGTGGGACGGGCGGCGTTGGCCGTGGCCATTGCCAGGACTTGATGGGAATTGACGGCGGGTCTGCCGATGCCGGGTTCCCGGTGCAGCCGTGACGCAAGGCGCATCTCCTGGAGCATATCATCGTCGTCGTTGATGGCCGTGCTGTCGGTGCCCATCGCCACGTTGACCCCACCAGACAGCATGGAGGTCACCGGGGCTACGCCGTTCTTCAGACGCAGGTTGGAACTGGGGTTGTGGCAAACGGTGGACTGGTTTTCCGCCAGAAGTTCGATATCGTGGTCTGTGACCCAGACTGAGTGGGCGAACGAGACTTCGGGGCCGAGAAAAGCCAGATCGTCTAGGTGGGCCAGCGGGGTCTTACCCCACTTCCGCAGGCCGTACTCCTTTTGGTAGGGGCTTTCGGCCAGGTGCATGTGGATGGCGGTGTTGAGACGCCGCGCCTGCTCTTTGGTTTGGACCAGGAATTCGTCCGGCACCCATTGGACGTTACTGGGACTCACCAGGACGCTGACCAGTCCCGATGGGGTCGAAGTGTATTTCCGGTGCGTACTCTCGACCATCGAGAAGTAGTCATCAGCCGTCATTGCCGTAGCCGCCAGGTATCGGCGTACACTGTCCGCCAGGTCCGAAGGCAGCCCCGAAATGAACTGGCCGTCGTCCTCGTAGACCACCCGGTTTTGACCGCGGAAGTAGACCGAAAAGGCCGTCCGCATCCCCGCATCGCCAAAACCGCTGAGCACTTCGGCGATGTCCTGTTCCAGGCCAGTCACCGGCGTCTGGGAATGGTTGTACATGACGGTGGTCGTGCCCGACTCGATCATCTGCATGGCGGTATAGAGGGTCATCAGGTAATGGTCGTGGGGGCGGCGTCCCCAACCGCGGAGAATCCAGGTCTCCAGCGAGTCGTCACAAGCCCCCATTTGGAACGTGGAGACTCCCCTCCCGTGGTGATGGGCGTTGACCAATCCGGGGAAGACGATGCAGCCCGGACCTCCGATCTCCTCGTCGGCTGAGTGGGCAGCCTTGAGGTTCCGGTAGTCGCCAACCGCCTCGATTACGCCGTCGCGCTGGAAAACCGCGCCATCGGTGAGAACGACGCTGGAAGCCGCGTCCGTTCCGGCGCGGCTGATGACGTACTTGCCGTGGATTAGAGTTGTAGGCATGAGAGTCCACCTTTCTGTCGCTTTTGGCGGCTTGAAGGAATTTTCCTGTATTATGATATTGGCAACACATTCTGGATAGAGGATGTTGACATGGCAACCGTCGAAGACGCCCGGAAAGCGCTCGCCGAAGCGCTCGGCCCGATTCTGGCGGCCAATCTGCCGCAGACGGAAGGTTATCAAATCAGGCTGGAGATACTCGAGAATGGACGCAAGAAACTCGGGTTCGTTTCCTGCGAGGACTGGAAGGCTGAGATCGGGGAGATTCATATCAAGTTCACCCCGGCGCCGGCACGGGGGCAGGGCGCTTTCCTTGACGCGATTGGCGGCGGCGATGCGGAAGATGACGAGTCGGGCACCCAGGGGTATGTGTATACCGAACAGGACTACAGTGACCTCGTAAGAGCGCTGCACGACGTTGAAACGGTTTGCAAGCCCGACCCTGTACCATTGAGGCATTTCCTGGACTCATGCCTGCCCATGTTGGATTGCGACTGGTGCAAATGGCATGGTGGCCGGGTCAACGCGGTGCGCCGAGGCATCGAAGATGGAATCATATTCCCGTCGTGGATGCCCGACCCGGACAACCCGGAGGCGCTGGTAAAAGGACTCCGGCTGGACAATTACCATCCATTTGTTCTGAAAGTCCTGTACGGCGACGGTCGTAGCCGGGGCGACTTCAAGCCGGTGGAAATCCGGGGAGAACCGTTGTCGCAAACGGTGATTGAGGGCAGGGGATAAGTGTGGACGTCTATTTTCTGGATACCAGCGGTCTGGTCAAGATATATGTCGTGGAAACCGGCACGGCTCGGATGCGTGAACTTGTGAGAGCTACAGGGGATCGGCGATTTGCGATATTGTCGATTTCACTGGTTGAATTTCGTTCCGCGGTCGGAAGGCGTGAGCGTACCAGGGACCTGAGCGTTCAGTCCGCCGCGGACGCGATCCGAAACTTCGAAGGTGATTTGGAGTCCAGGATGTTCTCCGTTCAACCAACAACTGAGTCTGTGCTGGGCTTGGCGAGTATAATGGTCGTCCGTTATCCCCTGCGAGCCCTTGACGCAATACAATTGGCCGGTTGCTTGACGCTGCGGGCGACGTCGTCGCCAAGCCCTGTCTTTGTTTGCGCTGACCAGCGGCTACTCCAGGCCGCGACGTTAGAGAGATTGACCTGTATCGACCCGATTGTGTGACATCCAATCAATACTGTCCAAGGAGGCGAGCCATGCCGGGACTGGAAGGTAAAGTTGCCCTGGTTACCGGGGCGGGCGGGATGCGGGGCGTGGGGCGCGCCACGACGCTGAAGCTGGCAGCGCAGGGCGCAGACGTAGCGATTACCGACATACAGCGAGATGCTACTGACCTTCCGCCGGGAGAGGTCAGGGTGGAATGGCGCGGCGTACTCAGCGTGGCCGAAGAAGTGGAGGCTCTGGGCCGTCGCTGCCTGCCCGTCTATTGCGACCTTGGACAGAGCGCTCAGATAGAGGAGTTGGTCGAGCGCGTGGTAGACCACTATGGCCGCATCGACATTCTCGTGAACAACGCGCGGGCGATCATCGGCAGGGACAAAGTACCGGTAACCGAGCTTGAGCAGGAAGTCTGGGACCACTTCCTAGCAATTAACACTACGGCGGTGTTTCTATGCACCAAGTTCGCGGGCCGGGAAATGGCGGCCAGGGGAGAAGGAGGCCGGATTATAAATATAGCCTCCAACGCAGCCAAGCAGGCCAGCGCGATGGGGGCCGCTTATTCCGCTTCCAAGTTTGCCGTGCTTGGGCTGACCCAGGCTTCGGCATTGGACTTGGCCCCGTACAATATCACGGTGAACGCGGTCTGCCCCGGTCCGATAAACACGGACCGGATGAGCTATTGGGAGCGGGACCAGGCCGCCGAGCGGGGCGTGTCGTTGGAGGAGTTCCGCGGCGGCATAGTGCAGGACGCCGGGCAACGCACTCCCTTGGGCAGAATCGCCGAGGCTGAGGACGTTGCGAACATGGCGGCCTTCTTGGCTTCTGAAGAGGCGTCTTTCATCACCGGCCAGGCATACAATGTCAACGGCGGCATTCTCTTTCATTAGCCTGGATTGGCTAAAGGCCCTTCAACAGGCGTAGGGCCCCGGCGCCAACCGGCTGTTGAACGTGAACAATCGCGTATGGTCTCGAGTATAGTATGGTTGGGCCGCGCAGTTCGGCGGTGCTACTCCATGCGCTGTAGACAAAAGCAATGGCGATTCAACCGCCGGCGCGTCATCGAGGTTATATGAGGCCGCTAAACAGGATGTTTCCCTTGGCAAAAGCGCTCGTGATTGGGATGTTCATCTTGGGGTTCACGGCTTGCTCCGCTGGATCAGGGGGGACCGCTGGGTCCGGGGAGCAGGTCTGCCCGGACGGTAATCTAAACGTGGGCTTCTACGCCTTCTTCGCCCCGGTCAGTTCCAGCGCGGACAAAAACCCCGCTTCAGAGGGGTTCGATACTCACGTTGGCTTTGAAGCAGACCTGCTGACCGCCGTCGAGGCCATGAAGGGCGGGAGACTGACGTTTTCGCGTAAGGGGATTGGAGAGTGGGACAACATTTGGCTTCTTTCCTCCAAACCTGAATACGATCTTATCGGAGGCGGAATCACGATTTTGGATTCCCGGACCGAGGATCCGTCGGGAACGAAAGTTGTCAACTTCACTTCGGGGCATATCTCGTTCCGGCAATCGCTTCTGGTGCAGGCCGAAGATAAAGCGCGGTTTCCCACTCATGCGGACCTCACCAGCGAGGCGCGGGTTGGCGCTCTGGCGGGCACGACAGGGGAAGCCCGCATGTTGCAGTTGACAGGGTTGGCCAATGAAGACGGTGTTCTGGCCTCTGGCGTTAAAGTTGATACACCCCAGGGTACGGTCGTTGCTGACGGCAGTCCGAGCTACTTCATTACGGCTGCCGGCGCGTCTGATGGCCTTGCGGGAAGACTCCGCCTCCACCCGCCGTCAGAAGATATGCCCCAGGTGATCTATCTTGGCGATCATCAACTCGGTGAAGCCGAGCTTATCGCCGCCCTGTCCGATGGAACGATAGACGCGCTGGCTAGGGGGGAAGTTGGCAACCGCGATGCGTCCAGCGTTTCTAACCAAAAGTTTGTTCTCACGGCTATAGATGAGGCGGCCGAATTGGGCGGCTTTACCCTCTCCGTGAAAGACGATGAGTTGCGCTCCTGCCTGAATAAAAGGCTGGATTGGCTGACGGACAATCGCAAGATCAGCTATGGGGAGTGGTTGGAAAACCCCGCCATCTTCATGGAGCGCGCCAATATGTGGAAGGAGGGAGCCTGAACTAGCGGCGCCGGTTCAAGTTCAGGCTCTTCCGGTCGAGATATACTAGTGTCCTGTATTCAAAGTTCGCTGGCAAAAGCGGGCGACGTTGGCCAGGATTTGGTCGGCGGTCTTGGTCCAGACAAAAGGTTTGGGGTCTTCGTTGGTGACGTCCAGGTAGCGGTAGATGGCAGTCTCCAGTTCGGCGCTGCTCTGATGCACGCCGCGGCGCAACTGCTTTTCGGTGAGCAGACCGAACCAGCGCTCCACCAGGTTCAGCCAGGAGGCGCTGGTGGGTGTGAAGTGCATATGGAAGCGGGGCCGCTTGGCAAACCAGTTCCGGATCAGCGCCGTCTTGTGGGTGGCGTAGTTGTCCGCGATCAGGTGGACGTCGAGGTCGGCGGGCACCTCGGCCTCGATGGTATCGAGGAATTTGCGGAACTCCACGGCCCGGCGCCGTTGGTGGCAACGACCAATCACCTTGCCGGTCCTGGTGTCTAAGGCGGCGAACAGCGAAGTGGCGCCGTGACGCAGGTAATCATGGGTGCGCCGTTCCACTTGTCCCGGGCGCATGGGCAATAGCGGACGGGTGCGATCCAACGCCTGGATCTGGGACTTCTCGTCCACGCACAGGACCAACGCCCGATCCGGTGGATTCAGGTATAGCCCTACAACGTCCCTGACCTTCTCGATGAAGAAGGGGTCCGACGACAACTTGAAGGTCTCCGTGCGGTGGGGCTGCAATCCGAAGGCCCGCCAGATGCGGCTGACCGTGTTGTGGCTCAGCCCGCTGCGCTGGGCCATGGACCGGGTGCTCCAATGGGTCGCGTCCCGGGGCGCGGTCTCCAGCGTCAGCGTAATAACACGCTCCACGTCGTCATCGGTAACCGCTCGAGGCCGTCCGCTGCGCGGTTCGTCCGGCAGTCCGTCCAGCCTCCGTTCCAGGAAGCGAGAACCCCACTTCCCCACCGTCTCATCGGACACTCCCAGGTCGGTGCCCACCGTGGTATTGCTGCGGCCTTCGGCACAGCCCAAAATCATTCTGGCCCGCAGCGCCAAAGCTTGCGCCGTTTTCGGACGACGAACCCACCGTTCCAAGGTTTCACGCTCCACGTCATCCAAAATTAGCGGCGGCATTGGTCGTCCGATTGCCATGGTCATCCTCCTCTGGGCTGCTAACCCGGAGGATATCTCATCGCGAATACTATTACAATGAACTTCAGTTACACCGCACTAGCTTCTTCCCAGCAATCTCCGGACGGTGCGTTCCACGCGCGACTGATTGGGGATGTACGTGTCCTCCAGGGGACGGCTGTATGGCACCGGCGTATGGGGAGCGGTCACCCGCGACGGCGGAGCGTCCAAGTAGTCGAAGGCCTCTTCGGCGACCCTAGCGCAAATTTCCGAAGCCAGGCTGCAAATCGGCGTATCCTCGTCCACCACGACCAGCCGGTGAGTGCGGCGCACAGAGTCGATGATTAGATCGTAGTCGATTGGGGAGATGCTGAGAAGGTCGATAACCTCGGCGCTGATACCAGACTTGGCCAACTCCTCGGCCGCCTCCAGGCAGACTATGGTCATCTTGGAGATACCAACCAGGGTCACGTCGGTCCCTTGCCGGACCGTTCGGCCCTTGCCCAGGGGAATGGTATACGGAGCTTCTGGGACCTGGCCGGTGTTGCCGTACAGCCCCTTATGTTCAAAGTACACCACCGGATCGTCGTCTCGGATCGCTGAAATAAGGAGCCCCTTGGCTGTGTAGGGGTCCGATGGCACGACGCCCTTTAACCCTGGGATGTGGCTAAATATGGAGTAGTAAGACTCCGAGTGTTGGGCCGCGCTGCCAAAGCCCGCCCCGATGCGGGTTAGGAGGGTGAACGGCACCTTGACCTGTCCGCCGAACATATACCTCATCTTGGCGGCGTTGTTTAGCAACTGGTCCATGCAGACGCCGACGAAGTCCACGAACATAAGCTCGGCGATAGTCCGCATACCCGTGGACGCGGCGCCGATGGCGGTGCCCACGAAGGCGGCCTCAGACAGCGGAGTGTCCAACACGCGTTGGTTGCCAAATTGCTGGATCAACCCGACCGTGGTGCGGAATGGGCCGCCCCAGGCGTCGACGATGCCCAGGTGCTCGCGGCCCGCGCCCCCAGCGATCTCTTCGCCCATGATTATCACGGTCTCGTCCCTCTCCATCTCCTGGCGAATCGCCTCGTTGATGGCCTCGCGGTACTGTATTTCCCTGGTCGCGGTGGTGGTCATTATCGACTCCTTCTCTCTGGCGGCCGCCCGTTTAGACGTCCATATTGGAACCGCGGCTTAGCAGCTCAGTTGGGTAGTCAACGTAGACGTCTTCGTAAAGCGCGGAGGGCTGGGGCATAGGGCTTGAGTCGGCGAATTGGATGGCCTCCTCCATTAGGTCTTCCGCCTCGCGGTCGATCTGGTCCAATTCCTCGGCGGTGATTTCCCCCTGGGGCACAACGGCCTCCCGGAACAGCTTGAGCGGGTCCCGGTTGCGCCAGTACTCTTCCTCCTCCCTGGTGCGGTAGGAGAGGGGATTGTCGAAAACCGTGTGACCGTAGTAGCGGTAAGTCAGGCATTCCAGCAATGACGGTCCTTCTCCGGCCCTGGCCCTGGCGACCGCCTGCCCCGCGGCGTCGTAGACTGCGAAGACATCCATACCGTCAACGTGAATCCCCGGCATGTTGTAGGAGACGGCCCGGTCCGCAACGTGGGAGGCCGAAAGAGCGTACTCAACCGGGGTGGACTCGGCGTACTGGTTGTTCTCGCAGCAGAAAATAACTGGCAGCTTCCAGACCGACGCCAGGTTCATGCTTTCGTGCAGGACACCCTGGTTGGCCCCGCCGTCTCCGAAGAAAGCAACCGCCACCCTGCCCAGGTTTCTTAGCTTGGAAGTTAGGGCCGCACCCACGGCCAGCGGGACGCTGGCGGCCACGACTCCGTTGGTGCCGAGCATGCCTTTGCTCATGTCGGCGATGTGCATCGAACCACCCTTGCCTTTGTTGGGACCGGTGGTCCGGCCGAACAACTCTGCCATCATGAGCTTGGGGTCGACGCCCTTGGCAATGCAGTGGCCATGTCCCCGGTGGGTGCTGCCAATGTAATCGTCGTCGGTGAGGTGGGCGCAAATGCCGGTAGGGACCGCCTCTTGGCCTGCGGATGAGTGGACCGAAGCCGACATCCGGCGCTGTCCCGTTTCGGGTATACCCCGCTCCTCGAAGTGCCTGATGGTTGCCATCGTTTTATAAAGGTCGAGCAATTTTTCGCGGGTCAGGTCCATAGCGCCCCCTAAAGCTGACCGAGGCTGGGAAGCCGCGGAATTTTCCCCATACTAGCATGGCGCAAAGGGAAGTCAATAGTAAGGATCATGGGGCATGGGGTGGTATAGGTACTCCGAACGAGACTGCTGAGACCCGGCAAAGTAGGGCCGGAGAATCGGTCATAATCGAAAGGCCCAGGAAAACCCTGTTCTATGCTTGCCGGTGATGCCGCGGGTCCGCGGCGCTCGATTATCCGGAAGCAGGACCTTGACTAACCGGTGCCCCGTAGCCTTGGGTCCAGAATGTCTCGAAGCGCATCCCCAAGGACATTCCAGGAGAACACCACTATGAAGATCGCCAGCCCGGGTAACACGGTCATCCAGGGCGCTATCGTGGTATTGGCCGCGGCTTTGTTCAATATACCGCCCCAGGATGGAACGTCCTGAGGAGTGCCTACCCCCAGGAAGCTCAGGCCGGCTTCGGCAATGATGGCTGTTCCCAGGTAGTAGGTTACCATCACCAGGTAGAGGGGCAACAAGTTGGGTATCATGTGCCGAATCATAATCCGCCAGGCGCCCGCCCCCATCGCCTTGGCGGCCAGTATGTAGTCCATTTCCTTTGTCGCCAGGGCCTGAGACCGGATGACGCGGGTGGGGCTGGGAATGAAGGCGATGCTCAGGGCAATGACCACGTTGTTGAGGGAGGCCCCCAGGGCCGCCATGATAGCGATGGCCAGGATGAGGGTGGGAAAGGCCATCATGGTGTCGATTATCCTCTGGATAATGATGTCAGTTTTCCCCCCAAAGTGGACGCTGATAACCCCTACCATCATGCCGATGCTGCACCCGATGAATGCGGACAGTATCCCGGCATACAGGGAAATTCTGGCACCGTACACCAACCGGCTGAACAGGTCACGGCCCAGATGGTCATCACCGAGTAAATGCTTCCAGCCGGGCGAGCCAAACTGATTGCCGCGGATGGGTTCGAAGGGATCATGGGTCGCAAGCAGGGGAGCGAAGATGGCGACAAATATAAGCGCGACGGCTACCGCCAACCCAAAAGCTCCCAGATGCTTTCGCCTGACGAAATTGATCACTGGCCGGCTGACGGACCCCCAGCGGCCCACAGGTTGAAGCGGGAAAGCCGTGGCGTTCGGCCGTTGTAAACTCATCTATCTTCTCTCAAGAGTTCTGATGCCTGTGCGATGCCGTTAGTGGCGGCTTCGAATGTAAGTGGGAAGCTTCTGTTGTCGTTTGGAACGAGGGACCGTTGCGCCCCTGGAATCGCTGGATCATCCCTACCCCATGGGGATTCCCGGCAATGCCATTTTACACGCCTTCTAAGAGTAGCGAATTCTCGGGTTCAGCCAGGCGTAGAGCAAGTCCGCGACCAGGTTTATGAAAAGTACGAACACGGCAATTAGAATCACGATACCTTGGATCATGGCGAAGTCCCGGTTGACAATGCTGGTAATCAACAACCGGCCCATCCCGGGCACCAGGAAAACGACCTCGATGACTACCGTGCCCGAGATAATCGATCCGATCTCGTGGCCCGTTACAGTGAGCACCGGCAAAAGGGAGTTGCGGAGGGCGTGGCGAAAAACCACAACTCGCTCCCGCAGACCTTTGGCCCGGGCGGTACGGATGTAGTCTTCGTGCAGCACCTCCAACATGGCGGAGCGGGTAATTCGGGCTATGAACGCCGTATTGGAAGTGCCCAGGGCAAGGGCGGGGAAAATAAGCTGCTGCAGGTTGGTCGACGGGTTATCCCAGAATTGGACGTAGCCCAATGGAGGCAGGTAGCCGAACCACAGCACCAGGAAGAAGATTATAAGGATAGCAACCCAGAAGTTGGGCACTGCGATTCCGAGCAGGGTGATCGTCCTGGCAATGTAATCCGCTGCGGTGTCCTGCTTCAAGGCAGAGTACACCCCCAGAGGAACAGCCAATGCGGTGGCCAGGACCACCGACATCAGGCCTAGCTGGAGCGTAACGGGCAGCCTCTTCGCTATGTGTTCGTGAACTGGGTTGTCGAAAAAGAAAGAGGTGCCGAAATCCAGCCGCAGCATTTTCCACACCCAGTCTACATACTGGATGTAAATGGGCCGGTCTGTCCCCAACTGGGCCCTCATCGCGGCCAGTTCGTCTTGAGAGTATTCTTCTCCATCCTGGCCGCCGCCAGTAAGAAGCATAATCGCCGGGTCGCCTGGCACAAGACGCAGGATGGCGAACACGATAATGGAGATCAGAATTAAAGAAGGGATAAACAGGCCCACCCTTCGGACTATGTAAGCCTGCATCTCTTCAGACGCCTCCGGGCCACAATACTTAAGGGTTAACCACGACCAGGCAAAGCTCCCCGGTTAAACTTGGCGGGAACTTTGCCTGGTTGTCTTAAGGCCGCGCCTGTTCCCTACCGGGGCTGGGCGCGGCCTCTTTTGTCACACGTTGCAGCGGTCAGGCCCGCCTAGCACTTGGGATCACACCAGATGTGCTCCAGCTTGCGCTGGATGTAGCTGCTGGGATGAATATTAAAATTCTGAATCCGATTGTTCACAGGCCAGTGCAACGTGGTCCATTGGACGCCAATGTAATTGCTGTCTTTGTTCAACATGATGTCGTGGGCCTGCAACGCCAGAGCTTTTTTCTTCTCCGGGTCCTGCTCGGCGCCTACCGATTCAATTAGCGCTTGGAGGCCGTCAGGGACCCAACCCTCGGAGGCATTTCCTCCAACGGCCCGCCTCGCCGCAGGGCCCTGTTTGTCGTACCGGCCCAACGCTCCAGACGGGGTATCGAGGGTATAGGTAGTCCCTTGAAACCAGACCTGAAAGTTTCCGGCATCCTGGGCAGCGGAGCCAGCGGCAGTCTCCCAGGTCTTCAGGGTGACGTCCCAGTCCAGATACCTTCTCAGTTGGTCCGCCACCAGGGACGCCGCGTCGGGATAGCCGCAGCAGTCTCTGATAGACAGCTCCACCTCGAGCCCTTCAGGGTAACCGGCTTCGGTCAGCAGGCGGCGGGCCTCAGCCACGTCATCGGGGTGTTTGTCGCCATTCAACTCCCGGAAACCGGGCATCTGGGCTGCCTCCTCCGCCGTGTAGCTGTACCACCGGCCCGGGGGCAGAGGGGTGCCCAACAGGAACTTTCCACCACTGACGATATCATTGATGGGTTGGCGGTACAGGGCCAGGTTGACGGCGCGCCTCACGATGGGGTCGTCGAAGGGCGCTTTTTGGGTCATGACGTATAAACCCCTGAACCCGCTAGGGCCGTCCCAATGCACGGTGAGTTCGCCGGCCATTTCTTCGCCCAACTCGGCCGCCTGCAGCGGATTCATGGGGATGGTCGGGAAGTTTTGCATCAGGACTTGTTTTGTCTTGTAAGCCGCGACCAGTGTTCCGGGTTCCGTGATAACGAAGTGGGTCATGGCATCTATGCGAGGGTAACCTTCTTTCCAGTAGTCTTCATGTTTTTCCCATTTCATGCTGACGTCGGGGGTAAGGTCCACCCGCTTGAATGGCCCGGAGCCATTGAGGTTTTCCGGTTTGTAGACCTCTTGTAACTTCCCTTCGTCCAGTACTGTGTGTCTCGGGGACATCGCCGCGTTGTTGTCGGTCAGCATGAACAGGAAGTCCCCTTCCGGGTGCTTGAGCTTCACTTCTACCGTGAGCTGGTCAATGGCCCGGGAATTGCCGGACTCGTAGGCGCCTCCGATAAGGATGATACTGCTGGTGGTTGGCCGCCCCTTGGAGATTTCGAAACAACCCGGGCATACCATGTTGTCCATGCTGAACACCACGTCATCGGCGGTGACCGGCTTGCCATCGTGCCAGCGGGCGTTCGGGTTCAGATGGAAAACATAGGTCTGTCCTCCATCAAGCACTTCCCACCGGTCCGCCAGGTCACCACGGATCACCGTACTGTCAGACTGCTCGGGGTCCCACTCCACCAGGCCGTTGTAGCTGGGGCCTAAACCCGCCAACCCGGACCCACCCCAATAGAGAGACCGTTTCGTCGGGTTGGAATAGGTAGCCATCGGCACATGGCCTCCGAATAGCTCCGTGTTAAGGAGCGGCGCGGCCACCGGCTCGGACGTGGCCGCCGGTTCGCTTGGGACTGCCAGCGTGGACTCCGGTTGCGCTGCGGGGGCTGTGGTGGCTTGCTCGCTGGCCGGGGCTGACTGTGTGGACTCCGCCACTGCTACCGGGGCTTCGGTAGCTTGTGTTCCCGGTGCTGTAGCGGGCTCAGAGGATGAGCCGCATGCGATAATGAATACGAGAGCTAGGGATACTCTGAACAAGTCTGTTTGTTTGTGGCATAGTATGGGTGGAACAGCCGGTGCCGGACGGAGTGAGAATTGATGGACCAGCCAACTTTTGCCGACCTGGAATACCAGGGCAAGAAACGCAAGACCCGCCGGGAGCTGTTCCTGCAGCGCATGGACGGCCTGATTCCCTGGCAGAGGCTGGAGCAGCGGATCCGGCCGGTATATCCCAAGCCGGGCAACGGCCGACGGCCTTACCCGCTGCCGGTGATGCTGCGGATTCACTGCGTGCAGTTGTTCTACAACTTGAGCGACCCCGGCATGGAGGATTTGCTCTACGAGGCCGAATCAGTCAGGCGTTTCGCCGGCCTGAGCCTATCGGAAGCACTGCCCGACGAGACCACTATCCTGAACTTCCGCCACCTCCTGGAGCGGCACGAACTGGGCAGAAGCCTGCTAGATGAGATCAACGCCCACCTGGAGTCCCAAGGACTGCGGCTGCGGGAGGGGACCATCGTGGACGCCAGTATCATCGAGTCTCCATCATCCACCAAGAACCGGGCTGGTGAGCGGGACCCGGAGATGCATCAGACGAAGAAAGGGAACCAGTGGCATTTCGGGATGAAGGCGCACATCGGGGTGGATTCCGAAACCGGGATAGTGCACAGTCTGAGCACCACGGCAGCCAATGTCCACGACGTGACCGAGGCGCACAATCTGCTGCACGGCGGGGAGACTCGGGTGTGGTGCGATGCCGGGTATCAGGGAGTCCACAAGCGGTATGAGAACCTGGGCCGTGGGGTGGAATGGCAGGTGGCGATGCGTCCGGGAAAACGGCGGAAACTCGACCCTGAGAGTTCGGAAGCGATGGCGGAAAAGCGCAAAGCATCGGTGAGGGCCAAGGTGGAGCACCCGTTCCTGAAGGTGAAGCGGATATTTGGCTACGCCAAGGTGCGCTACCGGGGACTGGCGAAGAACACCGAACGTCTGGCGCTGTTATTCGGACTGGGCAACCTGCTGACGGCGGAGGGGCAACTGACAGGCTGACATGGGCGCCGTGGGTCCAAACCCGTCCGTGGGCCGCCGGCAGGGCCGGTCAAACCCGCAACGGCCCCGATGGAGCGAAATGGGAGGGTGGCCACTCACCAAAACGGCCCAAAGGCAGGGAATTTCCGCGGAAACTCCCCCGGTAACCGCCAGAAAAGCCATAGCCGCTCTTTTTCAGAGGTTCCCTAAAAGCAATGGGGTTAATGCTACTGCCTTTAGGTTGCCGGGGAAGTGGTACGCCATTATTGGGCCTCCAGATTCGAAAATAGCTGAGGTTTGAGGTACTGAAACCGATGAATGGGATCGGTGGACCGTGTGCGGGAAACATCCGTTAATGCAAACTTTGATAACTAAACTCGCATCATTAACGACGAAATCCCTACCTTACATTCCATCCAATATAAATTCGCAGAGCAATCCTGTAAGGCACGGACAGCAATATATCCTATTCGGGATTTAAGAGTCAATCAGGTTGAATAAGACACCAGTGCCTTTCGATTATTGGAGTAACCGTCTGAACGAGGATTCAAGTGATACAGAGATGCCTGTGACTCTTCAATCATGAACATCCCCGAGTCAAAGAGATTACGAATCAAATGAGGGAGAGGACAATTCCGGAGAGACCGGCAGCGGATCCAAGCCGGCTGTTGCCGATTTGTTCACCCGATTTGTTCAGATGTACCCTGATGGCTCTTATGGAAGGAACGAATGGTTAATTCGCACGGGCTCTCCCGCTCTCACCCCAAGTGAGGAAGCCGCGTCGCCGTCCCGCACCGCGATTTCCAGGTAACCTAGGCTCCCAATCAGAGCGATCAATGGGCTGTCACCTTCGACGGCCTCGTCGTGGAAGGTGAGACTGAGCCTATGGACCGTGTGTCCGGCTATCGCGATTACCGTTCCGTCCCGGTAATCCAGTGCGCCGCCGGGGATGTTGGTGACCAGGTTTCCGTAATGGTCGGCGTAGATAACCTCCCCCCAGAGGGTGGTGTCCTTCGATTCTGGTCCTGGAATGGGCAGCCACACCATGACGTGTACCGGCTGCCCCATCATGGACGGTGGCACTCCCAGGGAGAGATGGGCTGCCACGGGAGCGAATACGTCCCGCCCATGGAAGGTGCGGCTGAGGGGATGCATCCAGTACTCGGGCTCGGTGAGGTGGTAGGCAGTGACGTCCGGGGGCAAGTCGACTCTGCCAGGAGCGCCGGGAGGACTTTCAAGATATTCGCTGATCACGCAGCTAAGCAGTCCGTTGTCCGGCGCGACGAACCTGGCCGACGGGGTCTCCAAGACTATGGGGCGGCGGTCTGTGCCCACACCCGGGTCCACCACCGCCACGTGGATTGCTCCGGCGGGAAAGAATCTGTGGCTAGCCCCCAAAATGAATGCTCCTTGGAGAATGTTTTGGGGGCGGACCTGATGGGTAAGGTCAAGAAGGGCGGCTTTGGGATTCGTCCGGAGGATGACGCCTTTCATCATGCCGACGTAGGGATCGGCCAAACCGAAGTCGGTGGTCAGCACAATGAGGGGAGATTCCATGAGGGGTATAGGCCGAAGCTCGGTCTACTACTTCATAAACCGCAGGGTCATTACGGAAATCACCAGCACGCCAGCCCCCACAATTCCCATAACAATGGTGTCCATGGTCTCCCAGATACGGTCGCCGCCGCGGACGCTCAGAATCGAAATGCCCAGGAACACTGCGGCTAAAATGATGGTGAATTGGAAAAGGGTCTTCTCCAGACCCCGGCGCGTGCGCACGGTAGATTGGGCGGACCCGAAGAGACCCGCTCCGGCTTCCTTCACCTGGGCCAGGATGACCAGCACGATTACAATGGATATTAGTATTTGGACAATGTTCAGATACAGCACGAGGTTAACTCTTACCGGGTTGAGTGTTTTTGATGGATTCCAATTCCAGGGAAATTAGCTGATTGGCCATCTCGGGATTGGCCTGGCCGCGAGTGATTCTCATCACCTGACCCACGAGGTACTTGGCCGCCGAGTCCTTGCCCTGGAGGAAGTCGTCCACGGCTTTGGGGTTGGATTCGATTGCCTCCCGCACCACCGCCCCCAACGACGACGTGTCGTTGATCTGGGTATACCCCCGGTCACGAACGATGTTAGCAGGGGACTCGCCCGTATTGAAAGCCTCTTCCAGGACGGTTTTGGCCAAAGTGACACTGACGGCGTTGGAGTCTACCAGGCCGATCAGCTCCACCAACGAGGACGGAGTGACGTACGAGCCGGAGATACCCACCGATGCGGCGTTCAGCAACCGGGTCAAGTCTCCCCGCATCCAGTTGCTAACGCTTTTGGCGAGCCTGTTTTGGGCTTCGCCGAAGGCTGTGTTCTCGGCCATCGCAGCCTCGAAGTAGTCGGCCATTGGCTTCGAAGCTGTCAGGAATGCGGCGTCGTATTCCGAAAGGCCGAATTCCCCCGCCAGCCTTGACCGCCGTTGGCCCGCAAGCTCCGGCAGTTGTTCTCTCAAGGTCTCAACCCAGGCAGGTTCGATAACCAATGGAGGGAGGTCGGGCTCCGGGAAGTAACGGTAATCGTGGGCGTATTCCTTGCTTCGCTGAGACACGGTGACGCTGCGCTCTTCTACCCAACCCCTGGTCTCCTGTTCCACCTGCCCGCCTGAGTCCAGGACCCGGCTCTGGCGTTCGACTTCGTAGTTAAGGGCCTGAAAGACCGAACGGAAGCTGTTCATATTCTTGACTTCGGCCCGCTTGCCAAGCACAGTGCTTCCCCTGGGACGGATGCTGATGTTGGCGTCGCACCTGAAGCTGCCATCCTGCATATTGCCAGTGGTAACCCCCAGGTATTGCAGGATCGAATGGAGGGTGGTGAGGTAAGCTTGGGCTTCCCCGGCAGAGGAGATGTCCGGGTCGCTGACGATCTCCATCAGAGGTACGCCCGAGCGGTTAACGTCCACCAGGCTATAGGACTCCCCGGTCTTGGAGGGGAGGTGTTGCAGCTTAGCCACGTCCTCTTCGAGGTGGACGCGGTTGATCCCCACGCGGTTGGTGTAGCCATCCATCTCCAAGTCGAGATGGCCATCAACGGCCAGAGGCAGATCATATTGGGAAATCTGGTATCCTTTCATCAAGTCGGGGTAGGGATAATTCTTCCGGTCAAACTTGGAATAGTCGGGAATCCGGCAATCCAGCGCCAGCCCGGTCATAATCGTGTGCTCCACGGCCTTTCTGTTGATGACAGGCAGGCTGCCCGGCAGTCCGAGGCACACGGGGCAAACGCGGGTATTGGGAGCGGCTGATTGGTAGTCGGCGCGGCAAGAGCAGAACATCTTGCTTCGGGTCAGTAATTGTACGTGGACCTCCAGTCCGATGACCGGTTCGTACTCCATGGACTACGCCTCCGTGGCGTGTTCACCCAGGAATTGGGTGATCCAGAGCGACACGGGTCTGGACCCGCGTACCTCGTAGTGGATGTTTGTACCTTTGATTTCGATAGAGGGCATTTTATAGGGCATTTCTCTCCGCACTGGATGAGGTCCGAGAATCAAGATTGGGCCAGAACGGCCTTGACGGTCTCGCCGATGGCGGCCGGGGACGGAATAATGGTGGCGCCCGCAGCGCTGAGGGCCTGGACTTTGTTTTCGGCGCGGGCGCTGTCTCCGGTGATGATCGCTCCGGCATGGCCCATGCGCCTGCCTGGCGGGGCGGTTGCGCCGACCACCAGAGCGCACGTCGGTTTGGTGAAAGACTCTTGGATATACGCCGCGGCTTCCTGCTCCATCGAGCCGCCGATCTCCCCAATTAAGACTACCAGGTCCGTGTCGGGGTCGTCGTTGAATAGCCGCAGCACGTCTACGAACCCGGTGCCGATTATGGGATCGCCTCCGATCCCGACGCAACTTGACTGGCCGATTCCCTCATGGCTTAGCTGGGCCACGGCCTCATAGGTCAGGGTGCCGCTGCGGGACACGACACCGGCGCGTCCAGGTTGATGGATGGACCCCGGCATGATCCCAACCTTGCACCGGGCGCCCGGGGTGATGACTCCCGGACAATTGGGTCCCAGCAGGCGCGACTCCTTGTGCTCCAGGTACCGGTGGACACGGACCATATCCATCACGGGCACGCCTTCGGTGACGCAAACTATGAAGGGAATCCCCGCATCCGCGGCTTCGACAATAGCATCTGCCGCAAAGGGAGGGGGAACAAATATCAGAGATGCGTTTGGTTGAGTTTCCCGGACGGCTTCTTCCACTGAGTCGAATATGGGCACCCTTTCCTGGAACGACTGTCCTCCGCGGCCGGGAGTAACACCGGCGACCACATTGGTCCCATATTCCTGGCAAGCACTGGCGTGGAAGCTCCCCTCCCTGCCAGTTATACCCTGGACAACGACACGAGTATCCTCGTTTACCAGGATGGCCATCTCAGATTCTGTCCCCCGGGTTCATTCCTTGCAACCGGTCCCGGCAACGGGTGCCGGATCTATGGCGTTAAACTGGATTACGGACCGCTTCCGCGGTTTCGGTCAGGGTGTCGGCAAAGGTAAAGGGAAGTCCCGACTCCTGGAAGATGGTCCTTCCTTCCTCCATATTCGTTCCCTGCAGCCGGACGATTAAAGGTATACGCGCCCCGGTCTCCTCGAATGCCTGGATAACACCTCTGGCCGCGACGTCGCAGCGCAGTATGCCGCCGAAAAGGTTGATAAGCACACTTTTTACTTTGGGGTCAGAGATGATGAGCTTCACCGCTGAGGCGACTTTGTCTTCGTTCGCCCCGCCCCCCACGTCGAGGAAGTTGGCTGGAGAAGCCCCCACGAACCGCGCCAAGTCCAGAGTTGCCATCGCCAACCCTGCGCCGTTGATCAGGCATCCCACATCGCCGTCCAGACTTACGTATGCGATTTCCAGCGCCGAGGCCGAGGCCTCCCGCGGGTCTTCCTGGGAAGGGTCGCGCAGGTCCAGCAAGTCCGGGTGGCGGAACAGGGCATCGTCGTCGATGTTAATCTTGGCGTCCAGGGCAACTATCTGGTCCCCGGCAGTGACCACCAGTGGATTGATCTCCACCAGGGAGCAGTCGAGGCCGGAGAAGATACGGGAAAGGGCGCTCATCACCTCACCCGCGGAGCGAGCCGCAGGACCGGTCAGCCCCAGTTTACGTGCCAACCGGCGGGCCTGGAATCCCATGAGACCCAGCAGCGGGTCGATTGCCTCGGTGTGGATATCCTCCGGACGGGTGGCCGCCACTTCCTCGATGTCCATCCCGCCGGCCGGGCTGCCCAGGAGCACGGGCACCGCCAGGGCGCGGTCGATGGTGAGGGCCAGGTACAGCTCACTTCGGATGTCCACTGGTTCTTCGATTAACAGACGGTCCACGGGGAAGCCTTCCGGCCCAGTCTGTGGGGTGACAAGGTTTGAACCCAAAAGTGAGGCGGCGATGGTCTCGGCTTCGTCGGGAGAACCGGCCATCTTAATGCCGCCACCCCTGCCCCGGCCCCCGGCGTGGACCTGCGCCTTGACGATGCCGCTCCCGCCCAGGTCTTGCGCTATCCGGCCCGCGTCTCCGGGAGATGAGACTGTAAAGCCACGCGGCACCGGAATGCCGTACCGGGAAAGGATCTCCTTGGCCTGGTACTCGTGGACTTTCATCGGCGCTTCTCGCCCGCTACCCTTCCTGGAATCCCCTACGCCAAGACTTAAACCACCGGAGGTGTGGACTTCCAAAGCCCGCCGCCGGAAGGCGGCGGGCTTTCTACCTGAATCACGGTAATCGACGGTCTTAGATTATGTGATTTTGTAACTCGCGTCAATCGGGCACGGCCAACGCGGGGCCATTCGATTATGTGGATCAAGGACTCTTACGCGCCGCTACTACCACATTAGTCATTCCGGCCCCGTATCCCGTACAGGACAGGCTTTGAGCCGGAGTCCAGGAACCCTTCCTTAGAATCAGGTGCAGACACCCGAGCATTTCTGGGTTCCAGCGGAAGCTGGAACGACGATGGAGCCGGTTGAGGTCATAATCGAAAGGTCTGACGGCCAAAGCCGTAAGCTAGACAAGCTATGAGCACGGTACCATAATCCTAGCCGACGACTATACATAACATCTTTAGGCTGCGGTTTTTCCTGTACGCCGCTGGATAAGGGGGATTTTTATGGCGGGAGCAGTCCGTTACAACAAGGCCATAGACCTATTGGAGCAGGGTCAGCCCGTCTTCTGTTCCGGCCTGATCTGGAACGGGAACCTGGACGACCTCATGTTCGTGTCCGACTCGGAATACGACATGGTGATAATTGAGATGGAGCACGAGGGGCTGAGCTTCAACAACCTCCGCGCCTCACTCCAATTCCTTCTCAATCGGAAGAAGATCGCCGACGGAGGCAGTTTGCAGGCTAATCCGGCGCCTCTGGTGCGAGTGCCGCCCAACTCCAGGGAGCAGAACCAGTGGGTTATCAAGCAGGCGCTGGATACGGGAGTCTACGGTCTGGTCCTCCCCCATCTGAACACGGTAGAAGAGGCCCGGTCCGCAGTAGTGGCCGCCAGATACCCGCAGATTCCCGGATCTCCCGACTTCGAGCCCGAAGGCCAGAGGGGATGGTGGGGCAGAATTGCTCCCCGCTATTGGGGCCTGTCGGGACGGGAGTACTATGACGCGGCAGACTTATGGCCGTTGGACCCGGACGGCAACATGCTTTTGATGCCGATTGTGGAGGAACCCGAGGGTGTAAAGAACCTTCCGGACATTTTGCGGCAGGTGAAGGGTATTGGGGCGGTCTGGGCCGGGCCGGGAGACATGTCGGTGTCGATGGGGCATCCCGGAGAGTCCAACCACCCGGACGTTCAGGAGAATCTTCTACGAATTCTAACCGCTTGTCAGAACGCGGGAGTAGCGTGCGCCACCGGTGCGACCGCCGCCGAGGTGCCGATGCGGCTGGAGCAAGGTTTCCGGATCATCATTACGTCGCCGGAGAGATCTACCCCAGGTCTGGAGGAGGGACGCAGGATCTCCGGCAGGTAAGCCCGGAGATCCTCGGACTCATTCACTTGCCGCAATCCTGGCTGCCAGGTGAATGGGGCGCGCAGCTCTTACGGCAGGTTGTTCGACGCTGGGCCGTTGGGGCCTTCGAGGTAATCGAAGAGGGGAGATTTGTCCGTCAGGATCAGCGTAGTTCTCCCACGGGACAAGACTTTCTGGTAGGTTTCCAGACTACGGCGGAATGCGAAGAACTCCGGGTCCTGGTTCAACGCCTCGGCTAGAATGGCGATGGCCTGGGCCTCGCCCTCACCCCGAGTCTCGTTGCTGTCCCGTTGCGCCTCGGCCCTAATGACTGCCGCGTCCCGGTCAGCGTCGGCGCGGATGATTAGTTCTTTTTCATCACCATCGGCGCGGAAACCCGCGGCGATACGGTTACGTTCCGCCTTCATTCTAGTGTAAATGCTAGGGGTGACTTCGCCGGGGAAGTCGGCGCGTTTGATTCTTACGTCGATTATCTCGATGCCAAACCGGTCGTCTTCTTCCGCGATGGTCTTACGGACCTCAGCCAGCACAACCTCCAGTATCTCGGTACGCGCCTCTGTCCCCTCTACCTGGGGAATGCCCCTTTCCACGATCTGCTGGCCGGTAACAGGGTCTATCACGGGTCTGGCCCCAATGATCTCTATTCGGTCTCTGCGGGCGACTTCGCTGCGCAAGCTGGAAGTTACGATTTCCCCCAACCGGCTCCGCGCAGTGCCCGTGGTCCTGAGAGTCTTGAAAAACTGGACCGGATCGGTAATCTCGTAGCGGGCGTAGGAGTCGATTACCAGGTTCTCCTTTTCGATGTCCGGCATGGCCACCGGGGGAGCGTCTATGCGCAAAATCCGCTTGTCGTACCTTTGGACATTGTCAACGAAGGGCGCTTTGACGTACAGCCCCGGGTCGGGACGGAGCCCAACCACTTCACCGAAGCGGAGCACCAGCACTTGTTCGGTGACGTCTACTATGTACAACGATTGGGTCACCACGATGAGGGCGGCTATAACCACGACCCCCAGGACGATAAGACCTTTCATACGAAAACTCGACTCCTCTGGATTACGGGTTGGGTCCGATGGGTAGCGGGTTTAAGCCCTCTCTGCCGCCGAGGACCAGCACCGATTCGGCTCCCTCAGACACGATGATCTTGGTGACTGTGGGTAGAACGCTCTCCATAGCTTCGAGGTAAAGCCGTTGGCGAGTGACTTCTTTCGACTCATTATATTCCCTCAGAATGGAGAGGAACTGGGTGGCTTCACCCTGGGAGGTATTAATCCGGGACTGCTTGAAGGCCTCGGCCTCCTGACGTATCTTCGCCGCCTCACCCCTGGCCCTGGGGATGATGTCGTTCTGGTACGCGCGGGCTTGGTTCTCCTTCGTGTCGCGTTCTTGACGGGCCCTTAGAACATCTTGGAAAGCGTCCTGCACGTCAGCCGGAGCCTTGACATCCTGGAGCTTGACGTTCACCACGCTTATGCCGGTCTCATAGCTGTCCAGGATTTGTTGCAATCGAGTCTGGGTCTCCGACTCGATTCGAGCGCGCTGCTCAGTGATTACGTCGTCGATGGAGCTCTGGCCAACCACCAGCCGGAGGGCGGCTTCCGCGCCATCTTTGAGCGTGAGCCCATCAGGCTGACCCGGAGGTATCAGACGGCTGTCGTCTCCTGGATCGTTGACTCTGAACAAAAATTCGCTAAGGTCCTTGATGTTGTATTGGACAACCAGTTCCACGTCGACGATGTTCAGATCGCCGCTAATCATCAGGGCCTCTTGAGGCACCGGAGTGTCGGCTACCCCCTGGTCTGCTCCCGCGCGGAACCCCAGGCGCATGGTGCGGGTCTCAGTAATCAGGACCACGTTCTTCTTGCCCACTGGGCCGGGCCACCACCAGTGCAGACCGTTCTGAGTCACCGGGTTGCCCTGGACCGCGCCGAACAAACGCAGCGCCGCCTGCTCGCCGGGGCTGATGGTGTAGACACCGGTAGCCGCCCAGACCACGACGATCAGGGCTGCGCCAATGATGATGACGCCTCCAAGGCCGCCGCCGCCTAGCCGTCCGAATATGCGGTTGAAGTTGTTGCGGGCCGAGCCTACAATTTGCTCGAAGTTCAAATCGGGTTGCCGAGGTCCGCCCGGAGGATACATATTCCAGGTCCTATAGTTTTCAGATTGGGTGGAGTTAGCGGCTGCCAACTCACGCCCTTCCAGGAGGGCGCAGGACAGATTCTACCACTATCGTGGACTGCGCCGCCACTATGTGCTTGGATTTGGCCGGAATTCGACATGGGGGGCGGCTTCGGGCCCCGTCTTGCCCGGATCTCCGGCGGAGATATCTGTCCGGTAGGAGCACGGCGGACTTATAATGCATTCGTGGCGTTTTACGGCTCAGGAAGTAGGCGGCAGCCGCGACGGCGTCACATCCGGGCATACAAACCCCCTGGCCGGAAGTGCCCTGCCGCACCCCGGATTATAGATCAGGCCGGATTAAAGATTGGGAAAAGGTGGAGCCAATGATCGTCTCAGGACTGAGGGTGACCCCCGGGGAGGGGATGACCCGGATACAGGTTACATGCGAGCATCAAAGCGGGTTGCTTTACATGGTGCCCGCAGAACGAAGCTGGGTGTGCTCTGAGGAGAATATACCCGCCCATGCGCTGGCCGGGTTCTTCCGGGAATTGGTGGCGCTAAGGCAGCCCGCGGTACAGGAATTGATGCAGCAGTGGGGAATCTACTATCGCCAACTCCCCCTGGCTACGGAAGAGTCTGAAACAGAAAAGGCCACCTGAGTGCTCAGGTGGCCTAAGATTCCAATTCCGGTCCGGGGTCAGGCGTCCGCTGGTGCAGGGAACGGACCGCTGGTGCTGCCCAAGCTCGGCGCCGGTTGCGGGATGGCCGGCGTCCCAGGATCTTCGCCCAGGCCGCCTTCTTCGAACAATTTACCCAGGCTTTCGCCCGTGATGGTCTCGTGTTCGATGAGGTACTCCGATAGCTGGACCAATTGAGGCTTGTTGGTGACGAGGATTTCCTTGGCCCGCGTGTAGGCCATACCGATCATATTTTTGACTTCTTCGTCGATTTCCTCGGCCACGCGGTCCCCGTAGTCTCGCTCCTCGCTGATTTCACGGCCCAGGAATACGAGCTCTTCCCTTTTGCCGAAGGTCCGAGGCCCCAGGGCCTCGCTCATTCCGTAACGCTTGATCATGCTCAGGGTCACCTTGGTCGCCCGCTCCAAGTCGTTGCTGGCGCCGGTGGTAACCTCGTCGAAGATTAGCTGTTCGGCGACGCGGCCACCCATGGTCACGGCCAGCATGTCGTGGAACTGGTTCTTTGTCCAGAGGTAGCGGTCTTCCTCGGGCAGCAGCGACGTGTGACCACCCATGTTGCCTCGGGAGACAATGGAAATCTTGTGGACCCGGTCTGCGTGAGGCAGCATGTGGGCTACCAGAGCGTGGCCAGCCTCATGGTAGGCTGTCATCTCCTTCTCTCGAGGGTTGATGACCCGGCTCTTGCGTTCCGGACCGGCAATGATCCGGTCCACCGCTTCTTCGAACTCGATCATGTGAATCGACTTCTTGTTCGCCCTCGCGGCCAGGATAGCCGCCTCGTTGACCAGGTTGGACAGGTCGGCGCCGCTGAACCCGGGGGTCTCCTTGGCGAGACTGTCCATGGTCACTTCGGGCGCCAAGGGCTTGCCCGCCGCATGCACCTTGAGGATTGCAATTCTGCCTTGAATATCGGGCAGATCCAGAGTTACCCGGCGGTCAAACCTGCCAGGACGGAGGAGGGCAGGGTCGAGGATGTCCGGCCGGTTGGTGGCCGCAATGACGATGATGTTGGTGTTGGTCTCGAAGCCGTCCATCTCAACCAGGATCTGGTTAAGGGTCTGCTCACGCTCGTCATGGCCTCCGCCTAGACCCGCGCCGCGGTGGCGGCCAACTGCGTCTATTTCGTCGACGAAGACTATGCACGGGGCGTTGCGTTTGGCTTGCTCAAACAGGTCGCGCACCCTTGCTGCTCCCACGCCGACGAACATTTCAACGAATTCGCTTCCGCTGATATGGAAGAAAGGCACTCCCGCCTCGCCTGCGACTGCGCGCGCCAGCAAGGTCTTGCCGGTACCGGGTTGCCCCACCAGCAGCACGCCCTTGGGTATTCGAGCGCCCAGGGAGAGGAAACGCTCCGGGAACTTAAGAAATTCCACGACTTCCTGGAGTTCGGACTTCGCCTCGTCAACGCCGGCCACATCGGTGAAGCTCACGCCCGGGCGGTTGATGGTCATCATCCGGGCCCGGCTGCGGCCGAAGCTGAGGGTCTGATTGTTGCTGCCCTGAGCCTGGCGCATCATGAAAAGGATAAGGCCGCCGAAGAAGATGAGCGGCAGGAAGTTCAGGAGCAGTCCCAGGAAGCTGCCCAGGCCGGTGGACCCCTTGAAGGTGACTTCGACCCCGCTGGGCGGGCCAACTTGAACGCCGCTATCGACCAGCAGGCCGAGAACGTCCCCGTATTCGCCTATCCTGCTGGAAAGGCGGTCCTGTCCTGTCCGGCTGCTGACTTTGGGGATCACAGTAAGTTGTGTGCCGTCGACAATGATTTCCCGGATCTCATTGTTCTGCGCCATCGCGACTACGGTGGTCAGCGGGGTATCGTTCCTGCCGCCGAAGCTGGGCAACAGCGTATAGAAGATGACGATGACCCCAATGATCACCAGGAGGTAAACGAAGCTATTTCGTAGCCACCTGTTGCTTCCCATGTCAACCCCTTACCGTTCGTACCACACTACCACACTACCACGAATGGTCCCGGTTCCAATTTTAATTCACCGTATGCCAAATTGCAAAATCAGTCGGGATTCAGGCGTGGACTTTCACAACGGCGCTCAGTATGCTGGGACTCACGGCCGCCTGTGCGGTCCGAGATTCCGAGAATGAGCTGGAATCCGGGCAAGCCCCCCAGTGACTCCGCTAGTCCTTTGTATATTCCGGGTGAGCCGTTTCTTGGAACGGTGAACTCCAAGGCCTGCGGCGAACGCCGTGAACGCCGTTTTACCGGCGCTCGTAATCATGTCTCTGTCGCCTTGGTCCGGACCATTAAGAGTGCACCGGAATCAAATGGGGACGTGGCGCGGCGGTTACCAGTGCCAGATGGAGTCGTGGGAGTCGAATAGATCCGCCAATTCCGCCCGGCTGATTACCTTTAGGCCGCCGGCGAGTTCGGTCCGCTGGATGCCCCGGTCTTCCAGGTCTTCACTGACGATATAGGTCGGCACATCGGCGGAGACCAGGTTGACCACGTCGGTGTCCAGGGTGGGAGGGACTTCCATCTTGACATCGCCGAAGCTCAGTCCACTGGCGTCCTGACCCATGACGCCGTAGTTGACCGCATTTCCGCGCAGTAGCACGGAGATGTCGGCGCCAGCGTTTTTGATCATATGACTAAGCCAGAGGATGGTGTCATCCTGCTCTTCGATGGTGCCGTGATAGGCCCGTTCGACGACGGAGAGAATCTTAGCCATGACGACCTCCTATCTAGTGCCCATGATAAGTGTGTTGTCGCTTTCGTTGGACCAAGCGACCAGGTCGGGTGGCCCTCCGCGGCGGGCGCCCTCGATCCAGTTACCTGCGCCGCGTTCGTCGACGCACATTCCGCAGTTGATCCAGTCCACCTTCCCCGTAGCCAACAGTCCAGCCACGAAATTCGCGGTGGTAGGGTGGTCCTGCTCCTCCACGGTGGTGCCCTTGACCGGGTTTGGATGAGGGGCCTGGTCCGCAATGGTCAGGCTAACCGCGCCCTCGTAGGCGAATACGTTGACCTGGTGACCCTTGCGCACGGCGGCGTCGGCGATACGCATCGCTGTGGTGGTGGTGCCGGACTCGTAAGGCGAATCCATCAGGGCGATAGTCAATGTGGCCACAGTGCCCTCCTTTAATGAGTTAATTCAAGACCTGGATAAACCTTGAGAGAAATGACTAATGCCAGACGATCTTAGTATCGCTCTGGACCAGTTGGTCGACAAGCTCGTCCACGTTGGAAACCGCGACGCCTTCCGTCAAGGCCCCGGCGGAAATAGCGCGTTCCCGTAGCGAAAAGTCGTCTGCCTGGACCTGCACGTCTGGAGCTTTCTGGCGCAGCCCGTCCACAGGGTTGTCTTTCACGTTCCTGCGGGCACAGAAGACACCGTTCTGGATAAGGAACAGAGTTACGTTGTTACCTTTGGCTGAAAGGTCGCCGGCAAGATCGTACATGTAGTTGGTGTCGGCGAATTCGAAGGGGTCCCTGGACTCGATTAATAGGTATCGTGCCATTGGCGCCTCCCGGCTGCCCAGATGTTGGTGTTGGTTGCACCCATCGAAACAGCGCATCGCCCCCGTGGCTGAAAAGGCGTTCCAGACGATGCGGTGGGAGCGGTTTCATGCTACCCGCGCAGGGGTATCCTGTCAACAAGGGTCACGAGTATCGAACAGGGTCCTCCGGTTCTTGGCGCAATTGTCTGAACTGGGATTCACTGAACCGGGATTCATAGGATTAAAGGATTCTCAGATTGAGCAATCCTGTAAA
This sequence comes from Dehalococcoidia bacterium, assembly GCA_965216155.1. Classification (GTDB taxonomy): domain Bacteria; phylum Chloroflexota; class Dehalococcoidia; order Lucifugimonadales; family UBA3495; genus CATOSP01. The sequence continues at coordinate 319,154 of CBDCFD010000007.1, read as the reverse complement.
TCCCGGAATAATAGTCCAGACGAAGACCCGAAAGACCCTGCCGGCATATCGGATTCCCCTAATATGATAGATAGTTTCCATAACGCATTTAGCGGAAGTTAATGTTTCCGTTACAAAATGGCAAAACCCGTTTTACAAATCAGCAACATTGGTGTAATAGCTTACCTATAATCTAATCGTCGGGGGCAACCTGGAACCATACTTTCCTTGGAGAGAATCGTTATGTTACGTCGGGTACTACTAATTGTTATTGCTGGGTTGTTGGCGGCGGGGATTCTGGCGGGATACAACGTCGCGTTCGCGCAGGAGCCGGACGCGGCGGCTAAGGCGGCTGAAACGGCTGACGCGGCGGCAAAGGACGTCGGCAATCTGACCACCATGATGGCCGCGTTCCTGGTCTTCTTTATGCAAGCGGGGTTCGCATTTCTCGGGGCCGGGTTGATCCGGTCGCGCAACGTCACCAATTACATGACCAAGAGTTTCATGGACTTTGCGATAGCTTCGCTGTCCTTCTGGGCTTTCGGTTTCGCCATTATGATGGGGGCCTCGGCGATGGGGTTGGCTGGCACTGGCCAAGTCAAGGATGATAACGGCGCTGTATTAGGCACGCTGTTCTTCCTGTCTCACGGCGGCGCCAACTGGCAGATTTTCGTAGATTGGATGTTCCAGATGGTGTTCGCCGGCACTGCCGCGACTATCGTGGCCGGAGCCGTGGCCGAGCGGACCAGGACCCAGGCGTACTTCGCCTACAGCTTCATCATTGGCGCGATTATCTATCCTCTTTACGGCCACTGGGTATGGGGCGGTGGATGGCTCGGTAGCCTCGAAGCCATCGGACTGCCTGCGGCCGCCGACTACGCAGGCTCCGGCGTCGTTCACGCCGTGGGAGGCTTCGTCGCCCTGGCTGGCGCGGCCGTGGTTGGCCCCCGGATTGGCAAGTTCAACGCAGATGGATCGGCCAACGTTCTGTTGGGCCACAACACGCCCTACGTGATCGTCGGGACCTTCATATTGTTCTTCGGTTGGTTCGGATTCAACATCAACTCCGGCGACTCCATCGGGCTTAACGCCATCAACACGCTGCTGGCTGGAGCGACGGGCGCCGTCGTGGCAATGTACATCCAGTTGATTCGCACCGGCAAGACGGACATCCTGGCGGCCTGCAACGGCGCTCTCGCCGGCTTGGTGGGCATCACGGCTCCGGTGGCCTATGTTGATCCCTGGGCCGCCGTGGTCATAGGCGCTATCGCCGCTCCGATAATGCTGGTCTCGGTCAGCGTCATCGAGAAGGTCTTCAAGATTGACGACCCGGTGGGCGCCGTATCGGTCCACGGCACCTGCGGACTCTGGGGACTGCTTGCCGTCGGTATCTTCGCCAACGGGAACAACGACGTCAACGGCCTTATGAACGGCAACACCACCCAGATCGTGTCCCAGCTCATTAGCATGGTCGTAGTCCTTGCTTGGGCCCTGGTCACCGGCTTCGCCCTGTTCCTTCTTCTCAAGACCACAATGGGCATCCGGGCGAGTGATGAAGAGCAGCGCGAGGGACTGGATATTACGGAGCATGGACTGGAGGCGTATCCGGCGGATACCCCGGCCAGGGCATAGCCTTCCAAGCCCATTGTTTCGGCGCGAGGTACGCCCCTGACACGAACACGCCGCAACTGGTAATCAAGCCGCCGGGAGACCCCAGGGTCTCCCGGCGGCTTTTTGTACTGCTCCTCCGTGATTCCAGCGAAATCTGGAACCCAGGAAGGTCGAATAGCAGGTTCCAGATGTAACAAAGAATTAACACTAAAGAAAAGCCCCTGTAACACGCACCCGTAAAATAGGTTGTAGAGATTAAATTTCAGGAGGGACCGATGGAGGCAATCATCGCAGCAGGGGCGTTCATAGGGCTGTTCACGATGTGGGTGGTGCTGCCGAAGAAACTACTCCGCCGGTAAACTTCCACCTAGCGAATAACTAACCTGAAATTGCACCGGGAGGCCTACAAGTCTCCCGGTCTTTTTGTCCTCGGGGTATCGGGTCCGGGTGCGGTTCGAACCGGATTATGTAACAAAAAATTAACAATAAAGAAAAGCGGATGTAACACGCGCCCGTAGAATGAGTAGTAGAGACTTATCCAAGTGAGGTATGAATGGAAGCGATTATTGCAGCGGGAGTGTTCGTAGGGTTGTTCACATTGTGGGTGGTGGTTCCGCGCAAACTGCTCCGCAGGTAACCGCTCGATCGTCTTATTTCACCCCTTCAATATCCCAAATAGTAGTTGTTTCGGCTCATGCGGCTCTGTTATGGTGCGCGTGGGCCGTTTTGTATTAGGGAATCAACCAAGGAGGACAGAGATATGACCCCAGCAGAAACTGTCGAGTTTTGCCGTTCCAGAGGCATTGGAATCATCGACCTGAAGATTACAGACTTGCCCGGAAGGTTGCAGCATCTGTCCCTGCCCCTTAGCGAGCTGACCGAGGAAAACATTAGCGAAGGCTATGGGTTCGACGGTTCCAGCATCCGGGGATTCAAGGACATCGAAGAGAGCGACATGCTCTTGATTCCCGACACCACCACCGCTGTCGTCGATCCGTTCATGCAGATTCCTACGCTGACCATGCTCTGCAACGTGTTGGACCCGGTGACCCGCGAGATGTTCTCCCGAGACCCGCGGTACGTGGCCCAGAAGGCCGAGGCTTACCTGAAGTCCAGCGGACTGGCGGATTTAAGCTACTGGGGTCCCGAGGCCGAGTTCTTCATCTTCGACTCGGCCAGGTTCGACCAGAACGAGCACAGCGCTTACTACTTCATTGATTCCGATGAGGGCATCTGGAACTCCGGAGCGGAGACCTCCCTGGACGGCGGGCGCAACCTGGCCTACAGGCCGCGCTACAAGGAAGGGTACTTCCCGGCGGCCCCTTATGACACATTCCAGGACATCCGCTCGGAGTGCGTCCAGAGGATGGAGCACTTCGGAATAGTGGTCGAGAAGCATCACCACGAGGTCGCTACCGCAGGACAGGCGGAGATCGACATTCGCTACGATACTTTGACTACGACCGCCGACAACGTGGTTATCCAGAAGTACGTGGTCAAGAACGTCGCCCGGGCCCACGGCAAGGTCGCCACGTTCATGCCCAAGCCCATCTTCGGGGACAACGGCTCGGGGATGCACACGCATCAAAGCCTGTGGCGCGAAGGGACGAACCTGTTCTACGACGCCGACGCCAGCTATGGCCTGATCAGCGCAACCTGCCGCCACTACATCGGCGGCCTGCTCAAGCACGCGCCCGCGCTGCTGGCGTTCCTCGCCCCCACCACCAACTCCTACCGCCGGCTGGTGCCGGGCTTCGAGGCCCCGGTGAACCTGGTCTACTCGACCCGGAACCGCAGCGCCTGCATACGCATCCCCACCTACTCCAGCGCCCCGGCGGCGCGGCGGATCGAGTTCCGCATTCCCGACCCGTCCTGCAACCCATACCTGGCCTTCTCGGCCATGCTGATGGCCGGCTTGGACGGCGTAATCGGGGAGATGGAGCCACCGGATCCGGTGGACGTGAACCTGTACGACATGTCCCCGGCCGAGGCGGCCAAGGTCCAGCAGGTCCCGGGAAGCCTGGAAGAGGTCTTGAACGCCCTGGAGAACGACTACGAGTTCCTCCTTCGCGGCGGCGTCTTCACCGAGGACCTGATCGAGAAGTGGCTGGACTACAAGCGGACCAACGAGATGGACCCCATGAGGCTGCGGCCGCACCCCTACGAATTCCATCTCTATTTCGACGCCTAACCCCGGCCCGAACGACCCCGGCAACCGACGCCGGCCTTCCCGTTCAGGGAGGCCGGCGCCTTTTTCTGTTGGCGTTTTTGCGCGGTTGATGGGAAAATGATATTGTCACCGGCGAAGTACACAGGTCACCTTTGGAATTGGTTTGGAGGGACGATGGTCCAGGAGAATGGCGCAGAACGGGAGTTTGTGCTGCGAAGCGCTCAGGAGAACGATGTCAAATTTATCCGGCTCTGGTTCACCGACATCCTGGGGAACTTGAAGGGGTTCGCGATCACGGTGGATGACCTGGTGGATGCTATCGAGCAGGGCGTGGGGTTCGATGGGGCGTCAATAGAGGGGTTCGCGCGGTCCAACGAAAGCGACATGCGGGCGTTCCCGGAGCCTGCCACCTTCTCCCTGCTGCCCTGGCGGCCCCGGCAGAATGCGGTAGCCCGGATGTTTTGCGACATCCGCACTCCCAGGGGAGAGCCTTTCGCGGGCGACCCCCGGATCGCCCTGAAGCGCAACCTGGAGCGGCTTTCCAGGGCGGGGTTCACCTACTACGTGGGGCCTGAGTTGGAGTATTTCTACTTCCAGGACGCCAACACTCCCGAACCCCTGGACCACGGCGGTTACTTCGATCAACTGAGCGGCCAACCCTCCAGCGACCTGCGCCGGGACACGGTCTTGAACCTGGCGGACATGGGCATCCCGGTCAAGTATTCCCACCATGAGGCCGCCCCCAGCCAGCACGAGATTGACCTGCAATACACCGACGCCCTGACCATGGCCGACAGCGTGATGACCGCCAAGCTGGTCATCAAGGAACTGGCCCAACTCAGGGGAGCGTATGCTACGTTTATGCCCAAGCCGCTGTCCAAGAAGAACGGTTCGGGGATGCACACGCATCAATCGCTGTTCCGGGGCAACCACAACGCCTTCCACGACCCCGATGACGAGCACCACCTGTCCATCATCGGGAAACGGTTCATAGCCGGGCTGATTTACCACGCTCCTGAAATCACCCTGGTGACCAACCAGTGGGTCAATTCCTACAAGCGCCTGGTCCCAGACTACGAAGCCCCCGTGTTCATCTCCTGGGCCCACGTGAACTGGGCCGGCCTTGTTCGCGTTCCGGCCTACAAGCCGGGCTACGAAAGCTCGGTGCGGATCGAATACCGCGCACCCGATCCAGCCTGCAACCCCTACCTTGCCTTTAGCGCCATGCTGGCCGCCGGGTTGAGGGGGATAGAGGAGGAATACCCGGTGCCGCCGCCGGTCGAAGGCGACGTGTTTATGATGTCGGACGAGGAACGGCAGACCAGGGGAATCAAGTCCTTGCCCAACAGCCTCGGCGAGGCCATCGCCCTGGCCGAGGAAAGCGAACTTCTCCAGGATGCCCTGGGAGACCACATCTTCAACAGCTTCATCCGCAACAAGAAGATGGAATGGGAGGATTACCGGGCCACGGTCACCAACTACGAAATCTCCCGCTACTTGCCAATGCTGTAGTTATGGCAGAGGTCAGGGCCGAAGTAAAATGATGGGGCAAGGTTAGACCAGCTCGCCCCCTAAATTTCAGGCTAGAGTGACGGCCTGGCCCGTCTCCACAGACTCGTAAGCCGCGAGCACGACTTCCAAATCAACCATTCCGGCTGCTCCGGACATCTCCGGCTCCCGGCCTTCCCCGATGCTGCGCATGAATTCCCGGACCATTGTTTGTTGGCCAAACCCGTCCGGTTCCAGGTCGAATGTTTTCGCAGTTATCCCGTCATCCAGCCGCAGCCGGAGTTGCCCGGCCTCATAGTAAATGGAGCCGCCAGTCCCCAGCACGGACAGCCAGATAGGGGACGGTTTGGCGCAAGTCCAAGTGTGGTTAATCAGCCCAACCACGCCCGCGCGCGACCTGGTAATCATCGCCAGGCCGTCTTCAGCCTCCAGACCGGGATTACCCGGGGGCACCGCCGCCGCGAACACGCTTTCCGGTCTGCCGCCCAGAAAGACCAGCCCGTCGGCCTTGTGGATCCCGCCGTCGATGAACACCCCACCGCCGTTCAATTCGCGGTTGTTCCGCCACCGGCCCGGCTCAAACAGGGCTTCTTCTTGTACTTGGACCATACGCAGCGCCCCGATGGACCCGTCGTCTATCAAACGTTTCGCCAGCCTGATGCCGGACATGAACCGGTAATTCTCGGCCACCATCAGGGTTACCCCGGCGCCTTCGGTGGCATAGATCATTGCATGAGCCTCATTTAGAGTCCTGGCGATGGGTTTCTCCACCAGCACATGCTTGCCCGCCGCCGCCGCCAACTCGACGTGGACCCGGTGCAGGTGGTGAGGCGTACAGATATACATGGCTTCGATCCTGGAATCGTCTCCAGCGGCTTCGTAAGACCCGAATGATCCAGCGCCATTGAATCTAGCGGCGTAGTTGGAAGCACGGGCGGGGTCCCGGCTGGCGAAAAACAGGTCTAACTCGCCGCGCAACGGCTCCATGGCCTGTGCAAACGCACCGGCGAAACTGCCGCAACCTACGACGCATAGGCCAAACGCCATATCCTTGCCTCCAGGGTACGTTACGTGCTTCGGCCACACCCGGCGCACGAGGCGGCGAACGCGCCCACCCGCTAATTCGCCGGCGCCACCGTCAGCCTATAGGACCCGGGCTGGAATGTCTTCGGCGCAAGCGCCGCAACAACCACGACCAGCCTGCCCATATCCTCCGGGTTCCGAATCTCCAGTATTCCGGAGTTGGCCTCATCAAGCTCCATCGCCGTCACGCTGGGAGCTTCCTTGCCGTCTGAGACCTGGCCGCCTATGACCTGCACGATGTAGCTTTGGGGCACTTCATTGTTGGTCAGGACAAACCCTTCCGGCTGCCAGTCCTCAACCGGCCTGAACAGGCCGCCCTCTACGACACCAATGTCGCGTACGCAAAGGCCGGGCCCGTGGACGGCGTCATCGGTCAAGTATTGGAACCTGACCCGTACCTGTTTTCCTGCGTAGGAGGATAGGTCCGCAGATTCAGTGGTCCATCCGCCGCTATTTCCGGTGTAACCGTCTCCGAAACTATTGCCCACAGGGTTTTCCGCAGAGGTTCCGGAGGCCGCCAGTATCTCCCAGCGCCTCCCACCGTCGGTCGAGACCTGAACGTATGCGTAGTCCCAGTCTTTCTCCAGGTCATACCAGAGGTCGTAACTTAGTGACGCACGGTCTTTGCCGCTAAGGTCAAGGTCACGAGTTAGAGTGGAAGCGATGGCGTCTCCGGCGTTGCTCCACCAACATCCCTTCGGACCGGCTTCCGCGGCAATGATCTTGGCCGCCGCATCGCCCTTGAACTGGATTCTAATGGGTCCTTCGAAGGACTCCAGCGCAACGTACTCCACTGAATACTGGGGTATCCGGGAGTTGAAGCCGGTGTAGTCGTCGATGAATTTGTTGGTCCTGGCGCGAACGTGAAGGCCGGGATACCCATAGACCCCTTCGGGCAAGTCCAAATAGTTGGCCACCGTCCAGTCCCGGAACACGTCCTGGAACGTCTGATCATAGCCTGACTTCCGAAGGTATTCGTTGATGCCATTGACACCGTCTGCCGGAGTCTCCAACAGCAGACGCATATCGTCCCGCGACCCGTAATGTTCGGCCAGGTAGTGCATGAACAGACCCGCGGCGCCGTAGCTCGCGCCGATCCGGACTGAGTCCAGGGGCCAATTTACCAATGACGTGGGGATTCCGTCCAAGTAAGCCTGGATGCTGCTAGTGCCGAATCCCGCCACCGACGTGGCCAACTCCGAGAGGCCTTCGTTAACCCACGTGTCTTCTGACGGGTCCTGATGCCAATGGATGAGGTGCTGGAGTTCGTGGGCCAGAGTGGCCGGATAAGCCGAAGACCCAACGGGGATGGATGCGATGTTGACATAGATCATTTCCCGTTGGTTACTGTGTTCAAATATGGCACTGGGGTACTCGTCTGTGGAGTTAAAGTACCCGCCCGCTCCCCGGATAGCTCCGTTTAGGACAGTGACGCGGGTGTCGCCGTCCACCCCAGGGGACCACTCCGAGCCGAATACAGAGGTGACCCGAGGGTAAACCTGCTCCTCAAAGACGGTAGCCGAGCGTTCCAGGTCTTCCCGGTCGACCTTTTCACCAGTCTCGACATACCAGTAGGCATGGTCCGAGACCAGGGCCAGTTCGAACCTGGACGAATATACGCCGGGCAACTCCAGGTCCGCAAGCCAGAACGTGTCCACGCGGCCCATCTCCAGGTTGCCGGTCCTCGGCTCTGCGACCCTGCGGAAGTCTCCAGGGATGCCGGGAATCAATTCCGATGCCAGCCGGTATAGGTCTCTCTCGGGAGGATCGGGAATCGCTTGGGCCGCGAATGGGAATGTTTCCAGCACAGGGCCGACCGTGAGATCCATGGGGGCGGACGCAGGGCTGGCGGTCACATCCGAGGGAGCCGCCGGAAGGCTATCCGTTGCATCCGTGGGAGCCGAGGAAATGTTGCAGGCGGCCAGGCACCACGCGAACAGGAACGCCAATACGTACGGGATTACGCGCGGATGCTGACGCAAGTTACAGGTCGTGACCAGGCGCGGAATGTGGTCGTGTGAGAGCACGGGCGGTCCCAGGACAGGCTGGGTCAATCGCCCGGCTTCCGGTTGAAGCGGTTCATCGCCGCGTTGATGTCCTCTTCCAGCAGGCAGTCGACGGCGTCCGCAGCCCGCGTCACTGACTCATCGATCACGGTCGACTCGTCGGGGGTAAAAGGTCCCAACACGTGGGCGATGGGGTCACCGCCCGGAGGCGGATGGCCTATGCCGACTCGGAGCCGCGGGAAGTCCTGGGTGTGAATAGTGGCGATAATCGACCGGATCCCGTTGTGGCCTCCGGCGCTTCCCGAAGGGCGGATGCGCAACGTTCCGACCGGCAGTTCCATCTCATCGTAGACGATCAGCAGGTTGGCCGGTCTTGCCGCAAACCGGGTGAGCAAGTAGTCGACGCCTTCGCCGCTGTTGTTCATAAACGTTCTTGGTTTCGCCAGCACAACATCGTGCCCGGCGCGGACGCCGCGTCCAAGCACAGCCTTGGCCCGGCGTTCGTTCACCGTGATACCCCAACGCCCGGCTAAGGAGTCGATGCACCGAAAGCCGAGGTTGTGGCGGCTATTGCGGTGGCGGTCTCCAGGGTTGCCCAGTCCCACGATAAGCCACATAGACTACTGGGACATCTCGTTTCCGGAGCGGTCCAGCAACTCCAGGAACGCGGCCTCGTCCAACACCGGCGTCTCAAGTTTTTGGGCGGCGTCAAGCTTGGAGCCGGGAGACTCGCCTGCCACCAGGTAGCTGGTCCGGCGCGTAACCGAAGAGGTAACGGTGCCGCCGAGGGCCTTGATTCGGGCTTCGGCTTCCCGCCGTGAGAAGGCTGAGAGGGTGCCCGTTACGACGAAGTTTTGTCCCGACAGGGGAAGGCTGTCCCGGTCAACCTGTTCCACTTCCTGGTGGAGCTTGACGCCGGCCTGGCGCAGTTTCTCGATGACTTCCCGGTTGCTGGGCACGGCGAAATAGGCGGCGACGCTTTCGGCGATTTTGGGGCCGATTCCGGGAATATCGGTTAATTCCTCCTCGGTCGCCTGGGCCAGTGCGTCGACGCTGGGGAAGCGGTTGGTAAGCAGTTCAGCAATCTCCGGTCCAACGTGCAGTATGCCCAAGGCGAACAGCACACGGACCAATGACCGCTCCTTGCTGGCCTCGACGTTGCGGAGGATTCTGGTCGCGAGCCTATCCCCCATTCGGTCCAATTCTAGAAGCCGGTCTTTCCGGAAGTAATAGAGACCCGATAGATCGCTGACCAGACCCTTCTCGATCAGGGTGCCGCACCATTGTTCACCCAAACCGTCGATGTCCATGGCGCCCTTGCTGACAAAGTGTTTCAGCAGCTCGAAAAACTGGACGGGGCAGCGGAAGTTTGGGCAGCGGTGCATCGCCTCGGTGTCAGGTTTGACCACCGGCGTACCGCAAACCGGGCAGTGGGTTGGCATCCGGAAGGGTTGTTCATTCCCGGTGCGGCGTTCCACGACGGGGCTTAAGACCTGGGGAATGACGTCCCCGGCCCGCTCCACCGTGACCCAGTCACCAATGCGGATGTCTTTGCGGTGGATGTCTTCCTCGTTGTGCAAAGATGCTTGCTTCACCGTAGCGCCGCTGACGATTACCGGCTCCAGAATGGCATAGGGATTCAGGCTGCCGGTGCGCCCGACGTTTATCCCGATGTTGACCAGCTTGGTAACGACCTGTTCTGCGGGAAATTTGTAGGCGATGGCCCACCTGGGCTGCCTGCCAACGAACCCAAGGGAGGTCTGGTGGGAAAACGGGTCCACCTTGATTACGACTCCGTCGACCTCGTAGGGAAGGTCGTGGCGTTTTTCGAGCCACTCCTGATAGTAGTCATGCACGTCTGTCAGCGTGTGGCACAGGCGGTTGTTGGGGTTAATCTTGAAGCCTTGTTCCCCCAACCAGTCCAGACTGTCCCAGTGGCTCTCCAGAAACTCCAGTCCTTCGGTGTGGCCCAACGAATATACCCAGATTTCCATGTTGCGCGAGGCGGTAACCTTGGGGTCGAGTTGCCGAATGCTGCCGGCCCCGGTGTTCCTTGCGTTGGCATACAAGGGTTGGCCAAGTTCTTTCCGTTCCTCATTCAGGCGGCGAAACTCGGCTAGCGGCATATATACCTCGCCTCGCACTTCCAGGCTTGGCGGAAGGAAGCCCTCTAGGGTAATGGGGATGCTGCGGATGGTACGCAAGTTATGGGTAACATCTTCTCCGATATACCCGTCTCCCCTCGTGGCTCCTTGCTTTAGTTGCCCGTCCTGATACCGGAGGCTGACCGCCAGGCCGTCTATCTTCAGTTCGCATACCAAATCGAAGTCCGCTCCGTCCAGCAGGCCCTTGACGCGGTCGTACCAGGCCTGAAGGTCGGCGTCGTCGAAAGCGTTGGCCAAGCTGAGCATAGGCCGGAAGTGTTGGACCTGGGAAAACCCGTCGGCGGGGGCTGCGCCCACGCGCTGGGTGGGAGAGGCCGGGGTTACCAGGTGGGGGTGCTCTTGCTCCAGCCGCCGTAACTCCGCCATCAGGCGGTCGTATTCGGCGTCGCTGACCTCCGGATCGTCGAGAACGTAGTAGCGGTAGTTGTGGTGGTTGATCTCCCGGTGCAGCTCAGCGGCGCGCCGGTCGACGTTTACTTCCACCATTCTCTTTGGTCTCCTGTTGATTGAAATGTCCATTAAGTATAATATCATTCCGCCTGGGACGGTTAAGCGTATGGGATGATTCCATCTCAGTCAGTTTTCCCTCACCCTAACCCTCTCCCAGAGGTAGAGGGGATATAGGAGCGCACCGAAATGCAGGATGTTCACGCAGGCCATACCGTAGGGGAACGACCGCATGGATTGCGAGGTACTGCTCCGTTCATTCTGAGCGGGTTGAGCGGCGGCCACGGAATCTTCCATTGGTTTACCCAGAGTTTCTTCGTCATGTTGCCGACGGTAGTTGCCACCTTCGGGCTGACCGGACTGCAGGTAGGGGCTATCTCTACCACCCGCGAGGTGGTGTCAGGAACCATTGCCCTTCCCGGAGGCGTCGTCACTGACATGTTGCGCCGTCATTGGGGAATAGTGATGGCCTTCTGTATGGCCCTGTTCGGCGTAGGCTGGCTCGTGATGGGCCTGGCTCCGGTATACCCTGTGCTATTGGTGGGTATGGGAATCGTCGCCATGGCCGCTTCTATTTGGCACCTGCCGGCCACCGCCGCCCTATCCCACCACTTCTCCCACCGGCGGGGATCGGCCCTGTCATTACACGGTATTGGCGGCAACGTCGGTGATGTTCTCGGCCCGGCTCTGACCGGCGCACTCCTGTCTGGTGTCCTCCTGGTCACCCTGTCTTGGAGAGGCATCCTCAGTATTTACACAGTCGTGCCGATTCTTCTGAGCTTCCTGGTCTATTGGGCGTTCCGGGACATTGGCAACACCGGGTCCAGGGACACGGAGATTACGGGCCTCGGCAAACAGCTTTCTCAAACCAGCGAGTCGTTCCGGACTCACCCGAGGCTGTGGGGAATCATGCTGGTTGGCGGACTGAGGGGGATGGCCTCCGTGGCTTTCGTCCCGTTCTTGGCCCTCTACCTCGGGTTGGAGGGGGAAGGCACTCTGGGAATGGCCAAGTGGAACCTTGGGCTGCACGTAGCCCTGTTGGTGGGTGTGGGAGTCGTATCCACACCTGTCATGGGATACCTTTCGGACCGGTTCGGCAGAAAGCTCGTGTTGATACCCGGAATGTTGACCCTGTGTGTGTTGACCTTCCTACTCGTGCCGTTCGGTACCGGCATCTCGCTAATCGTCATCCTGGCCCTGATGGGTATGTTCTTCTTCAGCGACCAACCGATCCTCACGGCCGCTGCCCTGGACACTGTGGGCGAAGGTGTGGCGGCCAGCACGCTGGGCGTGTTCTCATTCTCCCGATTCGCCTTGGCGGCCGCGTCGCCGTTGATCGCCGGCGGTCTGTTTGACTCCAGAGGAATCGAATCCACCTTCTACTTTGTCGCCGCCCTGTACCTGGTGGCCACGGTGGTATTGCTGGCGATACCCCTGGCCCCGCCTCAGCGCCCCGCCGCAGCCGGCCACCATGGTCACGGTCATCGGGATGAACACGAGGACGGCGAAGGTCACGGACATGGCCGCCACTAGGCGGTCGAAGAGCGGCGCTTCCGGGTTGTGGCCGAGGTGACGGCAAGGGTTTATAACTGAGCCGCGAAACCTCGGATAATCTATGATATTCCAGGATAATGGAGTCAAGATTGGCGAAGCCGCCCGGCTGCTGGGAACGAAGCCGGACACACTGAGGAAGTGGGAGTCCACCGGCGAATTGTTGCCGCACCGCAAGACCAAAGGCGGGACCAGGTATTCTCGATGGAAGCCCTGCTTGGGCTGAGGACGGACGACGCGCCGACCGTCGGATACGCCCGGGTATCCAGCCACGACCAGAAGGCCGACCTGGAGCGTCAGCACGCCGCGCTGGAAGCCTACTGTGCGGCGAAAGGCTGGCGGAGCTACGTCATCAAAGACCTTGGTTCCGGCATGAACTACGGCAAGAAAGGCTTGCAGGAACTGCTGGAGCTTATCCTGCGCCGCCGCATCCGGCCGGTTGGCGCTGACTCACAAAGACCGCCTTCTCCGGTTCGGTGCGGAGTTGGTGTTCGCACTCTGCGAACACCAAGGCATTGAGATTGTGATAATCCACGCAGGCGAACATCCGAGCTTCGAGGAAGAGTTGGCCCAGGACGTGCTGGAATCATCACCGTCTTTTCCGCCCGGCTGTACGGCGCACGAAGCCGGAAGCACAAGCAACTGCTGGACACGCTGACCGGGCTTGAGATTGAGGAACAGGCTAAGCAGTTGAGCCTGGTATGAGCATCGTCAAAACCCACAAGGTCCGGCTGGTGACTAACAACGCCGAAGCGAACCTGCTGGCCCGCCATCTCGGTTATGCCCGCTTCGCCTACAACCACGCCCTGGCGGACTTCAAGGACGGGCTGGACGGCGGAGAGTGGCGCGGCGACAAGACCCTGCGGCCCAGGTTCAACGCCGTGAAGCGGTCGCTGGCCCCGTGGTCGGCCAAGCTGAGCCAGAACGCCGGCAAGTACGCCATCATCGAGTTGGGACAGGCCATTGACGCCTTCAGCGCGTACCGGAAGGCGGTCAAGGTTGGCCGGAAGGTCAGGCACGTCGGTTTTCCCCGGTTCCGCAAGCGCACGTCGGCCAGCGGGTTCCGTGCCGATAACGGTCCCGGCACGGTCAGGATGGACGGCAAGAGCATCCAGTTGCCGAAGATTGGAACGCTTCGCACCCGTGAACACCTGCGGTTCGACGGCGATATAGCCGAGGTCACGGTGAAGCGGGAAGCTGGCCGGTGGTTTGCTTGCGTGGCCGTCAGAACGTCCGGAACGCCGCCCCCGGCCCGCAACGCCGAGGACGTGGTTGGCGTGGACGTGGGAATCAAATCGCTGGCGGTGTGTTCGGACGGCACGGTGTACGAGAACCCGAAGGCCCTGCGGAAGTCGCTGGGCCGGTTGCGGCGGCTGGACAAGTCCATCGCCCGGTCGAGGAGCATCCACGGCGAGACCCGGCACGGCAACCGGAGAGAGCGCAAGTACCGCCGGAGAGAGACGGCACACGCCCGGGTAAGGAACGTCAGGAACGACGCCCATCACAAGGCCGCATCCGCTATAACGGCGAAGCCCGTCGGCAAGGTGGTGGTAGAGACCCTGAACGTATCCGGGATGATGAAGAACCGCCGTCTGGCCCGGTCCCTGGCCGATGCTTCGCTGGCTGGCCTCATCGCCAAGCTGGAGTATAGGTGCAATTGGCTTGGAATCGCCTTCGAGAAGGTGAACCGCTGGTTTCCGAGCACTAAGACTTGCTCCGAGTGCGGAGCAGTAAGACCCAACATGGACCTGTCGGAGCGGACCTTCATTTGTTATTCCTGTGGAGTAATGCTTGACCGGGACCTGAACGCCGCCCTGAACCTGAGACACGCCGAGAGCTGCCCGGCGTCGGGACGTGGAGCGGAGATAAGACCGTGCGGCCGAGGCCGTCCGGCAGCCGCTGTGAAGCGTCAAGAGACTGCTGTCAGAGATAATCATAGATTAGACCTGATTGGCGTAGGTTCTCAGTAGCGGTTTAGACTCAGGCTAGAGGATTGTGCAAACGCCGGGGCAGCCGAGTGCGATGGCCCCGGCGCCTCTGGTACGTCTTCGTGATCGTTAGGGCGAGCTTGGCCGGGTCATGCCTTGTGGGTTGGTCTTCGTTGATAACGTCGGCCAACACGCACTCCGCCAGGTCGTTCCAAACGGGTTCAGGGCGGACCAATTTGAACTTCTCTTCCCGCTCTCCGTCTAGCAGGTTGTTGTTGGCGACAACGATATCCACGGAGGAATTTCCCGCGTAGTGCCGGACCACGTCCACGTAGTCGGGAACGCCGAACCCGTCGGTCTCCCCCGGTTGGCTTGCGACGTTACACACCAACATCTTTAACGCCCCGGTGGAGCCTACAGCCGAGGCTATGCCGCTAACCAGGAGGTTGGGGACCACGCTGGTGAACAGACTTCCGGGACCCAGGATCAGCAAGTCTGCTTCGGCGATCGCCTCGATGGCTTCCGGGTGGGCCGGAGCATCCCTGGGGGCCAGGGACACGAGCCGCAGGTGTTCGTTGGTCGATCCCACTTCGGTCTCGCCCACAAGCTGCTGTCCCGAAATGGTCCTGCCGACCAGTGTTACGTTGCCGGTCGTTGACGGGACCACCTTCCCACGGACGGCCAATAGCTGGCCCGCGATTTCCACTCCCTTATAGAAGTCTCCGCCGATGTTAGCCAGGGCTGCGATGAGGATGTTGCCGAAGCTGTGGCCGTCCAACTGGCCGTTTGTTGAGAACCGGTAGTCCATCAACTCCTGCATCACCCCCTCGGAGTCGGCCAGTGCCACGAGGCAATTCCGAATGTCTCCCGGGGGCGGCATATCCAACTCCGAGCGCAATCGTCCAGAGCTGCCTCCGTCGTCGGCGACGGTCACCACGGCGGTGATGTTGGTGGTGTAGTGTTTCAGTCCCCTTAGCAGGTTGGGAAGGCCGCTGCCGCCGCCAATGACCACGACATTCGGTCCTGTCGCCAAGACCCGGTCGATGTACAGGGAGTCAATAACCGGTCGATGCCGCCTCCGGCTTCGTGCGCCGGACAGAGTGTGGTTCATCATGTATGCGGCGGAGACTGACAAGACCGCGCCGATGACGAGGAAGACCCCGCCGCGAAGCTCATTGGGCGTTCCCCTTAAACTGAGGGTGGCGATCAAGGCATCCAGGGTTGGTCCCAGGGATACTCGGAGGGCGAACAGTATTCCGAGTGCCATGGACAGCATGCCTAGCCCGCCTAGCCCGACCCACCATTTTAAGGAAATTCCCAGGGTCAGAAGCATCTGGATGCGGTTGGTCCAAGGCTGGTTGGACGATGTTGAGGGCGTATCTGCCATAAGCTCAATACTGGGATGTAAAGCAGGGGGCGGCCCGGAATGCGCGTTCGAGGACGTTTGCCGTATTGGTGGAGCCGGGGCCGGTCAACGGTGAGGTGGGACTAGCGGTGCCTGCGAATTCCACCAATACCTGCGGTATCGGGAGGGAGCTCTTCGCCTGCTTGGCATGGGAGCTTTAGAGTTGATTCTGACTGGGATGTTAGCCAGGCGCATGATGCTTGTCAATCTCCCAGGGGCGCCGTGTTTCTATTTGCGATGCCTGCGACCGTGCTGAAGGATTTGGGACCGGCAGCGGCCGGGCCTATTCTTTGGCCGCCGGCGCGAGTCGTTTGTGCCAGTCCGTGGCTTGCTCGTAGGCATGGGCCGCCTGCAAAATAGTCCCCTCGGCAAAGGGCCGGGCGCCCAATTGCAGGCCGATGGGGAGGTTACCGGACGTAAATCCGCCGGGGATGGAGATGGCCGGTAGAGCGGTAAGGGCATAGCAACCGGTGTAAGCGCGGCGGAAGAAGAACCTGGCGCGCACGTCCTCGGCGCTCTGAAAGCTGGCCGTGAGGTCGGCATGCCTGGGAGCAGGATATGGAGCTGTGGCCGAAACAAGCAAGTCGACCTGCTCCAATGCCTCCATGAATTGCCGCCTTAGCAACACTCTGGCCCTGGCGGCCCGGTTGTAGATCTTGGCCGGCAGTAGGGACGCCGACTGTAAGCGCGTTCTGGTTGCCGGGTCCAACTCCTCCGGCCGGGTGCGCAAAATGTCATCCCGGGCGCCCGCACCTTCGGTGTCGGCGATGCCAACGAAAATCGCCCCGGCCAATGAAATCAGGGGAATGCTGACCTCCTGGACTGTGGCCCCCAATCTCCGGAATACGTCCAACGACGCTTCGATTGCGGCGCTGACCTCGGGGTGGACGTCCTCGCTTTCGTGAAGCTCCCGGATGACGCCAACTCTCAGTCCTCCAATCCCCGATTCAAGGGTCGCGGCGTAGTCCGGGACGGGGAGGCGGCTGGTGAACGGGTCCTTGGGGTCATGCCCTGCGATTGCTTTGAGGACCAGGGCGCAATCGCGGACCGTTTTGGTCATGGGCGAGGCGGCGTCCATGAACCAGCACATCGGAGTCATACCATAGCGGCTTACCCTTGTGAAGGTGGGCCTCAGACCCACCACACCGCAGTAGGAGGCCGGACCCCTGCCCGATCCGCCGGTGTCCTCCCCGACCGACGCGGCGCAAAGATGGGCTGCCAGGGCTACACCGGAGCCCGCGCTGGACTCGCCGGGGGTGCGCTCCAGGTCCCACGGGTTTCGTGGAATTCCCCATGGCGGGTCCTGGGTCCCTCCCATGGCTAGTTCACTCAAGTTCAGCTTGCCAAGCAATATGGCTCCGGCTTCCCGTAGCCTGGTGACTATAGTGGCGTCTTGGGCGGGTATGAAATTCCGGTAGACCCGTGAGCCGTTGGTGGTGAGGATGCCTTCCGTCCAGAATTGGTCCTTGACCGCAATGGGGACCCCGAACAGTGACCCGGTAGCGGTCCCCTGTTCAATCTGCCGGTACTGTTGGCCGGCGGCGGCCATCGCTTCTTCCGAGCAGACGGTGATGTAGGCGTTGAGGCCGGAGTCCAGGCGGTCGATGCGGTCCAGGTATGCCTGCACGACATCCACCGGTGAGACGCCGCCGTTCATGACCGCGGCGTTAGTCTCGGATGCCGACATTAGGTGAATGTTCTGCGTCGTCATTAGTTAATCCCCTACAGGTGGCTGCTATTCATTCTCGGGGAAGATCACTATCGGGTCGATTCCGGACAGGTCCAGGTCCTTCAACCGGTCAAGCTCACCGATCAGGCTCTGGAAACGGTTGGCCACCTCCGGCACTTCAACTTCGTCTATTTCAATTCCGGCCAGCCGGGCGAGTTGCCGGACCTGGTCTTCAGGAGAAGTCGTCATATTCACCTCGGGATACCTGCCCACGCATGAATGTCAGGCATTACGAGCGGGAAACCTTCTTTCCGATTACAATCGTAATAATACCTGAAGGCCGGATGAAGGAACAGAAGGGCGGAAGCCGGCGGCAGCGGCCCGCCTATTGTGCAAGTTAGAGGAGAATCATTAAGACTGCGATGAGGGCAAGGCGAGGGGTAAGGCGAGTCCTCTGGGTATCAGGCGGGCTTCTGGCACTGGCGGCCCTACTGGCCGTGGGCTGCGCCGGGAATTCACCAGTAGAAACTCCAACCTCTCCCAAACCGGTAACGCGATCGACTGGGACGCCCGCGAGTCAGACCGCAACTTTACCGCCTGCGTTTACCAACGAGCCACCTTCTCCCACAACACCGGTTCCGGACCCGCCTACCAGGGCTCATAAGCCGGAGGACACAGCGGCACCCGCGCGAACTTCGACGCCGGTAGCCACGGGACCCACGCCTGTAGGCCAGACTCCGTTAGCGGAGGCCGCTTTCGGCTATACACGCAGCCTGGTGGAAGACCTGGGACCAAGGGCAAGCGCCACTGAGCAAGAGTTGGCGGCTGCGGAGTACCTGGTTGCCCGATTCGAGGAATTGGGATACACCGCCGAATTACAGGAATTCACGGTGGGGACCTTGGAGAGCAGCCTAACCATTAAGAAGGCTGACTCCCTCGAGTTCCAGGATCTTCAGACTGCGCCTTTGAGTCATTCAATCATCGGCGAAGCGGCCGGCGAGTTGGAGTTGATCGGATTGGCCAGGGAGTCGGACATACCACCACAAGGATTGGACGGCAAAGTCGCTCTGATAGAACGTGGCGAGGTCACCTTCGGCAGCAAGGTGGCTCGAGCCGCCGATGCGGGAGCCATAGCAGCCATAATATTCAACAACCGGCCCGGTAGGTTCCGCGGGACATTGGGAGAACGCAGCGAAATACCCGCCCTGTCTATCTCGCGAGAGGATGGAGCCAGAATCAAGGAGGCGATGTCCGGCGGCCGGATAGAGGCCACCGTCGAAGTAGCTGAATTGGAAACCCAGTCACGCAACGTGGTTGCGGAAAAGGCGGGGACAGGCGAAGGTATGTTAGTTCTAGGAGGTCATTACGACACCGTGCCGGATGTTGACGGTGCAAACGACAACGCCTCGGGAATTGGGGTGCTCTTGGCCCTGGCCCAGGAATTAAAGGGACGCTCCTTCCCCTATACCCTCCGCTTCATCGCCTTCGGGTCGGAGGAAACGGGGCTGAACGGCAGCAGGCACCACGTGAACTCCCTGTTTCCGGGAGAACTGGAGGAGATCAAGGCGATGATAAACGTTGACGCTGTAGGCGCCGGGGAGGGACTCCGCGTCACCGGTGAAACATGGTTGACCGGTCACGTATCTGAGACGGCGGCCAGGGAAGCCATCACCATCGGGGTTCGGGGAAGGATGAGGGGAGGCAGCAGCGACCATGCCAGCTTCCGTGACGCTGGAGTGCCAGTGGTCTTCTTCTCTGCGGACGATAGTTCCCGTATTCACACCTCTGAGGACACCCTGGAATTTGTCGATCCTGCGTTGCTGGGGGGCGCTGCCAAGCTGGTGATGGACCTGTTGGAATCCATGGAAGACCTGCCGGGCGATGCGGGGTAATGTCATATCCCGGTAGCCTTGGTATACTTAGGCAAATATCGCACCCCGGCCCTGGGAGGTGTCACATGAAATGGGCATCCGCCATCTCTGAACAAGCGGCTCTAGAAGACGCGATCAAGGAATGCTGCGCCGGGGTCCGACGCCAGCTTGAAGGCGAAGCGCCAGACCTGGCAGTTATATTCGTATCTGGCCACCACCAGTCGGGCTACGACCAGGTGGTCGAGTTCGTCCAAGGGGAATTCCCGTCGGTGCCCGTGTTCGGTTGCTCCGGGGGCGGAATCATTGGAGACGGCCAGGAAGTGGAGCAAAGGCCGGCTGTTTCGGTAACCGCCGCGAGTCTGCCCGATGTCGAAATCGTCCAATGTTACCTCGAGAACGACGGCTTGCCCGACCTGGACGCGGGTCCCACTTCCTGGGAGCAAATTGTTCGCGTTACCCCAGCCGATGACCCTCAGTTCGTAATGCTTGCCGACCCGTTCTCTTTTCCGGTCCAGAACCTTCTCCTGGGTCTGGACTTCGCCTTTAGCGGCTCCGCCAAAATCGGAGGGTTGGCCAGTGGGGGCCAACAGAGCGGCGGGAACGCCTTATTCTTGGGCAGCCGGACCTACCGTTCCGGGGCCGTTTGCCTGGCGCTGCATGGCAACATCACCGTCGACACAGTCGTAGCCCAGGGTTGCCGCCCTATAGGCAAGACGATGCGCGTCACGGAGAGCAGGCGCAACCTGCTGGTCCAGCTCGACGGACAGCCTCCCCTCACGGTGCTTCGAGACTTGTTTGAAAGCCTGAACGAACGGGACCGGGGGCTGATCCGCAATTCCCTATTCCTCGGCGTGGTGATGGACGAGTTCCTGGAAGAGCCCAGGCAGGGCGACTTCCTCATACGAAACGTGGTCGGCATGGACGAGCGCAGCGGGGCGCTGGCTGTGGGGGAGCTCCTCAAAGAGGGGCAATTGGTCCAGTTCCACCTTCGGGATGCCGAGACATCCGCCGAAGACCTCACCGCGGTGCTCGACCGTTACGCCGCTGACAACCGGGAGAACCAGATAGACGGCGCCCTGTTATTCTCGTGTCTGGGACGCGGCCAATACCTGTACGGTAAAGCCAACCACGATACGGGCATATTCCAGGAAAAACTAGGCTCGATTCCCCTGGGCGGGTTCTTCTGCAACGGCGAGATCGGGCCGGTGAGCGGCACCACCTTCCTTCACGGCTACACAAGCTCGTTCGGCATTTTCCACTCCAAACGGTAGACTTCCCCTGCTAGCTGAAGCAGCCTGACGCAGGACTCGACCGTGCGCCCCCGTAGCCTCAAGGCGGGGATATCCGTATCCCTCTCTGGTCAGTTCCGGGTCCAGGGGTCCCAGGCGCTCGCGGGCCTGCAAGCGTGGGCTGAGTACGCCAACCGGGGCGGGGGAATCCGGGTTGGAGGCTCTTCGGAGCCATTGCCTGTCGCTTTGGTCTGGCATGATGACTCCAGCCAGGCAGACCATGCGCGTCTCGCCACCGAGAAGCTTATCACCGAAGACAGGGTCGACTTGCTGTTTGGCCCCTATTCTGCTGCGCTGACCGACGCGGCCGCCGAAGTTTCCGAAGAGCATAGTCGGGTCCTCTGGAACCAGGGCGGTGCCTCAGACTCGGTGTACCGGCGCGGTCACCGGCTGGTCATCGGAGTCCTCACCCCGGCCACCGAATACCTTTCGGGGTTATTGCCGCTGGTGAGGCGTACCGGTCCGGAGGCGGTGTCGGTGGCAATACTACGTGCCTCTACGGGGGCATTCCCACGCGCGGTAAGCGCATGCGTTGAGCGCCGGGCTGGTGAGTTGGGGTTCCGCATAGATTTGCTACGGGAGTTCCCCGCGTCCATCAGCGACTTCGAGGACATCCTGGACGAAGTGTCCGTACTTCAGCCCGACGTTCTCCTATGCGTGGGCCGCATTCAGAACGACCTTCTGCTGGCCAGCCAACTGGCAAAGCGGAGGTTGCTTCTCAAGGCGGTTGCCGTTGTAGCTACGCCTATCCGGCAGTTTCATAACACGTTGGGAGATTCGGCCGAGGGGTTTATCGGACCCAGCCAATGGGAGCCTTCAGGGAGCTATCCCAACGATTACGGCCCAACTGCCCGGCAAGTGCTCGATTCTTTGTCGCGCCGCAGCCAGGAGGCAGTGGACTACCCGATGGTGCAGGCATACGCTGCCGGCCTGGTGTCACAGCGATGCTTGGAGCACGCGGGAACACTGGATGACGATGCGCTGCGGGAGGCGGCTGCGAGGTTGGAGTTCTCCACGTTTTACGGCAAATTCAAGATCGACCCGATGACAGGCCGCCAAACGGGACGTTCGGTGGTACTGGTCCAGTGGCAAAAGGGAAGGAAGGTGATCGTCTGGCCAACGGAGCAGGCCCAGGGTCCGCTGTTCTACCCCTGGTACGCGTCCCAACCGCCCCTAGGCTGACATCAATCCCTTTAAACTCGAAGACGGGTCTGACTACCCGTACCAGCGGAACATTTCAACCGACGGGGGGACCATGAAGCTTGAAAATCGCGTGGCGCTGATCACCGGCGCGGGACGTGGCATCGGGCGGGCAATCGCCTCGGCTTTCGCCGCCGAAGGCGCGAAGTTGGCGTTGGCGGCACGGACCAGGGTTGAATTGGAGGAAACCGAGCGTCTCGTCCGGGACGCGGGCGCTGACACCATGGTGATCCTGGCAGATGTTACCAGCGAGGCGGACGTTCAGGCGATGGTGGAGCAGACCCTGTCGCGCTTTACGGCCATCGACATTCTGGTCAACAGCGCCGGTATATCCGGTCCCGTCGGCCCCTTGCAGGGCAACGATGTTTCGGAGTGGGTACGCACCGTTCAGGTGAACCTGATTGGGACTTTTCTGTGCTGCCGGGCCGTGCTGCCGGTCATGTTGGGCCAGGACTGGGGCCGGATTGTTAACCTTTCAGGCGCAGGGGCTACGAACGCCTGGCGGGATATGTCGGCCTATTGCTCGAGTAAGGCCGCGGTTGTCCGGCTGACGGAGACCCTGTCCCTGGAGCTAGCGGACTCCAACGTCCGGGTCAATGTTCTCGGGCCGGGGTCGGTACACACGCGAATGTGGGAGGAGATACTGGAGGCCGGGACCGCCGCCGGAAACCAGGAACTACAAGCGCGGGGCGAAATGGTGACCACGGGAGGCGGCGCGTCCATCGAGAGGGCGGCTGAGTTGGCGGTGTTTCTCGCCAGTGACGAGTTGGGAGCCCTGAACGGCCGCCTGATCAGCGCCACGACAGAGGGGTTCCCATTTGAACCGGAAACAATCCAACGGATCATGGCTTCCGAGGCATTTATGATCCGGAGGGTGGAATTGGATTGAAGTGGTATGTCAGGGTGAGGGGGTTGAAACTACGCCTCGAGCTTCACCGTGTTCCGCAGGACTCCGATGCCGCTGATGTCAATCTCGCAGACGGCCCCGTCGCCCATATCCTGCGTCGTGCCCGGCGTGCCGGTGAAGATACAGTCCCCGGCCTCCAGGGTTACGTAGCGGGTAATGAACTCGATCATTGTCGGCACGTCGAAGATCAGGTGGTTGGTGGTCTCGTTCTGCTCTTCCCTGCCGTTGACGCGGGTCCGCAGGTGCTGGCCGTGGGGGTCGGTATCGGTCTCGATCCAGGGTCCCATGGGGGAGAAGGTGTCCGCCGACTTGGCGCGCCACCAGTCAGAGTTGTTCTCGTTGCGGTCCTTCTGCTGCCAGTCGCGGGCGCTAACGTCGTTGCCGCAGGTGTAGCCCAGTACATGGTTCAGCGCGTCTTCCTTGGAGACGTTCTTGCAGGTGTCTTTGATGACCACGACCATCTCGCCTTCGGCGTCGAACCGTTGCACCTCTTTGGGGCGGATGATCGCGTCTTCGGGGCCAATGACGCTGGTCGGGGTCTTGTGGAAAATCATCGGGTATTGGGGAGCCGGCCGTTCTCCGATGTGGCTGGTGTAATTCAAGCCCATCGCCAGGATTTTTCCGGGATTGACCGGGGCCAACAGCTTGACGTCGGATAGGTCGTGGACGTGGTCGGTAAGTTTGACCGGGGAGTCGAAAAGGCTGCCCTCTATGGCGGTAACTTTGTCGCCGTCGACGACACCGTAATGTTGGTGACCGTGGGCAAGATACCTGGCGATTCTCATGTGATTCCTCCAGATGCTTAAATTTGGGGATTACATGCCTAAATGCGCGACCAGCGTCATGCTAATCGACTTGTCGCCGTCATGAAGGCGGTGGTTCATCGAATGGCTCGTTGTTGGTCAGGGCCGCTTCGCGCCTCCTATTCCACGCTTCCCATTCCTTGCGCGCCTCTTCGCGCCCTTCCTCGAAAATTTTTCTTTTTAGAGCTGGATAGAAGAGTACCATTGCGCGTCCCACCTCCAATAGTAATGCCGCGAATAATGCTACACTCGTAGACCCGTTGAACACATTGGCCATCATGGGAATCACATGCTCAGGGTCCCAATCCGATAGACTACGCGCCGCAAAAAATGATGCTCCGGCGAAGCAACAAATGTAGATCGCACTGTATAAGATCCATGCGACAGGACTCCTATACGGCGGGTTCACGTTTGCGCCTGGTCCTTAATCCGGTGCAGAGGAGTCCTTCCCAATTTCTCTGTCGTGTTCAGGGTCCAACTCTCTGGACGGCTTGCGTGGCTTGATAAACTTCGGCGCCAAGTATCCAGCAGGTCAACGACTCTTAACGTGGAGCCTTGTTAAGTCAAAGGCAAGATTACGAACACAGGCTCCCCGGACTAGCTTTCTATGACCAGCTTACCAAAGAAATTGCTCGCTTCCATAGTGCGGTGGGCCTCCGCCACCTCTTCCAGAGGGAACACTTGGCTGACGATGCCGTGGAGCGCCCCGTTGTTCACCACCTTCATCATATCAGCGAAAGTGCGCCTGCTCCGGCCGCCGCTGCCCATCAGTTGCAGCGGTTGTCCCTGTAAGATTGAGAGGTCCATGTTGGCCCGCGCTCCGGACGTCACGCCGGTAATCACCAGCCTGCCGCCGGGCTTCAGGCACTGAAGGTTTTCTTCCCAAACGTCCGCGCCGACGCAATCGAAGACCAGGTCGACGCCCTTGCCATCGGTCAACTCCATGACCCGCCCGCTGAAGCTGTCGGTCTCGCGGTAGTTGATACCCTCGTCGGCTCCCAGTTCTCTGGCCTTTTCCAACTTCCAGTCGCTTCCTGCGGTGGTGATTACCCGCGCGCCCATCATCTTGGCGATCTGGATGCCCATGCTCCCGACGCCGCTGCCTGCGGCCTGTACCAGCACGTCGTCCCAGGGCTTGACTTGCCCCTGGGTCACCATGCAATGCCAGGCGGTGTGACCGACGATCGGCAGGGCTGCGGCCTCGGTGAAGAGCATAGAATCGGGTATGGTGTAAGCGTTGCCCGCCGGCGCCGTAGCGTATTCAGCGTGGCCCCCGTCGAGGTCCACCCCGATCCGTTTCTGGTTGGTGCAGTACTGGTCAAGGCCCTGGCGGCAATTCTCGCAACGCAGGCATTTGACCCGGTTGTCGACCAGCACCCGGTCGCCGATTTGCAATGAGGTCTGGGCGTCGGGGCTGATGGCCACGACCTCACCCGCGACGTCGCAACCCATGATTCGGGGTCCTCCGGGAGAGCCCCGGCCTTGCCTGAGGCCTATGTCCAGCCGGTTGAGGGCACTTCCCCGGACTCGTAGCATCACTTCCCCCGGAGCCACCTCCGGCTCGGGGCGGTCACCGTGGACCAGGGCCTCTGGGCCGCCAGGTTCCTGAATGAATACGGCTTTCATATCGAAGGTCCCTCCTTAAATATCGCAATGGGATATTACGCCTGCTGCCGGAGCCGAGTCAAAGCGGGAAGTTTGTGGCATGCGCCACCGTAGACCGTGGTCAAGCTACAATCCACTACGCTATATCTCAATGCCCCAGGCCAGCGTCGTTAGGCCAAACCGATACCGGGGGTATCTCTTCCATGCGCCTATTCGTTGACGCTAGAGATGGGGTGGGATGGTTACTGCTTGGGAATAAGGTAACGGCCGAAGGCGCGGAGGGCGTTCTTGTAAGCGTAGTCTTCCTGGAAACCCGCGGGGAGTCTAGCTATGAATCGCCTACCCACCTCGATGAACATATCGCTAACAGGTTTTTCCCACAGCCAAAACCACCGGTGTGGCGGTTGCGGTTGATCTTGGGGCTGAAGTGGCCGTCGGCCACGGCGTCGTGGGATAAACAGCAGTATCAGCAGTCAAGCCCGTTACCGGTGTGGGTGCGGATGTAGACAGTGGTACTGCCGTAGGCCCTACGTCCTGGCAGGCCGTCAGCAGAAGCGCCAGGGTTACCGGTAGCGACGACCATCTAGCCAACAGCCGATTGGGATATCCCATTTTCATGTCCTCCTTTACGGAGGTAGGAAGCAAGATCGTGGCGTGGTTGCTCCGCGGGATGGCTGGTGTTGTGTAGGCGCCAATGGAATTCTGTGTTTGTCGCGAAAGCCGGGGCAAAGGAGTAGCAATCACGCTGTGGGGTAGGCGGTTCTCGACCAGATCTACTCCACAGGTTCTTTTGCGTCCAGTATATGAGCGTAAGATGTGGTGACCGAACCGAAATCTGACCCTTTCGACCCATCGTGCTCAAATGTCTCCGGGGATGGGCCAGGGTGTTTCAATAGTTAACCAGAACCTGTCCTCCCGTCGTCCCAGTGGAACCCGGGACCCAGAAATGTCGACCTGACGGAGCGTGCCTTACATGTTGAATTCCTAGATTCCGGCCTTGCGCCGGAATGACGGGGGCGTGAGACCGGCGTGAATGCCTGATGCTATTGAAAGACACTGTCTTGAGCATTGAGCACGAGAAAATTGCGAAACTACCCAACTGAGCTTGCTACTGCTAATGGGGGACGAATACCGTTAATGTATTTGCCGAATTCCTCCACCCTGAATGGCCGACGAATCCTATTCACGCTATTATTCTTCTGGCCCTTCGGCAACTAAAGAGTTTCGCAATTTTCTCTGAGCACATTCTCAATTGACAGAGGATATGCTCGGTGTTATATTCTTGTGACGGGTTGAGGGCTCATCTGAGTCCGAATTCAGAACGTGAAATAGCTGCCTTCTGAAGGCAGAGGTCCCAAATAGCGATGAGTAGTTGGCGGGCCTCGTAAACCGAATAGCAGATTCCCCAATTGCCATGACAGTAGCTGCTACATCGTCATTTCCTACCCGTTTCCCCGGTTTTGCTCCCCATTGCTTCTCCTCTACCGGTAACGGTCTCCGACGAGCTTAGACTAGATAGAGCTGCGCCGAGTTTTGCGCAGGGAGGCTTCACAATGCAAATGCGTGATTTTGTTGTCCGCTTCGCCGGCGAGGGCGGACAGGGGGTGGTAACGTCGGCCGAGGGCTTGGCTCAGGCTTCCACCCAGGTGGGCTACCACGCCCTGACATTCGCGACTTTCCCTTCCCAAATTTTGGGCGGACCTACCTGGACCCAGGCCCGGATTGCCGTTGAGCCGGTCCTAAGCCCTGGCGACGATGTGGATGTCTTGGTGGCCTTCAACCAGGAGGCCTACGACACCCACGCCGAAGACGTGCGGGAGACCGGAGTAATCCTCTTCAACTCGGACGAGTTCGCGTTGGAGGGGGACGCCCGGGGCTTCGGCCTTCCATTCGACGAATTGGCCCGGTCCACCGGCAACAACCGTGCGGCCAACATGGTTATCATCGGATCTCTGGCCCACCTGGTGGACATGCCCCAGGCCTACCTTGAAGAGTTCGTCACGGCCCGGTTCACTCGTGGGAGGACTGGGGACGACGAAATTATCCGTTCCAACATTCAGGCCCTTTCGCTTGGCCGAGAGCACATGGCGGCCAGCGGCTTGGCCCTGGGAGCTCTCGCAACGCCTATTATGCCCGACTATCCTCAGTTGATGCTCAAAGGCAACGAGGCACTTTCTCTGGGGGCGTTGGCCGGAGGACTGGAATTCTACGTCGGTTACCCCATCTCCCCCGCTACCACCATTCTTGTTTACATGGAACGCAACCTGGTCGGCCAGAACAAGTTCGCCTACCAGGTGAGTTCCGAGATCGAGTCGATTACCACGATCCTGGGCGCTGGCTTCGCCGGCAAGAAGGCGATGACTGCCACAGCAGGTCCCGGCTTCTCCCTGATGGGCGAGGGCCTGGGGCTGGGGTGGGTCGCCGAGATACCCCTGGTGGTAGTCGACGTTCAGCGCGGCGGACCAGCCACGGGACTGCCCACCAAGACCGAGCAATCGGACCTGATGGCGTGTATGTTCCCAGCCCACGGCGACGTAAGAATGCCAGTGATTGCCGTGGGGACTGTAGAGGAATGCTTCTACGGAGCAATCAAGGCGCTTAACTGGGCCGAACGCTACCAGGGTCCGGTTGTCCTGATGACCGAGATGTCGCTGGCTGAGAGGGCGCAAAACATCCTCAAGCCGGACCTGAGCAAGGTTGAAGCGGAAAACCGCCTGGTCTACCAGGGTACGAATGGCTATAAGCGTTACGCGGGCTGGGAACGCTCCCCCATGCCGCTTCCCGGCAACCCCGGTGCTTACGTGGCCAATGGCAGCGAGCACGACGACATCGGTGATACGACCCACCTGCCGGCGCGCCATGTCCAAATGACCGAGCGCCGCTTCAGTAAGCTGAGGCTTCTCGAAGAGAACGACTACGAGCGGGACCGGGCGGAAGAACCCGTTGTTTTGATGCCCTGGGGCGGGTCGAAAGGCCCCGGCCTCGAAGCCTATAACGCCCTCAAAGAGCAAGGGGTCCCCGTAGGTTGGGCCTACACCATGTTCTTGAACCCACTGCCCCCGGAGCTGCTGGAAGAGCTCAGGCAGAAGGAGTTGGTAATCGTCCCTGAGCTTAACTACCAGGGGCAGTTCGCTGGCATCCTCCGCTCTCAGGGAGTACGAGCCGAGGCAATCACACAATACACCGGGCTCCCCTTCAAGGTAAGAGACCTGGTAAAGCGGGTCACTGACATGACCGAGTCCGTGAGGAAGGAGATGGCTGGAGTATGAGCAAGAAAAATCCAGAATACGATTTCAAATGGTGCCCCGGTTGCGGAGACTTCGGCGTCCGCCGAGCGTTAGAGATTGCGATGATCAACCGCCTGGAGACCAGCGGTCAAGCGATGGAAAACAACGTGGTGATAGCCGGAATCGGTTGCTCCGGTAACCTGGTGCATCTGCTGGAGGGCCCTCAGCCCTACGGCTTCCACGGCATCCACGGACGTTCGTTGCCCATCTCCCTGGGAGTCAAGATGGCGCGGCCCGAGCTAAACGTGGTGGTCGTTGCCGGAGACGGCGACTTCCTTAGCATCGGCGGCGAGCACATCGGGCCGCAGGCTGCGAGGAACCTGAACGTCTGCGCCGTTATCATGGACAACGGCGTCTATGGCTTGACCAAGGGACAAAGCTCCCCCACGACCAAAATCGGTGAAATCACCAGCTCGACCCCTTACGGAAAGCTTGAAGCCGAGATCAATCCCCTTGAACTGTATCTGACCCTCGGCGTCTCTTTCATTGGGTCAGGTTTTTCCGGGCAGCCCAGGCCACTCGCCAACCTCATTACCCAGGGAATGGAGCACCAGGGCTTTTCCATTGTGCATGTGCAATCACCCTGCACCACCTACAACGACACGTTTGACCTGCTGAAAGGCAATGCCCGAAAGGGGATTGACCCGAGCTTGTTCACTGTCCCCGACGATCACGACTCCAGCGACCGGGGCGAGGCATACAACCTGCTCCAACAAGAGGGCATACCCGTCGGTGTGGTCTACCACGATACCTCCCGTCCTTCCCTCAATCAGCAGGTCGAGAACACTTGGACCAAGACTGGCGAGAAGACCGTCCAAAGTCTAATGGATGCCTTCCAGTTCTAACCTGGCCCAACACGTTTCCCGGCGGCGCGAAGGCTCCCCGAGGTTTCCGGGGAGTCTTCCTTTTTGGCTCCGATTGCCCGGCTTTCGCGTGACTACGATGCTTTCGTAACGCGGAACGGAGTGATGCCCGGTCAATCCGTCCTCGAGCCGGAATCCTGGGCCGCTCCCTCACGGTGACGCCCTCGTTGCAGCATGTTTGGGTTCAGGCATTCTCCGGAGCAGCAATGGTGAAGGAGGAGGGTTTTCGTGGGGACGAGGATGGAGGGGGGGTCACCGGCTCGCCGTCAATCCGCGAGCCTAGACGCTGGACTGGAGGTAGTCTTGCAGGTACTTGCGTAGCGCCACACGGCCTCGATGCAGACGTGCCTTGAGGGCCGAAACAGAGACTTCCAGCGCCTGCGCGGCCTCTTCGTTGCTTAGACCATGAATGTCTCGCAGCACCACGGCGGCTTTTAGGTTGGGCATCATACCGTCCAGGGCGGTTTCCAGGTGGTCCCTTAACTCCACGTTGAGGGCCAGCTTCTCAGGACCCTCCAATGGGCTGGCAAGCTCTATGCTGTCGTAGTCGGCTTCCGCCAGCGCCCTGCGAGGCCGGTCTCGGCGCAGTTTCATCAGCGCGGCGTTGGTGGCGATGCGGTATAGCCATGTGCTGACTCTGGACTCCCCCCGGAAGCGGCCGAAGTTACGGTAGGCGGATAGAAATGCGTCCTGGGCGGCGTCTTCGGCGTCGGCGTGATTTCCGAGAATGCGGTAAGCGAGGTTGTATACAACCTCGCTGTATTGCGCGACAATCTCTTCAAAGTCCAGTGGTTGTTGGTCATCCATTGCGGCACATATTCTTCCCGGGGTGGGGCGCCTCGAAGCAGAATTGTGCATCTAACATAGGTGGGCTGTCTACACCACAGGCGGCGGGTGTTTGGCAACTTCGGTCCACGGGTCAAAAAAGTGCTGAAGACATGTCGGCGCTGGCGAATGTTCAGACTGTTAAAGAAAATACTAGGTAAAGCTGAGGTCGACTGCATCGAGGTTAGGAAGAACGCTTCCGACTACCTGGAGCAGTCCCTTCCTTCCGCCAAGTTGACCGCCATCAGGGCCCACCTGGCCGGGTGCGGTCCCTGCCTGTCGTTCATAGACACGTTATCCGCCACTGTCGCGTTGCTGTCCAGGTTGCCGCAGGTAACCCCGCCTGCCGGATTCCGGGAATCCGTGATGAGGCGGGTCCAAGGGGAAGGCTGAGCTAGAAGCCGGAGATGGCCTCGGCCCTTACCTCCAGAGGATGGGGCGGGGTGAAAGCAAGTCCGCTACTGCTGCTTGGTGTATTGCGATGCGTCTTCCAGCCCCTCGTACTTGGATGGGCACTTCACCAGGATGTTGTTGGTCTGGAACACTTGCTCCGGGCCGTAGCTGCCTTCCAGGATGACCTCCGAGTGAGGATTGAAGAAGAGGTCTGGGAGGATGCCCACGTAGGTGGCCGCCAGTTGAGCGCCGGACTCATCATCGCCTAGCAGGAAATTCGAGGTCGTCGTGCTACCCTGGCGCTCGAACGAACCTTCCACCAATTTGCCCCAGACACGGACCAACCTGCCGTCCTGGGCGTCCTCTTTGTTCTTGAATTCGGTCACGCTGAGGGAGTAGAGGTCGTTGGCGAAGGCGGCGTAGACCATGTAACTAAGGGCCAAGGCCACAACCACCCCCAGGACCGCGAATCGTATGAATATCTTGCCCCTGTCCCCGGAGTCGGAAACCATATCCCCTTGTAACCTCAGGTCCGCCAATGGAGCTTACCTCGTAGCGTTTTCGCCCCGTCTATTATACACCGGACCGCCCTTAATCGGACCTCGGTCCTCCCCTGTCCTCCAGTATCTGCCGCAACTGTCTGATCTCCCGCTCCATGTCTTGCTGCTTGCGGGACACGTAAAAGGCATAAGCGAAAAAGATGACCCAACTCACCGCGAAGGCCGCGAATAAATAAGTAAGGTTGGACGGTAGCGCGGCTTGAAGTAGGGTTACCAGCATATGCTCCAATCTTTCTCACAAGGATGGTTTGCCGCCGGACGGTCAGCCGAACCCTTAGGAGGAAGCCCGCCGCAACTCCAATCGAATGGCGCGAAACTCGTCTTCGGACCGGCGCAGAGAGACGCGCTGCATGACCAGGTACACGAAAAGCAACAGGAAGGTCGCCAGGGAGAATAGCAGGATATTCATCATTTCGGGTTGCACCGCGCCCTTTTCAGCCATCGGACCTATCATCTGCGGCGGGTGAATGGACTGCCACCAAACGACGGAGTAGTAGACGATGGGCACGTCGATGAATCCGATAATGCCCACCACCGCGGAGTAAAGAGCGCCCTTTTCCCGGGTCGGCGCGGCATAGCCGATCATCAGGTAGGCTACGTAGATGAACCAGAGGATGAGCGTGGTGGTCAGCCGGGGCTCGAAGGTCCACCAGGTGTTCCATACGGGCTTGGCCCATATGATCCCGGTGATCAACGCGAGGGTAACGAACAGCACGCCCACTTCGGCGGCCGCGTATGCCACCCGGTCCCACGGGAGTGTCCGCCGGACCAGGTAGCCGATGCTGGAGACAAAAACCACGAAGAACGCCGCGAAGGAGACGATCGCCAAGGGCACGTGGAAATAGAATACCCGCTGTATGTTGCCCAGTGTGACGTCGGTGGGCGCAACCTGGAAGATCAACCAAAGATCGGCGATCATGAACAGCCCGCACAGGGCCAGAACGATATTTCTGAGATTCATGCTACCAAGACTCCCAATCTTGGGCGCCGGACCGTCTATTCCTCAACGACCACTCCAAAAACCCAGGGGCATACTACCAGGAAAAGGGCGTCGAATACACCTAACAGGGGCCACCATCTGGTAAGGGCTACTCCGGGCTCTATCCCCAAGGACGCGGCCGAGGCTTCCACGGCGCCAATGATAACCGGCAGGATGACTGGGAAAAACAGGATCGGCAGCATTATTTCCCGGGACCTCGTCTGGACCGCAATGACCGAGAACAGGGTGCCGACCAGGGCAAACCCAAGGGTCGCCAAGACCACGGTGAGTAGCAGGCTCAGTGACAGAATGGAGAAATTGAGGAATACTCCAAACACCGGTAGCAGTAGCAACTCCACCAGGAGCATGAATAGGAACGTCCCCAGGGCCTTGCCCAGGAATATGGCGTCCCTGCTTACCGGGGCAAGCAGTAGGCCGTCCAACCCTCCTTGTTCGCTGTCGCGGACAAAGGCCCGGTTCATGGCCAGTGTCCCGGTGAAAGTGAAAGTTACCCATAGGATGCCCGGAGCAAGGGCGGTGACGCGTTGCGGGGAGATGTTCAGGGCGAAGTTGAACAACACGGCTACCAGCAGTCCGAACACCAGTATTGATATGACCAGGTCTCTGGAACGCCACTCGAGGAGGATGTCCTTCCACACCACCACCAGCACCGGCCGGAGAAACTGGGTCATCGTTGGGCCGCGGGGAAAGCCGGAGTTTCCTCCCAGGACTCGGGTAGAACTGAAGGCTGGTAAAAGCGCGTGAAGGACACCTTGCCGTTGGCAAGAACGCCCACCCGGTCGGCCCAGTCCGAAGCTACACGGGAGTTGTGGGTCGTCATAAGCACGGCGCCCCCGGCGGCTGTCCATTCCTTAAAAGTGTCCCGCAGGCCAGCGACCGAGTCTGCGTCCAGGCCGGAATCCGGCTCGTCCATTAACAACACGCGGGGTTGGTGGAGGACGGCCCTGGCGATTGCCACACGCTTCTGTAACCCATGAGACAAGGTGCGCGTGCGTTGGTCTGCCCGGTTGGAGAGGCCGAGCCTGGAGAGGGTGAGCAGGGCGCGTTCCCGTGGGTCGCTCAGACCATACAGACGGGCGTAGTAAGTCAGGTTTTCAGCGCAGGTAAGGTCGTCGTAAAGGAAATTGTTGTGGGCCAAGACCCCCACCTGCCTGCGGACCGCGGAAGCCCGGCGCCGGACGTCCAGGCCCGCTATTTCCGCATAACCGGCATCCGGCCTGGCCTGAGTGGAGAGAATACGCAGCAGCGTCGACTTTCCGGCGCCGTTGGCCCCCAGCAGGACCATCAGTTCTCCCCAGTCCACCTCCAGGTCCAGGCCCCAAAGGACGGGAATGTCGCCGTAGCTCTTTTCCAGGCCCTTGACCCTGATGGCGCAGTCCGCGGCAACATTCGCCAAGGTTGTGCTCTCTTCCCGGCGTTACGGGTGCTTTATGCTAACCCCGCCGTCGACGGCCCAAGTCTGGCCGGTGACGTATGCGGCGGCTGGCGATGCGAGAAACACTGCCAGATAACCGGGCTCCTTCAAGTAACCCGTGCGGCCCAATGGGATTGAGCCCGAGGCAGCCTCTTGACGGCTCTGGTAGGCCTCCGGGGTCATCTGTTCCGGGTCTGGGAAGGACCCCGGAGCGATGCAGTTCACCCTTACTCCGAATGGCGCCCACTCCTGAGCCAGACATTCAGTGAAGCGCATCACCCCGGCCTTGGCCGCGTCGTATGCCGAGGACTCCGGCCTGCCCCGGAAGGACGCCCACCCGGATATGTTG
Source organism: Dehalococcoidia bacterium (assembly GCA_965216155.1). Taxonomy (GTDB): domain Bacteria; phylum Chloroflexota; class Dehalococcoidia; order Lucifugimonadales; family UBA3495; genus CATOSP01. Next base: position 285,265 of record CBDCFD010000007.1, on the reverse strand, counting down.
ATCACGCTGCCCTGTCTACGCTCGAGTAGATGTTCCCCGAGGGCGCGGCAACCCTGAAATGCCTCGGTGAGGTTGATATCGACGACGTGATGCCAGTCTTCCTCGGTCATGCCTTCCAGCGTGCCGCCTGGCAGCTTGACCACCGGTTTGCGGATGGCATCGCCGACGCAGTTGACCAGCGTGTCCACATGGCCAAACTCGGAAAGCACCTGTTGGGCGATGAGGTCCATATCTGCTGCCTTGGTGGCGTCGCCGCTCAGAGCCATGGCCGTGCCGCCCATGGCGCGGACTTCCTCGGCCACCTTACCGGCGCCGACATTGGTCAGTCCCGTGATAGCCACATCCGCTCCAGCCTCGGCGAAAACCAGGGCGATTCCTTTACCGATTCCCCGGCCCGCCCCTACCAATAGGACCTTCTGACCGGTAACGTCAAACTCTGGGATACTCATCTCTCGTCCCCTTCCTTCTGCCAGAGGTACGCATGTGCGTCAACATAAGTTGATGGCCCAACCGCACGACGGCCATCGCTGTGGAAGTGTATCGGAGCGGAATTATTCAGTCAATCAAGCGGTTTCTCAGTCATTTTAGCAGAGCCGAGCCCCAGGTATTATAGACGAAAGGAGCTTACCCTGGGTGTAGGGCCCTGGATTCCGGCTCAAGGCCGGAACGATGGGTTGGTCGAGTGTCGAACGGACTGAATTACGCTCGTTGGCGAGAGAATGAGATTCCGTGCTGCGGAGGATTTTGGCGACTGTAGTGCCTTCCGCTCGTGTCTGTAGTCCTGCGTATCCGGTCAGGACCCCCAACCTGAGTGAACGAACGTCGTTGTTTAGGCTTTCAGGGGTATGCTAGAATCGAGCCATGGACGATCTTAAATACTGGGTGGCCCTCAACCGGGTCCCTCAGTTGGGTACCGTAAGATTCCGAAGACTTGAATCCTACTTCGGCAACCTCGAACACGCCTGGAACGCCGGCCCCGGTGACCTTAAGAACGCCGGAATGGACGGCCGGGTGGTCAAAGAGATTCAGACCGCCCGTGGCAAGACATCTCCCGAGGCCGAATTGGAGCGCCTCGAACGTGCGGAAGTTACCCCGATCAACTGGCATGACACCGGCTACCCGGCGCGGCTAAAGGAGATTGCAGACCCGCCGCCGGTGTTATACGTTAAAGGCGCGATACTCCCCTGCGACGAACGGGCGGTGGCCGTCGTCGGCACTCGCGGCCCCACGACCTACGGAAGGGAGGCCGCGGCTACCCTTACCAGGGAGCTCTCAGAGAACGGGATCACCATTGTCAGCGGGCTGGCAAGGGGGATCGATGGTATCGCCCACCGGACCGCGTTGGAGTCGGGCGGCCGCACCATCGCCGTATTGGCCAGCGGCCTGGACACGGTGTACCCCGGAGAGCATGCTGACCTCGCCCGGCAAACCCAGGCCCACGGCGCGGTAATCGGCGAATACCCCCTGGGTGTTAAACCCGACCCTCGAAGCTTCCCGAGACGGAACCGGCTGATCAGTGGGATTAGCCTTGGAACCCTGGTAATCGAGGCGGGTGAGGGTAGCGGTTCACGCTGGACGGTGTATCATGCCCTTGAGCAGGACCGGGAAGTCTTCTGTGTTCCTGGTAGTATTTTCTCGCCGAACAGCCGGCTGACCAATCAGCTTATCCAAGAGGGGGCCAAGCTGGCGGCCGGCGCCGATGATATCCTTGAAGAGTTAAACTTGACCTCGGTGACCAAGCAAATCGAAATGCCCCTGCCCGTGGACACGGAAACGTCCGAGGCAGTGGGGGATGAGGCGTCGTTGCTGGGTTACCTGACCGACGAACCTGTTCACATAGACGACAATAGACGACATAAGAAGGAGCGCCGGCCTCCCCATCACCGTTGTGAGCGGTATGCTCACCATGCTGGAGTTGAATGGGATGGCCCGGCAAGTAGGCTGTATGCATTACGTTCGGATGCGGGAGGTGGCCACGGTTTATGGCGACTAAAACCGCAACCAAGTCGAAGGCCGCTACCACCAAGCCCACCAAGAGCAAGCCCAAGGCAAAGAAGACCACGGCAAAGAAGGGGTCGGGCAAGCAACTGGTCATAGTGGAGTCGCCAGCCAAAGCGAGGACCGTGGGCCAGATCCTGGGCAACAAATACGTGGTGGCCGCATCCCAGGGCCATTTGCGCGATTTGCCCAAGAGCAAAATCGGGGTCGAGGTCGAAAACGATTTTCAGCCCTCCTACGTGATTATGAGGGACAAGCGCTCGATCCTGAAGGACCTGAAGCAGGCGGGAGACATGGCGTCCAGGATATACCTGGCCACCGACCCCGACCGCGAGGGCGAGGCGATTTCCTGGCATTTGCAGCAGGCCGCCCAGTGGGACCAGCGGCCTGATCCCCCTCAGCGTGTTGTGTTTCACGAGATCACTAAACAGGCGGTGGAAGAGGCGTTCGAGCATCCCCGCGAAATCGACATGCAACTCGTGAACGCCCAGCAGGCCCGCCGGATACTCGACCGGCTCGTCGGCTACCAGATCAGCCCATTGCTTTGGCGCAGGGTACAGCGTGGTCTCTCCGCGGGCCGCGTCCAATCGGTGGCTCTGCGAATGGTCGTCGAACGGGAAAAGGATATCCAGGCCTTCGTCCCGGTGGAATCGTGGACCCTCGAAGCCCAACTCCACAAAGAGGACGACCCCGCCGATAAGGCCCATCTGTTCACCGGGGTTCTTCACTCGGAGAAAGGCAAGCGAAGCAGGCTGAATATCCCCAACGAGGAAGAAGCCCGGCGGCACGAATCCGAGCTCAAGGAAGCCTCTTACGCCGTCGCCGAAGTCCGCAAGCGGCAGGTGCGGCAGCGTCCAACGGCGCCGTTTACAACGAGTACCTTGCAGCAAGAAGCGGGGCGCAAGCTCAGGCTCACTCCCACTACCACCATGCGGGTTGCTCAGGAGCTTTACGAGGGACTGCCCCTGGGGGGCGGTGACTCCGGCGGTCTGATCACCTACATGCGGACTGACTCGGTGCAGGTCGCTTCCTCGGCCATCGAGGAGGCCCGCCAGTACATTAACGAGAAATATGGCAAGGAATACGTCCCCGAGAAGCCGCGAGTCTACAAAACCAAGGCCAAAGCGGCCCAGGAAGCCCACGAAGCCATCAGGCCTACGTCCATCTTCCGTACTCCGGACTCTATAAAGACCTATCTAAACCGGACGCAGTTGAACCTTTACCGGCTCATCTGGTCGCGGATGCTGGCCAGCCAGATGGCCGAGGCACGCTCCGAAGCCACCACGATTGACATTGACGCAACATGCCGGCCATCGGGCAAGGTGTACATGTTCAGGGCCACGGGGTCGGTGCTTGTATTTCCCGGATTCCGGGCGCTATACCTGGAAAGTAAAGACGACGCGGACGACGACTCCAGCCAGGCTTTGCCGGTCCTGGCTGCGGCAGACCAACTGGACTGTGAGAAGCTGGAAGCCCTACAGCACTTCACCAAGCCTCCTCCGAGGTTTACCGAGGCCACGCTTATCAAGGCAATGGAGGAAAAGGGCATCGGGCGGCCCAGTACCTATGCCCCGACTGTAGGGACACTGATGAGCCGGCATTACGTGGCCAAGGAGCAGAACCGGCTGGTCCCGACTGCCCTGGGCACGACGGTCACGGAGTTGCTGCTCCAATTCTTCACCAGCGTAATGGACCTGGATTTCACGGCGAGGATGGAAGAAGAGCTGGACGAGGTATCCCGCGGGGAGCGGGAGTGGGTGCCCATGCTGGATGAGTTCTACGATCCGTTCCAGAAGGCGCTGCAGACCGCCGAGGAGTCCATGCCGCGGACCAAGGTGGAAGAGGAGACCGACGAGGTCTGCGAGGAATGTACTCTTCCGATGGTGATCAAGACGGGAAGATTCGGCCGCTTCCTGGCCTGCACCGGCTTCCCGGACTGCCGCAACACCAAGCAGATCCTCAAGCGCACGGGGGTCGGTTGCCCCCGGTGTAGCGGCGACCTGGTCGAGCGGCGCTCCAGGGGTGGAAGAAGGCCGTTCTACGGGTGCTCCCGCTATCCCGAGTGCGATTTTCTGGTAAACCAGCGTCCGCTGACCAACCCGTGCCCCGAGTGCAACGGCTTGATGGTCCAGCGGGCACGTGACATCGCGGCGTGTACCAACTGCGATTGGAGCGAGCCCGTGTCCGAGGAGGCCCAGGAGCAGGTCCCGGTTGGCGGCTGAGGTCCGGCCCGAGGGAGTGGCGGGCACGTCCGAGCCGGAGCAGGGTTCCGGGGAACTGGCCCGTTTTGACTCCCTTGCCGCCCGGTTTCCAGCCTATCTGCGGGGGCAAAGGGGCCTATCGGAGAACACGGTCCGCATCTACCTGGATGACCTGGGTTCCTTCCGGGACTACCTTTCTTTGCAGGAATCGGGCCTGGAAGACATGGACCGCCAGATGCTCCGGGGGTACCTCGCTTGGCTCGCCACCGATGCCAGGGGCAAAGAGGGCGGCTATGCCAGGGTTAGCATAGCCCGCAAGCTGGCCGCGCTGCGTTCCTTCTACCGTTTCCTGGTGCAAGAAGGGATGTTTAAGTCCAGCCCTGTCCCTTCGGGGCGCAGCTTCCGGGTCAAAGTAGATAAACCGCTTCCGCCGTTCCTGGGGCAAGGAGAGACGGCCCGTCTCCTGGAAGCTCCGGACGATTCGACACTTACAGGAATTCGAGACAGGGCGATCCTGGAAGTCCTCTACGGTTGCGGCGTGCGGCTGGCGGAGATTCACGGCATCGACCTGCCCCACGTGGACTTTGCCCGCCGTGAGATACGCGTGCGGGGCAAGGGTTCCAAGGAACGGGTGGTCCTCTTCGGAGACCACGCCGCGGGGGCATTGAAACTCTATATGGCCGAATCGCGGCCGCGGTTAGCCGCCGGGCCCGAACAAGCCCTGTTCCTCAACCGCTACGGCGCGCGCCTGTCCAGGCGAAGCATGGAGAAGCTGGTCAAAGGTTACTCAGTCCAGGCTGAAACTCGAGATGGTGTCCATCCTCATACTCTTCGGCACACCTTTGCCACCCACATGCTGGAGGGCGGGGCTGACCTGCGGGTGATCCAGGAATTGCTGGGACACTCCAGTCCCACCACGACCCAGATTTATACCCACGTGACCAAGCAGGAAGCATTGGCTTCCTACCTCAGCAATCACCCTAGATCGGTTGCGGGCGCCCAGGCGCGGGCTGGAGTGGGCGAAGAGGAGTCAGGGTCTACCTCCGGGGATGATGATGTCTAGATTTCTCGTTATGAACGGACCGAACATCAACATCCTTGGCCGCCGCAATCCCGGCGTTTACGGTGCGAAGACTCTGGACGAGGTCAACCAGGAGATTACGAAGACCGCCCGGGAGTTGGAGGTGGAGGTCGTGTTCTACCAGTCCAACTTAGAAGGCGAGTTGATCGACTGCATCCAGGAGCATTGGGGGTCGATCGACGGGATCATCATCAACCCCGGCGCTCTCACCCACTACGGGTACTCGCTGAAGGACGGACTCATTGATTCCGGAGTTCCGGTGATAGAGGTTCACTTGGGAAACCCGTACGCCCGTGAAGACTGGCGCAGGCATTCCGTCATCACCGACATCGCCCGAGGTCAGATTGCGGGGTTCGGTTATAGAAGCTATACTGCGGCCTTGGGCATATTATCCGCAATCGTCAGAGAGGAAGTAGCGGGATGACGGCGCGTTTGGAGCGCTTGATGGGCGGACTGGCGGAGCAGGAATTAGATGCTCTTCTCGTTTCCGCGCCGGAAAACCGCCGCTACTTGTCGGGCTTCACCGGCTCCGCTGGCTACCTTCTCCTAACCCCGGGCCGGGCGCTGCTTGCCACCGACGCACGTTACTCCGAGCAGGCCGTAATCGAGGCCCCTGGGTGCGAGGTACTGGAGGTCAGGCGCGGATGGGACTGGCTCCTGGAGTGCTTGCGGGAGTCCGGGGCTAAGCGGTTGGGTTTCGAGAGCCGGCACATGACGGTCGCCACCTACAATACCCTCATCGATTCCCTGAAAGAGGACGACCGGCTTAACCATGTTTCCCTCTTTCCCGCCGCCGGCGTTGCCGAGGAGCAGAGAAGTCTGAAAGACGCCGATGAGATGGCCCTCTTGCAAAAAGCCATTGACGCCTCCGACGCGGCGATGGAGGCGGTCTGCCCGACGATTGCCGAAGGCATTAGCGAGAGGGAAATTGCCTGGCGCATGGAAGTAGCGATGCGGGAGTTCGGCGCCGACGGCACGAGCTTCGGCACAATAGTTGCCGCCGGACCCAACGGCGCAATGGCCCACCACCGCCCCTCGGACCAACTTGTCCAATCAGGCCAACCCATAGTCATAGACATGGGAGCGCGGGTAGGCGGCTACTGCTCCGATATCACGCGCACAGTGGTAGTTGGGGAGCCTGACGAGACCTTCAGGAAGGTCTACGATATTGTGCTTGGGTCCCAGCTTACGGCAGTTAGCACCGTGCGCGTGGGTATGACCGGGGAGGACTGCGACGGACTATCCCGCACCGTAATTGAGGAAGCCGGCTACGGGGAGAACTTTTCCCACAGCCTGGGTCACGGCGTCGGCTTGGCCGTGCATGAGAGGCCGCATGTGGGCCGACGGTCTACCGATACTTTGCAATCGGGGATGGTGTTCACCATAGAGCCGGGGATTTACATCAGTGGCTGGGGAGGAGTCCGGATCGAGGACATCGTGGTCCTGGGTGATCACGGCGCTACTCCCCTGAGCAAGGCCGCCAAGTAGTCCGGCAGTAGGCGGACCGGAGTTGTCATGGAGATAGATTCTTATGAGCATTAACTTCAGCGACCTGAGCCGGGGTATGGTGATCGAACTGGACGCCCAACCGTGGCAGATTATGGACTACGAGCGCCATAAGATGCAGCAGCGGGCCCCGGTGACTCGCATCAAGATGAAGAATCTTATCAACGGCACTGTGGTCGAACGCACGTTCCAGCGTTACGACACCGCATTTTCCGTTGCGGACATCGACAACCGCGAAACCCAGTTTCTATACACGGACGGCCAGTACTACTATTTTCTGGACCAGGAGAGCTTCGACCAATACGAGTTGAGCAAAGAAATTTTGGGCAATGCCCTGAACTACTTGAAAGAGCAGATGGTGGTCGAGGTGGTGTTTTACAACGGCTCGGCCATCAGTATCAACCTGCCGACTCACGTGGAATTGGAAGTCACGGACACGCCTCCCGCCTTCCGGGGGGATACCGCTCAGGGCGGGAACAAGCCGGCAACGCTGGAGACGGGTCTCCGAGTCAACGTCCCGATGTTCATCACTCCCGGCACCATCGTCCGGGTTGATACACGAAACGGGGCCTACACCGAGCGGGTTAGCTGAACTCGTGGCGGTTCACTCAGTCAGCCAGGTGACGGCTCACCTCAAGGAAGCGCTGGAGAATGACCCTCTGCTGGCGGACCTTACGGTGGAGGCGGAAATCTCGAACCTCCGAGTTTCCGGTGCGGGCCACTCGTACTTTACCCTGAAGGACGATCAGAGCGTTCTGAACTGCGTGATGTTTCGTGGAAGGCCGGGAGCCGAGCTACTGACCAACGGAAACGCGGTCCTGGGCCACGGGCACATCACCTTCTACGAACCCAGGGGCGCCACGGAATTCATGGTGGACCTGGTGATGGCCGCCGGGGTCGGCGAATTGGCCCTGGAGTTGGAGCGGCTGACGCTCCGGTTGGAGGCCGAGGGCCTGTTCGAGCAGAGCCGTAAGCGCCCATTGCCCCAGTTTCCCCGGGTAATTGGGGTTGTAACGTCCCTGTCCGGGGCCGTGTTCCACGACATTCAGAACGTGGTCCGGCGCCGCTACCCCCTGGCTGAATTGTTGGTTGCTCCCTCCCTCGTTCAAGGTGATAACGCGGCGCCGGACATAGTAAATGCCCTGGGTCAGTTGAACGACGACGGCCGCGCCGACGTGATTATAGTAGCCCGCGGCGGCGGCTCTCTCGAGGAGCTTTGGCCGTTCAACGAGGAGTCCGTTGCCCGCGCGATTTATGCAAGCCGGATACCCGTCGTCAGCGCCGTCGGCCACGAGACGGACTTTACCATCGCCGACCGTGTGGCGGACCGCCGGGCCCCCACGCCCTCGGCCGCGGCTGAAGTGGTTGTCCCAGACCAATACGAACTAAAGCGTGATTTGGAGGGCATCCAGGAATATTTCCACCGGTCTACTTTGCACCGCCTGAATGACTGCCGCGCCGGTCTAGCGGGCCTGTCGCGCAAGCTGGAACGGGACTTGCCCGACGTGTCTTCCTTGCGTCGCAGGGTGGACGACATCGCCCGCATGGCGGCGGTCGCGCTGACCAATCAACTGAAAGTTGCCAGACTGTCCGTGGAAAACCGGGCGGAACGAGTGCGGGCACTCGATCCAACCGCCACGCTCCGGCGCGGATACTCGGTAGTCCAGCTAAAAGAGAACGGACACGTGGTCACCTCGGCGGCTCAGGTAACCGATGGGGACTCCCTCGCGATTACCGTGTCGGACGGCGATATTCCCGCTACCGCCGGGACCGGCGCAAAGGGCAAGGCGCCACGCAGGACACGAAAGCCCGCGGCAGAGGTTCCTGCTATGAACCGCCTGCTCTGAGTTAAAGGTTGCCATAATGACCGTCCCCCAGGACTTCAGCGAGTCTTCCGATCTGGACTCACTTTCTTTTGAAGACGCTTACCGCCGTTTGAATGAGATGGCGGAATCTCTGGAGGAAGGCGGAGTCAGCCTCTCCGACGCCATGGCCCGCTACGAAGAGGGAATGCACCTGGTCCGGCTTTGCAACCGTCTGCTGGATGAGGCAGAGCTACGGATCACCAACCTTCGGGATTCCTTCTCAGCCCCGGATGATCAAATGGAAGACTCTATTGACGAGTTGCCTTTCTAGGTGGGTGCCCATTCTCCCACAGGGGGAAGGTCGGGATGAGTGGTACCCAAGCGCCGTTACTGTGGACGGAGTGGCCTCAGCATGGCCCTCGGCCAGGGGAGACATGACTGGACCCCTCAACCCGAAGGTCCAAGTGTATTCATGAGCACGTTGAACATCGGGTGGTTTTCCACGGGCAGAGGACCGGGCTCCCGCGGGCTGCTTAGTTTCGTGCAAGAACGGCTCCTCCGGGAAGGCGTGGACGCCAGAATTCAGTTCGTATTCACCAACCGCGAGGCGGGAGAAGCCGAAGGCTCGGACCAATACATGGAGCTTGTCAGAGGTTTTGACCTGCCACTGGTAACGCTGTCTTCGGCCCGGTTCCGCAGGGCCAGGGGCGGCAGGTTCGCCGACCACCGGGAAGAGTTTGACGGACTGGTGTCCGAAAGGCTCGCAGTCTTCCAGCCGGATGTTTGCGTATTGGCGGGCTACATGCTGGTCCTGGCGCCCGAAATGTGCCGCCGCTACCAGTTCCTAAACCTGCACCCTGCCTTGCCGGACGGTCCCGTCGGCGCCTGGCAGCAAGTGGTGTGGGAGCTGATCGAGACTAGGGCTAAACGGACCGGCGCCATGGTCCACCTGGCAACCGAAGTCGTGGACCGGGGTCCGGTGGTCTCGTATTGCACCATATCCCTCACCGGAGCGGACTTTGCTCCCCATTGGCGTGCGTTGGAGGGACGGGATGTGCCGGACATCAGGGAGTCTGAGGGAGAGGACTTCCCGCTTTTCCAGCTAATCCGGCAGCGCCAATACGGTCAGGAACCCTACCTGCTGTTTGAGACCTTGCGGGCCGTAGTCGATGGAAGGGTGTCGCTAAGTGACCTTAGCGCTCAGCAGCGGGTGCGGTCACCAGAGGACTCAGGAGGTTCGTGGGGGATTTGCCTGGATGAGGAAGTTGAGCGGTTGATGGAGGCGGATGGTCTGGGAGGCGGGGGGTTAGGCGGACTGTTGGACCGGTTCCAGGGTGAGGCTGATTGTCTCTCCGGTGTTGGTCACCAATAGCGGCGTGGTAATGCCTTCTATCGCGTCCCTGTCGACAACGCAGCGGATCACGTTGCCTAGTGATGGAAGATCATACATCGCGTCCATCAGAGTCTCTTCGATCACGAATCGCAGACAGCGAGCCCCCGTTTGATGCTCCAGCGCCCGCTCCGCCGCGGCGTACAAGGCGTCTTGGGTAAACTCCAACTCCACGCCGTCCATGCTAAAGAGGTACTGGTACTGCTTGATCAGGGCGTTCCTGGGCTCCGTCAGCACCTTTACCAGCGACTCGCGGTCCAGCGAGTCCAGGGCTACGGTTACCGGCAACCGCCCTACCAACTCCGGGATGAAGCCAAAGTGGAGCAGGTCTTCCGGAGTGACCTGGGTCAGGGCGTTGGTCTCTTCCTCGTCCTTGCTCCGGGCCGTCGCGAGGAAGCCCAGGGTGGGAGATGCTGAACCTAGACGCCGGGAAACAATCTCGTCCAGTCCGTCGAACGCGCCCCCGCAAATGAACAGGATGTTGCGCGTATTGACCTGAATGGACTCCTGATGGGGGTGCTTGCGGCCTCCCTGGGGAGGCACGTTGGCGATGCAGCCCTCGATGATCTTTAGGAGTTCCTGCTGAACGCCTTCGCCGGATACGTCACGTGTGATCGAACGGTTCACCCCCTCTTTGCGGGCGATTTTGTCCAACTCGTCTATGTAAACGATTCCGTGCTCAGCCCTGGAAACGTCCCAGTCCGCAGCCTGAATAAGCCGCAGAAGAATGTTCTCCACGTCCTCGCCGACGTAGCCGGACTCGGTGAGGGATGTCGCATCGCAAACAGCAAAGGGAACGTCTAGGGTTTGGGTAAGGGTTTCTGCGAGCAGAGTCTTCCCGCAACCTGTGGGTCCCATAAGGAGAATATTGGTCTTTTGGAGTTCGACTTCGGACTTGTTCCGGCCGTTCCAGATGCGCTTGAAGTGGTTGTAGACCGCGACGCTAAGGGTCTTCTTGGCGCGCTCCTAGCCTACTACGTAGGTATCGAGATTGGCGTAGATTTCCCTGGGTACGAGGGGAGCGCGAGTGTCAAATGCGGGCGCGGGCTTAGGGGTCTCTTCTTCCGCCAATTGCCCCAAGACATGGATGCAATCGTAGCAGACCGCCGCCCTTCCCCGTCCGGCCAACACCAGGTTGGACCTTAGCTGTGCTTTCTCGCAAAATGAACACTGCATAGCCTTGGTCCCGTTTCTGTTGCCAGCCACCGCTCACCCTCGTGCCTGTGAAATCACATTTGAGGCGCCTGATCGACCCCTCGCCCACCAAACGCCATTGATGCGGCCTCTCACTTCGGGAAGAGCACAGGAGAACGGCCGGAGCGCCGTCACAGCGCCAACCCCAGCGATTGAAGGCAACTCAGGTCGGAAAAACCTACGCGCTAGAGGACTGTTCTTCAGAGGCGTCGGCCCCATTGGCCGATGCTCCCTTGTTACCTCCGAGAATTTCATCGACGAGCCCATACTCGACGGCTTGTTCCGCTGTCAAATAGAAGTCCCGGTCGGTGTCTCGTGCGATCTTGTCATAGTTCTGTCCGGTGTTGTCGGACAGAATAGTCCGTATCTTGTCCTGCAACCGGATTATTTCACGGGCCGCAATCTCGATGTCGCTGGCCTGACCCTGTGCGCCGCCCATTGGCTGGTGCATGTGGATGGTCGAGTTGGGTAGGGCGTACCGCTTCCCCTTGTGGCCTCCGGACAGAAGGATGGTTGCCATGCTGGCGGTCATACCCAGGCAGATAGTGGACACTTCGGGCTTGATCAATTCTATTGTGTCGTAAATCGCCAGTCCGGAGCTGATGACCCCGCCGGGGCTGTTGATATAGACGCTGATTCCCCGGTCCGGGTCTTCCCGTTCCAGGTAGAGGAGTTGAGCGATTATCAGGTTGGCCATCTGGTCGTGGATCTGGGTGCCCAGGAATATTATCCGCTCTTTCAAGAGCAGCGAGAAGATGTCAAAAGCTCGCTCACCGCGCGGGCTGGTCTCGATCACCATGGGGATGATGCTCTCAGGGATGAACGGCGATGAGTCGTGGGGGTTACTCAGCATTGGTTTCAGCTCCTTGTGCGGGTGCTTCCGTTTCTTCGTCTTCCGCGGACGCCTCGGCGGTAGAAGCCTCCGGCGGCTCTGCCGTATCGGACTCTTCACCCGTGGGGCTCTCCGATTCCTCGGCGTCTCCTCCCATTATCTCCACCAACCGGCGCATAACCTCCCGGTTGCGAAGGGACGCTCTGACGTTGTCGCGCATCGGCTCCGTCGAGAGGGTCTGCCGTATTGCGGCTTCAGCCTCCCCGGCCGTGGACAGCATCTGGTCTATCTCTGATTGGACTTCTTCGGGAGAGACCTCGATCTCTTCAACTTCGGCGACTTTGCCCAGGACCAAGTGAGTCTTAAGACGTTCTTCAGCCCTGGGTCGCATCTGCTCCAACCACTGCTCGTCGGTCAGCCCAATGTAGCGCAGGTAGGTTTCCATGTCGAGACGCTGATTGCGCAGGGAACGTTCCCGCTCCTGCTGCATACCCTCCAGTTCCCGGCGGTAAATCAGCTCGGAAGCCTGGATGTTGGCGGTACTCAACAGTTCCTGGAGTATCTGCTCATGGTGGAGGCGTTCCGCGTTAGCCTCGGCGTCGGAGGAAATCCGGCTGCGAAGTTCATCGCGGAGTGCTTCAAAGCTCTCATAGCCTTCCCCCACCCCCTTGGCAAATTCATCGTCGAGTTCGGGCAGGTCTTTTGCCTTGATGGAAAGGACATTCACATGATAGCGGCACTCTTTCCCGGCGTATTCCTCTTGATTGTGCTCCTCGGGGACGTTGAGGGAGAAATCCTTCTCCTGGCCCTCGGTCATCCCCTCTAGGTAAATGGAGAAGCCGGGCATTGGGAGCTGGTTGTCTTGTTCCGGGATGAAGTCGATCCCCTGGTCGTTGATGACCTGTACGCCCTCGATTGAGCCGGTAACTTCCAAGTTGAGCAGGTCTCCAAATCGAGCCGGACGCTCAACGGGCTCCCAGGGAGCGGACTGGTAGCGGACTTGCTCCACTACCTCGTCTACTTCTTCTTCGGAAATTTCGACCTCCCCCCGCTCGACGCGAAGGGACCGGAAATCTCCCAAATCCACGACCGGCTCCAATGGGACCACAGCTTTAAAGCTGACTGGCTCCATCTCCAAGAGTTCCAATTCGGGTTCGGCGTAAGCCTGGAGCTCTTCGTCCTTGAGAACGTTGTCCAGGGTCTCCGGGATCATGAACTCCAACGCTTCCTGGAGGAGGCCGAGGCGTCCAACGTGGCTTTCCACGATGGAGCGAGGGGCTTTGCCGCGCCGGAACCCCGGGATTTGCAGCCTGCCCACGACCCTGCGATAAGACCGGCTTACGAAAGGCTCCTCGTCCTCAAGGTCCATTGAGATGTTGAGGGTAACCTCTGTGGGGCTTTCCGAAACCTTGGTGACGATCACCGCGAAATATCTCCGTTCTTAAATATCTCCGTTCTTAATGAACCGCCGGACTGGAATTCCAGCGCCGGCATATAGCTTCAATTACGACACCAAAAGTATAGCATACCCCCTTTGCGTTGGAAACTTTGACCCCTGGTCCGCTGCAAGTATGTCATAGCGGTCCGGTAGGTGGACTCCGGCCAGGTGGTTGACGACAACATTACAGAGGCGTAAGCACCCGTTTTCGTTCTCCCTGCTTTCCATAACAATCAATATATTGTTCAAATCTAGTTAAGAATTGCATTGACATAAATATTCAGGACTTGGTAAGTTGCCTCCATCGAGTGTGGGTACTACGGCAGTCCGGTCTAACCCAACACTCGGTCGCTGGGTGGTGAGGAGATGCGGTGGTTCTCGCGGTGTCGACAGCAGGCGGCGGTCTAAACGGCCCTGAACCCCGGGACTCGGGGCATCAGGACAGTGTGGGCCGGAACACCGGCCCGCACATCTTTCATGAGCCTGTCCTACTCTCCGAGGTGTTGCAGCATCTTGTTGTGCGGTTGGGTGGTTTGTATGTGGATGCCACCCTCGGAGAGGGAGGACACGCCTCCGCGGTCCTTCGCGCTACCTCACCCGGCGCAACGCTGCTGGGTCTCGATCGAGACCCTCGCATGTTGACCGTCGCGGACCGGCGGCTTGGCGAATTCGGTCCCCGGTTCACGTCGGTCCACTCAAGCTATGCCGGCATGATCGACGCCGCGGGGAGCCGCGGTATCGAGGCGGCTGATGGGGTCCTGATGGACCTTGGCATTTCATCCCGGCAATTGGAATCGCCGGGGTACGGACTCAGCTTCCAGACCGAAGAGCCCCTGGACATGCGTTTCGACCCGGCCTCGCCGCTTACGGCCGGCGAAATCGTCAACACATACAGTGAACGGGACCTCACGTCGGTGTTGCGGGAAAATGGAGAGGAGCCGCGGGCCAGGCAAATTGCCCGGGCAATAGTCCGGTCTCGGCCCATCGACAACACAGCTGTCCTGGCCCGTGTGGTATCGACGGCTCTCGGGCCTGGAAGGAAGCGGAGGCTCCACCCGGCCACGCGCACTTTCCAGGCCCTTCGGATCACTGTTAACGATGAGCTAAACACGCTGCGGGAAGGCTTGGGCGCGGCGGTAGAACTATTGTCCCCGGGTGGCAGGCTGCTAGTCATAAGCTATCACAGCCTGGAAGACCGCATTGTAAAAAACTTCCTGACGAGAGCGGCCGTGAATTGCGTTTGCCCTCCCAGGTTCCCGGTCTGCGTTTGTGGACACGAGCCGACGATGCGTATCGTCAATCGCCGGGTGATAAGGCCATCGCCCGAAGAGGTAAACGTCAATCCCCGAAGCCGGAGCGCCAAAATGCGAGTTTCGGAGCGCCGGTGAGCGGCGCTGGATAGACCCAATCAGGATGAAAGGATGGTGGGAGGTTGAGTAAAGAAACGTTCTACTCGGCTATAGACATCGGCAGCAGCAAGGTGTTCTCCGTTGTGGCCAGGATCGGCGCAGAGGGAGAGTTGAAGGTCCTTGGGACCGGTCTCGTCCCCTCGCAAGGAGTCCAGAAGGGCCGGATCGAGAACTTTGACGAGGTACGGGTAGCGGTGAGCGAGTCCCTCGAGGAAGCCCAACGCTACATCGGCCGGGGCGTTGTTTCGGGAACGTACGCCGGTGTCAGCGGCAGCCACATTACCTGCCTCAACACCAAAGAACTCCTGGACAATCCCAGCGCCGCGGATGACCTGGACTCGACTCAGGTGGAGAAACTGCTCCAGTCTGCCGCGCCTCGGATCGACCCTTCCCAGGAAATTCTGCACCTGATCCCCATCGGCTACGAGGTGGACGGCCAGACATCGGTCCGGAATCCCACTGGGCTCCACGCCAGGCAAGTACAGGTGGAATCCCACGTGGTCATGGGTGACTCTGCGACCTTGATGAACACCGTCAAAGCGGTCCAGTCGAACCGAGTCAATGTGCGTAGCCTGGTCCTATCCGCCCTGGCATCCGCCGAGGCCACGCTTACGGCGGACGAGAAAGAGATGGGGGTAGTTCTGGTTGATATCGGCGGCGGCACCACCGACGTCATCATCTACCGGCAGGGCAACCCGTGCTACTCGTCGGTGATTCCCGTGGGCGGCAACCAGCTTACCAGGGACCTGGCGGTGGCCCTGCGCATCCCCTTCTATCTTGCCGAAGAGATCAAGGTGAAATGGGGGAATGCGTTGCCGGACCAGGTGAAGCCGGACGAGGAAGTGGTCGTTCCCGGCTTCCAGGGACAGCCGCGACGTGTGGTTAAAAGGCGGTTGCTTTGCGAACCCTTGCAGGAACGCACGGTTGAAATGCTCAAGATGATTCTGCTGCGGGTACGCCAGGCGGGTCTCCGTCAGCTTCCAATCGGGGGGCTCGTAATCACCGGTGGGTGCGTAGAATTGCAAGGACTCCGTCAATTGACTTTGGATACCGTGGGCGGACCCGTGAGGATAGCCCATCCCATGGGCATTGCCGGCCTACCCACTCAACTGCAGAAGCCGAACGCTTCGGCGGTGGTCGGTTTGTTGATATGGGGGATCAAGCACCACGGTCAGATGCGTGATTACAGTAACAATGAGCGGAACCACAGCGGTAAGAGGAGCCTGCGGGAGCTGCTGATGGGGCGCAAGAAGGAGGATCATAAAGTACCAGTAGGCTAGGAACCAAGGCCCGGCGCGCATTCCGGCAGGGCCTGACAGCCCGCTGGTAACGGACCCGGAATAGGCCGAAAACCGGCCCGATGAGGCGGTGGAGGCCCGATAACCAGACCAGAATAGTGCTGTGGAGGCGGAAGATATGGTATTTGAGAACTCAGCATCCTGGGAGCCGCTAGCGGATTACACTGATCCTTTGAGCATCATGCCGGAGGTTGGTAGTGGAGTGCCGCAGATCAAAGTCGTCGGCATTGGTGGAGGCGGCAGCAATGCGGTCAGCCGCATGTTCAAAGAAAAGCTGCCTGTTGTGGAGTATTATGCGGTGAATACTGACTCCCAGCACCTGTTCCGTTGCGACGTGGCCCACCGGGTCGCCATTGGGTCCAACCTGACCCGCGGCCTGGGCGCCGGCGCCCAACCTGACCTCGGCCGGCAGGCTGCGGAGGAGAGCCGGGCGGAGTTGGAGCAGGCCCTGAGGGGCGCAGACTTGATATTCCTGGCCGTCGGCATGGGTGGCGGGACTGGCACTGGCGCAGCGCCCGTGGTGGCCCAGATTGCCAAGGAGACTGGCGCGTTGACCGTGGGTGTCGTGAGCCGCCCCTTCTCCTTTGAGGCCAACATCCGCCGGAAGAACGCCGAGGAAGGTATCGCCAGACTTAAGGACCATGTGGACACTCTGATCGTGATTCCCAACGACCGTCTGTTGCATATTAACAACCATTCCGAGCAGACTTTCACCTGGGAGGATGCACTGCGCACTGCCGACACGGTACTGCAGCAGGGAATCCAGGCCATTGCCGAAGTCGTGACCGTGCCGGGCGAGATCAACGTCGACTTCGCCGACGTCAAGACAATCCTGAGTAACGCGGGCGCTGCTTGGTTGGCTATCGGGAGAGGGAAGGGCGAGGCACGGGCAGTCGACGCCGCTAAGATGGCGACCAAGAGCCCGTTGCTGGACATCGCCATGGACGGCGCAAAGCGGATCCTCTTCGTCGTCAGCGGCGGTCCGACCTTGAGCTTGAAAGAAGTCCAGGACGCGGCCAACGTAATCCAGGAGATGTCGGACCCGGACGCAAACATCATCTTCGGGACCTCCCGGGACCCGAAGCTCGACGACGAAGTGAAGATCACCATGGTGGCCGCAGCCTTCCCGGTGATGCAGGATAGTCAAGGCGCAAGGGAAGCGGAACTCGAACGCTTGTTGCAGGACGTTATTCCGGAGAGCGAGGAGGAACTGGACGTTCCCAGCTTCCTGCGCCGGCAGTCGTCCAGCCGGAACCGGGGCTTCTTCCGGTAGATTTACCGTAGGGAGTAATATTCTCGGAAGCCCAAACGCACTACTACCCATAATCCGGTACCCTTAGCAACCTCGGGCGCCGAGAACCCTTTGGAGGCCGTCCTTACCAGGGCGGCCTCTTCTTATTGACTTGATTGTCTAGGTGCGCCTAGAATTGGTACTGTCGGTAGTAGATTTACGGCAAATCAGCACATTATGTTGTGTTTAGAAACAAGCATTGGACGTTTCCTAAAAGTGAAGTAAGAATTGCGCTGCCCCTACTGCACCGTAGTCGATTCCAAGGTCACGGACTCCAGGGTGGTGGAAAACGGCATTCGCCGCCGGCGGGAATGTCAGGGTTGCGGCCTGCGTTTCACCACTTACGAGCGGATACAATCGAACTCGCTGGTGGTCTCCAAGCGGGATAACCGGCGGGAAGAGTTCGACCGGGAAAAGCTGATCGGAGGTATCCGCAAGGCCTGTACCAAGCGCCCCATATCCTCACGGGCCATCGAAAAGATGGTCGAGGACATCGAGGCCGAGTTGCAGCATCTGGGCCAGGTGGAAGTCCCCACCCACATCCTGGGGACGATGGTGATGGACCGGCTCAAGCAGTTGGACCGGGTCGCGTACATCCGGTGGGCTAGCGTTTACAGAGACTTCCAGGATATCGAGAGCTTCGCGCAAGCGGTCCAGGACCTCCGCGAAGACAACACCCAGTTACCGTTGATGGACGAGGCTCCGCCCCCGAGGCGGCCTACCCGTCGCAGGTCCCCCGCCGGGGCCACCAACGTCAGGGTCACCGGGCAGACCCGGAACGGCGCGAATAACCCCCCGGAGGTTGAGGCGGACGACGAAGGCGAGGGGGGCGCTGATGAGTAGGGTGCGTGCCGTCCGGGTTTGGTGTTTGGCCGCGGGGATGCCCGGTGGACAGCCGGGTACGCGCGCTCATACGTCCCGCGCCTATGTCGCGGGAATTTCTCACTAAACTCGCGGGCAGGACTGTTGACACCCGCCTGACCCCGGTGTATATTGCCCCTACCTTCCCTAGTGTACGCAAGTACTATATATACTATATATAGTGTACCTTGGTGCTTCCCGGCGAACACAGGGATGAGTTCTCTGGCTCAGGTTAGGGTTGAGGGACTGACACCGGGATCGCGCGAAAATGCCCGCGAAGTGTTAAAACGGTGTGAGCACACCTGCAAGACCACATTGGAGCCTGTGGAGAAATGTCCGAGTCATGACATCCCGAAGTAAAAGTTTAAACAGCCAGGAAGCGGACGCCGTGGACCGCATCATTTCAGCCTTGCGGCAATCGGGAATCGTTGGCGATATTGACGCCGAGTCACCTGACTTGACCGGCAACGCAAGGGTGGTGCTCGAACGCCGGTACCTCTCCAAGGACCGGGAGGGCAACATCTTGGAAGATGCCGACGGCATGTTTCGCCGGGTTGCCAGAGACCTCTCGCTCGCTGATCTGGAATATGGCGGGACGGAAGAGGAACGCCAGGCAACGGAGGACGAGTTTTACCACACTATGCGACGGCTGGAGGTCCTGCCCAACTCGCCGACGTTGATGAACGCGGGACGGGAGTTGCAACAGCTTTCCGCCTGCTTCGTTTTGCCCGTTGACGACGCACTCGATTCCATTTTCGACCGGGTAAAGCAGACAGCCCTAATCCACAAGAGCGGTGGCGGTACCGGCTTCTCGTTTAGCCGTCTGCGCCCGTCCGGCGATGTTGTGGGTTCCACCGGCGGAATTGCCAGTGGCCCTGTGAGCTTCATACGTGCCTTCGATACGGCAACCGACGTCGTGAAGCAGGGCGGGACTCGGCGTGGCGCGAATATGGGCATCCTCAACGTAGACCATCCAGACGTTCTGGCCTTCATCGAGTCGAAGAAGGACGGGAAAAACCTTAACAACTTCAACATCTCCGTGGCTGTGACCACCGAGTTCATGGAACGGCTGAAGGCCGACGAGGACTACGACTTGGTCAACCCACGCACCGGAGAGGTGACGGGCCGGCTAAACGCGAGACAGGTGTTCGACCGGATAGCACAGATGGCCTGGCAGACGGGAGACCCCGGACTGATCTTCCTGGATCTGATTAACCGGGACAATCCCAACCCCCAATTGGGCAAGATCGAGAGCACAAATCCGTGTATTACTGGGGAAACGCTGGTGTACACGGACAAAGGTTTGCAGAGGGCGGTCGACTTGTGGGCCGAACGCGAAGACTCGTCAGTCGTTATTGACGGCAGGTTCCGCAAGGGCTGCTTGAAGCAGTCAGGTCCAGTGATGGCCACCGGTATTAAACCTGTCTTCCGGCTGGTAACCCAGGAAGGCTACGAGGTACGGGTTACCGCCGACCATCGCATTATGACCCATCGAGGCTGGATACCTTCTTCGGAGTTGCAGCCGGGCGACCAGGTCCACGTCCTAAACCAGAAGGGCGGCTTCGGGAACGATGGTTCTTCGGACCTGGGACTGCTTCTCGGATGGTTGGTGGGCGATGGGACCCTGAAGTCCGACCGCGCGGTCCTGTCATTCTTCGGCGACGAAAAGATCGAGCTCGCGCCCAAATTCTCTACCATGATGCAGTCGGTAGTTCCTGCCCCTTCCGGGTACCGCCCGAATTACGAGATTGGCGTCGTCGCGGTTAAGGACTGGGATGAATGTCGGGTATCTTCGTCGCGATTCCTGGACCTGGCGGCGCGGCATGGTCTGGTTCCCGGCAACAAGCATCTGGTCCCGGAGTCGGTATTCACGGGCTGCGAAGAGATGCAGGCTGGGTTCTTGAGGGCGCTTTTCACCGCCGATGGTCACGTAAGCGGGCAGGTGGAAAAGGGAGTGAGCGTTCGGTTGACTTCTATCAATCGCTCGCTCCTCGTCGACGTGCAGCGTTTGTTACAGAACTTCGCCATTGGCAGCGTGATTTATTCGGACCGTCGTACGGAAGGACCGCGCTCCCTGCCGGATGGTAAAGGCGGTTATGCTGAGTACCACTGTCAGGCATATCACGGCCTGGTGATCAGCAAGGACAATCTGCTCCGGTTCGCCTCCGAAATCGGCTTCATCAGCGAGGGTAAACAGGCGGCCCTGCTTTCCCGGCTGGCTTCTTACCGGCAGGGTCCTTACCGGGAGTCTTTTACGGCTACTTTCAGTGGTCTGGTCGCGGACGGCGAGGAGCAAGTCTACGATCTGACAGAGCCTGAAACCCACTCCTTTGTCGCCAACGGCATCGTCATCCACAATTGCGGCGAACAACCGCTTTTGCCATACGAGTCTTGCAACCTGGCCTCGGTGAATCTGGCCCGTATGGTCCGCTATTCGTCCGGAGGCGACAGCGCCGTGGAGATCGACTGGGACCGGTTGAGCCGGGTGGTCAAGACCACCGTCCACATGCTCGACAACGTCATTGATCGAAATAATTACCCCATCGCCGAAATCGAAGAGATGAGCAAGAAGACCCGCCGCATCGGCCTTGGCGTGATGGGATTCTCCGACCTCCTTATACAGCTAGGCATCGGCTACGACTCCGAGGAAGGCGTCGCTGTGGCCGAGGAAGTGATGCGCAGGGTCCAGGAAGAGACCCACAGGGCGTCGCGCGAGTTGACCAACGTGCGGGGAAGCTTCCCGGCGTGGGATGGCAGCATCTACGGCGCACAGGACGAGCCCGTCCCAATGCGCAACTCCGCGCCAACCACTATCGCTCCTACCGGGACAATAAGCATCATCGCCGGCGCTTCCAGCGGTATCGAGCCCCTATTCGCCCTTAGCTACGTGCGCAACGTCATGGACAATACGCGGCTGGTGGAAGCCAATCCTTACTTCGAGGCCGTGGCGAAGCAAGAGGGCATTTACTCCGGGGAATTGATGGAGGAGTTGGCCCAAAAGGGCAGCCTCTCCGGGTTGGACCCCAAGTTCGAGATACCTGAGTGGATCAAGGACGTGTTCCGCACTTCCCATGACATCAGCCCGGAATGGCACGTGCGGATGCAAGCCGCTTTCCAGAAGTACACCGACAACTCGGTATCCAAGACTATTAACTTCCCTCACGACGCCACCGTGCATGACGTCTCTACGGCGTACATGCTGGCCCACGAATTGGGGTGCAAGGGAATCACGGTGTACCGCGACGGCAGCAAGGCCGGCCAGGTGTTAAGCACCGGAGACTCCGGCGCTGAGGCTCAAGCGGACCCCGGTGTGGAGGCTATTCTGGCCGAAGTATTAACGGAGTCCTGGCCTTACCAGACTCCCCGTGAGAGGCCGCAGGCCATCACCGGGGTCACCGAACGAGTGCGTACCGGTCACGGCAACATGTACGTCACGATCAACTTCGACGAGCAAGGACACCCCTTTGAGCTGTTCGGGAACCTGGGCAAGGCAGGCGGTTGCGACTCGGCCCAACTGGAAGCCATCTCCAGGTTGGTCTCAGTTGCCCTCCGCTCACGCATCGATCCCAGGGTTGTGATCGAGCATTTACGGGGGATAACGTGTTGCCCGGCCTGGGACGAGGGCACCCTGGTGCGTTCTGGCCCCGATGCGGTGGCCCTGGCGCTGGAGCGCCATATCGGTAAAGACGAAGACATCACGCCAAATTACGTCTCTAACGGCGTTCAGATGAAAATGCTGGGGGATTCAAGTCCTGGCGCAAATGGAAATGGGAACGGCTACCACGCGATACAGAAGTGCCCTGACTGCAACGGTCCGGTTGTGTTCCAAGAGGGCTGCATCAAGTGCGTGTCTTGCGGCTGGAACAAGTGTGAGTAGGGCGGTTCTCTTGCGATTCGGAGAAGGCATGCAGGCGCGTGTGGCCGAAGGCGGTCGTGGTTGCTCGGCGGTCCAGGCGCTCGAGCCTCGTTGGTAACAGGGATAGCGCCTGCCTGCTCTCCTCCCTGAAGCCCCCGGGGGCCAGCCGGGGGCTTCTCCTTTTTGCGTGCTATAGTTCCGCCACGCCGCTCTGACGTGTGGCTATTATTTTCCATTCAAGCAGAAGTCATTCCCCATGTCCAGTTCTCAGGAGACGGGAAAAATGAATGTTAACGACAAACCGGCTATCGCCATTACTATGGGAGACCCTTGCGGCATCGGCCCCGAAGTGGTGGTGAAGGCCCTGAGTGATCCCAGGGTGTACGCTTCCTGCAGGCCGTTGGTGGTGGGCAACACTTATGCGATGGAGCGGGCGGTTGAGCTTACCGGCTCGTCTCTCCGCATCAACGAGACCGGTGACCCATCCGCGGCCGGGGCGGACCCGCAGGTTGTCGACGTTCTGGATATACACAACCTGAACCCGGAAGACATCACAGTGGGCCGGATCAGCCCGGCATGTGGCAAAGCCGCTATGGAATGGGTCGCCAGGGCCGGAGAATTGGCTGTCGCTGGGGACGTCGCGGGCCTGGCCACCGCGCCGCTGAACAAGGAAGCCGCCAGCCTGGCCGGGTATGAGTCCATCGGTCATATGGAGTTGCTTCAGGAGCTAACGGGTTCGAAGACCGTGGCGACGATGCTGATGGCCAAGAACCTGCGGGTCGTCCACCTGACCACCCACCGCTCGCTGAGGCTGGCGTGCGACTACGTGAAGAAGCCCCGCATCCTGGACTTTCTCCAGTTGACCCATGACAGCTTCGTAACGTGGGGCTTCCCCCATCCCAGGATCGGGGCGGCGGCGCTTAACCCCCACGGCAGCGACGGCGGTCTGCTCGGCAACGAGGAGGCGGACGAGATAGCGCCCGCCGTGGCCGAGGCACGGGAGAGAGGCATCGACGTAACGGGACCGGTCCCGGCGGATGTGATTTTCCATCAAGCAATCCAGGGCAAATATGATGCCGTGCTGGCCATGTTTCACGACCAGGGCCACATCCCGGTGAAGGTCTACGGGTTCGAGGAGAGCATCACAGCCAATCTGGGGTTACCCTTTGTGCGCACGTCCGTGGACCACGGTACCGCCTTCGACATCGCAGGAAAGGGAATAGCCAGCGAAGTGAGTATGTTGGAGTCAATCCGGTTGGCCGTTTCCTTGGCAAAGGGAGAAGGTATGTCCGGCTTCTGAGCCGGAGAACGTGCGCTATCCGGTGCTATAATGTCGCATCATCGCCAGAGCGCGACTGAGGCGAGACGCGACTGAGGCGAGAATGGAAGGTCTGGGCAAATGAAACTAGCATTTATAGGCGGGGGCACGATGGCGGAGGCCATCCTGAAGGGTGTTCTCGACGCGCGGTTGGCTAGTCCTGGAGACGTGGCCATCGGTGAACCCAGGTTGGAACGGCGCGATTACATGACCCGGGAATTCGGTATTGCCGCACATCAAGACAACCTGGAAGCGGTCAACGACGCCGATCTGGTTGTCCTATCCATAAAGCCACAGGACCTTCACGTGGTCTTCGATCAACTCGGTCACCGGCTGAGTGATGACCAAGCCGTTCTATCTATCGTGGCCGGCGCGAAGATGCAGACCCTGTCCGAAGGAATGGCCCATACGCCTGTAATTCGGGTGATGCCCAACACCCCGGCGCAGATCGGGGCCGGAATGACCATGTGGACTTGCTCCAAGCAGGTGGGCGAGCCGCAAAAGGACTTCACCAGATCGGTCCTCTCCACCATTGGACAGGAGATTTATGTCGAAGACGAGAAGTACCTGGATATGGCTACGGCGCTGAGCGCCAGCGGTCCGGCTTACGTGTTCCTGTTTTTGGAGGCGCTTATTGACGCCGGTGTCTATGTGGGACTGCCGAGGGACATGGCGCGGACCATGGCCCTGCAAACTGTGTTCGGCAGCACGAAGCTGGTGATGGATACCGGCCGGCACCCAGCCGACCTAAAGGACATGGTGGTGTCTCCCGGGGGCACCACTGCCGAGGGGCTGCAAGTGTTGGAGAGGGCCGGTGTTCCCGCGGCGCTCGTTGAGGCCGTTAATGCCGCATACCTGAAGTCCATCAAGCTCGGCCAACAGTAGCGAGTGCCCTTGGAACTGATACTCAACTTAATTATCGGTATCCTGACGGTAGCGATTTTTACCCGATCCTTGTTGTCGTTTGTCGTCCCGATTCTGGGCAACCGGCCTCACCCCCTGCTAGTGAACTTCCAGGCCGTGGTGGTGCAGCTTACCGAGCCACTGCTCGCTCCCCTCCGGCGCATCCTGCCTACGGTAGGGATGTTCGACCTCAGTCCGATGGTTGCGTTGATCATCCTCTGGGCAATCCGGTATGTACTGGTTTCCCGCCTCTAAGGGGTTCTGCTTCTTCCCGGGGTGAGAAGGGCAGGGAAAGTTGATTCACGACTCCGCACTCCGTTAGAATTGCCCCCCCCCCCCCCCGGCGCAGCGGCACACCTCAATCCGCATATGGCCGCAATGATCTATGTACCAGTAAGAATTACGTAAAGGCAACACCGGAACCCTGCTCCTGACTTTGCTGGAGGACGAGCCGATGTACGGCTACCAGAGGGCCAAGGAAGTCGACAAACGTAGCAGCGGACCCTTTTCATTCAAGCGGAAGCCCGGTAACCGGGCGAAGTGCCCCATATGGCAGGGGGAATACACCAACTACCTCCGCTCGCTATCCCGCCGGTTTCAGCCAGGGCAATCGCGTCTTGAATTGGACTGCTGACATCCCGCCCTTCCCACCTGGGGTGACCACCCGTTACCATAACCCTTGCCGAAAGTCCGTCCCGGTCCAAATCCCTAACCCGCCGCCCAGGCCCAATGTACCAAAATGGCCCACAATTTCCCTAAAATAAAATTTCCAGCTTGAGAACACCCGGATGTGTGCCATTGCACCATATCCAAAATCTGAAGGAGCAAACCGGACGGCGCCATGAATCTGAGCTCTGAAATTAACGCCCTGTGGTCCCACAACGCGATCTAGCGGTAGTAGTGGATAGCGGGAGCTGTATCCCCGGCGATTTGCTACGGAAATGGGGCATTACCGTAATTCCCCACCGGCTTATTCTGGACGGTCAAATTTTCCGTGATGGCGTGGATATCCAGCCGGTGGACTTCTACAGGGCGCTCAGGAGTGCCGGAAGTGCGCCAACCACATCAGGCCCGGCTCCCGCCGATTTCCTGGAGGCTTTCTTGGCTGTGGCTAAACAGGGTAGAGACGCGCTTTGCGTCACTCCCGCGGCCGGGTTCAGTGTTGCTTATGACTCCGCTGTTGCGGCATGCCGGATGGCCGGTGACGCCTTTGAGAATACGAGGGTCGACGTGATCGATAGCGGGACTGCCGCCGGAGGAGCGGGCCTTGTGGCGCTTGCAGCCGCGGCCTGGGCGTCCCAGGGGCTCTGTATTAGCGAGGTTTCCCGGCGCGTGCGGTCTCTGGTCCCCCGTATCAACCTGGTCGCCTTCCTCGACACTCTGGAGTACCTTCAACGAGGTGGACGAGTGGGAAGGATACCCGCCTGGGCTGGCGGAGTGTTGAACATCAAGCCTGTTGTCGAATTGCGCATGGGTGAAACCACCCTGGTTGCCAGGCCCAGAGGGCGGGTCCGGGCCACGGACCGCCTGCTGGATTTCCTCAGAGAACGCGCGGGAAGGGAATCCGTGCGGGTCAACGTGATGGAAGCGGATGCCGCCCAGGAAGCCGAGGTGTTGCTGCCCCGCATTACTGCCGAATTCAATTGCAAGCAGGCATTCATAAGCCAGTTCACACCCGTGATGGGCGCCCACACCGGTCCGGGGGTCCTCGGGATATCGTTTTATACGGACGGGGCGGAGTGGGAATCGTGAGACTAGCCCACTCCTCTCCGAGAATTAGCCGGTGGCTGCGGTAGGCCGGTGGCTACGGTAGGAAAGAAGAGATGCAAGATGCGTTGTTTGGCGGTGTCCAGCGGGAAACGGCTCTGGAAGTGGCCGGGCCGTTGCGTGAACTGTTGGAAAGGGATGCCGTAGAGACGAGGGGGTTGCCGCCAGGCAACCCCTTGCTGGTTATGCTTTCGGGACTCCCTGGAACGGGCAAGTCCCATTTTGCCAAGAGTCTGACCGGCCGGGTGCCAATGGTTGTTTTGGAGAGTGACCGCCTGCGGAAGGTGATGGTCACGAAACCGCAGTACACTCCGGAGGAGCACGGGATGCTCTTCGCCGCCTGCCACCTGCTCATTGAGGAGTTCTTATGTCAGGGGCGGAGGGTGCTCTTCGACGCAACTAACCTCACCGAAAATTTCCGGATGCCCCTTTACGAGATCGCCGAGCGGACTTCATCCCAACTGACCGTGGTCCGGTTCACGGCTCCCCAGGGAGTGGTAAGGAAACGGCTGGAGGCCCGCCTGGCAGGGACCAACCCCGGAGACAACTCTGAAGCCGGTTGGACCGTTTACTGCAAAATGGCGCCGTTTGAGCAGCCCATACCGAGAGGCCACCTCACTGTTGACTCGTCGTCGGCGACGTCCTGGGCGCTGGAGCAAGTCGTCCGCCAAGCCACCAACTCGCCAAACACCGGTGTCAGCAGTGCGCCGGAGTAGCCGCCGAGAAAATTGCGAAACGTTGTGCTTTGCCAGATACTGGCCTGTGTCACTACGAAAATGCCAACTCGTCTTTCCCGCGAAAGCGGGAATCCACTACGATAGCTATGGGCTCCCCCTTTCGCGGGAGCGACGGATGGGGGCAGTGGAGTTTCGCAATTTTCTCTAGCCGCCAACAGCAGTTGCCAGGACCGCCGAGAGTCTTTAGAGTAGCGGGATACTCTGGACAGGTGCGCCAGCATGGCCGGGCAACCCGCCGCTACTCCTGAAGCCCTCCCCTATTCCGACCTACCCGACAGCTACCACAGGTGGAAATGGCGGGTCCTACTATCTTTCTGCCTCTTTTACCTGTTCATATACTTGGGCCGTTTCAGCTTTTGGCCGACCGCCCCCCTTGTGCAAGCGGACCTGGGGTTGTCCCATACTGAAATCGGCTTGATCAACGCACTCCTGCTGTGGGGATTCGGTCTGGGGGATATCTGCCACGGAAGGCTGGCCGAGGCCTACGGGCTGCGGCTGTGGGTCTTGGGCGGCGCGGTCCTGACCACTGTGTTCAGTTGGGTCACCAGCTTCGCCGATTCGGCTGTTGGTTTCGCCATCCCCTGGGGTATTGCGGGGTTCGTGAACGCCGCCTGCTGGAGCCCGGCCATCAGTATGCTCTCCCAGTGGTGGCCGCGGCGCGACCGGGGAATGGCGTTGGGTATCCTGGGTACGGCCACCGGGGGCGCCATGCTGCTGATGTGGTGGGTGGCCGGGTCGGTGGGGGCCGAGTTTGGCTGGCGGGCGGCCTTCCGCTATCCACCACTGATCATTGCCGTATTGGGCGTGCTCTTTTACCTGTTAACGCGAGACCGTCCCGCAGACGTTGGGTTGCCCGAATACATAGAGGAAGACGAGGTCTCGGCGGAGCCGGAAGCGATGGACGCCACCCGGCTAAAGGGCATGGGTCCATACAAAGAGTTGCTTTCCAACCCCCGGTTCCACCTGGCGAGCCACGTCAAGGGCCTCGAGAACGTCGTCCGCTACGGACTCACAACCTGGGTGCCGATCTATTACTTCACCGAGGGTGGGCACTCATTCGAGTCCACCCTGCTGGTGACGTTCCTGCTTCCCCTGGGATACCTGATTGCGCCGCCAGTGTCCGGGCTCATATCCGACAGGCTCCTGAACAGCCGCCGGAGACCTATGGTAGTCGTCTCTTGTGGCCTGAGCGCAGTGGCATTGGTGGCGATTGCGATCGCGCCACCGAGCAATGCCATCTTAGGCGCGTTGCTGCTGTTGGTAGGCGGGGTGGCTATGGGGCTTTCTCCCATGTCCGCGCTGGCTGTCGACATTGCCGGCAGACGGATGTCGGGGACCTCTTCCGGGCTGCTTGACGCCCACGGTTACGCCTACGCGGGTCTTCAGGCGGTCGTGTTTAGCCTTGTGCTGGACATGAGCGGCAGCCCTTGGCCGGTGGTATTCTTGTCGATGGCGGCCACCAGGGTGCTGTCTGCCGGGATGATCGCGAAGGTCAGAGTCTAGCGCCCCTTTATGGTATTATCCGCGAAGGCATTTGAACGGAGGAAATTTCTACATGAGTCTGGATACGGTTGCGATTCTGAGCCCTGGCGACATGGGTCACGCGGTCGGGGAGTTGCTCAGGGAGCGAGGACTGAGGGTGCTGACCTGCCTCGAAGGGAGGAGCGAGCGGACCAAGACTCTGTCCGGCAAGGCGGGAATCGTCGACGTTCCAACACTGGAAGAACTGGTTGAGGAAGCCCAGATATTGCTTTCCGTGACCGTGTCTGAGGCTGTACCTGCGCTTTGCATGCAGATAGCTTCCGCCGTCCAGGAGACCGGGGCGGACCTCCTGTTCGCAGAGTGCAACGCCATCGCCCCCCAGGTCTCCAGGGAGATGGAACCGATCATCACCGGCTCCGGCGCACGGTACGTTGATGCTTCTATTGTGGGAGGCCCGCCGCGAAACGGTTCGAGTCCCCGTTTCTACGCTTCCGGTGACCACACGGAAGAGCTGGCGCAGCTAAGGGATTACGGGTTGGACGTTCGTCCGGTGGGGCCGGATATCGGCCAGGCCTCTGGGATCAAGATGTGCTATGCGGCGATGACCAAGGGTTCCTCGGCCCTTTACGCCCAGTTATTGCTGGCTGCGGAGCTTATGGGCCTGTCCGGCTATGTCAAGGACGAGTTTCGCCACAGCCAGGCGGCGGTGATGCAACGAATGGAGCGGGGTCTCCCCGGCATTCCGGCCAAGTCCCGGCGTTGGGTCAGCGAAATGCAAGAGATTGAGGCCACCTTTGCCCATCTTGGGCTGACCCACCATCTATTCCGGGGTGTAACCGACATGTACCGGCTGATTGGCGGAACGCCCCTGGGCGACGAGACCCCGGAGTCCAGGGACCGTGAGCGGAGCCTGGAAGAGACCATGCAACTCTTGGCCCAGTGGGTTGAGACCAACCCCGGGGAACCATCCCCATAGGTCCCGGATAGCCGGTCTCGAGCGTTGCCCCGCCCCTTTTATCGGGTCTTGGACCGGAGTCCGCGGCTTGTTCCCCGGCTACGGTTTCTCTGCGGAATTTATGGGTTCCGGCCTGCTCCGGAACGACGGGGGGAGCGGCGCCGCTGGTCAGGAAAGAGGAGAGTCTCTGTACAACAGTTCAGGGACCCTCCTCTTTGCCGTGGTATCGAGTGGCTTCTGGCCCAAGGCGCTTTCGAGCGGGAAGTTACGCCTCGGTCTGGGTAGTCTCGCTTCCCTTGACTGTGATGGTGATGTGGGCCATAGAGGTGTCGTCCGGCGCTCCGTGCCAATGGTTCTCGCCGGCAGGGATTACGACGACGTCGCCCTCGGCGACCGTCAGTGTCTCGGAGTCGTTCGCCACTTTGCCGGTGCCTTCGGTGATTATCAGGATCTGGTCCCCGGAGTGAACGTGGAACTTGTTGCGGGACCCCGCGTCGAAGCTGACAATGCCGAAGTTGAAGTTGTTGCTGTCTTCCGCATCCAGGATTCCCTGCCGCCAGACCTGCGTGCCGGTCATTAGTCCCCCGGTCATCTCCGTAGGCGTTTTGGGAACGTTGCCCATGGTGACCTTTTTCATTACGCTCTCCTCGCAGCCAAATATTTTGGTAGAAGGCGGACACCCGGCCCGTAGAGGCTCCCAATTCAGACGCCCTATTACTGGCAGGCGCACCGTCGCTAATAATAACCCGCGTCGTGTAGCAAGTCCATATCAGGGGGGAAGACGACGTGATGCCGGGAAGGCCGTTATGCGGGAGGGCCTTGGGAGTGAAAACTTGTGGCTAGTCCGGGCCATTGTCGCGCATTGCTTCTAGCGAGTCGGCAATGGCCCGGGTGAGAACTGACGGACGGTCCTCGAATTCCGGGGTAGGGTACCATTCGTAGTCGAAGCTCCGAAGCACGGCGCCGTCGATACTGCAACGCAGGTTGGATACGACGATCTTGTGTCCGGAGGTCCGGGTTGCGTCCTCGGCCAGCATCTCCAAGACAACATCGGGGCAGTCATACACCACCAGAAAACCGCCCTGCTTGTTGCCGTCAGTGACCCTGGCGCGGAAGACTTGCCCCTCGGATTGAAACTCTACAATCGTGTAGGAGCGTTCTTGGACTCCAAAGTCCGGCCAGCCAATGTTGATGGTACCGCCAACTTCCCAGTGGTGCATCTGAATCTACATCGCCTTTACTCTTTGGACCGTCTACGCGAGGTATGCCGAGGCGGCATCGCCTGGATGTTCCGAAAGCAAGGTCTGGCGCACCAGGCCCCAACTCTCGGCCATCGAACGTTCCGGGAACGGCGGCTCATCGGCGTCGCGGAACACTTTGATGACGACGAACACGGGTCCTTCCTGCACCATCACTTCTTCCAGGCCGATAAATAGCTCTTCAACGTTGTTGAACTCGTACCGCTTGGAGTAACCGGCCCCTTCCGCCATCGCCATCAGGTTCAGGTTGTCCATTCCGCGGATCGGGAGCCCTTCGGTGGAGAGGTGATTGGCGTCGTCGAAAACGAAGTGGACCATGTTCTGTGGGCTCATCTCGCCAACGGTGGCCAGCCCTCCCAGGTCCGTCCTCAGCGTGGAGTCGCAGTCCAATACCAGGACCTTCCGCTCAGGTTGGGCAAGGGCAAGGCCCAGCCCGACCGCGGGGGCGCGGTCCATGCAGTCTGTCAGGTCCACGTCGAGGTTTCTTTTGTCGGATATGGCGTTCCAGTCCCGGCATGCGGACGATGTCGAAACGACGATGGCGTCATTGCGGTGAAAGTTAATCGCTTTGGTAGCCTCAATCGAGGGAATCACCTGGGTCGTCCTCCTCGGTGTTCGCCGGCCCTTCCCCGTTCTTCGCGGAAGGGCCTCTGCGGGCAAATACGATCAGCCACATTCCTACTAGCACCAGAACTCCGCCCACCAGCAACAGCGGGATACTGCGACGCAGGAACCCCTGGTACATAGTCCAGAAGCCTAGCAAGAGGACACCGTACGCGGTGACCCTCGCCAGTAGACCCTTAGCCAGGTCCTTTACCATATGTGTTCCGGCTTTCTGGACTCCAATAGCCAAATATAAAGGCGACCGAGGCGACTATCAAGGCATCGCCTCGGTCGAGACGATTGCGAAACTCGGGATTGGGGTGGTTCGACCGGGTTTTGGAGGCTAGAGGCTACGAAATACGGAGCGGGTAGAATCATTAGAAAGGGGCCTTGCAGAGAGTGATTGCAGGCCCCTTTAGGCATTATTCCGAAGGCTTTTGGTCCTTACTTGGCCGGCGTTGCCGGCAACGGGGATGCGGTGGTGAACTGAAGGCCGTCTCCGTCGCAGGGAGTGGTTGGCGTGGGTGGGACCAGAGTGGGTCCAGCGCCGTACCGGCTCTCGTAGTAGGCGGATAGCTTGGATACGGTGGCGTCGTTAAGAGAGTCGGGGACCGCGATGGCGCCGTATTTTGAGTGGCTCCTATTGCTGGAGCCATTTAACCATAGGGGGGATTGGAGGTGCAATAAAGTTCTACTTATTTTACGCCTCCGACCCTGCTATTCTCTCCATTGCAAGAGGCGTACACGCTACCCCGATTCCTAATGGCAGTCATTGGCTGTCCTTGGAGCATGGGTCTATGGTAGCTGAGACCGGCATGTTTCATGCCCCCTTGAGGCCCATGCGATATGGGGTTAGGCGTCTCTTGCAAGTGCCGAATCCTGGCCGCAAGGGGGCTCCCTCCTATGTCCTTCCAAGAGCGTTGGCTGAAACTACGGGACCAGATCAGGAAAGATGACCTGATAAGATAGGCCCTGCCGGACTGTGATTCCGGCAGGGCCTATTACGTTAAGCGCCGCCGCCGAGACGGAGACGCCCACGGGCCTGAGTAAGGCTGCCCCTATTGTAGCAGCAGGGGCGGTCCTGTAGGGTTACATCAGTAACGAATTGATTGCCTCCCGTTTCGGTGAGTTTTCACCGGAAGGGAGGTATTTTTATGAGAGACGCATTATCGGCCCGACGCTGGTTAAGGTGGACGATGGGCTTTATGGGTGGTGTGATAGCAATATGGGGCTTCGTTGGATTTCCAGCCTTTTGGCAATCAGATTCTTTTGCTCCTGGGGAACGTGAGTATCTTCATAAAACTATTAGAGAAGTGGTTGATGAGGGAATGCAGTCAACAAACGACAATAAGGTGGCCATTGGGGAGTATGAGCAAATATGCTCGGCCCTTCAGGAGAAGAGTTGGGATTCTGAGTTGGTTCGATCCCCAGATAATTCGGAAGAGTCATGGCGGTTAGCTCGGAGCCTTTATTATCTTGAGTTGGTATTTGGAAATGTTCAACGTCTTCAGGAAGAACAGAATCTTGCTTCATATTCTTTCGAGAAGTTTTGCGAGGATATATGGTCTTCGAGATGACAGGTTCTAAGGTTAAATTGCTCAGTGTGGATTCAAAAGACCATAAAGGGGTCTGTGTGGCTCAAAACTTCTATGGCTGACAGTAAGGATAGGTCTGATGAGGAATAGAAATATCTGTCCGGTCTGCAAACGTCCGAAGAAGCGGCAGTTTCCGTACTGTTTGAATTGCCATAAGAAGCTATGTGGGCGTCCGGCCCCAAAGCAGTTTGGCGAGTGCAAGTATGGCCGATGTCATCTTCCGGTTGCCAGGGGCTTCTTAGGTTTGCCGGAAGAGTTTTGTCCTCAGCACCAGAGCCAGAAGAACCGGGGGATGATTTAGTTGGATTGACTTACGCCACTGTCACGCTCATCTCCCGCATACGGTCCGGGTCTTCGGCTTTGAGCCGGGTAAGGACCGTTGCCTGGAAGGTGAGG
Source organism: Dehalococcoidia bacterium (assembly GCA_965216155.1). Taxonomy (GTDB): domain Bacteria; phylum Chloroflexota; class Dehalococcoidia; order Lucifugimonadales; family UBA3495; genus CATOSP01. Next base: position 252,090 of record CBDCFD010000007.1, on the reverse strand, counting down.
ACCGAGATGATCGCAAGCAGCTTAATTTTCTTCATGCTCATAACACAGTGCCTTTCCAGTCCTCTGGAGTGCTTCAGGCTGCGGAATATCCGCTCGATGCTCATACGCTGGCTGTAGAGGCGCTCCCAGGCTTTTGTGAACCTGGGTAGTGGCCCGAGGACCCGAAGGTTGTCCTCGGGCCGCTCCCAGACTTCGGTGCACAGTGGGTAATGGCCTTGGTTCCTTGGGTTTTCAGTGGGCATCCTTGGGGTGAACACTGAAACAAGTGGGCGCCAGTTTCCTGGTCGGTGCGGACGTAGTCCATTTCTTGTTGGCTCATGCAAGTAGGCTTTCCCGACGCTGTATACATGTTCTCGTAGTAGCCGTCCGCTGCTACTGGCTTCCGTATGTGGATGATCGGGATAATGTCTAAGCCGAATAGGAATTGATGATTGGTCAGAGAGTCGTAGCCGCGGTCGGCGAGTAAAGCTCTGGGTTCCATCCAGGGGTAATCGTTCAAGGTTTTGTTGACTACTGTTCGGAGTTGAGGAGAATCGTTGGTGTTGGCCGGGGTAATAGTGAAGGCCAGGGGAACGCCGTGGGTGGCGTCGGAGACCAGGTGCATTTTGTAGCCGAAACCCCATTCTGTTTTGCCGTTTTTGCTTCGGGAACTATGTTTGATGCCCCATTTGGCATCGGGATCGCTGACTGGTTTCCGGTTGGGATTGGCGTAGCTCTCAAATAGGGTGAAGTCTATGGCGATTGTAGCGCCCAAGGGTGGTAATGGCTGGTCCTGTCTGTTCTCCCGGCGTTTTACTGCCGGGACCAGCCCTTTGATTTCGTTGGTGACTTTGATCAGGTATGGCTCCATAAGGTTGGTATGGTTTGCCAGACGGGTGGTAAATCTGCTGAAGGCGCTCTCGCTGGGGATGTTATCACCGAAGCCGCAGACTTCCCGGAGCTTGCGGCTCCCGCGGAGACGCTCCAGGAGGTGGTTGTTGAAGCGTATCTTCAGGAGGAGCTTGGTGAGGAAGGCCCGCCACATGGCTTTTACTGGGTATCCGGGCCGTCCGGTGTAGCGGTAGCTTTGGAGGACGTTGATGAGCGGCTGATTATCAAGGTTGTCGAGAGTATTGGCCAGCTCGTCAATACCGCCTTTGGGCGGTTGATCAGGTTTGGTAGCCTGTATTGAGCTTCCAGTGTCCACGAGGAGTTACTGACTCCTGGTGGACTGGAATCCGGTGGCGGCTTTGTGTTCAGCGTGGATTCATTGTTTTTGTACTCATTCTTTTTCAGTATGACCAGGTGTGCGTGGGTTGGTTGGGTTGGAATGATTCTCATTTGCTGATGGCGATGGATTCTCCGGTATAGGTTTGTCAGCAAGGCACCAGGTATTGTTGCCGACGTTGATGAACCTAGTCTTGGCTCCATTAAGGGAGTTACGGAGTTGAGTCTTGGGATCGGCAGTCCCGTGAAACTCCACTCTCCAGCGTTGCGCCCAGTAAAGGATGTCACTGATGTGCATCGGTCTGTCGTGAAGCTCCAAGATTTCTTGGAAGATTTGTACGTTTGGTTTGTCGTTATACTTGTTGTTGGCAAGACTGCGGTTAGCATTCCTTTGGTTCATAATTCCGCCTATGTTTGCCTCTTGATAATACTTCTCGGCTGTTTCAAGGAGTGAATGGAAGTGTTGTAGCTTCTCGTTGTCGGCAATATTGGTGTTCATTTCCTCTCGGCTGATGTGGACTTCGGCTTCAATTTCCTTCATGCCTTTGATTATATTGCTTGTGTTTTCCACTTTCTTCTCCTGTTATAGGCAAGGTGTAGAGTTGGGTTGGAATTGTGACTGTTTGTGTCTTTAACTCGGTTGTAGTTCTGGATACGATTGAATTGGTGGAGAGAGGGGGACTCGAACCCCCGTCGCACGGATTTGAAGGCCAGCGACCCCACCTGGGCACCCCACAAAAATACCGGGGGGGGATGAACACCTCCTTTCCGGTCATAGATAAAGCGGCCCCGATGCTGTGAGAAGTTAGGCGGGGTCGCTTATTTTGTGTTGCCTGTATTTTAAGCGATTGGCCGGTTTGGGTCAATGCGCGGTAGACATTTGTGTGGAAAACGTCTTTTGGGAAGGTCTTTCCGGCTATGTCATGCGCGGAGCCTGTGAAGGCTGTTGGAGCCGTCAACAGGCCCTATGGGTCTGTGAAGTGGCGGGGCACGGATTTGAGGCTGTCTGGGCAATGTGGGAGTGTCGAGAATCGTAGCTGTTTTGGCTAATTCTGCTGCTAAAACCGGGCAGTCTGAGTTATGCAATTGTCTCGGGAGGAGTGAAGCTTCCGTAACTGTTCAGACTTGAGGGGAAATGAGTAACCGCCGGGTTTCCAGGAAGGGATTGAGGCCCTTAGCACGCCAAGCGCCGAAGAGGGAGGCCAGAGCCATTTTGCTGTCGCTGCCCTGTTCGGAGCGGGTCCCGCCGCTGATTTTCCGGCTGACTACCAGGTGGCGAAGACTGCGTTCCGCAGCGTTATTGTCCGAGGGCGCCTCCGGGTGAGACACGAAGACAAACAGTTCCCCGTATCAAGTACGGGGCAGGCTCTTGATGTGCCGCTCAATCCGCCGGCAGAGCTTGGCTTGCACCGCCAACGGGTCTTCCAGAAAAGGCTGGCACAGCGTCAGCAACCGCTCCTCCAGCGCCAATTGGCCTTGGCGCAGGGGCCGTCCTCCCGCCGCCGCCCACTCCCTGGCCTTGGTGTAGAGTCGCTGCACTCCATGGGCCCACTTCGCCAAGACCGTATCTTCCGGGTACAGCGCCTTCAGTTTGTGGATGTCCCGCAGCAGGTGGGCCCAACACCGCTGTTTCAATCCGGGGCAGTGATCGTAGGAGGCGTAGAAGTCGCTCACCAGAATCCCGGCGAAGGACTCGCCCAAGACCTCGTCCACCACCTCCTTGCCCCGGCCCCGGCGCAGGAAGAACCGCTCCGTGGGAGTACTGAAAAGCCTGCCCCCGGCCCGGACCGGGGGTCCAAACGCAGCCGTTGACCCCGTTCTCCCGCCAGCCCGTCTCATCGGCGTGGACCACCGGGCTGGAACGGATGCACTCCAGGATATCGCCCACTTCCCGCCCTCCCTGCCGGGCAACCTGGTGGACGGCCCGGACGATGGCCCCAACGCTCAGTTTCAACTGATGGACCGTTCGCAGATACCATTGGATTGTCCTTACGGGCAGCCGGCCCTCTTCCCGCAGGGTCACTATCAGGCTCACCAAAGCCTGCCCCGTACTGGATACGGGGTTGGCTCCCAGGCGTTGACGGCCCGCGGCCAGACCTTTCAGAGGGTCCCGGGGCAGCCTCCGTTTCCGGCACAGCGGACACGTCCGGGCTATGAAGACATGCTCTGTAACTTCGGCAGGACACACCGGAAGTTCGATGACCTCCCGGGTCCGCTGCACCCAACCCCCGCTCAGGGCAGTATGGCATTCGGAGCAAAATTCCGGAGCGTGGGTCACTTGCGCGGCGGGTTCCATCCGCAGCCGGGCAAAGCCCTGTTGACGCTTCCTGCGGGGCTTCTTTGCTTCCCCCGCCCCCTTCTTGCCCCTGGCGGCCGGTTTGTGCCCCGGCATCCTGGCTCCCGGTCCGCCGCCGGACAGCCGGGCTTCCAGGCTCTCAACCCGCTGGCGCAGTCCGGAGATGACCCCCTGCTGTTCCGCGATGATCACCAGCAGGGTTTCCCGGCTCGCCTGGTCCAAGTCCAGTCTCGTTTCCATTGTTCTCTTATGCCACATCCGGCCCCCGGACGCCAGTGTTTTTCAGCCTGGCGGCGGGGTTCGGCAAATTCACCTCACTAACTCTGAACAGTTACTGCGACATTAGTGACATGCCATTCCTACCAGCCTGTGGTAACATTGTCAACGTTTCGTGCGCCGCCTCCCGGCGGCGGCCCGGCGCACCCAATACGGTGGTTACCGCCGGAATAGATGATATTTCCCTGCGTACCCCTGGATCGCCCGAGCATCCCCGGGGGAACTGAGGAGCGGTAGTAATGAAGGCGCTTGAAGGTATCCGCGTACTCGACCTTACACGGGCCCTGGCCGGTCCGTTCTGTACCTTGATGCTGGGAGACAACGGTGCGGATGTGATCAAAATCGAGATTCCCGGCACAGGCGACGATACACGCCATTGGGGCCCGCCATTTATCCAAGAGGAGAGCGCCTACTTCCTCTCAATTAACCGCAACAAGCGCAGCCTTACCCTGAACCTTCGGGACCCACAGGCCAAGGAGGTCTTCCTCCGGCTTGCCAAGGATGCCGACGTGGTGGTGGAGAATTTTACTCCTGGAGTCATGGAGCGGTTCGGGCTGGGGTATGAGGAAGTAAAGGCCGCCAACCCGAATATCGTCTACTGTTCAATCTCGGGCTTCGGGCAGGGCGGGCCCTACCGCGACCGTTCGGCTTACGACCAGATTATGCAGGGGATGGGCGGGCTGATGAGCATCACCGGCGAGCCTGACGGCGAGCCGCAGAAGATCGGGGTCGCGGTGACCGACATCGGCGCCGGGATGTGGTCGGCCTTCGCCATCATGGCGGCGATCCACCACCGCCACGAACACGGCGAGGGGCAATACATCGACATTTCCATGCTGGATGCCCAGGTGGCCTGGCTCACGTACCAGGCGGCGACCTACTTCGCCAATGGCGAACCTCCCAAACGGTTGGGCGCGGCCCACCCCACGCTGGTGCCTTACCAGGCATTCTACTGCGAGGATGGCAAACTGTTGAACCTGGCAGTGGGGTCGGAACGGATCTGGGAACGGTTCTGCGAGGCCATAGAAAGGGAAGACCTGAAGGCCAACCCGAACTTCGCCACCAACGCCGACAGAGTCCGCAACCGTGGGACCCTGGTGCCACTGTTGCAAGAAATATTCGACAAGCGGCCGGTGCTTGAGTGGGTCAATGCGCTTAACGCCGCCAGCGTTCCGGCGGGGCCAGTAAATGACCTGGCAGACGTCTTCTCCGACCCGCAGGTCTTGTCCAGGGACATGTACCGTGAGATGCCCCATCCGACTCTTGGGTCCATCAAACAGACCGGGTTGCCCATCAAATTCTCGCGTACACCGGGCGGGTTGGACCGCCATCCTCCGCTGTTGGGGGAGCACAATAGCGAGATCCTAGGCGAGTTGGGGTATTCGGAAGAGGATATTCAGAGCATGCAGGAGAAATCTGTAATCTAGGTCCTCTGTCCTCTGTATTGACCGGCGGCCAGGACCGTTTGGGACACGCCGGAGAGATTCGGACCAGAGTGCGGGATTAAGGCCCGCGAAGGGGAGTGTCGGGGACCATGGATTTGGGTCTGAGAGACCGAGTCGCGATCGTAGGAGGGTCCACCAGGGGCGTGGGCCGGGCCATTGCCACAGCCCTGGTGCGGGAGGGCGCCAGCGTTACTATCTGCGGCAGGGACGAGCACGACTTGCGCCACACCGAGATCGAGTTGGCCCGCATCGCCTCCCAACATCATGTTCTGGCGATACCCGCGGACCTTACCCAGGCGAGGTCCGCGCGGCGGGTGGTACGCGACACGGTAAACCGTTTCGGCCAGGTTGGGATCCTGGTGGGGCATGTGTGGTACGGGTCCTCGGAACGTCCCTCTGAACTCACCGATGAAACTATGCTCGCCTCCTTCGAGCAGAACTACATGAGCGCCGTCCGTCTCAGCCGGGAAGTAGTCCCCTACATGAAGCAGCAGCGGTGGGGCAGGATCATCCACTGGCTGCCATCCGACGTTAAGCAACCCGGTGAAGATACGGCCCTCTCCACCTCCAGCCAGGTGGGGTTAATGGTCTACCTGAAGATTCTGTCATCCGAGTTGGCGCGGTTCAACATCACGGTAAACAACGTGGTTTCCGGTCCCATCGAGACTGAATGGTTCGCTTCATCGGTGGAGGCTGAGTCCGAACAACAGAGCCGCAGCTCAGACGACGTGCTGAAAGAAAAGGTCGCGGAAATACCCATGGGGCGTTTTGGCCGCCCGGAAGAGATTGGAGACCTGGTTACCTTTCTGGCTTCAGACCGGGCCGGATACATGACCGGGGCCAACGTTGTAATCGACGGCGGGATGCTGCGAACGCTGGACTAGCACCACCTCTCATATCAGCCCTGTCCCTACCGCTCGCACTGAAATAGAGAGGATACTTCCTTCCGTCACTGCAACATTTGTCCTTCCCGGTCCTCGGTTGCCCCCTCTCCGGATTGCCGATAGAATGGCCCCAATCACAGCGAGACCCTGAGCCAAAACTGTCTGGGGGTAGATATGGAATTTTCACTGGCCTATGAGATGCAACGGCCAATGTTGGACGACCATGCGGTAATCGAGGAGACCATCGAGCAGTGTATTCTCGCCGATGAAATGGGTTTCGACGCGGTGTGGTTTGTGGAGCATCACTTCCTCACCACTTTCTCATCCTCTCCTTGCCCCGAGGTCATTTTTGGCGCGCTAAGCCGTTTGACCAAGCGCATCAGGCTTGGCTTCGGTGTGGTCATCCTCCCCTACCACCACCCCATCCGGGTCGCCGAGCGGGTGGCCATGGTCGACCACCTCTCTCATGGACGCGTCGACTTCGGTACGGGCCGTTCCGCCCCCTACGAGCAGACCGGCATGGGCATCGACCCCCGGTTCACGAGGGACATGTGGGAAGAGTCCTTAACGATGATCCCCAAAATCTGGGAGTCAGATACATTCGAGTGGGAAGGCCAGTTCTGGAATGTACCGCCCCGGCAGGTGCTCCCCAAGCCGTTCCAAAAGCCCCATCCTCCGATCTGGGTGGCTGCGCTCCAGCCCGCCACCTACGAGTTGGCGGCCAAGAAGGGTATTGGTGTCATGGCGTTGGGTGTCAACGCCCCGTCCGTCCTGGAACCCCACATCAAGGCATACAGGGAAGCGGTCAAAGACGCTGAACCGGTGGGGAACTTTATTAACAACCGCTGGCTAAGCTCCTGCTTCGGCCTTTGCGGCGAGGATAGCGGCAGGACCAAGGAGCTTTGCGCCCAGTCGTTGAAGACCTTCTTCGGTCCGGGCCGTCCTTACGTCCAGGACCAGAAGGACATCTACGCAAAGCTCCTGGACCAGTGGGGCGGGGTACCGGACCATCTGGCCCAGAATTTCTCCCGGTACGTGGACGTCGAGGGCAGCAACGGTACGAACGGTCAGGTAGACCTCTCCGGCGGTACGGCCCTTGCCCAGAAGATATGGGAGGAGTTCGACGCCGAGACCCTTGCGGAACGGGGCGTCATCGTCGCGGGAGACCCCGATAGCTGCATCGAGGCGGTCAAGCTGCACGAGGCAACAGGGGTGGACCAATTGCAATTCCTGATGGCCACGGAGACTGTCGGCCACGAAGACGTAATGAAGTCCATCGAAATGTTCGGCAAGCACGTTATCCCGGCGTTCAAGAAGTCCGGCAGCCCCTCTGGTTAAGATGATCACCGAGATAACCCTGGAAAACTTCAAGTGCTTTGGCGTTCTGGAGGTTCACCCAAAGCGGATCACTGTCTTCATAGGCCCCAACGGCACGGGCAAGTCCAGTGTGTTGCAAGCGCTGGCGCTGCTGAAGCAGTCGGTTGGGGCCGACCGAATCCAGCATCAGGGGGAGTTTGTCAGCCTTTCGGACCCCTCTGAGCTTTTACACGCCTACGCGCCGGACCCTCGCCCGGTCAAAATCGCCTTCGCGGGCGATGCGCCTGAATCTCGTTATAGCACGTCATTCTTCCCCGGAGACCTTGCCCCGGCTTCCGGCAGTTCATTGCCCGAATTCCACTCGGATACCGGGCGGATACTCCGGCAATTGACGATCGCGCCGATGGTGGGAGGTCTGGCACATCAACAGCATTCACCGAAGGAAAGGCAAATCCGGGACGCATCGTTAACCTACGGGCCAAGCGGACAAGACAAACCAATTGAAGCGAATTCCAGCTATAACCATTCCCTGGAAGAAACCGTCTCCCGGCTGCTTGCGCGGGTCATGGGAACCCGGTTGTCGGCCGACGTGGTCAACATGGCAACCGAAGGGTCCGGCTCCAACGCGGTTGCGCTGCTGCTGCGCCAACTGGTCAGCGCCGAGAAGGGTGCCATCGTGCTTATCGAGGAGCCGGAAATCCACTTGCATCCCAAGGCGCAGGCGGACTTGGTGCAGGTTTTGGCCGAAACAGCCAAGGACGACGACAAGCAGCTAATCATCACCACTCACAGCGAGCATCTCGCCGGTCGGCTGCTAACCCTGGTGGCGGAAAGACGTCTTGCCCCGGACGAATTGGCTATTTACTCTTTCGAAAAGGACGAAAAGGGGGAATGTTTCGCCAAGGAAATTGAAGTTACGGATGGCGGCCAGGTAATAGGCGGACTAAAGAGCTTCTTTGATACCGACTTGGCTGAATGGGACCGGTACATGAAAGCGCGAATGCCGGCCCAATGACGCAACAGTTCATACTCGACGAAAACGTCGCCATATTAGCCCAGATGGAGACCAACGCTTCCGGCGAACATGATCCGGGATGCGCCAACCTAGTCCGGCGTATCATCGACATCTGCCACACCATAGTTTTCGACCCTGAACTTTATCAACGCACCCTGAGCCAACTAAACAGTCAGGCTCATCAGATGCGTGAGTCAGGTCCAGCAATGATTCGCGTGTTGATGGGAGCCTCGCAACGGCCCGGCAAGGTCGAATTCAAAGAGACCCCGCCCTCGTTCCCGGAAGAGTTAAACATCCCCCAAGGCAGCCAGGACGACGTTTACGTCGTGCGGCTGGTAGTGGCAACCGGGGCCACTCTGGTGACTGCCGACGATGCGCTCCGGAACGACCTCGATGCCTGCGGCGTTCAAGCCCAATACGATCTGAGTGTCATCTCCCCAGAGGAAGCCCTCGATAGACTGTAACAATCGCCGCCTATTTGGACCGCCCCCTAAGGCGTCCACACGTTGAAATTCTCGAACTTCGGCGAACCCTGGTCGCCCTCAAAAAAACCGCCCATCGCGGCAACATCTCCGTGATCCTGGTTACGGCCCAAGTCGAGCTTTGAGACCAATTGGCCGTTGACGAAAAACCACCCGGCTTCCTCGATTGCGATTAACAACAAGTGGTTTCTATTCAACAAAGCCGCTCCCGCATCCCGTAGGTAGCCGTCGGCCACGTCCGTATAATCTGCGTCGCCAACATCATGAGTGTTGTGGAACCACCATCCAAAATCCGTCACTCCGATAACTTCCAGCCGGTTGAATTCTGGATTGCGGATTATGAACCCATAGTCCCATTCACCGCGTTGGGGACTTACGAACTCGGCTTCAACCACCAAGTCACGCGCCCACACTCCACTGTCATGTGCGCTAACAATCCCCGGCTCCTGTTCTAGCTCCCCTTCCGCCGGACCGTAACGTCTGGTCAATTGGCCGCCCTTGAAGTTCTCGAACCGGGTGACGGCCCCGGCGACTGCATCACCTTCGTATGCCCCGGTAATAACGGCAACGTCACCGGATGTTGTCGCACCTCCCATGTCGAATGTGGATACAAACTCGCCGTTTACGAAAAGCCACCCGCGTTCTCCGATGGCGAAGACTCTCAGGTGATTGCGTCCTCCGGCGCTGGTGTCAAACGTCCTGAGCGTTCCTCCGCCAACCCGTTCATAAGGAGTATCGGCTCTGGCAAGGACCGCCCAACGCCCGTCGCTGTTGACTACCACCTGGATGAATGACCCCACATGTCCTTGGCGAAGGATAAAGCCATAGTCCCACGAGTTCGATGCAGATGAGTACGGGTTAACGAAGGTGGCTTCCACCACCATGTTTGCAAGTGAAACATTGGCGTATTCGGTCTTGATGAGATTGTCGGCCGGGTCGTGCCGCAGTTCGCCGCTGATGGGGCCGAAACCGCCGGTCGAGCTTGGCGCCGGGGTTGGGTTGCGGCGAGGAAACGGGGTAGGCGTGGGCGCGAGAGAGCCGGACCGGAGCGCCGGGATTAGTTGCTGCACCGTCTGCTCCGATATGGCGAATCCCAGGCCGTCTGCGTCGAAATATCCGTAGGTGTTAATGCCTAACACTCCGCCGGACAGGGAGAGCATCGGTCCGCCGCTATTGCCGGGATTCATGGCGGCGTCAGTCTGGATTACGTCGCTCTTGAGAGAGTTGTTGAAGCGGATGGCCGAGACGATACCCTTGGTAACAGTGGCCTCGCCCTGTATACCCAGGGCATAACCTATGTTCACCACTTCGTCGCCGGCTTCCAAGTTGGAGGAGTCCTCAAATGATACTGTCTGGAAGTGGCCGCAGCACATGCTGACCACCGCCAGGTCACGGGCATTGTCAGCCCCTACCACCAGGCCGCGGTAGGTAGCCGAGTCGTTCACCACCACGTTCACCCAATCGAATCCTTCGACGACGTGATAGTTGGTGATGACGTACCCCGTCTGGCCCACCGTTTCGAAGATGGCCCCGGACCCGCCCCCCGAGCCGGTCTGGATTCTCACCACGGCGGGCCTGACCTGCTTTACCATCGCGTTCAACGGGATTACAGACGGCGTTGGCGTCGGCTTGGGAGTGGGCGTAGGGCGGGGTGTAGGTGTCGGAGTTGGCTTGGGTGTCGGCGAGGGCGTCGGAGTTGGGAACGGCGTGGGCGTCGCGGTCGGTATGGGGGTTGGCGTAGGTGTTGGAGTAGCCGTCGGCGTGGGCGTTGCCGTGGGAACAATTGTCGGCGTCGGTATGGCCGCCAGCGTGGCAGCTATTCGGGCCTCGACGGTGGCGTTGATGTCCGGCGTATGGGTAGGTGTCGCGGTGGGCAGCGCCGCAGCTACGGCGGCCTGCACCGTTGCGGGCAAGTCCGGGGTGGCCGTTGGCACGGTAGTTTGAGTGGGAGCGTCGGTAGGGACCTCGGTGGCGCAAGCGGCCATGAGGAAGAGAGCGGCCGCCAGCCCCAAAAGTCCCGATGCCTTCATTCTAAACGCTCCAGCTAAATGCTCCAGCTTAGTTCTCGGCCCCATATCTTAGCATAACCGCCGCGGCGGACACCGGAGAAATCCGGAGGCTGCCGGTGCAGTCATGCCAGGTTTAGAATGGGTCACCGTCCAGCGACACAACCAACGATTCCAAGCCGAATGCGTGTGGTATCATGCGGCCAACTTTCAGGGCACAGTAGGAGATGGAGCGAGCGATGATAAGCGTTGACGACTTGAAAAACGCCCTCCCTAACGTCAAGGGAAAGGTCAGTCTCAAGGGGCTGGGCGCATCGGTGGAGGTCTACCGCGACGGTTACGGGATTCCCCACATGCGGGCGGCCAGCGAACGGGACGCCTTTTTCGCCCAGGGATTCGTGACCGCCCAGGACCGGCTGTGGCACATGGATTATGACCGCCGCCGGGGCATGGGCAGGTGGGCCGAAGTGGTTGGGCCGTCGGCCGTGGAGCAGGACAAGCTCACGCGCCGGTTCCGCCTTGAGGCCAGCGCCCGTGCGGACTACGGGGCAGTCAGCAACCGCACTCGTAAAATGTTCGACGCTTACGCCGAGGGTGTAAACGCCTTTATCGAGACCACGGCCACCCTGCCCGTGGAATACCGGATCACGGGGCTGTCTCCGGGACCCTGGCAACCCTGGGACGGGTTGGTGGCCTACAAAGTGCGGCATATCCTGATGGGCGTCTTCGAGTCCAAAATCTGGCGCGCCCAGGTCGTCCAGAAGTTGGGGCCGGAGAAAGCCGCCAGCCTAATCCCCGGTTACGAACCCGGCCAACTGGTAATTCTCCCGCCGGGCGAGACATACGATGGCCCGCTGAAGGACTGCTTCGAAGAGCTAAAGGAAGGCGCGGCGGCCCTGAGCCACCTCGCGGCGGGAGGCAGCAATAGCTGGGTCATCTCCGGCAGCCGCACTGCTTCCGGAATGCCCATTCTGGCCGGAGACTCTCACCGGGCTCTGGACACTCCCAACGTCTACTACCAGAACCACGTCACCTGCCCGGAGTTCGACGTCGTGGGCCTCTCTTTCCCCGGCGTTCCGGGTTTCCCCCACTTCGGACACAATGCCTGGGTCTCCTGGTGTGTCACCCACCTGGGCGCGGACTATCAGGACCTTTACATCGAACAGTTTAAGCCGGATGACCCTGAGTACTACTTGTACAAGGGCCAGTGGCGCAGGGCCGAGGTCCACCGGGAGACTATCAGGGTCCGCGGCGGCGAGGACGTAACCATCGACGCGCCCGTTACTCACCACGGTCCAGTGATCTCCGGCAATCCGGAGAAGGGGACCGGCATTGCGTTCAGATACACGGCCACCGACGGGGCTTCAGAGTGGCCCGACACCCTGTGGCAGATGCTACTGGCCAAAGACAACGATGCGCTAATCGAGTCGATGCGCGAGTGGGTGGACCCTTGCAACAACTTCGTCATCGCCGACGTCCACGGCAACATCGGCTACCTGGCGCGGGGAAGGATTCCCGTTCGGTCCAAAGCCAACGCATGGCTGCCGGTGCCTGGCTGGACCGGCGAGCACGAGTGGCAAGGAGACATCCCCTTTGAGGAGTTGCCCAAGTCGGTGAACCCCGAGCAGGGGTACTTCGCCACCGCCAACAACCGGCCTGTGGGCGACGACTATCCCCATTACATTTCAGTCGATTTCACTCCAGGCTTCCGCGCCCAGAGGGTTACCGACATACTCCTCCCGCTGGAGAAGCCGCAAGCCAAGGACATGGCCAAAGTGCATGGCGAAAGGCTTTCCATTCCTGCCCGCGCCTACGCCGGGTTCCTGGAATCGGTGGAGCCGCAGGACGCACTTTCGGCGGAGGCTAAGGCCAAGCTGACCTCCTGGGACGGGCGAATGGAAGCCGGTCAGGTGGAGCCCACGGTCTACAGCGCGTTCCGCGACGCCCTGCTCAAGGCGTTGTTGGAACACAATCTGGGCGAGGAGTTGGCCGCCGTCGCGTGGAGTCCCGAGGGACGAGGTCTGGGGCAGTTCATCGCCCGGCTCAAGTCTCGCCTGATTGGAATGATCGCCGAAGACGACCGCAGCTTGCTGCCTCCCGGCGACGACTGGCAGGGCACGATGGGCAGGGCCCTGGCCGTTGGCGTCAAGGGGCTGCAGAAGAGTCTGGGCGGCGACATGAACGAGTGGCGTTGGGACCGAATACATCAAGCCAGACCCAAACACACCCTGTCGGGAGCATTCCCTGAACTCGCGGACCTGCTCGACCCGCCGGCCATCCCGGCGAGCGGGGATGGCGACACTCCCCTGGCCGGAGCGTATTCGGTTTCGGACCCGGCGACGGTTACCGGACTATCCGTGGTGCGTTATGTCTTCGACACCTCGGACAATTGGAGCCATTCGCTGTGGGCCGTCCCGCTGGGAAGCTCGGGCCATCCGGGCAGCCCCCACTATCATGACCAGTCCGAGACCTGGCGCAAGGTGCAGCTAATCCCCATGCAGTACGATTGGGAGAGCATCGAAGCTGGCAGCAAGACCCATCAGAGCCTGATCCCGGCATAGGTATAGACCCCAGGCTGGGATCACAGGCAAATGCCGGGGCGTGTGCAGGGTCTTTCAATTATCTTGGCCGCTCTTGCGTATGTGCCGGTCCTCCCGTCATTCCGGCCTTGAGCCGGATCGACGGGAGGACCGGTTCTGCGTAACTATTGAAAGACCCTGGGGGGCCGCTGCGCCGCAGGGCTTCTATTTTAGAGAATCGGCATCCCCAGTTGGCCTGTGAACCGGAGCCCCCAGATGGTTGCGGCCAAAAGCGTCGAACCTATTAGAATCAGTCCGGGCAGCCTGCGCCAGACCGGAGAGCCGCCCCGGTTGCCGGTCAATTCCAGGTACCATCCCCGCCCGAGGAGCAGAAGGGTCAAGGCCAATAACGGCCAGGTGAGCACCCGCAAAGCGGGCGCCAGGGCCAGCCCGGCTCCTGCATCACTGAGGAGACCGAGCAGGCCCGGAATGATTCATCACCAGGGGAGAGACAACACCGGGCTCAGCAGAGCTATGATTGGTTTCTCGACGTGGAAAATTCTGCGCATCTCTCCTCCTATTATCCCTTCAAGTGACGGCCCAGCAGGTCGATAGCGGCTCGTGCCGCGCCGTGCTTGGTTGCGTCCCGGTCTCCCTCAACGTGAATCTCAATTGCCGAGTCTTCCCCGTCCTTCACCGACAGCCCTACCCAGAAGGTGCCGATGGGCAGGCCCGAGCGTCCGCCCGCCGGACCGGTAACGCCGGTTGTCGAGACTGCGAAGTCGGTCCCGGTTAGCTCGCGCACTCCCCGGGCCATGGCAATGGCCATCTCTTCGCTGACACTGCCATAGGTCGCGTAGTATTCATCGGGAACACCCAGGATCTTCTCCTTGAGGCCTCCGGTGTAGGCAACCACCCCGCCCGGAAAATAGCGGGAGCTTCCGGGCACCGTGCCCAGCATGTAGCCGATCAGGCCGCAGGTACACGCCTCGGCGACCGAAACGGTCTTGCCTTGAGCAGTCAAAATCTCCGCCAGTTCTGTTACTTCCATCCGATGCGTCTCCTTAACTTGAGCCAATCTGCACTGGCTGGATCATGCAGTGTTCCTTTTCCCTCGGCTTAATCTGGCCGCCAGGCCTCCGGCCAGCAACCCGAACAGGTGGCCTTCCCAGGAAATGAACCCGCCGGTCGGCAGTATGCCAAACAGGATTCCCCATCCGAAAACCGCCATTACTGCTACGGCCACTAGAATCGAGATTATACGCCTATCGTACCAGCCTCGCGCCACCAGGTAGCCGAAATACCCGAACACGAGCCCGCTGGCCCCGATGTGTATAGCGTTCCTTCCCGCCGCCCACACTCCCGCTCCTCCAGCAATAATGATAAATAAGGATATCCAGGGAAATCGGCTACCGCTCCCCAACGCTGAAAGCCCTCCCAGCGCCAGCAGGGGCACGGTGTTGGATAAGAGGTGCCCCAGGCCACCGTGGAGGAAGGGACTCAGAGGAATGCCGCGAAGTCCGTCTAACGTGCGCGGAATGATGCCGTAAGCATTGAGCCGGTGGTCAATAAAGGTGTTCACCACCTCCGCCACCCAGATTGCGGCAACGAATCCCACGAGCAGGATTAAGTTTGCGATCATGGCCTAAACGGGTTTTTGCAGAAGCATGAAGAACTCCCGGTTGCCTGCGTCGCCAAGAATTGGCGAAGGGCACAGGTTGCGCACCCGCAGCCCCTCGTTGACCGCCCAGACAATGGTCCTGCCCAAAAGCGTGGCGTGGAGGGCCGGGTCCCGGATTACTCCTCCCTTGCCGACCTCCCCTCTCTGGGCTTCGAACTGGGGTTTGACCAAGGCTACCACGTAGCGGCCCTGCTTTAGATGTTCGATTGCCGAGGGGATGACGAGCCGCAAGGAGATGAAGGATACGTCCATCGTGACCAGGTCGACAGGTCCGGGCAACTCGAAGGGATAACGGGCGTTCAGCCGTTCCATGACGATGACCCGAGGGTCTTGCCTCAGCTTGTAGCTAAGTTGGCCGTAGCCAACATCCACGGCGTAGACTTGCTCCGCGCCCCTCTGGAGCATGCAGTCGGTGAACCCGCCGGTGGACGCTCCCACGTCCAGGACCGTCATCCCGCCAATTTCAACGCCGAAGGTGTCCAGAGCGTGGGCCAGCTTGATCCCTCCCCGGCTAACGTAAGGGAGAGCGCCCCGGACGTCGACGGGGGCGTCACCGGCCAGCAGGGAACTGGCCTTCAATACACGGCCCGCCCTGGAAAAGACCAGCCCCTCGGCGATCAAGGTCTGGGCCTGCTCCCGGCTTTCGGCCAACCCCTTTTCCACTAATAGCACATCGGCCCGCTTCCTTCCCCCTGTCTTAGCCAAAATCCACCGCCCGGGATGTCTTTAGCGAACAACAGGCGATTCGCGCGGTGGTCCCGCCCTTTGGCGAAAGGGGGGTTATATACGAGGCGGTCTTCCCATGTCGCAATAAGGGCATTATACGCGGGGCGCTCTCTCTATTCGGGGAAAGGGGGGTTATTGGCCGGGCGGTCTCCCCTATTGGCGAACAAGAGGCTGGTCGCGGGGCGCTCTCTCCGTTCGGAGAAAGGGGGATTGAGATGGGGTCCCCCCCTCGCTCTGGTATGCGACACGAGGGGGGGTGTTGGCCCGCGTCGATCATGCCCGGAACTGGTCTACTCCGACGGTCGCGGGGCTGGGTCCGCTGGGGTGGACCAGCGACTTGGCCCGGTCCGCGCCTACAACCACTATATAGTAGCGGTTGGCGTTGTCCAATACCGGGACGGTGATGTTCAGACGTTGCTCTTCGGTCAGGTTTTCCAGCCACTTCCAGTTGGCGGCGACCCGCGCCTCCCCCTTCAGCGGCATGTACTGGACCATCTTGCCCAGGCTGGTGTTGGCGTGGAAGTGGATGAACTCCTTGGCCGCCTGCTTGGAGAAGTTTTCGGCTCCCACCACTCGCGCCACGTCCGGGGGCATGAGTATCAACCGCTCCGACGTGTGGCGCTCCCCCAGGCTGCGGGTACCGAATGTGGCCCCGTAAGCGATGGTCTTAAGCAACCCCTCGGCGGTCGTGTTGCCCTGGTCCTGGGTGTCCAACTCGCCGTCGGTGGTGAAGATGCTGACCGCGCTGTCCTGGTCGTTGAAGCCCTGGTTGACGTGGAAAGGTTCCCAAGGGCTCATGTCCTCGTTTTCCGCGATGCAGTGGACAAACTTTCGGGTCGTGCCCACGGTGTCCATGTCCATCTGGTTGGGGTACCAGTACCCGATGTTCCGCAGGCAAAGGGAGAACGCCCTGCCGATGGTGATGTTGACCCGGTTGTCGCGTCCCGGACCCAGGGCAGACCTGGGGTTGATGCCAAGCTCCCTGGCAATGGGTCCGTTCACCACCAGCAGCGGCGCGTGGGCGCTGGTGGACATCAGGAGGGACTTGCCGCCGTACCCACCCACTTTGGAGAGGGCTTGCACCGCGCCGATGATGACGGGCATGTGCTCTGGCTTGGCCCCGGCCATAGCGGCATTGGTGGCGATCTTTTCCACGGTGGCCAGGCCGAAACCGGGCGGCATGTCGCATACCAGGTGGCCGGCGGGAAGGCAGGTGCCCGCGATCAGGGCGTCTACCGCCTCCCGCGTGGCTGGCAGGAGGGGCATACTGTCGCCCCAGTCCTGGTTGATGAACTCCTCGTTCATCCGGAGGACGGCATCAAAGCGGTCATCGCCCTCAAAGCGGTGGAGTCCAACAGTGTCGATTCCGTGGGAGCCGACGGTCCCGTCATCGGGGGTGGTGATAACTTGCACCAGGTCATCAAAGGCTAACTCGGTCTGCCTGACGCACTCGTCGTTGGGCAGGTTCCGGTAAATGCGAGGCACGAGCACGAAACGCAAGTCCGGCATGGCAAACGCGCGGGAACTTGCGATGGCGTCGCCCTCGAATCTGCCGGATACGATGGGAACGGCGGGCTTGCCCATCTTTTCGATTTCCACCATGTCGTGGACCATCCACGAACAGCATGTCCCTCAATCCGCGGTCGCGCCGATAACGACGTCGCACTCCTCGGCAGCCTGGCGCACTAACGGCGGTGAAATGGGGTAGCCGGAGCCCGCGTAGAACCTGGTCTCGCAGTTCTGGAACCGCTGTTCCAGCAGCTCGCCGACCCGCTTCAAAGCTAGGTCGCCGCCGTGGGTGCCGCTCCACAGCAGTCCAACGGTCAGGTTGTCCAGGGTGGCCGGCCTGGGGTTGATGGGCTTCGCGGTAACAACTCCCCGTTGCTCGGCGATGGGGTTCAGGACTTCTAACAGGTGCATCTTTACACATCTCCTTGTTGCCGCTCTAGGGTCTGTGGGCATTCATCCTATTGGTCGTTATTCTCTTCGCTTGGGAATCGGACTTTTGCCGGAGGCGAAGCATGTGCTGGCGTTTTCCTGCCGGTGGTCAGTCCGTTTGTGGGGGGGGGGAGCGCGGTCCACTATGTCACGGCGGCAACCGGCGCTGCGCCGTGCATCAACGCTACCAACTCCAGCCCCCTGGCGCGGGCATCCTGCAGCCTCGCCACCAGCGCGTTCCGGCTTGCCCGCTCAATGTTCAGCCGGGCAATCTCATCGTCCGCTTCCCGGGCCGCTTCCCACAGGCTTTCCTGCAGGGCCTCTTCCACCGCTTCCATAGCGGTTTCCTTCACCCTGCGGGCCTCGGTTGAGAACTGGTTCGCTGTCTCTGCCCGGAGGTCGTCGAGTACAGCTATCGCTTCATACTGTTTCTTTTGTTCGCGCATTGTCAGTACGATGTCCAGAACTACCATAGCTGCTGAGAGTACCGCTGCCGCTGTTCCTATTCCCCTGGCTATCTTTACTGCCTCCCAGGGGCGGAAGGAGCGGCCGAAGAAGTGCCCTACCCGCAGTACTCCGGTGTGCATAACGGAGCCGGAGGCCCTGGCTACTCCGCCTGTCATCCTGGTTCCCTGGGACAGCTTTTTCGTTAGTTCCGACACCGTTTTCACGGCCTTGGCGGCACTGCGCCAGTCCTTGTTCCTTCCAATCCTGTCCTGGATATTCCGGAATATCAGGTCACCGTTCAGCGATTCCAGGTCTTGGGCCGTTCTGCCGATCCCGGCCGACAAGATGTCGTCCAGCCGTTTCGCCAGCGATTCGCATTCCTGCTGGACGCAGTCCGCCGATTCCTTCTCTTTCCGCTCTATTTCCTTTTCAGTGGCGCCAGGCAGTATCGCCAGGGAGAATCTGCTCCCTTCTTCCTCAATCCGGGCCGCTGTCTCTTCGGCCGCTCGCTCCGCTTCCCTGCGGGTCCTGTCCGCGTTCTCCCGGATGGTCTGCGTTATGCGTTGGTACAGGATGGCCGCGTTGTCCATGTCCTGGTCTCCGGTGGGGACGGCGGCCATGCCCCGCTCCGCCGCGTCCACTGCCCTCCGCAGGGGGCCTGCGTTTCGGGCTGTCAGCCCTTTCCCCCTGATAAACCCGTCAAGATTCCGCACCAGGGACTCCATGTTGGACTCTTCCCGGTATTGTTCCTGTATCCCCGGCGAGGCGGATTCCTGCGCCTTGAGGTAGGACTCGGCGGCGATGCAGGTCAGCCGGAGGGCTTTGGCCGTGTACGGGCTTGTCACCTCGGCCACCGCCTGTTCCACTATCCCGGCGGCTTCGGGCGTGTTGCCCCAGGCGTGACGGTCCATCTTGTTCACTATCAGGACGGTCTCGTGGCCCTTGTTCATCCTCACCGTCAGGTCCCGGAAGTTCCGCCCTATCTCGCCGTTGAACAGCTCGTTGGTCACCACGTAGGCCAGCAGGTCCGACTCCAGTATGGCGGCTTGCGCCCGCTTGTCGTGCTCCGGCCTGATCCCCGTGTGTATCCCCGGGGTGTCGGTTATGAATATGCCGCTCCACTCGTAGTCCGTGGTCTCGCTAGTTGTGATGGCTTCCCCGGTCTCGATATTGGGGTCTCCGGTCAATGCCCTGATGATGGTGGACTTGCCGGAGGAGTATTCTCCGGCGACGGCTATCTTGATGGGGCCTTCCCGATTTTCCGTCGAGAGGTTCCGGGCCAGCGAGTTTACTTCCGGGGTCTCCGAGGACTCCAGCAGGCGCTTGATTTCCCTGATGATTTCCTCCGCCAGGCTCCGCTGCCGCTGCGCTTCCAGTACGGTCCCGTTTTCCATCTTTCGTCTCCGGCCTGTCTTATTATCCGCGCTGCGTGATGTGGTACCCGGTCAGCATCTGCGCTATCCGGCGCATAGCGTCTTTCCCGGGTTCCTCCGTGGGAGGGACAAAACCCCGCCTCTTGGCCTTGTCGAAGGTTACGTCCAGTCCCAGGGCTTTCGCCGCCAGTTTGAGGCTCTGGTTTGCCATGCCGGTCAGGACCCTCTCGGGGAACAGTTCCTTGATTGCTTGGATGGCGTCGGGGCTCAGATTTTCCCTGACCGGCGTTTCGATGACCATTGCCTGCCCTGGCACGCGGGTTACCCGGAGTATTCTGTCCGCCTCTCCGTTCAACCCGGAGTGGGCCAAGGCCCTTCGGACCAGGCTCTTCTGGATTTTCATCTGGCTGTTGGTTATTTCGCGAGCCGTTCCCCGCAGGGCCTCAGCCTGCTGTGAAAGGGCAACGGTAACCGATAGGGAAGTGATGCGGCGAGGGATGGCCGAACCAAGGTCTTTCCTGACCCATTCCCGGAGGCTGCGCTCTATTTGCCCCTCTATATCGTTTACGTTCTGGGTCAAGGCGGGTCTCAGTTTTTCATACGTTTCTCGCTGGCGTTCCGACTTGGACTTGAACCGTTTGCTCAGAAATCCTCCGATTGCGGATACTACGCCTGCGGCTATTCCCAGGGCCAACGATAATGGTTGCAGGCCCGGTATGAAGATTGTCACAGCGGCAGCGATTCCCAGGACTCCTGCGAACCCTGTTGTTCCCCATTTCCACGCTTCCCTGCTCACTCCCCCTGAAATCCCTGAGAGGTCCTGTATGCCCGGGATGCTTACTATGGAATCCAGGTTGACCTGCAACTCGGATTCCAGCCGCTTGGCGCTTTCCTTGAGCCGCTTTTCGATGTCCTTTGCCGTTTGTTCCTGAAACTCCTTGACCTGCGGGTCCAGTGTCCGCCGCTTCCACCAGTCCAGTTCTTGTTCCCACAGCTTGCTAATGTCTTTCGATTCCCAGTTCTGCGCCAGGAAACTTTCTATCCGCCTTCTGAGAACGCCCGTGGCCTTCTGGACTGCCTGCTTCGCCTGGCCTGGGGCCTCCTCTTCCAGGAACTCTTTTCTATTCCGCTCCCATTCGCTGTTTGCTTCCTGGCACTGCGCTACTATCTGCTCCAACTGGTATCCCAAGTGCAACATCTCGTCGACTATCGTGTCCGCTCCATGTGTGGCCACCGACATTATGCTGCGGTACTTCGCAAAGTCCGCGCTGCGGGATATGGCTTGAATGACTTGGGTTTCCACGTTGTGGAACCTGCTGGTCAGTTTCAACTGCTCCTGCCGGGCGGCGTATTCCGGCTGTTCTGCGTTAAACCGGGCCAGCAGGTGGGCCGGGATGAATTCCGGGTGCCGGACTCCTGGGGCGTCCTTTTCCATCATCTCTTTGAGTGGGCCGGTTATTTTTTCTATCCTGGCGGGGGCGAACAGCCCCTCCGCTTCGTGGAGGAACAGGTCAATCTGGCCGGGGGTGGACAGGGCTTTCTTGACGTTGATGATGCCCATGACGGGCCTGTCGAAGCTCATCGTCCGGTTTATTGCCTGGGCTTCCATCTGCTGGGGGTTGCTGTCGGTGATCAGGTGCACTATCAGGTCCGCCTTCAACGCAGCTTCGTCGGCTTTCCTCTGGTCTTCTTCCCCCTCGAAAGCTCCTGACCCCGGGACGTCGGTGATTTCCATTCCCTTCCAGTAATAGAAGCGGATGTCTCGGGTGGTGCGCGGCGTTCCGTTTCCGATGCTCTCGCCCTTCCCCTTGGTCAGTATTTCCATCAGGGTGGACTTCCCGCTCATGGTCTGGCCGTACAGGACGACGTTGAAGTTCCGGTCCGCGGCCTGCTGCCGGTCCAGTTCCTCCAGCGCCTTGCGGTCCCTCTCCGCTATGCTCCGTATCAGGTCTTCCGCTTTCCGTATGAGACCGTCTTCCTGGTCGGCGGGAACGGGTCCTTCTTTGTATTTCTTTATGGTTTCCCTGACGCGGACAAGGTCCTGTCCGACTTTTGCATCCCGCTCCTGCAGGTTGTCCCGCGCTTCTTGGCAGGCTTCCTCGGCCGCTTTCCGGCATCCTTCCAGCGCCTTTTCGAGGGCTTCCCGTTCGTTCCGGGCACGGCGTTCCGCCTCGATGCGGGCCGCTTGGTCGAGGATTTCCTGTAGTCTTTGCAGCCTGCCCGTGTCAAAGACGTCCGGCGTTCCGGCGATTGTCATGTCTTTCCCCCGGAAATTACAGTAGTTGTGTTATCGCCAGCGCGGCGGTGGCCAGGGCCGCGCCCGCTACGACTAAGGCGGCTCCCGCTGCTGCGCCGGCCGCTATCGCGTAGCGGCGCGCCCGGGCTTCCATTTCCCGGGCGGAGTCCTCCGCTTTCTGCACGGCCTTTTCCGTTGCCTCCTGGGTGCGGGCCTCAGCTTGCCGCAGGGTTTCCGTTGCCGCGAGCCTGGCTTCGTTCACCGCCTCCCGTTTGCCTGCTTCCACCAAGTCCTTGACCAGTTCCTGCTGCTCCGCCTGTTCCTTCCGGCGGGCTTGGGCTTCCTGTTCCAAGAGTTCCGCGGCCGACTTATGAAGTCTCTCCGAGTTTTCCGTTGCGTTCCGGTAGGCTTCCGTCAGGACCTCCGTCGCTTTGCGGGCGGCCTCTTCCGTTGCAGCGGCGTGGTCTTGGTACGCTTGGAGCAGCGTAGAGGCCGCCTTCCGGGTTTCCTCCCTGGATTCCCGCATTTCCCGTCGCAGGGGTTCGGCGTATTTTTCCAGCCGGTCCCGCGCCTGGTTTACGGCCTCGTCCATCCGGTTGTGGATTTCCTTGAGAAGCTCCTGCCGGTCTTTCTCGATGGCCTGAGCAAGCGCCTGGATTATGGCTTGGGAAACCTCCTGCTCGATGAGGTGCTTGAGTTCCGCCAGGGCCAAGTCGGCTATCTGTCCGCCGCGCGACTCGTAGTCCTTGTGGTTCTTGATGTGCTCTCCGATGACTTCCGCGGCTTGGGCGGCGATGTTGGCGAGGCGGACTATCCCTTCTTCCTGGAGAGACTCGTTGGCTGTGGTCATGTGGTTTTCTCCGCGGTGTGGTTGCCCAATATAGTGTTTCTGACAAACCCTCGACTCAGTAGCTACAGGGCCTGAGTTTCGAAATTTCAGGGCTGAATGTCCACAATCTCTCGGTGGCGCAATCGCTCCAGAATAGACGTCACGGCCACATTATCCAGCCGGTGCGGTCCGTCCGAGCACGGAACAGATGGCCGTCGCCGGTGGTCACGTACAGAGTCCGCATGTCCGCGTCCCCGAAGCAGCAGTTGGTGGGCCTGTCGACACGCATGGGGTGGGTCTCCAGGACTCTGCCGGTGGGGGAAAATACGTAAATCATCGGCCCTGGGCCGCTCTCTTCAAACCCGGCGCAGGCGACGATATTGCCGTCGGCGTCCAGGGTCATGCCGTCCACGCCCCGATGCACCCCGCGGTGGTCGATGCCGAAGGTATGCAGCGTGGTGTAGCTGCCCAGGGAGCCGTCATCGTTGATGGGATAGGCCCGTAGTTGGCGGGGCTGGTCTGTGGAGTAGTCGCTCTGGGCCACGTAGAGCGTCTTCTGGTCCCGGGAGATGAGGACTCCGTTGGGCCTACTGACGTCGAAGGCGGCCCGTTTAAGCTCCCACCCGCCGTTGCCCGCCGGGTCCAGGCGGAGGACCGACATGTGGTCCAATTCCTGGTCGCCAGCCGATCCGTTGAAGGGGTCGGTAAACCAGATGCGCCCCTGCTTGTCCACGGCCAGGTCGTTGGGATTGTTGTGCTGATGGCCGTCCAGCCGGCGCGGCAGGGAGCTGATGGTGGAGCCGTCCTTCTCGAAGCGCACGATGCGCCGTCCGCCGCTCTGGCAGCCGTACAGGTTGCCCTGGGCATCGAAGCACAGCCCGTTGGTGTGGTTGGCGCCAGTAATGTACTCGGTATTCTCGCCGGTGCGCGGGTCGTAGCGCATGATCCGGCTGGCGGGGATGTGGGTATAGAGGAGTGCTTCCCCGTCCCAGACGGGACCTTCGGTGGTGCCG
Source organism: Dehalococcoidia bacterium (assembly GCA_965216155.1). GTDB lineage: Bacteria > Chloroflexota > Dehalococcoidia > Lucifugimonadales > UBA3495 > CATOSP01. Next base: position 228,401 of record CBDCFD010000007.1, on the reverse strand, counting down.
CCCAGGGGACCCGCCACAAGCTCAAAGTTCCAACTCATGTTAGTGCCCTCCCGCCACGGATTGGGGTAGGTGCCGTCAGTATATCCGGGAGGAGTGGAGCATGTCACTAAACGGGCTTTGTGTCACCAGGGTCTTTCGATTGTCCGCCCAGGGCAGCCACAAGGGCTGCCCTTACATCCGGTGGCACGTTGCACTGGGCACTCCGCCGTCCGCATGGACAACCGAAAGACCCTGTCCCCACACCACCCACGGTTGACGGAAAAATCACTGTATGGTCAAATCGGACCGGTCATAACCAACTTAGACTATATGGTCAACGCTTGGGAATGCCATGACAATACCGTTGCCGCCCCCGAGTTCTGAAACTGCCGAAGACTATGCCGCAATCAGCCGCAGGTTCGTGGAACACGCTAAGGACGAGTTGCGTAGAGGCAACCGCCTCCAGGCATCCGAGAAAGTTTGGGGCGCGGCGAACTACGCGCTCAAGGCTGTAGCCCTTGAGCGCGGGTGGAGACACGGCGGACAACGCAATGTCTTCGCCATTGCCAAACAATTGCAGGAAGAGTTTAACCGGCCTGAACTTAACGACCGGTTATTCGTGGCGAGGGCGATACACTGGAACTTCTACGACAATGACCTGGAGGAACCGGAAATCCAAACAGGTATAGATTCCGTTGAAAAGTATGTCGCCGAATTGGAGCAGGTGCGAAACTCCACGCCGCAACCCTTCACTATTACCACGCTGGCAGAGCAGAACCGTTTGCAGCGGCTCACCGGACAGACCTTTGCCATTGGGACTCATTCCGAAGACGGTTTCGTTCAACCGCATCAGGATGATGGACAACTCCGGTGATACCGCTGCTGCAAATGCCGGGGAATTTAGCGCAAAGGCGCAAAGAATCCTCTTAGAGCCTATCCTAATAAACCTTTGGGCTATGGCATTTCATAGCTGCGATAGGGGGCATAACTTGATTATTAGGATAGGCTCTTAGTGGACCTTCGTGTCTTTCGTGGACAGATTGCTACCCCGCCAGCTTCCGGTAGGGTTCCAGCAGCAGGCGAACGTCGGTGTCCAACTCGGAGTCTACGAAGAAGGGTTCGAAGTCGGCGGCGCGGGTCCATATCCGGGCTGCCTGAATGAGGGTGGCCCGCTCCACCGCCGCAGGCCAACGCAGGATGGAAACCTGTGAGCCGTCGGCATGTGCGGCGGAGTTGGTCCCGTTTAGGCCCCTGGTCACGGTAAGGTCGTTGCCGGAGATACCGGTGACCAACATCTGCTCGGTCCCGATCACTATCGTCTGACCGATTTGAAACTGGGCGCCGTCGGCAACGGTCACAGTGGTCTCGGACGCCGTCAGGGAGGAATCGTTCAGATCGGTACCGCTCGGCTCCTCGAATTGGCGGTATCCTCAAACGCCTGAAATCTCGTAACGCTGTTCCCCCGCACTGAAGCCGGACTTGGGACTGGCGCTCCGGACGCGGACCGCGTAATAGGGGACCCCCCAATGTTCCGTCGGCCCGGCGTTGTAAGGTTCCAATAAATAGTCCGTGGAAGCCCAGGTCTCCTCGAATTTCTGCTCACCGCCCCTATCCTCTTTCAAGGAATTGAGGGTTACCAGGTCGGGGACCAGGAGTCTGGTGGAGCCGGAGCCGTCCAGTTTCAGGGTCTCTGTCCTCGGATAAAAGTGGCGGTTGCAGTAATGATCGGTCCAATCGGAGACTGCCAGGAGTAGCTGGAAAAGTTCGTCGTCGTCATCGGTCCCCGCCGCCGGGTCCTTGAGCAGGCTGTCGTCTTTGAGCTTGGTCAGGTCTCCGTAGATCGACCGGTATGCTTCACGACCCATGGTTATGGCTCCTCGCTGTATTCGATAATGATGCGGTGGGCATTGGCAGGCGAGGTCCCGCGCCAACGCCCGCTCAGGACCTCGTCGCGCAAGCCGCGGGGACCTTCGCCTCGAAGGTAGGTGCGTGTAGAGTCCGATCCGTTGTTCGGGATAGTCAGGATGTCTATGCCTTTTTTGAGGTCTGAGATCAGGCTTCCCCCTTCGCCAAAATAGAGTTCCCAGAGATGCCTTCCGTCCGTCGTGGCCTGGAGCATTCTGACTCGGACCAGGCGGATGCGATAACCCTTGCCTGGCGTTAGGATGGTCTGCCGGGCGGTGGTGGTGGAAGAGCTGATCTCCCGGACCTTGAGCACGTAGGGACGGCGTCGGACGGTGGGCATCAGCTTTCCTCCGTGTATTCGACCACCACCTCGTGGGCGATATACGCGGCGTTGCCCGCCCACCTCCCGCTGAGCACTTCCTCCCTTTCCCCTCGCGGCCCTTCATCTCTGAGGTAAACGCGAGTGGACCCCTGCCCGCCGTTGGGGATGTCCAGAGTGTCCACGGCCTTGCTGGCGTCGGAGCCGATACTTGCCCCGGCGCCGAAGTAGACTTCGTAGAAGCGGCGGCCCTCGGCGTATTCCTGGATTACGCGCACCCGGAGGATTCGGACCCGCTTGCCCTTGGCGGGGGTTGCGATGGTCTCCCTAACATTGGAAGTGTTGGTGTCGTGGGCATTGAACAGCACATCGTAGGGTCTCGGGCGCCGGAAGGCCCGGCGGGACCTGGCGGCTGTCATTTCAACAGCCGTCCCAGTCCCGCGCCGCCCAGGGCCGCGATCGCAGTGAGAGCCGCGGTCAGGGCGGTGCCATTGATCCCCCGGTTAAGGGCGTAGCCCTCGACGGCGGTGATAGCCAGGATGCCGATAATGGGCAGGGCCGCGCTTGTGCGGGGGACCCTCTCCCCGGGGGCAGAGTGAGTGAACGACTTGAGCTTGGTAAAGATGTCCGCACCTCCTGATTGTGTGATTGTCCGGTCCGCCCTTCTCAATTTGATGGGAACGGACCGGCGCATGGGAACGGGCCGGGCCTACCTCTAGACGCCGGTGATGTTGTACTGGAGCGCCGTGTGGGTGGCGCTTGAACGGTTACCGCTCCGTTCCTGCAAGCCTATGCGGAAGCTGACCACCATGATGTTCTGCCGCTTCTGAGGGTCTCGCACCGTCTCGATTGCCAGTTCACGTTTGAAGCCCACGCGCCACTGACTGCGGTTGACGATGAGCAGCCGCCCGGTGTTGGCCGTGTTGCCGGCGCCGGTGACCTTCCCGTCCGCGTCGGCCAGCTTCATCTGCTCGGAGACGATCACCGGAATACCCTCCACGGCGCCGAGTTGGCCTGTGAGCACCGTGGCCTGGGGACCAAATTTGTCCAGTGTGCGGAAGCTGTCGATGCTCAACGACCTGAGAAACGTGTTGACATCGCAGACGTAGGCTAGCTCGGATGGCCGGACCCCATATTTGCCCAGCTTGGCCCTGACCTGGTTGAACATGCTGTCCGAGACCGCGCCGGAGTGGTCGTTGGCCTGGCCGGCATTGTCCACCAGGGGAAGGTGGAGGATTCCATCGAACCCCAGGAGCCAGTGGCCCTTGCCCGCGTCGTTGGCGGCGATGGTCGCGCCGTCGGCGTTGATATTGTCCGTCGCGGTGGTGTCGGCGTTCAGGAGGACGTCGTCGATCACCTCCCGCGCGTTCCGCAGCAGGCCGCGCCTCAGTTCCTCCATCATGGCGATCACCGCGTCTTCATCCAGGTCGTAAGACCAGGGGACCTCTGCTACCAGTTCGTAGGCCGTGAGGGTCTGCCTCGCCGTTGTCAGCGCGGTGCTGGTAGCGGCGGAGTTCTCCGTTCCCGGGTACCAGTTGACATCCCCCATTTGGAGCGGAATTTGGAAAGGGTTGCTTGGCATCTGAATCGTGTTAAACAAGGGGGCGACCGCCGTCTCCAGATTCACGTCGTCCCAAAGGGCATGGGCCTCCTGGGTGTCCACCAGTTCGTCGCCGGAGCCGGCGGTGGTGGAGTCCATGGCGGCTTTGACGTTTGTCTGCCACTCCTCCAACATCCTTGGGTTGAGCCCCGAGGGCTCGCGGAACTGGGCGGTGAGCAAGCTGCGGACGCACGCCAGGTCCAGCATGTTCAGGCCGGCGTACTTCCCGTAGGGCACCCTGGTCCGGTCGCGGCCGGCAAACCTGGAGAGGATGGCCCGCTTCTCGCCCTCGCGCCACATATCCTGGACCTGGGACAACTGGGAGGAGATGCGCCCCACCTCCTCTTTTATAGGCGGGATTTCGGCGTCCATCCGCGACTGGTAGTGCTCGCGAATCGACCCGATTTCCCGTTTGATCAACTCCAGGTCTTGAGTGCCAATAGTCATGTCTAACTCCTTATTTCAGTTTCCGGTGGCCGGTAGAAGGTCACTGACCACTGACCACTGACCACTAACCACTATGTCCGTGCGCCGCGCAACGCTCCCAAGACCTCGGCCAATTGGTCCTGGGACATACCTTCCATCGTGTCGTTTCGACGCAGGTATTCGGCTACGCGAGGGGCAGTATCCAGAACCTTTCGCAAGGCGCTGCTGTTTGCGGGAACTGGGACCGCACTAACCTCCAGAAGCTCTTGTTCCAGGAAGTGGATTCCCAGAAACGCCCCGGTTTTCTCGTCGCGCCTCTGCTCGTAGCGCAGGGGTTTGAACCCCACAGAGACTCCGTGTTGGTAGCCTTCGCGGTAGAGCATGGCAACTTCCTGGGCGAAGCTGGTGGGCGCCCACTCCACCGCCACCAACAGTTCGTGAACGCCCTTCCAGACATGGACCGCCCGTCCGATCACGGGACGCGCGTAGTCGTAGGCCCAGAGGAACACCGGGTTCCTGGAGTAGGACTCCAGCCTCCACCCATCCGTTGCGATCACGTCACCGTGTCTGTCGACCTCCTCGGTGGATATGGCAAAGGTCATCCGCTGCTCATGGTCAGCGGCCGGGGCCGGAGGCTGGGACTCAGTGCGTTTACGAACGATGGGCGGGTCTACGATTCCCCGGCTATGAGCGTCCGGGGCTTCCAGCATCCTTTCCCGTTGCCATGTCGCGCGTCCTGTAGCGTGCAATCGACACCTCCTATGCGCCATCTGAGGCCGGGCCAGTGCGGGCCGTTGAATGAAAAAGGACTCACCCCGTCGAGGGTGGTCCCTCCCGTACATTGGCCTGCGGCCCCGTCGGCTAGTTCCCAATTGGTCTACTTGAATCGAGGTTAGAGAAGGGTCTTACGACGTGTCAACGGACGGGTGACAGCGGGCGCGGTAAATCCCCGAATAAGCAAAGATGCAATGATAGACGTCATTGACCGGGGGGCGCACATGTGTTAGGCTCAAGCCTACGCTCAAAAGCAAAAATGGCTGCTTGGTCAATCGACAAGGGACAAGGAGAGTAGCGACAATGCAGGTAACCGATCTGGCCATCGAAAAGCTCAGGGACGTTCTACTAGAGCAGGGGGAGACCGATAGCTCTCTCCGTGTGATTGCGATGCCCGCGGACCATGGCGGAGTCCAGTACATGCTTACCATGGAAAAGGAGAACCAGCCCGACGACACCGTGCTTAGCCTGGAGGGTGTCAATTTTCTGATGGACTCGGATAGCGCGCCCTTCCTGGAAGAGGCCACGATCGACTACGTTGAGAACTTCGGCGGGCAAGTCGGATTCGTCATCAACAACCCGATGTTCTCCAGCGGCGGATGCGGCTGTGGATCAGGCGGCTGTGGTAGTGGCGGGTGCGGCTGCGGCGGTGGTGGCGGCGGGTGCGGCGGTCACTAGACCGGCGCCTTCACCAAAGCGAGATTCGGAGAGGCCCCAGCGTATGGGGCCTCTTTTGATTTGGCGCCTGATTCTACCCACGAAGCAGCGTTTCTTGACGGGCGATGCCCGGCTACCGATAATTCGGATTAAGCCGTTTAGAACAGATACCGGACTTCGTATTGGGCCACCAACGTTCAGACCATGACTAAGATATCGGTGGAAAACATAGGGCCTATCGTGGCAGGGGAAGTCGAGCTCAAGCCTCTGACCATCTTCATCGGGCCGAGCAACACGGGCAAGTCGTATTTGGCTACGGCCATATACGCGCTGATGAAGGCATTCGAAAATCGCTATAAAATTGCTTTTACCTTTCAATTTGGTCCGTCAGCCGAAGCGGACACAGCGGATAAAGAGAAACGGACGCCCTTCTTGAGTTTTCCCAAAGAAGTGCGGTCCTCATTGGAAGATGACCTGCACAAGGCGATACAAACCCTTCGAGACAATGCTTTATTCACCATACGCTCATCTTACGGTCCGGGATCCGAATTTGTTCGCCGGGGGAGTCGAACAACCCATTTTTTTCTACGCATTCATCAAGCCGAACCCCGCTTTCAGATGGACCTCCGTTTGGAGGACTGCGAGGCTTCCCCTGTTGAATTCGATATTTCATCCCTCTCAGTGTTCCCACCGATGTTGGAAGTCCTTGATCTCCCGGACTCCGCCGAAATACAAAAAGCCGGAATCTACAATCACCTGCTGAGTTCCGCCCTTAATTTGGTTTTCTCCGAGTCCCCTTCCCGCACACACTACCTTCCCGCAGCTCGCTCGGGGATGACCCAGGGGTACAAAGTACTCGCCGCCGCGTTGGTGAGGCAGTCCTCATCCATAGGTCCCAGACGAGTCAGTATCCCGGCCTTACCGGCAATCACCACGGAATTCTTGAGTGACCTGATCAGCATCTCCCCGCGCATGGCCCACCGGGCCCCCGGCGCTAACTTGATGCAGTCCATCGACTTTATTGAGAATGAGGTGTTACGCGGCAGAATAGAACTTGACGAATCAACCGGGTTGCCGTACTCCGAAATAGTCTATGAACCTGTGTCCGCAGAACCCTCTTTGGGGAAATTCACTCTCGACCGCACGTCTTCAATGGTCTCAGAGTTAGCCCCAGTAATATTGTTCCTGAAGCATTTAGTAGAGCCCGGAGACCTGCTCATCCTTGAAGAACCCGAGTCTCACCTGCACCCGGCAGCCCAGAGGCAAATGGCCCGGGGCATCGTCCGTCTGGTGAACGCGGGAGTTAAGGTCCTAATTACCACCCATAGCGACTACATGTTGAGCCAAATCAACAACCTCATGCGGCTCAATTACGCCTCACGACAGACCGTAAAGAAGTACGGTTACGAGTCTGAAGATTGTCTCGGCCAGGCTGATGTTTCAGCTTACGCTTTCCGCTGGAAAGATGAACTGGGCGGCAGCATCGTCCACGAATTGTCAATCCGGCCTGACACCGGGATCGATGAAGATGACTTCGCTGCCGTCGCCTCCGACCTCTACGACGAGACCGTTTCGTTCCAGAGGATTAGCGTTAAGTGACCATGGCGCAGATCGTGAAACGCGTCCGGGAAGAGCATAGGGGTTGTTGCCTGACTACCAATTGCCGGGAACGAGCGTGTAGCATGGGTCTCCGTGGATTCGATGGGAATTCCTTGGCTATTATCCACGGTAGCCGATATCAGAGAGCTCACAGATTCACACTTCGTTTATGCGACCGAATCATATTCAGCAGCGAGTACGACGGGTTCGTGGGCGCTGTCGAGCTAAAGTCCGGCCGGTCCCTTCCGAAGCTCTCACCGGTGATAGACCAGATCAGGGGCGGGCTTTTAGTTGCGGAACAGCTACTAAACGGCCATCCAGTTCCGGATTGGTATCCGATTCTTGCTTACTCCGGTCACATGGGACCGACGTCCGGCACTGCGCTCAGGGCAAATGCGAGTCTCGTGCGGTTCCAAGATAGTTCTCGCCAGGTGATCAGGAGAGATTGCAACAGTGAATTGGCCTTTGTCGTGATGCCAGACCCTTGACCGATTTTTTGCTCTAACGATTACCGAACATCGGGCCAAGGAGATATACAATGACCACCACACCCCACGGCATCAACTATGAGTCCAACCGTCCCGTGGTTATGGGCCGGAATGGGATGGTCTCCTCCGGCCACCCACTCGCTTCCCAGGCCGGGATTCAGATGCTCCAACTGGGAGGCAACGCGGTGGACGCCGCCATCGCCACCGCTGCGGCGTTGAACGTCGTGGAGCCGCTTATGTCAGGCATCGGCGGCGACGGTTTCATCATGGTGTACTGGAAGGATGAGGACCGGACCGACATCTGCAATGGCTCCGGCGCGGCCCCTTACGCGGCCACCCGGGAGCGGTACTTGCCCCAGGGCATTCCGGCTAAGGGGATCTTCTCCGTTTCCGTGCCCGGGTTGCTCGATAGCTGGCTCTCGGCCCACCAGAAATACGGCATCCTGTCTCTTGGCCAGGTGCTCGCCCCGGCCATAGACTTGGCGGCGAACGGCTTCCCCGCCAGCCACGTCCTGGCAAGGTCCATCGCCTCGGACCCGCTGCTATGTTCGTTCCCCACCTCCAAGGCTGTGTTTACCCGGGATGGGCGCCCCCTGCGGGCCGGCGAAATCCTCTATCAAAAAGACTTGTCCCGGACCTTCGAGGCCATTGCCGGCGGTGGCGCCGACGTCTTTTACCGGGGCGAAATCGCCCGCTCCATCGTCAAGTTCAGCGAGGAGCAGGGCGGCATTCTTACCCTGAAAGACCTCGACGGCTTCCACTGCCGGTGGCAGGAGCCCATCTTCACCACATACCAGGGCTACGGCGTGTACGAGGCCCCGCCCAATTCCAGCGGCCATGTCCTGCTCCAGGAACTCAACATGATCGAGCAATTCGATCTGAAGTCGTTGGGATGCAATAGCGCCGAGGCCATTCACATCATGGTTGAGGCGAAGAAACTGGCCTTTGCCGACCGGGAAGCCTACGTGGCCGATCCTGATTACGTCGACGTCCCCGTGGCGGGACTGATCGACAAAGAGTATGCAAAGCAGCGGGCGGCGCAAATCGCTCCAGGCCGCGCCGCCGTCGATGTCCCTCCGGGAGACCCATGGCCGTTCCAAGGCGGCGGGATTGGGAGGCGCGCCGTTGCCGGGACAGGTGTAGCCAGCGAAGAGGAGGACACTACCTGCTTCGCCGTGGTGGACCGCTGGGGCAACGCGGTCTGCCAGCTACAGAGCATTCAGAGCGCCTGGGGCTCGAGCATCATCGCCGGAGACACGGGGGTCCTGCTCAATAACCGCATGACCTACTGGCACCTTGAGGCGGACCACGTGGACTGCCTCCAGCCGGGAAAGCGCGTCCGTCACACTATGAACCCGGTGATGGTCTTCAAAGAGGGTCCGCAACGCCAACTAATCCTCGTCTGCGGCACTCCGGGGGCAGACACTCAGGTCCAGACCAACCTCCAGGTGATTACCCACGTACTTGACTTTGGGATGACCGTGGCCGAGGCGGTGGAAGCCCCGCGGTGGCGTAACGCCCACAGTCCCACCGAGTCCAACTACCCACATGTATGCGAGAATGAATTGCACTTGGAGAACCGTTTTCCTGACGAGGTGCGGTCCGAGTTGGCTCGGCGGGGCCACCAACTCAACGTGATGGGTCCCTGGGCCGCCGCCGGGAGTGAGGTTATGATACAGGTGGACCCTGGAACCGGCGCACTACACGGCGCAGCCGACCCTCGCCGCGACGGTTACGCTGTTGGGTATTGATTGGCATGGGTGGTCCGTTGGAGTAGCATGGGATTCCAAACCGGTCCGGTTGGAGTTTAAGCGAAGTAAGCCATGACACCGGAATTGATTGGGATTCTCACCGTAGGAGTCGCAGTAGTGGGCGTGCTTTTGGTACTGGCCCGCATGGTCATAGACACGTCCAAGCGACTGGAACAACGATTCGACCGGTTGGAAGCCCGGATCGACGGCCGGATGGACCGGTTGGAAACCCGGATGGACCGGATGGAATCCCGGATGGACGGGTTGGAAACCCGCTTCGCGGGGCTGGAGAGCCGGATGGAGAGGTTGGAAACCAGGATGACAGCCTTGGAGCAACGGCAAACCGTGCTAGAGACTCGGATGGACCGTATAGAGACCCAGATGACGGCGCAGGGAGAACGGCTAGCCCGCCTGGAAGGTATGTTGGATGGCCTGCGGGAGGCGATGTTCGGACGCGCCACCTAAGGTTAGTTGGGTGATAGTCAGTCCTGCCGAGGCAACATAGCATCTTGGCACTATCAAGTAATGGCTGGTGGCTGACCGGCCGCCAAGCACGGAGGGCTCACCAATGCAAATACCGGGTCACAAACGGAGCCAGCAACCGGACGACTGCGGCAACCGGGGCGGAATCTTCGCCGAGGCGGTCCGGGACGGTCAGATGGAGTTGGCCTGGTCGATGCTCTCCAAAGAGACCCGCGGGATGCGGCTTGGGGTCTGGGCGACCCGTAACGACATAGACATGCAGATCGCCTTCCGGACCGCCTACGATTCCGGGCATCCCAGCAGGGCCTCTCTATTGGAGGACTTCCGTACTACGGTCCTGCGTTTGTGGCCCCTGGAAGACCTGACCGACCTGGGCGTCGCCCCGACCAATTACATTGACGACCGGCACGCCTTTGTATTCCTCCCATTTGGCGTCACCAAAGACGTGTCCCGGGTCGCCCGCCGGCGGCTAATGTCGGGTCTGATTATCCCCATGCTAATGGAGGAAGGGGAGTGGCGAGTTGATCTCCCTGGCTGGCGTTACCTAAACGTGAAAGACTGAGGTAATCCCTCCGTGCCGAGAAACCGTACCCGGAGCCGTCACGACGCTTCGCCGGCCCTGGCAGAGAGGCCGTTGTGCTGTGAGCTTTGTCTGCGGGAAGCCCAACGTTACACGGTCCACCATCTGGTGCCGAGAGCGCAGGGCGGTAAGTTCGGCCCCAGGGCCCGTCTGTGCGCCACGTGTCATCGCCAGCTTCACGCGATGTTCACTGAGGCAACTCTGGCCAAGGAGCTAAACTCCCTGGCTTCAATCCGCAACCACCCGGAGATGCGACGATACTTGAAGTGGGTGCGCAAACAGAAAGAAGGGGCAACCTTCAGGGTCCGCCGCGCCAACGGCCGCCACTGAAAAACGGGGCCTCTGCCAGTGCCTATAACCCCGGCGGAGGCCTTTTCAATTTCCCGGCATTAACCCTGGTGCGCCCAATTCGACTATTGGGCGCCGATTGGGCCAGTCTACGCCGTATGATGCTTAGACCGGAGGGCGACGGTCGAACCAGCGGGCGTGCTGTTCATAGGTGTAGGCGGCGCGGATTACACCTGGCTCGTCAAATGGCTTCCCGGCGAGTTGCATCCCCACCGGCAGCCCCGCCTCGGTGAACCCGCAGGGCACTGAGATGGCCGGCAGACCGGTCAGGTTGTAGGGCGCGGTGAAACTCGGTCCACGCACGGTGCTGGTTGAGTCGTACCCTTCGAACGCCGCCGCGGGCTGCGTCATTGTGGGTGAGACCAGCAGGTCGACCCGTTCCAGCGTCTCGGCGACCTCCCGCTTTACTAATTTTCGTGTCCTCTGGGCCTGGACGTAATCGCTGGCGCTGAACATGCCGCCGATGCGGAACCGGGCACGCACCATCTCCCCGAAGTCCTGTGGCCTTGCCTTCAGGTTGGGCTCGTGATAGGCATAGGCTTCGCTCAGCATGATAATGACGTTCGCCGGGCGGACATACTCCAGGCTTGGAATGGTCACCTCTACCAGTTCCGCGCCCAACTCCTCCAGAACGCCCAGTTGCTTGTCGACGATGGCAACCACTTCCTGGTTGACGCCCGGCTCATCGCTGAAGAAGAAGTGCCGGGGCACGCCTATCCTCATCCCGCGAATGTCTTCACGCAGCGACAGGGAATAATCGGGTACCGGGGCCTTGCTGGTCGTGGGGTCCTTCGGGTCGTGCCCGGCAATCGCCTGAAGCATGTACGCGGTGTCTTCAACCGTCCAGGTCATGGGTCCGCAATGGTCCTGGGACCAGCTCAGAGTCACGACACCGGCCCGGCTGACCCGTCCGTAGGTCGCTTTCAGGCCCACGATGCCGCAGAGGGAGGCCGGTCCACGGATCGAGCCGCCGGTACAGGAGCCCAGCGCGCCCATGGCCTGGCCGGAGGCCACCGCCGACCCGGAACCGCTGCTGGAGCCTCCAGTTACGTGGGCCATGTTCCAGGGGTTGCGCGCCGGTGCGAAAGGCGTGGTGAAGTCCGGCCCGCCCAGGGCGAACTCGTGCATCGCCAGTTTCCCAAGCAGGATTCCTCCCGCAGCTTTCAACCTCGCGGTGGTGGTTGCGTCTTCGGCAGGCACCCGGTCAATGTCAACTTTGGAACCGGAAGTCGTGCGGACCCCGGCGGTGTCGTATAGGTCTTTCAGCGCAAAGGGTATGCCGTGCATGTGGCCCTTGTACTCACCCCGGAGAATCTCCGCCTCGGCAACCCGGGCGTCGGACAGGGCCTGCTCTTCCAGCACCAACAGGAACGAGTGAAGCTGGTCGTCGGTGGCTTCAATGCGGCGCAAGAACGCCTGGACCAACTCCACCGGGGAGAGTTGCTGAGTGCGCAGTAGCTCGGAGGCTTCTCCAATGGTCAAGAAGTGAAGGTCGGTATTGGTAACGGCCATACGTTTTTCCGTCCTGAACAATCCGAATATGGGGCCGTGGTACCGTTGGTATTCCGGCAGAGCGGAGGTTACCCCGAAGGCCAATCGGGGTGGAAGGTCAAAGCGATCTCCTCCGGGCCAAACTCGATGGAGTGCAGCGTCCTTACGTACTCCGCGTGGATGTCGTATAGGGGCTTGAGCTCGGCCAGTTCTTCATCGGTCATTCCCAACCCTGCCAATTCGGCCAACATTTTGAACGTTTCGGCGGAAACGGGTCCCTCTCCTGCAGTAGACATATCCTGATGTCCTCCTGAATATGCGGCGTCTCGCTGCCTGCGTACCGGTCCTAGAGAGCCGCCTTAGCCCTCGTCAATCGTCCCGAATTATACACCGTAGCCGGTAGCCGCTGGCCCTAAAGCTAGGCGGATACAGGGCCTTTCGATTACCAAGTTGCCGTCCCCCCCGTCGTTCCGGCCTCGAGCCGGAACCCAGGAATTCTTCCTCCAGGGCACGCTCCACCACGTCGACATATCTGGGTCCCAGCTTTCGCCGGAACGACGGGAAGACCGGTTCAGCGTAACAATAAAAAGGCACATCCCCCGTCGTTCCGTCCTTGAGCCGGAACCTGGGATGTCTCAATATGGAGCGGTGGGTTTGTCCCAGCAGTCCTGTTTCCCGGCGAAAGCCGGGAAGACGGTGGGAATCATAAGTTCCGGCGCTGCCATGTGGGGGCCGTTCGCCAACAGCTCCTACGCTGGAATTATCGAAAGACCCTGAGTCGGATGACCGAATCCGGCATATGCTACAATCAGGCGGGCGGTTCGAGGCCATCACGACTCATGCGAGGGGCCCTGGTATCCATTCTTTAGGTATAACGCCACGCAAAAGCCGAGGAGTCGAAGGCGTGTATCTCGGCACGGAACTAACTGGAGGACAATAAGAAAGATGGTCCAGAAAATCGCACTTTTCAATCACAAGGGTGGCGTAAGCAAGACCACCACAACGTTTAACTTGGGTTGGATGTTGGCCTCCAAAGGAAAAACAGTACTCCTTGCCGATGCCGACCCGCAGTGCAACTTGACTGGACTTGTGCTTGATTACGAAAACGGGACCGAGTTAGAGGATCTCTACGAGGCTCAAAAAGGGCGCGATTTGAAGTCGGGATTAGCCCCAGCATTCGAGTCTCAGCCTGCACCCATAGAGCCTGTCGAGTGTTTCCCAGTGTGCCAGAGGGACGGCCTTTTCCTCCTGCTAGGCCATATCGCGCTGTCCGAATATGAGGTTACTTTGGGCATCGCCCAAGAGTTGTCAGCTTCCATACAAACCCTTCAAAATCTTCCGGGGGCAATTTCCTATTTACTGGACAAGACCGCTGAGAAGTTGAATGCAGATTATATACTCATTGACATGAGCCCAAGCCTGAGTCCATTCAACCAGAATCTGCTAATGACCAGCCATTTCTTCATCGTTCCCACAACGCCCGACTACTTCTCGGTAATGGCTATCAACTCCCTGGCAAACGTGATTCCGAAGTGGCGTGCTTGGTCTGAGAAAGCGCGTACTCTGCCCATCCTACAGGATTCAGTCTATCCGTTCCCTGACACCACCCCCAAGTTCATGGGAACTGTGGTGCAAAACTACCGCCCGCGGGGAGGCGCTCCTGCCAGCGGTTTCCAGATATGGACAAACAAAATAAACGCGACCGTAAACGAAGCTCTGGTCCCCAAGTTCAGAAAGATGGACATGATGTTGGCTCAAGCTCTCTATGACGAGCTCCGAGTTAACGATTTTTGCCTGGCGACCATCCCGGACTTCAATTCACTCATCGCTAAATCACAAGAGTATCGGACACCGGTCTTTGATTTGAACGAAGCGCAGATTGGCCAGACCGGGGCAGTCTTAGACCAAACAATCAAATCTCGAGACCAGTTCAGACATCTCTTTTCGGAGCTTGCGGACAAGGTTATTGGACTGACTGCCCCATGCAAGCGGCGATTGAACAGTTCCGCCTGAATATCAGGCGTGTGCGTGACCTCGGCTCCATTTATCAAATCCTGAGTGCTCAGACTACCCAGGCGTTGGATTTATCCGACGTATTGCGGTCCGAGTTGATAATGGGTGTCAGTGCGCTTGATTTATACGTCCACGAACTCGTCAGACTGGGGATGTTGGAAGTCTTCAATGGAGCCCGCATCCCGACTGACGCGTTTTTGCGGTTTCAAGTTACTTTGGACGGCACTCTAAAGGCGGTTGCGAATCCGGGAAATAGTGAATGGCTGGACCAGGAGATTAGGACTCGCCACGGCCACCGGAGTTTTCAAGACCCGGAGGATATCGCGAATGCCATTCGCCTCGTATCAGGCTCGCGATTGTGGAACGAAGTTGCAACGCACTTATCGTCCACACCTGAAGATATTAGGACGCGGCTGAAGCTCATAGTTGACCGCCGGAACAAGATAGTCCACGAGGCAGACGTGGACCCATCTTACGCCGGAGCGGGCCTATGGTCCATTGAGGCTGAGAGGTGGATGAAGCGGTAACGTTCATAGAGTAGCTGGCCGAGTCCATATACACCATCGTAGCGTAACGCTTTCGAGCATGGCTACTATGGTATACTCCCGCCATGCCTTCTGAATCTAATCAGGCTGAGCCGGGTCGATCACGGAAGGATTCCGGCACAGGTGGGCTGTCTCAGGCACGGACATCGTGCGTCGTGTTGGCCGGAGGCAAGAGCCGCCGGTTGGGCCGGGATAAAGCAGTCGAGCCCATCGGAGGCCAACCGCTCATCAGGAGGGTGGTGCAGCGCGCGGGGACCCTGTGCGATGAGGTGCTGGTGGTGGTTGCCGGCGAAGCCCGCGGCGCAGACCTTCCCTTGGACGAAGGATGCCGGGTAGTGGTGGACCGCTATCCGGGCACCGGCTCTTTGGGTGGTATCTTTTCCGGCCTGGATGCCGCCGGTCAATCCTGGGTGTTGGCTGTGGCTTGCGACATGCCGTTCCTCAACCTGGACCTGCTCCGGCGCATGATCTCCCTGCGGGAAGACTACGACGCCGTGGTTCCGGTCATCGACGGCCGTCCCGAACCTACCCATTCCCTTTATTCCAAGTCATGCCTGCCATACATCGAATCCCGCCTGATTTCAGGTGATTTGATGATTTCCGGGTTTTACGACGAAGTCCGCGTCAGGTACGTATCCCAGGAGGAAGTCCAATCGCTGGACCCCGAATACCTGAGCTTCTTCAACGTCAATACCCCACAGGACCTGGACAAGGCCCTGGCCCTGGCCGCCAGAGGATTGTAGGCGTTCCAAAGCTCGACTACAGGATCGGCGGTTACTACCGTGCCCGCGGCTGGACCGAAGAAGGGTTGGTCCCTCTATCAAAACAGGCCGAGTTGTGCCTGGACAGTTTGCTGCCCCAACCTTCGGACTCGCTCGCGGCTACGTAGGTAAGGGAAGCCGGTGGACGCTTTTGATCTATCTGAGGTCATCGCCGCGCACGGTGCGGCCGGCGGGCTCTACCATGAATTCTTCGTTGCTCCCAGGCTGAGCATGGGCCTGTACGTACTACCCGCCGGACAGGTTGATCCCCAATCCCCACACACCGAAGACGAGGTCTACTACGTCGTCACGGGTCAGGGGGCCGTCCAAGTCGACGGCGAGGACCGCAACCTGGGGCCAGGCTCGATTGTGTACGTTGGGGAGGCCGTGGAGCACCACTTCCACTCCATAACCGAAGATTTGACCATCCTCGTGGTGTTCGCACCCCCGCGCAGGTCACGAGCGCAACCGGCTACCGAGTCCTGATCGGAGAAATATTCATCCCCTTCGTGAAGCTCTCCGCGTCCGCGGCCAACTTCCTCACCAACTCGGTCTACGACCCTGAATCCAAGATCCCCGAATACAAGGCCTGCGCCGTAAGGATCGAGCCGGTGGAGGAGGGGTAGATTAGAGCAAGTTACGGAGAGCAGCCGAAATCTCGGCCTGTTTCGCCTCCGCCAGTCTACCGACGGTCTGCCTGAAGAGCCGCTGGTTCAAGGTGTAAATTCGGTCCGGGCGGACCCAACTCGCGAATCGCAACGTTCCCGACTGCATATCTTGTTGACTGATCGCGATGGTTCCAGGGCGGCGCACTGTGCTGGTAGTTATCTCGCATACTATCCAGTCGCCCATCCCCACATCGGCCACCACCAATGCCGGGCGTATCTTCACGTCGCTTAGATCGGTGTATGGAAATGGCGTAAGGACTACGTCTCCGACCATCCCGATAGCCAGTCCTCATCCTCATCCCGGTCAAACCAATCCGACATAGCCAACATCGCCATTTCGAATTTGTCGCGATCGCCAGATACAATCAGGTTACAACCCTCCCAATAAGCCATCCCATCCACGATGTCCATAGTCTTAACACTGACGGTGCAGACGCGCATCAGCAAGTCAATCACTCGCTCCTTGTAATCGGCGAACCGGTAGGTGTTGAACTTCTCAGCTATCGTTGGGTCCCGTGGCTTGCGCTCCTTGTATTGGTCCAACACCCACTCCAGGGCCGAACGGTTTCCGAGGAGGTAGCGCCAGGCGTCGGCAGGCACCCCGGTCAGCGTGGTCTTGTCGTCCAGCGCAATAGTTCCAAGCTCCTTATCAGCCCTCAAGAGGGTGCGCGTGGCCTTCCCTTCCTGGTCTATCCGCTGGAGCGGGTAAGGCTCCACGGACTCGAACCCAATATGCAAGTCGAGCAACTCACGCCCCATCCGTGCCCATATATCGAAGTCATGGTACAGGGGCAATCGCGGGAACTCCCTCAGCAAGTCAACGGCGTAGTCATGGCGATATACCGGGTCGTGCAAGACGGCGTAGGTATAGGCGAAGATGTCCTCGGCGGTAATCCCATCCTCCCCCGCCACGTTCTCGAAATCGTCCCCCCACTCCTTGCGGTAATGCTCGTTGATGAGCCGCAACCCCCACTCGGTGATGTTGCTCACCCGCTCACCATCGGGGGTGTAGCGGTAGAGGGGGAGGCATTGGGTGTCCCCTGTGAGATGGAAGTCGGCCAAACGGTCTGTTGCCAGGGCGTAGAAATCCTTGTCATTGGCGCAGAAGCAGATTACTTTATTGGGCTGCTTTAAGTCGGTTCCAAACATACCGTGATAATCGCGGGCAAAGTCATTACTCGTCACAGAATCGGCAAAACGCCATTTGGCAACGAACGGGCGGTAAAGCGTTTGAATGACGCGCTCTTCCGGCACGTCCTTGTCCGTAAGGTTGGGCGCATAGAAGTCGTCGACCCATTCGCCGCGGACGGAAGTTACACCTGGGGCGTGAAGTTTGAAAACACCCTCTTGGTCCCCGCCGGTGGAAAAGAGTCTGCCCTGCCGGCTGGCAAGGAGTATCAGAGTTTCAAATCGGTGTTTGGACTGATCAAGCCAATCGTTTGTCTTGTCGGGCATGATGCCCTCACGTTCTACGCTTTCCAACATGGCCCACTAATATGTTCAGACTGGCCCTGCCGATAGTCGTTGGTCCGATTCCCCAGACCTGCGCCGCTACTCCAGAGACTCCAACCGCCCAAGCCACGCGCCGAAATGTTCACATTTTGACCGCAAGGTAGGCAGTCCGATGCTCTCGGCTACAGAGGGACCGGCGTATGCTTTTTTATACCGCGGTATTTCAGTAACAATTCGCTTTGACGGTGCGGTATTCACTCCGTCATTTATGAGTTCCGGCGAAGCAAATTGGCCAGCCATTGCAATAAGTTTATGTATTTCGGCGCTGCGTTCGTAAAATAGCGATTCTAATTTCTGGGGGTTGGACAGCAACAACGCCTCGAATTCGTGAAGTTGAATATAGGGAATAAACCGCCAATCAGAAATGTCATGCCTCAGAGCGTCCTCCAAAATTCTGACGCGATCATAGGGGGAGGACGCTCCCGCAGCGTCGGCATAGCCGGGGAAATCGTTTGGCAGGGCGTACAAGTCGAACATGGTCGTAAAACGGGCGTCTGAGCTTTGGTCCTGCCTTAACCAATCATTGATATCGTTCTTCGCCTGTGCGTAATTTGCGACGCCTCCCCTATACTTCAAGCCCCGCTCCCGTTTTGTAGTGACACATCGGGCTTTTAGCCATACAGAGAATTCTTCCAGGTGCGGTCCCAGTACCTTATTGGCAAAAGTCTCTTCGGTCTGCCCCTCAACGATGAAATGCAGCCTTATAGCCATTATGGCCGCCCTCCGATCACGTTCTTTTCCCAAAGCTCAGAGAGCGAATATCGTTTGAGCCATGACTCCAGGAACGCGGGGTCTTGCCGTTGGAAAGTGGAACCGCGTCCGTCGCGTTCAACGACGACAACTTCCTCCGGTTCAAAACAATCAACCAGGAACGTGGATTGTGTGGCGACTATGACCTGTATGTCGGTCGCTGCGGCGCTGATTAAGTCGCCGATGATGTTTATGGCGTAAGGATGCAATCCAAGTTCAGGCTCGTCGAGAATCAGAACGTCCGGCAAGTCCTGTTCCGGTTGAAGGAGCAAGGTAATAAGGGCCACGACCCGCAACATTCCATCCGACGCCTGCGACACGCTGAATACCTGGTCGCTGTCCCGTTCACGCCAGTTCAAGAGGAGATGACCGTATTCCGGCTCCAATTCAAAGTCGGCAAAGAAGGGCAGGATTAGACGGATGGTGTCTACAATCCGCTGGTAGGCTCTGCCGGTGTTCTCCCGCAAGCGGTACAACACCGGGGCCAGATTGGCGGCGTCTTCCTTTAGGAATCTGTTGTCAAATATCGACCATTTACTCCGGATGCGGGCAGTATCTGACGTGTTGTGGAATTGATACACGACGATTCTTTGCAGCAGGCTCCGGATGAAGCGAGCGGTAGTATCCAAAGCTGCGACGCTAAGGAGTTGTGGAACGCGGTGGCCAGCCCCAGTCTCCTGCCAAGGTGCGCGACTGTAGTAATCCGCTCTGGAGAACCGGTAGCGCTCGTCGGCGAAAATCAGCGTGTCTCTAGCCGCATAGACTAAGCGGAAGGCGTATTGGTTCTCACCGGCATCAGTACGAATTGTCAACTCGGTTTCTATCTCGCGGGTCTTGGCCTGGCCGTCGTGCAAAAGCGTGTCGGCGCCTCCTTGTTGACCAACGTAGAGCGGAAGGTTATCCGGGTCGGCCATTATCCAGCTCATCATGCGAAAGAAAGAAATGAAGTTGGACTTGCCGGCGCCGTTGGGTCCGATAAGAACCGTCAATGGACCAGGTTCGAAATTCTCCAACGATTTGATGGTCTTGAAGCCTTTGAGCGTGATTTTGTCGAGTCGGTTTCGCATCTGCAACCTGCCTTCGCCATACTTCCGTGGAGAAATTATACACTGGGGCTACATTCTGTCTGCATCAGGATGTACAGGATGAGAGGATGTACAGGATAGAAACAATACCCTGTACATCCTGATGCAGAAATCCTACCAAGCGCCGCCAACCCCAACTCTAACGCTTGCCAGCATCCCCCCATGCGGGTATAACAAGAAGCACACTCCCGACTTAGGAGCGTAGTCATGCAATCCGATATTCGCCGTCACACCAGGGGAAGCCAGGGAGAATACTCCCATAGACCCATCGTCTGGGGGACCCGGGGAATGGTGGGCGGGGGGACTCAGCTTACTGCCCAGGCTGGAATGCGCATTCTCTGGCAAGGCGGCAACGCCGTAGACGCCGCCGTGGCCTCCGCCCTCGCCGCGGGGGTCATGGAACCCACTGCCCATTACTCCCTGGGCGGCGAGGTGGCGATGCTCTTCTACGATGCGTCCAGCCGCAAGGTGCGCTCCATCGTGGGCCAGGGCTGGGCGGCCAGCGCCGCCACGGTGGACCATTACATGGAAAACTGGGGCGAGATACCCGGGGGAATCCTGAGCAGCACGGTCCCCGGCGTCGTGTCCGCGCTACTGGCCATGCTGGCCAAGTACGGCACTATGAGCTTCAGCCGCGTGGCCGAAAGCGCGTTGGTTTTCGCCCGCAGCGGATTCCCGGCTTATCAGCTACTTTGCCAGGCCATTTCCTCGCCCGACCGCCTGGAGAACCTGAAGAAATACCCCGGCTCGGCGCGGATTTATCTCCCCGGCGGCCAACCCCCCGTTATGGGCAGCATGTTCAAGCAGGAAGACCTGGGGCGCACCTTGTCGATGATGGTCTCGGCGGAGCAGCAGGCCCTCAGCCAGGGCAGAGGCCGGGAGGTGGCCATAGACAGGGCCAGAGAAGTTTTCTATGTCGGCGATGTTGCCCGCCGCATGTGGGAGGCTACCCGCGACCTGGGAGGGCTCTACTCCTTCAAGGACTTCGCCGAGTTCGAGACCCCTCCGGAGGAGCCTGTCTCGACCACCTACCGGGGTCTGGAGATATTCACCAACCAGACCTGGACCCAGGGGATTACCCTGCTGCAAACCCTGAATATCCTGGAAGGCTACGACCTGGCTTCCCTGGGACACAACAGCGCCGGGGCTATACACCTTCAGGTCGAGGCGCTGAAGCTGGCCTTCGCCGACCGGGAGCGGTACGTTGGCGACCCGGCGTTCGTGGACGTGCCGGTCAAAGGACTTCTCTCCAAGGAGTACGCTGCTCTGCGGCGGACTCTCTTAAACCCGGACAAAGCCCAGGCGGAGTACCCGCCGGGAGACCCCGTTGGCATGAAGGCCGTGGCCACCGGCCACCAGGTCCGGAGTGCGGAGCCGGTGGCCGAAGCCGTTACCGGCGATCAGGACGGCACCACTTATCTGGCCGCGGTGGACGCCCAGGGCAACATGGTCTCGGTCACGCCAAGCAGTTTCGCCGCGTTGGCCAAGGGAATGATTCTAGGAGACACCGGAATACTGCTCAATACCCGGGGTTGCTACTTCTGGCTCGACGAGGACAACCCCAACTCCATCGCCCCCCGCAAGCGCCCGAGGACCACGCCCTGCACCTTCATCATCCTGAAAGACGGCAAGCCCTTCATGACCCTGGGGACGCCCGGCGGCGACAGTCAGCCCCAGAGCAACCTGCAAGTCTTCAACAACGTGGTGGATTTCGGCTTGAATATCCAGGAAGCGGTTGAGGCCCCCCGGTTCTGCGGTTACAGCTTCCCGCGGTCGCCCTGGCCCCACACCTCATATCCCAACCTGCTGGAACTCGAAGACCGCATCCCCTCCGGCGTGGCCGATTCGCTGCGAGACAAGGGGCATGAAGTCCGCGAGATCGATTCCTGGGGTGTGTCCAACGGCTTCACTCCCATCATGGTCAACACTGAGACCGGCGTTTACCAGGGTGGCGCAGACCCCCGCAAGGAGTCGGTAATGTTGGGGTGGTAGAGCTTGGCTTATGTTGCCATTCCCCGTCATTCCCGCGACAAGCCTGCCCCCGGCTTGAACGGGGGCGAGAATCCAGAGACTGCCTAAGAGACTGCTTATATGAGAACACCCTGCGTTTACATCCTTGCGAACAAACCCAATGGCACTCTGTATATTGGCGTAACGTCGAACCTCGTCCAACGGGTCTGGCAGCACAAGAACGACTTCGTGGAAGGATTCACGAAGCGTTATAGTGTTCACCGCCTAGTCTGGCATGAGGTTCACGAGTCTATGGAGAGCGCTATCAGTAGTGAGAAGGCGCTCAAGAAATGGAACCGGTCGTGGAAGATTGAGTTGATTGAGAGAAGCAATCCGACATGGGTGGACCTGTATGATGAGATTGTCTAAGAAACTATCCCAAAACTTAGTGAGCCGCCCGACCTGTCATTCTCGCGAAAGCCCGTCTTTCCCGCGAAAGCGGGAATCCATGACCTCGCATAAGGATTGGCGGAATCTCAGCAGATTCAGTGGGTCTTGAGATAGTTCCTAAGAGCCTGCCCTCGGCTCGACCGGAGTGGATTCCCGCTTTTATGGTAATGACGATGCGGGGTGAGGTGATGCAATCAAGCATAACAATGTTAACGGGGCCTAGACCCCGCCCCGCAATCTTAAGACCAAGGAGAATGACGTGACCACAGCAACCCCTGAAGAAGCCCGGTCCCAGATAGTCAACCTGGTGCGCGAGTTCGTGCGCCGCGACGTGGAACCCGTAGCTGACAAGCTGGACCGGGAGGACATCGTACCCCACGACCTGATCGACAAGATGAAGGACTTGGGCCTCTTCGGGATCACAGTGCCCGAGGAATACGGCGGTCTGGGTCTGGACTACACGACCTTTGCGTCCATTTTCGAGGAACTTAGCAAGGGCCTGATGAGCATCACCGGCGCCATCGGCACCCACCACATCCTCACCTACGTGCTCACCCACTACGGCACCGAGGAACAGAAGCGCCAGTTCCTGCCCGACCTGGCGTCGGGCAGGAAACGCGGCGGGCTCGCGCTCACCGAACCCGGCGGCGGTAGTGACGTGGCCGGCATGGAGACCACGGCCACCAAGGACGGCGAGGAGTACGTCATCAACGGCACAAAGATGTTCATCACCAATGGCCGGTACGGCGACGCTTTCTGCCTGCTGGCCAAGACCGACAGGAACGCCAACCCTCAGCACAGAGGGATAAGCTGCTTCGTCGCGGAGAAGGGCAGCCCTGGGTTCCGTGTAGGGCGGGACCTGGACAAGCTCGGCTACCGGGGCCTGGACACCTGCGAGCTTATTTTCGAGGACTACCGCATCCCGGCGGAAAACCTGGTCGGCGGCGAAGAGGGCAACGGTTTCGGACAGGTAATGAGCGGTTTGGAGACCGGCCGCATCAACGTGGCCGCGCGTGCGGTTGGTGTGGCCCAGGCCGCGTTCGAAGCGGCTATACGCTACTCCCAGCAGCGGGAGACCTTCGGAGTGCCCATCTCCCAGCACCAGGCTATCCAGCTCAAGCTGGCCGACATGGCAACCAAGATTCAAGCCGCCCGGCTTCTCACCTACGACGCCGCGGCGAAGAAGGACCGGGGAGACCGGGTAGACCTGGAATCGGGAATGGCCAAGTTGTTCGCCAGCGAGGTCTGCGGTGAAGTGACGATGGAGGCGATGCGGGTCCACGGCGGCTACGGGTTCATTAAGGAGTCGCCAGTGGAGCGGTATTACCGGGATGCTCCCCTGATGATAATCGGAGAGGGAACCAACGAGGTTATGCGGCTTCTTATCGCACGGCAGTTGCTTCGCCGCCCGGAGTACCAGATTTAATCTGAGGCAGTAAGGAGACTATCTCAAATCTTGGCGCGCCACCCAACCCGCAATTCCCGCGAAGAGCCTGCCCCCGGCTTGAACGGGGGCGGAAATCTATGGGTTTCGGTCAGCGATGCCGGTATATCAACAGGACCAGTTGATTTCGAGATAGTTTCGAAACGCAATTAGGGATATCGGGAGGTCTTCATTGGCGATAGGTTGGGGATTCATCGGTACTGGCAGGTATCCGGACCGGGCGGGAGCGCCCTCAATGGCGATGGCGGAGAACACTGATCTCATTGCCACTTATAGCAGGGACATTGGGCGGGCTGAGAGCTTCGCCGGCAAGCACGGTTTCAAACAAGCCTACGACTCGCTGGAAGACCTGCTAGGTGATTCCAGGGTCGATGCCGTGTTCATCGCCTCCCCCAACCACCTGCACGCGCCGTTTACGGTTATGGCGGCCAATGCGGGAAAGCACGTCCTCGTGGAGAAGCCGATGGCCCTGGACGTCAGCGAGGGACTGGAAATGGTCCGGACCTGCCGGGACCACGACGTGAGGTTGGGAGTAGGTTTTCAGTTACGCCACCATCCCGGCCACGCCCAGGCCAGCCGCCTGGTCAGGGAAGGGACCGTCGGCAGCATCGCTCTAGCCCAGGTGCAGATCGGCGGCGGCACTAGGGGAGAGACTCAGAGAGCGGCGAGGACCGGGCTTAGCGCGTGGTGGGACCGGCCGGACCTGGTCGGGGGCGCTTCTACCATGATGGGGACGGGAACTCACGCGGTAGACGACCTGCACTTTATACTGGGCCAGACCGTGGTGCAAATCGCGGCGGTCACCGACGGGCAGACCGAGGAAAACCCGCTGGAAAACCTGGCGGCCATGTGCCTGCGGTTTGACGGCGGCGCTATCGCCACCCTCTGTTGCAGCAACCGTGTCCCGGACCTGAAGTGCGACGTCAACGTGTATGGGAGCGAAGGGCGGATCGTTTTGAGCGATGCCTCCAGACCGAACTTTTCCGGTACTCTGGAGGTCTCCAGCGAAACGGTCAACATCAGTGAGTCCTACGACCCTGACCCGCTTGCTTTGTTCAAATGGCAGACGGAGAGTTTCAACCGCGCGATTGAGACTGGCGAAGACCCCTCGGCATCCGGAGTAGACGGCCTCAAAGTAGTCCAGGTCACCTTGGGAATGATCGAGTCCGCCTCCACAGGCCGCGCGGTAAAGTTGGAGCCGCTGCCAGTCTAACCAACCTGCGTCGCCTAATCGTCCCCTATACTTCCGGAGAGAGCCAGGGTGATGGTATCCCATCCCTGGTGACACTTCCGCTGTTGACAACTATGTGCCGCGCCTATAACGTGGGTCTGAAGCGGTATAGGGATCGACACTCAAGGGATTAGACGATGTCAACGATGGAAGACCGGCTAAGCCGGTTGGAAGGGGCTTATGAACACTTGGCCACAAAAGCCGATGTGGCTGAGCTTAAAGCCGAGCTAAAGGCCGATATAGCGGGTATGAAAGCCGACTTAATCAAGTGGATGACGGGCTGGACTTTGGGCGGTATGGTTGCAATTTCTACGATCGTGATGACCCTGCTCAAATTCCTCGGTGACTGACACGTTCTTAACCCCTCGCCTCCTTAACGCCCAAACTACCGAGAGGCAAGAAGGCCGGGGATTTTCCCCGGCCTTCTTGCCTCTCGGTAGTTTGGGGGATGGATTGTTAGCCCTCGGCGTGCTCGGAGGCCAAGGGGTTGAAAGTCACGCGGAGCAACGGCTTATCGCCGGGGTTGCGCCACTGGTGGAAGGTGTTGGGTGGCACGAGGACCGCGTCTCCGGCGGTTACCGGGAACTCCGTGCCTTCGCAGGCGATGACCGCGCTGCCCTCCAGAATGAACACTACGTGCTCCCAGGGGTGAACATGACCGCCGCCATCGGGGTGGCTGACGCTGCCGGGCGCCATTGCGCCGTTGTAGAGCATCAAATAGGTGGGAGCGCCGTCAGCGGAGCCAATGATGCGGCTGCCAGTCTGAGCGTTCAAGTCCCGGTAGTTGCGGATCATCGGCGGCTTGCCGGAGCCGGTCCCGCCGTTGTTTCTAGCCCCTCTCTGCTGGGCGGCCATCAGCGGGTTGATCTCGATGCGCTTGATGTTGCCCTGTCCGCCGTCGTTTAGGGTGTAGTGGTCAACCTCGCCGGGAATGAATATTGCGTCACCCTGCTTGACCGGGTAGTTGTTGCCGTCGCATACCAGGGTACCGGTGCCCTCGATGATGTAAATCTCGTGCTCCCATGGGTGGATGTGATGGGAACTGGTCTGTCCGGGCAGGATCTCGGAATAGGTCATGGTGCATGTGGGTGGGTTGTCGTCCAGCGTGATAAGCCGTCCCGGTGAGCCCCCCGGCGAAGATACATCCTTAACGTTCCTTATTATTGGGTCCAAGTTGCGTTCCTCCTAGCGGGCGAATCGGTTATGGGTTAACGGCCCTGCCATCGGGGCTTGCGTTTTTCGGCGAAGGCCAGGGGCCCCTCTTTCGAGTCCTCGGTGGTGAGTAGCTGGTCGTACATGTGGTAGGTGAGCGACGAGATGTCCTGGGTCGACATGTTCAGCCCCCGGTAGGCCAGTTCTTTGAAGTATTGAACGGCCAGAGGAGCGTTCTCGGCTATCTTCTGGGCCAGGGCCATCGCTTCATCCATCAATTGGTCTGCGGGCACAACCTTATTGAGGAACCCGATGTCGTATGCTCGTTGCGCCGTTATGGGTTCGGCGGTGAACACCAACTCCAAGACTGCGGAGAGAGGCACCATCTTGGGCAGGATGGTGCCAAATGGCGGCATGAGGCTCCACTTGGTCTCGGTAATGCCCAGCTTGGCGTCTTCGGAGGCCAGCCGAAGGTCGCACATCTGGGCGATGGACCAACCGCCGGCCAGCGCGTAACCGTTGACCGCCGCAATGAGGGGTTTCCAGGTCCGGGGCCACATGTAAGGGGTTTCCGGGGTCATGCTCGCAGATGCGCGCGCCTGGATTCCTTCGGCGTTGTCCGAGGCCCTTTCCTTCAGGTCTCTTCCGGCGCAGAAGGCCCTACCCGCCCCGGTGATTATGGCCACGAATGCGTCTTCCTCGCCGTCGAATTGGTCGATGGCCTCTCCCAACTCCCGCCGCAACTGCCGGTTGATGGAATTCAGAGCGTCGGGGCGGTTCATAGTAATGATTACGACGTTGTTTTGCTTTTCGTAGAGAATTGTCTCGGCCAAGTTACTACTGCTCCTAGTTGACTATGGCGGGCTGGGGGTTGCGCTGGTCTCCTGTCAATTGGTGGGTGAGACTAGGCGTAAGGTCCCAGGTGAGTGCCGCCGATGACGTGAAGATGACCGTGGCTCTGGCTCTGCATGCCGTCCCGGCCAAAGTTGGACAGAATTCTAAAACCGTCGGGGGCGAAGACACAGCCCATTTCAACCGCCACGTCGCCCAGTTTCTGCATCAGCGGAGTGGACCACATCTGCACCTGGCTCAGGTGTTCCTTGGGCATGACCAAGAGCATCAATGGGACCCACGTGAGCCTGTTGACGATTACGATGACGTCGTCGTCAACGTAGCGGACCCTGGCAGGTTCGCGGTAAGCGACTATCTCGCAGAATACGCAGCCGGTGGACTGAGTCAATGGTGTTGCGCCTCATCAAGTATATGCCTGGGAATGGCCGGTGATAGCCCTTCATTGGAGTGTTGTCGAAAACCGGCGTTCCAGCCGCCTTGTGAATATAAATGCCGCCCACAGGCTTGTCAATTTTGTCCGGGTACGGGCAGGGTCTTTCAATTATCCTGGTCAGGCGCGAGTATGCGGCCTTATTACAAAACTCGTCGTTCCTGACGCGTCATAATTATGAAAATAACCATTTTCATCTTCCTATTTGCCCCCCCCAGGGCCATGACGATTCCGGCTCAAGGCCGGATTCCAGAAATGCTTCGTTGGAGTTACGCTCGCATACGAGAATATTCCCGGGTTCCAGCGGAAGCTGGAACCACAGGTGACCCGTATACGGTGACAATTGCAAGACCCTGCCCAACCCTCGTAACTGTTCAGAGTTGAGGGGAAATCAGCAGCCTGCGGCATTCCAGGAGGGGATTGAGGCCCCGGGCCCGCCAGGTGCCAAAGAGAGATGCCAAGGTCATTTTGCTGTCGCTGCCCGCTTCCGAGCGGGTGCCGCCGCTGATTTTACGGCTGATCACCAGGTGGCGCAGGCTCCGTTCCGCGGCGTTGTTATCCGGGGGAGTCTCCGGGTGGGAAACGAAGACGAACAACTCCTTGATGTGCCGCTCAATCCGGCGGCACAGTTTTCCTTGGACGGCCAGCGGGTCCTCCAGGAAAGGGCGGCACAGCCCAAGCAACCGCCTTTCCAGCGTCAACTGCTCCCGTGAGGAACAGCCCCCGGCCGCCGCCCAACCCACGGCTTTGGCGTAGAGCCGTTGCACTCTCCGGGCCCACCGGACAAGACCGGCGTCTTCCGGATACAACACTTTCAGCTTGTGGATGTCCCGCAACAGATGGGCCCAGCACCGCTGCTTCAAGCCGGGGTAGTGGTGATAGGCCACGTAGAAGTCGCTCACCAGAATCCCGCCAAACTCCTCGCCCAGGACCTCGTCCACCACCTCCCCGCTCCGGCCCCGGCGCAGGAAGTACCGCTCCGTGGACGTGCTGAAGGTCCAAACGTAGCCGTTGACTCCGTTCTCCCGCCAGCCGGTCTCATCGGCGTGGACCACCGGACTGCTGCGGATGCGTTCCAGCGCTTCAGCTACGGTCGGCCGGGCCTGCTGCGCCACTTGATGAACAACACGGACGATGGCGCCAACGCTCAGTTTCAATTGATGCACCGTCCGCAGGTACCATTGGATGGTCCTTATGGGCAGCCGGCCTTCTTCCCGCAGGGCCGCAATCAGGCTGACCAGGTTGATCCCCAACCGCTGCCGGCCCACGGCCACTTCCCGGAGGGGGTCCCGGGGCAGCCTCCGTTTCCGGCACAGCGGACACCTCCGGGCGATGAAGACGTGTTCTGTAACTTCGGCAGGACACACCGGAAGTTCGATGACCTCCCGGGTCCGCTGCACCCAACCCCCGCTCAGGGCAGTATGGCATTCGGAGCAAAATTCCGGAGCGTGGGTCACTTGCGCGGTGGGTTCCATCCGCAGCCGGGCAAAGCCCTGTTGACGCTTCCTGCGGGACTTCTTTGCTTCCCCCGCCCCCTTCTTGTCCCTGGCGGCAGGTTTGTGGCCCGGCATCCTGGCTCCCGGTCCGCCGCCGGACAGCCGGGCTTCCAGGCTCTCAACCCGCTGGCGCAGTTCGGAGATGACCCCCTGCTGTTCCGCGATGATCACCAGCAGGGTTTCCCGGCTCGCCTGGTGCAAGTCCAACCCTGGTTCCATTGTTCCTTTATGCCACAACTCCGCCCCGGCCGCCAGCATTTTTCAGCCCGGCGGCGGGCTTCGCCAAATTCGCCTCACCAACTCTGAACAGTTACCAACCCTCCGGTTTATCGGCAATTGGGGCGGCCTATGGTATGATTCTTGGCGGAGGTAGTCATGTTCCGGTTAGCTGTTTTGACGGTAAGCACATCAGGTGCTCAGGGCCAGCGAGAGGACACCAGCGGTCAGGCAATCCAGGAAGTATTGGCCGCCCCGGACTATGAGTTAGTCCGCTACGAGATCGTTCCCGACGATCATGACACAATAGCCAAAAGGCTGGCGGAGTGGGCCGACGCGCCGGATGTAGACTTGATTGTGTCTACCGGCGGCACCGGTCTGGGCCTACACGACGTGACTCCCGAGGCGTGCCTCTCCATCATCGAAAGAGAGGTACCGGGTCTGGCTGAGACCATGCGCGCCAAGACCCTCGAGTTCACTCCCATGGCCATGCTGAGCCGCTCCGTCGCCGGCATCCGGGGAAACACCCTGATTATCACTCTCCCTGGCAGTCCCAGGGGAGTCCGGGAATGCTTGGATGTGATCAATCCTGTGCTCGGTCATGCCCTGGAACTTCTGAAGACCGAAACGGTCAGTGAGCACCCTCGCTAGACGGGGTCGTTCGGCCCCATGGCATTACTTATCATTAAGGATATCTCCCTTCTCGCTCCAAGGAGAAGGCCAGGATGATGGGAGAGACGCGCCCATTACCCTCACCCTCTCCCCACGGGAGAGGGGACGTTTGCCGACATTTCATAGGCGCTCCGCCATTGGGGATGTTACCAATTGAGTACTAGCCCATCAAGCGATAACATAGTCTACTGGCCCAGGGTCAAGGAGTTGCTGGACGGCGTCATGGACCGTTGGAAGGAACGGTGGGAGCGGGAGCCATTGCCCGGTATCCACCAGTACTACTGGGACTCTCCACAGGACCTGGCTGAAAGCGTCCTCTCCGGAGTCCGGGCCATTGAGCCAGGTCTGCCTGGCCGGGAGACCCAACTTGTGCGCTCCCTGGCCCGCGCGGTGCTGACCTTTGGCCGGATGCCCCTGCACGGTCCTTTCATGTCCCGCGACGAGGTGAACGAGATAGCCGCCTGGATCGATGCGGGAATGCCCGAGGGCCCGCCGGACTAAAGCCCGGACCGTACCCGGGAAGACACGACGGCGCAGCAAAAACTATCGCCGGAGCGGTATTCCGCTCCGGCGATCTTGTGTCTGGGTAGGCGCTAGGACTGAGTTAGACCAGTACGGGTTCCTTTGACTTGGCGTAAACCTGGATGCGCCCCCTGGTGTGGTCCAGGATTGCAATCCGGCCCTGCTGGTAGATCTTGACGGCACAGGGATGGGCTAGCTGCTTCTCGTAACCAGGATTGGCGGCCATGGCTATCGCTCGCTGACGGACCATGTCCGGGTTGGAGAGCAGCTTGTCCCGGCCCCATTGGGACAGGGTGTGGTCTCCTTTCAACTCGGTGATGAAGCGCCCTTCGGGATTCA
This sequence comes from Dehalococcoidia bacterium, assembly GCA_965216155.1. Lineage (GTDB taxonomy): Bacteria > Chloroflexota > Dehalococcoidia > Lucifugimonadales > UBA3495 > CATOSP01. The sequence goes on along the minus strand of CBDCFD010000007.1, from coordinate 197,913 downwards.
GCACCTGTACGCGGTTGTTAAGCCAGTCGGCCACATAGATGTCCCCGTCGGCGTCCACGCAAACGCTGTTGGGCCGGTTGAACTGGCCCACGCCAGTGCCGGACTGCCCGTAAGAAGCCTGCCACTCGCCGTCGGCGTTGAACTGCTGGACCCGGTCGTTCCGCCAGTCCGCGACGTAGACGTTGCTGTCCTTGTCGAGACCGATGCCCCAGGGCATGTTGAGCTGGCCGTTTCCGGAGCCGAAGCTGCCGAACTGCCCGATGTATGCCCCGTCGAGGGTGAACTTCTGTACCCGGTGGTTGCGGCTGTCACTAATGAACATAGTCCCGTCGGAGCTGATCGCAATACCCGCCGGGCGGTCCATTTCGCCGTTACCGGAGCCTGTCTTGCCCCAACTGCGCAGGAACTCGCCGTCGCCGTTGAAGACCGAGATGCGGTTGAGCCATTCGTCGGCAACGTAAACATTGCCCTGGCTGTCCAGCGCGATGGATGTAGGCCAAACAAACTGTCCGTTGCCCTCGCCGTAGGACCCGAACTCGGAAATGTACTCCTCGTCCATCGTGGCCACGCTGATCCGGGTGCCGTCCGTCCGGTTCTCGTAGGACCGGTTAAGCACGTAGACCACGCCGTCATCGCTGATTGCCATGTCCACAGGGTTCCTGAAGCCGGTACCGGCGAACTCGTTGCGGCCAATGGAATGGCTATAGGCGAATGTTCGGTCGGAAAGCCCGAAGAAATGGGTACTCATAAATCTTACCTCCCTGACATTCCTCCGAGGGTTTGCGCCTTTCTCGCCCGTCGGCTAAAGGGCAACCCCTGGCATACTCGTGTTCTCTGGTGTTCTGAGGATATCGGCCTAAAGAAAACCGGGCTTTTCGTAGTTCCCGCCCACGATCGGTGCGGCTTCCAGTTTCAGCCAATTCTCCAGGATGTCGGTGTAGACGGAACGGAAGTCCAGGTTGAACTTCAAGTTGCCGCCCTCTTCCTGCTGTCCTGGCTCCAGAGAGGGATACTCACCGTAGACGCCGCCCTTAACGTGCTCGCCCACTGCGAAGGCGATTCCGGCAGCGCCGTGGTCGGTGCCGGAGCCGTTATCGGCGATGCGGCGTCCGAACTCGGTGAACAGGAACAGGGTTACATTGTCGCTGGCATCATGGCTGCGCAGGTCGGAGAAGAAATTCTCCACGGTGTTAGACACGTCGGTCCACAGTCCAGCATGAAGCGCGGCCTGGTTGGCGTGGGTGTCGAACCCGTTGTACGGAGAGGTTGTGTAGAGGATACGGGTGCCGAAGCTGGCCAGATGGGTCTGGGCCATGTTCTTCATGTACTGACCGACCACACTGTTGGAATACTCCACGTCGGAACTGTACATCTGCGGGGCGGTGGCCAGTATGTCAGCGCCCTTTAGAGCATCGGTGCCGGTCCTCTTAATGTAGTCCATGACCGCTCCCCGGCCAATGGCGGGGGAATACATACGCCCGAACACGTCCAACGCCTCGGTCCTCTGGTCTTCACCGTCGATACCCGTCAATAGGCCGTAGGTCTCCAAGTCGCCCACGGAGGCTACGGGGACGCCGTCCTTGGCCAGTGCCCGGGGAAGGCCGCGTCCGAAATTGACACCGGTCAACACGTTCTCGCTATTGGGGTCCATCTCCTTGATCGCGCGGCCCAGCCAGCCCTCTGTGCCCTGGGTCTCCGGCTCGCAGGTGTGCCAGATGTCCATGGAGCGGAAGTGGGAATAGCTGGCGTTGGGGTAACCAATGCCCAGGAATACGGCCAGCTTACCCTCGTCCCAGAACTTCTTCAGGGGAGCCATCGCGGGATGAAACCCGAAGTCGTCCGTGATGGGGATGATCTGGTCCTCGGAAATCGAAAGACTGGGCCGGTAGTCCCGGTACAACCCGTTGGTCCGGGGGATCACGGTGTTCAGCCCGTCGTTTCCACCGGAGAGGGACAACACCGCGAAGACCGGGTCTTTGCTGGTAGAAACCATGTTACTTCCTCCTCAAATTCGGCCTTGGAGTCTTGCTATTCAAACTGGAACTCGGCGGTCGAGGCGATCATCTGGAACATTTCGCCGGTGCGCCGGGTGAAGTCGGCCTGCTCGGCGCCGGAACCCTTCGCCAGGTCTCCACTCTTGCGAACATAGTCGATCAACTCGTCACGGGTGGAGCTATCCAGGGTGATGGGTCCGATGAGGTCCAAGCAGCCGTCGACGAAGCCTTCAGGAGACTGCGCCTCGTCCATGGCCATCAACCGGGCGACCATCGACCGGACGCCGAGGGTCTCGGTGTTGCCCAGCCATTCGGACGCGAAGTTTATGCGCTCCACCAGGGTGCCGCTGTCGATCCACTCGCGCCCGGTGTGCCAGCCCTCGACGGTGGGGGGATTCATCAGGTCCATGCCCATGTACTTGGGCTCCTGGGATAGCTCGAACAGTCCGGGCTTGATCTCCTGGTGTTCCTGGACCATCCGGAGTGTGCCGACCACGACTTCCGCCGGGCTCTTGACCTTGGCGTAGCGGACATCTTCGGACTTGAACGAGTCTGACGTGAACAGCACTCGCAGCATGGCCGTGATGTTGTACCCGGAGTCGAAGTACGCCTTCTCCAGAGCGTTAACCAGTTCCACGTCCCGAGGCGGGGTCAGCCGCCAGGCCGGGACTTGTGGTTCGTCGGCCAGGAAGAAGTTGCACAGGTGCCGCGCGATGAAGCGGGCAGTCGCGGACTGATTGCAGATGATATCCAGGATGTTGTCGCCGTTCCAGGGGCCGGTCTCGCCCAGGAACGTCTTCTCGGAATCATCGTGGTCCGCAGGGTCGAAACGGAACTCCCACGGGCTCCTGCCGTAGGGGAACGGCGGGTGGGCGGGGGCGATGTTCCAGCCGGTGAACGCGCGGGCGCAGGCCTTCACGTCGTCCTCGGAGTAGTTGAAGTCCCCGTCTTTGCCGACACCCAGGGAGAACAACTCCAGAAGTTCGCGTCCGTAGTTCTCGTTCAAAGCGACCTTGTGGCTCTCGGAGTTGTCCAGGTAGTAGATCATACCGGGGCTGGTGGACAGTTTGTATAGCAGGTCACGGAAGTTGCCCATCCCCGATTCCCTAAACATCTCGACCATGGCACCCATCTCGAAGCCACTGTCGATCTTGCTGTGGCCGGCGCAAAAGATCATGTGCCAGAAGAGGGCCATCTTCTCCTGGAGCTGCCTGGGAGTATTGATCATCTGGTAGATCCAGGACTGAACGTTATTCTCGATCGCCCCGGCCTGGTAGTAGGAAGGTTGCAGCCGGAACATCAAGTCCTGCTCGACGTCCGATTGGTCCTGGGGGTTAAGCAGCTCTTCAACTGTCTTGTCGTAACCCTGGGCCGTTCTCGACTCGATTTCGTCGCGGCTCGCCCCGAAGGCGGCTCGTCGCATCAAGTGGGCCATCAGCCCAACATCTTGGTCAGCCATCTTCTCCTCCTAGTCAATTTAGATTTACTCTGTATCAACGGGCCGGGCCTTTCCCCGTTCCCTGGACGATACAACAAAGCAGCACTTTCTGCTTCTGGAAGCGAAATTCCAAAGCTTCTAGCGCCACTCTTTCGTAACACCGGTTACAAGATGATAAAATCATATCCCCCCAGCCTGGAGGTGTCAACAAAAATCGTGCCGCTTGCGAGGGCTGACAACCGATGGAATCCGGGCGACTCAATCCAGGTAAATCTTAGTCCTGGAGGAGGTGGTTGGGGTTGTGGCGATTGCTTCGCTACCGCGGTGTTTCCGAGGGTACCCCCTAGCCCTCTCCCGCGGGGACACGGTATCCGTTGCTGTCTTTGCAAGGCATTCCGGGAAGGGACATTGCCGGCAAGTTTACACCAATCGAATTATCAAGATGGAGGACTGAATTCATGGGTATTTACCGGATGTATACCGGAGACGACAACGAGACCCACATCGAAGAGCTGCCGCTGTCGGCCCACCCGGAGTTGACCGAAATGCAGTCTGTGAAGGGCGTGCAAGTCCAGCACAACGCTGGTGGCCGCTTCCTGGACTTTCATCCCGCCCCGAACAGACGTTGGATGGTCACCCTATCTGGCGACCTGGAGATTGGCCTGGGAGACGGCACTGTCTTCAAATTCGGCCCCTGCGACGTCCGGCTCATCGAGGATGTAGGCGGCCACGGTCATACCACCCGCTACGTCACAGACCATACTTCAATCCTGTTGCCTTTGCCGGATTAGGTCTCTAGACTTCCGTCTACCAAACTTGAACGGTCTGGGGACCTCGGCCAGCCTAGTCATTGCCTGCCGCCGCCTGATTAGTTGGCGGCGGTTTGGAATGGAGGCGAATCATGCAGATTAGCCCGCACATATTCAGCACCCACATAATTGAAGACCAGAATACCTTTGGCGCGATGCACCCCGGAGGGACACAGATTTATTTCGTGGGAGACCCCAACGACCACATGGTGATGGTTGATACTGGTGAACCCTACCGCCATTGGACCCGGCAGATTCTCGATTATTATGAAGAGATGGGAAGGCCCCGCATGTCTTCCATCATGATCACCCACGGCCACGGGGACCACATCGGCGGATTGGACCGGATACAGGACGTGCTTTCGTGCCCGGTGCGCTGCCACCCCAAGCTCGAGCCAACTCTGACCCACAGGTTGGGGGAGGGATGCGTCGTGGCTCTGCGCTCCAGGGAAGTGGTCGAGACGGGAGGGGGCATGGGTCTGCGGGCGCTGTTCACCCCCGGCCACGAGGATGACCATGTCTGTTACTACATGCGGGGAGAGAAGGTCCTGTTCAGCGGCGACACCATTTTGGGCAATTCGTCCTCCAGCGTTCGCAACCTGAAGCAGTACATGGCGTCGCTGGAGCTTCTGGCCAAGCAGCGTCCCGCCATGATCTGCCCCGGTCACGGCCAGACCATCCATAACGGCACGGCGCGGATCGAATGGTATCTCAAACACCGGCAGGAAAGAGAAGACCAGGTGGTTGCGGCGTTGGAAGCTGGAGCCGATACCGTCGACGATATCGTGAGCCACGTCTACCCTCGCAACCTGCGCAAAAACCTCCGCGGCGGGGCCGCCCGAAATACGCGCACCCATCTGGACAAGCTGAAGGAAGAGGGCAGGATCACTGAAGACTTCGCTACCTACCGCCTGGGTAGCTAGTCGAAGGGTGGTGTAGGGATATCCTCCGCTTTATTCCCCGGCCTCCGGTGGGCGCAACCTGCCACCCACTTGCCTTACCAAACTCGCCAGGAAAGCCCCGACCAGCAGCGAGGCAACCGCCACGATCGTGGGCAAGAGCCAGGGGTAGCGTTCGGTGAAAGGCACCGGCGGAGATTCGGGTAGGGTGAACGCCGGGTTCTGTTTATGGACTCCCAGCCGGGCCACCGGCAGGTCCTCCGTTACCAGGTAGGGGAATATTCGCTCCAACTCATAGGACGGGGCCGGCGCGTCGGGGTGTCCATAGTAGAGCCGGTACTCCTTATCTGCCTCGGCGGAAAAGATGAGCTTCCTGAGAAACCCGCTGACTCGCGCTCCCTCTACCGGCAGGGGTGGGTTGTCCTCGTTCTGGATGGTGAGCCGGTAATACCTATACCTCGACTCCCCGAACCCGACTGTCAGGTCGTTCCCGACGAATTTGGGCGTGTCGAAGTCGAAGATAGTCTCATCGCGCTGCAAGGCATACCAGTCCAGGTTGTTGTCGCTCCCCTCCAGTACAACCTGACGGTAGAAATTCCGCTGGGAAATCTCCAGGTCTATCCTGTTGGCCGGAAATCCGGCGCCGCCTGCATCCAGGACGAGCACGGTCTGTTTCTTCTGTGGGACTTCCTCCCGTCCAGTGATAACCAGTGGCAACCCGTTTCGCCGCGGTTCAAGCTGCTGGGAAAAGAAGACCACGCCGCCACGGATGGTTAGAGGTTCTTCACCGTTGTCGATGATCCGCACCCTCATGAAGCGGGCAGTGCTGGCGGGGTACCTTATCCTTGTGTCGCTGGTCGTGAAGCCCCGCTCCCTTATGGTAAGACCGAAGATCGTGGCGTCCTGGACCAACGTGCGCCACGCCTCTCCGTCATCGCTACCCTCGATCTCCACCCGCCTCTGGAAATTATCAGACGACGTCTTGACCTCCACCTCGTTGTGCAGAGCACCTTCTGATTTGAGGTCTAGGATGAAGCTGGTATATTCGCCATCGACGTGCCCCAGGTCCCGCATCGTGACGGCAACCGCCGCCCTACGGTGGTCTCCCGATTCCACCAGCATTTTGTAAGGGATTTCGCGGCCCTTCGGAAACTCGGTGACGCGAATGTCGCCAAGGCTTGCGGAGGCGTGGGCGTACACTTCCCGGTCCAGTTCCAACTCGACGAGGCCTGTCCCGGAGAGACTGGCGGGTAGCTCCACCGGCTTGTAGAAATGCCAGTCTTCCTCTATTCCCCCGGCCAACACCGGAAGCGCGAATAGAACCACCGCCAAGGCAGCCGCCATAGAAAGGACTGTCAGCCGGAACTGGGCTTTAAACACGTTGGCCAAAGAGGAAGCCTCTCAACGCATGGCTGTAGCGCTGGTACGCCAGGCCGGTCCCCAGCAATAGCGCACCCAGGGTCACAAAGGCGGCGACCCTGTACCCCTGCTCCAGCAGGAACACATCAAACACGAACAGCTTGACGACGGGTATCGCCAAAATAGCCATCCCGGCCAGCCTGATCTTGCTGGACCGGGTGGCGATGCCCACTCCAATCACGCCGATTGCGTACACTGCCCAGAGGACCGTTAGGGAGAGGTGCTTGGCGCTGAAGTAGTCGACTTCCGTCGGAAGCCGCCTGTAGTCGAAATAGTGGATAATTTCCAGGCTCAGGGACCACACGATAACCATGTTAGCCACGACCAGCAGGACCCTGAAGGCGTGTACCTCGCCTCCGGGCAAGTCAGCCCTCTCGCGCCATGTCCAGTATGCCGCGGTCAGCAGAAGCGCAATGACGATACCAAATGTCAGGAATTCTGCGTTGAGGAAGGGCGTAAACGTGGTTGGTTCCAAATTCACCAATGGCGTGTCGAATACCAGCAGCTTGACAACCACCAACCCCAGCAGGGCGAGGCCGCCCCACCTCGCCTGATAAGAGCGGAGCGCCATTCCGACGCCCAAGAGGATGAAGCCGTAGACCGACCACATGGCAGTCAAGGTGAGAAATATACTATCTTCGGTGTCCCGCCTAGCCAAATACACTCCATTTTGGACTGCTTGGCTGGCAAAGTAACCAATCACTTCCAGGCTGAACAGCCCTAGGGTCAGCAGGTTCGCGATGGTCAGCAAGGCCGGGACGGTGGGTTGCTCCCATCTCTCTGCCAGGTCCCGGTTTCGCCAGAACAGGTACCCGGTGACATAGAACTCGGCTATCACAACAAGGAAAACAGGGAACCGTTCGTTTAGGACGGGAGTGAACCCCTCCAGCTCCACCAGGGAGTCGAATAGCAGCAGATGTCCTACAGCGAGGGCGAGGACTCCGAGGCCGAAGGCCCGCATTTGCCATCTGTAGAGCAGGAATCCGGCCCACACCAGGACTGTTCCCTGTGCGGCCCAGGCAACGGTGACCCAGATCCCGCTAAGCTGCAACGGCGTGGCGATGGTCAGGAAAACCATCGCCACGGGAAGCGCGATCAAGGCTACATGCGGGTGCGCCCCGGAACGCTTGATCGCCGCCAACGCGATAAACCCGTAGAAGAGGGCCAACGCCAGGGAAATCAGCCCGAACCAGATTCCGTAGTCCTCCCACAGTAAGGCCACCGTGAGAGCGAAAAACGCCGTGGCATTGATCGTCATGAGACCCATGTCCAGCGGTCCCGGAATCCTTTTCCAGATGATGTGAAACAGGGTGGAAGCGCCCGCGAATATGACAAAGACCCCGGTAAGAGCAAGTTGAATTAATAGGGGCTCGAAGTCCGGGTACTGGTACAGCCAGTAGGTGAATAGGCCGTATGACCCCACCCATCCCAGCAAAGTGAACCAGCGCCAATTGCGGAATGTGGAGACCCCTAAAATGCCGAGGTCTACCACGAGGATATAGATAAGGACGAACCTGACGTCCGGCAGGTTGGGTCCAAGCAGGATTGGCGCGAGGAACGCCCCGATGATCCCGAGGACCGCAATAACGATTGACTCGTAGCGTAGGGCGAGCAGTCCCGCCAGGGCGACGACCATCGCTAGGAACAGGAACGCGATGTCAGGGCGGATTAGGCCGTATAGCCCAAACGCCGCGTATATCGAAAGGTAGAGAATGGCGGCCCCGCCCGCCGTTACGGGCTGCGACCACACCGGGACGCGGCGCTGGGCGTATTCGCCGCCGCCCAGCAGGGCCATTCCCAAAACGATGCCTAATACAACCCGGCCCGTATCGCCGATCCAATTGTTGTCGAATGCCAGCTTCAGGAAGAACCCGATGCCCAGCACCAGGGTCACTGCCCCGATAATCGCGAACCAGTTCCTTCCCAGTAGCTGTTCCCAGTCAATCGTGAATCCGGAAGGACGTGAGTCCCCGAAAATGTCCCCAACGCCTAACCCGGGGCCGGTGGGCGGCGTGGACGGAGACTGGCCCGCAATTGCTACCGCGGGCTCAGTAGTCGGGGCGTACTGTCCTGGAGTGCGTGGGGACTCTGGCCCGGCGGGAGTCGCAGCCGGGTCCGTTGCTTCGCTGACCGGGGCAACTCCCGCCTCCCGCGACTGAGGCCGAGGTTGAATGTCCTCGGCTGGTTGGCCGGTCTGTGGGGTGGAACTGAGGCCGAGTTCGAGTTGGGAGATTCTGTCCTGGAGTTGGCCGAGGAGGACTCCGGCATCCCGAAGCTGGCTCTGGATAGAAACCAGTTCAGTTCGGAATCCGTGCCGCTCTTCACTTGAGTCAGTCTGCCCCGGAGTCTCTCCTTCAGAGCCGACGGGGGCCGTCAACCTAACGCCGCACCCGGTGCAGAAGGTGTTGGACGCCGGATTTAAGCGGCGGCAATGTGGGCAGGTAACTTCACTCACCGCCGCTCCACGCTCCTGCGCCCCGACTTCCGTGCCTGGCGGAAATTATAAGCATTCCGAGGAACACCGGCTAGTAATGCAAACCGGACGGATTAGGCTGATTTGGCGGGAGGCGGTGAGCAACCGAAGGAACGGGAGAAACCTTCACCACGGGCCTATCCAACAGGTAGTGTGGTATAGAGTCCTCGCCCATTGGGAATAAGGACTGATATGGGGGAATCTCCTCTTGGGTCTAGCTGCGTTCCAGAAGCTCTATTCTGACGTCTCCGGGAGCGCGAACGAAGGCTATCTTGACTCCGGGGCGCAGGTCTCTCGGCTCGGTGGCAAACTCAGCGCCTTTGGCTTTGAGGTCCGCGGCAGCCTCCGCCAGATTGTCCACCCGGAGCCCGAAATGGTCGAGGCCGAGATGGGGGTCTACGGGGCCTTCCGGTGTCGTGTCGTCGGCCTTGGCGATGAAGATGGTCAAACCGTTCAAGTCCAGGTCGATGCGGGGTTGTCCGTCGGATTGAATCGACTCCACGATTCGGGCGTCGAACATCTTGTTGAAGTATTGGGCCGTCTCCATTGGCACCCGGCTTCGCAGGTGGATGTGGTCGTATGAATAGGTCGGCATGTCTGGTCTCCTTATGTTTGAATAATCAGCGGTCCGGTGGCGGGCCTTGGCTGGCCCGCCGTCAATGGCGCGGTCCGGTCCTGGTTGCCACTGTGGCTGCAACGGGCCGGCCAAGGCGGCGATTATGGACGTGACTCACCTGCCGGGGCCGTTCCGACATTATCATCCGGGTTTCGGGAAAATCCGGCATCCGAATAACTCCCAAATGGGAGCAGCCTCTGGAAGTCCCCCCTCTCAATGTCAAGAAGACGTCCCAACCGGCGTTGGTCTGTTGCATCCCTGACCGTAAAGGGCCTGGGAGGTTGCTCCCGCAGTTCATCCAGTTCGGCGACGAATTGCCCGGCAGTGATGATGGACTGCCGGATGTTGTCCATGTCCTCTTCGTTGCGGTAAAAGTTCAGGTGCATCAACTCCGCATCATGCACATAGGTGTGAAAGTGGTCCCGGCCAAATTCATGGGCGAGATGGAACCCGATGTCCTTCACGTTCATGTGATTCTGGTGGTTCCAGCCCCGCTTCTCGCCTATGGCTTTGAGGGCGTGGGCCACCGCGCCCCAGACCTTCTCCGATGCCTGGAGCCGGTGGCCCCTAGCCAACTCCATGCTGGCATTTTCCAGGAGCCAATGGCTCATTTGCACATGCTCCTCGACGCCTGCTTTACCCGGGTTTGGCAGCGCTGTTGTCATGTCGTTCCCGTCTCGCATTGGTCATTTTCCGCCAAGTGATGCGCGCTCCGCCCTACGTTATGCCCGCCTGGAATGCTTGTCAACCGGGCTTGGGCCGCGCCCTGCCCGCCCATCGGCCTAGCAGAAATATGCTCCCGCTTACGGCCGTTAGCGCTGCGCCCAGCCAGAACAAAGCCCGGAACGCCAGCATGAAGACTTCGGGTCCCTCTACTGCGGAGGACGATCCCGCCCCTGTTAAATCGGCTGAGTAGTAGTCCTGGAGCAGGGCGAACACTCCGCCCATTACGGCCACCGATAGAACGGTCCCGGACGACTGGCACAGCGACAGCGCGGAAGCGGCCGTGCTCAGACGCTCCTCTGGTACGCTGCTCATCATGTAGGTGTATGCGGCCGCTTGAAACGCTCCCGTTCCAACGCCGATTACCGCTATCCCCAACCCAACCTCCGGTAGAGTCGAGCCGGCGTCAAGCAGCCCCAGGTACACCATTCCGAAGGTTATCGCCGTGATCCCGGCCATCCCGACCCAAATGGGGCCGACCCGGTCGCACGACCATCCTCCCCCGCTGGCAGACGCCATTTGGAACCCGGCCATGACGGCAAAGAGCGTTCCCAGGGCAACGGCGTCCCGTCCAATCACGTCGCCGATGTAGAATGGGAATATGAACCAGATGACAAACACGCCGAGCTGGGCCGTAAAGGTCGACATGCTGGGAATTACGAATCCGGGTACCCGCAGGAGTTCTCGGGGCAGGACCGGCCAGGGGGCTTTGGCCTCGGCCCTCCAAAACCCAATTAGCAAGACTGGCGCGAGGCCCAGCAACGCCAACACGACCGGGGCCAGCCAACCGGCGGAACGACCCAGCCTGATGCCCACGACCAGGCAGAGCAGCGCGCCGCCCAGAGTCAGCGCACCGGCGACGTCAAAGGAGCCTCCGGAGCGGGAGCCTGGGTCGCGGGACATCCACCAGACTCCCAGCACAAGGGCCAACAGAATGAATGGGACCCGTCCCAGGAAGATGGTCTCCCACCCGCCCCAGTTGACCAGCAGCCCGGCTCCGACGGTCCCAGCCACCGCGCCAAGGGCCTGGCTTCCGGTGGTGAACCCCATCGCCAACCCCCGGCGCGACTCCGGAAAAAGCCGGGCTGCGATGGCCGGTGAAACCGCGAACAAACAGCCACTCCCGAGGGCCTGCAACCCACGGAACCCTACCACGGTCCAGAGGTTGGGGGAGAGGCCTATGCAGACCATGGACACCAGGTAGACAATTGCGCCAAATATGTAGACGCGCCGCAGTCCGAAGCGGTCTGCAAAGCTCCCGGCGCTCATCACGAGCCCGGCACGGGAGGCTACGTAGACCACGATTATCCACTGGACCGTCTGGAGGTCGGTGTTCAGGTCTCTGGTCAAGTAGGGAAGCGCGACGTTTACAGAGATGTCCAGCGCCGACAGAAACATGCCGAGCCCGGCGGCGACGGCCACCATGGGACGGGCCCACACCCGGTCGGTGATCGGCAGAGGGACGGCAGAAGTCGTATTTTCGGGCGCGGACACGGTAACCGATTGTACGCTAAGTGGGCCAACCTTGGTCGGCGGAGTTCAGGAGGGCATTGCGTGCAATCCCTCTTTTCGCTGGTTTACCCCGCCCCACCGCCGGTTCGCCGAACGCCTGGATTCAAGTATGACTCAGGTAAGAATCGTGCTTGGTGCGGCGGGTTTCTGGGTGCGGCTTTCGCCGGAGAGACGGGGTGGTGGCGGGCGCATAAGAAGATGGAAATTGCTATTCGCATGGCGATAACAGGGTGGTCATTGGCGGGATGCTTATTCGTGGCGCAATTGATGGCGGGATGGTCGCCGGAGAGGAGTTCTGTATTGGGGAGTTTGAGGGTGGGAAACTGGGGTGGAGTAGCCGCTGTGTGGTTAGACCATAAAGACGGGGCTGGCGTCGCGATTGATGCGTTCTTCTGCCGCTATTCCTTCGCGCAGGAACCGGGGTAAGGAGAACATGTTAAGGTGGGTCTCGCCGTCGTAGAATCTCAACTCTTTGCCGATTCTTTCCGACACAAGCCAGTCAACCTGCTCTTCGTCGAGCCTGGCAAGTGGGGAGTCCGATGCGATGACCATTCCCCACAACGTCTGAAAGGCCGGAATGTGGACCTGGGTGGGGGCGATGTGCTTGAAAACCTTGGACAGGGTGTTGCTGATGGTGGTGAAGCACTCGCGGTAGCTGAGCAGCCCGGCGGGGCCCGACTGGGTAACCATGATCCCATGGGGATTAAGCCTGGCCTTGACCAGATCATAATACTCTTCCGTGTATAGCTTATAAGCCGTTCCCCCTTCCATGGGATCGACCAAGTCCATGACCATCACGTCGAACTGTTCGGAGGTATCCGCGAGGTATTGCCTGGCGTCCTGGTGGAGTAATTCCAGACGTGGATCGTCGAAGCTTCCCTGGTGGTGCCGGGGTAAATACTCCCGGCAAATCTCCACCACAGTCTTGTCCAGGTCCAACATCACCACGCGCTCAACTGACCGGTGGGAAAGCACCTCTCTCAGAGTGCCGCCTTCGCCACCGCCGCCAATGAACACACGGCGCGGACCCGGATGCAGGAGCATGGCGGGGTGGACCAGCGCCTCGTGGTAGAGATGCTCGTCGCGTTCGGTAGACTGGGTCTTGCCGTCGAGCACCAGGCTTCGTCCGAATACGTCAGAGTCCAAGACTTCTACTTTCTGGAAGCCCGTGTCTCCGGAGTAGAGCACCTGCCGCACCTTGAGCATTACCGCCAGGTCCGGAAAAACCGTCTCCAAGAACCATTTGCCGGATATGTCCATAAACCTCGCGAGCCCCGTTTATCTAGGGGCTACAGCTAACGGGACAACCCCTCTTGGCACCTCGATGATGTCCGGGTCCTTAGCCTCCAGTTGCTCAACCAACAACTCGGCGGCCTTTCGGGACTCGAACGAGGACCCGCAGGCGAATATGTCGGCAGCAGCGTACCGGTACTCCGGCCAAGTATGGATGGAGATGTGAGATTCGGCTATGGCCAGGATTCCGGTGACGCCCTGGGGGCTGAAGCGGTGGAAAGACTCACCTACAACGTGAGCGCCGACCTGGTGTGCTACCTGTAGCATCGTGTCGCGGATGAAATCGAGGTCATTGAGAAGCTTTGGGTTACAGTCCTTTAGTTCCAGCAGGAGATGCGTACCTAGTCCATTCAATCACCTGCCCTCCAAACATTAAACTAGCCGCCAAAGCGGCAGATGCTTATTCTATATGCAACCAGGTTCGGAGTTCAATACCTAGAGTTTGGGTAAGGGGTAGCCATGAGAGGATTTTGGAGGTGCGGGACGGGGCCGCCGGGTTGGTCGGAAAGGCCGGTTTCACCGGCCGATATGCTGGTCCTTGGAATCATCGCCGCCCTCGCGGCCATCATAGTGCCACTGGCCATAAGGCTCACGGGGCCATAAGAAAAGCGGCGTCCCTTCAAACGAGACCTCCGCAATCTGCTGGCCGCGTGAAGGTCTGTGGAACCGAGGGCGCTACCGGTCTCTTTTTGCTGTCCTACTCGTTCTCGTCCCAGTCTACCTCAATTTCGTCTTCTTCGATGACGCCCTCTTCGTCGTCATCCAGGTCTTCGTCGCGTGTGAACCGGGCCAGGCTTTCGTTCAGATACACTCGATGCTCTTCCTTGGTCTTGGACGGGAAGGAGCAGACGTTTTGCAGGCTTCTGTGCCGGAAAGTCTCCCAGATGATGATGGAGACCGCTTGGCCGCGGACCCCGACAACAGCGCAGTCATAACTGTTGCCGCCCTGCATCAACCGGATGAGCCGCCGGCCCAACTTCGGTTCGAGCTGGCCCAGGTATTCGTCCTCCTTGGTGTAAGCCTTAATCACGTCTTTTTCCACCACGAGGTTCACCGGGTCGCTGGATGTGACGCGCGCGCCACCTGGGCGGCAGGCTTCTGCAGCACGGTCTTGCCGGACTTGCCACTCTCCTCAATGAACCGCTGTGGGGCTCCCGCCGCTTTACGCAGCGATTTGTTGGGGGCGGGGCCACTCTCAAGCTGCCCCAATCTGGCCAGGTTCTTCTTGGCAATGGTGTTGTAGGGAGCGATCTGCGTAACCTTGTCGAATACTTCCCTGGCCTCGGGATAGCGGCCTAGCTCCATCAACGCCTTGCCCAGACGGTTCATCGCTTCTACGTCTCGTTCGAACGTTTCCAGTATCGCCCGATTAACCCCGGCCGCCTCTTCCCACTCTCCTTTCAAGGCCAGTGCGATAGCGTCCCGGCTTAGGTCTCGCTTCAGATTCGGGCTCCTGGCTGTTCGTGTCAACTGCGTGCTCATGCCAACTCCAATGGTGCTCTGTACTCTCGCATGGCCGTGGTCCCGGCTGGGGAATCGCGCCGTGCGGTTTATGTAATTTGAAGTACCTTGTTACACTATCAGCACGGGAAGGGTCAAGGCTTTTTTCGCGCTCTTTCAGCGGGAACTTTTACGCCTGGGCGCCAAGATTGATCGTGCATAGTCTGGCGTAGGCGGTGCGGGGGCATCATGGGGGCGGGGGAGAGCATCCCCGTCCGGCGGTGCCGCCAGAGCATCTTCAACAGGTCGAGGCCCATCGCAATCGCGTCCCGAAGTGGGCGCACCTTGCTATGTTCCCGGTAGTACCAGTCCACTCCGACCTCACGCACCGACATCCCGGCCTTTCGGGCTACGAATAAGACTTCTACATCGAAACCAAAACCGTCCAGCGTTTGAGCGCCGAAGAGCTGCGGCACGACTCGGCTACTGAAGCATTTGAATCCGCATTGGGTGTCCTTGAGGCCGGGGAGAGCCAACAGACGGACCAGGACGTTGTACACTCTTCCCAGAGCGTGGCGGCTTCCGGGCTCGCCGATGCGCCTGGAGTCCTGCGCCTCCCTGGAGCCGAGAGCGACGTCGACTCCTTCCAACTGCGGGGGCAGAAGCCGTTCCACCTGCTCGATGGGGACCGAAAGGTCGGCGTCGCACAGGACCCGGTAATCCCCTTTGGCCGCCAACATACCCCTCTTGACCGCCCAACCCTTTCCCTTGTGCGTCAGGCTAAGGAGACGCACGTGGGGCGAGCGGTGGAGGTAGGGTGCGATCAGCGCCTTGGAGGAATCTGCGCTGCCATCGTCGGAGACCAACACTTCCCAGGAACAGGGAAAACCGTCCAGGAAGACCAGCATCTCGTCCAGGGTCCCCTGGATACGGGGTTCTTCGTTGAAAACGGGAACAACTATGGAAAGGAAGACGGGTTCGTCCGCCAAAGTCTTGTCAGCGGTCCTCTTCTAGTGGTCTTCTTCTAACTGAAAACCCCGGTGGAGCAGTTGGACTGCCTGTCCTACCTGGTCTTCTCTGATGATGCAGGAGATGCGAATTTCCGAGGTGGTGATCATATCAATATTGATCCCGCCGTCTGCCAGAGTGCGGAACATTCTGGAGGCGTATCCCGGCGAGTTCTGCATTCCGGACCCAACGATGCTGACCGAGGCCAGAGAGGAGTGGGAGATGACACCGGTGGCGCCCAGGTCTCCCAATATCCCTTCGACTTGGCGGAGTGCTCCGGGCAAGTCGGTACGGCTAACCGTGAAGCTGATATCGGTTGTCCGTTCGGCGCTGGCGTTCTGGACTATGGTGTCCACGTTCACCCCCACCTGCGCCAGGGGCTCGAACAGGGCGGCAGCAATACCGGGGCGGTCGGTGACGCCGCGGACGGTGATTTTTGCGACGTTGGTGGTACAGGCGATTCCGGTGACTTTAATTCGATCTTCCACAGGGGCCTCGTCGGGTCCTTGATGAATCAGGGTTCCGGGTGTGTCGTTGAAGCTGGACGCTACATAGATAGGGACGCCGTAAGCCATGCCGAGTTCGATTGACCGGGGGTGCATCTTGGCCCCGTAGCTGGCCAATTCAAGCATCTCCTGGTAGCCGATCTCCTCCAGCTTCCGCGCTTCCGGCGCCAGCCGTGGATCGGCTGTGTAGATGCCGTCTACGTCGGTGTAGATTTCGCAGCGTTGTGCGCCCATCGCAGCGGCCAGGGCGACGGCGGTGGTGTCCGAACCGCCGCGGCCAAGGGTCGTCACGTCCAGGTCTTCCGTCACTCCCTGAAAACCGGCAACGACTATGAGCTGACCTTTTTCCAGTTCTTGCCGGACTCTGGCGGTATCGACCCGGCTGATACGCGCCTTGCCGTAGGTGGTGTCGGTGTGGATACCGGCTTGCTCGCCGCTGAGACTGATGGCCGGGTAACCCAGGGTGCGAAGGGCCATGGTCAACAAAGTGCAGGACACCAACTCCCCGGTGGAGAGCAGCAGGTCCAACTCCCTGGGGTCGGGCTGAGGCGCTACGGACTGGGCGAGGCCGATAAGTTCGTCGGTGGTGTCGCCCATGGCCGAGACCACCGCGACGATGTCGGCTCCGGCGTCCTTGGAACGCGCGATGCGAGACGCCACGTTCTTGATTCTCTCGGCGTCGGCAACCGAACTCCCGCCGTATTTCTGAACAATCAGGGGCAAACCGGTTTTCTCCTATGCCCCGGCAGGCGGCGGGGAAAATCGACCGTCCGCGGTTGGCCCCGTTTGGCTAAAGTCAGGCGGCGATTCGTCAAAGGGTTCGCCGTTGGCCTCAGCTTCCAGCCGCCGCCGGTTCCACTCAGACCATGCTTTGTGGACTTCCGCAAGCGTTTCCACCCGAACTTTCACGGCCACTTCCGCAGTTACTTCTTTGACCCTCTTTTCCATCCTTGCCTGTTCCCTTTTCTTGAGCCAATCTTCCAAACTTGCCGCTATAACCATGATTGACCTCGCTGTCTCCATGATGGTTATGACCGTGGTGGCCGACCCTGCGCCTATCAGTCCTATGCCCATGAAGATGGCCAGGGCGGTCTCGGCGGCGCTGTCCTGAGTCGTTTCCGTAATCTCGTACCAGCACAACAGAGAAATGCCCGCTGTGTTCTGGATGGCGAACAGGGTAAAGTATGCAGCCCGCCACTGGTATAATATGCTCCAGACGGATTCCCTTGTGTCCCTCGTCTGATGGTCTCAGTTATCCAAAATGCTGGTTCCCGCCGCGCTACGCCGCTTGACCTGAATCAACCAAGTGAGCGCCCAGAATCGCGGGCTGGACCACTTGAAGCTTTCCTTCCACGTTCGCCTGCCTGGCCGCCTCGGCCATCTCGTAGGCGACGGTCATCTCCCGCCCCTTGGTCAAGGCCAGGACGGTGGAACCGCTGCCCGACAGAAACACGCCCAAGGCTCCGGCGTCCCTCGCCGCCTGGAACAGCAGCTTCATCGGGGGAAAGAGCTTTTGCCGGTAGGGCTGGTGCAATCGGTCCTCGGTGGCCACGGAGAGGTATTCGGGGTGGTTGGTCGCCATCCCCGCCACCAGCAACGCGGCGCGTCCCACGTTGCGCACAGCGTCGCCCAGCGGGACCGTCTCGGGCAATGCGGCCCGGGCATCGGCGGTGGCGATCCTGTATTCAGGGATGAACAAGACGGCGTGAAGCTCCGGAGGCAGGGCTATGGGCGCTGTATATAGTTGCTGCTGGTCCGCGACCACCAATTGCAGACCGCCCAGTACCGCCGCGGCCACGTTGTCCGGATGCCCTTCGATGGTGGCCGCCATCTCCAGCAACTCGTTGGAGTTGAACAAGCGGGAACACATGGCATTTGCCGCAACCAGGCCACCGGCGATGGCGGCGGCGCTGCTCCCAAGGCCCCGCGCCAGCGGAATCTCGTTATGGCAGATCAGTCTGACCGGGGGCATCTCCCTGCCGGCTTCACGGAAGAGGAATGCCATAGACCGGTAGACCAGGTTGGTATCGTCTTCTGAAAGTTCGCCCAGGCCCTCCCCAATGATGCGGACCAAGGGCCCCTTGTCCGTGGCGGGAGCCTCCGGGAATACTACTTCCATAGTGTTCCAGAGGTCCAGGGCCATTCCCAGACAGTCGAAGCCCGGCCCCATGTTGGCCGTGGTGGCCGGGGCTTTGACGCGGACCTGGGTTTGAACAGGAGTATCGTCAGGCATTGGAATCAGTCCTGTTGGGTCAACGCGGACGCAGGAGTCTCGCCGAGGACCCTCTCGAACACGAACCGGCCCAGGTCTTTGTTTTCCCGGAAGCGGAAGCCGTCGAAGCCGTTGCCGTAGGCGATGATTGGCACCCGGTCTTCATGAAGGGACCCGTGAGACCGAAGGGAAGTAGGCATTGTGACCTGCTCCGGGTCTCCGAAGACTACATCGGGAGCGCCCAGGACCATCAGGTCACCCGTCCGTTCCGGCATTAGTTGAAACTCGGCGGCGGCGGTCTCTCGCGTCATAGCCCGGTCCACGCCGTCCAAAGCCTCCAAGATTTGCACCGCCGTGTCCCGGCGCCGGTCATCGAGGTACACGTAGATACACCCTCCCAGGTTGGAGTGGTGCACCGTGTACATGTCCTTGATTATAGGCACTACCTGGGACTGGATGCCTTGCTGTGCAAGCTCGGAGTGAAGGTCGATCATTCGGCTTTTGGCCGACATTCCATGGTCGGCCGTGACCATCAGATCCACGTCGGACAGGGTGTCCACGATTTTCCCGATAGCCCCGTCGATAAGCTCCAGGTGCTTGAACGACTCGGGTTCTTCCGGCGCGTAGGTGTGCATGGCGTAGTCGGTGGTGGCCAGGTAGACCAGGTCGTAATGTTCCCGTTCCAGGATCCGGTTAGCAGTGTTGATTACCCATTGGTTGACTTCCAGGGAGTAAATGGGAGGGGGCGGCCCGGCCAGGTTGACTACCCAGTCCGGCGCCTGCTCAGAAGAAATGCTCAGCGTGGCCCCGTTCCCCAGTAGCCGCCGGAGCTTGTCCTTGGCTGTCACCAGGAGGCTGCGCGCTCCCTGCTTCTCGGCCCGCTGGAAAATGGTTTCAGCCTCGATGTACTCGCCAGACTCCATGTACAACTCAACGCCGGAACTTCGGTTGTACCAGTAGTTGGAGGTGATGCCGTGGGTCTCGGGATAGCTGGCCGTGACCAGGGAAACATTGTTCACGTTGGTTACCGAAGGCATGATCCCTTTGCCTTCGATCATGAGGCCCTTCGAAGCCAGCTCTTGAAGGTTGGGCATCGGGCAAGTGGCGGCATATTCGGGGCCGAACCCGTCGACCATTATCAGGACCGTAGTCTTGGCCATCCCACACTCCGCAAGTCTAGTAACCGGCTCGGTTTTGTAGCACATTCAAGCGTCAGCTAAGACTCTACCCCAAGTGGAAGTTGTAGGCAAGAAAAATGCCTCTCAGGGCAATGGCATCTTAACCTCCTTACGGCCGGGACAGGCCCACAAGCGTGGCCCTTACGGCGATGGGGTCCGGGGCAGCAGGGTCGGAAGGAGACGCCAGTGTCCGGGCGGTTGGTTTTCAACACTGACGCGGGACCACAAGGCGTTAATTTCAGAGCTAGGACTCATGGCGCCGGCTGGTTTGCTCCTTCAGTTTTGGATATGGTGCGATGGCACACATCCGGGTGTTCTGAAGCTAGAGAATTTATTTTAGGGAAATTGTGCGCCATTTTGGTACATTGGCCCTGGGTGGCGGGTTAGGGATTTGGACCGGGACGGGATTACGACAAGGATTATAGTAAGGGATGGTCACCCCAGATGGGAAGGGCGGGGTGTCAGCAGTCCGATTCAAGACGCGATTGCCCTGCGATGCCTCTCTCCTCTCACTCAAGGGGGAGGAAACTCAAACACGGGACGCCAACCGTCATTCAGGCCCCCGTATCCAGTACGGGGCAGGCTTTGAGCCGGATTCCAGGGGTGGCCCCTGACAGTTAGGTTTTTTCTCCGCGGCATTTCCGGGTCCCGTCCTTCGCAGGAATCACCGTGTGGGCGGGCATAACGTTTGTCTAGGTCATCACGCGGGTTGTGAGGCCGGGACCGCCGTGTACTATAGAATTTCCGGTGTGGCCTGACCCGTTGCGGTGACGGTTTTCCATTTGGCTGGCCCGCGCCGCCCTGAGGTAGTCGAGGGTCAGTCTGGGCAGCAGATAGTTCCGCTGCACACTCTCCCGGGCGGCCCGGCCGAGCCGCGAACTGAGATCCGAGTCCTGGAGCAAGTCTACGATGCGCGAACCGCACTGCTCCGGCGAGTCTACGAGGTACCCGTTCACGCCGTCCTGTATCTGGATGCGTATGCCGCCTACGTTGCCGCCGATCATCGCCTTGCCCTTCCACATCGCCTCGGTCACGGTGAGGCCGAAACCCTCGCGGGTAGACTTCTGGATCACCACGCGAGACGCGGTTTGGAAGGCGTTTACAAGCAAATCTACGGAGCAGGGCAGGTCGTCGGCACTGGCGTAGATGTGGATGTCCGGGTCTCTTCCCGCATACTCGTTGATGCTGTTTACCATGTCGTAGGCTTCCGGATCGTCGGTCGCTTGTATGATTCCCAACATGGCCAACTGGAGGCCCGGTATCTCCCGGCGGGCCTGGCGATAGGCGTCGATTACGCCCCAGGGGTCTTTCCAGGCATCGAACCGGGACACCTGGGTTACCACCGGCCGGGCCGGGTCGATCCCCATGGCGGCCACGATGTCGCTGGCTTCGGACTCGCCAAGGGCAACGTTCTTCTCGCTCAGAGGGTCTATGCCCGGCGGCGCTATTACGACCGGTTTCACGCCCCGGACAACTGTTGGGACGTATGTGTCCAGCGGGAACACGAGCCGGTCGTAATTGGAGAAGAATGGCAGCAGGGAGTCCATGAGCCCCTTGTTAGGGGAAGTCAGGTCAATGTGACCTATCCATACCCATGTGGAACCAGGGTCTCTTGGCAAGAGATGGGCGAGTGGGAGGACCTGGGGGTCGTGGATAAACCAGACGTCGTATTGAATTTTGTCCTTTTGGAACGCCGCGGCCACTTCCTGAATCGCT
The DNA here is from genome assembly GCA_965216155.1 of Dehalococcoidia bacterium. Classification (GTDB taxonomy): domain Bacteria; phylum Chloroflexota; class Dehalococcoidia; order Lucifugimonadales; family UBA3495; genus CATOSP01. Next base: position 176,677 of record CBDCFD010000007.1, on the reverse strand, counting down.
CCCTGATACGTGTCCCATTCTTCCCTGGACAGAGAGCCTGGAGCACCCTGGAGCATGTTGTGAATCTGCTTGGTCACGTTGAAAAAGGCGGGTGGCGGGTCGATGACGATGCGTTCAGTCTTGATCCCCAGGGAGTTCATCAAGGGGACCATTGACTGCAGGATTTCAGCTACGCCGCCGCCTGTTGCCGTGCTATTGATGTGGGCGACGGTCATGCCCCGGAGTTCCTCGGCGATGGTAGTCAACTCACTGACCATTTCGGTCGGCATCAACGGAACGTAATCTTTAAACTCGACCGGTGGGAGGCCCATTCTGAAGTACATCCGGGCAGAAATCCCCCTCAGCAAGAATCAAAAATGAGCAGGTTTTTCACCCTGCTTTTTATTTTACATATCATGGCACCGCCGCGCTGTTTATTCAACGAATACGCACACGGCATTGGACGGAGTTGGAGGCAGCCATGACACCATCCGGGCCGCCCAACCGGTGTAAGGAGCGCCGGTCAGGGCCGACCCGGTAAAGGGCGGTAAGTTGGCGGGACCGGAGATGGTGCGTAGGTTCACGGTAACTGGTGGAGCTCGATCACTCTACGGTAACCGACTTGGCAAGGTTGCGGGGTTGGTCCACGTCGCAGCCGCGCAATACGGCGATATGGTAGGCCAATAATTGCATGGGAATCGTGGCCAGAATCGGGTTCAGCAATTCCCCGCACCGGGGGATATACACCACTTCGTCCACCTGGGAGACGATGTCCTCGTCCCCTTCGGTGGCGAGGGCAAGGACAACACCGTCCCGGGCCTTCACTTCCTGGATGTTGTTGACCATCTTGTCATAGAGGCTGTTCTTCGGCGCCACCGCCAGCGTCGCCATCCGCTGGTCGATCAAGGCAATCGGGCCATGCTTCATTTCGCCAGCGGCGTAGCCTTCGGCGTGGACGTAGCTGATCTCTTTCAGCTTTAGCGCACCCTCCATTGCGATGCAAGCGTTGATGCCTCGACCCAGGTAAAGGAAGTTATCGAAGCCGTTGAAGCGCCGCGCCAGCCGCGCGTAAGTGGCGGTGTCGGTCAGCATGTCGCCCATGAGCCGGGGACACTGGGCCAGATCGTCCATCAGCCTGCGAACATCGTGGGGGCTCAAGAACTCTCTGGTCTGGCCCAGGTAAGCTGCCAGCAGGCTCAGAACAGTCAAAGACGCGATGAAAGTCTTGGTGCTGGCCACGCCAATTTCGATACCCGAGCGCATGTACAGCGTGCCCTCGGCCAGGCGGGAGGTCTGGCTGCCTTCGACGTTGCAGATCGTAATCAGCCTAGCGCCCGTGCTCCGCACCATCTCCATCGCGGCTACGGTGTCGGCCGTTTCCCCCGATTGGGTGATGGAGACCACCAGGGTCCGCTCATCGAGGAAGGGTTCCCGGTAGCGGTATTCGGAGGCGCTCTCCGCCTCGGCGGGAATTCCAGCAAGTTGTTCCACCAGGTGCCGGCCAACCTGGGCGGCGTGGAGGCTCGTGCCGCATCCTATCAGCACGACCCGCTGGAAGTCTCTGACCTCTTGTTCGGAGAAGGGAATTTCGGAGAGGTCGACCCTGCCATGTTGAAAATTGACCCGGTTGCGCAGGACGCTGGCCACCACTTGCGGCTGTTCGTGAATCTCCTTTAGCATGAAATGGCGGTAGCCGCCCTTGTCTATCAGCACGTCCTCCGGCGAGACTGTCTGGAGACGTTTGTCGATGGCTCGGCCGTCGAGGTCACGGTATTTCACGCCCTCGCGGGTGACCTCCGCCATTTCGCCGGAATCGAGGAAACCGACGCGGCCTACCGAGTTGGACCGGCGGAGGAGGGGCACCACGGCTGGCAGGTCACTGCCGACGATTCCTTGCCCGTTCTCGTGGGCTACCACGATACCCCCGGCGTGGCCCAGCCGCATGGCCCAGATCGTATCGCGGCAGTCCTTGCAGGTCGCAGTAATGGCCTGGGAGCCCCTAACGGTCCGACCCATCCTCGAGAACGCCTGGTCGAAACTGAGGCCCTGGTCTATCCCTTCTTCGATGATGTGGGGGATGACCTCGGTGTCCGTCTCGGATATGAACTGGTGCCCTGCGTCTTGAAGGCGAGCTCTTAGCTCGGTGAAGTTTTCGACGATGCCGTTATGCACCACCGCGATACGCCCGTGGCAGTCGGTATGGGGATGGCCGTTGTCGAATGACGGTCTGCCGTGGGTGGCCCAGCGGGTGTGTCCCAACCCCATCGTTCCTTGGGGCGTGTCTTTTCCGTTGGTAGTGACGAGCCCTCCGACCTTGCCCACGGTCTTCCGGACCTGCATTTCACCTAAGGTATTTAGGACAGCGATGCCCGCGCTGTCGTAGCCCCTGTACTCCAGGTGTTGAAGGCCCTCCAGTATAATCGGCCAGGCCTGCTGGTCACCTACATATCCGACGATCCCGCACATGTTCCCGCCAGCTCAATTGACTGTTGAGATGAAGATACACTGACTTACACGAAAACACGGTAATTCAGTGAAACAGGTCCACTGATACCGCGAACCTGTCAAACCCTCCCACAACACCTTGATTCCAGGCTACATTCTAACAAGAAGCGGGCGCGACGGCGATTCCAACTTGTCTGGGTCAAGCCTTTTTGGGTGTCAATCGTGTTTCCGTAGTCAACAGACCGCACTTTTTCGGAAGGGGGGTCTATTGATATGGGAACACAGCGGCCAAAACCGGCGAGGGGAAGCTGAGGTCCAAAACCGGGAAATACACTGCGAAGCAAGGACGTAGTGGAGACCGGGTCAACCGGCAGGGCCGGTAACCTTCTTGGAGAGATTGCGGGCAAAGTCCTGTAATGTGTTGGCGGCCTTGCGGCGGATTAACGGTTGCCCCATTTCACCAAGTTTGCCCATGAATACGACGTCGGTGGTGATGGAGACCCCGGTCTGCTCCACGGACTGCTGTTCCAACTGCATAGTCAGATCGGCCATGAGAGAGCCGCCCAACTGCCGGTCCGCAGCTTCAACATGGAATCTGGCTTTCCCCTTAGCCCGGTCCTGCTCCAGAAGCTGGATTACCCCGGAGAAGTGGAGCCTCATGGGGCCGACGCGCACCTGCATCCTGGCCTGGAACCGGTCCTTGTCTTCGGACGTGACCTCTTCGACGCCGGGAACCAGGGACGCTGCGCCCGGAATATCCATCAGCAATTCCCAGGTCTGGTTCCAGCCTACGGGCACGACGCATTGATTTTCCAGCTTCAATCTGCCGCTCTCCGGTTACTGTCCTGCCGTCGCCAATGCCTGGGTTATGGCACGGCGCGTAAAGACCGCCGCCATGTCGGTCTTGTATTCCGGCGAACCTCTGAAGTCTTCCAAGGGGTCAACCGCATCCCGGACCGCGTCCGCGCAGGCGCGGATGTTGGCTTCGGTCAACTCTTGTCCACGCAGCAGGTCTTCCGCATCGAAGGCGCGTATCGGGGTGACACCCACGGAACCGAGGACGATTCGGAGGTCCCGGCAGATGTTGTCTTCCCCCGCGTCCACCATCGCCGCAACCGAAACCGTGGCGTAGTCGTCGGCGGTGCGGGGTAAAAACTTCAGGTAGCTCGTGCCGGAACCCGGCGGTGCGGGGGGAATCAACACGCTGGTAAGCACTTCCCCAAGCTGGACGTCGGTGTCGTAGTAATCGAGGAAGAAATCCTCCACCGGAACGGTCCGCTCGCCGATCGCGGAGGACAACACAACGGATGCCTCAAGGGCGATAAGGGACGGTGGAGGGTCCTGGTTTGGGTCGCCATGCACCAGCCCGCCGCCGATGGTGCCCATGTTGCGAATCCTGGGGGTGGCGACGCGCCGGAAAGTACCGGCCACCAGGGGCAGGGTTTCCGCAATCAACGGGTCCGTCTCGATAGTGCGCTGCGTACACAGGGCCCCCACCCGCACGCCGCCAGCGCCGCCGTTCCCCTCGTGAGTGATGGAGTCCAGGCCGGGGACCCGGCGCAGGCCGATCACATGGGCGGGTTGGGCGAACCGGTGTTTCATCTGGATGACCAGGGCAGTGCCCCCGGCCATAACGCGGGCGTCCTCGCCGTACCGGGCCAGCAATTCGAAGGTCTCGTCCAGACTGGTAGGGCTATGGTACTCGAAGTCTATCACCGGCCCTGTTCCTGAACAGTGCGGGCGGCGTTTATCACCGACTCCAGGATTCCGTAGTAGCCCGTGCAGCGGCAGAGGTTGCCCATCATCCACTCGCGGATCTCGTTTTCGGTGGGTGTGGGGTTTAGGTCCAACAGTGACTTGGCGGCGATCACCTGGCCCGGGGTACAAATGCCGCATTGGAAGCCGCCGTAGTCGATGAACGCCTGTTGCACAGGGTGGAGCTGGCCGCCCTCGGCTATGCCCTCGATGGTGGTGATTTCAGCGCCGTCGGCGGCCACGGCCAGGGCGATGCAGGATGCCACCATCTGCCCGTCCTGGAGCACCGCGCAAGCGCCGCAGACTCCGACGCTGCAACCTTCTTTGGTGCCGGTAAGCCCCAGGTCGTAGCGGAGAAAGTCGACCAAGAGCCGCCGCGCGGGTATCTGCCGCTCGTAGTCCGTACCGTTGACCTTCAATCTGACTTGCTGGTCCATATCTGGAGGTTGCCCCTGATGCGCAGAGTACGAGGGGGGAGGAAATCGACCCCAATGGTATACTACGCCGTACCTCATGACAAGCACGATTACATCCTGCAACCCTTTGGAGGCAACCCATGCCAGACCAGAACGGCAGCCACGCTTCCCAGCACGTCGGCAACACAATTCTGATGGTAATGATGGACATAGACCCGGAAGACGAAGAGGAATTCCACCGCTGGTACAACGAGCAGCATATCCCGGAGAGGCTTGAGATTCCCGGCTACGTCAGCGCCCGGCGCTTCAAGCTGGAAAGCGGGAGTGACGGGATGTTGAAGTACCTCTGCATCTGGGAGATGGACGACGTCAGCGCAATGGAACACGACATGTACAAGGCCCAGAGCGCCGATCCCACCGCCCTCTACGAACGGGTCACCAAGACGGTGAAAGCCCGGTCCCGCGCCGTGTACCGGCAGATATTCCCCGAATCAGGGGCGTACGAGGACAAGTCGGGCTTCCACCCCCGCCACCAGGAGATTTCGGCCTGATCCGAGGTGACGCGACATGGCAACAATGACCGATGTTTTGGCCAAGCTGTTGGAGCGTAGCCGCAGTGGCAAGGTGCCCTGGAAACCCACGAACCACGACGATACGTTCGTTGCCATCGTGGGACAGGTTTCCATCGTAATAGACATGGACTGGAGGGGCATCGGCGGCGACATGCCGACCCTTCGGATCCTTGACTCGAACGGGCGGCTCATCGATTGGATCAACGTGGACACACATGAAGGAGCCGTCTACAAGCGGGACCTCGACGACTTGTACTACATGGCCCGGCGGGCCGCGCTTGTTACCGGTACAGAGTTGGACGACCTGCTGGCCGCGCTGGACTCGGATTTGGACTAGGCCGGCCCGTCCAGGTCTATCCCCCGCGGGTCCAGCGCAATAGCCCGGTGATGTCGGTCACTTTATCCAGCTCCCACAGGTGGGCCAACAGGCCATTGGCCCGGCTTTCAGGAAGCACGCCCTCAGCCAGGCTCCGAAACTTCTCTTCCAGTTCCTTGTCCGACAGCGGGTTTTTGTAGTGACCCTTATGGTAGGCCACCTGTGAGGAATAGGTCTGCCCGGTTTTGGTGACCACTTCCAGATCGCAGAGCATCGCTTCGGGGGCGCGCCGGTTGGCTTCGTCTGACACTTCGACCTTTACCCGGCCCACGAGGTCGAGCAATTGCGGGTCGCGCAGGTACTCATCGTCGAAGTGAGTCCGGTCTACTCTGCCGTATTTCAGGGCGACGGCGGCGGTGTAAGGCATGGAGTGGTCGGCGGTCTCCCGGTTGGCGGGATGCCACTTCTCCGGGTCCCCGGCCATGATGTTGACCGCCGTCTGAAGAGTCCTGACCGTTACCGACGCGATTTCCTCCGGGCTTGGGATCTGTTCCCGGACTTCCAATGCTGCTTGCACAACGGTCTGGGAGTATTGGCCCAGGGGAAACCGTTTAATGCTGCATTCCGTGATCTTGAACGGCTCGTCTCCACCTCCCAGGGCCGTAAGCTCGAAGGGCTCGCGGGTGACGGCTTTGAAGTAACCGCCATCACCCTCGAAGACGGGCGACGGGCCGGTGAGACCCTTCTGTGCCAGCATCGCGGCGAACACGGCATTGCGGCTTGCGTTGGCGTAGGCACAACCCTTCCACATAGACACGTCACCGATCCGGGTCTGGTAGAGGGCCAGATTGGGGGCAATTCCCAGGTTGAGGGCCTGGACCGTCTGCTCTCTGGAGAGTCCAAGGGCGTGAGAAACCCCGAGAATGCTGGCGATGCATCCTACAGTCACGTGGTCGAACCCGTTGGGTTTGATGTCCACAGTGTCGCAGATGCGGCAGAAGACCTCGTAGGCCGCCACGGTGGAGGTAATAAGCCCCTTCCCGCCAGAGCCTCCCACCTCGGCGCCGGTGATGGTAGCGGCGATGCTGTCGCTGGGGTGTCCCGACTCTCTGCTCGTGTAGCCGTCGTTGAAGTCCAGATACCGGACCATAACCCCATTTGCGAAGGTGGCCAGGTCCGGGCTGGTGGTCTGGCCGCTGACCAGGATGGTGGCGGGCTGGGTGCTGGTAACGGTGGATGCCACTTCCCGGGCGATCTTCGAGGGATCACTGGAGTAACCGCCCAACGCACAACCCAATGTGTCGATGATCATGCGCTTGGCCTGGTGGACTATCTCCTCCGGCAGGTCTTCGTATTTCAGGGAAGATGTGTAGCCGCTTAGCTGTTCTGCGATCGTGGGCAAGATGTGACCTCCACGCGAATGACGGTGTCGGGTGGACATTGGCAACGGGAATTATATACTCGAGACCGGAGGGAACTTTTCGCCAAAATAAAGCCCTAACAAAAGGCACAGAATCCCGAGCAGGTAGATCACGAGGTCTCGACCGGAAACCTGTCAGAGTTAAATTGGGGAGCAGGTCCAAGCGGACTCAACCGGATGGTTTCTTAGGTAAAATGGGGCATCACCTCTTTGGCGAACAACTCCATGCAGTTCATCAGCCTGGGATGGTCCATGTCACCGAAGGAGAAATTGCAGCCGAAGTACCCAATGCCTTCGCTCTCCAACGCCTTGATCTGCTCCACACATTGCTCCGGAGTGCCGATGACTGCCCTGTGATCGTACAGGTAGTCGTAACCGGGCGGCTCTTCGGTGCGGGAAGCCCGGAATGCGTCCAGGCTTTCGTATACCTCGCTCCCGACGTTGAACGTGCGCCTCCATTGGATCATGTCCTGGGTCCAATTCATCCCGGCCCGCGCCCCTTCCCGTGCCTCCTCTTCCGTCTCCGCCACGTAGCAATACCGGAAGAAGGGTATGTCTGAAATCGGCACGTTAAAACCGGCGGCTTCGGACAACCCTGCGTACCGGCGGCACAGGTCCAACGCATCAACCGTATCCAAGACCACGCCAACCATCATCGGGTGCCCTGTCGAAGCGGCGAACTCCAGGGTCTCGACCGTCCGAGTCGAAGCCAGGTATACCGGCGGATGGGGTTGCTGGACGGGCGGCGGCGTTAGATTGGCCCTGTTCACCTGGTAATATTTTCCATCGTGGGAAAAATCTCGTGTAGTCCAGAGCCCGGTCATAACTTTCAGGCTCTCCTGGAACCGGCCCTGGCTTTCCTCCCGGTCAACGTTGAATCCCGTGTATTCGTACCCCGCGGTCCCGCGTCCCAGACCCACGTCCAGGCGGCCTCCGCTGATCGCGTCCACCGTGGCGGTGTCCTCCGCCAGACGGATGGGGTTTTGCAACGGCGGGACCAGGACTGCGGTGCCCAACCGGATGGTGCTTGTCATCGCGGCCAGGTGGCCCGCCAGTACGAGCGAAGATGCCCCGATGCCGTACCGGGAGAAATGGTGCTCCGCCAGCCAGGCGCTATGGTATCCCAGCGCCTCACCTCGGACCACTTCTTCGATGGTCTCCTGGTACACTTGCCGGGGGTCGGCGCCTTCCGGCCATGGGATGTGGGTAAAGAGGCCGAATTTCATACAAAGCACTCCACGAACGTATACGCTGTGAACAGTCCTGGGGCCCCCGGTCAGTCAAGGGGCGCCTTTCGGCCATTATTCCATAGAAACCAGCACTGAACCAGTGGAGCCGCTGACCCACCAGGGTCCGCCGGTCATCAATGCAGCCCAAATACCACACAGGGGGAGGGGTAGTCTTGGATTTCACTATTTAAGCAACCGAGTTAAGCAACCGAGCGATCATGGACATGTCCGATGCTATAATCAGGTGCGAATAATGGGAGGACATCTCACCTCCGCCGCTTCCGGCGCCGGTTTCCCATCCCTCGGAGGAGCTTATTCTTGTCAGCACACCTGCTCTACGGCGACAGCTACCTGGTGCCCAGGGCGTTGGCCCGGTTGGAAGAAGCCGAGGAGACCAGGGACCTGTTCGAGTCCAACCGTCACCGGCTCCGGGGAAACCAGATCGATCAGGCAGAGCTACTCAGCGTTTGCTTCGCGCTTCCGTTCATGGACGGGAAGCGGATGGTCCTGGTGGAGGGGCTGCTCGACACTTTCGAGGGCCGCCGTACCGGGAGAGGCAGGCAACGGAGTGGCGGGGCGGCCTCCACCGCATTGGGCGGCTGGGGTGGGCTAGCTGCCTCGATACCAGAGATGCCAGAATCCACCGTGTTGGTTTTCACTGATGGAATTCTGGCTAGCGGCAACCCACTGCTACGATCGTTGACCCCCGTCGCGCAGGTGCAATCCCTACCCACTCCCAACGGCGAAAGGCTGGCCCGGTGGGTGAAGTCGTCTGTGGAAGAGAAGGGCGGTAGCATTAGCCCCGCCGCGATTGGCAGCCTGGCGGACATGGTGGGGCAGGACCTCTGGGCCATGGACCGAGAGATCGAAAAGCTGTGCCTTTACACCGGGGGGCAGCGCATCGAAGAAGAGCACGTAACCGACATGGTCCACCAGGCCAGGGAAGCTAGTATATTTACCGCCGTGGACGCGATGATTGACGGGCATCAGCGAATCGCGCTGCAACTTTTGCAGCAATTGAGGCAAGACGGGCGCGACGCTTCTTACGTGGTGGCGATGGTGGAGCGCCAGCTCCGTCTTCTCGCCCTGGCGCGAGACGCCATGGATGAAGGGGTGAGGCAGGGGGACCTTGGACGCAGGATCGGAGTGACCAACGACTTCGTTTTGAGAAAGACGGTTGACCAAGCCCGGAGGCACACTTTCGCCGATATCGCCTACCGCTACGAGAGACTGCTGGAGGCGGACCTGGCCATCAAGACTGGGCGCATGGAGCCGGACCTTGCATTGGAGCTTCTCGCCGCCGACCAACCCGGACGTTAAACACCCCTAATCGAAGTCCGGAAGCACCGGGTTATAGCAGGCCGCGAAGTGGTCCGGCTTCATTTCTTCCAGCGGTGGACGCGGGTCTTGACGGCACCGGTTTATGGCTTTGTTGCAACGCGGCAAGAAAGGGCACTCTTCCGGCAGATTGGTCATATCCGGCGGGCTGCCACGCAGCGGCTCCAGTCTTGAATCCGGCCGGTCCAGCCGAGGCAAGGTCCTCAAGAGGGAAGAAGTGTAGGGGTGTTGGGGCTCCTTGAAGATGGGGATCACCTCGCTGGACTCCACTACTGTCCCGGCGTAGATCACCCCCACCCTGTGGGCCATGCTGGCCACGACTCCCATGTCGTGGGTGATCAGAAGGATCGATGACCGCTGCTCCCTGGACAACGTGCGGATCCGCTCGAGGATCTGGGCTTGCAGGGTTACGTCCAGGCCTGAAGTTGGCTCGTCGGCGATCAACAACCTTGGTTTCAGGACCAACGCGATGGCCAGCATGATCCGCTGGCACATACCGCCGCTGAGGCTGAAGGGGTACTGGCCCATGATGCGCTTGGGTTCCGGCATACCCATTTCACTAAGCATATCCATGGCCATCTGGTTGGCGACGCGGTGGGGGACATCGGTGTGAGCCAGGATCACCTCTTCCAACTGGGGGCCCACGAGTTGGACCGGGTTGAGGGCCGCCTGGGCGTCCTGAAAAACCATAGATATTTCGTTGCCCCGAAGATGGCGCATTACTTCCGGGCTCGCCCGCAGGAGGTCGTGGCCGTCAAAGTAGATGCTGCCCTCCGGCACACTTGCCGAGATGGGCAAAAGGCCCATAATCGCCAGGGCCACCGTGCTCTTCCCCGCCCCGCTCTCCCCGACCAGGCAGAAAATCTGGCCCTCTTCCTGGGTGAAGCTGACCCCGTTCAGGGCCTTCACCTCGCCTGAAGAGGAGCCAAAACGGACGTGGAGGTTCTCGACCCTCAATGCCTCAGTCATGATTGCCTCTCCCGGTTGTCGACACAGGCGAATATCCGGCGCCGGCTGGGATATTGGTTGCGCGGTCCTTGGGATGACTTGGAGCTAGGCCGGCTCACGCGCCGCCGCCAACGGCCGGAGTTGAACTGCGAATCTGTTCGGCGTGGAACCTTCCCGCCGTTAGCTCCCGGACCAAGTCCTCAAGGCCTGATATATTCCGCTCGAATCTGGTGGCGGCTGTACCCATTTGTTCCGCTCTATGGGCGTCGCTGCCGCCTGTCATTTGGATGCCCAGCATCTCGCTCAAGTCTTGGGAGAAGCTGTTCTGAATATCGGTGCCCCGTCCGTTGATGCCCTCGATGGCAGCGCAACACTGGAAGAACGGGTCCTGGCTTGCCCGCTCCAACATCTCCGCCCGAATGACGAGGTCCCGCCCCGGATCTTCCAGAAAACGCCGGCGGTAAGGGTGGGCCGCTATGGCTGCGCCTCCGTGGCGGGTTATCTCATTCCAGAGAAAGTCGGGCTTGTGCAACCCGAATATGTACCGGTCCAAGCCGAAGACTAACACATGGCCTGTATCGGTGTTGATCTCCGAACCGGGTACGAGCAGAAAATCGTGCTTGTTGGATAGCTCCCGGACCCTGTCCATTGACCAAAAGAAGTCGTGGTCGGTGAGGCACATCCCGTCTAGTCCGAGGCCCTTGGCCCGTTCTATTAGGTCATCAATTCCAACGAAGCTATCATCGGAACTGGGGTAGGTGTGCGTGTGCAGGTCGATCAGCAAAGGCCTGGCGCCAATAAGGTGAATTGCGTACTTAGAAGGAGCATCGGACTCCGCGCCTTCCGAGACTGACCAGACGAAGCAAACCAGACAGCGAGGTCTGAGGACGGACGTGGGAGGACCGGGCTTCAAGCATACGCCATGATAACAAAGTCCCAGCCCGCACGGGAAGGGGGCGGCTGCATCCGGGGATGTGAAGCATTACCCAACCGGTCGTTCCACCGAAAGCCGGAACCCAGGGATGCCGAGGTCAAGGAATGCGCTGGTGAGAATATTTCCGACGGGGACATATCCGGATTCCGGTCCGAAGCCTGCCCCGTACTGGATACGGGGGCCGGGATGACGGGTTGGAGGGGAAGGACGGCCCTCACCCTGACCGTCTCCCATAGGAGACCTATACATCACCGGCATTGCGGTAGGCGGAATATCTCGCGCTATTACCGCGGGATGACCAGGCCCTCTTCTTCCAGCGCTTCCATAATTAGGGCAGCGCGTTGTTCGCCCACCTTGAACTTGCGGGCCATGTATGAGGAGGACACGTGCGGGTTGCGGAGGGCCACGTCCCTGGCTTGCTCCATCATCCGCTCGTCCAGGTCGTCGTCTTCGCTTTCGTCGTCTTCGCTCTCTTCCATCGGAATCTCCGGGAGAGGGGGACCTATCTGCTCGCGCCAGAACTTGACTATCTCGTCGATCTCGTCGTCGTAGACCAGCGTTCCCTGGACTCTGCGGGGTTTGGGTGAATCGGAGTTCAGCAACAGGCCGTCGCCCTTGCCGAGAAGCTTTTCCGCGCCAACTACGTCCAGGATGACACGGGAGTCCACCTGCGAGGCGACGGCAAAGGCCACACGAGCCGGGATATTGGCCTTGAGCAGCCCGGTCACTACCTGAACTGAAGGGCGCTGAGTGGCGAGCACCAGGTGAATGCCGGCGGCCCTACCCAACTGGGCCAACCGGACCAGACTCTGTTCCACGTCGAAACCACCGGAGATCATCAGATCCGCTAGCTCGTCCACGATCACCACCAGATAGGGCATCGGGTCCGCAGCCTTGCTGTTGTACCCGTCGAGATTGCGCGTGCCGATATCCTCCATCTGCTTGTAACGCCTGTACATCTCCCTCAGCACTGCGCGCAGCGCCGGATTCACTTCGTCAACGTCGACTATGACCGGCGCAATCAGATGAGGAATCTTATTGAACGGAGTCAGTTCCACTCTCTTAGGATCAACCATCAACATCCGAAGCTGGTCGGGGGGCTTCGTCAGGAGCAGGGATGCCACGATGGAATTGATACAGACGCTCTTGCCGCTGCCGGTTGAACCGGCGATCAGCAGATGGGGCGTGGATGCCAGGTCCATCGACACGGAGTTGCCCCCGGTGTCTTGACCCAAGGCAACGGGTAGACCTCCCTTCGCGCTGATCTTGGTGAATGCTGGGCTTTCCATCACTTCCCGCAGATGGACCTTGCTGGGAGAGGGGGCCGGGACCTCCAGCCCCACCAACGCCTCTCCGGGCACCGGAGCTTCGATACGCAGGTAGGGAGTCTTCAGAGCCAGGGCCAGGTCCTTCTCGCGGGAGAGGATGCTCTGGACCTTCACCCGGTTTTCGGGCCTGGATTTCGCCGACTGTTCCTTGTCGGCGTCACCTCTTCGGCCCACCCATCCGGGGACGAGCCCAAATTGGACGATCCTGGGGCCCGACTTGATGTCCTTTACTTCCACGAACACGCCGTGCTCCGCCAGGGATGCCTCGACGTGGCGGGCCATCTGCTCCAAGGGCCCCTTGGCTTGTTCGTGGGCCACTGGAGGGGATAGGCAATCTATGGACGGGAGAGACCACTTGGACTCGGCCACTTTGACCGCTCTGATTTCGGCTCTTTCGGCCTTTACCGGAGTCTCATCCGCAGTGTCTTCCGGAGTCTCATCCGCAGTGTGTTCGTTGGGGTCTTCGTCAATGTCTCCGATGGGGATGTCGCCGGCTTCCGCCAGTGCCCAAAAGTCGGTAACGGTTTGGCCGGGATCTATGTCGGGTGACCGGTCTTCACTCTCGGCGATGCCGGAGGACCTCCTCCCGGATGTTTGGCCGAGCAACCCGGCGGCTAGCACGCGAGCAGGGCGGAAAGCGCTGGCACACCCGCTGCCGGACAGACACAGCAACCGCCATGACTTGGTTGCAGCGTAGGAGGCCCCTCTGTAGCCATAATCGGCAGCGGACCGGAGGCCCACTCCCAGGCTTCTAAAGAACATCAGATAGGCTGAGCCGATCCTTCGAGGGTAGAGAATGGGCGGGAGAAGGATGCAGACTATTCCGAGCTTGGCGGCGGCAAGCAACAACGGCTGGCCGCCCAATACCTGGCCCCAGCGCCCGCCCAGGCTGGCGTAGAACAAAGCGCCGTCGCGGGCTTGAAAAAGGGAGAGGGCGCCCACGGACACGGCAGTTAGCACGGCGGCGCCCACCCAGACCCTCCAGCGAGTTGTGACCGAACGGGGCCGATACCGGAGGCAAACGACGACTGCCAGCAGCCATAGGGATACAGGGATAAGGCCAAAGCCCAGGGATTCAACCGCGTATGTCCTGGCGGCTGGAACAAATCCGAAAAGGCAGGCGAGGCCCGCGAGCACGGCAAATATGACGAGACCGTCAAGCGTGGCCAATGCTCTTGAAAGGAGACCAGTCTTTGTGGATGGGGTTGCCTTGCTCTTGCTGCGGGTTGCTTTCCGGGCCATCGGACCCCCGTTGCCGGAGGTCAAACAAATGATGACCGCCGGGGAGAATCACCTCACACTTCCAACACAACAGGGATAATTATAGGACGGCGCCGGGTTTCGACAAATATGAACTCGCGGGCAGTTTCACGGACTTTAGACCTTAGCTTGTCTGGCTGACCGCTCAGGTCTTGCTCCCCGTTCAGCGATTCGGCGACCTTTACCCCCAGGTCTTTGAACAGGGATTTGGTCTCGGAGGCCTCCATGAACCCGGTGGCCACAGTTTTGAGATCGCCGACGGGTTGACCGGTCTCGCGGTCGGTGGACAGGACGAGGACTACCACGCCGTCCTTAGAAAGGTCTTTCCTCTGGCTTAGGACTTGGCTGCGGTGGTCCCTGGTGCTGGGACCGTCGATGTAGATCGGACCGGCGGATATTTTCTCGGCCACCTCGCCGCCGAACTCGGAAATCTCCAGCACGTCGCCGTCTTCGAGCACAAAGATGCCCGATTCCGCCACACCCAGATCCCAGGCCAACTGAGCGTGGGCCATCAGATGGCGGTATTCCCCGTGGACGGGCACAAAGTAGCGAGGGCGGACCAGGTTGAGCACCATCTTCAACTCTTCCTGGCTGGCGTGACCGTGGACATGGACGGTAGTGGTCCGGCCATAGAGCACGGTAGCCTCTTGACGCAACAGGTTGTCGATAGTGCGGCTGACGGGAAGTTCGTTGCCGGGGATCGGGGTGGCCGAGATTATCACTGTGTCTCCGGGCATGACCCTAACGTCCCGGTGGTCGCGGTTGGCGATGCGGACCAGGGCTGAAGTGGGCTCACCCTGGCTGCCGGTAGTGAGCAATACGATCTGTTCCGGGGGCAAGCGGCGGATCTCGCCCAGGGAAAGGAGAATGCCGGGCGGGAGCGTCAGATAGCCCATCTCCGCCGCCACGTGAACGTTGTCGACCATGCTGCGGCCCACGATGCCCACCTTACGGCCCGATCTTTCGGCGGCGTCGACTACCTGTTGAACCCGGGATATCAGGGATGCGAAGGTAGCGACCATCACCCGCCCCGGCGCCTCCCGGATCGCCCTGTCCAGGGACTCCCCCACCAACCTCTCCGATGGAGTGTACCCGGGCATCTCGGCGTAGGTGGAGTCGGAGAGCAGCAGAAGCACGCCTTCATTCCCGTACGCCGCCAGCGTAGCCAGGTCGAAGGTGCGCCCATCCACAGGCGTGTGGTCTATCTTGAAGTCCCCGGTGTGGATGACCGTTCCCAGGGGTGTCTTGATGGCGATGCCCATGGCGTCGGGAATGCTGTGACAGACCCGAAACCAGTTAGCCACCAGGTTCTCGCCAAATTGGTAGTCAACGCCAGGCTCGATTGCCTCGACAGTGGCCTCCCGGGTGGCGCGCCGCTCTTTCAGCTTCACCGAGATGAGTCCGTGGGCCAGGCGAGGCGCATAAACCGGCACGTCCAGACGCTGGAGTATGAAGGGTAGAGCGCCGATATGGTCTTCGTGACCGTGGGTTATGAGGATGGCCCGAACCCGGTCGGCGCGTTCCATGAGGTACGTGATGTCGGGAATGATTAGGTCGACGCCCAGCATGTCCTCGTCGGGGAACTGGACACCGCAGTCGACTACGATGATGTCTTCACCGCACTCCAGGGCGAGCATGTTCTTGCCAATTTCCCCCAGACCTCCCAGGGGAATGACTCGTAAAGGTGGATTCAACCTGACGAAACTCCTATCAGAAGAGGTTTAGCTGCTGGGTGGGTGGTTCCTGGGTCTCTTCCTGGAGTTCTTCTACCGGGCCGGAGTTGACCGGGGCGCGGTAGGCTTGGTCCAGGATATCGGGTATCGCTTTGAAGTCCTGAATGATCGAAGCCCGCAACTCCTGGCGGCGGAGCCCTGCCGCAGGGTGCATCACCGGATAGATGTACCGTCCGTCTTTCTGGCGGGCCTTGCCTCGCGCCCTGGTGATGCTCTCGCCGGGAAAGAATCTTCCCAGAGAGAACCGGCCCAGGGTAACGATCAGCCTGGGATCGATAAGCTCTATCTGCCGGTCCAGATACTTGCCGCAGGCGGACATCTCCGTGGGTTGCGGGTCCCGGTTCTGGGGCGGGCGGCATCTGATCATATTGGCGATGAAGACCTCTTCCCGCCGCATTCCGATGGAGGCCAACAACCCGTCCAGGAATTGGCCGGCGGGACCCACGAAGGGCCTCCCTTGGAGGTCTTCCTGCAACCCGGGGCCTTCGCCGATGAACATGATCTCCGCGTCTGCCGGCCCTTCACCAGGCACGGCGTGGGTACGGCCCATACCGAGGGGACAATCGTTGCAGTTCCGGACCAGGCCAGCAATCTCTTCCAAACTTTCCATCAAGCACCTCTCCCTGTCCGGATTAGTGGAGAGCCGGGGAAGCGGTGCCGTCTTGACGGCCCCGCCACCAGGTGGGCGTCTATTTAGCAACTGGTTTGGCCCAGGACCAAGGCCGCCAGAATCGCACGGTACCGGTCAGTAGACCGGCGCCGTAGAAAAGTTCAACCCGAACCTGACCCAACACAATACGGCCGATCATGCGGCAACGGGACAACTGTTGTCCGCCGAACGCCGGGAAATGAGGAAAAGGCCCGAAGGCGAAAACACCCCGGCCAGGTATGACCCAAGCAGAGGCCGCACAGTGTCTAGCTATCGTCGATCCCGTGGGATTTCAGGTACGTGACGGCATCTTTGACGGTGAGAATGTTCCCCGCCTCATCGTCGGAAATTTCCACAGGGTTGTCATCCGTGGAGAACTCCTCCTCGATGGCCATGATCAATTCAACCAGGTCCAAAGAATCGGCGTTGAGGTTTTCGACGAAAGAAGCACTTTCGGTGACTTCTTCCTCGCCAACTCCCAACTTGTCGACCACGATAACCTTCACGCGATCATATACGCTGCCCAATAGGTCATCTCCCTTGAGACTCATGGTGTCAAACCGACGCCAAACCGACAGATTCCATCTCTGCCATGACGGAGCCGAGGACTCCATTGACGAACCTTGCGGAGCTCTCGCTGCCAAACTCCTTGGCCAAATCGACCGCCTCGTTAACTGCTGTTTTTGGAGGGGTACCGGGGCTATGCAACAACTCGAATAATGCAATTCTCAGGGCGTTGCGGTCCAGCGGGGACATTTGGGAAACCGGCCATGTGGGGGCGTACCGCTGGATCAGATTGTCCAAGTCCAGACGATGGTCTGTCACACCCTGCAGGATTTCCTCAGCAAATTCTAACACACGCACGGGCAGCCGGTCTTCTTCGGCGAGCCAGGACAGGGAGGAGTCCCTGCCGACGCCGCCGAAATCAGAGGCGAACAAACACTGGAGGGCCGCCACCCTTCCCCTGCGTCGCAAGTCCGTAGACCTTACTCTGGGCATAGGCTTCCCACCGATCTCATAGCCCCGGAGCTATGCCGCACTCCCGGTTGGATTCTCGCCGGCTTGTTTTCCAATAGACGCCGGGTCTGAGAGCGCCACGGCGTGGACGCCCCGGTCGATCCTGCGGATCAGGCCCGACAGGACGTTGGAAGGTCCCAACTCCACGAACTCGTTGATACCGGACTCGACCATGCTACGGACGGACTGCTTCCAGCGTACGCACTGGCAGAGGCCGTTCAGCAGTTCTTCTTTGACCTGTTCTCCGCTCTTCAACGCGGCGCAGTCGGAGTTTGCGATAATCGGCGTGGAAGGGTCATTAAATTCGAGGGCGGCAACGGCTTGGGATAGTCCTTCCCGCGCTTGTTCCATTAACGAGGAATGAAACGCGCCGCTGACCGGCAAGGGGATGGTCCTCCTGGCGCCCCGTGCCGACGCAAGGTCCATGGCCTGGGCGACAGCCATCCGGTCACCGCTAATCACTATCTGGTCGTCCGAGTTGATATTGGCCAACTCGACGCCGGTCTCCGCACAGATCTGAGTCAGGGCAAGCTCTTCCAGCCCAATAATGGCGGCCATGCTGCCCGGCCGGTCAATGGCGGCCTGCTGCATCAGCCGGCCCCGTTCGCGCACCAAGCGGACGCCCTCGGCAAAGGTGACGACTCCAGCCACCACCATGGAGGTGTACTCGCCAAGGCTATGCCCGGCCAACGCTGAAGGCTTGGGAGCTTGCCGGCCGAGAAATTCTTCCCATGCCTTCCAGCAGGCTATGCTTACGGTCATGATGGCCGGCTGAGAATTCAGGGTATCCTGAAGGTCACTAGCGGGGCCTTGGAACATCAGCTTTGTGAGATGTGTACCCAGGCTCTCGTCTGCCTCCCGGAAAATCCCCCTGGCAGCCGGTGACGACTGGTATAGCTGTTCGCCCATACCTACCGCCTGGGAACCCTGCCCCGGAAACACGTAGGCCCACTTGGCAGGCGATTCTGTTGCGGTGACTGTATTCATCTCATACGCCCAAACAAAATTGAGATTTGTTTCTGTGAGGGCAGGTCAGCCATAATCAATCGGCCTGATCTATCGACAATGAGGGCACCGTGAACCCATCGGAAGCCATCCCGTTCCGGGACGGTCCTCCAGAGCACGAGACCTGGGCATTATCGGGCTATCCTCCGCTACCCCTCTACTCCAACCACTTGCATACCCCGGTAATAACCACACTGAGGACATGCCGTATGCGGCATCTTGGCGCTTCGGCAACGCGAGCAGAATGCCGGGTTTAGTGGCCTCAGCTTGTGTGACGCCAGCCGCCGCCGCTTGCGCGCTCTTGTAAGCTTCTTGTTCGGTACTGCACCCATAGTAGCTTCTTCTTCGACCGCCGGAGTTTGCGCCCCGGCTGGCCCGTTCGTCCTTCTTTCCGTTCGTCTTTCTTTCAATGCAGGCCGATGGTCCGGCCCGGTTATTCGTCCTTTATGGTCTGTAGCCCGGCCAATGCTCCCCACCTTGGGTCGATTGGGATGCTGTTACAGCCGCATTCGGACTGGTTAAGGTCCGTTCCACACTCCAAGCAGAGCCCCAGGCAGTCCGAACTGCACAAGGGCTTCATCGGTTGGTCGGAGATGGCGTACTGCCTGGTCACTTCAGTCAGGTCGAGCAGGTGCTCGTCGTCGATCCGCAGTCCTTCCTCATCTTCATCTGAAATATCCACTCTGCGCCCGGTGTGAAGGTCGATCGCGGGAAGGAACTCTTCTTCGATGCGAACTGTGGATATCCTGTCGAAATCGCCCACACAGCGGCTGCATGTTAGAGCCGTCTGGATATCCAGGTAGGCTTTCACCAAGACCCCCCGGTGAGTCCGCAGGACCCGGACATCGCCCGAAACGCTACTGACAACCGGCAACCCTTCCGAGGGACCCTCTTCCACGCGGAAGTTGCGGATTGAACCCATGGGCTCCTTCAGCAACTGCGCGACGTTGAATTGCATCTTTTGATTTTACAACCCGCTAATAATCGACAGTAATTATAAACGAGGCCAGTCTAGCGATGTCAATAGCTGTAACTTCGAGAATCGTTATGTTTGCCATGCTGCGAGGGATGACTTTCGCCGGCTGCCGGGAGCTAGATTAACCGGCGCTCCGGCAGGTTGGAATGGATAAACTCTACGATCTCGCCGGTTGACGTGCCCGGACCAAACACGGCGGACACGCCCATGCCGGCCAGGGTTTGGCGGTCTGCCTCCGGCACGATTCCTCCAAGAATGACCATGACGTCGTCGAGGCCGCTCTCCCGCATCAGGTCCATTATCCCTGGGAGAATCTCCAGGTGGGCGCCAGAAAGAATGCTGATCCCCAGCACGTCTACGTCTTCCTGGATCGCCGCCTGAATGATCATCTGGGGGGTCTGGCGAATCCCGGTGTAAATGACTTCCATTCCCGCATCACGGAGCGCACGGGCGATTACCTTGGCCCCGCGGTCGTGGCCGTCCAAGCCCGGTTTGGCCACCAGCACCCGGACGGGGTTTTGGCCTTGAGTCATACCTTTAGTCCCTGCCTTTCTATGTCGCTTCGTCTGTTTTTAGGCCCCTGCGCCGGTCCACGGTCTATGGACCGGCGCTTTCCACTAACTCGGTGAGCACGCCGAACACTGACCTTGGGTGTATAAACGCGATGTTCCCCGATAGTCCCTCTCGCGGCTTCTCGTCCACCAGTTGGATGCCTCTGGCGGCGAGTATCGCCAGCTTCCCCTCGATGCCGGTCACGTTGAGGGCCAGGTGATGCAGCCCTTCGCCCCGGCGTTCGATGAAGCGTCCCACGGCGGACTCCGGCGACAGTGGTTCGAGAAGCTCCAACCGGGTCTCTCCCACCTGTATCAGAGTGGCCCGCACCTCCTGGTCGGCAAGCTCCTCCACGATGGCGGCGGGAGTCCCGAATACTTCACCGAAGAACGCCAGGGCCGCGTCGATATCGTTTACCGCCACGCCCACGTGGTCGATGTAGTTGACTGTACAAGTCTCGCTCACTCCCGGCTGGCCTCCTCTGGCAAAAGATTCAGCAACTTTCCGACGGTGGCCCGGAACGTTTCCATCGAGTCAATCACTTCTTCGGGCGGCAGGCCGGCTTCGTAGAAATTCATGTGAAAGGTGTTGGCCTGCCGGAAGTCCTGAATTATCGCGGGGTCGTCCCGCTCCTTGGAAATAACCCTGGCGTATTCCCATAGCTGGCCGTGGCTGGCCAAGTGGACGCCATTCGAGGCGGCCACCGCTTTGACGGCCTGGGCCACCGCGCCCCACAGAAATTCGCTGGCCTTAGTGAATTCCTGCCTGGCGAGAAATTCTTGAGCGTTATCCAGGTAATAGGTGGCTTGCGACCTGTAAACGTCCAACTTTTCGTCCAGGAATCCCTCACCTCTTGCGGTCATAACCTTCCTCCGGCAACGGGAAGCGGTACTCGACGACATCGCCCGTTTCCGAGTCCAGCTTCACGTGGCCCAACCTGGTCTTGGTGATCCCAATGTCTATCTCGACTAGCCACGTCCCGTCTTCCTGACGGGCGCTCACGGGGCGCCCGTCAGGAAGTAATGCTGCTTGACGAAAGCCATCGCCGTTTCGGTGGCGGTATCGGCGTACTCCAATTTGGGCATTTCTTACCTCACACCGGATATTGGGCCAGTATTTGCCGGGCAATGACCAGCCGTTGTATCTCCGACGTTCCCTCGTAGATGGTGGTTACACGGGCGTCGCGGAAGATTCGCTCTATCCCAGCTTCCTGGAAGTAGCCGATGCCGCCATGCACCTGTATCGCCTTGTTGGCCACCTCGACGCACATCTCCGAGGCTATTAGCTTGGCCATCGAAGCCTCGGTCACGAAGGGCAGTCCCTGGTCCATCAAGGTGGCGGCGTTCATAGTCGCCACCCTGGCCGCGTAGACCTGGGAAGCCATGTCCGCCAGCATGAACTGGATGGCCTGGTGCTGGGCAATTGGCCTGCCGAAAGTCTCCCGCTGCTGCGCGTAGCGGACTGAGGCTTCCAGCGCCGACTGGCCGATGCCCACGCACTGGGCCGCGATGATGATACGGCTGGAGTCGAGTATCTCCATGGCGTGGTTGAACCCGCGTTTCCGCTCTCCCAGCACGTTATCGACACGTACGGGAGTGTCTTCGAACACCACCTCGTCGGTGGTCGATCCCCGCATACCCATCTTGCCATGCAGCGGGTTGATCTTGAGACCAGGGGAGTCCCGGCCAACCACGAACGCGCTGATCCCCTTATAGCCCTGAGAGCGGTCTTCCGAGGCAAACACCACGATGGACTCGGCCACCGATGCGTTGGTTATGAAGGTCTTGCTGCCATTGAGGAAGAAGGTGCCGTCGCGTTCTGTCGCGGTGGTACGCATTGCGGCGGCGTCGGAACCGCTGCCGGGTTCGGTCAAAGCCCACGCCGCAACGCCCTCGCCAGAGGCGAGGGACGGGACCAACCGCATCTTCTGCTCCTCGTTGCCAAACTTGTAGATGGTGGTGGTCCCAAGGGACAGGTGTGCCAGCATACTAACGCTTGCCGCCGCATCGCCCCGGGCGATTTCTTCGGCGGCGATGGCCACCTTGCGGTACCCATCTAGGCCGCTGCCGCCGTACTTGGCGTCGATGCCCAGACCCATAAGACCGATGTTGGCCATGCCGCGCCAGTTCTCCCAGGAGAACTCCCCCCTCTCGTCCACCTCGCGGGCGCGGGGGACCAGTTCACGATCGGCGAACTCGCGGACCGTATTTCTCAGCAGTTGCTCTTCTTCGGTAAGTATCAGGTCTGGCATGATTTTTCTCCTAATCTTTGGCAGCAGGCTATGTTTTGTCTGACAGGGCCGGCGCTAGATTCCAAGCAAGGATAGCATTTGTTCCTTTACCCGGAGGAAGGCGCCGGTCCTGATTTGGTCAACCTGTTGGGGCGTGAATCGGCCCGATTCATAGTGGGCATTTATGCTCTGCTGAAACAAGTATCGGTATTCCACCCCGACGTTGGTCAATCTGTTGACCAAGTTGTCCCTTTGGAAGTGATTTCTTGGAAAGTGCCCTTGCGTTTCCAGGTAAGCGTTGACGTAATGCAGCGCGGAATAGAACAACGCCGTCACTTCCCATTCGGCATATCGCACCGGCAAGGCGCTAATGTCCATCACAAACTCTTCGTTTCGGATGGCCGCCGATAAATGGTCCTGCGGATCTTGCATCCGCTATCGCGTCCAGACCGGTTCACCGCCTATGCGGTTGTAGAAGCCCCCGTCCAAGGCACGACCGTGACAATTGACCAAACGGAAATCGAGCGTGACCGGGTTCACGTGACCTGAAGCGTCCAGTTCCACTCGTAACAATCTGTGCCACGCCTTGCCACTGTGGGGTTCGGCTTCCGAGAATATGGCGGTCACGATGTCGTAGTCCTGGTCGTAACGGACTTCGAGGACTTCCGGGATTTCCTTCACCAACTCCAGGTACTTTTGCAGGGCCTTCTTATTGACCGCCGCGCGACGCAGGGCGTGCTGGATTTCATCCAGCGTCAGTTCCACGTCGTCTATACCCTTGTAGAAAGACTCAAAGTATTCAACGATTTTTGGGGATGGCATACTGCGTTCTTCCTTATCAATCTTTGAACAAAATCGCCAGGATGATGGTTACCCACATAGGTATGAGCACGGCCAGCATTACTCCGATAATCCAATAAAGCTGGGTTTGGACGCGGCCCTCGAGATTACCAATACGGGTCTGAAGGTCGTCGAGCCGACTCCTCACCTCTTCGAGGATCCCTTCAACTCTTGCTACCCTCTCTGATATTCTCTCTGCGTCTGTGACCATTCTCTTACGCCTCTTTGCAAACTACACTTGCGCCCTGGTCATGGTCGCCTCGTTAAAACACCCTGCCTAAAACGCGGCCATCTCTTTTTGTTCCCCGAATATGTCTCTAAAGACCTGGCAGATCTCTCCCAGGGTGGCGTAGGACTCCACACATTCTAGGATCGCGGGCACGGTGTTGTCCGAGCCGCGGGCGGTCTCGGCCAGCCGGGATAAGGCTGCCTCCACTTTCGAGCCGTCCCGCTCCTGGCGCAGCTTCTCCAGGCTCTCGATCTGCTGGCGTTCCGCCTCGGCGTCCACTCGCAGAAGCCCTTCGATGGGCGGGGTTTCGGAGACGTACCGGTTCACGCCCACGATGGTCCTGGACCCCGTTTCCACTTCAACCCGATGCTGGTATGCCGAGTTGCCGATCTCCTGTACCTGGAAGCCCTGTTCGATGGCGGCCACGGTGCCGCCAAGCCGGTCGATGCGGTCTATATAGTCGAAGGCAGCCCCTTCCAACTGGTTGGTGAGGCTCTCCACGTAATAGGAGCCTCCCAGGGGGTCAACCACGTCGGCCGCTCCGCTCTCGTAGGCCAATATCTGC
Source organism: Dehalococcoidia bacterium (assembly GCA_965216155.1). Taxonomy (GTDB): domain Bacteria; phylum Chloroflexota; class Dehalococcoidia; order Lucifugimonadales; family UBA3495; genus CATOSP01. The sequence continues at coordinate 152,941 of CBDCFD010000007.1, read as the reverse complement.
TGCGTCCGGAGGGATAGCTGCGCCGACTCTTCGGTGGGAAGGGCGAGGGCTTCATCCTTGGAATTTACGTGCAGCGACTGAGACCCGCCCAACACCGCGGCGAGGGCCTGGATCGTGCAACGGATGACATTATTGTCTGGCTGCTGAGCGGTGAGGCTCACCCCCGCGGTCTGGGTGTGGAATCGGAGCATCATCGAACGCGGGTCTTTCGCGCCGAAACGCTCCTTCATTATTTTGGCCCACATGCGGCGGGCGGCGCGGAATTTGGCCACCTCTTCGAACAGATTGTTCTGGGCTACGAAGAAGAAGGACAGCCTGGGAGCAAACTGGTCGACTTCCAGACCGGCGTCGATTGCCGCCTGCACATAGGCTATGCCGTTGGCAAATGTGAAGGCCAACTCCTGCACCGCCGTAGCTCCCGCTTCCCTCATGTGGTAGCCGCTGACACTGATGGTGTTCCAGCGCGGCACGTTTTCGGCGCAGTACTTGAACACGTCCACGACCAGGCGCATGGAAGGACGCGGCGGGTAGGCGTAGGTACCCCTGGCGATGTACTCCTTGAGAATGTCGTTTTGGATGGTGCCGTTTAGCTGGTCCGGCTCCACTCCCTGTTTCTTGGCCGCCGCGATGTAGAGACAGAGGAGGATGGAGGCTGTGGCGTTGATCGTCATCGACGTGCTGACCTTGTCCAGCGGGATACCGTCGAACAGGGTCTCCATGTCCTGGAGGCTGCAAATGGGCACCCCCACCTTGCCCGTCTCCCCCCTGGCCAGGGGATGGTCGGAGTCGTAACCGATCTGGGTGGGCAGGTCAAATGCAACGGAGAGCCCGGTCTGGCCATGGTCCAGCAAGTATTTGTACCGGCGGTTGGTCTCGGCGGCGGTTGCATACCCTGAATATTGCCGCATGGTCCACACCCGGCCGCGGTAAGTGTTGGGTTGAACGCCCCGGGTGTAGGGGTATTCGCCTGGGAAGCCCAGGTTCCGACGCGCGTCGTGCTCCTGGCTGGCAAGGCCTTCGGCGTCGTAGAGGGGGTCTATGGTGATACCGCTGTCGGTGACGAACTCTTCCTGCCGCTCCGGGAAGCGTTGCACCACCGGGCCCAGGGTCTCTCTCTGCCATTGGTCCTTGCTATCGCTGGGCATCACACCCCTCCGGGGATAAATCGCAGTTGCCGGCATTCCGGGGCGGCGGCGGACCGCCGGGAAAAAGTTTAGGCAATTGTACTTCCTATGTGGTAAATGCCTCAACCGGAGGGGGTTGCCATCAGGGTCTTTTAGTTGTCGTCTGAACCGCTGATTTTTGTGATCGGGAGATTCCGCTGATTTTGCCGGCCCTGAAAATCATGGCAACTTTTAGAATCACATGAATCACAGTTCAGGCAAATTCGCCAAGAACTAAAAGGCCCTGGGTTGCCCTGGGTGGACTCACGTATCAGTAAAAGGCCCTGTGGCGTCAAATCCTCAGCCTGTCATTGGCATTGCCGGGTATGGTAGAATTGGCTGGTGGAACAGCCTCCAAACCAGCCGATACACTGGGACCAACACCGCGGCTCGATAAACGTGACGTTGATTCTCTCCGTCGCTGTTGTTGCTCTGGGACTCTACAATTTTTACCAGACCGGCGAATTCCTGCTGATAATAGTGGGACTAGCGGTGGCGTCATTCACCTGGTTGACCAACCCACGGCAATACTGGATTTACCCCGACGCCCTGGTGATCGTTTACGGGCGCCCCCGCATCCGGACCATTCCGTTCACCAATGTCTCTCACGTGGACTTGCTCAGCCTACCGATTGGAGACCGTCTCAGAGTGCGGCTCGTAAACGGGCGGGCGGTGATGCTGCAGGCGCGAGACGCCGAGACTTTTCAGGACAAGCTGGAAGGGGCTCTAAACTCCTACCGGGGTCCCTTTGGCCAGGACTTTCTGACTGACGACATGCCCGCCGACGAGGAACGAGGGTAGCCTCCCTGCCCTGGGTCAATAGATAACCTGCTCCTCGACCAGCTCTTCTATCTCAGGCTCGGTCAACCCCATCAACTCCCCAAACACGTAGCTGTTGTGCTCGCCCCTCAGGGGTTGGGCCGTCATTTCTCCCTCTAGCTCTCCATCGAACCGCCAGGGCGCTCCGGGAAGCTCGTAGCTGGCGCCATCATGTTCCCGGAAGTCATGAAAGAACCCCCTTTCCCGCAGGTGAGGGTTCTTCCATAGCTGGGCAACCGACAGGGAGGGAGCGGCGGGTGTGCCGCCTCCCTGCAGGGCTTCAGCCAGTTCGGTCGCGTCGTACCCGGACGTGACGGCGCCAAGAAGCTCATCCAGAACCCCCTTATTCTGCCAACGGCCCAGGGCAGTCTTGAACCTGGGGTCATCCAGCCACCCGGTCCGGCCCAGGGTCGTGCATAAGGCGCGCCACTGGCCGTCGCTTTCTACCGCGATGCCAATCCACTGGTCGTCACCAAGGCAGGGATAGTTGCCGTGAGGGGCCGCACTGCCGTGTGTGTTCCCCTTCGGCTCCTGTACCCGGCCGGTCATCCCGTATTCCAGGACCGTTTCCGGGAGCAGCATGGTGGTGGCCTCGGCCATGGAGAGGTCGATGTACTGGCCGTCTCCGTGCTCCCAACGGCGGTGCAGCGCGGCGTTGACCAGGAAAACCTCCAACATCCCCACCATGGGGTCGGTCCAGATGCCGCCGATTTCAGGCCCCCGGCCGGGGTAGCCCTGCAGGGCGCTCCAGCCGGTGAAACACTGCACCAAGGTCCCGTAGGCGACCTGGTTGAAGTCGGGTCCGGTGTGGCCCAGACCCGCCGACGAGACCATGATGATGCCGGGGTTATCCCGTGACAGCTCCTCGAACCCCAACCCCAGCCGTTCGATCACGCCCGGAGCGAAGTTCTCGATAACCACATCACTCAAGGAGGCCAGGCGTTTGGCCAGCCCGACCGCCTCCGGGTGGGAGAGGTTGAGTGTAATGCTCTTTTTGTTCTGGTTGATCAGATGGCTGATAGTCCGAGCGCGGTAGGGGTCGGGACGCCGGCTGCTCTCCACGCGGATGACCTCCGCGCCCATCAACCCCAGGTAGCGGGTGCAAGTCGGGCCTGCAATCTGCCAGGTAAAGTCCGCGATCCGGACGTTTTCCAGGGGAGCCTTAACCATCGCCGGCAGGCTCCTGGACAGCATCCGGCTGGTAAACGGGCCGCACCATCTCATAGGTGTCGGCAGTGTAGCAGTACATGTTTCCTGCGAGCCTGCCGGTGGGCTTGAGCCGCTGGTGGTTGATCCGGTGGCCGTCTATGACGTCGTCCCGGATGTGCATCAAAACGATCTCCCCGATCACGAGGCCGTGCTGGTGGCCTTCCCTCCCCAGGTTGACGACCTGGTTCAGGCGGCATTCCATGTTTACGGGAGACTCAGCTACACGGGGCGCCCGCACGATCTCGGAAGGGACCGCGGTCAGGCCCGCGATCTGGAACTCGTCCACGTCGGCCGGGAACTCGGCGGCCGTGGCATTCATAGCGTGGGCTATGTCGTCCACGACAATATTGACGACGAACTCACCTGTTTCCTCGATGTTGGCCAGGGTGTCTTTGTTCTTGCGGCCAGTACTCCTTGACGAGGAAAACACGATAGTTGGCGGGTCGTATGAAACGGCGTTAAAGAAGGAATAGGGGGCCAGGTTGGCCACGCCGCTAGCCGAGATGCTGGAGACGAAGGCAATGGGCCTGGGCACGACCACGCCTGTCAGCACACTGTTGAACCGTTCGAAAGTATTGGGATCGATTTTCAACTGTGAGACCTCCCTTGATAATTCACTAGATAATTCCCTGGGACTTCAGAGTGACCACTTCATCGCCGCTCAAGCCAAGCCCCGATTCGCCGAGGACTGTATGATTGTCTCTCCCCAGAGACGGGGCGGGAGACATTTCCAACCGCTTGCCGGACCCGAATTTGGCCGGAAATCCGGGGTACCGGAGCTTACCTGTTTTCGGATGGTCCACTTCGACGAAAAACTCCCGTGACTCTAGCTGGGCGGACGTGAACAGGTCGGCGGCCGTGTTCAGTGGGAAAGACGGGATGCGGCTGCCCTGGGCCATTCGGTACACGTCCTCTTTGCTTCGCTCTTTGGTCCACGCGGCCAGCAACGGTTCCAACTCACCCCAGTTGGCCAACCTGCTGTCGGTGGTGGCAAACTTCTCGTCTGCGGCCCACGCGGGACTGTCCATCAAATCCACGAACCGGTCCCATTGGTCCTGCTGCCTGGGGGAAATTCCCACGTAACCATCCCGGCAGGGCAGAAGGACGAGCAATGCCTGCCTCCCCCCGCCCTCGCGCAACCGGGTGCGGGGCGGCCTGCCAAGGGAGAACTCTGCCAGGGAGGTCTGGGACAGAAGGGCCAACGCCTCCATTCCCGAAACGTCCACGTGGCACCCTTTTCCGTTCAACCTGCGGCGGTTCAAGGCCAGAACGGATGCCGAGGCTCCAGCGAGTCCGGCCAGGAACTCGGCCTGATGGGCCGCTAGTTGCAACGGCGGCTGTTCCGTGGGATCGTCCACGGGTCCGGGGTGCTCGCGAGAGTGACCGCTAAGGTCGGATAGCAGGAGGTTGTTGGCCTGGAAGCCGGCCCAGGGTCCCGTCTGGCCCAGCGGGGTCACCGAGGTCATCACCAGCCGGGGGTTCCGGGCCTGGAAGGTGGGGAAGTCCAGACCGATGCCGGGAAGATAGGACGGGGGAAAACTCTCGACCAGCAGGTCGGTCTGTTCCGCCAGCCGGAGCAGCAACTCCCTACCGGTGGGCGACTCCACGTTCAGGGTGATGCCCAGTTTGTTGCTGTTCAGGGCCAGGAAGAGGCCGCTGGCGTCCTCGTCGGGGTCCCCGTCTGGAAAGGGTCCCGTGCGGCGCGAGGGGTCACCGGTACCCGGTTCCACCTTGACCACCCGGGCTCCCAGGTCGGCGAAGAGTTTGGCGCAAAACGGGCCGCTGATACCCTGTGCGAGGTCAAGCACATTTAGCCCCTGGAAAAGGTCCAATGCCATAGACGAGGCTCCCCCGCAAATGCTCTTGTCTGGTAAGGGCGGAGACGGCGCGTCTCCGGTAGCTAGTTATATACCCGCGGCGTCTCAGCCGCAACTTTGACCGCCGAGCACCGGCTCCCAGGGTAATTCGATTATGTGGACCAAGAACGCTCATGCGCCGCTACTACCCCGTCCGTCATTCCGGCCCCCGTATCCAGTACGGGGCAGGCCTTGAGCCGGAATCCAGGAACCCTTCTTAATCTCACGTTCAGATACCTGGCATTGCTGGGTTCCAGTTTTCGCTGGAACGACTATGGAGCCGGTTTGGGTAATAATCGAAAGGCCCTGCGCCGGGTCCGGTTTGCTTTGACATTAAGAAAGGGCGCTGCTATGGTTTATGCTGCTTTCAAAGGGAGGAGCACCGATAATGAACTGGGCTGAAACCATCGTTCAGGCGCTGAAGGACTGGGACACGTCGCTCATCGCCTATGTGCCGGACATCTCCATCCACCAGGTCACCAGCCTCATCGAGGCCGACCCCTTCTTCCACCTTGTCTCCGCTTCAAGAGAAGAAGAGGCGATAGGTATCGCCGTGGGGGGATACGCAGTGGGCCGAAACTCCGCAGTGTTCATGCAGTCCAGTGGATTCGGCAACTCCGTGAACGCTCTCGCAAGCCTGTGTATCCCCGCCCGGACGCCGATTCCGATGTTTATAAATTTGCGGGGCGGGCCCGGCGAGTTCAACATAGCCCAGGTGGCGATGGGGCGCTCAACCCGGCCCATTCTAGACGTGCTGGGGTTGGTCCACTTTACCCTCGAAGACGAATACAAGATGGACAGGATCGTTGACGGGGCGTTGAAGCTCTGTCACTCCAACCGGCAACCGGTTGCGATCTGTCTCACCCAGCTACTGCACGGGGGAAAACTTGCTTAGGTTTGACGCGACCAAGCTGATAGTGTCCCTTGCCGGTGACCGGGCCATCGTCTCCAATCTGGGGCCAACCACCGACGAGCTTTGGCACGTTGGGCACCGGGACAGGAACTTTTACACCTACGGGAGCATGGGACTTTGCTCATCTATCGCCCTGGGTATGGCCGTGTCCACCGATGAGCAAGTCATATCGCTGGACGGCGATGGGTCGCTACTGATGAACATGGGGACCATCGCCACCATAGGGCGGGAACAGCCGCAAAACCTGATAGTGGTTGTATGGGACAACGAGGAATGGGGGCAGACCGGCCACCAACCCAGCCACACCGCCAAAGGCACCGACCTGGCCAAAGTGGCGGAGAGTTGCAACATTCCCCGCACCGCGACGGTAAGCGACCTTGAGGAACTGGGAACGGTGTTCCGCACCGCGCTGGAAGAGCTTGGTCCCTGGTTTATCGTGGCCAAGATCGAGGAGGCCGGTTACATGCCGGTGGCTCCCATCGAGCCGGAATTGACCATCTACCGGATGCGCAACTCGTTCATGGAGTAACAGTCTAGCCGTACCCATCCCGCCATATTCCTGTGAGGACGGGAGTAGGAAAATAAGCCCGGACGGTTGATTTACAGCCGTCCGGGCTTATTCTATCCAGGTCAGGAAGGGCGCGTAAATGCGCTCCTTACTTGTATGGGCGGGTTAGCTGCGCAGGTACTGGTTGAACCAGCCCAGAGTCCGCTCCAGGGCGTCGCTGGCGGCGGCTTCGTTATAACTGTCCCGCTCGTCGCAGTTGAAGCCGTGACCGGCTCCGGGGTATATCTTGAAGTCGTGGGTGGCACCCGCTGCCTGGAGGGCGGCTTCTATCTGAGCCACGTCAGCGGGTGAGGGATTGGCGTCCTCTTCGCCGAAGTTGCCCATCACCGGAACGGTGATTCGGTTGGTGAGGTCGATAGGAGCAGGGCCATCACCAAACGGGACCAGAATTCGCCCGCCGTAATACACGGAGGCGGCGCTGAGCCCCGGGCAACTGGTGGCGGCGAGATAGGTGATCCGCCCGCCGACGCAGTAGCCTACGATTCCGATCTTCTGGTTGTTCGTGCGCCGGAACTGGTCTGATTGGCTGTACTTTACGACCTCGTTGATGTCCTCGACTATTTCCTCGTCGTTTAGATTACCCATGAATCCCTGTACGGCAGCCATTTCATTGTATCCCAATTTGGGGTTGGGTTGCTCCCGGTGGTACAGTGCCGGTGCGAAGGCAACATAACCCTCCTGGGCGAAGCGATCGCAGACTTTCTCCATGTGGCGGGTGACCCCGAAGGCCTCTTGCACCACAATGATCCCCGGGAATGAGTTGCCGGCTGACGGCAGGGGATGGCTCACGTAGCAGGGCATGTCCTGCCCTTGATAGCCGTGCAAGTCGTCCTGCTCGCGTTCACCAGCGAATCGCAGGTTCTCCCAAAATGAAGGCATCTCGTGACCTCCTAATCGCAGTTTAGCTCGATACCGATCTTGCCGAGGGCCGAGGACTCAACTTTACGTCCGAAGCGATGGCTGCGCCGCCTGCTCTTTCCCGTAGCGGCGCAGCGCAGATTGTATCAAAGCTATCGGCTAGGTACAAGCGCGGGCCCAGCGCATCCTAAATAGAGGGGGCGGGGCTTGAACTTGAAGCCCCGCCCCCTTCGGTTTCCCGGTCGAATTGCTGCTACAGGTCACCCCTGACGCTGTTCCTCGATCTGGTCCACCAATAGTCTGATTTCGTGAAGGGCGCCGATCACCTCAACGGGCGCCTTCTTCTCAAATTCCATCTCTTCGCTATCGGCCAGTCCGCTCACGTCCAGGTGAAGCTCAACCGAAGTCTCCCCGGCCTGGTCCGTAAACTCCATTCCGTAGAACACCAATTCCCGCCGCAGCGGCGCGGAAAACACGCTGGGGCCGAAGGGCAGGTTGTAGTGCTGGACCAGCCTGATGGTGCCCTCGGGACCATTGAAGGAAATGACCCTCTCCGAGCCGTCGGAGTAGTACAGGGTCATCTCAGCGTTGTCCAATTCCTTACCCTTGGCATAGTTGACCACCTTCATGGTGGTTAGGATGGATTCCAGGTCAGCGTCAAATTGGGCCATGTAGACTGTTATCTCTCCGGTCCTGGTGTCCACCTGGAACGTATACCACGTATCAACCAATTCTCCACCAGGGAGCTTCAGCGCGCCGAACCCCTCCCCAAGTACCTCACCAAACTCCACATCGGGTAGGAGTTTCAAGGCGGCGGCCCGCTTTTCTTCCAGGGAAAGCTCGGGGGCGGCCTCCGGGATTACGACAGGGACCTGCGGGGGCGTTTCGACCGCCGGCGCCGCCTCGGTGATAGTTTCAGATACTGGTTCCGGGGCCTGCGTGGGCTCCGGCGTGGCCGTCGGTTGGGGACTGAGTTCCAGGGAGCTTGACTCCCCGGTTGGGGGTTGCTCTCCGGCCGGCATCGCAGGCTCTTGGACCTGGACTGTCTCTCGTACCAGGGCCTGCGGCTCTTCGACTGGCGCGGTCCTGGCCGCCAGGGGGCCGAATCCTTGCACGAAGTACGCCACGCCCACGCCGGCCACCACCACCAATATCAACAATAGCGATAGTATCAGCGGCCGGCGCGAGCCTCCGCGCACTTCCCGGGTCCTGGAGTTTCTCATAGCCTCCTCCTCTTACACATGATTTTGTCTGTCAGACGGCGCGGCTCGACCAAACACAGGGCTTAGAGATCGGGAAGCAGGGACGCCGCCTTATTGGCCTCCTCCCACTGCTTCTCCCGGCCCTCCCGCTTGGTCTGGACTTCGGACATCATCTTGGTGGCCTCGGTGTAGAAGAATTCCACCTTGTCCATGGCAGCTCCCCTGCCGATGTTGGAGATAATCACGGTAAAGCTGATGGTGTCGGATACGCGCCCCGGGTAGGTCCCCTTGCGGCGGCCGGCTCCCGGCACGAGCTCCGACAGGTTGTTGTCCATCATCTCTACGATTTCTTCGGTAGCCTCTCCCGGGGGGCCGCTGAACAGTCCCAGTACGTTATGGGCGTCATAGTACGTACGTCCACTGTCCCACAGCTCGCAGTCTATGGACAGCTCGCCGAGGGCTTGATGCAGGACGTTCTGGGCCCGTTCGATCTGGGATTTGGCCACGGAAAAATGGTTCGACTTGTTCTTATCGCCGCGCAGCCGGGCCATGAACCCGGTTGGTTTCTTGGGGATCGAGGTGGTGCTCACGCCGATGGCGGTGGGGCCTTTCAGGATCCTGATCACGTCGTTGGCGTCCAGCACCTCGCCGATGTACCGGCGGTCGGTCTCCTCGCCGACGCACAGAATGTCCATAAACGAGTCGGCGATTTTGCGGTTGATCTGAGAGTAATTGTAGGTCATCGACTGGTTGCCCTGGACGAACTTCTGGTTGTCCACCAGGAACACGGCGTCGGCGGAGGACTTCTCCATCACCTTCTTCAAACAAGTCGCGGTGTTCATCATGCTGTCCGGGTCGTCGTATTGGTTCAAGAAGGGGAGGACCAGCATGGCGTATACGGGTTTCTTGAAGGCCTCTTTGAGCATGTCGACTATGACGCCCACGGAGCCGGAACCGGTGCCTCCGGCGGTCGTGGCGGCGACCAGGATGGCGTCCGCCGATGCGACGTCGCCGTTGTCCCGGATAGTGGAGATGATCTTATGTCCTCCCCGGCGAGCCTGCTCGGCTCCGTCAGCGTTGATCTTGCCTGCTCCGCGGCCGCGGAACTCGTCAGTGGTGCCCAACAGGATAGTGTGGTTGTCAGTTTGCGGGATATGCTCCAAGCCGTAGAGGTCTCCCGCGCCCAGGTTGACGGCGAAGACGCCCTTATGAATGGGGTCGGTGTCTTCACCGGTGAAGATTCTGATATTGCGGTTTTTCCAGATCCATTGACCCATCGCCACGAATTCATCGGCGATATTCGATCCACCTTGTCCGGCTCCCACCACTACAAATCTCATAACTCGCTCCTTGTCGATCGTTAGACGGTCGGCCCCCTCACATGATTTGTCTGCCCCGCCTGATTTGAAGCGTTCCCACGATGGACAGGAGCACCAGATCAACAACCTGCCCTGTGACAAGCTTTCCTAATAACCAATATTTTATTAGACCGGCGGGGGAGGTTAGGCGTGCTTTTTGTGCTGAGTTTAAGATTTTCGCCAATTATGTGTGGTTGGGACAAGGCTTGCCGGGCAACCCACAACGGATGGAGTCGCCCGAACAGTTGCCCAAGAGCCTCGCATTCGGATAGATTAGTCAGACTACATATAATGCGATACTGGTGCGAGGCGCTATGGACACATACTCGATGCAGGAAGCGAAAGCGAAATTCTCGGAGATTATCCGGCAAGTGCGCGAAGGCAAGACGGTCACGGTGACCTACCGCGGCAAGCCCGCCGCCGAAATACGCCCGGTCAAAGAGCAGTTCGATACACCCGAAAAAGTCGAAGCATGGTGGGATGAACTGGTGCGAAGGGGAGTAATAGTACCCTCAAGCGTTCCGAGTGAGCCGCGCCGGCCCGGACCCGGGGGGCCGCGCCCGGCGCTTTGGACCGGTTCCTTGCCGAGCGAGGCTCCGAGCGCGTCAAATGGTTCCCGCCCTGACGCAGCCGTCCCCGGACAGGCCCGCCTACGTGGACACTTCTGTTATCCTGGCTATCGAGTTGGAGGAGGCCCGGTTGGGAAGCCTTGGACCAGCACTTGAACACTTTTACCCGCCTGGTCTCGTCGAACCTGCTGGAGGCGGAAGTACGGTCAGTTCTCCACCGGGATGGGCGTCCCTTCGCGCCTCGCATACTGACCGATATCGAATGGGTCTTCCCGGACCGGTCCCTGTCCCCGGAAATTGAAAGGGCGCTGTCGGCCGGTTATCTCAGGGGCGCCGGCCTGTGGCACGTTGCCACCGCACTGTATTTTTCCCCTCTGCCAAGCAGCCTCGCTTTTATAACCCTCGACAACCGCCAGTCCGAGGTGGCGGCGGCACTCGGGTTTCAGGAGTAATTGGAATCCCCCGCCCCAATGGTCTATCCTCAGACCAAGACCTGACCCGAGGAGCCACGCCTTGACTTCGCCGGCGCAGCTTGACTACAACGATGCCCCATCCGCCCGCGCCGCGGCCGAGTTGCTGCGGCGGCACTATAATTTCGAGGCGGAAGCCAACATCACCAGCGCGGCGCGTGACTTTCTCATCGCCGCCCGGCTGGCCCGGAGCGAGGAGATTCACGAGGAAAACCCGCCCTCGGACGATTCCCGCCGGGCCGTGGACTTGACCGCGCTGGATACCCTGGTGGAGGTCAAGCGGCGCATCGGGAATGGGCCGGACCCCAACCCGGAGCACGTCCAACAGTTGGACGACTACCTGGCCCAGTCCCAGTCCGCCGGGAAGAGCCTCCGCATGGGCATCCTGACCGACGGCAAATACTGGCTGCTGCGCTGGCCCCACGCCGGTCCGGTCCAGACCATCGCGCCCTACGCCTTCACCCTGGAAGACCCCGGCAAGTGGTATCTTCTCTACGAGTGGCTGCGCGCCCGCGCCCTGGTCGCCCTGGAAAACATCATCCCCGACCGCGCCGCCATCGAGGAGGGCTTTGGCCCCAACAGCCCGTCTTACCAGCGGGACATCGACGCCTTGGCCGCCCTCTACCGCGCCAACGCCGGTTACGAGACCATCGAGGTCAAGCGAAGGCTGTGGCACGACCTCTTACGCACCGCCCTAGGCGAGATCGCCCGCAGCCCGGAGCAGTTGGACAACCTGTTCGTCCGCCACACCTACCTTGGCGCAGTCATTGGCCTGGTGGTCCAGGCGTCCTTCGGAATCGACATCACCCGGAAGGCGGAAACCGACCCCGCCGACCTGCTCCAGGGGCGCGAGTTCCGCAGCGCCACCGGCCTGACCGGAGTTTTGGAATCGGACTTTTTCGCCTGGCCCGCCGAGGTTGGCGGCCTTCCCGTCATGCAGACCCTTGCCCGGCGGGTCGCCCGCTTCGACTGGCAGCGCCCCCCCACCGACATCGCCGCCATCCTGTACGAAACGGTCATCCCGCCCGACTAAAGGCGGCAGTTGGGCGAGTATTACACTCCGGCTTGGCTGGCCCGCGCCATGACGCGGGAACTGGTCACCGACCCGCTCAACCAGCGAGTCCTGGACCCGGCCTGCGGCTCCGGCGCATTCATCGCCGAGGCGGTCAGGCATTTCATAGAAGCCGCCGGTCAGACCGCCCTCCACCCCAAGCAGGTCTTGGACCGGCTGCGCGTCTCGGTGACCGGCATCGATGTCCACCCGGTCGCGGCGCACCTGGCCCGCGCCGCGTGGACCCTGGCCGCCCGCCCCGCAATCGAGGCGGCGCAGCAAGCCGGGTTCGACGCATCCATGTCCATCCCCGTCTACCTTGGCGACTCGCTGCAACTGCGCTTCCGCGCCTGGGACATGTTCGCCGAGCGCGAGGTGCGGATTCAGGTTGACGACGAGCGGAACACCGAGTTGGTCTTTCTGGTAAGCCTGGTGGAGCGGGCCGAGGACTTCGACGCCCGATGGGCGACGTGGCCGAGTGCATCGAACGAGGCGAAGACCCTCACGTAGCCCTGGACGACAACCACATAACCGACCCCGCCGAGCGCCAACCCCTGGAAGGCACCATCGAGGCCCTGAAAACGCTCCACGCCGAGGGCCGTGACCACATTTGGGCCTACTACACCCGCAACCTGGTGCGCCCGGTGGCCCTGGCCCGCAGCAAGGTTGACATAATCATCGGCAACCCGCCCTGGCTGAACTACAACCAGACGGTCAGCATCCTCCGTACCGAGTTGGAACGCCAGAGCAAGGAGCTAGACGGCATCTGGGCCGGAGGAAGGTACGCTTCCAATCAAGACGTAGCCGGATTGTTCTTTGCCCGCAGTGTTGACCTGTATTTGAAGGATGGCGGCGTCATCGGAATGGTAATGCCCCACAGCGCGCTCCAGTCAGGCCAATATGCCAAGTGGCGCACCGGAGCCTGGAAAGCGGAAAGCAGCGGGCGCGAACTGGCGGTAAACTTCGGCCACAAGACGGCTTGGGACCTGGAAAAACTGGAACCCAATACATTCTTCCCCATTCCGGCGTCGGTGGCCTTCGCCGAACGCTTACGCGCAGGTGGCAGAGCGCAGCCTTTGACCGGAAACGTCGAACTCTGGCGGGGCAAGGCCGGCGCGGACGGCGTGGAGCGGGAGAGCGTGGGGATTACGGATGCGTCAGTGGGTGGAGATTCCCCCTACGCTGGTTATTCTCGGCAAGGGGCGTCCATACGGCCACGCTGCCTGGTTTTTGTCCATGAAACCGAAAACCCCGCCATCATACAGGCCAGCGGGACCATCACCGTAAACCCGCGGAGGGGTTCGCAAGACAAAGAGCCGTGGCGCAGCCTCGACCTCACCGCCATCACCGGCCAGACCATCGAGTCCAGGCACGTCTTTGACATCCACTTAGGGGAGACGGTAGTTCCCTACGCCACCCTTGAGCCTCTGAAAGTAGTCTTGCCCTTCAAGCGGTTGGAGGCAAAGATACCCACCGATACCAGCAGAGTGGACGGTATCCGGCTGGGGGGACTGGAGCGGCGGATGCGGGAGCGGTGTCAGACTATCAGCGACCTTTGGCAGATTAACAAAGCACCCGCCAACAAGCTGAACTTATTGGGGAGTTTAGACCATTATGGGAAGTTATCATCACAACTGGAATGGAAACGTAACCCAGGAGGTCGGACGGTTCGTATAGCCTATACCGCTGCCGGTGAACCGACGGCGACGTTACTTGGCGACGACAACGCCATAATTGACGAATGACTCTATTGGATTGCGTGCAAGGACATGCAGGAAGCCCACTATCTTCTCGCCATCATCAACAGCCAAACCCTCTACGAAGCGGCAACCCCGCTGATGTCCAAAGGTCAATTCGGCGCCCGCGATTTACACAAACACCTGTGGAAACTGCCCATCCCGGAGTACGACCCGGCCAACCCGCAACACGCCGCCATATCCGAAGCGGGCCAGGCGGCAGCCCAGGAAGCGGGCCAGGCGGCAGCCCAGGAAGTGGCCCGGCAGTTGGCCCGGCTGCGCCAGGAACGGGGGGCCAAACTGACGGTGACGATAGCCCGGCGGGAGTTGCGGAAGTGGCTGCGGGGGTCGGAGGAGGGGGCGGCGGTTGAGGGGGTGGTGGGGCGGCTGTTGGGGGCGAGGTAGAATTAGGAACGAGAGTGGCCACTATACTCTAAACTTGCAATTATGATGGATATGGGCGCTGCCAAGGACTTGGCGGGAATTGTCCAGTCAATCTTGACCATTGCAGCCATAGGAGCAGGCGCCGCATTTGCCATTTATAAGCTGCGGCAATTTCGAGACTTCAACCCCCACGTCACAATTACCCAAACGGTAACCCACCGTATCATCAACGACAGCTATGTCCACCTGACGGCAACTGCAACACTTCACAACAGTTCTCAGAGCCTGTTTACAATCTCTTCAGGATTAGCGTCGCGAAGGCAAGAACCACCATTTGCAGACTGGTATTCAGCTTTCTCTCGCAGTTCTTCCAGAGTCGGCGGCACTTCTCCAGCCAGGCAAAGGATCGCTCCACCACCCATCCCCCCGTCTTCACGGGGGCTAAAGGCAGGCAGCACCACGAAGGTGTGCAGTTCATTGCGTTTCACCACTTCCACCGAGGCTCCCAACAGGCTCTGTACCGCCGCGGCAAAGGGCTTCCCGGTGTAACCCCCATCGACCAGCACGTTCTGCACCCGGCTCAGGCCGGCTTGGCGTTGGTCAAACATCGCCAAAGCCCCAGCCCGGCCGGTAACGTTGGCGGTGGTCACGTGAATCGCATGGGGCAACCCCTGCGTGTCCACCGCGATGTGACGCTTGATCCCGGACACCTTCTTGCCCGCGTCATAGCCCTTGTGCTCGGCGCTGTCAGTGTTCCTGACGCTCTGGGCGTCCACGATGCAGAAACTGGTCTGCTCTTTTCGACCATTGCTCCGTCGGGCCGTGCCAACCGATTTTTTTAAGACCTGCTCCAGAATGGATTCTTGCTCCGGGCCGGGCCGCTCACTCCATTGCCGGAAATACTTGTAGCCAGTGCGCCAATCCGGGAAGTCCGCAGGCAGCATCCGCCACTGGCACCCGCTTTTCAGGAGGTACAGCACCCCGCAGAAAACGTCGTACAAGTCCACGGTGCGGGGCTTGGTCCGTCGGCGGGCCGCCTCCAACGTGGGAAGAATCCGGGCAAATTGCTCCCGGCTAATGTCGCTGGGATAGGAATGAGATATGATTACCCTGCCTTGGTAATAGTCTCAACTTAACATATTCCACAGATCGTAGACAGGTTCTAAGGTTAAACTAGATTTTCGTGAGGGGTATTTCCGTTTACAGATAATATCGCCAGTCTCAAATGAGGATGTTGAATCCTTGTATGCTGAAGTATTCGAGTATAAGAAGCGCCGGCATTTGCAGTGGCCTACTCTTGATGAGGCGTTGCGCGACTGGGACAAAAACGAGTTAATCATAGAACCGGGAGAATCCCATTAAGAAACCTGCGAATTCATCGTATCAACCGGGGTCAAGTCAGTCATCGTATATACCTACTTCTATAATTCGAGGCATCCCGGCGTTCCCGGAGGATGGGGCGCGACTACAGTCCATGATATTATGATGGTTAGTTAATAGAACAAGTCTTTGAAGGAGGTTGTCCATTGGCGCTTCTAAAGTTGCTCGGCAAAGGACGGAAAGACCCTGTGCCGCGAGGGTCAGCCCCCAGAGTGGCTCCGCCCCGCGCAAACCCGAACTCCCCCAAGCCGCCAGGCCCCAAGGCCAAGCCGCCGGAAAAATCCTGAACCGCTGTAATTCTCCAAGACGACGAGGCCCTAACGAATTGCACACTCTTTCGGACTACCTGTTGCCATTCATTGACTAGGCAGCCCGTCGCGTATCAGGCATCTCTCAAGCGGCGCACAGCTTCTTCCGGGAGCAAGTCGCCTTCCTGCCACGGAACTGCGCCCCTGGCCAGTCGGCATGACCCGGGCGCGGCGTCCTCCAATACCTCAACCTTCACAATTTGCCGGATGGCTATTGGCCGCCCTGTCGCCGCTTCCCTCGACACCCGCCCGCTCACTCTCGCCCGCCGGTCCCACGCTTCGCGCATGAGTTCTACCTGCCCCTGGGGCAGGTAGCAGGAAACCGCCTTATCGAAGATGGGTTCGTACAGGTTGAACCGCAGTCCGGCCCGGTTGCTCAGCGTTTGCACCCTGCCCGTAACCGCTCCAATGGCGGACGTGGTGGCGGGTTGGCTCAAGACCTTTCCGTTGCCGTAAATCGTGTAGTCGGCGTTCGGCGTCTCAAACCGAACGTACTCGACCGAGGCCGCCAGATTTCTGACCGCGTTGACAGCTTGCGTTATCCGCGAGCCATCGCGCGGCGCTTCCTGACGCTCCAGCGCTTTTCCGATTTCCCCGTACCTGTCAACGATTTTTTCAACTATGGTCAAATCTCCGCTTCACCGCGAACGGTGGCTACGGCGCTGCCGGGCTGCAAGTCTTCGACAATCCAGGTTACTTTGGCTCTGGAGGTCAGGGCGGAGACAAGCCGGCGGAAGACACTGATGCCTTCTTCCAGACGCGCAATGTCAATCTGCCCGCCCAATTCAAATGTTAGTGTAGTTTTGACTATTTCCCGCCCCGGCGAGCAGGCCAAACGCTCGCGGAAATGTCCCAAGCCGATTCAGCGGCAAGTTCGCCGCCTGTTATATCAGAAACGAAACCGTCCCGCCACCGCCTGGAGACAGGCCAAGGTTAGGGCAACCTCTGAAATTTCGTCCAACGGTTCCGTTGACAAATCCCAGTTCAGTCACTACACTAGACTGCAATGTTCCCCGTCGTCCGCTTGTCTGCATGGCAGGTTGACTGGCGGGGTTTATTTTTGGCGATGATTTATGCTCGACCCTTTGAAACTCGCGCTGTTCATCGATGCGCAAAACACCTACAGGGGCGCCAGGGAGAGCTTCTTCCGTAACGATAGCCCCTCAGTCAACGGACAATTCGGTCCGGCGAAGCTCGGCAAGCTCATAGAGTCACGAGGCGGCCCGAACAAGCAACCTAAGACATACGCCGCCCATATGAAGCAATGCGCCAAGTGGCAGGCGGACGGGGTAACTGTGGTCCACCGCCAACTCAGGTTTCCACACGGCTGGCCCAATCAACGGGCGGAAGAAAAAGGAATCGACACCGCCTTGGCCGTCGACTTCGTTGCGATGGCGGTTGATGGCGCCTATGACACAGGCGTAATGGTGTCTACAGACACGGATTTACTCCCGGCACTTGAGTTCACGCATAACCGGTATCCGGGCAGTCGCCATGCGGTAGTCGCGGCTTGGCGCAGTTCGGGCAGCAACCGGCGTCTGTCCATACCCGGCTTGAACATTTGGTGTCATTGGCTGTACCAGTCCGACTATGACGCCGTCGCCGACCCGACCGACTACAATCGCTGAATGAAGGGATTACGGCAGAATTGGGCAGATGTGACGGTGACGATAGCAAGGCGGGAGTTGAGGAAGTGGCTGCGGGAGTCAGAGGAGGGGGGGCGTTGGAATCTTTGGTAGGGCAGCTATTAGAACAGGATGAAGCTCTAATCTACTATCAGTGTGGGGCAAGAGGATATTGTGAAGCAGAATTTCGGCGTGCCCGGCGGGTTAGCCCGGGTGCTTGAGCGGCATAAATTGATCCAGGAAGTCATCGGCGGATTGGTCAACTTGCTCGAGCAGCACAAGTTGGCCCTCGAGGCCACCGGCGGATTGGACCGGATGCTCGAGCAGCACAAGTTGGCCCTTGAGTCCACCGGCGGATTGGACCGGGCGCTTGAGCAGCACAAGTTGGCCCTTGAGTCCACCGGCGGATTGGACCGGATGCTTGAGCAGCATAAATTGGCCCTTGAGGCCATCAGCGGATTGGGCGAGGCATTAGAACAGCACAAATTGGCCCTGGAAGCCGTCGGCGGATTGAGCCGGGCGTTAGAACAGCGCGAAATGGCCCTGGAAGCCGCCGGCGAATTGGGCCAGACGATTACCGTCGAGGCCGGAAAACGAGGCGGCCAACCCTGTATTCGCGGTTTGCGAATCACTGTCTACGATATCCTGGAATGCCTGGCGTCAGGCATGACCGAGGATGGAATACTGTCGGATTTTCCTGACCTGACGCAAGAAGACATCCGCGCTTGCCTGGCATTCGTGGCTGACTTGGACGGGCGGTTTATGTCGCTGCCTGCCCAATGAAGTTATTGTTCGACCAGAACTTATCTCCCCGGTTGACGGGGATGCTGCAAGACCTTTACCCGGAATCGCTCCACGTCAGGGACGTTGGACTAGGCGACGCTGACGACGATGTAGTTTGGGCCTATGCCAAAGAACATGATTTCAATATCGTGACCAAGGATGCCGACTTCCCGCGTTTGAGCGCCATCTACGGACATCCCCCCCAAAGTGATTTGGGTCCGCCTCGGCAACTGCCCGGTGTCGGAGGTCGAATCACTCCTGCGGGAACAATACGGCAATCTGATATCCTTCCATCAGGACGAGCGCAGGGCATTCCTCGAATTGACTTAACCCGGCGCGTATCAGGCATCTCTCAGCATAAGAGAGAAGACCGCCGCAATGGCGGTCTCTTCTTTTGCCTCCGCTATCCAACCCTCCCCTACAGCACGTGGTACAGGAGCAGGTGTTCCCTCAGCACGTCGGACGCGAAGTCGTTTTCGATTTGGCGCCAGACTGAGTGGATGTGGTTGGCGCCGTTTTGCCGGTTGTCGAACTCGACCACGAAGTCGCCGCCGTGGAGACGGTAGTAATGTTCCTTCATCTTGTCCACCGGGCCGGCCCAGGCCAGGTGAATGTTGTCTATCCCCTGCTCGCGGAAGGCGTCCAGCTTGGCCTGGGCCACGTCTCCGCGCACCTGGCTGACGTACTCGGTAATCAGGGACATCATGATCTCCTGCTGCGTCCCCGACATGCGGGACGCTGGCAGGCCCTCTTCCCTGGGCAGCGACACCTTGGAGCTGTTGTATGTGAGGATGTCCAGCGGGGCCTCGTCGTAAATGATGGCCCGGCTCTGCTGGCCGGAGTCCAAGCTTTCCATCAACTCGAAGGCCAGGTCATCCCTTCCACCCAGAATCCGCAACCCTGACTTAGGCCCCTTGCGGACTTCGGCGGGGTTCGCGCCGAAGAAGAAGGGGGTCACCGAGATTACCTGGTCGCCCCAGATGCTGTAGTTGAGGCAGACATGGTGGCCCTCGACCCGCCAACCCCAGGGCTCCTCGCCGCCCGGCTCGCCGAAGACGGTGAAGTAATAGAGCTCCGGGTCTCTGACGAAGGTGACCTGTCCCTGCTCTTTTTCCAGGGGGCCGAGCACGTTTTCGTGCTCGATGATCATCTTGGCCTGGCCATAGGACTTATCGGTAAGACCGCTGGCCATCAGTGCAAATGCCAGGTCCCGCTGTTCCTGTGTCATGTCGCGGAGGGCAAGTCCGTGACGGTTCAAGGGTGGATAATACCAGAAGACGCGCTCTCCGTCCATGTAATGGTAGGTGGCCTTGGCGCGCTGCTCCGCATTGAAACTGGCAAGAAGCTTGGAGCAAGCCGCGGCCATCTGTGCTGCCGCCTCCGGGTGTGTGGTTGATGTGGTCATGTTCTCATCTCCTCGGGTTGTGTGACGTGGTCCGTGGTGGCGAATACACCTGCCCGTGCCAGCGACTCGTGCGTGCGGTCACCGATATTTGGAATGATGTTGGGAACGGAGCAGGACTTCTCCGGGGCGGTTGACAAGCCCGGAACCAGATAGAATAGGGACGTGCGTGTACTGCTCATCTAGGCTGAAACCACGGTTTATGCTACCCCCACGGTTGTCAGCCGGGGCAAGTGATGTGCCGGGACCGGGTGTGGGAAATGCCTTAAGAAGGGGTTGGGAACCGGAATGGGACGCGGATTATTCCGCTTCCAAGTCGGAGGAGTCTAATTCGTACCAGGTGACCTGTCCGGAGTCCAAGGCTTCCTGTATCCGGTCGTCTTTGCGCACGCCCGCAACGGCAGCCAACGCCTGCCTCCCGGTGAAAGTGGTGAGTAATTCCGCGTTGCGGGCAGCCCTGGCCGTGTCCCTTCCGTTGACGGTAAAGGAGATTTCCACGGCGATGTAGGTGGACACTCCATCGGCGTCTTCGGCTTCGATGACCAGGTCGGCCCGCCGGAAACTGCGAAGCTCACCCGGTCCCAAGCCTGAAATATCCGTAGCATTCGATATTGCCAAAAGGTCGCTCCTAGTCAGGTTGCGGACCCGCCTAAACCCCATGTCCAGGGCAATTAAGTCGGCATCTTCCACGGCAACGTTTCTGGCATGGGAACCTTTGAGATATCCAAGATCAACGTGGACCCGCCTCATTTCGGTTTCAAGCCGGTCCAAACGCCCCTCCACCGAATCAAACCGCTGGTCGATCTGTTCAAACTGCCGGTCAATCTGTTCAAACCGCCGGTCAATCTGCTCGAACCGCCGGTCGATCTGTTCGAACCGCCGGTCAATCTGTTCGAACTCTGTTCGAACCGCTGGTCGATCTGCTCGAACTTCTGGTTGACCACGGCAAACTGTTGCGCAATCAGGGCAAATTGCGCTTGGGTTTCCACTGCGAAGCTAGCGAACCGTTCAGGTAATTCCAGCAGTTCCCGGGTCAACAATCGCGCCCGCAGTGCTTCGGCCCACAGAGGATTCTCATCCAGCAAGCGGACCAAGTCCTCTATCGTGTTGATCGTGGTCATACAGGGAGATTATAAGACTAATGGGGAGGCCGCGATACAGGAGCGTGTCCCGGATAGGGGAACGAGGGCACTCTGGCCGGCTAGCCGGGAAGCAACACTGGCCGGAGGGCGGCTTCCAATTCTTCCAGTGTAGCGTAGCCTTCGAACCTCTGCGCGATTCTCCCGTCTCCATGCAGCACGAAGGTCCATGACTCGTTGAACCATCCGGGAACGTCGCTAATGCCCCAGTCAGTTAGCGGTTTGGCGAGTTCCGCCTTGCTGAGGTCTCCCTGAATCTCTTCCGGGTTATCGTAGATTTCCACGTGAATGAAGTTGGCTTGCCCCACGTAACCGTCCTTTAGCTCCGAGACGGTGTCCGTTTGAGGGCCGCAAGTGGGGCTGGTGCAGAAGGCCGGGGAGGCGAAAACGACCACCATGGGCAGACCGGTCGCCACCGCTTCCGCGACGGTTAGTTGGTAGAGATCGGGGTCTGGAGAATAATCGGTGGTGACCTTCTCGATGCTGCCTGATCTTCGCAGGGTCTTGTTCTCACTCAGCGGGGGCACTGTGCCTATCTGTGGAACGTAACCGTCCCCGGATACTTCCAGGGTTATTGAAGCCGCCCCGGCATTCTCGCCCTGGTCCACTTCGATATCAAGCCGCCATTGGCCAGGACGGTCGAAGGTCATCTCGGTAACATAAGTGCCGCGCACCCCGTATGGCCAGGGGTGGAAGGGTGCGGTCTTCGTCTCACCGGGCGCAGCCCCTTTGCCCAGATAATGGGAAGTCACCTGCACGTCCGGGACTGTGATCAGGGCTTTTGGGCTGGTCAGGAGGAAAGCCACGCGCTGCGATCCGATGCCAAGCTCCTTGGTCGCCAGGATGGTCGTTAGCCCCGAGTCAGACTCCGCCGCGGGTGGGCTTGCCGGTGCGCCGGTGGGGGCCACGGGGGAGGCGCAGGCCAACAAGAGCAACCCCACAAATCCTGCGAGGACCGGGAAGACCAGCCGGGATTTCAGCTTGCAAACAGCATTTGACATGGGCTATGGACCTTCTGGATATGCGCCGAAAGTAAACGCGAATAGGGAGAAGTCGTCGGAGTTGGAGCTTAGATTTAGCTCATGGGTCCCGTACGCGGGCAGGGCCACCACCTCGTATAAGCGGCCTTCATCTACCTGAAAGTAGCTCATCCCGTCGGAAATCACTACGTCCGCTCCGGCTTCGCCGGGCAGTAACGGGCGGCCATCCAGGGTCACTCGCACTTTGAATGGCGTGGATTGCTGGGGGTTTACCACAGCATTGACCGAGGTACCCGAGAACTTCAATGCGATGTAGTCTTCGAAATTCTCCGTGACCCGGGCGTGACTCAACTCTTCCTGCCCATTATACCACAACCCGTGGAGGTACAAGTGCTGATTGACGTGCTCGCCGGGATCCGTATATTCGACTACCCTGTCCGGGCCTTTGAAATACTCCGCTTGGTATACGTAAAGGCCCGTCAACGACTTGTTGCGCTGGTAACCGCCGTACAATTCGCGGGTCAGCCGCTTTTCCTTATCCCTGTCCCTGGCGGACTTGTCAAACTTGGGTTCCGGGGAATCGCTGGCCGGGATATCCGATAGGTCCGCTCCTGCGTCTTCCAGCAGGTCACGGATCACGCGCTCGGTCGCTCCGTAAGCGCCCTCTCCGAGGTGTTTGTAGTTGACGATGCCATACTTGTCGACGATGTACTTGGCGGGCCAGGCGTTGTTCGCATAAGCCCGCCAGGTTGCGAAGTCATTGTCCTGTGCGATGGGGTATTCCAAGCCGAAAGACTCGGTGGCTTGAACGACGTTGGCTGGGAGGTGTTCGAACTCGAACTCGGGGGAATGCACCCCCACAATGACCAGCCCCTTATCGGCGTATTTGGCCTGCCATTCTTTAAGGTAGGGCAACGTTCGAATGCAATTCACGCAGGTGTAGGTCCAGAAGTCGACCAGCACAACCTTGCCCCTAAGCTCGTCCAGGGTCAAAGGACCGGAGTTAATCCAATTGGAGATCCCCTGGAAGTCCGCCGCGGGTCCGCCGACCCTGCCGCCTGCGTCGGCCGGCCTCGCGGCAATGTCTTTGCCGCCGGACTCCGCGCTGCTGGCGGTGGTGGCACAGCCTAGCATGGCAACCAGGGCCAGCCCGGCCAAGAGCAGGGGCAATTGCCCCTTAATCGTCTTAGTCTGCATCTCAGTCCGCCGCCAGATCATGCGCCGCTCTCATAGACGCCGAAGGTGAAGGCGAACAGCCCGAAGTCCTCAGAGTCTGAGGCCATGCGCAGGGGTTGATTCTGCATGTAAGTGGGGTTTTCCACGATCCGGTACATTTTGGGCTCCGTCACCCACAGATAGCTCTCTCCATCTTCGCCTATGATCAAGTCCGCACCCTTGTTTTCCTCGGTGAGGAATTCTCCGCCGGACGTGACCTGGACCTTATACGGCTCACCGGAGCCGGAGGTGAGAACAGCGTTGACGCTCCGGGCTGAGTAGATCAATTCGAGATAGTCTTCGTAGTTCCGGGACTCTCTGCCGTGCCTAGCGTTCTCCGACTCGATCCTCCAGTGCCCATTGAAATATATCTTATGGGGGAATACCTGAGCTGGAATATCAAACTCGGTCGCCTGGTCCCGAGTTTCATAATACTCTGGCTGAAGCACATACGCGCCAGGTGAACCGTAACCCCTCCGGTGGCCCGCGTATAGCTCCTGTGTCACTGTGGCGCCCCTGCTGTTCAGGTAGGTCTGGTCTCTCTTCTGGTCGACTGGCATGTCGAATGTATCCGGCGATAGATCGGTCCCAGCTTGTTCAAGCAACTCGCGGATCTTCAACTCCGTCTCGGAGTACTGGCCCTCTCCGAAGTGGGTATAGCGGACAATTCCCTCGTGGTCGATCAGATATTTGGCAGGCCAGTAGCGGTTGGAATAAGCCCTCCAGGTCCTAAAGTCGTTGTCCTGGGCGACAGCCCATTCCACGCCATAGTCCCTAGTCGCTTTGACCACATTGTCCAGGTCTTTTTCGAAATCGAACTCCGGGGTGTGGACTCCAATGATGACCAGCCCGTCGTCCTGGTACTTGGCATGCCACTCCTTGAGATATGGCAGGGTGCGGATACAGTTGATGCAGGTGTAGGTCCAGAAGTCGATCAGGACTACCTTTCCCCTCAAACCGTCTATGGTTAGCGGATCGCTGTTGATCCAAGCCTGGATGCCCCGAAGCTCCGCGGCGAGGCCGCCCTTGGTTCCTCCACGGGGAAGGCTCTTGGTGGGAGTGGGTGCTGGGGTTTCCGTGGGCGCGGTTGTAGGCGAAGGCTCCACGGCGGGCGTGGGCGGTGCGATTGGTACAGGAGTGGCCGTGGCCTGTTCCTGTACCGGAACGGGCGGCATGGTAGCTGCGGGAACAACCGCTAGAGCGGAAGGAGTGCCGTTAGCCTCTTTCGGATCACTCTTGGCGGTTGACCCACCGGGCTTCTCCTGCGCCGGAGCCGATGGAGTCCGGGTCTCCACGCCAGCCGGTTTTGGAGCCGGTTGACCCGCCATGCCCCCCTCGGGAGTGGCGTCCTTCAAGACCGGCGAGGGGATCAGTGCGGCCAATTCCGCCTTGGACGGCCTTCCGTCGTTGGCTTGAGGCACCACGATGGGGGTCGGCTCGGACATGCTCTGGGACTGGACGGCGGCGCCGTTGGATGCTTCCGCCGCCGGAGCAGTTTGCGTCTCCCCAACCGGGGACGCGGCTCCCGATGCAGGCTCCGGAGCCGATGTCCCGCACGCCAAAACCAACGAGCCTATGACCATTGCGAGTAAGGCCGGAAACCATGCCCTGTTGAAAAAAATGGTGGGCGCCTTCTCAATCTGGATCACGCGGTATCTACCCCCCTGCATCTTCCTTTGATCTATGCTCGCAACTTCTACGATTGCATTTAACCATTGGATGCGAATGGGATGCTGGCGGATGCGGCGGGAATCTCGGGTTTGTCGGGTTTGATCGAGAAGACGACTCCGGTTGCGCCGACGTGGTTTGCCTGTGGTAAACTCAGGAGTACTTGCCCCAGCGTGTGGCAGCCCTTTCCAGGAGGAAGCCGTTGCAGGAAACCGCCTCCCCAACTTTAATAGCACGGCGGATAGTCGATAACGTTTCCAAGGTGATCGTGGGTAAGACCCAGGTCATTGAGCAAGCTCTGGCCACCCTCATGGCCAGAGGACACTTGCTGGTGGAAGACGTTCCCGGAGTGGGCAAGACTATGCTGGCCAAAAGCCTTGCCACGTCTATCGGCTGCCAGTTCCGGCGCATTCAGTTCACTCCTGACCTGTTGCCCAGCGATATCGCCGGGCTTTCGATATACAACCAGGCGACCGGCGACTTCGAGTTCCGGCCAGGACCCATTATGTCAGAAGTGGTGTTGGCCGACGAGATCAACCGCGCCACTCCCAAGACCCAGTCGGCCCTTCTGGAAGCTATGGAGGAGTTGCAGGTCACCGTGGATGGGGCCACTCACTACCTGCAACACCCCTTCATGGTGGTGGCGACCCAAAACCCCATCGAGTACGAGGGCACGTTCCCCTTGCCTGAAGCCCAGCTAGACCGGTTCCTCATGCGCATCAGCATCGGTTACCCGGATTTCGACGAAGAGATTTCGGTGATCAACCAGCAGGAACAAGTCCATCCAATCGAGACCCTGGAGCCTGCCGCGACTCCCCAGGACATCATCGCGCTCCAAAACGCATGCTCGGAAGTCTACGTCGACCGGGCTGTGCGGGAGTACATAGTTAGCATCACCGAAGCAACGCGTAACCACCGGGACGTTGCCCTGGGCGCGTCCCCGAGGGCATCTCTGGGCTTGTTCCGGGCCGCCCGCGCCACCGCGCTTTTGTTGGAACGCGATTACGTCATACCCGACGACGTGAAGGCCCTGGCGGTGTCGGTTACGGCGCACCGCATGATACTGTCACCTTCCGCTAGAATGAGGGGCGTCAGGACCACGGACGTGGTCGCAGATCTGCTCAATACCGTAGCGGTTCCCGGAGCGTCCCGCTAGCGCCCCCTCAGAGGACCACAGAAACGATGAGCAAAAGGGCGGTAGGTGTTATAGCTCTGCTTGCCGTGGTGATCTTTTACACCTTCGGCACAGGGTTCGATTTCTTTTTCCGGTTCCTCTACGCTCTCTTGTTGCTGATGGGAATCGGGTTCGCCTGGGCTTGGGTAAGCCTGCGCGGTATTGACCTGCAATTGACCCGGACCGCGACCCGGGGCCAGGTGGGGGATTACCTAGAAGGGAGGGTTACGATCATCAACCGGAACCGCCTTCCCAAGTCCTGGCTGGAGGTGGTGGAGTACACCGACCTCCCCGGCATCACCACCGGACGCGGTGTGGCTTTGGTGAAAGACCAGAGCCGGACCTGGCGGACCGAGACCTACCTCAGCAGGCGCGGGTTGTACCATGTTGGCCAAGTCCAGGTGACCGGCCAGGACCCGCTGGGGGTGTTCAAGCTAAGCCGGCGGTTCCTGGAGCCGCAGCCATTCATGGTCTTGCCAGCCTCCGAACCCCTGCCGGACCTGGACGTCCGCTACGCCGGACTGCCCAGCGACAGCCGGGCCACCAGGCACGTGGACCAGATCACGACAGATGTGTCGTCTGTCCGGGAATATGCGCACGGTGATAGCCTGCGCCGGATTCACTGGCCTTACACGGCGCGGATGAACACTCTAATGGTCAAGGAGTTCGATCTGGGTATGTCCGCCGAAGCCTGGGTTGTAATGGACATGAACTCCAGCTCCCACGTATCCGGGACCGAGGACGGCGACAGCACGGAAGAGCTCTCGGTGACCGTTGCGGCGTCTCTCGTCCAGCGGTTGGTGGACCTGGACATGCCTGTGGGGCTGGCCACAAATGGTGACAACCACCACATCCTGCGTCCCGACAGCAATCCCGAGCATCTGGGCAGACTGATGGAAGTGCTGGCCGAGGTCCGCGCCCGGGGGAACACGTTGCTGGAGCGCTTCCTCTACGACATCCAGCCCCACCTGAGCCGATTCAACACCGTCACAGTGGTCACCGCATCTGCCCGTCCCGACTGGATTTCGGCGCTGAGCAATCTGAGGCGCCAGGGAGTTACGGTATCGGTGGTCATGATTGACCGGGAGGACTTCGGAGCGGCCACGGGAATCGGCATGTCTTTGGACTACCTTTTCGCCAACGAGATCCCCACTTATGCCGTCCGGAGGGGTCAGCCCCTGAACGAGGCGTTGAGGTTCCCGTTGGGGCGGGCTGAGATCGGTGGACAGTTGCCAGTGGCCGGAGATCAACCGCCAACAACGGGTCAGCGGCCACCGGTCACTGATGTCGAGGAGGCTGTTCGATGACGCCCAACGGTGTGATCGCGCCGGCCGTCGGGGGCCAGCGAACAAACGTCGAGGGACTGGCAAACGCCATCCTCGGAGTGGCGAGGTACTTCCGGCCGTCCGACGGTTGGGCGGCGCTCTTCCTCCTGACGCTTAACCTGCTGATCGTAATCTACTCTGTCGAGCAAGCCGACTGGGTCGATACACCCAATCTCGGCGGAGTGCTGCTCATAGCCATGGCCGCCGGGCTGCTCCTGGCCCGGGTACCCCTCTGGGCAGTCCTTGTCCTGCCATTGGGACTGGCCTTGGGGTTGCTCGTGATCGTCTGGCGGCTAACCGAGTTGATGTCTAGGTCGGTGCAAGTCGCAAGCGCCGCGCAACTAGGGGAACGGTTGCTCTTCTGGTACGAAGCTGCCAAGACCGGGTCAATCAACATCGACCCGGTGCCATTCGCCTTCGGGCTCATGGTTGCGACATGGCTTTGCGGTTACCTGGCGACCTGGGTCTTTGTCCGGTACCGGAATTTCTGGGGCGTGTTTATTCTCGGTGGGGCGGGGATCATGTCCAACCTTACCTATTTGCCCCCCAATGCCAGTGTCCAACTAGGCTTGTTCCTGTTCACGGCCTTTCTTCTGGTGGCGAGAGTCCAGTCGGTGCGGCGAAGGCGGGATTGGGAATCCCGGCAAGTGTCTTACGACGGCCATCTGAGCGCCCTGTCATTGAGCGATAGCTTCATCTTGGCTATGGCCGTGCTCCTCATCGCTTTCCTGCTACCGGTGGGCAACAAATACGGCCCGGCCAACGACGTCTACGAATACTTCCGCACTCCGATGCGAAACGTTGAAGACGATTTCAACCGCCTGTTCGCCGGGTTGCCCGCGCGTAAGCCCCTCGGTTACCGGATTTGGGGCGATGTGATGGCGTTTCAAGGGACAATACACCCCACAAAGGCCCAGGTCTTGTTTGTTGAATCGGAAGTCCCGCTCTACTGGAAAGCCAGGTCCTACAGCACCTACACTCCCAAGGGTTGGATCTCCGACGGGACCGTCTTGAAATCCAACGACTGGAAACCCTCGGTCTCGGCCCCGCAACCCTACGACCGGCGGTTCGACATTAGCTACACTGTCATGCCAAACTACGACTCCAAGACCCTCTTCGCCGGGGACCAGGTGATCGGCGTAGACCGCGGGGTACGCCTGGAGACCTACGATTCACCCACCTATACTCTGGACATGCAAGGGCAGGGTAATGGGCGCGCATTGGCGCCCAAACTTGCCGACACCGCCGCAATCCTGCAGCAGACCCTGGCCCTGGGAGGGGAGTCGGTAAGCGACTCGTCCCTCGCAGCCCGTCTACCCAGCGACTTCAGGTTGTTGGAGACCGTGCGAAGCCGGGGGAGCGTCGACCGAGTGTTGCTCGCGGAGGTACTGCCGGCAAGACCCGATATCCTGTCGGTACAGAGTACCGGACGCAAAATCAAAGCGCGGGATAGCTACGAGATCACATCGTCGGTCTCCATCGCCACTCCGGCCGAGTTGCGGCGGGCGGGCGCCGGCTATCCCACTTACGTGGTGGAACGGTACACTCAGCTCCACGATGAACTTCCTGACAGGGTCCGGGACCTGGCGCTGCAACTAACCGCCGGCGCCGAGACCCCCTACGACAAGGCGAAAGCGTTGGAGTTTTACCTTTCGGGGCTCCCCTATACGTTGGAGGTCGAGCCGCCGCCTTTCGACGCAGATGGAGTCGACCACTTCCTCTTCACTCTAGGCGAGGGCTACAGCGAGTATTTCTCCTCGGCCATGACTGTCATGCTGCGGTCGATAGACATTCCTGCCCGGTTCGTGACCGGATATACAACCGGCGACAAGGTAGTTGACAAGAACATCTACGTGGTTACCGACAGCAACAGCCACGGTTGGCTGGAAGTCTACATGCCCAACTATGGCTGGATACCATTCGAGCCGACTCCGGGGAGGTCCCTCCCGGTGCCCGTGCCGCCCGTGCTCGAAGAAGCGGCGGCCGGCGGTTCTGGCGAACCGGAGTTGTTGGACGACGAGGTGTGCGTAGAAGAACTGGAGGAATGTGACGAAGGAGGCCCCGGCTCTACAACCGGAGACGTGGGTACGGTGTCGCTTCCCTGGGGCGGGCAACTCGCCACGGTGTTCTTGTGGATAGCGGGAGGAGTTGCCGGGGCTGGTCTTCTGTGCCTTTTGGGTTGGTCCGCTTGGCGCAAGTACATGACTCCATCGGACGATCCTCAAACCGCATTCCGGCGGATGGCGTCGCTTGGCAGACTCGCGTCTGTCGGCCCGGCTACGCACCAGACCCCTTTCCAGTACCGCCAGCGTCTCTCCAACGTTATGCCGGACCACCGTGTCCCGGTGTCGGTCATTACAGATCACTACGTGCGCAGCACTTACGGCCGCAAGGAGCTTGACGATGAGCAGCGGGAGGAATTGACTGAGGCCTGGCGGAGCCTGCGGATGACCATGCTGCTGCGGATACTGCGGCCCAGAAACATCTGATGAGGTTGGGATGAAGGAATATAAGTACCACGTTTCGCCGATGGGCATGGGCTGGGTCGGACTCTTGGGCAGCGGCGCAGGGCTGAAGAGGCTTAGCTTCAAACCGACGCCTGACGAGGCCCTGGAGGACCTGGGGCCGGAGCTGTACGGAGCCACCGAAGACCCTGCGGGGTTCGCAGATGTCCGGGACTGTCTACAACGGTATTTTGAAGGGGACACCCGCGCTCTGGAGTCTATCGAACTTGACTTGACAGACGTTACCGAGTTCTTCCGGGCCGCGTGGACTGCGTGCCGGGAGATACCTCCCGGAGAGACCAGGAGCTACGCATGGTTAGCCAACGCCGCGGGCAGGCCCAGGGCCGCTCGTGCCGCGGGGCAGGCCATGGCGAAAAACCGCTTCGCGCTGATCATCCCCTGCCATCGGGTCATCGCCAGCAACGGAGACCTGCGAGGCTACGGCGCTGGCGGGCTGAGAATCAAGGCCCGCCTGTTGGAGATGGAACAAACCGGAAAGGCGGTGGCTGCCGCGTCATGAGCACTCCTGTCTACCGTCCTGCCGAAGGCTGGGTCCAGGCCGGCGGCTTGGACATGAGATACCTGGACTGGGGAGGAGATGGCGCACCTGTGGTGGCGCTCCACGGTTTGGCCTCCTCCGCTCACTGGTACGATATCGTCGCGCCGCTGCTCCGTCACGATTTCCGCATCGTCGCGCCCGACCAGAGGGGACACGGCCAGACTACCCAGGCGCCGTCCGGGTACGATTGGAGCACCTTGTCCCGGGACGTCACGGGGTTAATGGACCACCTGGGGATACAACGGGCTGCGGTGTTGGGCCATTCCTGGGGAGGGCATGTCGCCAGCGGCCTGGCTGCCTATGTCCCGGAGCGGGTCAGCCGCGTCGTGATGATCGACGGCGGTTTCCTGAACGGCCACCTCTGGCCAACGGGGACATGGGAAGAATTCTCCGAGACTCTCCGCCCTAGAAACGTAACGGGCAACCGGGAGGAGTTCCTGGACAGGTTGCGGACCCAGCTTGCCGATTGCTGGTCGGACGAATTGGAGCAGGTCGTGCAGACTATGGTATACGAGGACGAGCAGGGCCATATTCAAGACATTCTGCGCCCGGACCATCATCACCAGGTACTGCAGGCGATGTGGAACGAGCCACCCTCGGCCATTCTGCCCAGGATGACATGCCCGTCGCTCATCGTTGCCGCCGGACCCCGGCCCGACCGTGCGAATTCGGAGTTCTCGCGCCGCCGGCAGGTAATGGTGGCCGCTGCGGAACAAGACCTGAAGTACGGACGAGTCCACTGGGTCCCGGACACCATTCACGATATCGGCTACCACAAACCCCAGGAGTTGGCGCGTATCATCTCGGAGTTCTTGCGCGAGGGTTAGTCGGCCCGCCGTTCGGCGGCTGCGCGAGTTTACCGAAATTCATCAGGATGTGGGCCGATCCGGTCTAGTATCTCGTCAATTACACCCTGGTTACTAAATCTCACGGGGTCTTCGACGTTTATCATATGGCCCACACGACTGAAGTCCCGATCCCATCTTTGCAGCGTATCTACGTTGCTCGTGAGAATCGCAGTCGAAGCATGAATTGCATCATTGGGATAGAGGTTATAATCCCTTGCAAGCTCTGCGGCATAAAACGCGATGCGTTGATCAACATCGATTTTCTTAAGCCAACTCCACTGGAACATGGCCTTAATGCTGTTGGCTTCGTCAGGTGACAATCTGCGCGGATTAGGTACGCTAGTGCGCCGCGGGTAGAGAGTCTCGGCGATGGTAAAACTCGATGTGTACAATGCAATCCGACCATCCTGAGCATTTCTCAAGATGTCCTCACAGATGGCTCGACGGTCTAACTCGCTATGGTTTAGAAAACAAATGAAGCAGGACGTATCCCAATAGATATGCCGGGATATTCCTTCAACCATGCCGAAGGTCCTCAATGTATTCGGCCAGTGAGACCCCATCGGTAAGGTCGTCAATTATTCCCGACATCTGGTCGATAGTGGGAAGCTCGGAGTCTTCCGGATAAGGATCGAGCCCATGGGCTATGACCGACGTAGGTTGCCCCCGGGAATTCGATCGAACGTCTCCGTAGACGAGAACGCGGCGTCCCAGGGAGCCCTTGACCTGTTCCAGGAGGTCCGCACCGAATCGGCAGGTTACCGGGCGGCGCTCGACCTCTCCCCAAACTCGAAACTCGCTGCCACGATGAACAGTAATTGAATCCAGGTGGCCGACAATTGACCCCAGTGACTCGTACCTAATGGAGGTAAGTGTCTCAATACCTTCTACGGTTTGAGGTCCGAGGTCAACTTCATCGGTGTCTGTGAAGACTTGTATCACACTTAATCCATCACGCTTTCGGTCATTTCGCAATTTAGCAAGACGAAGGACTTTGTTTACTGCGGCATCTGAATAGTTTGGAAGCCGCTCCCCTTCAGATAGTTGTCTCAAACCGATTATGCACTCGTCTTTGAATTGGGTAAGTCTATCCTCTTCAATCCGCGAATGTCCTTTAAACGTGATCAAATCTGGGCTATTCTTGCTCAGAGACTCAATCTCCCAACGGATCGAACCCTTGTCGTCTCTAGATAAGGCGGCGTCCAAATCACGTAGCATTCCCCAGAAATATTGCAAGGCACTAATGTAGGTCGTCGGATGCAATGATTTATCCCGGCCTTCCATACGTAAATTGATGCTACCCGGCATTCATGCCCCCCTTGCGGGCCGTTCGGAACAAGTGCCCTCGTCTCAGATCACTGGAACATAAGTGGTGGTAATCGGATGGATTGTACCTTAAGCCTCGGCCGCAAGTTAACATACTAATCGTCAGCGGCCCCCGCCCGTCTTCCGTGCGAAGAACACGCAGTGGTCGACGGGCTTGGGATCGGTGAAGTACATCAGGCCGCCCAACTCATCAGGCGCGCTGCGCTCGATCAGTCCCATACCCTTCCCTTCCAGCAACTCCAGGATTTCTCTTTCGTCGTAGAGTTGGAAGCTGCGTTCCGTCCCGTAGTCTCTGTCGAACACGGTAACCACGCCGTTGCCGTTCTTGAACATGAGTTGGAGTACGCCTCCAGGGCAAAGGACTCGGACTAGCTCCGGCAATACCATGGTATGCACGACTTCCGGTTCAATGTGCTGGATTACGGCGTTGCAGGCCACGAAGTCGAACTCCCCATCTCCGAACGGCAACGGCTGCTCCATGTTTGCTACGAACACCCGGCCGGCAACTTCCGGGTGAAGCTCCTTGGCTGCCTGGACGTTCTCCTTGATGGCGTCTATCCCGACGATTTCACAGCCCAGAGACCAGGCGTGAAACACGTCGCGCGCCCCGGCCCCGCAACCCGCGTCGAGCCCTCGTTTGCCCGGCGCCAACTGCATGAGCCGGTCCCATAAGTCCCAGTCATTCTTCAGCCGGGGGTGAGAGCTTTTGACGTACACTGACTGGCGGAACTCGTCGGCTACTTGGGCATATTGCTCGGCGTATTCTCTGTAAAAACCAGGCGAATAATCTCCGGTTGACATGGTCCATCCTCAACTTTCGTCTATTTGACCCGGGGACGTTATTGAGGCGCCAGTATAACGGGGATGACGGAGCAGCGAAATGGGACTTGTCTACCGGCCCAGGGCAATCGCGTCTTGAATTGGATTGCTGACACCCCGCCCTTCCCATCTGGGGTGACCACCCGTTACCATAACCCTTGCCCGAATTCCGTTCCGATCCAAATCCCTAACCCGCCACCCAGGGCCAATGTACCAGAATGGCGCACAATTTCCCGAAAATAAATTCTCCAGCTTCAGAACACCCGAATGTGTGCCATCGCACCCTAACCCGCCACCCAGGGCCAATGTACCAAAATGGCCCACAATTTCCCTAAAGTAAAATCTCCAGCTTCAGAACACCCGAATGTGTGCCACCGCACCCTAACCCGCCACCCAGGCCAATGTACCAAAATGGCCCACAATTTCCCTAAAGTAAAATCTCCAGCTTCAGAACACCCGGATGTGTGCCACCGCACCATCTCCAAAGAGGTTAAGATGTGATTGCCCTGTCAACGAGCCTCGATATAGTGACAATCAAACTGAGTAAACAACAACCGGGTATCCTGAGGGCAAATATATCCGGCAAATCAGGCCAAAGAGGTTGATAATGACGCACTATGTATACGTGGCAGCCCAGGATGACAACAAGATTTCGGTGTTCACGATGGACGAGAATACCGGCAAACTGGACTTGCGGAGTGAAGTTGCAATGCCTGGAGGACCGTCGTTGCTGGCGATTCGTCCCGACCGGAGCACACTCTACGCCGGGCACCGGGAGACGCCGGAGATCACTAGCCACCAAATCGACCAGAAAACCGGCGGGCTCACTCGGAACGGCTCCGTCACGCCAGAGGGCGCTCCCGCCTTTCTGGCCGCGGACCGCACCGGGAAATTTCTGCTTTCAGCCTACTACCAGGGAGGCCACGTGGCGGTGCATCCCCTGGGTGGCGACGGCAGCTTGGGCGGCGCTCCCACGGCATGGCTCGACACCGAGGTAGGCGCCCACGCTGTGCAGACCGACCGTTCAAACCGCTTTGCTTACGTACCCCACATTGCCCGGCAAAACGACAACGTCCTGGAACCTCCGAAGAACATCCCAGGGCCGAACTGCATCTACCAGTTCCGCTTCGATGAGGCCGGCGGCGGCCTGACCGCCAACTCTCCCCTGAAGATCGAGCAAGAGGACATGACCGGCCCGCGTCACTACTGTTTCCATCCGAGTCTTGACGTGGTCTATTTCTCCAACGAGCAGGGATGCAGCGTGACGGCGTATCAAATCGATTCGACTGCGGGGACGTTGTCGGCCATCCAGACCGTGTCCACTCTACCGGCGGGAGTCACAACTCGTAACACCTGCTCCCAGATTCAGGTTTCTCCCTTCGGCGGGTTCCTGTTCGTCCCCAACCGCGGACACAACAGCATCGCCGGGTTCGTGGTGGACGCCGAAGGCCGGTTGACACCGGCGGGGCACGCCGCCACCGAAGCCGTCCCCAGCGCCTTCAGCCTCGATCCCCAGGGTAAATTCATATTCGCCGCAGGGTCGGCAACGGGAAAGCTCGCTTCCTACAGCATCGACACTCAGACCGGCGGGCTCACACCTCTGGACACCTACCCCGTGGGAGAAAGGCCCATAGCGGTGTTGACCACCACTCTGGGCAGCTAGTGGTCCAACATTTAGGGGTGGAAAGGACCATCACATACGACCGCCATGCACGTCGCAGGATGCGGTGGCGAAAGATCAGCGAAGAGGAAGTAGAATATGTCGTCGGAGACCCATAGAGGACAGAGCCTTCCGAACAGGGGCGGGTCAATGCGTTCAGGTGGGTTGGGGACCGATACCTCAGAGTGACCTTTCGAGACTAGAGGCTGGACTCCTGGTGATTAGCGTAGTTGATAGAACAAACTGAAGGCAGGCAGCCATGAAGATCGAGTATAGCCACACTGCTGACGCTCTCTACGTCTATTTTCGGGAGGTCGAGGCGGCTAGGAGCGATGACATCGCTGAAGGAGTGGTCGTGGACTTCGACGCCCAAGGCCAGATTGTCGGGATCGAGATTCTCGATGTCAGCTCACGGCTCAGCGCCAAGGACCTGGTCAATGTCACCATAGAGAACCTGCCGGTCGAAATGGCAGAGCGACGGGCCGCTGAAGAAGATGAGCCGCGCAAGGCCGAAATTCGGGCGGAAGTAAGTCAATCGATGTCCCAGGCAGATGAAATCAGGCAGTACGCGCTCGAACATTTCATCGAGCCTGCCCGGCATATAGGACGCCGTTATGTGGAGATTCGCCTCGGCGCAGTGCAGGAAGGTATAGGGGAGCGCAGCAATGTGCCAAATTTCATTAACGCCTTGGGCGGCAGGAAATTCCTTAAGCTGGCGAACCTGGAGTTGTTGAGGACATCGGGGGCAAAGCAGGTCCGAACACGGTATTCCATTACGAGATATTGGTACAGGCGACACCGAAGGATGCAATCACGGCGGGATGAGAGGACAGTTAGGTAGGACAACGGAGGAAGCCCAGTCTTTTGAGGTCTTCCTCTGTCCAACGAGCTTGGTCGCGAATCATGTATTGGAGCAGTTTAAGCCCAAAGGTTTGCCCCGGTCTGTGGAAAGTGACCGTCACTCTTCTTCCGTCGGGATGACGGAACCGTTGATGGCTCCCGGAACTGCTTCTCAAGACAAATCCATCCCTGTAGAGCGCGTTGATAATCTCGCGGGCAGTCAGGCTGCGAAGGCTGCGCCAAGGGATCCCCATTGGTTATATAGTGATTGCCACTTTGGACTTGGAAGAGATTAAGGCTTCCTCTGAAGATTCGTCCGGGATTGGTTCCTGGTCTTCAACCAACTCCAGGAGTACCATTCTCACCACCTCGCGTATGTGCCGCAGAGCTTCTTCCCTGGTGTAGCCCCAGGTCGCCGCCGCGTACTCGTTCAAGGCCGGGCAGTAGGCTAACCACTTATCTTCGTCAGGCTCGACTACAACGTGGAAAGTATAGGTCTTCAACTCGCCTCTCCTTTTGCATATTCCAACCCCTGGGGACGGCAACTTCAGCAGGACACATGATGCCTTCAGCCCTGCATGACGTCAAGAATTACGTTATTGATTCGCGGGTGTCAGCGTGGACCATTTGCCTTGGATTCACCCTTCCGCTAAAATCCCAATCGCTCGATGGGACGGAAGGGGTATAGGTATGGCCTCGGATGGGAGAATCGAAATGCCCGATGGTGTGCTAAACGGCGTGAAAGTCCTTGACCTTAGCGAAGACATCGCCGGGTCTTTCTGCGCCCGTCTCCTGGCTGACTACGGCGCTGACGTGCTCAAGGTCGAGCCGCCGCGGGGAGCGCTGTTGCGGCGTATGGGACCCTTCTACCAAGACGACCCTCATCCAGAGAAAAGCCTCTTCTTCCTGGCGTTAAACCTGAACAAGAAGGGCGCAACCGTAAACCTGGAGACCTCCACCGGCCGCGCCCTGTTGAAGGAGATGGCCCGGCACGTAGACGTTATTGTAGAGAGCTACAAACCCGGCTACCTGGCCGGATTGGGGCTGTCTTACCAGGACCTGGAAGAGATCAACCCATCGTTGGTAATGACCTCCATCACCCCCTTCGGGCAGGACGGGCCCTACAGTCAGTACGAGGGCGAAGAGATCGTCAATTACGCCATGGGGATGATTATGAGCATCAGCGGCATCCAGGGCAGGGAACCGCTAAAGCACGGCGGTTTCCAGTCCCAATACGAGGGCGGTCTCAACGCCGCAGCCGCCACCGCCGTCTCCCTCTTCCACCAGGGCAACACCGGGATGGGCCAGCACATCGACGTATCGGTCACCGAAGTCGTGGCCTCCACCATGATGGCCACCCAGACCATGTACCCCTTCATGGGCGGCACCCAACCCAGGCGGCGCGCCTCCGGAGGGGAGTTCACCCACCCGATGCCCTGCGCCGACGGATGGATCATCGTGCAGACCGGCGGTGGAGCGTCCTGGGAAGACATCGCCAACTTCTTCGAGTCGGAGGAGATGCTGGAGCCCCGGTTCGCCGACCCCGGCCAGCGGCCGCAGCACGGAGAGGAGTTGGACGCCCTGATACTGGACTCCATCAAGGACAAGGGCAAGTGGGACCTGTTCCGCCGCGCCGCCGAAACGCGGATGCTCTTCGGCGTGGTGCAGACCCCTACCGAGTTGGCCGAATGTCCCCAACTCGAATCCCGGGGCTTCTACCGCGAGGTGGACCACCCGGTCATCGGCAGGATCAAAGTCCCGGCAGTGCTGTTCAACTTCGACCTGTGCCCTTACCGTCTCCTCGGCCCTGCCCCAACCCTCGGACAGCACAACAGGGAGATATACGTCGAGGGGTTGGGCTATTCACCGGAAGACTTCACACGCCTGCGCCAGCTAAATGCCATTTAGTGGCCGGTGGCCGGTGGTCAGGGGCTGGAAAATCCCGGGGCCACTGACCACCGGCAACTGGCCACCGGCAACTACCCGCACGGGAGGTAACCTTACATGACCCAACCGCCGACGCCCCAACTGCCGCTGGAAGGAATTCGCATATTGGATTCCACCTACATCTTCGCCCTTCCCTATGCGGGGGGCCTGCTCACCGACTTCGGGGCGGAGGTCATCAAGGTTGAGGGGCCCGGCCATCCCGACCCGACCCGCAACTCGGGGTTGGCCGGCAGCTTCCCGGACAATCAATTGGGCGAGGACTGGTGGAACCGGTCGTCCACCTACAACCTGATGCACCGGGGCAAACGCTCCCTGACACTGGACCTCACCGACGAGCGCGGCCGCGAGCTTTTTATCGAGCTTGTAAAGATCAGCGACGTGATTATGGAGAACTTCACCCCCCGGGTGATGCGCCGGTGGGGGATGGATTATCCGAACCTGCGCAAGATCAAGCCCGATATCATCATGGTTTCCAACACCGGTTATGGCCACAGCGAGGGCCCATACGCCAATTACCCGGCCCAGGCTACCACCCAGGAAGGCACTCACGGCCATTGCTGGGTCACCGGCTATCCCGGCGAAGCGCCTTCCAAGGCTGGGGCGTCTTTCGTTGACTTCCTGTCCACCTGGACGACCCTGTTTGCCATCGGCAGCGCCCTGCGTTACCGCAACCAGACCGGGAAGGGCCAATGGGTGGATATCGGGATGTACCAGGCGGGGGTGATGTTCCTGTCCGAGTTCATCATGGACGGCATCGCCAACGGACGGGACAACGACCGCATCGGCAACCGCCATCCCTACCGCGCCCCCCAGGGTTGCTACCCTGCCCTTGGCAACGACCAGTGGGTCACCCTCTCGGTGGGCAGCGACGAGCAATGGCTGCACATGTGCCGCGAGATGGGCAAGGAGGAGTTGGCCGCCGACCCGCGATTCTCCGACCTTCTGGCCCGGCGCAGATACCACGACGAGTTGGACGAGATAATCTCCGGGTGGACTTCGGAGGTGGACAAGTACGAGGTAATGCACCGTTTGCAGGCAGTGGGTATTCCCTCCGGGCCCGTACTGACGGGAAGGGACGTCCACTTCGACCCTCACTACCAGAGCCGGGGGTTCTTCGAGCGGGTAACCTATCCCGAAGACCGGAACATCGGGACCAGGCCGTTCATCGGAAGGCCCTACAAGTTTTCCCGAACCCCCTTGAAGATACGCGGCCCCGCGCCCACATTCGGTCAGGACAACGAACACGTGCTCCAGCAATTGCTGGGCCTGGGCGGACCAAACTACAAGCAATTGGTCCAGGATGGGATAGTCGGCGCCGTGCCAACCAGAGGAGACGCGGTGCAACGTCTACCCCAGGAGCAACTGGTGGGACTGGGCCTCCTAGCCGCCTACGACCCCGAATACCGGGAAAGGTTGGGGATAGGCTAAATGGCCCCTGGCACAGCCCCGGAATCTATCCGGCTGTGGTCTGAACTGTGATTCACATGATTAACGAATTGGTATGATGTTCCTAATCCTGCAAATCCCGGAATCATAAACATCACAGTTTAGACATTCGCTCCAGCGCCGCGATTCTTGACACCCCGCGGGGCTGGGAATAAGCTAAACTGGGGCCCGTAGCTCAGCGGTAGAGCGGCCGGCTCATAACCGGTAGGTTGCAGGTTCGACACCTGCCGGGCCCACCAAACTACGCTATACGCCGCACTCAGGAGGGAGGTATCCTCCATAGAGCGCTACACAATGAGACGACGATAGCCATGAAGATGGGGCCCGTCACGAATGGCTGCGTCGAATTCTTCGAAGAGGGCAATGACATGCCCGGAGACAAGTGGGGAATCGAAGGGCCGCCCGAAGAAGCGTATTCCCGCGTAACCAACCCGGAACGCTTCCAGCCTCTGCACGCCGCAGCGACGGAGTTGCTCGACCGGCTGGAGCGAGAGTTCGCTGTCGAGCGATTAGAGGGACACGATGCGGACTACGAACTGGGCAGAGTAAGACTTGCGCGTCCTCTCATAAGACTCGTCCCGCATGACCCGCAAGCCGCGCCAATCATGGTGGTGTACACAGATTTTCCAGGGCTGCGTTTTAGGTTCGGCTCTTGGTACACTGAACCGTTCCCCGATTGTGGCTGCGACGCCTGCGACGAAACGGCCGACGTGTCTATCGAGGAGATGACCAGAATAGTGGAAGCCGTCGTCTCCGGCAGGTTCCGCGAGGCGTTGCGAGTGCCTCCACTGCTGGGGGATGGTTGGGAGGAATCAGAGTTCCGGTTTAACGACGGCCACGGCGGTTTTCGCCGATCTCGAGGCCGCGTCCCGCGCTCCCGCGCCCTCGAGATGACGGAGGGCAAACTGAACGTGACGCTGGAGTGGAAGCCCTGGCCCCGACGCAACACAACCGCCGCTCCGCGCTAGTAGTAGAACGTCATTGAATTGAGGTACAACTGGTGTATTCTGCCGGCATTGGCGAATTGTATCCAAGGAGAGGGGTCGTGCCGGCTAAGAAGTACCGTATCGAACTGACCACGGAAGAGCAACAGGAACTGAAGGCCCTGGTTTCCAAGGGACGGGCAGCAGCGTACAAGCAGACCCATGCGCGCATCCCCCGTTTTCACGGGGGCAGGCTCTGTTGCTGAGCGATGAAGTGCGGAAAGACGGAGGCCTGACGGACGAAGAGGTTGCCCGGTCCCTCGAGATCGCCAGCGCCACAGTGGAAAGGGTGCGCCGCCGTTGCGTAGAGGAAGGGATCGAAGCGGCCTTGGGGCGTAAGGAGCAACAACGCCGCCGGCCCAAGAAACTGGATGGCGCTGCGGAAGCCCACTTGATTGCGCTGGCCTGCGGGGAACCGCCGGAAGGCCGGGCCCGTTGGACGCTGAGATTATTGGCGGACCGGCTGGTGGAGTGCGAGATAGTGGAGAGCATCCACCCCGAGACGGTGCGCAAGACGCTGAAAAAAACGAACTCAAGCCTTGGCTGAAAGAGTGTTGGTGCATCCCGCCGGAAGGCAGTTCGGACTTTGTGTGCGCCATGGAAGACGTGCTGGAGGTCTATCATCGTCCCTATGAAGACAATGAAGTCTGGTGTGCCTGGACGAAACCAGCAAACAGCAGAGCCTGCCCTCGGCCACGACCGGGGGTGAAGGAGACGCGGGCGCCGCGGCCCGGGGCGGCCGCGGCCTATGATTATGAATACGAGCGCAACGGTGTGAGCAACCTGTTCATGCTGTTCGCGCCGTTGGAAGGGTGGCGGCGGGCCGGAGTGACGGACCGGCGGACGAAAGTGGACTGGGTGCGCCAAGTGAAGAAGTTGGTGGACGAGGACTACCCGGACAAGGAACGGATTGTGCTGGTGATGGACAACCCCGTATCGAGTACGGGGCAGGCTCTGAACACCCATCGCCCAGCCTCGTTGTACGAGGCGTTTGAGCCGGTGGAAGCGCGGCGCATCGGGGAACGTCTGGAGATTCACTACACCCCCAAGCATGGGAGTTGGCTGAACCCCGTATCAAGTACGGGGCAGGCTATGGCTGAAATTGAAATCGGAGTGCTGGCCCGGCAGTGCCTGGACCGCCGGATTCCCGATCAAGAGGCGCTGCGCCGGGAGGTTGACGCCTGGCAGGACCAGCGCAACCGGGACATGGCGCGAGTGGACTGGCGCTTCACCACCAATGATGCGCGCATCAAGCTGAAATCCCTTTACCCAGCAATTCAAAATAGCTGAACTACTAGTGTGCTATCGAGCCTTGGTGAGGCGGGGATACGATGCGTGTGCGGGGGCCTACCAGGCGTCTCGACGGACTCAACCCGGGCCGGAGATAGGACCGCTGGCGGGCCGATTGCGGAAGGGAGGCGCGGTGCTTGATATCGGCTGCGGGGCCGGAATCCCCATCTCTCGGTTTCTAGCTCAGCGGTCCAGGCTCACCGGGGTCGATTTGTCGCCCGAGATGGTCAGGCGGGCACGTCGGAACGTGCCAACTGGCCGATTTATTTGCGCTGACATAATGTCCGCCGAATTCCCTCCTTCCAGCTTCGACGGGGTGGTGGCGTTCTACTCGATATTTCACTTGCCACGGGAGGAACAACCAGACCTGTTTCGGAGGATACACGAGTGGCTAACGCCGGGCGGTCTACTTTTGTGCACCCTGAACCATCGGAGCGAGCGGGGATATACAGAAGACGATTTCTTCGGTGTGACCATGTATTGGAGTCAGTTTAGCCTGGCGGAGTACTTGGAGATTCTGACCGAGGTTGGATTCACGTTATTGGGTACGTCAAGCCTGGGGTCTGGCTATGGTGACGCAGACGAGCAAATCAAGGAGGACCATCCTCTGGTTGTTGCCCGGAAACAATAAAGCCGCGAGTCCGGCTTTGGACCAGGCATCGCGGAGGTACTGCCCACGTAGTACCCTGGCATGGTGTATGGCAGCCGTTGTCCCAACTATTCCGAAATTGAACGCCAGCCTCAAACCATCCCAGGAATTTCCTCGTCCCCAACGAAAGCGTGGACCAGCGAGGACACCGCGTCCGGGCGCTCCATGTACATGTTGTGGCCGGTGTCTTGGATGGTTGTGAAGTGAAAGCTGGGGATTTCTGAAGGCAGGCCTTGAACGTCGCGGAATCTTGACGTCCGCTCGCCGCTTACGATGAAAAGGATGGGCAACCCCGGAGTACGGAAGAAGGGCCTGAGATCGAAGTGCTCTCCCTGGCGCTCCTCCCGGTTCACGGTGTCGGGCGACCACTTCATGTCTATCCTGCCGTCGGGCAGTTCGATAGTCTCATGGTTGACGACGTCGAGTATTACGTCGTCCCTCCATCGTCCGGCAGCCCGATGCTGTTTCAGATAGGCGTGCAACTCTTCCCGGCTGGTCCAGGTCCTGCGGGGCCGATTGGACCGTCGCGGTGGGACTTCCCCGGGAGCCGCTACGAGCAGCATCGGCTCCAGGAGGACGAGTCTGGCAAAGAGTTCAGGGCGCTTCGCAGCAAGCATCGCGAAAACCACCGCGCCGTTGGAATGTCCCACCGCATTGAAGTCCTTCAGACCCAGCTCGTCGCAGAAAGCGCTCACGTCTTCTACCCTGTTCTCGAACCTGTACCCCCTCGGTCCAGTCGCTGTTGCCGTGTCCCCTGGCGTCCAGGGAGACGACATGGAACCGGTCGCGGAGGTCGCGCGCCACCGCATCCCAACTACGGGAAGTCCGCATGGCGCCG
This sequence comes from Dehalococcoidia bacterium, assembly GCA_965216155.1. Taxonomy (GTDB): domain Bacteria; phylum Chloroflexota; class Dehalococcoidia; order Lucifugimonadales; family UBA3495; genus CATOSP01. The sequence continues at coordinate 110,077 of CBDCFD010000007.1, read as the reverse complement.
TGCAGCATCAGAAGCAACGGCCCGTTATCGCCCCAATCCACGTAGCGAAGATTTATGTCCCTTACCTGGACGGACTTTCCTTGAGGCTGCAACCGCTCCTCCCTTTTGAGGTTGACCAGGCCGGAGTCTAGCACCCTGAAATAGGGGTGTCGAGTTGACCGGTAGTCCCTTGACCGAGTTGCCTGGTCTCATGGCCGTACCCCTGGGGTCTGAGGACATCGGCGTTTGGTATGACCATGACTCGACATACATCATGTGAGATGTGAGGAACGTCAGTAGATAAAACCTATGATTGAGTATCAAGATGGAACAACGACAGTAATCATGCCGTCTTGACGCCAGACGTTATTTGGGGAACGAAATTATCCACATTGCGTTTGTTCCACAAAGGAAACAAGGCCTTAACGTCTGAAAGGTAGATAGCTGTTGACAGTAATCTGTGACGCGGGTATCGTGCTGGAACACAGACGGGCCAATCCAACAGAAGCGCCATCGGACGGCGGCGGCGAGTTAGGGTCTGTGGACAATCAGCCTCTATCCATGAATAATATCATGATAATGGAGGTTTTATGGCACGTGCAATGCTGACCGACCATCAATGGGACCTCATCGCCCCCTTGCTCTCGGGAAAGGCCGGTTCCCCAGGACGTAGCGGCCAAGACAACCGGAAGACGCTCGAAGGCATTCTATGGGTAATGCGGACCGGCTGTCCTTGGCGCGATATGCCCGACACCTACGGCCATTGGAATACCGTCCATCGCCGCTTCCGCCGCTGGGCCAAGAACGGGGTCTTCGACCGAATCTTTGAAGCCGCCAACGGCGACCCCGACCTTCGGAGCGTCATGGTAGACGGGAGTTTTGTCAAAGTCCACCAACATGCTACAGGCGCCCCAAAAGAGGTTGCCCGCCTGATGAATCGGCAACAAGACAGTCCATCGGCCGGAGTCGAGGCGGGCTGAATACGAAGTTAATGGCATTGGTGGACAGGACCGGACGACTGGTCAGGTTCACCATAAAACCAGGGAACGCCGCTGAGAACAAGGAGCTGTCAACTCTTCTCAACGGCGTCCAGACGGATGAACTAATAGCAGACAAAGCCTACGATACAAACCCCATCCGCTTGTCGCTCACCACGGACGGGATTATAGCAACTATCCCTCCCAAATCAAACCGGAAGGTCCAGTACGAGTACGATAAGGAGAGTTATAAGACCCGGCACAGGGTGGAGAATTACTTTGCCCGTTTGAAGCAGTTCCGGGGAATCGCAACCCGCTACTGCAAGCTAGGGGAAAGCTTCGAAGCGTTTATCAGCCTGGCGGACTGGTTTCTGGAGACGAAGGAGATTCGGCCGAGGGGGATTCCGGCCTGGGGAGGATAAAGGGGATAATCTACCGGATATAGTAGCCAACAAGATTGACAGCTACATTATATGGGCTGATAATCTTACCAAATAGAAAACCCCAGCGTGGCAACGCCAGGGCCTTCAGGGAAGCTAACTTGTCTCCGCAACAAGAACAGGTTACCTCTCCCAAATAGGCTCTGTCAATAGGCCCCGCTGGAGTTTCTTCCAACGGGGCCTATTTTCATGGGACCGCCACTGGCGGGAGTTCCCAAAGGCTGCCACAGCCGTGTGCGATTGTACACGGAAGCCTGGGGAACTGCCATAGGTTTAGTCGAGCCGCCCGACGGTGAGATCATCTGAAGGTGATACTCATGGGTAAGATCATCGTAAAGACCCGTGTGGTTCGCCGGGTCAAGGTCCGAGTGACCTCCAGCCGGCCACCTCGTCAGCCCGTTATTCGCCAGACCGTGCGGGTCTCCGTGCGGCGGCGCTAGCCTCTCAGGACCCACAGCAATGACCACGGCCCGGAGTAGACTACTCCGGGCCGTGGTCATTGCTGCTCCTCTCCGCCGGTATAGTCCATTTGCTCTCTACTTACTGTTGCAGTAATTGACCAGTTCCTCGCCTGATGCGAACATAGTCATGGACGCTGCAATCGTCGTGGACCTCATGTCCGCACCCATGCCCATTGACATGTAATCCCAACCGGCATTGCGTAGGGCCTGACAAGCGCGGCGAATCTCCGCATCTGTGGGACGCGGACCCATCATCCCCACATTGTCCTTGACGCTCTCGTCTATACTGCCGAAGCCACTGAACGTTGGCAGGATGTAGTCACGAGAGTCCAAATCATCGCTGACATCGCTAATAGCGGCTCCAAAAGCGGCTAGCCAGACAATGACTACCACCAACGCGACAACATTGGTTGCCATGCCGGTAATGGACATTCCGGTTCCCTGTCCAGTCTTCCGGTTCCTGAAGAACCCAATGGCGGCAAGCGGCAGTCCTACCGCAATACAGGGAAAGGCTATGAACGCACCTACAACCGGGATGAATCCGAAGATTAACGCCACAATGCCGAGGACCATTCCTGTGATACCCATTGGGGAACCCCCTTACAAGTAGGATTTGGCTACTTGCCACAGTCGCCTGGTCCAGTGCGTAAGCCTCGCAAGGGGGCACGAGGCCAAACCCCCTATCGGGCTTACGCAATACCTTCGACTATGAGAGGTTGAACTGTTCAGGGACTGTGGCGCGTCAACTATACCCCTTTGATTTCTGATTGTCCACAGACCCTAGGTACCGGCGCCTCGTAGAATGAAATTATTGGAGGGTTACGGTGACACGATTCAACTGGTTTTCGATCCCATCGATACTTGCGCTCGTATTCGTGCTCGCGTGCGGAGGGTCCGACGTTGCCGCGCCTACCGCACCCGCGGCGGCAACCATGTCTGAGACCCCGGCGGCTCAAGCCACCGAGGCGCCTAAGATACAGGCAACCGAGGAACTGAAGACCGCGCCGACCATCGAACCGATGCTCGCGCCGACCTCCGCGCCGGAGACTGCTGGAAGGCCCCCGGTGGTCCCGCCCTTGGCGGCGCGTGACGGTGCCCTGTATGGCGGCACGATGAAGATCGGCTACTTCCGCAAGGCCGCCAATATGGATGGAATCAGGAGCAGCGGTAGTTTCGACCGTATCTACCTGCACCTTTCCAACGAATACATGGTCACCCTCGGCCGGGAGGCAGAATACGAACCACAGGAGTCGCTGGCTTACGCCTTCGAGATCCTTGATGAAGGACTCCGGGTCCGCTTCCACATTCGCGACGGCGTCCAGTTCCATCGGGGCGCCGGGGAGTTGAAGGCCAAAGACGTGGCCTTCAGTCTGAATCGCGTGCGTAACCCGGACTCCGGCGAGGGAGGCCAAAAGTTCTGGGCAGGTGTGAAGAACGCCGAGGCCGTGGACGATTACACCATGGACCTGCACCTGAACAAGTTTGACGGCCTGATCATCGCCAAACACCTGTTTACTTACACCGACTACGTCCACTCCGAGTCATACTGGAACGAAGTGACACCCGACGTCCATGTGAGCCTGCCCGCAGCCACCGGGCCTTTCGTTGTTGAAAAGTGGACGCCGGGCGTGGGCATCGACCTGGTGAAACACGATGACTATTGGAAGGAGGGGCGGCCCTATGCGGACGCGGCGGAGATGAGGGTCATCACCGAGACCCGGACCCGGCTGGCAGCCCTTCAGACCGGCGCGCTGAACGCGGCCTGGCTCCAGGCCGAGATGGTCTCGGCCGCCACTGACGACCCTGATATTCAGGTATGGTCCCGGGCGGGAATGGGCTGGGACGGTTGGTATTGGTCTACCGGACTGCCTCCCTACGACGACATCCGCATCAGAAAGGCCCAGATCAAGGCGGTTGACCGGAAGGCGGTCAACAACTCCATCTACCTGAACACAATGAATAACCACAATGCCCACGCCTACGACCCCACCTCTTCCCCATTTGGAGTCGACCTCACCGACCTGTGGGAAGGGGAGATGAAGTACGACCCACCTGCCGCGAAGGCACTGGTGGAAGATTACGCCAAAGAGAAGGGTCTCGAATTACCTATCGAGATCAAGGGCGTCTGCGAGCGCAGGCCTGACCGCCAACAATACTGCGAGTTCCTGCAGGCTGCCTGGGCTGAAATCGGGCTGAAGTTCGATTTCTACATCGTACCTGCCGCGGCGGACAGGGCCAGAGTGATGTTGTAGTGCCAGACCCATGTCACTCAGACCGGTTCCACCATGAACCCCCTGGGCACGTCGTTGGAGGCCCTTGCGTCGTGGGACACCAATAACTACGCCGCGAACCTGTGCAAGGATAAAGGGCAGAAGCTAACACCGGAAAACCAGGCGATACAGGACGCGCTTGACGCAGAGTTCCGTAGAGCTCAGGGTACCATCGACCCGGCCGAACAGGCCGCAGCCTACCAAGCGGCACAGCGAATCGCACTGGGAAACGCATGGATTTACAATCCGTCCATGCACAGGGTGAACTACATGGGCTGCCACATGCCCACCACCGGCGGGTGCGATGAGAACCCCTTCTGGGCCCACGGCTTCTGGCACAGTCAGGACTTCTGGGTTAAGCAGTAGACCTGTAGCCCTCGGGTTCTGACAAGCCCATATTGACCGATTCGTCGCCCCCCATCCCGGCTCCCCTGAGCGGGAGAAACAGCGAGGGGGCGACAAGCGTTTTCACTATCCAGTCGACCGATGTTCGGAGCCGCGGGGGCTTTAAAGGCCCGGGTGATGTAGATATGAAAACATACCTGATACGTCGGACCCTGAACCTGATACCTACGCTGGTCATCGTAAGCATGATCGTGTTTGCGATGATACGCATCCTGCCGGGAGATCCCATCTACACGCTGGCGGCGACGGAGGAGTCTGACGGCACCGCGATTGACCCGGAACTATACGCGCGTCTTTTGAAAGAGTACGACCTGGACAAGCCAATCGTCGTCCAATACGGGCTGTGGATGTGGGGAGTATTCCAGGGGGACTGGGGTTCCTCTCTGTTTAGCCGCCAGGCTGTCCTTCCGCAGATCCTCCCCCGCCTGGTCTTTACCTTGCAACTCGCGGCTCTTTCATGGGTGTTCGGCATTTTGATGGGGGTGTCACTGGGGATCGTTTCCGCTCTCAAACGCAACAAACCGCCGGATGTCGCGGCGACAACGTTCGCCATGGCCGGAGTGGCGTTGCCCAACTTCTGGCTTGGGCTGGTGTTAATCGTCGTGTTTGGCGTTTGGCTGGGTTGGCTTCCAATATTTGGTTACGTCAGCATCATAGAGAGTCCCTGGGACTGGTTCTCGCGGATGGTGATGCCCGTAGTGACTTTGGGCACGGCACTGTCGGCCACTCTCATGCGCCAGACCCGCTCCGCCATGCTAGAGGTTTTGGAAGAGGACTATATCCGCACCGCGCGGTCAAAGGGGCTTCAAGAAAGGAACGTTATCGGAGTGCATGCGCTGAAGAACGCACTGCTGCCAGTGGTCACGGTCACCAGCCTCCAGCTGGGCGGCCTGATCGGCGGGACACTTATCACCGAGTCGGTCTTCGCCCTGCCCGGCATCGGCAAATTCATCCTGGACGCCATCATCGAGCAGGACTACCAAGTCTTTCAGATGGGCATGCTGGTCATAGTTACGGGCGTGGTCTTGGCAAACTTCATGGCAGACATACTGTACGCGTACCTCGATCCCAGGATCCGGTATGAATAGTGAGCGCCGCCCAGGCTGCGTGGCGGCGCTCACAGGACCCTTACCACTGGACGGTGTACCCGTTCAATAGTTTTTGCCGAATGGTCTCCATCTCTATGTCGATTGTTTGTTGCCCACCAGGAGGGTGTAAGTGGAGGACATAAGTCTACGCCGGGTCGACACCCTGCGCAGCGCGGCCAAGGAGTGGGGGCCCGTAGTCATACTGCGGGAGATGCTGCGGCTGCGCCTGGCCAAGTTCGCCCTGTCCATCATTGCCATAACGGTGGTTGCGGCGGTCTTCTCGCCTGCGCTGGCCCGCCATGACCCGGTCAAAATGGACCCCATGAACAACCTCTCCGCACCCACGTCCAAGTATTGGATCGGGTCCGATCGGTTGGGGCGCGACCAATTAAGCCGCCTCATCTACGGCGCCCGCATTTCTTTGCTTATCGGAGTGGGCAGCGTTGCCGTAGCTGCGGGCGTGGCTATAGGAACGGTGGCAGGCTATTTCGGCCGCTGGTGGGACGAGGTGTTAATGCGGTTTGTGGATGGCCTGGCTTCCATACCGGGCCTGTTGCTAGCCCTGGGGTTGGTGGCGGTAACGGGCGGCGCAGTCCTAAACGTGATAATAGCCATTGCCATCACCGCAACACCGGCCAAGGCCCGCCTGATTCGTGCCCAGGTGTTGTCAATCAGGGAGCGTGACTACGTCATGGCCGCCCGGTCCATCGGGGCGTCTAATTCGCGCATGATTATGGGACACATACTACCCAACTCAATGGCGCCGATCATCGTGGCGGCTACATTGAGCCTTGGCGCGGCGATCATCGCGGAGGCGTCCTTGAGTTTCCTGGGCGTGGGAGTGAAGCCGCCGACACCCACTTGGGGCGGCATGCTGCGCCACGCGTTTGAAACCGTGGAACGGGCCCCCTGGTTGACCTTCGCTCCGGGGGCTGCGATCTTCCTGCTTGTACTGGCTTTCAATTTCGCGGGCGATGCGCTGCGGGATGTCCTTGACCCCAGACTCAGAAACACCCGGTAACGAGGGGGCACTCACACCTTGGTGATTGTCGCGCGGCTCCTGCTCGCGGTCGTCCTGGGAACCGTCCTGGCTGTCGGGGGGTACTTCGTAGGCTGGTACATCGCTTTCTCCTTGCCGGCCGGATACCCGAGAATGGCCTTCGTGGTGCTCCCGGCCGGGATCGGCGGGGGTGTGGGGAGCTTCCTGGGCTGGTGGCTTGACCTGGACGGGGGTTCGGACCGGAACAGGCTACTCACCTTCGCCGCCCTGACCCTCGCTATCGTATTCGCCATCGGAGGGGCCTGGGGTGGTTATGTCTACGGTGAGGCGATCGAGGGGACACGGGTCTGGCGGCACCCTACCACCCAAGCGATCCTCAACGGGACGGTAATCGCCAGCAACATAGTCCTCCTAGTCTGGCACGTGGGTTTGAGACTGTTGCGCCGCCCGTCCACACCGGAACCGGCCGCATCATTCATTCCGTCCTTCAGAGCTACGTTGCCGCGGCCCGGTGGCCACACTCAAGAGGGCTCGACGGAGAAGAAGTGACTTCCGCACGTGGCCCCGGACATGCGATGATCGGCCTGGGACCCATTAAATCGGACCTCGTACTTCCCCGGACCGGAGGCGAAGCTATGGCCGGGTTGAACGCATTTTGGACTTTGACACACACTGGGGCTCAAGTCCAACCCAACGGGAGGCCAATTGACCCCGGAAAACGCTGATTCACTCTTGGAGCGCCGCGACCGGGCATTGGTCCGGCTGGACCAGGGTCACCGCGCTCTCATGGACTCCTTGGTGGGGCTTGACGCACAGGAGGCGTTCCTCGGCTCCCGGTGGTCCGTGCGGGAGGTCCTGCTCCATCTTGACTCCGAGAGCTTCGTCGACGCCTTGGAGAAGATCGCCCGGGGCGAACAGGATATGCTTCCTCCCTTCTCGTCCATGGAGGAACAGTTACAAAGGGAACTTGCTCACCTGGAAGATACCCACAGCCGGTTCCGCGCCGTGGTGTCGGGACTTACTGCGGAACAACTGAGCCGGCTCGCGACGCCCCCCAACCCTAACAATTCGTTCCCCGGGCTAACGCTCTTAGAGTTGGTGGAGCGGGTTTCCGGCCATGAAGCCACCCATTCCCGGCAGATCGGATTGACCCGTGAGTATGTGGAAGCCTTCCGGTCCAGAGAGCACGCTGTGAGCATAATCACCCTGGGTGACGGGTCTCCGTACCGGCTTCCGGAAGACGTTAGGGGGCTCCTCAATCAGGCCGACTACGTCGCTGGCAAGCCGGATGCACTGGCCGCGGTCCGGCAAATGGTTAGGGGCGTGGAATTGACCATAACTGAAGATAACAGCGCTGAAATAGTGTCCCGCCTGGCACGGGAAGCCCGCGCCGGTATATGGGGCGTGATGGTCTGCCTCGGCGACTCCAGCGGGGAAGCCAGTGCGTTGATCGAACTCGCCGGGAAACACGCCGACGCAGTGGCCATTTACTGAAGGTGTATATCGAATGAGCCGGGATGAATTGTCATCCGATCCCGCATAGAATGTTCTCCAGGCCCCATTAATGACAGCGTTCCGGTCTCACGGATCCTGCCGGTCCGAATCTGCGGTCGCTACCCGCCTCAGGTAACCCGTCATTCGCGCTCCAAACCTTGCCCGTATCTTAGTCCTCGGCTAACCTGCCAATGCTCCTCGCCGTGGTATACTTAAGCATGGACGGCTGCTTGGCGGTATTCATCAGCGATACCCACCTCGGGTTCAAGGGAGCCAAGGCGCAATACTTGGATCATTTGCTCTAAAATCACCGTAGCGGCCACCGCTATTTGGTCGGACACGTCGTCGATGGCTGGCGTACACGCCGCAAGCTCATGTTTCCGGGTACCAGCTTGTATGACGTGTTGCTTTCACCGGACACGACGCCAAACTAGGTCTTGAAACTGTTCAAAGTGCCACTCAAGGGCCTCATCGGGTTCGCCAAGCGGCAGACCAAAGCGACGGTGGGGTGCGTTCTCAAGTTCGAGTCCAATCTTTCAGAGCACGCCCAGAAGTATGAATACGACGGCGTGATCTGCGGCCATTGCCATGCTCCGGAGATCAAGATTTTCGGAGATACCAGATATACGAACTGTAGTGATTGGATGGAGAATTGGAGCGAGATCGTAGAGCACCATGGCGGAAGCGACTCTCGTTCCCACTGATAGCGTCGATGTGGACCTAGAGGTCTCCAGATTCAAGCATATCGTCGTATGGACGAGGGGAGTCGACACCTCTCAGTACCATCCCTCGCTGCGCTCAGACGATTGGTACGCCGGCAAGTCCCCTAGGAGAGGGCACTCCTCTATGTGGGCCGTGTGAGCAAAGAGAAAAGCGTCGAGGAATTTTGTCAACTGGCTTCTATTCCCCCAAATCCACGTATCTGTTGACACTGCCAAGGTAAAGGCAGATGATAGACTTGCACGGGAGAGGTACCATCTCTGGCAAGCTGCAAACTATCTGGGAGATGGTGAGCTTGCCAGCCCATGAATTCCATCTGCATACCATGTCATTACAGTTCTCCGTGAAGATGTCCAGGCCCATGGACCCACACCGTTGAGACCATATAGAGAGGGTATAACCATGGCACGTTTCGACTTTAAAGTAGTACTTTTCACTCCCGTAATGCTTCTACTGTTAATGGTGGCCGTTGCCTGTAGTGAGGCAGCCACCGACACACCTCCGACCCAATCGTCCGCAACGGGGACGGCAGACACAACCTTGCCGCCGACAGTTACCCAGCCGCCGTTGGCTGCGACGCCTACCGCAGTGCTCCAGGCAGTACCTCCGACGGCGATAGCTACACCAACACCGGAAGTCCAGGCAGAATTGGTGACCAGTACGACCACGCGCCTGGTGGCATCTATGGGGCCTATAGGGCTGGAGACCAACCTGCCCTGGGCCGCACCCTCGGTGGGGTTTGACAAGAGGACCATCTACGAAAACTTGATCGGTGTCCAACGTAGCACCGGTGAATTGATCCCGGAAATCGCGACGGAATGGTCGGTCACCCCCGACGGTCTGACTTGGACTTTCCTGTTGCGCGATGACGTCCGCTTCCACGGTGACTGGGGCAACGTCACCAGCGAGGATGTAAAACACATGTTTCACATGGTAGCGGAAGGAGAGGGCGGCCGTGGGGAAGATAGGTTCCCCTACCAGAGTACGATCGCTGATGTCGAGGTCGTTAGTGACACTGAAGTCAAGATACACCAGACCAAGCCGGATAGTTTCACCGTCATTTTCTTTAACCACGGCGGACATGGAACCTCCAATTTGATCAGCAAGGCACAATGGGACTCGGTGGGTTTAGAGGGCTATCAAGCAAACCCCATTGGCACCGGGGCTTACCAATACGTCAGCCGCGCGCCCGCCACCTCCTTCCTGATGGAGCGTGTTGACGACCACTGGCGCCACACCGCAGAGTTTGAGGAGTTTGAGAAGCGGTTTATTGGGGAAGAGTCCACCCGGCTGGCGGCTCTTCTCGCGGACGAAATCCACATTGTGGCCCTTCCCAGGGACCTTCGAGAGACGGCGGTGGACCGGGGCATGGTGGAATGGAACAGTGTCCTTCCATCGGTACAATCCATGTGGTGGCTGGGCGGCCAATACTACACCACCCCGGAGATCATGGGACAAGACCCGTGGGTGGGAGAAAACGAGACCGCCGCCAAAGTCCGTCAAGCCATGAACAAAGCGATCAACCGCAAGGAGATCAACGATGAGTTGTTCGGCGGAGTAGGGGAGGAGATCAAGGTCTGGGGATTCCACAGCACGCTGCCGGGCTGGAACCCGGATTGGGATGCCCGGTGGGAAGAGATGTATGGCTATGACCCGGAGCGGGCCAAGGAGTTGCTTACCGAAGCCGGGTACCCCAATGGCTTCAAAGTCAGAGTAAACTTGAGTACGAGCACCAGCGTGCCCGAACAGGTACAGGTGGGAGAAGCCATCGGCCTTTACTTCGAAGCCATCGGGCTGGATGTCGAGCACACACAGATTACCGGAGCGGAGAGCTCCAATAGGCGGAGGAACAAGGAATACCAGGGATACGTGATCGCCATCTCCGGGACCTACCGGGACCCTCAGTTTACTATCCGCACCTACTATGACCCGGTGGAGGGGATCGTACACGCTTACGAGAACGATTGGCTCCGGGAAAGGTATCTGGAGCTGACCAGCGCCACCAGCCAGGACGCACGGCACGCCAAAGAGCAAGAGATAGGGGACTATTTGTTTGAGCGGTTCCCAGTACTACCCATGATCTGGTTCCCCGGGACTGCCGTGGTGAACCCGGATGTAGTTTCCGAGTACGTCTTCCCAGGGAATCGTAGGCAAATCTTCACCCACATGGAGTGGATAAAAGCAGCCAATACGCAGTAAGAGGCCCCTGACCAATTCTCTGGACTCAGTAGGGAGGCCTACGGTTTGGCCTCCCCGACCTATTTCTCCGATATTCGAAAGCGGGGCGAATGCAGCGGTTCATACTGATTAGGCTCGTGCATTCTCTGATTGCGCTGTGGATCATCAGCGTGGTGGTTTTCCTTTTGATCCACATTAGTGGAAATCCGGCGGATGCCGGCCTGTTGGCCGAGGATGCTTCCAAGGAGTCCATCGAGGAACTGGAAGAATACTGGGGAATTAACGATCCTCTGCACGTGCAGTACTTCAGATACATGGGCAATATCGCGCGCGGCGACTTTGGTCAGTCCATCCGATGGGAAGGGATCTCCAGTGCAGAACTGATAGCCCAGCGTTTTCCCGCGACCCTTCAACTGGCCAGTGTCGCCCTGGTAATCAGCGTGATTATCGCGGTGCCAGTTGGCGTGCTCTCGGCGGTGAAGAAAGATACACCGGCCGACGTGGGCGGTAAAATCGCCGCCCTGCTCGGCCAGTCGGTGCCTGGCTTCTGGCTCGCTATTGTGCTGATATGGATCTTCGCGGTGAATCTGGACTGGTTCCCCACCTCTGGAAAGGGGGGGATTAGTCACATCATTCTTCCTGCCATCACGATGGGTATATTTCCGGTAGCTGCCATCATGCGGTTGGTCCGTTCTTCGATGTTAGAGGTCTTGGACAGCGAGTATGTCAAGCTCGCCCGGATCAAGGGGATCCGGGAATGGAAGGTGATTTGGAAACACTGCCTCCGTAACGCGTCCATTGCGCCCCTGACTTATTTCGCGGTAGTTGGGGCATCGGTCCTCACCGGGTCGGTGATCACGGAGACCGTTTTCGTCTGGCCGGGAGTTGGGCAACTGGCGCTCCAAGCAGTGCAGGGGCGCGATTATTTCGTGGTGCAGACGGTGCTTCTGTTCTTCGCTACTTTGTACATTGGGGCGAATCTAATCGCTGACATTCTTTACGCTTATCTGGATCCCCGCATCCGCTACTCTTGATCGTCACCTTACCTCGATTCATCGGCCCGAGCTAAATGTCCCGCTCGCATCCCGCCCGGCGGGGTGCTTGATTAGGGGCGAGGATATGCTGAAAATCCGGAATAGTGAGTAGGTCAGTGGCTGCTACCATAACGCGTCCCGTGCGAGCGCGCCCAGTCCGCATGCTAAAGGCCGCTCGGCAGTACCCATTAATTCCCATTTCCATACTTGTTCTGGTACTAATCATCCCAGGCATCTTTGCCAATCAGGTCGCACCCCATGACCCGATCAGCGGAAGCATACCGGACCGCCTGACCCCTCCGGTGTGGCAGGAAGGGGGCTCCTGGGACCACGTACTGGGCACTGACAAGATCGGCCGGGACATGCTGAGCCGTATAATCCACGGCGCCCGGATCTCACTAACGGTCGCCATAGTGTCCATTTTCCTCGGAGCATTCGTAGGAGTTAGCCTGGGCTTAGTTTCCGGGTATTTCGGTGGGACTGTCGACCACCTGATAATGCGTCTAGTGGACGTCAAGCTGGCATTGCCCTCTATTCTGCTGGCTTTGGTGCTGGCAACTGTTATGGACGGCGGCTATACGGCTGTCATTATTATCATATCCATTGTCATCTGGGCCCGGTATGCTCGCATGGTACGAGGGGAGACACTGAGGGTCCGGCAATTGGACTTTATAGCACGGGCCAAGGTGGCGGGTGCCTCAGACATGCGCATAATGATTCACCACGTTTTCCCCAACGTGGTAAACAGTATCATCGTCCTGGCTACCTTGGAGATCGGGCAGGTCATTCTCTTTGAAGCCGCCCTGAGCTTCCTGGGTGTGGGTATTCCACCGCCCAATCCGGCCTGGGGCCTGATGGTAGCCGATGGCCGGGTTCTCGTCGTAACCGCCTGGTGGGTGGCCTTCTTTCCCGGTCTTGCCATCCTGCTCACCGTGCTCTCGATGAACCTGTTCGGAGACTGGCTGCGAGACAAGCTGGACCCGAAACTCAGGAATATTTAAGACGATGAGCGTGGCTAACAGCGATGTGATCCTGGAAGTCAACGACCTTCGGACCTACTTCTTCACCCGGACCGCCGAGGTGAAGGCGGTGGATGGGGTCAGTTTCAAGCTTCGTCAGGGTGAGACCCTGGGCATCGTGGGGGAGTCTGGCTGCGGCAAGACCATTACCGCACTCTCTCTGTTGCGCTTGGTCCCCAAGCCGGCCGGCCGCATTGTGGGCGGAGAAATCCTGCTGAACGGGGAGGACCTGCTACAGAAATCTGATGAAGAGATGCGCCATGTCCGGGGACGGCAGATCTCCATGATTCTGCAGGACCCCCAGACTTCCCTCAATCCCGTGTTCACCATCGGAAACCAACTGTTGGAGTCCCTAACCCTGGCGCGCAGTGAATCGAGCAGAAATCTGGTCCAGAGGGCGGTAGAAGCCCTGCGCAGGGTCAACGTCGCAGCGCCGGAGCGGCGCCTGAAAGACTTCCCTCACCAGATGAGCGGCGGGATGAAGCAGCGGGTGGTTGGGGCCATCGCCATGGCCCGGGATCCCGGTTTAATCATCGCGGACGAGCCTACTACCGCCTTGGATGTAACCATCCAGCTCCAGTACCTGCGATTATTGAAAGAGATCCAGGCAAGCACCGGACTGGCTATTATATTCATTACCCACGACTTCGGCGTGGTAGCCCGAATGTGTGATCGAGTGGCCGTGATGTACGCCGGCCGCATAGTGGAGCAGGGTGACGTGCGGGACCTTTTTAACAACGCCTCACATCCGTACACGCAGGCGTTGATCGAGTCCGTGCCCAAGCTGGAGGAGCGAGTAGACCGACTCTACTCTATCGAAGGACAACCGCCGTTGCTGTGGGACCTGCCGGTGGGTTGCCGGTTTGCCGACCGTTGCCCGCATGTCCGCGACCGTTGCATTCGGGAACACCCACCTTCCTATTCGGTCAATGAAGGGCATAGCGCCGACTGCTGGAGACTTGACCCGTCATGGTAGAGGAGCCGCTGCTCCGGGCAAAGGACCTGAAGAAGTATTTTCCGGTGACGGAAGGGCTGATCTTAATGAAGACGGTCGGCCAGGTCCAAGCAGTTGACGGCATAAGCTTTTCCATCAAGGAGGGGGAAACGCTGGGATTGGTGGGAGAGTCCGGGTGCGGTAAGACCACCACGAGCAAGCTGATCCTGCGACTCGAAGAGCCCACCGAGGGGCAGATACTGCTGGATGGGCGGGATATCCAGACTTTTAGAGGGCAAGAATTAAAGGATTTTCGGACTACGGTCCAGGCCGTATTCCAAGACCCATGGTCCTCGTTGAGTCCGCGCATGCGGGTAAGGGACATCGTGGCCGAGTCTTTGATCGTCAACCGGGACGTGTCCCGAAGTGAGGTCCGGGAGCGGGTAGCCGAGGTTTTGGGGCAGGTGGGGCTGCACCCGGAGCAGGCCAAGAACTATCCTCACGAGTTCAGCGGCGGTCAACGGCAACGTATCGCCGTGGCCAGCGCTCTGGCGTCCTATCCCAAACTGATCATCCTGGACGAGCCGGTGTCGGCGTTGGACGTGTCGATTCGGGCCCAGGTAATGAACCTGCTAAAGGACCTGCAGGGGCAGTACAACGTAGCTTATCTCTTGATTGCTCACAATCTGGCCACAGTCCGGTACATGGCCCATCAGACGGCGGTAATGTATCTTGGGCAGATCGTAGAGTATTCGGAGACCGAGGAGCTCTACCAGAACCCCTTGCACCCTTACACGAAAGGCCTTTTCTCCGCAGCGTTACCGTCGCACCCGGATTTGGTCCAAGAGGACGTTGTGTTGAGCGGTGAGGTCCCTTCACCAATCAATCCGCCCCACGGATGTCGATTCCATCCCCGGTGTCCCTTTGCCATGGACAAGTGTTCCGAGGAGACGCCGGAGCAAAAAGAGGTGTCCCCGGGGCATTTGGTATCTTGCCACCTGTACTGAGCGCGTGATTTCATTCCAGATGACGTGCTCCATGGTCCCCGTCCACCCAAACCATCCTGGTTGGTTACTCCACCGGCCTTCATCGTTTGCGCCCATGCGCGCTGCTACGCTACCCTGTAGCCGATGAGGCCTGTAGTTGAGGAGAAACCCGGACCCGGCAATCCGGTCACATGCGACTGGTGCGGCGCAGAGGAGCAGTTGTCCGGGCAAGCCTGCCGGGTCTGTGAGCACTTTACAGTAGTCCTTCCCCATTGGGTCGAGGCGGGCGGCCGAAGATGGAGGTGGTTCACGCGGCGGCGCCTGGTGGTATACGGCGTGTTGCTAGGGCTGCTGGGCTATATCGTATGGGCAAATTATGCGTTCCTGCCGGACCCGGTGATTCTGCTGTTCCACAGACCCGCTACCTCGGTTACCTCCGGCTCGATGCCCGGGGAGTGGTCCATGGTGGGGCGGGACCTCCAACTCACCAGGTATTTGCCAAGTATCACCCTGGATCCCTCGGGGCGGCTCTTGTGGACCCGGGACCTGGGACAACCCACCCGCTCTCCACCCACGGTGGCGGACGGGGTGATCTACATCGGGGGCAACTTCAAAGTCCTGGCCCTGGACGCGAAAACCGGAGACTCGATCTGGGAGTTGGATACGACCGGCCCGATACACTACTCCATTGCGGTGGCGAGGGCACACCTTTACGTAGGGCTGCAGGACCACCGGTTTCTAGCCCTGGACCGGACAGCAGGTGAGGTCCGGTGGGAATTCAGTGCACAGGGCCCTGTGACCACCTCACCCTTGGTGAGCGATGGCATAGTGTACTTCGGCGCGTCAGATCAACATATTTACGCCCTCGATGCTTCTGACGGCGATGTAATCTGGAAAGAGGAAATTGAGGGAAACGTACGCTCTTCGGTTGCGATATACGACGGCAAGCTCTTCGCCAGCGATAACGAAGGGAACCTCCACATCCTCAACGCTAGGACCGGCCAGGACCGTCTCCGATTTCGCACTTCCACTCCCTCATCATCTGCTCCAGTGCTTGCCAACGGGCTGGCGTATTTCCCCAGTGGGGGAAAACTCCACGCCGTTGATGCTCGTGCCCGGGAGATCCCCGGTCAGTACCAATTTAAGAAAGTGTGGTCCGGATTATGGGTCTGGAGGATACCAGGGATACCCCGGCCGCCAACCCAAAAAGGCGGGAAGTGGCGCTTTTCCACCGTCCAATCCGGGGGTATTGTCGGCGCCCCCGCTGTTACTCCCGATGCGTTCTACGTGGGAGATTCCGACGGCAACTTCTATGCCGCGGATGCTCTCAAGGGCACCACACTATGGCGGTTCCAGGCCGACGCCGGTATTCTGGGCTCCCCGGTTGTCGTGGGCGGCCGCGTATACTTTGGTGACCAGGACGGCGTCTTCTACTCCCTTGACCGGACTACAGGGAACGTCGTGTGGCAGCTTTCTCTAGGAGCCTCTATAGAGGTCGCGCCGGTTTTCGCCGACGGCCGCTTCTACGTCCGTTCCAGCGACGGTAAGTTGCACGCCATAGAGTAGATCCGGCCCTTAGCCATTGAGCCGGAAGCTCACCTGTCCCTTCTTAAGGACTTCGGCGGCCCTGCGTAACCCGGTAATAGGGCTGGTCCGCCGCGCCGGAACTCCCAACATGGCAACCGCCCTGCGCCATTACGGATGGATGCCCTCCGATGCCCTGGTTCTCCTCGGTCTGCAAGCCCCCGAAAAATTAATAGTCCCTGCCCCGGAGCATGTTTGAAAGCTCAAGAGAACCCTAGCAGTCCTCGATTAAAGCCAACGGCCCCAGGACACCGACCTCCCAGGGTGTCGCCTGCACGCGCTTGTTGGTGGGCTTCAGGGTCACTATGCCGTCTCGGTTTCAGGGAATTGGAGTGTCAAAGTTAGATTCGAGAGAGGCCACGTTCTCGAGGCCGATAACGCAGATTGCTATTAACGGGGTGAAACTATGCCCATGCCGAATCCCCCATCCAGGAGAGATTGTGGGTGGGAGTGTCTTGAGCCATTGGGTCTAACGGCCCCCAGCGTGGCTAAGGGACTAGGTGTGACCCTTCAGGCATTGTCGGACGTCGTGAACGGAAAGGCCGGGATATCCGTCGAATGTCCCTTCGGCTGTCCCAGGCGTTCGGATCTTCTCCTGAGACCTTGTGGGGCATGGAGATGTCATCCGACTTGTGGCAAGTCCGAGACCGGACTAAGCAGATCCCAGTCGAGCGATTCCTGGAAGCTGGGCTATCCTGAATTTTTGCACAGGGGTACGACCAAGCCACGAGGCGATATCGGAGCTACGGGGTGTGATGATCTCTGTCCGCCGATCTGAAATCGGAGACGCTCAGTCAATCGCCAGGGTTTGGGCCGAGAGTTGGCGCTACTTACAAGGGCATCGTTTCGGACGACTTTCTGGACGCAATCGATGTAGACCAGTGGGCTGAGCGGCAGCGCCGGTGCATGGGAGAACCCGGCGAAAACCCAGCCTCTTATGTCGCGGAAGCAGTCGGACGTATCGTTGGCTGGGCGTCTTGCGGACCTAATCGCGATGCGACCCTGCCTATGGCTGGGGAACTCTCTACACTCTTTATGTGTCTCCGGGGTTTAAGCGCCGAGGGGCTGGCCGCAGACTTATGTCAGTTGCTGCAACGTATTTGATCGGATGCGGCATGACTTCTATGGTGCTGTGGGTCCTGGCAGAGAACTCGGATGCCCGCAGGTTTTATGAAGCACTTGGAGGCCACATCGCCGGGGAGCAACAAGTGACTATCGGAGGGGCCTCGCTGAGCGAGGTTGCATACGGTTGGGACGATCTAGGCCAGCTAGCGGCGAACAGCGGGATTCCTTCGTCGCCCGGTTGAGGCCTCGTCTAATGCTCGCCCCCGGCTACCGCCGGTAAACGTTCCCCCTGGGGGTGCGTTCACAGTTCAGGCGGCGGTTGAGGTGCAGCCCTTCCAACACAAACTCTATCGCCGACGCCACCGCTTCCTCCCGCTCGTCGTCGGTCAGGCGCTTTACGGCGGCGTCCAGGCCGTCTATCTGCTGCAGAAGCGGCGGGTAGGCTGATGCCCGTGTCTCGCTGCCGACTTCGGCAGTCTTGCCCAGGTCGAATGCGGTGACGATGTCCTCCAACTCGGCTACGTCGAAGTAACTGCCGAAGACCCGCAGCACCGCCCGCCGGGTCAGGTCGTCGGTCACCCGGCTCTCCCGTCCTTCCTCGAAGGTCTCCAACTCGATCTTGCCGGTGAACGACGCTACGATGTAGGGCAAGTCGCTGGACCTGGGGCAAATCCATTCGTCTCCGTGGAGGATGGCGCGGCGCATGGCGTTGCCCAATAGCGTCTCGAAGTTGGAGATGGACACCCGGACGCTGACACCGGAGCGTTGGTTGATCTCATTGCTCTGGCGGGCCTGGCTGGTAATCTCCGCCAGGATCTCCTTCGTGTATTCGGGGATGATCAGCTTGTCTTCGTCGGGGAAGCGGGTACGCTCCTGCTCCATAATAGCGATTTCGTCTCTGGGGTTTCTGGGGTAATGGGTGTGTATCTGAGACCCGTAGCGGTCCTTCAGCGGAGTTACGATCCGGCCGCGGTTGGTGTAGTCTTCCGGGTTGGCTGTAGACACCACGTAAACGTCCAGGGGCAGGCGTATGCGGTAGCCCTTGATCTGCACGTCCCGCTCTTCCATCAGGTTGAACAACCCTACCTGGATCCGCTCTGCCAGGTCCGGCAGTTCGTTGATGCAGAAGATGCCCCGATTGGTCCGGGGAACGAGGCCGTAGTGGATCACCAATTCATCGGAGAGGTAATGGCCCTCCGCGACCTTGATCGGGTCGATCTCGCCGATCAGGTCGGCGATCGAGATGTCGGGAGTAGCCAGCTTCTCCGAATAGCGTTCGTCCCTCGATATCCATTCGACGGGCGTGTTGTCGCCCAATTCACCCACCTTATCTCGGCAGGCGCGGCAAATTGGGTTGTAGGGGTTGTCGTTGATCTCGCAACCGGCGACCTTTGGCACGCTTTCGTCCAGAAGGTTGACCATGCTGCGGATCAGGCGGGACTTGGCCTGGCCACGTTCGCCCAACAGGATGATGTCTTGACCGGCGAGGATGGCGTTTTCCAACTGGGGAATAACCGTTTCGTCGAACCCTATAATGCCAGGGAAGACCAACTCCTCGGCCCTTATCTTCGCTATCAGGTTCTTGCGGATCTCTTCGCGGACCGGCAATACGTCGTATTGGCTGGCGCGCAACTCGCCGATGGTGGTGGCCAAAGTACCAAGCGTCATTCCAATTGCTCCATAGGTGAAATGAGGGGTAATGGGTTGCCGGGATTCGGCAGTCCAAGGCTCCGGAATCGCCCGTCCCCCGAGGATTCCTCAGTATAACCCAATCGGCGTCGGCGGCAATAGCGGACTTTATCAGACCCAAAAGCGTTGGGAAGTCAACATTTGGCGTCCGATTGCATGGGTATCGGACGCGCGGGAGCACAGAATGATTCCCACGCGGCACTCCGGTAGTTTACAATTAGCATAAGTCAAAAGATGATTAGCGTTCCGAAGACCCAATAGGCGGTCATAATGTTTCGTTTAGCGATGCCATTGATAATGATGCTGGGACCCCGTCTGCTGCCTCCCCTGCTGAAGTATGTTGTGCTGGTCTGGAGATTGATCTTCGACCGGCGGGTCCCCCTGGTTTTGCGCGCCCTGGTCCCTCTGGCCCTCCTCTATTTCCTATCGCCCTGGGACCTGGTCCCCGACCGCTTCGGAATCATTAGCAAGATCGACGATTTTCTCATCGTAGGGCTGGCCCTGTTGCTTCTGCTCAAGCTCGCTCCACAGCACGTGATCAACGAGCACCTCGGCATCCATCCTCCGGACCAGCCAACCCAGGAGAAAGACCCCGGCAAGGTTGTGGATGGCTCATCCCGGCCCTTGGACGAGAGCTGATCGCTTTCCCCTCCATGATGGCGCGGGTATGACTGACAACACGCAGGCCGGTCTTCACTCCGTTCCCGGCATGTCGTTGTACGTGCATGTCCCCTTCTGCAAGACCAAGTGCCCGTATTGCGATTTCAATACCTACCAGGGCATTGAAAACCTCATGGGGCCATACCTGAAGGCTGTGACCCTTGAGATGAGTCTATGGGGGGAGATGCTGGGCCAACCCAAGGTGAACACGGTGTTCTTCGGCGGAGGCACCCCTTCCTACTTGCCGCCCGGGCACGTCCAGCAAGTGTTGGCCACGGCGGACTCGTCTTTCTCCGTATCCCCCGATGCGGAGATAACCATCGAGGCCAACCCCGGCGACCTCGACCAAACCGCATGCGAAGCCTTACTGCGGCAGGGCGTCAACCGGCTGAGCATCGGGGTTCAAAGCCTGGACAACGGTCTACTGACCCTGCTTGGGCGGCGGCACACGGCGGACGAAGCGGTAGCGGCGTTTCAGGCCGCCCGAAACGCCGGGTTCTCCAACGTGAACCTCGACCTGATGTACGGTCTGCCGCATCAAGCCTTGTCCCAGTGGGAGGACACCCTGGAAAGGCTGCTTGACCAGAGTCCGGCCCACATCTCGTTGTATTGTCTCACCTTGGAGGAGGGCACTCCGCTCCATAGGTGGGTGGAACAGGGAAAGTTGCCCGGACCGGACCCAGACCTGGCCGCCGACATGTACCACCACGCCGAATCGGCCTTGGAACTAGGGGGTTACCACCACTATGAAATCTCCAACTGGTGCTTGCCAGGACTGGAGAGCCGGCACAACATGGCGTACTGGCTCAACGATCAGTATTTGGGAGTGGGACCCGGAGCGCATTCCAGCCTGGCCCATCACCGCTTCTGGGACATATCCTCGCCGGTAAGGTACGTGGCCGAAGTGGAACGGTGGACCGCTTCCGGCGCTCATCCGGCGGGAGTCATTAGCGCAGATGTCCTGGACGGCATCCCGCCGGTCGGCGGCTATGAATACTGCGGCGGAGATACCGCCTGCGCCGAGACCATGATCCTCGGCCTCCGCCTGCTGGACGGGATGGACCTGGAGGCCGTTTCCGCCGGCCTTGGCGTAGACCTGGCGTCCCGATACGAGGCCGAAATCCGCGACTCGGTAGACCTGGGACTGCTGGAACGGCAGGACAACATCCTGCGCCTGACCAGGCCCGCCTACCTGATCGCCAACCAGGTGTTTACCCGGTTTGTCGAGTAGGTTGTAATATAGACAGACAGACCCGTTGGGTCGTAGGAAAACTGGTAGAGCGGCGATTCCCGGAGTGCATTATGGATTCTTCAAACGTGTAGACCACTTACATCGTCCAGGACGAGGGCTACTGTGGGGGCCAACCGAGGATCGCGGGCACGAGGATGGCTGTGAAGTTTATCGTCGGGGAGTACGTGCATTGGCGTATGACCCCCGCCGAAATCTGCGACAGTCATCCCGGAATCACGTTGGCCCAAGTTCACGCCGCATTGTCCTATTACTACGACAATCAAATGGAGATCGACAGGCAGCGGTTGGAAGACATGGAGTTTGCGGAGCGGATGGAGAGGGAACAGGGTACCCTGAGTGACAGGCTAAGACCGGCAGAATTGCCTAATGCCGCTGGCGGTTGTGTGCGATGAACACACCCGGTATGAAATCCGAGACGGTCTGGTGGCGTTGGGTTTCGACGCTGTGTCAGTTCAACAAATTGGATTGCGTTCGGCTGAGGATAAACTGATTCTCGCCGTTGCGCTGGAACACGGGCGAGTGGTGTATACAAGTGACACGGATTATCTTAGGCTCCACGCCTCGGGTGTCCCTCATGCGGGCATCCTCTTCCATCGTGCTCTCAAGAATTCCATCGGGGAAGCTATAGAAGCGGTGGCTCTTGCCTGTGAGGTGTTGAAGATGGATGAGATGCGGGGTCATCTGGAATACCTCTAGCCGGAACATCCCATTCTGCAATGGTGAAAGCATGTACGTAATCGGCACCGCGGGTCACGTGGACCACGGCAAGTCCACACTGGTCAAAGCCCTGACCAACATCGACCCAGACCGTCTCCCGGAAGAGAAGGAACGGGAGATGACCGTTGACTTGGGCTTTGCCTGGATGGACCTGCCCAGCGGACGGGAAGTCAGCATCGTCGACGTGCCCGGCCACGAACGGTTCATCAAGAACATGGTCGCCGGTGTGGGCGCAATCGACCTGGCCATGCTGATTGTCGCCGCCGACGAGAGCGTCATGCAACAGACCAGGGAACATCTGGCGATCCTGGACATTCTCCAGATTCGCAAGGGCATGGTAGTGATAACCAAGACGGACCTGGTGGATGAAGAAATGGTTGAGTTAGTCAAGGCCGAGGTCGAAGACCTCTTGGAAGGGACTTCTTTCCAGGGATGCCCCATGGTCGGCGTGTCGGCCTACACCGGCGATGGACTGGACGAGCTAAGGGCTACCCTCGACCAGGTCTTGGCCGATACAGAAGTGAGACGCGACGTGGGGCGGCCCCGGCTGCCGATAGACCGCTGCTTCTCGATATCCGGATTTGGCACCGTGGTTACAGGGACCCTGATCGACGGCTCACTGGCGGTTGGCCAGGAGGTAGAGTTGGCCGGGTCCGGACGCAGAGGCAGAATTCGCGGGTTGCAGAGCCACCAGTCCAAAGTGGAAGAGGCCCAACCGGGGGTGCGGTTGGCTGTCAACCTCTCCGGCCTTTCCCGCAGCGACATCGAACGCGGCCAGGTGTTGACTCCCGCCGGCTGGTTGCCTACTACCATAAGAGTAGATGCCCGGTTCCGCATGGTCAAGAACGCCCCCCACTCTCTACGCCACAACGAGGGCGTTACCTTCCATATCTTTACCAGTGAGTCACCGGCCAGGGTGCGCCTCCTGGACGCGGACAGGCTGGATCCGGGCAGCGAGGGATGGGTGCAGGTGCTTCTGTCCAGCCCGCTGCCAATGGTCAAGGGCGACTTCTTCGTTATTCGGTCTGCCGAAGATACCCTGGGCGGAGGGCAGGTGCTCGACCCCAACCCCAGGCGCCGCCACCGCCGCTTCTCCCCCGAAGTCGTTGAGAGGCTGATGACCCTGGACGAAGGTACGGGTGAGGACGTCTTGCTCAGCGTGGCGGACCAATGGGGCCCTTGCGGCGCAACGGTGTTGTCCCGCCGGTCAAATCTGCCCGTGGATGAGGTCCTGGAACGTGTGGGACGGCTGGAGGAAGACGGCGATGTTGTGGTCCTGGGCAGGCTGGCAAACGACTCGGACGCCGTAGTCTACTCAGCACAGGGTTGGAACATTCTGAAGAGCAAGATCGCACTGGCGCTACAGGCGTATCACAACCAGTTTCCCTTGAGAAGGGGATCGCCGACCCAGGAGATCCGTTCCAAGTTGGAGGCGCCCCAGCCCGTGTTCTTGCGGGTGCTAGCCAGGTTGACTTCAGAAGGCTTCCTTGTAGAGGACCGCACTTACCTGCGGCTGCCCAACCACGAGGTGTCGCTCACTCCGCGAATGGAGGAGCAAGCTGCGGCATACGTCGAGTCATTGGAAAATGAACCCTACTCGCCCCCCAGCGACCAACGCCTGGACCCGGAACTGCTAACTGTATTGGTGGACAACGGGAAAGTGGTCAAGGTCAACGAGTCCATCGTATTCGCGGCTTCAGCCTATCACGACATGTCAGCCAAAGTAGTTGAGCATTTGAAGTCCAGCGGCAGCATCACCGTGGCCGAAGCCCGCACCATGTTCAACACCAGCCGCAAATACATCCTCCCCTTCCTGGAATACCTGGACCAACAGCACATCACCCGCCGCGTCGGAGACGACCGCGTGCTGCGGTAGGGTTGGAAGGATTTCATCGCGCCCTTGACATTCGAGACTCCCGTATGAAACCAGTGAATTCCTTGCCCGTACAGTAACTCTTACCGATACCCCAGCGATATCGGGGCGTGAGAAGTACGGAGAATCCTAGTCCATCTTGGTTGGGAATTGAATGGGGTTACCACTCCTCGATGACACTCACACTGTTCTTAATGCACTCTCGAAATGGGCATCGTAAGGCAGGGACTCCCTATCAGCCGCAACCATTCGCCAGCAGGTGAAATATCCCATGCCCCTCGATCTTGGCAGCACATTTCTACAGTTGGACCGGGTCAGCGAGGAGCTGGGGCGTTCCAGGGAAGACCGGGATGCCCGGCTGCGAGGCTTCGTCGAGTCGGCGGAGAAGGTCCCAGGGCAGACTGCCCGTGCCAAGACCTCGTTCGACCCGGACAGGCCCTTCCTGGCCGCACAGGTGGAAGACCGGCTGCTGGGCGGTTACGGGCCGCCGGACTCGCCCGGCGATTGGTGCGTGGTGGCCGTGGACGGGTCGCACATCGACGTTGACCGGCACCTGCCGGTTGCCACCTACTTGGTCAACCTGGGTGGTTGCAAGTTGACTTACGGGTCCCAACCCGGCGCGGCTTTCTTTAGCCAGCCCGATCTGGCCTCCGAGCGCGGCGACCTCTACATCTCCAATCCATCCAATCACGCCCAGGAAGAGCCGGTGACCGGCGCGCTGCTCGGCCTGATCAGGACGGTCCGTGAGCTGGAACGGTTGGCTGATGCGGTGGAGGACTGTCCTCCGGGACTGCCCACCCTGGCCTTGGTTGATGGCTCCCTAGTGTTGTGGGGACTGGCGGGGCGCGGTTACCCGCCCTTCGTCCGGGATGCCATTATCCGGGAGCGGCTACTTCCGGCGTTGGACCGGTTGCATCTACAGACGCGGTTACGGCCGCTCAGTGTGGCCGCCTATGTCTCCCTGCCCAGGAGCACCGAGGTGGTTAACGCCGCCAAGTCAGCCATTTGCCCCTTCGACTACGGCCGGTGCAGCCGTTCCTGCAGCAACCGCCGCTCCGTAGTCTCACCCTGCGATCAGGCCAACGACTTCCTCGACCGGGACCTGTTCCAGGAAACGCTTGCGCCCGGTTCGCGCTCCCCGGTTTACCGCACGAACTCCTCCGTGCCTCGGGAGACCTACGGGGAGCACCAGATAGATTTCTACTACCTTAACTGCGGGGAGGAGATCGCGCGGGTGGAGACGCCATCCTGGACCGCTGAGGACGAGGGCCTGTTGGCCCTGGGCCATAGCCTGATTCTGGACCAATGCCGGCGAGGGCAGGGCTATCCCGTGGCGATTTCCGAGGCCCATGAGCAGGCAGTCATAAGCGGGAGGGACCGGCTGCTGTTCAAGCAGATGGTGGCCGAAAGTCTGGAGCGTAACGGCCTGCCAACCTATTCGTCTGAGAAAGAACGCTCCAAGCGCATGCCCTGGGTTTAGCGGCGCACGAACATTTCGTTCATCGAGGCCACAGCCTCAAACACGGTGGTCAGGACTTGCCGCCCCCTCCCCGGACGTGGGCTTGGAACTCCTCGTAGTTTCCGAACTGGGCAACCGTGTGCAGAAACTCGCCCAGCGATCCACTCCGTTGCCGTAATTCCTGTAGCTGGCCAAGGACCGGGCTGACCGACGCCGGGCTGGTAGCGTAGGAGCCGTGAAAGGCGAAGTAAGCCTGGTTTATCTTTCGGATGAAGTAACCATGGGCCGCGAACATCAGCCTGCGCTCTTCCATGTAGGCTTCGGCATCCTCGATCTTACCCCGGCCCAGAAGGTCCTCGGTGTGCAGCCGGGTCTCCCGCATTTCTTCCCTGAAGTCGAAGCCGCTGGGACTGGGAGCCGGTGTCGTCTGAGTGTCCGGAGCCATTGGCTCCCCAATGATGGCCGAGTAAGCGCGGTCTCCCAACTCCTGCCCGCCAAGAGTCGCTGCCGTTTCGTTCAGAGTGGTCATGTCCGGACTGTCCCAGAAGTGTTGCCCGAGGGGCTGGAGGAAGAACCAGTGGTGCAACCATTCATGGGCCGCCGTGACCACCGAGTGGCGCAGCCTGCCCGAGTCCGATACCACGCTTGGGTAGACAGCCACTCCCCCTGTGCGCTCGACGAGGGCAGCCAAGTCCAGTTTCCGGAAGTACTCCCCTTCTATCCGCTCCTTCTCCGCGTTCCCCATGCCGGGTCTCAACAACACCGTCTCCTGCCGGTGGACCCGGTCCCTGGGAGAAAGAACCAGAACTCCAGGAGAACTGGCAAACACGGTATCCACGGGGGGGAATATGAGCCCGATGCGGGAGGAGAAGCCTTCCGTTGCCAGGACGGCGCTTATCTCGGCCTCAACTGCTTCTTCCACCAGGGGAAGAATCTCCCCGCGCCGTTTCCCAATTTGGGAGATTCTGGCTCTCGAAGAGCGGGCATCCTCTGGCGTCATGCCGCTATTTGAAGGGCTGGAGAACCCTATGCGCCTCTCCAGCTCCCTTTGCTCCTGGCCCAGGGAGAAAAACTCGCGGACCAGAGCGTTGCGTGTTTCTCGGTCAGGCTGGCCGTTCCAGGGCAGCAGGTCCCATGACTTCCGCGCCCACTTGTCCAGGAAGTTGGATGCTTCCCAATCGAGCAGGCTGTAACGGTAAGGAGTTACCGGAATTTCCAAGGGGCCGGGACGGTAGGCGCTGTGGCCGGAGGCCAACAACACGAAGACCAGGGCGAGGGCGAGCGCACCCCTGGGCCATCGCTTCAACACGGGGGGGTCATGCCAGGACCCGGTAGCGGTAGCTGGACCCCAGCAGGTCATTTTCCTCGAACCTCGAGTAACGGAGTGGGGAGATGTCGATGGAGGAGGACGCTCCCTCGGCAATAAGCTCGGCCATGCTGACCCCGATGGTAGGCGACAGTTTGAAACCGTGGCCGCTGAACCCCACGGCGCAGTACAGGCCCTCTATGCCAGGCACTTTGTCCAATATCGGGTGCCAGTCCGGGGTGGTGGTAAATAGGCCGGACCATCCGCCGCGAAAGTACGCCCCGGCCATGCCGGGCAGTCTTCTTTGCAGCCGGCGCAGGTTGTCGGCCAAAACGTCCATGTCCACGGCCTCGTTGTAGTTGTCCAGCTCCGCCTCTTCGTCTTCCCCAAACCCCATGAGGGTCATGGACTGGCCGTCGGGCCGGAAGGAGAACGACTGGGCGATGTCGCCCACTGTGGGATGGAAGGGCAACCGGTCGACCGGACGGACCAGGTGCGCCACCTGGTGACGTACTGGCACGAGGGGGACGTCAACCCCCACTTTGGCCAATTCGACCCTGGACCACGGACCGGCGGCCACCACGGCTACCGGAGTTTCCACCCGGCCCTGCACGGTGTTGACGGCCTGCACCCGTCCACCTTTGACCTCGATCCCGAGTGCCGGGGTTTGGGGTGAAATCTCGGCGCCCATTTCCGTTGCCCGGTTGGCGAAGGAAGAGGTTACCAGGTAAGGGTCGGCGTAGCCGGATTGGGGTTCCCAACCCATGGCCTCGTCGTCGCCAACCCTGATCATAGGCGCGATGTCCCGCAGGTCGTCGGCTGTGACCACCATCGTGTCTATGCCCAGGTCGAGTTGCATTGCAACGTTTCTCTCCAGCCCTTGCCGGTCTTCGTTTTCGACGACCACCAGGTATCCGGTCTCGACGAAACCGGAAGGGCCGCCCACCAGTTCTTCGAAGTTGGCGAAAATACGCCGGCTTTCCCAGGCCATGGCGGCGGTCACAGGGTTGGAATAGTGCATCCGGCAGATGGCTGCCGTCCGGCCCGTGGACCCGGAGTTAAGGACATCTCGCTCCAATAGCAGTGTGTCGGTTATCCCCAGGTTTCCCAGGTTGTACAGGATGCTGCACCCGACGACGCCTCCCCCAATGATTACTACGTCCGCCGTCGATTTCATGGTTGCTGGCCTCCGGTAACAGGCTCTTGGGGTGTCCGGCTCCCTGAAGTTGCCGGGCAAGAGTATTTTAGCGCATCCGGCCCTTCACCGTCTTTACTATGAAAACTCTCCTTTCATTTCCGCCACGCACAGTTATTCCCGCGAAAGTGGGGATCCACAGACCACGCATTTCCGATATGGAACTATTCATCGACTAAAGTTTGCGTTTAGTGGAAGTGCGATTATGGTGGTATCATGTAGAGTGCCAGGAGAAGCATTATGTCATGTCGCATAATCAGCCCACCGCGTGAAGATTGGAGTGATCTCCCTACGCCGCTTACTCGAGGCGAGAGACAGGTAGCCGAGTTTTTTGATAAGTATCTGCCTCAAGGATGGGAAATTTACGTCCAGCCTCACCTGAATGGACTGCAACCCGATATTGTGCTGTTGCACCCTGAATAGGCGTGGCAGTTTACGAAGTGAAAGACTGGAATCCTCGCGCTTCGTCTTACTGGATTGAATATAGCCGTGGCGAGCCAGTTTTAATTGCGCAGTATCCGGGTGCCAAGGGGTCAAATTCTATATTAGGCAAGTCTAATCCGTTTCTACGGGTTCGGGACTATAAAGATTACATTCATAGGATTTGTACTGCGGCTATTCCGGGCAAGCACAGTAACGACCGACGCAACTACGGGCGAATTACGGCTGGCGTGATTTTCACAGTGGGTGAATCGAGTTTCTGGAAAAATTTGGGCAAGCCGTTTGCCAAAAGCAACGGGCCTGCGAGGTACTACCCGGTAGTAGGGGGAGACGCCCTTCTTTCTAACCGAATAGGTTGGACATTCCCCGAAGCCGTCAAGCCACAATATGGAATGATGACCGAGCAATTGGCTGAAATCCTGCGGGGCTGGCTGAGAGAGCCGGATTTCGTTAGGCAGCAACGTCAGACCTTGCCTATTCCAAACGACGTACAGAGACGGCTGGTGGATAGAGATCCCGGCAGAACCGGATTGCGTCGGGTAAAAGGGCCGGCCGGTTCCGGCAAGAGCATTGCGTTGGCCGCACGTGCCGCCCGTTTAGCCCATGACGGCAAGCGAGTAATGATGGTGGGTTTTAAATCACGCTTTCCAATTACCTGCGTGATTTGGCAGTTCGTCATCTTCGGGAGTTGTCAGTTGATAAGAAAAGTTACAGTCACGCTTACCGCCGAATGATTTTCACACACTTTCACGAATGGCAGATTTGGGGTACAGAATATGAAGATGGGGACAAATTCGACGCCATTCTGGTAGATGAAGGAAATGACTTTACTCTCGCGTGGTGGCATGAGATGCACGACGCGTTGAAAGATGGCGGCGAGATGATGCTGGCGTTTGACCAGACACAGGACATTTACCGACGTGCTGGTGCTTGGACAGAGGACGCCATACGAGAGGCCGGGTTTCGCGGGCCTTGGAACCAGTTGAAGGAAAGTTATCGTTGCCATGAGGCTTTGATTCCGGCGCTAAAGTATTTTTCTGATGAGTTCATGCAAGATATGGAGGTTGATTTACCTGTCCCTGCTCAGGCAGAGTTTTGTCCATTAACAATGCGTTGGGTGCAGATGGAGGAAAAGTCTGATTGGGTATCGGTGTGCGTTGATGAGTTGGAACGCTTACAGATTTCATTGCCCCAAGATTCCGGATATTCTGATATAGTCTGCCTACTGCCGGATCACCTGGAGGGTTTTCAGTTTGTCAATAAGGTTGAGGAGCGTCTGGGTGTCCATGTAGCCCATATATTTTCCAACGCTGATCGTTCTGAAGTCAGGCAACGGCAGAGTCGTCCGTTGAAACGCGCTTTCTGGGCTGGCAACGGTCAGGTTAAAGCTATTACGATTCATAGCTTCAAAGGCTGGGAAGCCCGGCATTTGTTAATTTATATTGATGATATTCAG
Source organism: Dehalococcoidia bacterium (assembly GCA_965216155.1). Taxonomy (GTDB): domain Bacteria; phylum Chloroflexota; class Dehalococcoidia; order Lucifugimonadales; family UBA3495; genus CATOSP01. Next base: position 80,395 of record CBDCFD010000007.1, on the reverse strand, counting down.
AAAGCCAAGACGAGTCCGGCGTTGTTCTATGTTGCTCTAACCCGCTTGTTGCGTCATATCGGCGGCAGTCTATTGACGGTAGTTTCGTCTTGTCCGAAACTGCGAAATGTCGGGCAACAGTTCTTCAATGATTTCGTTGAATTATCGGAAGACGAATTCAGAGGGAGAGTACCGGAACTTCTTCTCCCATCCCGGTAATGAAGCCGTCCTTCGAGTGCCCGCTACCTTCCAAACCATGATGCTGATAATAGCGAATCCTATCCGGGTCCACTGAGATATTACGGAGAAGGTGGACCAGGTTCATATGGCGACTTCTACTGTTCCCTCGGTAACATTGCCGGTGGAATCTACATTGTCGTTGGGGATAGGGTCGCCGTGCTCCAACATGGATTTAATGAACATTTCTGCCGCCTTGCGCAATTCCTCAAGCGCTTCGGCCTTGGTATATCCCCAATCCGCGCAACCGGGCAGTGAATCAATCCAGGCGCTCCACCGTCCGTCCTCTTCTTCCTGCAGGGACACCTTGAAGGGTGTAAGTCACAAATACCCTCCCATATCTCGAACACGCCGCGTCCTGCCAAATGGGACAGGTCGACCTCCCCGGCGGAGCCGTCCGAGCACTTAAGCCATATCCGGTATCCGTCTCTCTCGTCTACCTCGGTTGGCCTAATCATCTCGTCTCCCCGGCTTCCGGGCGGACTCTCCCGGAGCACCCGCAGCGGCAGTCGGCAAGTTACGCACAGCCGGGCCGATCGACGTTCGGCTGCCGCGAGGTCGAATTGCGTCTGAAGATTCAGCCAGAATTGGGGGTCTGTCCCGAACCAGTGGCCGAACCGCAGGGCCGTGTCGCCGGTGACGGAGCGCTTGCCGGCGATAATCTGGCTGATACGGTTGGGGGGCACTTCAATCTGGCGGGCGAATGTGGTTGGAGAGACACCCAATTCAGCAAGTTCGTTTTTCAGAATCTCCCCGGGATGAACAGCCCGCATGAACATGCTTCATGTCCTCCGGTAGCGGGAATTTACATGGATCAACAGGATATACAGGATAGGGTATTCATCTTGAAAATCCTGATTCAGACAGATAATCCCAGGGAGCATCTTAGACTATTGCCCGGCCCAAGGTCAGCCCCAACTCGTTCATGCGATTGCCGGAGTAGAAATATCCTGTTTGTCCATGTAAATTATAGCAAACCCTGTTGTTGACAATTGTTGATTGCCTGAGTAGACTTTTATCCTGATGCGAACGGTGTCCCTAATCTGTTGCTCCTGTACATGTCCCCCCACATAGGGGGCAGGTTAGCCGCGTCCACAAGACACCAGTTAGACCAGCCTGCGTCCACCAAAAACTGCGAAAGTAGGTGGACGTTTTATTTTGCCCAACTTAGGAGGCCGTAGGTGACGAGTCCTAGCAGCATAAATCAGGCGGTTGACCAGGCCGAGATCCATCAAAGAAGCAGGGAACTGGCCCCGTCTTCTCCCGGTATTATCCCTTTCCTGGATGATGAGGTGCAGAGGCTCGAAGCCGAATCGGGGCGGTTTACAAGCGGTGAATTGGACAATGCGGCATTCACCCCTTTCCGCCTCAAGCAGGGCGTCTATGGGCAGCGACAAGTCGACGTGCAGATGATCCGGGTGAAAATCCCCGGAGGCATCCTCACCTCCGAGGCGTTGGACGGGCTGGGTGACATCACGGAGAAATTCGCTCCTCTGAAAAAGGGGCATATTACCACCAGGGAAAACATCCAGATTCACCACATTCCACTGGACGACTGCCCCGCCCTTCTGCGGGTGCTGGGGGACGTGGGGCTGACCACCAGAGAGGCCTGCGGGAACACGGTGCGGAACGTTGTCGGGCCGGCCTCCGCCGGAGTGTGCCCCGACGAGATTTTCGATCCTACTCCTTACCTGACTGCTTACGTAAGGTTTGGAGTGCGGCATCCCATCACGCAGAATTTCCCAAGGAAGTTTAAGACTGCCTTTACCGGCTGCGATTCCCACGACGCGGTTGCCGCCGCCATTCAGGACCTGACCTATGTGTCCCAGGTCCGAGAGGAAAACGGCGTCACTCAAAAGGGTTTCAAGGTCTTTGTTGGCGGCGGGACTTCCATCATGCCCAGGCTGGCCAAACCCCTGTACGAGTTCGTCCCCGAACAGGAATACCTCCGGGTAGCTCTCGCGATCTGGACGGTATTCAACAACGCCGACATCCTGCGGAAGAACCGCATGATGGCCCGGATCAAGGTGTTGATCGACAAGATCGGCCTTGAAGCCTTCCGGGACATGGTGGACGCGGAGCTTGAGAATATCGGCCCCATCGACCCCACGCCCCTGATGGAAGCCGAGGAGATCCAGCGGGAGACTCCTCCCTCCCTGGACGTAAGTCCGGCTCAGCCCAATGGTTCCAGCAGCAACGGCAGCGGCGACGCATATTCCCGCTGGCTGGAGAGCAACGTGGAAGCGCAAAGGCAAGAGGGGTACCACCTGGTTTATGTGAAGCCGGAGAGGGGCGACCTAAGCCCCGATCAGTTCCACGGCCTGGCTGATATTGTCCGCCGTTACACCGGGGGACGCGCCCGCACCACCCAGGAACAAAACCTGGCCCTGCGCTGGATTCCCGGCCACCAACTCCATGATATCTGGGAAGCGCTCAATGCCATCGGCCTTGCGGAGAGCGGCGCTCACCACATTACTAACGTGGTCTCCTGCCCCGGCACCGATAGCTGCAAGCTGGGCATCACTTCGTCCATGGGTCTGGCCAAGGCCGTCAAGGAAGAGATCTCAACTTGGAACGGGCTGCTGGAAGACGAGGGAGTCCAGAATATCCGGATCAAGATGAGCGGCTGTCCCAACGGCTGCGGCTTGCACCACATCGCTAACATCGGTTTTCATGGCGCGGCGGTGAAGGGCCCGGACGGTCAGCAGATCCCGGCCTACGAGCTATTCCTTGGCGGGAACTACGGCGACAATCGTGTCGAGGACTCCCGCATTGGCACGCGAATCCCGAAGATCAAGATTCCGGCCAAGGTCGTTCCCAAGATCGTGAAGGAGATCGCGTCTTACTACAAGGAGAACCGGCAGGACAACGAAGCATTCAACCAGTTCCTGGACCGGGTGGGCCTGGAAGAGCTGACGGCCGTCGCCGCCGAAGCGCAAAGGGTTGCGGAGACCGCCAATGAAGGCTCGGATCTTTATTTCGACTGGGAACGGACCAACATCTACAAGCTGGAGCGGGGCGAAGGTGAGTGCATGGTTTAGGGGGCTTCGTTGGTAGCCTCTCTGGGCGGCAGAGTTGTCGCCTTCGTTGAAGCAAGAATGCAATCGGAAATGGCCGGGCTCATAGAGCGTCACGGTGGAACGCCCTACCCGGCCCCCGTCCTCCAGGAACTTTATCTGGAGGACGACCCTCACGTACAAAAGCTGGTCCAGGACGTCTGCGCCCATAAGTTGGACGTGGTCGTCCTGCTCACCGGCGTCGGTACCTGCGCCCTCATAACCGCGGCTGAGTCCATGGGCGTGAAAGACGATTTCCTGACCGCCCTGGACGGACTGACCGTGTTCGCCAGAAGCCCCAAACCGGGACGAGTCCTACGCCAGAACCACATCCACATCGACGTGATGCCGCCCGAACCCTATACGTCGGCAGACCTTTTGGGGTCCATTGCGGAATACGACCTGCAGGGTAAAGAGTTGGCGGTGCAGGCCTACGGTGCCCCCAATGGCTTCCTGACTCAGGGATTAGAGGAGCGGGGAGCCAACGTCAGAGAAGTAACCCTCTATACCTGGGGGCTGCCCGAGGATACTTCGCCCGTAGTCCGAATGATCGACGACCTGGGCAATGGGGGAGTGGACGCTCTCGCGTTTACCAGCCAACCTCAAGTGCGTAACCTGCTCGCCATTGCCGCCCAGGCAAATAAAGAGGATCAGTTTCGGGCGAGTCTTGAGCGGCTGCCGGTCGTGATTGCGTCGGTAGGGCCTGTGTGCAGCAGGAGGTTAAGAGACCTGGGGTTGCGGGTGGATGTCGAGCCCGATCATGTTCACATGGGAAATATGATCATCGCCCTGGCAGAGCATTTTAGCAGCGGATTTCCGGCTCGGTAAGAATAGCGCCGCTACCCCTTCCCTTAGCGCGTAAGCCAGCGCTTCAGCCGTTGCCACGGGGAATCGTACTCTTCCACCACCTGTCCCCGCCATCGCTTCTCATGCTCGATAGAGCGGGGAGAGACGAAGAAGAGCAGGTAAGCCAACACCGTCATTCCCAGCCCTACCCAAACCAGGGGTCGAGCAGACCCCCACAAAGCCCCAATGACGAATAAGGCCAGCCCCAGAAGCATTATCTTGCCCGGGGTGAGCCTCGGCCAACGGCGGCGTTGAGACGGCGCGGGGTTGGGAGTCTGGTCGGGGGCGCGAACCGGGACGACAACCCGGTCATCCGCCCGGGGCCGTTCCCTGGCCGCATCACCAGGCGCAGCCTCGCCCGCCTTGCGCAGGATCTCTTCGATCTCATCCTGGTACCTCTCAGGCATAATTCCTCCGGCCCAAAAGCTATCAGTGCATAGTTGAGTGTACGAAACACCTGGTCGCCACGGCCCCAGCGAGTCCAGGCACGAATTATACCCTAGCTTACCGGCCTGCGGAAGGGTGCGGGAGCCGCCTATCCAAACCGGCCGGTGATGTAGGCTTCGGTACGTTCATCGGTGGGGTTGGTGAAAATCTGCCGGCTCTCGCCGTATTCCACCATAATGCCGATCCGAGTCTCCTCGGTCATCAAGAAGGCAGTGTAGTGGGACACTCGGGCTGCCTGCTGCATGTTGTGCGTCACAATGACGATGGAATACTCCTCGGCCAACTCCCGCATCACCTCTTCGATGGCCAGGGTCCCCATGGGGTCGAGGGCTGAGCAAGGCTCGTCCATCAGGATTACTTGCGGTTCCACTGCCAGGGTACGGGCGATGCAAAGGCGTTGCTGCTGGCCGCCGGAGAGGCCCAGCGCGCTGGCATCCAGCCTGTCCTTGACCTCGTCCCATAGGGCGGCGCGTTTCAAAGATACCTCCACCAGTTCATCCATGTTGCCTCTGAACCCGTTGATCTTGGGGCCGAAGACCACGTTATCGTAGATAGACTTGGGAAAGGGATTTGGCCGCTGGAAGACCATGCCGATCTGGTACCGGATCTCCGCCGGGTCAATCTCCGGAGCGTAGAGGTCTTCACCCTCGAAGAAGACCTTGCCGGTGATGCTGGCGGTGGGAATTAACTCGTTCATCCGGTTGAAACAGCGCAACAGCGTACTCTTGCCGCAACCGGACGGCCCGATGATAGCCGTGATCCGGTTCCGTGGAACATCGAGTGTAATCTCCGTTACCACGCGCTTTGCGCCGTAGTAAACGCTCAGGTCCTCGGTCCGCAGAATGTTCTCAGATGAACCCATATCTTAAGTCCTATCCCCGAACTTGTACCGCAGGAACACGGCCCCCGCGTTCATGATAAACAGCAGGACGAGCAGGACGATGATGCCCGCGGCCGCAGCTTCGTGGAACCCTGCCTGGGGCCGTGACGTCCAGTTGAAGATCTGGATTGGCAGCACCGTAAACCGGCTCAGGGGACCGTCCGGCGCGAAGGGAACGAATGTCAGCGCCCCCATTACTATCAGGGGAGCGGTCTCTCCCATGGCGCGGCTCACCGCCAGGATCACCCCGGTCAATATGCCGGGGAACGCCTGGGGCAAGACCAGGTGCCAGACCGTCTGCCACCGGCTCGCGCCGAGGGCATACCCGCCTTCACGGATGGAAGGCGGCACCGCTCGAATGGCTTCTTGCGACGCGATTATGATCACCGGCAGCACGAGCAGAGCAAGAGTAAACCCTCCGGCCAACACACTCTTACCCAGGGCGAGGGTCCTCACGAAGATTTCCAACCCCAGGATTCCGTAGACTATGGAGGGTACTCCGGCTAGGTTGGCGATGTTCACCTGAATGATTTTGGTCAGTTTCTGTCGATGTGCGTACTCTTCCAGATAAATGGCCGCCCCCACACCGAGAACAAAGGAGGCAATCCCCGCGATCCCGATGACGTAAATGCTGCCGATCACCGCGGCTTTGATTCCAGCCTTTTCCGGGAACCGTGATGGGAAGCTGTTCAGGAAGGACCAATCAACCTTGCCGTAACCCTGCACGACTATATAGATGAGGAGCACCGCCAGCATGCCGAGGGCGATTGCGATCGCCGCCATGCACAACCCGGCGAACACGGTGCTCTTGCGTCGGCGGTGGGCCAGCCGCCGTTTTAACTCGGCGCGTTGAGCCACATCCATTATTCGTACTGTTCCCGAAATCTGCGGACGACCCATTGGCTCAGCAAGTTCATGACCAAAGTCAGGAAGAACAGAGTCAATGCCACGGCGAAGATGGTCTTGAATTCCAGCGTCCCGGCGGGGGCGTCTCCCATGCTCACCTGGACGATATATGCGGTCATTGTCTCGATTGGCACAAAGGGATTTAGTGTGAAATTGGGGTTTTGCCCGGCGGCCACGGTGACGATCATTGTCTCTCCGATGGCCCGGGAGGTGGCCAGGATGAAGGACGCGGCAATACCCGACAGGGCCGACGGCACGACCACCCTAAGGGCGACTTCCAATTTTGTTGCGCCCAGCGCGAAGGCCGCTTCCCTGAGTGAGGACGGTACGGCGGTCATGGCGTCCTCACTCAGGCTGGAGACCATCGGGAGGATCATGATACCCATGACTATCGAGGCGCTCATGGCGTTGAACACCGCGATGTCATCCGAGATGGAGCGGAGAAGGGGGGTAACGAACAATAGCGCAAAGTAGCCATACACCACCGTCGGTATACCCGCCAATATCTCCAGGACTGGTTTTACAACCTGCCGCAACCTCCCGGGCGCGTACTCACTGAGATAGATGGCGCTCAGGAGCCCCAGGGGCAGCGCCACGAACATTGACATCACGGCTACCAGAAGAGTCCCGGTCACCAGGGGCAATACGCCGAAATGCTTGGATGCGAAGAGAGGGGTCCACCGTGTCCCGGTTAGGAACTCGATGGGGGAAACTTCCTGGAAGAACTGGATAGCCTCGAACAGGAGGACCGAGACGATTCCGGCGGTGGTGAGGACCGAGACGGCGCTAAAACCGAAGAGGACGGTCTTGGCGATACGCTCGTGGAGGTTTCTCGACTTGATTCTACGCCGGGTAGCGTGATCTCTTTCCCATGGAGCCGAGCGTGAAGCCGCTTCTTCCCTAGCCAAGTTGAACTGCCGTCCTAAAGCCATAGTTGGCGACTGAGCGGGGTTGTTCGGAGGCCGTTACACAGCATAATCGGCAGTCCCTCCCATTACAACCTTGAAACCCTGGGTATTCGTGCCCGGAATGTTATCCCTTTGACTTCGCCACTTGATTGGGTTTCCCATGCCTTCATTGATGGGAAAATTGAGAAAACAGGGGGGATAGGCCCGTTCCCCTGATGATTCGACCGGGTTAGCGGTTGTCGGCAAGGACTCTTGCGATGGGGCCTTTCTGCGGGCTGCCTCCGCCGAACAGCGTACCGGTGAGTCCACGCTCGACCCGGTCTTGGGCGAGTTGGTAAACCTCGCCGGAGTAGGGGAGGTAACCAACGTCGCGCACAAGCGCCTGACCGCCTTCCTCGCTAAGGTAGTATTTGGCGAAGGCCTCGAAGTGGGGGTTGGCCAGAGATTCTTTCTTGATGTATATGAACAGGGGGCGTGCCAGGGGCTGGTAGCTGCCGTCCTCGATGGTGTCATTGCTGGGAGTGACGCAGCCCTCCCCGCCGTCGATGCCGACTAGCTTGAGCTTGTCCTGGTTTTCGATGTAGTAGGCGTAGCCGAAGAAGCCGAGGCTGTGCTCGTCGCCGGCTATACCCTGGACCAGGACGTTGTCGTCTTCGCTGGCGGTGAAGTCGCCGCGGGAGGACTGGGACTCGCCGTTGACCACCTCGGTGAAGTAGTCGAATGTACCGGAGTCGACACCGGGGCCGTAGAGCCTCACGTCCTCGGCGGGCCAGCCGTCGCGGACCTGGTCCCATTTCATGATGGCGCCTTCGGCTTCGGGACCCCATAGGCGGTTAAGCTCGTCGATAGTCATGCAATCGATGTAGCCGTTGCTGGGGTGAGTCATGACGCTGAGCCCGTCGATAGCGACTGGGACCTCGACGTATTCGATACCTGAGTCCGCGCAGAGGTCGACCTCTTTTTGTTTGATGGGACGGGAGGCATTGGAGATGTCGGTCTCACCGGCGCAGAACTTCTTGAACCCGCCGCCGCTGCCTGAAAGGCCAACGGTGACCCTGACTTTGCCGTTGGTCAGAATGCCGAACTCCTCGGCTACGGCTTCACTGACCGGAAACACGGTGCTGGAACCGTCGATGGTGATGTCTCCCGACAGGTTTGCGAGGTCCGCTATCATCGTCTCCGCGGATTTAGCTGGAGACATCGTATCGGCCAAGGCGGCGTTCGAAGACGAGCCGGAGGCATTCGCCGGGGCATCCTGCCGGACGGTGGAAGATGTGCGTCCGCTGCTGGCATCCGTCATGGACTCGGAAGGCTGTTGCAGATTCTGGGCTGCGGGTTCAGCGCCTCCGCAAGCCAAGGTAAACAACGCCATCATCAGGAGGGTGGGTACGAAGGTCAAGATGGCTAGCCGCCGTTTATCGTGCTTAGTGTTCACGGTCATACTACCTCAGACTTAAACGATTTAGTTTTCGAGTCCGCTGGGACCGCGCGGGCGCCGGAGAGGCGGTCGCTGACCGGTGGAGACCGGGCAGGAAACGGGTAACAGTGGCGCGCCTTCGCACTGGCTGGCCACAGCACGGCGCTCACGAGCGAAGACCTGCGGAAACATGGGCTAGGATGAGATGTGTGGAATGCCCGGACGAAGGAACAAGGTTGATCGGGGATGAAGGACCGAGGCCGATGCGGGAGTGGTTCCGGGTTGTCTCGCCGAGAGGGGATGGGTTAACATTCGTTTGCTGGAATGTAGGGCCGGAGATGATAGGGGATGATGACGAAACTGCGCTGTCTGTTAATAATATTCCGTTAACATCGGGGAATGATGGGGGAGCGGAAGCCCTGGTGGAGGGGAGAAGAAGCAGGGTTGAGAGGGATTTAGATGGAGGTACCGGTTCCCTGGGCCTCGGAATTATCGGAAACGAGGGCCCTGGCGCCACCGGATTTCCCGTATACATCGAGAACATAGACATATTCCATACTCGATACTACGCTTTTCGTTACATTTATTATGAAAGTACATTCTCAACCTGTCAAGCATGAATTCCGGCGAATTAATTTTGACGGCGCTCTGGATTAGAAGTGGTTATGAAACTTGTTCTAGGGGTTGTGGACCAATCCCCTGTTAGGGACGGAGGTACAGCGGGCGACGCGCTGCGGGAGACCGTTGAATTGGCTGTGGCCGTCGAGCGGTTCGGGTACTATCGCTATTGGCTGGCGGAACATCACAGCCTGCCCAATTTTGCCGGTACCAGCCCCGAGTTGATGATCGGGCAGGTGGCGGCCCGCACCAAGAGTATCAGGGTGGGCAGCGGCGGAGTTATGCTATCTCATTACAGCTCCTTCAAGGTGGCCGAGCAGTTCCGTCTGCTGGAATCCCTCTACCCCGGGCGCATCGACCTGGGCATCGGGCGGGCTCCGGGAAGCGACCAGATTACCGCCGCTGCACTGTCATTTCCCAAGCCCAACCCCGACATCCGTCACTTCCCCCAGCAAGTGTTGGACTTGCTGGGGCATTTGGAAGGAAACCTGGAGTCCAGCCACATCTTCGCCGGGATACAGGCCGGGCCAGGAGAGGGGACCGTCCCGGAAGTCTGGCTCCTGGGATCAAGGTACGAGAGCGCGATAATGGCGGCTCACTACGGCCTTCCCTTCGCATACGCGCATTTCTTCGGACTTGGCGTGGAGGAGGGACCCGCCATCGTCGAGGGTTACCGGAGAAACTTCCGGCCTTCGGAGCATTTGTCTGAGCCCAAAGTTAACGTTGGCGTACAAGTGCTCTGTGCCGAGTCCGAGGAAGAGGCGCACCGGCTGGCGGCGAGCAGGAACCTTGCTAGGTTGAAGTCTGTCACGGGCAGGGCCAGCGGAATCCCCAGTTTGGAAGAGGCGCTGGCCTACAAATACGCGGCAAACGAATGGGCATACACCCAACAATACCTGGGGCGCTGCGTCGACGGAGACCCGCAGCAGGTGAAGGAGAGATTGGAGGAGTTGGCCGAGATCTACCAGACCCCCGACCTAAGCATCGTAACCATCTGCTACAATTTCGCCGACCGTGTCCGCTCCTACGAGCTGGTCGCCCAGGCCTGCGGCCTAACCCCGGTGGGGTAGCCGGAGACGGCAATTTGGGAACCTTTACGGCAACGATAGGCGTAGGAAACCTCAGCGGGGGCGATTTCGCGCCGGTATTGGCAATGGTTGACACTGGGTCGGCCTATTCGATGGTCCCTGAGAGCCTTCTGGCCCGGCTGGGCATTGTACCCCTCGATCGATTCGAATACGAACTCGCAGACCGGAGGACCGCGGAATACGGTTGCGGAATGGCGCGTATCGGAATCGACGGTCGGGAGTGGCCTTGCCCGGTCATATTCGGGCCGGATGACGAGTACCTGCTAGGCGCGACGACCCTGGAGATTTTCAACCTGACGGTGGACCCGGCAGCCCAACGGCCGCTCCCAAGAAAATTCCGGGCGAGGTCGATTTAGGAAGCGCAACTACGCGGATGAACTGCGTGCGGCCAACTGCTCCTTCAACAACGCGTAATCGTACACTCTGACCGATCGCATCCGCGCTGGTTGGGCCTCATCGGAAACGAAATCCAAGACCTTGACGGCTTCAGTAGAAAATACCTTTTCTCCGCATTGGTAACATTGTTTCGCCGGGATGTTCTCCACGAAATAAGGGTCTGGAGCGTCTACCGGGCAAAACCTGACCAGCCCTTCTTCGATAGTGTCAACGCCGCGGCAAACATAGCAGTTCATTTCCATCTCCTTATCGGCGGACTTTGTAATTGCTCTCCCACTTATCCGGACGGGTCTCGGCAGGAAAGTAGGCCGTTATGACCAGGCCATCGGGCGGGATGCGGCAAACCACGTGGGCCACTGCCCCATCGTCTATAATACCCCAAATGAGGCAACTACTTCCCCGCGGGTCACCAGGATAATCCTCGATAACTTCCGGGGCGTCGTTACAAAGAAGGAATTGGACCGACTCCGCGCTGGGCATGGGCCTCGACTTGCGTCTTGCCGAGTAGTGATAGGAGTACTCCAGCGTTCCCGACGCGGCAGCGAAGCATAACGCTTCCAGGCGGCTTGTGTACATCATGCCCAACAACTACCACCGGACCGCGCCGACAAAGCGCCGACCTCCGTTGCCGCGTGCCGTCCCCGTGGAAATCTGAAATCCACCACAAAATAAGGGCCAAGGATAAAAACCCCTGGCCCCATATTCAAGTCACTACCGCCCCGGTTGCTCAGAGGCTTAACCGTTGTTGTTTGGCTACGGTCTGCCGGTAGCTCCGGTCTCAGGAACCCAACTGGTCTGCGAGGTCTACGAAGTCCCTGGCAACAATGGCGAAGGACGGGTCCGGCGTGGGGTCCGGCTTTTGCGCCGGGTTGGGGCCGCGTTCCATGGGGCGGGGTACAAACGCCGAGGGCAGCCCGACTTTTTGGGCGTTGAGCAGGTCGCCCTGGTGGGCGGCCACCATCATCACCTCGGATGGGTCCAGCATGAGCAGGTCGCACGCGGTCTGGTAGCTCTCGGGGGCGGGCTTGTAGTGCTTGGCCACTTCCGCGCCCAGTATGCAGTCCCAGGGCATGCCGCCGTTCTTGGCCATATTTGTCATCAAGGCGATGTTGCCGTTGGACATGGGGGAAATGATGAACTTCCTCTTGAGGCGGTACAGACCAGGCACGGTGTCCGGCCACGGGTCCAGGTGATGCCATGCCTTGTTGAAATCGTCCTTGACATCTTCGCTGATTCCCTCGATGTGGAATTCTTCCAGCACTACGTCGAGAGACATCCGGTGCAGCCGGTCCAGGTTGGTCCAGGGCAGTTCCCCGGTGCGGACCTTGTTCATGTAGGGGCCGTACTTGCCGCGCCAAGCCTCGGCGAAGGCTTCCCAGTCGGCCTCCACACCATTGTCCTTGCCGAATTGGCGTGCCTGCCTGATGATGGAGGTGCGCCAGTCGACGACAGTGCCGAATACGTCGAAGATCAACGCTTTGACGTTGGATGTGTCCATGCCATCACTCCTTATTTCACGGTCAATAGTCCTGAGAAGGACTTCGAGGCAGTGGCAGGATACCGGCGGGTGATTGGGTTGTCAAATATGATGCTCATGGGCAATTCTAGCTGTCAAAAGCCTCGAGCGGGGAGGGCTTGTTCTTGAAAAGAGTGATCATAGATACTGATCCAGGCGTCGACGATGCTGCCGCTATTTTCCTGGCCCTGGCAAGCCCGGAGATATCGGTAGAGGCGCTAACGACGATATATGGAAACGGTCCGGTAGAGGCGTCAACGAGGAACGCACGCAGGGTTCTCTATGCCTCGGGACGCACCGGCATACCGATCTACCAGGGCGTGGGCAAACCCTTGCTGCGCCCTCCCAACGAGGGCTGGGCCTCCCATATACATGGCCAAGACGCCTTGGGGGACAGCGGAGAGCCTTTACCGCCGGAAGGACACCCGCCAGTCGAGGCCCGCCCGGCTTCCGTGGAAATTATCGAGAGGGTCATGGCGAATCCTGGGGAAATCACTATCCTGGCGTTAGGGAGATTGACGAACCTTGCGCTTGCGCTGAGTATTGAGCCGAAGTTGGCCGAGTCTATCGCCGAAGTCATAGTCATGGGGGGTGCCGTGTTGGTTCCGGGGAACGTGTCGCCAGTGGCCTCCGCTAACCTGTACGAAGACCCGGAGGCGGCGGCAATCGTCTACTCTTCCGGAGTTCCCCTGTCGCAAGTGGGGTTGGACGTTTGCAACCATGTGACGGTTAGCGAATCTCAACTGGAGCGAATCGCCGAGGCAGATACTCCAGCCTCTCGGCTGCTATGCGGCGCAACGACATTCTTACAGCGGTCCTACGTGAGCCGGGGCTTATTGGGGGAGTCAGAAGGCGTCCGGTTCAACGATATGCCAGCAGTGGCTTACTTGGTTGACCCGGGTCTGTTCGTCTCCACTGATTACTACGTGGAGATAGAGACACTGAGCCCGGTTACGAGGGGCCAAACGGTGGCCCACCAGCCTGCGCCGGGTGGCCACCGTGCCAATGCAAAAGTGTGCTTGGAGGTTGACTCCGGACGCCTCACGGAAATGTTTACCAGGCGAGTCGCCGGTCAAGGTCAGATGTAGATAACTTAGGAAAGGGGTTGCCGCGATTAGAGCCCAGAGATAACTTGCTTGACTTCGTCGTAGTCGGGCTCGACGCCGGGGTTGGGGCCGATCCACTTGTAGCGGATGACGCCGCCCTTATCCACAACCACCACGGCCCTCTTGGAAGCTGTATAGCCGTCCATCCCCGCGAAATTCTCCAGGGCCACGTCGTACAGGTTGACGGCCTGGCGGGCGAAGTCGCTCAGCAACGGGAAGTTCAGATTGTTCTGGTCGCTGAAGACTTTCTGGGAAAATGCCCCGTCTACGCTGATTCCCAGGACCTGGGCATCCAGCGAGTTGAACTGGTCCATTTGGTCTCGGAAAGTACACATTTCGGTGGTGCAGACACCGGTGAATGCGCCGGGATAGAAAGCCAGGACCACGTTCTTACCCTGGAAACTGCTCAGGGTTTGCGGCTGGCGGTCGGCATCGTAAAGGGTAAAGTCAGGCGCGTTCTGTCCTACTTCAGCAGCCATATAAGTCCCTCCCAAAAATATAACCGCCGGGCCTTGGTGAAGCGGCGAGGCCGGTCCTTCACACTCGGGCGCGGGGTCAAGAATATATTAACACAGGCGCCGCGATAGGGGACATGAGCAGGCCCGCCGCACCAGACTGGCGGGTCCCTGAAAAGCGCCTCATGTTACAATACCGCGGCACGACTCGGAGGGGTTTCTCCTCTTGAGAATATCCATTGGAGTATGGCTGAAATGTACTTTGATTCGCGGCGTTCCACGGTTTTGGCCAAACATGGGATGGTGGCTACCAGTCAACCACTGGCTGCGGTTGCGGGTATGCGTGTTCTGATGCAAGGAGGGAACGCCGTCGACGCGGCTGTGGCCAGCGCCGCCGTGCTCAACGTGGTGGAACCCGTGTCCACCGGCGTTGGAGGGGACATGTTCGCTCTGGTTTGGAACAACCGCGAACGGTCTGTCCGCGCCATCAACGGCAGCGGGCGTTCTCCGATGGCGCAGACCATCGACAGCCTAGAGTCGGAGGGCCACCGTACCATGCCTCAGAGCGGTGTCCATTCGGTGACCGTTCCTGGAGCGGTCCACGGCTGGGAGACCCTCCTTAAAGAATGCGGGACGATGCCCATGTCGAAATTGCTGGAGCCCGCGATTCAATACGCGGATGAAGGCTTCCCGGTGTCGGATATCATCGCGTTCCAGTGGGCTGGCCAGGAAGAGAAGCTGTCCCGGCTCCCATCCGGACAAGAGATGTTGCTGGACGGCCGCGCCCCCAAACACGGGGAGATGATGCGGATTCCCACACTTGCGCGGACTCTACAGACGATCGCCGAGGGTGGCTCTGACGCTTTCTACAACGGTGACATCGCGGCTAAGATGGCGGCCTTCATTCAGGAGCAGGGCGGTTGCATGGAGACCGCAGACCTTTCCAGCCATACCTCGGACTGGGAAGAACCCATTTCCATAGACTACCGGGGAGTTACATGCTGGGAGTGCCCGCCCAATGGCCAAGGGGTTGCCGCTCTGGAGGCGCTGAACATCATCGAGGGATTCGACATCGCCGCTATGGGAGCCCAGACTCCAGACACGTATCATCACCTGATAGAAGCGATGCGCCTGGCCTTTGCCGACGCCTTCCAGTACGTGGCGGACCCGGCCCATGCCTGGATCCCCACCGAAGAGCTGATTTCCAAGAAATTTGCCGACCAACGCCGCGCCTTGATCGACTCACAGAAGGCTATGACGACCGTTCCCTATGGCAAGGTCCAAGGGGGAAGTGACACGGTCTACATCAGTGCGGTGGATGAAGAAGGCAACGCCTGCTCGTTCATCTACAGCATATACTCCAATTTCGGGGCGGGACTGGTGGTTCCAGGCACCGGCATCGTGCTCCACAACCGGGGAGGGTTGTTCTCCATGGACCGGGACCATGCCAATGCGCTCACCGGGGGCAAGCGTCCTTACCACACCATCATCCCCGGTCTGGCGACCAAGGGCGACGACCTTTACCTTTGCTACGGGGTGATGGGGGCGTTCATGCAGCCCCAGGGACATTTGCAGGTCATCAGCAACCTGGTGGACCATGGCATGGACCCCCAGCAGGCGTTAAACGCCCTGAGGTTCATCGTCGCGGAAGACGAGGTCTCCCTGGAAGAGGGCGTTTCCAAGGAAGTCCTTAGCGAGCTACAGCGGCGGGGGCACAAGACCCGGACCATCGACAGCTACTGGCGTGGGTTATCCGGCGGATTTGGCGGAGCCCAGCTAATCCAGCGCGACCCCGAGACCGGAGTGCTGCGGGGAGCGTCGGAACCCCGGAAAGACGGCTGCGCGGTGGGGTGGTAGGGGGGAGGGTCTGTCAACCGTTAATAGTCGATGTGTGCGATAGCTCAACCATACCCTTGTCTCAACTTGTAGGCAGACTCACGGGAACAACGTCGGTTCGCATAAAGTCGTTTCCCTTGAATAGTAAGGGCAGACCGCGAGTCAAGGCCAGCGCGTACGGGAAGGTATCGCCGAAATTCAATCTCGCCTGGCTGCGGCCTCTTCCATAGCGGCGAAAAGCGTTGGCCGCAGCCCAGACCTGTACTTCATCGAGTGGGATCAAACGTATGAATGGTCTCCTCAGAAACTGAACAGCAGCTTGATATATAGGACCGCCTTTCCCCATTGACACCATCAATAGCTCAACGGCTGTGGCGGTGGAAACCAACACCTCTCCGTCCTCAAACATTGCATCTTCGAAAGCCTGACTTTCCGGTTCGTCCATCAGGACCGCCATAATAGCCGATGTGTCAGCTACCATCATTTAGGCAATCCATCCTCATCGTAGAGTTCTTCCTGCCAGGCTTTAGACGGCGGATTGTTCTCGTCATATTCATCGGGATGTTGTTCACGCCATTGGCGGCCTGCCTCGCGCAACCGCTCCAACACTTTCCGTTCGTGTGCTATTTGTTCAGGCGTCATTTTGGGCCGGGCTGGAGGAGTTTTGGCATCCAGATCGTCCAAGGCGATCTTTAGTATTTGTTCTTGGGCCCGGGGGCCGGCATAACCCAATCGCTTAGCCAAGTCGGCGATTCGAGCTTCGATGTCTGGATTTAGTGTCGTCGGCATAATGCCTCCTGGGGTTTTAGGGGCTGGGACCGGTTGGCTAACGGTACTTGTCGATCAACTCTTGCACACCAACGCTGCCAAGATCCGCCTGCTTGACGCTGAGGACCGCGCCGAGGGTCCTACTCTTTAATGGCGTAGACTGGTCCGGGATTACCGTGGAGCGGGGACGGCGTTCTCCCGGAAAACTTCGGGAAAAGGAGTATCCCATGTGTCCTCCGTCCGCCCCTGGTCCACCCGTCAAGCTCAAGGAGACGCATCAATTCACGGCCTGATATGTTCACTACCGGCTACGCATGGTCCGTAGCCACGACGAACCCGGCTTCTTCAGGACATGCGTCCGGATCAATTGGCACAACGTGGACATGGTTGTCTTCCAAGTATTCATCAATGGTGCAGAGACGTTCCATCTCATTGAGTTGAAGCTCCACAGCTTCCTGCAATTGTTCCCGCGCCTGTTCCAGGGTGCATGAAGATGCCGCAGTGCCCAACTCCAAGCAGACACCGGCCCATTCTCCCGCTTCTTTCACGAAATCAAAAGTCAGAAGCATCACATAGTCGGGTGCTCCTTGAGGCGTCCGATGAATTACAGTAACCGTATCTCGCACGGGAAACCTCCGCAATTGACTCACCTAGACTTAAACCTATTGCAGATCCGCCGCATGTCCACCGCGATAATTCCGTTAATCGAATCGCAACTCCACGGTGTCTATAGACACCCTCATCTTCTCCAAGAGGAACCGTATATACCGAGCACAGTCTTTTGAGTTGAAGTGCAATTCTACATATAACCCAGTGGAAGTCTGGTGAGAGTTCTTAAAGTCTGCCCCGTTTCTATGTTTCGGCGAAATGGACACGAGACTCCGAGTCTTTCCTATCCCTATCGGGCATTCCTGTCTGGTGAGCTTACCTTGTCTGCAAAGCCATTCAGCAGTTTCGAGCAAGGCCCGATTCCATCCATTGACTGCTGAAATGGGACCTCGGTTGAATCTGATTGCGCTTGGAGGTCGGTCGCCTAGCGTGGGATTGACTTTAGAGATGGGTGTCCAATCCGGTTCTTCCGGAGTAGGAGGCACCGGTTCGACGACGCTAACCGGCACGGGTGTGAGGAGATGCAACGGTGGACTATCAACCAGGGTGGAGACTAACGCAGGTTCATTCTCTGGAATGGGTTGGCCGCTTGCCAGGTTGGGGCGCCAGAGCAGCAGGAGTTTTAGCGCACACTGATGGGAAATACCCTCGGTGATGCTCAGGCGCAGAATGCAACGTTCGTTCAGAGGTGACTGCTTGAACACATCGTACAGCTCCCATTGATTGCCGTTGGTCAACCCGGCATAGCCAACACCCGCTGCATTAGAGTAGTTGAGCATTTGCATTCGGTGAGGCTCCAGCGCCTCGCCCAACCTCTTCGCCTCGATTAAGGCCGGCGGGTCTGCCGTCCGGTGACAACAGGGCATAATCGGCCCTTCCGCCTCCGGCGGCGTACTCCGGCGTTACCACCGCCGGGTCGGAGATGTCCCATCCCAATGCTGATAACAAAGGGTCAATCAGGGCCATCCGGGTGCGCGTCTCGCTCTCGCGCAACGTTGCTCCGTGAGCTTGGATGCGCTCCTTCAAGGTCTCGATTACGTTGACCAGCGGGTCTAAAAGCATCTTGTTCTTCCCCTCGCTTCTACCCCAGTATCTCCTCTACTTCCAGCGCCACATCGGGGAACGCCTGGGGGGACAAGGTCTCGCCGCGGCGCAGTCGGGTGGATTCCCGGTAGGCGCTTCCTTCAGGGTTGCGGTAGACCTCCACGATGTCTTCGCGGAGGTTTATCAACCATAGCTCCGGGATGCCGTGGAGGGCGTAGAGGGGGAGCTTGACGTTGCGGTCGAACCGCATGGTAGTGTTGACATCTCAACCGCCAGGAGCGCGTCACGGTTCGTTGGGAGGCTGTTGCGGTAAAAGTCGGGCCGCGGTTTCAGGAGCGCCAGGTCCGGCTCGGGTTCCCCGTTGTCAAGAAACCTGATGGGCAACTGTGACCAGACAACGGCCTGGTCATCGCCAAGGAGACGAACAAAGAAGCTGCTGTTCCGGGCCACAGCGGCGGCGTGGGGGCTTAACATCGCAGGCATCAGAACAATCTCCCCGTCAATCAACTCCACCCGGTCGTCCAGGGTCAGGATGCCTGCCATCCCCATTTCCTGGTATTCCTCGGCCGTGTACTTATGGATGTGCGCGTCAAACTCCTCGGAAATACCTTCCAGTTCGTTCAGGAAGCGGGTTATACCTCCGTTGAGCGACGGGTGGCAGCGGTTTCTCACCAGTGGGGACCGGTCCCACACCACACCCGCCAGCAGTTCCTCCCTCCCTTCCCAGGGCAGGATGCCCACCTCAGCCATCTTGTAAAACTGATCCACGTTGAACTTGTACCGGCTGACGCCGCCGTCATTGGTCTCATTGTCCATGTCCCACCTCGCGCGGGAATGTGCGGGGGCTCCCTTTGATGTGTGGAAACGCCCGCTGATGTGTAAAGTCGCGCCCTACTCCTCCAGCGTCGTGATGTCGCCCGGGTCGAGACCCAACTCTTGGGCTTTGAGCAACCGGCGCATGATCTTGCCGGAGCGGGTCTTGGGCAGGGACGGAGTAAAATCGATTTCCGAGGGTACCGCTATTGGGCCCAACTCCTGCCTGACATGAAGCTTCAGGTCGTTGACCATACGGTCGGAGGGGTCGTTGCCTACCCGAAGGGTCACAAAACCCTTGATCGCCTCCCCCCGTAGCTCGTCGGGTATGCCGATAACCGCCGCCTCCGCTACTGCCGGGTGAGAAACTAGAGCGCTCTCAACCTCGGCGGAGCCAATGCGGTGCCCAGCCACGTTTAGCACATCGTCGGCGCGGCCCACTACCATGTAATAGCCCTCGGAGTCCCGCAGCGCCACGTCTCCCGTGAAGTAAACCCCCGGTATCGTGTTCCAGTTCTCGGCGTAGCGGTCCGGGTCGCCGTAGACGGTCCGGAAGAAGTGCGGGAACGGCTTCTTGATGACCAATATCCCGCCCTTGTTTGGCTCGTCGATGGGCTGACCCTCCCGGTCGACGATGTCTAGCTCCGCTCCAGGCAAGGGTTTGCCCACCCTGCCCGGTTTCGACGTCATGTTGGCCAGCGTGCCCAGGCAGGGGCCGCCGGTCTCGGTCTGCCACCAGTTATCCACAAGGTAGGCCCATTCTCCGTTGCCGCAGATGTGCTCATAGGCCCACTTCTGCGCTTCCGGGTTCAGTGGTTCTCCGGCGCAGGTGAGGAAGCGCAAAGAACGCAAGTTGTACTGTTGAGGGTGCTCCTCGCCGTAGCGCATCAACATCCGCAACAGCGTGGGAGCCGTGAAGATGACGTTCACGGCGTATTTCTCGATGACTTCATAGAAAACGTGTGGTCCGGGATAGTCGGGAGCGCCCTCGCGGAAGACCGTCGTGGCCCCGGCAATCAAGGGAGCGTAGACAATGTAACTGTGGCCCACTACCCAACCGATGTCGGAAGTACACCAGAACACGTCGTTGTCCTTCACGTCCCAAAAGGTCTTGAAGTGATAGTAGGTGCCCACCATGTAGCCGCCGTGAACGTGCTGCACGCCCTTGGGCTTGCCGGTCGTCCCGCTGGTGTATAGGATGTACAACGGGTCCTCGGACTCCATCACCTCGGCGGGGCAGTCGACTCCGCCCCGGTCCAGGAGTTCGTCGAAGTCGACTTCCTTGGGGCCGAGGGGAGGCTTTTCATCCTCCCTGCGCCAGACGATGATGTGTTCCAGGAAGTCCAGACCTGAGACGGCCTGGTCGGCGATGCCCTTGAGGTCCACGCGGTTGCCCCGCCGGTATCCCGTGTCGCCGGTAATGAGCACTTTTGCCTGTGCGTCCACGATACGGTCGCGCAGGGAGCCAACGCTGAACCCGGCGTAGACCACGCTATGGACCGCGCCGATTCGGGCGCAGGCAAGCATGGCAATCGCCCCCTCCGGTGTCAGAGGCATGTAAATCACGACGCGGTCCCCTTTGCCCACACCCAGGGACTTGAGACCGTTGGCAAAGCGGTTCACCAGTTGGGCCAACCGGCCGTAGGTAAACACCCGTTCCGTGCCGTCCTCGCCGAGCCAGATGAAGGCCGCTTTATTTCTGGTTGGGGTGTTTAGGTGGCGGTCCAGGCAGTTATATGTGATGTTGCACTGACCGCCCAGGAACCACTGGAATGTTGGGTAGTCCCATTGGAACACCTTGTCCCATGGCTTGAACCATTCCAGCTCAGACGCTACGCCCGCCCAGAACCCATCGGGGTCCTGAGCCGCACGGCGGTAGGTCTCTTCGTAGTTTTGGAGGGTGGCCTGGTTGGCCACGTGTGGCGGCGGAGGAATGGAGCCGGTCTCTTGAAGCAAGTGATCGATTTGTCCTTGCTGTACCATGGTCGTTCTCCTTATTGCCTTCCGATTGGAACGTTACAATGTCGGGCTGGCAAGTCTACCAGTCCCGGATTTCCGGCAGCACCTCTTTGCCGAACAGGCCGATGTTGGACATGGTTGCCTCGTGGGACATGCGGGACTCCTGGCCGTACATGACCAGTAGACTTTCATTGAGTAGTTACCTTTCCGGTTTCGTAGAAGTGGGCCGCGCTGGATTCAAACACGCGAAGTGTTGCGTCTATTCTAACTGCGGCTCCTAGAGGCAACAAGGAAGCCTGCACTAGGCCAGTTGACCCTCCCAGGGACGTATCTTACAATTTACGCGGGCCAAGACACGCTTTTTCTCACTTCTGCAACACCGTCAAAAATAGTCAGGAGGCGCAATGACGACGCAAGGTTACACCCATCCCGAATTTCTGGTCGACGCCGCCTGGGTCGAAGACCACCTCGAAGACCCCAACGTGGTGATCGTGGACACAGACCTTGACCCGGCCTATACCAGGGGCCACATTCCGGGCGCCGTGCTCGTGCCGGATAATTTCGAGAAGGACCCGGATAGCGGACGGGTTAACATCATGAACCCTGAGCAGTTCGCCGCCATGTGTCAGGGTCTCGGCATCGGCGATGACACCCATGTCATCACCTACGACAACTCCCAGAGTCTATACGCCGCCAGGCTCTGGTGGGCCTTGAACTATTACGGACACACCAACGTCCAGGTGCTAGACGGAGGCTGGAGGCGCTGGGTGACAGAGGGGCGCAGGATAGAATTGACCCGCGCCAGGCCAGCCACCGGGAAGACCTTCACCCCCTCGGCCAACGAGGCGATCATGTGCCGCCTCGACGAACTGAAGGTCAGTTACAACAGCCCCGGCGTAGCGGTGTGGGACGTCCGCAGCGACGGAGAGTGGGACGGTTCCGGCGACCGGGGCAACCTCCAAAAGGGGCATGTTCCCGGAGCGGTCCACCTGGAATGGTTCAACATGCTTGACCGCGACTCCCACCAGTTCAAGTCCGCCGAAGAGATACGCGGCATACTGGCCGGTCTGTGCATAACACCGGAAAAGACGGTATACACATATTGACAGGGCGGCATCCGTTCGGCGAACGGAAACTTTGTCCTGCAACTGGTGGGCTACGAGAATGCCAAGAACTACGACGGCTCGATGGGGGAGTGGGCCAACCAGCCTGACACTCCGATGGAGCTGTAGGTAAGCCCCCGGCTTATTCCAGGTATAGCCAATTAAGGGGACGAGGCGCAGGTTATGTTAGCGGCAGACCACATTCAGACAGTGCGCGGCTTTCTGGTCAAAGCCGACTTGGAATTTGCCGCCGGAGACCCCCTACAAGCTTCGGAGAAGCTATGGGGCGCGGCCTCTCACGTTGTTATCGCGGTAGCCCAGCAGCGGGGCTGGGACCACAATAGCCACGGGGCTCTACGCAACGTTGTACGCAGGCTATCTGCGGAATATGAGGACCCAAGCCTGGTCGGGGGATTCGCTGTTGCCGAGAAATTTCACGCGAATTTCTATCATGGGTTCATGGGCGATGATGAGTTGGATTTCTCTCGTCCGCCCGTGAACCGCTTCGTCGAACAACTCTTGGCGATCTAAGCGGGCCGCTTCACTCCCTCGGAGAGGGCGTCGTATAACGCTCTCCCCTGTTGCTCGAAGATTTCCAGGTCTTCCGGCAGCGCGTAGCCCTGGTCAACCAGGGCCTGCCCTGCCTGCTTCACCCGCACCACATAATCGTCCTTCGAGCTATACCTCTCCTCTATGGATGCCCGCGGGTCTCCCGAAGCGGCCCGCTCGCTGCGCGTGGCCGGGAAGGGTATGGTTGAACCCTTCAAGGTGCCGCCCGACGCCCCGCCCGAGGCCAACACCTGGTCGTCCCCGCCGATATCCTGGTGGCGCAGGTTCCATCCCGTATAGGTGGCCAACGGGGCCGACACGAAGGGTAGCTTGACCCCGGCCACCTCGTTGCCATCCTGGTCCACGTCTGACACCAACCTGGGGTACGCGGCTCCAACCCTCGCTGGGACCACTGTGGGAACCCGGGGGTCAGGGCCGAAGTCCAGGCGGCTGAACTTCCGCAGTTGGCCGGGGAACTCGACGCCCGGTATCGACCGGAATGTCTCCATCACCGCCTCCGGGGATACCGCCGTCCCGTCGGTCAGCCTGGGATATGCGCTCGGAGGCGGCTCCTCGCCCGATGTTACCCACCGGTCCAGGTTTACGAGGGCAGCCCGCAGCAACGGCCGATAGTCCAGACAATTGAAGAGTTGCTTCGCCTTGTACTCATTGGCCGCGTCCCTGTCCGCCAGGGGCAGTCCGTCAACGGCGTGTTGAGTCCCGCAGAGAAGATAGACTCTTACGGAGTCCGGCGGCGTCATGTCCCTCTCACCATTGATCTCGGTATGGACAAGCGCCCCGTGCCCACCCCAGTACTCCGACGGAGTGTTGATATACATGATCTTGGGGAATTCGCCCGCCGCGGTTAGCCGGGTAAGCAGCCCGTCGGCTAGGCCCGTCTCAGGGTCGGTCTGCGTGTCGTCACTGAAGGGGAACAAGCTGTTGGTGCTTCGGCTGGCCTGGCTCGACGGCTGGGCGAAGCGGTGGTTGAATTCTCCTCGTTTGCCTCCCGCGACGTGAGGAATGAAGCCGTCGAACACGGTCCTCCCGTCTTCGTCCAGGTTCAGCCCCAAATAAAGGAAATGCCGCAGGAACCTTCCAGACTGGGAAACTCCGAAGCTGTAGGCGGCGGCGACCCCGCCGGCGCATGGGTTTCCGTCATCCGCTGTTCCGTACCGAAGGAAAGACGCTATATCCCTCGTCGCGAGGAGCCCCGCTCCCGCGATCGGAGCGCCGGTGGTGGTGTAAATGACCTGGTACACTTTCCCCGGCTGAAATCCGGAGGACATGTATACATGGCGGGCGTCGGGGACCACCCGGTCTCCTTCCAATCGCGCAAAAACCCATTGGCCGCGGGGAATTACTTGCTCGGGCGCGTCTTCGTGCTCTTGCACCGTTAGAGTCGAGTTCCAGTCTTCGAGGTTGTTGGAAGGGTAGGGCAGGTGGGCCCGGTCCGACAGGTACTGGACTTTGGTGGTCCTGTTGGACTGGAAAGTAACCACCACCTTACCGGAGACGGGGCCGTCATCGGTCATTGCCTGGGGCGCTTCGATACGCAACATATCCGGACCCTCGGGCACGTCGTGCTGCCAACCGCAGAAGACAAGAGTGTAGCCGTAGCGCATGAGAAAACCGGTGCCCGGTCCCTGTTGCTCACCCGGCGCCGCGTCGGGCGAACTATTCAGGTTCTTTAGCGCCAGGGGTCTGCCCCTGTTGGGAACGTCCAACAGTAGCCTGCGATTGCCCTTTTCAGGGTCCACGGGCGCCAGAAGCCGGAAGTCCGATGAAAAGGTAACGCGGCCATCGCCGCCACGGGGCGCCAGTTCGATGTCGGCGATGGTCTCGTTGGCCCGGTGCTTGGGGTCCACGGAGAAGTGGACCTTACCCTCGATCTGCTCGTACGCCCCGGCGTCATCGAAACTCCGGCCTCCGGCGTAGGGCTCCCGGGACGTGATTTCCATCTTCGTAACGGGCATGGCTCACCTCTCATAACCGCCTGGCCTTCCGCTGCGGCTGTCCCGTTGGCCACCGGCTCATGGGGCTATCAACCGCATGATAGCGGTGGGGGACACCCCGGGGCAAGCTCCCCGTTTACACGCCCGTAACACGCTGTTCAAAAGCTGTTTCCAGGAAGGTTCCCCGAAGGTTACATCCTTGTCATTTGCTTGAAAAAGCGGGGGCCTAATCTGGTAATGGACCAATCGACCGGGCGAGGGCGATACGTTTTGACGATAAGCCTGAAAACTCCAGCCGGGACGACAGCAACGCACTGTCCCTATTGTGCTTTCCAATGCGGAATGAAGCTGTCCGGACTTCCGGGCAGTCTGGAAGTGGAAGGCGATGAATTTTTCCCGGTGAACAAGGGCGCCCTGTGCATCAAGGGTTGGCATTGCACGGAAACCGTTGACGTGCCTGAGCGTTTGACCACCCCCTTCTGCCGCACTCCCGATGGAGAACTGGTTCCGGCAACCTGGGACGAGGCGCTGGAACGCGTTGCCGCCCAGTTCAAGAAGGCGCAGGAAACCTACGGGCCCGACGCCGTGGGAATCTTCGGCGGCGGCTCTCTCACCAATGAAAAAGCCTACCTTCTCGGCAAGTTCGCCCGGGTTGGTCTGGGTACCTCCAACATCGATTACAACGGGCGGTTTTGCATGTCGTCCGCCGCCGCGGCTGGTATACGGGCGTTCGGCATCGACCGGGGCCTGCCGTTCCCGGTGGAGGACATCGCCCGCACGGGGGCGGTCCTGCTGGTGGGGGGAAATCCCGCCGAGACCATGCCGCCCATCATGCAGTACTTCGAAGACCAGAAAGCCGCGGGAGGCAGTCTCATAGTGGTTGACCCGCGCCGCACTCTGACCGCCCGCACCTCCAACCTTCATCTACGCCTGGAGCCAGGCACCGACGCCGCGCTCGCCAACGGTCTGCTTCACATCCTGGTCCGGGACGGCCTGATCGACGAGTCCTACATCGCGGAACGCACGGAAGGGTTCGATCAGGCCAAGTCCATGGCCGCCGCCTACTGGCCGGAAAGGGTAGAGCGCATAACCGGCGTGTCCGAGACCCAGCTAATGCAGGCTGCCCACATGCTGGGTAAGGCCGAGTCGGCGATGGTCCTCACTGCCCGCGGGCCGGAGCAGCAAGCCCAGGGTGTGAATAATGCCTTATCGTTCATCAACCTGGCGTTGGCCCTTGGTCTTCCCGGCCGCCCAAACTCCGGCTATGGCTGTCTGACCGGACAGGGCAACGGGCAAGGCGGACGTGAGCACGGCCAAAAGGCCGACCAACTTCCCGGTTACCGGCGGATAGACGACCCCGCCGCCAGAAAGTACGTCGCCTCCGTATGGGGAGTTGACGAAGCGGCGATCCCCGGGCCGGGCAAGTCGGCCTACGAGATGCTGGATGAACTGGGGCAAGATGGCGGAGTGCGAGCACTCCTGGTGATGGGCTCAAACGTCGTGGTATCGGCCCCCAACGTAGTCCACCTCACCGAGCGGCTGCGGTCCCTCG
Organism: Dehalococcoidia bacterium; assembly: GCA_965216155.1. Taxonomy (GTDB): domain Bacteria; phylum Chloroflexota; class Dehalococcoidia; order Lucifugimonadales; family UBA3495; genus CATOSP01. The sequence goes on along the minus strand of CBDCFD010000007.1, from coordinate 54,352 downwards.
ACTTCCTGGTGGTCTCCGACTTCTTCTTATCCGAGACGGCCCAGTTGGCCGATGTCGTGCTGCCTTCGGCCCAATGGCTGGAAGAAGAGGGGACGATGACCAACCTGGAGGGGCGTGTCCTGCGCCGCCGCAAGGCCGTCGAATGCCCCGATGGAGTGGCCACCGACATCGACCTGCTCTGCAACCTGGCCGAGAGAATGGGCAGAGGTCAGTATTTCCAATACACCGGCGCCGAGGCGGTATTCGACGAGTTGCGCCGGGCTAGCGCCGGCGGGCCCGCGGACTATTCGGGAATCTCCTACGACAAGATCGACGCCCAGTCCGGCGTGTTCTGGCCATGTCCATCGGTGGAAGGAGCGGACGACCATCCCGGAACGCCGCGCCTGTTCGGAGACGGCTTCCCGACCGCGAACGGAATGGCCAAGTTTCATGCGATACGGCACCAGTCCCCCGCTGAGCCCGTGGACTATGATTACCCCTTGCGTCTGACCACCGGCAGGGTGCTCGCCCAATACCAGTCCGGGACGCAGACGCGGCGAGTATCGAAGCTGAACGAGATGGCCCCGGAGCCCTTCATAGAAGTCCATCCAATGACCGCGAGACAGTACGGTCTCGAACACGGCCAATGGGCAACCGCCACGACACGGCGGGCTTCGGCCTGTTTCAGGGTCCGCACCACCACCGACATCCGCCCCGACACCGTGTTCACTCCCTTCCATTGGGCGGGAACGGGCGCGGCCAACCGGTTGACCAACCCTGCCCTGGACCCCATTAGCCGGATGCCTGAGTTCAAGATCTGCGCGGTGCGGTTGGAACCCAACCATTCAGGGCCTGGAGACGAAGATAAAAATGGCTGATCAAAAGAAACGGCTAGTCGTGATAGGAAACGGCATGGCGGGAGCCCGATTCGTCGAAGAGATGCTGGCCCGCGAAGGCGACTCCAAGTATGACATCACCGTGTTCGGCGAGGAGCCCTGCGGGAACTACAACCGCATCCTCCTATCCAGCGTGTTGGCCGGACGGCACAAGGTCAACGACATTTTCATCAATCCCACCCAATGGTACGAAGACAAAGGGGTCAACCTCTACCAGGGTGTCCGCGCGGGATGGATCGACCGCATCGCAAAGCAGGTGTATGCCTCGGGCGGCATTGTCGAGCACTATGACAAGCTGGTCATTGCCACCGGAAGCACTCCGTATATCCCTCCGATGGCAGGGATGTATGACGAGGAAGGCGGCCTGAAGCCCGGAATCTTCACCTTCCGGACGCTGGACGACTGCCAACAGATCATGAAGTACGCGGTTAAGGGTTCCCGCGCCGTGGTGATCGGTGGCGGTCTCCTCGGCCTTGAAGCCGCCAGCGGTCTCTTGGCCCAGGGCATGGAGGTCCACGTGGTGCATATGGGCAGGCACCTCATGGACTCCCAATTGGACGGCGAAGGCGGCGCGGTGCTCAAGGCCGCAATGGAAGGACTGGGCGTCCATGTCCACCTGGAACGTCTCACCAGCACGGTGCTGGGAGACGAGCAGGTAAGGGGCGTGGTCTTCAAAGAGGGCGACTCTCTGGACTGCAATCTGGTGGTGCTGGCCGCGGGTGTACAGCCCAACGTGGACCTGGCCAAACACGCGGGGATACAGGTGAGGCGGGGGATCATGGTCAAGGAAGACCTTTCGTGCCGCAACGAACCTGACATATATGCCATCGGCGAGTGCGCCCAATTCCTAGACCAGCTATATGGCCTGTTCAACCCCTTGGCCCAACAGGGCCGCGTTCTGGCCGACCGGCTTTCAGGATCCAACCCGGACGCCAGCTTCCTGGGTGCAAGGATCTCAACCAAGCTGAAGGTAATGGGGGTGGAGGTTGCCGTCATGGGTGACAAAGAACCCCGGATCCACGACGACGAGGTAGTCTACTACAGCGAGCCCCGCCGGGGAATCTACAAGAAGCTCATCGTGCGCAACGAGCGGTTGGCGGGCGGAATCCTGATGGGGGACTATCTGGCCACTCCGGCGATCCTGCAAGCCTTCGATAGGGGAGAGCTAGTCCCGGAGAACCGGTCGGAGCTTCTCTTCCCCGCATCCGGCGAGCTGCCGACCAAAAACATCGGCGAGCTACCCGACGCCACCCAGATTTGCAACTGCAACGCCGTGTCCAAAGGGGCGATCTTCGCCGCGTTCCAGGACGGCTACCGCACTCTGGAAGAGGTCTCCAGAGCCACCAAGGCAGGCACCTGTTGCGGCGCCTGCAAGTCACAGGTCAGGGCGGTACTCGGTTGGGCGGACAGCCCGGAGGCGTCCGAGGCCCTGGCGTTGGCGGTGTAACCGTTTTTGAAGAATCCCGGCATACCCGGACCAATCTTTGAATACAGGTTGACGAAATGACGAATCAAAGCCCCAAATCCGCATGGTGGAAGGTCTTACCGGCAGCCGAAATTTCGACTGCCGGCGGACAGGGATAGCAATTCGGTAAATGCCTTAACCGACATTGTGGCTAGAGGTAACGGACCATGAGTTATTCCACCGGTAGACCGGAAGCGGCCCCTTCCATGTCCACGTCCGGGGCCACGTCCGGCAAGTCAACCAAGATTTCCCTGTTCAGCTTGGCTCCCCCGCACATGCGGACTTTCCACATGGCCTGGTTCGCGTTTTTCCTGGCATTCTTTGGTTGGTTCGGGATTGCTCCTCTCATGGCTTTGGTGCGGGAAGATCTGGACCTGACCAAGGCGCAAATCGGAAACACGATCATTGCCTCAGTGGCTGCAACCATCCTGGCACGGCTGATCATCGGATGGTTGTGCGACCGCGTCGGACCCCGAATGGCTCACACGTGGCTGTTGGTCCTTGGTTCCATTCCGGTGATGTGCATCGGACTGGCGCAGAACTACGAGTCGTTCTTGCTCTTCCGATTGGCCATTGGCGTCATCGGCGCCTCCTTCGTCATCACCCAGTACCATACCTCGGTGATGTTCGCCCCCAACGTCGTTGGGACCGCCAATGCGACCACCGCCGGGTGGGGCAACCTGGGCGGCGGCGTCACCCAGATGGTAATGCCCATCGTCGTCGCGGCGGCGCTGATGTTTGGCGTATCCGAAGCCCTGGGTTGGCGCGTTGCTATGGTGGTTCCCGGAGCCGCGCTGTTCCTAACGGGCATCGCGTATTATTTCTGGACGCAGGACTGCCCCGAAGGGAATTACAAAGAGCTTCGGGCCAGCGGGAAGATGGAGCCCGGCAGTTCGGCAAACGGCAGCTTCATGGAAGCGGCCAAAGACCACCGGGTCTGGGCGTTGTTCGTGGTCTACGGGGCCTGTTTCGGGATCGAGTTGACCATCAACAACGTCGCCGCCCTCTACTACCACGACCGGTTCGGCCTGACCGTTGGAGTGGCCGGGCTGATCGCGGGACTGTACGGGTCGATGAATATTTTTACCCGTGCCCTCGGCGGAATCCTGGGCGACAAGGTTGGAATCAAGTTCGGCCTTAAGGGACGGGTCCACTTCCTGGGCTTCGTGCTCCTGCTCGAAGGTGCGGCGCTGATTATTTTTTCCCGGATGACCGTGCTGTTCATTGCGGTAGGCGCGATGCTGGTTTTCAGCCTGTTTGTGCAGATGGCCTCGGGGGCGACCTACTCCGTGGTCCCGTTCATCAACCGCAAAGCCCTGGGCAGCGTGGCCGGTATCGTCGGGGCCGGGGGAAACGCTGGCGCGGTTTCCGCGGGCTTCCTGTTCCGGGTGGAAGGTCTAGCCACCGAGACTGCCCTCATGTACCTGGGGATTGCCGTCGCGGTTTGTTCTGTCCTAACGTTCCTGGTCCGGTTCTCACCACAGCAAGAGGCGGCGGAGAAGCGGGTGATGGAGGGTGCGCTCTCCCAAATTACGGTCCCGGCAAGGGTAACCGCCCCGGCGGCCGCCGACTAACCGGCACGAAAATCCCTTCCGGGCGTCCCACCGGGTCCCGTTCCACCCACGGGACCCGGTTTTATTATTATCGGCCCCGCGACTGGCCTCCAACCATAGGGGAGACCCCGGCCCCGCCGAAGCCCTTCGATTTGAAAGGGGTAGAATTGCGGTGTTGTGGAAAAGCCTCTTGATACCAGACCGCGCAACCGCCACAATGCCAGTGCAAATTGCCGCAACCATTACTGGCTAGGGAGGCCCGCGATGACCACCCGCACCGATCCCAACGAGATACGCCTCACCGGAGAGAACAATTACATGCGTCTGCACGAGGTGGATGGCGGCCCGATGACTACCAGGGCCAGCCATTGGCGGGTGCTGCTTTCGCCCGGCGGCCCGGGGCATGTTTTGTTCCTCCGCAGCGACGTCACCTCGGACGAGCCGCGCATTTACTCCGACAACATCGCGCTCGCCCGCTGGATTCAGGAGGAAATTTCGAACACCGGTGAGTTCGCCAGCCAGGACATACCCGTTATCCAGGCCGTTTTCTCCCGGACGGGCGACGCCACCTTCTTCTGGACAGAGCACATCGACACCGATGAAGAGTCAATCGCTATGACCTGGTTCGACTTCGGCGAACCCTTCGGCATCGGTGTAGAGGCCGGCAGCAACCTGGAAAGACCGATGGGCTGGACCAGCGTTTTCGTGCCCGCCCGCCGGGCGCAACTGACCTTGGACGGAAGGGTGGCCACCGGCAGGGCGTTCCCGGAGCCCAGGGCAGACAAGATGAGCAGTACGGCCGGTCTGGCCCTGTCCGAGACCTGGGTCAGGCCGTAACGGCGGCTGTCAGGTCTGGCAATGAAAATTAGCGCGACGGCCAACCTGTTGTTCCGGTCGGCGTCGCTCCATTTTCAGTTTTTATAAATGGCCTCGCAAGGCAACCCGCATCGCTGAGGGAGCGGGAACCCGCGAGCAGTTTGGTCTGTGATCTTTGACCTTGCTTCAGTGGAAGCTGGCCGGGATTCTTGCTTCTCCGGGAAATCAAGGAAGGTCAAGGCTTCGGAACGCGATTACCCTGTTGTTATATTCGTTCCGGGTTGAAATGCGGATTTGGCTCGAACTGCCCCTAGCCGCCGAAGGCGTTGATCGCCTCGCTTGGAGAAGCTCTCACCGGGATTATCTGGTCAACACCGCTTATCTGGAATATCTCGTTTACAGAGCCGGAGATGGAACAAACCGCAAATTTCACGTCCCTGCTTTCGAGCTGCTTGGCCGTCATCATAATCGCCCGCAGGCCGGCGCTGCTGATATAGGACAGTTGCTCCAAGTCCAGGATGACCAACCGGTCCGCGCCGGCGCACGCAGCTTCGATCTCATTCTGGAATTCCCGGGCGTTGGACCCGTCGATGCGGCCGTCAACCCTGGCGATCAAAGCCTCGCCTTCCATCACGGTTTCAATTCCCATCGGACTAGCCTCCTTCATACGTTGCGGCAGGGCCCCAATCCGGCCCAAGAGTGTCAAGACTTCCCACGATTGGAAAGCCGCGACGATGAGTATCAGTATAGCTTACACAGTCTCCAGTATCGAGACGCTTAACTCCCATCGGGTCAGGAAAATTGTGGGACCGAGGAAAAGATATTTTACTAGATGCGGCCGGGCATGGCGGTCCGCGCCGCCATGCACACAGGGCAATCGCATCCTAACCTCTTCACGGCCAGAATAAGCAACCATAAGGTTTGGCCCCTACAGCGATGGGGTCCAGGGCAGCAGGGTCCGGAGGAGACGCCAGGGGCCGGGCGGTTGGTTTTCGGCGCGGACGCGGGACCCCAGGACGTTAATTTCAGAGCCAGGACTCATGTCGCCGGCTGGTTTGCTCCTTCGGATTTTGGAAATGGTGTGATGGCACACATTCGGGTGTTCTGAAGCTGGAGAATTTATTTCAGGGAAATTGTGGGCCATTTTGGTACATCGGGCCTGGGCGGCGGGTTAGGGATTTGGACCGGGACGGGATTCCGGCAAGGGTTATGGTAACGGGTGGTCACCCCAGGTGGGAAGGGCGGGGTGTCAGCAGTCCAATTCAAGACGCGATTGGCCTGGCCATTCACACCAGAATGCCCAACTGCGCGGGCAGCAGCGCTCAGGTGAACGGACCGCAAATTGGAGTCCGCAGATTGGGGTATAATACTAGGACTGCCCAGCGCATCCGCGTCGAATCCTGATAGTCCCAGCGCTGAGGTGACCTCGCCTGTAGGAGGGCAAATATCGTGCTGAGATTCCCCGAAGAAGTGCTCCTGCTTCTGCTCAACGACGAGGACGGCAGGTTCTTAACCGTGCCCAAATGGTCACTGGACTACGCCATGTCCGGCGGCGTCCTCATGGACCTGGCGCTGGACAACCGCATCGATACGGACCTGGAAAAGCTGGCGCTGGTCGACGCGACGCCCGTCGGCGACAGTCTGCTGGACCCGACGCTGGAGGACATCGCGGCGATGGAGAACCGCGACGCCCGGTTTTGGATCGAACGCACGGCGGAACGCGCCAACACCATACGCGAAGAGGCGCTTTCCAGACTAATCACCCTGGGAATCCTGGAAGCGCGGGATGACCGGTTCCTGTGGGTGTTCCGGTCCAGGCGTTACCCGATCATCGACGGGAAAGCCGACCGCGAGGTGAAGCTCCGCATCATGGGCGTACTGTTCAGCGACGAGATTCCCGACCCGCGCGATGTGGTTATCATCTGCCTTGCCGACGCCTGCGGCATCTTCCGGAGATTACTGTCGAGGCAGGAGCTGGCCAGGGCGTCGGCCAGAATCGAGCAGATCCGCAGGCTGGACCTCATTGGTCAAGCAATGTCCCAAGCAATCCAGGACATCGAACTGTCCATCGTCGATTTGGCGCCTCCCTATTTCTAGCAACTGGCCCACAATTGCCCGTTCCACCCAAGCCAACTGCACAGCCGCCCTCTCCGCCCCAAGGCCATGTATGAAAATGAAAATGGCCTATTTCCATAGTAATTGCGGATGGCCTTGCCGAGGCCACGCAATAAATTCGCATGGATGGACAGGATATTGGGGATGGGCAGCAACTACGGAGGAGGCGTCCAGGCGTCCAGGGTTATCGTGCGGACTTCCGTACCGGCGATGCGGTTGACCATAACGCGGTCGTCCGTGATTAGGCTAGCCCGGTTGCGCTCCGCTACTACACAAAACAGGGCGTCGTAGACTGTTATGCCGGTATTCACCCCGAACCTCAAAGCGTCGTCTATCAGCGTGCCCTGGCCCTCCAGCCGGACATCGAGGTTTCTGAGCGTGTTCATCCCCGCCATCGCTTCCTCAGTGGATAACCTGCCGCGCCGGATGTTTTTCCAAAGCACGTTGGCGCACTCCACCATAAGGAAGTCAGGCGCGATAAGTTGAATCCGTGAAGCAGTGTGGAGCGCGGCTACGCCTCGGACGGTACTTGAATGCTCTTCCGGGACTACCAGCTTCACCAATGCGCTCGTGTCAATGACGTATGGGGTCACGGTCACTAGATGGGCCCGCGGCCTTCCCTGACATCTTGCGTGACGAAGTTTTGCTTACCCCCCCACCGTTTTTCCAGTTCGTTCCTGAGCTCATCGGCCTTCTTCAGCGCTTCTTGCATTTCCGCCTGGCTAATCTCCCGGCGGATAGTTACTTCCACCCGTTGACCGTCGGCCATATCTACAGGGTCGTCCAAAACTATCTTCCCGTCCTTGATTTCGCCGCGTATTCTCATGTCACGCCCCTTTTGAAAGTGATGCCTGCTGCCAAAAAGTCAACTCGTTGATACCGATTCTTCCACGGTCCAGATATTTCCGTCAAGTTCAGGTCAGTCCTGCAAACTCTGAAAAACGTTCCCTTCCACCACTACGTCCAGCCCCCGCTCAATCGCAATATCCCGCTCCCTCGAACCTGCAAAGGTATTCCCGGAAACGACATACTGCCCCGAACCCCCACCCCATTTCCCCCGCTCCCAGGGCTTGCCCCATAGCCTCACGCCGTTGCGGTTGCCCACCATGTTGTTCCCCTGAATCCGGTTGCCCCGGCCGCTGTCGATGGCTACGCCGTCCTTCCTGTTATATTGGATTTCGTTGTCCAGGACGCCGGAATTGGATGAGTACCCGAGCCAAAAGCCGTAGTTGCAGTAGTTCGCGACGTTCGACTCAAACACATTGCCATCGGAGAACACCGCCTCGAACCCGTTATTGGGTGAAAAACTCCCGTCATTGCCCTTTATGAAATTGTTGTCCGACGAATGTTGGCGGTTGCCGCGGATAAAAAAGCCGTCTCCGCTGTAACGCAGGCTGTTGCCGATGATCCCGTTGTGGTTGGAATCCTGTTCCAGGAGAATCCCCGCCGAGTCGGCAGTGTCGCACCAGAAACGGTCCGTGTACCGGATGCAGTGCTCTGCCAGGTTGTGCAGGACCTCGTTGTGGCTGGACTTCAGCAGGTAAATCCCAACGTTGCCGCAGTAGGAGGCGTGATTTCCTCCAATTACGTTGTGGTCCGACCGAACCAGGCTAATGCCGTTGAAGTTGTTGTTGACCTGGTTGTTTTCGATGACGCTGTGGGAGACCTGGAACAAGTATATCCCTCCGCCGAAACCCTCCTCCACCGGCTCTTCGGTGTCGGGAAGCCAACCCGTGTCCAGTGGGTTGGTATTGTCCGGCACAACGCAGCCCTGGACGTTCAAGTTAGTTACGTTCGCAGCGTGTATGCCGTAGTGAAACCCCTTGATCACGCCATTGATGATGGTGACGTTTTCGCAGTCGTGGACCGATATCCCCACACCGCCTGAACCTTCTCCGTCCAACACCACGCCCGAAAGGTCCAGGAGGATGTCATTGGCGGAAACTTCAATGACCGCGTCCGCAGCCGGAGACTGCAAGAGGCTTCCGAACCGGGATACGTCGAAAGTGTGCCTGGTGTACCGGCCCGGCGGGACGCAAACGGTAGCTATCATTGACAAATTGCGGCACAAGAAGGGTGGTGGAGTCCCCTTCCCGTGTCCGAGATTTGGCTAATCGTCACCAGCCGGAGACGGACTGGCTCCCTGCCGGGGTTGGGGCGGCGGTGGAGCGTCCTCGGGAGGCCTGGTGCGGTGGAAAGCTGCTATCAGGGCTCCCGTGAGCATAATCATGACCACCGCCAGCGCCGAGGTCTGGAATCCACGGATGTAATACCACTGGGACTGGGCGTCAGACATCAGCGCGATGGATGCAGGCAACGCCATCCCCACCACAAGCGCGGAGATGGTCGCGCCCAGGGCGTGGCCCAGGTCCCGGGTCGTCTCCAACATCCCCGAGGCAAAGCCCCGGTGTTGAGTGGGCAAGGTATTCATCACGATGGCGTTGTTGACGGTGTTGAAAATATTCGTTCCAACCGAAATGGGCAGGAGCAGCAATGGGATTAGGAACCACATGATCTGGCCCGCGAACAGGCCCAACAATACGAACCCGCAGGCGATGGACGCCATACAGGCAGAGCGGAGCAACCTGGGGTTCCACTTGTCTTGTACCGCTCCGGCAAGGAGGGGCATGAACAGCCCAAAGGACTGGTGCGGGAACAGAACGTAGGTCACGTAGATCGGGTCGAGGCCCTTGCCCTCTTCGATCATAAGCGGCACCAGAGTGAACACAGCCAACATTGACAGATGGAAGGTCACGTTGGACACCAACGACATGGAGAAATACTTCTCCTTGAAGTGTTCGAACTGCATGAACGGGTTCTGGACCCGCCGCTCCACGATGATGAACAGTCCCAACAGGGCCCAGAAAAGGATGTGCATCGGCACGTGGTATGAGAGGGCGTCGGGGCTGGTAAACGACTCTTCGCCGCCGTGCGCGTGTACGCCGGAGAACAGGAATACCGAGGCCGTAGCCATCAGGAGCACTGCGCCTATGTAGTCGATGGGACCCTTGTCCCGCGCGGCTTCTTCCTTCTGCCGCAACGCGGGCATACAGCCCTTGATGGCCAGCAACCCGATGGGGAGCATGGTCAGGAAGACCAAGCGCCAACTCAGCCATTGGAGAAACACGCCGAAGACGACGAGCCCTATCAATGTGCCGAAACGGGACCCGGTAATGGGGAAGGCGTAGGCCCGGCCTCGCTCGTTGGGAGGGAACGCGAACGCCAGCATGGCGTTGCCGTTCCCGTGTATCAACCCCGCGCCAGGCCCTGTAAACCGCGGAATATGATGACTTGCTCCAGGTTTTGCGCCACGGCAATCAGGACCGCGCCGATGGTGACGATGATGGCGCCTATCAGGAAGACCTTTGTATGTCCGAACCGGTCACCCAGCCGCGCTCCCAGGAAGACGGTGGTGCCAAGGACCAGCAGATTGGCAATTACGATCCAAGCGGCATCGCTGATGGATGCGTCGAAGTGGCGGGCGATACTGGGCAGTGAGAGGGTTACGGGCATACTGGAAAGCTGGACCAGCAGTTGCCCGCCGGTCATCGCAACCAGTATCTCCCGGCGTTGCGGCGTGTTTATTACTTCTTTGTAGTTGCTAAGTATACCCATGCGGTCTCTAGCCCGACGCGGGCGTTATGCTCGCTTCCGGCAACACTACTCCCGTTCCTGGCGGCAGGTCCCAGGTCTGGTCCTGGAGGCCCCGGATGTAGTCTATCTGGCCGTGGTGGTTGTTCTTGTGAGTGATTGCGTGACGGAGCGAATTGGACAGTTTTCGTTCGGGCCTGGAAGGGTCAACGGGCCGGTCCAGCGCCGCCGGGTCGAGCCCCTTCAGCAATTCTTTGGTCCACCGGTCTACGGCCGTGGAGTACCCGAGCAGGACATCAAGATCGGGGATTGGCAACGATTGCAGTCCCATCTTGTCGCCGGGGTCTGGGGATTCGACCGGCTGGCCGAATTTCTCGTACCACTTTTCAGTTTCCCAAAGCCCGGGGGCGCCGCCGGCGATTTGCCGGGCAACGTTGTCGTTGGCCCGGCTCATGTGCCAGAGTATGAAACCGATATTGTTCGTCCCAGGGACCGGACGCCAGACAACCTGTTCCCGGGTAAGCCCTTCGCATGTCTGCATCAACCTGAGCTGCACCTGGGCCAGGCTGTCGGATATGAAGGTGATTACATCCATGGTCCTGAAACAGACTCCTACAACGCCTTTTCAAGCGCGACGGGGGGATTATACCAGACATCCGCCGGAAATCCCCACATGCCCGTTGGGAAACGTGACAATCATCCTCGAAAATATTGACCCGCGTTTTCCCGCACACCTTCTCATCCGGTCAAACCGCCCATGAGCCGGAATCCAGTAGCATTTGCCCTCAGTTTCGTTCCCGTTATGGACCTTCTTGACTCCCCGCTTTGGCGGAAACTACGGCAGGGGAGCGGCCTGGGTTCCTCCCTTACGCTGCTCCGTGGGACTGCAAAAACGCCCTCGCGCCGTCCAGGAACAGCTTGACCGCTCCCACTGAGACAAGCACGTCGGATGTCATCTTCTTCCCGGCGGCATGGACCCTGGCGATAACTTCGGCCTCAAACTCCTTGACCCTCGGGTGGTTGGGGTGGCCCTGCAACCCCATGGACTGGGCGATGTCCTGAGCGCCGGAGCTATAGAGGTCTATGCCGTCGACGGCCAGGATTTCGTCCAGGTGGTCCAACAATTCGACGTCTTCTAGCTGGGCCATGACCAGAATTTGGGAGTTGGTATGCTCCATGTACTCTTCGCCCGACTCAAACTCTCCGAAATACGCGCCGCGTCCTGAGCCAAAGCTGCGCTTGCCGCGTGGAACGTACCGGCAGGCGTCGGCCAACTGCTGAGCCTTGTCCGGGTTGGTAATGTGGGGACCTGTGATGCCCATGATCCCGCGGTCCAGGAAACGCAGGATTGTCGAAGGGTCGATATTGGGCACGCGGGCCATAGGCGTCAGACCGGCCATATCCGCGATCCGGCAGAGATCGTCCAGGCTCTCCGGCGTAAACGGCCCGTGTTCCGAGTCGAAGGAGACGTGGTCCAGTCCGGACATTCCAATAAGCTCCACCACGGCTGTGGAAGGAAATGTGAGGCTGCACCCGTAGGCCATCTGTCCCGCCTGCATCTTGGTTACGACGTTATTTACGCGCATAGCGCCTCCATAGTTGGCTTCGGTAGTTGGCTTCGGTGAATTCGGTTGCCACCAGGGTCGCCGGGCAGCATTTCTACTGGCCTTATACCACCCCGGCCTGTCCCCGTCTACGGCCTCATCAACCGCTCTCGACGCTTCCGCCGGAAGCTGATATTGTAGTCAGCGCCTATTCATTGAATCGGAATCGGTCTAGGAGGCGCCGGGACTATGACCCAGGAAGTCTACCGCAAGCCCGTACCAATCCCCACACCGGAGACCCAATTCTTCTGGGACAAATGCAAGGAGCATGAGCTGTGGGTCCAACGCTGCAACTCCTGCAACCACCCGTTTTTCTACCCAAGATTCCATTGTCCCCAATGCCTATCTTCCGACCTCTCATGGTTCCAGACGTCGGGGAAGGCGACGCTGTGGACGTACATGATTAACCACCGGGCGATCCCCGGCTTTGAAGAAGATACGCCCTATGCTATCGCGGTGGTTCAGTTGGAAGAGGGGCCCCGGATGCTGACCAATATCGTCGGAATCGAAAACACGCCGGAAAACCTGGTGCTGGATATGCCGCTGGAAGTGGTCTTCGAAGACGCCACGGACGAGATCGCCATTCCCAAGTTCAAACCGGCCGGCTAACCCCGGCTGACTGCCAAGAAGAGGACGTTATGCCAGATTCGTTACGTTACAAGGTTGCCATCGTTGGGGCGTCTGAGACCACCAACCTGGGTGTGATTCCAGAGCTATCCACGACCCAGTTACACATCGACGCCGCGGTCAACGCCATCAGGGACTGCGGGATTGACAAGAACCAGATCGACGGCATCGCCACGACCATGAGCCCCGCCGCGCTGGCTCATTACCTCGGCATAGTCCCACGATGGCTGGACAACACCTCGGTGGGTGGCACGTCGTTCCTGATTCAGGTCAGACATGCCGCCGCCGCGATTGCCATGGGGCTGTGCGAGACTGCCCTGGTCGTCATGGGACAGAGCGGGCGCAGCCGCGTGGGTGAGTCCGGCGCGCGCATCGGCGCGACTTCTGCCGCCGGGGGGCCCCGCGGGGATATCACCTACCCCGGACAGTTCGAGTCCATCTACGGCACTTCGGGACCGACCACACTCTTCGGCATGGGCGTGTTGCGTTATATGAAGGAGACCGGACTGACCCACGAACAACTGGCGTCGGTGCCCGTGGCCCAGCGCAAGTGGGCCAACCAGGTGCCCCGGGCCATGTTCCGCGACCTAATCACCATGGACGACGTGTTCAACAGCCGGATGGTCTGCTACCCGTTCCACCTGCTCGAGTGCTGCCTGGTCACCGACGGCGGCGGCGCGCTCATATTGACCAGCGCGGAGCGGGCCAATGACTTCCCCACGAACCCCGTGTACATCCTTGGCACCGGCGAGTCCACCGAGACCCCCGTCGTGAGCCAGATGTACGACATGACTTCCTCGGCGGCCTTCAAGGTATCCAGCCGCTCGGCTTTTGAAGAGGCCGGAATCACCCACGACGACGTGGACCATCTGATGATCTACGACGCTTTTGCCCACCTGCCGATCTACGGGTTGGAAGACCTGGGATTCGTGGGCCGGGGCGAGGCCGGCGCGTTCATTCAGGAGGGGAACACCTCACCCGGCGGCAAGCTGCCGATGAACACCAACGGCGGCGGTCTCTCCTACACCCATACAGGCATGTATGGCATGTTTGCCATGCAGGAAGCTGTCCGCCAGGTAAGGGGAGAGGCTTCCCACCAGGCGCCCGGCGTGAAAGTGTCCTTTTGCCAGGGAGTGGGAGGAATGTTCATGGCAGCGGGGAGCCTGGTGTTCACCAACGAGCCGCCCCATTAAGAGACGATCTCGAAACTTGGCGCGGCACGCAATCCGCAATTCCCGCGAAGAGCCTGCCCCCGGCTTGAACGGGGGTGGGCATCCATAGGCTTCGGTCAGCGATGCCGGTATATCAGCAGGACCAGTTGATTTTGAGATAGTTTCTAAATATTGCTCCCGCTGAATGACTCGGCTGACTTGAAGTCGGCCGAAGCGCTATGATATTCTAGATTCATCGGGGCGTAGCGCAGCCAGGTAGCGCACCTGCATGGGGTGTAGGGAGTCCCCAGTTCAAATCTGGGCGCCCCGACCATAAGAATTTCTCGGGCCGGAATTGAAGGTCACCCGCGCGGGTGACCTTTTTCTTTGCCCTCACCACGGCCCAAGCGGTCGCTCACGCCTCTGTTTTGGTGTGTTACATGGCGTTTACATGGCGTTTCTTCATCGGTTACACCCCGGTCACCTGGGCGTAAAACCTGATTATTAAGCTGATAAAGGCGGCTCTTGTTCCGCATTCCTACGCCCGCAAAGGTGTTGACCATGAAGCCTGGCAACAACCCGATTGAACACTACAAGGCAGAGAAAGACGGCTTAGACATTCTCCAGGAAATCGAGGAAATAGCCGCGCAACACGGGGGCTGGGAGACCATCGACCCGGGTGATCGGGAACGGCTCAAGTGGATCGGGACCTTTTTCCGCAAGCCCACGCCAGGCCAGTTCATGATGCGTGTGCGTGTTACCAATGGGCAGGTCACGTCGGCCCAGCTCCGCACCCTGGCAGACATCGCGGCCAATATGGGCAATGGCGTTCTAGACCTCACGACCCGCCAACAGGTCCAACTTAGAGCAATCAAGATCAACGGCGTCCCACAGATACTCGACGCCCTTCAGGGCGTCGATCTATCGTCATTCCAGACGGGATTGGACAACATCAGGGGAGTCAACTGCTGCCCCCTCGCGGGGCTGACCGCTGGAGAGTTATTCGACGCCTCGCCGGTCGGAGCCGAGTACACTCGCATATTCCTCCAAAACAAGGAGTTTACGAACCTTCCCCGCAAATTCAACGTAACCATCACCGGCTGCCTGGACAATTGCACCCACACCGAGACCCAGGACATCGGCATGACGCCGGCGGTCCGGGACTCGGACGGCGCCTACGGATTCAACGTCAAAGTCGGCGGCAAGATGGGCTCCGGCGGGATGACCGTTGGGCAGGACCTGGACGTATTCGTGGAGCCGGAAGACGCGGCCAGACTGGCGGCTGAAATCACATTGCTTTTCAGGGATGAAGGCCCCAGGGAGAAGCGCACCAGGGTACGCATGGCGTTTCTGGTGCAGGAATGGGGGATCGAGAGATTCCGCGCCGTCCTGGAAGAGCGTTGGGGGAAACCCCTGGAGAAAGCCCAGCGCGATGCCAGGCACTCCGGTACAAAGGACCACCTGGGAGTCAACCCGGAAATAGCAGCCGGACTAAACTCTGTGGGCCTATGCGTCCCCACCGGAAGGGTGAGCAGCGAAGACCTGAGCGAGTTGGCCAGGTTGGCCGACGCCTACGGAACGGGCAAAGCGCGTCTCACCACCGACCAGAACGTCATCCTCGTCAACATACCCCAGGACAAGCTATCCGGCCTGCTGGACGAGCCAATCCTTGCCAAGTATTCCCCGGAACCTCACGCGTTCTTCCGCGGGTTGGTCACATGCACCGGCACGGATTATTGCAACCTTGCCCTGATTGAGACCAAGGCCATCGGAAAACAACTGGCGAAGGACATGGCGAAGCAGTTCCCGGAAGGAATTCCCGCCACCATGCGCTGGTCGGGTTGCCCCGCCGGTTGCGGGAACCACACGGTTGCGGACATCGGGTTCCAGGGGGCCAAGACGCGAGTCGACGGCGAGATTGTCGACGCCGTAAATATTCTGATGGGCGGCCGCTCCGGCCCAGACCCAAAACGCGGCGAGAAGGTGATGGACCTGGTGCCGGTTTCCCGGCTGGGCGAGGTGGTCCCCCAACTCCTTCGCGACCTAAACCAATACCAAGGTGGGATGTGCATTTCGGAATCTTGAAGATGACCGAAAGGGCTCCACGGCTCCTCATATCACCTTCAGGCCCCAACTGGGGTCGCCCGCCACAGTGCAGTACAGCAATATGTACATCTCACCTTGGATTCAGTTTAGAATCAGATCGAATCCCCCAGGAAGCAGCCCTGGCCCTGGTATCAGCCGACTGATCGGAGCCACGATCGTCTCCTGTTCAGAGGCCCTCTGGTATTAGTAGATGACAAACAGCGATTGAAAGACTTGCGAAGTTCCGGTATTGTTCTTAATTAAGTCGGCCGAACCGAACGGATTGAATAGCCGCCACCCAAAGTCGTCGGAAGATAGCGCAAGTATCGGGGACAACCATGCGGGAACACGATCACTGTTGTCAGGAAACCTTCTCCGACTATCTTCAGAATTCTCTGATTGCCCCATTGTTCTTTTGCGGCGACGCATTAGAGGCGTTGCAGCAGATTCCGGATAATTCGATCGATTTTTGTATGACCAGCCCACCATACTGGGGTAAGAGGGAGTATTCGAATGGAGGCATCGGCCTTGAGAAATCCCACCAAACCTACATAGGAAACCTGTCCGGAATCTTCGCACAGGTCAAGAGGATACTCAAACCGGAGGGCTCGTTTTGGTTGAACATAGGTGATACCTACCTGGACAAAAGGCTGCCTGGAATCCCGTGGCGCCTCGCCTGTCATCTCATCGACAACCAGGGATGGATTCTCCGGGACGCAATCATTTGGCATAAATTGAAGGGCGGACCGGACAACACGGCTGACCGGCTTAGGGACGTCTACGAGCAAGTGTTCCATTTCGTAAAACTCCCGAAAGGCTACTACTTCAATTCTGATGCCATCAGATCCAACCCTGGACAGACAAAAGTCGTAGGTGGGAAGATAGTCTCAGCCACCGGAGTTAGCGGGGTCCGGTATAAGCGCCAAATTGAACTGTCTACAAGCCTCAGTGACTCCGAGAAGGAAAATGCGTTCGTGGCGATTGATGGTATGCTGAGTCGAATCGCATCCGGGGAATTGGCCGACTTTCGGATGATTATACGGGGGTCACAGCGCACGACCCATTCGGACTCGATCCGAGTTTCGGGAAGAGCTAAAGAGCTCCGCGACAAGGGGTTCTATTTCTTGTCCTACCAACCGGGCGGCAGCAAACCCTCCAATGTTTGGGAAATCCTGCCCGAAGACACGCATCGACGTGACACTCACTCTGCGCCCTACCCCGAAGACCTCTGCAAGATCCCAATCTTGTCCACTTGCCCAAAGGGGGGCGTGGTCCTTGACCCATTTTGCGGAACTGGAACCACGATGGCGGTCGCAGCAAAGCTCGGTAGAAAGTCTGTTGGCATTGACATATCGTCAGTCTATATCGCGAAGCCCGACTGAGATGTCCAGCCCTATTGTGACCAAGATCTCGGAATTATTTGGCGTCAGAACCGACACCGGATCGGCCTCTTATTGGCAAGCTACAGTCAATGAGAGACGGTGTCCATATCTCGCCCGACCCTGTGTCAAAATACGGAAGAGCTCGCCGGAGATCGCTATCGGGACTTGCTCTGTATATCATGGAAAACAACGCAGTGAAATACTGATCTGTCCTCATGGTCTGCTCGCCCGGCAGCGTCAAGTATTTGTCGATTGTCTGCATTTGCTCACTCTTCACGAACCTGGGAACCAGTTGCACGTTGTTGCCGAATTAGCGCTTCCTGGAGGGAGCATTGACTACGTGCTGGTGTCGGTTAGGAATTCCCGCGTTGTGGATTTCGTTGGGATTGAGTTGCAGACTCTGGATACGACCGGAACCGTTTGGCCGGAACGCCAAAGGTTTCTGGCAACGAAAGGAATACTCGTGGATGAAGCCGATACGCTCTCTGCGAAGTCCTTTGGAATAAACTGGAAAATGACCGCAAAGACGATTCTTGTCCAACTCTATCACAAGACCGATACATTCCAATCCTTGAATAAGCGCATAGTCTTTGGTCATGCAGGACGTCTTACTGGATTATCTAAGGCGAAATGTCCAACTTGAGCATGTTGCTCAGTCAAAAATCGGCGATCCTGTCCATATTCATTCCTACAGTATCCAAGGGAACGAAGCCGATAGTCCCCGGTTGCACCTTGCCGAACGGTTCAGTACGGACTCGGAAGGAGTTGCAACATCGCTAGGACTTCAGATGGACGCCAATGTCGAATTGAGGAATATATTCGAGCAGCTTGAGGCAATGATCAGCGACGATATACTGCTCCCGGTAGTTTGAGAAGTTTGTCCAACGTGACTCGACACCGGTGTTTTGATTGAGACCTCGCCTGTCAGGGGATCCGCTAAGATTGGTATCGTATAACCTACGCGCCGTCTAGGCCGAAGGTCTGGCTTAGCCGGGCCATCATGTCGTAGTAGGTGGTGGTTACGGCCAGGGCGATGGCTCCTTGGTCGCCTGCCAGGTGAGTGACGGCGGCCCAGGTGGAGTCGCGGACTTCGTTGCGGAGGATTTCCAGGGCGAATTGGACCCAGATGCCGTCTTTGGGGAGGAGCCTGCGGGGCGCGGTGCCTGCGGATATTCCTTCTATGACCGCTTCGTTTACTCCCGCTTGGCGGGCCAGCGTTTCGAATGAATCCCATAGGGCTTGGCTGCCCTGTTCGCGGGCTACCGTCAGGGCTACGGTGAGCCGTATCCAGTCTTCCAGGCCGGTCTGGGCGAATTGCTCCAGCCCGGCCAACGCCTGCGCCGCTTCGGGGACGTTGAAAAGGGCTTTGTAGGTGACGGCAAGGCCCGACTCGGGGCCGGTTGCCTTGCCGTACACCGATTGCACATGAGGCGGCAGATGCGCCGCCAAAATTTCCGGGAGACGCGCCATTGCCTCTACTCTTTGTTCCAGAGGGTTTCCAGGACCCTGCCGGGGTTCATCGGTAGTTGGTTGAGACGCACCCCCAGGGCGTCATGAAGGGCGTTGGAAATGGCCGCCATGGGAGGAACTATGGGGACCTCGCCGACGCCTCTTACACCGTAGGGATGGGCGGGGTTGGCCTGTTCGACGATTACCGTGTCGATCATCGGCAGGTCCAGGGAAATGGGCATTCGGTAGTCCAGGAAGCTGGAGTTGAGCATGTGGCCCTGCCCGTTTACGAAATACTCTTCATTCAAGGCCCAGCCGATGCCCTGCGCCACTCCGCCCTGTATCTGGCCCTCGACGTAGCTGGGATGGACTGCTTTGCCCGCGTCCTGGACTGCGGTGTAACGGAGTATGTCCACTTTGCCCGTTTCCGGGTCGACCTCCACGTCAACGATGTGGGTCGCTATGGCCGGACCGGCGCCTCCGGGGTTGACCCCTGCCCGGCCAACGATTGGGCCGCCGGTGGGGTTCTGCCTGGCCGCCATCTGCCTGAAGGTCA
Source organism: Dehalococcoidia bacterium (assembly GCA_965216155.1). Lineage (GTDB taxonomy): Bacteria > Chloroflexota > Dehalococcoidia > Lucifugimonadales > UBA3495 > CATOSP01. Next base: position 35,083 of record CBDCFD010000007.1, on the reverse strand, counting down.
GGCGCAGTTCGGGGTCCGACTTGTGCTGGAGGATGCCGCCGGAGAATTCAACGTCATCGGGCGAGACTTCCCATATCCTCGCCGCCCGGGCGATCATCTGTTGCTTGATGTCCAGGGCTGCTTCGTAGCACGCCCAGCCGGTCTTGAAGGTGACCCCGCTGCCGCCGGTGTTTGACGTAAAGCCGATGGTGTCGGTGTCGCCGACCTGCGGCTTGACGTCCTCCGCGAGAATACCCAGTACCTCCGCAAGCTGTTGCGACACCGAGGCCCGGGTGCCGCCGATGTCGGGAGAGCCTTCAATCAGGTTGACGGTCCCATCGGGGTTGACCGTCGCCGTCGCGCATGAAGGGCCTGTGCCGTTGCCCCAGAAGCCGGTGGCCACGCCCCGGCCCCGGAACGGCCCGTCCAGCGGGGTGTTGTAGTGAGGGTGCGACTTGGCCGCCTCCAACGTCGCCACGAATCCAACGAAAGGCATAAGCGGACCGGTGACGCGCCGGGTGCCCTCTTTGGCGCTGTTGAGTAGCCTGAATTCCAACGGGTCCATCTCCAGTTTCTCGCAAAGTTCGTCAATGGCCGTTTCCATGGCAAAGGCGGCTGCCGGAGAGCCGGGGGCGCGGTATGCCGCAGTCTTGGGCCGGTTGACGACCACGTCGAAACCTTCGATGTAGGCGTTGGGGATGTCGTAGGCGGCCATCATGCACTGTGCGCCGCCGGGTACCGGGGAGCCTGGGAAGGCCCCGGCCTCGAAGTACAAGTGAGCCTCGGCGGCCACCAGGCGGCCGTCGCGGGTAGCGCCAAGCTTGACCTTGATGTTCGTCCCGGAAGTGGGCCCGGTGCCCTCGAACACCTCTGTCCGGCTCATGGTTACCTTGACGGGGTTTCCGGTCTTGCGGGCCAGCAGGGCGGCCACAGGCTCCAGGTAGACCGCCAACTTCGCCCCGAAGCCTCCGCCAATCTCCATCGGTATGGCCTTGACCTTTGACACCGGGATTTGCAACATGCGGGCGGTGTTCTCTCGCACCGAGAAGTGGCCCTGGCTGCTGGACCAGACGGTCAGGTTGCCGTCGCGGTGCCACATCGCGGTTGCCGAATGCGGCTCGATGTAGCCCTGGTGGACGGCGGTGGTGGAGACCTCTTTCTCAACTATTACGTCGGCTTCCTGGAAACCTTTGTCCAGGTCGCCGAGTTTATGCTCGAACCGGTTGGCGATGTTGGTGCTCTTCTCAGCGTCGTCCTCGGAACGAGTGCCTCCGGCGCGGGAGGCTGCGTTGTACTGGTTCGCCAGGCGCTCGTGGACCAGCGGCGCATCGTCCTTGATTGCATCCATCACGTCCATGATAGGGGGCAGTACTTCGTAGTCTACGTCGATCAGGGCTAGGGCTTCCTCCGCAATGTGGGAGTTGGTGGCCGCCACACCGGCCACCGCATGGCCCTTGTAGAGGACCTTGTCTCTTGCCAGGATGTTGTTGCTCATAAAGCGGGCGTTGGCCAGAGCGCCTTCGGCCAGGTCCACGATATTCCCCGAAGGTTGGGCCATCTCGTCGGAAGTCACGATGGCCTTGACGCCGGGCAATGCCTCGGCGCGGCTGGTGTCGATGGACTTGATCCTGGCGTGGGCGTGGGGGCTGCGGAGTATCTTTCCGAACAACATTCCGGGCATGGATATATCCGCGCCATACCGGGCCCGGCCCGTAACCTTGTCCGCACCGTCGTGCCGGATAGGCCTGGAGCCCACAACATTGTATTCTTTGTTGGATAAGACGACGTTGGGTTTGTAATCGAGCATTTTCTGCCTCCGAGCAAAGGTGCAAGTGTAATGTCTGAAGGGGAGCGCGAGGTCATAGTATCATACTGGCGGGAAGGTGGCACAATTGAGGCGGGATGGAAGGAAGGTCCGCCGGAGGCGGGTCTACCCTTGGTACGACTGGAGGGACGGGGGGAGACCCGTGGACATGCCCATTACCGGGCTGCCAGGTCTGTATCGTCCAGCCTGTGCCAGAATACTTGCCCGGAATCTATGGTTTCCAGCGCCCGGTTGTCCATACGCAGGCCGATGACGGCGGGGAAGGCGGGGTTGCCCGTGAAGGCGGACAGGAAACCCGCGTTGCGGATGGCCCTGGATGTATCCCTCTCATCGACGGTGTAGGAGATTTCGGTTGCGATGTAGCATGTCCTGCCCTGGGGGTCTTGGCACTCAATGACCAGATCGGCCTGGATGAAACTGGCTAAGTCGCCCCTTTGGAAAGCCGAATGGTCCACGTTCTGTATCATATCCAACAGATGTTCATTAGTGAGGGGCCGAACATACTCCAATCCCATGCTCAGGGCAATAGCCGACGCTTTGCGAAAGGCCGCGCTGGTGGCGCCGGTGCCCCGGAGGTTTGAGATTTCATTCCGTATTTGCGTCAAAGTGGTCTCTATCCGGCCAAACCGTTCATTGGTCTCAGCCTTGAAGTCGGTAATTTCCTGATGGACACGGCCAAATTTCTCTTCCGTCTTGGCCGCGAACGCGGCGAACCTCTCCGGCAGTTCAATAAGCTCCCGCGTCAGCAACCGGGCTCGCAAAGCATCCACCCACTCGGGCGCCTCTCGTCCAGCAGGCGGACCAAGTCTTCTATGGTGTTGATGGTGGTCATTTCAAGACAATTGTAGGCTTGGAGATTGGGGTTTTACAATGAAAGGCCCCGCCGACGCGGGGCCTTTCATTTCTATGGGCTTCCTTTGCCGGGGACCGGCGCATCGCCCGTCCCATTACGCCAACCCTAGATGTAGTCGGCGTCGATGTCCAGGTTCTCCATCATCCGGTTCTGGGTCTCGACGTCGATGCTCTTGGACCGTTCGAGGTCGGCCTTTAGCTCTTCCAGCATCTCCAACGTAATCTCGCCCTGCTCCCCGGACTGTTCCTTCAACCGCGCCATGGCGTGTTCTTCGATGGTGCCGGTGGGCATATCGAAGAAGTCGCGGTCGAATACCGGCATTTCACCGGGGCCGAAGTAGCCCTTGCCCTCGAGGGTGTAGCCTTCGAGGTCGTGGGACCCCTTACCCAGCACCTGGCCGGTCTGGGCGTAGTGGTCCATGACTGTCTTCATGCCGTATTTCTGGATCGGGCAGACCTTCATGCAGACGCCGCAACCGAGGTAGCGGGCCATGACGGGGCGGCAGCGCTTGAAGTAGAGCTTGTTCTTCTCAAGACCGCGCCACCAGATCTTATCGCGCATGAGGGCGCGGCCGGGGCAGCGGTTGACGCACACCTGGCAGACCTGACAGAAAGCGTGGATACCGTAGTCGACGGGCTCGTCGTAGCTAACTTTGGCGTCGGTGGTGACCATCATCAGGCGGCAGCGGTTACCCTCGTGCGGGGTGAGCAGGTAGCCGCAAGCGCCAAGCTGGCCAAGGCCGGCCTGGACGTGCATGGGAATCATGGGACCGGTAGCGTCACCGGAGTGGATTACGTGGGCCATGTAACCCATGGAGCGGATGAAGTCTCCCAGTTCCAGTCCGGCGGCGGCCTGGGTGCGATACGTGCTGGAGTGGACTATCTCGGCGTCGACGCTTGGGATCGTCTGGGTGGGTTCGAAGTCCTGTTCGTAAGCCAGGCAGATGGCATGGGGCAGATCGTTGAACCCCTTCCTGCTCTGGAACTCGTAACGGTGGTCGTAAGACGTAATCCCGACTTCGAGGAAACCCAACTCCCGGGCTTTGTCTTTGATCAGTTGGGAGATGTCCTCTCCGGTGGGCTCTACGGTAGGCTCCATTCGCTTGGTCGCCCTGCCGGCAAGCACGAGGCCGCGGTTGAGCTTCTCATGTTCTTTGCGGATCTCGCGCATTTCGGCGTGGGTGTCCCGGAGGGCGTTGGCCCAGTCGCGGGAGGCGCGCTCGGTGAAGTTGATCGATTCCAGGGGGTATTCGCGGGCGTACCAGTCCACTTCACGGTGATTGAGAGGGATGCCGGGTACGGTCTCCAGTTCTTCCGGCACGGGAATGGTGACAGGAGCGTCACCCAGATGCTTTCCGGGGCGGACGACCTCATGGCCGATTTTTAACATGGGAACTCCTTCAGTTGAGCGAATTCGTGGGCTCCAAGGCAATCTCTAGCCGGACACAACATACTCGCCCCAGGAAATCTTGTCAACGAGAGAGGGTAGCCCGGCCGGAGCCGAAATGACAGAGGACGGTTGACGCCGGGGCGCTCCTATGCACAGCATAGACTCACTGGGATACGCGAGAGCGGCCGGTAGACACCGAAGGCGCTCACCATTGCAGGCCGGGTTCGCGTTCTTGCAGGACCTCCCCGAACAGGGTCAACACCTGGTCGATGTGGAGGACGACGGCAGCCCCGGTGTGGGTGCCTCCAACCCCGGACTCCGCCAGTCTGCTTTCCACTTTTTCTAATTCCGGTCCGTCCCGGTGTACGGCGGCGGTACAGCGGAACTTCCAACCCAGCTCCCTGGATGCGTCACGGTAGAGGACGATGACCTTGGGGTTCTCCTCAAGATTCACCAGGGAGTCTGAGCCGCCCCGGTCCCGATAAGCCAGAGATGATTCGTCCAGGGCCATCATGGTGCCGATGTAACCCGAGTTGGGCACACCGTCCTTTGACGATGTGGAAACTATGCAAGGGTGGCCGCTGACCCTGGCGTTGTTGATAGAGTCGCGCATCTCATCGGTCAATTCAATCATTTGCAGGTTCCTCCGTGGACATTCCGGATTCGAGGACCACCGGAGTATATGAGGTTGGCAACCCGGCCATATTAGCATGGGGAGCGGGTCGAGCCATGAAGGGACCCGGGAGGACCGTCCGTTGACGGTTACCCTCGATTTACCAGGACCTGGCGGATGCCGGCGTCCTGCTCTTCGCGGGAGAGGAGGATGCAATTGGAGCAGTATTCGTTGGTGGGTTGGGCTTTCCACCAGAGGCAGCAGCCCGCCCTCCTAGAAAAGAAACCCCGCATGTCTTGATACTCGAAGATTTCCATCGCTACCTGGCGGTAGACCAGAGAATCCGGGTCTGAAAAAAATCTGTGCCCCTCGCGGACCACCCCGTCCGGGTCGGGGCTACGGTCGTAAAGGTCGCGAAACACCTGGCTACAGGATGCGCCCACGGCGTTTTCCGACACCTTGATGCTGGCCCTGGATGCCCTTCGCAATGCCGTGATAACCGGCCTCAGATTGGCCTCGAACAGCCACTCTCTGAGCCTGGCATAGAGCGCGTCCTGGCAGGGGACGACTTCGGCATCCGTATGACCCGAGGCAGGGTCGTCAGCCAGTACCGCAAATACGGGCCGCACCAACCCTGTGGCGTCGATCCGCTGTCCCTCGCGGTGGAACGCGATGTTCTCCAGCGATGCCATGGGCACGCGCCGGTGCATGATGTATTGGCCGATGACCGGCCAGACCAACCTTGTCAGATACGCTATGATGAACGCCGAGCCCGCAACGTGGGGGTGTGTCGACCCCCACGAGTAGAGTCCGTAGGTCCGCACCAGGTCCCCCAGGGCATCGTCGTGACCCTGGAATAGTTCGGATGCCGGGACCCAGCCATCTCCTCTCCTTCCCGCTATCGGGAAGTTGAAGAGGGGATTGGCCTGCCCTGCCCGGCGGAGGCTATCGGCTAACGGATGCCCGGCGCCTTCCAAATTGGACCCTCCCGTGTGTTCGCTTTATGAAGTCCCGGAGCTACTTCAGGATGCTGACATAGGGCTTGGTGAAGATGTCCCACTCATTTGTGCCCGCATTGAACCGGGAATTGACGAACACCCGCCAGTTGGCGTCGTCCAGGTCTGGAAAGTCGGAACGGTAATAGTATCCGGGCCAGCGGGTCTCCTGACGGTACAACAGGTGGCGCATGTGTGCCTCTCCCACCCACACCCGATGGGCGAGTTCCCAACACCGCAATAGCTCATGGAGGTTGCGCGCGCCAAGATGGACCAGGTCCTCCCGCAGAGACTCTATCAGTGCGATGCCCCGTACCAGTGTGGGGGCGTTGGTCGTGTAGGATGCCGAGGTCCCTCCGGCGTACTCGTCCATTATTTTCTGAAGCCGGGCCAGCCCCTGCTTCGGGGTGATGTAGTGGGGGTTAATCTCGTCCGAGGTAGACGCCCCGCTGTACTTCTCGACGGTCTCCAGAGGCGCCCATACCGCCTGTTGTAGCCGGCTCACCTGCCCGGTGTTAAGGGTAGGGGCCGCCGGGTTGTCGGTCAGATAATTGACGGCGGACTTTCCGGCCAACCGGCCCTCGGTGAAGGAGCCGGAAGAGAACTTGTGCGGGGCCGCGCCAACGCCGTCCCCGGCGGCGAACAGTCCCCGGACGGTGGTCATTTTGTTGTAACCCCAGAAATACTCCGGCGGCGACAGGTCCTCCGGCCCGCTGACCCATGCGCCGGCCTCACCGGAGTGGGACCCCATGATGTAGGGTTCCGCAAGCACCACTTCCGAGGGGGTCTCTTCCGGCGCGATATTCTGCGACGCCCAGGTGAGCGCCTGGGAGATGGTCATGTCGAGGAAGTCTTCCCACGCCTCGTTGCGCACCTGGTTCATCTTGGCCGGGTCTCCCTCGGCCAGTTTTTCCATCGCTTCCTCGGTGCGCATGTACATGGGACCGAGGCCGTCCTTTATGTCCAAAAACATCTGGTGGTTTCGTAGGGGCGTGGGTGTGGGGATGGCGGAGCCGTAGGGCTCGTATTTGTCCAATTCGGCGGCCCGGGTGATGGTGTAGTCCTCGCCGAGGGCATTGGTCACCCTGGCGTGGAAGTATTGGAACCACATGCCTACGGGACCGTAACCGTCCTTGAATCGGGTGGGAACGAAGCGGTGCTCCATCTGGGTCATTTCCACCCCGGCGGGTATCATTAGGCCATAAGCCGAGCCGGTGGCGAACACCGAGTACCAAGTACGGCCCAGGCCCTCGTTTACCGATCGGGGGCGGAACACGTTGGACGCGCCGCCTGTTGAGACGATCACCGCCTTGGCCCTGAAGACGTAGAACTTGTTCTCCCTTACCGAGAAGCCGATTGCCCCGGCGATCTTGTTGGGGTCGTTGGCGTCGGTGAGCAGGTGGGTCACCGAGACACGCTCGTACAGGTTGCCTTCTCCCAGGGCTTTACGCGCCGGTTCGGCGGCGATGGGCTTGATGGACTCGCCGTGGATGGGTATTTGCCAGCGGCCGATGCGCTCGTATTCGCCGTTCTCCTTCTTCCAGATGGGAAGGCCCCACTCCTCGAGAAGGTGAACGGTGGAGTCAACGTGGCGTCCCACGTCGTAGACCAGGTCTTCACGGGCAAGGCCCATCATGTCGTTCACCACGTACTGGACAAAATCCTCCGGGGTGTTCCAGCCATAGCGTTGGCCCATGTAGCAGTTGATGGCAGACAGGCCCTCGCCGGTCGCGCCGCTGCGCTCGATGGCGGCCTTTTCGACCATGACAACTCGCAGCTTGTCGCCCCAGTAGCTGGCCTCGAAGGCGGCGCCGCAGCCGGACATGCCGCCGCCTATGATCAGGATGTCGCACTCAACGGTCTCGGTGGTTGGTAAAGCCATTGAATCGCACTCCAGGGGTTAGTTTAGTGGTCAGTGGCTAGTGGTCAGTGGCAAGTTGTTGGGCGACGCCTAGCCACTGACAACCAGCCACTCGGCTCCTAGCCTCCAACGAAGAAATCGAAAATGTTGCCCAGCGTATTGGTGTCGCCGCGGTATAGCTCGGTGTAACCGCACTGCGCGCAGGAGATGGTTGTGAATTTCTTATTCTGCACATCAAAGAACTTGGCGAGATTGCCGCCGGTAGCGCGGAACTCGTCGGTCTGGAACTGGTTGTTTCCGCACTTGACGCATTGAATAGCGTGACCCGCGTGGTCTCTTATCTCTTGCAGTTCCGGCCCTCTTTTGCCAAACATTCTAATGCCTCCTCTTGCTTGCCAGGTGTTCCCGGTTGAGGTCATGGACGAATGGGGATAAACGCCTATTTCAAGCTGGGAAGCTCGGCTACGCCCAACCAGCGGGCCTCGCCGGCCAGGCCCTGGGACTTGAGGTCTGCCACTCGGTCCTCGGTGAATTCTTCGTAGGGGGTAACCGACCCCGCGGGACGGGTGCGGGAGGGGTACGTAAATTCAAACTCCCGGCCGTCGCGGAACCGGACCTCCCAGGTCAGACCGTTGTCAACGCGGTGGGGTTGAACGACCGCACCCAGGGGAACGAAGTCGGCGTAGCCCCGGACATGAATGGCGTCCTGGGGGCATAGTTTGACACAGGCGTAACATTCGGAGCACATTTCCGGCTCCTGGTTGAGGCCCTTGTTCTGTGACGAGTCCAGCACCATCAGGTCATTGGGGCAGATGTAAACGCACAAAGGACCCTCGTGTACGCTCTCGCAGGCGTTGCAGGCATGGGGGTCTACATACGTTGGCATGATTCCTCCTAACTTCTCCAACCAAAAGCCCCCGCTTCTTCACAACGGGGGCTTTTGCGCAAAATCATCTATTGGTGCTCGTACATGTACAGGCCATTTCGCGCATGGACATTACCGGGGTGCGGCTCTCCAGGTATTTTTCGGTGACGAAGGGTGATCCGAAACCGTAGGCTTCGGCGCACTCCTGGACCACCTCCAACACTTCGGGGCGGAGTGTCAGTGGGGCGGGCTCGGCGCCTCCCTGGATGATACTCCGGATGTAGGTCCCGGAAAGGTCTTGCTTGCTGTCCCGGTGGCCGCACAATCCTTCATACGCCACTCCGGCACAGGTGGGGCAGTACCACCACTCCAGGGTAAGGACGGGTTTGATCCCCAGGTCTGGAAGCTGCCGGAAAATCTCGTGAGCGGCGTAGGTATCGTAGTAATTCCCCACTCCGGCGTGGTCCCGTCCAAACATGTGGTGTGTGCAGCCGAGGTTTTTACGCACCAGCGCGTGGAATACCGCCTCCCTGGGGCCGGCGTAGCGCATGTCCCAAAGCAGTATCGAGGTCCGATGCACGTCCTCGCGGAAGAAACCGCCTTCCCGCAACCTGTGGTGGGCGAGAACAATGGCTTCGTCGATGTAGTCGCCGGGTTTCTTCTCACCCACGACCGCGCTAACCAACACGCCGTCGGCCTCCGCCGCTAGCCACGCGCCTTTCATCAACCATTCGTGGCCGCTGTGGGGGACGTTTCGACTCTGGTGAGCCACCACACGGTCCCAACCGGACTCGGCAATTGCCTGCCGGAGTTGGCGGGGCGTGTGCCAGAAACGGTCGAACGGCGGGTTAATCACCGGCGGGTTAACGAGGGTGATGGGCCCGGCGACGAACCTGTCCTCCAGAGCGTACGTCCGCGCCACCCCAGGATGGTCAATGTCGGTGGTGGTGAAGACCTTCTGGGCCAGAAATTCCTTGTCGTAGGAGAAAATCTCCTCCACGTCAATGACGGCCAGAGGTTGGTCTTGGTAAGTCAACAGCAGCGACCCGCCGGTGTCCACGCTCATGTAGGCGAGGGCCTGCGGGGAAACGTCCAGCACCAGGGGGATGCTCCAGATGTACCCGTTGGCCAGGGTCATGTTGCGGACCACTGAGTCCACATCCGCGCTTCCCATGAAGCCTTCCAGTGGCGAGAAGAAGCCATAAGCGATGTTGACACACTCCCGGGCAATCTGCTCGGTGACGGGCAGATTGGGAAGGCCCCAGACCATCTCCATTGCGTCTTGGGGGCTGGCAATGCGCTCAACCAGAACGCCGCCGTGGGGTGAGAGTGAGTTATCAACCACTTGTTACAACCGTGTCCCCTGAGACCTTGTACAACACACCGGGACAGGCATCAATATTATCACCATTATCATCGCCTACCCTTCAAGGTGTCCCATTCTGGAACAGCCGGCCTTTAGTGTCAACCGAAACACCCGAATATTTACTATTAGGAACACTTCGGGATAAACGCCATCGCGGGTTTTGCCTCGATAGAGGCTGGTTTTTTTAGTTTGGGGTCATATTGTGCCATTTAGGGGCATCTTTTCTCGCTGGGGAATGGACGTTGAGGACGCGGCTGATGTTTGCTAATAGTCATGATAGTGTAGTGGAACCGGGGTTGGGAAGGGGAAGATGTCAGCAGTGTTCGGGCAATGGGTCCTTGGTCTCCGCTGCGCTCGGCCCAGGATGCGCGAATCAGGCGTTCGAGGACCTCCGGTGTCGTGGTCTAAACAGGATAGCACTACATATCACGCAGGCAATTCTGATGTACCAAGCTATGGCTCTGGATCGGATGATGGAGCAAGGCATCGAGGCTTCCAGAGTAGCTTGTTCCGTGCTGCATAATTCGAGTTGACCGGCATCTCCACAGAGATGTACGTCCTCTCAAACCATACAGTCCTCTACGAATTTAGTGATACCTGCCTCAATTCACAGATTACGGATTCCGTATCTGCTCGCCACGCCCATCTGATTTTGCACGGAGATCCAAATCCGGCAGGGTCTTTTCGTTGTTCTGTCGAGAGCACCCTGTAGACTCAACCGTCATTCCGGCTTAAGCCGAAACGACGGGGTGCGGCCAGGATGGGAATGTAAAGACTCCGTACTCCGTCAGGGTCTCTGGCACACGATAGCTCCACTCAGTGTATTGTTCAGGTTCTGATGTATCCCAATTTGCTTGGAGGTCACTGGACACGGTGCGTATTGAAAAAAACTGGCTGAAATGGGCCTGGAGTTGGTCCCTCAAAGCCCTACCATCGACAACTTTGTTCCGTCAGTCCGGGTTGGAGACCTTGTCTTCGTGGCGGGACACCTTCCCCGCCAACCCGATGGCACTTTGCTGAACTCAGGCAAGGTGGGCCGCGACGTAACCATCGAACAGGGTTACGAGGCGGCACGATTGGCGATGATAAATTGCCTCACCAGCGTCAAAGAGGCGGTTGGCGATCTGGACAAGGTTGAACGGGTGGTCAAGCTGCTGGTGATGGTCAATGCCACCGAGGACTTCGACCGGCAGTTCCTGGTCGGCAACGGCGCATCCGACCTGCTGGTGGAGCTATACGGCGAGCAGGGCCGTCATGCCCGTTCAGCCGTGGGTATGGGGAGCTTGCCCCTGAATTGCTGCGTGGAAATCGAGATGATCGTCCAGGTGCGGATTAGCAACCGGATTTACGCTTTTAGGCATCAGTGGGCCGGCGTGATGCGTCGGCCTCCAGCTTACCGCTTGACCCGCGTGGCCCACAGGGCCGCCGCGCGGACTGGAACGAGGGACGGTTCTGCACTCCAACATAGTCCCCTGCCGAAGGACCTTAACGGATGGGAAAGTAGCTGGCCCAGCCTCGTCTCGTAAACGAATATCCCTCCACGGTCCAGAACCCTCGCAATCTCTCGCAAGGCGGAATCCGGATGAGGGATGGCGAGTAGTTTGACGACGGCGGGGACTTCCAGGGCTCCGTGAATGGCGTTGCGCCAGGACACGCCGGGGAACGGAGGGGACTGGGGACGGTCATCGGAGACGGACGTTCCAGTCATTCCCCTAAGCTTGGCGGTAGCGGTTTACGATGGGGAGGCGGCGGTCCTTTCCGAAGGCTCGGGGAGTGATCTTGATTCCGGGGGGAGCCTGCCTGCGCTTGTATTCGTTGCGGTCGACGAACGATATGACCTGCCTTACAACCAATGGGTCGAACCCCGCAGCTACCATGTCCTGGTAGCTCCGGTCTTCCTCCACGTAAGCGGTGATCACCGGGTCCAACACCTCGTAGGGAGGCAACGTGTCCTGGTCCAGTTGGTCTTCCTTCAATTCGGCGCTGGGTGGTTTGTCGATTATGGCCTCTGGAATCGCGGGGCGCGGATTCCCATGGAGGTTGCGCCAGCGGCATAGCTCGTAGACCAGGGTCTTGGGAACGTCCTTGATTACCGCGAACCCGCCCGCCATGTCTCCGTAGAGGGTGGCATAGCCCATGGCCATCTCGCTCTTGTTTCCGGTCGTAAGGACGATCCACCCGAATTTGTTGGATATGGTCATCAGGACGTTTCCGCGAATCCGGGCCTGCACGTTCTCTTCCGCCACGTTGGGGTCCGTTCCCCGGAAATGGGGTTCGAGCATGCCGCTAAATGCCATGTGCGCGGGCTCGATGGGAACAACCCACAGCTCCATGCCCAGGTTGTCCGCCAGTTCCTTAGCGTCGCTTATGCTGCCCTCGGAGGAGTATCGGGAAGGCATGGAGATTCCTACGACGTTCTGCTTCCCCAGGGCGTCAACTGCGATGGTAGCGGTAAGGGCGGAGTCGATGCCTCCCGACAGGCCAATTAACACCTTGGAAAAACCGGACTTCCCCAGGTAGTCGCGGGTCCCCAGCACCAGTGCATGGTATACCTCTTCCACCTCGGTTAGAGGCGTAGCGGGAGGTGCGACGTGGAGGGGGGCATGGGCCGCAGAACCTGGCCCCGAGACTTCTATTACCTGGGAATCCCCTATCTCTTGCAATATAGCCGGGTTCTCTTTGCGGGGCCGGGGGTCTCGCAAACGGGTGCGAAACACCGAGTCGATGTCCAGGTCCGCGACCACCAGCGACTCTTCGAAACCGGGGCCCCTCGCCACCACGTTGCCGCTCATGTCGTACACTACGCTGGACCCATCGAAGACCAGTTCGTCCTGCCCTCCGACGGTGTTCAAGTACGCGACGAATAGCTCGTTGTCGGTGGCGCGGGTGGCTATCATCTGCTCCCGCTGTCCGGCTTTCCCGGCGTGGAAAGGAGAGGCGTTGATGTTTACGACCAACTCGGCCCCCGCCTGCCTCTGCACGGCAATGGGCCCCACGGGGTACCAGATGTCTTCGCAGATCCCGATCCCCACGGACACGCCGTTTATCACGTAGACCGGGCACGATTCCCCGCGCCGGAAGTACCGGTCTTCGTCGAACACGCCGTAGTTGGGCAGGTACATCTTCCGGTAGGTGTCGATCAACCGGCCGTCGTATCCCACGGCGGCGGCGTTGTAGATGTCCGAACTGAGCTGTACGTAACCGACTACCACGGCAAGGTCTTTGGCTGCGGCGATGACCTTTTCCATGGCTGCGGCGTTGTCGCGAAGGAAGGAGGTCTTGAACAGCAGGTCCTCCGGAGGGTACCCGGTGATGGCAAGCTCGGGGAAGGCTACGAGGTCGGCCTGAGACTGCCGGGCCATTTCCAGGTATTGTAGAATCTTCGCCGTATTACCCGGAATGTCGCCTACGGTAGCGTTGGTCTGGGCCAAGGCCAGACGAAAGGTGCGCGGCATCGTCAGACCGCGCTTTCGGACGCTTTCGTGGCGATTACCATGAAAATCGGGTCCCCTGGCGGGCTCTCTTCCGGGTTGGCAAAGCCGCCTCTTATACCTTCGAAGTTCCCTGCCTGGTGCATGTAGGAGGCGACCACCTCCATGCGGCCCCGGTCGCTGGATGCCCTCCAGATACGCACCGCCTTGGTTGGGAACATCCGGTTGGAGAAGGTGACGATGAATATCCCGCCCGGCTTCAGTATCCGGTTGACGTGGGCGAAGGTATCCACGGGCTGGGTGAGGTACTGGGCCGAAACCGTAATCACAACCGCGTCGAATGTGTCATCGTCGAACGGGAGGGCCGGATTGCGGTTGACGTCATGGACCACGGATTCGTTCAGATCAGGGTTATCCTTCATCTCCGCCACGTTAAGACCCAGGCCGACCAGCCGCCTTTTGCGATGACCTGCGGGCCAGTGGGAGCGCCAGCTACTCATCAGGTCGAGCACCACGGAGTTCACGGGTATGTAGTCGCGGAAAATCCGGCTCACCGCGGCGATAGCGACATCGTCTATATGCACCACCAGCCGGGGTTGGGCGTAAAAGACCGCGTCGTTGCCCTCGTCTTCTCGTTGGAAAGCGTCGGGAGGATAAGGGTTTGTCGTGGCGGGCCTCCTGGGGAGGTGACTAGGGAGATACCGGGCCAACTCGCGGACCCAGTGTCTCCTGGTGGGCTAAATTGTACCATGCTGGCGGGTTGCCGGAAGGTGGGGATACAATTGTGAATGTACCATCCCCACGGATTCTTAAAATCTCACGAAGGCAGGCGCAATGACACAGCAACCAGAGACTCGGCAAGGCCACCCCTATTTTATGCACGATGCCATCGTTGCCCAGCCACAGGCCATCGGGGACATGCTGGGCAAGCACGCCGACCAGACGGAAGAAATCGCGTCGATTACCGCCAACAAGCGGAAGTTGCATTTGGTAGGCATTGGCACCTCGTGGCATGCCGCGCTGGTGGCGGAGACCTGGTTCCGGCGTCTGGCCGGGGAATCGATGCAGGTGCAGGCCTGGCATTCCTTCGAATTCTACTCGTCTCCTCCCAGGCTGACCGGGGACGATGTGGTGATAATCATAAGCCACCGCGGGACCAAGACCTATTCATTCCTGGCGTTGGAGATGGCGAAGGCCGCCGGTGCGTTCGTCGTATGCGTTACGTCCACCGGCCCTGGGCCAAGGGTACAGGTTGCCGACGTGATGCTCCAGACCGTGGGACCGGAGCGTTCGTCCGCGTTTACTATCAGCTACACCACCGCCCTTTCAGTGCTGGCCATGCTGGCGCTGGCCATAGGTGAACGCGCAGGCGATGAGGAAGAGCTACCGGCGCTCAGGACGGCGCTGAACGAAGTCCCAGGGAAGACCGCCGAGGTATTGGCCGCAGCGCGTCAGATAGACCGGGCCGCGGTGCGCTTTCAGGGCCAGCGCCGCTTCATCTGCGCAGGCTGGGGCGGCAACACGGCCAATGCCTACGAGGTGGCGTTGAAGATCAAGGAAACGAGCGGCTGCGACAGTGAGGGGCTGCACATCGAGCAAATCCTCCATGGACCGTTCTGTTCCGTCAACTCCGAGTGTCTGGTGACGCTAATTGCTCCGCCGGGGGCGGGTTACGAGCGGGGAATGAATATCGCGCGGGCCTCGGGTGAAGTGGGCGCGCCGGTCTGGGCGCTGGTCCAGGAGGGAGACTCTGAGCTTTCTGCGCTGGCCACCGAGGCGTTCGAGATGCCCGCGGTGGACGAGTTCTGGAGCCCGTTGGTCTACGTGGCGCCATTACAGCTCTTCACGTACTACCTGGCGCTGGCGCGGGGAAGGCATCCGGACCTATTCCAACAGGATATCCCGGCGCAGGCCGCGGCCCGGAAGCATTACGATTTATAGCCTTATGAGACTCCAGGAGTATGCACGATGTCTACGGACGAAGCACAGGAATTCCTCCAGCGCACGCAGCAGGACCGGGGATACACCCTGGAGATGCACCGGATCATGGCCGCTGCGGACCTGGAATGGGCCAAGAAATACAACGAGTTCATCGAGGCCACATACACCGGCCAGCGCACACTGGACCGGAAGACGAAAGAGCTTCTGCAGATCGCGGTAGAGGCGGCGTTGCGGGCCGACGTCGAGCAGATACAGGCCCACGTTCGGGTGGCGCTGCAGGAAGGGGCGAGCCCCCAGGAGATATTGGAGGCGCTGCAAGCCGTGATTATGCCCATGGGGGCGCTGGCCTTCCGGCGAGGAGTTCAAGCCTGGGCCGCCGAGACCAGTTTTGATGCGGGTTAGGAGAGCAGCTATTGATTCCGATTGTCCAACAACGGAAATATGACCTGATAGAACTGTGCCGCCGGCGCCAGGTGCTTCGGCTTGAGCTATTCGGCTCTGCCGTTACGGGAGGGTTTGTGCCCGGTATTAGTGACTTGGACTTTCTGGTTGAGTTTCAGCCGATATCCGATGGCGCATACGTCGACGCATTTTTTGGACTTCTGGAAGAACTAGAAGGATTGTTTCGGATGCGGGTGGACCTAGTTGTTGATTCCGCTATCAAGAACCCTTTTTTTCGCCAGGCAGTTGACGAAACTAAAGCTCTAATATATGCGGCCTGAATCCCGGAAGCACCTGCACGACATCGAGCGTGCATCGTCGCTGCTGGCGGAATTCACCAGTGGTCAGCAATTCTCGGACTATGCTAACGATGCAATGCTACGCGCTGCCGTGGAACGCGAGTTCGAGATCATCGGTGAAGCGGTGGGAAGGTTGGCTAGGACCGATGCCCGATCGGCTAATCGTATTACGGAACACGATCGAATTATAGCCTTTCGCAATATTCTGATTCATGGTTATGCGGATGTAGACGACTAGTTGGTTTGGGGCGTGGTGCAAACCAGACTGCCTATTCTACGCTACGAAATCCAGAGATTGCTTAATGAAAGTTCTGGTCGTGAGCCGTGAATACAGATTAGGGCCAGTCCTCCATTCGGGCAAAAGGCCCGAGTTACCCTTTAACCCTCGCCGTCCCCGTGGCTGACTTGCCACTTGATCCCAAATTTGTCCTTGACCGAGCCAAAGTAGGCGCCCCAGAACATGTCCTGCATTTCCATCTCCACTTCGCCGCCCTCGGACAGCTTGGCGAACCTGTCGTCGGCCTCATCCCGGGTCTCGGCGGAAAAGGAGATGTAGAAGTTGCTGCCAGCCACCGGAGGAGGCCCAAAGGCGGAGCTGCTATCACTACCCATGAGCACGCTGGACCCGATGGGTAACGAAACGTGCATTATGCGGTCCATCTCCCCCTCGGGGATCCCATGTCAGGGGGGCCTTCGCCGAAGGTCGTTATCATGGCAAACTCCCCGCCAAAGACCGACCGGTAGAATTCGAAAACTTCCCGGCAGTTGCTTTCAAAGGTCAGATAAGTGTTGAGTGACATGGCTCCTCCTGGACGAAAATATTTGGAATAAAGACATTCTGAGCGTACAACCAGTGTCAGGACAGGTCAACAAGACGTTGTCAGCCAGACACCAGAACGCCGGGCTTAGTTTCCTGCCCGGCGTTCTTAACTATTGAGCGACTGTACCTGAAATCGACCGGCTACTCCAACTGGCGCAGCCGGGGGTCCAGTGCGTCCCTCAGCCAGTCTCCGAACAGGTTCAGGGACAGCACGGTGAGGAAAATCGCCAGACCGGGGAGCGATGAGATCCACCATGCAATCGCGATTCTATCCCTGCCCTCTGCGAGCATGGAACCCCAAGCGGGAGTGGGGGGAGGCACACCAGCGCCGAGGAAGCTCAAGGCAGCCTCCAGCAGGATCACGACACCCACCAGTAAAGTTGCTACTACGATAACGCTATTGGCGATCCCCGGCAGAATGTGGACGAACATTATCCGCAATGTGCCGGCGCCTGCGACGCGAGCCAGGGCGACATAGTCCGCTCCCCTGACTCGTAACACCTCCCCTCGGGTCACCCGAGTGAAGAGCGGCCATATTGCTATCGCCATGATCACGATTATGAGTTGGAAAGACGGACCCAGAGCCACGACCAGGACCAGGGCAATCAAGATGAGAGGCAAGGCGAGGATGATATCTACCATCCGCATCACCGCTTCATCGACCCACTTCCCGTAAAATCCGGCGGTCAACCCTAGCACGGCACCCATGGTGCCGCCCACCAGCAGGGTGAGCCCCGCCATTATCAGGGATACGCGGGCGCCATAGATGATGCGCGTCAGTATGTCCCGGCCCAGATGGTCGGTGCCAAGAAGGTACATTGTGTCGATACCTTCTCTGACCACCACATCGATCTGGTCACCTATGACCGCGTCGGGGTCCACCTGCCTGGCGTTGTACTCCGTAATTTGCTTCTTCTGTAAGCTGATATCGCCGGGACTGATTACTGCCACCACCTCCTTGGTGACTATTACTGGGGGGACTTCCTTGTACGCCCAAAACCCGGGCTGGAGACGATGATTCGGGTTCCCGGTCTCCGGATGGTGCGGGGCTATCCAGTCGGCGGTGATTCCGGCGACCACAACCGATGTCAGGATAATCACCGGAATGATAAACACTGGGCGCCGCCAGCGCATGACGGCTCTAAGCGCCCGCAGCGCCGCAGGCAGAGTGGGGGTAAAGACCGTAGCGTCGGCCATGTAATTTCTCCTGGCTATCTAAGAGTACCGGATTCTCGGGTCTATGTAAGCGTAGAGGATGTCAATCAGCAACGCGACGAACACATAGCCAAGGGTAAACATGATAGTGAGACCCTGGATCAGAGGGTAGTCGGAGGAGAAGAGAGCCTGCACCGCGAGTTGGCCCATTCCCGGCCAGGCGAAGACCAATTCGGTGGTAATTGAACCCGTGAGGATCGCCGGCATAGAGACCACGGCCAGAGTCAACGGCGGGATCAGGGCGTTGCGGAAGGCGTGCTTCCAGATGATAGCCCGGCCGGACAAGCCTTTGGCCCTGGCCAGTTTCACGTACTCAGAGTCCAGGGTGTCAAGCATCGCTGAGCGCATAAGGCGCAAACTGCCTGCCAGAAACCCGCCCCAGGCCAGGGTAATAGTTGGAAGAATGAAGCTGTTCCAGTCCTGCCGACCGGACGGCGGCACGAGTCCGAGGCCCACCGAGAACCAGAAAATGAACATGATGCCCAGCCAAAAGGAGGGTGCCGCCTGTCCGATTAGGGCGATTGCTCAGCCAAACTGGTCGAAGACGCCGCCTCTGCGGACCGCCGACAGCACCCCCAGAGGGATCCCTATGATCAGGGCTAGCAGGAACGCGGCGCCGCCAAGTTGGACCGTCGGCAAGATTCGCTCTGAGATTACCTCCATGACAGGCCTTCGAAGGCTGATGGACTCCCCGAAATCGCCGCGCAACACGCCGGACATGAAAATCGCGTACTGGTAATAAAGGGGTTTGTCCAGCCCCAACTCTTTTCGTAACTGTTCAGACTGGCCTAAATCTGATGAGCCAGATAGACTACGAGCATGAAACTGCCTGTGAATTTAGCCGGGGCTTCCCGGGAGGAATTGATTGAGATAATCGGTCAACTCATCAGCTTAATCGAGGCCCAGGAAGCCCGGATTGCAGAGTTGGAAGGCCAACAGAGGCCGCTGGATGCCGGACTGAAGGAGAGGAAGCCACCTTCTTGGGCCAAGGCCAACCGGCCAGCCCGCTCCAAGAAAGAACGCAAGAAGCGTACCCACGGGTTTGTCCGGCGTCGGGAGGAGCCGACCCATAGGGTAGAGCACGCCACGGCCAGTTGTCCCGGTTGCCGGGTCCCTCTGGCCGGCGGGAGGGTGCGCCGGCGCCGCCAGATTATAACCATACCCCGGGTGCGGGCGCGGGTAACTGAGCACGTGGTGTTGGAACGCACTTGCCGGAAGTGCGGGCAGCGGTGGTCCCCGGAACCGGATTGGAGCGCCCTCGCGGTAGGGCGGCAACGGGTGGGAATCTCAGTCCAGCAGGAAGTATGCGTGCTCCGGGAGGAGTGCCGGCTTCCCTATGGGGTGATTCAACGCTACCTGAAGTGGCGCTACAGACTGGGCCTTAGCGTGGGGGAACTGGTGGCCTTGGTGCGTGGAGTGGCCAGGCTAGGCCAGGAGGAGTACAACCAGCTACAGCAAGAGATTCGAGCCAGTCCGGTGGTGTATGGGGACGAGACAGGCTGGCGGGAAGATGGCCGCAACGGGTATCTCTGGAGCTTCAGCAATCCGGAAGTACGTTACTTCCTCCGCCGGGCCAGCCGGGGAAGGCAAGTGGTTGCGGAGGTGTTGGGGGATGAGTTTGACGGGGTGCTGGTCAGTGACTTCTACGGCGCTTACAACGTGCATCAAGGGCTGCATCAGAGATGTTGGACCCATCTCCTGCGGGACATCCACCAACTGAAGGAGCGATACCCTCAACACCAAGGACTGGCCGAATGGGCCCACCAGGTGCGGGAGGTGTATGACCAGGCGCAGGCATATCCCGGCCCTGACCCGGGCCTGCCGGAAACGGTGCAGCGGGCCCAGCGGGTAAAGCTGCAACAGCAGCGCCGGAAGCGGCTATGGTCCATCTGCAAGCCTTACCTGGACGGCGATGCGCCCATGAGGGTGCTGTGCCAGCGGGTGGAACGCTTCTTGCCGGAGTTGTTCGCTTTCGTCGCCGATCCCCGGGTGAGCGCGGACAACAACGCGGCGGAGCGCAGCCTGCGCCCAACGGTGGTGAGCCGGAAGATCAGCGGCGGGACCCGTTCGGAGCAGGGAAGCGAAACCAAGAGTATCCTCGCTTCCTTGTTCGGCACATGGCGCTTGCGAGGCTGCAACCCCTACCATGCCCTGAACTCCATCCTCTCCCAACCCCAACTCGCCCCAGTCTGAACAGTTACCTCTTTTCCCAGTAATTCCCACTGCTCTTTAGTTGCATGGTCGTCCAGGAGCAGCGATCTCGGGTCACCTCCCACGCGGGCCATGACGAAGATAATCATAGACACCGCGAACAGGGTGACAACCATCAGAAAAAATCGCCGTATCAAAAACTGCTGCATTTCACCATGCCCAGGGTCATCAATTGTTAGGCAACCAATACTGGCCCTATCGCCTGAAGGCGACGAATTCTCTTACCACACCAAGCAGGAGAGTCCCCCCGTTGGCCGCCAGTGTTGCGCCAAACGCCGCATAGGAAAAGGCGCTGAGTGGAGGCTCGGCGCAACACTTGATCTCTTTGTTCAGTCCGTATTGATAACCGATCCAAGAGCCGGCAATACCGCCAGCGAGTCCTACAACACCAATGAGCAGGAGCGCCGGCAACCGGTTGCCGTCTAGCCGCAGCTACGTCAGGGACGCGGCCAATCCAGCCCCAATACCCGCGCCAGACAGGAACATGGCGTCCCGTATTGTCTTTGAGGAAGTGTCGGTAAAGAAGTAATAAAGGCCCCAAGCTACCCACACTCCCACAAAGCTGAGCACGAGGGCAAGGAGCAGTCCAAGCCCAACGCGCCCAACAATTGTGAGGATCATTGCCGTTTAGCTACCAATGAAGCCCGGAGCCGGGGCAAACCGGGTGTCCTAACACCCCGCTCTCCCTATTTCGAGAGGTTGGGAGCGTGTTCGAACGCCGTCAGGTCGCGCGTTTCGGCGTAATTCAAGTGTTCGTTCCACGGGGCCGTGTTGCCATCAAGGGGGAAGACCAGGTTCTGGGCGTAGAGTCCAACTGCCAGGGCGTTGTCGTACAGGAACTTGGCCCCCTCGGCCATGATCGCAAATCGCTCGGCGCTGTCCACGGTGCCCTGGGCCCGCTTCATGGTGTCCCGCAGGAATGGGTGGTCCACCCCGAAGTTCCAGGCGCTCTCGTGATTGAATGCGACGGCCCAACGGTCCAGAGGATCGACAGCGACATGAGTGTGCTGGTATGCTTGGTTGTAGGTGCGGGTCACGATGCCTGGACGGAAGGTCTTGTAGGGCATGTTCTGCTGGTTGGAGGTGACCCCAATCTCGGCCCACATCTGGGCTATGGCGGCAGTCACTTCGAGATAATTAGAGCCGCCCAGAGGTGTCAGGTCGATATTGAACCCATCGGGATAGCCCGCTTCAGCGAGTAGTTGCTTGGCTTTGTCCGGGTTGTACTCCCACTGCCTGTATTCCGGCGGGAGTTTGTCCAGGTGGAACGCCCACGCCGGCAGGGGATCGGGGATCGCCTCGCCGCTCAACAGGGTATCAGTGATTAGCTGGCGGTCTATGGCGATGGACAGCGCAGTGCGTACCTTGGCGGCCGTCTTCCATTCCTCGGAGTTGGGGTCCTCATTTCCGGAAATCCAAGGCAGGGAAGCATCGTACCCCGGGACTCTCTCCAGGTGTTCCGCCGAACGGACGCCGTTCTCAATCCCGACATAGTAGTTGCCGTAGAAGGACAAGCTGACGGCGCTGCCGCCGGCTATCCGCATAAGGCTGGTGCCTGGCACGTCCGCAACTGCAGGAATCGAGTCGAGGTTCATCTCCATAGCGGTGAGTTTGCCGGTCTGGAAGTTGGCTATACGGGTGGATTCCTCGGGAATGTGCTGCCATACCATTTCGGCAAACTCGGGTGTCTTCCGCCAGTGGTCGCGCACCGCGGCCCATCGGGTGAACTGGTCGCCCTTGTGCTCCTTGATCTCCCATGAACCAGTGGCGGCGATATTCCGGCTAGCCGCGTCAACGCCGACGTCCTCCAACTGCTTCTGGCTGAAGATGTTGATGTGGACGAAAGCGAGGACGCTCAAAGTGTCGTACTGGGGCGATCCGGTGTTCACCTGGATGGTGTACTTGTCTATCGCCTTGGTGCGCCCTTCGTCAATCTTCCCGGTGGACGGTCGTACCCTCTTTGACATCCCCTCCAATACCCCAGAGCCTCCTGATATGGCTGTTGTAGGCCACCCTGGAGCTCTCGCCACCGCTGATCATCATGCTCCAGATGACGCCGTCGGCGTCCATCTCCCCGTAACCCTTGTGGAACTGAACACCCTCCTCGAGTTTGAATGTCCAGGTGGTCGCGTCGGGTGCGACGCTCCATTCCTTGATCAACCTGGGGATGATCTCCTTCTGTTCGTTCATGTAAAGAAGAGTTTCACCTGTAGTGAAGCCGTTATGGTGATACCCTGCCCCTTCTGTCACTGTCGGAAAGACGTGGAAAGGAGGAACCAAGGGCAAACCAAATGTTAGGGTCCCTCGCGGCCCCTCCATCGGAGAGGCATCCGCTGGGGCGGTCGTGGGCTGAACGGCTGCAGTGGGACTGGTCTCTTCCTTGGGAACCGAACTACCGGGGCACTGGTTGCCGGTTTGGCGACAGCTTCGTTCGCTGGCTCCTCCGCGGCTCCACAGGCCACCGCAACGATAATGACTAGCGCGAGAATAGGGAATGCCCACAGTTGGGGGCTTGGGATCCATCGGTGGCTCATATTCAGTCCTTCTAATTGGGGGCGCTGCCCTGCGCGTGGGATTTTCGCAGATCCGTTCGTGGTGGGGCTAACGCTCTACGGAACCGTAGGGGCGTTAGCCCCACCTCCATTGAGGGAACCTCTGTATTGATTAAGCAAGCTTGGACTTCCACCGGGTCAACAAGGCTTCCCTCAAAATCCGATGTGCTATAAACTGCCGAGATTCGTCCAGTCAATAGGTAAGATTCGACGGTTTTGTTACAATCTGATGACCATGCCGGTGCTACAAAAGGGCAATCGGGTTTACCGGTGATCCTGTGCCGCCCACGACCAGCAGCGGGTTTACGGTTATCATGAACTCCCAGCGCCCTTCTTCGGCGCATACTTCTGCCAACGGTTCGAGAAGAGCGTTGTCCAAAAGCCCTATACCGTAGGCGAAGATGGAACCGTGGACCGACCAGGGCAGGTCGTAACCGTTGGGTTGGTAGTCCATCATGTCCCACACCAGCAGGCAACAATCGGACTCCCGGAGGAACTTCAGGCAGGAAGCGTGCAGCCCGGCCCGGTGCCCGTTGGGGTCCGACCCCCACAGGGGATTGACCCTGTTCCAGGCTTCGCGCCCGCCGTAGACACAAATTGCGTCTCCGGGGGAGAGGGTTATTCCCTCGGCCTGGGCCACATCTTCCAGTTCCCAACCGTGGATGGGCTCCTCCTGGGTCACGAAGTCCACGCCTCTGAACCTGGGAACATCGAGGAGCACGCCGCGGGTGATGATCCCCTCTTTCCAGTGTTCGACTGAACCCCACTTTGCGCCGTCGAATTCGATCACGTCGTCGGCGTTTCTGCCATTCCACATGCCGTTGCCGTCCCAAACGTGGCAGAGGGCGTCTAAATGGGTCGTTGCCTGTCCGTGGTAGGAAATCCCGTAGAAGTCCGTCGCTGAGCCTCCGCCGTTGGGGCGGGCGCCCCGGCGCATGTAATGTAAAGCCGGAGTGGGGTTATTGGCCGCCGGAGTGACGGGGAACTCCCTGCTCAAGGACACGGCCCGGCCTTTCTGCACAAGCCGGGCGGCGCAGGCCCGCTTCTCGTCAGTGACCATATTTACCGCGCCCACCTGGTCGTCGTTCCCCCAACGGCCCCAGTTACGGTCGTCTTTCAAGTATCCGAGGACCTCTTCCCTGGTCGGTATCCTTCGCTCCATGAGTTATCCTCCTTTCATGGCTAGGCCGCCTTCTCTCTTAAACAACTGAACAATTGGTCCATCATCATCTTGGCCACACTGCCCATGAGCCGCTGCCCCACTCTCGCCACCGTGCCACCCACTTGGGCATCGCTGTCCACTTCCACCGATGTCTGCTCTCCCTGCCCCGACAGCCGGATAGTGGCTTCCCCGCTGGCGAACCCGGAGGGGCCGTTGCCCTCCACCACCAGCCGGTAGGACGCGGGGGGGACCAGGTCCCGGAGAGTTATTTTCGCGTTGTAGTTACCGCGGACGGGGCCGACACCGACCGACACCGAAGCCTGGTATTCATCCTCTCCCAGTGGTTCCAGGCCGGAGCAGCCGGGGATACAACTTGCCAATACCGCCGGATCGGTGAGGACTGCCCACACCTTTTCAGGGGAGGACTGGAACGTGTAGATTCCCGATACTTTCATGGCCTTGCTCCCTGTGGCTTGCCGTTATTTCCGGTCTGCGAGCAGCAGCAGGTTCAAAAGCACTTGAGTCCCGTTGCCGCAGGCTTCGGGGGTCGAGTATTCCTCCGGGGAGTGACTGATCCCGTCCACGCTCGGAACAAATATCATGGCCATGCCGGTAATGGCGGCTATCGCCTGGGCATCATGGCCCGCCCCGGATGGGACCCGCTGAGTGGCGAATCCGGACAATGCGGCGGCCTCCTCCACCATAGCCTGCATCTCGGGCGTGATCGGCACGCCCTCAGTTTGGCGCTGGCGGTGTATCTCTACCGATACGTGATCGCCCGACGCGATGGCCTCCGCCGCCCTGCGCAGCTCTGCTTCCGCCGCATCCAGGGACGCCATCGCGATATCGCGGAACTCCACCCCAACCCGTACATGTCCCGGAATCACGTTGACCGCGTTGGGATGGACGTGAATCGCGCCCGCCGTGGCCACCCGGCATACTTCCGAGTCCGCCGCGATCCGCTGTACTTCCAGAACCAGCCGCGAGGCGCTGACCAGGGCGTCCTGGCGAGCTGGCATGGGCGTAGTCCCGGCGTGGTTGGACTTGCCTTGAAATTCCACCTCGAACATGCCCCTGCCAGTGATTCCCGTCACCACGCCGATCGGGACGCCCGACTGGTAAAGCTCGGGGCCCTGCTCGATATGCAGTTCGAAGTAAGACGCTAGCTCGTCTTTGGCCCGGCGCGCCTCTTCAACGCGGGATAGGTCGCCGCCGATGTCGGCCATCCTGCTGGCAAGGGTTACTCCCTCGTCGTCCACTGCGGTCAGGTCTTCGGGCAACAGTTGTCCTGCCATAGCCCGGCTGCCGATGAGCCAGCGATGGAACCGGGTGCCCTCTTCGTTGGTAAACACGATCACTTCCACAGGGTGGCGGAGAGACCGGCCCGAGTCGGCCAGGGTCCAGACGCACTCGACCGCGCCCATCACCCCGAGGGCTCCGTCATACTTCCCTCCGCTGGGAACGGTGTCTGTGTGAGACCCCATTGCGATGGCGGGGAGTCCGGGAACCGAGCCTTCCTTCCTGCCGATGATGTTGCCTGCTGGGTCGATGCGTGTTTCAAGTCCGGCTTTCCGCATCAGCGAAATGGTGTACTCGCGCCCGGCTATGTCTTCAGGAGAGAAGGCGATCCGCTGCATTCCCAGGGGGGACTCGCCTATCTCGCCAAGCTCTTGAAGCGTTTGATTTAGGCGGCTGATGTCGATGGTTGGTTGCGTCACGTTAGCGTTTCCTCATGCCCTATTCTTTAATCAGGGCGTACAGAAATTCGTCGATCGTAGTGCCGTCCTTGGTGGCGCTTTTCCGCATTCTCGCCTCGAAGGAGAACCCGGCCTTCTCGAGCACGCGAGTCGAAGCGGGATTCCACTCAAACACGATGGCGTAGAGGCGGACCAGGTCGAAGTTTGAGAAGGCGTATTCTGAGAACGCGCGCAGGGCCTTGGTGGCAATACCCTGTCCCCAGAATGGCTCGCCGAGCCAGTATCCCACCTCACCGGACCTGAAGTGGACGTCCTCCTGCAACCTGATCCCGATGCCACCGATAGGCTCATCTGTAGTGGCGATGGCCAGGTTGATCGCAGGTTCACGCTGCATTGACAACTGGACCCACTCTTCGGCATCGTTCGCCGTGTAGGGGTGAGGGAACGTGTCTCTCAGGTTTCTCCAGACCGCGTAGTTGTTGGCGTACTTTACGAGGGCATCCACGTCAGACGGCCGCCAGGGACGCAATTTCCACGGGTCTATAGGGATTTCCATTTCTACCGCCTGGTGTCAGGAATGCCGAGGTCACGGCATATCTTTCGGACGAGGAACTCGTCGATCTCGTTGTGCCTGGGTACCGCCGTTCGTCGATTATTCTCCGGATTCCCCCACCAGGAGTGCCTACGACCTTCTCGGACCAACTCGCAGCCATGAGACCTGAGATAGGCGAGGACACTACGGCGTCTCACACTTGTAGGGAGACCTCTTCATAGTCGCTTTCGGCGGCTCTCAGCGCATCAGCCCGGTTCATTTCCAAGGCTTCGGTGAGCGCTGATCGCAGGTCTTCCAATAGCTCTTCTTTGGTGGCTGCCTGCGCGTTCACGCCAGGAACCTCTTCCACCCAACCGATCCACCAATCTGTGTTTTGTTTGATCACCGCCATGTATGTCGAGTTCATAGGGTGCACTCCGATGGTCTGGGCGGAGCCCTCGGCCAGTCCTACTTGGCCACAAGCTTAACTGGGACTAGCGTAATTTAGCAAATCCGGTGCGCTTGTGCTGCCGCCTGCCTGGGCATATACTCAAGGCTACCATGTCCACCCCGGAAGATACGCCTTTGGGCGAACTGGTCCGTATCCCCCTCTTCCCCTTGAACGTCGTCCTGTTCCCCACCATGCCCATGCCCCTCCACATCTTCGAGGAGCGGTATAAGGCGATGATCGGGGAGTGTCTGGAGCGAGGGGAACCCTTTGGCATTCTCCTCATCAAAGAAGGACTCGAAGTGGGCGACCCGGCGGAACCTGTCCGGATTGGGACAACCGCTCGGATCACCCAGTCGGAACGGCTCGAAGAAGGGCGCCTGAACATCATGACGCGGGGTGAACGCCGGTTCGAAGTGGTGGATATTTATCAGCGAGTCCCCCACGTGGCGGCTGAGATCAGGTACATGGAAGAAGACGCCGGGGAGGACCCATCGGGTGTGATCGCCGAGATCAGCCCCGAATACGCCGAGTTCCTGCGCATGCTGACCGCCCTCACCGGCGGCTGGACCGCCCAACCTGACGTCCCGGAAGAAGCGGTCGAACTCTCGTTCTCGGTGGCGTCGGCCCTCGTGACCAGCATCCCATTGCCGACGGACATCAAACAGCAACTCTTGGAATCATCCACTGCCAAGGAGCGGCTGGAACGCCTCGTTCCCCTGGTCAAGCGCGGAAACGAGGCCCTGCGGGAAGAGGTGGCCAAGCGCAACCCCTTCCGCGGCCCGCGGCTGAACTAGCCAGGCCGCCGGCAATCCCGCGCTTGGGTCAGACCTTGACCAGCGAACCGTAGATCTTGACTGCACCCGACTCCGGCACCATCCCCGAGAACAGCTCCGGATGAATCATTTCCGCCATGATTTCCAGCCCGGTCACGAGCCTGGGTCCGGACCGGCTAGTATAGGCGCTGGCGTCGATTACGTACACCCTCTGATTCTTAACTGCGGGCAATGAGTCCCACCCCTCACGCGCGGTCAGGATCGGCACGTCCTGAAGCGCCCGTTTCACGTCGAAGCCGCAGGGCATGAAGATTATGACTTCGGGCTGGCTCTCCACAATCGCGTCCCACTGCATCTGGAAGGAACCGGTCTCCTTGTCACCGAAGCAGTTTTCCCCGCCGGCTATCTCGACCATCTCAGGCACCCAGTGGCCGCCGCAGAACAGGGGATCGACCCATTCCACGTGCAGCACCCTGGGTCTGGTGGTAGCCAACGCGGCCCGGCTGGCTACGGCGTCGATCCGCGCCTGCATCCGGGACGCAATCTGTTCGCCCTTGTCGTCGGCGCCCGTGGCATGGGCCACGCCCCGAATGTCGGAAAGCACGTCTCCCAGGTATTGAGGGTCCAGGGAAAGTACCTGTGGCTCCTTGGGGAGGCTGACGCTGACCTCGGCAACCTGCCGAGTGGAGATGGCTCAAACCTCGCAGATGGCTTGAGTCAGGAGCAGGTCGGGCTCGGCGGCCTTCATGATCTCCTGGTCGATGTCGTAGATGCCGAGTCCTTGTGCTAGGCGCTCTGATATCATCCGGTTGATCTCCGCGCTGGTGGGTTCCATGCCGTCGAAGACGCTATGGACCACGTTCGGCTTGAGCTTCGCTTCAGGCGGGAAGTCACATTCGTGAGTTACGCCGAATAGCTGGTCTTGCAGGCCCAGCTCGTAGACTATTTCGGTCGCGCTGGGGAGGAATGAGCAGATACGCATGGAAAACCTCCGATGGCCGTTGACTCATTCTAACATTCGCGCCGTGCGCCGACCAACGCTAGCAGTCATCGGAGTCTCCCACTGAGAGTTCGGATGAAGGCTCGGCGTCAATCGCGTAGGTGTACTCCGCATCTACATGGTCGTCGGCGTATACGTACTGGTCGTCATCGATGTAGTGGGGGTCTGGCTCGTCGATATACTCTAGCTCGTCCGGTCCCAGGAACGTCTGGATGAAGGTCCGCTCCAGTACGTGGTGAATTTGAAATGCGGCAATGGCCAGGCCCGCGACCAACCCCACCGCCATTGCGATGGCGAGAGGTGTCACCAATACGCCCATAGACAGCAGGCGTGAAATCAGGGGAATGCTCCAAATCGCGGGCACCAGGATAAGAGGAATTGCGATGCTGTCCCGCAAGATGACATGCATGTTCCGTCCGCGCAGGATTTCCGATGCCCGTAGTCTCCTTGGCAGTACGTACCCGACTATTCCGTCGCTGAGAGTCCGGAGAGATTTCCAGACTTGAATACTCGCAGGAACGGCCATGGCAAGGGCTATCCCTCCGATGGCAAGTCCAACCACGTTCTCGCGCAGGTGTATCATTCGAGCCAATTCGGGTGTGAAGTGCAGGCTCCCCGTGCCAATCGCGATGAATAGGCTGATGATCCCCATGTTGAGCAATATGAGCCGTGTGCTTCGCTGGATCCTGCGGGCCCTGGGGCTGTGGAAATGGAAGGCGCTGCGCAATGCCGCCAATGCCAGGACAAGACCGCCCCCATACAGCTTGAGCAATCTAGGGGAATGGCGGTCCAAAAACCCGGCCATAGCATTGGTAGAGCGAAACAATAGGGGGTACACCAGTGCGGTAATAGCGGTCGCACCGGTCAACACCGGGTAGAGGAAGCCGCCGATTGCCGCGTTTTCGACCCCAACCCTTACCATGGCCAGGGAGAATTCCCCCACCTGGGGCATGCCCAGCCCCACGTCGAGGGACTCCTTGCCGCTGTGTCCCGCCAGCAAGGTCCCCAGGGTGTCGGCCAGCACTTTTCCGACGATGAATACCGCAGCCACAATCAGAGTTGGGACGATAAAGTCCGCCGCCACAGAGAGGTCCATTAACATTCCTATCGAGACGAAGAAGATGGCCGCGAACATGTCCCGGACCGGCCCCATGATCCGGTCCATCTCTTCGGCGTGTTCGGTATCGCCCAGCACCGCTCCGATCAGGAACGCTCCGACCGCGGGCGAGAGTCCCAACTGCGCCGCGATCAGCCCCAGTCCGAAGCACATGGCCAGTCCGGTAATGAGCAGGGCTTCCTGCGATTGGAACCCGTTGACGAATCCGACTACGCGCGGTGCCACAAGGGCTCCAACAACCAGGGCCACCGCGCCGAATGTGGCCAGCTTCACAGCCAATACGCCTATTGAGCCGGGGTCTGTTTCCCCGCTTGTGGCGACGCCCGTAAGGACCGTGAGCAGGACCACGGCAACAATGTCCTCGATGACCAGGATACCGACGATCAACTGGCCCCGGGTTTGGAGGAGTTCACCGGATTCCCGCAGCATGGTCATCAGGATTGCCGAGCTGCTGATTGACAGCGCCGCCCCCAAGAACACGCCTTCGGTCTTGCTCCAACCCAGCATGTTGGCCAGCTCGAAACCCAGGGCGAACATGGTGGTCATCTCCACCAGCCCGATGATGACCACGCTGGTCCCCACGCTCCGGATGCGTTGCCACCCCACGCCGAGGCCAATACCGAATAGGAGCAGGACCAGTCCCAAATCGGCCAACAGCCGGATGGTGTCCTGGTCTTCGACCAGCGGGTTCCATACGGTAAAGGGGCCGATGAAGGCGCCGGCAACAAGATATCCGAGGACCGCGGGCAAGCGGACAAGACGGAAGATGACCAGCGCCACGCCCGCCACGGCCATTATCACTGCCAGGTCTCGCAGCAGGCCGGTATCTCCGCTGCCCAAAGCGAGAATAGGTATGGAGCTCAATACGTCGATGTAGCTATCGCCTCCGGCAGCAGGTATCGGGCAGGTTAAACTTAGTATACCGCCGAAGTGCCGAGTATGCTTTTCGCCAATCGGCTAAGAGAGTCAGGGGAGGGCCATAAAGTAAGCCCGCCGAATCATTGGCCGACGGGCTCTGGGTCCGAGCTGAGGTGTTGTAAGTTGGAGCGCCGATGATTCCCGGAGCCTATCCGGAACTAGGGCGCCGGGTAGGGTCGCCCCGTCAGAATATTACCGGTGGGGCTCAGCGTGGGAGACCAAGTCCACGGTGGTATCAGGGGTCGCCACGGCGACCGAACCGTAGAGGGGTCAACGCCGTTTCCAGGTCTCCACGAGTTCGTTGGCCTGTTCCGCGGCCACTCCCCACATCTCGAAATTCACGCGAATGGCGTCGTAAAGGGAGATGTCTGCGGGGGCCTTATCGGGGTCGCGATAGGACTCTACGCTAACGTCCATCCATTCGAGGGGAATCTCTTCGTCGCTGGCGATCCTCTCGACCATGTTGACCGCGCAAGCGGTGATGCCCGACAGGAAGAGCTCTCCGGCGCCCACTTCCTCGCCGCCAGAGCCATCGGCGACCCAATGGTGCGTGCGCGCGTTGCAGATCGCCCTACCCAGGGTGCTGGTGCTGTAGCTGCGGACCTTGTAGG
Source organism: Dehalococcoidia bacterium (assembly GCA_965216155.1). Classification (GTDB taxonomy): domain Bacteria; phylum Chloroflexota; class Dehalococcoidia; order Lucifugimonadales; family UBA3495; genus CATOSP01. The sequence continues at coordinate 4,166 of CBDCFD010000007.1, read as the reverse complement.
CCAGGGACAATTGCGCCATAACATCCCTCCTCAAGTTTGTTATTGCCGGGGGTTCCAGCTTACGTTCTGGATGCCCCTTCGGCGACTGTTTGGGCCGGGCAGTTTCGACAGGTTTCTAGTCGCGCACCCGGTATGCGATACACTCGACGATTTCGATGGCCAAGGGGCTTTGCGCCAATCCGGTGGTGCCTATCACAGCCCGGCAAGGGGGATTGGGCACAAACTCCCGGTAAATCTCGTTGAGCAGCGGCCAGTTGTCCATGTCCGTCAGGAATATAACCAGGCTGACGACGCGGCTGAAGCTGGAGCCGGCCGCCTTGAGGTGGGTCTCTACGTGGCGAAACGCCGCCCGGTACTGGTCGGCGTCGGTCTCACCCACGACGAGGCCGTCGAACCCTGAAGACGTAGTCCCCCGGCAGTGAATTTTGATCGCTCCCACCTTGTGCATCCGCAGCAGGTCTTCCTCGAAATAGTCGCAATAAAGGCCCACCCGGTAGGAATCTATGTCTGTCGACTGGTGACGTCCCGCCGCGATGATCTGGTCCAATAGCTGGCCGCGGTCAACGAAGGGCAGGTCTAATCCCTGCTCCAGGGTCATTTCGTCCAAGTCCGCTAGTGTGTAAGACATAAAACGGCGCTCGCGTACTATTTCTTGGCGGACCGCCGTGCTATAGCCGCCGAATCACGAGGCCCGCTCAAAGTAACGAGATACTACCTTACATTCGTCCGTTTAAGCAAACGCCGGTATTGGAGCCAGGGTTTGCCGGTGTCTCACTCATCACCGGAGATGTAGCGTGTGCCGCATAGTCGATGCTTTTTTTTCCTCCGGGTAACAATTACAATTGGGATGCTAGCGTACTAGACTTCGGTACGATTTCCATCTCGATGTCCCGGCGCCCAAAAAGGGGGGCCCATGACAACCATCCCGGAACTTAAAGAGCAATACGAGAGCCTGGACCACCGGCTGTCCATCAGAGACGAAGGGGCTATAGACACGGAGTGTCTAATGGCGTTCGCCTACGACTACCCGGAACAGCGGGCAGTCGTACAGGTGGACACGGACGAGTTCACCGCTGTATGTCCCTGGACCGGACTCCCGGACGTCGGGACGGTCCAAATATCTTACGTCCCCCAGGAAAGTTGCATCGAGCTCAAGTCGCTCAAGTACTACCTGTTGTCGTTCCGCGACGTTGGCATCGTGCAGGAGCATGCGGCCAATCGGGTCCTCAAAGACCTGGTTGCCCTATGCAGTCCCAGAAAGATGAACGTCACCCTGGACTACAAGGTGCGGGGCGGAATCCATTGCTCAGTGTCGGTTGACTACCCGGTTGCCGACTCCCGGGCAGATGGATAGCCGGATGTACCTGGTACGGATAGAGACCACTTTCGATAGCGGCCACCGGCTACTGGATTACGACGGAAAATGCGCCTTCCCCCACGGGCATACCTACAGGGCTGAGGTCTTCCTGGGCGGCTCATCCCTGGATTCCCAGGGTCTGGTTTTCGATTTCACCGACCTAAAGCGCAGAGTGAGGAGATGGATAGACGACAACTGGGACCACGCTTTCCTGGTTAACAGCCGCGACCACGAGTTGGTTAAGGCTCTTGCAACTCTGACCAAGAACAGGGTTTATCAGTTCGCCGATGAAAACCCGTCTTGCGAAGTAATCAGCAGGGTGCTATTCGACACGGTGGCCGAGCTCTGCGGGACCCCGCCCGTCAGGGTCCGGGTCTGGGAGTCGGTGGACCAGTACGCTGAATATTCCCGGGATGCCGGTCACGATGACTAGCTACGGCGTGACGCTTCTTTCCGGTGGCCTCGACTCCACCACGGTCGCCGCCCTGGCCCGCAACCAGACCGGCAACCTCACCGCTCTGACGTTCCATTATGGGCAGACCCATAGCAAGGAAGTGGAGTGCGCGGGTGAGATCGCGGAAATGATGGGCATCCCCATGGAGCTTTTGGATATTTCATTCTTTGGCCGGGTAGCCTGGTACTCGGCGCTCACCAACCCAGAGCGCTTCCCGATTCCTGGGGACCGGACCAGGGAACAGATGGGCGCCAGCATTCCCATCACCTACGTTCCCCTGCGGAACACCTTCTTTCTGGCCCTGGCGGCCTCCTACCTGGAGAGCCAGGTGCTGTACTCGATAGAGAACGACGGGTTGGACCCTTCCGGACTCAAGGCCAGCATATACATGGCCCCCAACGCGATCGACTATAGTGGATACCCCGACTGCCGTCCCGAGTATTTCCAGAAGATCGCCGAGGGCCTGGCCTACGGGAGTAAACTCTGGGCCCAATACGATGTGGCCTTTACCGTAGAGACCCCCATCATCCACATGTCGAAGCGCGAAATCGTGAAGCTGGGTGTCGAACTCGATGCTCCCCTGGCATATACCTGGAGTTGCTACGAAGGTGGGGACTACCCGTGCGGAAGCTGCGACAGTTGCCTATTGAGGGCCAAGGGCTTTGCCGAAGCCGGGATCGCCGACCCCGCCCTGGTCAGATTGGGGAGGGCCTGAACGTGCTGCGAGTGAGCCGTCAATCGGGAGGAGTGCCTGAGATTTTCCATTCCCTCCAGGGAGAGGGTGTGAATATCGGCACAGCTACCGTGTTCCTCCGCCTCGCCCAATGCAACCTGGCATGTTCCTGGTGCGACACCAAGTACACCTGGGACTGGGACAACTACAGGTACGAAGACGAGGTGATGACCCTCAATGTGGAACAGGTGCGGGACGCGGTGTTGGCCTATGGCTGTCCGCACCTGGTAATCACAGGAGGCGAGCCGCTTTTGCAGCAGCGCGGCCTGACCCCTCTGATCGCCGGACTAAAGGAGACGGGCTACTTCTGTGAGGTAGAGACCAACGGGACCATCTTTCCCATGTCAGAGTTGGTCCGCGGCATCGGCCAGTGGAACGTTTCTCCCAAATTAGCCAATTCCGGCAACCCGCTGGCCCGCAGAATAGTCCCCGAAGTGTTGAAGGGGTTCTCCGGACTGCCCAACGCCTACTTCAAATTTGTGGTCGCAGGGCCCGCCGACTTGGACGAAGTTCGCGAGCTTCGCGACAGGTTCGAAATCCCCAACCGGCGTATAATACTCATGCCCGAAGGCACATCCGTTGATACTCTCCGGGAGCGCAGCAACTGGGTCTCCGACGCCTGCGTGAAGGAAGGCTTCCGCTTTTCCACCAGGCTGCACATCCTGCTCTGGGCCGACCAGAGGGGGAAATGACTACAGGTCTGTCACTCCCAGGGCTCTGAGCATTCCCGCCAGCGAAACGACCTGGACGTTAAACCGGGCGCAAACGTTGGGAATCTTCACTCTTGCGCCGATTAACCCCGTTCGCCGGTTCGGATTGGGTAGGTTTCCAAACGCCTCGCCTGTCACTACCACTCCTCCGAGACAGACAGCATACGCGATTAGCCACGGATCAGCGCAGTCCAGGAATGCCTCTGCGAAAGCCGGCTCATAGGCACTCACGACGTAATCTGCGATGTGTGTGAACTGCTCTTGAGTCTGTTCGTTGGCATCGGTGAAATGTGTGGCCCGGCGTGCCCGTGCCCAGTCTGCTAATTCGTCTTGGTGGTAATTGGAAGTCAATTCCTCGTATACCATGACCGGACTGGAAATCCGCACCGCCTCGAAGTGGCGATCAAGAGCGGCCCAGAACCGTGGGGCTATGTCGAAGGCCAGAAGGCCGTTTTTCGCCGAAATTAGGACATCGGAGTCTAGCCAGAAGTCAGGCACTCGGTCTCGAGTCCCCGAATAGCCGGGATGCAAGCTTGCCGATGGTTTGCGCCTTGACGTTGAGCAACCGGGCGGCATCGATACGGCCGACCCGCTCGGTACTGACAGCAGCTACTACCGATTCGCAAAACAACCGGCTGTTTCGAGCTAGGAAAGTGTTGTAAAAATCACCACTCTGACCCTCGGCACGCCGTGTTTGGCGGCCGAGTTCATCTGACAGGAGCTTCCGATAAGTTTCCTGGCCCAGTCTTCCCAGATCTAGCGCTTGGCGCAGCACCGTGAGGACACTGACTCGGAATCTCCGGGCCAAAGTTTGAACGTTCTGAGAAACCTCTTCGTCGTCCCGCCAATGGGACAGGAACTCGCCTTGGGGTAGAAGCGTCTCGGCGGCTACCCGGTTACATAGCCGCTCAA